>NZ_LT707065.1:2400000-4800000 GCF_900156745.1 Achromobacter sp. MFA1 R4 | reverse complement strand
CCAGATCGCCGCCGACCTGGTCGCCCGCTCCCAGCCCGATGGCTACACGCTGCTGTTCGCCAACTCCGGGATGCTGGCGATCAACCCCTGGATCTACAAGCTGCATTCCGACCCGGTCAAGGCGTTTGCGCCCGTGTCGCTGTTCTCGGACCTGCCGTTCGTGCTGGTGGTGCCCGCCAGCCTGCCGGCCAAGAACGTTGCGGAACTGGTCTCGCTGACCAAGTCCCAGCCGGGCAAGCACACCTTTGCCAGCTCGGGCACCGGCGGCGCGCCGCACCTGTCCGGCGAGATCTTCCAACAGGCCACCGGCGTGGATCTGGTGCACGTGCCTTACAAGGGCGGCGGCCCGGCGATGACCGACCTGATGGCCGGCCGCGTCGACATGCTGTTCGCGTCGGTCCTGGAAACCATGCCCTACGTGACGGCCGGCAAGCTGCGCGCGCTGGCGGTCACGGGCGCCACCCGCTCGCCCGCCATGCCGGACGTCCCCACGATCGACGAAGCAGGCGTCAAGAACGCGCAAAGCGGCTCGTGGACGGCGGTGCTGGCGCCCGCCGGCACGCCGCAAGCGGTGATCGACAAGCTTTCCGAGGCGATCCGCGAGGTGGCTGCCGACCCCGCGGTCAAGGCCAAGCTCGAATCGCAGGGCGCGGTCGCGCATGGCTCCACGCCGAAGGAACTGCAGGATCTGGCGGCCCGCGAGCGCGAACGCTATGGGCAGATCATCAAGTCCCGTAACATCCAGACCAACTGACCTCGCTGTCCGGCCCGCCTCGGCGGGCCTCCTCTTACCCCCTATAAGCCGTATCCATGACCGCATCCCTACCCGCCTTCGCCGCCGACCTGCTGATGGTCGGTCCCTTGCTGCCCGAACTGACGGCCGACCTGGAATCCCGCTACCGCGTCCACCGGCTCTGGGAAGCCGACGACACCGCGGCGCTGCTGCGCGAACATGGCGCCGCCATTCGCGGCATCGCCACCAGCGGCCGCTTCGGCGCAAAGAAGGAACTGATCGACGCCCTGCCCGCGCTGGAAGGCATTTTCAGCTTCGGCGTGGGTTACGACACCATCGACATCGCGGCCGCCAAGGCCCGCGATGTCGTGGTCACCAATACCCCGGGCGTGCTGGACGCCTGCGTCGCGGACACCGCGCTGGCGCTGATGCTGGCGGTCTCGCGCCGCATAGCCGAAGCCGACCGCTTCGTGCGCGCCGGCCGCTGGCCCGCCGAGGGATTCGGCCTTGGGTCGCGCATGAGCAGCAAGCGCTGCGGCATCGTCGGCCTGGGCAACATCGGGCTGCAGATCGCCCGGCGCGCACAGGCGTTCGACATGGAAATCCTGTACACCAACCGCAAGCCGCGCCCCGATGCGCCCGCGTCCTACCGCTATTGCCCGGACATCGTGGAGCTGGCGTCGCAATGCGATTACCTGGTCCTGGCCGTACCGGGCGGCGGCGCGACGCGGCACATGGTGAATGCGCAGGTGCTGGACGCGCTGGGCCCCGACGGCTGGCTGATCAATATCGCCCGCGGCACGGTGGTGGACGAAGCGGCGCTGGTGGCCGCGCTGCAGCAAAGGCGCATTGCCGGCGCAGGCCTGGACGTCTTCGAGCATGAACCCGCGACGCCCCCTGAATTGAATGGCATGGACAATGTGGTGATGCTGCCGCACATCGCCAGCGGCACGCACGAAACGCGGCGCGCGATGGCGGACCTGATGCGCGCGAACCTGGACGGGTGGTTCCGCGAAGGCCAGGTGCAGACGCGGGTGGTGTAGGCGTATTGCAGGCGACGGCCGCCACGCGAGAGGGGGCACGACACCGGTGGGCGCAAGCTGACGAAACCCCTGATGACACGTCACCGTTTTAGGCGGACTATACTGGATATATAAACAGTATTTTCCGTCATGCCGTTCAAAGCCCCCCTCTCTCACGCCGACCTGCGCCTCATCCGCGAACGTCAGCCCTGGAACACCGACGTCATCTCCCTGCTCTGGGAGGTCAAGCGGCTGCGGTCGGTGCTGCTGCGCGCCTATCAACTATCCGGCGACTTCAAGCGCCCGGCGGGAATCACGGGCGAACTCTACGACGAATTCATGAAAGACCTGCGCACCGAGCCCTGCGTGCTTGAACGCGACGACATGACGGCCTCGCTGATGGAATCACCGGACAAGCTGCGCAAGGGGATGGTGCCGCGCTAGCTTTCCCGTATCCCGGCGGCCCCGCGCGGGCCGGGGCAGATCCCGGCGATGGCCCGGCGGCAAGAACTGGCTTGCGCGCATATCCAGGAGTATCGTCAAGACGCATTCTTGGCCCTTTCCTGGAGGCGCCCCATGCCTGACGTTCCAAACGTAGACCCGGATGTAGACCCAGCGACAGCCCCAGCGATAGCCCCGAACACAGAAATCGAGCCCGGCGCGTCCCAGATGGGCAACCTGGTGCAGTTCCTGCTGTGGATCGCGGCGCGGCCTCGCACCTATTCCGAAACCATGGAGGCGTGGCGCACCAATTGCCCGCGATTGTCGGCCTGGGAGGACGCCACCGCCAACGGGCTCATCGACATGACCCAGGAAGAAAGCCCCGTGCGCGGGGAGGCTGTGGTGGTGCTGACCGCCAAAGGCCGCGCGATGCTGATGGGGAAATAGCCCGCCCCCTGGGACAACTCCCATTCCTGGGGTCCCGGCGAGGCTGTAGCATTTTCAGGTCCTCGAAAGGAGCGCCAGGCGATGAGCGGGAAGGTTGATTTCGATGAGCACACCGAAAATTACAACAAGCTTCTGCGCGAAAGCGTCGGCTTCTTTTCGGAAAACGACGCGTACTTCGCCCGATACAAGGTCGAACTGGTCCACAAGGCCATCCCGGCGCCGCCGGCCCGCATCCTGGAATACGGGTGCGGCATCGGCCGCAACATCCCCTTCCTGAAGCAGTATTTTCCGGACGCCGTCATCGAAGGCTCGGACGTGTCGCCCGCCAGCCTGGACATGGCGCGCCAGGAGCACCCGGACAACACCTTCTTCCTGGAAGACGGTTCGTACGAAGGCGAAGGCTACGACTTGATCTTCGTTGCCAGCGTCTATCACCACATCCCCCCGGCCGAACGGCAGGCCGCCACCAACAGTCTGGCAAGGCGCCTGAAACCGGGCGGGTCGGTCTACGTCTTCGAGCACAACCCCTACAACCCGGTGACGCGGCGCATCGTGAATAACTGCATCTACGACTCCGACGCCGTCCTGCTCAAGCCCGCCGAGCTTAAGTCCCTGATCCGGAAGGCGGACCTGGACCTGACCGCCTTGGCGTACTGCCTTTTCATTCCACCGAAACTGTCGGCCCTCATGTGGATGGAAAAGCACCTGGGCTGGCTGCCGCTCGGCGGCCAGTACTGGGTCTGCGCCACGCGCCCGGGGTAGCCCGCCACAGCGCGCCGGCGCCCACGGTGCCGGCCAGCCGCCTGAAATAACTCGGCGTTATGAACTTCCCTAAGGTAAACCCCATTAGGGAATTTGCTTATGCGCTTTAATTATTTGCAAAGCGCATACTTGAGCCGCCAGAATTCGTCCTTGGCATAAATCAACACCCATGGAACTTCGTCAACTCGAGGCCTTTGCGGCCGTCATGTCCACGGGCAGCGTCACCGCCGCGGGACGGCTGCTTGGACGCTCCCAGCCCGCGATCAGCCGTTTGCTGCAAGAGCTGGAGGCCGAGATCGGCTACCCCCTGTTTGCGCGCAGCGGTCCCCGCGTGACGCCCACCGAGCAGGGCTTTCTGCTGTATGACGACGTTGAACGCGCGCTGGCCAGCCTGCAGCAGATCCGCAGCCGCGCGGAAGAAATTGCGCGCGGCCATGCCCAGCCGCTTCTGGTGGCCGCCACCTCCGCCCTGGCGGCGGGACTGGCGCCGGCCGCGCTCAAACGCATCGAAGACCGGGTCGGCGCCGCGCGCATCCAATTGCGCAGCGCATCGCCCGAACGCGTGGTGCACGCCGTGCTGTCAGGCGCCGCCCAACTGGGCGCGACCAGCCTGCCGCTGGAGCATCGCGGCCTGACGGTGCATTGGATCGGGCAGGCCCCCTGCGTGGTCGCCCTGCCCGACGATGATCCGGTCGCGCAACAGTCCGTCGTGCCGGTGTCGGCCCTGGCCGGACGCCGCCTCATCACCATGGCCAACCCCTATCGCCTGCGCCGCCGCCTGGACGCCGCGCTGGCGCAGAACGGGCGGGCCCTGGGCACCATCGAAACCAATTCGTCCATCAACGCCCTGGCCGCGGTACGCGCCGGCCTGGGCGTGTCGGTGCTGGAACCCGTGACCGCCTACGGCTCGCCCATGACGGGCGTGGCGATCCGGCCCATCGACCTGGACATCCCCTTCTTTTTCGGGGTCATCACCCCCCAGTCGCAAACGCTGACGCCGGCCTGCCAGGCCATGGCGGACGCGCTGGCCGACGCCGCCGCCGCGCTGCTGCCGGGCTTCGTGCTGCACGATGCCTCCGAGCATTCGGCGCTGTTGCAGTCGATCTACGGCGATGACGCCCCTGTCATGGAAACACCCGCACTATGAATCTTCCCCTCGCCACCCCGCCGCAAGGCCTGCCCGCCCTGGAGGCGCGCCTTCGGCAAGACCTGTCCTGGCTGGAACTGCCCGCCAAGAACTGGGTGACGCCCCGTCTGGTCGACGGGAATCAGGTGCTGGACGTGGCCATCATCGGCGGCGGCATGGCGGGTCTTGCGGCCGCCGCGTCGCTCAAGCACCTGGGCATCGATGCGCCGATCTTCGACCAGGCGCCCGAAGGTTATGAAGGCCCCTGGGCCACCACCGCCCGCATGGAAACGCTGCGCTCGCCCAAGCAGTTGACCGGCCCCGCGCTGGGCCTGCCCGCCCTGACGTTCCGCGCGTGGTTCGAAGCGCAATTCGGGCTGGACGCCTGGGAAGCGCTGGACAAGATCCCGCGCCTGCAATGGATGGACTACCTGCGCTGGTACCGCCGCGTGCTGGCGCTGGACGTGCGCAACGAACACCGCATCCTGTCGGTGCAGCCGCGCGCCGACAGCCTGGTCGCGCTGGACATCGAATCGCCCGCCGGACGCAGCACGGTGCTGGCCCGCCGCGTCGTGCTGGCCACGGGCCGCGACGGCCTGGGCGGCGCGTACGTGCCCGACTTTGCGAAGAAACTGCCGCGCGACCGCTGGGCGCACTCCTCCGACGTGATGGACTACAACACCCTGGCCGGCAAACGCGTGGGCGTCGTGGGCGCGGGCGCATCCGCCATGGACAGCGCCGCGACCGCGCTTGAAGCCGGCGCCGCCAGCGTGGACCTCTTGATCCGCCGCAACGACATTCCCCGCATCAACAAAGGCAAGGGCGCCGGCAACCCCGGCTTGACCCACGGCCACCTGACGCTACCCGACGAATGGAAGTGGAAGATCCGCCACTACATCAACGCCGCGCAAGTGCCGCCCCCGCGCGGCAGCACGCTGCGCGTATCGCGCCATCCGAACGCCTTCTTCAACCTGGGCTGCGGCGTGCAGGACCTGGCGCTGATCGATGACGAGATCCACGTCACCACGCCCAAAGGCGTGTTCGTGCTGGACTTCCTGATCTTCTCCACGGGCTTTCGCATCGACTGGACCGTGCGCCCGGAATTCGCGCCGCTGGCCCCGCACGTGCGCGCCTGGGGCGACCGCTACACCCCGCCCCCCGGCGAGGAAGACCAGGAACTGCATGACTCGCCCGACCTGGGCGCGGTCTTCGAACTGCAGGAAAAGGTCCCCGGCGCCTGCCCCGGCCTGGATCGGGTGCATTGCTTCTCGTACCCCGCCGCGCTGACGCAAGGCACCATCTCGGGCGACATCCCCGCCATCAGCGAAGGCGCCAAGCGCCTGGCGCAAGGCATTGCCGGCCTCCTCTACCGCGAAGACGTCGCCACGCACTACGCCAACATGGAAGCGTTCTCCGAGCCCGAGGTGTTCGGCGACGAGTGGACCCCGGCCCCCGCCCCGGCCGCGCAGGCGGAGACCGCGCAATGACCGCATGGCTGCTACGCCGCGTGGCGCAGGCCGCCGTGGTCGTGTTCCTGATGACGCTGATCGTCTTCGTGGGGCTGCACGCCATCGGCAACCCCGTGGACATCCTGATCGGCCAGGACGTGGACCAGGTGGACCGCGCGCGCATCATCGCCGAACTTGGCCTGGACAAGCCCCTGTGGCAACAGTACCTGGCCTTCCTGAACGGGGCGCTGCACGGCAACCTGGGCAACAGCTTCGTCTACAACATCCCCGCGATCGAGCTGGTGATCCAGCGCCTGCCGGCCACGCTTGAACTGGCCATCACCGCGCTGTCCTTCGCCGTCATCATCGGCCTGCCGCTGGGCCTTTTCGCCGGCCTGTATCCCGACAGCCGCGTGTCCAAGACGATCATGGCGGGCAGCATCGTCGGCTTCTCGCTGCCCACCTTCTGGGTCGCGCTGATGCTGATCATGGCGTTCAGCGTGTCGCTGGGCTGGCTGCCGGCCAGCGGCCGCGGCCAGACGGTCGAGTTCCTGGGCTTCCAGTGGTCGTGGCTGACGGCCGACGGCTGGCGCCACCTGATCCTGCCGGCGTTCAACCTGTCGCTCTTCAAGATCTCGCTGGTGATCCGCCTGACCCGCGCCGGCGTGCGCGACGTGATGCCGCTGGACTTCGTGAAATTCGCGCGCGCCAAGGGCCTGTCGCCTTTCCGCGTGGTCTGTGTGCACGTGCTGCGCAACACCATGATCCCGCTGGTGACGGTGCTGGGCCTGGAGCTGGGCTCGACCATCGCGTTCGCCGTCATCACCGAAAGCATCTTTGCCTGGCCCGGCGCCGGCAAGCTGATCCTGGACAGCCTGAACGCGCTGGACCGCCCGGTGATCGTGGCCTATCTGATCGTGGTGGTGTGCCTGTTCGTGACGCTGAACCTGATCGTCGACATTCTGTACAAAGTGCTGGACCCCCGGGTGCGGCTGGAGGCCACGGCATGAGTTCCGTATCCCAAACCGCGCAGGCGCCCGTCCTGCGCCGCGAGTCGCCATGGCGCCGCAACCTGGCCGAGTTCCTGTCGTCCAAGACGGCCGTGCTGGGCCTGGTGGTGGCGACGCTGCTGATCCTGGCCGCCGTGCTGGCGCCCTGGATCTCGCCGCAGAACCCCTATGACCTGCTGCAGATCGACGTGCTGGATTCGCGCCTGCCGCCCGGCACCATGAACGGCCTGGAGACCTTCCACTACTGGCTGGGCACCGACGGCCAGGGCCGCGACCTGCTGTCGGGCATCCTGTATGGCCTGCGCATCAGCCTGATGGTGGGCGTGGGCTCGGCGCTGATCGCCGGCGTCATCGGCACGCTGCTGGGCCTCCTGGCCGCCTACGCCGGCGGCAAGGTCGACGCCTTCATCATGCGCCTGGTGGACCTGATCCTGTCGTTCCCGTCGATCCTGGTGGCCATGATGATCCTGGCCTATCTGGGCAAGGGCGTGGGCAACGTGGTGCTGACGCTGGTGATCCTGGAATGGGCCTATTACGCCCGCACCGCGCGCGGCCAGGCCCTGGTCGAGCGCCGCCGCGAATACGTCGAAGCCGCCCGCTGCCTGGACATCCCCAACTGGCGGATCATGCTCAAGCACATCCTGCCCAACTGCCTGCCGCCGCTGATCGTCATCGGCACCTTGCAGATCGCGCGCGCCATCACGCTGGAAGCCACGCTGAGCTTCCTGGGCCTGGGCGTGCCCGTGACCGAACCGTCGCTGGGTCTGCTGATCTCCAACGGCTTCCAATACATGCTGTCCGGCGAATACTGGATCAGCTTTTACCCCGGCATCGCGCTGCTGATCACCATCGTGGCGATCAACCTGGTGGGCGACCGCCTGCGCGACGTGCTGAACCCGAGGACCCACAAATGACCGACCGCTCCGCCCCGGCTGGCGCGCCGGCCACGCTTGAAGTGCGCGACCTGCGCACCCACTTCCATACCCGCGCGGGCGTGCTGCCCGCCGTGGACGGCGTCTCCTTTACGCTGGAACGCGGCAAGATCCTGGGCCTGGTCGGCGAGTCCGGCTCGGGCAAGTCCGTGACGGGCTTTTCCATCATGGGTCTGGTCGACGCGCCGGGCCGCATCGTCGGCGGCGAAGTCCTGTTCCAGGGCCGCGACCTGACCAAGCTGCCCCCGCGCGAACTGCGCCGCCTGCAGGGCAACCGCATCGCCATGATCTTCCAGGATCCGATGATGACGCTGAATCCCGTGCTGCGGGTGGACGTGCAGATGATCGAGACGGTGCGCGCCCACAACAAGATGAGCAAAGAGCAGGCCCGCATCCTGGCGCGCGACACGCTGGGCATGATGGGCATTCCCAGTCCGGAGGAGCGCCTGCGGGCCTATCCGCATCAACTGTCCGGCGGCATGCGCCAGCGCGTGGCCATCGCGATTGCCATGCTGCACCGCCCGGACCTCATCATCGCCGACGAGCCGACCACCGCGCTGGACGTCACCATCCAGGCGCAGATCCTGTCCGAAGTGCAGAAGCTCGCGCAGCAACACGGCACCAGCCTCATCTGGATCACGCACGACCTGTCCGTCGTCGCTGGCCTGGCTGACGACGTGGCCGTCATGTACGCCGGGCGCATCGTCGAACACGGCAAGGTCGACGACGTGCTGGACCGGCCGCAACACCCGTACACGGTGGGGCTGATCGACAGCCTGCCCAGCAACAACGCGCGCGGCCAGCGCCTGCGCCAGATTCCCGGCATGACACCGAACCTGCTGCACCTGCCGGCCGGCTGTGCGTTCGCGGCGCGCTGCGCGCGCGCCACCGCCGCCTGCGGCCAGCAACCCGGCATCACCCAAGCCCTACCCGAACACAACGTGCGCTGCTTCCATCCTTCCATCCAGATCCACCGCGAGGTGGCGGCATGAGCGCGACCGCCCACGCCCCCACCCCGCTGATCGACCTGCGCCAGGTCAGCAAGCGTTTCGGCGAACGCAAGATCGGCGCCGCCGGCCGCGCCATGCAGTCGCTGGGCCTGTCCAAGCCGCCCGCGATCACGCGCGCGGTGGACCACGTGGACCTCATCGTGAATCCCGGCGAAGTCGTCGGCCTGGTCGGCGAATCCGGCTGCGGCAAGTCCACGCTGGGCCGCATCGCCGCGGGCCTGCTCACGCCGTCGGGCGGCGAGGTGCGCGTCAACGGCGTGCGCCCCGCCGACATGAATGCCGCCGAGGCCCACGCCGCGCGCCTGAAAGTGCAGATGATCTTCCAGGACCCCTACGCCAGTCTCAACCCGCGTCTGCGCGTGGACGAGATCGTGGGCGAAGCGGCCCGCATCCACGGCCTGGTCGGCAACGGCGACTTCGACGACTACGTCAGCGCGCAACTGGAACGCGCCGGCCTGGACCCCGCCCTGCGCCAACGCTACCCGCACCAGTTCAGCGGCGGCCAGCGCCAGCGCATCGGCATCGCCCGCGCGCTGGCCGTGCAGCCGTCCATGCTGGTCTGCGACGAGGCCGTGGCCGCGCTGGACGTGTCGATCCAGGCGCAGATCCTGAACCTGTTCATGGACCTGCGCGAAGAACTCAACCTGACCTACCTCTTCATCAGCCATGACCTGGGCGTGGTCGAACACCTGTCCGACCGCGTCGTCATCATGTACCTGGGCCGCGTCGTAGAGACTGCGACCGTGGAAGACGTCTTCCGCCGTCCCAACCACCCGTACACGCAGGCGCTGCTGGCCGAGATCCCCACCCTGAAATCGCGCCACAAGACCTTCACCGCGATCAAGGGCGAGATTCCCAGTCCGCTCAACCCGCCCGGCGGCTGCCATTTCCATCCGCGATGTCCGCATGCGATGCCGCGCTGCAAGACCGAAGTTCCCACGCTCAAGGGAATTGCCATCAACCACCTGAGCGCCTGTCACCTGAACGACATGGCCTGACGATCAATGGCCGCGGCCCCACCGCCGCGGCCGCTGGACCCACACCGTTCCCCCCTATACCAAGGACCCCGGACAATGAAACGCCTGATTCTCTCGACCCTGACCGCCGCCATCCTGGGCGCCTCGGCCGCCGCCTCCGCCGACAACCTGTCGATCGGCTTCGCCGACCCGTTGTCGTCGCTGGACCCGCAGTTGAACAACCACGCCGGCGACCGCTCGGTGGCGCTGCACTTCTGGGACCTGCTGATCGAAAACAAGTGGAACAAGCTGCAGCCGGGCCTGGCCGTGAGCTGGAAGCCGCTGGACAACACCACCTGGGAATTCAAGCTGCGTGAAGGCGTCAAGTGGCAGGACGGCACCCCGTTCACCGCCGACGACCTGATCTACTCCTACACCCGCGCCCGCGCCGTGCCGGGCAGCGTCGCCACCTACGCCGGCTACCTGCGCACCATCGACACGATGACCGCCAAGGACCCGCTGACCCTCATCGTCAAAACCAAGGCGCCCAACCCCGACCTGCCCCTGAACCTGGCGTCCGTCCACGTCGTCAGCAAGCACGTCGGCGAAAAGTCCTTCACCGAAGACTACAACTCGGGCAAGGCGATGGTCGGCACCGGCCCCTACAAGTTCGTCTCCTACACCCCCGGCGACCGCGTCCTGATGGAACGCAACGACGCCTACTGGGGCGACAAGCAGATCTGGGACAAGGTCAACTACCGCTACATCAACAACGCCGCCGCCCGCACCGCCGCGCTCCTGGCGGGCGACGTGGACGTGATCGACAAGGTCTCGGTGTCCGACCTGGCCAAGCTGCAAAAGGCCTCCAACATCTCGGTCTACCCGTACGACGGCCTGCGCGTCATGCTGCTGCAACCCAGCTTCAACCCCGCGCCCAACCAGTACATCACCGACAACAACGGCAAGCCGCTGGACAAGAACCCGCTCCTGGACGTGCGCGTGCGCCAGGCCCTGAACCTGGCCATCAACCGCAAGGCCATCGCCGACCGCATCCTGCAAGGCGCCGCCACCGAAGCCAACCAGTGGATGCCCAAGGGCACCTTCGGCTACAACCCCGACGTCAAGGACATCCCCAACGACGTCGCGCAAGCCAAGAAGCTGCTGGCCGAAGCGGGCTTTCCCGACGGCTTCAAGCTGACCATGCACGTGCCCAACGACCGCTACCCGCAAGGCCCGGAAACGGCCCAGGCGGTCGCGCAGTTCTGGACCCGCGTGGGCGTGAAGACGCAAGTGGAAGTCGTGCCGTGGGCCGTGTATTCGGGCCGCGCCAACAAGAACGAATTCGCCGTCAGCATGCTGGCGTGGGGCAATGGCACGGGCGAAGGCAGCTACGCGCTCGTCAACATCCTGGCCACCGCCGACGCCAAGAAGGGCCTGGGCGCGTCCAACTGGGGCCGCTACAGCAACCCCAAGGTCGACACCGCGCTGGAGCAATCCACCTCGGAATTCGACGTCGCCAAGCGTGAAGCCATCCTGCGTGACTCCGTCAAGATCGTGTCCGACGACGTCGGCATCATCCCGCTGTTCCACTACAAGAACATCTGGGCCACCAAGAAGGGCCTGAAGGTCACCCCGATGACCAGCGACCGCACGGCCGCCATGATGGTCACCAAGGTCTCGGACAAGTAAGCCATGGCGCCGACCCTGACCATCGCCCCCGCGGACGCCCTGATCGACGTCCCGCGCCAGATCCGCGTCGAACACGTCGCGCCCGGCGCGACCGTCGACATCACCGCCCTCACCCGCCGCAACGGCGTGCTCTGGCAAGCCCAGGCCACCTACACGGCAGGCGAAGACGGCGTCGTCGACCTGACCCGCGACGCGCCCGTATCGGGCGACTACGCCGGCCTGTCCCCGATGGGCCTGGTCTGGTCGCAGTCCCCCGAGGACGGCAAGAGCCGCGAATACTTCAACCAGCCGGTGACCGATGCCCTGGTCACCGACGTGGTGGCGCGCGTGGCGGGCGCCGAGGCGCGCGCCCGCTTCACGCAGCGCCTGGCGGCCGACGGCGTCACGCGCGTTGAAGTCCGCGAGGAGGGCCTGGTCGGCACCCTGTACCTGCCCGCCGGCAGCGCCCCGGGATCGCATCCCGCCGTCATGATCCTCAACGGCTCTGGCGGCGGCATCAACGAACCGCGCGCCGCCCTGTACGCCTCGCGCGGCTACGCCGCCTTTGCGCTGGCGTACTTCAAGGCGCCGGGCCTGTCGGACTACATTTCCAACACCCCGCTGGAGTACTTCCAGACCGGCCTGCGCTGGCTGCGCAAGAAGGTCCAGCCCAAACACGACTTCGTCGCCATCAGCGGCCAGTCGCGCGGCGGCGAACTGGTGCTGCTGCTGGGCGCCACCTTCCCCAAGGAAGTGTCGGCCGTCGTCGCCTACGTGCCCGGCGCCGTCGTCCACAGCGGCCAGAACGCCTGCGACCCCAAGATCGGCCGCGAAGGCCCCACGTGGCTGCTGGGCGGCAAGCCCATCCCCCACGTCTGGGAAACCAACCGCACGGCCACCTGGGCCCCGTTCGATGAAGGCCCCGCGCCCCATCGCCACGAAAGGGCCATCCTGACCGCCCTGCAAGACCCCGACGCCGTCGCCCGCGCCCGCATCCGCGTGGAAGACATCGAAGGCCCGGTCATGCTGCTGTCCGGCACCGACGACGGCTCGTGGCCGTCCAGCCTGTACTCGAAGATGGTGCAGGACAAGCTGGTAGAGGTGCAGCACCCGTATCCGGTGCAGTGGCTGGATTACGAGAACGGCGGACACTCCATCCTGTTCCCCTACGTGCCCACCACGCAGCTCGTCTACGCCCATCCGGTGTCCGGAAAGATCAGCACCAGCGGCGGCAATCCCAAGGACAACGCCCGCGCCGACCAGGAATCCTGGGAAGGCGTGAAGACGTTCCTGGACGCCGCGGTAAAGGCCAAGGGCGCGGCGGCAGCGCCCGCCCAATGACATTCAAGGAGACCTCCTCAATGGCACAACAACCCATCGTCTACGACATCAGCAAGGACGTCGTCGACCAGCTCGTGGGCCTTGCGCCCGGCAACCCCACTTTCGACGTGCGCCACAAACGCGACAAGGTCGCCGCCGCCACGCAAGGCAGCTACGACGCCCTGTTTGATCCGGCCCTGCCCGGCCTGTCGCTGGCCGACCGCCTGCTGGTGGGGCTGTATGCCACGCGCATCACCCCGTCGCCGCTGCTGGCGGCGCATTACCGCGCCCGCGCGGTGGAAGCTGGCGTTGCGGCGGCGGACATCGCCGTCGCGGAATCGGGCAAGCCGACTGACGCCGCCAACCCGCAACTGGCCGCCGTGCTGGAATACACGCGCAAGCTGATCGAAAACCCGGTCGAAGGCGACGAAGCCGCGCTGAAGACGTTGCCCGCCGCCGGCGTCTCCACGCCCGCCGTGGTCACCCTGTCGCAACTCATCGCCTTCCTGTCGTACCAGACGCGCCTGGTGGCGGGGCTGGCAGCGATAAAGGCGGCTGAAGGACAGCGTTCCGGTGCCGCCGCCGACGACGCGACCGCCGTGATCAACCCGGGCAACACCGAGCCCGGCGCCGTCATCAAGGCCCACGGCTTCACCAACGAAGTCCTGGAATGGAAGGCCTGGCTGGATGTGGTGAACGTCGACACCGCCACGCCCGAACAGATCGCCGTCCTGGAAGAAAGCCACCCCAAGGCCAAGGTCTCGGACTACTACCTGTTCCTGGTCCACCAGCCCGAAATCCTGCGCCAGCGCTCCACGGCCTTCAACGCCATCATGTACGCACCGGGCGGCATGTCGCGCGCCGAGCGCGAACTGGGCGCCACCGTCGTGTCGCGCGTGAACGGCTGCGTGTACTGCGCGTCCGTGCATGCGCAGCGGTTCGAGCAACTGGCCAAGCGCAATGACGTGATCGCACAGGTATTCGAGGATCCGCGCACGGCGGGCACCACCAAGCGTGAGCAGGCCATCGGCAAGTTCTCGATCCAGATCACCGAGGCGCAGGCCGAGGTGAATGCGGACAGCATCCAGGCGCTGAAGGATGTGGGTCTGAACGACGGCGAGATTCTGGACCTGCTGCATTCGGACGCGATCTTTGCGTGGGCGAATCGCTTGATGCTGAACCTGGGCGAACCGGTCCTCGTAACGGTCTGACGCGCCCCCCTGACCGAGGTGTCTGACACCCGTACGAGTTGACGGTAGCAATGCAACAGTGCCGCGCGGGTGTCAGACACCGGCCACCCAGATTCAGCCGGTGTCTGACACCCGCATACGCCTGCTGGAATTCACAGGCCTGCCCATGAGGGTGTCAGACACGCGGAGGGGTAGAATGGCCCTTCCCGCACCTCTACGCGCCCCGCCCCAGCGGGGCGCTTGCCTTTCCCCATGTCCGAAAAAACCCACGACATCCGCCCCGGCCAATCGATCGAACTCCTCAAGGCCCTGCACATCCTGACCCGCGACGGCAAGATGAACCAGGACAGCCGCCGGAAACTGAAGCAGGTCTACCACCTGTTCCAGTTCATCGAACCGCTGCTCAAGGACGTCCAACAACAACGCGGCGCCGTCACCCTGGCCGACCACGGCGCGGGGAAGTCGTATCTGGGGTTCATCCTGTATGACCTGTTCTTCAAGGAACAGCCCGAGGCGCTAAAGAACGGCTCCCACATCTACGGCATCGAAACCCGCGAAGAACTGGTGAAGTCGTCAGAGGAACTGGCCAAGCGGCTGGGGTTTGGCGGGATGTCGTTCTTGAACCTGTCGGTTGCGGAGTCGATTACCTCGGACAAACTGCCCGCGTCGATTGACGTAGTGACTGCCCTGCACGCCTGCAATACCGCCACCGACGACGCGATTCATTTTGCGCTGGAGAAGAAGGCGAAATACATCGTGGTCGTGCCCTGCTGCCAGGCGGAGGTGGCTTCGGTGTTAAGGAAGAACAAGGCGAAGGCCTTGGCCGATCCGCTGGCGGAAATCTGGCGGCACCCGCTGCATACGCGGGAGTTTGGTAGCCAGATCACCAACGTGCTGCGCTGCTTGCAGCTTGAAGCCCACGGGTATCAGGTCAGCGTGACCGAACTGGTCGGTTGGGAGCATTCGATGAAGAATGAGCTGATCATTGCGCAGTACAAGAATCTGCCGACCAGGAAACCTGCGGAGCGGTTGACGGAGATGCTGGAGCGGATTGGGTTGCAGGAGCTGAAGGACCGGTTTTTCTTGCCCCAAGCTGCATAGATCTGACAAAAGGACCGCACGCGTCAATGAATTTCTCCGACTACCTGGACCGCGTCCGTGCGGTCTACGACACGCATGCATCCGCGCTACCGCTCAACCCAGGCGCGGCGAAGGCGGCGGTGGAAGCGGTGGAGGCACAACTCGGCTTCCCTATTTCTGCGGACATCAGGCAGGCTTGGCTCCTGGCCGATGGAGGCGAAAGCGATGTACCGGTGTTCATGCGGCCGGGATATCTGACCGGCTATGATTTTTTGTCGTTGGAAGAAGCGATCGCCGAACGGGCGCGCATGTCCGATCGCGCGCCGCGATATGCCGGCTACGATGAACCGGCGTCGGCCGATGGGCGCATCAGGGAAGGCTGGTTTCATCAGGGCTGGCTGCCCTTTGCCAGCTTTGGCGCGGGAACGCTGCTGCTGATGGTCGATCACTCGCCGGGGGATGGGGGCACGATGGGGCAGATCATCGCGTTTAGCCATGACCCGGACCAGATCACTTGGGTGGCGCCGAGCTTTGCGGCGCTGCTGACGGGGTCGATTGTCGAGATTGAAAATGACCCGGAGGAGTTTCTGGGGGAGTATTAGGGCCTGGCTAAGGGTACACAATGCTGATTAATTCAGCGGGCTTCAGACCGCGCTGATCGACAGTCGGCCCGCTGCGGGTGACATTCATCGCTCCATCATCGATAAGAGCGAAGAGAATGTCCGAAGACTCGAGCCTACGCATTGTTCTCACGCCGGTGCAGTTGGCGGCGATACTGCACCGCGAGTCGATCACTAATGAAGCGACGCTTTCCAACCGCGTGTGGGGTAGCCTCACATTGGCGGCGGGTCTCGTGGAAATGGTCGGAGGGGCTACGCTGTGCGTGGTACCCGAACCTACCGGCCTTACCAAGGCAGGCTGCGTACTCCTCGGGGCGCATGGTTCAGATACCGCCGCAACCGGCCTGCGGGAAGCGTGGACTGGCCAGGAAACGCGATCACTGACAGAGCGAGGACTTGTTGAACTCGCCCAAAAGCTCGGTGCCACGCCCGGCTCAGGCCAGGCGCTTGGCTTGGCCGTTGAACTCGCCGTGCCATCGGGGTTTGCTGGGGTCATACGTGCCGCCCGGGTAACGGGAATTACCGCTGGCCGGATTTCACTGTCTCGGCATGAAGCGCGCGTGCACGGCGGACTTGGAGGCCATACGCTTTTCAAACACGTCGGGAAAACCAGGGCTTATCTCGAGGGAAGACTGCGGGCGGAACCTTGGCTGCAGCGAGCGTCGACATTTCATTCGATCGAAACGGCAGAAGCTGCGGTAAACGGCATATTGCTCCGCAACGCCGACCGGGTGAGCAATTGGGCTAAATTTGCGTCCAATGGGGAACGGCTGCCGCTAAGAGGAACCGTCGCGGAGGACTTGGGCGTCGTATTGGCTCGCGGCGCGACTGAAGTCGTCGCGGGCACAAAGATTGTTGTGACCCTCAAAAAGCAGACCTACAACGGTATGCCGTATTTCGTATTGACTGCTTACCTGGATTTCTGATGACTGAGCAAGAAAAATATCCCGAGCTCGAAGTACTGATCGCAGGATGGTTCCATCAGGACTGGGGGGCTTTTGGCGATACCGTTGAACACGTCGTCCAAGACTATAAAAATGCGGTCAATGACGAGCGGGTAAATCAGGTCTGCTTGGAGATGAACCAATTCATCGCTGAATACGGTCCTGAGGTTGAAACTGCATTCAAACAACGATGGGGTTGGCTCCGACCCGCAGGGTTGGGATACACGATCCCTGAATTCTTTGAGGAATTGAAGAGAATTCTGACTGGCTGAACAGCATCTATTAACAAGGCAGTTTCCGCTTCCAGCCGCGTTGCGCAGCCGGAGGCGATACTGCACCGAGTTTCCGGGAGTTATAAGGCCTAGGCCAAGCGTATCCCATGATGATGGTTCTTTTCTTCCCCCTTGTATTCCTCGGCGTCCTGGCGTTCTGGCTTGCTTACGTCTGGAAGAATCGCTCGGTAAAGTCGGCTCCATCCGCGATCACCACGGCGCTCCTCGCCTTGGTTTTTTGCTATGCCTTGAGTCTCATACTGATCTCCATGGACCCTTGGTACGACGACAACGGCGCGCCAGAGTTCATCTCCTGGCAATATCGTTGGGCATGGGCCGCGTGGCTGGCGGGCTGGCTCGCAATGCTAGTCCTGCCCGTCGTCTTTGGGCTGCGGGCATTCGTCCTCTCGCGCGCCAGCAGCCGCTCATAAATTCACCCCCGACTCGATACCTGCCCCCACCTCCCCGCAATCCCCCCCGCCGCCCCCCTCATCCTCTCCACCACCCCTTCAAACCGCTCCACCCCCAACCGCTCCGCCATCGCCGTCACCGTAATCGCCCCCAACGCCTCCCCTCGAGCCGACATAATCGGCACCGCCACCGCACTCGTCCCCGGCATCAACCCCGCCGGCGCATGCGCCAGCCCATCCCTTCGCGCCACTTCAACCCGCGCAATCACATCCTCCACCCGCTCCCCCAGCACCTCCAGCCGCGCCGCATTACTCCGCACCAGCCGCACACTCTCCTCCGCATCCAAACTCGCCAACAGCGCCACGCCGGACACCCCCACCCCGAGCGGCCGGCGAACGCCCACTTCAATCGACAACACCTGTATCGGATGCCGCCCAGTCCGCCGCCCGATGCAAATCGAATCATGCCCATGCCGGATACTGAGAAACACCGTATCCCCCACCTGATCCGCCAGCTCCGCCATATACGGGTCCGCCAGCGTCAATAACGGAAAGCGCCGCGTGCGCGCCAATCCGAGTAGCGTGATCTCCTGCCCAATCAGATACCGGCGCGTTTCCGGATCCTGTTCGACCGCCTCTTCCTGCACCAAGGTTTTCAGCAATCGATGCACGGTTGGCCGGTTCAGGCCAGACATGCGTTCCAGGTCCACCAGGCGCACGCCGCGCTCCTGACCGCAGGCAATCAGGCGCAGCAGCGCCAATGCTCGCCGAACGGTTTGCGCGCCAGACGCGCTTTTATCTTCGGGATCACTCATGCGACCTCCGGTTTCATGACGGATTTCGGTGTCTGCGCGATGCCGCGCTTGGTGATGATTTCGCCCAGCGACGCATAGTTGGGCCCGCCGATGCGGCAGATGGGGCGCAGCCTTCCGGTGTCGATCTTGCCGTCTTGCATCAGGCCGTCGCGGATGTGGAACATGACGACTTCGCCTACAAAAAACTCCGCACCGGTATTTCCGAAAGGCGTGACGCTATGGAGCCGGCATTCCAGACTGATGGGCGCTGCGGCCAAGCGGGGCGTGGCGATTACCGCGCCGGGCAGAACCTCCAGGCCAAGCAATTCGGCCTCGCTGATTTCGGGGGGATGTTCCTGGGCGCTTTCATGCAAGGGATCCAGCAGCGTCTCGTCGGCGATGTTTACGACGAAGTGGCCGTTTTCGATGATGTTGCGGCCGGTGTCCTTGCGCTCGCCGGCTTTTCTGCCGATGTTGATGCCGACCATGGGCGGCTGGTTGGACACGAAGGTGTAGCAACTGAAGGGCGCCAGGTTGACGACGCCGGCGGCGTTGATGGTGCTGATCCAGGCGATGGGGCGCGGCAC
Organism: Achromobacter sp. MFA1 R4; assembly: GCF_900156745.1. NCBI lineage: Bacteria > Pseudomonadati > Pseudomonadota > Betaproteobacteria > Burkholderiales > Alcaligenaceae > Achromobacter > Achromobacter sp. MFA1 R4. Next base: position 4,781,228 of record NZ_LT707065.1, on the reverse strand, counting down.
GATGATGCCGCTCATCAGGCGGTAGGTCTGTTCGGGGTTCAGGTCGCTGGCGGGGAAGTGCATGGTTGTCTCGCTCCGTAGTCCGGATATTGAACATCAGATCTGGGCACATTCCTGCGTACACAGTGCGCCAAGCCTGATTTTCCGGTGCCGGGAGCCATATTCAGCAGCCGCTCTCGATCTGTCACCTTGAAAAAGTCCAATATCCGGAACTTTTTGAGAAATTGGCGTTGTTGGACGGGGCGCAAATTCCTAGAGTGTCATCAAACAAACAAAACGCGATGACACGCACAGGAGACTTGACCATGAACCGCACCGCGCTCCGCGCCTGCGCCACTGTGGCGCTGACTGTCCTTACCTCGATGGCGCATGCCGCCTGGCCCGAGAAGCCCGTGAAGATCGTTGTGCCCTACCCGCCTGGCGGGAATGTGGATGTGGCGGCGCGCCTGATCGCGCCGGGGTTGCAGGCGGCGCTGGGGCAGCCGTTCATCGTGGAGAACAAGCCGGGCGCGGGCGGGATGATTGCCGGTGAGCAGGTGGCGCGTTCGGAGCCGGATGGGTACACGCTGTTCATGGCGGCGAATGGCCCGCTGCTTTTCTCTCCGCTGATCTTCAAGCGCGACGCCTACAAATGGGACCGGGACTTTGCGCCGATCAGTTCGGTGTCCTATACGCCGCTCGTGTTGCAGGTGCGTCCTGAGCTGCCGGCGAAGACCCTGGCAGAGCTGCTGGCGCTGGCAAAGAAGGAACCGGGCAAGCTCAACATGGCCTCGCCCGGCGCGGGCACGACGAATCATCTGGTGAGCGAGTTGCTGCAGTCGCTGACGGGCGCGCGCTGGACGACGGCGCAATACAAGGGCAATGCGCCGGCGACGACGGATCTGCTGGGCGGCCAGGTGGATTTCAATTTCGACCAGATTTCGGTGGCGCTGCCGTACGTGAAGGAAGGCCGGCTGCGGGCGCTGGCGGTGACGACGGCCAAGCGGGTGCCGTCGATGCCGGATGTGCCGACGTTTGCGGAAGCCGGGGTGCAGGGCATGGAGGCGGCGACGTTTACCGGCCTACTGGCGCCCAAGGGCACGCCGCAGGAGGTGTTGGACAAGCTGAGCGCGGCGCTGACCAAGATCCTGGCGGAGCCGACGATCATCCAGCGCTTCGACGACCTGGGCGCGCAGGCGCGCGGCAGTTCGCCCGAGGAGTTCACGCGCTACCTGGCCGCCGAGGACGCGCGCTGGACGCCGATCATCAAGCGCGCGGGCATCACGGCCAATTGAACAGCCACGAGATCAGCCACGAGATCTGCCACAACAGCGGCCACAACAGCGGCCAGCCAAATCCCCGGGGCGCGGCAACACGACGCGCCCCCTCCCCCGACACATCGACCCCACACGGAAGACCCCATGAGCAGACGCAGCATCTATGCCGAAGGCTTCAGCCACAAGAACCCCATCCCCGCCGCCTGCCGGATCGGCCCGATGCTGTATTCCGGCAGCATCCAGGGCACTGACCCGGCGACGGGCGCTTACGGCGATACGCTGGAACGCCAGTGCGAACTGATGTTCGACCACGTACGACGCATCGTGGAAGCAGGCGGCGGATCGCTGGATCACATCGCGAAGATGACGGTGTGGATGCGCGACCGCAGCCAGCGCGCGGCGTTGAACACGGTGTGGCTGCGCGCGTTTCCGGATGCGCAGAACCGTCCGGCGCGCCACACCATGCAGGCGGACCTGGATGGCGACAAGCTCATCGAGTGCGATTTCGTGGCCGTGATCGGCTAAAGGAGCCTGACGATGGCGCAATACCAACCCTTCAATCCCAATCCGACCGCGCCGGGCTATCGCCTGCCGCCGCGCGCGTGCGACAGCCAGTTCCATGTGTTCGGCCCCGCGGACCGCTATCCGGTGCGCCCGGGCGCAGCCTATGAAATGCCCAGCGCGACCATCGAGACGGCGCTGGGCCTGCACCGGCTGCTGGGCATCGAGCGCGGCGTGATCGTGCAGGCAACCACATATGGCGCGGATCACCAGGTGGTGCTGGACGGCCTGGCGGCCGCCGGGCCGTCGTATCGCGGTTGCGCCAACGCCGTGGTGCTGGCCGAGCGCGACGACGCCTACATCCAGAAGCTGCACGACGCGGGCGTGCGCGGCGCGCGTTTCACGCGCCAGGGGCTGGGCATCAGCATGGCGCCCGACGTGTTCGACCGCGCCATCGCCCGCATCCGCGAGCTGGGCTGGTACGCCAAGTTCCAACCCGAGCCCGACGGGATGATGGCGCAGGCGGCGCAGTTCGAGAACCTGGATATTCCGGTGCTGCTGGATCACATGGGCCGCGCCGATCCGACGGCGGGCGCCGCCGATCCGACGCGCCGCAAGCTGGAGTCGCTGCTCAAGCGCGGCAATTTCTGGGTGATGTTGTCGCTGACGGAAAAGATCTCGCGCGCGGGCGAGCCCTGGGACGACGTGATTCCGCTGGCCCAGGCGCTGATCGCCGCGAACCCGGACCGCGTGGTGTGGGGCAGCGACTGGCCGCACCCGGTGTCGGTGAAAGCCACGCCCAACGAGGGCCGCCTGCTGGACCAACTGGCGCGCTATGCGGGCGACGAGGCCACGCTCAAGAAGATCCTGGTCGACAACCCCGCCCGCCTTTTTGGATTCGACGAATGAAACTGCTCAGCTTCACCCATGACGGCCGCGCGCGCTTTGGCGCGCTGCGCGGCCAGGACCAGATCGTTGCGCTGGACGGCCAGGGCCACGACAGCCTGCGCGCGGCGCTGGAAGCGGGCGACCTGCCCGCGCTGGCACGCATGGCCGAGACGCTGCCCGTCACACACAAGCTGCACCAGGTGCGCCTGCTGCCGCCCATCCCCGCCCCGGAGAAGATCATCTGCGTGGGCGTGAACTACGGCAAGCGCAACGAGGAATACCAGGACGGCAGCGCACCGCCCGCCTATCCCAGCGTGTTTCCGCGCTTTCCGGGGTCTTTCGTGGGGCATGGCGAACCCTTGCTACGCCCGCCGGAATCGGAACAACTGGATTACGAAGGTGAGATCGCCATCGTGATCGGCAAGGCCGGCCGCCGCATCGCCGCGCAAGACGCCTGGGACCATATCGCGGGCCTGACCTGCCTGAACGAAGGCACGGTGCGCGACTGGCTCAAGCACGGCAAGTTCAACGTGACGCAAGGCAAGAATTTCGATGCCAGCGGGTCGATGGGACCGTGGCTGGTGACGGCTGACGCGTTCGATCCGGACGCCCCGCTCACCGTCAGCACGCGCGTGAACGGCGAACTGCGCCAGCAGGACACCACCGACAACCTGATGTTCCCGTTCGCCGAACTGATCCGCTACATCTCCATCTGGACCACGCTCAAGCCGGGCGACGTGATCTCGACCGGCACGCCTATCGGCGCCGGCGTGCGCTTCACGCCGCCACGCTTCCTGAAACCGGGCGACGTGGTCGAGGTGGAAGTCGCCGGCATCGGCATCCTGTCCAACCCCGTGGCCGACGAAACGGCCGCACCCGCACAAGGAACCCGCCATGCTCAATGAAGCCGATCGCGACCGCGCCGCCGGCCTGCTGCTGGAAGCAGAACGCAGCGGCGTGCCCACCACGCAGCTCGACCAGGCCTTTCCCGGCATCGAGATCGCCGACGCCTACGCGATCCAGAAGCGCATCATCGACCAGAAGCTGGCCGCGGGCGCCAAGCTGCGCGGCCACAAGATCGGCCTGACGTCCAAGGCCATGCAGAGCACGGTCGGCATCGACGAGCCGGACTACGGCCATCTGCTGGACACGATGTTCTATCAGGATGGCGAGACCATTCCGACCGACAAGCTGATCGTGCCGCGCGTGGAAGTGGAGCTGGCCTTCGTGTTGGGCAAGCCGCTGCGCGGCCCCGACGTGAGCCTGTTCGACGTGCTGGACGCCACCGACTATGTGGTGCCCGCGCTGGAACTGATCGACGGGCGCAGCAAGTATCCGCGCCGCATCGTGGACAACATCGCCGACAACGCCGCGTGCGCGGGCATCGTGCTGGGCGGCCGGCCGGTGCGGCCGCTGGACATCGATCTGCGCTGGGTGGGCGCCCTGCTCCTGAAGAACGGCGTGATCGAGGAATCGGGCGTGTCGGCCGCCGTGCTGGGGCATCCGGCGCTGGGCATTGCCTGGCTGGCCAACAAGCTGGCGCAGCACGATACGGGCCTGGCCGCCGGGCAGATCGTGCTGGCCGGGTCGTTCACTCGGACCGTCGCGGTCAAGCGCGGCGACACGCTGCATGCCGACTACGGCAAGCTCGGCAGCATTTCGGTGCACTTTTCCTAGGACGGCGCATGGAACTCCCGATCAATACGTTCAAGCGCGCGCTGCGCGAGCAGCGCCACCAGACCGGGCTGTGGGTCACGCTTGGCCATCCGAACAGCACGGAACTGGTCGCGGCCAGCGGCTTTGACTGGCTGCTGCTGGACACCGAACACACGCCCGCGCTGCTGCCCACGGTGATGGCGCAGTTGCAGGCCGCGGCCGCGTACGGCAGCCATCCTGTCGTGCGGCCGTCCTGGAACGACAAGGTGCAGATCAAGCAGTATCTGGACATCGGCGCGCAGACGCTGCTGCTGCCTTACGTGCAGAACGCGGCCGAGGCCGAGAGCGCCGTGGCTGGCATGCGCTACGCGCCGCGCGGCGTGCGGGGCGTGAGCGGCACCATGCGCGCCACGCGCTACGGCCGGGTGCCCGACTACATGCGCCGTTGCGAAGAAGAACTGTGCCTGCTGGTGCAGGCCGAGACCGGCGAGGCGCTGGAGAACCTGGACGCCATCATCGCGGTGGATGGCGTGGATGGCGTCTTCATCGGGCCGGCGGACCTGGCGGCCAGCCTGGGCTATCCCGGCGAGCCGCAGCATCCGAAGGTCGTGGCCGAAGTGGAACAGGCCATTCGCCGCGTGCGCGCCGCGGGCAAGGCGCCGGGCGTGCTGACACCGGACGAGACACTGGCGCGGCGGTACATGGCGGCGGGAAGCCTGTACACGGCGGTGGGCGTGGACGCGGCGATCCTGGCGCGGCATTGCGATCAGCTGGCGGCGCGCTTTGCGGGCGCAGCCAAGGCGTAGGCATACGGCATCTTGCACAAGAGACGGCGTGCCGGGCGCACGCCGCTCACCCGCGAATCAATTGCCCGAACTGCGGCGCAACCGATCCGACGACTCTTGATTCAAGCGCTTCGCTTCGTCTTCGGCGTAGTCTTCCTCGCCCGATTCGTACTGCCCTTCATACATGCAACTGCTGCGAAGCCATCCGCATTCGCCGGCTACCGTCGAGCAACCTGCACTCAGCGCAGCAAGGAACAGCATGACACCGCATCGGCCTAACATTTGAATCGACATATCGCTCCTTCGTGATCGGTCTCGTGTCGGGATTTTTTCCAGGATGATCCAAGATGACAGGTTGCGCCCCACGCGGCGTGTCAAATTGTCTCTGGCTGTAGGGCGGCGGCGCTCGCGCCGATGCACGCCGTCACAAGTGCCGATGGCTGCATCCCATAACCTGCCCCGCCAGCTCGCCGATCAATGACGCAAGGCCTTCCGCGCTCGCTCGATCCAGCCCCTCGCAGCGCACCATCCGAAACCCCATCGCCAGGCTGTAGTGCCAATCCAGCTCAAGGATCCGGTAATACTGCCCGCTCCGCTCGCAATGCCATTGCACCGCCGGGTTTTCGTGGGCTTGGCCGATGAGGTCCACGTAGGCCTCGGACGCCATCGGACGCGCGGGTTCGTCCGATCCCGGGACTTGGGGCTCGCAGAGATTTTCGCCAACCATGACGCGGGGATGAGGGCCGTCGTAAGCCAGCAATTGCAGGGGAAAGTTTCTGGGATCGGCGTCATAGTTCGCTCTGACTTGCTCGCTCAGATACGGTCTGGCCGCGGGGCCAAGGCAGTATTGCGGGCTGTGCCAGGATGCGTCGTCCGCGTCGGCGCTATCGCCCCGGATGGCGCTGTAGGGGATGTTTTCGCCTTGCGGGGCCAGCACATAGCCGCCTTCCAATAGCCGGGCTTGCAGGGCCGGCCAGTCCGGCGGCGGCAAATGGAAGTCGCGGGGAAAGATGAATTGGTGGTGTTCAGACATGACCGGTCTATCCGAAGGCCGATAATCCGGCGACGCGGCGTCACGCGATGACGGACGCGCCGCCTGGCGGCGAAGTCCGCAGTATTGCAGAAACGGCCGGCCGTCACTTCACCGCGGAATTCCCCCCGTCGGCAAACAGGGCAGACCCGCTGACGAAGCTTGCCATCGGGCTTGCCAGAAACAAGGCGGCGCTGGCGATCTCGTCCGGTCGCGCGATCCGCTTCATCGCATGCAGGCCTGCCGCCCATTCCTTCTGTGCGCTATCGCCCGCCATGGCTGTGTCCACGCCGCCCGGCATGAGCGCGTTGGCGCGGATGCCCCGATGGCCATAATCCGCCGTGATTCCCTTGACCAGCCCCATCAATCCTGCCTTGGCGGCGCCATAGGCCGCCATCCCGGGAAGCCCCACGCTCGTGCCGACAAAACTGGAGGTAAAGAGGATCGCGCCGCCCCCGCGGGCCAGCATGGCGGGAATCTGGTGCGCGCTGCCAAGGAATGCCGCATGCAAGTTCACGGCGATCGTCTCCTGCCAATCGGCGAAGCTGAGGTCCGCCAGCGGTGCGATGGGTCCCGTCGCCCCGGCGTTGTTGAATGCGATATCCAGGCCGCCGAACGCCCCCACCGCTTCTGCAATCAGGCGCTCGTGCGTGGCGGGCTGGCTGGCGTCGCCCGCAACGGTGCGTACCTTTCCACCCCGGCCGCGAATGCTGGCGGCCACGTCATCCAAAGCGGATTCGCCCCTGGCATTCAGGACGACGGCGGCCCCTTCGGCGCTGAACAACAGCGCGGCGGCGCGGCCGATTCCCGACGACGCCCCCGTGATGATGGCAATTTTTCCCTGCAGCAGGCCCATGTTGGCTCTCCGGTGTGCGTAGTGAGCCGCCATTCTCTGCGGGGGCTGCCCGCCCAGCCATCCGGTTCTTGCGGTCTGATTCCGGTGTCGCCGTCGACTTGGGCCGTCAGCCTGCCGGCCCGTGGACGCCTTGCCGGGGTGAATGGTGGGCGTTGGAATTCACCCGCCCCGATAGGCGGGTCACCCATAAAGATGGACAATATCCCGGCATCAGACGTGTGAACGAACGGAGCGAAGCCATGCGCACTTTCGTACAGCAGTCGAAGGCGTCCACCCGCGCACCGGCCGTGCGCGGCGGACGAGGCAGCGCGTCAAGCCGGGTGGCATGGAGTACGCCTGATGGCGCGGCCTCGGAGGATCGCAAAGCGATCACCGCGCCGTCCACGGCCGCGCCTCCTATGCACGCGCTGGAGCGGATATCCGTGCATCCGCCGAGCGAGCCCCTCTCGATCAGCCAAGCGGGCGACCCGTCCGAGAAGCAAGCGCACCGGCTCTCCATGCAGGTTATGCAAGCGCCCGATCCGCGGCCGGACATGCCGCGCGGCGAACCGGCGCCGGGTCGTGCGATGCGCTCCCTTCGGCAGGTTGACGTGGCCGGCGCGGCATGGGCAAGCGGATCGCCCCTTCTGGGCGAGGTCCTGGCGTCGCCCGGACAACCCCTTGACACCTACACGCGGTCGTTCATGGAACCGCGATTCGGCACGGATTTCAGCGGCGTGCGCGTGCATTCGGACAAGCGGGCCATCGCGTCGGCGGACGCCGTGCAAGCCCGCGCATTCACCATCGGCCATCACATCGTCCTGGGTGACCACGAATATGCGCCCGGCACGCCTTCGGGCCTGGCACTGCTTGCGCACGAACTGGTGCACGTCATCCAGCAGTCCTCCTTGCCGGCCGGCGGCGCGATGCTGCTGCAGCGCGAGCCGCGCGGCCCAACCTACGGCAATCTGCCCAGGGACGCGCCCGCGTTCGGTTCTTCGCGCGATGTGATCCGGCTCAAGAACGTCAATGGCACATGGAAAGAGGTCGGCGGCCGGTATGGCAGGACGGCGCGCGGCAACTATGACTTTGTCGTGAAGGACGGCGAGATATTCGCTGTCAAGGCCAAGAACAGGATGGGCGCGATCGGCCACACCGAGGCGGCCCGCGGCGAACGCGTCAACTGGGCAGGACAGGTCGAGTTCGAGGGGGGCAAGGTCAAGTCCTGGAACGACGGCTCCGGGCATTACCGATCCCTGTCCAGCATGCGGCAACCGGCCGTGCAGGCCGGACTTCCCGACGAAAAGTTTGTCCAGCATCCCGAGACCGCCGGGCGCCCGCGCCCGAAGACGTCCCTGCCCCAGCTACCTGTCGAACAGCCGGCCACCAAGCCGCGCGTCCCTGGCGAGCCGCCGAAGGTGGGCGCCGGCCCTCCGCGCATGGCGGAATTCGAGCAGCGCTACGGGAAGGCGCCGGCGACCGTGCCCGCCACCGCCGCCAGCACCGTGGTAGCCCAGGAAGCGACATCGGTCCTGAAGGTCTCGGGCCGCACCGCCTCGGCGCTGGGCAAGATCGGCAGCGCCGCGGGCTGGGTGGCGAACTTCCTGATGCCCGGGCCGCAGGACGCGATCATGTTGATGGTTCAGTTCGCCATGACCTATGCCGAGGCGCAGGAGGCCGCGCGCGCGGACGGCATGCGTTCGGGGTTTGGCCAGGGGCTGTGCGCGGGGCTGCTGCGGCTGAGCCGCGGCTGGATTCGCGACAATCTGGCGCCCAAGGTCATCAGCCGCAGCGTCGCCAGCCAGGTGGCCGCCACGACGGGGTATCGCGAGAAGGGCTTTATCCAGGGCCTCGTGGCCGGCATTTCGTTCGCGGAGCGTCTTTCCGCCGATCAGCGCAAGGCCATGATCAAGGAGGCGACGCGCGCGATGCGGGCCAAGGGCGACGACATGACGTTGCGCGCGCGCTGGGAGCGCGGCTACACGGCAAACGACATTATCGATATGGCGGTCGCCCTGGCGCCTCGCGTCTCGGAGATTCTGGAGGAAGCGCAGAAGAACGAGGAACTGCGGCAGGCGGCGGAGAACTGGCGCAAGTTCAAGCAATACGGTCCTCTCATGCCGCTGGCGCCGCTGTTCGAGGGCACCGGGCAATAGCCGCACGCCCGTGCCGGCTGGCCGTTGGCTACACTGCCTTTCATGCGCAACCGGTCCGATCCCTTCGCCCCGCCCAGCAAGCAGCGCGCCGCGCGCCTGAATTCGCTGGCGTGGATACTTGAGCCCCTGGAGCGGGACGCGGGCTACATGCACCGCAAGATGTTCGGCGCCGATGCCGCCTACCTCGATGGCCTGCTGTACCTGATCGTCGCGGACCGCGACGATCCCTGGAATGGCGTGATGGTCTGCACGTCGCAGGAACGGCATGCGGCCTTGATGGCCGACATGCCGTCCCTGGTGCCGCATCCTGTGCTGGGCAAATGGCTGTATCTGCCGCAGACCGACGACGCGTTTGAAGCGACCGCGGCCGCGTTGGCCGGATTGGCGGTGGCCCGGGACCCGCGCCTGGGCGTGGCGCCCAAGCCAAAGGCGCGGCGCAGCAAGGCGCGCACCGTCGGCCAGTAAGGCGCCTCGGGCGTCAGTCCCCCACCCGCACCACCAGCTTCCCGAAGTTCTTCCCTTCCAGCAAACCGATCAGCGCTTCGGGCGCACGCTCCAGCCCGTCGACGACGTCCTCGCGCCAGCGCAGCTTGCCCTCGCGGATCCACTGCCCGGCCACGCGCAGGAACTCGTCTTCCTGCTCTTTCGGGAAGTCGAACACGATGAAGCCTTGCATGGTGATGCGGCGGGAAAGGATCTCGCGCATGGTCGCGGGCAGGCGGTCCGGACCGTTTCGGTCGGCCGGGCCGTCGTTGTAGTTGGCGATCGTTCCGCACACGGGCACGCGGGCAAAGTCGTTCAAGAGCGGCAGCACGGCATCCCATACATGGCCGCTGACGTTCTCGAAATACACGTCGATGCCGTCGGGGCAGGCCTCGGCCAGCTTTTGCGCGAAATCGGGAGCGCGGTGATCCACCACCACGTCAAAGCCCAGCGCTTCCTTGACGAAGGCGCACTTCTCCGGCCCGCCGGCAATGCCCACCACGCGAGCGCCCTGGATGCGCGCGATCTGGCCGACGACCGAACCCACCGCGCCGCTGGCGGCCGCGACGACGACGGTTTCGCCCGGCTTGGGCTGGCCGATGTTCAGCAATCCCACGTAGGCCGTGAGGCCGGGCATGCCCAGCACGCCCAGCGCGGTGGACGGCGGCGCAATGGCCGGATCGAGGCGGCGCAGATCGCTGCCGTCGGACAGCGCGTAACGTTGCCAACCGGCGGCGGACAGCACGATGTCGCCCTCGCGCCAATCAGGGTGGCGGGACGTTTTGACCCGGGCGACCGTGCCGCCGACCATGACGTCACCGATTGCCATGGGCGCGGCATAGGACTTCTCGTCGCTGACGCGCCAGCGCATGTAGGGGTCCAGCGACAGGGTCTGGACTTCCAGCAGCACCTGGCCTTCGGCCGGATCGGGAATGGGCGCGTGCTCGACGCGGAAATCACTGGCCTTGGGCCGGCCAACGGGGCGGGACGCGAGGACGACGCGCTGATTTTGGGGGTGTGTCATGGGGATGGCTCCTTGAATTGAGTCGGACATTTCGCGACAAGGGTCATCCTAGGCACGCCGGAGAGTTACAACTAGACTGATACCTCGTAAACCAGATTTCATGGATTGATAATGTCAGCCGACTTCGACCCTGCCCTGCTCCGCACCTTTGTCGCCGTCTGTCGTTACGGCAGCCTCAGCCGCGCCGCGGACCAGGCCGGCCGTGCGCAATCGGCGCTCAGTACCCAGATCCGCCGCCTGGAGGAAATGGTCGGCAAGCGCCTGCTGCATCGCACCGGCCGGGGCATGGCGCCCACGACCGAGGGGGAATTGCTGCTGAGCTACGCCAACCGCATCCTCGCGCTGGGCGAGGCCGCGGCGGCACGCTTGCGCGAGCGCGCGGTGGCGGGCAGCGTGCGCATCGGACTGTCCGAAGACGTGGCGGTGGCGGCGTTGCCGGCCGCGCTGGGGCGGCTGCGGCGTTCGTGTCCCAATCTGCATCTGGAGGTCGTGATCGACGACGGCGAGCGCCTGGCCGCGCGCTGGCAGGACGGCACGCTGGATGTAGCCGTCGGCGCCTGCGTGGGGTTCGTCGATGAACCCATCGAAACGTGGACCGTGGACCTGCACTGGGCATGCGGCATCGACGAGACCGTGGACCCGGACCAGCCGCTGGACGTGATCGTGTACGCCGAACCCTGCTCCTGGCGCCGGCTGGCGTTTGACGCGCTGACGGCGTCGGGACGTGATTTCCGGGTCTCGCTGACCAGCCACAACGTGGGCGCCACGATCGCCGCCGTCGAAAACGGCCTGGGTGTGGCCCTGCTGACGACCGAGTGCCTGCGGCCCGACACCATGCGCGTGATATCGATCGGCGACGAGGGCGCCCTGCCGTTGAGCGCGCAGTTTGGGCTGTACGCGGCGCATCGGCTGAACGAGAGCGGTCAGGCCGCCGTCGCGCTGCTGCGCGAAAGCCTGCGGGGGTGGACCGCGCAGGCGACCCCGCGCGAGGCCGCGTCGATACCCGCCTGACCAGGCTGACGCACGTGACGCACGTGACGCATTTACACGCCAGATTTGTTACTCCTGGCTGTGCCCCTCCCGGTGCCACACTGTTCCCACTCCCCGCGCCGCATCGCTGCGCCCTCGGGATCGAAGCCATCAAGAGGATCAAGCCATGACCACGCCCCCCGCATCCGCCGGCAATGGCGCCCGGCCCGCCATGCAGACGCCCCCGGTCGTCTCCGCTGAAGACTGGGAAGCCGCCCGCCAACAACTGCTGATCAAGGAAAAAGCCCTCACCCGCGCCCGCGACGCCCTGGCCGCGGAACGCCGCCGCATGCCGTGGACGGCGGTGGACAAGGAGTATGTCTTTGAAGGTCCGGCCGGCAGAGTCACGCTGCGCGATCTGTTCGACGGCCGCCGCCAGCTCATCGTCTACCGGGCGTTCCACGAACCGGGCGTGTTCGGCTGGCCGGATCACGCGTGCCGCGGCTGCTCGATGGTGGCCGATCAGGTCGCGCATCTGGCGCATCTGAATGCGCGCGACACGACACTGGTCTTTGTCTCGCGCGCGCCGCAAGCCGACATCGAACGCGTGAAGGCGCGCATGGGCTGGACGATGCCTTGGTTCACGATCGCCGACCGTTTCGACGCCGACTTCGGGGTGGACGAATGGCACGGCACGAATGTGTTCTTTCGCGACGGCGACCGCGTGTTCCGCACGTATTTCCTGAACAACCGCGGCGACGAGCAGATGGGCGGCACGTGGAACTACCTGGACATCACGCCGCTGGGCCGGCAGGAGCTTTGGGAGGATTCTCCGGAAGGCTATCCGCAGACGCCCACCTACAAGTGGTGGAACTGGCACGACAGCTATGAGCCGGATGCGCCGCCGGACCAGAAGTGGGTAGAGGTGTCAGACGCGGGTGAAAAGGCGTTCCGGAACCACTGCGATCCCACGTAGGCGCACAAGGCGGCAAGGCGCATGTCTTAAGATACGCGCTCGCAAATTCTGCAGCGCGCGTCATGAAAATCGACCAAGGCCCACGCAACCGCCCGCAACGTACCCGAGTCAGCCCGCATGAGCAGTGAACTGGCTGACTGGAAGCGCGCCTTCAGGCCTTGCCGCCTTCCTGCGATGGGTGCGCTCGTCCTCGTCGGCATCGCCATCTACTGCTTTAACGCGGCAAGCGACATCCGCCTGCCCTATGACCCCGCGAAGCTGCACACGATTCAATTGCGGGTGGACAAGGTGGCAAGCTGCGACGCCCAGGCTCGGATACGCGGACGGTGGCAATCCTACAGCGTGCCTTGCGTGTATTCGGGCAACTATCCCTACATGGTGTTCAAGTTCTTCGACGCGACCTACAACATCCGGTACACCGAGGGCGAGCGCGTGGAATTCATGGTGCTCGAAGACGAGGCGCAGCTTACCGACGGCAAGATCGCGCTTCAGTACAACGTGGCCATTCCCGTCCGGGTCTATGGGGTGCGCAGGAACGGTGAAACGTTGGTCGACGCCAAGCAGGTCCATGACTGGAACCATTCTCGCAAGGTAAAGCACAACATGACCGGCTGGATCGCGTTGATCCTGGCGGCCTGGCTGGCGGTGATCACTTTCAAGCGAGCCCGGAAAATCCTGCACGAAGAAATGTGGTGAGCCTCACGCGCGCGGCGGGGCTGCGTCGAACACCCGGTTCCAGGCCTGCACCAATGTCAGCGCGTCGTCTTCGGACACATACTGCGGCGCGGCCCGCGCCATCGCGGCAAACAGCAGCGCATCGCAGGCGCCCTGCCACAGCGGATTGAGCGTCTGTTCGGTCTCGCCGTCTTCCTCGACCAGGATGAAAGCGCCGTCGCCCTCCACGCGCGCGGCGCGCTGCCGCAACTGGCTGTGGATCAGCAGGAAACCGGAATGGATCGGCGAGCGGGCCTTGTCGCCGCGCCGGCTGGCGGCCAGCACGCCGCGCCATTCGTCGGCGTCGCCGGCGCCCGGCTCGCCCGCTTCGTTTTGCCGCGACCACCGCATCCAGGCCCGGCTGTAGGCCATCCAGGCGTCGTGCGGCACGTTGTCGGCCAGCGCCTGCGCCTGGGCGCGCGTCAGCGTGTCGATCTTCTGGATGATGTCCAGCACGGCCTCGCCCTGCGGCCCGAACAGGACGGACAAGGGCAACTCGTCCAGCAATTCCACCGTCACGGCGCGCCAGTAGCCGGGGTCGGCGACCAGGCCCGACATGTCGCCCAGCTTGACGACCCGCACGCGCCAGAGCTGCCCGGGCCAACGGCTGCCGATCACGATGGAATCCAGCGCTTGATCCACCACCAGCCAGGGCGGCTGCGCTTGCGCCCGGGTCACGCGGCCCGCGGTCCGCTTCAATTCGACCGAGGGGTTCAGGTCGTCGAACCAGTAGCCTTCGCGCACCACCGGAGGATCGGCCTGGCTCAACGCCTGCGTCACGTCGCCGCCACAGTGCCGGCACACGCGCGCCTCGCGCAGGATGCGCCCGCCGCACAAGGGGCAATCGATGTGCGAGGCCGGGATGGGTTGGCTCGCATGCGGTGACCGGTTGGCAATCGACATGAGGAACACGCCCGCCACCGGCGGGCTGATCAGGACGGCCAGCACGGTCCAGCCGAATCCGTTGCGGCCGCGCCCCTTGGCCATGACGCCGACCACGATGGCCAGCGCGATCCAGAGAAAGAGGATGAATAGCATCGCGCGATGTTAAACCGTGCGGGGCGGCCTATATTTGACGACGCACTCGCCAGCCGGCACCCGGTTGCGCCAAGCGAGGGGAATCGCCTGCCGCTGCGGTTGTCGTGTTGTAGTCCAATAGGCCGGTCAGGGCCGGCGGGCGCCGGCCCATTCTTTACAAGGAGATCGCGTGTGATTACCGAAACGGACAAGCAGCATCTGGCCCGATGCGTCGAGCTGGCCAGGCAGGCGCTCGACGCCGGAGACCAGCCTTTTGGATCGGTGTTGGTGTCCGGCGACGGCCAGGTGCTGTTCGAGGACCACAACCACGTTTCCTCCGGCGACCGCACGCGGCACCCGGAGTTCGAGATCGCGCGCTGGGCCGCGGCCCATGTGCCCGAGGCCGAGCGCGCGGCGTGCACCGTCTATACCTCGGGCGAGCATTGCGCCATGTGCTCGGCGGCGCATGGCTGGGTGGGCCTGGGCCGGATCGTCTACGCCGTGTCGTCGGCCCAATACGCGGCGTGGATGCGGGACTGGGGCGTGCCGCCCTCGCCGGTGCGTTCCTTGCCCATTGCCGAGGTCGTCGAAGGCATCGAGACCGTGGGGCCGGTGCCGGAGTTTGTGGAACAGGTGCGCCTGCTGCATGAAGAGAACGTCCGCAGGAAGGGGTGGGGACGCGGCGCCGGCGTTTGAAGCAATCTGTCTTTCGTTTCACGAATCGATACACCTGTGCGAAAGACGGCAATTATTTGCGCGCGGGCCCATGCTAAGTTGGCGCCCGTGCCGTAAATCGGGGTCAGGGCCAATCGGCCCGGTCCCATCGAGATCGAAAGACGGCGCATCCCCTTTCCCCTTCTTGATACAGACCATGCAAACCAACGTTGATCGCGGCGCAGCCGGCGTCTCGGGTATCAAACGCCAGTCCGGAAATCTGATTCTCGCGCTGGGCCTGGCCTTTGCCGCCGCCGCGCCCGCGCTGGCGGCCAAGGATCCTGGCGCGGCCATCCTGCCTCCGCGCGCGGGTTCGAACAACCCGGCGCCGGTTCAACAGGCGCCCGTCCAGCAAGCGCCCGCTCAGCAAGCCCCCGCCCAACCGAACGCGGCCCAGCAGTCCCCCGCCGGCGCGCTCGCGCCCGTGCAAAAGACCCGCATCAACGACCAGGTCGCTTACGAGCGCCTTCTGAACAACAGCGGCGTGACGCTGCAATGGCTGTGGTCCGCCAAACGCGGCAAGATGAACGCGATCGACGACAACGACGTGGTGCGCCTGGAGGGCACGCAGGCCAACCACGAAGGCACGCTGAAGGTCAAAGGCGAGGTCGTCTCGATCGACCGCGACCGCTTCGTGCTGCGCGGCACGATCCTGATCCTGGACGCGCCGGACAAGGGCCGCCGCTGCGAGCGCACCGGCGATTACGAGTTCAAGGCCACCGGCAAGCGCAAGTACTGGCGTCTGCAGCAGATGGAAGCCTGCGGCGGCCTGACGGACTACGTCGACATCTACTACTGATCTCCCGCGACCCATGCCCCCTACCGCGCTCAAGTGGCTTGCCAGCATTGTGTTCGGTCTGCTCATCGGCAGCGCGAGCTTCGGCATCACCAACCCGTTGCTGCAGGTCGTCTTCGGACTGAACCCACCCGCCGGCGAGCCGTACGTCCCCTTGGACCCCATCGCGCTGGAACGCATGCAGATCGCGGGCGCGGTCCTGTATGGCGTGATCGCGGTCGTCGCGGCCGTTGTGCTGGCGCGGATTTCCAACCTGCGGCGGCTGATGGGCTGGGGCTGCGCGGTGCTGGGCGTGATCTTGCTGTTGACCGTGCCGGTCGCCCTGCTGCAGATGGACCCCGCCCTCCACCAGGGCGGCGGCGCGGACGCGCGCGATGCCAACACCGCGCTGTTCTTCTTCCTGCTTATCTTTGGGCTGCCTTACCTGGGCGGCGGCCTGCTGCTGACGATCGTCGGGGCGGTGCTGGTTCGGAAGAATCGGGACAAGCCGGCGGCCTGACCGCGGCAGGTCCGGACCGGACTGCCCCCATCCGCAATTCCCTCACCCCCTTGCCCAGCCGGCGGCGCAGCAAGGTTCGCAGCGTAGCGCCGTCCTCGTAGCCCACCTGCGCGGCGATGGCGTCGATGCTCAGATGGCTGGTGCGCAGCAGATGCACCGCGCGCTCCACCCGCAGATCCTGGAAGTACGACAGCGGCGACTTGCCCAGCACCGCCTCGATGCGGCGTTGCAGGGTGCGCGTGCTGGTGGCCAGCGCATCCGCGGCGGCGTCCAGCGCGAAGCCCTGCGCGAGGCGCTCTCGCGCCCAGCGTTCAAAGCGCTCGACCAGCGGGTCGGCGCGCGCCAGGTGGTCGGGGATCATGTACGGCGCCTGCGATGGGCGCGCATCCACCAGCAGGTATCGCACGACCACGGCCGCGAGCGCGGGGCTCGCCTGGCCCAGCAGCCACAATGCAAGATCCAGGTGCCCCATTGCCGCGCCGGCGGTGGTGAAGTCGCCGGACGGCACCATCATCCGCGCGCTGTCCAGCTGGATTTGCGGATAGCGCTGGCGAAACAGCGGCGCCAGCCACCACGACGTCGTCGCCTCGTGGCCGTCGAGCAAGCCGGACTCCGCCAGTACGAAGGTGCCGATGCAGGCCGCCGCAATCCGGGCCCCGCCCGCGTGCGCGTCGCGCACCAAGGCCAGCGCATCCTTGACGTCGCGGCGTTCCAGCGCCGGCAGCAACTGCTCCGGCATCTTGGTGGCGATGGCCGGCAGCACCACCCAATCAGGGTTGCCCATCGCGCTCGCCGGCTTGACCGGCACGCGCATGCCCAGGCCGGTGCGCACCTCGCGCCGCACGCCGATGACGCTGATGTCAAAACGCGGTCCGGCGCCGGGCTGCTGCATGTCGGCCAACTCGTTGGCGGTGGTAAAGGCGTCCAGGATGGCCGACAGCCCCGTATCGAAGCATCCGTCCAGGGCCAGCACGGAGAGTTTCATGGCGGAAATGACTCCAAAAATGTCACTCGCGACAATAGAGCCCGCATGCGTTCCTGTCTACAGTGGCCTCACGCGCAACATGGCGCGGATCAAACTGGAACCGGCATGGATCAACAAGCACACAGTCTGGACAACCCGATCTGGACAGCACTGACGACCCACCACGCCCATCTGAGCGCAGGCGGGCCGCTTGCCCGCCGCTACTGTCCCGACGTGGCGCCGTTTGCCGCGATGGCGTCCGACGCCTCGCCCGACGCCTGGCTGGCACTGGCCCAGTTGCTGTCTGCGGGCGACCAGGTGGCGCTCCTGTCCTGCAGCCCCCTCAAGCCACCTGCCCGGCTACGCGCGCAGCCGGTCGGCAGGATCCATCAGATGGTTGCGACAAAGAGGGATACCCGCCTTGCAGTCCACGCCGACATCGTGACGCTTGGCGCGGCCGATGCGGCCGAAATGCTGGAACTGGCCTCCATGACCAAGCCTGGGCCCTTCTGCAAGCGGACGCACGAAATGGGCCGGTATATCGGCATCCGGTCAGAGGGGCGGCTGATCGCGATGGCCGGCGAACGGATGCATCCAGGCGGACACGTTGAGATCAGCGCCGTCTGTGTGGACCCGGCGTGGCGCGGCAAGGGCCTGGCGGGACGCTTGGTGCAGGGACTGGAAGCGCAGATCTGGAAACGCGGGGAATCGCCGTTCCTGCACGTCTTGAGCAGTAACGCCGGCGCGATCGCGTTGTATGAGCGGCTGGGATTTCGCCTGCGGCAGCAGTTTCACATGACGCGGGTTGAGCCGGCGGATTGACAGGTGCGCCAGCGCCCCCCTGCCGACACACAAATTGTGCAAAAATTGGAGCCGGGTTTTATCTTTTACACAGGGAGCGCTACCCCCATGGCGGATGAACGGCATTCTGCTGTCGGAGGTCGGATCAGCATCTATCGCCGGCCGAACAGCAGATTCTGGCAATGCCAAGGCACCTTTGACGGCAAGAGCCAGCGTGTCAGCACCAAGACTGACGATCTGACCCAGGCGCGGCACTTTGCGGAAAACTGGTATCTGGCCAAGACAGATGCCCCGTCGGTCGCTTTGGGGCAACCCACGGGACAGAGGAGCGGCCCGCGCGCGGCGCGGCCCACCTATAACCTGCCTCAGCACGACAAGCGCGCGCGATTTCTGGCGGCCGCCATCGATCTTGTCGCATCCGTGGGATTTCGCGAAACACAGGTCAATGCCATTGCCGAGCACGCGGGGATGTCGCCGGCGACGCTGTACCGATACTTCAAGTCGCGCGAAAGCCTGTTGGTGGAGGTTGTCGCCCATGTTTCGCAGCATGAAGTAAATGTCGTGGCCGGCGTTGCAATGGGCGAAGGTACGCCGGCCGAACTGCTGAAAGAGTGCGCTTACACCTTCGGCAGCCGCGCCATCCGCGCCAAACAGCTTGGCTATGCCTTGGTCGCGGAACCCGTCGATTCGGCAATCGAGATCGAGCGGCTCAAGTACCGGAGCAAGCTGATGCGCGTGTTCCAGACCATCATCGAGCGCGGCATCCGCGGCGGCGACTTTGCCGATCAGAACCCGGAAGTCTCGTCGGCGTGCATCGTCGGATCCCTATTTGAAGCGCTCGTGGGACCGCTTGCTCGAAACAACGACATCGGCGAGCGCCAGCGACTAGACCGCGTCCGGGACATTGCCGAGTTTTGCGTCCGAGGCGTTGCGCGGCGCTGACGCGTGGCGGCGGCCGATGAACTGAGCCAGTCCCGCCTGCATGGCCGGGGTACTGGCATGCGCTTCCAATGTCCTGATCTCGTTTTCCAGCGCGTCCGCCCTGCCTAGCGTAAAAGACGCGACGAGCAACGACTTCGCCCTTGCAAGCGTGTCCCGATGGGCGACTGACATCTCGCCCGCAAGCGCGATGGCGGCTTGCTTCAAGCGGTTTGCGGGCACGGCGGAATGCAGGATTCCCCAATCCACCGCCTGCGCCGCCGTGATGGATTGACCGGACAGGATCATCCATTTGGCTCTTTGCATTCCGATGCATCGCGGCAACCGAACACTGCTGCCGCCGCCGGGGAGCAGTTCGCGCAGCGCATGCGCGTCTCCAATCGTGGCGTCGTCGGACGCGATCGCCGCATCGCAACACAGCAGCAATTCCAAGCCACCCGCGCGCACCGCGCCCTGAACCATGGCCACGACGGGCAATACAGACGCCTCGAATCGGCGGCCCACTTCGCGAAACCGGTCCAGCAAGGCCCGAACAGCCGTTCGTCCGCCTTCCAGCAGTTCGCCAAGATCCGCGCCCGCACAGAAGTTTCGCCCAGCGCCAGAGAATACGATCGCCTTCACATCTGACGCAGACTCTGCCGCGTCCAGCGCCTCGAGCACGTCATCCAGCAGATCGGAACTCACCGCGTTCGCCTTCTCCGGCCGGTTCAGCGTGATCCAGGCTATACCGGCGTCCACGATGCAAATAGGCGTCAGCCGATGCCCGTTCCCATTCAATCCTGCGTTGTCCATCACATCACCTCGCCAGTCATCGGCATTTACGTTGCAGCGACCCATCGCGCCGCACCCACATTTCTTATCGCGCCTGCATAGGAACCCGTCACGGGGCGAACCGCGTGCCGCCATCCAGCCGATAGCACGTCCCGTTGATGTAGGAATTGGCCAGGATGGTCTGCACCATTGCGGCAAATTCCGCCGGAAGGCCGCTGCGCTTCGGACAAAGAAAGCCCTTTTCCATGGCCTCCATGCCCTTTTGCGGCACATTCATCGTGAGTTCCGTCTCAAAGACCCCCGGCGCGATTGCCATGCAGCGGATGCCGTATTCGGCCAGGTCGCGTGCAATCGGCAGCGTCATGCCGGCGATCGCGGCCTTGCTTGCGCTGTACGCGGCCTGTCCTTTCAGTCCGTCAAACGCGGCGATCGAACTTGTGTTCACGATCACGCCGCGCTCGCCTTGCGCGTCGACGCGGTTATGGATCATTTTTTCGGCCGCGAGGCGCAACACGTTGAAGGATCCCGTCAGGTTGATGGCAACGATGCGGTTCCATAGCTCCAGGTCGTGGGCCACTCCCCGCGAAACCGTCTTGGCAGCCGACGGCACGCCGGCGCAATTGACGACGAAACGCAACTCGCCGAACGCGGCCGCGCCAGCTTGCACCGCTGCCTTCACTTCCTCCGGATTGCATACGTCGGTTTGAAGGGCCAGGTGATTGCCGGGCAGGTCCGATCTGGCGCGCTCAAGCCCCTGCCCATTCATGTCCAGCAGGACCAGCCTGGCGCCCTGCTCCGCCAGCAACTCCGCGGTAGCGCGCCCCAGCCCGGACGCCGCGCCCGTCACGATTCCAGCCGCACCTGCAATGATCATGCCTTGACCTCCGCGCAGTCGCGCAGCTCTCTGCGCAATACGAAACGTTGGGTTTTTCCGGACGGTGTCTTGGGCAGTTCGTCCCGATAGTGAATGCGACGCGGATAGGCATGCGCCGCGTAATCCGTACGCACTTTCTGTTTGAGCGCCTCGGACAGTTCCTCGGTGGGGGCATAGCCCTGGTTCAAGACGACGACCGCTTCGAGCACTTCGCCTCGGATCTGGTCGGGCACGGCAACGACCGCCACGTCGCGCACTGCGGGATGCGACGCGATGACCGACTCCACGTCGAAGGGCCCGATGCGATAACCCGCCATGATGATCACGTCATCATCACGCGACGAAAAGCGGAAATATCCCTCGGGGTCATACGAAGCAAGATCTCCCGTCAGATACCACCGCCCGCAGGGCGTCAGCCGGTCACCGTTCTTTTCGGGAGAGTTGGCATATCCCTCAAACCATGCCAACGGACTGTCAGATAGGCGGGCTGCGAGCAATCCGGGTTGATCGGAGCCCAGTTCTTCATGCGTCGCCGGGTCGATGACGGTCATGTCCCAGCCCGGCAGCGCGCGCCCCATCGACCCCGGCTTGATTGGCATTGAGAGGTCGGGGTGGTGATGATTGTTGAGCAGCATCCCCGCTTCCGTCTGGCCGAAGTGGTCGTGAACCTGCGCCCCCAGACTGGCTGGCGCCCATTGGTTCACGTCCGGGGTGAGCGGTTCTCCCGCGCTGGAAGCACACCGTAAGGCGACATAACCGTCAGGGACGCCGTGCGCCTTCAGGCTGCGGTAAACGGTGGGAGCCGCGGTAAAGTTGGTCACGCCTTCGCGCTTGAGCACGGCCAGCGTGCCGTCAGGCGTGAATTTCTCGACATGCATAATGGATTCGACCCCCGTCGACAGCGAAACCAGCACGCCAAAATAGAGGCCATATGCCCAACCGGGGTCAGCGGCATTCCAGAAAATGTCGCTCGGGACGAGGCCAAGACCGAATTCGCCATATGCCTGAAAGCCCGCGACCGCTCGCAGCGGCACGACGACCCCCTTGGGCTTTCCGGTGGTGCCGGACGTGTACACCTCGATCACGGCGCCGTCGCCCGAAGTACGGTGAGCTCGAAATTCGCTTTCTCCGCTCATCTCGATGTCGGCCAACGTGAGGTCGCTTCCGCCCCCGGCGCCCGCGATTGCCAGCGCCAGCCCGGGAAGCGCGCCGACCAGCCCATCGAGCTTCGGCCTCTGGGCCTCGTCGCAGACCACGAGCTTCGCACCGCTGCTGGCCAGCCGCATTTCAATGGCTGGCTTCGCAAACGCGGTGAAAAGCGGTACGTACACGGCGCCCAGCCGCCAGATGGCAAGCAGCGTGACGAGGTAATCCTCGCCCTTGGACATCAGCGACGCGATGCGATCTCCCACGCCGTAGCCCCGGCTTTTCAGGCCTGCGGCCAGTCTTTCGGAGCGCTCACGCAGCCGGCCATAGGTGACGGCGGTGGCCTCCCCATCGCTTGTCACGATGCGATAGGCAATTTTCTGCGGGTCGTGGCGGTCGCACAGCAGGTAACTCGCGCACGCATCGTCTGCCCGGTAGGCGTTGATGAGGTCCGCAAGCCGACTTCTTATCAGCGGGCTGTATTCCCGTATTTTCATGGTTGTCTCCTTCTCTATGTCTCGTCCTGGGTAGGACTGCAATCCGGCATTCGGCCGTTGCCTTCACCCTCGGGAGATGTCCGTCCCTTTGGTTTCGCGCGCGAACACCAGACTCAGCACCGTGCAGGCCGCCGCAATGCCCACCGGGTAGTACAAGCCCGCGTAGATGTTTCCCGTGGCCGCCACGATCGCGAAGGCCGTCGCAGGCAGAAATCCGCCGAACCAGGCCGCGCTCAGGTGGTACGGAAATGACATTGCGGTGTAGCGGATGCGCGACGGGAACATTTCCAGCAGCGATGTCGTGGACGGGGCAAATGTGATGGTTCCGAAACTGAGCAGCACCATCAGCAGCACGACGATGACGGGGGCATTGACGTCCTGGGGATTGGCGGTGCCAAGCGGGTAGCCTTTATCGACAAGCGCGGCGCGCAACTCGGCATCGAACCGTTGCTTTTCCTGCGCCGCATTCGAGGCGTCCCCCCGATAAGACACGATCGCCTTGTCGCCTACCCGGATTTCGGCAAGGTTCGTGTCCGTGTTTGGCGTGCTCGTATAGTTCAGCCCCAGCGTCGTCATGGCATTGGTTGCAACGTCGCATGACGACGTGAATTTCCTCGTCCCCAGCAAGTTGAACTGGACCGAGCAATCAGCCGGATTTGCCGCGATCACGATAGGCGCGGCCTGCTGGGCGCGTTCCAGCGCGGGGTTTGCAAAATGCGTCAGCCCTTGAAAAACCGGAATCGTCAGCAACGCCGCGAGCACGTAACCGCCGATGTAGACGGGACGTCTGCCGATGCGGTCTGAAAGATTGGCAAAGACGATATAGAGCGGCGCGGTAAGCAGCGTCGCGACGATCAACATGAAGTTCGCCGTCAGCGTTTCGACCTTGAGCACCTTGGTCAGGAAAAACAGCGAGTAGAACTGGCCCGTATACCAGAGCACCGCCTGCGCTGGCAGGATGCACAGCGCGCCGATCAGGATGAGGCGTACGTTCTTCCAGGTGCCGAAGGTCTCGGCAAGCGGAGACTTCGACGCGCGGCCTTCCGCCTTCATTTTCTTGAACTCGGGAGACTCGTCCAGCTTCAGGCGGATCCACAGCGAGATGAGTAGCAGCAAGATGGAGATGATGAACGGAATGCGCCAGCCCCATGCGGCGAATGTCTCCTGTCCCATGGTGAGCCGAAGCGGGATGATGACGGCCACTGCCAGCAGGAAACCAACCGCCGCCGTCAGGATCACCCACGCCGTCCAGGTTGCGCGCTTGTTCGTCGGGGCATGCTCGGCGACGTAGATCATGGCTCCGCCGAATTCCCCGCCCAGCGCCAGGCCCTGGACCATGCGCATCACGACGAAACCGATTGGCGCGATGAGGCCGGCCGATTCGTAGGAGGGCAGCACGCCGATCAAGAATGTGGAGCCGCCCATCAGCACGATGGTGACGAGAAACGTGTACTTGCGCCCCACCAGGTCGCCCAGTCGGCCAAAGACAATGGCGCCGAACGGGCGAAGCATGAAGCCCGCCGCAAACCCGAGCAGCGTGAAGATGAATCCCGCCGTCGGATTCACACCCGAGAAAAACACGCGAGCGATCTCGGCGGCAAGAAGCCCGATCAGAAAGAAATCGTAGAACTCGAACACCGTGCCAAGGGACGCAGCGACGATGACGCGCTTGTCCCTTTTTGACATCGATGATGAACGTGGTGCAGTTGCGGTAGCTTCCATTTCCCCTCCTCCTGTGTGAAGGCCTTCGTCTGGTATTGCTGAGGTTTCACCCGTACGGCCCAGCGGATCGCAGCGTCGGAACGCTTTCCGCTTTATGTGCAAGAATCATATTTATAATTATCGTATTTGTCCATATATGTGAGAACCCGAATACCGTGTCCCCGTTGGCCGCAGCGGCGACGCGAACTGGACGATCGCTGGCCAATGCCGCGCGGCGACATCCGCGGACGCCCGGGTGCCGCGGTCGCTTTCAGATTGAAATGTCTTGGGGTGTTTGGTGGGGAATGGCGCCCGGGAGACCCCAGTACAATCGCGGCGCTCTCCCCTATTTCTTTCCTGGCGCGTCCATCCCCATGTCCAACCTCATCGTCCACGGCGGCACGCCCCTGCGCGGCCGCGTCGTCCCCTCGGCCAACAAGAACGCGGTGCTGCCGATTCTGTGCGCCACGCTGTTGACCGATCAGCCGCTGAAACTGCATGGGGTGCCGGACATCACCGATGTGCGCAAGATCCTGGACATCTTCCGCACGCTGGGCAGCGACGTCCGGCTGGACGACGCGACGCGCACGCTGGAACTGCATCACAAGAACACGGTTTTCGACGCGGCCAGGCACCGGCTGCCCGAGGAGATGCGGTCGTCGATCATGCTGGTGCCGCCGCTATTGGCGCGCTTTGGCGTGGCGCGGCTGGAGGACAACGTCAAGGGTTGCACGCTGGGCGTGCGCGAGATCGATCCGCACGTGGACATCTTCCGCTCGTTTGGCGGCGAGGTGGAACGCGCCAGCGGGTCGCTGCTGGTTCGCGCGGGCGGCCCGCTCAAGCCCACGCACCATTGGCTGGACTATGCGTCCGTGACGACGACCGAGAATTTCGTGCTTTGCGCGGCCGCGGCCGAGGGCGAGTCCACGTTGACCAATGCGGCCTCGGAGCCGCACGTGCAGGAGTTCTGCCGCTTCATGGCGATGATGGGCGCCGAGATCGACGGCATCGGCACGTCGCGCCTGGCGGTGCGGGGCGGCAAGCAACTGGGCGGCGGCGAATTCACCTTCGAGGAAGACTTCCACGAGATCACGACCTTCCTCGCGCTGGGCGCGATCACGGGCGGCGACGTGGTGGTGCGCAACAGCACGCCGGGCAACTTCCCCCTGATCGACCGCACGTTCGCCAAGTTCGGCGTGACGATCGAGCACAAGGACGGGTGGTCGCGCGCGCTGCGCTCGGGGCCGCTGAAGGTGCAGACGCCCTTCACCAGCAACGTGCTGACCAAGGTAGAGGCGGCGCCCTGGCCGTATTTCCCGGTGGACCTGCTGCCGATCTTCATTGCGCTGGGCGTGTGCGCCGAAGGCAATGCGATGTTTTGGAACAAGGTCTACGACGGCGCGCTGGGCTGGACGGGCGAGCTCTCGAAGTTTGGCGCGCACGTGTTCTCGTCGGACCCGCACCGCGTGGTGACCTTCGGCGGCAATCCGCTGACGCCCGCGGTGGTGGAAAGCCCCTACATCATCCGCGTGGCGATCGCGCTCTTCATGGTGGCCAGCAGCATCAAAGGCCGCTCCGAAATCCGCAACGCCACCCCGATCCGCCGCGCCCATCCGCAATTTGTCGAGAACCTGCGCAGCCTCGGTGTGCAGGTCGAATGGGCGAACGACGAGTAGGCGCCCCGCCGGCCATCATGCCGTTGGGGCAGGCGCGACCGGCGTCAATCCGAAACGCTTCATCGTCTCCAGCATCCGGGACCGGTCCGGCGGCCCGCCGCCGTTGATCAAGGCCGCCATTTCGCGAAAGTAATCGGCGCTGATTTCCGGCGTATTGATCACCAGGGCCCTGGCCGTCACGCCATGCGGATTGCTGAACGCGTGAGCCACGCCGGTCGGCGTGGTCATTGAATCGCCAGGGCGCAGGTCGCGCGTTTCACCGCCGACGGTAAATCGCAAGGTGCCTTCCAGCACGTAGATCAGCTCCTCGTTGGCATGGCTGTGCGCAGGCGGCACGTTGGAGGCCGGTGGCACGCGCAGTTCAAACGCGCCCATCTGGTTGCCACGGCCGCTTTGCTGCAAGTAGCGGATTTCCAGTTGTCCCACTCGAATCACGTCGTCGCCTTCAACGGCTTGGTCTTGGCTCATGGCATACTCCACGTAAAGGTTCTTTACGCACCAGTGTACAAATTTTTTACGCCATGTCCAGCAGAAAAAACAGCGCCAGATCCGACACGCAAGCCGCTCAGCCCATGATTGGTTCCTTGTTGCGGTTGCCGCGCGAGCATGTCGTCGCGCGCATGCTGGCGACCGTCAATGAACACGGCTTCGATGTGTCGCCAACTGAGCTTGGCGTCTTCATGTACCCCGGCCCCCACGGCCGCCGGCCGATCGAGCTTGCCCGCCAATGCAATGTGTCGCGGCAGGCCATGAACTATGTGCTGGCCGAATTGGAGCGGCGCGGGTATCTCCTGCGCCGGCCCGGGCCCGCATCCAATTCGACCGAGCTGCAGCTCACCGCCAAAGGCCAGGAGATGTATGCGCTGATGCGTGGCTGCGTCGCCGCCGTCGAACAGGAATGGAAGGCGCACTTGGGCGAACAGCGGTTCAACGCCTTGCGCGAGACTTTGCAGGACCTGTCGGCGTGGCTGGGCAAGGTGGATTGATGCCTTCGGGCGGTGAACGCCACCGCACCGCGGATTTTTGATTTAGGCCGCCTGCTGACAACGAACTGAATGTTATCTTCGTGCTTTCGCAGCCATCTCCAAGGAGCCGCAATGAAGTTGATCCCGTCCCTGCTGCTGGGCGCCGGCGCGCTGGCGCTGACCGCCGCCGCGACCGCCGCGCCGGTCACCTATGACCTGGATCCCTCGCACACCTACCCCAGCTTCGAGGCCGACCACTTCGGCGGCCTGTCGACCTGGCGCGGCAAGTTCAACCAATCGAGCGGCGTCGTCGTGCTGGACCGCCAGGCGCGCACGGGCACGTTGGAGGTCACCGTGGATATCGGCTCGGTGGACTTCGGCCATGACGAGATGAATAAGCATGCGGTCGCCCCAGACATCTTCAACGCGGCCAAATACCCCACCGCCACCTTCAAGGGCAAGTTCACCAAATTCGACGGCGACAAGCCCGAAGAGGCCACGGGCGACCTGACGCTGCGCGGCGTCACGCGCCCGGTGAAACTGGAGATCGACGACTTCAAGTGCATCGATCACCCGATGGTCAAGCGCGAGGTCTGCGGCGCCGATGCCTCCACGGAATTCAGCCGCAAGGATTTCGGCCTGGACTTCGGGCTGGACAAGGGCTTCAAGCCCGAAGTGAAGCTGAAGATCCAGGTCGAGGCGGTGCGCCGGAACTGATCGGCGCGGGCCGCCACGCCAGGGCTATTCGACCGCGCCCTGCCTCTGCCGCGCCTGCGCCAGAAAGTCCAGCGCCGCCCGGTACGACCCCTCATTGCCCGCCGCATTTGCCGACGGCGTGCCGCCCGCATCCAGCAGCAGGCCCGACATGGCGTGCGGTTTGTTGATCAGCGTGGCGGGCAGGCACGGATAGTGGACGTGGTGGCCGGCCCCTGCACACACGTAGTGGAACGTCGGCAGCCCGTGCGCCTGGCGCTGGCGCACCACCATTTCCGAATAGGCGGTGCTGGGCCAGAAGCCGTCGTCCGACGCGCTGACCAGCATGACCGGACCGGGATAGTTTTCGACCGGGATGCGCGCCCGCTCGAATGCCGAGGCATCGCGCGTGGCGCTCAGGAAAGCCAGGGTCTGCCGATATGGCGGCTCGGACGCATACGCGGCGTTCCAGTCTGCCGTGGCGTTGTCCTGCCACAGGTGCGGAAGCGGTTCGCCGTGGCGGGTCCAGACCTGGGCGTCGCGCCCCGTTCCGGGCGAACCGGCGCTGACCACGCCATGCATGACGGGCGACGGCACATAGGCGACGACGGCGCTCACCAGGTCGGGAAAATGCGAGGCGACAAGCAGGGAGGTCTCGCCGCCCCGGCTGATCCCCGACACCGCCACGAAGCCATCGCGCGGCTGCAGGGATCTGCGGATCCATTTCAGCGCCGACTCGAAGTATTCAAGCGGCATGTCGTTCAGGTATTTCGGCCGCCCTTCGTAGTTGAAGATCGCCAGCGCCAGGCACTGGTAACCGCGGGCGGCAAAGAGCGCGGCGCGCGGCGCATTGACGCCGCCCGACGAACCGTTCATGTAGATGACGGCCGGATGCGGGCCGGGACCGGCCGGGACGTAGAGCTCGCCGGACAGCATCATGCCGTCCACCTCTTCACGCACCGACCGGTGGGTGACGCCGGCCGCCAGGAACTCCTGGATCAAGGTGGCTTCGGCCGACAATGCCCCGTTCGTCGCGTGCAGGTGCACGGTGAGCGCGTCGGTGCTGTCGGGCGGAAACACCACCTGGTCCATGTCCTGGCACACCATGGACCAGACGATGCCCATCGCGGCGGGCTCGGCATAAGAGCCCGACACCGGGCAGTCGCGGCGCAGGTCCAGGCGGCCGTCGTGCCCGGCCACGAAGACGGCCTCCGACCGCCACGACGCGCCGCACATGCGCATGCTGGCCGTGACGGTAATGAAGGCGTAGGCGGGAAAACCTTCGATGCGGATGTCGCGCTCGACGTCGATCAGCGCGCGTTCGGGCGTTACGGTGATGCGGGGCTGGGTCACAGTCGTCTCCTTGGCCGCCGCGGCCTCAAGCCTTCAGGTCCGTCTTGGGCACGTTGTTGGCCTTGATGACCTGGGCCCACATGGCCGATTCGTCGGCGATGACCTTGTCCAGGTCGGCCGACGAGGTGAACTCGACGGCCACGCCCTGCTCCGCGAACTGCTGCACCAGGCTGGGGTCGCGCGTGCCCTCCCGCACGGCGTGCTCCAGCGTCCTGGCCACGTCGGCAGGCATGGCCGCCGGACCCGAGATCATCATGCGGGTGTAAAGCTCGAAGTCGTCGACACCCGCTTCTTTCATGGTGGGCACGTCGGGCAGGCTGGACAGCCGCTTGTCCGAGGTGACGGCCAGCACCTTGACCTTGCCCGCCTTGATGTGGGGCAGCGCCGACGTGGGAAAGTCGAACGTGCTTTGCACGGTGCCCGCCATCAGGTCCAGCAGCGCGGGACCGCTGCCCTTATAGGGCACGTCCTGGAACTGGGTGCCGGTCTTGGACTGGAAGTGCAGCAGCGCCAAATGGTTGATCACGCCGCGGCCGGCATGCGCGCAGGTAATGTCGTTGGGCTTTTTGCGGGCCAGCGCGACGAATTCCTGCACGCTGTTCACGCCCAGTTCGGGATGCACGATCAGCAGCATGGGGGATTTGCCCATCGATCCGAGCTGCTTGAAGTCCGAGGGCTGGTACGGCAGGTTGTTGTAAAGCAAGGGATTGAGGATCATGCCGTTGGTGCCGGCAAAGCCGAGGGTGTAGCCATCCGGCTCGGCTCGCGCGACGGCGACGGTGGCGATGATGGCCTGCCCGCCCGGCCGGTTCTCGACGACGACGTTCTGCTTGAGCGTCTTGCCCATGCGCTCGGCCAGCGCGCGGGCGGCGATGTCGGTCAGGCCGCCGGGCGCAAAGCCCACCAGCAGCCGCACCGGGCGCGTGGGAAAGGCGTTCTGCTGGGCCCAGGCGGGGCGGGAAATCAGCGGCAAGGCGGCGAGCGCGCCCAGGGCGCGGCGGCGGGACATACGCATTCGATTCTCCGAACAAGGCAACGGGCACACAGGCCACCTGACACCTGACGGGCGGATGCCGTCACGGTGACGGTATTCTGTATGCGATACAACGCGGGTGCCATTTAGGGATATCCCCAAATGAAAATGCCGGCATCGCTGCCGGCATTCCCTGTGGTGCGCACCTGACGTGCACACCTGTCTTCCGTTCCTATCGGACATGCCTGTGCTGCATGCCCGCGGATCGCCCGCTATTTGAAGCCGGCTCCCGGATCGTCGTTGCCATAGGTGCTGGTCCCGTAAGACGTGTCCACCTCGATTTTCACCTTGGTCGCATCGACCTTGGCCTCATCGCTCTTGTAGTGCATGACCAGTCCGGGGAACGCCATCACCGCTGCGACCATCGCCAGCTGGATGACGATGAACGGAATGGACCCGCGATAGATCTGCCCCGTCGTCACGGGCTCGATCATCTTGCCCGTGACCTTGTCCTTGTATCGGTCCTTGGGCGCGACGGACCGCAGATAGAACAGCGCAAAGCCAAAGGGCGGATGCATGAACGAGGTTTGCATGTTCACCGCGAGCAGGACGCCGAACCAGATCAGGTCGATGCCCAGCTTGTCGGCGACGGGCCCCAGCAGGGGCACGATGATGAAAGCCAGTTCGAAGAAGTCCAGGAAGAACGCCAGCACGAACGTCAGCACGCTGACGGCGATGAGAAAGCCCAGCTCGCCGCCCGGCAGGCTGACCAGCAGGTGCTCGACCCACAGATCCCCGTTGACGCCGCGGAAGGTCAGGCCGAAGACCGTGGAGCCCACCAGGATGAACACCACGAAGGTCGACAGCTTGGTCGTGGTGTCCATCGCCTGCTTGAGCAGGTTCAGCGTCAGGCGGCCACGGACCAGGGCCATGATGATGGCGCCCACCGCGCCCATCGCGCCCCCTTCGGTGGGTGTCGCCACCCCGATGAAGATCGTGCCCAGCACCAGGAAGATCAGGAACAGCGGCGGGATCATCACGAAGGTCACGCGCTCGGCCAGGGCCGAGAGCATGCCGATCTTGAACACCTTGTTGACGCCGGCGATGATGAAGGCGGTCAGGCCCCAGATCAGGAGCGACAGCACGATCTGCTCGTCCACGGGCGCCGTGTCGGTTTCGATGTACTGGCCGACGAAGTACGCCGACAGCGCCGAAATCACCATCAGCACCAGCAGGGACCGGCCGCCGCGCGTGCCGTTGTCTTCACGGAACGAGCGCGCCTCCTCGGGAAGCGCCGGCGCCGAGCCCGGCCGGATGTACGACATGATGACGACGAACAGCACATACGTGCCCGCCAGCAGGAAACCCGGCACGATGGCGCCGCGGTACATGTCGCCGATGGAACGGCCCAACTGGTCGGCCAGGATGATCAGCACCAGCGACGGCGGAATGATCTGGGACAGCGTGCCGGAGGCGGCGATGATGCCGCTTGCCAGCCTGCGGTCGTAGCCGTAGCGCAGCATGATGGGCAGGGAGATCAGGCCCATCGAGATCACCGACGCCGACACCACGCCCGTGGTGGCCGCCAGCATGGCGCCCACGAAGACCACGGCGATCGCCAGCCCTCCCCGCACGGTGCCAAACAACTGGCCGATGGTCTCTAGCAGGTCCTCGGCCATGCCTGACCGTTCCAGCACCAGCCCCATGAGGGTAAAGAATGGCACGGCCAGCAAGGTGTCGTTGGCGATGATGCCGAAAATGCGTTGCGGCAATGCCTGGAACAAGGCGACGTTCAGCAGGCCGAGTTCGATGCCCACCAGCGCAAAGAGAATGCCATTGGCCGCCAGCGCGAACGCCACCGGAAAGCCCAGCAGCAGGAACGCCACGAGCGTGGCGAACATGATGGGGGCCATGTTTGCAGTCAGAAATTCCATGGTCAGCGTCCGTCCTGTCCGTTCTTGTCGCGGCTGCCGCCGGGTCCTTCCGCGCGGTGCGCGCCCAGGGCGCGTTCTTCACGCTGGCGCGCTTCTTCGGCGATCTCCAGGGCCAGGGCTTCCTCGGCCGACATCTCGGTGGGGCGGGCGCCGGGGTCCGGGCACTTGCCCATCAGGAAACCGATGCACTTGATCAGGTGCGACAGCCCCGCCAGCACCAGCAGGCCGAAGCCGACCGGGATCAGCAGCTTCACCGGCCAGCGCACCAGCCCGCCGGTGTTCGACGACTGCTCGTTGGTCAGGAAGGAGTCCATGAACACCGGCCAGGACAGATACGTGATCAGCAGGCAGGCCGGCATGAGAAAGAAGATGACGCCGAAGATGTCGATGTAGATCTGCTTGCGGCGCGACAGCCGCGAAGACAGCACATCCACGCGCACGTGTTCGTTGCGCAGGAGCGTGTAGCCGGCGGCGAGCAGGAAGATCGCGCCGAACAAGTACCACTGCAATTCGAGCCAGGCGTTCGAACTGGTCTGGAATGTCTTGCGGATGATGGCATTGCCTGCGCTGACCACGACGACGACCAGCGTCAGCCACGTCACGCACCGGCCGACCACCGTGTTGATCGCATCGATCAACCGGGATAGGGCTAGAAGGGCATTCATGTTGGATTCCGGGACCGCGCGGCGCATGGCGCGCGGTCAATATGCAACTCGGGAGAGAAGAGAACCGGCAAGCGCGCGCGGATGCGGCACATCCGCGCGCGCCGGCAAGACCAGTGGCCGCTTACTTGCCGCGGTTGATCGTGCCCATGTAGCTGTCATAGCTGCCTTCGGCGACGCGGAACCAGGGGAGCTGGTCGTCGCGGAACTTCTTCATGCTTTCGTAGACCTTCTTGAAGGCAGGGTTCTTGGCGCCCATTTCTTCGTACAGCTTGACCGCTTCGGCGTAGCACGCGTCCATCACCGGCTTGGGGAACGCTTGCAGCTTGGCGCCCTGCGCGATCAGGCGGCGCAGCGCGGCCGGGTTCTCGGCGTCGTACTTGGCGATCATGTCGTTGGTCGCCGCGGCCGAGGCCTGCGCCAGGATGGCCTGGTACTGCTTGGGCAGCTTGTTGTAGGCGTCCTGGTTGACGTAGAGCGACACCTGCAGCGTGCCTTCCCACCAGCCCGGATAGTAGTAGTGCGGGGCGACCTTGTTGAAGCCCAGCTTTTCGTCATCGTAGGGGCCGATCCATTCGGCCGCGTCGATGGTGCCCTTTTCCAGCGCCGGGTAGATGTCGCCGCCGGCGATCTGCTGCGGCACGACGCCCAGGCGCGAAAGCACGGCGCCAGCAAAGGCGCTGACGCGGAACTTCAGGCCCTTCAGATCGTCGACGGTCTTGATTTCCTTGCGGAACCAGCCGCCCATCTGCGTGCCGGTGTAGCCGCAGGGGAAGTTGACGATGTTGTAGGCCTTGAAGACTTCGCGCATCAGCGTCAGGCCGTCGCCGTGACGCATCCACGAATTCATCTGGCGCGTGTTCAGGCCGAACGGAACAGCCGCGTCAAAGCTCAGGACGGGGTCCTTGCCGTAGTAGTAGTACGACGCGCTGTGGCCGCATTCGATCGTGCCGTTCTGGACGCCGTCCAGCACTTGCAGGGCCGGGACGATTTCGCCTGCGGGAAACACGCGGATGGAAAATTTTCCGCCCGTGGCTTCCGACACGTACTTGGCGACGCTTTCGCCACCGGAAAAGATGGCATCCGCGCTACGCGGAAAACTGGACGCCAGGCGCCAGTTCAGGGTGGGGGCCTCCTGGGCAATGGCGGGCGCCGCCAGGGTCGCGCCGCCGGCGGCAGCGCCCAGGGTGGCTTTTTTCAGAAAGGAACGGCGTTGCATCTAGTCTCTCCAACTTTGGGTAAAGTTCTCTCAATTCCGGGACGGATTGGTGGAGCCCCGACGCGCGATCCTGCGGGTAACAAACTGTCGCGCTTATTGATTTTCGGGGGGGATGCTAGCGGCAAACAGGGAGGGGACGTAGGGGGAAAACCCTTGCCGTAAGTTTCGTGAAATTTTTCTGCGCCGTATGGCTGGTATGACCAGCAGGGCCTCGGCGCACCATTATTCCCCTCAGAATGGCGCTGCGCAGGCGCACGGCAGCGCCTGGCACCGGTATAAAAAATCCGTACCTATATAACCAGAAAATATTTAGGGAACGTGTCCGGAAACCGCCCGCCCGCCGGCGCGGGCGGGGCCGGTCAGGAACGGGTCATCAGCTTTTTCCAGCCATCCAGGCCGAGCTTGTTCATCGTGCCGATGTTTTTCTCGTAGATCTCGGCCGCGTCCGGAAAGGACTCCACGGCGCGGTCGATGCTGTCTTCGCGCAACAGGTGCAGGATCGGATACGGCGAGCGGTTGGTGTAGTTTTCGATGTCGTCCGGCTGCGTGTCGGCGAACTGGAATTGCGGATGGAACGTGGCCACCTGAAGCTCGCCCACCAGGCGCATGCGCTTGAGCAGGCGGTCCGACAGGTCTTCGAAGTCGTTGAACTCCAGGAAGTCGTCCAGCGCGTCCGGGATAATGAGCAGCGTGGTGTCGATCTTTTCGGGATCGGTTTCGGCCAGCAGCGCCAGTTCGTCCTGCAGGTCGGTCAGCACGCCCTCGGCATCGGTGGCGTCGCTGACCGCAAAGCGGATCTGGTCCTTGACCTGTACCGCTTTGGCGAAGGGACAGAGGTTCAGGCCGATCACCGCCTGGTTGAGCCAGTGGCGGGTTTCCTCGACCACATTGGCGTAGGCATCAGAGGTGGAAATCATGCCGGCATCGCCGCCATGGTCTGGGCCACCGCTGCCGTCAGCTTCTTGCCATAGGGCACGTGCAGGAATTCATTGGGGCCGTGCGCGTTGGACTTGGGACCCAGCACGCCGCAGACCATGAACTGCGCCTGCGGGAAACCCTTTTGCAGGATGCTCATCAGCGGGATGGTGCCGCCCTGCCCGATGTAGCCGCACGGCGCGCCATAGTATTGCTGCGAGGCGGCGTCCAGGGCCTGCGTCAGCCAGGGCACGGTGGCCGGGGCGTTCCAGCCGGTGGCGGCGCCTTCGTTGGCCTTGAAGATGACCTTGGCGTTGTAGGGCGCGTCGGCTTCCAGCAGTTCCTTGATTTCCTGCGAGGCGGCCACGGCGTCCACCAACGGCGGCAGGCGCAGCGACAGCTTGAACGCCGTGCGCGGGCGCAGCACGTTGCCGGCGCTGGACAGCGGCGGCAGGCCTTCCGCGCCGGTCACCGACAGGGTCGGACGCCAGGTGCGGTTCAGGAGCGCCTGTTCGGGTTCGGTGGTCATGGGCAGCACAAAGCCGCCGTCGGCGCCGCAGCTCCAGGGGAACCGGCGCCAGACTTCGTCGCCCAGGATGCGGGCGGTGGCGGACACCTGCTCGATGCGTTCGGCGGGGATCTCGCAATGCAGGCTTTGCGGCAGGAGGCGGCCGGTGGCGCTGTCTTCCAGGCGGTCCAGCAGATGGCGCAGGATGCGGAACGACGACGGCACTACGCCGCTGGAGTCGCCCGAG
This sequence comes from Achromobacter sp. MFA1 R4, assembly GCF_900156745.1. Taxonomy (NCBI): domain Bacteria; kingdom Pseudomonadati; phylum Pseudomonadota; class Betaproteobacteria; order Burkholderiales; family Alcaligenaceae; genus Achromobacter; species Achromobacter sp. MFA1 R4. The sequence goes on along the minus strand of NZ_LT707065.1, from coordinate 4,746,091 downwards.
TGCACGCCCTCATCCAGCACCTGGACTTCCAGCGTGCCCGACACCATGCCGCGCAGCGACGTGGTCATCCAGAGCTGGTCGTAGTTGCCGGCGCCGGAATCCAGGCAGACCACCAGGACCACATTGCCCAGACGGTCGCGCAGCGCGTCCACGTAGGGCAGCAGGTCGTAGCTGCCCGACTCTTCACAGGTTTCGACGATGCCCACGCAACGCGGACGGGGAATGCCCTGCTTGTCCAGCGCCATGATGGCGGTCAGGGAGGCGTACACGGCATAGCCGTCGTCGGCGCCGCCCCGGCCGTAGAGCTTGCCGTCTTCGTACTTGGGCGTCCACGGGCCCAGGCCCGCGCGCCAGCCCGAGAACTCGGGCTGCTTGTCCAGGTGACCGTAGAGCAGCACGGTGTCGCCGTTGTCGCTGCGGGTGGCGGGCGCGTCAAAGAAGATGACGGGCGTGCGGCCCGGCAGGCGCACCACTTCGAGCTTCAGGCCGGACACCTTCTGCGCTTCGACCCATTGCGCCGCATCGCGCACCACGCGCTCGATGAACGCATTCTTTTCCCAGTCGGCGTCAAAGGCCGGGCTCTTGGCGGGAATGGCGATGTAGTCGGTCAGCGCGGGGATGATCTCGTTGTCCCACTTGTCGTCCACAAAGTCCTGCAGGGCTTTCGGATCGAGGGTGGGCGGCAATGCGTCTTCGGGGATGCGTGCGTTCATGGCGCTGGCTTCCTGTGTGTGCGGGAAAGGGGCAAACGGCTATTTTATGCCTGCGCGGGGCGGCTGGCATCTTTTGTCCCCATGAAGGACCGGCCCCTGCCAAACGGGTGCCGCTACCGCGCCGCGTAGGCCTCGACGCGGCTCCAGACCTCGCGCGCCAGCGGCTTGGCGTTACCCACCGACTGGTACAGCCGGATCTCCATATGGATGTCGTTGCGCGCGCCGTCGGCGCGCACCAGCGTGCCATCGCGCAGGTCCGGATCGACCAGCGTGTGCGGCAGCCACGCCAGGCCAAAGCCCTGGCGCGCCATCGCATGCAGCGCGTCGGCCAGGTCCGATTCGTACATGGTCTGCAGCAGCGGCACCTCGCAGAGTCCGCGCAGCTTGTCGTGCAGGATGCGGCCGAGCGACATGCTGTCGGCATAGGCCAGGAATGGCACCGGCGGGTCAGAGGCCAGCTTGGGCACGGCATACCGGGGATGGCGGCCGCCGGGCGCGACCGGGGCGCTGACCGCCACCAGCTTGTCGGCGCCCACGCGCCGGCACCGGTAGTTCGGATTGTCGATCTTGGCGTAGAGCGGCTCGTGCGCATGGCACAGCAGGAAATCGACCTCGCCGTCCTGCAGCATGTCGACGCCGTAGTTGAGCGTGGTGGTGATCACCTTCAACTGGAACGCCGGCAGGCCCCGCTGCACACCGGCCATCAGGCCCGGCAGCACCGAATGCGCCAGCGTCTTGCCTGATGCGATGACGATCTTGCGGGCGCGTTCCTGCTCGGGCTTTTGCAGCGCTTCGCGCGTTTCGCGCAGGATGTCCAGCACGTCGATGGCGGCGGCCAGCAGGCTGCGCCCGGCCGCGTTCAGCGTCGACACCTGGTGGCCGCGCTCGACCAGCGGCACCCCGGCCCATTCCTCCAGCGCCTTGATGCGGCGCCCGAAGGCCGGGTGCGTCACGCTGCGCGCCTCCGCGGCCTGGAACAGGTTGCGCGACTTCGACAGCGCGACGAAGTCCTCCAGCCATTTGATGTCCACGTGTCTTCCTACACCTCGGGTCCGCCACCTGTCTGCCGGGGCTGGATCCCTGTTTATCGTCGGCTCATCGTCTGTGCGCATTCAGCACAGAGATTGCGCATTTTGCACAAGGTGGAAACACCTTGCAACTAAGATCCCCGTGTCCACCTCTGGAAAACCCTATGCCAGACGCTCCCGTCCTGCTCAAGTCCATCCGCAGCCATTACCTGGGCGGCGCCGAGTTCGTGGCCGGCGAACTGCCGATGCAGCAGCAGAAGGTGGTCGGCAATGCGATGCCGCGCCTCATCGACATGAACGGCGGCTACAGCGCCGGCCAGTTGTATGTGCAGGAGTACCGGCTGGCCCAGCCTACCCGCCCCTACCCCGTCCTGCTGTGGCACGGCGGCGGCATGACGGGCGCGCAATGGGAAAGCACGCCCGACGGCCGCGACGGCTGGCTGTGGCGGCTGCTGCAGGCGGGCTACGACGTGTTCGTGTCCGACGCGCCGGAGCGCGGCCGCGCCTCGTGGGCGATGTACCCGCAGGTCTACGACTCGGCGCCCATCTTCCGCTCCAAGGAAGAGGCCTGGCGCCTGTTCCGCATCGGGCCGGCCTCGGGCTATGCGCCCGCGGGCGAACCGCGCCGCGCCTATCCGGGACAGCAATTCCCGGTCGATGCCTTCGACACCTTTTCCAAGCAATTCGTCCCGCGCTGGCTGACGCACGGCGACATGGCGATGGACGCCTACCGCGCGCTGCTCGACCTCGTGGGGCCTTGCATCCTGATCGGGCACAGCCAGGGCGGGGGCTTCGCCACCCAGCTCGCCCAGGAATACGCCGCCACCGTGCGCGCCGTCGTGGCGGTGGAGCCCACCGGCACGCCGGCCCAGGCCTCGTGGCAGTTGCCGCCGCAACTGCTGGTCTGGGGCGATCACTTTGACGCGGACGACACCTGGCAGCGCTATCGCGCCCAGACCGATGCGTACTGGAATGCCCTGCGCGCGGCCGGCCAACGCGCCGACGTGCTGGACCTGCCCGCAGCCGGCATCGCCGGCAACTCGCACTTCTGCATGCTGGATCGCAACAGCGACCACATTGCCGGATTGATCGTCGATTGGCTGGACCGCAGCCTCGACTAACCTTCTCGTGGAGATAGAGATGACCCTGAAGAAAACCACCATCGCGCTGGCGTTGCTGACCGGCGCCACGCTGGCGGCCGGCGCATCGGCCCAGCAGTCCGACTACCCGAGCAAGCCGATCCGCATGATCGTGCCGTTCGCCCCGGGCGGCACCGCCGACATCATCGGCCGCGTCTTCGCCGCGCAGCTCGGTACCGAACTGGGCGTCACGGTGGTGGTCGAGAACAAGGCCGGCGCCGGCGGCTCCATCGGCACGCGCTACGTCGCCGATGCCGCCCCCGACGGCTACACCATCCTGCTGGCCTCCTCCAGCACCCACGGCACCAACCCGGCCGTCTACAAGACCCTGACCTACGATGCGTCCCAGGACTTCACCCCCATCACGCAACTGGTGACCGTTCCCGGCGTGCTGAGCGTGACCAAGGACTTCCCCGCCGCCGACCTGAACGCCCTGATCGCGGAGTCGAAGGCACACCCGGACAAGTACACCTATGCGTCCTCCGGCGCGGGCGGCCTGGGCAACCTGGCGATGGAACTGATGAAGTCGATGACGAGCGCCAAGCTCATGCACATCGCCTACCGCGGCGCAGGCCCGGCGTTCACGGACGTGATCAGCGGCCAGGTGTCGATGATCTGGGAACCGGTGCCGGCCTCCCTGCCCTACATCAAGAGCGGGCAGATCCGCCCCCTCGCGATCGCCGCCGATGCGCGCTCGCCGGAACTGCCGGACACGCCGACCTTCAAGGAAGCCGGCCTGGCGCGCTACGAAGCCAATGCCTGGAACGGCCTGCTGGCGCCCAAGGGCCTGCCCGACAACGTGAAGACGAAGCTGCACGACGCCTCGGTCAAGGCGCTGAATGCGCCTGACGTGAAGGCCAAGATGGCCAGCCTGGGCGGCACGGTGGTGGCCGGCTCGTCGGACGCCTTCCAGCAAGTCATCGCCAGCGATGTAAAGAAGTGGAAGCACGTCGCCAGCGACGCCAAGATCCAGCTCGACCAGTAATCCAAAGGCAAAAGACCCCGGCGCGCTGCGCAGCGGGGTCTTTGCCGCACGTCCCGGAACACCGGGATCCCGGGACGTGCAAGCCGGCCTTCATGGCCGGCCTTTTCATGGAATGGATCAGGCGCCGATGAGCGCCGGTTCGCCAGCCCGGCTTTCCAGCGCGGGCGCGTCGGCGTCGATCACGCGGCCCGATTGCACCTTGAAGACCGCCACCGCCTCGCGCAGGCGCTGCGCCTGGGTTTCCAGCGATGCGGCCGACGCCGCGGCCTCCTCGACCAGCGCCGCGTTCTGCTGCGTGACGCTGTCCATCTGCGACACCGCCTGGTTCACCTGCTCAATGCCCTGCGATTGCTCCTCGGAGGCGCTGGAAATCTCGTTGATGATGTCCGTCACGCGGCGCACCGACGCCACGATTTCCTGCATGGTGGCGCCCGCGGCTTCCACCTGGTCCGAACCCACCGAGACCTTCTGCACGGAATCGTCGATCAGCGTCTTGATCTCCTTGGCGGCGGCGGCGCTGCGCTGCGCCAGCGCGCGCACTTCGCTCGCGACCACCGCGAAACCCTTGCCCTGCTCGCCCGCCCGGGCCGCTTCCACGGCGGCGTTCAGCGCCAGGATGTTGGTCTGGAAGGCGATTCCGTCGATCACGCCGACGATGTCCGAAATGCGGTGGGAGCTGTCGGCGATGCCGCGCATCGTGCCCACCACGTCGCCCACGGCCTGGCCGCCGCGCGTGGCCACTTCGGACGCCGCCATCGCCAGTTGCGCCGCGCTGCGCGAGCTTTCGGCGTTGTTCTTCACGGTGGACGACAGTTCGTCCATGCTGGCGGCGGTTTCTTCCAGCGAGGCCGCCTGCTGCTCGGTGCGCGAGGACAGGTCGATGTTGCCCGCGGCGATCTCGCGCGAACCGGTATGGATTTCCTCGACGCCCACGCGCACGGCCGAGACGGTGCGCGCCAGGCTGTCCTGCATGCGCTTGACGGCGGCGTACAGCACGCCGATTTCGTTGTTGCCGCGCTGTTCGATGCGGTTGGTCAGGTCGCCGCTGGCGATACGGTCGAACAGGCGTCCGGCTTCGTGCAGCGGACGGAAGACCGCGCGGCCAAAGACCACGTACAGGCCCACGACCAGCGCCGCCACCACCGCCAGCAGACAGACCAGAACCACGATCGCGACGTTGATGCGGGCGGAGGATTCGCGGGCCACGCGCTGACCGATCTCGTCGGCGAAGTCGACATATTTCTGGATGGCCTGGGTGAACTGGGTGCCCAGCGGGCTGACCTTTTCCTGGTTGATGCGGCCGGCCTCCTTGGCGTTGCCGGCGCGGATGGCGCCGATCAACGGGACGATGGCTTCGCGCGTGTAGACGTCGTAGGCGGCCAGCGCTCCCTCGAACAGGGGCTTGCCCTGCCGCGACGTTTCCGGCAGCTTGCGCGCGGCGTCGATCTGGCTGGTGGCTTTGGCGACGTAGCTGTCCATGCGCTGCATGTTGCTGGCCGTGGTGTCCAGGCTCTTGCCTTCCAGCAGCGCGCTGTGCGCCGCCAGCAGCACCACGCGGGCGCGCAGCAGGTCCGACGCCGCGTCGTCCAGCGCGTTGGCGCGGACCAGGTTGGTGTCCAGCATCACCTCGATGGAGGTGCGGTTGGACGTCAGTTGCTGATACACCGCAATGCCGGTCACCAGAAAGAGTGCAAAGAAGACGCCCAAGGCGGTCGTCAGGATTGCGCGGATACTTAAATTCTTGAACATTGGAGCCACTCCGGGGGTTGCGTAACGCTATCCCTTTAACGGCCCGATGCAATGAAAAGTTAAATATCTCATTGGGTTACAACCTGGGTCTGCGCCCGCGTTACCGTCCGGGCACCGGTAAACCTGTCGTTTGCGCGGCTGCTCGCGCAGCCGCGCAAACGCAGTCCGGCCCGGTCCTGATGCGGTTCAACCGGGCTTCCAGCCGTCCGGCACGCGAGGCTTTTCGATCTGCGCGAAATGGCAGATGGCGTCCGCGATCCCCGAAAAATCCATCCCGCCGAACTCGCCTGCCCGCGCCAGGCTAAAGGACTCGTGTACGGCGGCGGCCACCGGCATCGGCACCTTGGCGGCATGCGCGGCAGAGACGATCAGCGACATGTCCTTGTGCGCCAGGTCGATGGTGAACCCCGGCGCCGTGTCGCCAACAAGCACCTTGTTGGGAAAGTTCATTCGCAATTGCCCGTTCGAGGCGGACGTGCCGTACAGCACCTGCAGCGTCTTGGTGATGTCCAGCCCGAAGCGCTGCGACAATGCAAGCGCCTCCGCGTTCACTTGGCACAGGGTGACCGCCACGTAGTTGTTCACCAGCTTGGTGCGCCCGCCCGCCCCCACCGGGCCGCAATGATACGTGGTGGTACCCATGGCATCGAGCAGCGGCCGGACCCTGGCAAAGTCGCTTTCGCTTGCCCCCACCATGAACAGCGACTCTCCCCGGTCGGCGTGCTCGGCAAGGCGGCCCACCGGCGCGTCCACCACGGTCAAGCCGAGGGCCAGCGCCTGTTCCTGAAGACGGTCGGTCGCCAGCGGGTCAATGGTGCTCATATCCATCAGCAGGCTGCCCTTGGCGGCGTTAGCGAAAACTCCGTCGCTGCCAAGCGCCACCTGCTCGACTTCCTTGGACGAGGGCAGCATCGTCACGATGACCCCGCATTGCCGCGCCACGTCGGCCACGCTTGCACCGGCCGCCGCGCCGGCCGAAACCAGCTCGTCCACTGCCTTCTGGTTGATGTCCAGCACCACCAGCTCGAATCCCGCACGGCGCAGATTCAGCGCCATGGGTTTGCCCATGCGCCCCAAGCCAATAAAGCCGATCTTTTCCATACCTGTCTCCTGCCGGCGTCTGTCGCGCCGGATCATCCTGCGGTTGAGGGATCAATAGCCGATATAAGCGGTCTTGGTGGACGTGTAGAAGTCCACCGCATAACGCCCCTGTTCACGCGGGCCGAAGCTGGAGGCCTTCACGCCGCCAAAGGGAACGTGATAGTCCAGGCCGGCGGTGGGCAGGTTCACCATCGTCAACCCGCTGCGCACATTGAGCCGGAAATGGTTCGCATGCTTGTGCGACGTGGTGCAAATGCCCGACGACAGACCAAATGGCGTGTCGTTGGCGACCTGCAGGGCCTCGTCGTAACCGGATACCCGGATCACGGCGGCCACCGGGCCGAAGATTTCTTCCCGGTTGATGCGCATCGCGTTGCTGCTGCCCGCGAACAGAGTCGGCCTGAGGAAGTGGCCAGCCGTGGGCGCATCGGCCCGCTTTCCGCCCTCAACCACGGTAGCGCCTTCGCTGCGCCCCAGTTCGATGTACCCCAGGATCTTTTCCAGTTGCGGCGCGTTGATGACCGGCCCGATCTGGGTCGCGGGATCCCGTGGGTCGCCTACCACCAGCTTGCGCATGCGTTCCGCCAGCGCCTCCACGAAGCGATCGTGTATGCCGTCGGCGACGATCAGGCGGCTGCTCGCGGTGCATCGCTGCCCCGCCGAATAGAAAGCGCCGTTCAGGGCGCATTCCACGGCCACGTCCAGGTCGGCGTCATCGAGCACCACCAGCGGATTCTTGCCGCCCATTTCAAGCTGCACCCGTATCATGCGCTCGGATGCGGCGGCGGCTATCTTGCGGCCGGTGGCGACGCTGCCCGTGAAGCTGACGGCGTCCACGCCCTCAAGCAAGGCCCGGCCCGCCGCCGCGCCTTCGCCGTTGACCAGGTTGGCGACGCCGCCAGGCAAGCCCGCGCGCTCAAGGATATTGAACAGTTCCCAGGCGGCGCCCGGGGTGTGCTCGGAGGGCTTGAGCACCAGCGTATTGCCGAAGGCCAGCGCGGGCGCGATCTTCCAGGCCGGAATCGCGATCGGGAAGTTCCATGGCGTGATCATGGACACCACGCCGACGGGATGCCTGCTGATCTGCACGCCGATATCCGGACGCACCGACGGCAGGTTCTCGCCGCCATAGCGCACCGCCTCCCCCGCGAAAAACTGGAATATCTGCCCGGCGCGCACGACTTCGCCCTGCCCTTCGGCTTGCGTCTTGCCGGCCTCGCGGGAAACCAGGGCGCCCAGCTCTTCCTTGCGCGCCAGGATCTCGTTCGCGGCGCGGAACAGGATATCGCTGCGCGCCTGCGTGGTGCTGCGTTCCCAGGCAGGCGCGGCCGCCCGGGCGGCCTCCAGCGCCTGCCGCATCTGCGCCTCGCTCGCGCAGGCGTAATGGCCGATGACATCCTGCGGATCCGCGGGATTCAGGTTCGCCATCGTGGTGTCGCCGTCCACCCATGCGCCATCGATGAAATTCGCTTTCTGCATCACTGTCCGCTCCTCGTCATGAATCGTCGTTGGATCATGCATGGCCTCCTTTTCCTTTACCCAGCACCGCCTCGCGAAACCGCGAGCGCAGGTAGGGACCATCGCGCGGCGGCAGGCTGCTGGGTTCTGGCGCCGCCGCCACCTTCAGCACCAGGCATTGCAGGCCCGGCTGGTACAGGCCAGGAATTCGTTCCTGGAGTTCGCGCTCGCTGCGCAGCGTGGCGCAATCGGCGATGCCGCAGGCCCGGGCGATGCCTGCGATGTCCACGCCGCGTCCCGAATGGGCTGGCTGCATGCCCGTTTCACCGTAGTGCTCGTTGTCGATGATGATGATCTTCAGGTTCGACGGCGCGCGCACGCCTATGGTGGCGAACGATCCCATACCCATCAGCATCTCGCCATCGCCCGCAAAGACCAATACCTGGCGCCGCGGCTGCGCCAACGCCAACCCCAGGCCCACCATGCAGGCGCCTCCCATCGCGCCCCACACATAGAAATTCCGGTCGTCGTCACCCGCGGCCGAGGTGTCATAGGTGGGATTGCCCAGGCTTGCCACCACCAGGGCATCGCCGCGTTGTTCGAGTATCCGGGCCACCGCCGCCCGCCGGTTCATTGTCGCGCTAGCGTTCATATCGGTTGCCTCGTCCTACTTGTTGAAGTTCTTGATGCCCAGGATGCTTTGGGAGATCACCACGGCCACGGCGCGGTTCGAGTTGAACGCCAGCAGGCTCGCCGCGCGCACGGTTTCCGGCACATCGCTGCCGCGTTCCACCCGCTGCACGAAAACGCCGGCCCCGCGCAGTGCGGCCTCGGTCGACTGGCCCATTGGACATTGCCAAGGATTGAATTCGCCCCATTCACCGCGCATGGTGATCAGGCACAGGAACGGCATGCGGCACTCCTGGACCAGGGCCAGCATGTTGATGCAGTTGCCGACCCCGCTGGATTGCAGCAGCAACACGCCCTTGGCGCCGCCCAGCCAGGCGCCCCCCAGCATCGCCACGCCCTCTTCTTCCGTGGTGAGGGAAATGGCTTCCACGTCCGGGTCCGCCTCGAACAGCTTGATCAATTGGCTATGCCCCGCATCCGGCACATACGCCATCTGCGTGATGCCGGCCTCCTTCAGGTTTTGATAGACCATTTCGGGCCAACTCTCTGCCATGATTCGCTTCCTCTGGTGTGGGGATGAAGACTGCTTGCGGCACAAGCCGGTAGCGGCCGGCTGGCGCCGCTTCGGATCAGATGCGTGCGTTGAGCTTGCAGATGCCGGGCTTGGTGGGCGCGTAGGCGTGCTCGCCGGGAATCGTTGCCACCTTTTGGTAGTAATCCCATTCGCCCTTGGATGTCGCGGCCGACTTGACTTGCATGAGGTACATGTCGTGCACCATGGCGCCGTCGGCCCGGATGTAGCCCTTGGTGAACATGTCGTCGATCGGCATGGACTTCAGTGCGTTCATGACGGCGTCCGAATCCGTCGTGCCGGCGCGCTCCACGGCCTTCAGGTAGGTCGTGACGGCGGAGTAGTCGCCCGCCTGGAAGGTGGTGGGCATTTTCTTGTTGCGTTCATAGAAGCGCTTGCTGAATTCGCGCGAGCGGTCGTCCAGGTCCCAGTACCAGCCGTCGGTCAGGTACATGCCCGCGGTCGTGTCCAGGCCCAGGCTGTGGATGTCCGTGATGAAGACCATCAGGCCGGCCAGGCGCATTTTGTCGCTGACGCCGAATTCCTTGGCGGTCTTGATCGAGTTGATCAGGTCTCCGCCGCCATTGGCCAGGCCCAGCACCTGTGCCTTGGATGCCTGCGCCTTCATCAGGTAGGACGAGAAGTCGGACGTATTGAGCGGATGCCGGGTCGATCCCGCGACGGAGCCGCCGTTGGCCTGCACGACATCCATGCTGGCCTTTTCCAGCGAGTAACCGAACGCATAGTCGGCGGTCAGCATGAACCAGCTCTTGCCGCCCTGCTCGACCATGGCGGCCGCCGTGCCGCGCGCTTGCGCGGAGGTGGAATAGGTGTAGCGCACCGTGTAGGGCGTGCAGGCCTCTTCGGTGAGGCTATCGGCGCCTGCGCCTGCGCTGATGAAGACCTTTTTCTTTTCGGCGGCGATCGTGCTGATCGCCAGCGAGGCCGACGAATTCGAGCCGCCGATCACCAGGTCCACCTTGTCCTGGTCCCACCATTGGCGCGCGCGGTTCGACGCGATATCGGCCCGGTTCTGATGGTCGGCCGAGAGAATCTCGATCGGCTTGCCCAGCACTTTGCCGCCGAAGTCCGCGACCGCCATGCGGATCGCGTCCAGCCCGCCCACACCGTCAAAGTCCGAATACGGCCCACTCATGTCAGTGACGAAGGCGATCTTCACCTTGTCGCTCTGGGCGCTTGCGCCCCCTGCCCCACATATGCCGACTACCGCCAACGCGACGGCACCTAACACTTTCGTACTGGTTTCCACGTCTTGTCTCCTCGCTATGTCGGCCTTGCCGCAGGATCGCCAAAGCCATCTCTTTTTTTAATAATATATCTACCTACAATCTATTATCTGCATATCGTTAACCCGTAGGGCGGGATCCGGACGCATGTCCGCCTCCCTATAATCCGCTTTTCCCACCCCACGCCACACACCATGGATTTGCGCCAGATCGAGTGCTTTCTTTGCCTGTACCGCAACGGCGGCATGACGCGCGCGGCAGCCGAATTGGGCATCGTCCAATCGGCCCTGAGCACGCAACTGGCCAAGCTGGAAAAGACCCTGAAGGTCCAGCTCTTCGAGCGCTCCAGCCGGGGGGTCACGCCTACCGCGGCGGGCGTCGACCTCTACAAAATGTTGTTGCCGCTGTCCAAAGAGGTCGAGAGCGTGCGCCAGCGCATGCTGGACCTGAGCGGCGGCACGTCGGGCCTCATCCGAGTGGGCACCGTGCCTTCGCTGGGCGCCAGCATCGTGCCGCGCGCCCTCTCTCTTTACACGTCCGAACACAAGGACGTCACCATCCGCTTGACCGAGGCCTACAGCGCCGGGCTGGTGGAACGTCTGGATGCCGGCGAGCTCGATGTCGCCGTCGTCAACCTGATCCAGCCGGTACGCAGCCTGGAAACCACGCCGCTCGTCAGCGAGGAACTGGTCCTGGTCACGGCGTCGGACAGCGCGCTTCGCAACGTCGAATTCGGCGACCTGCCCATCGACGCGCTGATCGTGCCGTCATTGGGCCAGGGCCTGCGCGCGATCATCGACCCGGTCTTGAAGAAACGCAGTCCCGGCTCGCGTCCCCGCCTGGAAATGGATGCACTGACCCCGACCCTGGAACTCGTTAAGTCGGGCGCTTGGGCCACCATCCTGCCCATCAGCGCCATCGCGCACGAGCTGGACGCGGGCGCCCTGTCGGTGCGGCGGATCCACGCGGACATGCAGCGGCAACTGGTGGTGGTCAGCCATCCCCGCCGCCCTCTCAGCCTGGCCGCGCAACGTTTCGTCGCCGCGCTGGCATCCGAAGCGCACGACGCCGTGTCGCGCGCGCAGCGCTTCATGAAGTCGCTCAAGACACGGAAATAAGCGCGGGGCGCGACGGCGCCCCAATGAAAAACCCCGCCGCCGGGCACGATGCCCAGGCAGCGGGGTGTGTGGCGCGTCCGCCGGGGATAACCCGCGGCGGAAGCTACAGGCTTACTTCAGCCAGGCGCGCGCATTGCGGAAGATGCGCATCCACGGGCTGTACGCGCCGCCCGTGTCCGCGTTGCCCCATTTCTCGGGCGCCCACGACATCATGACGTTGCGCGTCACGCGTTCCGGGTGCGGCATCATGACCGTGAAGCGGCCGTCGGCCGTGGTGACCGAGGTCAGGCCGCCCGGGCTGCCGTTCGGGTTGAACGGGTAGGCTTCGGTGGCCTGGCCGTTGTTGTCGATGAAGCGCGCGGCGACCAGCACGCGGCTGGCGTCGCCCTGCTGGGAGAAGTCGGCATAGCCTTCGCCGTGGGCCACGGCGACCGGCACGCGGGCGCCTTCCATGCCGGCAAAGAAGATCGACGGCGACTTGGGCAGCTCCACCATGGACAGGCGCGCCTCGTATTTTTCGGACTGGTTGCGCGTGAAGCGCGGCCAGAATTCGGCGCCCGGGATCATCGGGGCCAGCGCGGCCATCATCTGGCAGCCATTGCACACGCCCAGCGCGAAGGTGTCGGGACGCGCGAAATACGCGGCGAACTGGTCGGACAGCTTGCTGTTGAAGCGGATGGTGCGTGCCCAGCCTTCGCCGGCGCCCAGCACGTCGCCGTAGCTGAAGCCGCCGACGGCGACCAGGCCCTGCATCTGCGCCAGGTCCACGCGACCGGACAGCAGATCGGTCATGTGGACGTCGATGGCTTCGAAGCCCGAGGTGTCGAAGGCCCAGGCCATTTCGACCTGGCTGTTGCAGCCCTGCTCGCGCAGGATCGCCACACGCGGGCGCTTGCCGGTGTTGATGAACGGCGCGGCCACGTCTTCCTGCGGATCGAAGGACACGTTGGGGCTCATGCCCGGATCCTTGCTGTCGTTCCAGACGTCGAGTTCAGCCTGGGCGCACGCGGGATTGTCGCGGCGCGCCATGATGCGGTAGGACACTTCGGACCAGGCGCGGCCCAGGTCGGCGCGCGGCTGGCTCCAGACCTTCTTGCCGTCGCGGTAGAACTCGACCTCGTCGGCGCCGTTCAGGCCGCCGATGACGTGCGAGTGGGCCGACAGGCCGGCGCCGCGCAGCACTTGCATGACGGCGTCGCGCTGCGAGGCCGGCACCTGGATCACGGCGCCCGCCTCTTCCGAGAACAGGGCCTTGAGGGTGAGTTCGTCGCGCTGCACGGCGACTTGTTCCGGACGGATCTTGTAGTCGCCCCAATCCGCCGATTGCGGATCGAAGGTCAGCATGTCCAGGTTCACCGAGATGCCGGTGCGGCCGGCGAAGGCCATTTCGACCAGCGTGGCGAACAGGCCGCCGTCGGAGCGGTCGTGGTAGGACAGGATGGTGCCGGCTTCGGCCAGCGTGCGAATGGTGACGAAGAACGCGCGCAGGTCTTGCGGCGCATCGATGTCCGGCACGGTCTGGCCGACCTGGTTGTAGGTCTGCGCCAGGATCGACCCGCCCATGCGGTGGCGGCCGCGGCCCAGGTCGATGAGGATCAGGACGCTGTCGCCGGCGTCGGTGCGCAGTTGCGGGGTCAGGCTGGCGCGCACGTCGGCCACCGGCGCGAAGGCCGTGATGATCAGCGACACCGGCGCCACGACCTGGCGCTGCTCGCCGTCCTGTTCCCAGGACGTCTTCATGGACAGCGAGTCCTTGCCCACCGGAATGGACAGGCCGGTGGCCTGGCAGAGTTCGCTGACGGCGGACACAGTGTCGTACAGCGCGGCGTCTTGCCCTGCGACGCCGCAGGCGGCCATCCAGTTGGCGGACAGCTTGATGTCTTCAAGGCGCGCCACGTCGGCGGCGGCCAGGTTGGTCAGGGCTTCGGCCACGGCCATGCGGCCCGACGCCGGGGCATCCAGCATGGCGATGGGCGTGCGTTCGCCCATCGACATGGCTTCGCCGCGGAAGCCTTCGTAGTCAGCCAGCGTGACGGCGCAGTCGGCCACCGGCACCTGCCACGGACCGACCATCTGGTCGCGGCTGGACAGGCCACCGACAGTGCGGTCGCCGATGGTGATGAGGAAGGACTTGTTGGCGACCGTGGGGTGGCGCAGCACGCGGTAGGCGGCTTCGGTCAGGTCGATGCCGGCCAGGTCCAGGGGCTCGGACACGCCGGGCAGGCGGGTGACGTCGCGCGTCATGCGCGGCGGCTTGCCCAGGATGACGTCGATCGGCACGTCCACGGGACGCACTTCGGCGTCGCCTTGCGGGCGGATCGTGTCCAGGCCGGGCAGGCCTTCGCCGTCGACCACGCGCAGTTGGCGCTCTTCCGTGGCCACGCCCACCACCGCGTACGGGCAGCGTTCGCGGCGGGCGATGGCGTCAAAGCGTTCCAGGTCGCGCGGCAAAATCGACAGGACGTAGCGTTCCTGGGATTCGTTGCTCCAGATCTCGGCGGGCGACAGGCCTGACTCTTCGAGCGGCACGCGCTTCAGATCAAAGATGGCGCCGCGGCCGGCGTCGTTGACCAGTTCCGGGAAAGCGTTGGACAGGCCGCCCGCGCCCACGTCGTGGATCGCAATGATGGGGTTGTTCTCGGCCTGCTGCCAGCAGCGGTCGATGACTTCCTGGGCGCGGCGTTCGATTTCGGGGTTGCCGCGCTGGACGGAGTCGAAGTCCAGTTCGGCCGAGTTGCTGCCCATGCTGATGCTGGACGCGGCGCCGCCGCCCATGCCGATACGGAAACCGGGACCGCCCAGCTGGATCAGCAGCGCGCCGGGCGGGATGACGTCCTTGTGGGTCAAGCCCGCGTCGATGCTGCCCAGGCCGCCCGCGATCATGATCGGCTTGTGATAGCCCCAGCGCGTGCCGCCGGCGGTCTGCTCGAACGAACGGAAGTAGCCCAGCAGGTTGGGACGGCCGAATTCGTTGTTGAACGCGGCGCCGCCGATGGGGCCGTCGATCATGATGGACAGCGGCGAGGCGATGCGCTCGGGCAGGCCGTGATGGTCGGCTTCCCAGGGCTGCATTGCGTCGTCGAAGCGCAGGTGCGACACGGTAAAGCCCGTGAGGCCCGCCTTGGGCTTGGAACCGCGGCCGGTGGCGCCTTCGTCGCGGATTTCGCCGCCGTTGCCGGTGGACGCGCCGGGGAACGGGGCGATGGCGGTCGGGTGGTTGTGGGTTTCCACCTTCATCAGCGTGTGGACGGTGGTGTCGCGGCGGATGTACCTGGCGCCGTCGGCGCCCTCGCCCGTCACGCCCGGCACGCCGGCCTGGAAGCGCTGCGCGGGGCCGCCTTCCATAATGGCGGCGTTGTCCGAATAGGCAACCACGGTGCCCTGGGGCTGCGCCTTGTGCGTGGCGCGGATCATGCCGAACAGCGTGTTGGGCTGTTCCTGGCCGTCGATCACCCACTGGGCGTTGAAGATCTTGTGGCGGCAGTGTTCGCTGTTGGCTTGCGCGAACATCATCAGTTCGACATCGGTGGGGTCGCGGCCCAGGTCGGTGAAGGACTTGGCCAGGTATTCGATTTCGTCGTCGGACAGCGCCAGGCCGAGCGCGGTATTGGCTTCGACCAGGGCCTGGGCGCCGCGTGTCTGCACGTCGACCGTGCGCATCGGCTTGCCGGCCAGCGGCTGGAACAGCGCCTGGCCGTCAAAGCTGGCGTCCACCACGGTTTCGGTCATGCGGTCATGCAGGCAGTCGGCCGCGCGCGCCAGCATGGCGTCGTCGAGGGACTTGGCGCCCAGCAGGCCGCGCTCGGGCGTGATGACGTAGCGCACGCCGCGTTCGATGCGATGCACCGAGGACAGGCCGCAGTTGTGGGCGATGTCGGTGGCCTTGCTGGCCCACGGGGAGATCGTGCCCAGGCGCGGAATCACCAGCAGGGACACGCTCTTGGCGGGCGCCTCGGAGGTGCTGGGCGTGCCGTAGTCCAGCAGTTGGGTGAGTTGCTGCTGCTGTTCGGCCGTCAGGGCGGCGTCGGTGCTGACGAAGTGCTCGTAGCGGGCGGATATGTCGGCCACCGGCAGGCCGGCTTCCTTCAATTGCGCCAGGAGGCGATCACGTCGAAAGGAGGACAGGACGGAGGAACCAGGCAGATGCTGAACTAGGGACACGATGCGGGCGCCGTATAAAGAGGGGTGCAAAGATGGGATTTTACCCGTTTAAGGGGTTTTCCCGGAGCCGAGTTTCATCGGCCGCCCCGCCGGCTCAATCTGGCCATTGTTACAAAAGAATTCCGGGACGTTTGCACCCTCATGGTGCAAAGCAATATCGAGGCTTGGGCGTTAAGTTCGTCCCGTCCCGCCTCATGGCGGCCGCAGTTCATGCACGGCTGCTTGATGCAATGCAGCATGTTGCAGCGGCCCCGCATTGCGGGAAAACACGAAGACCGGCCCCGGCGACGCGACGGTAGGATGCAGCGACCCTATCCAACAAAAGAAAAGCGCCCCACGCGCGCTGGCCGTTGCCTCACATGTCCCGCTCAGAAGCCCCCGCCGAGCCCGTCGAACCGATCATCCCCGCAGAAACAGAACCCGCCGTGAAGGTGCCGCTGGCCATCGAGGACTGGCTGGCCGTCATCCTGCTGGCGACGCTGGCGATCATTACCTTCCTGAATGTACTGGTGCGCTACTTCACGGACCAGTCCTTCGCCTGGACCGAAGAAATTTCGGTGTTCCTGCTGATTGTGCTGACCATGGCCGGCGGCAGCGTGGCGTTCGTGCGCAATCACCACATCCGGATCGAGATCGTGGCCGACTCGGGTTCGCCGCGCCGCCAGCGCATCCTGGCGCTGATCTCCAATGGCTGCGTGCTGGCTTTCTTTGTGCTGCTGACCGTCCTGTCCGTGAAACTGGTGCTGGACGAGTACATCTACGAGGAAACCTCGCCGGCCATCGGCGTGCCCACCTGGTGGTATTCGATCTGGCTGCCGGTCATGGCCGCGGCGATCTCGCTGCGCACGATCGGCACGTTGCGCCGCCTTGCTCGCGGCACGGGCCAGGAAGCCCAGCGATGATCGCCGTCATCCTCTTTACCGTCTTCATCGTCCTGATGGTGATCGGGGTGCCCGTCGGCGTGGCGCTGGGCATCGGCGGCACGGTGGCGATCGTCCTGACCAACCTGGACACGCCCTGGTATGGCCTTCTGACCGTGCCGCAGAATTTCTATGCCGGCCTGGCCAAGTACCCGCTGCTGGCGATTCCCATGTTCGTGCTGGTGGGCTCCATCTTCGACCGCTCGGGCGTGGCCAAGCGGCTGGTGGACTTTGCCATCGCCATCGTCGGGCGCGGCCCGGGCATGCTGCCGCTGGTGTCCATTGCGGTGGCGATGTTCCTGGGCGGCATCTCGGGCTCGGGTCCGGCGTGCGCCGCCGCGGTCGGCGCGGTGATGATCACCGCCATGTCGCGCGCCGGCTACCCGGGCTCGTTCTCGGCCTCGGTGGTGGCCGCCGGCGCCGCCACCGACATCCTGATCCCGCCGTCGGTGGCCTTCATCATCTATTCCGTGCTGGTGCCGGGCGCCTCCGTGCCGGCCCTGTTCGCCGCCGGCATGGTGCCCGGCATCCTGGCGGGCTTCGCCCTGATCATTCCGGCCGTGTGGTTGTCGCGCAAGTACAAGATGGGCGCGCTGGAAGCGCACCTGCCCCGCCCGCCCTTCTGGAAGAGCCTGCGCGACGCGTCCTGGGGCCTGGCCGCGCCGGTGCTGATCCTGGGCGGCATGCGGCTGGGCTGGTTCACGCCCACCGAGGCCGCGGTCGTCGCGGTGTTCTATGGCCTTTTCGTGGGCGGTTTCATCCACCGCACGATCAAGCTGCGCGACCTGTACACCATCCTGCGCGAAGCCGCCGAACTGTCCGCCGTGATCATGCTGGTGGTGACGCTGGCCGGGATCTTCGCGTGGGCGCTGTCCACGCTCAGCGTGATCGACCCGATCACCCACGCCATCGTCAATTCCGGCCTGGGCGAGTGGGGCGTGCTGGCGCTGCTGATCCTGTTGCTGATGACCGTGGGCATGTTCCTGGACGGCATTTCGATCTTCCTGATCTTCGTGCCGCTGCTCATGCCTATCGCCAATGCCTACGGCTGGGACCCGGTGTGGTTCGGCGTGATCCTGACCTTGAAGGTGGCGTTGGGCCAGTTCACCCCGCCGCTGGCGGTGAACCTGATGGTGTCGTGCCGCATCGCGCGCGTGCCGATGGAATCGACCGTGCGCTGGGTGGTATGGCTGCTGGGCGCGATGTTCCTGGTGCTGGTGGCGGTGCTGGCATTTCCTGAATTGGCGCTGTGGCTGCCGCGCAAGCTGGGTTATTGAGAGAGGCGGGACGGGGCCGGCCCGCAAGGGACGACCGGCCATGGATGACAACAACAGAAAGCATAGAGAGGAGACGCAACATGAAATTCCGCAACCTGATCGGCGCCGCGCTGTGCGCCGCCGCCGTGGTGGGCATGGCGCCCGCGCACGCGCAGAACTACAAGCCCGAGTACAAGCTCTCCATCGTCGTGGGCACCACTTTCCCGTGGGGCCAGGGTGCGGTGATCTGGTCGGATCTGGTGCGCGAGCGCACCGAAGGCCGCATCAACATCAAGGTCTACCCGGGCACCTCGCTGGTCCAGGGCGACCAGACGCGCGAGTTCACCGCGATCCGCCAGGGCGTGATCGACATGGCCGTGGGCTCGACCATCAACTGGTCGCCGCAGGTCAAGCAGCTCAACCTCTTCTCCCTGCCCTTCCTGATGCCCGATTACGCGGCGATCGACGCGCTGGTGCAGGGCGACGTGGGCAAGGACATGTTCAAGCTCATTGAAAAGGCGGGCGTGGTGCCGCTGGCCTGGGGCGAAAACGGCTACCGCCAGGTCAGCAACTCCAAGCGGGAGATCAAGCAGCCTGACGACATGAAGGGCATGAAGCTGCGCGTGGTGGGTTCGCCGCTGTATATCGACACCTTCACCGCCCTGGGCGCCAATCCCACGCAGATGAGCTGGGCGGACGCGCAGCCCGCGTTGGCGAGCGGCGCGGTGGACGGCCAGGAGAACCCGTTGTCGATCTATACCGGGTCCAAGCTCTACACCGTGGGCCAGAAATACCTGACGCTGTGGAACTACGTGGCCGATCCGCTGATCTTCGTGGTCAACCGCGAAGTCTGGAACTCATGGTCGGAAAAGGACCGCGACATCGTGCGCCAGGCCGCGCTGGACGCCGGCAAGCAGCAGATCGTGATCGCGCGCAAGGGCGTCACGCCTGAAGATCCGTCCCTGCTCAAGGAAATCGCCGGCCACGGCGTCACCGTGACCACGCTGTCGCAGGCGGACCACGACGCGTTCGTCAAGGCCACCAAGCCCGTCTACGAAAAGTGGAAAAAGCAGATCGGCGAAGACCTGGTCAACAAGGCCGAAAAGTCCATCGCCGAACGCAAGAAGTAAACCCGCAGAAGATTCGCAGCAAGCCCCAGGGGAACCGGCGGCGCAAGCCGCCAACCGAGGCAGGGACGCCAGAATCCCGCCCACCGCACGGGCGCCGGCCACAAACCGGCGCCCGTTATTTTTTGCCCCTTACTCCGGATACCTGACTTCCAGGATTTCCAGTTCGTCGATCCCCGCGGGGGTGCGCAGCACGACCGTGTCGCCTTCGCGCGCCTTGATCAACGCGCGCGCCACCGGCGAAATCCAGCTGATCTTGCCAGCCAGGGGTTCGGCTTCGTCCACGCCCACGATGGTGACGGTGTGTTCCTCGCCCGCCTTGTCCAGATAGACGACGGTTGCGCCGAAGAAAGCCTGGTCGCGATTGGGCTGGGCCTTGGGATCGACGACCTCGGCGATGTCCAGCCGCTTGGTCAAAAAGCGCATGCGCCGGTCGATCTCGCGCAGGCGCTTCTTGCCGTAGAGGTAATCGCCGTTTTCCGAGCGGTCGCCGTTGGACGCGGCCCACGACACCACCTGCACGACGGCCGGACGCTCCACGTTCATGAGCTGCGTCAGTTCAGTCCGCAGGCGTTCGTAGCCCTCGGGCGTCATGTAGTTCTTGGTGCCGGCCGGCAGCGCCTGGGCCTGGGGCAGATCGTCGTCGTCCTCGTGGTCGGACTCTTTAACAAATGCTTTGTTCATGGCGGTTGCGTCGCGATGGCGCGATCACTGTCGATGGCTTGCAGGATGGGCGGCCAGGGCCGCCCGCGTCAGAACCAGTCGTGCCAGACCGGTTTCAGGTCGGATGGCAGGGGCGGCAGGCAGCCCAGGTCCATCCGGCTTTCCTTGGGACTGTGGAAGTCCGACCCGCGCGAGGCCAGAAACCCGTAGCGGCGCGCCACGTCAGCGTACTGGCGGGCCTCTTCGACGGTATGGCTGCCCGTGTTGACCTCGATGCCCACGCCGCCCAACTGCAGGAATTCGTCGAACAGCGCGGCGAACTGCAGCGGCGTGTACTTGTAGCGGCCGGGGTGCGCAATGACGGCCTGCCCACCCGCGCCGCGTATCCAGCCGACGGCATCGGCCAGCGTGGCCCACTGCATGGGCACATGGCCGGGGCAATCGTCGCCCAGGTGTTTGTTGAAAACGGTCTGCACGTCGGGGCAATAGCCGGCTTGCACCAGGTAGCGCGCAAAATGGGTGCGGCTGATCAGTTCGGGATTGCCGGCGAACGGCAGCGCGCCTTCGTAGGCGCCCGGCATGCCCATGTCCGCCAGGCGTTCGCCGATGCGGCGGGCACGCTCGGCACGGCCGGAGCGCGTCTTGCGCAGGCCTTCGATGAGCGTCGCGTTGTCGGGGTCGAAGCGCAGGCCCACGATATGCACGGTCAGGCCGGCCCAGGTGACGGAGATCTCGACCCCCGTGGCAAAGCGCATGCCCAGTTCCTGGGCCGCGGCGGCGGCCTCGGCGATGCCGCCGACTTCGTCATGGTCGGTCAACGCCCAGACATCGACGCCATTGGCGAACGCCCGCTGCGCCACGTCCCGGGGCGCGAGCGCGCCGTCCGAGACGGTGGAATGGCAATGCAGGTCTATGTTCAAGGTGGGCGATTTCATGCGGCTATTGTAGAGAAGGCCCGGCGGCACGCCTAGCGCCGTGCCGTCCCCACATTGCCGCGCGCCGGTCAGCCCAGCAGGAAATCCGCCACCGGGTCCACCTGCTCGTGCGCGATCAGCGTCGGCGCGTGGCCCACGCCGGCCACCTCGTGCGCGCGCGAGCGCGGGTTGCGCTTGAGCATTTCGTCGACGGTGGCGCGCGTCAGCAGATCGGAAAGTTCGCCGCGCACGACCAGGATCGGGCAATCCAGCGCATCATAGGACCGCCACAAGAGCTGTTCGCCCGCGGCCAGTTCTTCCGGCGTCTGCGCCGCCAGGGCCTGGGCGATCGCCAGGTCGTAATGCTTGACCCACTTTCCTCCCTGTTCCGGGTACAGGTGCCTGGCCAGTTCAGCCCACTGGGCATCGGTGTGCGGACCGAAGGTTTCGGAGTTGGCGCGCATCGTGGCCACCGCCTCTTCGAACGTGGCGAACTCCCCCGGCGCGCCCACGTATTGGCCAATACGCGACAGCGCGCCGTTCTCCAGGCGCGGCCCCACGTCGTTGAGCACCATCTTGTCCAGGCGCAGGCCCTGGGCGGGCGGCAACATCCCGGCGTGCGGGCGCATGGCCAGCATGGCCTTGGCAAAGGCGGCGGCGCCCGACAGCGCCATGCCGATCAGCCCGCCCATCGACGTGCCCACCCAGGACAGGTTGGCGGGCCGCAGGCGCGCGATGAGGGTCACCATGTCCGCCACATACTGCGGCACGGTGTAGAACGCCGGATTGACCAGCCAGTCCGACCGGCCGCGTCCCACCACGTCGGGGCAGACCACGCGGTAATGGCCAGCCAGCCGGCGCGCCAGCGCATCGAAATCGCGCCCGCTGCGGGTCAGGCCATGCACGCAGAGCAGCACGCGGTCGTTGGCGGGATCGCCCCACTCCCAATAGGCCATGCGATGCAGGCCGGCCGGGCTGGCGCAGTTGACGAAATCCAAACGGGGTTCCAGGCGGGCTTCCACTTCTATCGACTCCACGGATCTGCGCACGGCGGCGCGCTCTGGCCGCTATGTTATAGGAGCCCGGTACGGACTGCTCTGGACTATCGCGCCGGTCGTGGCTACGATCCTTGCAACCGCACCGCGCCCGGCTGGCCCCAGCGCGCCGGACATTGCCCTGGGCTATGGGCGCGATGCAATCATTAAATTGGAGTTGCACACCCTTCAGGGCGCACAGTAAAAAGCTTCAGGCATTGCCAGATCAGTCATCCCAAAATTGATATGGAGTCCGTATGCAGCAAAGCAGTCCCCTTTCTCCGCTGACCGACCAGCCTGCCGGTCAACCCAGCACCGCCTCCCCTCCCCCCGCCCCCCCCAAGGTCCTGCAGGACCTGATGGCGCGCGCCGACGTGCAGATCAACGGCTCGCGTCCGTGGGATATGCAGGTTCATGACAAGCACATGTACGAGCGGGTGTTCGCCAGTTGGTCATTGGGACTGGGCGAATCCTACATGGATGGCGAATGGGACTGCGACGCGCTGGACGAACTGTTCACGCGCCTGCTGCGCGCCGACATGGGATCGGCAGCCCTGGGCGTGGCGCGCATCAAGCTGATCGCCGAACACCTGCGCCACAAGCTGTTCAACCTGCAGTCCAAGCACCGGGCGTTCGAAGTCGGCGAACAGCACTACGACGCGGGCAACGACGTGTTCGAAGCCATGCTGGACAGCCGGATGATCTACTCCTGCGCCTACTGGGAACATGCCCAGACGCTGGAAGAGGCGCAAGTCGCCAAGCTGGACATGATCTGCCGAAAGCTGCAACTGAAAGAAGGCGAGACGCTGCTGGACATTGGCTGCGGCTGGGGGGGACTGGCCAAGTTCGCGGCCGAGCGCTATGGCGTCAAGGTCACGGGCGTCACCGTGTCCAAGGAGCAGCTTGCCCTGGCGCAGGAGCGCGTGAAGGGCCTGCCCGTGGAACTGCTGCTGCAGGACTACCGGGACCTGCAGGGCCGCTTCGACAAGGTGGTCTCGGTGGGCATGTTCGAACACGTCGGCCCGAAGAACTACGACACCTACTTCACCCATGTGCAGCGGCTGATGGCGCCGGAAGGCGTATTCCTGCTGCACACGATCGGCATCGCCGCCACCAGCCAGAGCACCGATCCGTGGATCGACCGCTACGTCTTCCCGAACGGCAAGCTGCCGTCGGCGCGCGAGATCACGACTGCCGTGGAAAACCGCTTCATCATCGAGGACTGGCACAACTTCGGCGCCGACTACGACCGCACGCTGATGGCCTGGTGGGAGCGCTTCGAGCGCGCCTGGCCCGCGCTGGAACCGCGCTACGGCACCCGGTTCTACCGGATGTGGAAGTACTACCTGATGTGCTGCGCCGGGTTCTTCCGGTCGCGCGAGGGCCAGCTCTGGCAGGTGGTGCTGACGCATCCGCAACGGCAGGAGACGTATCGGTCGTTGCGCTGAGGCGGGTGGCTGGCGCCTCGATCTGCCTGCAGGAGTGCGGCACGGGAATGCGATGACGGCAAGTTTCCAGACTCGTTCCGTGAATCCAGACGGGCCAGATTTGACCCGCCCGGGTCAAATCTGGCCCGCTGTGTTTTCTTATTTATCAATAACTTATCGAGGATCGGGTCAAATTTGGCCCGATTTTTCGTTCAGATCGCGGCTTTTCACGGGCCGCGATGCCGCAAGGCAGGCTGATTCGTGCCGGATTCAGCCCTAAGCCCCTGATTTCTCATTGGTTTTCCACGCGCCACGCAACCTGGCACGGATTTCGCGTATGTCGCCGCATTCCCTCAACCGGAATGCCTTGGGCCTCGTCTTCAGGCCCTGGCGTCGACACCGGACTCCGTCATGCGAAACCTGCGCGGCACCCACGCCCATCACGCCCCCCGATCATCGGATCTGCGGTTCACGTTTTCTCCGGCCGCCGCCGCCGTGGACTTCGACGTCATCGAGTTCACGCTGGACGAAGCCCTCTCCGAGACCTTTGTGCTGCGCGTGGCGTTGTCCAGCTTCGATGCGGCCGTGGACTTCGGTGCGCTGCTGGACCAGCCTGCGCTATTCACGATCTGGCTAGGCGAAACGGCTGTGCGCCACGTGCACGGCATCATCACGGGGTTTGAACAGGGCGACACCGGTTTCCGGCGCACCCGCTACCGCGCCGTGGTGGAACCGGCGCTGGCGCGTGCGGGACTGTGTTCCGACTGGCGCATCTTCCAGCAGCAGTCGGTGCCGGAGATCCTGGATCAGGTCATCAAGTCCCACGGCATCACGGACTATGAACAGGTCACCACCCACGAACACCTCCCACGCGAATACTGTGTCCAAGCCGGCGACACGGACCTGCGGTTCCTCGACCGGCTCGCAGCCGAAGAGGGATTCTTCTACCGCTTCAAACACACCGACAAGGGCCACCGACTGATCCACGGCGATCGGATCTACGTGCATGGCGCGATCGATGGCGGCCCGGTCATCTACAACCCCACACCAGGTGGAGACCAGCCCGAGCCCGCACTGCGCCGCTTCACGTATGCCGAACACGTGCGCACCGCGCGCCAGACGCAACGCGACTACACCTACACCCACCCGCAGTACGACCAGGAGCATTCGGCGTTAGCGCGCGAACTGGACCACCAGGACGCCCGCTACGAACGCTACGACTACCCCGGCCGCTACAAACGCGACGAGGCCGGCAAGCCCTTCACCCACAGCCGCCTCCTCGGCCTGCGGCGCGACGCCCGCATGGCCCGTGTCGAAGGGGACGACGCGCGCCTCGTACCCGGCGTGGCGTTCGATCTGACCGGCCATCCGCGCGAAGACTGGAACCACGGCTGGCGCCCGGTGCGGATGCAACACCACGGCATCCAGCACCGGAGCCAGCAGGAAGAAGGCGCCGACGCCGCGCAAGGCACCCAATACCGCTACACCGCCGACATCGTGCCGGACAAGGTGGACTGGAAGCCGGAACCGGCCCTTAAACCCCGCATTGACGGCCCGCAGATCGCCTCGGTCGTGGGCCCGGCCAATGAAGAGATCTATTGCGATGAATTTGGCCGCGTGAAGGTCCAGTTCCCCTGGGACCGATTGGGCCGCAATGACGAACACAGCTCCTGCTGGATCCGCGTCTCGCAGAACTGGGCGGGCGCGGCCTGGGGCCACATGGCCATCCCGCGCATCGGCCAGGAAGTGATCGTCGACTTTCTAGACGGCGACTGCGATCAGCCCATCATCACAGGGCGCACCTATCGGGCGACCAACCTGCCGCCGTATGCGCTGCCCCGCCACAACATCCTGAACACCGTCAAGACCAAGGAGCACAAGGGCAGCCGGGCCAACGAACTGCGCCTGGACGACACCTCGGGCCAGATCAGCGCCGCGCTGATGAGCGACCATGCGGCCACGGCGCTCAACCTTGGCTATCTGACCCACCCCAGGCCGTCGGGCGGCGTGCCGCGCGGCCAAGGCTTCGAACTGCGCACGGATGCGCACGGCGTGTTGCGCGCGGGCGGCGGCATGCTGCTCACCACCGAGATGCGCGCCAATGCCGGCGAACATCACAAGGACTTGCCCGAGACCGCCGAGCGCCTGTCCGTCGCGCGCGAGCAGCAGGACACCTTCGCCACGCTGGCGCGCGACGTGATGGCGCAGGAGCCCGGCGATCAGGACGGCGTGGCCAACGCCTTGCAGGCGCAGCACGCGCAGATCCCGGGACACGGTCCCGCCAATCCGCAGGCCAACCATTACCCCGAACTCAGCGCGCCGCACCTGGTGCTGGCCAGTCCGGCCGGCATCGCCACCAGCACGCCGGGCTGCACGCACATCGCCAGCGGCGGACACATCGCGCTCTCCAGCACCGGCCACACCAGCGTCTCGGCGGGCAAGCGGCTGCTGGCCAGCGCCAGCCGCGGCATGCGCTTCTTCGTGCAGAGCCTGGGATACCGCCTGATCGCCGCGGCCGGCGACATCGACATCAAGGCGCTCAAGGACAGCGTCAACGTGCTGGCCAAGCTGAACGTCACCGTCAGCGCCACCCGCATCACGATCAGCGCCAAGGAAGAAATCGAGATCAATGCCGGCGGCAGCGGCACGACCTACAACGCGGGCGGCATCACGCATGCGACCGGTGGCGCGTACAAGGTGCATTCGGCGGGAGCACGGTTCACCGGGCCCAAGAGCCAGGCGGGGACGTTTCCGGATGAGCCCAAGCCATCCAAGGGGAACCTGGAATTGTTCAACAGGTATCTCAGCGGCCTGGGCATTGCGAACGCGCCGTTCGAGGTCGAGGACGCCACGGGGCGCCGCTTCAAAGGCACGCTCGACGGGCAGGGATACGCCGCGGTGACGGGCGCTGCGCCCGGGCCCGCGAGCGTCAGTTTCGGCAAGGACCCGAACGACCCATGGGCCGAAATTAGCTTCATGGGGGCCAAGCCGTGGCCCTCCCGGGCGCCGGACGCAGTGCCAGCCCAGGTCCAGGCATTGGCGCGGACTCTGCATGCCAAAGCCAACGCGGTCCAAGACACGGGACAAGTGGTGCGAGCCATCGGCGCACTCGCTCTCCGCATGGATGACGCGGTGCGCGCGAGGACCTCAGGCCCATTGAGCGCGGCTGGCGCAAGCCTGGCGCAAGGGATATTGCCCGGATCTTCGACCAAGCTCGAAAGCCCGCCGACGCCGGCTTTAGCCAAGTCGCTCACCGGCTGACGCCGCGCCTCACCGATACGCATCCCATCCATAGCGCATCCCGCGCTTGTCGCGGAACCCCTTCGCCCACTTGTGAGAAATTCTTCATGCCCCCTCCTCCCGGCATACCGACTACCTCCCGCCTTCCCGCGAGCTATACGCCGCAAGAGTGGAACACCGTCATCGGCACGTCATGGCAAACCATCTCCCAAGGATGGGACCACGCGGTGCGCGAAGCGCGCAGCCTCGCCAATTCCGAGGCCGGCAAGACTGGCTTGCAGGCGGCGCGATTTTTGATGATCGGCGCCGTGGCGGCAAGCGTCGTCGTCGCGCCGCGCAACACCATCGAGGTGCGGGACGTCCAGGAAGGCGCGGCTGCGTTCGACGCCTGGCTGCGCAGCATCAGCGACAACTGGATCACCCTGGAACGGCTCACCCACGTCGCCAGCGCGATTCCTGTCATCACCAACATCATGGCGCTGGTTGACGTCGCCAACGACGTCACGCAGATGCTGACGCGGCAGGAAGTGATGGTGCTCGACTGGGTTGGGCTGGGCATCGACCTGATCGGTGTCGTGCCGGCGGCGGTCGGCTACGGAATGATACGCAGCAGTCTGCGCGCCGCATTGCACAGCGCCCGCCAGGAATTGATGACCCGCGGCATGGCGGGCGTGAGCCAGGTCCTGATCACCACGCTGGAAAACAACTTGAGCGCCAGCTTCAGGGGTGACCTGGAAACGTTTCTTCTAGGCACGATTGCCCGGCTCAACGACATCCTCGCCGCGGCGGCCGACACGGGCGAGCGGATCGTCCATAGCCTGGGCGATGGCCTGATCCGGCTGGCGAACGGCGAGCTTGGCGCCGCCGAGGACTATCGGGCAGCCGACCAGAAACTGCAGGCGCTGATGAACGACGGCTCGGTCAGCACGTTGGGGATGTTCACTCATCCCAATCTGTGGAGCGCGCTTGGCAGCCTGGCGTCCGGCGTCGTGAAGGATGGCGCGGGGCGCGGCGGCCAACTGGTCATGTCCGAGTCCTTCCGCTTGAATGTGTTGGAGATCGGCGCGCAGTTAAAGCGTCTTGCACCCCAGATCAAGACGCAGATCCTCAAGCTGACGGACGCGGGGACCCAGCAGAGTATCGGCTGGATGCTCGCGCAGCTTGTGCAGGCCATGGCCGCAAGAAAGCGTCTGGGGGGTTCTCGCTCGGCCAACGTGCGTCCCGACCAAACCAGCCAGGCGGCGCGCCAGGCAAGCGGCGCCGAGACCGACGCCATCCGGCGCCAGGCCCCGGCCAAGGCGGATCCCAAGCCGGGCAGCGGTTGCGGCTCGTGCAACAGCATCACATTCGCGCGCGGAGCCGAAACCCTCACCCATACCGACGTGATACTGCCCGGCCCGTTCGAATTGCGATGGGCGCGCACGTACCGCTCCGACCTGAACGCCTATGACGCGAGCCCGATAGGCGCGCGCTGGATCAACGAATTCACGACCCGCTTCGATGTGGTGTCCGGGCCCTTGGACGCAGATGCCTTGCGCTACCACGGCGCAGATGGGCGCAGCCATGACTATCCGTTGCCCCTGCCAGGACAGTCCCATTACGACCCGATCGAAAATCTGACACTGGTCAGAACGTCGGCCAACGAGGTGCGATTGGCCCAGGGGTATCGCCGCACCGAGACGTACCGCCGCCACGGACCGGGCTTCAGGCTTATACATATCGAGCTGCGGGGCGGCGCGCGCGTCTCGTTGCACTACGAACACGAGGTGCACGGCCGCCAGCTTCTCTCTGACCTGGTCACCTACCAGGACGACGAAGCGCTTCAGCATGTCGGCCTGGAAAGCGACCAAACCGGCCGCATCGCCGCGCTTTGGCTGATGGCCGATGGCAAGCGCCAGCGGCAACTGGCGCGTTATGAGTACGGCGAAGCCGGCGACCTGGCGCTCGCCCAAGACGCGCATGGCGCGCAATGGCGTTACCAGTATTGGCATCACCTGTTGACCCGCTACACCGACCGTACCCAACGCGGCATCAACCTGGAATGGGACGGCGATGGCCCCAACGCCCGCGCTATCCACGAATGGGCGGACGACGGCACTTTCGCGTTGCGGCTGGAATGGTCAAGCCAGATCCGGCAGACCACGGTGACCGATGCGCTGGGCCACCGGACGCTGTACTACTACGACATCCTTGGCTATCCCTATCGCATCGTGCATCCGGACGGCCTGTCGGAGTGGTTCTATCGCGATGAGGCGAAGAACCTCACGCAACACGTGCATCCTGATGGCAGCATCGACCGCTACGACTACGATGACCGCGGCAAGCTGCTGAAACACATCCGGCCCGACGGCAGCACCGAACATTACGCCTACGACGACCAGGACCAGCTCTACAAGATCCGCGACGCCGAAGGCGGCTTGTGGCAGCGCGACTACAGCCCGCGCGGCTATCTGACCGAGACCATCGATCCGCTGGGCAACAAGACCGAATACGCCTATGACGCGGCAGGCAATCCCGTTGCGATCCGGGACGCTCGGGGTGGAGAGAAGCTGCTGGCCTACAACGCCGCGGGCCAGATAACGCAGTACACGGATTGTTCGGGCAAGCGAAGCGCCTGGGTGTATGACGAACTCGGCCAGTTGCGTGAATACACCGATGCGGCGGGCAACGTCACGCACTACGGGTACGAGGCGGGGCACCTGGCCCACGTCACGCACCCGGACCAGACGGTCGAATACTTCGAGCGCGACGCCGAGGGGCGTTTGCTGGCCCACATTGACGCGCTGGGCCGGCGTACGCAGTGGACCTACAACGGCGCGGGGTTACTCGCCCAGCGCCGGGACGCGGCAGGGCGAACCGTGCACTACGAATGGGACAAGCTGGGTCGGCTCACCGCGCTCGCCAACGAGAACGACCGGCAGGCTAGATTCGCTTATGACCCGGCCGGGCGCTTGCTGGAGGAGCGAGGCTTCGATGATCTGGCCACCCGATATCGTTACGATCCGAACAGCGGCACCTTGCTGACCGCACAGGATGGTGACCGGGTCATCGAATTCACGTTCGACGCGCTGGGGCGTGTGACGCAACGATTGGCGCGGCCGTATGCGCCGTCAGCGCAGGCGGTGGGTCAAACGGCAGCACAGGCGTCGACACGCTCGGCGCCGGTTCGCGTCGAGGCGCAGACAGAGCGCTACGCCTACGACGGCAACGGCCGCCTCATTCTCGCCGAAAACACCGCCTGCCGGCTCCAATGGTTCCACGACGCCGCCGGCAACCTGATCCGCGAACACCAGCACTATCTGGCCCTGGCGCAGCCAGTCGTGGCGGTCTGGAAGCACGAGTACGACGAGCTGAACCAGCGCATCGCCACGCGCCGCCCGGACGGTCATCGCGTCAACGTGCTGACCTATGGTTCTGGCCACGTCCACGGCCTGATGTTCGACGACCATGAACTCGTCAGCATCGAACGCGACGACCTGCACCGCGAGACCACGCGCGTGCAAGGTAATGGCCTGGCGCAGACGCAATCGTGGGACGCGATGGGGCGCCTGAATGCGCAGAGCATCGCGCGGGGCGCGCAGCGCCTGATCCACCGCGGCTACCGCTACGATGCGGCCGGGCAGTTGGAAGCGATCCAGGACAGCCGCCGCGGCCCCTTGGCATACCGCTATGACCCGGTAGGACGCCTATTGGAGGCCACCAGCAGCCTCGGCAAGGAAACCTTCGCCTTCGATCCGGCAAGCAATCTCCTCGACCCGTCCAGCGACCCGGCCCACGCCAGCACCCTCGGCATGGCCGGCCCCGTCTACACCTACCGCCAGCGCTCGGCGCGCTTGGACAACCTGCTGCGCGAATACGCCGGCACCCACTACACCTACGACGCGCGCGGCAACCTCGTTGAGAAGCTGCACAACGGCCAGCGCTCGCGCTTCGAATGGGATCTCTTCAATCGCCTGACGAGCTATAGCAACGACCGCCTGCACGTGAGCTACCAGTACGACGCACTGGGCCGCCGCCTGCTCAAGCAATCCGAAGCGCACTGGCGCGAACGGCCGGGCATGACGCCTGCGCAGATCCGGGAAGACCAAGCGCGCGCGAATCGCGCGATGGGCTGCAGCACGACGCTCTACGGCTGGGATGGCGACACCCTGGCATGGGAAGGCGCCGATGACCAGACCACGCACTACCTTTACGAACCCGGCAGCTTCGTCCCGCTGGCTCAGGCAATCAGCCGCAAACCCGTACTGCTGCATCAGCAACCTGTTTACTCGGGTGCCTACGACATCGATCAGGACCCGCTATGGACAACCTCGCCCGACCCGGACCCGGTGGACGCCATGGCCTGGTATCACTGCGATCACCTTGGCACACCCCAGGAGCTGACCGACGCGCAAGGCGAGATAGTTTGGAGCGCCCAATACCACGCGTGGGGCGCGGCCAAAGAGGCCATCACCGACACCGCCCGCGCGGCGGGGATACGTAATCCGATCCGATTCCAGGGGCAGTATCTGGACCCGGAAACGGGCCTGCATTACAACCGCCATCGGTACTATGATCCGCAGATCGGACGGTTCATTGCGAAGGATCCGATCGGGTTTGCGGGTGGGTTGAATGTTTACCAGTATGCGGATAACCCGGTGGGGTGGGTTGATCCGTTGGGGCTGGCAGGTCGTAGCGGTGCTTTCAGGAACGCGAAAAGGGACGCTGGGATTCCAATGTCACAGCAACCTGATTCGATTGTTCGTGTACCGATGACTACCAGAGGCTGCCAAGTTATGTGCGGAAATAAACCCGTCCTCACCCGCGAATATCAGTATCGACGATCTGATGGCAGTGTCGTTGTGATTCAGGATCATGGCGCCGGTCACGATTTCGGCGCCGAAGGTATAGGGAATCAGGGCCCGCATTTCAACGTTAGGCCAATCAGCAACACTCGAACCGGTTCGGTTGACGGAACTTTTTCTCACTACCCCTATTAAAGAAAATGCATTCGGATAAATTTTTCCTGCAAAATTGCGAAGGACTACGCCGTATATATGGGTACCTTCCCACATTTTCTGAGGTAAACCTCCATAAATTGCAGCTGGATTGGAATGGACCAACTGCGTCACTAACGTTGGATTTGCAGGAATTTCCCGATAATCCGCCTTTGAAATGGGCAAAGTTCAACACAATTCAAGTTGAGCTTTCGATTTCCCCTCTAACCTCTATTCAACTTAGTAAATTTGGAACTGGGAATAAGTGTAGCTTTGCAATTTCTTCGAGTGACAACCACGACCTCGAAATTGTTTTGCACGGAGAGACAGAAGCGAGGCTGAGGGGGAAGTCAGCGTGGATATGTAAGATTTCCGCCTATCTTAATAACGGATAGGGCTGCCCGTTCCCTGGCATTCGCTTCCACATGCACGGATCCTGAATAGTCCTATTCACATTAGCGAGTTGGAAGCACTCGAGTTCGCTGTTGGCCTAGCGGCAGCAGTTGACCGATGCGAGATCGCTAAACGCAAGGGCTTGTGCAGATGACCAACTTAATTGAAACCCTACAGAATTGGTATACCAACAAATGTGACGATGTCTGGGAACATTCGTTTGGCATCGAAATAACCAACATCGACAACCCCGGTTGGAAGGTGAAAATTACCGGCACTACCAGCCATATCCCCTTCAACATCAATATTGAGCGATGCGAAACTGACTGGGTGATCGTGAATGCGTCCGACACGGTATTCGAGGCGTTTGGAGGCGCGGCGAACTTAAGCGAAATCTTGTCGCTCGCCGTGGAATGGATCAAAGAGGAAAAAACGTGAGTTTGCAATAAATTGCCGAAGCGGTAGGAACAGACGACCCAATCCGACGCAAAAAGCAGTAACTCCCAGGCAGGCCGCAATGAAGTTATCGGATATTTTTACGAAACTGATCAGGGATGAGCCTTATAACGACTTGAATGTCTTTGACTACTCATACGAAAGCTATGAGGAATTTCCAATAGTATCGAGGTACAAGAAGGTTGCTCATCTCAAAACAACCTACACCGCTAAAGAAGCCTTTGAAATTCTCATTTCCCTCGCTTGTTTTGTTCTGAGATGCGCCACCGTACATACCAGACGAAAAGACAGAGGAAAGTCAGATCGCAAAACTTTGCTTGGCCTCAGCTTTGATGGGTTTGATGATTTTGAAGAAAATTCGTTTGTCGTTCCGAAAATTTTTGTATTTCCGGGTACCGAGGGAGTCCGATTTTTATCTACGTTGTTTGGCAAACGCGGCATGAAAGCATCTTATGAAATGGATTTGATCAAGAACGCTTTCCATGACGCGGGCGTGCTTTCAAGCTTTGATTTCTATGAAAGCAGATTTTTTGACGATGCCTGCGGAGAGGAATTGGTCCGCATCTACGCCATCCCGACGACGCCATGAGCATTGACGCTGATCATGCTCCCTGCTCCCTGCCCCCCTGTTACCCAAGCGCGCCCTAGCCGCTCAGGCAGCCTGAGCGATGAAAAGGTCAACCTCATCACGACGCGGACGCTCCACATAGCAGGAATTACCGCATTAACCCCGCCCCATTCCCCCCTCTTCCCCAATCATCTCCGCCGCCCGCTCCGCGATCATGATCGTCGGGGAGTTCGTGTTCCCCGACGTGATCAGCGGCATGATCGACGCGTCGGCGATGCGCAGCCCCTGCAGGCCGTGGACCCGCAGCCGCGCGTCCACCACGGCCCCGCCGTCCGGGTCCCGTCCCATGGCGCAGGTGCCGACGGGATGGAAGATGGTGGTGCCGATCTTGCCGGCCGCCTGGCGTAGTTCAGCTTCGGTCTGGAAGGCCGGGCCCGGCAGCCACTCCTGCGGCTGGTAGCGCTGCAGGGCCGGCGCGGCGGCGATGCGGCGCACCAGGCGGATGGAGTCGGCCGCGACGCGCAGGTCTTCTTCGGTGCTCAAGTAGTTGGGGCGGATGACGGGTGCTTCGCTGCCCTGCTGGCCCGCGGGCCCTTGCGCATGGACGCTGCCGCGCGAAGTCGGGCGCAGGTTGCACACGCTGGCGGTGAAGGCGTCGAAACCATGCAGGGGCTCGCCGAATGCGCCCAATGACAGCGGCTGCACGTGGAATTCGACGTTGGCGCGGTCCTGGCCAGGATCGGATTTGGCGAATGCGCCCAACTGCGATGGCGCCATGCTCATGGGGCCGCTGCGGCTTACGAGGTATTCCAGTCCGATGCCCGCCCGGCCCAGCCACGTGGACGTGATGCGGTTCAGCGTCTTGACGCCGTTCACCTTGATGATGACGCGCAATTGCAGGTGGTCCTGCAGATTCTCCCCCACGCCCGGCAAGGCGTGGCGCAAGGTGATGCCGCTTTCGCGCAGGCGCGCGGGCTCGCCGATGCCCGAGACTTCGAGCAGGTGCGGCGAGTTCACCGCGCCGGCGGCCAGCACGACCTCGCGCCGCGCGCGCAGCGACGTGGCGCGGCCGCCGCGGTTGACGCGCACGCCGACGCAGCGCTTGGCATCGAATTCAAGCTGTTCGGCCAGCGCGCCAGTCATGACGTGCAGGTTCGGGCGCCTGCGCACCGGACGCAGGAAGGCCTTGGAGGTGTTCCAGCGCCAGCCACTGCGCTGGTTGACCTCGAAGTAGCCGGTACCGAAGTTGTCGCCGCGATTGAAGTCGGGCACGCGCGGAATGCCTTCCTGTTCGGCCGCGGCGGCGAAGGCTTCCAGGATGTCCCAGCGCAGGCGCTGGGATTCCACGCGCCACTCCCCGCCCGCGCCGTGGAATTCGTCCGCGCCGCGGTGGTAGTCCTCGCTGCGCTTGAAGACCGGCAGGACCTGGTCCCAGCTCCAGGCCGGGTCGCCCGACAGCGCGGCCCAGTCCTCGTAGTCCTGCTTCTGGCCGCGCATGTAGATCATGCCGTTGATCGACGAGCATCCACCCAGCACGCGGCCGCGCGGATAGATGAGGGACCGGCCGCCAAGCCCCGGTTCCTCGGCCGTGCGGTACATCCAGTCGGTGCGCGGGTTGCCGATGCAATGCAGATAGCCGACGGGGATATGGATCCAGTGGTAGTTGTCGCGCCCGCCGGCCTCCAGCAGCAGCACCTGCACGGCGGGATCGCGGCTCAGCCGGTTGGCCAGCACGCAGCCGGCCGAGCCCGCGCCCACGATGATGTAGTCGTATGTCTCCATAAGCTCTTCTTATCTAGTCGCGGGCCTGTCCAGGGCGTCCGCGCGGTGAGCCGGCCCCGGCTGCGGCGCCGGGCGCGCAGCGGGAATCTGCCATGACTCTGGCGCAGCCTGTCGCGGCTGTCCAATGAAATGTTGAAAAGCGCTTTATAAGCGCCTTTAATAATGCTCGACTGCCAGAGCGCGATGCCAAGGCTCGATTCCCCAAGGCTCGATTCCCTTCCCCCGCTGCCCCTTACCAACACACGCCATGGACCTGAAGCATATCCGCACGTTCGCCGCCGTTGCGCGCGAAGGCAACCTGACGCGGGCGGCCGAGCACCTGCACCTGACCCAGCCCGCGTTGAGCCTGCAACTCAAGAACTTCCAGGAGTCGCTGGACCTGACGCTGTTCTCACGCACGGCCCAGGGCTTGGCGCCCAACGCGGACGGGCGGGCGCTGCTGCCCCCGGCGCTGCGGGTGCTGGACGCCCTGGAGGATTTCCAGCGCGCCATCGGCGCCCTGCGCGACACCGTCCAGGGCGAACTGCGGATGGGCACCATCCTGGATCCCGAGTTCCTGCGGTTGGGCGCCACGTTGCAATACCTGGTTGAGCACTATCCCAAGATCCGCCCGACGCTGCGCCACGGGATGTCGGGATCGGTCGGCCGCCAGGTGCGCGCCGGCGAACTGGACGTGGGCTTTTTCCTGGGTCCGCAGGCACCGGAAGGCAGGTCACGGGAAAGCCACCCGCGGGACGGCCACCCGCGGGGCGGCCACCCGCCGGGGCTGCATGCGCAACCGCTGGCCTCGTTCGCCTATTACGTGGTCGCGCCCAAGGGCTGGAGCGCGCAAGTCGCGGGCCGGGGTTGGGCGGACATCGCGGCGCTGCCCTGGATCTGGACGCCGCCCGACTCCGTGCACCATCGCCTGCTGTCCGACAAGTTCGGCGCGCTGGGCATCGCGCCCCATGCGGTGGCCGAGGTGGACCAGGAAGCCTCGATGCTGGACCTGGTGCGCTCGGGTGTCGGGCTGTCCCTGGCGCGGGACGCCATTGCGCTGCGGGAATCGCAGGCCAGCGGCCTGCAACTGGTGAAGGGGCTGTCGATCCAGGCCGAGCTCTCGTTCATCACGCAGGCCTCGCGCCGCGAGGACCCGCTGGTTGCCGCCGCGTTTGCGGCCGTACAGGCGGCGTTTGCCTGAAACCGGCCATCGCGGCGGCCCGCCGTGATGTTGCGGTGCGCCAAACGGGTGCAGGCCGCACACGGATATGCACCGATACGAAGCATCCGAGCGGGCCGCGGCCGCCGCCCCGCAAGGGGCCGTGAGGGGCTGCCGCCCCCGTCCTTCCCTATGAATCGCAAGGGAAACCCGGCCGCAACATCGCCTTTCGACATTCCTGGCATGGACTTTGCTTGATATGTCGTGTGCGGGTGCGAACCCGCCAAGACAATTCGAGCAGTACCGGCAATGGCGCCCCGACCGCAAGGTCCAGGGCGCCTTTTGTCTTCTGAAAACCGACATCCAAGCCCGGGGAAATCCCATGAATGCAGCGGCCACATCCGATTCCTTGCAGACGCTGATTGTCATCGGCAACGGCATGGTGGGCCATCATTGCGTCGAGCAATTGATCGCCCGCGGCGCCCTCGAGCGCTATCGCATCACCGTTTTTGGCGAAGAGACCCGCCGCGCCTACGACCGCGTCCACCTGTCCGAATATCTCAACGGCCGCGACGCCGAATCCATGGCGCTGGGCGAGGCTTCGCTCTATGAACAGGAGGGCGTGAGCCTGCGCCTGGGCGAACCCGTACTGGAGATCGACCGCCACGCGCAGGAGGTCATCACCGCCAACGGCCGCACCGCCTATGACAAGCTGGTGCTGGCGACGGGCTCCTATCCCTTCGTGCCGCCGATCGCGGGCGCCGAGGGCACGTCGCGGCTGGTGTACCGCAGCATCGACGACCTGGACCTGATCCGCGAGGCGGCCAGCGGGGCGCGGCGCGGCGTGGTCGTGGGCGGCGGCCTGCTGGGGCTGGAAGCGGCCAATGCGCTCAAGTCGCTGAACCTGGAAGCCCACGTGGTGGAGTTCGCACCGCGCCTGATGCCCGTGCAACTGGACGACGCCGGCGGCGCGGCGCTCAAGGCGCGCATCGAGGCGCTGGGCGTGGGCGTGCATCTGTCGCGCGCCACGCAGGACATCAAGCCCGGCACGCAGTACCGCTACCGCATGCGCTTTGCCGAAGGCGCGCCGCTGGAAACCGACCTGATCGTGTTTTCGGCCGGCATCCGCCCGCAGGTGTTCCTGGCGCGCAAGGCCGGGCTGGCGCTGGCCGAGCGCGGCGGCGTCGCCATCGACGAGCGCTGCCTCACCAGCGACGCCAACATCTACGCCATCGGCGAATGCGCGTCGTGGAACGGCACCATCTTCGGCTTGGTCGCGCCGGGCTACCAGATGGCCCGCATCGTCGCCGCCGATCTCTGCGGCGCGCCCGAGCAGCCCTTCTCGGGCGCGGACATGTCCACCAAGCTCAAGCTGCTGGGCGTGGACGTCGGTTCGATCGGCGACGCGCACGGCGCGACGCCCGGCTCGCGCAGCTACCGTTACATCGACGAGGCCGGTTCCAGCTACCGCCGCCTGGTCGTCTCCGGCGACGGCAAGCGCGTGCTGGGCGCGGTCCTGGTGGGCGACAACAGCTACTACGACACCCTGCTGCAATACGCGCAGAACGGCATCGCGCCGCCCGCGGACCCGTCCAGCCTGATCCTGCCGCAAGGCCAGGGCGCGCCGCTGCTGGGCGTGGACGCGTTGCCCGCCACCGCCACCATCTGCTCCTGCCACAACGTCAGCAAGGGCGCCGTCTGCGACGCCATCGACGGCGGCTGTACGGACCTGGGCAGCGTCAAGGCTTGCACCAAGGCGGCCTCGGGCTGCGGCGGCTGCGCCGGCCTGCTCAAGCAGGTGGTCGAACACGAACTCGCCAGCCGCGGCGTCGCGGTGGACAAGAGCCTGTGCGAACACTTCGCCTATACCCGCCAGGAGCTGTATGCGATCGTGCGCGTGGGCGGTATCGAGACCTTCGAGGAACTGCTGGCCAGCCACGGACGCGGCCACGTGGGTTGCGAGATCTGCAAACCCGCCGTGGGCAGCATCCTGGCGTCCTGCTGGAACCGCCCCATCCAGGACCCGCATCTGGTGCCGCTGCAAGACACCAACGACACCTTCATGGCCAACATGCAGAAGAACGGCACCTATTCGGTCGTGCCGCGCATGCCCGCCGGCGAGGTCACGCCCGACGGCCTGATCGCGATCGGCGCCGTGGCCAAGAAGTACAAGCTGTACGTCAAGGTCACCGGCGGCCAGCGCATCGACCTCTTCGGCGCGCAATTGCACGAGTTGCCGTCCATCTGGTCGGAACTGATCGCCGCGGGCTTTGAGACCGGCCATGCCTACGGCAAGTCCACGCGCACCGTGAAGTCCTGCGTCGGCAGCACGTGGTGCCGCTACGGCGTGCAGGACAGCGTGAAGATGGCGCTGGACATCGAGCATCGCTACAAGGGCCTGCGCGCGCCCCACAAGCTGAAGTTCGCCGTGTCCGGCTGCACCCGCGAATGCGCCGAGGCGCAAAGCAAGGACATCGGCGTGATCGCCACCGAAAACGGGTGGAACCTGTACGTGTGCGGCAACGGCGGCATGCGTCCGCGCCACGCCGAACTGTTCGCCACCGACCTGGACGACGCCACCCTCATCCGCTACATCGACCGCCTGCTGATGTTCTACATCCGCACGGCCGACAAGCTGCAGCGCACGTCCGTGTGGCGCGAATCGCTGGAAGGCGGCCTGGACTACCTGAAGCAGGTCGTGATCGAGGACAGCCTGGGCCTGGCCGCCGAACTGGAGGCGCAGATGCAACTGGTGGTGGACCGCTACGAATGCGAATGGGCCAACGCCCTGAGCGACCCGGAAAAGCTCAAGCGCTTCCGCACCTTCGTCAACGACAGCCAGGGCGACCCCGACATCCAGTTCGTGCAGGAACGCGGCCAGCCCCGGCCGGCCCCGGCGCGCGCCGCCCAGCGCGTCATCCCGATTGCCGAGGAGATCGCCTGATGTCCGCACACAACGCTGAAACGCAGGCCTGGCGCCACGCCTGCCACCGCCAGGACCTGGTGGCCAACTCCGGCGTCGTCGCGCTGGTGGACGGCGCCCAGGTCGCCCTGTTCTACCTGCCGGACGCCGAAGGCCAGACCCTTTACGCCGTGTCCAACCGCGATCCGAAATCCGGCGCCAACGTCATCGGCCGGGGCATCGTCGGCCAGCTCGCCGGCGACGTGGTCGTGGCGTCTCCCCTCTATAAGCAGCACTTCCGCCTGGCGGACGGGAGCTGCGTGCAGTACCCCGACCAACGCTTGCGGACGTGGCAGGCGCGCTTTAACGGCGACGCGGTGGAAATCGCCTGACGGGCGCCACCGGATTCTTTTCAAACATCAGCACAGCAACAGGAAACAACATGTCCTACCTAGCTCCCTCCGAGTTCGTCACCAAGATGGTGGATGCGGGCGAATCCAAGCTCTACATGGCGACCCGCGACGTCCTGATACGCGCCTTCATGGCCGGCGCCATCCTGGCGATCGCCGCGGTCTTCGCCGTCACCGTCACGGTGCAGACCGAATCGCCCATCCTGGGCGCGGCGCTCTTTCCGGTCGGCTTCTGCATCCTGTACCTGATGGGCTTTGACCTGCTGACCGGCGTTTTCGTGCTGACGCCGCTGGCGCTCTTTGACAAGCGCCCGGGCGTCACGGTGGGCGGCATCCTCAAGCACTGGGGGCTGGTCTTCGTGGGCAATTTCCTGGGCGCGCTGACCGTCGCCGTCCTGATGGCCATCGTCTTCACCTACGGCTTCTCGGTGCCGCCCAACAAGGTCGGACAGGTCATCTCGCACATCGGCGAAAACCGCACGCTGGGCTACAAGGAATACGGCGCGGGCGGCATGCTGACCATCTTCATCCGCGGCGTGCTCTGCAACTGGATGGTGTCGCTGGGCGTGGTCGGGGCCATGATCTCCACGACGGTCAGCGGCAAGGTGATCGCGATGTGGATGCCAGTCATGCTGTTCTTCGCGATGGGTTTCGAGCACTCCATCGTCAACATGTTCCTGTTCCCGTCCGCGATGATCATGGGCGGCAACTTCTCGATCATGGACTACATGATCTGGAACGAAATCCCGGTCGTGCTGGGCAACCTGATCGGCGGCATCTCGCTGACGGGCCTGACGCTCTACACGACGCACATGAAGACCGCGCCCAAGCGCCGCTTCGTCTGATCGCCTCTTGCGCATGGACAGCCCTACGCCCATCGCGCCCGCCGCCTCGCTGAAGGTGGCGGTGGGCCAGCACACCGATCCCGGGGTCAAGTCCGTGAACCAGGACTTCCACGGCTTGTGCGTGCCGGGCGAGCCGCTGCTGGGCGCCAAGGGCATCGCCATCGCGCTGGCCGACGGCATCAGCAGCAGCAACGTCAGCCACATCGCCAGCGAAACCGCCGTGGCGAGCTTCCTGGAAGACTACTACTGCACGCCGGAAACCTGGTCCGTGAAGAAGTCGGCCCAGAAGGTGCTCAGCGCGGCC
Source organism: Achromobacter sp. MFA1 R4 (assembly GCF_900156745.1). NCBI lineage: Bacteria > Pseudomonadati > Pseudomonadota > Betaproteobacteria > Burkholderiales > Alcaligenaceae > Achromobacter > Achromobacter sp. MFA1 R4. Next base: position 4,705,836 of record NZ_LT707065.1, on the reverse strand, counting down.
AACGCGTGGCTCCATTCGCAAAGCCGCCAGCGCCATGGGCAGGACCAGGACAGCGGCTACGTCTGCACGATGAGCGTGATGGTGCTCAAGGGCGCCACCGCGCACATCCTGCACATCGGCGATGCGCGCATCTACCGCCTGCGCGACGGCGCCGTGGAACAACTGACCGAAGACCACCGCGTCTGGGTGGCCCACGACAAGAGCTACCTGGGCCGCGCGCTGGGCCTGGCGCCGCACCTGGAGATCGACTACCACACGCAGGCGGTGGAAGCAGGCGACGTGTTCCTGCTGGCGACCGACGGCGTGTACGAACACGTCACGGATCAGGACCTGCGCGACGCCGTCGCCGCCCACGGCGACCACCTGGACGATGCCGCCCGCACCCTGGTTCAGCTGGCCCTGGAACGCGGCAGCGACGACAACCTGACGATGCAGATCGTGCGCGTCGATGCCCTGCCCGCCCGCCAGGCCGGCGAAATGGCCCAGTATTCCGGCAGCCTGCCCTGTCCGCCCCTGCTGGACGTAGGCCAGGTGTTCGAAGGCTTTCGCATCACGGACGAACTGCGCGCCAGCAGCCGCAGCCACGTCTACCTGGCCGAGGACCTCGACAGCGGCGACACCGTGGTCATCAAGATACCGTCGCTGGACCTGCGGCACGATCCGGCCTACCTGGAGCGCCTCCTGACCGAGGAATGGCTTGCGCGCCGCATCGACAGCCGCCACGTGGTGCGCGCCTGGCCGCGCACGCGCACGCGCCGCTCGCTCTACACCGTCAGTGAATACATCGCAGGCTGCACGCTGACGCAATGGATGGCCGCCAACCCGCGCCCGGCGCTGGAGCCGGCAATCGCCATCGTGGAGCAGATCGCGCGGGGCCTGCAGGCTTTTCACCGGCTCGAGATCGTGCATCAGGACCTGCGCCCGGACAACATTCTCATCACACCGGACGGCACGGCCAAGATCATCGACCTGGGGTCGGCCCGCACCGCCGGGATCCAGGAACGGGGCGCGGACGGCGACGAGCCCATGCCCGTGCTGGGCACCGCGCAATACGCGGCGCCCGAGTACTTTCTGGGCGAAGCGGGCACGACACGCTCGGACATCTATTCGCTGGCCGCGATCCTGTACCAGATGCTGTCGGGTCGCCTGCCCTATGGCGCCGACGTGGCCCGCGCGCGCAGCCGGGCCGCGCAACTGCGCCTGGCCTACGTGTCGGTGCTGGACCGCGACCGGGAGATCCCGGCCTGGGTCGACAGCGTCCTCAGCCGCGCCCTGCATCCCGATCCACAACTGCGCACGCCCGAGCTTTCCGAGTTCACGCACGCCCTGCGCCATCCGGCGGACGTGCGCGGCGGCGAGCGCCTGCCCCTGCTGGAACGCAACCCGGTGGCCTTCTGGAAAGGGCTGTGCCTGGTCCTGGCCATCGTGATCGTCATTCTTGCCTTCAACCCCTGAACCGAGGCGCCCATGCCCGACCTGAACCCCACCGTCTCCCTGATCGGCGCCGGTCCCGGCGACCCGGAATTGCTGACCCTCAAGGCGGTCAAGGCCCTGGGCCGCGCCGACGTCGTGCTGGTCGACGACCTGGTCAACCCGCAGATCCTGCAACACTGCCCGCGGGCGCGCATCGTGCGCGTGGGCAAGCGCGGCGGCTGCCGCTCCACCCCGCAGGACTTCATCCAACGCCTGATGCTGCGCTACGCGCGCCAGGGCCTGCGCGTGGCGCGCCTGAAAGGCGGCGACCCGTGCATCTTCGGCCGAGGCGGCGAAGAAGCCCAGTGGCTCAGCGACCATGGCGTCGCCTGCGAGATCGTCAACGGCATCACCGCCGGGCTGGCCGCGGCCACTTCTGCCGGCATTCCGCTGACGCAGCGAGGCATGGCCCAGGGCGTTACACTCATCACGGCCCATTCCCAGGACGGCGCGACGCCCGACTGGTCGGGCCTGGCGCGCAGCGGCACGACCCTGGTGGTGTACATGGGCGTGGCGAAGGTGCATGACATGAGCAGCCAATTGCTGGCCGCCGGCATGGCGCCCGACACGCCGGTAGCCATGATCGAGCGCGCCTCCCTGCCCGGCCAGCGGCTCTGTCCATCGACGCTTGCCGGCATGGCCCGGGACGCCCAGGCCTTCGGCTTGCGCAGTCCCGCCGTGCTGGTCATCGGCGAGGTCGCCGCCTGCCGGGTCTTCGGCCTCCTGGACGATAAGGCCGACGCCGATCCGCTGCCGCGCCGCATGGCCTGAGGTTCCGATTGACATCGCGCTTTTCACCGCATAGAGATTCCGATGGCTGAACGCCACATGCCGCCGCCGCTGCGCTTCCTGCTCGCCGCCCGCCGCAGCGAGCTCCATGGCCTAGAAGCCCTGGCCGCCACCTGCGATCTGGTGCTGCGCATCAGCGCCCTGGTTCACGCCCTGCAGAAGGAGCGCGGCTACTCCAACCTGACCCTGTGCAGCGCCGAAGACCGCCTGCAGCCCGCTCTCGCCAGCCTGTCGAGCGACGCCGAAGCCGTGGAAGCCGACGTGCGCGCCTTTCTGGACGGCCTTGAAGCGGACCCTGCCGCCGGCAGCGGGCGGGCGCGCCTGCTCAATTGCATCGCCTACGCGCTTTTGCGGCTGGACGAACTGCCCGGCCTGCGCCGCGCGGTCCGCGACCGTCGCGTGCCGGTCGAAGACGCCGACGTGCGCTTTACGCTGGTCATCGGCAGCCTGCTGGCGGTGGTGTTCGAAGCCGCCGATTCGTCGCTGGACCCGGGCGTCACGCGCCTGCTGGTGGCGCTGTTGAATTTCATGCAGGGCAAGGAACTGAGCGGCCAGGAGCGCGCCTGCGGCGTGATGGGCTTTACCGCCGGCTGGTTCGACGAAGCGCGCAAGGCGCGCATGCTGGGCCTGGCGGCCAACCAGGCGCGCAGCTTCGGCGTCTTTTCCCAATACGCGCAAGGCGCGCCGCTCCAGGCCTGGGACCTGGTGCAGCAGCAGGCCCAGCCGGTGCAGCGCATGCGCGACATGGCGCAGCACACCTCGGACGCGCAACGCGTCGACGGCGGCCTGGCCGAGCTGTGGTTCGACCTGTGCACGGCGCGCATCGACGCCATGCGCAACGTGGAAACGCAGCTGGCGCAGGAACTGGCGCAGCAGTGCGCCCGGCGCATCGCCGAGACCCGCCAGGAACTGGACGACCGCCGCCTATTGCTCAGCCGCTACACCGACCACGCCAGCGGCCGCGCGCCCAGCCTGGTGTTCAGCGTACAGAGCCGCATCCTGGACGTGCCGCCCGAAGACGGCGTGGGCAATGAGCTGGAACGGTCCATCCTGGACATGATGCGCGAGCAGACCCTGCGCATGCAGCGCGCCGACGACGCGCTGACCAGCGTGCGCGGCGCGCTGGACGAAAGAAAGCGCATCGACCGCGCCAAGCTGCTGCTGATCAGCCGCTATGACCTGACCGAGCAGGCCGCCCACGAACGCCTGCAGCGCGCCGCGATGGACGGCGGCCTGTCGGTGGCGGACGTGGCGCGGCAGATCATCGCGCAGTTGAGCGAACACTGACGCGGCGCGCCTATCGGAACACCCGCTGCACCAGGCTGACGGCCGCCGCGGCGACCGCCACGGCCGCGACGATCCGGAAGTGATCCAGGCTGGCCAGCAGCACCGCCTGCTGGTTGAGCCATTGCGCGATCTGCGCCATGGCGAGCTGTTGCGCCTGCGCCGGTCCCACGGACGTCGCGAAATAGGCCGACAACTGCGCCATCGCCGCCTCGAATTGCGCGTTGCCGGCAGCCACGCTGGCGTGCAGCACGGTGTAGTGCCGCGACGCGAACCACTGCTGGCCGATAGTGGCCAGCATGATGCCCAGCGCCTGCCCGATCTGCGCCAGCATGTTCTTGACCTGCTGCGCGTGGGCGAACACCGCCGGATCGCGCGTCAAGCCGGTGAAGGTCTGCATCGCGGTCGTGGGCATGAGCGTCATGATGAACACGCCATAGCAGGCCAGCGCCGGAAAGACGTCGGTCCACATGTTCGCGGTGGGCGTGAGGCGCGACATCAGCAGCCCGAAGGCCGCCAGCGCCAGGAAGCCGGTCACGAAGAATTTCCGGGGCGCGGGCCAGCGCGGCAGCAGTTGCGACATCACGGCCCAGGTCAGCACGCCCGCGCCCAGGCCCATCGCGAAAAACTCGCCCGCGGTGATCCACGCCAGTCCCAGCGCGCGCTGCAGCATCAACGGCACCAGGTAGCCGTTGGCGCCGAGCATCACGTAGCAGGCCATGAACAGGCCCAACCCGCAAAGGAAGCGCATCTCTTTCATGCCGCCCAGCCTGAGCAGCGGCGCCCCGTTGCGCGTCTCGGCCCACACGAACCAGCCCAGCGCCGCCACGCCCGCCGCGGCCGACAACGCCAGCAGGCCGCCGTCGCTGAAGAAGTCGTAGTAAGAGCGCTGCAAGGCATGCAGCACCAGGAAGCTGCCCGCGCCCAGGGCCGCGACCGGCAGGAGGCGCACGTTGCCGGCCAACACCGAGCCGGCTTCGCGGCCCGGCATGGCCAGCATGACCGGGGCCATCGCCAGCAGCGACAGCGCGGCGATCAGCCAGAACATCAACGGCCAGCCATCGTGCTCGACCGCCATCGCGGCCAGCCAGGGCGCCAGGGCCGTGCCCAAACAAAGACCCGAGGCCAGCGCCTTGATGCCCAGAAAGCGCGCCGGCCCGGGAGCAATCAGGTTGACGGTCAGCCGTGACGACGTGAGCATCGCCGCGCAGCCCAGCGCCATCAGCACGCGGCCCAGCAGAAAGCCCGCGGGGTCTTGCGCCAGCGCGCACACCGCCGCGCCAGCGCCCGCGGCGGCCAGCGACGCCAGCAGGTAGGCGCGCGGGCCCAGCCGGTGGGTCAGCCACCCCTGCAGGGCGATCATCACCACCGCCACGCAGGCGTACACCACGGCGATGTGGGTGTATTCCTCGGGGCTGGCGCCGATCTCCCCCATGATGGGCGCGGCGCCGAACGTGGCCATGCCGTTCTGCAGGAAGTCGATGAATGTCAGCGCGCCGATGACCAGCAGCAGCGAAAGCGGAGGTTTGGATGGGGACATGGAACCGCCTGGAAAGCGCTAGAAGAAGCCTGAACTTGCCCAGGCTGTATATGCCTAGGCAGATAAATAAATAAAAAAAAGGAAACGACCCCGGAAAAGAAGATGGCGTTCCCTACCCTTGGTCCGACCGCGCATTCATCAGCAGGCGCGACAGCAGCTTGTGCAGCATCTCCCCTTCGGCTTCCGAGAAGCCGGCCAACAACCGGCGAAACGCCACCTCCGTCGCCTGCCGCGCCTGCGGAAAGGCCGCCTGGCCCATCTCGGTCAGCTCGATCAAGTAACTGCGGCGGTCGGCTTCGTTTTCCACGCGGCGGATGAAGCCCTTGGCGGCGATGCGGTCCAGCAAACGGGTCATGGCGCCGGAGTCGTAAGCCAGCACGCGGCAGAAATCGCTGAGCGTGCGGCCCCACCCCTTGACGATGCAGTTCAGCACGACGTACTGCTGCACGGTGATCTGAAGCGGCGCCAGTTCGCGGTCCAGGGCCTCGTGGATGCCATTGCGCACGGACGTGACCAGAAAGCCGAGTTCGCCGGTGCAGAGTTCGTCCAGAACGGATGGGGAAGCGTTGCGCATGATGGGCCTGCCGCGCCGCGGCGGAATCGATCGACGCATATTAGCTGCCTAGGCAGCAACATGCAAGCCTTCGCTTTCTACGCAGGGCCGTCGCGCCTCATCCTATCCCGATCCGCCGCGCGCCTTCACGGAACAGCGCCTGCGTGTCCGGCGCCAGCCTGAACGCCGCCAGGAAATCGTCCACGCGGTACGCCGGCGCCGCCTTGCGGATGGCGGGCAGAAAGCCGAGCGCCTCGTCGATCCGGCCCGCCATCGCCAGACAGCACGCGGCGATGGCCAGGATGTGCACGTGGGCGTTGGGCCGCGCCGCCGCCTTGACCGCCCACCCCGCGGCTTCCTCGATGCGGCCCAGGCGCACCAGCGCCAGCGCGCGCACCGCCAGCATGCCGAACAGCAGCGGATCGAAGGGACTGAGGTGGCGCGAATGGTCCGACGCGCCGATGGCCGCTTCGGCGTCGCCCAACTGGCAGTCGACAAAGCCCAGCGTGTAATGTCCCAGGGCGAAGTTCGGGCTCAGGTCCACGGCGATCCGCAGTTCGCTGATCGACGGATCCTGGCTGCCGCGCAGCCACAGCGCCCGCCCCATTGCCCAATGCGCGGCGGGGTCGCGGTCGTCGGCGATCAGGCTTTGTCCGGCGGTCTCGAACGCCAGGTCGATGGCCGGCGCCTGCTCGCCCCAGCGCTGGAATGCGGTCTGCCAGTGGGTGAAGGACAGGCCCGCATAGGCCCGCGAGAACGTCGGATCCAGCCGCACCGCCAATTCGAAGAAATGCCGCGCCTGCTCGTTGTCGGTGCGGTTGAACCGGTACATGTGCCACAGTCCGCGGTGATGCGCCTGCCACGCATCCAGCGAATTGGGCGGCGTCAGGATGGCGCGGTTGCGCTCGGCGGCCTCGATCTCGATGTCGATCGACGCCACGATGCGATTGCCGATCTCGTCCAGGGCCAGCAAGGCGTCGTCAAACTTGTGGTCCAGGACGTCGGCCCAGACGATGCGCGCCGTGCGGGAGTCGACGAGCTGCACCTCGACGGCCAGGCGCTGGTCGTGCCGCCGCAGCGATCCGCTCACGACATAGTCCACGTTGAGCGTGCGGCCTGCCTCCTCCGGCCCCACGCTGCGCTGGTCCAGCGCGAACACGGTGCCCTGCGCGATGACGAAAAGGCTGCGCAGCTTCGCCAGCCGGGTAATGATGTCGAAGGCCAGCCCGTCCGCCAGGCCGCCCCGCACGCCCGCCTGCGCCGACCGGTCCACGAACGGCATGACGGCGATCGACGCGCGTCCCTGCCGTTCCGGAGCAGGGTCCGACTGGCCGGGCGGCGGTGCGTCGGCCGCGGACGGCACGCCGCCCGCCAGGCGGGCTCGCACCTCGCGCCATGCGTCGCGCAGCGGCCGCCCGTCCAGGCCTTCGGCCTCGAACGCCCGAACGGCCGCGGCCAGGTGTTCTTCGCCTTCGCGCCATTGCCCGCGCAATCCCAACGCGCCCAGCATCTGCTGGTGCGCCTGCGGGTCGAAGGGGGCGAGCCGCAGCCATTGGTCCAGGCACGCAAAGCTGTCCTCCGACCCCGCCGGCAGCGCCGCGGCCCGGCGCGCCAGCACGGCCGCATGGCAGGCCCGCAGGCGCCGCCGCTGCGCGGTCAGCCAGCTATGGAAGAACGGGCTGCGGCCGATCTCCAGCCCTTCCAGAAAGTCGCCCGCGAACAGCATCGACAGGTCGCGCAGCCGCTCCGGGCTCGCGTTATCGATCCCGGCCTGCATCGCCGCGTCGATGTCCAGGACGTCCACGCGGCAATCGGACAGGTCCAGGCGCACGCTGTCCTGCGCCGTCTCGACCCGACGCCTGCCGGGCTCGTCCAGCAGGCCCCTCGCCTTGCTCAGGCACCAGCGCAGTTCGCCGCGCGGATCGTTCGGAATGTCCCACAGCAATTCGCACAGGTGCGAGCGCATGACCGCATGGGGCGCCAGCGCCAGGTACGCGATCAGCGCGCGCAGCTTGCGCGAGGGCGGCAAGGCAACGGGTGCGCCCCCGCGCGTGATCGCCATCGGCCCCAGCATGCGCACGTGGATGGCCGCGCCGCCGGATTCCACCGCAGATTCCACGCCGGCTACCACGCTCGCCTCCACGCGCGGTTTCTATCGTGGTTTCCGGGGCGCACGGCACGCGAAAGCCTTCGCGGCGCTGGTTGCACCGCCCCGGCGCGCTGGTCATGGAGGCCGTCGCGCATCCCACGCTCTATCGGAGACACACCATGTCCATTTCCTCCCTTGCCACCAGAGACGTGCGCGACACCGCACAGCCCGACCTGGCCGCCTTGAAAACCCGCCAGCAGAGCACCTGGTCTTCCGGGGACTACGCCGTCGTCGGCACCACGCTGCAGATCGTAGGAGAACAGCTTTGCGAAGCCCTTGACGTGCGCGCCGGCCAGAAGGTGCTGGACGTCGCCGCCGGCAACGGCAATGCGACACTGGCGGCCGCGCGCCGCTGGTGCGACGTCACCTCGACCGACTACGTGCCCGCGCTGCTGAGCCGCGGCCGCGAACGCGCCGCCGCCGAACGCCTGAAGATCGAATTCCAGGAGGCCGACGCCGAGGCGCTGCCCTTCCCGGACGCGGCGTTCGACGTCGTGATGTCGACTTTCGGGGTGATGTTCACCGCCGACCAGGACAAGGCCGCGGCCGAACTGACCCGCGTGTGCAAGCACCGCGGCAAGATCGGCCTGGCCAACTGGACGCCGGACGGCTTCATCGGGCAGATCTTCAAGACCATCGGCAAGCACCTGCCCCCGCCCGCCGGCGTGAAATCGCCCGCCTTGTGGGGCACGAAGGCGCGCATCGAAGAGATGTTCGGGGCCGAGGCGTCGTCGATCCGATGCGAACCCCGCCACTTCGTCTTCCGGTACCGGTCGCCCGACCACTGGATGCAGGTCTTCAAGACCTATTACGGCCCGCTGCTCAAGGCGTTCGGCGCGCTGGAGCCCGCGGCGCAGACGGCGCTCACGGCCGACATCACGGCACAGATCGACAAGTTCAACCGGTCCGGCGACTCGACGATGGTGGTGCCCAGCGAGTACATGGAAATCGTGATCACCCGCCGGTGACCGCGCCCGGGTCCCCGCCTCGCAGGAGGCGGGGCCGGCCATTCGGACGGCGGACAGGAAGCGATCCATGGCGTAGCGCCTTCACAGCCGTCCGCCGGTGGGCGCCGGGGCGGCCGTTGTTGAACAACCCTGCGTTGAGGTTGGCAATGGCATGCCGACCACTGCCGGAGTGGGTGCGAGCCCATAGCGGGAATCATACGCCCGCGAATCTCCGATTGGCGCTTTCAGACGCCGCTGCCGGGCCGCCGGGCGCGGCCCCGCGCCTACGGCAGGTTCTCGCGGAAGATCACCTGGCTGCGCGCCAGCTCCACCCCGTTCATTGCGCTGCGCTTGTCGCGCAGATTGCTGAAGATGCGCACGCAGCTCATCAACGCCTCCATGGGGCTCTGCGTGATGACGGCGTCCATCGTGCCGTCGATCAGCAGCGCCCGCGTGTCGGGCGTGAGGCCATGCCCGATGAAAACGACCCGGTGCTGCTGCCCCGCCTCCTTCAGCGCGCGGGCCACGCCATCGGATGCGCCGCCGATGTTGTAGATGCCGGCAAGCTGCGGATACTGCTCCAGCAACTGGCGCGTCTGCTCGTAGTTGCGCTGCGCGTCGTCATAGCCTTCGCGCAGGTCCACCACCTGCATCGCCTGGAACTGCTCGGCATAGAGCTGCAGAAAGCCGCTTTCCCGTTCTTCGTGCGCCCGGTAGTGCCGTGACCCGGCGATCAGCGCCACATGCGCCGCGCGCAAGCCGATGAAGCGCGCGATGAGGTAGCCGGCCGTGCGGCCCGCGGCGCGGTTGTCCAGGCCCACATAGGCCACGCGGGCGCTGTTGGCGATATCCGAAATCAGCGTCACGGTCGGCACGCCCTGCTGCGCCAGCGCGTTCACGGCCTCGCGCACCACCGGATGCTCCAGCGCCATGAACGCGATGCCGTCGGCCCGCTTGCCATGCCGGGCCAGCGCCTGCGCCAGCGCATCGGGATTGAAGCTTTCCACGTAGTCGACCTGGCACTTCGCGTTCAGCGGGGCGAAGTGTTCGTGCGCGTAGCTGACGGTATCGCCCAGCATGCGCAGATAGCGATTGCTGCCGCGCGGCAGCAGGAACACCAGCCGCATCGGCTCGGGCGCGGCCGCCGCGTAGGCCGCTTCGTCGGGCAGGTAGTCCAGGTCGATGGCGGCCTTGAAGACTTTTTGCGCCGTCGCGGGGCGGACACCGGGGCGGCGGTTCAGCACCCGGTCGGCGGTGGCGGTGGACACGCCAGCGCGGGCGGCGACGTCGGCCAGACGGGCGAGCTTGCGGTCGGAGGCGGGTTTATTCACATCAAAAACCATCATGAATAAGATTTGACGATGATAGCGCCTATTCACTATTGTCCATTCTGCCGCATGGCTCAGGCGGTTTTGTGGCACATCAAAAAACATCATAACTACGACTATGGAGACAACCATGAAGCTGCTGACACGCCGCAGTGCCTTGCGCCGCCTTTGCGCGGTTCCCGCCCTTGCCGTCGCCGGCACCGGCTTTCCGCTGATCGCCCGCGCCGCTGATTTTTCGCTCAAGTACGGCAACAACCTGCCGGTGACGCATCCGCTGAACATCCGCGCGCAGGAAGCCGCCGAACGCATCCTCAAGGAAAGCAACGGCCGCGTCGACATCAAGATCTTCCCGAACAACCAGCTCGGCGGCGATACCGACATGCTGGCCCAGGTGCGCTCGGGCGGCATCGACTTCTTCACGCCGTCCGCCCTGGTGATCGCCACGCTGGTGCCGGTCGCCGCCATCAACGCCGTCGGCTTCGCGTTCAAGGACTACGGCCAGGTCTGGACGGCCATGGACGGCGCGCTGGGCGCCCATGTGCGCGCCGCCATCGCGCAGCGCAAGCTCTACGCTTTTGAAAAGATGTGGGACAACGGCTTTCGCCAGACCACCAGCAGCAAGGCGCCGGTCAACACCGCCGCCGACATGGACGGCCTGAAGATCCGCGTGCCCGTGAGCTCGCTGCCGATCTCCATGTTCAAGGGCCTGGGCGCTGCGCCGGCCAGCCTGCAGTTCAGCGAAGTCTATTCGTCGCTGCAGACCAAGGTGGTGGACGCGCAGGAAAACCCGCTGCCCATCATCCAGGTCGCCAAGCTGTACGAAGTGCAGAAATACTGCTCGCTGACCAACCACATCTGGGACGGCTACTGGTTCATCGCCAACGGCCGCATGTGGGAAGGCCTGCCCGCCGACCTGAAGACGGTCGTGGCGCGCGGCATCAACGAAGCGGGCCTGGCCCAGCGCGAAGACATCAAGAAGCTCAACGCCTCGGTGCAGTCCGACCTGGAAGCCAAGGGCCTCGTGTTCAACCAGCCGTCCGCCGACAGCTTCCGCGACCAGCTGCGCACGGTGGGCTTCTACAAGGAATGGCAGGGCCGGTTCGGCAACGAGGCCTGGGGCTTGCTGGAGCAGTCCGTCGGCAAGCTGGCCTGAGGTCGCACGCCATGTCCTCCCTGTCCGCTCCCCACGCCGCCACGCCTGCGCTGCCGGCCAATCCCCTGCGCCGGGCGGCCGGCGCGCTCGACAGCGTGCTGGGCAGCGTGGTCGAACACGTTGCCGCGGCGATCGTGCTGATCGAGATCCTGGTGCTCTTCGCCGGCGTCGTCTCGCGCTATGTGTTCCACAGCCCGCTGGTCTGGTCCGACGAACTCGCCTCCATTCTGTTCCTGTGGCTGTCCATGCTGGGCGCCGTGGTGGCGCTGCGGCGCGGCGAACACATGCGCATGACGGCGCTGGTGAACAACGTCAGCCCGGCGCGGCGCGCCCAGCTGGAAACCGCGGCGCTGGCGGCGTCGCTGGCCTTCCTGGTGCTGATCCTGGCGCCTGCCATCGAGTACGCGCACGAAGAGCACTTCATCATCACCCCCGCGCTGGAGCTGAGCAACGCCTGGCGCGCCGCCGCGATTCCCGTGGGCATGGGGCTGATGGGCGTCATCGCCGTGCTGCGCCTGCTGCGCACGCAGCCGCTGCCGCAGGTGGCGACGGCGCTGGCCGGGGTGGCCGCGATCGTGGGCCTGTTCTGGCTGGCGCAGCCGCTGTTCTCGGGCCTGGGCAAGCTGAACCTGGTGATCTTCTTCGTGGGCATCGTCGCGGCCACCGTGTTCTCCGGCGTGCCCATCGCGTTCTCGTTCGCGCTGGCCACGTTTTCGTACCTGGCGCTGACCACCAACACGCCGATGGTCGTCATGGTGGGCCGCCTGGACGAAGGCATGTCCCACCTGATGCTGCTGGCGGTGCCGCTCTTCATCTTCCTGGGCTCGCTGATCGAAATGACGGGCATGGCGCGCGCCATGATCCAGTTCCTGGCCAGCCTGCTGGGCCACGTGCGCGGCGGGCTGTCGTACGTGCTGATCGGCGCCATGTACCTCGTGTCCGGCATCTCGGGCTCCAAGATCGCCGACATGGCGGCCATTGCACCGGTGCTGTTCCCCGAAATGAAAAAGCGCGGCGCCAAGCCCGGCGACCTGGTGGCCCTGCTGTCCGCCACGGGTGCGCAGACCGAGACGATTCCGCCGTCCATCGTCCTCATCACCATCGGTTCGGTGACGGGCGTATCCATCGCCGCGCTCTTCACGGGCGGACTGCTGCCCGCCGTGGTGCTGGGCCTGGCGTTGTGCACGGTGGTCTGGTGGCGCTACCGCAAGGAAGACCTGAGCCTGGTGCAGCGCTTCACCTTCAAGGAGATCGGCCGCTTCTTCATGATCGCGCTGCCCGCGGTGGCCCTGCCCTTCGTGATCCGCGCCGCCGTCGTCGAGGGCGTGGCGACCGCCACCGAAGTCTCCACCATCGGCATCGTGTATTCCGCCGTCGTGGGCCTCTTGATCTACCGGCGCTTCGACTGGGCGCGCCTCAAGCCCATGCTCATCGAGACCGCCTCGCTATCGGGCGCCATCATGCTGATCGTCGGCTGCGCGACCGCCATGGCGTGGGCGCTGACCCAGTCGGGCTTCTCGGGCGACCTGGCCAAGCTGATGGCCGGCATGCCTGGCGGCAGCTACGGCTTCCTGGCGGTGTCGATCGTGGCCTTCATCATCCTGGGCAGCGTGCTGGAAGGCATTCCCGCCATCGTGCTGTTCGGCCCGCTGCTGTTCCCGATCGCGGTGCAGGCGGGCGTGCACGAAGTCCACTACGCAATGGTCGTGATTTTCGCCATGGGCATCGGTCTCTTCGCGCCGCCCTTCGGCGTCGGCTACTACGGCGCCTGCGCCATCAGCCGCGTCGACCCCAACGAAGGCATCCGCCCGATCTGGGGCTACATCGGCGCGCTGCTGATCGGCCTGATCGTGGTTGCCGCCTTCCCCTGGTTCTCCATCGGTTTTCTGTGACGCGACGCGGCCCCGCCCGGCGGGGCTGCGCACTCCACCTCCTTTAAGAAGATCCCAACATGAGTCGTTTCCTGGGCGAGATCCGCCAACTCGGTTATGTCGTGCATGACATCGAAGCCGCCATGGACTACTGGAGCACCACGCTGGGCGTGGGTCCCTGGTACTACAACCCGCGCGTGCCCATCGTGAACTACCAGTACGACGGCGCGGGCTACGAACCCCACAACTCGGTGGCCCTGGCCAACTCGGGCTACGTGCAGGTCGAACTGATCCAGACCCGCAACGACGTGCCTTCCATGTACCGCGACTTCCTGCAAGCCGGCCGCACCGGCCTGCAACACGTCGCCTACTGGACCGAAAGCTACGACGCCGACTTGGAGCGCCTGCTGGCGCAGGGCTTCAAGCCCAAGATGAGCGGCGAAGTCGGCGAAAAAGGCCGCTTCATCTACTTCGACACCGAATACCACCCCGGCACCGTCATCGAGCTGTCCGAAGTGGCCGGACCCAAGGGCCGCCTCTTCGACCTGATCCGCGAAAGCTCGCAGAACTGGGACGGCAAGGATCCGGTCCGCGCCTTCCCCGACCTGACCCGTCTCTGATCCGCCCTGCCGCCCCATCGCCACCATGAATTCCCAATCGTTTACCGCCACCTACCTGATCGAAACCCCCGTCGACCCCGCCAAGGTCGCGGAGGTCATGGCCGGCGAGCAATCCTGCGGCACCTTCACGCGCGTCCAGGGCGAGACGGACGAACTGCGTGCCCGTGCGCGCGCGCGCATCGAAGCCATCGAAATCCTGGAAACCGTCGACGCGCCCAGCCTGCCCAACGCCTACCTCGCGCGCCAGCCGGGCGGCATGCCGGGCAAATTCCACCGCGCGCGGGTGCGCATCGCGTTTCCCGTCGCCAACGTCGGCACCAACCTGCCCACGCTGGCGGCCACGGTAGGCGGCAACCTGTACGACCTGGGCGAAGTCACCGGCCTGCGGCTGGAAAGCATGGAGCTGCCCGCCAACTACCGCGCCCAATTCGACCTGCCCCAGGTCGGCATCGCCGGCACGCGCGCGCTGACCGGCGTGGACCAGGGTCCGCTGGTGGGCACCATCATCAAGCCCAACGTCGGCCTGTCGCCCGAGCAGACCGCGCACCTGGTCGCCCAGCTCTGCGCAGCCGGCGTGGACTTCATCAAGGACGACGAAGTGTGCGCCAACCCGGCCCACGCCCCGCTCGCCCAGCGCGTCGCGGCCGTGATGGCCGTGGTGCGCGCCCACCGCGACCGCACCGGCCGCAACGTCATGGTCGCCTTCAACATCAGCGACGAGACCGACGCCATGCGCCGCCACGCCGACCTGATCGAACGCGAAGGCGGCACCTGCGTCATGGCCAGCCTGAACTGGTGCGGCTACTCCGCCATCCAGACCCTGCGCCGCGGCACGCCGCTGGCATTGCACGGCCACCGCAACGGCTTTGGCGCGCTGTCGCGCCATCCGCTGCTGGGCATGGGCTTTCAGGCCTACCAGACGCTGTGGCGGCTGGCCGGCGTGGACCACATGCACGTGCACGGCCTGCAAGGCAAGTTCTCGCAGGAAGACAGCGAAGTCGTCGACTCCGCGCGCGACTGCCTGGCGTCGCTGACGCCCGGCATCGACGACGCCGTCATGCCTGCGTTCTCGTCCGGCCAATGGGCCGGCACCGTGCCCGCCACCTGGGCCGCCGTGCGCAGCGACGACCTGCTGTTCATGTCGGGCGGCGGCATTCTTGCCCACCCCGACGGCCCGGCGGCGGGCGTGCAGAGCATCCGCCAGGCGTGGCACGCGGTGCGCGACAACCAGGCGCTGGAAGACTACGCCCGCAACGCGCCCGAGCTGCGGCGCGCCCTGGACTTCTTCGGAAACCGCGCATGACGGGCGCTTCCGCGCCACAGGTCTGTTGGTATGGCGACGACTTCACCGGCGCCACCGACACGCTGGCCGAGGTCGCCCGCGCGGGCCTGCGCAGCCTGCTCTTCTTGAGCGTGCCCTCTTCCGCGCAACTGGAGCGTGCGGGTCCATTGGATGCCATCGGCATCGCCGGCGCCGCGCGCGGCATGGCGCCCGAGGAAATGGTCGCGGAACTGCGCGCAGTCGGTGAGTTCATGGCAAGCACCGGCGCGCGCGTGCTGCACTACAAATGCTGTTCCACCTTCGACAGCGCGCCGCACGTCGGCAGCATCGGGGCCGCCGTGCAGGAATTGCGGCGGCACCTGCCCAATCCCATCGTGCCCATCGTGGGCGGACAGCCCAGCATCGGACGCTATTGCAGCTTCGCGCAGCTATTTGCGCGCGCGGGCGCCGCGCCGGAAATCCACCGGATCGACCGGCACCCTGTGATGAGCGTGCATCCGGTGACGCCGATGCACGAGGCGGACCTGCGGCGGCATCTGGCGGCGCAGGGGTTGGCTGGCATCCGGTCGGTGCCGCACATTGACTATCCATCGGCCGCGGATGTGCCAGCGGTCGACGACTGGATCGACCGTCTTCTGGACAGCGCCGACGGCCCGCTGCTGCTGGACCTGGTGGACGAATCGCAGCTTGCCGTCATCGGCCGCCTGATCCGCCGCGCGGCCGACCGCGCCCCGCTGCTGGCCGTGGGCCCGAGCAGCGTGCAACAGGCGCTGGTCCGCGCCTCGCCGACCCCGCGCGAAGACATGGCCCCGCCGAGGCCGCTCGCCCCCGCCGACGGCCCGGTGCTGGTCGTGGCGGGCAGCCTGTCGCCCGTCACTGCACGGCAGATCGCGGCGGCTGAAAGCTATGCCCGCCAACCATTGGTGACCGAGCGCCTGCTGGCCGATCCCGACTACGCCGCGCAACAGGTCCAACAGGCAGCCGCCACGCTGGCCCAGGGCCGCAACGTGCTCGCGCACACCGACAAACCGTCGGGCGCCGTCAACGCCGAACAGACCGCCGCCACCGCACTCGCCACGGCCCGGCTCGTCGCCGACATCGTGCGCGCCAGCGCCCAGGCCGGCCGACGCCTGAACCGCATCGGCATCGCCGGCGGCGACACGTCCAGCCAGGCCACGCTGGCACTGGGGCTTTGGGGCCTGGCGTTTCGCTGCGTGCTGGCGCCGGGGGTGACCGTGAGCGTCGCACGTAGCGATGACCCCGTGACGGACGGGATTGAATTGATGCTCAAGGGTGGGCAGATGGGGGGGGAGCGGTTGTTTGATGAGCTGGCGGCGGGCGGGGGGTGAGACGGTAATCCTCCATTTTTAACGATCGCTTTTGCGGGGGGATTACCCAAGGTCTTCAATGACCTGAAGACCCGCAGCTGCCAGGGCATCCTGATCGCGGTGGTCGACGGCCTGAATGGCCTGGCCGATGCAATCGGCACAGTCTTCCCGCGCACGACGGTGCAGACCTCTATCGTGCATCTGATCCGCAACAGCTTGGATTACGCGGGATGGAAGGATCGCAAGGCCGTCGCCGACGCGCTGCGCCCAATATACGCGGCCGCCTGCACTCAGGCCGCCGAGCAGGCGCTACAGGCGTTGGCCGAAGGACCATGGGGGGCAAAGTGTCCGATGATCGTCGCCGCCTGGCCTGGGAGACCGTCGCGCCATTCCTCGTCTTCCCGCCTGACCAATATGCTGGCCGAGTCCGTGAGGGCGACCTTCGACTGGAAAGCCGCCATGAAACAGGTTGCTATCCTGTTCGGAGATCGCTTTACTGCTGCGCGTGGATAACAACTTTTAAAACGCCTCGCCCACAAAAATCCGGACGGGCTCTTACGGAACGCCCAACTGGTTTGATCCGTCCTAAGCCCTGCGATGGGTCGACCGCGACAAGGATTGGCTCAGTACCACGGCGAACTTGTCGTGTTGAAAAAGGGAGCCACTTCGAATGCAGCTACGGTTTTCATATTTCCGCGCGCACTGAACGGATCTAGTTGACAAAGCGAGTACGACGCGAATTTTGTTCATATTGCCCTACGAAGGGTGGCGCAAACCGAACTATCAAATAGGGCGGCTGCTCGTATTCGAAACCCATCACGAGCACCCTTAAATTCGAATCAATCACAACATGCCGGCGCTAAGAAAAAATAAATTCTTCGATGAGAATTCTCTCCTTTACCCTCCCACCTGACTACCCATTACATTCCTGGAACAGTTTAGCAACTCAATATATTCTCCGGCGTCACGCGGAATAATCTCAGTAGAGATAATACCCCCCTCATCGGATATTGACGTTAACAGCCCCAATTTGTTCGATCTACCCCACTCATCGAGAGAATAGCGGCGGACATCCGATCCATTCATTAGATTAAATGCCACGCGATCCTGCTCTCCTGCCCCGGGAAGGGTATCCCAGAAGTAGACGTCCGCCGGAAAAACTTGATCGGATTGTTCTCTCGAAAATATCTGAACGAGCGCATCAGCCCGGAGGCTAGATGCAAGCCACTTTCCATGCCACAGCGCATATGCAGTTGCCTCTGCATGATAAATCTCTGTGGCGAAATCAGACTCCGTTAATCCGAATGGACGCGAAGCGAGCAGGTCTGACTTGCACTCAAAATACGTATCTTTTTCTTTATACTTAACTAGCTGCTGAAATGCATGAAACTGCCAATAATAAACCGGCCCAATGGACACCCATCCTATCGTTGCCTTCCCAAACCCATGCGGATTCACGGTTCGCGCCATAAACGTCATCTCGAATGGGTCAAACCAAACATCATTCACTTGGGGGGCTCTTTGGGGGATACGCTGTTAAATAACATGAACAATTCGCCCAGGGCTCAGGAAGGGAAAAGTTACTCACGCAATCCCCCTTGCTTAAATAGTGAAACAGAGCTTTTGCCTGCAACGGTAGATTGTAGTTTTCAAGCGCTTTACACATCCCCTCCCCGCTAGACCCGGCCCCGCCTTCAGCCAGGTATTCGATATATTTGCTACAAAGCTCAATTAACGCATCCGCCCTAGCATTTTTTCTCATTCAACACCCGATCCTTCCAAATGATTTACATATCTACCCTAATCGTTCGCATCTTTATACGTGCGCGATGAAAAATCCAAGCCACCCGTCATGGGAAATTATCCAATATTTTTAATTGGAGCGGCGATCTAATCAAGCTGACTATTGCACACCTCTATCCATCAAGCTTTCAATAGGGCGTTGCGTTGACCGTCTGAATCCACATTTTTCTGGGACGGGAGTTCAGCTTGCGGCATCTGCATCAAGCTCGCACTGCGTATAGCTTGCTAATCCTGTTGTTTTTGGAAAGTACTGGCGTAGCAGGCCATCCGTATTTTCTTTGGTGCCTCGCTGCCAGGGGATGCCCAGATCGCAGCAGTAAACGACCATATTGATAGCAATTCTAAATTGCCTGTGCGCTGACAACTCAACCCAGCGGTCTCACCAGGTTGGGCGTTTCCTTAGTTGAGCAGGCAGCTGGCGCATCTGCCCAACAAGGGTTTGAGTGACCGCTTCGGCTCGCTAATCTTTGCTCCTGCAATTGCTTAAGCTCAAGTTTCTGCCTGACTACCCACAATGGTGAGGTTTAGCCATTCCAGCATGTGGGCGCTTTGAGCCAAATACTCAAACCCAAGCACTTCAATTTTATTAGGTGTTTTTCTTGATTCCACCAACACAGCGCACCCCACGATAATGTTTCTAAAACAACAAATTAGATAATACGAGGAACGCCAGGCACCCTGTCCTCGCAGCACTCACCGAGAAGAATAAGGTCAAATATAAACTCTATTTCATCGGCTACTTTGATTACCTCATCCGCCCCATTTTTAAGATACGGAATTTCCGCACGTAGAATCTTTTTCGTCATATGCAACTCTTTGAGAGCGTCCCGGGGAACAAGCTCGCATCCCTTCAGGGCTCGAGCCAATTCTTTAGCGCGAGAAATAACCTCTTGGGCCGCCAACAGGTCAACATCACGCTCCACTTGTATCGACAGGAGAAATCTCCCAGTCCATTCCTTGAGGCATTCATTGTCAAATTTATAATAATTCATGATGTTCTTATCGCAATTGCGTTGCTCGGAATTTGTTGAAATCGTCACGAAGCCGAATAGCAAGCCTGTCCACCATGTCACGAACTAGGTCGCCCTCGTCTGGATACCGCTCTGAATAGCTTGCGCAGACCTGCGACATGATATCCAGGAATTCAAGGCTCGAAATGATCGCCGATTCATTGAAGATTTCGAATCTCGCCCCTTCATGTATGCATTCCCAATGCGTTCTATCTCCCATGCCAGTACCGCCCGCCCCGCTCCCGTTGCCCCCAAACCTCCAACCCCTCCGGCCGCGACTGCGCCATCACCGCGCCATCCCTGTCGCTGCGCCAGAATCGCGCCCCCGCCCGCATCCATCTCAACTCCACGGCCCGTGCCGGATGCCGGAACCGGTTCAGATGCCCCGCCTGCGCGATGACGTGCGCCGCATTCACAGCCTCCACCAGCTCCCGGCCGGAGGATGACGCCGAGCCGTGATGCGGAGCCAGCACGACATCCGCTGGCTCCAACCCCTGCGCCACCATTTCCCGCTCCTGCGCCGTCCCCACGTCCCCCGTCAGCAGCAAGCTATGCCGCGCGCCCTTCACGCGCAACACACAGCTATCCGCGTTGCGGTCCTCGGCGCGCGCGTCCTTGACGCCACGGGGATGCAGAAACGTGAACTCCACACCGTCCGCCTCCCAACGCAACCCCCGTTCGCAGCGCGCCATCTGCCTGGGCAGGGCCGGCGGCGCTTGACCGGCATCCGGCCACATCCTTGCGTCGCGGCGCACGAAGGCGGGCAGGTCAAACGAAGCGTAGCTGCGCTCAACTGGCACCGCCGCCAGCACCGCGCGCGTTCCGCCGACGTGGTCCATGTCCGCGTGCGACAGCACCAGCTCGTCCAGCCGCGTGACGCCGCGCGCCTGCAGGAACGGCGCCACTACGCGCTCGCCTGCATCGCTGCCGCCGAAGCTGCGGGGACCGGCGTCGAATAGCAGCGACCGGGTTGCGGTTTCGACCAGGATCGCGCTGCCCTGCCCCACGTCCATCGCGCTCAGGCGCCAGTAACCGGGCTCCGGTCTGTCCGGCCGCCAGAACAGCAAGGGCAGCATGCAGGCCCATCCCAGATGGCGGCCCGGCCAGCCTCGCGCCTGCAACGCCCAGGCCATGCCCGCCACGGCCAGCAGCAGCCAGGGCCAGCCCGCCGCGGCGACCGGGACGCTGGCCCAACTGGCGTTGCCCACCCAGGCCACCGGCGCCATGGTCAGGTCGAAGGCCGCCAGCCCGGCCTGCCCCGCCCACGCGGCGAGCCCGTCCGCCCCCGGCACGCAGGACAACGCCGCGCACAGCAGCGCCAGCGGCGTCACGATGAAAGTCACCGACGGAATCGCGACGGCATTGGCCAGGGGCGACCCGAGCGACACTTGGTGCACCAGAAAGGCCAGCAACGGCATTAGGCCGACGGTGACCATGAGCTGCAGACGCACGGCCTGACCGGCTCGGGCCGCCCACCGCGCACGCCAGCCGGCCTGGGCGTCGATGGGCGCGGCCGCGATGCGCAGCAGTACGGCCACCGCGCCGAACGACAGCCAGAAGCCCGCCGACACCGGCGCCCACGGATCGAGCGCAACCACCGCCGCGGCCGCGCAGGCCAGCACCCGGTCGCCGGACAACGGCAGGCGCGACAGCGCCGCCGCCAGCACCACGAGCAGCATGAAGAAGGTGCGCCGGGCGGGCACGCCCCAGCCCGCGAGCAGGCAGTACAGCAGCGCGACCATCGCCGCCACGCACCCGCCCGCGACACGCGCTGGCATCCGCTCCGCCACGCCCACGCCGCGCCAGCGCAGGCGTCGCCACAGCGACGACGCGATCAATCCCGCAATGCCGGCGATCGACGTGACGTGCATGCCGCTGATCGAAACGAGGTGCGTGATGCCGCTGCGGTTGAAGATCCGCCAGTCCTCGCGCGACACGCCGGCCTGGTCGCCGATCGCCAGCGCGATCATCACGGGCGCATACCGGTGCCCATCCAACGCCGCCCGCATGCCTTCGCGCACATGGTGCCGCGCCCGCTCGATGGCGATGCCGGGCGTGGCCCATGGTCGGTCCGCCAGCAGGTCGGGCTGTCCGCGCACCGTGCCCACGGCGCGCACGCCCTCGGCGAACAGGCGCCCTTCGATGTCCGGCCCCGCGGGATTGAGCAAGCCGTGCGGCCGCCTCAGCACCAGCGCCATGCGCCAGACCTGGCCGGGCAACACCTGCGGCACGGTCTGGTTGGCTCCAGCGCCCGCCTGCCAGGTGACCTGGATGCGCGACGGAATGCCCGGACGCGCAGGGCCATCCAGCTCCGCCAGGAAGCGCTGGCGCTGTGCATCACCCTCGGGCAGCGCCGCCACGCGCACGACCAGGCGGGAGACTTCGTCCTGATGCATGTCGGCCAGCGCGTCGTCCATGCGAAGCTGGGCCTGCACCGCCGCGTTGAGCAGGCCAGCCGAAAATCCCAGCGCCAGCGCGGCGAGGATGCGCAGGCCAGGATGCCGGGCGCGCATGCAGACCGCACAGGCCGCGGCGGCGGCCGCCACCGCCAGCAACAGGATTAACGCGCCGGGCAGCGCCGGCAGGGTCTGTACCAGGCCCGCACCCGCCACGAACGCAACGCAGAACGACCGGCCCGTGATGTCTTTCTCCCGAAAGGACACAGCGTAGGCGGCGACCGCGCCCCGCGGACGGCAGGGTGAACTGTTTCATCCATGTCGGCCAACCGCGGGTTGCTTGCGCACGCCGTAAATGCGCACGCAGTAAATTACGGCCACCCCCATGCCCCTTCCCGATCCCCATGAAAGGCACCCGCAACTCGTTGTCCTCGCTGCGCATCTTCCTGACCGCCGCAGAAACGCTGAATTTCAGCCGCGCCGCCGAAGCGCTGAACCTGACCCAAAGCGCGGTCAGCAAGCACGTGGCGGCGTTGGAAGACCGCCTCGGCACGGCCCTCTTCAAGCGCATGCCCGCGGGCCTGCGTCTGACCTACGCCGGCGCCCTGTA
This sequence comes from Achromobacter sp. MFA1 R4, assembly GCF_900156745.1. Classification (NCBI taxonomy): domain Bacteria; kingdom Pseudomonadati; phylum Pseudomonadota; class Betaproteobacteria; order Burkholderiales; family Alcaligenaceae; genus Achromobacter; species Achromobacter sp. MFA1 R4. The sequence continues at coordinate 4,683,700 of NZ_LT707065.1, read as the reverse complement.
CCTGGAACGCATCAGCGCCGCGGTGCGCCTCATCGATGAGGCGGACGCGCTGGTGGCCAATCCCGCCTCGCGCGTCGCCCTCAACGTGGCGGTCTCTCCGTCCTTTGCCCAGTTCTTCCTGCTGCCGCGTCTGTCCGAATTCTTCGAGGCGCACCCCGAGATCCGCGTCAACATCCGTCCGCGCCTGTTGCATGGGCGTGACCGCGCGGAACGGTTCGACGCCGAAATCCAGCTTCACACCGGCTATGTGTCGGGCATGAGCGCGCAGTATCTGTGCGGCCGCGAGATGACGCTGGTGGCCGCGCCGTCGTTGCTGCAACGCCATCCCGTCAAATCCGTGGACGACATCGCGCAGTTGCCGTTGCTCAAGCGCGCCCAGCGCGGCTATGGCTGGGACGAATGGCGAGCCGATGTCGCGCCCCTGTGGTCGGGACCCGCCGCGACCGCGGCCGAGTACGAAGGCTTTTCGATCCTGCTGCCGGCCGTGATGAATGGACTGGGCGCGGGGATCATGCCGCTGTGCATGGTGCTGGACCAGTTGAAGTCTGGCCAACTGGTGCGCCCATTCAAAGAAACCGTGGAGGGCCGTTACGGCTATCACCTGATGCAGCCGCGCCCCAATGTGGGCGGTCCGTACTGCCAGGCGTTCTGCGACTGGGTCGTCGCGCGCGGGCAGGAACTCAATGCCCGGGCGCGCAGCTACGCGGGCCTGGCCTGACGCCCAAGCTCCAAGCCCCCCAGCCCCCAGCCCCCCCAGCCGGCCCGTCCGCGGCATTCCAACTTGGAATATCCCATGCGCATACTTCCTTTGCCTGGGGCCGCACGCACCCACCACAATGACGTGAAATTATTCATGGATCACCATAAAAATCATGTCCAAGTGGAAAAACACCCTGGCCGCCCTGGCCGCTCCCCTCTTCCTGGTCAGCGCGCAAACCGTCTCGGCCGCCTATCCCGATAAGCCGATCAAGATCGTCGTGCCCTATTCGGCCGGCGGCAGTTCGGACGTGGTGGCCCGCGCCATCAGCGATCAACTGGCCGCCCAGCTTGGCCAATCGGTCGTTGTCGAAAACCGCGCCGGCGCGGGATCGATGCTGGGCACTGCCTATGTGGCCACCGAGGCGCCCGACGGCTACACCCTGCTGCTGGCCGACGTGCCGTTCACCATCGTTCCGGCGCTGTACAAGGACCGCGTGAAATACGATGCGAAGCAGGATTTCGCGCCGATCACGCTCTTGGGACTGTCGCCCACGTACCTGTTCGTCAATCCCGCGTTTGAAGCCCAGGACGTCGCGTCGCTGGTTGCAGCCGCCACGGCCAAGCCCGACACGATTTCCATCGGGTCGGGAGGCAATGGGTCCTTGACCCACCTGATGGCCGAACTGTTCATGCTGACCACCAAGACCAAGCTCGCGCACATCCCCTACAAGGGCGCGTCCGCGTCGGTCAATGATCTGGCCGGCGGACAGATCCAGGCCAGCTTCACCACCATGCCCACGGCCGTCGCGCTGTACCAGGGCGGAAAAATCAAGCCGCTTGCCGTGTCTGCGCCCACGCGCCAGGCCGGCACGCCCGATGTGCCGACGTTTCAGGAACTGGGTTATCCGGGATTGACCGTGCAGAGCTGGTGGGGCCTGGTGGCGCCGTCCGGAACGCCCGCAGACGTGCAGAAAAAGCTGGCGGACGCGATGGCCAAGGTCATGCAATCGGACGCCGTCAAACAACGGCTGTCCAGCGTGGGCATGAACCTGCCGCCGGATACGAGCGCCGCTGCCCTGAAGGCGTTGTTGGCGCAGGATTTCCAGCGCTGGGCCGACGTCGTGCAGCGCGCCAACATCACGTTCGAATAACCACCGTTATATGCGCCGCCCAGCGATGCGCGGCGCCGGAGACATCCATGACATCCTGGCAACAGGCGGCGGCCGGCGACTCGGCCCTGATGAACGATTTTCAGACCATTTGCGGTTTTGGCGGACGCCTGTCCGGCACCGGGCAGGACGAGGCGGCCATGGAATGGGCGCTGACGCGCCTGCGGGAGATTGGACCCGATGTCCGGCGGGTCAGCGTGCCCTACGATGGCTGGCGCTGTCTTGCCAGCAGCCTGACCCTGCTGGGCGGCAAGCCGGCGAACCTGGAATGCGTACCCCTGTTGCGTTCGGCCTCCACCGCACCGGAAGGACTGGAAGGCACGGTCCTGGACCTGGGCGCAGGCCGTCCGGAAGACTTCGAGCGCGCCGGCGATGCCGTGCGCGGCAAGATCGTGCTCGTGCGCCACGAGTATCCGTTTTCCCAAGGCCATGTGCATCGTCGCCGCAAGTACGACATGGCGGTGGCGCAAGGCGCGGTCGCTTTCCTGATCGCCAACCCGCTGCCCGGGGCCGGTCCCTTGTCCGGATCCTCGGGCCGGCCGCGCGACGGCGCGGGCATTCCGGCGGCCTACATCGATCACGAAGCGGCCCTGGCATTGGCTGCCCAGCCCGGCGCACGCGTGCGCCTGCACATCCAGGGCGAGGAACTGCGCGATTCGATGGCCTGCGCCGGCATCCTGGACCTTCCCGGCGGACGCGACAGCCGGATCGTCATCAGCGCGCACATGGACGGCCACGACCTGGGCTGCAGCGCGCTGGACAATGCCACCGGCGTCGCCGTTGCGCTGGCCGCGGCGCGCATCCTGGAGCCCAGGCTGGGCCCCGGCACGCCAGGCCTGCGCATCTGCTTCTTCACCGCCGAAGAATGGGCGCTGGCAGGATCGGCCCGCTATCTGGCCGATATGCCGGCTACGGAACGCGACACCTTGAAGTTCAACATCAACCTGGACACTGTCGCGGGCGACGACACCCTGTGCGCGCTGATCAGCGAATATCCGGCGCTGGCGGGCGTGGTGGACGGCGCCGCCGCGCGGGCCGGCGTGGCGGTGTCGCACTGGCTGCCCTTCATGCCCAATTCAGACCACGCCAATTTTGCGAAACACGGCATTCCCGCGCTGCGTCTGGTGGCCGGTTTCGAAAAGCCCGAGTCACGCGTGCGCCACATCCTGTCGCGCGGCGACGTAGCCGGCATCATCCACGAAGACGAATTGCGCAACGCGTTGGCGGTGACCTGCGCCATGGCGTCGCTGGCCCTGGACATGAGCGACGACGACCTGGACGCGTTGAAGGCCGGATCGACCTGCCCGCGCGTCTGACCCGCCGGCGGCCAGCCCAGGCACGCGGCTTGCTGAGTCTCCTTCCTGACAGGCGGTAGCCGCCGCCTGGTATCCAAACCAAGGAGACCGATATGGCCGACCATGTGACCAAGGTGTTGAACGATCTCATCGAAATCTCGAAGGATGGCGAGAAGGGCTTCGCGGCTGCGGCCGAAGACACGAAGACCCCTGAACTTCGGGAACTCTTCGGGAACCGTTCGCGCGATTGCGCGGCGGGCGCTGCCGAGCTGCAGGCCCTGGTGGCCCAGTTGGGCGAGAAGCCGGAAGATAGCGGCACGGTGTCCGGCGCGATGCACCGGGGCTGGACCAACCTGAAGGCCGCCGTCGCAAGCCGCACGGACCTCGTGCTGCTCGAAGAGTGCGAGCGCGGCGAGGACGTGGCAAAAGCCGCCTACAGCAAGGCGCTGAAGGAAATGCTGCCGGAGAACATCCGCGCGGTGGTCGAACGCCAGTACCAGGGGGTGCTGCGCAACCACGATCAGATCCGCGACCTGCGCGACCGCTACCGCGCCGCGACTTGATCCCGCTTGCGGCCCCCGGCGACCCACTGGCGCCGGGGGCCGTCACGCGCCCATCACGCGTGTAGCCAAAATGCGCTTTCGGCGAATTCCTCGCCTTTCCACCAGTTCGCCCGCCCCCGGCCCCGTTTGAAGTTCGTGGCCCCCGCCTGGCTTTGCACAGGCGCGACCACCTCGCCGGTGGCATCCCGTTTGGCGGTGACGTCCGCCGTTTCCGGCACCACGATGACGATGTGGCCGGACTTTCCATCTTCCCTGCGCCGCGCCACGATGACGCCGATGGCCCCCTGGTTGGCTTCGGTCTGCAGCTTTGTCAGCGTGCCCGTCTGACGCCATCCAAACCCCGCCCCGAAATCGCGCAGCCACCGGAACAGGTCGTTCGCCCGCATCTCGAAAAGGGTATTGCCCAGCAGGGGCTGCACCGGTTTGCCCTGGGCCAACTGCATCAGCGCCTGACCGGACCACCACACCCTGGGAATGTAGGCGCCTGCGAGGCGGCAGAAGTCATGCGCATAGATATTGCAAAAGGTCGCGGTCCGGGTGGGCTGATATCGCAGGAAGTCGGGATTCTCGACATCCAGGTAGTCGACGATGGCGCCCAGTTCCGCGCGCAATTCGTCAGGCGTGGTGCCGGACCGCCCGGGTGCGCCCTTTTCGTTCAGCGAGCGCGCCGTGGCCCGGTCCTTGCGCCGGGTCACGACCCCGGCCTTCTCGGGCATATTGACCTCGACGACGCGCGAAGCCGCCGTTGCGTCGGCTGGCCTGCTGACGTCGATCTTCTGGTTGGACGGCCCGGCCACCAGGAATTTCGCCGAGGAGAATCCCTGGACCAGGGCGCCATTGAGGCTGGTCTCGATCTGGAAAAATCCTCTGGTCGGCCCCGCCAGGGCCCGCACGGGATGCCCGTCGGGCAGATGGGCCACGACGTTGGCCTGCGGCGGGTCGCTGATGCGCGGTTCGCTGCGGACCCTGAGCATGCCGTCGGTGATGGCCACTTTCATGGGCGTGCCATCGCGCGTGACCGGGGAAGGGGCGGCGATCAACGCCTGGCCCGCTGCGGGCGTCTCCAGCAAGGGCGCGTCCGCGCCCGGATCCGGCACCGTGTGCGCTAGCCGGATGAGATCGAAGAGCGCCTGCCCGTAGTGCTTGCCGCCTTCGGGTTGGAACCCCTGCTCCAGGCCCTTGGATTCCTTGTAGCCCCCGGTGTTGTAGACAATGCCCACCGTCGCCAGCTCAAAGTCCGAAAGACTGGACCGGCCCTCGAAGCCCCGCTTCTTCAAGGCGAACTGCAGCACGCCCATCGCCCGCCTGAGCGACCCATCGAACGTTGCCCATTGGCGCTGCAAAAAGTAGTCGGGCTCTTTCAGGAAATGCTGGATGTCCACCTGATACACGCCGAACGCATGGCAGTACTTCTTGGGGTTGCCGGCGACTTTCTTGTAGGTCCCCCCCACGACGTTGGCCATGTTGACCAGCGCCTCGCGGCCCATCTCGAACATGCGCTGTCCATCCGGCTTGCTCAGCAATTCCCCCAACGTCTTCGGGAAAGCGCCCCGGCCGTCGAGCGTGTCGCCCACGCACAGCGCCATCACCTCATCGACCGACGCGAGCTTCTTGCGGGCGATCGGCCAGATTTCCCCGCTTTCCTGGCAGGCCAGCGCCGTGAGGAAATCGACGGTCAAGGGCGTGCCCTTTGTCGCCGCGGTCATCTTGCTGAAAAAGTTCGACTTGAACCAGGCGATATCGTCTTTCGTGACCATCCGTGCTCTCCCCGAAGGCTGCGGCGAAAAACGGGCCATAAGCAATGCGCGTCGGCAACCTGAATCTGCATGGATGTTAGGGTCAGCGCCAGGAACGGCTATACCTCACATTGGGTATAGGCGCGTCGCATCGCGCCGGTCTGGACCGCCCTGGGCTGTGCGCGTGGACGTCCGATACAATTTATGACACACTCTGATATTTTTGGATACGCCTGCTTAAATCCGAGTACGGGCGGCTCGCAACCTCAGTCATCCATTGATATCCCGACCATGTATCGAACCCCGAAGAATGTGCTGAAAATGGCCGTTGCCTGCGGCGCCCTGCTTGCAGCAACCGGATGCGCCAATGTTCCGCTGGCGCCTGAAGAGAGCAACCAGAAGGCCAAGACCTTTGCGGCGCCTGACGAAGGCAAGTCCGGACTATTCGTTTATCGGGACAGCTACGTCGGCAAAGCGCTGAAGAAAGACGTGTATGTCGATGGAAACTGCATTGGCGAAACCGCCGACCGGGTTTTCTTCTACACCCAGGTCGAAGGCGACAAACCGCATAAGGTGTCGACCGAATCAGAGTTTTCCCCGAACGATCTCCTGGTGACCATGGAGGCGGGCAAAAACTACTTCGTGCGGCAGTTCATCAAAATGGGCGTATTCGTCGGCGGGGCCGGCCTTGAACAAGTCACAGAAGAAGAAGGAAAGCGCGTGATTTCCAAGCCGGAGGTCAAACTGGCCACGCAAGGTCAGTGCGGCTGATCATCCAGGCTTTTTGACCCAGCACGCCGGCGCGTCCGGGTGCCTGGTTTGAAGCGGGAGCTTGACACCTCCCGCTCCCCCCCGGGAACATACCCTCCATCCACCCGGGGAGCTTCGCCAAGAAGCTGAGAATCCGTTGGCCTGCGCATGCAGGCAATGCACGGCGACCCGTCGAACCTGATCCAGACAACACTGGCGTAGGGATGGTGCGTGTCCCGCGGCGCGCGTCCCCTGCGCAAGGAACGCCCGGCATGACACCCACCGATCTTCAGGCCCTCGCCCTCCCGTCCCAAAGCCTCCTTGCCGCCGTGCGCCGCGACGCGCCGCTCGTGCAGTGCCTGACCAATTACGTCTCCATGAACTACGCGGCCAATGCCGTGCTGGCCATCGGCGCGTCGCCCGCCATGGTGCATGCCGAAGAGGAAGCGCCAGAATTCGCGCGCATCGCCGGCGCGCTGGTCATCAATATCGGCACCTTGTCCGCGCCCTGGCTGCAAAGCATGCTGCTGACCGCGCAAGCTGCGAAAGCAGCGGGCACGCCCTGGGTGCTCGATCCCGTCGCCCATCACGCCACCGCGTTCCGGCGCGACGCCATCGCGCGGCTGCTCGACCTTGAACCCGCCATCATCCGCGGCAATGCCTCGGAGATCATTGCGCTGGCTGGCGGCCGCAGCGCCGGCCGGGGCGTGGACGCCCGCGACGCCGTGGCGCAGGCCGAGCAGTCGGCCCGGGACATCGCCGCGCACCGCCAGACCGTGGTGGCGGTGACGGGCGAGGTCGACTACGTCACCGACGGCGCGCGCGCGGTGCGGATCGCGGGCGGTTCGCCGCTGATGCCGCGCGTGACCGCGACCGGCTGCGCATTGAGCGCGGTCGTCGGCGCTTTTGCCGCCGTGTCGCGCGACGATCCCTACGTTGCCGCCGTGGCCGCCCTCTCCTGCTTCGCCATCGCGGGCCAGCGCGCCGCCGTCCACGCGGAAGGACCGGGGTCGTTCGCATGGCGGTTCCTGGACGCGCTGGCGGCGCTGGAAGTCGATTGCCTGACCCGCGAGTCGCCGCTGCGTTGATCTGACCCCGTGCATGTCACGCATGGGTCACACACTGTCCCCAAAATTCTTTCCTTCAACCTGGAGGAAAGACGGTGAAGCCACACCTACGCAAGATCTTTGCAGTGACGGCCAGCGTTGCGCTGGTCGCCGGCCTGTCCGCCTGCGGCGGCGATGACGATGACGACGACGCCGCGCCCGGCACACCGCCGCAGGCGAGCGTGCCGCAGGGCGCGACGCTCGACGTTGCGATCCTGGGCACCACCGACCTGCACGCCAACGTGCTGGGCTACGACTATTACAAGCTGGCCGAGGACAAAAGCTACGGCATGGACCGCACGGCCACGCTGATCGCCAATGCGCGCAAGCAGCATCCGAACACGCTGCTGTTCGACAACGGCGATACGGTGCAAGGCACCGCCCTGTCGGACTACCAGGCGCTGGTGTCGCCGGTGCAGTGTTCCGACATGATCGCGATCTACATGCAGATGAAGCTGCTGTCGTACGACGCAGCCACGATGGGCAACCACGAGTTCAACTACGGCCTGCCCTTCCTGTCGCAGATCACCAACGTGGACTTCGGGCTGGACGGCATCGGCAAGGGCACGGCGCAGACCAACCCGACGGGCGCGAAGGACTGCGCGGCGCCGGCGTTCCCCTTCGTGTCCGCCAATGTGGTGTCGGCGGCTTCCAAGCAGCCGATCTTCAAGCCGTGGGTGCTGCTGAACAAAACGTTCCAGGCGACGGACGCCAGCGGCAAGGCCATCGACGTGCCGCTCAAGGTGGGCGTGATCGGATTTGCGCCCCCGCCCATCATGCAATGGGACAAGGCCAACCTTGAAGGCCACGTGGAAGTCACGGGCTGGAAGGAGACGGCGGCGCGCTACGTGCCGGAAATGAAGGCCGCGGGCGCGGACCTGGTGGTGGCGCTGGCGCATGGCGGCATCGACCTCGCGACGGCGTACAGTCCGGATATGGAAAACGGCGCAGCCTACTTGACCCAGGTGGCCGGCATCGACGCGCTGATCACGGGCCACCAGCATCTGCTGTTTCCCGACACGAATGCCAAGTCGCGATTCGCCGGCCAGCCGGGCGTCGAGCTCGAAAAAGGCCTGATCAATGGCGTGCCGACCGTGCAGGCCGGCCAGTGGGGCAACAACCTCGGCCAGATCACGCTCAAGCTCACGTACGACCAAGGCTGGAAGGTGCAGAAGGACGCCACGCAGGTGCAGCGCATCTCGACGCGCCTGACGGCGCAAAGCGGCGCCACGCCCGCCACGTATGTGGAACCGGACAGCGCCGTGCAGCAACTGGTGCAGGCCGAACACGCCGCGACGATCGACTACGTCAAGACGCCGATCGGCCAGAGCCAGTTCGACATGGCCACGTACTACGCGCTGGCCGGCGACGTGTCGGCGCTGCAGATCGTGAACATGGCGCAGATCGATTACCTGACGGACTACATCGCGAAGAACAGCCCGTCGTATGCAGGACTGCCGATCCTGTCGGCCGCCGCGCCCTTCAAGGGCGGACGCAACGGCCCCGGCGACTTCACGTATGTGAAGCAGGGCAACGTCGCCATCAACAACGCGGCCGACCTGTACCTGTACCCCAACACGCTGCAGGTGGTGCGGGTCAGCGGCGACATCGTGCGCCAGTGGCTGGAAAAGACGGCCGAACAGTTCAAGCAGATCGACCCCGCCCAGGTCGCGCCGCAGGATCTGATCGACACCAGCTTCCCGACGTTCAATTTCGACGTCCTGTACGCGGCGGGCAATGCGCTGCGGTATGAAATCGACGTGACGCAGCCCAAGGGCTCGCGCATCACGGCGCTGACGTACAACGGCGCGCCGCTGGATCTGACCGCGCAATTCCTGGTGGTCACCAACAACTACCGCGCCAGCGGCGGCGGTGATTTTCCCGGCCTGGCCGGCGGCAAGGGCGACATCGTGCTGCAGGCTCCCGACGCAAGCCGCGACGTGCTGATCAGCTACATCAAGAAGAACCCGGTGCTGGATCTGGCCACCTTCGGCCTGGACCGCAGCTGGCGCTTCAAGCAGGTCAGCACGCTGGCCGGGCCCGTGGTGTTCTCGTCGGTGCCCGGCACGCTGGCGATGGCCACCGCGCATGGCGTGACCAACGTGTCGGTCTACGACGCCACGCCGGACGCCACGACGCAGCTTTCGCGCTACGCGGTCGATCTCAGCCAGTAAGCCGGCAACGCGGTCGAAGCGGCGGAGCGTCCTGCAACGGGACGCTCCGCCCTAGCGGTAGTAGACGCAGATGCGCTTGCCGCCGATCTCGTGCACGTCGATCGGCAGCTCGTACAGATCGCTCAGCACGTCCGGCCGGATCAGTTCGGCCGGCGTGCCGTGGCGCGCGATGCGCCCCTGCCGCATCGCCACGATGCGGTCCGCGTAGCTGGACGCGAAGTTGATGTCGTGCAGCACCAGCACCACCGTCTTGCCCAGTTCATCGGCCGCGCGCCGCAGGGTGCCCATCATGGCGACGGCATGCTTCATGTCCAGGCTGTTCAGCGGCTCGTCCAGCATGACATAGCGGGTGTCCTGGCACAGCACCATCGCGACGAACGCGCGCTGGCGCTGCCCGCCGGACATCTCGTCCAGGTAGCGGTCGGCCAGCGGCTCCAGGTTCAGGTAGGCGATGGCCTGGTCGATGTGGACCTTGTCATCCATCGTCAGGCGCCCGCCCGTGTGCGGATAGCGCCCGAAGGCCACCAGGTCCTTCACCGTGAGCCGCAGCGGCAGGTGGTTGTCCTGGCGCAGGATGGCCAGGCGGCGCGCCAGTTCCCGGCTGTCGGCGCGCGTCACGTCCAGGCCTTCCACCAGGACCCGCCCCGCGCTCATCGGCAGCAGCCGGCTGACCATGGACAGCAAGGTGGACTTGCCCGCCCCGTTGGGTCCGATGATGGCGGTGACGCCGCCGGCCGGCAGGTCCAGGCTGACGCCGTCGATCACCACCGTGTCGCCGTATTGTTTGCTGACGTTCTGGATTTCTATCATCGGCGCCCCTTGCGCAAGATCAGGACGAGGAACATCACGCCGCCCACGAATTCGATCACCACGCTCACCGTGGTATTGAGCCCCAGGACGCGTTCCAGCAACGTCTGGCCGCCCACCAGGAAGATGACGCTCAGCAGCGCCGCGGCCGGGACCGTGTGGCGGTGCCTGTCGGACCCCATGGCCTGGTACGCCAGGTTGCTGACCAGCAGGCCGAAGAAGGTCACGGGCCCGACCAGCGCCGTCGACACGGACACCAGCACGGCGATGGCCGCCAGGGTCAGCATGAGGGTGCGGCGGTAGTCCACGCCCAGGTTCAGCGCAATGTCGCGGCCCAGCGCCAGCACGTCGTAGCGGCGCCGCATCCGCCAGACCAGCAGGGACGCGGCGCACACCGCCGCGAACGCGATCGGCAACAGCCCCACCCGCACCGAATTGAAATTGGCGAACATGCGGTCCTGCAGCACCAGGAATTCGTTCGGGTCGATCAGGCGCACCACGAAGCCCGACAGGCTGCGAAACAGCAGGCCAAAAACGATGCCCACCAGCATCATCAGATGCAGGCTGCGCACCGCGTCGGAAAACAGCCAGCGAAACAGGAGGCAGGCGAACGCCGTCATGGCGCACACCTCCAGCAGGAAAGCGGCGACGGGATGGCTGACCGTGGCCGCGGCCTGCCCGAAACCGAACACCACCACCGCCTGGATCAGCAGGTACAGGGCATCGAAGCCCATGATGGCCGGCGTCAGGATGCGATTGTGTGTGATGGTCTGGAACAGCACCGACGACACCGCCACGGCATAGGCCACCAGCAGCATCGCCAGCAGCTTGCCGCCGCGAAAGGGAATGACGAACGACCACTGGCCGTTTGCGCCCAGCGTCATGAAGGCCACGGCGCAAAGCAGCGCCCCAGCCCCCAGCACCGCCAGGCGCCACGCCTGCGGAGCGCGCGCGGCCGCCGGGCAAATCGCGGTCTCAGCCAAGACGGTTCCTCCGCGTACGCAGCAGCCACAGGAACAGGATGCTGCCCAGCACGCCCACGACGGTGCCGATGGGGATCTCGTAGGGATGGATGACCAGCCGGCCGATGATGTCGCAGGCCAGCACGAACACGCCGCCCAGCAACGCCACCCATGGGATCGCGCGGCGCATGTTATCGCCCAGGACCAGGCTGACGGCATTGGGGACTATCAGGCCCAGGAAGGGGATGCCGCCGGCCGTCACGACGACCACGGCGGATATCGCGGAGACGATCAACAGGCCCGCCAGCGTCAGCCGCGCATGGTTCAACCCGAGGTTCGCGGCGAACTCGCGCCCCATGCCGGCCACGGTATAGCGGTCGGCGGCGGCATAGGCCGCGCAGGCCAGCGCAAAGCCGATCCACAGCAACTCATAACGCCCGCGCAGCACGCCGGAAAAATCGCCGGTCGTCCATGCGTGCAGCGATTGCAGCAGATCGAAGCGGTACGCCATGAAGGTCGTGACGGCGTGGATGACGCCGCCCAGGATCAGCCCGATCAACGGCACGATGAAGGGCGTGCGCAGCGGCACCCGGCGCAGCAGCGCCAGGAACAGCAAGGTGCCGGTCAGCGCGAAGGCCGTGGCCGTCAACATTTTTCCGATCACGGGCGTGTCGGGCGCCAGCAGCGTGACGACCAGGATGCCCAGCGTGGCGGATTCCACCGTGCCGGCGGTCGTGGGCTCCACAAAGCGGTTGCGCACCAGCATCTGCATGATGAGGCCGGCCACGGCCAGCGCCATGCCCGCCAGGAGCAGCGCCAGGGTCCGCGGAACGCGGCTCACCATGAGCAGGCGCCACGCGCGCTCGCCGTCCTCGCCCCCGTTCCAGAGTGCGGTCCAGGGCATCTGGCCCGCGCCCAGGCTGATGCTGGCCGCGCACAGCAGCAGCAGCGCCACAAACACCGCGGCCAGGCCGCCCCAACCGCTTAACGCGCGCCGCCAATTCACCGGCGGCCCTTTCCGTCTGGCATGCCGCTTACTTTCCTTGCGCCAGCGCCGCGGCGATCTGGTCCACGTTCTGCTGCATGGCCGTCAGGCCCGCGCTGCCCAGCAGATACCAGTTAAAGCCATTCAGGTAGACCACGCGCTGGTGCTTCCACGCCTTGGTCGGACGCACTAGTTCGTTGTCCAGCATGCGCTGGGCCGACACGCCTTCGCGGCCGATGGCGGCGTCGCGGTCGATCACGAACAGCCAGTCGGGATCGGTCTGCGCGATGAACTCGAACGAAATCGCCTGTCCATGGTTGGACACGTTCAGGTCCGTGGCGGCGGGCTTGACCCCGAAGGCGTCGTGGATGACGCCAAAGCGCGAACCGGGGCCGTAGGCGCTCATCTTGCCGCCCGTCGTCAGCACGATCAGCGCATTGCCGGCACCGGCGGCCTTGTCCTTCAAGGCCGCGATGGATGCGTCCAGCGCCGCCAGCTTTTCCTTGGCCTGCGCCTGCCTGCCGTACAGGGCGGCCAGGGTTTCGGTGTTGCGCCTGACGCTGCCGACCAGGTCCTTGGCGTCCACCGTCAGGTCGACCGTGGGCGCCAGCCTGGACAGCTCGTCATACTTGGGCGCGGAACGGCCCGCCACGAAGATCACCTGCGGCGCGGCCGCGTGGATGACTTCGTAATTGGGCTCGAACATCGTGCCCGCCTTGAGATAGCGCTTGTCGGCATACTGGCTCAGGTGCGGCGGCAGCTTGGCTGCGCTGGGCACGCCCACCGGGTCCACGCCCAGCGTGTGCAGGGTGTCCAGCACGGCCAGGTCCAGCACGATGGTCTTGGACGGGTTGGCCGGCACGGCGGTTTCGCCGCGCGCGTGCTTGACCGGCACCGTGGACTGCGCGGCGCACACCGCGGCCGCGGCGCTCAGCGCCAGGGCCACGCCGGCCCGGGTTGCCCAGCGGCGGGCGGCGCCCGCGTGTTTTCCATTGTTCATGCATACCTCTCTGTGTTGGGGCGCCGGGCGCCCCGTCATTCTCAGAACTTCACGCCCACGCCCAGCCAGTAGCGCCGGCCGTCTTCGACGTAGCCGAAGTCGTCGTAGGCAACCTGCTTGTCGAACAGGTTGTAGATGCCGGCATACACCGACACGGTCTTGTTCACGGCGTACGAGCCGCCCAGGTCCACGAAGGTGTAGGACGGGGCCACCAGCGCGTCCGAAGACGGGCCCGTGGTCGGCTGGCTTTCGCGGCCGCGGAAGTTCACGCGCGCCCAGGCCTGCAGCGCATCGGACGGCTGCCAGTTCACGGTGGTGGTGAACAGGTGCTTGGGCAACTGGTTCAGCGGCTCGCCCTTGTACTGGCCCGACTTCTGCTCGGACTTGGTGAAGGTGTAGCTGCTGGTCATGGACCAGTCGGCCGAAAGCGGCAGCTTCAGGCTGGCCTCGACGCCGCGCGACACGGCCTTGTCCACGTTCATGTACGTGGTGGGATCCGAGCCGAATTGGTTGGGCCCCTCCGTGCACTGCGTGATGGGGCAAGCCACGCGGGTGATCTTGTCCTTGAAGTCGTTGTTGAACAGCGTGACGCCGGCGCTCATGCCTTGGCCATCGTCATACAGCAGGCCGATTTCCTGGGTCACTGACTTCTCGGGCGTCAGGTCCGGGTTGCCGTACATATTGCCGCCGCGGCTGGTCTGGCCCCACCCGGCCACGGTGTTGCGCAGGTCGGGCGCGCGGAAACCGGTGGAGACGCCGCCCTTCAGGGTCCAGCGCTCGGCCATGTGCCACACGCCGTACAGGCGCGGGCTGAAGTGGCTGCCGAAATTCTCGTCCTCGTCCATGCGCAGGCCAGTGGTGACGGCAAAGCTCTCGGTCAGGCGCCATTCGTCTTCGGCGAACAGGGCCCACTGGTAGCGCTCGATCTTGCTCGGGCCGCCGGCAAGCTGGTTGCCGGTCTGGTCGTCCAGGCGCTGGTTCAGGTAGCTGCCGCCCAGCGTCAGCATGTGCGAGCCCAGCGGCAGCGACCAGCTCGTCTGCATGTCCAGGTTCTTGATCTTCATCTGGCGCGAACGGTTGTCGAATTCTTCCTGCTGGACATAGCTGTCCGACACGCCCCAACCCCAGCGGCCGGTGTGGGACAGCGCCCACTTGTTGCTGCGGTAGTCGGTTTCCGAGGATGCCGGGCAACCCGTGCGCGGGCACGCCGTGCCGGGCGGGAGCGGCTCGACCGTCTTGCCCAGCGTGTCCTGGAACTTCTGGCGCATCGTGGTCGCTTCCAGCACGATGTCGTGGTCCCGGTTGGGTGTCAGCGCCAGCTTGGCCGTCACGCTTTCTGCGTTGCGCTTGCGGTAGCCGTTATAGATGTCGTCTTCGTCCCGCTGCGTCGCCTGGCCGTAGATCTGCAGGCCCAGCAGGTCGTTCTTGATCGGGCCGGCCAGGTAGAAATTGCCCTGGTAGATGTCGCCGGACTTGCTGCTCTCCTGGATCGTCGTATCCATGCGCATTTCGCCGTGCCATTCGGTCGGGACCTTGCGCGTGATGATGTTGATCACCCCGCCCATGGCGTCCGAGCCGTACAGCGACGACATCGGCCCGCGCACCACTTCGATGCGCTCGATGGCCGACAGCGGCGGCGTCCAGCCGCCTTCAACGCCGGTCGAGTCCGAGTTGGTGCGGGTCTCGCGCGAGCTCTGGCGCTTGCCGTCGATCAGGATCAGCGTGTACTTGGGCCCCATGCCGCGCAGGCTGATGTCCTGGCGGTCGCCCCCGCCCGTGACGATGACGCCGGGCACGCCCACCAGCGCGTCATTCAGGTCGCGGTAGAACTTCTTGTCCAGGTCTTCGCGGGTGATGACGCTGATCGAGGCCGGCGCATCCTGGATGCGCTGCTCGAAACCGCTGGCGGTCACGACGACCGTATCCATCGTGGTCGCGGTGTCGGCGGCCTGCGCCCAGACCGCGGCCGGCCCCAGGCCGAAACCCGCGGCGCACAAGGCGGAGGCCAGTTGCGTGCGCGACGCGGCGATGCGCTGGCCGGCGGCCAGTTCTTTCCTGCTCATGATTCCAACTTCTCCCGTCCCAGGTCCGCGCCGCGCCCCACGCGCCACGCCGCCCCGGCTCTTCATTTATTAATGAAAACCATTCTCATATTAGAATTGGGGCTTGCTGGACGCGGCAACACGCTTTCCGCAACTTTTATCTTCTTTGCACTTCTTGACACTCCGGCGCGCGGCGTTCGGCCACACTGCCGGATGCACGACGTCCACCACGCATGCCTTTCACTCACTCAGCGGTCGCGCGCCGCATCCTGCTCATCGACGACGACGTCGAACTGGCGCAGATGCTGCGCGAATACCTGGAACCCAATCAATGCCAGCTCACGCTGGCCCACACCGCCACGCAAGGGCAGGCCCTGCTTGCGCAGGACGACTTCGAGCTGGTGCTGCTCGACCTGATGCTGCCCGACGGCAATGGACTGGACCTGCTCAAGCGCCACCGCCAGCGTTCGCGCCGCCCGGTCATCATGTTCACGGCCCACGGCGGCGAGACGGACCGCGTGCTGGGGCTGGAGTTCGGCGCCGACGATTACCTGGCCAAGCCGTTCAGCCCGCGCGAGCTCAAGGCCCGCATCACGGCCGTGCTGCGCCGCTTCGAGGACGCGCCCGCCCTCCCCGGCCCGTCGCTGACCCTGGGCGCGCTGACGCTGGACCCGTCCACGGGCCGCGCGCGCCTGGGCGCCGACGAGGTCATGCTGACGGGCGCCGAGCAACGCATCCTGGAGATCCTGATGCGCGCGCCGGGCCAGGTGATCGCGCGCGACCAGATCGGCCTGTACGCGCTGGGGCGCACGCCGGACCGGTACGACCGCAGCATCGACACGCACATCAGCAGCCTGCGCAAAAAGCTGCGCCTGGATCAACAGGCCGACACGCTGTCCATCCGCAATCTGCGCGGCCTGGGCTACGTGCTGGCGGGCGCCGCGTGATGGCCTTCCTGCCGGCCCGGTCGCTCTTCTGGCGCGCGTTCCTGACCTTCTGGGGCGCCATGGCCGTCATCCTCGTGTGCGGCATGGTGCTGACCGCCGCGGTGGCCTGGTACCGCTTCAATTCGCTCGATGGCCTGAATCCCGGCAACCTGACGCGCGACGCCGCGCAGGTCGCCCGAACCCAGGGTCGGGAAGGGCTGGAACGCTGGGTCCGCGCCATGGACGGCAATTACTCCGCGCTGAAGATCTACATCATGGACGCCCAGGACACGGACATCCTGGGGCGTCGTCTGCCCACCCGCCTGCACGACTGGCTGGTGGCCTACCGCGCGGGACCGGACAGGCCGCCCCAGACGGACTACGTGCCCGCCGATCCCGCGGGCGAACGCGTCTCGTGGTGGGAGCCTCAATTGCTGATTCTTCCGGACGGATCGGAATTGCTGATGCTGTTCCTGCCCTTCGATTCTTCGCGCTGGGAAGTGCTGGCGCTGTCGCCCGTCGCGCTTGCCCTGCTGCTGTTCGCGCTGGCGGTGACGGCGCCCTTCTGCTGGGCGCTGACCCGGCACATCACCGCGCCGCTGGCGCAGTTGCGCCAGACCACGCATGCGCTGGCCGCCGGCCGGCTGGACACCCACACGCCCACGAACCTGGCAACGCGCAAGGACGAACTGGGCCTGCTGGCGCGGGACTTCGACGCCATGGCCGTGCGCGTGAAATCCCTGCTCGACACCCGGGAACAATTGCTGCACAACGTCGCGCACGAACTGCGGTCGCCGCTGGCGCGCCTGCGGCTTGCCGCCGAACTGGCGCGGCGCAACGACGAGCGGCGCGACCTGCAGCTCGACCGCATCGAGCGCGAGTGCGAACGCCTGGACGCGCTGGTGGGCAATACGCTGCGGCTGGCGCGCATCGGCGCGCTGCCCGAGCCCTCGGAAACGCTGGACCTGTCGGAAGTCGTATCCGGCGTGGTGGACGATGCGCGCTATGAAGCCGAAGGCCGGCACCTGCGCATCGATTGGGATACGCCGCCTCCCGTCTTGATCGCGGGCGATCGCGGCAGCCTGGCCAGCGCCATTGAAAACGTGCTGCGCAACGCCCTGCGCTTCGCCCCCGCGCACAGCGTCATCCGCGTGCGCCTGTTGATCAGCGCCAGCGAAGCCAGCATAGAGATCGAGGACCGCGGCCCGGGCGTGGCCACGCAGGAATTGGCCTCGCTTTTCGAGCCCTTCTACCGGGCGGGATCGGCCGGCGCGGCCAGCGCGCCCGGCGGCGGTGCCGGCCTGGGCCTGTCGATCGCGCAGGCGGCGATCGCCGCTCACAAGGGATCGATCTCGGCGCGCAATGTGGCGCCGCAGGGGCTGAGCGTGCGCATGGACCTTCCGCTGCTGGCGGCGCCGCAGGCATAGCCTACGCCGGCCACGCGGGCGCCCCGCAAAGCCGCAGTCAGTCCGAATCGGCCAGAATCGCGGCGGGCAGTCGCGGCAGCACACGCATGGCGTTGGCGGACGTGGCGTGCGCCACTTTTTCCGGCGTGATGCCGCGCAGTTCCGACAGGACCGCCGCAATGCGGGCCAGTTCGCCAGGACGGTTGCGCCGGTCGGGCGCATGCAGCCAGGCCGGCGGGATGTCGGGCGCGTCGGTTTCCAGCACCAGGTGTTCCAGCCCCACGTCCACCGCGTGGCGGCGGATCTGCAGCGCCCGCTCGAAGGTCATGGCGCCGCCCATTCCCAGCGCAAAGCCCTGCTCGATGAAGGCCTGCGCCTGCTGGGCGCTGCCGTTGAACGCGTGCGCGATCCCGCCGATGCGCGCGTGGCGGCGCAGATGCTTCAGCAGGATGTCCTGGGACTTGCGCACATGCAGCAGCACGGGCAGGCCGAATTCCTCGGCGATGTCCAATTGGGCGGCATAGAACCGCTCCTGGCGCTCGCGCGGCTCGCCCGTGGCGATCTCCGGCACGAAGAAGTCCAGCCCGATCTCGCCGATGGCGACAAAGCGCGGATCGCCCAGCGCGTCCCTGACGGCGTCGCGCAGCGCGTCCAGGTCGGCGTCGTCGGCGCGCTGCACATACAAGGGATGGATGCCCAGCGCGTAGGCGCCGCCGGTGATACGGCCGGCCAGCTCGCGCACGACCGTGAAATTGGCTCGCTCGATGGCGGGGATGACGATGGCCTCTACGCCCGCCTCGGCGGCGTGATTGGCCACCGCGTCGCGGTCGGCGTCGAACTCGGCGGCATCCAGGTGGCAATGGGTATCGATAAGCATGGGCGCATCCTCCATGGGCGGATTATCCGCCCGCCTCCCCGCGCGGACCAGCGCCGGGTCGCCTGCCGTCGTCAACCGGCCTCCGGCCTAGCCTGACACCAGGCGGCCGTTTTCCATCAGCAACTGGCGGTCGGCGCGCGCGGCGAGTTCAGGATCGTGCGTCACGATGGCAAACGCCGTGCCCGACTCCTGGTTCACCCGCGTCAGCAGTTCGAACATGTTGTGGGCGGTGTGCCGGTCGAGATTGCCGGTCGGTTCGTCGGCCAGCACGCACACGGGCCGTGTCACCAGCGCGCGCGCCAGCGCGACGCGCTGCCGCTCGCCGCCCGACAACTGCCCCGGGAAGTGGCCTTCCCGGGCGGACAGGCCCACCAGCCCCAGGACCTCGCGCGCGGCCTCGCGCGCCTTGTCGCGGTTCTCGCGGCGCACGATCAGCGGCATCGCCACGTTATCCAGCGCCGAGAATTCCGCCAGCAGGTGGTGGAACTGATAGACGAAGCCCAGGCTGCGGTTGCGCACCGCGCTCTTTTTCGCCTCGGACAGCCCGACGGCCAGTTGCCCGTCGACGGACACCGAGCCGCTGGTGGGGACGTCGAGCAGTCCCAGGATGTGCAACAGGGTGCTCTTGCCCGACCCCGACGCGCCCACGATGGCGACCATCTCGCCGCGCGCGACCGACAGGCTGACATTGCTGAGCACTTCGATCCGGGCGGGGCCCTCGTCGTAGACCTTGACGATGTTCTCGGCCTGCAGGGCCGGCGTCGTCCCGGCCGCGGGGTCTTGCGTCAGGGTATCAATCATGGCGCAGCACCTGTGCGGGTTGCAGGCGCGAGGCGCGCCAGCTCGGATACAAGGTTGCCAGCAGCGACAGCACCAGCGAGGTCACGCCGATGGTGACGATGTCGCCGACCTGCGGGTCGGACGGCAGCGCGCTGATGAAATAGATCTCGCGCGGCAGGAAATGCACGCCCAGCATCCGCTCGATGAACGGCACGATCACGTCGACGTTGTAGGCGATGGCGATGCCGCCCGCCACGCCCAGCAAGGTGCCGATCACGCCAATCAGCGCGCCCTGCACCAGGAAGATGCGGGCCACTTCGCCCGGACCCGCGCCCAGCGTGCGCAGGATGGCGATGTCGGATTGCTTGTCCTTGACGGCCATGACCAGCGAGGACAACAGGTTGAATGCCGCCACCGCGACGATCAGCGCCAGGATCAGGAACATCATGCGCTTTTCGGTCTGCACCGCCGCAAACCAGGTGCGGTTGTTGCGCGACCAGTCGCTGGCCATGACGTAGGGCGGCAGCACGTTGCGCAGCTCGGCCGCCACTTCGGGCGCCTTCTGCATGTCGGCGATGCGCAGGCGCACGCCAGCGGTGCCGCTTTCGCGGAACACGCGGGCGGCGTCTTCGTTGTCCACGAAGGCCAGCGAGGAATCGTATTCATAGTGGCCGGAGGAAAACACGCCCACCACGGTGAACTGGCGCATGCGCGGCGCGAAGCCGGCGGGGCTGATCGAGCCCTGCGGCGCCATCATCAGCAGCGTGTCGCCCACCTTGACGCCCATGCCGTCGGCCAATTCGTT
Organism: Achromobacter sp. MFA1 R4; assembly: GCF_900156745.1. Taxonomy (NCBI): domain Bacteria; kingdom Pseudomonadati; phylum Pseudomonadota; class Betaproteobacteria; order Burkholderiales; family Alcaligenaceae; genus Achromobacter; species Achromobacter sp. MFA1 R4. Next base: position 4,663,618 of record NZ_LT707065.1, on the reverse strand, counting down.
GCCCAGCACCACGCCAAAACCGCCAGGTTTCAGGTCGGTCAGCTTGCCCGTCACCATCTGCCGCGGCAGGTCGGACACGTTGCCCTCGGTGGCGGGGTCGATGCCCCTGACCTGCACGCCGCGCAGCGCCTGGCCCCGCACCAGCATGCCCTGCGCCGCCACGAAGGGCGCGCCGGCCTTGACCTCGGGATTGCGCTCGGCCGCGGTGGCGAACTGCTGCCACTGCTCAAGCACCCGTTCGGGCGATGCGCCGGGGATGTAGAGCTCGATGTGCGGCAGCACCGACAGCATGCGGTCGCGCACTTCTTTCTGAAACCCGTTCATCACGGACAGCACCACGATCAGGGCGGCGACGCCCAGCGCGATGCCCGCCATGGAGCTGGCGGCAATGAAGGAGATGAAGCGATCGCGGCGGCCGCGTCGCTGGCGGATTCGGGCCAACCCGGCATAGCGGGCGCCGATCCAGAGTTCGTAGGGTATTTTCAGCACGTGCGCATTATTGCATTAACCGCCCGCGTCTCGCCCCGCGGATGTGCGGATCCTAGACCAGGCGTGACAACGTATGGCAGCTCCGTTCGGCGCTAAGTTCCCCATCCCGCCGCGGACTACAATCGCGGCCATGCTGATCGTCATTCCGGGCGCCCTGCCCGCCCTTCCCGTCGCCGCCGAACTGGCCAAGCTGCTGCCCGAACGCGCGCCCACCCTGCACGGCTGGCTGCAGGCCGCCACCGCCCGCCCCCAGGCCTACGACCTGCGCGCGCATGGCTGCACGGCCTTTGAATCCTGGCAACTCGAACGCGCGGGCTACGTGCCCGAACCGGGGCTGCTTCAGGGCGCTGGCCTCGGGCCGCTGCTGGCCGGGGAGCAGGATGGCGCGGGGGCCGGCGAGCCGGTCTGGCTGGCCGAGCTGATCCACCTGGCCTTGGGGGCCGATCAGGCGACGCTCCTGGACCCCGCCGCCATGGACCTGCGCGACGAAGAAACGGCCGCGCTCCTGGAGACCGCCCGTCCCCTCTTCGAAGACACCGGCTTCTCGGTCGAGCCCCTGTCCGCCCAGCGTTGGCGTCTGCGCCTGCCGGCGGGCCTGCGCCCCCAGACCGCCAGCCCCATGGCCGTGGCCGGACAACGCCTGAACGATTGGTGGCGCCAGGATGCGGAAACGCGCCCGTGGCGCCGCCTGCTCAACGAAATACAGATGGCGTGGCATGAACACCCCGTCAACGACGACCGCGCGGCCCGCGGCCTGCCGCCCGTCAACGCGCTTTGGTTGTACGGCGGCGGCACCCCCTGGCCGGCGGCCCCGGCAGGCGCCGCGCAGGTGCTGACCGGACTGGACGCCCCGCAGCGCGCGGGCGACTGGGCCGCCTGGCTGGACGCGCTGGCCGAACTCGACGCGCAGCACCTGCGTCCGCTGGCCGCAGGCAAAGGCCTGCCCGCCACCCCCGTGCAGATGCTGCTCCTGGGCGACGACCGCAAGGTCGCCCTTGACCTGAAACCGCGCGGGGGCCTGCTCGGCTTGCTGCCCGCGCCCAAGAAAAACTGGAGCGCCTGGTGGTCTCACCCCGCTTAACGATCCGTCCGGCCGACCTGGCCGCCTGCCACGTCCTGGAAGCCTCGGGCATCCACCCCCTGCTGGCCCGTCTGTGGGCCGCGCGCGGCGTCACGCACCCCGATCAGACCCGGCTCGCGTGGCCCTCGCTGCTGCCCCCCGCCGGCCTGACGCATTCGGCGCATGCCGCCGGCGTCCTGGCCGACGCCATCCAGGCCGGCAAGAAGCTGCTGATCGTGGCCGACTACGACTGCGACGGCGCCACCGCCTGCGCGGTCGGGCTGCGCGCGCTGTCCGCCATGGGCGCGGACGTCGACTTCCTGGTGCCCAACCGCTTCGAGACCGGCTATGGCCTGTCGCCTGCCGTGGTCGAACTGGCCTGCCGGCACCGTGCCGGCAAACCCGACATCATCATCACGGTGGATAACGGCATTGCCAGCGTCGACGGCGTCGCCGCGGCCAACGCGGCCGGCATCGGCGTGGTCATCACCGACCACCACCTGCCCGGCGACACCCTGCCCGACGCCCTGGCCATCGTGAACCCCAACCAGCCAGGCTGCGGCTTTCCGTCCAAGAACCTGGCCGGCGTGGGCGTCATCTTCTACATGATGCTGGCGCTGCGCGCCGAACTGCGCCGCCGCGGCGTCTACGCCCCCGACGGCGGCCCGCGCCTGGACGCGCTGTCCGACCTGGTCGCGCTGGGCACGGTGGCCGACGTGGTCAAGCTGGACGCCAATAACCGCCTGCTGGTCACGCAGGGCCTGCAGCGCATGCGCAGCGGCCGGCTGCAGCCCGGGCTGCGCGCGCTGTTCGCCGTCGCCGGGCGCGAACCGCGCAGCGCCAACGGCTTCGACCTGGGCTTTGCGCTGGGTCCGCGCATCAACGCGGCCGGCCGCCTGGCCGACATGAGCCTGGGCATCGCCTGCCTGACCACCGACGACGAAGCGCAGGCGCTGGAAATGGCGCGCGAACTGGACAACATCAACCGCGAACGCCGCACGATCGAAGCCGAGATGCGCGAACAGGCGCTGGCCGCCATGGAAGCGCCCGACGCCGCCGCGGGCGCCACCGTCTGCGTGTTCGACCCGGGCTGGCACCAGGGCGTCGTGGGGCTGGTCGCCTCGCGCCTGAAGGAGAAATTCTGGCGCCCCACCCTGGCCTTCGCCCCGGCGGGCGACGACGAGATCCGCGGTTCCGGCCGCTCGATCCCCGACGTGCACCTGCGCGACGCGCTGGACCTCGTCTCCAAGCGCCATCCCAACCTGATCCGCAAGTTCGGCGGCCACGCCATGGCGGCCGGCCTGACCCTGGGCCGCGGCGACTTTCCGGCCTTCGCGCCCGCCTTCGACGCCGCCGTGCGCGAACTGACCGGACGCGACACCTTCGAGCCCGTCATCGAGACCGACGGCTCGCTGGAATCCGGCTACGCCAACGCCGACGTGGCCGGCATGCTGCAGCAGCAGGTGTGGGGTGCGGGCTTTGCCGCGCCGCTCTTCCTGGACGAGTTCGTGGTGCGCAACCAGCGCCTGGTCGGCGAAAAGCACCTGAAACTGTCGCTGGAACGCGGCCACCAGCGCTTTGACGCCATCTGGTTCGGCCACGACCAGTCCCTGCCCGAGCGCATCCAGGCCGCCTATCGCCTGGAGCAGAACGTCTGGAACGGGATGGTATCCGTGCAACTGGTCATCGAACACGCGGGCTAGGCAGGAACCCCGGCCTGCCCCTTTGCCACCGCGCGCCCGCGAACTTGGCCCATCCACGGTAAAATGCCAGGTTTCGCACAAAAGTCATCAGGACAGGATCATCATGGAAGCCGAACGTCAGAACCAGCTCGCAGCCCGCCTCGCCGATTACGCGGAGCGCGAACAGGCTCTACGGAGGTATCTTTGACTACGATGCCAAAGCTGAACGCCTCCAGGTCGTAAACGCCGAGCTCGAAGACCCGGCCGTCTGGAACGACCCCAAACACGCCCAGGACCTGGGCCGTGAAAAGAAATCCCTCGAGGACGTGGTGGAAACGCTCACGAGCCTGGGCTCGGGCGTTGCCGACTCCCTGGAGCTCTTCGAGCTGGCCGCCGCCGACGACGACGGCGCCACCCTCGAATCCATCGAACAGGACGCCGACGCGTTCCAGGCGCGGCTCGAAGCCCTGGAATTCCGCCGCATGTTCTCCAATCCGGCCGACCCCCTGAACTGCTTCCTGGACATCCAGGCCGGCGCGGGCGGCACGGAAGCGCAGGACTGGGCGTCGATGCTGCTGCGCCAGTACCTCAAGTACGCCGAACGCAAGGGCTTCAAGGCCGAGATCCTTGAAGAATCCGACGGCGAAGTCGCGGGCATCAAGTCGGCCACGATCAAGATCGAAGGCGAATACGCCTTCGGCTACCTGCGCACCGAAACCGGCGTGCACCGCCTGGTCCGCAAGAGCCCCTTCGACTCCTCGGGCGGCCGCCATACGTCGTTCGCCAGCGTCTTTGTCTACCCGGAAGTCGACGAGTCCTTCGAAGTCGAAGTGAACCCCGCCGACCTGCGCGTGGACACCTACCGCGCATCGGGCGCGGGCGGCCAGCACATCAACAAGACCGATTCGGCGGTGCGTCTGACGCACATTCCCACCGGCATCGTCGTGCAGTGCCAGAACGACCGTTCGCAGCACCGCAACCGCGCCGAAGCCATGCAGATGCTGAAATCCAAGCTCTACGAACTGGAAATGCGCAACCGCATGGCCGAACAGCAGAAGCTGGAAGACTCCAAGACCGACGTGGGCTGGGGCCACCAGATCCGTTCCTACGTGCTGGACCAGAGCCGCATCAAGGACCTGCGCACGAACGTCGAAATCTCCAACACGCAGAAAGTGCTGGACGGCGACCTGGATCCCTTCATCCAGGCCAGCCTCAAGCAAAACGTCTAAGTTCCGCGATTCTTCCCGCTCTCACGCACCCAGAGGTCCACGAATGTCCGACACCATTGCAATTCTCACCGGCGCATCGCGCGGCATCGGCGCCGCCATGGCGCGCGGCCTGGCCAAACCCGGCACCCGCCTGATCACCCTGGCGCGCCGCGAAGACCCCGAACTCGCCGCCCATGCGCGGTCGCAGGACGTGCAACTGGAACAACTGTCCGTGGACCTCTCGGACCTGGGCGCGGCCGCCGCCGCGGCCGAGCGCATCTGCGCCGCGCTGCCGCGCGACGCCAAGCGCTATCTGCTCATCAACAACGCGGGCACGGTGCATCCCGTGGCGCGCACCGACGAACTCACCGACGCGGCAGCCATCACCGCCGCGTTCAACCTGAACGTCACCGCCGTCATGCTGCTCACGGCGCGCTTCCTGGCCGCCGTGGCCGACATCAAGGCGGACCGCCGCATCCTGAACATCTCCTCCGGCGCGGGCCGCAACCCGAACGCCGGCTGGGGCGTGTACTGCGCCACCAAGGCCGCGCTCGACATGCACGCCCGCGTGGTCAAGCAGGAACAAGGCGCCGACGGCGCCCGCATCGTGGCGCTGGCCCCCGGCATCGTCGACACCGACATGCAGGCCGCGATCCGCGCCAGCTCCGCCGAAAGCTTCCCCGCGCTGGCCAAGTTCCAGGATTTCCACGCCACCGGCAAGCTGTCCTCGCCCGCCAACGTGGCTTCCCGCATCCTCGCCTACCTGGATCGCGAAGATTTCGGCACGACCGAAATCGACGACATCCGCAATTACGACTGATCCCCCCGACCATGACCGACCACTCGACCACTCCGGCTCCCGCCCAGGATGAAAACCGCTTGATCGCCGAACGGCGCGCCAAGCTGGCCAAACTGCGCGAAGCCGGGGTCGCGTACCCCAACGATTTTGTCCCGGACGCCCGCGCCGCCGCCCTGCATGACCAGTACGACGGCCAGGAGCAGGAAGCCCTCGCCGCTGCCGGCGTCACCGTGAAGGTCGCCGGCCGCATGATGCTCAAGCGCGTCATGGGCAAGGCCAGCTTCGCCACGCTGCAGGACAGCACCGGCCGCATCCAGATCTACCTGGACCGCGGCACGCTCGGCGAAGATGCCTACGCGGCGTTCAAGCAATGGGACATCGGCGACATCATCGCGGTCGAAGGGTCGGTCTTCAAGACCAACAAGGGCGAACTGTCGGTGCACGCCGCCTCGGCGCGCCTGCTGTCCAAGTCGCTGCGCCCGCTGCCCGACAAGTTCCACGGCGTGGCCGACCAGGAACTGCGCTACCGCCAGCGCTACGTCGACCTCATCATGACCGACGCCACGCGCCGCACCTTCGAGGCGCGCAGCAAGGCTGTGGGCAGCATCCGCCAGTTCATGCTGAACGCGGGCTTCCTCGAAGTCGAAACGCCCATGCTGCACCCGATCCCGGGCGGCGCCGCGGCCAAGCCGTTTGTCACGCACCACAACGCGCTGGACATGGAAATGTTCCTGCGCATCGCGCCCGAGCTCTACCTCAAGCGCCTGATCGTGGGCGGCTTCGAGCGCGTCTTCGAAGTCAACCGCAACTTCCGCAACGAAGGCGTCAGCCCGCGCCACAACCCCGAATTCACGATGATGGAGTTCTACGCAGCCTACGCGGATTACCGCTGGCTCATGGACTTCACCGAAGAACTGATCCGCCAGGCCGCCATCTCGGCCACCGGCAGCGCCGTCCTGACCTACCAGGAACGCGAACTGGATCTGTCCAAGCCGTTCGACCGCCTGACCATCTGCGAAGCCATCCTCAAGTACACGGACGGCTACACCCAGGCGCAGCTGGACGACCCGGCTTTCGTGCGCGCGGAACTCAAGAAGCTGGGCGCCGACGCCGACGGCCCGGTGCTGTCGCGCGCCGGCCTGGGCGCGCTGCAACTGGCCCTCTTCGAAGAGACGGCCGAAGCCAAGCTCTGGAACCCCACCTACATCATCGACTACCCGGTCGAAGTCTCGCCGCTGGCGCGCGCGTCCGACACCCGCGAAGGCATCACCGAGCGCTTCGAGCTCTTCATGACCGGCCGCGAAATCGCCAACGGCTTCTCCGAGCTGAACGACCCCGAAGACCAGGCCGAACGCTTCCGCTCGCAGGTCGAAGCCAAGGACGCCGGCGACGAAGAAGCCATGTACTACGACGCCGACTACATCCGCGCCCTGGAATACGGCATGCCTCCGACGGGCGGCTGCGGCATCGGCATCGACCGCCTGGTCATGCTGCTGACCGACAGCCCCAGCATCCGCGACGTCATCCTCTTCCCGCACCTGCGCCGTGAAGACTAAACCGCGGACGGCGTCATGATCTTCAAGATCCTGATGCTGCTGCTGGTCGTGGCGGGGCTGGTCTACTGGATCAAGCAGCCCCGCCGCATCCAGCCCGGCGCCCCTTACCCGTCCGTGCCCGCGCGCCGGCCGGCATTCATCGTGCTGTGCGTCGCCACGGCCATCTCCCTGGTCGCCGCCATCCTGACCGCGTTGCTCTGGATGGGAGGCGTCGCGGGCGGCGTCACCGGCGGCGGGTATCACGGCGAGGCCGATTTCCTGCTCCCCGTGTCGGGCTCGCTGCTGGCGCTGGCGGTGGCCTGCGCCGTGGGCGCATTCATCAAGCGTCGGGGCTAGGGCCCAGCGGCCACTTTCCGGCCCCCGCGGGCAGCGCCGGCAGGGACGCCTGCAGCATCGCATCGATGAACTCGGCGGGCGCCAGCCGGCCGCCCGGCTTGTACCATTGCACCGTCAGGTTCATCGCGCCCAGCACGCATCGCTTGATGATGCGCGCATCGCCGCGCAGCAGACCCGCCTCCACCGCCCCCGCCACCACCGACTGCCACATCGCCTCGTAGCGGTCGCTCAGCACCTTCACGGCCGCCTGGCTGGGCGCGGACAGGCTGCGCCATTCGTAGACCAGGGCGTTCATCGCATCGCCGCCGGCGCCGTGCAGCATGCTCCACATGTGGACGCGGAACAACGCCGCCAGCCGGTCCGCGGGCACGCCATAGCAGGCCAGCGCCTTCTCGCCAAGGTCGATCACTTCCTGGATGCCATTGTTCATGACCGCGACCAGGATCTCCTCCTTGCTGCGGAAATGATGAAAGAGGCTGCCCGACTGCAGCCCGACGGCCTTGGCCAGCTCGCGCACCGTCGTGCGCTCGTAGCCGTGCCTGCTGAACAGCCTGCCGGCCGCCAGGACCAGTTCCCGGCGCCGTTCCGACTCCGCGCCATCGTCCCGCGACGCGGGGGTCCCGGTCTTGTCCATGCGGCTCAGAGCCTCTGGATGATGGTCGCGGTCGCCATGCCGTGGCCGATGCACATGAGCTGCATGCCCAGTTCGCCTTCGGTGGCCTCCAGCCCCGCCAGCATCTTGGCCATCAAGCCGGCGCCCGTGGCGCCCAGCGGATGCCCGTGTGCAATCGCGCCGCCCCACGGATTGACGCGCGCCAGGTCCGCGCCCAGCTCGCGCTGCCAGGCCAGCACCACGCTTGCGAAGGCCTCGTTGATCTCGATCCAGTCGATGTCGTCCAGCGACAGGCCCGCGCGGGCCAGCGCCTGCCGCGCCGCGGGGATGACGCCCGTGAGCTGCATCACCGGGTCGGAGCCCACCGCCACGCGTGCCAGAAAGCGCGCGCGCGGCCGCAGGCCATCGGCGAGCGCGGCATCCATGTCCCCCAGCAGCACCGCCGCCGCGCCGTCCGCAAGCTGGCTCGCGTTGGCCGCGGTCACGCCGCCCTGCCCCGGTGCGCGCATGGCCGGCGCCATCGCTGCCATGCGGGCCGCGTCCGTGGTCTCGCGGATGCCTTCGTCGCGACGCGGCGCCCCCGGCTGCCCCGCCAGCAGCTCGGCATGCAGGCCGGCGCTGGCAGCCGCCCAGGCGCGGGCGTGGCTCTCGCGCGCCCACTGATCCATTTCCGACTGAGACAGCCCCCAATGGCTGGCGATGCGTTCCGCGCTCTCGATCTGGTGGATCAGCGGATAGCGTTCCAGCAAGGCCGGATTCAGCGATTCAAAGCCGCGGAACTCCGACTGGCCCAGCGTCACGTCCAGGAACATGGGCACCCGGCTCATGCTCTCGACGCCGCCCGCGACCACATAGCGCATATCGCCCGCGGCAATGGCCTGGGCGCCGAAATGCACGGCCTGCTGGCTGGACCCGCACATACGGTTCAGCGCCACGCCCGGCACGCTTTCCGGCAGTCCGGCCAGCATCGCCGCCAGCCGGCCGATATTGGCGCCCTGCTCGCCCGCCTGGCTGACGCAGCCGGCGATCAGGTCTTCGACCTTGTCCCCCGGCAGCGCCGCGCGCGCCAGCAACTCCTCCACGGTCCGGGCCAGCAGCGTATCCGGCCGCGTCTGCGCCCACCCGCCGCCGCGCCGCCCGAACGGCGTGCGCACGGCCTCCAGGATCACGGCTTGGTTCATGCCGTCGTCTCCTCATCAACGTAGAGCGTTTCGATTTCGTTTGCGTAGGTGCGGTAGATGCTGGCGCGCCGCACCTTCATCGTCGCGGTGACTTCGCCGTCGTCGTGATCCAGTTCCTTGGTCAACAGGTGAAAGCGCTTGATCTGCGCCACGGGCGCCAGCCCCGCATTGGCGCGCGCGACCTCCTGCTGCACCAGTTCGCGCACCTGCGGGCACTCGGCCAGCGACCGGAAGTGCGTGAAGGCAATGCGCCGAGACTCCGCCCACTTGCCCACCGTATCGAACTCAAGCTGGATCAAGGCGGACACATACTTCCTGCCGTCCGCGATCACAATGCATTCCTTCACGTAGGGGCTGCCCTTGACCGCATTCTCGATTTCCGACGGCGTGAGGTTCTTGCCGCCCGCCGTGATCATGATGTCCTTGAGCCGGTCGACGATGCGCACGCGGCCGTCGTCCTGCGCCACGACGTCGCCCGTGTGCAGCCAGCCGTCGCGCACGGCATCGGCCGTCGCATCGGGATTCTTGTAGTAGCCCTGGAACACCATATCGCCGCGCACCAGCAGCTCGCCAGCATCGCCGATGCGCCATTCCACGCCCAGGATCGGCTCGCCCACCGTGCCCACCTTCACGCGGTCCGGATGCTGCCCGAAGATCATCCCGGACGATTCCGTCAACCCGTAAACCTCGACCAGCGGCACGCCCAGGGTGCGGAAATACCGCACCACGTCCGGCGGTATCGGCGCGGCGCCCGTCATCGCCACCCCCACGCGGCGCAGTCCGATGAAATTCTGCAGCGCACGCAGCACCAGCCAGTACCACAGCCAATGCGTCAGCCGTTCGCCCACCCCATACTGCCCGGCGGACTTCTCCAGGAACGGCGCGCACCGCGCCAGCGCCTTGCGGTACAGCCACTGCTGCAGCCGCCCGGCCTCCTGCATTTTGATGGAGATCGCCGCGTGCAGCTTCTCCCAGATACGCGGCACGCCCAGGAAAATCGTCGGCGCCACTTCGCGCAGGTCCTCCTGCACGGTACGGATCGACTCGCCGAAATTCACCTGCGCGCCCAGGTAGATGGGCACGAACGTGGACAGCATCTGCTCGGCCACGTGGCACAGCGGCAGATACGACAGGTGCACGCTGGACGCGTCCATGGACAGGCGCTCGGCGATGCCCGGCGCCACGCCGCGCATGTTGCGGTAGCTCAGCATCGCCCCCTTGGGCTTGCCGGTGGACCCGGACGTATAGATCATCAGCCCGGTATCGTCCAGGCGCTGGCCGTCCAGCATCGTATTCAGCGCGGCCAGTTCCAGGGTCTCGCGCTCGCGCCCTCCGGCCTCGACCTCGGCAAACGTCACGATGCGCGAGCGGTCCTGCGCCGCGTAGGAACGCAGGCCCTTGGTCTCTATCATCACGATGCGCCGCAAGCGCGGCAGCCTGTCCGCCACCTGCAGCACCTTGTCGGTCTGTTCCTGGTCTTCGCACACTACCAGTTCGACGTCCGCGTGTTCCAGCACGTAGCCCATCTCCTCGGCCGGACTGGTGGAATAGACGCCCACCGCCACGCCCCCGACCGCGCCCGCGCCCATCTGCGCAAGCAGCCACTCCACCCGGTTGTCCGACACGATGGCCACCCGCCCGCCCGGGCTCAGCCCCAGCGCGCGCAGTCCCAGGCCGACGCGGCACGCGCGCTGCCAATATTCCGCCCAGGACAGGGGCTTCCAGATGCCGAAATCCTTTTGCCGGATGGCGACGGCTGACGGCTGCCGGCGCGCCTGCTCGCGCAGCATCTGCGGCAGCGTCAGCGCGGGCCAGCCGGCGGCGGCGTCGCGCGCGGCGCTCGGGTCTGCGGCGCCGTCCATCATGACAGCCAGCGCTTGCGGCGCTTGTAATGCTTGATGTCGCGAAAGCCCCGCGCCTCGCCGGACCCGCCGACGCCCAGGTAAAACTCGCGCACGTCCGGGTCCGCCGCCAGCCGGTCGGCCGACCCGTCGATCACCACTTTGCCGGTCTCCATGATGTAGCCGTAGTGCGCCACCGCCAGCGCCACGGATGCGTTCTGTTCCACCAGCAGCATCGACACCCCCTGTTCGATATTGATGCGCGCAATGATCGAGAAAATGCTCTCGACCAGCATCGGCGACAGGCCCAGCGACGGCTCGTCCAGCAACATCAGCCTGGGCTGGGCGATCAGCGCGCGCCCGATGGCTAGCATCTGCTGCTCGCCGCCGGACAAATACCCGGCCAGGCCGCGACGCCGCTCGAACAGCCGCGGGAAGTAGCCGTAGACCAGGTCGAAATCCGCGCGCGCCGCAGGCCTGCCGGTCAGCGCGTAGGTCGCGGCCACCAGGTTCTCTTCCACGGTCAGGTCCTCGAACACCCGGCGCCCTTCCATCACGTGCGCCAGGCCGGACCGCACCAGGTTCTGCGGCTTGACGCCCGCGGTGTCGCCGCCGCCAAAGACGATCTGGCCGCGCACCAGCTCGCCATCTTCCAGGCCCAGCAAACCCGACACCGCCTTCAGCGTGGTGGACTTGCCGGCCCCGTTGCTGCCCAGCAGCGCCACGATGCTGCCGGCCGGCACCGACAGGGACAAGCCGCGCAGCACCTGCACCGCCTTGTTGTAGACGACCTCGATGTTGTTGATGTCGAGCACCGCCTGCGGCGGCGCCGCGGCGCTGATATCCGCCCGCGCGTCATGTCCCGGATTCACGGCCGCCTCACTTCAGGACGATCCAGTCGGACGCGGGCACCATCTGCTTCTGCTTCACGTCCGCGCGATAGATCCGGCCCACGGGTATCGAATTGCCCTTGATGCTGATCGGCACGCCGATCAGCCCGCCCGTGTCGAAATCCTTGATGCCGTCCAGCGCGGCCTTCATGTTGGCGGCGTTCAGCTCCTTGCCGGCATCCAGCGTGCGCTTGGCCACTTCCGAGAACAGCATGGCCGCCAGGAAGCCCTGCATGTAGCCGGTGCTCTGGTAAGTCGGGCGCATTTCGCGGATCTTCTTGAGCATCGGCGCATCGGGCGCCGTGTCGTAGTAGTAGCGATAAGGCATCACGCCCATGAAGCCCTCGGCATCCTCGCCCATCTGCATTACGGTCGAGTTGTCCATCGTCCAGAACGTGCCCATGTAGCGCGTCTTCAGGCCCATGCGCTTGCCTTGTCCCACGAACTCGGGGATGGGCGCCAGCACATAGCCGTGGAAGATGGTGAAGTCCGGATCGGCGCGGCGCAGCTTGATGACCTCGGTCGACACGTCCACGCTGCCCGGCGGCGTCATGATCTCGGTGACCACCTTCAAGCCCAGCTTTTCCGCCACGGCGCGCGAGCTGGCGATGGGATCGCGCCCGAACTCCGTGTCCGAATACACGAAGGCGACCTTGGCGCCCGGCTGCTCCTTGGCGATGTAGCGCAGCAGGATGCCGAACATCTCGGTGTAGTCGGGTCCCAGCATGAACTGCGCGGGATACTTCGCGGGATCGTTCAGCTCGGTCGCGAACGAGGCGCCCGTCATCAGGATGTCGCCCGTGCGGTTGAGCTCCGCATTGATGGTCTTGGAAAAGCCGGTCGAATCCCCGTAGTAGAAATTCACCTTGTTCTGGCTGGTGATCTTCTTGAACGCCGCGACCGACGCGTCGACCTTGTAGGCCGTGTCCTCGGGCACATAACGCAACTTGCGACCCTTGATCCCGCCCTGATCGTTCACGATCTTTACGTAATCCGTGATGCCCGCATGAATGCCCTGCCCGGCGAAGGCGAACACGCCGCTCAGCGGAATCGAGCCGCCCAGCACCAGGTCCTCGGCCGCCTGCGCCGCCGGCGCCGCGGACAACGCCGCCGCCAGGCCCAACGGGGCCAACCACCTCGATAAACCGCTGCCTATCCGGATGCGCTTCATGGTTTGTCTCCTGGGTCTTATGGGTGGCCGCCGTCACGCCGCGCGCGTCGCGCTACGTGCGAAAAGGCCATAGGTGAAAGAATCGGCGCACGCGCCGCCAGATTTCCGCGAGCCCGTGCGGCTCGAAGATCAGGAAGCCCACGATCAGCAGGCCGAAAACAATGGTGCGCACGGGCGAAATCAGCCGCAGCGCGTCGCCGCCCACCGGCAGCCAGCCGACGACCAGCTTGAGGAACTCTGGCACCATTGTCATGAAGAGCGCGCCCAGGATGGATCCCAGGATCGATCCCATGCCGCCCACGATGATGGCCGCCAGGAAGAAGATCGACATGATGAGCGGAAAACTCTCCGGCGTGACCACGCGGAAGAAGTACGCCCACAGCCCGCCGGCCACGCCGGCATAGAACGAAGACAGCCCGAAGGACAGCAGCTTGTAGCGCAGCAGCCGGATGCCCAGCACTTCGGCCGAAATGTCCCGGTCGCGGATCGCGATGAAGGCCCGCCCGATGCGGGTGCGGAACAGATTCGCCGCGCCCAGCACCATCAGCACGGTCACGGGCACGATCAGCCAGTAGATCTTGAACGAGGTATCCAGGTCCATGCCGAGGATCCGCGCCGGCGGCACCTGCAGGCCGCTGGTGCCGCCCGTGAACTGCCAGTTCGCGAAAATGAAGTGGGCGATGAACGACGCCGCGATCGTGGAGATGGCCAGGTACAGCCCCTTGACGCGCAGCGAAGGAATGCCGACCAGCAGCCCGCCCACCATCGCGACGCCGCCGCCGGCAAGCAGGTTGACGAGGACCGGCGTGCCAAGGCGCATTTCCATCACCGCCACGGTGTACGCGCCCAGTCCCATGAACGCCGCCTGCCCCAGGCTGACCAGCCCCGTATATCCCGTCAGGATGTTCAGCCCCGTGGCGCTCGCGATATTGATCGCGACCAGGCAGGCAAGATACAGCCAATAGGCATTGGCCACGAAGGGAAACAGCACCAGCGACGCCGCCAGCAAGGCCAGCCACACGTGCTGCGTGCGCGTGTCGAAAAGCGCCTCATCGGCCAGGTACGTCTGCTTGGCGGTCGCGATACGCATGGATCAGAGCCTCTCGATTTCACGGGTGCCAAAAAGCCCATAGGGCCGGGCCATCAACACCACGACCAGCACGACAAACGTGGCCAGCAGCTTGTATTCGCCGCCCAGGTAGGCGCCGGCCCAGGCCTCCAGCAGGCCGATGAAGATGCCGCCGACCAGCGCCCCTGCCACGCTGTCCAGGCCGCCCACGATCACGACCACCAGCACCGACAGGCCAAACACCCCCATCGACGAAGAGATGCCGCCGATGGCGCCCACGATCACCCCCGACACCGCCGCGATCGCGCCCGCGGTCACCCAGGCCAGCGAAAAAACGCGCGGCACATTGATGCCCATGGCATAGGCCGCGCCCTGGTCCGACGCCGTGGCCCGCAGCGCGACCCCGCCGCGCCAGTAGCGGAACACCACCAGCACCAGCAGGGCCAGGACCACCGCCACCCAGAACCCATAGAACACCTTGGGCGCCACGAACGCCTCGCCCACCATGACAGGCGCGCGCGGCATGAACTCCGGCAGGCGGCGCTGGTCGGCCGTCCAGATGAGTTCGACGGCGCCCACCAGGATGGACGCCAGACCCACGGTAATCATGAAAACGGAGATCGGCGACTCGCCGAGCATCGGCCGTATCGTCAGGCGCTCGACCACGGCGCCCAGCGCGCCGGACACGACGACCGCGCCCACGATCGCCAGCCAGATCGGCCACGCCATGCCCGTGGCGAACGCATAAAACACGTAAGCGCCCAGCATCAGGAATTCGCCGATGGCGATATTGACCACGCGCGTCGCCTTGTAGACGATGACGAAGGCCAGCGCGGCCAGCGCATACAGGCCGCCGCTGCCCAGGCCCGCCAGCGAGACCTCCAGGAAGAACAGCCAGTCCATCAGGCCGCCTCCCGCAACCGGCGGCGCAGATCGCCGACATCGCCCGCGCCCAGGTAAGCCTTGATGACCTCCGGATTGGCCTGCACCTGCGCCGGCGTACCATCGGCAATGACCTGCCCGAAATTGAGCACCACGACGTGATCGGACAGGTCCATCACCATGCCCATGTCGTGCTCAACCATCAGCACCGTCACGCCCCACTCGGTCCGCGCATCCAGGATGAAGCGCGCCATGTCGTCCGTCTCTTCGCGGTTCATGCCCGCCACGGGCTCGTCCAGCATCAGCACCTTGGGCTGCATCGCCAGCGCCCGCGCCAGTTCCACGCGCTTTTGCAGGCCGTAAGACAGCGCGGCCACCGGCGCGTGGCGGATATGGTCGATTTCAAGGAAATCGATGATGCGCTCTTCGATGTCGGCGCGCAGCGCCATCTCCTCGCGGCGCGCACGTCCCAGATAAAGCAGCGCATCCAGCACATTGGTGCGCAGATGCGCGTGGCGGCCCAGCTTGATGTTGTCCAGCACCGTCATGCCGCGGAACAGCGCAATGTTCTGGAAGCTGCGCGCCAGCCCCAGCCTGGCGCGCTCTGGCGCGGCCACGCGCGTGATGTCGCGGCCTTCGAAACGGATCTGCCCGGAAGCGGGCTTGTAGAAACCGGAGATGGTGTTGAACAGCGACGTCTTGCCGGCGCCGTTCGGGCCGATGACCGTGGTGATGGAACCGGGCGCGACGCGAAAGCCCACGCCGGTCAGCGCCTTGACCCCGCCGAACGCCAGCGTCACCCCATCCGCCTCCAGCAAGGCAGGCCTGTCGGACTGATCCACCATTTGTCTCCCCGCTTGTTATGCGAAGTTTTCTTGCCGCCTGAGGCGGACATTTTTTGCGACGGTGAACCTGGCGAACCCGCGAGGCAGGAGATGCAACGAACCTGTCTTTACCTACGCCAGTACAGCGCCGGAAAATCGTTCTATGCGTTACGCTAAGCGTGCTTAAAACAAAACCAAGCAAGCGCTCGGTTCAGACCTTAGCATCGCGGTTTTTGGATCGACAGTTGGTATTTACCCGAAACGGAGACAAGCCATGAACCAGGAACTACCGACGTTCCAGACGCTGCTGCTGGAGACCGACGGCGCACTCGCCACCCTAACGCTCAACCGCGCGGACGCGCTCAACGCCATCGACGTCGCCATGGCGCGCGACCTGCAACGGGCCGCCCAATGGATCGAAACGCGCGATGCACTGCGCGTCGTGCTGCTGCGCGGCGCGGGCAAGGCGTTCTGCGCGGGCGGCGACATCGGCATGTTCACAGGCGACCCCGCGACCGTGCGCGCCACGCTGTCCGACCTGTTCACGCCCTTGAATGATTTTGTCGGCCGCATCCCGCGGATGGACAAGGTCTGGCTGGCGCAGATCCACGGCGTCGCGGCGGGCGCGGGCCTGTCGCTGGTCCTGGCGTGCGACCTCGCCATCGCCGACGCGGGCGCACGTTTCATGACGGCCTACCTGAAGCTAGGCGCCACGCCCGATGCCGGCATGACGCATGGCCTCATGCGCGCGGTGGGTCCCAAGCGGGCACTCGATCTATTGCTGCGACACGACGCGTTCACGGCCGATGAGGCGCTGGCATGGGGCATCATCACACGCACCGCCCCGGCGGGCGAGCTGACGGCCTCGGCACAAGCCTATGCGCAAGACATCGCCCGTCACGCGCCGCACGGCATCGCGGGCGCCAAGGCCCTGCTGCGTAGCGCGGCGCACGCCCCGCTAGAAACGCAATTGGCCGAAGAAACCGTGCGTTTTCTGCTTTCGGCCGGACGCGCCGACTTCGCCGAAGGCGTCGCGGCGTTCCGCGAAAAGCGCACTCCCCGGTTCACCGGCCAATAGCGCCCGCCGAGCGCGCCAGTCTGACGCTCAGACCACGCGCTTTTCCACCGCTTGCGCCCAGCGCCGCGCCACCGCGGGCGACGTCGCGCAGGTGGCGGACTCGGTGACGACACGGACCGCGCGCTCCAGCAGCTGGATGTCGGCCTCGTGCTGCCGCGCCACGTGCGGATCCTCGAAAAAGATCACCCGCTGGCATTGATGCTCCAGCACCAGTTCCGCGATCTGCGCATCGCCGCCCAGCGGCCCGCTCAGGTAACGATGCACCCAGGGCGTGTCTTTTGGCCAACCCCGCGACCAGGCCAGTTCGTTCAGGCGGCCGCCGGTCGTGCCGGTGGCCACGCGCCGCGCGAAGCGCGACAACACATCGAAGTGCTCGCTCGCAAACGCGACCATTTCGTCCTTGAGCGCATCGTGCGCGATCATCGCCAGCGTCTGCCCCACAAAGTTGAAATGGCGGGACACGGACGCATCCGGGACCAGCCCGGCATGGATGCGTTCGACTTCCATCCATTCGATGGCGCCGGCCAGCGTCGAGATGAACGGACGGCCATGCGTGATGCACTGGCGCTTGAGCGCCAATGCCTCGGGAAAAATCGAAGACGGGTCGACGGGATCAATCAGGTAGATCGCGCCGTCGAACGGCGCCTGCCCATCGCGGCCTTCGGTGACCCGCGCAACCAGCTTCATCAGTCCGCCCTCGCGGCCATACGGATAGCGGATCAGGCCGGGGTAGCTCTGCAGCATGCCCTCGCGCACGATGGCGTCATGGGTGCGCCCCACCGTGTGCAACTGCACGCCCAGCTCACGGATGGTGGACGAGCACGCACGCAGCCAGGTGAACAAGGCGGCATCGGGGGTTTCGTGGTGCAGGCGATTGGCGGCCAGGCCAAAACGCAATTGGGCAGCAGGCATCGGTAGACTCGGTCTGGAAAGGACAACGTACGGATACCCGATGATACCGTGGCCCGCGCGACGGCGGCATGTCAGGCGGCCAAGGACATGCCAAGGCGCTCGCCTCCTTGCCCGGCCCCAAAAAGAAAAACGCTCCGGGATGGAGCGTTCTTCGTTTTTGAAGCCGGCGGTCAGTCGGCCTCGTCGATCCAGGCCATCTGGATGGCCTCCAGGATCTTCTCGCCGCAATGCGCGGGATCGTCGCTGAAATCCGGCAATGCCATGACCCATTCGCGAAGCTGCGTGAACCGCAGCGTCTGGGGGTCGACATCAGGATGCGCGTCGTACAGCGCAGCGGCAATCTCGTAGGTGTCGGTCCACTTCATCAATGGCCCTCTTTGGCGTGATTGATCGTGTACTTGGGGATCTCGACCGTCAGGTCGGCATCGTTCACCAGCGCCTGGCACGACAGGCGCGACGTCGGGGTCAGGCCCCACGCCTTGTCCAGCAAGTCTTCTTCGTCGTCGGTCGCGTCTTCCAGCGAGGAATAGCCCTGCTTGACCACCACGTGACAGGTCGTGCAGGCGCAGGACAGTTCGCAGGCGTGCTCGATGTCGATGTGGTTGTCCAGCAGCACCCGGCAGATCGACACGCCCTTGGGCGCGTCTTCAATCACCGCGCCTTCCGGACAGTAATCGGGATGAGGCAATACAGTCAGTTTCGGCATAGCTTTTTATCAGGCGATTTCGTCAAGTTTGCGGCCGGCCAGCGCGGCGCGGATACTGCGGTCCATCCGGCGCGCGGCAAACTCGTCCGTGGCAGCGGACAGCGCCTGCACCGCTTGCGTCACGGTGTCCACGTCCTGCGCCTGCTGCGCTGCGATGGCGGCTTGCAGGCACTCGTCGACACGCTTGCGTTCTTCCGAGTCCAGCAGGTCGCCGTCGACGGCCAGCGCCGCCTGCACGGATTCCACCAGTTGGCGCGCGTCCACCTGCTGCTCGCGCAACATGCGGGCCTTGGCGTCGGTATCGGCCTGCGCCACGCTGTCGGCCAGCATCCGCGCGATCTCGTCGTCCGACAGCCCATAAGAGGGCTTGACGGACACCATGGCTTCGACGCCCTGGCTCTGTTCGCGGGCAGTGACACTCAGCAAGCCGTCCGCATCCACCTGGAAGGTCACGCGGATGCGGGCGGCGCCTGCCACCATGGGCGGAATGCCGCGCAGCTCAAAGCGCGCCAGCGAGCGGGAGTCCGCCACCAGATCGCGTTCCCCCTGCACGACGTGAATGCTCATGGCGGTCTGGCCGTCCTTGAACGTCGTGAATTCCTGGGCGCGTGCCACGGGAATGGTGCTGTTGCGCGGGATGATGCGCTCGACCAGCCCGCCCATGGTTTCCAGGCCCAGCGACAGCGGGATCACGTCCAGCAACAGCCAATCCTCGCCCGGAGCGCGGTTGCCGGCAAGCAGGTTGGCCTGCAGGGCCGCGCCCAGCGCCACCACCTGGTCAGGATCCAGGTCAGTCAACGGCTCCGTGCCGAACACCTTGGCCACGGCGGCGCGCACGACGGGCATGCGCGTCGCGCCACCCACCATCACCACGCCACGCACGTCGGCGGGCTTGAGCGACGCATCGCGCAGCGCGCGGCGCGCGCAGTCCAGCGTGCGTTCGATCAGCGGCTGGGCAAGCGTCTCGAACTCGGCGCGGGTCAGGGTCAGATCCACCTCGCGGCCGCCGAACAGCGTCAGCGTCAAGCTGGCCGTTTCGGCATCGGACAAAGCTTCCCGCGCGGCGCGCGCGGCCATCAGCAGGCCACGGCGTTCAGCCGGCGACAACGCTCCGGCGCCCAGCTTGGCCACCGCGTGATCGGCAATCAGCACGTCGAAATCGTCTCCGCCAAGCGCCGTATCGCCCCCGGTGGAAATGACCTCGAACACGCCTTGGGTCAAGCGCAGGATGGAAATATCAAAGGTGCCGCCGCCCAGGTCATACACGGCGTATACGCCTTCCGCGGCGTGATCCAGGCCGTAGGCAATCGCGGCCGCGGTCGGTTCGTTCAGCAGTCGCAGGACGTTCAGGCCCGCCAGCCGGGCCGCATCGCGCGTCGCCTGCCGCTGGGCGTCGTCGAAATACGCCGGCACGGTGATGACCGCGCCCACCAGCTCGTCGCCCAGCACGTCTTCGGCGCGCTGGCGCAGCACTGCCAGGATCTGCGCGGATACTTCGACCGGGCTCAGGTCGCCCTGGACCGTGCGGATGCGCACCATGCCGGGCGCTTCCACGAATTCATACGGCGCGCGCGTGGCGCGCGCCTCTTCCAGCGAGCGTCCCATGAAACGCTTCACGGACACGACGGTGTTCAGCGGATCCTCGGCCTGCTGGGCCAAAGGCTCGCGCCCGGTCGTGACCTTGCCGCCGGGAAAATAGCGCACCGCCGACGGCAGCAAGGCGTGGCCTTGGGCGTCGGGCAGCACTTCGGCAACGCTGCTGCGCACGGCGGCAACCAGCGAATTGGTAGTGCCCAGGTCGATCCCGACCGCCAGCTTGCGCTGGTGCGGCGCGGGCGATTCACCGGGCTCGGATATCTGCAATAAGGCCATGATTCTGCTTTTTCTGGTCAATGGGCCGCGCCGTGCAGGCGCCCATCTCGGGAACGCCCCAGCGCGCCGTTGGCTATCCCGCGGGCTGCACGTGCGCCAGCTCCTGAGCCAGCTTTTCCACGAACATCCACTCCCGCACCTTGCGACCGGCCGCCTCGAAATCGCGTTCGTCGTCCAGCAGGCGCGTCAGCGTGGCGCGCATCTCGGCGCGCGCCTCGTCCAGTTCGGCCTGCAACGTGTCCAGAATGCCGGGGTCGTCGCGCGCATCGTCCAGCATCTCGCGCCAGGTCATCTGCTGCATGAGGAAAGACGCATCCATGGACGTGTTGCTTTCGGTCTGCAGGTCCACGCCGGCCTGCTCGCACAGGTAGCGCGCGCGCAGCAGCGGATCCTTCAACTGGCGGTAGGCTTCGTTGGCACGCGCCGCCCACTGCATGGCCACGCGGCGTTCCGCGGGACTGGCCGTGGCGTAGCGGTCGGGATGCACCTGCGCGGCGACGGTGCGCCAGGCCTTTTCGAGGGCCTGGGCGTCCAGCTCGAAGCGCGCCGGAAAGCCGAACAGGCTGAAGTGGTCGTCACCAGCCAAGACTTACACCGTGAACGACTCGCCGCAGCCGCAGGTCGCCTTTTCGTTGGGGTTGCGGAACTTGAAGCCTTCGTTAAGGCCCTCGCGGGCATAGTCCAGCTCCGTGCCATCGAGGTACGCCAGGCTCTTGGGGTCGATGAAGACCTTCACGCCGAAGCTCTCGAAGACGACATCTTCCGCCTCCACCTCGTCGACGTATTCCAACTTGTAGGCCATGCCGGAACAGCCCGTCGTCCTAACGCCGAGCCGCAAGCCGATACCCTTTCCGCGCTTCTGCAAGTAGCGGCCGATATGGGTGGCAGCCTGTTGGGTCAGGGTAACGGACATGATCAGCCCGCCACAGCTTCGGCCGGGGCCGAGTGCTTTTCTTTGTAGTTCTGCACCGCGGCCTTGATCGCGTCTTCGGCCAGGATGGAACAGTGCACCTTGACGGGCGGCAGGGCCAGCTCTTCGGCGATCTGCGTGTTGCGGATGTTCATGGCTTGGTCCAGCGTCTTGCCCTTGACCCATTCGGTCACGAGCGAGCTCGAGGCAATGGCCGAACCGCAGCCGTAGGTCTTGAAGCGCGCGTCTTCGATCACGCCGGCTTCATTCACCTTGATCTGCAGCTTCATGACGTCGCCACAGGCGGGCGCGCCCACCATGCCGGTGCCCACCGAGTCGTCCGACTTGTCGAACGACCCGACGTTGCGCGGGTTTTCGTAGTGATCCAGAACTTTGGTGCTGTAAGACATGTTAATTCTCCACGTATATCCAGGCGCGGGCGCTTAGTGCGCGGCCCACTGCACGGTGTTCAAGTCGATGCCTTCCTTGGCCATTTCCCACAGCGGCGACATATCGCGCAGCTTGCCAACCCGGCTCTTGATCAGTTCGACGGCGAAATCCACTTCCTTTTCGGTCGTGAAGCGACCCAGCGTGAAACGGATCGAGCTGTGCGCCAATTCGTCGTTGCGGCCCAGGGCGCGCAGCACGTAGGACGGCTCCAGGCTGGCCGAGGTGCAGGCCGAACCGCTGGACACCGCGAGTTCCTTGATCGCCATGATCAGGGACTCGCCTTCGACGTAGTTGAAGCTCACGTTCAGGTTGTGCGGCACGCGCTGGTCCATGTCGCCGTTCAGGTAGACCTCTTCGATCTCCGACAGGCCTTTCCACAGACGGTCGCGCAGCATGCGGATGCGCTCGTTTTCGGTCCCCATTTCTTCGCGCGCCAGGCGGAAGGCTTCGCCCATGCCGACGATCTGGTGCGTGGCCAGCGTGCCCGAGCGGAACCCACGCTCATGGCCACCGCCGTGCATCTGCGCCTCGATGCGGATGCGCGGCTTGCGGCGCACGTACAGCGCGCCGATGCCCTTGGGGCCGTAGGTCTTGTGAGCCGAGAACGACATCAGGTCGACCTTCAGCTTTTGCAGGTCGATTTCCACCTTGCCGGTCGCCTGCGCGGCGTCGACGTGGAAAATGATGCCCTTCTCGCGGCAAATTTCGCCCAGCGTTTCCACGTCCTGGATCACGCCGATTTCGTTGTTCACCATCATCACGGACACCAGCACGGTATCAGGACGCAGCGCCGCCTTGAAAACGTCCAGGTCGATCAGGCCGTTGTCCTTGACGTTCAGGTAGGTGACTTCAAAGCCCTGCCGTTCCAGCTCGCGACAGGTGTCCAGCACAGCCTTGTGCTCGGTCTTGACGGTGATGATGTGCTTGCCGCGTTCGGCATAGAAGTTCGCGGCGCCCTTGATGGCCAGGTTGTCGGATTCGGTGGCGCCGGAGGTCCAGACGATTTCGCGCGGGTCGGCGTTGACCAGCTTGGCGACTTCCTCACGGGCGCGCTCGACGGCCTCTTCGGATTCCCAACCAAACGCGTGGCTGCGCGAGGCGGGGTTGCCGAAGTTTTCATAAAGCCAGGGCACCATCTTGTCCACGACGCGGGGGTCGACGGGCGTCGTGGCCGAATAATCCAGATAGATCGGACGGGTGGTCATTTCTACAACTCCTGATACTTCTTATACGGTGGCATTGGCGGCAACGGTGGTGGTCGGGGCATTGGCGGCAGGCGCGCCTCCCACCCGATTCACTCGCACCGCGCAGGCCTGCGCTTCATTGTTGGCTTCCTGCAATTGGCGCACACGCTGCTGATCGACCAGATCCTGCAGCGACACCGAATCCAGGTAATCCACCATCTTGCGATTCAACGTGGCCCAGAGTTCGTGCGTCATGCACTTGCCCGGCTTGCCGTCGTTGCCGCTCGTACAGTCCCGCTTGCCGCCGCAACTGGTGGCGTCCAGGGGTTCGTCGACGGCGAAAATGATGTCGGCGACCGTGACGTTGCGCGCAAGGCGCGCAAGCGAATAACCGCCACCCGGACCGCGCACGCTGTCCACGAGTTCGTGGCGACGCAATTTGCCGAAGAGCTGTTCCAAGTAGGAAAGCGAAATGTTCTGACGCTGGCTGATGGCCGCAAGAGTGACCGGCCCACTATGCTGCCGCATAGCCAGATCGATCATGGCAGTCACGGCGAAACGCCCTTTGGTAGTTAGCCGCATGGTGAATTCCCTGTGATTCGGCAATGGCCGCCAGCGAATCCAGCGGTCAATACCCGAGTAATTGGCTCAAGTATAGCCTATTCCCGACTAATTTGGTATGGCTCCCGGCTACAAAAAACCGCGCATCTGCGCGGCTTTTCACTGCCTTGTACCTTGAGAGCCGCTCTGCAGGCGGCCCCACACCCATGCAATCAAGCAGCCTGGTACTGGGTGGCGCGCTTGCGGACCAATTCGAGGACGCCCTGACAGGCATCTTCCAGATAGTCCAGCACCTTGCCGAAACCATCCGCGCCGCCATAGTAAGGATCAGGCACGGTGGCCTCTTCGAACTCATTGGCAAAGCGCATGAGCAGCATCAGCTTGTGCTGATAAGCCTTGGGGCATTGCTGCTGCATGGCGGACAGGTTGTCCCAGTCCATGGCGAGGATGAGATCGAAGTCGCGGAAGTCTTCCGCGGTGACCTGACGCGCCTCGCAGTGGGTGATCTCGTAGCCGCGCTTGCGTGCTGCGGCCTGCGCCCGGGCATCAGGCGCCTCGCCGATATGAAACGCGTGCGTGCCCGCGGAGTCGATGCGCACGACATCGCCCAAACCCGCGTCATTCACCAAATGGCGAAACACGCCCTCTGCGCTCGGCGAGCGACAGATATTGCCCATGCAAACGAAAAGTACCTTGGTCATCATGAAAGCAAGTGTGCGGGAAAACCCGAGATTAGGCAAGCTTTTTTTGCGCCTGCGCAATTGATTCAAAGCAACCCGACCACCTTACAATCACCTTGAAAATCATTGACTTGCAAGGTGTTGTTCAGGTAATCACTGAAAATATAGGGCGTTAAAAATCCGGAATCGTTACACCCTGATTGCAACGCAGCAGTTTCCACCGCGATTCAGCTAAATGTCAGCGCTTTGACATGAATTGAAACACACCGACGGACCTAGACTGCCCCATCCAGCAACACGCGTTGCTTCAACGCATTAAGCGAATCGCGGGCTGCCGCGGCCTGTTCGAACTCCAGGTTGCGAGCATGATCCATCATCAGCTTTTCCAGGCGTTTGATTTCGCGCGCCAGCGCCTTCTCGTCCTTGAGCAGCTCGGCGGGAACGGCAGCTTCCAGCGTGTCGTGCTGGGCCGGCGCCACGATGCCGTCGATCAATTCGCGCACAGCCTTGTGCACGCCGCGCGCGGTGATTCCGTGGTCCTCATTGAACTGCAGCTGCTTGGTCCGGCGGCGGCTGGTTTCGTCCATGGCGCGCTTCATCGAATCCGTGATGCGATCGGCGTAGAGGATGGCATGGCCATTGAGGTTGCGCGCGGCTCGGCCGATGGTCTGGATCAGGCTGCGCTCCGAACGTAGGAACCCTTCCTTGTCGGCATCCAGGATGGCCACGAGCGACACTTCAGGAATATCGAGCCCTTCGCGCAGCAGGTTGATTCCCACGAGCACGTCGAAGGTGCCCAGGCGCAAGTCCCGCAGAATCTCCACGCGCTCAACGGTATCGATGTCGGAGTGCAGGTAGCGCACCTTCACGCCATGTTCGCTCAGGAAGTCGGTCAGATCCTCGGCCATGCGCTTGGTCAGCGTGGTGACCAGCACACGGTCGCCCTGGGCAACGCGCGTTTTGATCTGGCCCAGCAGGTCATCCACCTGCGTGCGCGCGGGCAGCACCTGCACGATCGGATCGACAAGCCCCGTGGGCCGCACGACCTGCTCCACGACATTGTCGGTGTGCTCCTGCTCGTAGGCGGCCGGCGTCGCCGAAACGAAGACGCACTGGCGCATGCGGGCCTCAAATTCCTCGAGTTTCAGCGGGCGGTTGTCCAGCGCGGACGGCAGGCGAAAACCGTACTGCACGAGGGTTTCCTTGCGAGACCGGTCTCCCCGGTACATGGCGCTGAGCTGGCCGATCGTGACGTGGCTTTCGTCGATGAACATCAGTGCATCGGACGGCAGGTAGTCGATCAGTGTCGGCGGCGGCTCGCCCGGCGCGGCGCCGGACAAGTGGCGCGAGTAGTTTTCGATACCCTTGCAGAAGCCCAGCTCCTGCAGCATTTCCAGGTCGAAGCGGGTGCGCTGCTCCAGCCGCTGCGCCTCCACCAGATGGCCGTCATCGACGAAGCGCTTGACGCGTTCGCGCAATTCTTCCTTGATGGTTTCAATGGCGCGCAGCACGGTGTCGCGGGGCGTCACGTAGTGCGACCCGGGGTAGACCGTAAAGCGCGGCAGCTTCTGGCGTATACGGCCCGTCAACGGGTCAAAGAGCTCCAGGCTTTCGATCTCGTCGTCGAACAGCGTGACCCGCAGGGCGAGCTCGGCGCTTTCCGCCGGGAAGATGTCGATGGTTTCGCCGCGCACGCGGAATACCCCGCGCGTGAACTCGGCGTCGTTGCGCGTGTATTGCATGGCAACCAGCCGCGCCAGGATTTCACGCCGCGCGATCTGGTCGCCGGCGCGCAGGATCAGCACCATCGCGTGATAGTCGCCAGGATTGCCGATACCGTAGATGCAGGACACCGTGCCTACGATGATCGTGTCGCGGCGCTCCAGCAGGCTCTTGGTGGCCGACAAACGCATCTGCTCGATGTGTTCGTTGATCGACGAATCCTTTTCGATGAAAAGGTCGCGCGTCGGCACGTAGGCTTCGGGCTGGTAGTAGTCGTAATACGAAACGAAGTACTCGACCGCGTTCTTCGGGAAGAACTCGCGCATTTCGGCGTAGAGCTGCGCGGCCAGCGTCTTATTCGGGGCCAGGACGAGCGCCGGGCGGCCCAGCCGCGCGATGACGTTGGCCATGGTGTAGGTCTTGCCGGACCCCGTCACACCCAGCAGGGTCTGGAACATCAGGCCGTCTTCGACACCCTGCGTCAGCCCCTCGATGGCCGTGGGCTGGTCTCCCGCGGGCGGATAGGGCTGATAAAGATGAAACGGGCTGTCAGGGAAATCGACGAATCCCGGACCTGCGGCGGGAGCGCCCGCGCTCGGGTCTATTGCGCTCTTAGGCATGCTAGACTGTTCCAGGGTAAACCCCCCATTATCCACAGCACTCCGTACTGCGTCCACCCACCTCATCAGAGTCCCATGAGCACCCTTTTCGATTCCGTCGAACTCGCGCCGCGCGACCCCATTCTTGGTCTGAACGAACAATACAACGCGGACACCCGCCCCGGTAAAGTCAACCTGGGCGTGGGCGTGTATTACGATGATCAGGGTCGCATTCCCCTGTTGGGCGCAGTGCGCAAGGCCGAGGCCGCGCGCATCGAAGCCGCCGCCGCCCGCGGTTATCTTCCGATCGAAGGCATTGCCGGCTACAACAGCGGCGCCCAGGCTCTGCTGCTGGGCAAGGACTCCGCGCTGGCAGCCGCCGGCCGCGTGCTGACCACGCAGGCCCTGGGCGGCACCGGCGCGCTCAAGATCGGCGCCGACTTCCTGCGCCAGCTTCTCCCGGGCTCCAAGGTGCTGATCAGCGACCCGAGCTGGGAAAACCACCGCGCGCTGTTCGAGCGTGCCGGCTTTGAAGTCGGCACCTACGCTTACTACGACGCGACCACCCGCGGCTTGAACTTCGAAGCGATGCTGGCCGACCTGAAGGCGGCGCCCGCCAAGACCATCGTCGTCTTGCACGCGTGCTGCCACAATCCCACCGGCGCGGATCCCACCGCCGACCAGTGGAAGCAGATCGCCGCCGTCGTCAAGGAAAACAACCTGGTCCCGTTCCTGGACATCGCCTACCAAGGGTTTGGCGACGGCCTGACGGAAGACGCCTCGGTCGTGCGCCTCTTTGCAGACATGGACATGACCATGTTCATCAGCTCGTCGTTTTCGAAGTCGTTCTCGCTGTACGGCGAGCGCGTCGGCGCGCTGACGGTCGTGGCGGGCAGCAAGGAAGAAGCCACCCGCGTGCTGAGCCAGCTCAAGCGCGTCATTCGCACCAACTACTCGAACCCGCCCACCCACGGCGGCACGGTGGTCTCGACGGTGCTCAACACGCCCGAGCTGTTTGCCCTCTGGGAAGAAGAACTGGCCGGAATGCGTGACCGCATCCGTCTCATGCGCAAGCAGCTCGTCGACAAGATCAAGGAACACGGCGGCAAGCAGGACTTCAGCTTCGTGCTGAAGCAGCGCGGCATGTTCTCGTACTCGGGCCTGAGCGCCGCGCAGGTCGACCGCCTGCGTGAAGAACACGGCGTCTACGCCATCTCCAGCGGCCGGATCTGCGTGGCTGCGCTGAACAGCGGCAACATCGACAAGGTGGCCGCCGCCATCGCGGCAGTGCTTTAAAACCGCAGGCCGGCGCCACGCCGGCGGCAGCCAGAAACGGGACCCCGCGGGTCCCGTTTTTATTTGCGCCCGGCTCGGCTTGCTTTTTTGCGCTGCGTCCCCCAGAATGGCGCTGTATATATGTACAGTCCGCCCACAACGGATCATCGCCATGGCCAGCAAACTTACTGATCGCCAACAACAAATCCTGGATCTCATCAGGCAGACGGTTTCGCGCACCGGCTTTCCGCCGACCCGCGCCGAAATCGCCCAAGCCCTGGGTTTCCGTTCGCCCAACGCCGCAGAAGACCATCTCAAGGCGCTGGCCCGCAAAGGCGCCATCGAACTGACCGCCGGCGCTTCCCGCGGTATCCGCCTGAAGGATGCGGCGACCTCCCCCGCACAGGCCTCGTTGCCCATCCCTGCCCTGGCGCAGCTCCTCCTGCCCCTGGTTGGCCGTGTCGCAGCGGGCAGCCCCATCCTGGCGGCTGAACACGTCGAACGCGAAGTCGGCGTCGATCCCAACCTTTTCGCCCAGGCGCCGGATTACCTGCTGAAGGTGCGCGGCATGAGCATGCGCGATGCCGGCATCCTGGAAGGCGACCTACTGGCCGTCAAGAAAGCCTCCGAAGCCCGCAATGGCCAGATCGTGGTGGCCCGACTGGGCGACGACGTCACGGTCAAACGCTTGCAGCGCCAGAACGGCCATATCGAACTCCTGCCCGAAAACCCCGATTTCGAGACCATCGTGGTCAAGCCCGACCAGGAATTCGCACTGGAAGGCATTGCCGTAGGCCTCATCCGCACCCAGGCGCTGCACTAGGCGCGTCGGCGCAGCACCCTAAAAAAACAAACCCCGCTCAAACATCGAGCGGGGTTTTCGTATTGGGACGCCAGGGCTGGCCCGGGATATCCTGATCTGGATCGGGCGCCCTCTTTCGAAGGCGCCCGGCGTTCAAGCTGCCATCAGTGCTTCATGACCGGATCGGTCGAGCCCGGATCGGCCGGCTTGGCCACCAAAGACTCCTTGACGGCTTCTTCCTCGGCGAGCGGTTCGGGCAGACGCTCCAGGGCAAGCTCCAGCACCTTGTCGATCCAGCGCACCGGGACGATCTCGAGATGGTTCTTGACGTTGTCCGGGATCTCCGCCAAATCCTTGACGTTTTCTTCCGGGATCAGAACCGTCTTGATACCGCCACGATGGGCCGCCAGCAGCTTTTCCTTCAGGCCGCCGATCGGCAGCACTTCGCCGCGCAACGTGATCTCGCCCGTCATGGCGACGTCGGCGCGCACCGGGATGCGCGACAGCGCCGACACCATGGCGGTGGTGATCGCGATACCCGCGGACGGACCGTCCTTGGGGGTCGCGCCTTCCGGCACGTGCACGTGCATGTCGTGCTTTTCGAACACGCTGTCCGCAAAGCCCAGACGACGGGCCCGCGAGCGCACAACCGTGCGCGCGGCTTCGACCGATTCCTTCATCACATCGCCGAGCGAGCCCGTGCGCTGGATGACGCCCTTGCCGGGCATGTCCGCGACTTCGATCGTCAGCAGGTCGCCGCCGACTTCCGTCCACGCCAAGCCCGTGACCTGGCCGATCTGGTTTTCCTTCTCGGCCATGCCGAACGCGTAGCGACGCACACCCAGATAATCGCTGAGATTGTCTGCCGTGACGTTGACAGCCTTGACCTCTGGCGCCTTGCCTTCGGCCTTGGCGCGATCGCTCTGGGTCAGCAATTGCTTGATGACCTTGCGGCAGATCTTGCCGACCTCGCGCTCGAGCGCACGCACACCGGCTTCGCGGGTGTAGTAGCGCACGATGTCGCGCAGCGCGCTGTCATCGACAGTCAACTCGGTATCCTTCACGCCGTTGTTCTTCATCAGCTTGGGCAGCAGATGGTCGCGGGCGATGTGGATCTTTTCTTCCTCGGTGTAACCCGACAGGCGGATCACTTCCATACGGTCGAGCAGCGCCGGCGGAATGTTCAGCGTGTTGCTGGTCGCCACGAACATGACGTCCGACAGGTCGAAGTCGACTTCGATGTAGTGGTCCTGGAACGTGTGGTTCTGTTCCGGATCCAGCACTTCGAGCAACGCCGACGAGGGATCGCCGCGGAAATCCATGCCCAGCTTGTCGATTTCATCCAACAGGAACAGCGGATTGCGCACGCCGACCTTCGACATGTTCTGCACGATCTTGCCCGGCATGGAACCGATGTACGTACGACGGTGACCGCGGATCTCGGCCTCGTCGCGCACGCCGCCCAGCGCCATGCGGACGAACTTGCGGTTCGTGGCTTTGGCGATCGACTGGCCGAGCGAGGTCTTGCCCACGCCCGGAGGACCGACCAGGCACAGGATCGGCGCCTTCACCTTGTCCACGCGCTGTTGCACGGCAAGGTATTCCAGGATCCGTTCCTTGACCTTTTCCAGGCCATAGTGGTCGTTGTCCAGCACCGTTTCGGCGTTGCTGATCGAATTGTTGATCTTGCTCTTCTTTCTCCAGGGGAGATTGATGAGCGTGTCGATGTAGTTGCGCACCACGGTGGCCTCGGCCGACATGGGCGACATGAGCTTGAGCTTCTTGAGCTCGGCATCGGCCTTCTTGCGCGCCTCTTTGGGCATGTGGGCAGCGATGATCTTCTTTTCGAGCTCTTCGATGTCCGCGCCCTCTTCGCCTTCGCCCAGCTCCTTCTGAATGGCCTTGACCTGCTCATTCAGGTAGTAGTCGCGCTGGCTCTTTTCCATCTGCTTTTTCACGCGGCCGCGAATCCGCTTTTCGACCTGGAGGATGTCGATTTCGGTTTCGAGTTGCGTGAGCAGGCCTTCCAGGCGTTCGGAGGTGCCGACGATCTCGAGCATCTTTTGCTTCTGCTCGAGCTTCAGGGGAAGATGCGCGGCGATCGTGTCGGCCAGGCGACCGGCATCATCGATGCCAGCCAGCGAGGTCAGGATCTCCGGGGGGATCTTCTTGTTGAGTTTTACGTACTGCTCGAATTGCGCAACGATGGCGCGGCGCAGGGCTTCGGTTTCGGAGCCTTGCATGGCGTCCGGTTCGATCGGCGACACCTGGCAGGTGAAGTGCGAATCGGCATCTTCGATGCTGTTGATGCGCGCGCGCTGCGTGCCTTCGACCAGCACCTTCACGGTGCCGTCAGGCAGCTTGAGCATCTGCAGGATGCCGGCGACGCAGCCGATTTCGTAGACGTCTTCAGGCGTGGGGTCATCCTTGCCGGCGGATTTCTGGGCCACCAGCATGATGCTTTTGCCCGCTTCCATCGCAACCTCGAGCGCGCGGATGGAGCGCGGACGGCCGACGAACAGCGGGATGACCATGTGCGGGAACACTACGACATCGCGCAGCGGCAGCAGGGGGAGGTCGATCGGGTCGGAAGGCAGGGTCTGGCTGGCAGACATATGGGGTTCCTCGGTATGACTCGGCGTATGGGGACGGGACACCCGGGAATACCCGAGCAATCTCGTCAATTACGTCTGTTATGGGAACAATAGCCGAAAATTCAAGATCTCGGCCGCCTGGATCACCAAAAGGCCCCAAATAAGGCCCTGGAGCGCTTCCAGTATGCGGCCATGACAGCCGACTGAAAAGCGTGTTTTGGGATGGAGAAGCGCCCTAGGCAAAAAAACCCGTTACGAGAACGGGCTTTTTTGAAATATCAGGCGGCGGCGTCGCGGACTTCTCCGCGCTCCGGCTTCTCTGGCGCGGCGTTTTCATCCGAGTAGATCAGCAGGGGCTTGCCCTCGCCTTCGATGGCGTTCTCGTCGAGCACCACGCGCTTGACGTTGCCTTGGGACGGCAGGTCATACATGGTGTCGAGCAGTGCCTGCTCGATGATGGAGCGCAGCCCGCGCGCGCCCGTCTTGCGGCGAAGCGCCTTGCGGGCGATGGCCTTGAGTGCGGCAGGCCGCACGTCGAGCTCGGCGCCTTCCATGGCAAACAGCTTCTGGAACTGCTTGAGCAAGGCGTTCTTGGGCTCGGTCAGGATCTGGACCAGCGCGGCTTCGTCCAGCTCGTCCAGCGTCGCGACCACCGGCAGGCGACCGACCAGTTCAGGGATGAGGCCGAACTTGATCAGGTCTTCGGGCTCGACTTCGGAGAAGAGCTCGCCCACGCCGCGTTCGGACTTGGCGCGCACCGACGCCGAGAAGCCGATGCCGGACTTTTCCGTGCGGTCGCGAATGACCTTTTCCAGTCCGTCGAAGGCGCCGCCCACGATGAACAGGATGTTGGTGGTATCCACCTGGACGAAGTCCTGGTTGGGATGCTTGCGGCCGCCCTGCGGGGGCACCGAGGCGACCGTGCCTTCGATGAGCTTGAGCAAGGCCTGCTGCACGCCTTCGCCGGACACGTCACGGGTGATGGACGGGTTGTCGGACTTGCGGGAAATCTTGTCGATTTCATCGATGTAGATGATGGCGCGCTGCGCCTTCTCGACTTCATAGTTGCAGTTCTGCAGCAACTTCTGAATGATGTTTTCGACGTCTTCACCCACGTAGCCGGCTTCGGTCAGCGTCGTGGCGTCGGCCATCACGAAAGGCACGTTCAGCATGCGAGCCAGCGTCTGGGCCAGGAGCGTCTTGCCCGAGCCGGTGGGCCCGATCAGCATGATGTTGCTCTTGGAGAGCTCGACTTCGTCGCCCTTGATTTCGCCGTGCCGAATGCGCTTGTAGTGGTTGTAGACGGCCACGGCCAGCATGCGCTTGGGCGAGGTTTGCCCGATGACGTACTGGTCGAGGAAGGTCTTGATTTCGGCCGGAGTGGGCAGCTCGGAACGAATCGCCGCGCGCGCAGTGGCCTGCGCTTCCTCGCGGATGATGTCGTTGCACAAATCTATGCATTCATCGCAGATGAATACCGACGGACCCGCGATCAGCTTGCGGACTTCGTGCTGGCTTTTATTGCAAAACGAGCAATGCAGCACCTTAGCGTCTGCCGATCCCTTTTTTTCAGGCATATTTCTTTCGTATCTCAGGTAAAGATGCGCCAGGTCGGGCAAACGACCTAGCGCATGCGCTTACTCAAACATGATGGCAGCGGGTCAGAATCAACCGGGAAGTCAGCCTTCGGACCGGGAGGCCATGACCTTGTCCACCAGTCCATACGATACCGCATCTTCGGCCGACATGAAGTTGTCACGTTCCGTATCCTGCTCGATGCGCTCCATGCTCTGCCCCGTGTTGGCGGAGAGGATGCGGTTCAGGCGCTCGCGCAGGTCCAGGATTTCGCGGGCCTGGATCTGGATGTCCGACGCTTGCCCCTGGGCGCCGCCGGACGGCTGGTGAATCATGATGCGCGAGTTGGGCAGCGTGAAACGCTTGCCCTTCTTGCCAGCCGCCAGCAGGAACGCGCCCATGCTGGCCGCAAGGCCGGTGCACAGGGTGGACACGTCCGGCTTGACGAACTGCATGGTGTCATAGATGGCCATTCCCGCGTACACCGACCCGCCGGGCGAGTTGATGTACAGGGAAATGTCCTTGTCAGGATTCTCCGATTCCAGGAACAGCAACTGGGCCACGACCAGATTGGCCGTGGCGTCGTTCACCGGCCCCACCAGGAAAATGAGCCGTTCGCGGAGCAGACGCGAATAGATGTCGTAGGCGCGCTCGCCGCGCCCCGACTGCTCGATCACCATGGGAATGTAGCCCAGGCCGGTGGGGGTCACCGAAGACCCGCCATTCATTGCCGCATAGAAATCGGTGAATCTCTGCATAGTGTTACGCCATCCCCATCAACTGATCGAAAGGCACCTTTTCGTCGGTGACCTTGGCCTTTTCCAACACGTGCGCGACGACGTTGTCTTCCAGCACGATAGCCTCGATTTCAGCACGACGCTGGCGGTCTGCCAGGTAATAGCTGACAACCTGGGCGGGTTGTTCGTAGTTCTGGGCGAATTCTTCGATGCGCGCGCGGACCTGTTCCGGCTTGGCCTGGAGCTGGGCTTGCTTGACCAGTTCGGAGACCAGCAGGCCCAGGCGGACGCGGCGCTCGGACTCGGTCGAGAAGGCCTCGGCCGGGATCGGCACGGATTCGGCGTTCGGCACGCCGCGCTGCTTGAGCTCTTCGCGGGCAGCGGCGACACGGCTTTGCACGTCGTTGTCGACCAGGGCCTTCGGCACATCGAACTTGCCGGCTTCGACCAGGGCGTCCATGACGCTGGACTTGGTGCGGCCTTGCGAACGGACCTTCACTTCACGTTCGATGTTGCTGCGGATGTCGGCCTTGAGCTTTTCGACGTCGCCTTCGGCTTGGCCGAGGGACTTGGCGAATTCGCTGTTCAGTTCGGGCAGGACGCCTTCAGCCACTTCCTTGATGGTAATGGTGAATTCGGCGGTCTTGCCGGCGACTTCCACGCCTTGGTAGTCATCGGGGAACTTGAGCTGGAAAACCTTGGTTTCGCCAGCCTTCAGGCCGCGGGCGGCTTCTTCGAATTCCGGCAGCATGCGGCCTTGGCCGAGCACGAACGGGAAGTCTTCGGCCTTGCCGCCTTCGAAGGGCACGCCGTCGATGGTGCCGGCGAAATCCAGCGTGACGCGGTCGCCGTCGGCGCTGGCACGGCCTTCACGGACTTCGAACGTGGCGCGCTGCTTGCGCAGCACGTCCAGGGTCTGCTGCACTTCGGCGTCGGTGACGGCGGTTTCGTAGCGGGTGACGGCCAGGGTGGACAGCTCCGGCACCGCGACTTCGGGGTAGACCTCGAACGTGGCGGTGAACGCCAGCGTGTCGTCGGAGACGCCTTCCGTCTTGGGTTCGAGATTCGGGGCGCCAGCGACGCGCAGCTTGGCGCCGTCGATGGCTTGTTCAAAGGCACGGCCAACTTGGCTATTGATCACGTCGTAGCGGATGCTGGGGCCATGGCTGCGCTCGAGCATGGCGAGCGGCGCCTTGCCCGGGCGAAAGCCCGGAACCTTGGCGGTGCGAGCCACGCGCTTCAATTGCGCCTGGACTTCCTTTTCGACGTCGGCCACCGAGACGGCCAGATCAACACGGCGCTCCAGGCCGGAGAGGGTTTCAACCACAGGCTGCATTAAAAGACCTATTTTCCGAGAGATGAGATT
This sequence comes from Achromobacter sp. MFA1 R4, assembly GCF_900156745.1. Lineage (NCBI taxonomy): Bacteria > Pseudomonadati > Pseudomonadota > Betaproteobacteria > Burkholderiales > Alcaligenaceae > Achromobacter > Achromobacter sp. MFA1 R4. The sequence goes on along the minus strand of NZ_LT707065.1, from coordinate 4,628,994 downwards.
ACGGGCGGATAAACGCGGCATTTTACCGGAAACTTCCGGAACCCTGACGCAAAGAGGCGCGAGCCCCGGATTTGCCCGGATGCTCGCGCCCCATTTTTCGCCCAAAAAGCGAGGACGGACGCCTGGCTGCGAGGTTACTTGGCCTTGGCGATGCGGTCTTCGATGTGCTGTGCGCGCTTGGCCGAGGACGGGTGCGAGCTCATCATATCGCTCTTGCCGCCATCCAGCTCGGCGAGCTTCTGGAATGCGGTCACCAGGCCGCGGGTATTGAGCTTCTTGGATTGCAGCAGATCGAACGAATAATCGTCCGCCGCGCTTTCCTGCGACTGCGAGAATTGCGCGTTGATGAACTTTTCGGTCAGGTCGCCGAGCTGCGAGGAGCTGAGCGCCGCGACCGTCGAGCCGCCCGCCGCGCCCGCTGCGTCACGCGCGGCTGAAACCGTGTAGGCGGTCTGCATGGCCTTTTTGGAGTGACCCAGCGCCACGTGGCCGATTTCGTGGCCCACCACGCCCATCACTTCGTCGTCGGACATCATGTCCATCAGGCCGCTGTACACGCGGATGCAGCCGTTGGCCATGGCCCACGCGTTGACGTCCTTGGTCAGGTAGACCTTGTAGCTCGCCTTCTGGCCATTGACCGTCCCGCCCAGCGACTTTGCGATCTTCTGCAGGCGGGCGTCGTACTTGCTGCCCGGCGCCGCAATCTTTTCCTGCGAGTCGCTCTGCGCGCACGCCTTGTCGGACAGGGTCTTGATCTCGGCATCGCTCAGCGTGGCCGCCTGGACCACCTTGGCGCCGGCACCCACGAGCCCTCCGATGTCCAGGGCCTGTGCGGCCGAGTAAGGCGCGAGCGCAACTGCCAGCGCGGCGACGGTGTAGCGAATCTTCATGGGAACAAACTCCTATTGACTTGTTCTATGCAAACGAGGCGGCAATTCTATATACGCCCAAAGCTTTCGAAGTATTCCGGCACAGAGTTTCGCAAATGCGAATTTCGCTTACATAAAAGCCGAGCAATTCCGAGGGAGCCATGCTAGGCAGCTGGTGAGGCTGACGGAGTTCAGCTAAAACAGATGACCGCCTGTCTTGTGGCATTGATAGAATTGCCGCCGCGCTTTTTTTCGCAAACAACATCGGCTCGCACCCAATATGATCCCGAATTCCCCTCCTCGCCTGGGCCTGCTTCCCAGCCTGATCTTCAGTTCGCGCTGGCTGCAGTTACCGCTCTACCTGGGCCTGATCGTCGCGCAGGGCGTCTATGTCCTGCTGTTCCTCAAGGAACTGTGGCACCTCGTGACTCACGCCACCAGCTTTGGCGAAATGGAGATCATGCTGATCGTGCTGGGGCTCATCGACGTCGTCATGATCTCCAACCTGCTGGTCATGGTGATCGTCGGCGGCTACGAGACCTTTGTGTCCCGCCTGCGGCTGCAGAACCATCCCGACCAGCCTGAATGGCTTAGCCACGTGAACGCCAGTGTGCTGAAGGTCAAGCTCGCAATGGCGATCATCGGCATCTCGTCGATCCACCTGCTGCGCACCTTCATCGAAGCGGGCACCATCGGCATGCCGAACGCGCGCTTCACGGAAGCCGGCGTCATGTGGCAGACGATCATCCACGCCATCTTCATCCTGTCCGCCCTCGGCATCGCGCTCGTGGACAAGCTGTCGACCGGCAGCCCCAAGCACTGAGCTGCCGGGACAAAAAAAAAGCCCCACGCATAAGGTGGAGGCTTGACGAGAAAACCAACCCGATCCCCACGAAGCCGTGCGCTGAGTGGGGATTGTTCTATTCAGGGCTAGAACATTGGGAGCCCGGTGCGCGACCCTGGAGGCCTCAGGCCGCGACCTTGATGTTCTTGGCGCTGGGACCCTTGGGACCGGTTCCAACGTCGAACGTGACGCGTTGGTTCTCTTGAAGCGACTTATAGCCTTCGCTACGGATTTCGGAGTAGTGAGCGAAAAGATCCTTGCTGCCGTCGTCGGGCATGATGAAGCCATAACCCTTTTCGGCGTTGAACCATTTGACGATGCCGGTTGCCATGGGGATGTCCTTGACCTAAAAAAGCGATTGCTCGCGGGGCGCCAGATCATCAAGGATGGGAGAGGATAGCAACCGCGGCACCACTGACGGCGACCAAGGAGAACGCAGACCGCGTCGCTTGAGAATCTCGCTGAAATCAGTTTATTGGCGAACGTCGAAAAACGTCAAATAGCCGAAAGGGCTGCTTTAGCCCGCCCACAGCCGCTCCGCACCAGCAAAACAGGGCAAACCGCAAGCGGTTGGATGGGGAAAATTTTCAACTTGCCACCCACCGATACAGGTGGATACCGTGCGGTGCGGGCTACCCCGCAAACCCGCCCGAATCCAGGAACGCAAGCTCGGCCGGGGTCGTCTGGCGCCCCAGGGCCGCATTACGGTGCGGGAAGCGCCCGAAGCGCGCGATGATGTCGCGATGCAGGACGGCCCAGCGCAGGGACTCGGGGCCAAGCGGTTCCATCAGGGAGACGCCACGGTCCTGCGCGGCCAGGTTCTCGGCATGTTCAAAGGGAAGATAAAAGAACTGGCGGACGACGGCATCCACCTTGAGGTCGTGCCCCGCCGCAATCGCTCGCTCGGCAAAATGCAACGCGAGAGCATCGGTCGCAAACATGTGCCCGGTATCGCGATAGGCGTTACGGGGGAACTGGTCCAGGAGAATCATCAGCGCCAGGGCGCCCGTCGGGTCATCGAGCCAGCCATCCAACTGGCGCGCTGCGGCCGCCATGTGCGCCGGCTCGAAACGGGCTTTGAATTCCGCATCGAACTGCGCGCTTTTGTTGAACCACTGCTTGGGGCCGGCATCCAGCCAGAATTGCGCCACTTCCTGTGGCTGTGTGGCAATAGGCAGGTCGGATGTGGCGGTCATGGAGGCGGCGAGTCCTGAAAGCAAGAAAAAAAACAACGGGGTCGCACAACGCGCGGCGGACTTTTATCGGCCGCCGCGCATATCGACCAAAAACAAAAAAAGCCCCACGAGGGGGCTTTTTTGCGAAAAATCAGAACCTTACAGGACCTGAATCTTCGTGGCTTGCGGGCCCTTGGGGCCATTGGCCGTCACAAAGCTGACGCGCTGGTTCTCTTCCAGAGACTTGAAGCCCGAGCCCTGAATTTCGGAGAAGTGGGCGAACAGATCCTTGCCACCCGCTTCCGGGGTGATGAAGCCATAGCCCTTTTCCGAATTGAACCACTTAACGACGCCGGTTTCCATACTGTATTTCCTAGAGATAATGGGCAAATGCCCGGAGGTCACGAATCAATCAAGGAGGGGACAGTAGAACAATAACGCTGAGCCGGAAAAGGCACGGCACTGATCGAAAATCGCAACGCTTGTGATCGTGTGCCGATACTATCGTTATGTTCCCCTCACAAGTCAACATAATCCTAAAAAATACGTGCCAATAATGCAACAAAGAGAAACTGCGCAGTTATTTCGCACGTTTATTTAGGCAACAAGAAGCCCTGCATAGGTGTTAACACCCATACAACCAAAAAAACAAACAGGGCTTATATAAATGCCATCAAAAGTGCGCACAACCTTCAATACGCCGTTTGGATGACACCATGGTTTGCCGCCAGGCTTACTCTTCGATAGGTAAACCCAACAAGTCGAGCGCCGCACCAAATGCATCGGGGCCCGAGCAAAGGAAAACCGCCACGTCGCCGGGGTTCATATTTTCCAGGACTTGGTCGATCTGTTCTTGCGCATTATCAACATTGTCGACATTAGCAGCGTGTATGTCCGCTCCGGCGTCGACTTTTTCGCGCGGCACGATGTCTGCGATTGCATTGAGATCGGTGACGCCCATGACGACATAGGCGCTGATGCTCTCGCCATCCAGCGTGGTGTGCAGCTCTACGCCGCCCGCTACGTCGGCAACGTGCCGACTGAGTATTTCCATTTCCATCTTCCTTGATTTGCGGGCCTGGCCCGCCTGGGCACGCACCGCGCAGGTGCACTCGCACGCCCAGGCGCGACTATAACAGCCTTGGGCTATCGTTTCTTGACATTCGGACCAAGCGAAGGGCGCGCAGCACCCGAAGTGGCCGCCACGCTGCGGCAGCGCACCCCGGCGGCGGTCAGGACGCGGGCGAGCGGCTTCTGTGCCGCAAGGAATGCGGCCTTCTCGTCGCCCGCGAGTTTGCAGAGGAACAGTTGGGCCTGGAGCTGTGTGCGGCGGGCCTTGCGGTTGTCGGCCTCTTGGGCGAGCCAATCGCCCACCCAGGACGCCGCCGCGTCGGCGTCGCCCTGCTGCTTGACGTGCCCCAGCAGGTCGTAGACGGTCACCCCGTCGATGCGCTCATCCTCGCCGCGCGAGAGAAACAGCTTGGCGGCCTGGCCCGTGTAGCCGGGGACGACTGCCAGGCAGTCCCGTTCTGCGGGTTTTTTCATGGTGTATTCGCGTGTGGTTTATCGAGAACCCCGGACTGTAACGCAGGCGCGTGCGCAGACCTATTGCTGCAGCCGAAGTCTGCTATTGTCATCGTGTTCTTTTTATCCCTTCATGGTGGACATCATGCAACGCGATTTCGATCTGGTCGTCACGATCCTGGGTGCCCTGCGCGACGCTCCCGGCCCCAACCTGAGCACCCACGACATCAAGAATGCCGCGCTCGCGCCGCATCCCGAAGAACAGGGCCTGCAGCTCATCGCGCATCACCTGGACCTGCTGGAAGACGCCGGCCTGGTCAAGCAGATCAGCGAAACCGCCGCGACCGCGGGCGCGACGCGCTGGCGCATCACCTGGAAAGGCTACGACGCCCTCGAGCAGGACGAGGACGACGAAGAGGACGAGGATTACGACGCGGAAGAATGACGCGGTGTCAGGGATGATCCGCCCGGCGGCGCTGCAGGATGCGGCGCGTGAGCAGCGACGCCGCGGCGGCGATGACCAGGCTGAACATGAAGGCGGCGATCGACAGCATCGCCGCCAGATCGCTAAAACCGCCCTGGCGCGCCAGCAGCAGCACCGCCGCGAAGATGGCCGCCGCCAGGGCAACCACTCCCATCACCATGTGCTTGACTGCACGCAGCCGGCCGCACACGGCGCCGCCAGCCAGCGCGGCGGCGACCAGGGCAGCCATGGACCAGAACAGATACTCGTAGTGCATGTGGACGGTCTCCGCCGAGGGCATTGAGGCGCACGCATTATAGGCGGCGTCCGCCCCGCCCCTTTGCACTTCCCCACCCGCCGCGGTTCGCAGGACGACCGCAGCGCTCAGCCCACCGCCACCACGGCGATTTCCACCAGCGCCCCGTAATGGAGTTCCCGCGTGGGCACGATGACCCGGGCCGGACGGTGGCTGCCAAAGCAGGCTTCGTAAACCGCATTGACCTCGTCCCACAGGCTGACGTCCGGGATGTAGACCGTGACGTTGACCACCGAGGTCAGCGCCGAGCCAGCGGCCTCGAGGATCGCCTGCACGCTGCGCAGGGCTTGCCTTGTCTGCTCCGCCGCGCCAGATGCCAGGACGGGGCGCAGTCCGGGACCCGCGGGCGGCAGAAAGCCCAGTTGTCCCGAGACGAACACGAACCCATTGGCGCAAACCGCCTGGGAGTAATGCCCGGCGGGCGGGGTGGCGTCGTGCGTTTGAATGAATTGCATGCCGGATCCTTGGTGGCGGGGCGGCCTACCAGCCGCGAAAACGTTCCCAACGCGCCACCACGCCTGGTTCCCCAGGACGCACGACTTCATAGGCGTCGTGCTGCGCGCACGTGGCGCACGCATGATTCGGCACAATGCGCAGTTTGGCGCCGATGGGCAGATCGGGCAGGACGGCGGTGCTGCCGGCGCGCAGCTTGATGATGCCCTGCTCCTGGTTGGTTTCGGCCAGCAGCACATCCGGATAGACCTGGCCATCCACATCGCATACCAGCCCGTACAACTGATCCACCGGCTGCTTGGCGGTGCCCCGGTCGCGCGACATTGCCATCCAGCCGGCGTCGACCAGGATCCAGCCTTTTTCGGGCTGGTGGCCGATCACGGTGGTCAGCACTGTGGCGGCGATGTCGTCGACGCGGCATACGCCCAATCCGGCCATGACCAGATCGAAGAACACGTAGACCCCCGCGCGGACTTCGGTCACGCCGTCGAGATGGCGCGCGAAGTGCGCGGTGGGCGTGGATCCGACGCTCACGACCGGGCACGGCAGGCCCGCTGAGCGGATCGCCTGCGCACAGCTCACGGCGGCCAAGCGCTCCTGTTCGGCCATGTCGGCAATGGCCTCGACGCTGCGGCAGCCATAGGACTCACCGGCGTGCGTCATGACGCCGCGCAGGCAGCCGACGTCGTCATGCAATGCGCGGGCAATCGCCAGCAACTGGTTTGTGTCCTTGGGCTGCACGCCGGCGCGGTGCCCGTCGCAGTCGATTTCGATGAGCGCCGGAATGCACAGGCCGCCTGCTCTGGAGCGTGCCGCCACGGCCCGCGCCGCCTCGACGCTGTCCACCACCACGGTCAGGTCGACGCCGCGCTGGCGCAATGCCACTACGCGGTCCAGCTTGGCGGGCGACACGCCGACCGCGTACAGGAGGTCCGTGACGCCCGCGGCGGCGAATTGCTCGGCCTCCTGCAGGGTCGACACGGCGGCCGGCCCCTGGGGCGTTGCCATGAGCCGGCGGGCGACCTCGATGGATTTGGGCGTCTTCAGGTGGGGGCGCAAGGTGACGCCGTGCCTGGCCATCAAGGCATTCAGGCGTTCGATATTGCGCGTCATGCGCGCTTCGTCGAGCAGCAGGCAAGGCGTTTCCAGGGAGTCCAGCGTGCGCGTGGCGCTTTCCAGGTTCATGGCAGTCTCTTGGACGAAACAGTAAGGGCGGGCATCACGGCCCGCGCGAATCAGCACGGAGTATGGCGCGGATACAGCTTCCCATGTTTAATCCAATATTAATCTTCCATTAAGGGCTGCCTAAATGCTGACTACCGAGGACCTGCGCTTTTTCCTGTGCCTTGCAGCGGCCGGCTCGCTCGCCCAGACGGCGCGCTCGCTGGACGTGACCCCGCCGGCCGTCACGCAGCGGCTGCACGCGCTGGAAAGGCGTCTGGGAGTGCGGCTGGTCAACCGGTCCGCGCGCGGCATCGCGCTGACCGATGAGGGTCGCCTCCTGGCCATGCGCGCCGGGCAGATCTGCAACGAGCTGGGCGATCTGGCCGATGAGCTTGCGGGGCGCCGGGGCGTGGTGGCGGGCCATCTTCGTGTGGTCGCACCGCTGGGTTTCGGTCAGCGATTCATTGCCGGGCTGGTGGCGGACTTTCGTTCCGCCAGCCAAGACGTCACGGCGAGCCTCACGCTGTCGGACGGCCCTCCCCGCCTGGCCTCGGACGATTGGGACGTCATGGTGCATATCGGCGAGTTGCGCGATTCCGCCCTCGTCGCCCATCCCCTGGCGCCCAACCGGCGCATCTTGTGCGCATCGCCTGCCTACCTGGCGCGGCGCGGTGCGCCGGCCAAGCCGGAAGACCTGCGCAATCACGACTGCATCGCCTTGCGCGAAAACGACGAGGACGTGACGCTTTGGCGGTTCAGGCATGCGCACGGAGCCGCCATGGGTGTGCGCATTGCGCCGATCCTGTCCAGCAATGCGGGCGCGACGGCGCTGGAATGGGCGCTGGCCGGGCACGGCATCGTGGCAAGGTCGGAATGGGACGTGGCCGCACATCTGCGCACGCGCGCGCTCGTCCCCTTGCTGGCGGAGTGGAACCTGCCCGATGCGAATGTGGTGGCGCTGGTGAAGTCGCGGCAGGAGCTGTCCGCACGTACCGCCGGCTTCCTGGCGTGCCTGCGCGCCGCGTTCGCCGCGCCGCCCTGGCGGGAAGCGTCGGCCTAGCAGGCCGGCGCGGCTGGTCAGTCCAGCATTGCTTCCGCCTCGATCTCGATCAGCCATTCCGGCAGCGACAGGCCGCTGACGATGATCCACGAAGACGGGGGCGGGTCGACCTTGAAGCGGTCGCGCAGCGCCTGTGCGACGACCTCCTGTTCAGTGCGGACCGTGTCGCAGATGTAGATGCGCAGCATGATGACCTGCGCCAGGTTGCCGCCCGCGGCGGCCAGGACCCGCTCGATGTTGTCCAGGGCGGCTTCGGTCTGCACCTGCAGGCCCGGGCCAACCGTCCGCTCGTTGGCATCGACGCCAACCTGGCCCGACAGCAGCATCCGGCGCTGCCCGGTCACGATGACGGCCTGGCTGAAGCCGTACTGCACGGAATTGAAGACCGTATCGGGATTCACGACGGTTCGGGACATGATCGGCTCCTTGGACTGCCGGCGTTGCGCGGCGGGCCATTCTAGCAACAGGCGTTATCGACACACGGTGGCGGCGCGTCGACCAAACGCGGTATGGATTGACGTGCCCGCCTTTGCTACGCTGGTTTCACCTGATCAGCCAGGGTGATGGCCATGAGCAACAAGATCCGAGTCCTGTGCATCCAGCCCGCCTCGATGTCGGCGCGCTTCGCTTTCCTGGCCATCGCCTTGAAATGGTCGCTGGGCGTCACGCCCCGCCCTTCCCGTCTGCAGATCGGGCCGCATGATCTTGCGCCCGAGGGGTCGGAGGCGGCCTTCTGGCAGTTCGCGCTGCGCCACGCCTGCTCCAGTCAGTCCATTCTTGTCACCCGCGACGACCGTTGGGATGTGTCGGCGTCGGTGGATGGCGACGAGGTCAGAGCCTTCGGCCGGACCTTCGCGCTGCGGCAGTGCCTGTATTGACTCGCCCTTTGTTGACTCGCCCCCTTTGTCCCGCGCCTCAGGCGTCGAGCGGGGCCTTGCGGTGATATGCCGCCATTTCCTCGGGGGTCCAGCGCTGGCGCGCTTCGTCCTGGCAGCAGGTGCGGTACACCAGGGCGCCCACATCCAGGAAACGCTTCATTTCGGCTTCGGATAGTTTTCCCTGCACCTGCAACAGGCAGTCCGCCAGGGTAGAGAGCACGCCATCCCATCCGTCGAACCTGCCCGGCGCAACCGGCAGCGTAATCATGCGCGCCATCATCTCACTATGGTCCATGCTGAATCTCCCCTGTGACGCGGCGCCCTACCCAGACTGGCAGAGGGCTCCCCGGGATGCCCAGCAAGTGGCGTTCCCGGCCGGTCACGGCCGGTCAAGGCCGCTTAGCGAGAGGGCGCGCGCGCCGGCACGGTATCGGGCGCCCGGCCGCGCAACAAAGAGCCCGGATGGGTCTGCAGGTAGTCGGCCAATTCGCGCAACGACCGGGCCGTGCGGGCAAGCTCTTGCAGCAGCGTAGCCGTATTGACAGGCAGACCCGCGTCGGGGCTTAGCATTCCGCCCACGACGGCAAGCGATTTGCCGGCCTGACGCAACATGGCGGACGCCTCGGGCGCCAACTGCGTGTCCAGGCGCTTGACCAGCCTGGACGTCCCCTGCAGCAGGTTGCCCACCTCGGCGCCCAGGCCATCGAAGGGAATCCGGTCGAGCTTGGTAAGGATGCTGTTTAGCTGGAGCTGCAACTGATCCAGATTGTTTGGCACGGTCGGGATGAAGGGCGCTTCTTCCATTTTGAATGTGGCCGGATCGGCATCGGGAAACACCGCCATGGCGACATAAAGCTGGCCCGTCAGCAGATTGCCGATGCGCAACTGCGCGCGCAGGCCGCGCTCGATCATGGCCGCCATCAGTTTGCCGCTGGGATGTTCCAGCGAGGACCCCGAAAACTCCCGGATCTCTTCAAACGTCTTGGCGCCCAGTCGCTCGGGATAGAGGGTGGCGCCCACGAGCGCGTAGAACTGATTGGTTGTCCGATCGAGTTCCAGGCCGATGGAATCCACCTGGCCGACTGGGGCGCCGAATGCGTCAATGGGCGCGCCGACGGACAGCCCCCGCACCGACTGGTCAAACCGCATGCGTATGCGCAGCGGCAAGCCGTCTGGCTGCGCACGCGCGGCCGTTTCGGACGAGTAGATCGGGAAGGAGGCGTTGGGCTTGGCCGCGGCATGCAGACGCGTCTCGATGGTATCGAAAGCCACGCCGCCCACGATCACCGACAGCAGCGATTGCGACCGCACTTCCAATCCCCTGGAGTCCACCGAGAAATCCACGCCGCTCGCGTTCCAGAAACGCGTGCCTTCGTTGACATAGGCGTCATTGGGCGCATCGACGAACACCTGAATGTCGACCCCCTTGCCACTGCTGTCCAGGCGATAGCCCACCACCTGCCCAACCGAGATGCGCCGGTAATAGACAGGCGATCCGATGTCCAGCGAGCCGAGATCATGGGCCTTCAAGGTAAACCGCTTGCCCGGGCGATCCTGCGTCACTTCGGGCGGGACCTCCAGCCCGACGAAGGAAAACTTGGTGGCCTTCTCGGGTATGTCCTTGGCGTTGTGACCTGCCGGATCCAGGCCGATGTATGCGCCGGAGAACAAGGTGCTCAGCCCCGAGACGCCGCTCAGGGTAAGGCGCGGGCGCACCACCCAGAACACCGTTCCTTCCTGCAGGAGACCGGCCGCCTCCTTGTTGAGCCGTACCGTCGCCACGACGCCCGTGCGGTCCGGATTGAGCGCCACGCGCTGCACGATGCCTACATTCACTTCTTTGTAGCGGACCTGCGTCTTGCCAGACTCCAGCCCCTCCGCGGTCTGGAAGCTGATCGTGGCCTGCGGGCCCGCCTCCATCCAGACCCGCAGCACGAGCAGCAAGCCGCCAACCGCCGCAATGATCGGCACCAGCCAGATCCAGGAAAACCGCCGGCGGCTCCCGGCAGGCGGGGACGTTTTACCGGGGGCAGGAGCGATCTCGGGCATTGAGGAAACCCTCGGGAATGCGGAACCGGACTCTAGGCACAATCCCGATCAAGCGTCGCGCCAGGCGGCCCGCCGCGCAACAAGGGTATTCCCGACATGCCGGCCTGCCCTCGCACCCAATAGCGGGTAGGATAGCCATCCCCATAAACAGGAATGCTCCGTGAATATCGAAATCCGTCCCGCCGCTCCGTCGGACGCGGCCCAGATCCATGCTTTCATCACCGAACTGGCCGTTTACGAACGCGCCGCCCACGAGGTGATCGCCAGCGCCGAAGATGTCAGGCGCACCCTGTTCGCCGAAGGCGCGCCCGCGCGGGCGCTGATGTGCCTGCTGGATGGCAAGGCCATTGGCTATGCCGTCTACTTCTACAGCTATTCCACGTGGCTGGGAAAGAACGGCATTTATCTGGAGGATTTGTACGTCACGCCAGAGCACCGCGGCATCGGGGCCGGCCGCGACCTGTTGCGCCACCTGGCGCAAGAAGCGGTCGCCAATGGCTGCGGGCGGCTGGAATGGAGCGTGCTTGACTGGAACCAGCCCGCCATCGACTTCTACCAATCCATCGGCGCTCTGCCGCAGGACGAGTGGGTGCGCTACCGGATGGCCGGCGAGGCGCTGCGCAATTTCGCCGAGGGCCGACGCTAGGGCTGGCGGCCCGTCAGAACTCTGGCAGGTCGAACAGCGTGTGCAGCGTGGAGCTGGGCACCGGCACCGACGCAAGGTGCTCGCGCCCGCCGTCATCCACCAGCACGCGCACCGCGCGCGATGCGACGGTCAGGCCGTCCACGCTGATCGCCGTTTCGACTTCCGCGCCATCCTTGATGAGTTCGATGACTTCGGAAGCCGCGGCGGTCGTGGGTTCCGAAATCCATCCGGGCACGCCGCGCACGGCCTGCCCCCAGCGCACGTAGGCGATATGGCCGCTCACGGCCTCTTTGCGCACGGCGACGATCACATACAAAGACATCCAGGCCTCCCTATTGTGTGGCCTGGATCGTATAACAGCTTGGCGTATCCGAGATGACCGCCGATATCAAGGTTCGATGTCGATGGGCGCAAAGGACTTCACCAGATCGTCCAGCTGCTTGAGCTGGGTCAGGAAGGGTTCGAGCTTGTCCAGGGGCAACGCGCTGGGGCCGTCGCATTTTGCGTTCTTGGGATCCGGATGGGCTTCCAGGAACAGGCCCGCCAGGCCGACCGCCATGCCCGCGCGGGCCAATTCCGCCACCTGCTCTCGGCGCCCGCCCGACGCGGCGTCCAGCGCCGAACGCTGTTGCAGCGCATGCGTCACGTCGAAGATCAAGGGGCGGTTGCCGGACACTTTTTTCATGACGCCAAAACCCAGCATGTCCACCACGAGATTGTCGTAGCCGAAGCTGGTGCCGCGATCGCAGAGGATCAGCTTGTCGTTGCCGGCCTCGGTGAATTTCTCGACGATATTGAGCATCTGCGTGGGGCTCAGGAATTGCGGCTTCTTGATGTTGACGATGCGCTGCGTCTTGGCCAACGCCACGACCAGATCGGTCTGCCGAGCCAGGAACGCCGGCAGTTGCAGGACGTCGACCACTTCGGCGACGGGGGCCGCCTGCCAGGGCTCGTGCACGTCGGTAATGACGGGAACGCCGAACTCCTTTTTCACGGCCTCGAAGATCTTCATGCCCTCTTCCAGGCCCGGGCCGCGGTACGAATGGATGGACGAGCGGTTGGCCTTGTCGAACGAGGCCTTGAACACATAGGGGATGCCGAGCTTGGCGGTCACGCGCTGGTATTCCTCGCAGGCACGCAGGGCAAGGTCCTTGGATTCCAGCACGTTGATGCCGCCGAACAGCACGAAAGGACGATCGTTCGCGCAGGCGATCGAGGAAGAAATGACGACTTCTGGGGCGGTCATGATGGGCAATCCTGTAAAGATGAGGCAAGTGATAGTGCGTAATGTACAACCTGCCCCGCCCCTGCCTCATCTGCCGCCCGGCGGCCGCCCCTACGCCCGCTCTTCGGCTGGCACGCTGACCAGCCGATACGCGATGGCGCCGATGATCGCTCCCGCCACCGGCGCGACCCAGAACAGCCACAGTTGTTCCAATGCCCACCCGCCGACGAACAGCGCGGGCCCGGTCGAGCGCGCGGGATTGACCGAGGTGTTCGTGACCGGGATGCTGATCAGGTGGATCAGCGTCAGCGCCAGGCCGATCGGAATGGCAGCAAACCCCGCAGGGGCCCGCTTGCTGGTGGATCCCAGGATGACGAACAGAAAGCCCGCGGTCAGCACCACCTCGGTCACCAGCGCGGACAGCAGCGAATATTTGCCGGGCGAGAATGCGCCATAGCCGTTTGCGGCGAAGTGGCTACCTTTCAGGTCGAAGCCCAGCTTTCCGTTGGCGATGCACGCCAGCACCGCGGCCGCCGCGATGGCGCCTAGCACCTGGACGACGACGTAGGGCAAGATCTCCTTGGCGGGAAAGCGCCCCCCTGCGACCAAGCCGATGGTGACGGCGGGATTGAAATGCCCGCCGGAAATATGACCCACGGCAAAAGCCATGGTCAGCACCGTGAGCCCGAAGGCCAAGGCGACACCAGCGAAACCAATGCCAAGTTCCGGAAAGCCTGCAGCCAGCACGGCCGCCCCGCAACCGCCCAGCACCAGCCAGAACGTGCCGAAGAATTCGGCGCCGCAACGCTTGGATAGCGAGTACATGTCTACTCCTGGATTACGAAATCTAGAAGGTATCGCCAAGCGCGTATTGCAACAGTCAAGGATTGATAATCTTGACGATTCTTGTCTGCCATGCGCGAGCGGCCGTAGCCGGCCTCAACAAAATAGCCGCGCTTGAAAGTCCGGACGATCCGGCAAACGGGCGATGCGCAATGATGGAGACGGGGGCGTCAGGCCGCCCAAAACCAAAGGGCCGGATCCTTTGCTTCAAAGGATCCGGCCCTGCTACCTGCTACAGGCTGCTCGGCTATCGCGAGCAACCTGCCTATTAAATCGCTTTGATCATCGTCGCCGTGGGGCCTTTCTGGCCTTGGCCGGCAACAAACGAAACACGCTGGTTCTCTTCAAGAGACTTGTGTCCGTCACCCTGAATCTCAGAGTAATGGGCGAAGAGGTCTTTGCCACCCAGCTCCGGCATGATAAAGCCGAAGCCCTTGTCGTTGTTGAACCACTTCACAATACCAGTTTCAATCTTCAATGTAAGTCCTTGATGTACCGGGAAAATTATCCCTGGAGCCACTATGGACGAATACCTGCGACAAAGATATAGCAGTTTCAAATTGACACATTTAGCAGGGTGGCCGCGCGGTGGTTGCGGAAGGATGGTTTTGAAGGTGGCGGACGCGGATCGGCGCGCGCAATCGAGTCTTTGTGGAGCGGTGGGCGCCGAGAGGAAATGGGATCGCGATACGAACGCCAGGAAGTCGACCTGGGCTGGGAATCGGATCGCCGTGAACGATTTAAATATTTAAATGTCAGCTAGCGATACATCGAAGCGCCGCATCGTGAGACACATCGTTGATGTGCAAGGTATTGGCGATACCCGATCGGCGATTTGGAACGATGTAGAAAGTTGGTGCGAAGGAGGGGACTCGAACCCCTACACCTGTTACGGCGTCAGGACCTAAACCTGGTGCGTCTACCAATTTCGCCACCTTCGCAATAGGCCAAGCCCGCTATTGTAGCTTGCTTGTTAAAATCTTGCGTCATGAATCCGCGCCTCGATGCCCTACACCCCTACCCGTTCGAAAAATTGCGGGCTTTGCTGGCTTCTGCCAGTTCGCAACCGGACGGTCTTACGCCGATCAATCTGTCGATCGGCGAGCCCAAGCATGCCGCGCCCGAGCGCGTGGCGCAGGCCATCCGCGACAGTCTTGCGGGGCTGTCCGTCTATCCGTCCACCAAGGGCGACCCTGCCCTGCGCCGGGCGATCTCGGAGTGGCTGGCGCGCCGCTACAGCATCCCGGCGCCGGACGCCGAGACGCAGGTGCTGCCGGCGCTGGGCTCGCGCGAGGCGCTGTTTGCCTTCACCCAGACCGTCATCGATCCGTCGGCCGGCTCTGTGGTGATCTGCCCCAATCCGTTTTATCAGATTTACGAGGGCGCCACGCTGCTGGCGGGCGCCACGCCCTACTTCGTCAACGCCGATCCGGTGCGAAATTTCGGAAGCGACTGGAACCAGGTGCCGGACGAGGTCTGGAAGAAGACGCGCCTGGTGTTCGTGTGTTCCCCGGGCAATCCGGCGGGCAATGTCATGTCGCTGGACGAATGGGAGATGCTGTTCGAGCTGTCCGACCGTCATGGCTTCGTGATCGCGTCGGACGAGTGCTATTCCGAAATCTACCTGGACGAGGGCGATCCCCCGTTGGGCGGCCTGCAGGCGGCCCGGCGGTTGGGCCGCGACGGCTACCGCAACCTCGTGGCGTTTTCGAGCCTGTCCAAGCGCTCCAACGTGCCCGGCCTGCGATCGGGGTTTGTGGCGGGCGACGCGGCGCTGATCGGCCGCTTCCTGCTGTATCGAACGTATCATGGCAGTGCGATGAGCCCGCTGGTGTCCGCGGCAAGCGTCGCGGCCTGGACGGACGAGGCGCATGTGAAGGAAAACCGCCGCCAGTACCGTGAAAAATTCGACGCGGTCGTGCCCATCCTGCAGAAGGTGCTGGATGTGTCGCGGCCGCAGGCCTCGTTCTATCTTTGGGCGGCGACGCCCGGTTCGGATACGGCCTTCGTGCGCGACCTTTTTGGCCGCACCGGTGTTACCGTGCTGCCGGGAAGTTTCCTGGCGCGGGAAGCACACGGCGTGAATCCGGGCCAGGGCCGCATCCGCATCGCGCTGGTGGCGCCTCTGGCCGACTGCGTGCAGGCGGCCGAGCGCATCGCCCATTTTGTACATACTTCTGTTTGATCAACCTTTAAAAGCTGAGCCGCTATGACTCTCGACCTCCAGACCACCATTGAACAAGCCTGGGAAAACCGGGGCAACCTGTCGCCCACCGACGCCAGCGCGGAAGTGCGCGAAGCGGTTGAACAAACCATCGCCGGGCTGGATCTGGGCCGCCTGCGCGTGGCCGAGAAAATCAATGACGACTGGGTCGTGCACCAGTGGATCAAGAAGGCCGTGCTGCTGTCGTTCCGCCTGAACGACAACGCCATCATGGGCCAGGCTCCGCTGCAGTTCTACGACAAGGTGCCGCTCAAGTTCTCGGAATTCGGCGACAACGCCTTCAAGCAGGGCGGCTACCGCGTGGTGCCGCCGGCCGTGGCCCGCCGCGGCGCGTACATCGCGCGCAACGTGGTGCTGATGCCCTCCTACGTGAACATCGGCGCCTACGTCGATGAAGGCACCATGGTCGACACCTGGGCCACCGTCGGCTCGTGCGCCCAGATCGGCAAGAACGTCCACCTGTCGGGCGGCGTGGGCATCGGCGGCGTGCTGGAGCCGCTGCAGGCCAACCCCACCATCATCGAAGACAACTGCTTCATCGGCGCGCGCTCGGAAGTCGTGGAGGGCGTGGTCGTGGAAGAGAACTCGGTGCTGGCCATGGGCGTGTTCCTGTCGCAAAGCACCAAGATCTATGACCGCGCCACGGGCAAGATCACCTACGGCCGCGTGCCGTCGGGTTCGGTCGTCGTTCCCGGCTCGCTGCCGTCCGCCGACGGCACGCACAGCCTGGCCTGCGCCGTCATCGTCAAGCGTGTCGATGCGCAGACCCGCGCCAAGACCAGCATCAACGACCTGCTGAGGGCTTGATGAGCAATTCGGCCGTACTGGATCTGGTCAAGGACCTGATCGCCCGCCCCTCGGTGACGCCGGCGGATGAAGACTGCCAGGCGGCGATTGCCGCCCGGCTCGAACGCATAGGCTTCACGTGCGAGACCATCGCGCAGGGCGGCGTGACCAACCTGTGGGCCCGGCGCGGAAGCGCCGCGCCGCTGACGGTTTTCGCGGGTCACACCGACGTGGTGCCCCCCGGCCCGCGCGAGAAGTGGAACAGTGACCCGTTCGTTCCCACCGAGGTCGACGGCTGGCTGTACGGCCGTGGCGCGGCCGACATGAAAAGCTCGATCGCCGCCTTCGTGGTGGCGGCCGAGGAATTCGTGGCGGCCCATCCGCAGCATGGCGGTTCGATCGCCCTGCTGATCACGTCCGACGAGGAAGGCCCGTCCATCGACGGCACCGCCATCGTCTGCGACGCGCTGAAGGCGCGCGGCGAACAGCTCGATTACTGCATCGTCGGCGAGCCGACCTCCGGCGAGGTCCTGGGCGACACGTGCAAGAACGGCCGCCGCGGCTCCTTGTCGGGCAAGCTCACGGTCAAGGGCATCCAGGGCCACGTGGCGTACCCGCACCTGGCGCGCAACCCGGTGCACCAGTTGGCGCCGGCGCTGGCCGAGATCGTCGGCATCGAATGGGACCAGGGCAACGAGTACTTCCCGCCCACCACGTTCCAGGTGTCGAACCTGAATTCGGGCACGGGCGCCACGAACGTGGTGCCCGGCGAGGCCGTGGCGCTGTTCAACTTCCGCTTTTCGACGGCAAGCACGCCGGATAGCCTGAAGCAGCGCGTGCACGCGGTGCTGGACAAGCACGGTCTGGAATATGAACTGGACTGGGAATTGGGCGGAGAGCCCTTCCTGACGCCGCGCGGTTCGCTGACCGACGCCTTGGTGAAGGCGATCCACGCCGAAACCGGCGTCACCGCCGAACTCTCGACCACCGGCGGCACGTCCGACGGCCGGTTCATCGCCAAGATCTGCCCGCAGGTCATCGAATTCGGTCCGGGCAACGCCACGATCCACAAGGTCAACGAGCGCATCGAAGTCGCTTCGCTGGACCCGCTCAAAAACATCTATCGGCGCACGCTGGAAAACCTGCTGCTGCCCGCATGATGCCTGCGCCGGCGGGACGGAAACGCCCGCCGCGCGCGCTTTCAGCCCCCTTTTCCAGGGGGCGCTTTTCCGTTACCCCCTGGGGCGGTGATCCGAATGCCTGATATGAATCCAACCTCCCGCGAAGAACTGCAGACCGTGCGCGACCTGATCCGCTACGGCGTCTCGCGCCTGAACGGCGCCCAGGTGGCGCTCGGACACGGCAGCGACAATGCCTGGGACGAGGCGGTCTACCTGACCCTGCACGCGCTGCACCTGCCGCTGGACACGCTGGATCCCTTCCTGGACGCCCGCGTGGTCCGCGAAGAGCGCGAGCGCGTGCTGGACCTGCTGGACCGGCGCGTGACCGAGCGCGTTCCCGCCGCCTACCTGACGAATGAAGCCTGGCTGCGCGGCCACCGGTTCTATGTGGACAAGCGCGTGATCGTGCCGCGCTCGCCGATTGCGGAACTGCTGGACGCAGGCTTGTCGCCCTGGGTACAGGACGCACTGGCCGTGGAAAACGTGCTCGACATGTGCACCGGCTCGGGTTGCCTGGCGATCCTGTCGGCGCTGGCCTTCCCCTATGCGCACGTGGACGCCGTGGACGTCTCGGCGGACGCACTGGAAGTGGCGCGCCGCAACGTGGACGATTATGGTCTGGCCGACCGGCTGGACCTGCACGAAAGCAACCTGTTCGACAGCCTTCCCGCGTGCCAGTACGACGTGATTGTCTGCAATCCGCCGTACGTGAACAGCTGCTCCATGGACGTGCTGCCGCAGGAATACCTGCACGAGCCCCAGCTGGCTCTGGCCGGCGGCGAGGATGGCATGGATCTCGTGCGCCGCATCCTGGCCGCGGCGCCGCAATACCTGACGCCAAACGGCGTGCTGGTGCTGGAAATCGGCCATGAACGGGATTTCTTCGAGGCTGCCTTCCCGCAGCTTTCGCCGGTATGGCTGGACACCGAGGAAGCCTCGGACCAGCTTCTGCTGCTGACCCGCGAGCAATTGACCCTGTGATACGCGCTACTGGACTGACCCTGCGCCGCGGCACGAAGGTGCTGCTGGACGGCGCCGAATTCGTCGTGAACCCGGGTGAACGGGTGGGGATCGTGGGCAAGAATGGCGCGGGCAAGTCCTCGCTGTTCGCGCTGCTGACCGGCTCGCTGGACCCGGACGCCGGCACGCTGTCGCTGCCCGCCGGCTGGCGCATTGCCAGCGTCGAGCAGGAACTGCATGCCGACGACCGCCCTGCCCGCGAATTCGTCATCGACGGCGACACGCATCTGCGCGCGCTGCAGGCGCAGCGTGCCGCGCTGTCGGACGATCAGGGCACGCAGATCGCCGAGGTGGAATCCGCGCTGGTCGAGGCAGGCGCCTGGAGCGCGCCCTCGCGCGCCGAGCAACTGCTTGCCGGCCTGGGCTTCAAGCCCGCGGAATGGACGCAGCCAGTCGAGAACTTTTCCGGCGGGTGGCGCATGCGCCTCGCGCTGGCCCGCGCGTTGATGGCCCCGTCCGAACTGCTGCTGCTGGACGAGCCCACCAACCACCTGGATCTGGACGCGATGCTGTGGCTGGAGAAATGGCTGGCGGCCTACGAAGGCACCGTCCTGCTGATCTCGCACGACACCGAATTCCTGGACGCCGTCGCGCGCTCCATCCTGCACTTTGACCATGCCAAGCTGACGCGCTATCGGGGCGGCTACGGCGACTTCCTGACGCAGCGCGCCGAGCGCCTGCGCCAGTCGAATATCGCCTACGAACGCCAGACCCGCGAGACGGCCCGCCTGCAAGGCTTCATCGACCGTTTCAAGGCCAAGGCCTCCAAGGCCAAGCAGGCGCAAAGCCGCGTCAAGGCGTTGGCGCGCATGCAGGTGCTGGCGCCGCTGCAGGCCGAAGCCGGCATCGACATCCGCATCCCGTCGCCCGAGCAGGTGCCCGACCCCCTGCTGACGCTGGAACACCTGTCGGCGGGCTATACGGACGCCGAGGGCAACGCCGTGCCCATCCTGCGCGACGTGACCCTGATGGTGCGCGCGGGCAGCCGCGTCGGCGTGCTGGGCGCCAACGGGGCCGGCAAGAGCACGCTGATCAAGACACTGGCCGAAGAACTGCCGGTGCAGGCGGGCGAGCGCCGCGCGTCGCGGGGCCTGGCGATCGGCTATTTCCACCAGCACCAACTCGACATGCTGGACGTGGACAGCACCCCGATCGCGCACCTGGCCCGCCTGGCGCCCGAGGCGCGCGAACAGGAACTGCGCAATTACCTGGGGGGCTTCGGATTCTCGGGCGATACGGTGACCAGCAAGGTCGGCCCCATGTCCGGCGGCGAAAAGGCGCGGCTCGCGCTGTCGCTCATCGTCTGGCAAAAGCCCAACCTGCTGCTGCTCGACGAACCCAGCAACCACTTGGACGTGGAGACGCGCGAGGCCCTGGCCACGGCGCTGGCCGATTTCGGCGGCAGCATGCTGCTGGTATCGCACGACCGCCATCTGTTGCGCACGACTGTGGACAGTTTCTGGATCGTGGCGGACGGCGCGGTGCGCGAGTTCGACGGGGACCTGGAGGACTACCGGGACTGGCTGGCGGCGCGCAATGCCGATGAGCGCGCGGAAGCACGCGAAAGCGCCGACAGCGGCGAGCCCGTCGTCGACCGCAAGGCGCAACGGCGCGCGGAGGCCGAGCAGCGGCAGCGCCTGTCCGCCCTGCGCAAGCCCCTGGAATCCAAGCTGGCCAAGGTGGAATCCGAGATGGAAAAGCTGCGCGCCAAGCTGCACGCCCTGGATGCCATCATTGCCGATCCCGACCTGTACTCGGACGCACGCCGCGCCGAACGCCAGAAGGTCATGTCGGACCACGGCGAACACGGCAAGCGGATGGGGGAACTGGAAGAGCAGTGGCTGGAGCTGCAGGGCTCGCTGGAAGAGATAGACCAGAGCGAAGCCTGATCGGGACGGCGGCCGTCCAGAGGCCGCCGACGCCCGATGCCTGGCACGCCAAGCATCGGGCGCTGCCTGCAATTACGAGTACGGACGCTCGCGCAGGCGGGTGTGGTGGTCGATCACGGTGTCGATCACTTCGCGCAGGATGGCTTCGCCGAGGTCGGGCGGAACGCCGGCCTCCACCGCGAGACGGCGGATGCGCTCGATCTGCTGGGCTTCGCGCTTGGGATCAACCAGGTCCATGCCATGGTTCGTCTTCAGCTCACCGATCATGTCCGTGCAACGGAATCGCACGCCCAGCAACAGCATGATCTGCTGGTCGATCTCGTCGACCTCGGCGCGCAGCGACGCCAGCTCGGCTTTGGGGGAATCGTCGTTGGCCATATGTGTCACCCCTGAACAATGTCAAGCTTCGCGATGCCCAGCGCCAGGGTCTTGGCGCCGACGTCGCGGAAGTGGATTTCCGCCTGGGCGTCCTGTCCCGCGCCGCTCAGGCCGATGATCGTGCCGTCGCCAAACCGCGCATGACGGACGCCCTGACCTACACGATACTGCTTGTCGCCCACCGTGACGCCCGTCGCGACCCCACGGGGTTGACGCGGCGCAATGGTGTTGGTCGGCTTGCGGCCAAAGGCATCGCCGCGATTGCCGCCGCCCCAGCCCGCGCCCGTGGCGCTGACCGGCGCCAGTCCGGCCTTGGGTGTCAGCCACTTCAGGTGCTGCTCGGGAATCTCGTCCAGGAAGCGCGAACGCATGGCATAGCGCGTCTGGCCATGCAGCATCCGGCTTTGCGCCAGGCTGATGTACAGGCGTTGGCGCGCGCGCGTGATCGCCACGTACATGAGGCGGCGTTCTTCCTCGAGCCCCGCGGGTTCGAGGATGCTGTTCTCGTGCGGGAACAGGCCTTCCTCCAGGCCGGTGATGAACACGGCGTCGAACTCCAGGCCCTTGGCGGCATGCACGGTCATGAGCTGGACCGCATCCTGGCCTTGCTGGGCCTGGTTGTCGCCCGCCTCGAGCGCCGCATGCGACAGGAACGCAGCCAGGGGCGTCAGGCCCTCGCCCGCCACCGCCGGCGCATCGACCACGCCCGGCATGAGCGTGGACGAGGTGTCATGGTCGGGCACCACGCCGGCCGGCAGGCCGTCGTAGTTTTCCTCGGAGGCGAACACGGCTGCGGCCGTGATCAGTTCGTTCAGGTTTTCCAGCCGCTCGGCGCCTTCGCGCTCGGCCTTGTAGTGGGCGTTCAGGCCGCTGGACTCGAGCATGTGCTCGACCATTTCGGGTAGCGGCAGGTCGCGCGTTTCTTCGATCAGCCGGTGGATCATCTGCGCGAACTGCGCGAGATTGGATCCGCCCTTGCCGCCGACCAACGCCACCGCGCCATACAGGCTGGTGTCGTGCGCCCGCGCGGCATCGGCCAGCTGCTCCAGCGTGCGCGCCCCGATCCCGCGCGTGGGAAAGTTGACCACCCGCATCCACGACGTATCGTCGTGCGGATTGGCCATCAGGCGCAGGTAGGCCAGCGCGTGCTTGATTTCCTGGCGCTCGAAAAAGCGCAGGCCGCCGTAGACCTTGTAGGGAATGCCGGCGGAAAAGATGGCGTGTTCGATGACGCGCGACTGGGCGTTGCTGCGATACAGCACGGCGATCTCGCGGCGGTCGCTGCCTTCGTGGATCAGGGAACGGATTTCGTCCACGATCCACTGCGCTTCCATGCCGTCGGAGGGCTGCTCGATAACGCGGACCGGCTCGCCCTCGCCCTGGTCGGTCCAGAGATTCTTGCCCAGGCGGCCCGAATTGTGTCCGATGAGCGCGTTGGCCGAATCCAGGATGTGCCCGTAGGAGCGGTAGTTCTGCTCCAGGCGGATCACGGTGCCGTGCGCGTAGTCGCGCTCGAAGTCGGCCATGTTGCCGACGTTCGCGCCGCGGAAGGCGTAGATGGACTGGTCATCGTCGCCCACCGCGAAGATGGCCGCGCCGCCGCCCGCCAGCAGCCGCAGCCACTTGTACTGCAGCGTGTTGGTGTCCTGGAACTCGTCGACGAGGATGTGGCGGAACCGGCGCTGGTAGTGCTCGCGCACGGGCGCGTTGCGCGACAGCAATTCATAGGCGCGCAACAGCAGCTCGGCAAAGTCGACCACGCCCTCGCGCTGGCACTGGGCCTCGTAGAGCTGGTAGATCTCGATCAGGCGGCGGCGATGGGCGTCGTAGGCCTCGACGTCCGCCGGACGCAGACCTTCTTCCTTGGCGCCATTGATGAAGCGCTGCACATCGCGGGGCGGATACTTTTCGTCGTCGACGCCATTGGCCTTCATGAGGCGCTTGATGGCCGCAAGCTGGTCCGTGACATCGAGGATCTGAAAGCTCTGCGGCAGGCCGGCATCGCGATGATGCGCGCGCAGCATGCGGTTGCACAGGCCGTGGAACGTGCCGATCCAGAGGCCGCGCGTATCGATCGGCAGGATGGCCGACATGCGCGCCAGCATCTCGCGGGCGGCCTTGTTGGTGAACGTGACCGCCAGAAGCCCAAAAGGCGAAGCCTGGCCGGTTTGAATCAGCCAGGCCATGCGGGTGGTGAGCACCCGGGTCTTGCCGCTGCCCGCCCCGGCCAGGACCAGGGCGTGCTGCGGTTCTAACGTTACTGCGGCGCGTTGTTCAGGGTTGAGCTTCTCTAGCATCATGCCGCGTAGCGGCGCAGATGTTGAGCGAACTGCTCAAGCCCAGCGATGCCGCTTTGCTGGGCGCGCTGGCACCAGGCCTGCAGGTCGTGAAGAAGCTGTTCGCTGCTGGCGCTGGAGCTTTCCCAGATGCGGCCGAGTTCGCGGCGCATCTGCACCAGCGTCGACAGCGACTTGTTCTGGGCGATGGCCTTGTCCACGGCGGCCAGTTGCTCGGGCTGCAGGATTTCTTCGTTGCGGTGGATGGCACGGCGCACACGGTGCAGCTTGGTATAGCCACATTCGGCGTTGCCTTCCTGGCGCGAGGCCTTGAGCTTGGCCAGTTCTTCGCGGGCAGCGCTCTTGATCACGTCCGCGTAGCGGGCCATGACCTCGTAGCGGTGGGTGATGACGCCTTGCAGCGTGCGCAGGTCGATGCCCGTGCGGGAGTCGTCCAGCTTGAGCTTGGGCGCGACCTTCTTGACCTTGGCCAGGCCGAAGAACTTCAGGATGCTGATATAGCACCAGCCGATGTCGAATTCGTACCACTTGGCCGAGAACTTGGCCGACGTGCCATGGGCGTGGTGATTGTTGTGCAGTTCTTCGCCGCCGATCACGATGCCCCACGGAAACACGTTGGTGCTGGTGTCCGGGCTGTTGTAGTTGCGGTAGCCCCAGTAGTGGCCGATGCCGTTGACGACGCCAGCCGCCCAGAACGGGATCCATGCCATCTGGACTGCCCACACCGTGACGCCGATGGCGCCGAACAGGGCGATGTCGATCGCGAGCATGGTCAGCACGCCCCACAGGCTGTGCTTGCTGTAGACGTTGCGCTCGAGCCAATCGTCCGGCGTGCCGTGGCCGAACTTGGCCATGGTTTCCTTGTTGTTCGATTCTTCGCGGTACAGTTCCGCGCCGCGGAACAGGACCTTCCAGATGCCGAACAGCATGGGCGAGTGCGGGTCACCTTCCTTTTCGCATTTGGCGTGATGCTTGCGGTGAATGGCCACCCATTCCTTGGTGACCATGCCGGTCGTCATCCAGAGCCAGAAGCGGAAAAAGTGCATGACAGCCGGATGCAAGTCCAGACCGCGGTGCGCTTGGCTGCGATGGAGGAATACCGTGACCGCAACAATCGTGATGTGGGTCACGACCAAAGTGAAAACGACGATCTGCCACCAAGTCGCTTGGGTCAGGCCGCCGGCAATGAAGGAGAGGATGTAATCCATATAGCTGTTATGAGCCTCGCTTGAGAAGTGGCTGAAAGTTTAGCTTACCTTAGCCGTCTGATGACAATCTAGTTTCAAAATAGTTATTGAGAGAAATCAAGGACTAAGACGCGGTTTTGAGCAAAAAGCCGCACTCTGCGCGCCGGAAGCGCGCCCGGAACCTTGGCCAGTGCCGAGGCAAACGGGGTTTCGCCCCGCCCGAAACGCCCGGGCATTCGCATCGGCACCCTATTTTGGCTACATTGCGCGATTAAAGTTCCTGTCAGGCGGGGCGGCAGTCTTGAAGACGCCACGATACCGGGTCACACTGGCCCCTTTCGCCCGCCAAATTGTCTCATTTGCCCCACTGATGGCTGTCAATACAATGCGTCACTGTTTTTTCACCGCCCTGGCCGCGCTCGGCCTGGCATTGCCGGTCCTCGCCTCGGCGCAAACGCTGAAATCCGGGGACGTGGCGGTCCTGGCCTCTTACTATGAAATTCGCGGATCGGACTGTCTGGCGCTGCGGGCGCCGCGCGTGTCGATCACCCGGATGCCGACGCTGGGCAAGGCCAGCATCATGCAGACGCGCGGGCAATCCAACGACTCCGGGCGTTGCGCATACAAATCCGTGCCGGTGGCGCAGGTGGTCTACCAGGCGGACCAGCCGGGCTCCGATACGCTGTCCTGGGAAGTGAAGTACCAGAACAAGACGATCGGAACCCGCCGTTACAGCGCCACCGTGGGCGTCACGCCGGGTCCTTGACCCCGCTTTCGTCTTCAGCGGCGGCTTCCGTGCTGGCAGTTTCGGGCTCAGCTTCGGCCGCGGCGCCGTCGTCTGCTGCGGCAGCCTTTTTCCGGCGTTCGAACACGGCCGCAAAGAAGCCATCGGTGCCGTGCAGGTCGGGGCGCAGTTGCACGTACGGACCTTGCAGTTTCAAGGTCTCACAACGGGCGCCCAGGATTTCGGCCGCATCCAGGCGCTCGAAATCCGGGTGGCTGGCCAGGAAACGCTCGGCCTGCACCTCGTTTTCCTCGGCCAGCAGGCTGCACGTGGCGTAGACGAGGCGACCGCCCGGTGCGACGCAGCGCGCCGCGCTATTCAGGATGCGCTCCTGCAACTGGCCCAGTTCGGCCAGCGCCTCGGGGTGCTGGCGCCATTTCAGGTCCGGATTGCGGCGCAGCGTGCCGATGCCGCTGCAAGGCGCATCGACCAGCACACGCTGGGCCTTGCCGGCCAGGCGCTTGACGCGGGCATCGTTCTCGTTGTCGATGACGACGGGCACCACGTTCGACAGACCGCTGCGCGCAAAGCGCGGCTTGGCGCGCGCCAGACGGGCCGCCGACACGTCGAAGGCGTACAGCCGGCCCGTCGAACGCATCAACGCCCCCAGGAGCAGCGTCTTGCCGCCCGCGCCCGCGCAGAAATCAATGATCATCTCGCCGCGGCGCGGGGCGACCAACAGGGCCAGCAACTGGCTGCCTTCGTCCTGGACCTCGATGCTGCCGTTCTCGAACTGGGGCCAGCGATTGATGGCGGGACGGCCTTCCATGCGGATGCCCCAGGGGGAATACGGCATGGCGGTCGGCGCGTAGCGGCCCGCGCTTTGCTGCAATTCGGCCAGCATGGCGTCGCGCTCGGCCTTAAGCGGATTCACGCGCAGGTCCAGCGAGGCCTGGCGGTTCAACGCCTCGACCAGCGTCTCGGGGCTGTCCATGGCGCTCAAGCGCTCATCCAGCCAGTCGGGAATACTGCCGCGCACCGCGCGGGGCAAGGTGGCCACATCGATTCGCGCAACACGCTGGAGCCATTCGGCCTCGGCGCCGTCCATGCCCTCTTGCAGGGCTTCGGCGCCCAGCGTCGCATTCAAGCCCAGGATGGCCAGACGGCGCGAAGCCGGGCCGACGCCGCTTTCCGCATACTGGCGGTAGCGGCGCAGGTGGCGCAGCACGTCGTAGACGGCCTCGGCAACCTCGGAGCGGTCGCGCGCGCCAAGGTTCGGGTGCTGGCGCAGCCAGTGCGACAGCGACGCGTCGGCCGGATAGGTCCATTGCAGGATTTCTCCGAGGACACGCTGGACCTGATCGATGCGGATGGCTGCGTGGGACAGGCGCGGACGGTTGAATTGGGGCTTTTGCGGCGCGTGATCGCGGTCGCCGCCACGATGCTCGCCGCGCTGGCCGGCAAAGGCCTGGCGGGAATCCGGGCGGTCGTGGCCTTCGCGGCGATCCTGGCCGTAGGAACCGCGGTCGGTGCCGCGGCTGTCGCCGCGCTGGCCGCCGAAGGACGGGCGGGAGTCCGGGCGGCCCTGGCCTTCTCGGCGATCCTGGCTGTAGGAACCGCGCTCGCCGCCACGGCTGTCGCCGCGAGAGCCGCCGAAGGATGAACGGGAATCCGGGCGGCCCTGGCCTTCGCGGCGATCCTGGCTGTAGGAACCGCGATCGCCGCCACGGCTGTCGCCGCGCTGGCCGCCGAAGGAGAAACGAGAATCCGAGCGACCCTGGCCTTCGCGGCGATCCTGGGAGTAGGAACCGCGCTCGCCACCCCGGCTGTCGCCGCGCTGGCCGCCGAAAGACGGGCGGGAATCCGGACGGACCTGGCCTTCGCGACGATCCTGGCTGTAGGAACCGCGCTCGCCACCGCGGCTGTCGCCGCGCTGGCCGCCAAAGGATGGGCGGGAATCCGGGCGGCCCTGGCCTTCGCGCCGGTCTTGGGCGTACGAGCCGCGCTCGCTGCCGCGGCTGTCGCCGCGCTGGCCGCGCTCTTCGCGGGCGCGGTCCGCGGGCTCGGCCCGATCGCGCGACACCGGTTTGCGGGCATCGCCCTTGGGGCGCGAGAAAAAGGACCGGCCGTCGCGCCCTTCCGTGGCGGCTCCGAAGGAACCGGCCGGGCGGGAACGCGGGGATTGGGGTTTAGTCATGGTGTATTCCAGTGGGACGGAGGTGTTCCGTCCGATAAATGCGATTCTGGGCCGATCAGGCGGCCGGCGACCAGGAGAATAAGCGGGCTGGGTCGCCCTTGACGTCCACGCGATGGTCGCTGGTCAGGGTAACCCGGCCTTCGGCCAGCCAGCGCACGGCTGCCGGAAAAGCCTTATGTTCCACAGCCAGCACGCGCGCGGCCAGCGATTCCGGCGTGTCCCCCGCCAGCACCGGCACGCAGCCCTGGGCGATGATGGGACCGTGGTCCAGGACCGGCGTGACGAAATGCACGGTGCAGCCATGGACGCGCACACCGGTCGCCAGGGCCTGCGCATGGGTGTGCAGGCCCGGAAATGCCGGCAGCAGCGACGGATGGATGTTGACCAGCCGGCCGGCGTAATGATTGACGAACCCGGGCGTCAGGACCCGCATGAATCCGGCCAGGATGACGTAATCGGGCGCGTAGCGGTCGACTTCAGCGGCGAGCGCGGCGTCGAAGGCTTCGCGGCTGGCGTAGTCCTTGTGATACAGGGCTGCCGTGGGGATGCCCTGCCCCGCGGCCCAATCGAGGCCGGCGGCGTCGGGACGGCTGGCGATGACCGCGGCAATTTCCGCCGGCCAGCCCTCGTCGCGACAGGCCTGGGCCAGCGCCTGCATGTTGCTGCCCCGTCCCGAAATCAGGATGACGAGACGGCGCTTGGTAGAAGATATTTCCGGCAAGATGAACAATTCCAAGGCAATTCGGACGGGTCCGCCGCGGTTCGCCGGACGCGCGGAACGGCCGGCGCGGGCGGGATAGGAACAAACCCGTAATCCAAAATTGTAAACTCTCGCTCGTGAAACCATCGCTGCGCATCTACCGATCCCTTCCCCCGCCTGACCGGCGCGCCCCTTGCGCGCTGACAATCGGCAATTTCGACGGCGTCCATCGCGGACACCAGGCCATGCTCGCCCGCGTCTGCCAGGTCGCGCGCGAACGGGGGCTGGCGCCTGCGGTGATGACCTTCGAACCGCACCCGCGGGAGTATTTCGCTGCCCTGAACCAGCGCCCCGAACTGGCGCCCACCCGCATTTCCGGCCTACGCGACAAGCTGTCCGCCCTGGCGCGCTACGGCATTACGCAGGTCGTGGTGGAGCGGTTCAATGCGCGGCTGGCCGAGATGTCCGCCAACGCCTTCATCGAACAGCTGCTGGTGCAGGGCCTGCAGGCCAAGTGGCTGCTGGTCGGCGAGGACTTCCGCTTCGGGCACAAGCGCAGCGGCGATATCGACCTGCTACGTGAAGCCGGCATGATGCACGGCTTCGAGGTGCAGACGCTGGCGGACGTGACGGACCGGCAGGGCCATCGCATTTCCAGTTCCGAGGTGCGCACCGCGCTGGCGGTCGGCGACCTGGAGCGCGCCCGCCATCTGCTGGGACACCCTTTCCATATCAGCGGCCACGTCATCCACGGCCAGAAGCTGGGCCGCACATTGGGCTATCCCACCATGAACCTGCGGGTGGCCGAAAGATGCGCGGCGCGCTCGGGCATCTACGTGGTGCAGGTCCACGGCCTGGCCGACCGGCCATTGCCCGCCGTGGCAAGCCTGGGTGTGCGCCCGACGGTCGAGGACCGCGGCCGCGTGCTGCTCGAGACGCACTTGCTCGGCGAGACCCTCAATGCATACGGTAAACTCGTACGCGTCGAATTCCTGCAAAAGTTGCGGGACGAAGAAAAATTTCCTGACCTCCCTTCCCTGACTGCCGCCATCGCCGAAGACGCGCGAAACGCGCGCGCCTATTTTGCCGTTCATGGACTATAAAAAGACCCTCAACCTGCCCGATACCCCCTTCCCCATGCGGGGCGACCTCGCCAAGCGCGAGCCCGCCTGGATTTCGCAATGGGAGGAAAACCACGTCTACCAGGCGATCCGTGCGGCCAGCCGCGGCCGGCCCCGCTTCGTGCTGCACGACGGCCCGCCCTATGCGAACGGCGACATCCACATCGGCCACGCGGTCAACAAGATCCTGAAGGACATCATCGTCAAGAGCCGCAACATGGCCGGCTATGACGCGCACTACGTGCCAGGCTGGGACTGCCACGGCATGCCCATCGAAATCCAGATCGAAAAGAAGTACGGCAAGCACCTGCCGGTGGCGGAAGTGCAGTCCAAGGCCCGCGCCTACGCGCTCGAGCAGATCGACCGCCAGCGCAAGGACTTCAAGCGTCTGGGTGTGCTGGGCGAATGGGATCGTCCGTACATGACGATGAACTACAGCAACGAGGCCGACGAAATCCGCGCGCTGGGACGCATCCTGGACAAGGGCTACGTGTTCCGCGGCCTGAAGCCCGTGAACTGGTGCTTTGACTGTGGTTCGGCGCTGGCCGAGGCCGAAGTGGAATACGCGGACCGCGTGGACCCGGCCGTCGACGTCGCCTTCCCGTTTGCCGACCATGCCAAGCTGGCTGGCGCGTTCGGCCTGGACTCGGTGGACGACGGCGCCATCGTCATCTGGACGACCACGCCCTGGACCATCCCGTCCAACCAGGCGCTGAACGTGCATCCGGAAATCGAATACGCCCTGGTGCGCGTGTCGCCGGCGCCTAAGTTCGGTCCCCTGCTGCTGATCGCCAAGGAACGCGTCGAAGCCTGCCTGAAGTCCTGGGAGCTGGAAGGCGAAGTCATCGCCACGGCGCCCGGCGAGGCGCTGTCAGGCATCGAATTCCGCCATCCGCTGGCGCAGTTCAATGCGGCCTACGATCGCAAGGCGCCCGTCTACCTGGGCGACTACGTGACGGCCGACTCCGGCACCGGCGTGGTGCACTCGGCGCCCGCCTACGGTATCGAGGACTTCGTGTCGTGCAAAGCGCACGGCATGAAGGACACCGACTTCATCAGCCCGGTGATGGGCGACGGCAAGTACGTGGACAGCCTGGCGCTGTTCGGCGGCCTGTCGATCTGGGAGGCGAACCCCAAGATCGTCGAGGCCCTGAAGGAAGCCGGCGCGCTGATGCACGTCGAAAAGCACAAGCACAGCTACATGCACTGCTGGCGCCACAAGACGCCGATCATCTACCGCGCCACCAGCCAATGGTTCGCGGGCATGGACGTGGCCCCCAAGGATGGCGGCCCCACGCTGCGCGAATCGGCGCTGGCCGGCATCGACGCCACGGCGTTCTACCCCGCCTGGGGCCGCGCGCGCCTGCACGCCATGATCGCCAACCGTCCGGACTGGACCCTGTCGCGCCAGCGCCAGTGGGGCGTGCCGATGGCCTTCTTCGTGCACAAGGAAACCGGCGAACTGCACCCGCGCACCGCCGAGCTGCTGGAGCAGGTGGCGCAGCGCGTCGAGCAAGGCGGCATCGAGGCCTGGCAAGGCCTGGACCCGCGCGAGCTGCTGGGCGACGAGGCCGACATGTACGAAAAGAACCGCGACACGCTGGACGTGTGGTTCGATTCGGGCAGCACGCACGCCACGGTGCTGGGCGGCAAGGACGGCGAATTCGCCGGTTCGCACGGCGCCGAGCTGGGCTGGCCCGCCGACCTGTACCTGGAAGGCTCGGACCAGCATCGCGGCTGGTTCCATTCGTCGCTGCTGACCGGCTGCATGCTGTATGGCCAGCCGCCCTACAAGGCCCTGCTGACGCACGGCTTCGTGGTGGACGGCCAGGGCCGCAAGATGAGCAAGTCGGTGGGCAACGTGATCGCCCCGCAAAAGGTGTCCGACTCGCTGGGCGCGGAAATCCTGCGCCTGTGGGTGGCGTCCACCGATTACTCGGGCGAGCTGTCCATCTCGGACGAGATCCTCAAGCGCGTGGTGGAAGGCTATCGCCGCATCCGCAACACGCTGCGCTTCCTCTTGGCCAACCTGGCTGATTTCGACGCGGTGTCGCAGGCCGTGCCCTACGGCGAGCTCTTCGAAATCGACCGCTATGCGCTCGCCATGACCGCGCAGATGCAGTCCGAAGTGCAAGCCTTCTACGAACGCTACGACTTCCATCCGGCCGTCTCGCGCCTGCAGACGTTCTGCTCGGAAGACCTGGGCGCGTTCTACCTGGACATCCTGAAGGACCGCCTCTACACGTCGGCCCCCGACAGCCGCGCCCGCCGCTCGGCGCAGACGGCCCTGCTGGACATCACGCAGACGCTGCTCAAGCTGATGGCCCCCATCCTGTCGTTCACGGCCGAAGAAGCCTGGAAGGAACTGGTGGCTTCCGCGCTCAAGAATCAGGCCGACGCGGCCCGCACGACGATCTTCACCGAGGTCTACCACGCGCTGCCGCCGTTTGCCGACGCCGAAGCCCTTTCGGCCAAGTGGACGCGCCTGCGCGCCATCCGCGCCGACGTCCAGCGCAAGCTGGAGGAAGTGCGCACGGCCGGTGACATCGGTTCGTCGCTGCAGGCCGAAGTGGACCTGTACGCAAATGGCGAAGACCAGCTGTTGCTGGCCAGCCTGGGCGACGACCTGCGCTTCGTGCTGATCGTCTCGCGCGCTACCGTGCACGCGAGCGAAGGCGAGACCCGCATCGAGGTCACGCCGTCGGCCCACAAGAAGTGCGAACGCTGCTGGCACTGGCGCCTTGACGTGGGCCAGGACGCGGATCATCCCGAGATCTGCGGCCGCTGCGAGTCCAACCTGTTCGGCTCGGGCGAAGCCCGCGACAAGGCTTGAACATGGCCCGCCCCTCCGAACACGGGGTGACGGGCGCCGCCCCCGCCCGGCCCGCGCCGGCGCGCGTGGGCGGCTGGCTGGCGCTGGCCTTGCTGATCATCGTGCTGGACCAGTTGACCAAGGTCTACTTCAACACGGCATTCCAGTACGGCGAACGCGTCAACGTCCTGCCCTTCTTCGACTTCACGCTGGTGTTCAACCGCGGGGCTGCGTTCAGCTTCCTGGCGTCCGAAGAAGGCTGGCAGCGCTGGCTGTTCACCGGGCTGGGCAGCGTGGCGGCGGTCGTCATCGTCTGGATGCTGCGCCGCACGCACGGACAGCCGCGCTTCAGCCTGGCGCTGACGCTGATCCTGGGCGGCGCCATCGGCAACGTCATCGACCGCGTGGTGTATGGCCACGTGGTGGACTTTCTGCTGTTCTACTGGAAAGACTGGCAGTTTCCCGCCTTCAACCTGGCGGACGTCGGCATCACCTGCGGCGCGGTGCTGCTGGTGCTGGACGAATTGCTGCGCGCCCGCAAACCGCAGGCCTGACGGTCGCAAGGCGGGCCGGCGCCCTGCCCGGCCCCCTGCGGCTTTTGTCCGGCTTGATGCCCCCTGAAGGCATGACGAACGGCGCGATGCGGCAATGCAGAATAAAATCCCTCTCAATTCCTCGATTTCGCGGCGCTGAACCCGTCGCCCCGTCCTCATGCTCGATCTCGCCCGCAAACGCATCGTCCTCGGACTGACCGGGGGCATCGCCTGCTACAAAATCGCCGAGCTCGTGCGGCGCATGACCGAACAAGGCGCCACCGTCGACGTGGTGATGACCGAGGCGGCCACGCACTTCATCACGCCCGTCACCATGCAGGCGTTGTCCGGCAGGCCCGTGTTCGTGGACGCCTGGGACGCGCGCGTGCCCAACAACATGGCGCACATCGACCTGACGCGGGGCGCGGACGCCGTGTTGATCGCGCCCGCCAGCGCCGACTTCATGGCCAAGCTGGCGCACGGCATGGCCGACGACCTGCTGTCCACGCTGTGCCTGGCGCGCGCCTGTCCGTTGCTGGTGGCGCCCGCCATGAACCGCGAAATGTGGGCCAACCCGGCCACGCAGCGCAACGTCGAACAGCTCCGCGCTGACGGCGTCACCGTGCTGGGCCCCGCGGCGGGCGAACAGGCCTGCGGCGAAACCGGCGACGGCCGGATGCTCGAGGCCCATGAGCTGCTGACCGACCTGATCGCCTTCTTCCAGCCCAAGCTGCTGGCCGGCCGCCACGTGCTGCTGACCGCCGGCCCCACGTCGGAACCCGTGGACCCCGTGCGCGTGCTGAGCAACCGGTCTTCCGGCAAGACAGGCTACGCCCTGGCGCGCGCCGCGCGCGAGGCCGGCGCCCGCGTCACCCTGATCACCGGCGCCACGTTCCTGCCCGTTCCGCGCGGCGTGACCGCGCTGCCCGTCACCACCGCCCGCCAGATGCACGATGCCGTCATGGCCAGTGTCGGCGACGCCGACATCTTCATCGCCGTGGCCGCGGTGGCGGACTGGCGCGTCAAGAACGTCAGCACGCAGAAGCTGAAGAAAACCAGCGAAGGCGGCGGCGCCCCGTTGATGGAATTCGAACCCAATCCGGACATCCTGGCCGAAGTGGCCAAGCTCGAAAACGGCCCGTGGTGCGTGGGCTTTGCGGCCGAAACCGAAAAGCTGGCCGAACACGCGGAAGCCAAGCGCGCGCGCAAGGGCATCCCGCTGCTGGTCGGCAACCTTGCGCACAAGGTCATGGACGCCGACACCACCGAGCTGGTGCTGTTCGACGCGCAGGGCACGCACCCGCTGCCGGCCGGCGACAAGCTGGACGCCGCGCGCCGCCTCATCGCGGAAATCGCGGCGCGCATGCCGGTTTGAACGGAACACGCATCGGATCGCTGCGCCAAGCCGACACCCGCCCGCGTTTGCCGGCGCGCCCGGCATCGTCAGCCGGATCGACATGAAAAAACGCCAGACCCGTAACGGGTCTGGCGTTTTGCCTTGCAGCGCGTGAACCGGCTTGAACCTGCCTGAACCGGCTTGCGGCGTGTTTACTGCTCCAGGCTGATGTTCGCGGCCTTGACGATGTCCGCCCATTGCTTGCGGTCGTTTTCCAGGAACGCGGAGAACTTTTCCGGCGCCATCCCGGTGACGGGCTCGGAGCCCAGGCCGGACATCTTCTCCACGACAGCGGGCTGCTTCAGCACGTCCTGCAGGGCCGCGTAATAGGCGGCCAGCACGTCGGCGGGCAGGCCGGCCGGGGCGAACACGCCCTGCCACGTGGGCATGTCAAAGCCCTTCAGTCCCTGTTCGTCCAGCGTGGGGACGTTGGGCAACTGGGCGGCGCGCTTGATCGACGCCACGGCGATGGCTTTCACCTTGCCTTGCGAGGCCAGCGGCGCGGCGGTGGAGATGTTGTCCATCGTCATGGCGATGTGGCCGCCGAGCAGGTCGGTGATCACGGGCGCCGCGCCACGGTAGGCGGCGTGGGGGACCTTGACGCCCAGCTTGTACAGCATGGTCTCGGCGATCAGGTGGTTGGAAATGCCCACGCCCGCGGTGCCATAGGTGGCGGTCGGGGTCTTCTGGAAGTACTCCTTCAGTTCGGCCAGGTTGTTGGCCGGCACGTCCTTGTTCACGATGACGACGTTGGGCTGCACGGCGGCCAACGTGATGGGGGTGAAATCGGCGGGCTTGTAGTTCGTGCCCTTGGGATTGAGGACATGGGTGATGGCCATGGAACCGGCCGCGGCGATGCCGATGGTGTAGCCGTCGGCGGGCGCCTGGCTCAGGCGGTAGGCCATGATGTTGCCGCCGGCGCCGGCCAGGTTTTCGACCACGACCGGCTGGCCCAGGCGCGCGGAGAGCGGCTCGGCCAACAGGCGGGCCAGCGTATCGGCCGAGCCGCCCGGGGCAAAGCCGACGAGCAGGCGCACCGGCTTGGCGGGCTTCCAGGCGTCGGCGGCATGGGCGGAGGTGGCCGCCAGCGCGGTGACGGCAAACAGTGCGCCAGCGGCGCGGTGCAGGGTACGGCTGAACATGAAAAAACTCCCAACAATGATTGACGAAGTCGGCTTCGTCTCCTCTCGCCGCTCGCCCGGACCGACCGCGCGAAAGGACGCGGCCGGGGCTTCGGGATTGCGTCCGGCGGCGTTATTCCAATAGTTGCGCAAGCGCCTGCGCGACCAGGCGGTTGGACAGCAGCACGGGACGGCCCGATGCCTCGGCCACCGCCTGGCGCATGCGCTGCGCATAGCCCATGCAATGCATGACGATCAGGTCGCACGACGCCAGCGCCCGGCCCGCGGCCTCGAAGTTGCGCGCGGCCTGCTGCGCGTCGGGCTCATAGGGCGAGGCATGCACCACCTGCGTCTCGCATTCCAGCGGCACGGCCATGTGAAACGCGTCGACCTGTGCTTGCAGCGGCACCACCAGCCCCACCTTACGGCAGTGCTGCGCGAGGCCCGCGACGAGGTGGTCCACGACTTGCTGCGGCTCCACCACAAGCGTGCGCATCGGCGCGATCGCCGTGCCGGTGCACAGCGGCACCAGGACGTCGTAGCCCTGGCCGTCCGCCTGCCGCATCACGTCCGCCAGGCGCGCCTCGGCGGCGGCCGCGTCCAGTTCGATCTGGGAGCCGTCGCGCATGCGCGTGGCGAAACGGTATTCGCGCGGACGCGGCGCCAGCGCGGCCAGGCCCGCGGCGTCCAGCCCGTCCAGCGCGCCGAACTCATCGATGCGCACGTGCGCGCCCAGCACGGGCGCCATCTCGGGCACGACGTCGCTGCGCGGCGATTGGCCGATGGTGAAGAACGCGACGCGGCGCGGCGTGCGCACGCTCATGGCGTGGCTCCGTCTTCGCGGCCCACGGTCTGCAGGTGCGCCATCGACCCGTAGCGGGCCTGCAGCGCGCGCCATTCGGTGTCGTCGAAGAAGGTCATGGCGCCCTGGCCGTAGAGCTTGGCGATCTCGATGCAGAAGCGCATGGCGACATCCGCGTCCACGGCGTTGGTGACGCCGGTGGCGCAACCGGGCACGGTGGTCTGCGCCGTCAGCGCCACGCCGACCACCGGCGCGTCCGTGACGATGGCCGGCTGCATCAGCGAGTTCACGTGCCACAGGCCGTTCTCGTAGGGCGTGATGTCCTGGGTGGTCAAAGGCAGCGTCACCGGCAGTTCGCCGCTGACCCAGCCCATCACGTCCAGCATGGTCTCGGGGATGCGCAGCAGGTAGCCCTGCTTGGCCACGGGCGTAAGCGCCACGCCGCGCTTGTTGACCAGGCGGTTGCCGCGCGTCGTGTCCACCGACAGGATCGCGTCCATGCGCGGGTCGACTTCGTGCGACATCATTTCGCGCATGGGAAACGGCGAGCGCATCATCGGCACCGGATGATGCGGCCGGGTGCCGGCGCGCGGGCAGATGTGCGTGCGGATGCGGACCGTGCCGGGCAGCACGTCGCCCTGCCGTGCCATCGCCATCAACTTGAGCGCGGCCGCGATCGCGACCACGGCGCCGTCGCTGTCGGAGACCAGGCCCGTCACGGCGGGGCGCGCGCCGATGCCGCCCAGCCGCCCGACGATGCCCAGTTGCGGCGCCGACGCGTCCGCGCCCGGGATGACGATGGACAGGAAATCCGTCGACAATCCGTCGCGCTCGAGGCGCGTCACTTGCACATCGCAATTGCCGGCGTCGCGCAGCACCTGCGCAACCGCCTCGCCCGTGACATGCGCGGACGACAGCAATTCGATGACGTCGATCACCTGCTTCATGCCGGGATCTCCACCGGACCGGGGCGGAACACGCGCGGTTCGCCCGTGCCCAGGAAGAGCGGCGCATCGTGCGGGCCGACCAGGGCGATCTTGTCGCCGCGCACGCGCAGCGCGGCGCCTTCGGGCAGCCCCAGCACGGGCATGGCGGGATTCAGGGTGCAGAACTCCGCCAGGCGCTGGGCGCGGGTTTCTCCGCGATGCCCGGGCGGGTGGGCATTGGTGTAGTGCGGGTTGATCTGGAAGGACACCAGGCCCAGCGCATCGAAGCCCTGCGGGTCCGTGATGGGCATGTCATTGGTGGTGCAGATGGTGGGGCACGTCAGGTTGGAACCTGCGCTCCAACCCAGGTAGGCCGCCCCCGCGCGCACGCGGCGCGCCACGGCCTCGAGCAGACCCTGGCGTCGCAACTGGCCCAGCAGGTTGAACGTGTTGCCGCCCCCGACGATGATGACCGCCGCCGCTTCCAGCGCCGCGACCGGATCCTGCGCGCGGTGCAGGCCCTGGATGTCCAGCCCCGTGTCCGCCAGCGCCGAAGCGACCAGCGCGGTGTAGTCGTCCCAGTTGCGCGTGACGCCCGCGTAGGGCACGAACACCGCGCGGGCGCCTTGCGGCAGGGATTCGATCAGCTCGCGGATGTCGGGCATGGCGTGCACCAGATAACCGGCATCGCTGCTGGAGTTGCTGAGGAGCAGAAGGTTCATGGAAAAGGTCCGATAGGTAAAAGGTTCTGGAAGCGGGTGGCGGGAAGCGGGCCTGAAAGCCGGTCTGGCGCGGCCGATGCCGTCGCGTCCCGGAAATCGGTCAGGTGAGCCAGTAGGGATCGTTGAGCTCGCGGCCCAGCGCCCCCACCTGTTGCAGCACGGATTCGCGCAGCACGGCAACGCGGGCGGCGTCGGCCTGGAACGACACGAACGACAGGCACAGGCCGCGCAGTTCGCCGGTGGCAGGGTCACGGACCGCCGCGGCCACGGCGCCGATTCCGGGCATGGCCTCGTCGATCGCGACGGCGCAATGGTCCGCGCGCGTCCGCGCCAAGCGGTGCGCCAGATCGCCGACGGTGGCCGGGCAGTCGCGCCCTTCGACGGGCAAGGGCTGCGCGGGGTCCGCGCCATACAGGGCCTGGAATTCAGTGTCGGTCAGGCGCGACAGCAACGCCCGCCCCATCGCCGTGCCCGAGGCGGCGCGGCGCGAACCGGGCGGCGACAGCACCTGCACGGGATGCGAGCCGTTCAGCCGCTGCAGCACGACGGTTTCGCGCTGGTTCAGCGTGGAGAGATAGGCCGTCAGCCCGCTGTCGTCGGACAGGCGGGCGAGCACGGCGCGGCAGGCCTCGTCCAGCGGCGTGGCGGCCATGCCGGCGCGCACGGCCTGCGCCAGCATGGCGCCCGGCCGATAGCGGCGCGTGGCCGCGTCCTGGTCGAGCAGCCCGTAATGCTGCATCTGGTTCAGCAGACGCGAGGCCGTGCTTTTGGGCATGGCCAGGCGGGCCGCGACTTCGGTGAAGCTCAGCTCGGCCGCGCCTTCCGCATAGAGGGAAAGCACGCGTTGGACGCCATCGAGAATACTCATGCTTGTTCCATAAAACGGAACATAAGTTCCTTATTAGTGAACAAGAATAATGCAAGCGATGGAAACCGGTCAATACGCGCGGCGCAAGAAAAAGCCCCCTACTCACGGGGGCCTGCATCGGGTGGCGCGGGCGCGGCCTACTTTGTCGCCTGCTCTGCCCATTGCGCCAGGGGCAGCGGCGGTTGCCCGTCCAGGATGCGGGCCAGGACCAGCTTGAATTCATTCCAGCCGCCCCGGTCGCTCGGCCAGACGGAGGGCGTGACTGCCGCCCAGGCGCCGTCCGGCGCGCGCTGGGCCATCTTGAAGCGAAACGTGTAATGCCCGGCCATGCCCATGCGCAGGTCCGAGACCACCAGAGCGTCGCCCACCACGTCATACCGCAGCCAATCGTCCGTGAACCAGCGCAGGCGCTCATGCAGGGGCACGCCCGCCAGGACGCGGCCTGTCTCGGGATTCAGAGGCAGGCGCACCCATTCCGGCGGACCGCGGTCAAAGAGGCTGCTGACCGCTTCGTAATAGTTGCCGTTGCCGTCCTTGGCGATCACGCGCCACACCAGGGTATTGAACGGCATGGGAATGGCGCGCAATTCCCCCACGGTGATGCCCTGTCCCTGCAGCGCGTCGCGTACGCGCTGCTCGGCCGCCATGCGTCCCGCCAGTCCGAACCCCAGGTACGCGGTGCTGAATGCAAGCGTGGCCACCAGCACGCGCCGCGCGGTAAGCGTCATGCCGGCGGCAAAGGCGAACAGGACCCCCAGCAGGAGCGGCACGGTATAGACCGGATCGATGATGAAGACGGCCGACCAGCTTTCCGGCGTCAGCGCGAGCGGCCAGAACAACTGGGTTCCGTAGACCGTGAACGAATCCAGGATGGGATGCGTCACCAGCACCAGCCATAGCGTCAGGAACAACCGGCGCCCGCTGTAGCCCGGGTTGGGCCGGAATTTGCGGATCAACCAGGCCAGCACGATGGCCACGGCGGTCAGCACGAAGACCGAATGCGAAAAGCCCCGGTGATAGGTCATGAGCGATACCGGGTCCGGGTAGCTCATCAGGACGTCCAGATCGGGCACGGTGGCCAGCGCCGCGCCATAGAACAGGGCCCGTCGTCCCTGCACGCGCCCCAGCATCGCGCCCTGAATGCCTGCGCCCAGCACCGCCTGTGTAACTGAATCCATGTTTCTCCAACGTTGAGCCTGCGCCATATGGCCGAGGCGTCTTTCGGCCGGCCGCGCAGGCGTTAACATACCCGATTGCGTTCAGCTAATTTTCAACTTTGCATCCATGGATGAATACATCACCCAGATCGGCCAGTTCATCGAAGCCAATCAGGCCTGGGCCGGGCCGATTACATTCCTGCTCACGTTGGGCGAGTCCATCGTACTCCTGGGCCTGTTCATTCCCGCCACGGCCCTGATGCTGCTCACCGGCGGCCTCATCGGCTCCGGCACCTTATCGCCATGGGGCGTGGTGGCCTGGGGCGTCGCGGGCGCCATCGTCGGCGATGCCCTGTCGTACTGGCTTGGGCGCTGGGCGGGACCGGGGGTGCTGCGGCGCTGGCCCCTCAAGCAGCAGCGGACCGCCGTGGCGCGTGCCCGCCTGTTCTTTTACCGCTACGGCTTTGCGTCGGTGCTGATCGGCCGCTTCCTGGGCCCCATCCGGTCCACCATTCCCACCGTGGCCGGCGTGATGGGCATGACGCAAGCCCGCTTCCAGTTGGCGAACGTGCTGTCGGCCGTGCTCTGGATGCCGCTAATGCTGGCGCCCGGCTACATCACCGCGCGCAGCCTGGGCGCGGCGGAGAACGCCCAGCAGATCGGCATGATGATCGGCGCCGGGCTGTCGGTTTTGCTAGGATGCGGGCTACTCCTCGCCATGGTGCGCAAGCGCCGCCAACCGGTGCGCGTGCGGCGGGGCAATTGATCCGGAGAGCCTCATGGCCATCGATGCCGAGCCCAAGAACGGCGATTTCGCGCGCTATATCGAAGAGCTGACCCGCGCAGGCGGGTCGCCCGGCCACATCGCAAGCCGACGGGAAGGCCGCAGGCCGGCCCAGCAGGCGCCCGCGCCCGTCCCGGCTACGCCGTCCGCCACGCCCGGCTCGCTGTCCGATGCCCCCTGGGGCAATACCGCGTCCCCTGCTCCCCACTCGCGCACCACGCACGCGCCGGTGGCGTCCGTCCCCGGCCAGCCGGACGACGTCACGCTCACGCTCGCCCGGCGCGCGCGCCAGCGCAAGATTGGCGTCGTGCTGATGATTGCCGGCATCATGGCGGGCTGGGCCGCCGCGAACATCGCCTTCCGGGCGCTGCACAGTCCTGAATTCGAATTCGACGAGTTGATGCCCGCACTCTTCCTGGCCTTCTTTGCCTTCATGCTGTTCAAGGCGGCCAGCGGCGCGCGCAATCCGCGCAAGACGCCCCTGGACAAGCTTCCGCCGCTGACGCCTTCGTCGTACCGCAAGGACGGCGGCTGAGGCCCGGGGGGTGGTGCCAGGCGGGGTTGCCAAGCGATGGTGCCAGGCGATGGTGCTAACATTTCCGCCCATTGAACAGCCCCCACGTCTCCCGGAGTGAAAGTGAACAACGTAGTCGGATTGAACCAGGCCCAGGCGGCCACGATGCTGAAGCTGCAAGGCCACCTGAACAGCATGATCAATCCGGACTGGGTCAATGGCGGCGCCCGCTTCCTGCGCGCCGCCTTCGTCGAATCGGCCGAGGCCCTGGAACACTACGGCTGGAAGTGGTGGAAAAAGCAGACGATTGACCTGCCGCAGGTGCAGATGGAGCTGGTCGACATCCTGCACTTCTACCTGTCGCACACCATCGT
The DNA here is from genome assembly GCF_900156745.1 of Achromobacter sp. MFA1 R4. NCBI lineage: Bacteria > Pseudomonadati > Pseudomonadota > Betaproteobacteria > Burkholderiales > Alcaligenaceae > Achromobacter > Achromobacter sp. MFA1 R4. The sequence goes on along the minus strand of NZ_LT707065.1, from coordinate 4,587,772 downwards.
CGCAGCTGGCGGAGACGTCGAGGCGGCCGCGCGCGCCCTGGTCGCCGATCTGGCCTCGCCCGCCAGCGTTACGCTGGACGGCAAGACCCACGCCCTGGACGCGCTGAACGTGCCCGAGCTGCTCGAGCTCATCGGCGGACTGGCGGTGTGCGGGCGCGCCAGCTTCAAGGTGCTGGAACAGACCATGCGCGCGTGCGAGATGAGCTGGAACGACGCCTACACGCAGTACGTTTCCAAGAACGTTTTGAACATCTTCCGGCAGCAGCACGGCTACAAGGAAGGCACCTACATCAAGATCTGGAACGGCGAGGAAGACAACGTCGTCCTGGCCCGCCTGCTGTCGCAGCAGGACCCGGCCAGCCCAGACTTTGCCGGTATCCTGCATCGCGAGCTGGAAGCGGCGTATTCGCGCCTGTAGGATGCCGTCGGCGGGCGCTTTGGCTTGCGCTTTGGCCCGCCCTTTTTGCCCGCCCTTTTGCCCGCCCTTTTGCCCGCCCCTTCAGCCCGGCGCATCCGGGCCGGCGTTTCCCGCCTACCGCTGGCCGAAACGCGTTTCCCCGAACAACGACTTCAACTCGCGCGGCTGCGACCGCCAATATTGGCGCGGTGCGTCGACCTGGCCGCCCAGCTGGGCCGCGGCATGCCACGGCCAGCGCGGGTTGTAGAGCATGCCGCGCGCCAGCGCGACCATGTCGGCCTTGCCCTGCGCCAGGATGTCCTCGGCCTGCTGCGCCTCGGTGATCAGGCCCACCGTAATCGTCGGCATGCCGATCCGGCGCTTGATCTCCTCGGCGAAGGGCACCTGGTAGTTCGGCCCGACCGGAATCTTCTGCTGCGGCGACACGCCGCCGCTGGACACGTCGATGAACTCGCAGCCGCGCGCCTTCAGCGCCTGCGCAAACGCCAGGGTCTGCTCCAGGTCCCACCCGCCCTCGACCCAGTCGGTCGCCGAGACGCGCACGCCCAGCGCCACGGACGACGGCGTGACCTCGCGCAGCGCCTCAAACACTTCCAGCGGAAAGCGCATGCGGTTTTCCAGCGAGCCGCCATAGGCGTCGTCGCGCCGGTTGGACAGCGGCGACAGGAACTGATGCAGCAGATAGCCGTGCGCGGCATGCACCTCGATGGCGTCGAATCCCAGGCGCAGCGCGCGCTTCGCGCTGGCGACATAGGCGTCTCGCACGCGCGCCAGACCCGCCGCGTCCAGTGCGCGCGGCGCGGGCTCCTGGTCGTTGTGCGGCACGGCGGAAGGCGCCCAGCCCAGCCAGCCGCCGGCGCTTTCGGGTACGAGCTGGCCGCCATTCCAGGGCGCGTCGCTGGACGCCTTGCGGCCGGCGTGCCCAAGCTGGATGCCCAGCTTGATCGGCGAATAGCGGCGTACGGCGGCCACCACCTTGCCCAGCGCGGCTTCCGTTTCGTCGGACCACAGGCCGAGGTCGCCCGGCGAAATGCGGCCATCGGCCTCCACCGCGGTGGCTTCGACGAAGAGCAGCCCGGCGCCCGACAGGGCCAGGTTCCCCAGATGGATCATGTGCCAATCGGTGGCACAGCCTTCTTCGGCGGAGTATTCGCACATCGGCGCGATGACGATGCGGTTGGGCAGGGAAACATTGCCGAGGGTCGTGGGGCTGAACAGGTGACTCATGCGTGGGGCTCCGAAGCGTTGGACGCCACAGCATAGCGCCCGCGAAAGCCGGCACCGCCAATCCCAACGCCCCCGGCAGGGTTAAACCGGGCGGCTACTGCCCCTCGATCACCGAATCCAGGAACTGGCGCGTGCGCGGCTCCTTGGGCTGGCTGAACAGCACCGACGATTCCGCGTCCTCGACGATGTTGCCCTGATCGAAGAACAGCGTCCGGTCCGAGCTGCGTTCGGCGAATTTCATCTGGTGCGTGACGATGATCATCGTCATGCTGCGGCGCGCGGACAAATCGCGCAGGATCTGCAGGATCCCGCCCACCAGCTCCGGATCCAGCGCGGACGTGACCTCGTCGAACAACATGATCTCGGGACACATCGCCAGCGCTCGCGCGATGCCCACGCGCTGCTTCTGGCCCCCGGACAGTTGCGCCGGATAGACGTCCAGCTTGTCGCCCAGGCCAACCATGTCCAGGTATTCCACGGCGCGTTCGCGCGCCTGGCTGCGGGTCATGCCCAGCACATGCATGGGCGCTTCCATGGCGTTGCCCAGCGCCGTCATGTGCGGAAACAGGTTGAAGTGCTGGAACACCATGCCGATCTTGCCGCGCACCTTGCGCAGGTGGTCGGAATTGGGGCCGACGGGGCGGCCCTGCGCGTCCGTCCACATCGACTCGCCGTCGATCTCGATATCGCCGCTGGTGGGCTGGTCCAGCGTCATCAGCACGCGCAGCAAGGTGGACTTGCCCGACCCCGAGGGGCCGATGACGGCCACCGTCTGGCCGGCGGGTATCTCGAGATTGATGCCGCGCAGGACTTCCAGGTCTCCGTATTGTTTGTGCAGATTCCTGATGTTCAGGCTGGCGCTCATCGCTTTCCTCCATATCGTTGCAGGCGGGCCTCCAGGCCGCGCACACCCCACGCCGCGACCAGGCTCAGCGCCAGGAACAGCAGGCCCACCAGGGTCAGGGGTTCGGTGTACCGGAACGTCGACGAACCGATCATCTTGCTTTGCTGCAGCAGTTCGACCACGGTAATGGCCGACAGCAGCGGCGTGTCCTTGAACATCGCCACCAGGTAGTTGCCCAGCGCCGGCACCACGGGCGGGATCGCCTGGGGCAGCACCACGCCCACCGCGGTCCGCCAGCGCGACATGTTCAGGGCCGTGGCCGCCTCCCATTGGCCACGCGGCACGGCTTCGATGCCGGCGCGGTAGACCTCGGCGCAGTAGGTCGCATAGTGCAGGCCCAGCGCCACGATCCCGGTCATGAGCGGCGACATCTGGACGCCGGTCAGGGGCAGCACGTAGAACAGGAAATACATCTGCACCAGCAGCGGCGTGCTGCGCACGAACTCGATGAAGAACGCTGCGGGCAGCGACACGACGCGCAGCCGGGAACGGCGCAGCATCGCAAGCACCAGGCCCAGCGTGACCGCCACCAGCATGCCCAGCACGGTGGCCTGGATCGTGATGACCAGCGCCGACCCCAGCGTGGGCAGGATTTCCAGTGCGAAAGACCAATCGAAAATCGGCGTCATCGGATCCGGACCCTCCGCTCAAGCAGGCGCACGCCCGCGGTGATCAGCAGCGCCACCGCGAAGTACATCAGCAGCATCAAGGTGAAGATCTCGGTCGTGCGCAGGGTTTCGCTGCGCAGCAATTGGCCGCGGAACGTCAGGTCGGTGATCGTGATCAGCGACACCAGCGCGGTGTTCTTCAGCAGTTCGATCAGCAGGTTGCCCGCGGGCGGCAACATTGCGGGCACTGCTTGCGGCAGCACGATGCGCCGCATGATCTGCCGGCGGGTCAGGTTCAGCGCCACGCCGGCTTCGCGCTGCCCGGGCGGAACCGCCCGGATGGCGCCCCGCACCACTTCCGCGCCATAGGCGCCCGCATTCAGCGCCAGCACCACGATGCCCACCAGCATGGCCGGCAACTGCACGCCGAACAGCGGCAGCACGAAGTAGAACCAGAATAGCTGCACCAGCGCGGAGGTGCCGCGGAAGACTTCGACATAGACCGAGGCCAGCCACCGGACGGGGCGCACGGCGGACAGGCGTCCCAACCCGGACAGCAGCGCCAGCGGCACGGCCAGTACCACCGCCCCCGCCAGGATCTGGAGCGTGACGCCCAGCCCCTCAAGGAGCGGCGGGACGAGCTCCGCGATAGGTTCCGAAAAGAACGGCATCGGCGCCCCTTACTGTCCGGCGCAGAGCTTTTCTGCGGTCACGCCCTGGGGCAGCTCTTGGGCGGTGAAGCCGAACGGCTCGACGAGCTTCTTGTGCTCGTCGGTGCCGATGAACTTGGCCAGTTCGGCATTGAAGGCGTCGGCAAACGCCTTGTCATCTGTGCGGAAGGCATAGGCGCCATAACCGCGCACGCCCTTGCCGTCGATCACCGGGTCGGTAAACGGATCGGCCTTTTCCAGCCCGCTGCCCTCTTGCGTCTTGACCATCAGGTCGTTGATGGTGAGCGCGGTCGCCGCGTACGCGTCGGCGCGGCCGGCCTGCACGCCCGACAGCGCGCTGACGGCATCCGGAAACACCACGACCTGGTCCGAGGGGATCTTGACCTTCTCGGCATACTCGCCTTCGATGGCGCCGACCACCACGCCCAGCTTGGCGTCGGGGTTCTTGGCCACGTCTTCATAGCTGTGCAGTTTTTTCGGATTGCCTTCCTGGACCAGGAACGCTTCGCCCACGCCATACGTCGGGTCCGAGAAGGCCACCTGTTTGCAGCGTTCCGGCGTGACGTACATGCCGGCCGCGATGATGTCGAAGCGCTCGGCGGCCAGGCCCGGGATCAGCGAGCCAAATTCCGTCAGCACGCCTTCGACCTCATTGATGCCCATGCGCTTGAGCACCACGCGGGCAATTTCGACGGATTCGCCGGTGACCTTGGCCTCTTTGCTGTCCATGTAGGCGAACGGCGCTTCATTGGCGTAACCGATCCGGATCTTGCCGGCCGCCTTGGCGGCCTCGAGAGTGCTGGTGCCGGTCCCGGCCGCGCCGCCGGCCGCCGCCGAGGTCTTGTCGGCGCCGGAGTCGGAGCAAGCCGCAAGAATGCCCAGGCTCAGGGCCAACAGCAGACGTCTGGAACGGATCAAGGTCATGGAAATTTCTCCCGTATTTATTTCTAGGTACATGGCTTCACTAAAAATAATACGCTATTAAATGATTTCTACACGAATGATGTGTCCGAAAAAAAGCAGGCCTAAGCCTGCTTTTGCCGCCCTTGCCCTATGGGGCGTCAGGACATGTTACGAACTGTAGGGGTATATGGCACCCTTTATTGCGCGTAGGAGAACCGCCCGTTCTTGACCGTGCCCATGACGCGGGCGCGCTCGTCGAACCCCTGGTGGTTGTCCTTGGTGATGTTGAGCACGCCGTTGGGCACCACCAGGTCGCGCGTCTGTTCCAGCGGATCGCGCAGGGCCAGGCGGAACTCCGGCGTGCCGGGCTTGGCGCCCGTCTTCAAGGCGCGCGACACGGCCGAGTCCAGCAGCATCCAGGCGCCGTACGCGTCGCCCGCAAACTGCGTCAGGGTGTTGGGGCCGTATTGCTGCTCGTACTTGTCCGCGAATTCCACGGCCACCTTCTTGACCGGGTTGGAATCGGGCAATTCCCGCGCGACGACGCCGGGCCCCGTCGGGAACAGGGTGCCTTCGACGTCCTTGCCGCCCACCTGCAGAAACTCCAGCGTGCCGATGCCATGCGTCTGGTAGATGGCGCCCGTGTAGCCGCGTTCCAGCAGCGTCTTCTGCGGCAGCGCCGCCGGCGTGCCCGAGCCGGCGATCAGCACCGCGTCCGGCTTGGCCGCGATGACCTTCAGCACCTGGCCGACGACCGAGGCATCGGTGCGCTGGAAGCGTTCCTGCGCCACGAGCTTCAGATCGGAACCGGCCGCGGCCGAGAATTCCTTCCACCAGCTGTCACCATAGGAATCCGCAAAGCCGATGAAGGCCACGTTCTTCAGGCCCTTTTTCTTCATGTCCTCGACCAGGACCGTCGCCATCAGCGAGTCGTTCTGCGGCATCTTGAAGGCCCAGGCGCGCTTGGGATCGGACTGCGGCTCGACGATGACGCTGGAGGCCGCGAGGGCGATCATCGGGGTCTTGGTTTCGGCCAGCACGTCCAGCGCGGCCAGCGCGGACGCCGTGATGTTGGGGCCGACGATGGCATCGACCTTGTCTTCGGAGGTCAGCTTGCGCATGTTCTTCACCGCGCGGCTCACGTCGGTGCCGTCGTCCAGCACCACATAGCGCGCGGGCTCGCCGCCCAGCGTATTGGGCCAGAGCCGGATCGCGTTGTTGGTCTGGATGCCAATGGCGGCGGCGGGGCCCGTGGTGGACACGTCCACGCCAATCACGATTTCGGCTTGTGCGGACAGGGCGGGAACGGCCAGCGCGACGGCGCAGGCGTAGCGGGCAAGGATGCGAGGCATGACTACGGCTCTTGGGAGGAAGTGAAGGAGATGCCGCTATTTTGCCTGATGCGCAAGCGGCGCCTTTTGACCAGATCGGCCTGTTGCGGCGGCCCCGGCGCCGGCCGCGCCCCCCGTTACATCGGCTTGCCGTTGCGTACCGGCTTTTTCAGCGCCCAGGCGGGTGGCGGGCCGTATCATCGACGATGCCGCCTGAGGCAAGGCGCGCCGTCCCGGCGATGGCGCGTCCCCCACCCCGGACGCGCCCGCACGCGGCCGCGTCCCAACCAGGAGTCACGTATGAAGAAAACCGCAACCGCCGCCTGGACCGGCGATCTGAAGACTGGCAAAGGCACGATTTCCACGCAGAGCGGCGCGCTCAAGAGCCAACCCTACGGTTTCAACACCCGGTTCGGCGACACCCCCGGCACCAATCCCGAAGAACTGCTGGGCGCCGCGCACGCCGGCTGCTTCACGATGGCGCTGTCCAACATCCTGTCCGAGGCCGGCATGGTCGCGCAAAGCCTGGACACCAAGGCGGAAGTCACGCTGGACAAGGTCGATGACGGCTTTTCCATCACCGCCGTCCACCTCACCGTCGAAGCCGTCATCCCCGGGGCGTCGGCCGAGGCTTTTGAAGAGGCCGCACGCAAGGCGGAAAAAGGCTGCCCGGTATCCAAGGTGCTGAACGCGAAGATCTCGATGGACGCCAAGCTGAAATCCTGATCACCGCGCCTACGCGCACACAGGATCCGGCCTTTGAGGGGGCCGGATCATTGGCCCGCCCTATCCCGGGCTTGGCCAAAATCAATTTGACGGTCCGCGGCTGCTTCCGGAAGATGAGAACTATTCTCAGGAGCAGCCCATGACCCGATTCATTTACGCGATATCCGGCGGCAATGCCGTCCTGGCGCAGGATGCGCGGGTGTCCGCCAACCTGCGCCGGATGGTCGGATCCGGCATCCTGGTGGCCGTCGGCTACATCGATCCGGGCAACTGGGCCACCGACATCGCGGGAGGCAGCGGCTTCGGCTACGGCCTGCTCATGGTCGTCATCACGTCGGCCTTTCTGGCGCTGGGTTTCCAGGTGCTGGTGTCGCGCCTGGCGCTGGCCACGGGCCAGGACCTGGCCACCCTCACCGCGCGCCACCTGTCGCCGCGTCTGGCCAAGGCGGCCTGGCTGGCCGGCGAGGCCGCGATCCTGGCCACCGCGCTGGCCGAACTGATCGGCGGCGCGATTGCGCTGCGGCTGCTGTTCAATCTGCCGCTGATTGCGGGCGTCGCCGTCACGGGCATCGGCACCTTTGCCGTGCTGGCCCTGACGCGCGGCAACGCCGACCGGCACGAGCGCGTGATCGCGCTGCTGCTGTCGGTGGTGGCGCTGTCATTCGTTTTCCTGCTGTTCAAGGCCAATCCGGCCTGGACGGAAGTGGCGCACGGCGTGACGGAAACCGGCAAGGCGTTGCGCGACCCGCAGGGCTTCCTGATTGCGTTGGGCATCCTGGGCGCCACCCTCATGCCGCACAACCTCTACCTGCATTCCGGTTCGCTGGCGCAACGGGCGCGGGATCTGCCGCCCCAAGCGCGAGACATGGCGATGCGGGTGGCGCGCAACGACACCATCGTGTCGCTGGGCGTGGCCATGCTGATCAATTCGGCCATCATGATCGTGGCTGCGGCGTCACTTTCCGGGTCAGGCATGGTCGTGTCCAGCCTGGACGACGCGCACGCGGTGATTGGACACACGCTGGGCGTGGGCGCGGCAATCGTCTTTGCCGTGGCGCTCTATGCCGCGGGGCAAAGCTCCACCATCACGGGCGTGCTCGCCGGCCGCATCCTGTCGCAGGGTTTCCAGGTGGGCAGCAATTGGTCGGACCGGCGCCGTGCGCTCATGACGCGCCTGGTGGCGGGCGCCGCTGCCGTGGGCCTGCTGGCCGTGACGGGCGGCCAGGATCCCGATGGATTGCTGGTGCTCAGCCAGGTCATCCTGAGCCTGGCCCTGCCCTTCGCATTGGGTCCGCTGGTGGTCCTGGCCTGCCGCAAGGGCCTGATGGGCCGCTACGTGTTGCGCGGCGCCTGGGCATGGGCGGCCATCGGCGCAACCGTGGGAATCATCGTGCTGGATGGGTATCTGCTGCTGGACATCGTGGCCTGAACGAAGCCGGGGCGGGCCCGGCCAGGCACAAAAAAAACGCCAGCGATCAAAGCTGGCGTTTTTTCTGGCGTAGTACTTCAGTGGTACGCGGAAACGACCGGGTGCTGGCGTCGGCCGGCGTCCATGTTGTGCAGGATCTCGCCGACGGCGCCGCCGAATCCGGCCATGCGCACCTTCAGGCGCAACCAGCGCGAGGCCGTGGACGAACCGGACAGGGTTTCCGCCTTGATGGCCTCGCGGATCAAGGACCGCTCCAGCGCATCCGACATACGGGCATTTTTCAACGCGGTATCGCTCATGATTCTCTCCTTGAGAAAGCGCGATGTGGAACAACGTGAATCCATCTTAGATCCGCGTATGCTGCGTTGCAATAAAAAAGCCAAACATTTTTTTCTTCGTTGTGCAATGGGTACAAACACCACCACAACGGTGCATGCGGCACCTGTTTGCGCACCGGTTTTGTGCGGATTAAGCCAAGAATCAGCCAGGCATGTGCGCCTGGATCAGCTTATGGGCCATTTCGGCGACCCTGCCGGCCGGCCCGCCCTGGCCAAACAGCTGGCTTGACACGAAGGCGCCCTCGATCAGCAGCAGCAGACCGTCGGCCAGGGCCTCGGGATCGGACGCGCCCATCCCGGCCGTCATGGCGTTCAACCGGCGGCGCAATTCCTGCTTGTGCGCCACGGCCACGGCACGCGCCGGATGGTCCGAATCCGGATACTCGACCGCCGCGTTCGTCAGGCCGCAGCCGCGGTAGCCGTTCTGGACGGCGCGAGCGGCCATGCCCCTCAGGTACTCCAGCAATTGGGCGCGCGGATCGCCGGGATGGGCAGCGCAGGCCGCGTCAAAGCGCGCCCAGAACTCGGCGTCATAGTCGCGCAGGTAGGTTGCCGCCAGTTCGTCCTTGGACGAAAAGCTGCGGTACAGGCTGGGCTTGGTCACCCCTGCCTGGGTCACGATCGCATCGACGCCGACGGCGCGGATGCCGTCGCGGTAGAACATCTCGCGCGCCGTTTTGCGGATGCGGTCGGCCGCCGGCAGTGGCTTGGCAGCCGAGTTTCCGGTCGCCGGCGCGGAGGTGGGGGGCTGGGTCTTGCTGGCCATGCTCGGCTCCTTTTCTGCGGGATGCGCGCGGCATGCCCGAAAACAGGGTCGCCAAGAAATGCTTGACGATGTTACTGACCGGTACGTACTATGCGCAAACCGCAATACGTACCGGTCAGTCACATGAGTATAGCCCGCCCTCCCTTCCCATTCCGCGACGCCGGCCAGAAATATGCGTTCGTCGTCGTCGGGGTGATTTTTCTGTCGCTCCTGGTGGCCGCAGGGCTGAGGTCCTCGCCCAGCGTGCTGCTGGTGCCGCTGGAGGAAGCCTTTGGCTGGAGCCGCAGCGCCATTTCCTTCGCCGCGGCCCTGGGCATCTTTCTCTACGGCCTGGTGGGACCCTTCGCCGCCGCCGCGATGGAGCGCTTCGGGCTGCGGCGCGTGCTGATCGGCGCGCTGATCCTGATGTCGGCGTCCAGCGCGGTCAGCGCGTACATGACCGAGCCCTGGCACCTGATCATGACCTGGGGCGTGTTCTCGGGCCTCAGTTCGGGCGCCGTCGCCATTGTGATGGGCGCGACCGTGGTCAATCGCTGGTTCGTCAAGCATCGCGGGTTGATGATGGGCTTGCTGACCGCCAGCGCCGCCACCGGCACGCTGGTGTTCCTGCCCGTGCTGGCCGCGCTGGCCTCGTCGGGCGACTGGACGCGCGTGGTCTGGACGGTCGCTGGCGCCGCCGCCGCGCTGGTGCCGCTGGCCTGGTGGCTGGTTCCCGACCGACCGTCCAGCGTCGGCGTCGCGCCGTTCGGCAGCGATCCGCTGGCCCCGCCCGCGCCTGCCGCGCCGCGCACCGGCATGCTGGCGGCCACCTTCGGCACGCTGGCCCGCGCCGCCAGGACGCGCACGTTCTGGTATCTCTTTGCCACTTTCTTCGTGTGCGGCTTCACCACGAACGGCCTGGTCGGCACGCATCTGATCGCGCTGTGCGGGGACCACGGCATGCCCGAGGTGCAGGCGGCGGGCCTGCTGGCCATGATGGGGATCTTCGATCTGCTGGGCACCACGGCGTCCGGATGGCTTACCGACCGCTACGATCCGCGCAAGCTGCTTTTCGTTTACTACGCGCTGCGCGGCCTGTCGCTGATGTACCTGCCCTATTCCGATTTCTCGTTCTACAGCCTGTCGATCTTCGCGATCTTCTTCGGACTGGACTGGATCGCCACCGTGCCGCCGACGTTGCGCCTGACGACCGAAGCCTTTGGCGAACGCGACGCCTCCATCGTGTTCGGCTGGATCGTGGCGGGCCACCAGATGGGCGCGGCCAGCGCCGCGTGGATGGCGGGCGCGCTGCGCGAGGCGCAGGGCAATTACCTGATGGCCTTCGTGATTTCTGGCGCAACAGGCATCATCGCCGCCGTGCTGGCCCTGATGATCGGCCGACGGCGCGCAGTGGCGCAACCGGCCTGAAGCGACGCGGCGCAGGGCGGCAGAGACCGCCCCGCGCCGCCCGGGGTCACTCGACTTCGCCCAGGTACGCCGCGCGCACCTTGGGATCGTGCAGCATGTCGCGCGCGGGACCGGACAGGGTGATCTCGCCCGACTCCATCACGTAGCCGCGGTGGCTGTTCTCCAGCGCCAGCCGCGCATTCTGCTCGATCAGCAGGATCGTCACGCCTTCGCTGGCGATGGTGCGCACCACGTCGAACACCTTTTCCACCATCAGGGGCGCGAGCCCCATCGACGGCTCGTCCAGCAGCAGCAGTTTCGGACGCGCGATCATGGCGCGGCCCATGGCCACCATCTGCTGCTCGCCGCCGGACAGGGTGCCCGCGGCCTGCCTGCGCCGCTCGGCCAGGCGGGGGAACAGCGTGAAGACGCGATCGGTGTCCTGGCGGATCTGCGCCGCATCGCGGCGGACATAGCCGCCCATGGCGAGGTTTTCCTCGATGGTGAGCTGTCCGAAGATGCCGCGGCCCTCGGGCACCATGACCAGACCCTTGCGGACCAGCTCGTGCGACTTCTGTCCGCCAATGGACTGCCCGGCGTAGACGATCTCGCCGCCGGCCAGCGGCACCAGGCCGCAGATGGCGCGCAGCGTCGTGCTCTTGCCGGCGCCGTTGGCGCCGATCAGGCAGACCAGTTCGCCTTCGTCCACGCACAGGTCGATGCCGCGCACCGCGCGGATGCCGCCATAGGACACCTGCAGGCCCCGCAGCTCCAGTAGGGGTTGGGATGCCGTCATGTTGCCTGGCCCTCTTTGTGGATGTTCGGATCCTGGGCGGCCCCGGCGCCCAGATACGCTTCAATGACCTTGGGGTCGCGCTGCACCTGGGCGGGCTTGCCCATCGCCAGGACCTTGCCGTATTCCAGCACCAGCACGCGATCGCACAGGCCCATGACGAGCTTCATGTCGTGTTCGATCAGCAGCACGGTCACGCCGTCCGCGCGGATCTTCTCGACCAACTTGCGCAGCACCACCGTTTCCGATGCGTTCATGCCCGCGGCGGGTTCGTCCAGCGCCAGCAGCTTGGGATCCGTCGCCAGCGCGCGCGCGATCTCCAGGCGCCGTTGGTCCCCGTAGGGCAACGAGCGCGCCACGTCATTGGCGCGGTGCCCGATGCCGACGTAGTCCAGCAGTTCCTGCGCGCGCGCCTCGATGGCGGCCTCTTCGGCGCGCGTGGCGCGGGTGCGCAGCACCGCGCCCAGCACACCCGCGCGGGTGCGCAAGTGGCGGCCGATCATCACGTTCTCGATCGCGCTCAGGTTGGCGAAGAGGCGGATGTTCTGGAAGGTGCGCGCCAGGCCCGCATACGCCACCTCGTGCGGCTTTTTGCCCGTCATGGACTCGCCATTGAAGGTGCAGGTGCCCTCTTCGGGGATGTACAGACCCGTCAGCACGTTGAACAACGTGGTCTTGCCCGCGCCGTTCGGACCGATGAGCCCGTAGATTTCGCCCTGCTCGATGTCGAAACTGACGTCCGACAAGGCCTGCAGGCCGCCGAAGCGCTTGCCCAGGCCCTGGGCTTGCAGCAGTTTGCTCATGCCGCGCCTCCTTGGGTCTTGGTGGCAAGTTCGCGCTTGCGCACCGCCGACGGCCACAGGCCGGCCGGGCGGAACAGCATGACGCACACCATGGCCAGGCCGAAGAGCAGCATGCGGATGCCTTCCGGATCCAGCACCACTTCGCCGAACACCATGTGCTGGACGGGTTCGACCACCGCGCGCAGGAATTCCGGCAGCGCGGCCAGGATCAGCGCGCCCAGGATGACGCCCGGAATGTGGCCCATGCCGCCCAGCACCACCATGCACAGGATCGAAATGGATTCCATGAGCGAGAAGCTTTCGGGACTGACGAAGCCCTGCATCGACGCGAACAACGCGCCCGCCACGCCGCCGAAGGACGCGCCCATCGCAAAAGCCAGCAGCTTGATGTTGCGGGTGTTGATGCCCATCGCCTTGGCGGCGATCTCATCCTCGCGGATGGCCTCCCAGGCGCGGCCGATGCGCGAGTTCTGCAGGCGCACGCACACCACGATGATGATCAGCGTCAACGCGAGCAGCAGGTAGTAGTACTTCTCGGGCCCGGTGAAGCGGATGCCCAGCAGGCTCTGCGTGCGTCCAAACGCAAACTCGCCCACCTTGAACGTATCGATGCGGTTGATGCCCTGCGGCCCGTTGGTGATGTTGATGGGCGCGTTCAGGTTGTTCAGGAAGATGCGGATGATCTCGCCAAACCCCAACGTCACGATCGCCAGGTAGTCGCCTCGCAGCTTGAGTGTCGGCGCCCCCAGCAGCACGCCGAACAGGCACGCCACCGCCAGCGCGATCGGCAGGATGGCCCAGAACGGCAGGTGCAGGCCGAAATGCGGCGACGCCAGCAGCGCCCACGTGTAGGCGCCCACCGCATAGAAAGCGATATAGCCCAGGTCGAGCAGGCCCGCAAAGCCCACCACGATGTTCAGGCCCAGCGACAGCATGACGTAGAGCAACGCGAAGTTCAGGATGCGGACCCAGCTCTGCCCGGCCATGCCGATCACGAAGGGCAGCACCGCCAGCACGATGCCGATGAGGGCGATGCCGATCAGGTTGCGAGTCGAGAACCCGCTGTTTTTCAGGTGCGTGTTCATGCGCGATCCCCCACGCGTTCGCCCAGCAGGCCCGAGGGACGGAAGATCAGCACCAGCACCAGCACGAAGAACGCAAACACGTCCTGGTAATGGCTGCCCAGGAAGCCGCCCGTCAGGTCTCCGATGTAGCCCGCGCCCAGCGATTCGATGATGCCCAGCAGCAGGCCGCCCGCCATCGCGCCGACCAGATTGCCGATGCCGCCCAGCACCGCGGCAGTGAACGCCTTCAGGCCCAGCATGAAGCCCATCGTGTATTGCGACACGCCGTAATACGTGGCGACCATCATGCCCGCCACGGCGGCCAGCGCCGATCCGATCAGGAAGGCCGCGGAAATCACCGTGTTGATGTTCACGCCCATCAGGCCCGCCACCTCGCGGTTCTGCGCCGTGGCGCGCATCGCGGTGCCCAGGCGGGTCTTGTGCACGACGGCCAGCAGCCCGCCCATGATGAGGGCGGCGATCACCACGATGGCGATCTGCAGCGTGCTCATGCGCGCGCCGGCAAACTCAAACACCTGCGGCGACAGCACCTGCGGGAAGTTCAGGTAGTTGCGCCCCCAGCCCATCATCGCGAGGTTCTGCAGGATGATGGACACGCCAATGGCCGTGATCAGCGCCGCGAGACGCGGCGCGCGGCGCAGCGGCCGGTAGGCCACACGCTCGGCCGTCCAGCCCACCGCCATGCACAGCGGCACGGAGACGAGCAGGCCCACGCCGAGCACCACGAAGGCGGAGGCGCCGGGGTCGCCGCCCACCAGCGAAATGGCGACCGTCGTGGCCGCCATCGCGCCGATCATGACGACGTCGCCATGCGCGAAGTTGATCAGCCCGATGATGCCGTACACCATGGTGTAGCCAAGGGCGACCAGGGCGTACACGCTGCCGAGCGTGACGCCGTTAATCAGTTGTTGAATGAAGATATCCATAGGGGCCGCTGAATAAGCCTGGAAAATCGCGGGCGGCAACCAGGGCGCAAAGGCCTGGCCGCGCAACGCGCGCCGCAGCGCCGGACGGCGCCTGCGGGAAGAAGCGGGCGGACCGTGGCGCAGCCAGCGTCCGCCCTCGTTCAAGCCGGCTTAATTAGCCTGGCTGACCATCGTCTCAACCATCTCCCACTTGCCGTTCTTGACTTCGTAGATGGTGACCGAGATTTCCTTCAGGTCGCCCTTGTCGTCGTAAGAAATGTGCTCGCTGGTCGCGCCCTTGCGGTTCAGCTTGGCCAGCTTGGGCAGGTATTTTTCGGGGTCGGCGGAACCCGCCTGCTCGATGGCGGTGATCATGTTCCAGGCGCCGTCGTAGGCGTAGGGCGCGTACACGCCGGGCGCCTTCTTGAAGCGCGCCTGGTACTTCTGCTCGAAGTCCTTGCCCGCGGCCATCTTGTCCAGCGGCACGCCGGCCAGCGAGGCGTAGGTGCCGTCGGCGGCATCGCCCGCCAGCTTGATGAAGGTGTCGCTGCGCGTCATTTCGCCCGACACCAGCGGCGCCTTCAGGCCCAGCGTGGCCAACTGGCGCTTCATCGGGCCCGACTGCGCGTCCAGGCCGCCGTAGAAAATGGCGTCGGGCGCGGAACCCTTGATGTTGGTCAGGATGGCCGTGAAGTCATTGGCCTTGTCGGTGGTGTATTCGCGGCGCACGACCTGGCCGCCGGCGGCCTTGACCGCCTTTTCGACTTCGTCCGCCAGGCCCTGGCCGTAGGCGGTGCGATCGTCGATGATCGCGACCTTCTTGGCCTTCAGGTTCTGCACGATGAACTTGCCGACCGCGGCGCCCTGCTGGGTGTCGCTGGTCATCATGCGGAACGTGGTTTCGTAACCCTGCTTGGTGTATTCGGGCGACGTCGCCATGGCGATCTGCGGCAGGCCGGCTTCGTGGTAGACGCGCGACGCGGGAATGGTGGTGCCCGAGTTGAAGTGCCCCAGGATGCCCACGACTTCCTGGTCGACGAGCTGCTGCGCCACCTGCACGCCCACGCGCGGGTCGGCCTGGTCGTCGCGCGACACGAGCACGAACTTGGCCGTCTCTCCGTCGACCTTGATGCCCTTTTTGTTGGCTTCTTCCAGGGCCAGGTTCAGCCCGTTCTGCATGTCTTCGCCGTAATGCGATTGCGGACCGGTGAGCGGGGCTGCAAAGCCGAATTTGACGTCGGCGGCGTGCGCGGCCGCGGTCATGCCAGCGGCGGCGATGCTGGCGGCAAGAAGCTTCAAAGTGGTGCGGAACTTCATGGGGGTATCCTCCGGAATGTCGGACCTAAGGCCTGTTATACCTGAGCTTTTAGCCAGGGGTTTTGGTTTTTTCACTACCGCGGGCCCGGTGATCGCCGGGTCCCGCGCATGCATTTTCTGCAGTGCCTGGATGCCGGATTGCGGCAGCCAGGCCAGAGGTGCGACCGGATTTTCGTTCCAGTGCAACCTAGCCCGATATTGGAGATAACCCTTGGGTGGCCAAGGGTTACCCCTTGGCCGCGCTCAACCGATGGTCATGAGGCTGGCGTTGCCGCCCGCCGCCGCGGTGTTCACGCTGATCGAACGCTCGGTCAACAGGCGCTCGGGGACATAGCTGGCCCCTGCCGCCAAGGCGTCCGAGGTCAGGCCATGCACCGCCAGGATGGCGCCCGGGCGCTGCGCGATGCGTTGGTTCAGCGCCTTCAGCGCGTCGCCGTCGCCTTCGAACAGCACGGCCTGGTAATCCGCATCGTCGACGTCGGTGTCCGCCAGGATGCCCGCCTGGCCCTGCTGCTCGGCGTCCAGCGTGGCCAGCAGCGCCTGCGCCGCAGGCGTGTCCGCGAACCAGGCATGGTTGCCCGTCAGGCGGGCCGCCGACCATTGCGCGCGCGCACCGGCCTCGGTGGCCGCCACGCAATAGACCGCGCCGCGCGGCTCGACCAGGTACGTATTGGTCTCACCCGTGGGACCGGGCAGCGCGATCCGCTGCGGCAGCGGCGCCGCGGCGTCCAGGGCCGGCGGCAGACCCGCGGGGCGCGTGCCCAGCAGGCGGTACATGTACAGCGGACCGCCCGCCTTGGGACCGGTGCCCGACAGGCATTCGCCGCCGAAGGGCTGCACGCCCACCACGGCGCCCACGATGTTGCGGTTGACGTAAACGTTGCCGGCGTGGACCTGGCCGGTCACGTGGGCGATGGTTTCATCGATACGGGTATGCACGCCGAAGGTCAGCCCGTAACCCGTGCCGTTGATCGCATCGAGCAAGGCGTCCAGTTCGTCGCGCTTGTAGCGCACCACGTGCAACACCGGCCCGAAGACTTCGCGCGTCAGTTCGCTGATGTGGTCGATCTCGATGATGGTCGGCGGCACGAAGGTGCCGTGGCGGCATTCGCCGTTCAGTTCGACCTGATCGATGCGGTGGCCGGCGGTGCGCATGGATTCGATGTGGCGCTGGATGCCGTTGCGCGCTTCGGTGTCGATGACCGGGCCGACGTCCACCGACAGGCGGTCGGGGTTGCCCACGGCCAGTTCGCGCATCGCGCCGCGCAGCATCGTCAGCACGTGGTCCGCATTGTCTTCCTGCACGCACAGGACGCGCAGTGCCGAGCAGCGCTGGCCGGCCGAATCGAACGCGGAACTGAGCACGTCGAACACGACCTGCTCGGACAGCGCCGACGAGTCCACCACCATCGCGTTCTGGCCGCCCGTTTCCGCGATCAGCGGAATGGTGTGGCCGTTGTCGTCCAGGCGGTCGGCCAGGGTGCGCGCGATGATGCGGGCCACGTCGGTGGACCCGGTAAACATCACGCCGCGCACGCCGGCGTTGGCAACCAGTTGCGCGCCGATGGTCTCGCCGCGGCCCGGCAGCAACTGCACGGCGCCGGCGGGCACGCCCGCCGCGCGCAGGACGGCCACGGCCTGCGCCGCGATCAGCGGCGTCTGCTCGGCCGGCTTGGCCAGCACCGTATTGCCCGCTGCCAGCGCCGCGGCGACCTGACCGGTAAAGATGGCCAGCGGGAAGTTCCACGGGCTGATGCACAGCACCGTGCCCAGCGGGCGATGCGTGTCGTTGCTGAATTCCTGCTCGGCCTGGTCGGCGTAGTAACGCAGGAAGTCCACGGCCTCGCGCACTTCGGCGATCGCGTTGGGCAGCGACTTGCCGGCTTCGCGAACGATCAGGCCCAGCAGGGTCTGCATCTGCTCTTCCAGCAGTTGCGCGGCGCGGCGCAGGCATTGCGCCCGCTCGGCCACCGGCGTGGACTGCCAGATCGGCGCGGTATTGGCGGCCGCGCGCAGCGCGAGATCCACGTCCGAAGACTGGGCCTCGATGACATGGCCCACCACGTCACGCAGATTGGCGGGATTGCGCACCTCGATTGCGCGGGCGGCGTCCCAGGGCTCGCCCTCTTCGCCCAACATCGGGCCGGCGCGCCACGGCGTGCCGGCGCTGGCCAGCAGCGCGGCCGACAGCGAACCCAGGCGATGCTCGTTGCTCAGGTCCAGGCCCGCGGAATTGGCGCGGGCGCCCTCTTGCGGGTTGCCGTAAAGATCGCGCGGCAGCGGAATCTTCTCATGCGGCGCGCCCAGCGGCACGATGCGCGAGGCGGCTTCCACCGGATCGGCGACCAGGGTCTCGACCGGGATGGTTTCGTCGCCGATCAGGTTCACGAACGACGTATTGGCGCCGTTTTCGAGCAGGCGGCGCACTAGGTAGGCCAGCAGCGTTTCGTGCGTGCCGACCGGGGCGTAGATGCGGCAGGGACGATTCAGCTTGCCCTGGGCCAGCGGTCCCACCACTTCTTCGTACAGCGGTTCACCCATGCCGTGCAGGCACTGGAACTCGTACTGTCCGGGGTAATAGTTCTGTCCGGCAAGCTGGTAGATCGCCGCCAGGGTGTAGGCATTGTGCGTGGCGAACTGCGGATACACGGCTTCCGGCGCGGCCAGCAGCTTGCGGGCGCACGCCAGGTACGCCACGTCCGTGTACACCTTGCGGGTGTAGACCGGATAGCCCTCCAGGCCGTCGACCTGCGCGCGCTTGATTTCGCTGTCCCAGTAGGCGCCCTTCACCAGGCGCACCATCACGCGATGGCGGCTGCGGCGGGCCAGGTCGATGACGTAGTCGATGACGAACGGCGCGCGCTTCTGGTAGGCCTGGATCACGAAGCCGATGCCGCTCCAGCCCTCGAGCTCGGGCGTAAAGCACAGCGCTTCCAACAGGTCCAGCGAGATCTCCAGGCGGTCGGCTTCTTCGGCGTCGATGTTCAGGCCGATGTCGTAGCTGCGCGCCAGGATGGTCAGCGCCTTCACGCGCGGCAGCAGTTCGGCCATGACGCGCTCGCGCTGGCCGCGCGAGTAACGGGGATGCAAGGCAGACAGCTTGATCGAGATGCCGGGGCCTTCGTAGATGCCGCGGCCCGCGGCGGCCTTGCCGATGGCGTGGATGGCCTGCTCGTAGGATGCGTAGTAGCGTTCCGCGTCCTGCGCCGTGGTGGCGGCTTCACCGAGCATGTCGTAGGAATAGCGGAAACCGCGCGATTCCATCTTGCGGTTGTTGGCCAGCGCCTCGGAGATGGTCTGGCCCGACACGAACTGCTCGCCCATCATGCGCATGGCCATGTTCACGCCCTTGCGCACCAGCGGCTCGCCGCCCTTGCCGATCAGGCGCGTCAGCGCCTTGGACAGCGATTGCTCGCTGCTCACGGCGACCAGCTTGCCGGTGATCATGAGCCCCCAGGTGGCGGCGTTGACGAACAGCGATTGCGAGCCGCCCATGTGCGACTTCCAGTCGCCGCGGGCGACCTTGTCGCGGATCAGCGCGTCGCGCGTGGCGCGGTCCGGAATGCGCAGCAGCGCTTCGGCCAGGCACATCAGCGCCACGCCTTCCTGGCTGGACAACGAGAATTCCTGGATCAGGCCTTCCACCCCGCCGCCGGTGCGCTTGCCGCGCAGTTTCTTGACCAGCCCGGCGGCCATGGCATGCACCTTTTCCAGGTTGGGCACGCGGGCCTGGCCCAGCAGAAGCGGCACGCATTCGGGCTCGGGGCGGCGGTAGGCCGCCGTGATGGCCGCGCGCAGCACGGACTGCGGCTGCACGTCCTGGCCAAACTCGTAGAACGGCGGCGTGGGCGCGGAATGGAGTTCGGCGGGATCTTCGTCGCCAGCGGAGTCGGCGCCCAGGTGGGACATCTCCGCGGGAAGATGGCCGCGCTCGATCTTGTCCAGATAGGAAAGAATCGCCTGCTTGTGCAGCCAGTGCGGCGTGCAGTTGAGCTTGTGGGCGGCGGCTTTCAGGCGGTCGCGGAGTGCGTCATCGACTTTGACGCCGAGGGTCGTGCTGGCCATAAGAGATTGCTTCCTGTCGCATGGCAAAGGTGTAACTGGGCTCGATCGAAACCCAGTAGGGGTAGGACCGTATGCTAGACAGGTTGCAACCGCGTTTGTATTAAGGTTAACCCTAGGTTGCCCCTGAGTTAACCACTTGAGAACGCAAGCTTATGCCGCCGCGGGCACGTCATTCCTTGAGCGCGGAGCACCCCATCATCTGGACGGAGGCCGAACCGGCGGGCGCCTGACCCCGGATCGCATCGGCCATGACGCCCGCCAGGCTGACGACCGCGCGCTGCTGCGCGGCGATCAGGCTGGGGACTTCGCTGTCCGTCACGGTCTCGGTGACGACGCTGCGGCACAACACGCCAGTCCCCTTGGCGTTGACGGGCCGCACGCGCCACGTGGCGTCCAGTTGCGCCATGCTGCCCGACACCATCTCGAAGCGCTGCACATCGGTCTGCACGCGCCAGATGGGAGCGCCGGGACCGGGCTTGACCATCTGGACGTCCAGCGCGCCGAGGTCGCGCTTGAGCGCATCGGACAAGGCGTTGCGCAGCTCATCGCCCAGCGGCGAGCTCCAGCGCTCCGAATACAGGGCCGAGATGCTTCCGTCGCCGGTGCGCACCATGAGCTGCGGCTGGTCGGCCTGCATGGACAGGGACACGGGCTGCACTTCGAGCAGGAACGAGGCGGAGCCCGCGGCGGGGCCGCCTGGCTGTGACGCCGCGGGCGTCTGCAACGTGTAGTAGTGAACGGGCGGCGAGGAGCCGCACGCCGCCAGCGCACCGGACAGGGCCAGCACGGCCAGCGCAGCGCGCGAACGCCGCAAGGCAAGCCCGTCCCGGGCCTGGAGCGCAACGTGTGAGGGTCGGCTATTCATGAGCATCTAGTTCCTGACTGGGCCGGCGCCCGGAATGGGATCTTCGCCCCTGCCGCGCAACAGGGCTTCGGGGTT
The DNA here is from genome assembly GCF_900156745.1 of Achromobacter sp. MFA1 R4. Classification (NCBI taxonomy): domain Bacteria; kingdom Pseudomonadati; phylum Pseudomonadota; class Betaproteobacteria; order Burkholderiales; family Alcaligenaceae; genus Achromobacter; species Achromobacter sp. MFA1 R4. The sequence goes on along the minus strand of NZ_LT707065.1, from coordinate 4,567,157 downwards.
GGACTGCAGGAAGTCGGCCAGCGCGCGCAACGACCGTGCCGCGCGGCTCAGTTCCTGCATCGCCTTTTCGGCGTTGACCGGCAAGGAGGCGTCCGAGGCCAGCAGCGAATTGATGTTGGCCATCGAATCCTTGGCCTGCTTGAGCGCCTTCTGCGCCTCCGGCGCCACCTGCTTGTCCAGGCGGTTCATCAGCTTGGACGTGCTGGCCAAGGTCGCGCGCAGGTCCTCGCCGATCTTGTCGAACGGGATTTTTTCGATCTTCGCAACGATGTTGGTGACCTGCTGCTGGAGCTGATCCAGGTTGCCCGGCACCGTCGGGATTATCGCGGGCGTCGACATTTCGAACTCCACCGGCTTGGCGTTGGGCACATTGTCCAGCACCACATACAACTGGCCGGTGAGCAGGTTCGCCGTGCGCAGTTGCGCGCGCAAGCCGTGCTTGATCATCACGCCCAGCAGGCGGCCGCCCGCCACGTCGCCGTCCTTGAGCGCGCGCTCGCGCACTTCTTCGTAGACGCGGCCCAGGCGTTCCGGATACAGCGTCGCGTCCACCAGCGAATAGAAGCGCTTGGTCTCGGAATCGAAGTCCAGCGTGATCTGCGTGACATCGCCCAGCGTGATGCCGTTGAAATCAACGGGCGCGCCGACGGCCAGGCCACGGATCGACTGGTCAAAGCGCATGCGGATCGGGAAGGCCTCGCCGTCCGGATTGGCCTTGGCGGCCGCTTCTGTGGGATACAGGTCGAATTCGGCGTCGGCCGGCGCGGCCGCGGCCCCGTCGCGCGCGGTCTGCACCGGCGCGAAGGCCACGCCCCCCACCGCCATGGACACGAGCGATTGCGTGCGCACCTTCAGGCCATCGGCGTTGACGCTGAAGTCCACGCCGCTGGCATTCCAGAAGCGCGTACCGTTGGTGACGAACTTGTCGTTGGGCGCGTCCACGAAAACCTCGACGCTTACGGCGCTGCCGTCCTCGTCCAGGGCATAGCCGATCACGCGTCCCACGTTGATGCGGCGAAAGTACACCGGCGATCCGATATCCAGCGAGCCCAGGTCCGACGCCTTGAGCATGAAGCGCTTGCCCGCGCGGTCATGCGTGACGGCGGGCGGGACTTCCAGGCCCTCGAAGGACAGCTTGGTAGCGCGGTTGGTGCCGTTCTTGCCCTCTTCGGCATCCACGCCGATGTAGGCGCCCGACAGCAGCGTGCCCAGCCCGGATACGCCACTCACGTCCAGGCGCGGCCGCACCACCCAGAAATTGGTGCCTTCCCGGGCGAGGTCCGAGACTTCCTTGGCCAGTTCGGCCTGCACGACCACCTTGCTGCGGTCGGCGTTGAATCCGATGGACTTGACCGTGCCGATGGTCACGTCCTTGTAGCGCAACTGGGTCTTGCCGACTTCCAGCCCCTCGGCGGTGTTGAACGAGATGGAAATATCGGGGCCAGCCTGCATCCAGGTACGCACGACCAGCGACAGGCCCATCAGTGCGGCCACCACGGGCACCAGCCAGATCCAGGAGATCCGGCCCTGTTTCTTGCGCGAGATCGCGGGCGACGTGAACTTCTCGTCACTGGACCCGGGGGCTTGCTCGGACATCTACTCTTTCCTTTTTTTGAGCGGAAAACTACGGCTGAAGGCCTTTCCTAGCCCACTTGCTTGCCGGGGACGGGGTTTCCGGCGACGGACGCCGGCGCGTGCCGGGCCTCTACCGGCGCTGATTCAATGATCTCGGCCTGCCCCTCCAGGTCCCAGCTGCGGCGCAGGTCAAAGCTCATGGCCGCCAACATGGTCAGGATGACCACCACGCCGAACGCGGCGGCGCCCGCGCCAGCGCTGATCTCCATCAGTCCCTGGAAATCGGCCAGGGCCGCCAGCAATATAACGACAAATACATCCAGCATCGACCATTGGCCGATGAATTCCACCATCTGATACAAACGCGTGCGCGGCCGCAGATTGGTCGTGCTGCGCCATTGCTCGGTCAGCAGCAGCAGGATGAGCGCGAGCAGCTTGGTCAGCGGCACCGCCACGCTGGCGATGAACACGATCAGCGCGATGTCCCAGGAGCCCATTTCCCAGAGCTCCACGACGCCGCCCAGGATGGTGTGCGCGCTGTCGCCCAGCAGCGAATTGACCTTCATGACCGGCAGCACATTGGCGGGGATGTAGAAGACGATGGCCGCGAGCAGCAGCGCCCAGGTGCGCGCCACGTGATCGGGCTTGCGGTAATGGACCACCGCGTGGCAGCGCACGCAGTGATGGTGCGCCTCCGGGTCGGCGTCGCGCGGCAGGGCCTGGACCTGGCCGCAGACGTGGCAACCGGTCAATACCGAGTCAGGATTGCTTTCGGGCACGTGCACCGGCACCACATGCACGGCTTCGGCATAGCGCCACAACACGTGGGGCGACAGCCGGCCCAGCATCGTGAGCAGCACGGTCAGCACGCCGAATGCAATCAGGCCGATACCCGGCGACACCGCCGCCATGCCCGCCAGCTTGACCACCGCGACCAGCACGCCAAGCAGAAACACCGGGATCATGCACCACGGCCGCAGCGCGCCCAAGAGGCGCATGGCGCCATGGAACCCTGCCGGCTCGCGGTGCCGGGACAACGGCCCCAGCACCCACAGCAGCACCGAGAGCTGCAGCAGCGGCAGCGCAAAACCGGCCAGGCCGGTCATGATGGCGACCACCCAATGGCCCTGGCGCCAGGTAATGGAAATGGCGTCCAGCAGGGAAGCCTGCTGGACCATGCCCTGCACGGACATCGAGGCGACCGGGTAGGCGTTGGCCACCCCGAAGACGATCAGGGCAGTGAGGGCGAGCGCCAGCCAATTGGACAAAGTAAGCCCGCTGTAGCGCCAGAGCACGGCGCCGCAGCGGGCACAATTGGCAGTCTCGCCAGGTTCAAGCTGATGTCGGCGATAGATGCTGGCGCAGTGCTCGCACTCGATCAGCGGCTGGCGGTCCGCGGTCATCAGTCGACGAGTTCGACTTCCTGCTTGTCCGGCGCGTCCGACGAAGGCGGCTTGCCGCTGTCGTCAAAATCCAGCGTCACCTTGCCCGACTCGTCCAGATCCACCGTGACCGAGCCGCCATCGACCAGCTTGCCGAAAAGCAGCTCGTCGGCCAACGCGCGGCGGATGGTGTCCTGGATAAGGCGTTGCATGGGACGCGCGCCCATGAGCGGATCGAACCCCTCCTTGGCAAGGTGTTCACGCAGGCGCGTGGTGAATACGGCTTCCACGCGGCGCTCGTGCAACTGGTCTTCGAGTTGCATGAGGAACTTGTCCACCACGCGCATGATGACCTCGTGGTCCAGCGCGGCGAAGGGGATGATCGCGTCCAGGCGATTGCGGAATTCGGGCGTGAACATGCGGCGGATTTCCGCCATTTCGTCGCCCACCATCCGCGAATTGGCAAAACCGATGGACGGACGGTTCAAGGTCTCGGCGCCCGCGTTGGTCGTCATGATGAGGATGACGTTGCGGAAGTCTGCCTTGCGCCCGTTGTTGTCGGTCAGCGTGCCGTGGTCCATGACCTGCAGCAGGATGTTGAACACATCCGGATGCGCCTTTTCGATTTCGTCGAGCAGCAGCACGCAATGCGGCTGCTTGGTGATGGCTTCGGTGAGCAGGCCGCCCTGGTCGAAGCCCACGTACCCCGGCGGCGCGCCGATCAGGCGCGACACCGCGTGACGCTCCATGTATTCGGACATGTCAAAGCGCAGCAGCTCCACGCCCAGCGTGAACGCCAGTTGGCGCGCGACTTCGGTCTTGCCAACCCCAGTGGGTCCGGACAGCAGGAAGGCGCCGATCGGCTTTTCCGGCTTGCCCAGCCCGGAGCGCGCCATCTTGATGGCGGCGGCCAGCGCATCGATGGCGCCGTCCTGGCCGAACACCACGGTCTTCAGGTCGCGGTCCAGCGTGGCGAGCTTGCTGCGGTCGTCGTTGGAGACGGACTGCGGCGGAATGCGCGCGATCTTGGAGACGATGTTCTCGATGTCGACCTTGCCGATGACCTTCTTCTGGCGCGAACGCGGCAGCAGGCGCTGCGCGGCACCGGCCTCGTCGATGACGTCGATGGCCTTGTCCGGCAGGTGGCGGTCATTGATGAAGCGGGCCGACAGTTCGGCGGCCGCCGACAGCGCCGCGGCCGAATAACGCACGCTGTGGTGCTCTTCGAAGCGGCTCTTCAGGCCGCGCAGGATCTGCACGGTCTGCTCGATGCTGGGCTCGGCCACGTCGATCTTCTGGAACCGGCGCGACAGCGCGTGGTCCTTTTCGAAGACGCCGCGATATTCGGTGTAGGTGGTTGCGCCGATGCACTTCAACTGCCCCGACGACAGGGCCGGTTTGAGCAGGTTGGACGCATCCAGCGTGCCGCCGGATGCCGAACCGGCGCCGATCAGCGTATGGATTTCGTCGATGAACAGGATCGCATCGGGGTTGCCGCGGATCTGCTTGAGCACGCCCTTCAGGCGCTGTTCGAAATCACCGCGGTACTTGGTGCCGGCGAGCAGCGCGCCCATGTCCAGCGAATAGACCTGGGCCGCCTGCAGGATTTCCGGCACTTCGCCGCGCGTGATGCGCCAGGCCAGGCCTTCGGCGATGGCGGTCTTGCCCACGCCCGCTTCGCCCACCAGCAGCGGGTTGTTCTTGCGGCGGCGGCACAACACCTGGATGACGCGCTCGACCTCGTGTTCGCGCCCGATCAGCGGATCGATGCGCCCGGCAAGGGCGGCGGCGTTCAGGTCGGTGGCGTACTGGTCCAGCGGCGACTGACGGGAATCGCCCTGCTCTTCGCCATTGGGTTGTTGCTCTTTCTGCACGGCGGCGGACTCCACCTGCGGCTGTTTGGTGATGCCATGAGACAGGAAATTGACGACGTCCAGGCGCGTGACGCCCTGCTGCTGCAGGTAGTACACGGCATGCGAGTCCTTTTCACCGAAAATGGCGACCAGCACGTTGGCGCCGGTGACGGGCTTCTTGCCCGTGCCGCCCGCCGAAACGTGCATGATCGCGCGCTGGATCACGCGCTGGAAACCCAGCGTCGGCTGCGTGTCGACTTCGGCGCCGCTCGGGATCACCGGCGTGTTTTCCGATACGAACTGGCGCAGGTTGCGGCGCAGGTCATCCAGGTTGGCGGCGCATGCGCGCAGGACCTCGACCGCCGAAGCGTTGTCGAGCAACGCCAAGAGCAGGTGCTCGACGGTGATAAATTCGTGCCGGGCCGAACGGGCCTCGACAAAAGCCATATGCAGGCTGACTTCAAGCTCTTGAGAAATCACGCTTCCTCCGTAACGCATCGAAGCGGGCTAATACACGATTCATATTCTATGCCGATCATGGCGTAACGCCAGCGATTTCAAAAACCACGCTGTCGTGGCGGCCATGTGTATCCATGACGGTTAGCGTATACCGGCCGTCGTGCGCCAGCACCAAATTAAACGGATGACCCGCGGCGACATGACTTGCGACACGACCATCGAGCATCCACCATACCTCGCCCTGCGCACCCTGGACGTCCACGTCCAGGGCTACCTGCCGCATGCCGGGCACGGGCCGCAGCACCGAGCCGTTGGCCACGCCGCCCAGACGAAGCGGCCCCTGCGTGGCGTCGGCATACCCGGCAAACGAGGGCGGCGCCGTGTCATTGAGCATCCAGGCTGCCCGCTGTTCGGGACACGCGCCCGAAGGCACGCTGCCCAGCCTGTAGCCCAAGGGCCAGCATGTCACCACCGCCTGCACCGTTTCGGGCCTGACGCGGACCTGCTGGGCGCCTTCCGGCAATGCCGCCACGATATCCTGCAGTAGCGGCGCCGCCACATTCGCCCCGAAAAATCCGGGATTCGGCGTACCGTCGGGCCTTCCGACCCATACGCCGATCGTCCATCTGTCGGTCACACCGACCGCCCACGCGTCCCGGAATCCGAAACTGGTCCCGGTTTTCCAGGCCAGTTGCCGGCCCGGATTGCCCGACTGGTAGAACGGCCGGTCGGGATGACCGCCGCCTTCGAGAATATCCCGAACGATCCAGGCCGCGCCAGGACTCATCATACGGGACTCGACCATGGGCTGCTCCGCCCGAAGGCGAGGCCGTCCCGAGACGCCGTCCCGGGCCAGCGCGCGATAAGCGCCCACCAGTTCTTCCAATGTGGTGCCACCCCCGCCCAAAATCAAGCTCAGGTTCGGCTCGGCCCCGGCAGGCAGGCGCAACTTCACGCCTCCCGCCAGCATACCCGAGGCAAAACTGGCCGGCCCGACACGGTCTAGCAGGTCCACGGCCGGCACGTTCAGCGACCGCTGCAAAGCTTGCGCGACGCTGACGGGGCCGGAGAACGCCGCCTGGAAATTGCCCGGCGCGTAGCCGCCAAACGACATGGGCGCGTCGATCAGCAGGCTTTCCGAATGAATCAGCCCCTCGTCCAGGGCCTGGGCATAAAGGAAAGGCTTGAGCGTCGAACCCGGCGAGCGCACCCCGCGCACCATGTCCACATGGGAATAGCGAGAATCGTCGGAAAAATCCGCCGAGCCGGCGTAGGCCTTGACCTCCAGCGTGTCGTTGTCCATGACGAGCACGGCCATCGACACCTTGGGCGGCAGGTTATCGACCCGATCCAGCAACATTTGTTCCACCGAGGACTGCATGTCCGCGTCCAGCGTGGACGTTACCAGGGGCGGCCGCCCGCCCGCGCGGCGCTCGCCGCCCGCTTCCTGCAGCAGGCGCTGCGCCGCCAGGGGCGCCAGCCAGCGCGCGCGCAGCGGCGGGGCGATGACGGTCTCGATCTTTGCGTCAGCCACCTCGGCCGGGGTCCAGCGGCCCAGCTCGGCCATGCGGTCCAGTACCTTGTCGCGCGCGGCCTGCGCGGCCTCGGGATGGCGGTCGGGGCGCAGCCGCGACGGCGCCTGGGGCAAGGCCGTCAGCATCGCGGCCTCGGCCGGCCCCAGGTCGCGGGCCGGCTTGCCCAGCCACAGGCGCGCGCCCATCTCCACCCCTTCCACGATGCCGCCCATGGGCGCATGGGTCAGGTACAGGGAAAGAATCTCGTCCTTGCTGTAGTGCATTTCAAGCTGCACGGCGCGCCATGCCTGCCGCAACTTCGCGGAAAGGGTGCGCGAGGGCTTGCCCGCCAGCTCCGGATCGATCAGCCGCGCGACCTGCATGGTCAGCGTCGATCCGCCCGAGACGATGCGCCGGTTGGTGGCCCATTGCCAGCCCGCGCGCGCGAGCGCCACGGGGTTGACCCCGGGATGCCAGTAGAACCAGCGGTCCTCGTAGGTGAGCAGGGTTTCCAGATAACGGGGCGATACCTGGCCGGGCTGCACCGGATAGCGCCAGATGCCGTCGCGGCTGGGATAGTTGCGCAGCGGCGTGCCGTCGGCGGCCACGACCACCGCAGCCCCGCCCGAATCGATGGGAGGCAATGGATACAGACGGTCCAGCGCGAATAACAACGCGGCCAGCGCCGACAACGCGCTGGCCGCGAAGATGCCGCGCCGCCGCCAGCGGCGGGCGCGCGAGGCGCCCGCCGCGGGGGGAGCGCCGGCGTTCAAGGACGCTTGGCGCCGCGATCGCGGATTTCGACCGTGCTCCATTGCTCACCCACGCCGCGGATTTCGGGCCGGTACATGTCCTCGGCCACCGTCGACGGCACCGCGTAACGGCCCGGCGTCACGACGCGCACCAGATAGAACACGTCCACCTTGCCGCGCCCCAGCGACACCGCGGCCACATAGCGGTCATCGCGGAACTCGCGATGCTTGATGTTGGAGTCCGACATGGCATCGGCCACACGGCGTCCGCCGATCGTCCAGTCCTGCATCTCGGGGCTTTGCGAAAGGTTCAGGTTTTCGACTTCGAAACCCGCCGGCACGCGGTCGACCAGCAGCCCGTCGGGGATGTTCTGGTTGGCGCTTGCCTGCACCCAGACCACCAGCATGTCGCCGGTCTGCAACGTACCGCCGTCCCACGGACGGCCGTCCGGACGGTACCAGCCGCGCTTGAGCTGGATGATGTCGTTGCGCGGCGCCGGGGTGGCGGTCGGGCTGCCCTGGATGTCGTACTCGACAAAGAGCGACTGGCTGCCCGTGTTCTGGAGCTGCGTGCCCGCCAGGTCCGCCGCGGTGAGCGCGACCGTCTGGTCGCTCTTGCCGCCGGACAGCGGCTTGCGCTCGCCATTGACCGTCAGCGTGGCTTCCCACGGCGTGCTCTTGCTGCCGCCCGCGGCGCGCGCGGCCAGCAGCAGGGCCATCTGTTCCTGCGTCGACAGGTAGGAACGATTGCCCAGGCGGCCGGCGAGCTGCGTCAGCAGGTTTTCACTGCGCTCATGGCGAAGGTCGTACTGCGAGACCAACGCGTAGGCCAGCGCGTAATCGCGCACACTGCTGCCGTAGTCGCCCATCCACTCGTCGTAATAGGCGCTGCTGCGGTTGTTGATGTTGATGCCATAGGCGCGCGTCATGGCCAGGTCGAGCGCCTGCTTCATGCGCGCTTCATCGCCCATCAGCTTGAAGGCGGCAGCCAGCTGCACCAGGGGCAGCGGCGAGCGCGCGCGTTCCTGGTAGTTGTCGAAGAGCTGGCGCACGGTCGACAGCGGGGCCTTCTTGTCGCGGGCCAGCGCCAGCGCGGCGGTGGCCAGGCCGGCGAAGCGGCGATGGTCCTCGCGCAGGATGTTGGCGTCGCTGCTGTCGATGCGGTTCGCCTCGACGTTGCGGCGCAGGTTGGCCGACCAGGTGCCGAATGCACCCGTGCTTTGCTGCACCTGTTCAAGCAGCCAGGTCCGCGAACGATCCAGCGACGCGTCCGGCACCTCGAAGCCCCGGTCGCGCGCATCCTGCATGAAGCCCACGGCATACGCCGTCAGCCACACGTCGCGCGACGAGGCGCCGCTCCAGAGGTTGTAGGAACCGACGGCATTGCGCATGCCGGACAGACGGCCGATGGCGCCTGTCACCTTCGCGGCGCGCTCGGCCTGCGTGCGCGGCTTCAGGCCGAACTGCTTGGCGGTGTCCTCGTCCAGCATCACCCAAGGCAGGGTCGCGCTGATGGTCTGCTCGGTGCATCCGTACGGATAGTTGAGCAGGCCTTCGACCAGACGGTTGACGTTGAACGGAGGACGGTTGGACACGGTCAGGCTGACGGTCGTGGAGTCCGGATAGTAGGACGCGACCCACGATGCCTGGGGCGACTGCGTCTCGCCCGGATTCAGGCGCAGACGGCGCACCTGGCGCTCCGGCGCATGGGCCGGCTGCACCTGCAGCACGGACTCGCGCACGATATGCACCGGCTTGTCGCCGCCCTGCCCGTCCACGGTCAGGCGCATCAGGCCCAGCCCATACGAGCCCGTCGTCGTCGCAGTGAAGCGCAGGGTCGTGCGCTGCTTGTCCTTGAGCGTGACCGTGCGCACACCGTCGACGATGGCCAGCGGGTCCAGCGCCTCCAGCTTGACCGACACCTTCTGCTCGGCGCCGCTCAGGTTGGTGACGTCCAGCGCGATGGCCGCCTGGTCGCCCGGCGTGATGAAACGCGGGGTGTTCAGTTCCGCCACGATGGGCGCGGCCACCACCATTTCGGTGTCGGTGCTGCCGTAGTTGTCCGGCGTGAAGGCCACGGCCATCAGGCGCAGCGTGCCGTTGAAGTCCGGCAGGTCCAGCGGGATGTCGGCTTCGCCTTGCGCGTTGAGCGCGACCGGGCCCGAGAACAGGTCCACCAGCTTGACCTTCTTGGGCAGGCTCTTGCTGTCGCCGCGCATCGCGGCGTCGCCGCCCCACTTCAGCTTGCCCTTGGTGCCGTCCATCTTTTCGATGAGCTTGCCGTACATGTCCAGCAACTCGGGCGCGTAGCGGTGCTTGCCGAAGAAATAGTCCAGCGGATCGGGCGTGGCGTACTGGTTGATGTTCAGGATGCCGACGTCCACGGCGGACAGCGTCACCGTGGCCTGCTTGCCCTGGGCGCCGTCGACCTTGACGCGCACGGTCGTCTTGGTTTCGGGCACGGCCTTGGGCGCGGCCGTCAGCTTGACGTCCAGCTTGCGGTCGGCGCTGGCGATCGGCAGGAACGCAAGACCCAGCGCGCGGGCCGGCGTGACCCGGTCGCCCTCGCTGCCCGGGCGGAACACCGCCGCGGCCACATACAGGTCGTGGCGCTTCCATTCCTTGTCGACGGGAATCTCGACCTCGGTGCCGGTGGCCTTCACCGCCACCCACTTGGACCACAGCATGCGATCGCCTTCCACCGTGATGAGCGCCTGCCCATCATGCGGCGGCGTGAGCGTCAGCTTGACGTTGTCGCCCGGCTTGGCCGGCACGCCTTCCAGCTTCATCTGCACGCGGTCGGGACGATTGCCCATGGCATCGGCGTCCTGCGCGTTCCAGCCAGCATAGAAGCGATAGCGCATCGTTTCGCCGGTTTCCGGATCGGCGATTTCCAGGCGGTAGCGCCCCCACTTGACCGGCACGGTCAACTGGCTGCGGTCAGTGAGCGCGATCTCGCGCGAATCGACCAGTTCCTCGGTTTCGGTGTAGCCGCTGTTCCAGCCGCGCTGGTCGTCGAAACGCCAATAGTATTGGCGCTCTTCACGGAACAGTCGCATCTGGGCCTGGGCCAGCGGTTCGATCTTGCCTTGCGCGTTGGCGCGGATCACCTCGAACGCCGCAGGCGCGTTTTCACGGGCCACGTCGCTGTCGAACTGCGGACGGACGGCGATCAGTTTGTCGGCGGGCCAGACGCTGCGCTCGATCGAGCGCACCACCGGACGGCCGCCGGATTCCAGCAGACTGGCGGACACCCGGACCTTCATCGGCGAATGCGTGCCGGCCGCGTTGGGACTGACCTCGAGCTGCGCGCGGCCCTTCTCGTCCAGCGCGGACTCCGGCAGTTCGCCGAAGCTGCGGCGGGTGTCGTCGGCCACGTCGCCGAAGATGAAGCCCGGCCATTGCTGGGCCAGCGCGTAACGGTCGCGCTTGACCTGGAAGGTCGCCAGCAGGCGGTTGCCCGCCGCGGGCGCGCCATACAGGTAGTCGCCCTGCACGTCGACGGTCAACTCCTCGTCGGGCGACAGCACGTCCTGGCCGGACGTCAGCGTCATCTTCATGCGTTCGGGCAGGAATTCTTCGACCTGGAATTTCCAGGATGCGTCGGGCGCGCGGGACGACGGATCGACGCGCAGCTCGAGCAGCCAGGTGCCGGTCTGCGCATCCAGCGGCAGATCGATGGCGCGTTCGACATAGCCCGGAAGATCCTTCTGGGGCTGCCAGAGCGCGGTCTGCACGGTGCGGCCGTCGGGGCGCTTGATGGTGGCGGTGAGCGGCGACGGCGTCAGCACGCGGCCGTCCAGGTCGCGCGGCAGCACCGACACGGTGAAGGTTTCGCCGGGACGGTACAGGTTGCGGCCCGCGTAGACGAACAGATTGTTGGCGCGCGACGCATGGCCGCCCGTATCGAATTCCGACAGGTCCAGCGCCGGTTCGCCCAGCGCGAGCACGGTCATTTCCTTGTCGCGCGCGGCGCGGATGACGCGGGCATTGGCGAAGCTGCCGTCGAAACGGACATGACCTTGCCCATCGGCCGCGGCCTTGGCCAGCGCCTTGCCGGCGCCGTCGACCAGCTCGAAGACCGCGCCGGAAATGGGCTGGCCGGTCTTGAGGGAAACGGAATAGGCCTCGATGCGGTCGCTGTAGCGGCGCGCGTGCAGGCCGATGTCGCTGACGTAGAAATACGTGACCTGGTATTCGTAGCGGAAACGCCCCGGCTGGCTCATGACCGCGACGTAGATGCCCGGCTCCTGCAATTCCTTGATGCCTTCGACCGGCAGGAACGTGACGTGGCGCCGGTTGGGCTTGTCGTCGGTGATGAAACGGCCTTGATAGACGCTGGTGGTCAGGGAATTCAGACGGTCCAGGTCCCAGTTGCTGACCGAGCCCTTCAGGCTGCGGTTGCCGGCATAGCGCCAGTCATTCTCATCGTAGTTGCCGTCGTCTTCCTCATCGGAAGCGGCCGCGCCGCGGCCCACGCCCAGCACGGTGTCGAAGAGTTCCGGCACGCGCTCGGGCGACACGCGGAGAAACTGCACGTCGACTTCAGGCACGTTCACCGTGGCCACCGGCAAACCGCCGTTCTGGCCGGCCGGCAGCACCACGCCGCGGCTGGCGAAATAGAACGACGGGGGCATGGCCTGCGTGCTGACCTCGCAATGCGAGGCTTCGGTCAGCGCGACTTTCTCACCCGCGCCGGGCAGACCCGAGCGCACGGCGATGGCGTAGGAGCGCTGCGGCTGCACATAAGGGAAGTAGATGACGCGAGGATTGTCGCCGACCACCCAATTGCCCTTGACGATCTTGCCCTTGGGCGCGGAGTCGCCCGGACGCACCGAGGCCGGCTGCTGGCCCGCGGCGGCAGCCGATTCGCTGTCCTCATCCGCCTTGCCGGCGGTCGAGCCCGTATCGGTAACCTGCAGGAAAGCATCCAGATTGCTCTTGGCATCCACGGGCTGCGTGAACGTCACGGCCAGGGACAAGGCATCGTTGTACTGGCGGGGCTGGCAATTCAGCGCCGCGAAGGGATCGGCGGCGCCCACCGTGGCGCTGGCGGGCAGCGCGGGCGCCGCGCCGCTGGACGCCTGCGCGGCCGCCGTCGTCGCCGTCTGTGCCGCAGGCACTGGGGCCGGACCTGCCGGCTGCCGCTCCTTGCCCATCCACCAGCCCACGCCTATGGCGCCGGCCAACACCGCGACGCCGGCTACCGCCAGCCAGCCCTTGCTGATCTTTCCACTCACAGCGAACCTCCCCGCCTACTCGAACGCAACGCTCCTTAGCGGCGGAGCTGCCGACCCGCATATGCCGCGCGCTTCCCGGTACGCGGCAAAATCGTTCAACCCGGAACCCGGCATACCACCGGCAGCACAACGCCGCCATTGCTGGCGGCGTTGTTTCTTGTTGATGTCAAACCGGTTCCATCACACATTGCAAAGGATGCTGGCGCGCCCGCGCATACTGCCCGACCTGGGCAATTCGCGTGGCAGCGAGGTCGCGCGGGTATACCCCGCAAACCCCACGTCCTTCGTGGTGGACCTGCAGCATGATCCGCGTGGCCTCTTCCTGATTCTTATTGAAGAACTTCTGCAGCACCTTCACGACGAACTCCATCGGGGTGTAGTCGTCATTGAGCAACAGCACCTGATACATCGGCGGTGGCGCAGCGCGAGCCGGCGCCTTCTCGACGACCAAATCATGCTGGGTATCCAAGGTAGAACTCATAGGGCGGGTATTCTATTTAAACTGGGGACGGCAACCACTCAACTTACTGAAAATTACACGCAGAAATACGTAGTATCCATACTTGACGCAGCGGAGAAAAGCGGCGCATTATCCACGCATTCTGGGGTTTTCAATTCACCGAAAATCTGCCAGGAAGCCGGAGGGGGGACAGAGGTCTAGACCGCGATGCCCTTCTGTCAACATACGATTCAATGAGGCAGGCCGCATGTCTGATACGACCGCAACCGCCGTCCAAGGGGACAATCCCAAATCGACGGGCACCGTCAAATGGTTCAACGATGCAAAGGGGTTTGGCTTCATTACGCCCGACGACGGCGGTGAAGATCTGTTCGCCCATTTCTCGTCCATCCAGATGAATGGTTTTAAAACCCTGAAGGAAGGCCAGAAAGTGGCCTTCGAGATTATCCAGGGGCCTAAAGGCAAACAGGCGCTCAATATTACGGCTGCCTGAGTTACCCTTTAAAGCGCAACGGTATAGTTGCGCCATTATCCAGGCGGGGCTTTCGGGCCCCGCCTTTGTTATTTCCTTAATACTTACCGCGCCGGGCCATGCCGAAGATTGCCGTTTTGTTTTCCACTATTCATACGCTGTTCAAAACAACATTCACCAAGGCTGGCTCTGCAGGCGGCGCCACCGGGCGCACGGTTTCGGCAGCGGCTGCCGCGGCCATCGCGCTGGCGGCGCTGGCGCTGCCCTTGCCTGCCGGCGCCCAGCAGCAGACGCGAGCCCAGCCGCGCCTGCCCATCACCCAGCTGTCGGCCGGCATCCATATTATCCGCGCAGAAGTGGCCAACACCGACGCCACGCGGCGCGACGGCCTGATGTTCCGCACGGAACTGCCCGGCAACGACGGCATGCTGTTCATGTTCGAACAGCCTGACGTGCAGTGCTTCTGGATGCGCAACACGCTCCTGCCGCTCTCGATTGCCTTTATCGCCGACGACGGCACGATCGTCAACATCGAGGACATGGCGCCCCAGACCGAAGATCCGCATTGCGCGAAGAAGCCGGTGCGCTACGCGCTGGAAATGTCGCAAGGCTGGTTCACCGCCCATGGCATCGCGGCGGGCAAGAAGCTCGACGGGCTGCCCTGAACCGCTGCGTCTGGACACCTGGCCGGGACCCTTCCCCCCGGACCATGACAAAGGGAGCCCGAGGGCTCCCTTGTCGTTTCCGGCGCGGCAAGCGCGGGTTACACGCGCTCGACGATGAGCGCGATGCCCTGGCCCACGCCGATGCACATCGTGCACAGCGCGTAGCGGCCGCCGGTGCGATGCAGCTGATTGATGGCGGTGGTGGCCAGGCGCGCACCGCTGGCGCCCAGCGGGTGGCCCAGGGCGATCGCGCCGCCGTTGGGGTTCACGCGCGGATCGTTGTCGGCGATGCCGAGCTGGCGCAGCACGGCCAGGCCTTGAGCGGCAAACGCCTCGTTCAGTTCGATGACGTCCATTTGGTCCAGCGTCAGGCCGGTCTGGGCCAGCACCTTGCGGGTGGCGGGCGCCGGGCCGATGCCCATGATGCGCGGCGCGACGCCGGCGGTCGCCATGCCGACCACGCGAGCGCGCGGGGTGAGGCCATGGCGGGCGGCGGCCTTTTCGTCGGCCAGCAGCAGCGCGGCGGCGCCGTCGTTCACGCCCGACGCGTTGCCGGCCGTGACGCTGCCGCCTTCACGCACCACGCCCTTCAGCTTGGCCAGCGATTCCAGCGACGTTTCACGAGGATGCTCGTCCTTGGAGACGACGATGGGGTCGCCCTTTTTCTGGGCGATCGACACGGGCACGATCTCGGCGTCGAAAAAGCCTTCCTTCTGCGCGCGCGCGGTCTTTTCCTGGCTGGCCAGCGCGAACAGATCCTGGTCGGCGCGGCTGACGTTGAAATCGTCGGCGACGTTCTCGGCGGTCTCCGGCATGGAATCCACGCCATACTGGGCCTTCATCAGCTTGTTGACGAAACGCCAGCCGATGGTGGTGTCATAGATGGCGGCGCTGCGCGAGAAGGCGCTGTCGGCCTTGCCCATCACGAAGGGTGCGCGGCTCATGCTTTCGACGCCGCCGGCCAGCATCAGGCCGGCTTCACCGGCGCGGATGGCGCGCGCGGCGGTGCCGATGGCGTCCAGTCCCGAGCCGCACAGGCGGTTGACGGTGGCGCCCGGCACTTCGATCGGCAGGCCAGCCAGCAGGGTCGCCATGCGGGCCACGTTGCGGTTGTCTTCGCCGGCCTGGTTCGCGCAGCCCATGATGGCGTCGTCGAGTTCTTCCCACCGCACGCCAGGGTTGCGCGCCACGAGGGCCTTGATGGCTACGGCAGCCAGGTCGTCAGGACGCACGGAAGCCAGCGCCCCGCCGTAGCGGCCAAAGGGGGTACGGATCGCATCACAGATAAAGGCATTCACGGTCATGGGAAGCTCGGAGTGAAGTGAAAGAACTCGGGATCGACTGATCTTAACGCAGCGCTTTCGCGCCAAGTTGGTGCGTCGCCGGGATGTCCGCAGCACGGACAGTGTCCAATGGACGTTCACATCGCGGCGCGCACGCCTGCACGAAAGCGGGCGCCAGCGCCCGCTTTCAGTGCGCCGAGGACTTGGCCGCGCGGCCAGCTTCCACGATCGCCTGCCTGCGGAACCGTCCCGCCGCCAGATGGTAGAAAGGTTGCGGGCAGAACTGGCGCGACACCCCGGACGCCAGCAGCGACCCCAGCAGCAACCAGAACAGCATCGGCTGGCTGCCCGTCATTTCCATCACCACAACGCTGGCCGTCAACGGCGCCTGCGTGGCGGCCGCAAGAAACGCGGCCATCGACAGCAGCACGAGCACGCGCTGGTCGACGCCGTCGCCCGCGAGCTCCCAGATGTGATGGCCGATGCCCGCGCCGGTGGTCAACGCCGGCGTGAAGATGCCGCCCGGAATGCCGGCCCAGTAGGAAGCGACCGTCGCCGCGAGCTTGGCGATCCCGAAACCCTCGGGCACCGAGTTCTTGCCGTTCAGCAGATCGGCCGCCGCGGCGTAGCCGGTCCCGTACACGCTGCCCGCGGTGCACAGGCCGATCACCGCCAGGGCCAGACCCATGATGAACGCGGTCCAGATGGGATGGGCGCGGATCCAGGCGCGCCACGATTGCGGCGCCGCGCCCACCGGCCCCTTGCCCAGCAAGCGGGCGAAAACGCCGCCCAGCGCGCCATTGAGCGCGCCGCAGATGACGATCCACATCACCATGTTGTGAGACAGTTCGGCGCCGCCGAACACGCCGAAGTAAGGATTGTTTCCCTCCACCGCCACGACCAGGAAACCGGCGGCCAGCACGCCGATCAGCACCAGCCGCTGCCAGCGCAGCACCGTGCCGCGTCCGAGCTCCTCGATGGCGAAGATGACGCCCGCGAGCGGCGCGTTGAACGCCGCCGCGAGCCCGCCCGCCGCGCCGGCCGCGATCAGTTCGTTTGCATGGAAGCCGCGCAGCTTCACACCGCGGCGCTTCCAGAAGTCGCCCCAGGCAAGCATGAGCGCCGCGCCGACCTGCACGGACGGCCCTTCGCGGCCGATCGAGGCGCCGGCCAGCATGCCGAAGAACGCAAGCGGAATCTTCCAGAGACTTTGCGCCAGCGACACCAGGCTGCTCTGGCTGGGGCCCGGCGGCAGCGACAGCGCGCCGATGACCTGCGGGATGCCGCTGCCCGAGGCGTTGGGCGCAAAGCGCATGGTGAGCCAGCGCAACGCGGCCAAGCCGAAGGGCAGCACCAGCAGCGCCAACCAGCCGTTGTACGCCACCCATTGCCGGTTCCAGGCCAGCGCCTTGTCGGCCAGGTATGCGAACCCCAGCGACATCAGCGCCACCAGCCCCGCGCCACCGAGCAGCAGTCCCAGTTGCACGCTTTTGCGCGACAGGCGGTTGATCTGGCGCACCTTGCGGCGCGCCACCCGGCGCGTTCGGGCGATGAGGCGGCGGACGGGGGCGGGCAGATTCATGGGCTGGAGGTTGGACGGCGGTTGGGCAGGTTGTGCGGGACGAGGTTGCTAACCTTACCATCCCGTCCTGACCCGCAGCCGAAAGCCCGCTCACTTCCGGACCGCCCGGCGTCAGAAGGACGACCAGTCGTCCTGTGCCGCGCTCGCCAGCGCGGGCCGGGCCTGCGCGGGCCGCGCCGCGGGCTTGGCGGGCTTGGGCGCCGCGATCGGCTCGGCCGGCATTAGCCGCGCCTGGGCCTGCCGCGCGGAGCCGCCAGCCGCTTCCACCTTGAAGCGGCGCACTTCCTGCGCCAACCGGTTGGCCTGCTCCTGCATGCTGCCGGCGGCCGCCGCCGCTTCCTCGACCAGGGCGGCGTTCTGCTGGGTCACCGAGTCCATCTGCGAAACGGCCTGATTGACCTGCCCGATGCCGGTCGACTGCTCTTCCGACGCGCCCGCGATCTCGCGCACCAGGGTCGCGACCTGGCGCACGCTGTCGACCACTTCGCGCATGGTGCGCCCGGCTTCGTCGACCTGGCGCGTACCGCCTTCAACGCGCGTCACGGACTCGTCGATCAGGGCCTTGATCTCCTTGGCGGCCACCGCGGAGCGCTGCGCCAGCGTGCGCACCTCGCCTGCCACGACGGCAAAGCCGCGTCCTTGCTCGCCCGCGCGCGCCGCTTCCACGGCGGCGTTGAGCGCAAGAATGTTGGTCTGGAAGGCGATGCCGTCGATCACGCCCGTGATATCGGCGATGCGGCGCGAGCTGTCAGAAATCGCGCTCATGGTCTGCACCACGCCCTGGACCACCTCGCCGCCGCGCACGGCCACGTTCGATGCCTGATTGACCAGGCGATCGGCCTCACTGGCGTTGTTGGCATTCTGCTGCACCGTGCTGGTGAGCTCTTCCATGGACGCGGCGGTCTCTTCCAGCGAAGACGCCTGCTCCTCGGTGCGCTGGGACAGGTCGGCATTGCCCTGCGCGATCTGCGACGAGGCCGAGGCGATGCTCTCGCAGCCGTCGCGCACGTCGCGCACGATGCGCGCCAGGCTTTCGTTCATGGCCTTGAGCGCGCCCATCAGATCGCCGGTCTCATCGCGCGTGGAGACGCGGATATCGGCCGTCAGGTCGCCCGCCGCCACCTGGCGCGCCGCGGACACCGCCTCGCCCAGCGGCCGAACGATGCCGCGCGTCACCAGCCAGCCCAGCAGCATGCCGATGGCCACGCCCGCCACCGCCAGGGCAATCATGATGGCGCGAACCGTGCCGTAGAGCTCCGTGCCTTCCTGCACAGAGGCCTCGGCGGACTTTTCCTTGCTGACCGCCAGATCGGTCATCAGGTCGTCGAGCTTCTGCGAGGACGCGATCAAACGCTTTTCGATCTCGGCCACGCGCGGGTCGTTCTGCGTCAGGGGCTGCGACTTGGCCGCCTCGAAAAAGGCGCTGACCTCGCGCTTCCACACCTGTTCGGTTTCGCCGAACTGCGCAAGCAATTGCCTGGTCTGCTCCGCGTCGAACGTGGCGGCAGCCTTGTCGCGCAGCGCATCCATGTTCCTGACCGCATCGTCGAACTGCTTGCGCAGCGCCTGCCGCTCCTGCTCGGAGGACGCGGCCAGGAAGGCGTTGCGCGCGCGGCCTGCGTAGATGAGGTGAAGGTTGGCTTCCTTCAAATCCGAGATGCCGCGCAGCTCGGTGTCGTAAAGCCTGTCGTTCATGGCATTGATGCGCGCCAGCCCCCAGACGCCAAAGGCGCCAATCGCACCGCCAATTACCGCAACCAGTAAAAACGCGCCCGTCAGGCGAGCGCCGATGCGCATCCCCGAAAATAACCGCAACATGCTTTCTTTCCCTGTGGTAACCCCGGCGTGTCGCGGCGTTGCCGCAGCCATGCGCTCCGAGGTGCAGCCGCTGGCCGACGGCAAAGATATCGACCCTTTGACCTAGGGCTAACCCTAAAGAAAAGCCTGTTACCGGTTCAGTTCCCTGTAATGAAATCAACACGCAAGGGGGTTTTCCGAAACTGAATTTCTCCTGAATGAAAAACCCCTCGCCAGGGCGAGGGGTTTTGGTCACGGGACGCAGCGCCAGCGGCGCGGCGAGGTCCGCAAATGCCGTTCAGGCAAAGTTCTTGGCGGCGAAATCCCAGTTCGCCAGGGCCCAGAAATTCTCCAGGTACTTGGGACGCGCGTTGCGGTAGTCGATGTAGTACGCGTGTTCCCAGACATCACAGGTCAGCAGCGGCTTGTCGGCCGTCGTGAGCGGGGTGGCGGCGTTGCTGGTGTTGACGATGTCGACCGAGCCGTCGGCCTTCTTGACCAGCCAGGTCCAGCCCGAACCGAAGTTGCCGGCGGCCGACTTGTTGAAGGCTTCCTTGAAGGCGTCGAAGCTGCCCCACTTGGCGTTGATGGCGTCAGCCAATGCGCCCGTCGGTGCGCCGCCGGCCTTGGGAGCCAGGCTGTTCCAGTAGAAGGTGTGGTTCCAGACCTGGGCTGCGTTGTTGAAAATGCCACCCGAGGACTTCTTCACGATGTCTTCCAGCGACAGCGTTTCGAATTCCGTGCCCGGGATCAGGTTGTTCAGATTCGTGACGTACGTCTGGTGATGCTTGCCGTAGTGGAACTCCAGCGTTTCCTTGGAGATGTGCGGCGCCAGGGCGTCGAGTTCGTAAGGCAGGGGGGGAAGAGTATGTGCCATGTGAGGGTTCCTTCTGTTGAGAGCACGATCAAGCCGTTCAATTGTATCGGCAACTAATGAGGATACCGTGTTAACCCCGCGCTGGCGCGGGGTTAAGGGACACATGGTTATGCGTTCGGTGACCGAGTCTTCGCAAACGCTACGGCGCTCGGCCTGGTACGAAGGCCCCGCGCGGCACACGGCGTGAAGACGCACCGCTTTCGGGCCGCAGGCCGCCCGGCGCGTCAGCCGGCGTCGCGTGTCTTGCGGGTCTGCTGCACGAGCACCTGGGCGCCGCCTTGGGCAAAGCTCAGATCCAGCGGCTGGCCGGCCGACAGGGTCGCTGCGTCTCGCACGATGCGGCCCTCGGCGTCGCGCGCAATGGCGTAGCCGCGCGCCAGCGTGTTGCCCGGATCGAGGGCGCGCAGCTGCGCGCCGGCGGCGGCCAGCCGGATGCGGCCCTGGGTAAGCAGGCGCGCCTGCGCCAGGCCCAATTGCCGCACGGCGCCCGCCAGTCGATCCGCGGCGCGGGCCGTGTCGGGAACACGATGCGCAAGGCGCTGGGCAAGCAGGTTGACGCGCGCGGCGCGCCGGCCTTGCGGCGCCGCCCAGGCCGACGCCAGCCGGAACCGCAGGCTGTTCAGCCGTTCGCGTTGATGCTCCAGCCGCTGGGCGGGAGACACCAATTGCCCGGCCGCGCGGTCCAACCGCTGCGCGGCGCGCTCCAGCCGCCGCTGCTGGCCGCGCGCCATGGACTGCGCGGCCTGCAAGACCTGCCCCAGCAGCTCCGACCGCGGCGCGCAGGCCAGTTCCGCCGCGGCGGTAGGCGTGGGCGCGCGCAGGTCGGACACAAAATCCACGATCGTGAAGTCGGTCTCGTGCCCCACGCCGCTGATGACGGGAATCTCGCTGACCGCGACCTGGCGGGCCAGATCCTCGTCGTTGAAACTCCAGAGGTCTTCGATGCTGCCCCCGCCGCGCACGATCAGCAGCGTGTCCACCTCGGCCCGCTGATTGGCCATGCGCACCTGCGCGGCCAGCCGGGCGGCGGCATCCGCCCCCTGCACCGGGGCCGGGTAGATGATGACGGGCACCTGGGGCGCGCGCCGGGCCAGCGCGGAAAGGACGTCCCGCAACGCCGCGGCATGCAGCGACGTGATCACGCCGATCGCCCGCGGCAGGCGTACGGGCTCGCGCTTGCGGGCCGGATCGAACAGGCCCTCGGACGACAGTTGCTCTTTCAGGCGCAGGAACGCCTCGTACAGATTCCCTAGTCCGGCCCGCCGCATGGCGTCAGCCTGCAACTGGAAGTCGCCCCGGGGTTCGTACAGCGACACTCTCGCCCGGATTTCGACCTGGTCGCCCGCACGAGGCACGAAACCCACCGCGCTGGCGCGGCTGCGGAACATGACGGCCCGCACGGCGGCGCGGCTGTCCTTGAGCGTGAAGTACCAATGCCCGGAAGCCGCCTGCGTGAAGTTGGATATCTCGCCGCGAACCCACAGCGCCGGGATGCTCCGCTCCAACAACTGCCCCACTGCTTGATTAAGCTGGGCAACTGTAAGGATATCCCGCGCGAATGCGTTGTTTGTGACTGAGAATTCAATTGTCATGGGGCTTTCCGATGCGAACCTGTCCACAGGGCAAGCGTAGCGGGCCGCAATGATACCGCGTCACCAGGAATTTGCAGCAACGGCCCCGAAAGCAAGCATTTTCGGTGCAAGTATCTGATTTTTATACGTTATTTATCAAATGAAAGCTGCACGCATTTGAATCAAACAAGCGCAAGCCCTGTGCCCATAAGCCTTCCGGCTGAGTTCTACACAGAATTATCCACAGTTTCTGTGGATAGTTTCGGGATCACCCCGCCTTGCCACGCGGGCGCGGCGCCGTTACAGTTTCGGCTTGTTCAGATGCCACTGCGCGCCCCCACGGCGCCTTCGGCTCCTCAGGAGTTGACCGCTTTGCTTTCCATTCTGCGCGAGGCCGGCTGGCCCATCTGGCCCCTGCTGGCGACATCCGTGCTGGGCTTGGCGCTGATCTTCGAGCGCTTCCTGTCCCTGCGCCGCAACCTGGTCCTGCCGCGCGGCCTGAATGACCAGGTCGCCGACATGCTGCGCAATCACCAGGACACGCCGGAATCGATCCACCGGCTGGAGCGCAATTCGCCGCTGGGCCGCGTGCTGGCCGAGGTGATGCGTCACCGGCACCTTCCCCGCGAAGAGCTGCGCAACGTGGTCGAGGACGCCGGCCGCGCCGTCGCGCACGACCTCAGCCGCTACATCTCCGCCATCGGCACCATCGCCGTCGTCGCGCCGCTCATGGGCCTGTTCGGCACGGTGGTCGGCATGATCGAAATCTTTGGCTCGTACACGCCGGGCGGCGGCGACCCGGCCCAACTGGCGCGCGGCATCTCGATCGCGCTCTACAACACCGGCTTCGGCATCCTGATCGCCATTCCCGCCATGATCGCCCACCGTTATCTGCGCAGCCGCGTGGACGGCTACCTCAGCGCCATGGAACAGGCGGCGTCGCGCCTGATTCGCGCTGTCGCGCCGGCGCGCGCTCCCCGCGAGGCACGTCCATGAATTTCCGCGGATCCCGGGGCGACCGCGACGAGCTCGACATCAATCTGATTCCGCTCATCGACGTCCTGTTGGTCATCCTCATCTTCCTGGCGGCCACCACGTCCTTCACCCGTTTCACGCAGTTGAAGGTGACGCTGCCGCAGGCGTCGTCCGAACAGGACACGCCCCCCGCCCTGGAAGTGGCGGTCAGCCAGGATGGCCGCTACGCCCTGAACGGCACCCTCATCGACGTCGCGACGCCGCCCGAGATCGCCGACGCCCTGCGCCAGGCCGCGGCCGGCAAGACCGAGCCGCTCGTCATCATCAACGCCGACGCCCAGGCCACCCACCAGTCCGTGATCAACGTCATGGAAGCCGCCCGCCTCGCCGGGATCGGCCGCGTCAACTTCGCCGCCCAGACCAACCGGTGAACACCAGACGCGCATCACTGCTGGCCCGCCAATGGCAGCGCGGCGGCTGGCTGTCCACCGCCTTGCGTCCCCTTTCCGCGCTCACCGCCTGGGCGGTCGCGCGCAAGCGGGCCCGCTATGCCAGCGGCGCCAAGACCCCTTACCGGGCGCCGGTGCCCGTGGTCGTGATCGGCAACATCTACGTGGGCGGCACCGGCAAGACCCCGATGGTGATCGCCACCGTCGAAGGCCTGCGGGCGCGCGGCTACACGCCGGGCGTGGTCAGCCGCGGCTACGGGGTCAAGGTCGGCCCGCACCCGCGCGTGGGACTGGGCGAACTGGAAGCGGCGCGCTTCGGCGACGAACCCGCGTTGATCGCGCGCGCCACGGGCGCGCCCGTGTCCATCCACCCCAAGCGCGCCCTCGCCGCGCAGGCGCTGCTGCAGGCACACCCCAGCGTGGACGTCATCGTCTCGGACGACGGCCTGCAACACTTGGCCCTGGCGCGCGACATCGAAATCGTGGTGCAGGACCAGCGCGGCGTGGGCAACAGCCGCCTGCTGCCCGCCGGCCCGCTGCGCGAACCCGCCAGTCGCCTGGCCGACGTGGATGCCGTGGTGACCAATACGGGCACCCCGCCAGACGCCCCTGCCCCGCTGGCCGCCGGACGTCCGCGCCAGGTGCACATGTGGCTGGAACCGGGCGAGGCCCGGCATCTGGAAGGACGCGCCACGCGGCCCTTGTCCGCGTTTGCCGGGCAGGCACGCGTCGCGGCCGCGGCGGGAATCGGCAATCCCGAACGCTTTTTCGCCACGCTGCGGGCCGCCGGCATCACGCTGTCGTCGACCCTTCCCCTGCCCGACCACCACGCCTACGCCACGTCGCCCTTCCAGGGCCTCTCGGCCGACGTTATCCTGGTGACGTCCAAGGACGCCATCAAATGCGGGGCGCTGAACGACGCGCGCCTGTGGGAGGTCCCGGTGCGGGCCGCGTTTTCTGATCCGGGCCTCTTCGACTGGCTGGCCGATGCCCTGCAAGCGTGCAAGCGCGGCGCCAACGGGAGGCAGAATGAGTGCCGGAACGGCGGCCGCAAGTCCCAGGGCTGACGCGCGGCAGTGGACCCTGCCCGCGCGCGGGGCGCTGTCCAGGCGCAAAACTGTTTTAGAATCGCGGTCATGGAATCCCGCCTTCTCGACATCCTCGTTTGCCCCTTGTGCAAGGGCCGCCTAGAACACGACCGGCAACAGGCCGAACTGATCTGCCGTGCAGACCGGCTGGCCTTCCCCGTGCGCGACGGCATCCCGGTCATGCTGGAGTCGGAAGCGCGCGCGCTGGACGACGCCGCAGCCCCCCCGCTGAACGCCGCATCGTGAGCTTCATCGCCATCATCCCGGCGCGTACCGCCTCGACCCGCCTGCCCGACAAGCCGCTGGCCGACATCGCAGGCAAGCCCATGGTCGTGCGCACCGCCGACCGTGCCGCGCTGTCGCGCGCCTCGCAGATCCACATCGCCACCGATGATGTCCGCGTCCAGCAGGCCGCCCAGGCGCATGGCCTGCACGCGCTCATGACCCGCGGCGACCATCCCACGGGCACCGACCGGCTGGCGGAAGCGGTCGAGCAGCTCGGCCTTCCGGACGACGCGATCGTCGTCAACGTGCAAGGCGACGAGCCCCTGATCGAGCCCGAGCTCATCGATGCCGTGGCTGCCAAGCTGCAGGCCTACCCTCAGGCAGACATCGCCACCTGCGCGTGCCCGTTGGCCGACGCCGAGGCGCTCTTCAATCCCAACGTCGTCAAGCTGGTGTGCGCCGCCGACGACCGCGCGCTGTATTTTTCGCGCGCACCCATCCCCTGGGCGCGCGATGCGCTGGCTGGCGGCGAACGCGTGCTGGCGCAGGGCCTGCCCGCCTGGCACCACATCGGCCTTTACGCCTACCGCGCGTCGTTCCTGCGCCGCTTTCCGACCTTGCCGCAAGGCGCGCTGGAACGGTTCGAATCGCTCGAGCAGCTGCGCGCCATGGAACACGGTCACACCATCGTCGTACACCGGGCGTCGACGCCTCCTGCCGGCGGGGTAGATACCCCGGCGGACCTGGAGCGCGTCCGCTTGATCTACAGCAAACCGATATAAGGGTTATTTCGCATGGCGCAGCCCCGCATTGGCTGCTGCGTTGCGGCATAATCCCCCGGATCACAAAAAATAAACCCCTTCAGGAGCACTCATGCGTCTCATCTTGCTCGGACCCCCCGGCGCCGGCAAAGGCACCCAGGCCGCGTTTCTTACGCAGCACTTCGGCATTCCCCAGATCTCCACCGGCGACATGCTGCGCGCCGCGGTGAAGGCGGGCACCCCGCTGGGTATTGAAGCCAAGAAGGTCATGGACGCCGGCGGCCTGGTTTCCGACGAGATCATCATCGGCCTGGTGCAAGACCGCCTGAAGCAGCCCGACTGCGCCAACGGCTACCTCTTCGACGGCTTTCCCCGCACCATCCCGCAGGCCGACGCGCTCAAGAGCGCCGGCGTCAAGCTGGACTACGTCGTGGAAATCGCCGTGCCTGAAGAAGACATCATCGAACGCATGAGCGGACGCCGCGTGCACCAGCCCAGCGGCCGCAGCTACCACGTGCGCTTCAACCCGCCCAAGACCGAAGGCAAAGACGACGTCACCGGCGAAGACCTGATCCAGCGCGACGACGACCGCGAGGAAACCGTGCGCCACCGCCTGTCGGTGTACCGCGAGCAGACGCGCCCCCTGGTCGACTACTACTCGGCCTGGGCGCAGCAGGACTCCGCCGCCGCCCCGAAGTACCGCAAGATCTCGGGCGTGGGCGCGGTCGACGAAATCAAGACGCGCCTGTTCGAAGCCGTTCAAAGCTGATCGGCGCCTCGATGGCCCACAGGCCTTCGGCGCCGGCCGGACGCACCGCGTTCCGGCCCCGGCCCGAAGGCCTTGTCGCATCCGGCGCCCGGCGCGCCGCCCTCCTTCCCTTGAACTGATCTGGTGGTACACACATGGAAATCGCGAACAAGGTATTCATCGTTACCGGCGGCGCATCCGGCCTGGGCGCCGGCACCGCGCGCATGCTGGTCGAAAATGGCGCCAAGGTCGTCATTGCCGACCTGCAGGACGAGCCGGGCGAAGCCCTGGCCAAGGAACTCGGCCAGCGCTACGTGCATTGCGACGTGACGCAGGAAGCGGACGGCAAGAAGGTCGTGGCCGCCGCCCTGGAACTCGGTTCGCTGTTCGGCCTGGTCAACTGCGCGGGCGTCGCACCCGCCGCGAAGATCGTCGGCAAAAATGGCGCGCATTCCCTGGACCTGTTCCAGAAGGTCGTGTCGATCAACCTGATCGGCAGCTTCAACATGATGCGCCTGGCCGCCGAGGCCATGAGCGCCAATGCGCCCGAGCCCACCGGCGAACGCGGCGTAATGATCAACACCGCGTCGGTCGCCGCTTTCGACGGCCAGATCGGCCAGGCGGCCTATGCCGCCTCCAAGGCGGGCGTGGCCGGCATGACGCTGCCCATCGCGCGCGATCTGGCCAAGACCGGCATCCGCTGCATGACCATCGCCCCGGGCATCTTCGGCACGCCGATGATCTTCGGCATGCCGCAAGAAGTGCAGGACTCGCTGGCTGCCAGCATCCCCTTCCCCGCGCGCCTGGGCCGCCCGGAAGACTACGCCAAGCTGGTCCACAGCATCATCACCAATGACATGCTCAACGGCGAAACGATCCGTCTGGACGGCGCCATCCGCATGCCGCCCAAGTAATGCAGGTCCGAGGCCGGCCCACGTCGTGGGCCGCCTTTCGGGCGGCCGGCATTCCGTCCCCCTGGTCGCGGCGACCCGGCCCGCCTTTTCTCCAGTAGTACATCCATGAGCCTGTTTCGTTCGGCGGCCACGGTCAGCAGCTTCACGTTGCTGTCCCGCATTTCCGGCTTGGTCCGCGACATCCTGGTGGCCCGCGCGTTTGGCGCCGGCCCCATTACCGACGCCTTCTGGGTTGCCTTCCGCATTCCCAACCTGCTGCGGCGCCTGTTTGCCGAGGGCGCCTTTGCCCAGGCCTTCGTGCCCATCCTGGGCGCCGCGCGCAACAACCGATCCGAAGAGGAAGTGCGCACGCTGCTCGACCGCGTGGCCCTGCTGCTGACCGCCGCCCTGATGCTAGTCACGCTGATCGGCATCGTCGCGGCGCCCTGGGTGGTGTCGGCCATGGCCAGCGGCCTGCGCGGCGCGGCGCGCGACACCGAATTCGGCGCGGCGGTCTGGATGACGCGAATGATGTTTCCCTACATCCTCTGCATGTCCCTGATAGCCTTCGCGTCCGGCGTGCTCAACACCTGGCGCCGCTTCGCCGTCCCCGCATTCACGCCGGTGCTGCTGAATCTGTCCATGATCGGCGCCTGCATCTGGCTTGCGCCGCGCATGGACGTGCCGGTCTATGCCCTGGCCATCGGCGTCATGATAGGCGGCGTGGCCCAATTGGCGGTGCAATGGGCGGCCCTGGCGCGCCTGGGCCTGACCCCGCGTTTTTCGCTGCGCTTCGGCCAGGCCTGGGCCGACCCCACCGTGCAGCGCATCCTCAAGCAGATGGCACCCGCCACGCTGGGCGTGTCCGTGGCGCAGATATCCCTGCTCATCAACACCAACATCGCGACCTGGCTCACGCCGGGCAGCGTCACCTGGCTATCGTTCGCCGACCGCCTGATGGAATTTCCCACCGCGCTGCTGGGCGTAGCGCTGGGCACGGTCCTGCTGCCCAGCCTGTCCGCGGCGCACGCGCGAGACGACCATGGCGGGTACAGCGCGCTGCTGGATTGGGGCCTGCGCCTGGTGCTGCTGCTGGGCCTGCCCGCCGCGGTCGGGCTGGCCATGCTGTCCGATGGACTGGTCGCCACGCTGTTCCACTATGGCGCCTTCAACGCGCAGGACGTGCTGCAGACGCGGCTGGCCGTCATTTCGTATTCCGCCGGCCTGATCGGCCTGCTGTCGGTCAAGATCCTGGCGCCCGGGTTCTACGCCAAACAGGACATCCGCACGCCGGTGAAGATCGCCATCATGGTGCTCGTGGTGACGCAGTTGCTGAACCTGGCGCTGGTGCCGGTCCTGGCCCACGCGGGGCTCGCCCTGGCCATCGGCCTGGGCGCCTGCCTGAACGCGCTGGCCTTGCTGATCGGGCTGCGCCGCCGCGCGGTCTATGTGCCCCAGGCCGGGTGGCTGGCGTTCACCCTGCGCCTGGTACCTGCCCTGGCGGGGCTGGCCGCGCTGCTGTGGTACGCGGACTCGCGGATCGACTGGATTGCGCTGCAGGCGCACGCCGCCCAGCGCGCGGCCCTGCTGGCCGGCGTGCTGGCCGCCAGCGGCGTCGTGTACTTCGGATTGTTGTTACTGTTTGGATTTCGCCCCAGGGACTTCGGGCGACGTCCAAAGCAGTAATTCCGCCCGTTCGGCTTACATTCCGCTTGAAAAGCCGGCCAAACGCCGGCTTTTCGCATTAATTTCGTCAAGAATTGACAACCGGGCCGTAATCTTTGGTAAAAAACCTTTATTATTTAAAAATTGCCACTGAGAGGACCCCCCCGCGGCCCCCGGCCTGCGGGAACATGAAGTGAAGTACGCCCAAGGACAACCCATGGCGGACCAGGTGATCAATTGGCTGCTGCTGCTGCGCTCCGGCAAGGCGACGGCCCAAGACTACAACGACTTTCTGGCTTGGCGAGCGGCCGATCCTGTCCATGAGAACGCCTGGCAGCAATTGACCGGCACTCTGGCAGGATCGTCGTTCGGCCGGCTTGGCGACGCCTACGCCACCGGCAGCGGGGGGGGTGCCCCCCAACCGTTGATCCCTCCTGCGCCGACCCTCGTGCCCCCGCGCCGCCGTTTCCTGGCAGGCACGCTTGCGCTCGTCGGTACCGGCGCCTGCGCCGCCTATGTCGGCAATGCCTTCTACCCCCTGAACAACGTGGCCGCCGACGCCGCCACCGCCACGGGAGAACGCCGCCGCTACCTGCTGTCGGACGGCAGCCAACTGTTGCTGGACGCCCGCAGCCGCGTCAACCTCGATTTCACGCCCGCATACAGGCAGGTCCGGCTGCTCGACGGCGCGGTCACGGTGTCCGTGGCGCCCGACGCCCGGCGCCCCTTCCTGGTCCAGACCGCGCAGGGCACGGTACGTGCCCTGGGCACGCGCTACATGGTGCGCCAGCAGGCCCAGCGCACGGTGGTGGTGGTCCACGAACACGAAGTCGAGGTCGAGACCATGTCGGGCGCCCACGGCACCGTGCGCGCCGGCACCGGCGCCCGCTTCGACAACGCCCGGATGGACACCCCGCGCGCCGAACTCATGGCCGAGGCCGCCTGGGAATCCGGCTGGGTCGAAGCCCGCGGCCGTCCGCTGGCCGAGGTCGTCGCCGCCTTGCGCCCCTACCGCAGCGGCTCGCTGCGCGTCTCCATGGCGGCCGGCGGACTGCCCGTGTCCGGCCATTTCCCGCTTGACGACACCGACGCCGCGCTGGACAGCCTGCAGGACCAGATGCCCATCCAGGTGCGCCGGTTTACGCCCTGGTTCGTGTCGATCAACGTCGCCGCCTGACAACGGCAACGCGGGGCGGCATCCCGCCGGGCCCGCTTCCGTTGTATAATCCGCACGGTGTTTTTATCCAGTGTTTTTACCCAGTAGGCGCCGCGCACTTTCCTCAAGGTTTCAAGAGGATCAGACGCAAGGGTTCTCCAACCCGGGAATTCTTCCCAGCAGCGCCCTCCCGCCCGGTTGACGGGCGCTCCATCGGTCAAAGCAACATTAAAAGCTTGCATTCCCCTCGGGACTTGCTACAATGTTCGACTTTGCCGAATTCAACTTACAAAGCAACATGGCCAATACCGCCCAAGCCCGCAAGCGCGCTCGCCAATCCGTTGAGCGCAACAAGCACAATTCCAGCCTGCGCTCGATGCTGCGCACCGCCATCAAGCGCGTTCGCCAATCCATCGCCGCTGGCGATAAGGCTGCGGCTGGCGAAGTGTTCCAGAAGGCCACCAGCGTGATCGATCGCGTGGCCGACAAGAACATCATCCACAAGAACAAGGCCGCTCGCCACAAGAGCCGCCTGGCTGCCGCCATCAAGGCGCTGGCCTAAGCCATTCTGCCGCCCCGCTTTCGGGGCGTCACGAATACGGCAAATGAAGAAGGATGCCCACGGGCATCCTTTTTTGCTGTCTGCGCGCTGCGGGCGCACCATCGGCGCCCGCCCTGCCCATTCCGCTACGTACCTTCCTCTGCCGCGAGCCTGGCTTCGATGGCGGCGGCGGCTTCGCGCAGCGAGGCCATGAAGGCGACGACGGGCGGATTGCCTGGCCGGTGTTCCGGAAACACCACGTTGACGCGAAACGGAAACGACCGCGTCAACGGCCGGATGTGCAGCCCGCGCCCGGCAAAGTCCAGCGCCGTGAGCGGATTCACGATGGCCAGCCCGAGTCCCTGGCGCACGAACGTGCAGACGGACACCGCGGTGGGGGTTTCGACGATGGATCGGGGCAGCACGCCCGCCTGACCGAAGGCTTCGTCGATCTGGATGCGGTAAGGGTCGCTGGCGGACAGACTGACGAAGGCCTGGCCTTCGAAATCCTGCAGGTCCAGCGCCTTCCGGGCCAGGAGCGGATGGCCGTCCGGCAGCACGCAGACCTCGTCCACCTCCAGCAGCAATTCCAGCCGCGTGCCTGCGGGCGCCGTGTCGTGCTCGGTGAGGCCCAGGTCATAGCGCTGCGCGGTCAGCCATTCTTCCAGCAGCGGCGATTCCTGTGTTTCCACGGACAGGCTCACGCCGGGATGACGGCCATGGAAGCGCCGGAACGCATCGGGCAGGATGGAATGGGAAAACGCGGGCAAGGTGATCACCGACAATTGCCCTTCTCGGAAAGCTCTTAGGCGAACCGCGGCGGACGCCACCCGCTCCAGGCCGGCGTAGGACTGCCGCACCTCTTCAAAGAGCGCCAGCGCCGGCATCGTGGGCCGCAGGCGCCCCGCGATGCGCTCGAACAACGCAAAGCCGATGGTCTGCTCCATGCGGGCCAGTTCGCGGCTCACGGTTGGCTGCGAGGTGCTGAGCAGGTCGGCCGCCTTGGTCACGCTGCCAGTGATCATCACCGCGCGGAAGACTTCGATGTGTCGATGCGTCAGCATCGCTCGCCCCATATCAGGAATGAATGGATCTGGAAAATCAAAGCATTTTACTGGATGACCTGATTTAGGCATCATGCCGCCTTTGCTTCCATTTCCTCAAGGTTCCGACACGCCATGGCTTTCGATCCGCGCCAACTCACCCAACTTGCCGCCGAACATGGCACGCCGCTCTGGGTGTACGACGCCGCCGTCATCCGCGAACGCATCGCGCAACTGCGCCGCTTCGACACGATCCGCTACGCCCAGAAGGCGTGCTCAAACCTGCACATCCTGCGCCTGATGCGCGCGGAAGGCGTGGTGGTGGATGCGGTGTCGCTTGGCGAAATCGAGCGCAGCCTGGCCGCCGGTTTCGACCCGCGCAGCGAGCCGGAAGGCATCGTCTTCACGGCCGACCTCATCGACCACGTCACGCTGGCGACCGCGCTCAAGCACGGCATCACCGTGAACGCGGGGTCCCTGGACATGCTGTCGCGCGTGGGCCAGGCCTCGCCCGGCCATCGCGTCTGGCTGCGCATCAACCCGGGCTTCGGGCACGGCCACAGCAACAAGACCAACACCGGCGGCCCGCAAAGCAAGCACGGCATCTGGATCGGGGACGTGACCGAGGCGGTCGCCATCGTCCGGCGCCACGGGCTCAAGCTGGTCGGCGTGCACATGCACATCGGGTCGGGCGTCGACTACGGCCACCTGTCCAGCGTGTGCGATGCGATGGTGGACGTGGTGAAGTCGCTGGACCACGACATCGAAGCCATTTCCGCGGGCGGCGGCCTGTCGATTCCGTACCGCGACGGCGAACCGCGCATCGATTGCGACCACTACTTCGAGCAATGGGATGCCGCACGCCAGCGCATCGCGCAGTATCTTGGCCACACCATCCGGCTGGAGATCGAACCGGGGCGCTTTCTCATCGCCGAATCCGGCGCGCTCGTCGCCGAAGTGCATGCGATCAACCGGCGGCCGGAGCGCGACTTTGCGCTGGTCGATGCCGGCTTCAATGACCTGATGCGGCCGGCCATGTATGGCAGCTATCACAGGATTTCGGTGCATGCGCCGGACGGCAGCGCCCCGCAGGACGCGCCCGAGACGCGCATCGCGGTGGCCGGCCCGCTGTGCGAGTCCGGCGACGTGTTCACCCAGAATGAAGGCGGCGTCATGTCCGACCAATTGCTGCCGCGCCCGCGCATCGGCGACTTCATGGTGTTTCACAACGCGGGCGCCTACGGCTCGTCGATGTCCTCGAACTACAACAGCCGGCCGCTGGCGCCGGAGGTGCTGCTGGACAAGGGCGAGGCGCGGCTGATCCGCCGCCGCCAGACCATTGCCGAATTGCTGGCGCTGGAAGCCTGAGGCGTCCGATCGCCTTGCCCCGAAGGCCGGACACGTCGAATGTCCGGCCGGGCGCAGGGCCTGCCCCCAGCGCCCGCCACAGCGCGGGCCATGGCAGGCGGCATGCTAGGTCGGAAACGCCTCGCGCAATGCGAAGGTGGCCTGCTTGAACACCCCCAGGTCGGTTCCGACGGCCACGAAGTGCATGCCCATGTCCAGATAGCGGCGCGCATCGGCGTGGACCGGCGCGAGAATGCCCACGGCCTTGCCCTGCGCCGTCACGCGCTGGTAGAGATGACGGATCGTTTCCTGCACCTCGGGGTGGCCCGGATTGCCGATATGGCCCAGCGCCGCGGCCAGGTCGGACGGGCCGATGAACACGCCGTCCACGCCTTCGACCGAGGCGATCTCATCCACGGCTTCGATCCCCGGCCGGCTTTCGATCTGCAGCAGCACGCAGATGTTGTCGTTGATCGTCTGCAGGTAGTTGGGCACCGTTCCGTAGCGGTTGCTGCGCTGCGCGCCCGCGACGCCGCGCATGCCTTGCGGCGGATAGCGCGTGGCGGCCACCGCACGGCGCGCGTCCTCTTCGGATTCGATGAAGGGAATCAACAGGTTGTAGAACCCGATATCCAGCAGCCGCTTGATCTCGACCGGGTCGTTCCAGGACGGGCGCCCGACGGCGGCGCTGGCGCTGCCCTGCAGGGCCTGGAGCTGTTGCAGGAACATCGGCACTTCATTGGGCGAATGCTCGCCATCCAGGAGCAGCCAGTCGAAATCCGCCAGCCCGACGAGTTCGGCGGTGATGTGGCTGGACATGCACATCCAGAATCCGATGAGGCGCTCGCGGGCCAGGATGCGTTGCCGGAAGCGATTGGGTAGAGGGGAGTTCATTGCCGCCTTCTTGTCAGGAATAACAGGAAAAGTGCCGCTGATGCGATGGCCGGACCGCCGGTGACGGGGTGCGGCCATCCCGGTCAGTGGATTTCGGGCTCGCCCGCGGGCGCCGCGCGCTCCTCGGACTGAAGAAAATCGAAGTCGCAGCCGGTGTCCGCCTGGCCGATGTGCTTGAGATACAGGACGCCATATCCGCGCTCGAAACGCGGCGGCGGCGCCTGCCAGGCGGCGCGGCGCTCGGCCAGTTCCGCGTCCGGGACCAGCAGGTCCAGCCGGCGGTTGGGCACGTCGAGCGCGATCCGGTCGCCGTCCCGCACCAACGCCAGCGGCCCGCCCACATAGGCTTCGGGCGCGACGTGCAGCACACAGGCGCCGTAGCTGGTGCCGCTCATGCGCGCATCCGAGATGCGCACCATGTCGCGCACGCCTTGCTTGAGCAGTTTCTGCGGAATCGGCAACTGCCCCCATTCGGGCATGCCGGGCGCGCCTTGCGGCCCGGCGTTCTGCAGCACGATGACGCTGTCGGCATCCACGTCCAG
The DNA here is from genome assembly GCF_900156745.1 of Achromobacter sp. MFA1 R4. NCBI lineage: Bacteria > Pseudomonadati > Pseudomonadota > Betaproteobacteria > Burkholderiales > Alcaligenaceae > Achromobacter > Achromobacter sp. MFA1 R4. Next base: position 4,533,348 of record NZ_LT707065.1, on the reverse strand, counting down.
ATCCGGGTCGTCGATGCGCGCGGCCATGTCGTTGTAGTCCTTGAACACGACGGCGCGCCCCGTATGCACCTGCAGGCGCGCTTCCATGGCGGGCGGCTTGATCACCGCCCCGTCGGGCGCGAGATTGCCGCGCAGCACCGCGAGGCCGTCGCGTTCGATGAGCGCCTGCGCGCGCGGGCGGATCACGTCTTCATTGAAGACGCGCGCGCCCGCGATGTTCTCGCCCAGCGTGCGTCCATCCACCGTGCGCTGCGCCGTGTCCAGCAGGTCGCCAAGCTGCGCCAGCAGCGCGCGCAGGCCGCCCGCGTAGTAGAAGTCTTCCATCAGGTATTTGCCTGCCGGGCGCAGGTTGGCCAGGACCGGCGTGGTGCGCGCCAGATGATCGAAACGATCCAGGTCCAGGCCGAAGCCGCTGCGGCGCGCCATCGCGATCAGGTGCACCACGGCGTTGGTCGACCCCGCCAGCGCCAGCACGGTGCGCACCGCGTTGTCGTACGAAGCCGCGGTCAGCAGGTCCGACGGCTTCAGGTCTTCCCAGACCATCTCGACGATGCGCTTGCCCGTCAGGCTGGCCATCTGCGCGTGGCGCGAATCGGGCGCGGGGATCGACGAGGCGCCCGACAGGCACAGGCCGAGGGCCTCGACCGCGCCCGTCATGGTGGACGCCGTGCCCATGGTCATGCAATGGCCCGGCGACCGCGCAATGCCGTCCTCCACGCCCTGCCAATCTTCCTCGGTGATGTTGCCGGCCCGCAACTCGGCCCAGTACTTCCAGGTGTCGGAGCCCGACCCCAGCGTGTTGCCATTCCAGTTGCCGCGCAGCATGGGCCCGGCCGGCACGAAGATCGTGGGCAGGTCCATCGACACCGCGCCCATGATGAGCGCGGGCGTGGTCTTGTCGCAGCCGCCCATCAGCACGCAGCCGTCGGCCGGATACGAGCGCAGCAGCTCCTCGGTCTCCATGGCGAGCAGGTTGCGGTAGAGCATGGTCGTGGGCTTCTGGAAGGGCTCGGACAGGCTCATGGCCGGCATTTCCACCGGAAAGCCGCCCGCCTGCCAGATGCCGCGCTTGACCTCTTCGACGCGCTGCTTGAAGTGGCTGTGACAGGGGTTGATGTCGCTCCAGGTGTTGATGATGGCGATGACCGGCTTGCCGGCGTAATCGGAGCGGTGATAACCCATCTGGGCGGTGCGCGATCGGTGGCCGAAGGACCGCAGGTCCTTCACGCCATACCAGCGGTGGCTGCGCAGGTCTTCGGGTTTCTTGCGCTTGTCGGAATGGCTCATGTCTCGTTTCCTCTGCTCTTGGGCGGGGTCAATGCATGTTCATACCATAAGACGCCGAATCAGACGCCGAATCAGGCGGGATCCAGCAGGTACGGCGTGCCGGCGCGCTCGCAGATGCCGCGCAGGCGCTCGGCCAATGCCGCGGAGATCGGGATGCCCTCACGCAGCCGGCGCGCGCGCTCGGCGGCTTCGGGCTCGCCCGCCACCAGCACGGGCTCGGACGGATCGGCCGGAGGCGTGTCGTGCATCGCGTCGATCATGTCGTCCATGTCGGATTCGAAGGAACCCGAGGCGCGGAAGGCATCGGGATTGAGCGCAAGGAAAAAATGGCCGACGTCGTCGGGTTCGCCGGGACGGCGCGTGGCCGAGCGCCGGGCCGCGAACGCGCTGCCGCTGAGCGTGCCGCCCAGGATCTGCGCCATCATCGCCAGCCCGTAGCCCTTGTGGCTGCTCATGGCGGCCGTGCCGCCCAGCGGCGTGAGCCCGCCTTCGGGATGCTTGAAGATGAATTGCATGGCGGCGTTCGAGTCGGTGACCGGCGTGCCCTGCCCGTCCACCGCCCAGCCCGGCGGCAGGGGCTTGCCCAGGAAGTCGTAGACCTTGACCTTGTTGGCCGCCACGGTCGTGGTGGCCATGTCCAGCACGAAGGGTTCGTTGTAGGCGGCCGGCGCGCCGAAGGCGATGGGGTTGGTGCCCAGCATCGGCATCGCGCCGCGCGTGGGCACCATGATGACGCCGTTGGCGCTGCTGGTGACCAGTCCCACCACGCCGCGTTCCACGGCGATACGCGCGTACACGCCCGCCGCGCCGAAATGATGCGAATTGCAGACGGAGACAGCGCCCACGCCGTGTTCCAGCGCCTTGTCCACCGCCAGGTTCATGGCCTGGGCGGCAACCGGATAGCCCAGTCCGCCCATGCCGTCGATCAACGCGCTGGCGCCGCCGTCGCGCACCACGCGGGCGCGCGCATCGAGCCGCAGCGTGCCCGCGCGCCACTTTTCCTCGTACGCGGGCAACATTGAAATGCCATGCGAATCGATGCCCAGAAGGTCCGTGCGCGCCATCAGGCCCGCCGTCGTATGGGCCAGGTCCTCGGCCATGCCCCAGGCCATCAGCACCTGCAAAATCTGTTCGCGCACCTGCTCCACCGGCACGGCCGTGACGCTTGCTCCGTTCCCTGGCACTGTCTGTCTCCTGTTGTCGTTGTTGGGTGGCGGGCGGCGGCAACGGCGTCAGTCTCGGTCGCGATCGACCAGCCTGTGCCGGGCCTGGCCCAGATGGAATTGCATGGCGACGCGCGCGCGCTCGCCGTCCTGTTCGCGGATGGCGTCCAGGATGGTGGCATGCTCGTCCACGACGCGCTGCGCGCGCTGGCGCGAGCCGGTGCGCGTCAGGTTCAGGGTGAGCCGCATGAAGCCGCTGATGGATTCATGGATGCTTTCCAGCACGCCCAGGTAGAAGTCGTTGCCGCTGGCCTCGGCGATGCTGGCGTGAAATGCGAGGTCCGCTTCCGCGGATACCTGTCCGCTTGCCAGCGTGGCGGCAAAGGCCGCATGCGCCTCGGCGATCCTGGCGAGCTGTTCGTCGGTGCGCCGCAGGGCCGCCAGGCGGGCCGCGTCGCCTTCGAGCGCCACGCGGACTTCCTGGGCACGCAGATAGGCGCCCACATTCTGCACGTCGTTGAAGGCCTTCAGGCGCGGCGCGGGCTGATGGCTCACGAACGTGCCCAAGCCCTGGTGGGCGGTGATGAGGCCATCGGCGCGCAGCCGCAGCAAGGCCTCGCGCACCACCGGCCGCGACACGCCGTGGCGTTCGGATATTTCGTTTTCGGACGGCAGCTTGTCGCCGACGTTCAGCCCGCCGGACACGATCTGTTCGAAGATCTGGCCGTAAAGCTGGTCCGCCAGCCGCACCCGGTGGCCGCGCTCCAGCGCCGGCGCGGCGGGCAGCTCCGGCTCGTCGGGCGCGTGCGGCGCGGGCTGCGGGGATGCTTTGGGTCGAGCCACGTAACCTCCTGGTAGTAGGGCCTGTCCACGCGCGGGGAACAGGCCCTGGGCACTGCGGCGACGCGCGGACGGCGCTCATCGTACCGTCATTGCGCCTCGCCCGCGACGCGGCCAGGCCGCGCCGCGCCGGCTCAGGCCGTGGCGGCCTCGCGGTCCCAGGCGGCGAGCGCGCGTGCCACGGGCGCGACACGCTCGCGCTCGGTGCTCGAAATGCCGGTCAGGAGCGGCAGCATCGGCCCCATGTCCGCCACGCCGGACAGCGTCACGGCGTCGTGCAGCACGCGAATCGGGCTGATGCTGTCGCGGCAATCTTCCAGCCCGAGGTACTGCTCGCGCACGGCCTCCGCTTCATCGTAGCGGCCCTCGCGCAGCAGATGCAGCAGTCGCATCGAGCCGCGCGGCGCCACGCACACCGAACCCGAGGTAAAGCTCTTGAGCCCGAATTCGCGGTAGTGGACGACGGCGGGGCGCTCGCCGATGCCGCTCACGACCCAGCGCGAATCCACGGCCTGCAACAGGGCCGACAGGTAGGCGTCCTCGGCCGGATCGTCGCGCACGACCGCGTACTTGAAGGCCACCAGGCGCCCTTCCTCGATGAGGCGCGCCGCGGTTTCCGGGGCCAGGTAGTCGGCCGACTTGATGTACACCACGGCCGGCTTGCCCAATGCATCCGTGAAGCGGCGCACGCCATCGGCCAGCCCGGCGTCGGTGTACGGAAAGGACATGGGCAGCAGCATCGCCGTCGGGAAGGCGCGCGAACGCAGGATCGCGGCCTGGTCCATCATCTTGCCGTAGTCGGGGCCGACCGAAGGCAGGATCCACGTGTCCGCGCCCGCCAGGCCGGCCAGCATGTCCACGATGCGCGCGTATTCGCTCACGCCCACGTTGTAGAAGTTGGCGTTGCCGCCGTACATGACGTTGCGCACGCCGCCCGCTTCCAGGTGGCCCAGCAGCGTCTTGTTGGCCGCCTCGTTCAGCGACAGGTCGGCGTTGCGCGCCAGGGGCGGCACGGCGATGACCGAACGCTGCAGGTCCTGGACGGTGACCGGGGAAGTTTTCATGGACGGGCTCCTGGCTGATGGGGTGAAAGCGGTTGGATGCGGTTGAAAGCGGGTGAATCCGGATGGATCCGATTGATCGCGCTTGTCAGATAAGTAGGGTGAAAAAAGTATACTTGGTTGACAAGCAATAGCTCAATACCTATATTTGTTTTACAAGTTGATCGGCAGCATCCAGTCGCATGAGGCGCGGGCCGCATGCGGCTTCAAGCTCCCGGCACGCCGGGAGCGGAATACCCCCAGAAACGATGCGCGGCCACGCGCACACCGAGGAGACGAATTCCATGCATGCAGCCCCTGTGCGAGGCCGGTTCTTTGCGGCCGCCCTGCTGACGGCCACCGCCTTTGTCCTGCCGGCCGCGCCGGCGCTGGCGGACTACCCCGAGCGCGAAGTCAGGATCGTCGTGCACTTCCCCGCGGGCGGCACCGCGGACATTGCCGCGCGCGTCGTGGCGGCGGAACTGGGCAAGCGCTGGAACAAGCCCGTGGTCGTGGACAACAAGGCTGGCGCGGGCGGCAACGTCGGGACGGCCGAAGCCGCCCGCGCCACCCCCGACGGCTATACCCTGCTGATGGGCACGGTCAGCACGCACGCCATCAACCAGTCCGTCTACGCCAAGCTGCCCTATGACCCCGTCAAGGATTTCGTGCCGGTGACCCTGGTGATTCCGGTTCCCAACATCCTGGAGCTCAACCCCAAGTTCGCCGACAAGCACGATATCCGCACCGTGGCGGACCTGATCAAATACCTGAAAGCCAATCCGGGCAGCGTCAACATGGCGTCCACCGGCAATGGCACGTCCACGCACCTGTCGGGCGAACTGTTCCAGAGCATGACCGGCACGCGCATGACCCATGTTCCCTATAAAGGGAGCAGTCCCGCGCTGACCGATGTGATGGCCGGGTCGGCCGACCTGATCTTCGACAATCTTCCGTCTTCCATGGGTTTCATCAAAGGCGGCAAGCTGCGTCCGCTGGCCGTGACCACGCCCCAGCGGTCGCCGGCGCTGCCCGACGTGCCCACGATGGCCGAGGCCGGCGTGAAGGGGTACGAGGCATCGAGCTGGTTCGGCCTGCTGGCCCCGGCCGGCACGCCGCCGGACATCGTCCAGAAGGTCCAGGGCGACGTGGCCGCCGCCTTGCAGCAGGAGTCCGTGCGCGCACAGCTCCAGGCCCAGGGCGCGACGCCATCGGGCAACACGCCCGCTCAATTCAAGCAGTTCATGGCCCAGGAAACCGTCAAGTGGGCCGACGTTGTGAAGAAATCCGGCGCCAAGGTCGACTGACCCGGCGCCGATCCGGGCCCGTGCGCAACGCGTGAGCGGCGGGCTCTTCATCATTACGCGAACCAGGAGACACCATGAACAAACTGATCAGCGCCGTATTCGCGGCGGGCGCCATTGTGCTTGGGTCGCCGGCAGCCCACGCTGCCGGTTACCCAGAAAAGCCCGTGACCATGATCGTGCCCTTCGTGCCCGGCGGGTCGTCGGACATCACCGCGCGTTCGGTCACGCCGGCGCTGTCGAAGATCCTGGGACAGACCTTCGTGGTCGAGAACAAGGCCGGCGCCAACAGCGCCATCGGCGCGCAGGCGCTGGCCCGTTCCACGCCCGACGGCTACACCATGATGGTGGGATCCATCGGCACCTTCGCCATCAATGAGGCCCTGTACAAGAACCTGGCCTACAACCCGAGCAAGGACTTCACGTACCTGACGCAGGCGGTCCGCAATCCCAACGTGCTGGTCGCGGCCACGTCCTTCCCCGCCAACACGGTGGCCGAACTGGTCGACTACGCGAAGAAGAATCCCAACCGCGTGTCGTACGCCTCGTCGGGCACGGGTTCGTCGGATCACCTGTCGGCCGTGCTGTTCCGCCAGCGCACGCAAAGCACCGGCGTCGACGTGCCTTACAAGGGCGGCGGCGCAGCCATCGCCGACCTCATCGGCGGACAGGTCAATGTGTCCTTCCAGAACCTGGGCGCGGTGCAGAATCACATCAAGGCAGGCAAGCTCAAGGCGCTGGCGATCACCGGCGATACCCGCGCCAAGGACCTGCCCGACGTGCCCACGCTGGCCGAGACCGGCATCAAGGACATGGTCGTGTATTCCTGGCAGGGCTTTGCCGTGCCCAAGGGCACGCCGCAGGCCGTCGTGGACAAGCTGGCCGATGCCCTGCGCACCGCCCTGCGCGAGCCGAAAACCGAGCAGACGCTGCAGGGCCTGGGCTTCGAAGTGGTGGCCAACACGCCGCAGCAGTTTGCCGATTTCCAGCAGGCGGAAGTCAAGCGCTGGAAGGACGTGATCCAGAAAGCCAACATCCAGCTGGAATGAAGCGTGGGATAGTCCGCGCGGCCCCGGGTCCGATCGCCTGCGATCGCGGCCCGGGGCCTGCAAAACCCGCGCTTGAATCAAGTAGCATGAAGCCTTCGCCACCCAACCGTACGACAACATGACCACCAAGCAACGCATCATCCAGGTCGGCTCGCTGGCCGGCTCCCCTTCCGCCAACCAGCGTCTGGCCGACGGCTACGACGTCATCGAACTGTGGAAGTACCCGGATCGCAAGGCCGCGCTGGCCGAGCATGGCAAAGGCGTCACGGCCGTCGTCACGTCCGCCAATTTCGGCGCCAATGCCGAGCTCATCAACGCGCTGCCCGACCTGAAGGCCATCTGCAGCTGGGGCGTGGGCTACGAGACCATCGACGTCGAGGCGGCGCGCAAGCGCGGCGTGCTGGTGAGCAATACCCCCGACGTGCTGACCGACTGCGTGGCGGACCTGGCCTGGGGCCTGCTGATCGCGGGCGCCCGCCGCATGGGCCAGGGCGAACGCTTCGTGCGCGCCGGCCAATGGGGGCAGGTGCATGGCAGCATACCCCTGGGCCTGCGCGTCAGCGGCAAGAAGCTCGGCATCGTCGGCCTGGGCCGCATAGGCGAAGCCATCGCCAAGCGCGGCACGGGTTTCGACATGGACGTGCGTTATCACAACCGCAGGAAGCGCGAGGACGTTTCGTACGGCTACGAAGCGTCGCTGACGGACCTGGCCAAGTGGGCCGACTTCCTGATCGTGGCCACTGTCGGCGGCCCCAGCACGCGCCATCTGGTGAACCGCGAGGTGCTCGAGGCGCTGGGTCCCAAGGGCATCGTCGTCAACATCGCGCGCGGGCCGGTCATCGACGAGGCCGCGCTGGTCGCCGCCCTGGAAGCCGGCAAGCTGGGCTGCGCCGCGCTCGACGTGTTCGAGCATGAGCCCAAGGTGCCCGAGGCACTGATCAACAGCGACAAAGCCGTGCTGCTGCCGCATATCGGCAGCGCCACCGAGGAAACGCGCCTGGCGATGGAAAACATGATGCTGGACAATCTGCGGTCGTTCTTCGAAACCGGCAGCGTGATCACGCCGGTGGAATAAACCGCGCGCGGCTTCGCGCCCCGATCCGTGGCCGCCCCGGCGGCGCGGAGGCGCGCTCGAAGCGGATACGAAAAAGCCTCTCGGCGCCCATACCGAGAGGCTTTCGACTTTCCGGCCCCCGCGTGTCCGGTCAGTCCATATTGCGCAAAGGAACGTGGGCGTTGCCGCCCGGTGCGCTTACTTCGTCGGCGCCGTGGCGCCGGACTTGTTCATGCTGGCTGCGCCCGACTTGTCCGCCGAGTGCTTGGCGGAAGACTTGTCGGATTTGTGATGCTTGTGGTGTGCCTGGGACTTGGTTTCGCCGGACTTGGCGCCGGCCGCAAACGCCGAGGGCGCCGCAGCAAGGCCAAGGCACAAGGCCGAGGTGGAAAGAAACGCAGCGATGCGGGAGTGAGTCGTCATTTGGTGTACTCCTGGTTGGTGAAGGCCTGTGGCCTTTTGCCGATACGGGGCAGCAAGGTTGCCGCAATTCCCGTATGCGGTTTGAAGCTGGCCGGTCCAGAAGGTTCAACGCGGAAAAGATTTGTTGCCCGACGCTGCGCGCGCTTGCTGCCCGAAGCGGCCGCCCGGCCTAACAGGACCGGGGAGCGGGCGGCCATCACCCCTCGAACGCGAGCAGCGCAACCGTTGCGAACAGCATGAGCGCGAAGCAGGCTCTCAGCTTGCGTTCAGGAAGCCGGTACGCAAGCCGCACGCCGATGGGCACGAAGATGAGGCTGCCGATGGCGAGCGGCGCGCCGATCATCCAGTTGGCCTGCCCCGCCCAGGTGTACGTGATGAGCGCGATGGTGGAGCCCGGGATCACCATGCTGAGCGCGAGCGCCTGCGCGGCAGTCTGGGGCAGGCGGAAGACGGACGTGATGATGGGCACGGCCAGCACCGCGCCGCCCACGCCGAAGAATCCGCCCAGCGTGCCGCACAGGATGCCCAGCACGCTCGCGCGGCGCGGCGTGAAGGCGGGCGCGGCATGCGTGGCCGGCGGCGCGCGGCGCGCGGCCGGGCGCGATGCGCGCCACGTCTGCCAGACGTAGAACAGGGCGATGAAAAAGAGGAACACCGCGAAGCTCTGGCGCAGCAGGGTCGAATCGATGCCCAGCGCCAGTTGCGCGCCCACCCACGTGAACACCACGGCGCCGGCGGCGCCCGCCAGCGCGACGCGCTTGTCGATGCGCGTCTGCTGGTTGTACTTGCGCACCGCCATCATGATGGTCGGCAGGACCATGATGAGCGCGGTGCCCTGCGCAAGCTGCTGAGACATCCCCATCAGCAGGACCAGCGCCGGAATGGCGATCAGCCCGCCTCCGATGCCCAGCACGCCCCCCATGAAACCGATCAGGCCGCCGGCGGCCAGGCACGCGGCGATAACGAACAGACTCACTTATTGCTCCAGCAAGCGGCGCCGCGCTTCAGCGCAGCTTGTCCAGCGCCGCGTCCAACCGGTCCACCGCCCAGATCTCCAGCCCTTCGATGGGCTGGCGCGGGGCGTTGGCCTTGGGAATGAGCGCAATCGAGAAGCCCAGCTTGGCAGCCTCGCGCAGGCGCTCCTGGCCGCGGGGCGCGGGCCGGATCTCGCCCGCCAGGCCCACTTCGCCGAACGCGATCAGTCCGCGCGGCAGGGGCCGGTCGCGCAACGAGGACATGATGGCAAGCAGCACCGGCAAATCGGCTGCGGGCTCCGTGATGCGCACGCCGCCCACCGCATTGACGAAGACGTCCTGGTCGAACGTGGAAACGCCCGCGTGCCGGTGCAGGACCGCCAGAAGCATCGCAAGGCGGTTGCCTTCCAGGCCCACCGTCAGGCGGCGCGGATTGGGCGCGTGGGAGCTGTCCACCAGCGCCTGGATCTCGACAAGCAAGGGGCGCGTGCCCTCTTGCGTGGCCATCACGCAGGACCCCGCCACCTGTTGTTCATGCTGCGACAGGAACAAGGCGGACGGATTGGCCACGCCCCGCAGGCCGCGGTCCGTCATCGCGAACACACCCAGTTCATTGACCGCGCCGAAGCGGTTCTTGAAGGCGCGCACCAGGCGGAACGACGAATGCGTGTCGCCTTCGAAATACAGCACCGTGTCCACGATGTGCTCAAGCACGCGCGGGCCGGCCAGCGCGCCGTCCTTGGTGACGTGCCCGATCATCACGATGGCGATGCCCGTCTGCTTGGCAAGCCGCGTGAGCTGCGCCGCGCATTCGCGCACCTGCGACACCGAACCGGGCGCGGCGGTGAGCTCGCCGCTGTACAGGGTCTGGATCGAGTCGATGACGGCGACCGAGGGCTTCTGTTCGGATACCGCGGCCTGGATGGCTTCGAGCCGGATCTCCGCGAGCAGGTTGACGTTGCCGGTCTGCAGGCCAAGCCGGCGCGCGCGCAGCGCGACCTGTTCGGCCGATTCTTCGCCGGTCACGTACAGCACGTTGGTGGTTTCGGACAGCGAGGCCAAGGCCTGCAGCAGCAACGTCGATTTACCGATGCCGGGATCGCCGCCGATCAGCACCACGGCGCCCGCCACCAGGCCGCCGCCCAGCACGCGGTCGAATTCATCCAGGCCGGTGGGCTGGCGCGGGGTTTCGCGGGCTTCGATTTCGGACAGGCTGCGCACCGGGCTGGATGACGCCAGCGGCGCGTAGCGGTGCGCGGAAGCCGCCGGCGCGGACGACTCCACGGTTTCTTCCAGCGTGTTCCAGGCGTTGCAATGCGGGCATTTGCCCTGCCACTTCGGGGTGGTGCCGCCGCAGTCGGCGCACACATAGACGGTTCGGGTTTTGGCCATGCGCGAAAGTGTACCCGGCAACCCGCGCTGCCCGTCCGCCGCGGCGCCGGCCATGGCGCGCTTTTCGGACACATCGCGGCAGGAGCTTTCAATCTGCTTGCATAAACAGGGACGCGCCGCAGTTACATGATGCAAAGACAAGAAATTTACTGCCCGATTCGTTTCAAATCGCGCATAATCGCCAGGAGCAGCGACAGATTGCCTGGCCGTCCTCACCGGACGGCGTGCGCCACGACGCGCGTCCCGGTGACGCGCCGCGCGGGCAATCACGGCGCCATCATCCGCGGTCTTTCGATATGCCGCGCAAACCGGAACACGACCCCAGCACGACGAGACGCCGGCACACCGGCGCGGCGCACGCAAAAGGTCAAACGCGGATACGCCGTGCCACCCGGCGTATGTGCGAGGAGTACGCGCATGAGCATCACCTATCGCCCCCCTTTTGACGAAGACGACGAACGGGATCTGCGCGCCCTGTATCGCAAGCCGGGCCCCGGCGCCAATCCTGAACTGGATGCGGCCGTGCGGCGCAGATGGCATCCCGGCCATAGCTGGCATCCCGGCTGGGGCGCGGCCGTGTGCGCCGTGATGGTCGCCGGCCTGTTCGCCTGGACGGACATGCGCGAAGCCGTGGACGAACCCGAATCCCAGATGCAGCTGGTCGCCGTCCACGAGACCGAGAAGGCGCAAGGCGACACCGCCCCGCCGCCGTCCGCAGCCAACGATGCGCCGCCCCTGCGCCGCGTCATTGCGCTGCAGCCCGAGCCCGTCGCCGCGTCTGCGCCCGCGCAGGCACAGCCCGCCATGGCGCCCGCCGCCGCCGTCGCGCCCGAGGCCGCCGCGGCGGAACCTGCCCAGGCGGCCGATCCAGCACCTGCCGCCGAAATGCAGGCCGTCGTAGCCTTCACGGAGCAGGACATCGAAGCCCGCGTGGCCCAGATCCGGGGCCTGATCGTGGACGACCGCGAGGAAGAGGCGGTACAGGCGCTGCGCCAATTGCAGCAAGGCGCGCCCGACTTCGCCTTGCCGGACGACCTGCAGGAGCTGTCGCGGCAGAACCCGGCTTAGCCGGGCAGCTTCTTGCTAACATAGCCGCCATGAGTCCGAGCTTCCACCACCGCAATCTTCCCCATTTGCTGCTCTATGCGCGCGAGACGCTGATGGCGCATTTCCGCCCGGTGCTCAATGCGGCCGGCGTCACCGAACAGCAATGGCGCGTGCTGCGCACGCTGAGCGAAGTCGGTGCCCTGGAGCCCAACCAGATCGCGCGCGCCTGTCAGATCCTGAGCCCCAGTCTCACGCGCATGCTGGCGGGCATGGAAGAACAAGGACTGATCAAGCGCACGCGCTCCAGCGCCGACCAGCGCCGCCAGGAAATCTCCCTGACCGCCAAGAGCCACAAGCTCATCGACCGCATGCGTCCGATGGTGGACGCGAAGTACCAGGAAATCGAAGCGAAGATCGGCAAGGAACTGCTGGACCGCCTGTACCGCGATGTGGACGCCATGGTTGACCTCATCAAGCGTGACGCCCCCCCCCTCCCGCGCGATGCCGCCCGGCCGTAAGCGCGGCCTCCAATACACCTCTCCCCTCCACGCGATCCGCTCCCCCATGGACCTTCTGACCAATACCTTCAAGCAGGCCTTGCGCGACGGCAAGCCCCAGATCGGCCTGTGGGCCGGCCTGGCCAGCGCCTACACTTCGGAAATCCTTGCGGGCGCCGGCTTCGACTGGCTGCTGATCGACGGCGAACACGCGCCCAACACGCTGGATTCCACCCTCGCCCAATTGCAGGCGGTGGCGCCCTATCCGGTCGCGCCCGTGGTGCGGCCCGCCTGGAACGACCCGGTGCAGATCAAGCAGATCCTGGACACCGGCGCGCAGACGCTGCTGGTGCCCATGGTGCAGTCGGCGGCGGAAGCGGCCGCCGCGGTGGCGGCCGTGCGCTATCCGCCGCAAGGCATACGCGGCGTGGGCAGCGCGCTGGCGCGCGCGTCGCGCTGGAACCGCATCCCGAACTACCTGGAACGCGCCAACGACCAGATGTGCGTGCTGGTGCAGATCGAAACCCCGAGCGGCATCGAGGCGCTGGACGAGATTCTTGCGGTCGACGGCGTGGATGGCGCTTTCATTGGTCCGGCGGACCTGTCGGCCAGCATGGGCTATCTGGGCCAGCCGGAGCACCCCGTGGTCGAGAAGACCATCGATGACGCCATCGGCCGCATCGTGCGGTCAGGCAAGGCGGCCGGCATCCTGCATGGCGGCATGGCCCAGGCGAAGCACTATCTGGCGCTGGGCGCCACCTTCGTTGCGGTGGGCGTGGACGCGGTGCTGCTGGCGCGCGCGGCCGAAGCGCTGGCCGGCGAGTTCAAGGAACTGAGCGCGGTCGCCGCAAGCAAGGGACCGTACTGAGCGGCGCAGGCGTAGCCGCGCTGCACTCCATGACCCGCGATGCGGCGCCCCTGGGGCGCCGTTTTCTATTGCGCCCTCAGGAATTCACGAGCGGCGGGCCCTAGTTGTCCAGAACCACGCCCGACTCGTGCACTACCGCTTCCCATTGCTTCGCCTCCTCGCGCCAGGCCGCGCCGAACGTCGCCGGCGAGTCCTGGCCGGGCACGAAACCGCTGGCAAGATACGCCTGCTGCACCTCGGGCAGGCCCAGCACGTCGCGCAACGCCTCGGCAAAGCGCGCAATGCGGTCTGCCGGCGCGCCCTTCGGCGCGGCGAACCCCCACCAGTTGCCCTGCACCGCGTCGGGCATGCCGGCCTCTTTGGCGGTCGGCACGCCGGGTAGCGCAGCGAACCGCTGGGGCGCCGCCACGGCCAGCGCCCGCACCTTGCCCTGTGGCACATACGCCGCCGCGATGCTGTAGCCCCCGATATAGAGCTGGATTTCGTTGGCCAGCAGCGCCTGCACGGCTGGCGCCGCCCCCCGGTAGGCAATGTGAGTCATATTCGCGCCCATCGCCTTCGATAGACGGTAGGCCGACAGGTGCGGCGTCGTGCCCATGCCTGGCGAACCGTAGTTGAGCTTGCCGGCCTGCGCGCGCGCGTACGCCTGAAACTGCGTCCAGTCCGCCGCCGGCACGTCGGCGCTGACGTACACGAAGGCGGGCACATCCGCCAGCTTGCCCACCGGCTCCAGGTCCGTCAGCGGATCGAAACCCAGCTTGCGATACAGGAACTGGTTGATGACGAAGTTGTTGGCGGCGCCGAGCACCAGCGTATAGCCGTCGGGCTTGGCGCGCGCCACGTCCTGCATGCCGATGTTGCCGCCGGCGCCGGTCTTGTAGTCCACCACGACAGGCTGGCCGAGCCGCTTTTCCAGCAGCGGCTGGATCTGCCGCAAGGCGATGTCGCCCGCGGCCCCCGGCGCATAGGGCAGCACCACACGGATGGGATGTTCGGGATACTGGGCGCTGGCGGCCGGCGGCATCAGGGCCGGGGCCAGCGCGGTCAGGACGGATACGGCACAAGCTCGATACGGCATCGTGTTCTCCCTGGCCACCGGGCGGCGTTGCCCGGCGGCCGGCCATGCGTCGTCGCGGATGCTACAGGTCGATACGCATCAGATCATGGGCCAGACGCAGCGGACCCGGATAGTGTTTGCGAATGTCGGCCACGATCTCGTCCATCAGGTGCGGTCCCATGAGCTCGACGGGAAGGTGCTTGGCCGCCGCGCGCTTGAGCACCGGACTGGTGGAATCGAAATGGCCGAAGTGCGTCGCCACCAGACTCTTCACATTGGCCTCGCGCGCGATCTTGCCCAGGTCCGTCGGACTGGTGTGGGCGTAGGTGCCCACGCCCGTCTTGGCGCGATGCGCGATGAACGATTCCGGGAAGGTGCATTCGTGGATGAGCAGGTCGGCATCCTTCGCCAGACGCACCATCGCCTCACAGGGCGCGGTGTCGCCGCTGAATGCGATGACCTTCCCCTCGGCTTCGACGCGCACGCCGAAGCACTCGCAGACATCGCGCGGGATGTGTTCGACCCAGTCGACGGAGATGCGCACGTTGTCGTCCTCGAAGACGACGCCGGGGCTCACTTCGCGCACCTCGGGCCGCATGGCTTCCAGGTTGCGCTGCCGGACCGGATAGGCGGCGCGCGCCTGGAAATCGGTGTGATAGGCGCCGTTCTCGAACAGGTGATCCACGAAGTGCTTCGTGCCCTTGGGGCCCAGCACCAGCGGCGAGCCCTCCTTGTTGAGGATCCAGCTCGAAATCACGAAGTACGGGTAATCGCAGATGTGGTCGTGGTGCAGGTGGGTCAGGAACACGAAGCCCACCTTCGCGGGGTCGACGTTGGCGCGCACCATCTGCCGGGTGGCGCCCTCTCCGCAATCGAACAGGTAGTGCCGGTCGTCGTCCAGCGTCAACAGAATGGCGGACTGGGCCCGGTCAGGATCCGGCAAGGCCGCGCCAGTCCCCAGCATGGTGATCTTCATTGGCAACCCCCTCTCTGGTCAGATGCATTGGCTCGCAAGAGCACCAGGCCAGTATAGGAATGGAGTGCATACGATTTGATCAATTATTAGAATGCTGTGAAAACCGCAAGGAATCACCTTCGCCATGCCTGCCAGTTCCAGCATTCCCGACCTGCGCCACATCAGCGGACGCCTGCGCCTGCGTCACCTGGATCTGCTCCAGGCGCTGCACACGCTGGGCAGCGTCCACAAGGCTGCGGCGCGCCTGGGCATGACGCAGCCCGCGGCCAGCAAGCTGCTGCTCGAGCTGGAGGACATGTTCGGCGTGGCGCTCTTCGTGCGGTCGCGGCGCGGCATCACGCCCACGGCGTTTGGACAGGCCCTGGCGGCAAAAACGCATGTGCTGCTGGCCGACCTGGCCGGCGCCCGCAATGAGATCGCCGCGCTGGCGGCCGGCGCCAGCGGGCGCATCCGCGTCGGGGTGCAACCCGTCGCGCTGCCTGTGCTGGTGCCGCGCGCGATCCAGCGCATGCGCATGCATCATCCGGGCGTCACGGTCATGCTCCACGAGGGCGCGCACGACGCATTGATGGACGGTCTTGCGCGCGGCGAACTCGATTGCGTGCTGGGGAGGCTGATGCTGAATGCGGCGCAGGCCGTGTTCAGCACGGAAATGCTGTACGAGGAACCGATCTGCGTGGTGGCGCGACGGGGCCATCCGCTGGCGCGTTCATCCCGCATCACCGCGGCGGCGCTTGCGCGCCAGGACTGGATCCTGCCGCCGCCCGATGCGCCACTGCGCCAGCGCATCGATGCCTACTTCGCGCAACAGGGCCTGGCCCTGCCGGCACCAGTCGCCGAATCGGTCTCGCTGCTGGCCAACGAGGTGTTGCTGCGCGGCGCAGACATGCTGGCGGCCATGCCGCGCGCCGTCGCCCACCATTACGCCGAACTGGGGGTGCTGGCGGTGCTGAAGTTCAAGCCGGATTGGAGTCTGCCCGCCGTGGGCGTGGTGCAGCGGGCGCACGTGGAACCGACCCCGGCGCTGCTGCGGTTCCTGGAGGCCTTGCGCAGCGAGGCCCAGACCTTGCAGCGCGAATCCAACGTGGACGCCTCCGCGCCGGAAGGATGAACGGCGATGCCGATCCGGACTAGGACCGGCCGGCCAGGCTGCCGCCGCCATCCACGCCCAGCACCTGCCCGGTAATGAAACCGGCGTCGTCGGACAGCAGGAAGGCGATGGCCGCGGCCACTTCGGCCGGGGTGCCCAGGCGCTTCATGGGCACGGAGGCCAGCGCGCGCTTTTCGTTTTCGCTGCCGGCGGGCCGGGTGGCGCGGAACATTTCGGTTTCGATGGGACCCGGCGCGACCGCGTTGGCGGTGACCCCGTATTCGGCCAGTTCCAGCGCCCAGGTGCGGGTGCAGCCCACCAGCGCGCTCTTGGCGGCCGAATAGGCGGTGCGCTCCAGGCCGCCGTGGATGGCGCGGCTGACGACGTTGACGATCCGGCCGGCGCGGCGCACCTTCATGGATTCGATGAAGGCCTGCGTCACTTGCACGGCCACGCGTACGTTCAGGTCCAGCACGTTGTACAGGGTGGCCAGATCGATCTCGCCGAGCGGCTGGGGCGAGGCGATGCCCACGTTGTTGACGACGGCATCGACGGGGAATTTCTCGCGGATTTCGCGCAGGACTTCTTCGGTGCGGCCGGCGTCCGCCAGGTCACAGGCGTACAGGTAGCCGGGGAAATCGACATCGGTGGTGTTGCGCGCGATGCCAACCACGTGACAGCCCATGTCGGACAACCGCTGAGTAAGCGCCCAGCCTATGCCTTTGGTGGCGCCCGTAATGAGCACGCATTTGTCCTTCATGGATGAAACCTCGCAGTCTGTTTTCTTGGTCAAAAACGGGCGCCTGAGCGCCCGGTTTCCAAAGTAGACACCATCCGGCGTCCCCTGTCTTGTAAATTGCGTAGCAATTCTTGCCCACCGGACGCCTCGGCTTGCCGCAGGCGGCGGGGCCGGGCTCAGGCGTCCCGGGTGACCGGGACGCGCGGCGCCAGGGCGCAGAGCAGTTCATAGCCGATGGTGCCGGCGGCGCTGGCGACCTCGTCGACCGAGGGGCCGTCTTCGCCCCACAGCGACACGGGCGAGCCGACGCCCGCGGCGGGCACGGGGTCCAGGTCGACGACCAGCATGTCCATGGACACCCGGCCAAGCAACTGGGTCCGGATGCCGGCCACCACGACCGGCGTGCCGGTTGTGGCGTGGCGCGGATAGCCGTCGGCGTAGCCGCAGGCGACGATGCCGATGCGCATGGCGCGTTCGGCGCGAAAGAGCGCGCCGTAGCCGACCGAATCGCCCGCCTTGATCTCCTGCACGGCGATGATTTCCGAGTTGAGCGACATGGCGGGCCTCAGGCCGAACGAAGACGCTTCGGCGTCGGCAAAGGGCGATGCGCCATACAGGCAGATGCCGGGCCGCACCCAATGCGCCTGGTTTTCGGAGCCCACGGCGATGTCGGCAAAGCGCAGCGTCGCGGCCGAATTGCACACGCTGACCGCGCCCGGCAGCTTATGCGTCACCGAATTGAAGACGCTCAGTTGCTCGTTCACGCCCTGCGGCCCGTCCGCGCAGGCGAAGTGGGTCATCTTGCCCACCGAGCCCAGCGTGCCCTGCTGCTGCAGCAGCGCCGCGCGCTCGTAGGCGGCGGGATAGGACGCGGGGCTGAACCCCAGCCGGTTCATGCCGCTGTTGAGTTTCAGCATGATATCGACCCGGCGCGACAGGCGGGCGCGGGCCAGCATGTCGAGCTGGTCGCGATGATGGACCGTGCTGCTGAGGTGGTAGCGATCGACGATGTCCAGGTCGGACGGGTCGAAGAAGCCTTCCAGCAGCAGGATCGGCCCGCCCCAGCCCGCCTCGCGGCAGCGCACGGCCTCGTCCAGGTCCAGCATTGCGAGGCCCTGCGCGTGGGAAAAACCGGCAACCGCCTGTTCGATGCCGTGGCCGTAGGCGTTGGCCTTGATGACCGCCCAGATCGACGGCGGCAGGCCGCCGGCCGCGGCGGCGGTCTGGTCCAGGTGGCGGCGCACGGTGGCAAGATTGTGCGCAAGGGCGGAAACGGAAACGGTGGCGGTAATTGGACGCGGCATGATGTGAGATCCTGTGGCGTCCAAGTCTAACTGATCGCCGCCGTCGGCGGCATCGCGCCGGATCAAGCCGGGATGCTTACTCTAAAATGACGCGAACCCGCCGCTTTGCGCCGTATCCACAGACCTAGTTCTGTCAACAGGCTTCTGTCCATGTCCATCGATCACTACGAGAATTTTCCCGTCGCCTCGCTGCTGCTGCCGCGCAGGCTGCGCGGCGCCGTGACCGATATCTACCGGTTCGCCCGCGCCGCGGACGACATCGCCGACGAAGGCAGCGCGACCGACGAGGAGCGCCTTGCCCAACTGGCGGCGTTTCGCACCGAGCTGCACCGCATCGGCGCCGAACCCGGCACGCCGCCGGCCCCGGGGCTGCCCCCGCTGGCCGACATCTTCGCGCCGCTGGCCCGGACCATCGCCCGGCACCAGCTTCCCATCACGCCCTTCTACGACCTGCTGTCCGCCTTCGAGCAGGACATCGCCGTCAAGCGCTACGAGGACTACACCGCCCTGGCGGATTACTGCACACGGTCGGCCAACCCCGTAGGCCGGCTGATGCTGCACCTTTACGAGGCCAGCACCCCGCAGAACATCGCCGAATCCGACGCCATCTGCACCGGGCTGCAGCAGGTCAACTTCTGGCAGGACGTGCGGGTGGACTGGCACAAGCACCGGGTATACCTGCCCCAGGAAGACCTGCGCCGTTACGGCGTCTCGGACGAAGACCTGGCCGCGTGCCGCCTCACGCCCGCATGGCGCGAGCTCATGGCCTTCGAGGTCGAACGCACGCGCGCGCTGCTACACTTCGGCGCTCCGCTGGCGCGCCGCCTGCCGGGCCGCATCGGCCTGGAGCTGCGCATGGTGGTGCAAGGCGGGCTGCGCGTCCTGGAGCGGATCGAGGCGTGCGGCTACGATGTTTTCATGAATCGCCCCGAATTGGGCGCCAAAGACTGGGCCATCATGTTGTGGCGCTCCATCAAGTAACAGGCCGTGCCTAATGACCCCTGACGAGTATTGCCAGGAGAAAGCCGCCAAAAGCGGCTCCAGCTTCTACTATTCCTTCCTGTTCCTGCCACCCGATCGCCGGCGCGCCATCACGGCCCTGTACGCATACTGCCGCGAAGTGGACGACGTAGTCGACGAATGCACCGACCCGTCCCTCGCGCGCATCAAGCTCGCCTGGTGGCGCACGCAGGTCGACCAGATGTATGACGGCAAGCCCGACCATCCCGTCACGCGCGCGCTGCAACCGCACCTGGAAAGCTGTTCGATCACCCGCGACCGCCTGCTGGCCGTGATCGACGGCATGGAAATGGACCTGGACCAGACCCGCTACCTGGACTGGCCGGGCCTGCGCAAGTATTGCTGGCATGCGGCCGGCGTGGTCGGCGAATTGTCCGCCGGCGTGTTCGGTTATTCGGATCCCAAGACGCTGGTGTATGCCGAGAAACTGGGCCTGGCGTTCCAGATGACCAACATCATCCGCGATGTGGGCGACGACGCGCGGCGGGGCCGCATCTACATCCCGGTCAACGACATGCAGCAGTTCCAGGTCAAGGCATCGGACATCCTGAACGGCGAGTATTCCGACCGTTTCAGCGCGCTGATGAAATTCCAGGCCGACCGCGCGCGCGAGCTGTACCGCGAAGCGATGAACAACCTGCCCGAGGCCGACCGCCGCGCCCAGCGACCCGGACTCATGATGGCCGCCATCTACCATGCGCTGCTCGACGAGATCGAACGCGACAACTGGCAGGTGCTGCACCAACGCATTTCGCTCACGCCCCTGCGCAAACTCTGGCTTGCCTGGAAAACCTGGGTGGGCGGCGGACGCGGACTGGTCCGCCGGTTGGCCCGGTGAAGGCCGCGGTCATCGGCGCGGGCTGGGCCGGCCTGGCCGCCAGCGTCGCCTTGCGCGAAGCCGGCGCCAAGGTCACGGTGTTCGAAGCCGGCCACACCCCCGGCGGGCGCGCGCGCCGCGTCTTTCATGGCGACTTCGACGCGCCGCTGGACAACGGCCAGCACCTGCTGTCGGGCGCCTACAAGGAAACCCTGGCGCTGATGCGCCGCGTGGGCCGCAACCCGGACGCGCTGCTGATGCGCCGTCCCTTGCGGCTCGCCAGCCTGGACGGGCGCTTCCACCTGTCCGCTCCGCGCGTGCCGGCGCCCCTGCACATGGCCCTGGCCGTGCTGCGCGCGCGCGGCCTGTCCTGGGCCGACCGGCTGGCCATGCTGCGCCTGATGCGCGGCCTGAAGACCATGTCTTGGATGCCGCCGCGCGATTGGACCGTGCTGCAGCTGCTGCACTATCACGCGCAGTCCGACCTGCTGATCCGCCAGGTCTGGGAACCGCTGTGCCTGGCCGCGCTGAACACGCCGATCGCCACGGCCAGCGCCGTGCTGTTCGCCCGTGTGCTGCGCGACAGCCTGGCCGGCGCGCGCGAGGACAGCGACCTGCTGCTGCCCTGCACCGACCTGTCGGCGCTGTGGCCGGACGCGGCCGCGCGGCAGGTCACCATGCGCTACGGCAGCACGGTGCGCCAGCTCCATCCCTCGGTCCATGGCATCGACATCAACCAGGAACGCTTTGACGCCGCCGTGCTGGCCGTGCCGCCGACATTCGCGGCGCGCCTGCTGGACGCGCCGCTGCGCGAAGCCGGCGCCACCGGCCTGCTCGATGCGCTCAAGGCCTTCGATTACCTGCCCATCGCCACGCTGAATGTGCGCCTCGCGGATCCGTGGCGCCTGCCCGAGCCCATGATGATGCTGCGCGAGGACGCGGCCCGCGGCCATGCGGGCCAATGGCTGTTCGACCGCGCCCAGCTGGCCGGCAACGCCAAGGCCGGGGAACTGGCCGTGGTGGCCAGCGCCGCCGTGGGCATGGGCGAGCGCAATCGGCGCCAGGTGATCGAGGCCCTGATCGACCAGGTGGCCGAGCAGGCCGCTGCCCACCCGCTGCGGCTGCCGCCGATGCCGGAGGTCGCGGCAGCGGAACTGTTCATTGAAAAACGCGCGACCTTCGCGGCCGTGCCCGGCCTGACGCGGCCATTGAATACCACGCCGTGGCCCACGCTGGCGCTGGCCGGCGACTGGACCGACACGGGCTATCCCGGTGTGCTGGAAGGCGCGGTGCGCAGCGGCCTGCAGGCCGCGCGCGTGCTCAATCCGCGGGCGGACTGAGGCGGCGCGCGCCAGGCAGGATCAGTCCTGTCCGGCGAACAGATCGGCCTGGCGCGGATCCGCGGGAGCCAGCTCGTAGCCGATCTGCGCCGCCACCTCGCGCAAAATGGCCTGGGCCAGATTGAAGGCGGTGTTGGCCGCCGGCACGCCTGCATAGATGGCGTTCTGCAGCAGCACTTCCTTGAGTTCATCGGGAGTCAGGCGCGATTCGTCCGGCGCCGTGAGCGCGGCGCGCACGTGCAGCTCGAACTCTTCCCAGCGGCCCAGCGACAGGGTCACGGCCAGCACCATCATCCGCCTTGCCTTGTGGGGCAAGCCCGGGCGGCTCCAGATGTCGTGCCACGCGTAGCGCGTGATCATGTTCTGGTAGTCGGCGGTAAACACGGTTGCGCGGTCCAGCGAACGTTGGACCCATTCATCGCCCAGCACGGCGCGGCGGTTGGCCAGGCCACGCTCAAAATCGTCTTTGCGGCTCATCCGAGGCATCTCCTTTCGACGGGGCCAGGCGGGCGCGAAGGCGGGCCGCCAAGCCCGCCCCCGCTGCCCGCCCGAAGATCAGTTCACCGTGATGCTATTGGTTTTCACGACTTCCGCCCAGCGCTGCTGTTCAGAGGACACGAACTTCGCGAAATCCGCCGCGCTGCTGCCGACGGGCGTCAGCCCCAGCTTGGAGAGCTTCTCGCGGGTGTCCGGACGCGCAAGCGCCTTCTGCACCAGGTCCTGCAGTTTGGCCACCACCTCCGGGCTGGTGCCAGCCGGCAGGAAGAAGCCGTTCCATTCAACCACGTCGAAATTTTTGATGCCGCCCTCGCCCACCGTCGCGACGTTGGGCAGTTCCGGCATGCGCTTGCCCGACGAGACGGCAAGCGCCTTCAGCTTGCCGCCGCTGACATAGTTCAGGCTGGAGGCCGCGTTGGCGAAGTAGACGTCGACCTGGCCACCCATCACGTCGACGATGGCGGGCGCGCCGCCTTTGTAGGGGACGTGCACGATGTCCACGCCGGCATCCTTCTTGAGCAGTTCGCCCGCCATCTGCGCCAGGCTGCCCGGACCGTACGACGCGTAGGTGTACTTGCCCGGGTTGGCGCGCGCGGCCTTGATGAAGTCAGCCAGGTTGTTGAACGGCGAACCCGGCGCGGCCACCAGGATGTTGGGCACGCTGACGGCCTGCGATACCGGGATGAAGTCCTTGTTCGCGTCGTACGGCAGCTTGCGCAGCGCGGGGTTGATCGAGAAGGCCGAGGCATCGTAGAGCACCGTGTAGCCATCCGGCTTGGCGCGCGCCACATAGGCCGCGCCGATGGCGCCGCTGGCCCCGCCCTTGTTCTCGATCACGACGCTCTGGCCGGCGACTTCGCCCATGCCCTGCGCAATGATGCGGGCGGCGTTGTCGGCGCCGCCGCCCGCCGAATAGGGCACCACCAAGGTGATGGGCTGGTCGGGATAGCCGGCGGCATGGGCCGCGCCGAATGCGCCGGCCAGGGCGATGGCGGCGGCCAGCGGACGCAGTGCGGCAACGGCCGCGTGACGGGTTTTTTTCATGTGTGCTCCTCTCGTCTCCCCTGTGGGGATGTTCAGGTCGATCAGGGATCGTGACGCGATCCGTCCGCAGGATTCAGACGGTCGCGATGGGGTTGACCGGCGCGCCCACCAGCCCCGGCACGTACATTGGCGCCGCGGTCAGGAAAAAAGCGTGTCGGTGGTGCTGGCGCAGCCATTGCGCCAGCGGGGTCAGATGCCAGAGCTCGCCCAGCGGCAGCCCCAGCTTGAACAGGCAGTGTTCGTGCAGGGGCAGCAACGGCCCGCTGGCGCCCTGCAGGTGGTGATTGCGCAATTCGACCGCATGGTTGTCGGCCGCGATGGCCGCGATGCGGCTGCGCGTGATCCACGCGAGCAGTTCCGGGTCGGCGCCGTCCAGCACGCAGCAGCGGGTCTTGAGCAACTCCTGCTCGTCGTCGCCCAGCGTCAGCGCCAGATCGGCCAGCCCCGTGTGCAGGCACAGCACATCGCCGGGCCGGACCTGCACGCCGTCGGCTTGCATCGTGTCCATCAGGTCGCGGTAGGAGACCTTGCGCTGCGCGTCGCCGTAGCGGGCCCGCAGGTCCACCATGACGCCGCGACCCTGGATGCCGTGGCGCGCCATCGGTTCAATCGACAGGTCGCGCGTGCCGGCGAAGTTTTCCGCCCGCGCCTCGCTGACCGTGAAGCCGTTGTAGCCCGTCGGTTGCGCCTGCCCGGCGCCCAGCACGTCGACCATTGCGCCGACGTGGCCCAGCGCGTCCCATTGCGTCGAATACTGCGGCGACAGCGTGACGGCGTCGTCGCTCACCACGTCGGTGGCGCCGGGTACGTCGCGCCCGAGGCAATAGCGGTAAACCGGGACGCCATTCTTCTGAGCGGGCTGGATGACCGGGCCCTTGCGGCGCGGGTTGAGCACGGGCGCGCGCGGCACCGTCAGCGGCAGGCTCAAGGAAAACGAAATGCCCTCCCGGATCTCGGCCACGGCCGCCAGGCGCGCCTGGCGGTCCAGGTAATTGAGCGTGCCGAGCTGGTCGTCGTGCCCGAATTCTCCCCAGTTCGAGCCCTCTGGCCGCTGAACGTATCGTTGCGCTTGACGCATGGTTCTTGTCTCCTCGTCCGGCTCGGACGATTGCTTTACTTATTGTTGCGGGCTATTGCACCACGGCCGATTGCAGCAGTTGTGCGATTTCATCCTCGGTGTATCCCAGCGTGGACAGTATTTCTCGACTATGTTCGCCCAGGGCCGGCGCGCCCCGGCCGGGCGCGGCCGCCACGTCCTGCCCGCCGCCGGATGACGGCTCGCAGTCGCCCGCGTCGAACCGGGCCCACTGCGCCAGCCCCAGATACCCGCCGGCCTGCGTGCTGCGGTAAGGACGCAGATGTCCCATCGCCAGCACCTGCGGATGGTCGAACATGTCTTCGACGCGCATCACTTCCGCGCAAGGCACGCTCTGTCCGAAACGCTCCGCCCACTCGCGCGCCGACGCGCGCGCCAGCGCCTGCCGCACCATCGGCACCAGCACCGCCGCCTGGGCCGCGCGCTTTTTCACGGTGTCGTAATCGGGATGGTCGGCAAGTTCGGGCAGATCCAGATGGCCGCACAGGGCGCGCCAGAAGTGCGGCGTATTCGCGGACAGGTACAGGTGCCCCTCGCGGGTCGGATGAATGCCGGTGATGCCGCCCGAGCGCATGTCCCGCTCGATGTGGCGCGGCTCGCCGTCGGCCCACACCAGCCGCGCCGACTGCATCGCAAGGGCGCTGCCCAGCAGCGACACCTCGATGGCCTGGCCCCGTCCGGTCTTCTCGCGCCGGTACAGCGCGGCCGACACGCTATTGGAGATCAGCGAGGCGCCGTAGTAGTCGACGACCGACCCGTACAGCACTTCGGGCGGTCCATCGGCCTTGGCCTGCGCGGCGCACATCCCGGTCATGGATTGCAGCACCTGGTCGTAGCCGGCGTGGCGCGCCATCGGCCCCGCCGCCCCATAGCCCGTCATGGCGCAATACACCAGGCGCGGATTGATGGCCGAGAGCGTGGCAAAGTCGATCTTCAGCCGCTCCGGCACGCCGGGCCTGAAATTGTGGACCAGCACGTCGGCCTCGCGCGCCAGGCGCACGAGCACCTCGTACCCGGCCGCGTCTTTCAGGTTCAGGCAGATACCCTGCTTGTTGCGGTTGATGCCCAGGAAGGCGCGGCTTTCGGCCGCCAGCGTGGAGGGGTACTTGCGCAGGTTGTCGCCTTCGGGCGGCTCCACCTTGATCACTTCCGCGCCCATGTCGCCCAGCAGCGCGCAGCCGTAGGGCCCTGCGATGTAGGCGCTCAGGTCCAGGACTTTGATGCCGGCCAGCGGCAGGTGCGGTGGGGTGTCGTGTTCCATCATGGCATTCACTTGAACTTGTTTGGGGCGGGATATTGAGGCGTGACGTTGCGGCGTGACGTTGAGTCGCGCCGTTGACGCGCAAGGCAGCGCCAGAGCCCGCGCGTTTCAGGCTGCCGCGCCGACCGCGCGCAGCACGTCCTCGGCACGGCGCACGAAGGGGGCATCGATCATCTTTCCGTCCAGCAGAAAGGCGCCCACGCCCTCGTGCCGGCGGCTGGCGGCCACGATCCGCCGCGCCTGCTCCACCTCGTCGGCGTCAAAGCCGAACACCTCGTTGGCAATGGCGATCTGGCTGGGATGCACGCAGGATTTGCCCAGAAAGCCGAGCGAGCGCGCCAGCCGCGACTCGGCGCGAAAGCCTTCGGCATCGCCCACGCGGGCATAGGCGGCGTCCATCGCGTACTTGCCGGCGCAACCCGCGCCCAGGCGCAGCGACAGCATCACCGCCCGCAGCGTCTCGGGCTGGTAGCGGTCGACGCCGAGCGGCTCGAACAGGTCGGCCAGCCCCAATTGCAGGCCGGCCACCCGCGGATGCGCCTCGGCCAGCTCGGCTGCCCGGGCGAGCGCGCGCGGCGTTTCGACCGTGACCAGGAATTCACCCGCAAAGCCCGCCGCGATGGCCTGATCGACCGATGCCTGCAGCGCGTCGGCGTGCTCGACCTTGGGCAGATTGATCATGTCGATGGGCAGTCCGCCCAGGGCCTGCAAATCGCCGGCAAAATGGGGCGAGTCGTCGGCGTTCACGCGGACGATAATTTTCTTGGCATGTCGAGCCTGCCCGGCCTCGAAGGCGGGCGAGGCGAGCCACGCGGCCAGAGCGTCGCGCGCCGCTTGCTTGCGCGCCGGCGCGACGGCGTCCTCCAGATCGAAGGACAACGCATCGGCCTCGCTGGCCATGGCTTTATCGAACAGTTCCGGGCGCGATGCCGGAACAAAAAGCTTGCTTCTCATTGATGTCTCCTGGGCGCATTGTGTCGCGGAGCAGGCGTCCCAGGGGAAAGCCGCCATACGATAAGAAGATAGAATATCTATCATCATGAACACCGACTTTCTGAACACGCTGGCCGCGGTCGCCCAATACGGCTCCATGGCGCAGGCTGCCCGCCGGCTGGGCCTCACGCACGGCGCGGTGGCCCAGCAGGTGCGCAAGCTGGAGCAGGAACTGGGCGTACCCCTGGTCGCGCGGGCCGGGCGCACGGTGCACCTGACCGCCAAGGCAACCGAACTGATCGGCCCCATGCGCGAGGTCCTGGAGAGGATCGAAAAGATCCGGCATCTGGCCCGATCCGACGAAATGATGGGAGAACTGCGGCTGGGCGCGGGCAGCACGGCGCTCAACTCCATGGTGCCCGCCATCCTGGAACACCTGGTGCGGCGGCATCCGCTGATCAGCGTGGAAATCCAGCCCGGGCATTCGGCGCGCTTCTATCCGGCCATCGAAAGCGGCGAACTGGATGCGGCCATCGCGCTTGAAGCCCCCTACCCCCTGTCCAAGAGCCTCGGCTGGCAACTGCTGCGCGAGGAAACCTACGTGCTGGCGGCGGCGCCGCGCCATGCAGGCCGCGACGCGCACAGCCTGCTGACCGGCGAGCCCTTCATCCGCTATCGGCGCAGCGACTGGAGCGGACGCCACGTCGAGGACTATCTGCGGCGCGTCGGCATCACGCCGCACGACCGCTTTGAACTGAACGCGATCGAATCCATTGCCATGATGGTGAGCCGCGACCTGGGCGTGGCGATCCTGCCCAGGTCGACCACCGGCGCGATTGAACGGCTGGGCCTGCTGGCGCTGCCGCTGCCCGTGCATTGCGAGCCGCGCCGCTTCGGCCTGATCTGGTCCCGGGGATCGCCGCGACTGGCCCTGATCCAGGCGTTCCGCGACATCGCCATGGCGCAGTACGCCGCGGCGGCCCGGTAATTTGCGCCGCCGGCGTATCGCCTTTTGCCCGCCTTCCCTATACTTGTATTGTCCTCAATACAACATATCAGGAGACAACCATGTCGGGACGACTTCGGATCGCCGCGGGCTGCGCGCTGCTGGCTGCGCTGGCCATGCCCCTTACCCCCGCCCTCGCGCAGGGCGACGCCATCAGGCTGGTCGTGGGCGCGCCCCCGGGCGGCACCACCGACACCGTCGCCCGCAGCATCGCCCAGCACATGGCGGTGGACTTGAAGCGGCCGGTGGTGGTGGAAAACAAGCCCGGCGCGGGCGGCAACATTGCCGCCGACTACGTCGCCAAGAGCAATCCCGACGGCAACACGCTGCTGGTCACCTTCACCAGTTTTTCCATCAACGCCACGCTGTACCGCAACCTGCCGTTCGATCCCGTGGCGGATTTCACGCCCATCAGCATGCTGGCCAACGTGCCCAGCGTCCTGGTCGTACGCAAGGACTTCCCGGCCCGCACCATGCCGGAGTTCGTGTCGCTGGTGAAGGCCAGCCCCGGCAAGCACACTATGGCGCTGGGCGCCATCGGGTCCTCGCTGCACATGGCCGGCGAGCGCATGAAGATGATGGCGGGCCTGGATATCCTGAACGTGCCGTACAAGGGCACGGCGCCCGCCATCACCGACCTGCTGGGCGGCCAGGTGGACATGATGTTCGCCAGTTCGCTCAATGCCCTGCCGCACATCAAGAGCGGCGCGCTGCGGGCGCTGGGCGTGAGCAGCCCGCAGGCGCTGCCCCAGTTCCCCGGCGTGCCGCCGATCGGCGACACGATCAAGGGCTTTGAATCGAATGCGTGGTTCGCGCTCTTCGGGCCGGCCAAGCTGCCGGCCGATAAACTGGCGACGCTCAATGCCGCGGCGCGCAAGGCGGTCGACACCCCCGCATTTCGCCAGCTTCTCGAACGCGAGGCCGCCAGCGCGGTGAGCAGCAGTCCGGAAGAACTGGACGCTTTCGTGCGGCAGGACATCGAACGCTATGCCGAGATCGTCAAATTCACCGGCGCGACGGCCGACTGACCTTGCTTCCAGGAGCCCCCAAGCCGTGTCCGACAGCCCATTGCCGCTTTATCACAAGGTCTATCTGCTGCTCAAGCAACGGCTGGAGGCCGGCGGGTTCGCCCCGGACAGGGCCATGCCGGGCGAGAACGCGCTGGCGGCCGAATACGGCGTGTCGCGCCTGACGATCAGACGCTCGCTGGATGCGCTGGCGGCCGACGGGCTGATCGAGCGCCGCCAGGGGCGCGGCACGTTCGCCGCCCAGCCCGCGCAGTTTCCCGCCGCGCAGCATGGCGCGGGAATCGACGCCCTCATGGCGCATCTGGCCCGCATGGGGATGCACACCCAGGTGCGGCTGCTGGAACTGGAGACCACGCCCGCCACGCCGCAGGTGGCGGCGCGGCTGGAGCTGGCGGTGGGCGCCCCCGTCCAGCGCGCCGTGCGGGTGCGCAGCCACGAAGGGCAGCCGTTTTCCTGCCTGACCACGTTCGTGCCGGACGACATCGGGCGGCGCATCCGCCGCGAGGATCTCGGTTCCAAGCCGCTGCTGGCCATCTTCCGCGATCTGGGCGTGCACGTGGCGCGCGCCGAGCAATCGATGTCGGCCGTGCTGGCCGAGCCCGGCGTGGCCGAGCTGCTGGACGTGCCGGTGGGATCGGCCCTGCTCAGTCTGCATCGCGTGGTGCGCGATGAATCCGGGCGGCCGGTCGAATGGCTGCACGCCCGCTACCGCCCCGACCGCTACGAATACCGCATGGACATGCAGGCGCACGACATGCCCGGCCAGCCCACCTGGCTGCCCGCGGCGTCCCCGGCGCCCGAGGGCGAGAAGTGAGCTGGAGCGCCTAGCGCAGCAGACTGACGGTGGCCAGGCCCGCCGCCGTCAGCGCCAGCGAGCCGGCCAGGCTGAAGCCGGCATACCCCACGGCGCTGGCGTAGGCGCCGCGTTCCAGCATCGCCACGGTTTCCGCCGAGAAGGTGGAGAACGTGGTCAGTCCGCCCATGAACCCCGTGATCGCCCCCAGCCGCACCCAGGCGGGCCATTCGGGATGACCGGCCACCAGGGCCAGCGCCACCCCGATCAGATAGCCGCCCACCAGATTCACCGCCAGCGTGCCCCAGGGCCAGGAGCCGACATTGAGCCAAAGGCCGAGCAGCCAGCGGGACCAGGCGCCCAGCATCGCGCCCAGGCCCACGGCCAGGAAATTCAGGGGTACCAGCGTTTGATAGGCAGACATGGACATCAGGTGGCGCCGTGTTGTTTGAGACGCAGGGAAAAGACCAGCAGGAGTATGCCGAAAAAAACGGCGTAGATGCCAATCACCCACACCAGCGCCAGCGCCCCGGCGCCGGGCTGCATGATGAGCATGGCGCCAAAGGCGACCGACACCAGGCCCGCCAGGCCAAGCAGCCATTCGTTGCGGATGGCCTTGCGAAAGCGCACGGCGGCGATGATCTGGAACACGCCCGCCACCACGGCCCAGACGGCGATGATGTAGAGCAGGATCAGCGCGGTGAGCCCGGGCCACAGGAAGGTGACGATCCCCGCCGCCACGCCCAGCAGGCCCACGACGATCAGCGCCCAAAGCGGCTTGCCGTTGTCGCGGATGCGAAACCCCGCGATCAGCGCCAGCACGCCATCCACCAGCGCAAACGCGCCCCACACCAGCACCAGCGCCGACAAGGTGATGGCCGGCATGAACATGGCCATGAAACCGAACAGGATGGCGACGACGCCGCGAAGCGCCACCCATCCCCAATGACGACCGATCTGATCCACCACTTGCTGTTGCAGCATGACGACCTCCGGTGTTTGCAAAGGGTGGCCTATCTTAGCCCCGGAAAGGATGCCGGCGCACGCCGCATGCGCCGCGGCGCCGCGCCAGGCCGTCGTTCTCGCCCGAAATCGATTGAAATTTCCGCGCGCGCGGCAGCCCGGCTTTTTTAAGAGTAATTCTCATTAAATGCTAGAATCCGCCGCTTCCCGACCGATATCCCATGGACACCCAATCCGTTCCTCGCCGCCGCGCCTACTGGCTCAAGACACTGCATCAGTGGCACTGGATCAGCTCTGCGCTCTGTCTGTTGGGGATGCTGCTGTTCGCCGTGACGGGGCTCACCCTGAACAATGCCTCGCTCATCGAATCGAAGGCGGTGGTGACCAGCCGCCAGGCCCGTCTGCCTGACGCCATCCTGAACCAGCTTGCCGCGGCGCCCGCGCAAAAACAGGCGCCGCTGCCCGCGCCCGTGGCCGAGTGGCTGGACGAGGCGCTGGACGCTTCCACCGCTGGAAGATCCGCCGAGTGGTCGCCCGACGAGGTCTACCTTTCCCTGCCCCGCGCGGGCGGCGACGCCTGGCTGTCCATCGACCGCGCCAGCGGCGACGTGGAATACGAACGCACCGACCGCGGCTGGATTTCCTACCTGAACGACCTGCACAAGGGCCGCAACACGGGCCTGGCCTGGCGCTGGTTCCTGGACGTGTTCGCCGTCGCCTGTCTGGTGTTTTCGCTGACCGGACTGGTGCTGCTCAAGATGCACGCCGGCAACCGCAGCGCGACCTGGCCCATGGTGGGGCTGGGCCTGGTGATTCCGCTGGTGCTGGCCCTGCTGTTCATCCATTGATTCCATCGATACGCCCTGGAGATTTCCATGCGCAAGCTGCTGTTGCCGGCCCTCTTGGCCGGCCTGATCGCCCGGACGGCCCATGCGGCCGACATCGGCCTGTCCATCGAGGTGCCGCGCCTGGACGTGGCCGAATACCACCGCCCCTACGTGGCGATCTGGATCGAGAACCCCGACCAGAGCGTCGCCACCGATCTGGCCGTCTGGTATGACGTGGCCAAGAAGAACAACGAAGGCACCGAATGGCTCAAGGACATGCGCCAATGGTGGCGCCGCAGCGGACGCAACCAGCAATTCCCGGTGGACGGCGTCAGCGGCGCGACCAAGCCCGTGGGCAAGCACGCGCTGTCCTTTGACGCGGCCAGCAAGCCGCTGTCACAGCTCAAGCCCGGGCAGTATGCCCTGGTGGTGGAAGCGGCGCGCGAAGTCGGCGGCCGCGAGCTGCTGCGCATCCCCTTCCAGTGGCCGCCGCAAAAGGCCGAGCACTTGACGGCGCGCGGCGAACACGAACTGGGCGCGGTCGCGCTCGACCTCAAACCCTGATCACGTCCTTCAGTCCTTCAGTCATTCAGTCCTTTAGGAACGCAACGATGAAATCCGCCGCCAAACTGGCCGCCGCCCTCGCGCTGAGCCTGCCCTTTGCCGCCCATGCGCATGACGTCTGGATGGTGCCGTCCTCGACGGTGCTGTCGGGCGCCGATAGCTGGATCACCGTGGATGCCGCCGTCGGCAACGACAAGTTCTACTTCAACCACGCCCCGCTGCGCCTGGACGGCCTGACCGTGACCGCGCCGGACGGCTCCGCCGCCGAGGCCGAGAACGTCAACCGCGGCAAGCTGCGCAGCACGTTCGACCTGCAGCTCAAGCAGAGCGGCACCTACCGCGTGGCCGTGGTCAACGACGGCGTGTTCGCCCGCTGGAAGGAAGACGGCAAGAACAAGCGCTACTTCGGCAAGGCCGAAGGCCTGGCGCAGGCCGTGCCCGCCAAGGCGGACGAACTGGAAATCTCGCAGAGCCTGGGCCGCGTCGAGACCTTCGTGACGGCCGGCAAGCCATCGGCCGTCAAGCCCGTGAGCCGCGGCCTGGAGCTGGCGCCCGTGACGCACCCGAACGACCTGTTCACCGACGAAGCCGCCACGTTCCAGATGCTGCTGGACGGCAAGCCCGCCGCGGACCTGGAGGTGAACGTCGTGCCCGGCGGCAGCCGCTATCGCGACAAGGTCGGCGAGATCGCGCTCAAGACCGACCAGGACGGCAAGTTCTCGGTGAAGTGGCCGCAGCCCGGCCTGTACTGGATCGAGGCCGGCATGGAAGACGCCAAGGTCAGCGTGCCGCAGGCCAAGAAACGCCGCCTGTCGTACGCCGGCACCGTGGAAGTGCTGCAACCCTGAACCGCAGGCGCACGCGTGGCCACATCCCCTTCCTACGCTCCGCGCGGCGCGGCCGCCCCGGCCGTGCGCGTCGGCTATGGCGCCATGCCTGCGCGCCCGGCCGCGCAGGCCGCCGCGCTGGCCGGCGCAACCATGGGCACGACCTGGTCCGCGCGCATGGCCTTGCCGGCCGGCGTCGCCGAAGCGACGGCGCGGCTGGCCATCCAGACCGCGGTCGACGAGGTGGTCACGCAGATGAGCACCTGGGAAGCGGACTCGGACATCACGCGCTACAACCGCGCCGGGCCCGGCTGGCAAGCGCTTCCGGACGGTTTCTTCCATGTGCTGCGCCACGCGCTGCGGCTGGCCGAGGACTGCGGCGGCGCCTACGATCCCACGGTGGGTCCGCTGGTCAACGCCTGGGGCTTCGGGCCGCACCAGCGCGCGCATGAACCGCCCTCCGCCGCCGCCATCCAGGCCGCCCGCGACCGCTGCGGCTGGCGGCGCGTGCGGCTGGACGAAGACCGCCAGGCCGCCTACCAGGCCGGCGGCACTTACCTGGACCTGTCCTCCATCGCCAAGGGCTACGGCGTGGACCGCGCCGCGATGGCCCTCGATGCGCTGGGCATCACGGACTACCTCGTCGAAGTGGGCGGCGAACTGCGCGCCCGCGGCAGGCGCCCGGACGGGCAGCCCTGGCGCGTGGCCATAGAGGTACCCGACGCCAGCGACGCCCACGCCCTGGCCCTGCCGCTGGCCGACTGCAGCATCGCCACGTCGGGCGACTACCGGCGCCATGCCGGCGACGGCGATGCGCGCTACGCCCACACGATCGATCCGCGCACCGGCCACCCCGTGCGCAATGCCCTGGCGTCGGTCACGGTGCTGCATCCGGTCTGCATGCAGGCCGACGCGCTGGCCACCGCGCTGACGGTGCTGGGCGAGGCCGAGGGGCTGGCCTATGCCCGCCGCCATGCGCTCGCCGCGCTGTTCATCGTGCGCGAGCGCGACGCCTGGCGCGTGGTCGCCACCCCGCCGTTCGAAACCCTGGCGCTCGCGCGCTGACCCCTTATGTCCCAACCCCGATTGATCGCGGCGGCGTGCGTGGTGCTGACCTGGGCGCTGCTGTGCCTGTGGGCCTGGCGCCGCGCGCGGCTGCAGCAGGCGCAGCATGCCCTCGCGCAGCAGGCCCTGGACGCGCCCGCCCCCGACGACGCGCTGCTGGTGGCCTACGCCAGCCAGACCGGCTACGCCGAAGCCCTGGCCGCGCAGACCGCGCAATCCCTGCGGGCCGGCGGCCTGACGGTGCGCGTCGCCGCGCTGGACCAGATCGACGCCGCGCGCCTCGCCGACTACCGGCGCATGCTGTTCGTCGTCAGCACCTACGGCGAAGGCGATCCGCCGGATGCGGCGGCGGCCTTTGCCGGGCAGATGCAGCAGATCCCCGCCGGCACCTTGCTGGCGCGCGCGCAGTACGCGGTGCTGGCGCTGGGCGACAGCGAATACGCGCACTTCTGCGGTTTCGGCCGTCATCTGGACCACTGGCTGCACGCGCAAGGCGCGGCGCCGCTCTTCGATCTGGTCGAGGTCGACAACGGCGACCCGGCCGCGCTGCGCCATTGGCAGCACCACCTGGGCCTGTTGGCCGGCCGCAGCGACCTGCCCGACTGGGAGGCGCCGGTCTACGAATCCTGGCGGCTGGCGGACAGGACCCTGCTGAATCCCGGCAGCCAGGGCGGCCCCTGCCTCCTGATCACACTGACGCCGCCTGCCGAAGGCTCGCGCCCGTGGCAGGCCGGCGACATCGCCGAGATCGGCCCCCGGCGTGAACGCGGCGGCGCCTTGCAGGCGCATCGCGAATACTCCATCGCCTCGCTGCCCGAAGATGGCGGCATCCAGCTCCTGGTGCGCCAGATGCGCGGCCCGGACGGCGCGCTGGGCCTGGGCAGCGGCTGGCTCACGCACATCGCGCAGCCCGGCGACGAGATCGCGCTGCGCGTGCGCGCCAACCGCAATTTCCACGCGCCCGCGGACGACCGCCCGATGATTCTGGTCGGCAACGGCACCGGCCTTGCCGGCCTGCGCGCCCTGATCAAGGCGCGCCGCGCCGCCGGCCATCGCCGCAACTGGCTGATCTTTGGCGAACGCAATGCCGCCTGCGACGCGTTCTGCGGGGAGGACATCGCGCAGTGGCGGCAAGACGGCACGCTGGAGCGCGTGGACACCGTCTTTTCGCGCGACCAGGCCGAGCGCCGCTACGTCCAGGATTGCCTGCGCGAACAGGCGCACGCCGTGCGTGCCTGGGTGGACGCGGGCGCCGCCGTGTATGTGTGCGGCAGCCTGCAAGGCATGGCGGGCGGCGTGGACGAAGCCCTGCAGGACATCCTGGGCGCCCAGCGTCTGCAGGACCTGCAGCAAGCCGGCCGCTATCGGCGCGACGTGTACTGAAAGAACATGCCCGCGACGCGGCGCACGGGCGCGCCGGCGCGGGCAGGCGGATCGATCCGGCCGGATCAATGCCGCATGGCGGCGGCCGCGGGGATCACTGCAGCTTGATCTGCGCCTTCTCGATCACCGCCTTCCATCGGTCGCGCTCGGTGCGGATCTGCTCGCCGAACTGCGCCGGCGTGTTGCCCAGCGGGAAAGCGCCCGTCTCTTCCATCTTGGCCGCGGTGGCCGGATCGCGCACGGCGCGCGCGAAGGCGTCCGCCAGCTTGTCTCGCACATCGGCCGGCATGTCGGCCGGACCCACCACGCCGTACCAGGCCGTCACGTCGTAATCCTTGTAGCCCTGTTCAGCGAAGGTCGGCACGTCCGGCAGGCGCGGATTGCGCGCCGTGCCGGTGATCGCCAGCGCCTTCAGGTGGTTGCTCCTGACGTAGGGCAGCGACGACGGGAAGTTGTCGAAAATCACCGGCACCACGCCGCCCACCGTATCGGTCAGCGCGGGCGCCGAGCCGCGATACGAAATGCTGTTCATCTTGCCGCCGATGATCTGCAGAAACCAGATCATGCCCAGGTCGTTCACGCCGCCCGCGCCAGCGTTCGCGTACCCGTCCTTGCCGGGATTGGCGCGCACGTAGGTCACGAACTCGGCCAGCGTCTTGGCCGGAAAGCCCGGGTTCACGCTGAGAATGTTGGGGCTGGTCACCAGGTTGCTGATGGGCGTGAAATCCTTGACCGGGTCGTAGGCCAGGTTGGGGAACAGGTGCGGGGCCGTGCCGTGCGTGCTGACGGTGGCCAGGCCCACGGTGTAGCCGTCCGGCTTGGCGCGGGCGGTGGCCGTCATGCCGATCGTGCCCGAAGCGCCCGTGCGGTTCTCCACCACGATCTGCTGGCCCAGGATCTCGCCCGCCTTGGCGGCGGCCACACGGCCGACGATGTCGGTGGGACCGCCCGCCGGGAACGGCACGATCAGGGTGATGGGCCGGTCGGGAAAGGCGGCGTGGGCGGCCGGCAGCGCGGCGGCCAGCGCCAGGGCGGCGAAAGTCTTGCGGAACATGATGGGGGATCTCCTGGAAATTGCTGTTGTTATCGAAGGGGTGGCGCCGCGTCCCCGACGCGGCGAAGAATCCTGCCGGGTCGCGGCATGTCCGCGGCGGCCGGGAATACGGGCGTGCCATTGACCAGCACGTGTTCCACGCCGGCCGAAGCCAGCGTCGGCGCTTCCCAGGTGGCGCGGTCCACGACCGTGTCGGCATCGAACACCACGATGTCGGCCCACGCGCCCACGCTGATCTGGCCGCGGTCCGCCAGTCCGAAGACGCGCGCGGGCAAGGCCGTCATCTTGGCCACCGCCGCCTCCAGGGTCACGAGCCGGGCTTCGCGCACATAGCGGCCCAGCACCCGCGTGAAGCTGCCCCACAGCCGGGGGTGCGGATGCGCGTCGTTGGGCAGCCCGTCCGAGCCCACCATGCAGCACTCGTGCTGGAAGATGCGGCGCACTTCGTTCTCGTCCATGGCGAAGTAGATGGCGCCCGCCGGGCACAGCCGCTCGGCCGCCGTGGTCTTGTCGCAGCCCCAGCGGGCCGCGATGTCGCTCAGGTACTCGCCATTGCACTCGGGATGCGGCGTGGACCATGTGATGCGGATGTCGTCGATCGTCTCGGCGCGTTCCGGGATCAGGATGGTGGAGCTGCCCGGATAGGGATAGATGTCCAGCGCCACGTCCACGCCTTCGGCGCGGGCGCGGTCGACGTTGGCCAGCGTGGCGGCGCTCTTGCCCCAGTTGCGCGGCATCATGCATTTGTGATGCGACAGCACGGTGGCACAGCCGGTGGCGCGGCCGATGGCCAGCACCTCGTCGACGGCCGCCTCGACGTCGTCGCCTTCGTTGCGGATATGGCTGGTGTGCATCGCGCCGCGCGCCGCCGCCACGCGGGCCAGGCCCTCCAGTTCCGGCGGTTGCGCCACCCCTCCCGGCTGATAGGCAAGTCCTGTGCTGAAGCCCACGGCGCCCGCGTCCAGCGCGTCGGCCAGCATCTGCTGCATGGCCGCTTGTTCATCCGGCGTGGGCTGCGCCGCCGGATCGCGCATCGCGGCAAGGCGCAGGTTCGCGTGGCCCACCAGCGCGGCTACGTTGATGACCGGCTGACGCTCGCGCAGCTCGGCGAAATAATGCGTCATGCTGGCAAAGAGCGGCGTCTCGCCCAATAGCGCCAACGCGGCGGCGGTGTTGCCCGCCAGCGGCGCGGGCGCGCCGCTGACGCCGCAATTGCCCACGACGACCGAGGTGATGCCCTGGCTGGTCTTCCAAGCCAGATCCGGCTTTTCCACGAACATCAGATCGTCGTGGCCGTGCACGTCAATGAAGCCGGGCGCCACGATCTTGCCGGCCGCGTTCACGCGCCTGACCGCGGCCACGGCTGACAGGTCGCCGATGGCCGCGATGCGTTCGCCCGCCACGCCCACGTCGGCGCGCCGCCGCGGGCCGCCCAGCCCGTCGATGAGCCAGCCGCCTTCGATGATCAGATCCAAAGTCCCCTGCATGGTGTTCCTGCCTTGATGAAGGCCCTAGTATCGTCCGCGGGATCAATCTGGAAAAATTGTTTTTATTGATCCATCTATCGCGTTTTGAAATGCATCGCCTGCCCAAGCACGTCACCTTGAAGCACCTGACCGCCTTTGTCGCGGTGGCCCAGGAGTCCAGCTTCACGCATGCCGCCAAGCGCCTGTTCCAGACGCAATCGTCGGTCACCAGTCTGGTGCGCCAGCTTGAAGACGGGCTGGGCACCCAGCTCTTTGCCCGCACCAGCCGGCGCGTGCTGCTGACGCCGGCCGGCGAGGAATTCCTGCCGCGCGTCATGCGGCTGCTGGCGGACTTTGACGGCGTGATCGAGGACGTGGTGCGCTTTGGCGCGCTGGAGCGCGGCCGCGTGGGCGTGGCGGCGGCGCCGTCGGCCATCACGCAGCTCATCGCGCCGGCTGCCGCTGTGTTCGCAGCGCACTATCCGGCGGTGCGGCTTTATCTCAGCGACGACAACTCCGGCCGCATCCAACGCAAGGTGGCTGCGCGCGAGGTCGATTTCGGCCTGACCAGCCGCTGGGCCGACGCCCCCGGCCTGCACTTCGACGCCCTGCTGGAAGACCGCTTCGGTGTGCTCTACCGGCAGGACGACGCCACCCTGCGCCCAGGACGTGACGGCGCCATGCGCTGGTCCGACCTGACCGGCCGCAAGCTGGTGGGCGTGGTGGATGAAACGGGCATCATGGCGCTGCTGCGCGCCCGCGCCGATCTGCCGATCGAGGCGGCAACGCCCTTCTATGAAGCGTCGAGCACGACGTCGCAAGCGGCGCTGGTCAAGGCCGGCATGGGCGTGGCCGTGCTGCCGGCGCTGGCCGCGCAACGTGTGATGGAGCCGGGCCTGGCCTACGCGCTGCTGGCGCGGCCCACGGTGGTGCGCACGCTATGCATCATTCGCAACAAGGAATATCCGTTGAGCCCGGCCGCGCAGGCATTGATCGCATCCATCCACGACTACCTGCGCACGGCCCAACTGCCCGCAGGCTGCCGCCGCCTGCCCGCTGCGCGGCAGAAGCACTAGGCGTGCGGGCGTCACCACCGAGCTGATCGGTGTCGCGCGAACAGGCACTTCGGCGACAGGGTCAGAAGGTCAGGTTCTTGAATTCGCGCGTGGCGGCGGTCAGCGCCTGCTCGGTCGGCAGGCGCTCCATGGAGCTGGCGCCGTAGAAGCCATGGCAATGCCTGCACGCGCGCAGCACGTGGGCGGCATCGGCCGGCGTGGCGATCGGGCCGCCATGACACAGCACGATGATGTCCGGGCGCACCGCCAGCGCCGCCTCGGCGATGCGGTCGATCGCGCGCACGCAGTCGTCCAGGGTCAGGGCCGTCTCCGCGCCGATGGAGCCGCCGGTGGTCAGCCCCATGTGCGCGACGATGAGGTCCGCGCCGGCCTGCGCCATGGCCACGGCGTCGTCCTCATTGAAGACGTACGGCGTCGTCAGCATGTCCTTCTGGTGCGCCAGCCGGATCATGTCGACTTCCAGCGCGTAGCCCATGCCCGTCTCTTCCAGATTGGCGCGGAAATTGCCGTCGATGAGCCCCACTGTGGGAAAGTTCTGCACCCCGGCAAAGCCCTGCCGCTTCAGGTCGTCCAGGAACACGTCGAAGTCGCAGAAGGGGTCGGTGCCGTTCACGCCGGCCAGCACCGGCGTCTTCTTGACCACCGGCAGGACTTCGCGGCCCATGTCCACGACGATCTCGTTCGCATTGCCGTAGGCCAGCAGGCCCGCCAGCGAACCGCGGCCTGCCATGCGGTAGCGGCCCGAGTTGTAGATCACGATGAGGTCGATGCCGCCCGCTTCCTCGCACTTGGCCGACAGCCCGGTGCCCGCGCCCCCGCCCACAATGGGCGTGCGGGCGCGCACCATGGCGCGGAACGTGTCCAGCAGTTCGTGACGGTCAAAACGCGGCATGGCGGCAATCCTCAATGTGCGGCAATTTCAAGAAAGTGGTCGACCGCCGTCCTGGCGAACAGGGGGTCGTTGATATGGCAGGGCACGCGGATCAGCCGGCGGTCGGCCGTCTGGCGCAGATTGGCCTCCAGCGCGGCGAACAGCGCGGCGTCGGCCTCTGGGTCCCAGAACGCCTGGCCTGGCGCATCCAGCGCGGACACGCCGCCCTCGGGGATCAAAAAGCGCACCGGCCCGTCGCAGCGGTTCAACCGGTCGGCGATCCATTCGCCCTGGCGGGCGTTTTCCTCGATGGTCGTGCGCATCAGCGTGACCTGGGGGTTGTGGGGATAGAACCGCCGGCCGCGGTAGCGCTCGGGCACGGTGTCCATCGCGCCGAAGTTCACCATGTCCAGCGCGCCGCACGACCCGACGTAGGGCGCGCCGGTGCGCGCCACCGCGCCGAAGCGGTCGTCGGTGCAGGCCAGCACGCCGCCGAACAGGAAGTCGCAGACTTCGGTGGTGGTCAGGTCCAGCACGCCGGCCAGCAGGCGGCTGTCCAGCAGCTTTTCCATGGACTGGCCGCCCGTGCCCGTGGCGTGAAAGACCAGGCAGTCAAAGCGCGATTCCAGCAGCGGCGCAACCTGCTGCACGCAGGCGGTGGTGACGCCGAACATGGTGACGCCCACCGCGGGCCGGTCATCGTGGTCGGCAGCGGCCTGGGCCTGCCGGAACGCGCCGCCGATCGCGCCGGCCGCATTGGCCAGGACGCGGCGCGAAATGCGGTTCAGCCCCGCCACGTCGGTCACGGAGTACATCATGGCGATGTCCGACGGGCCCACATAAGGGGCGACGTTGCCCGAGGCCATGGTGGACACCATCACCTTTGGCGTGCCGATGGGCAGCGCCCGCATGGCGGGCGTGATAAGCGCGGTGCCGCCCGAGCCGCCCAGGCCCAGCAAGGCGCCGATTTCCGGGTTCTTGGCCGTGTAGCGCTCGAACGCCAGGGCCATCGCCGCGATGGCGGTGCCGCGGTCGCCGGTGAAGACCGCGCCGGCGCCCTCGGGGTGGCTCCGGGCCACCTCCTGCGCCGACACCTGCGCCGCGCTGGGCGCGGCCGAGGTCGACACGTCCACCGACACCACGTCCAGCCCCTCGCGCCGAAGCAGGTCCACCACGTACTCGGCCTCTTGGCCCTTGGTGTCGTAGGTTGCGGCGACAAACACCCGCTGCCTGGTATGCGTCATGACTCCTCCGCGGGCGGCTACACTGCGTGCGCGCCTCGATATGTGGGGCCAAAGGCCCGTAGAATCTACAGAAATGAGACGAAAGAATCATACTGAGACGCCTGTCTCACGTCAAACCCGCACGCCTGCAGAAAAGGCGCCCGCCCCGGCCGCCGGCACACGGCTGATCGCCCCCGCCAGCCCGCAGGCGGCCGCCAGCGGCGAACCGCCGCACGGGCCGCGCGCCCGCATGCGCAAGACGCTGCTCGACGCCGCCCATCGATTGATGGCGCAGGGCGTCACGCCCTCGGTCGCGGAACTGGCCGAACACGCGCAGGTGTCGCGGGCCACGGCGTACCGCTACTTTCCCAGCCAGAGCGCGCTGATCGCCGCCGTGGTCGACGAAAGCCTGGGCCCCATCCTGGCGTGGGACTCCGATGCGCCCGACGCCGCCGCGCGCGTCGATGAACTGCTGCGCTTTGCCTATCCCCGACTGGAAGCCCACGAGGCCCCGCTGCGCGCCGCCATCCTGGTTTCCTTGCAGCAGCACGCGCAGGCCAGCGCCGGCAAGGGCGGCGCCGAACCCAGGCTGGTGCGCGGCCACCGCGTCGACATCCTGAAGCGCGCCATCGCGCCACTGGCCGCCGACCTCACGCCGGCGCAACAGGACCGTGTGGCGCAGGCGCTGTCGCTGGTCTACGGCACCGAAGTGTTCCTGGTGCTCAAGGACATCTGGAAGCTCGATCTGCCCGAGGTCACCGACGTGGTGCGCTGGACCGCCAACGCCATCATCAAGCAGGCCCTGGCCGAGGCCGCGCCGAAAAAGAAATAGTTGCCCGGCGCGCTGCGCTGTCATTCCCCCGTCATTGCCCGTCTGCATAGTTGCGCCCTTCGCGGCATTGCGTGTTGCATGCCGCCATGACGTTGGAGTGTTGCAGATGCAGTTCGAAGTATCCCGCTTGCGGCGGGCCATCATGCCCTTGTCGCTGGCTTGCGTCACCTTGTTGAGCGCCTGCGGCGGCAGCGATGACGACGACGAGGTCGCGCCCGATCCCGCGCCGCCAGTGGTGACCGACCCCACGCCGCCCGAAGAGCAGCCCAAGCCGGTCGAGACCGGCGCGTGGTCCACGGGCGACCTGCACGTGCACACCTACCAGTCGGACGACGCGCAGGTCAGCCTGGAAAGCGCGTTGGACCAGGCGTTCGACCGCTACAAGCTGGACTGGGCCGCGATTTCGAATCACCTGCGCCTGTCCGCACGCGACCACACCGGCGTGAACCTGGCGGGCGGATCGATCCCGTTCT
Source organism: Achromobacter sp. MFA1 R4 (assembly GCF_900156745.1). Lineage (NCBI taxonomy): Bacteria > Pseudomonadati > Pseudomonadota > Betaproteobacteria > Burkholderiales > Alcaligenaceae > Achromobacter > Achromobacter sp. MFA1 R4. The sequence continues at coordinate 4,491,784 of NZ_LT707065.1, read as the reverse complement.
CGCAAGGCATGGCGCAGTACGAAGTGCCCTACATCAAGCAGGCGCAGGCTGCGGGCCGCTATGCCGGCAAGATCATCTTCTCGTCGTTCGAATGGGACATGCCCACGCACGATCACGTGAACATCGGCATTGGCTACGACGATCCGCAGTCGGCCAAGTCGCTGGAGGCCGTGGCCGAGTTCGAATACCTTTTCACCAACCGCGATCCCAACCTGTTCGACCCGCTGCTGGTCTCGCGCCTGTCCGGTGAAACGCGCGCCTACACCACGCACGCCGACTCGCTGGCCGCGCTGAAGTGGCTGCGCGACAAGCATCCCGACAGCTACATGCTGCTGAACCACCCGTCGCGCTATGCGGGCAAGTACACCGTTGCCCAACTGCGCGAAATGCACGACCTGGCCCCGACCGTGTTCTTCGCGATCGAGGGCATGGTGGGCAACCAGATGGAGCCGGACCGCGGCGGCTACGCCACCGCCTACACCAACGCCTTCCTGCCCAACCGCACCTACGGCGGCGCCGACTACCTGGTCGCGCACCTGGGCGGCACCTGGGACGCGCTGCTGGGCGAAGGCCGCCGCATCTGGAACGTGGCCGACTCGGACTACCACTTCCGCACGGCCTCGGGTCTGTACAGCAGCGGCTACGCGCCCGGCGAATACGCCAAGACGCACGTCTGGAAGGACGGCGACGACATGGCCGCCGTGGCGGCGGGCCTGAAGAGCGGCCGCATGTTCGGCGTGTTCGGCGACCTGATCGACGCGCTGGACTTCCAGGCCAGGGGCGCGGCAGGCGCGGCGCACATGGGCGGCGAACTCAAGGCGGCCAAGGGTGAAGAAGTGGAAGTCACCATCCGCTTTCGCAGCCCCGAGCGCAACAACTACGAGTACCCGATCGAAAGCGGCAATCCCACTTACGTGAAGCCCACCGTGCACCACGTGGACCTGATCGTGGGCGACGTGACCGGGCGCGCCGAGCCGGGCACCGCCGCGTACGAAAGCGACACCAACCCCACGACGCGCGTGCTGGCCCGCTACACCAGCGCCGACTGGACGGTGGACGAGGAAGGCTACAACGTCATCAAGACCACCATCACCGCCGACAAGAGCCAGTACCTGCGCCTGCGCGGCACCAACCTTGGTGTGGCCGTGGCCGGCGAAACCGCGGCGGGCGAACCGCTGCCGGACGCAAAGATCGACCTGGCCGACAACGTGGCGCGCTTTAACGCCATCAATGCCCGCAACTACAACGACCTGTGGTTCTATTCGAACCCGGTGTTCGTGACGGTCGAGCAGTGACCTGACGGACGCGCGGCGGCGTCGCATCTTGCGGCGCTGCCGCGCCGCGGCGCAGGCAAAAAAACGCCCGGCAGTGTGAGCCGGGCGTTTCGTTCAGGGCAACGCTTCAGCGCAACCCGATCACTGCAGCGTGCGCGTGAAGACGAACTTTCCATCCTGCCAATCCACCGGCACCACGTCGCGCGGTCCGAACCGGCCTTCGAGGATGAGACGCGCCACCGGGTTCTCGATCTGCTGCTGGATCGCGCGCTTCAAGGGGCGCGCGCCGAACACCGGATCGAAGCCCGAGCGGGCCAGTTCCGCCAGCGCCGGCTCCGTGACTTCCAGCCGCATCTCCTGCTTTTCCAGGCGTTCGCCCAGGCGGCGAAGCTGGATGCGGGCAATGGACTCGATGTGCTGCGCTTCCAGGCCATGGAACACAACCACTTCGTCGATGCGGTTCAGGAACTCCGGCCGCAGCGTCTGCTTGAGCTCGTCCCACACCACTTCCTTGACCACGTCGTAAGGCTGCCCCGCCAGGGACTGGATGTGGTGCGACCCCAGGTTCGACGTCATGACGATGACGGTGTTGCGGAAGTCGACGGTGCGGCCCTGCCCATCGGTCAGGCGGCCGTCATCGAGCACTTGCAGCAGCACGTTGAACACGTCCGGGTGCGCCTTTTCGACTTCGTCCAGCAGCACCACGCTGTAGGGCTTGCGCCGCACGGCCTCGGTCAGGTAGCCGCCCTCTTCGTAGCCCACGTATCCGGGCGGCGCGCCGATCAGCCGCGCCACCGAATGCTTCTCCATGAACTCGCTCATGTCGATGCGGATCATGTGCTCTTCGGAGTCGAACAGGAACTCGGCCAGCGCGCGCGTGAGTTCGGTCTTGCCCACGCCGGTCGGGCCCAGGAAGAGGAACGAGCCATACGGCCGCGCCGGATCCGCCAGGCCCGCACGGGAACGGCGAATGGCGTCGGACACCAGGCGCACGGCCTCGTCCTGCCCCACCACGCGCTTGTGCAGGAATTCTTCCATGTGCAGCAGCTTTTCGCGTTCGCCCTGCATCATCTTGGACACGGGAATGCCCGTGGCGCGCGAGACGACTTCGGCGATTTCCTCGGCGCCGACGCGCGTGCGCAGCAGGCGGGGACGGGACTCGTCGCCCTCGGCGTTCTCCGCGGCTTCGGCGGCGCCCACTTCGGCGGCCTTCAGGCGCGCTTCAAGATCCGGCAGCTTGCCGTACTGCAGCTCGGCCAGCTTGTCGAACTGTCCCTTGCGCTGCAGCTCCGCCATTTCGGCGCGCACGCTGTCGATCTCTTCCTTGATGGCCTGGGTGCCCTGCACCGCGGCCTTCTCGGCCTTCCAGATTTCCTCGAAGTCGTTGTACTCGCGCTGCAGCTTTTGCAGCTCGTCCTCGATGACGGCCAGGCGGCGCTTGGAGGCGTCGTCCGTCTCCTTCTTGACCGCCTCGCGCTCGATCTTGAGCTGGATGATGCGGCGGTCCAGCTTGTCCATCACTTCCGGCTTGGAGTCGATCTCCATGCGGATGCGCGCGCCAGCCTCGTCGATGAGGTCGATGGCCTTGTCCGGCAGGAAGCGGTCGGTGATGTAGCGGTGCGACAGTTCCGCCGCGGCCACGATGGCCGGGTCGGTGATCTCGACGCCGTGGTGGATTTCATAGCGCTCCTGCAGCCCGCGCAGGATGGCGATGGTGGATTCCACGTCGGGTTCGTCGACCAGCACCTTCTGGAAGCGCCGCTCCAGCGCCGCGTCCTTTTCGATGTACTTGCGGTATTCGTCCAGCGTGGTGGCGCCGATGCAGTGCAGCTCGCCGCGCGCCAGCGCCGGCTTGAGCATGTTGCCCGCGTCCATCGCGCCCTCGGCCTTGCCCGCGCCCACCATGGTGTGCAGTTCGTCGATGAACACGATGTTGCGGCCGTCGTCCTGGCCCAGCTCCTTGAGCACGGCCTTCAGGCGTTCCTCGAATTCGCCGCGGAACTTGGCGCCCGCGAGCAGCGCGGCCAGGTCCAGGGACAGCACGCGCTTGCCGCGCAGGGTTTCGGGCACTTCGTCGTTGACGATGCGCTGCGCCAGGCCTTCGACGATGGCGGTCTTGCCGACGCCGGGCTCGCCGATCAGCACCGGGTTGTTCTTGGTGCGGCGCTGCAGGATCTGGATGGTGCGGCGGATTTCGTCGTCGCGGCCGATGACCGGATCCAGCTTGCCCTGGCGGGCGCGCTCGGTCAGGTCCAAGGTGTACTTGGCCAGGGCTTCACGGTTGGCCTCGCCTTCCGCGCCGGAGACGTTCTCGCCGCCGCGCACGGCGTCGATCGCGGCTTCCAGGGCCTTCTTCTGCAGGCCCGCGTCGCGCAGGATGCGGCCGGCCTCGCCCTTGTCGTCGGCCAGGGCCAAAAGGAAGAGCTCGCTGGCGATGTAAGTGTCGCCACGGCGCGCGGCTTCCTTGTCGGTCCGGGTCAGCACGCCCTGCAGGTCGCGGCCGACCTGCACGTTGTCATCGCCTTGCACCTGCGGCAGGGCCTTGAGGGCCGTTTCCAGCGCCGGGCCAAGCCGGTTGACGGCCACGCCGGCGCGAGCCAGGAGGCTGCCGGCGCCGCTGTCGGCGTCCGACAACAGGGCGGACAACACGTGGATGGGTTCGATGTAGGGATGGTCGTTGCGGGCGGCCAGACTTTGCGCGTCGGCCAGCGCTTGTTGGAACTTGGTGGTGAGTTTGTCGAATCGCATAGTGGTCGTAGTGGCTTGTGGGGAGCCTGACCGATACGTGCCGGCTGGCTCGATAACCTGAATATGCGGCCGGATGAGACAATTTCAACACCCCCGGCCGCCCCATGGTCGTCTTCGACGTGCAGCAGCGAACTAAGCAATGAGCATATACGTTTTTGTGTACGGAACCCTACGCGCGGGCGAAATCAACGACCTCGCCCGGGCCGCCGCTGCGCGGGGACTGCCGCCGGCCCGCCATGTCGGCCCGGCCACCGTGCCCGGCATGCTGGTCGATTTTGGCGACTGGCCCGGCCTCATCCCGGTGGACGATGGCCGGCGCGTCCGGGGCGATGTATTCCAGGTGGAACCGGCGCTGGTCGCGCTGATGGACGAGATCGAAGAATACGAGCCCGGCAAGCCCTGCTGCTTCGTGCGCCGGACGGTGTGCGCCCGCCTGGAAGGCCCCTGCCGCACCGGGCTGCTGCCCTGCGAGTATTACCCCATCGACCCCGCGTGGCGGGCCTTGGCCGTCGATATTCTCGGGGACGACTGGATCGCCCACCGGCTTTCTAAGACCAGCTCCGAGGCCCGGTAAGACACCCGTAGTAACAACGGACTACAATAGACGCCTGTCTCGTGCTCCACACCCGTTCCGGCGCCCGCCGCGCAATGGGCACTCTAAAGGTCATCGTATGCAAAAACGGGTACCCATTGCCCCTGATGCCGCCCACTGTTCCACGTGCATGCTGGGCCACGTCTGCGTTCCCGTGGGCATGGCAGCCGCCGAAGTCGAAAAGCTGGACGAACTGGTGAAAGAGCGTGTCCGCGTGGAAAAGGGCAAGACGCTTTATTCGCTGGATCATCCGCTGGACGCCGTCTATGGCGTGCGCTTCGGCAGCCTCAAGACGCAGCTCGAAGACGCCACCGGCCAGATCCAGATCACCGGCTTTCACCTGCCGGGCGAAATCGTCGGCATGGACGGCATGCTGGACGGCAAGCACGTGTCGGCCGCCGTGGCGCTCGAAGATTCCGAGGTCTGCGTCATCCGCCTGAACGAAGTCGACCGCGTCGCCTCGCACCTGCCGTCGCTGCAACAGCAGTTCCGCCGCCTCATGAGCCGCGAGATCACCCGCTCGCACCAGATGCTGGCCTCGCTGGGCTCGATGCGCTCCGAGCAGCGCCTGGCCGCCTTCCTGCTGAACCTGTCGCAACGCTACGCCTCGCTGGGCTACTCGTCCACCGAATTCGTGCTGCGCATGAGCCGCGAAGAAATCGGCAATTTCCTGGGCCTGACGCTGGAAACGGTGAGCCGCCTGTTCTCGCGCTTTGCGCGCGACGGCCTCATCAAGATCAACCAGCGCGAAGTCCGCATCCTCGACCTGCCGGCGCTCAAGCAACTGCTGGGGCACGAAGGCTGCTGAGCGGCCGCCGCGCCATGCGCCGCGCGCCCGCCGCGTTCCTCTCCCGCGCCGCCCGGGCGGCATCCCTGTCGATCGTTGCCCTGCTGACGTGCGCCGCGGCGCACGCGCAGGTGCCGCTGCCCGATCCCTACGACTACGACGAGGCCACGCCCACGCCCCGGCGCGCGGCGCCCCTGCGCTGGCAGGCGGTTGAGCTGGGCCGCCCGGGCCACCGCTACAGGATGCCGGTCTACGCCAACCGGGACCTCGCCAAGGACGACCTGCGCGGCATCCGGCAGGTGCTTATCGTCATCCACGGCGTCAAGCGCGACGCCGACCAATATTTCGAGACCGCCGCGGCCCTGGTCGCCGCCAATCCCGCCCGCGCACGCGATACGCTCGTGCTCGCCCCGCGCTTTTCGGGCGCGATCGACTCCGGATTCGCCGGCATGGCGGCCTGGCGCAAGGCCAGTTGGGAAGACGGCGAAGACAGCGTCCAGGCCGCCGGCCGGCCCGCGCCGGTCAGCTCGTTCCAGGTGCTCGACGACCTGCTGCGCAGCCTGGACGACCGCAAGCGCCTGCCTGCCCTGGCCGGCCTGGTGCTGGCCGGACATTCCGCGGGCGCGCAGCTCGTGCATCGCTACGCGGTGCTGAACAACGTGGACGGATCGCTGCGCCGCGACGGGCTGGCGCTGCGCTATGTCATCGCCAATCCGTCCTCCTACCTGTACCTGACCAACGAACGGCCGCGGCCCGACGGCAAGGGCTACGCCCGCTACGAACGCGGCATTTGCCCCACCTACAACCAGTACAAATACGGCACGGACAAGCTGCCCGCCTACGCGCGGGAGACCGACGATTCGCGGCTCTTCGTGCGCTACGCGGCGCGCGACGTGGTCTACCTGCTGGGCGGCGCCGACAACAACCCGGAGCACCGGCTGCTGGACAAGGCCTGCGGCGCCGAAGCCCAGGGCGCGACGCGCCTGGCCCGGGGCACGGGCTACGTGCAGTACGAGCACGTGCTGGCGGCGCGCGGCGCCAAGCCGGTCGCGCTGCGCCACACCAGCTTCGAGGTTGGCGGCGTCGGCCACGACGGCAAGCGCATGTTCGGGTCGATCTGCGGGGTGCGGGCGCTGCTGGGCGAAGACGCCGAGGCTGGCAGCGCGGCCGCGGCCTGCGACATCATCAAGCCGCGCGGCAAGTAGCGCCGCCGCCATACCATTACCTAGGGAAACTCCGGAGCCTGCCGGCTTGACACCCGCTCGCTGCAGGCCTAAAAGTTAACCTTATGGTTAAGTTAAATGACGACAGGCTGGATGCCATCTTTTCCGCGCTGGCGGACGGCACGCGGCGCCGGGTGCTGGCGGACCTGGAACGGGGGTCGGCGTCGGTCAGCGCGCTGGCCCAGCCCCACGCGATGTCGCTGCCCGCGTTCATGAAGCACCTGCGGGTGCTGGAAGCGGCCGGCCTCATCGCCCGGGCCAAGGATGGCAGGGTCGTGAGCTGCACCTTGTCGGCCGAACCCATGCGCGCCGCCGCCGATTGGCTCGCCCGCTACGAAAAGTTCTGGACAGGACAACTGGATTCACTGGCGCGGTATCTCTATCACGAAGAGGAAGTCCACCCATGGAAAACCGAATCTCCCCCCTCGAACTGCGGCTCCAGCGACGGTTCGACGCCCCCGTCGAGCGTGTCTGGCGCGCCTGGACCGACCCGCAAGCGCTGATGCGCTGGTTCGGTCCGGCGGGCACCCAGCGCGTGCTGCTGGCCGAGACCGACGTCAGCGTGGGCGGCGCCTACCAGGTGGGTTTCGTCACCGCGGACGGCGGTGAACACTACGCCAGCGGCCGCTATCAGGAAGTGGAGCGCCATCGCCGCCTGGTGTTCACCTGGGCCTGGCGCGACACGCCGCAGGAAGTGTCGCTGATCACCTTGGAATTCACGGTCGACGGGACGGGCACGGCGCTCGCCTTCCTGCAGGCCCCATTCGTCGACGAGGCCACGCGCGACGGCCACGAGGACGGCTGGTCGGGCGCCATGGACCGCCTGGCAGAGCACCTGGCAAGCGCGGACTGACACCGGCCGTGAAAGGCGGGTCCGTCGCCGGCCTCGCATGCGGGCCTGACGCGTCCGCCGTTCGCGCCTATCCGGGCCCCGGGCCCGACACGCAAAGGAGCCGTATGATGCAAACCGATCATCCCGTCGTATCCCGCCACGAATGGACTCTCGCGCGCGACGCGCTGCTGCGGCGCGAGAAAGAACTGACCCGCGCCGAGGACGCGCTGACGCGCTCGCGCATGGCCCTGCCCTGGGTCAGGATGGACAAGGCCTACACCTTCGACGGCGCGCACGGCCCCCAAGGCCTGGCGGACCTCTTCCAGGGGCGCAGCCAGCTCATCGTCTATCACTTCATGTTCAGCCCCGATTGGGAGGACGGCTGCGTGGGCTGCTCGTTTCTGGCCGATCACCTGGACAGCGCGCTGATGCACCTGCGCCACCATGACGTCTCGGTGGTCGCCATATCGCGCGCCCCGCAGGCCAGGCTGGCGGCCTTCAAGCAGCGCATGGGCTGGGAGTTCGACTGGTATTCGTCCGAGCGCAGCGATTTCAACTTTGACTTCCAGGCGTCCGTGGCGCAGGCGGACGGCGCCGTGGAAGAACGCCCCGGCGCCAGCGTCTTCTTCCGCGACCCGGACGGCGAGATCTTCCACACCTACTCGGCCTTCGAACGCGGCGTGGAGCGGCTGTCCGGGGCCTACAACTACCTGGACATCGCGCCGCTGGGCCGCAACGAAAACGGCCCGTACTTCGATGTGCGCGACTGGGTGCGCCACCATGACCGATACGGCGAAACCGCGCACGGTACGTGCCGCCACCAGGCCTAGGCGCGGGGCTGCGCCGGGCGCGGGCATGGCGAGCCTGTGGCTGGCCTGCATGGCCGCGATGGCCGCCGGCCTGCTGGTCGACACATGGCGCACGCCCGCCGCGCTGCTGGCCAGCGAATGCGGCGCGCCCGGCACGCTGGCGCAGCTTGCGTGGCGGCATGCCGCGCTGATGCCGGCGAGTTCCGCGGCCATGGCGTTGGCCGCCCTGCTCCCTTGGCCCGGTTCGCAAGCCAGGCTGGGCGAGCGCGCGCTGTGCGCCGTCCTCATGGCGATCGGAATGGTGCTGGGTGCGCGCCTGGGCGTTCAGACCGCGCTGAATGTGGACGCGTCGCCCTTTGCGGGCATGGTGCTGGGCATGGTGGCGGGCATGACGGCCGCCCTGATGCCCGTCGGCGCCCTCAGCGCCTGGCGCCGGTAAGCGGGCGCACGGGCGCGGCCGCCGGTTCGATGGGCGCGGCGCCCGGCGCCTGGATTTCCAGCGCGCCCGTGGCCTGCGCCACGCACGGCAGGATCCAGCCTTCTTCCTTCTCGTCGCGCGACAGGCCGGGCCATTCGATGGCGTACGCCACGGAACCCTCCAGCATCAGGCACATGCAGGCCCGGCACGTGCCATTGCGGCACGAGCTGGGCAACTTGATCCCAGCCGCCTGCGCCGCCATCAGCACCGACGTGCCCGCCGGCGCGTCAAAGCGCAGGCCGGACGGCTGGATGAGCACGGGATGGGAAGCCATGGCCGTCGTGTCGGCGCGCGCCGCTCAGGCGGCGTGGTCCTGCCAGTCCAGCTTCCAGGCGCCGGACAGCACGTTCTGCATCCACAGCACGCAAGTCAGCGTCTTGGCGTCGGTGACCTCGCCTTTGCCGCAAGCCTGGACCAAATCTTCGGGCCGCGTGCTGATCACGTCCAGGAACTCGTCCTGGTCGAGCTGGCGCTCTCCCGCCCGCAGGCCGCGCGCAAAGAAAATGTGGATGATTTCGGTGGAATAGGCGATGGCCAGGTGCAAGGCGCCCGCATGGGCCCACTGGCCGGCGGTGTAGCCCGTTTCCTCGAGCAGCTCGCGCTTGGCGCACACCAGCGGGTCCTCGCCCGGATCGAGCTTGCCCGCGGGGAATTCGGTCATCACGCGGCCGATGGGATAGCGGAACTGGCGTTCGAGCAGGACCCGTCCGTCGTCCAGCAGCGGGATGACCACCACCGCGCCCGGATGCACCACGTATTCGCGGATGCCGGTGTGGCCGTTGGGCAGGCTGACGGTGTCGCGGCGGATCTTCAGGAAGCTGCCGTCGTACGGCGCCTCGCTGCTCAGCAGCGTTTCGACGAGATGGGTATCGGTTGGGCGGGTCATGAGGACGTCTGGATCAGGGGTATGCGCGGGGCCGGCGCGGGCACGCCTGCGAGCTTACCATCGGCCCGCCGAACGCCGCGCAGCCGACCCCGATCAGCCGAACTTTCGCGCCGCGTCCAGCGCCAGGCCGGCGCCGATGCTGCCGAAGAGATCGCCCTCGACGCTGCGCGCCTCGGGCACCAGCCGGGACACGCTTTCGCGCAGGCGCAGTACGCGGCTGGAGCCGCCCGTGAAAAACACGGTATCCACGTCCGCCGTCGACACCCCCGCGTCGCGCAGAAGCTGGCCCACGGTCGTCTCGACTTTGTCGATCAATCGCCCCACGCAGGCGTCGAAAGACGGGCGCGTCACCTCCACGCTTAGCTCGGGCGCGACGCGCGACAGATCGATGCGCGCGGCCGGCGCGTCCGACAGCGCGATCTTGGCTTCTTCCACTTGCACCGCCACCCAATGCCCTGCCCGCTCCTTGACCAGGTTCAGCAGCAGGTCGATCTTCTGGCGGTCGCCGGCCTCGGCGCGGATATAGGCGAAGTGTTCGGCCGCCTTGCGCGTATAGGCCTGGTTGATGGTGTGCCAGCAGGCCAGGTTGCCGTACTGGGTCGACGGCACATCCTTGCCGCTGCGCAACTGGCTGCCCAGCCCCAGCAGCGGCATGACGTGCGCCAGGCTCAATTGCTTGTCGAAATCCACCCCGCCGATGTGCACGCCGCCGTAGGCCAGGATGTCGTCGCGGCGGTCGGGCTTGGCCGCGCGGTCCGGCCCCAGGCGGATCAGCGAGAAGTCCGACGTCCCCCCGCCGATGTCGATCACCAGCACCAGTTCCTCGCGGCGGATCTGCGACTCGTAGTCGAATGCGGCCGCGAGCGGCTCGAACTGGAACTCGATGTCGGTGAATCCCACGCTGCGCGCGATCTCTTCCAGCGTGTCCTGGGCGGTCTGGTCCGCAGCCGGGTTGTCGTCCACGAAGAATACCGGCCGGCCCAGCACGGCGCGGGTAAAGCCACGCCCGGCGGCCGTCTCGGCGCGCGCCTTCAATTCGGCGATGAAGCGCGTGAGCAGCACGCGGAACGGGATCGAGCGGCCCTGCACTTCCGTCGAACCGTCGATGAGCGAACTGCCCAGGAGGCTCTTCATCGAGCGCATCAGGCGGCCGTCATAGCCCGCCAGATAGTCGGAGATAGCCGCGCGGCCATAGCTGACCTCGGCGTCCTCGTCGTGAAAGAAGATGGCCGACGGCAAAGTGGTCTTGCCGTCTTCCAGCGCCAGGAGCGCGTGTTGGTCGGGACGGCTCCAGCCGACGGTGGAATTGGAGGTGCCGAAGTCGACGCCGCAGGCGGTGGGAATCATGGGAATTCAGGCGCTGAAAGCAAAACGGCGCACAAGTGTACCCGCTTCGGCCCCGCGCCCGGTCTTCCCCGGGGCTATTGCTGCTGGCGGCGCTGCTCCAGTTCCCGCAGGCATTGCTCCACGCCGGCCTGCATCTGCGCGTTGGACACCGCGGCCCGGTCCGACACCTGGCGGCAGCGCTGGAACTCGGCCTGGCTGGCCGGCGTGTCGCGGATCACCACCGGCGGGGTCTCCGGCGTCACGGTCATGCGCAGCGTCGATGGCGGCGACAGGCTGCCCTCGCGGGAGGGGAACTGCATTTCCTGCGTGGCGGGCGCGGCGTTCTGGGCCTGCGCGGCGCCCGCCGCGCACAGGGCGGCAAGGAGGAAAGCGGTGATGTGGCGTTTTTGCATGGCGACCTCCGTTCGATAAGACGGCGCCCCGGGCGGCGGGCCGACGGCCGGCCCCAGGGCGCGCCGCTTATGGTAGCCCCAGCCGCCCCGCGGCGTCGTGCCAAGACGCTACATGAGGCGCGCCAGATGTTTCCTGCCGTTTCCGGGACGCAGATCAGCGCCGGCGCGGGGTCTTGCGCAGCGGATCCAGCAGCGAAGACAGGCCGTTGTGGTCCAGTTCAAGCATGAGGGCCAGCAGGCGCCCCAGTTCACCGGGCGGAAATCCCTTGCGCGCGAACCACGCCAGATAGGCCCCCGGCAGATCGGCGATCAGCCGCCCCTTGTACTTGCCGAAGGGCATCTCGCGGGTCACCAGCAGGGAAAGCAGTTCCGGATCCATCGCATTCACCGCGGCGAGGTTTCGAACAGCGCGCGTTGGACGTCGATGATGAGGGCGGAGGTCATGGGGAATTCCATGCGCTCATCCCACCGTCCCAATGCGCGGCTCGCACCGCACCGGGAAATTCACCGAGTTGGCGATGAAGCAGAAATGATGCGCGCGTTCGTGCAGTTTTTCCGCCAGCGCGACGTCGTCGCCAGCGCGGATCGTGACCTGGGGCCGCAGCGTGACCTGCGAAAATGCGCCGCCGCGCTCGGGGTCTTCGATCATCACGCCCTGCGCTTCGTCGCGGTATGCCTCGACCGTCACGCCCTCGACCGCGCACAGGTGCAGATACCAGAGCTTGTGGCAGGCCGAGAGCGAGGCCACCAGCATGTCCTCGGGGTTCCAGCGCGACGGGTCGCCTCGGAACGCCGGGTCCGATGACCCCGGCACATCGGGCTTGCCCGCGGACTGGATGAGGTGGTCGCGGGAATAGGCCGCGTAGCCGGACGTGCCGGCGCCGGTATTGCCGGTCCAGTCCACGGTAACGGTGTATTGGTGTTCGCCCTTCATGCCTGTCGTCCCAGTCGGCGCGCCGGCGGCCCCATGCCGCCCTGTGCGCGCAAAGCAGGCCGAGCTTAGCGCAGGCGCGGAGCGCGCGGTAGCGGTTGGCGTGGCGTCGTCGCCTTACATCCCGTTTCAGCACGCCCCGGTTACTGTCCGTATCGTGGATACGCGTCTAGCCGCCAATCACCCGCCACAGAGGAGCTCGCCATGATGAAAACCACCCTGACCTGCACCCTGAGTCTTGCGTTGCTTGCCGGCTGCGCCCCGTCCAAGCCCATCACCGCCCGCTCGGTGCCCGTGGACAATCACACCGCGCGCAACTCCCTGGACTGGGAGGGCAGCTACGACGGCACCCTGCCCTGCGCCGATTGCCCGGGCATCCGCATGCGCCTGACGCTCATGAAGGACGGCCGATACGAAAAGCTGACCCAATACCTGGACCGCCAGCCCGAACCGGAGATCGTGACCGGCACCTTCAGCTGGGAGTCTGACGGCAGCACGATCCGGCTCGACGCGGCGGGCGACAGCCAGCGTTTCTTCGTCGGCGAGAACCAGGTCACGATGCTCTACCGCGACGGCACGCGCCCCACCGGCCCGCTCGCCGGGCAATACATCCTGCGCCGCGCCCAATAGGCCATCGCACCGCAGGGGGCTTTGGCGCTATCCTCTGGCATCGACCGCGCCCGGCGGCGCGTCCCCTCCAGCAAGGAAGCCATGAAGACCGAATCCGAAATGCTCTCCGCCTTTGCTCCCACGGGCGTGCTGCGCGCGTCCATCAACCTGGGCAACCCCATCCTTGCCAACACCGATCCCGCCACCGGCCAGCCCGGCGGCGTGTCGGTCGACCTGGCCACGGAGCTTGCGCGCCGTCTGGACGTGAAGCTGGAACTTGTCGTGTTCAAATCCGCCGGCGAGTCCGTCAACGCCGTCGCGGCGGAGCAGGCGGACGTGGGCTTTTTCGCGATCGACCCGCTGCGCGGCGAGCAGATCGCCTTCACCGCGCCGTATGTCGTGATCGAGGGCGCCTACCTGGTGCGCGAGGATTCGCCCATCAAGAGCCGGGACGAGGTCGACAGCAAGGGCCAGCGCGTCGTCGTAGGCAAGGGCAGCGCCTATGACCTGTATCTGACCCGCGAACTCAAGCAGGCCGAGATCTTCCGCGCCCCCACGTCGCCCGCCGTGGTCGACACCTTCCTGCAGGAAAACATGGAAGTGGCCGCGGGCGTGAAACAGCAGCTCGAAGCGGATGCCCGGCGGCTTGGCGGACTGCGCCTCCTGGACGGCCATTTCATGCTGATCCGCCAGGCCATGGGCGTGCCCAAGCGCCGCGGCGTCAAGGCCAGCGCCTACCTGTCGGCGTTTGTCGAGGCCATGAAGCAGTCGGGCTTCGTCGCCGATGCGTTGGCGCGCCACAAGATCCAGGGCGCCGCCGTGGCGCCGCTAGAGGCTGAGGCGAAGGCCTAGCCCCCCGCTGCAGGCGAGGCGTCAGCCAACATCTGGCGCAGCCGGAACTTCTGCACCTTCCCGCTGGGCGTCGTGGGCAAGGCGTCCCGGATCTCCAGGCGTTCCGGAATGTACTGAACCGCGACGCCAAGCCCCTTCAGAAAGCCCACCAGTGCGGCCAGCTCCAGTTGCTGGCCGCGCTTCAACGTGACGACGGCGCACGCCCGCTCGCCCAGCCGCTCATCGGGATAGGCGACGATGGCGGCGCTTTCCACCGCCGGATGCCGATACAGCAGCGCTTCGATCTCCACCACGGGGATGTTCTCGCCCCCGCGGATGATGACGTCCTTGCTGCGGCCCGTGATGCGCAGATACCCGTCCGCATCGATGCGCGCCATGTCGCCCGTGTCGAACCAGCCGTCGGCGTCCGTCGCGTTGAGCTGCGGCCGCTTCAGGTAGCCGCCGAAGTTGGAAGCGGATCTCAACCACAGGCAACCTTCCTGGCCCGCCGGCAGCACAGTCCCCGACGCGTCCGTGACCTTGATCTCCACCCCGGGCAGCGGCCGGCCGTCGGTGGTGCAGGCGCGCTCGTCCGCGTCCTCCGGCAGCGTCAGCGTGACCGCGCCGTTCTCGGTCATGCCCCAGGCCGAAATGATCTTGGCGCCCAGCGTGCGGCTTGCCTGTTCAACCAGGGGTCCCGGTATCGGCGCGCCCGCGCACAGAAAGGTGCGCAGCGTCGGCACCGGATTACCCGACTGCGCCACCTCGCGCGCGATGTCGGTCAGGAAGGGGGTGGAGGCCATGCTGAAGGTGACGCCGTGCTCGCGCATCAGCCGCGCGGCCGTCGCCGCGTTCCAGATATCCAGCGTCACGGCGCTGGCCTGAAGGTAGAAAGGCATCATCAGCCCGTACATGAAGCCGGTCTGGTGCGCCATGGGCGAACCCATCAGCACCACGTCGTCCGGCCCCAGGCGCAGGCGCTCGGCATAGGCGGCGATGTTAGACAGGCACGTGTTGGCGGTGTGCATCACGCCCTTGGGCTCGCCTGTGGTGCCCGACGTGTACATGAGCTGCGTGACGTCGTCCGGACCGGGCCGGGAACGGGTCAGGATGGCGCGCGCGTCCGGCTCGCGCTCCCAGGCCGGGTCGCTCAGCCGGGCCTCGAAGCTGTCGGGCCCCGCGCCGCCCACAACGATCACATGTTCCAGCGCGGGCACGGCCGCGCGCAGGCCCTCGACCATGCCGGGGTAATCGAAACCGCGAAAGCGATCCGGAATGAGGAGCACGCGGGCTTCGCTGTGATGCAGCATGAACGACAGCTCGCGCTGTCGGAAGATGTGCATCAGCGGATTCATGACCGCGCCGATGCGCGAACACGCCAGGTACGTGACAACGAACTGCCAGCCGTTCGGCAACTGGCAGGCCACCACGTCTCCCCGCCCCACGCCCAGGCGCGCCAGCCCGACGGCCACCCGATCGGCCAGCGACGCCAGCTCGCGGCTGGTGAACTGCCTTGCCACGCCCTGTTCTGCCTGCACCGCGGTCAACGCAATCTTCTCCGGCCGCGACGCCGCGTAATCGTCCAGCAGATCGTTGATCGTGCGGTCCGGCCACCAGCCGCGCGCGATGCTCTCGGCCCGGCGCGGCGCAATCAGTACGGCGTCGAATTCCATGGCTACGTCTCCCTTATGGTTGTGATGTCCGCTGTCACCCGCCCCGCTATGCCGGCACCGCCCCGCGTCCGGCCCGATGGCGCGCGATGATGAGTTTCATGATCTGCGCGGTACCGTCCCCGATCTGAAAGCCCAGCACATCGCGCAGCCGCTGCTCCATCACGCCGCGGTCGTAGCCCCCGTGACCGAACGTCAGCAGGCACTGGTGCACCACGTCGTACGCGAGCTTGGGCGCCCACCATTTGCACATGGCGGCCTGCGAGCCGTGCGGCTGGCCCCGGTCCTTGAGCCACAGCGTCTGCAGGCACAGCAGCCGCGCCGCCTCGACCTGCGTGTCGCCCTCGGCAAGCGGATGCGACACGCCCTGGAACGCGGACAGCGGCTTGCCGAACGCCTCGCGCTGCGTCGCGTAGTCCCAAGCCTCGTCCAGCGCGGCGCGCGCGACGGCCAGGACCTGCAAGCCGATGAGCGCCCGCGAATAGTCAAAGCCCTGCATCACCTGCGCAAAGCCCCCTCCCTCCTCGCCCAGCACGTGGTCGGCGGGCACACAGACGTTCTCGAAGAACAGCGACCCGCGCCCGATCGCGCGCTGGCCATGGCAGTCGTAGCGGTTGCGGGTGACGCCAGGCAGGTCCAGCGGCACGAGCACCGCGGTCACGCCGCGCGCGCCCGAGTCCGCCGCGCCGCTGCGGCCGAACACGACTGCGGCGTCGGCCTGGTCGGCTGCGGAAATGGATGCCTTTTCCCCGTTCAGCACGTAATGGCCGTCCACGCGCTCTACGCGCAACTGCAGATTGGCGGCATCGGAGCCGCCACGCGGCTCGGTCAGCGCAATGGCCAGCAGCGCCTCGCCTTGCGTCAACCGTGCCAGCCAGGGTCTGGCGACGTCGGGACGGCCATGCTGCGCCAGGATCTGCCCGTTCAGGGACGCCAGCAGATTCACATACGACATGCTGAGGTCAGCGCGCGCCACCGCTTCGTGGATGACGCCCGCCGCGAGGCACCCCATGCCTTGCCCGCCGCAAGCCTCGGGCAGTTCGGGGGCAATAAAGCCCATGGCGCCCATTTCCCGCATCAGGCCGCGGTCCAGCACGCGCGTCCGGTCACGCTCCTGGCAACCAGGCGCGATGCGCCCGTCGGCAAAACGCCCCGCGTGTTCAGACAACGCGGACAGGTCCTCGTCGATATACGGATTCATGCCGTCTCCTTCGGGCTCGCCCTTCCGGGCGGCCCGCTGTTATTCGTCGCCCGTACCCGACGGGCGCGTGGCCGCGGTGCGCCTACTTCGCGAACTGGCGGAAATCGGGCTTGCGCTTTTCCTGGAACGCGCGCACGCCTTCGCGCGACTCGTCGGTGTCGTAATAGAGCTTGAGCGCATACATGCCCATGCCGGCGATGCCGGCCTGGTGCGCCGTGTCCATGTTGAAAGACCGCTTGGCGATCGCGAGCGCGGTGGGGCTTTTTTCCATGATCTCGGCGCACCACCTTCCGATCTCTTCGTCGAGCTGCTCATGCGGCACCACCGCATTGACCAGCCCCATGGCCAAGGCCTCGGAAGCGGGATAGCGGCGGCACAGGTACCAGATCTCGCGCGCCTTCTTCTCGCCGACCACGCGCGCCAGGTAGGCGGTGCCGTAGCCCGGGTCCACCGAGCCGACCTTGGGTCCGACCTGTCCGAATACCGCTTTTTCCGATGCGATCGTGAAATCGCAGATGGTGCACAGCACGTTGCCGCCGCCAATGGCATAGCCCTGGACGCGGGCGATCACCGGCTTGGGCACGTCGCGGATGGCATTGTGCAGTTCCTCCATCGGCAGCCCGATGGTGCCGCGGCCATCGTATTGGCCGGCATGGGCCGACTGGTCTCCCCCCGTGCAGAAGGCCTTTTCTCCGGCGCCGGCCAGCACGATCACGCCGATCTCGGGCGCATAGCCTGCGCGGTTGATGGCGTGGATCAGCTCGTCGCAGGTCCGGCCGCGGAACGCGTTCATTTTCTCGGGGCGGTTGATCGTGATCCAGGCGGCGCCGCCGCGCACGTCGTACAGAATGTCTTCGTAGTTCATCATGGCTCCATGAAGGGAAGGTGGGCCGCGCGGCCTCAGCCGTTCATCGTCAGTCCGCCGGACACGCTGAGCACCTGCCCCGTGACGTAGGCCGCGTCGTCGCTGGCAAAGAAAAGGATTGCGCCGGGCAGATCATCGGGCTGACCGATACGGCCCAGCGGAATCGCGCGCGTAAAGGCTTCGAGGAGCTTTTCGGGGTTGCCCGCGCCCTCCTTGTAGTCGGCAAACAGCGCCGTATCCGTCGGCCCGGGGCAAACCACATTCACCGTGATGCCCTGCCGCGCATGTTCGCGCGCGATGGTCTTGGAAAACGCCACGATGCCTCCCTTGCAGGCGGCATAGACCGCCTCGCCGGACGACCCGACGCGCGCCGCGTCCGACGCGATGTTCACGATGCGCCCGGCCTTGCGTGCGGCCATGCCGGGCAGCACCGCGTGGTGCAGGTGCAAGGCGCCCAGCAGATTGATCGCGATGAGCCGTTCCCATTGCGCGGGCTCGGTCTTGGTGAAAGGCTTGAACACGTCCCATCCTGCGTTGTTGACCAGGATGTCGACCGGCCCCAGCGCCGACTCTGTTTGCGCGACGGCGGCATCCACCTGCGCGCGCCGCGTGATGTCGCAGGCAATCGCCAACGCCCGCCCGCCGGCCGCTGCGATGTCGTCCGCCACGCGCTGCGCGTGCTCTGCGTTGAGATCCAGGACCGCCACGGCGGCGCCTTCCTGGGCGAAGCGCCGGCAGGTAGCCCCGCCGATACCGCCACCGCCGCCCGTCACGATTGCCGTTTTGCCCGCCAGTCTTTGCATGATTTCCTCTGCCCAGGTTGCTGGCTTGGTATCCTTGTCCCACCGATACGGAATCAAGCCAATATACGTAAACATGTTTACGCATATTAGAAGCAGCCCTACCCGCGATCAAGCACCGGACGCGCAAATAAGACCTATGACAAACCCTAATAAAAACACCGAAATAGCCCGAATGGAGCTGGCCAACAGGCTATTCTTCCGACTGTATCAATGTGCAAACATGCTGCATAAAACGGGAAGCCGCGCAGTCGAACACCTGGGGCTCACCACGCAGCAATGGGCCGTGCTGGGCGCCTTGTCGCGCCCCGAAGCCGAAGGCGGCATGAGCGTGGGCGATCTGGCGCGCTACCTCATGGTCAGCCGCCAAAGCCTGTCTGGACTGATCAGCCGCATGGAGCGGGACGGTCACATTGCCAGTGCCCCCGACGGCCGCGACCGGCGCTCTCGCCTGGTCACCATGACCGAACGCGGCCGCAAGGTGTGGACGCAGGACGCCACGCCCCGCATCCACGACTACTACGAAGGCGCGCTGGCGGAATTCTCGATGGGCGACCTCAGCCATACCCTGCACTACCTGCTCAAGCTGCTGGACAACATGCAGCAACTGGACCGGGACGCGGGGCAGGAAGAGGCTCAGTAGCGGCCGGCACGGGTTCCACGAAGCGCAGCCGGCAGGCCCGCGCGACGCGGGGCCTGCCGACACGCTTGCCGGCGCACTGATCGCCAGGCTAGTGGCTGATCATCCACGGCCGCGCGCCCGCGAATGACTTGGCGCCGTCCGCGGACGTGCGGGTCTTGCCGCGCGAACGCGGGCCGGCGCAGCACCCGCAGTTCATGCCGTGCCCGCCGCGCGTGCTGCGCGGCTCGTTCGCGTTGCGCTCGTTGGCCGCCCGCGCCCGATTGACCGCGGAGGACAGCGCCGAAATCGCCGGCGCCCCGCCCACGATGCGGCCGGCCATCGCGCCGCACTGCGGGCACGGCGCCGGATCTCGCCACTGCGCCAGCGGCCGCAACGCGGCGAATTCCCCGCAATCCCCGCACGCATAGTCATACATCGGCATCGTCGCGTCTCCTAACGGTCGCGAGACAGCGGCATGTCCACGCCGCCCTGGATGTGCTTGACGGGGCCCGACGCCGACGGCTGGATATCGAAATCGAAAATCTCCGTGGGCAGCCAGAGCGTGGCGCACGAGTTGGGAATATCGACGACCCCGCTGATGTGCCCCTGCACCGGCGCGCAGCCCAGCAGCGAATACGCCTGCGCGCCCGAATAGCCGAACTTCTTCAGGTACTCGATGGCGTTCAGGCACGCCTGACGGTAGGCCACGTTCACGTCCAGGTAATGTTGCTTGCCCGCTTCGTCGACCGAAATGCCTTCGAAGATCAGGAAGTCCTTGTAGGCCGGCGTGATCGGGCTGGGCTTGAAAATCGGATTCCTGATGGCGTACTTGTCCATGCCGCCCTTGATCAGCGACACACGCATGTGCACCCAGCCAGCCATTTCGATCGCCCCGCAGAACGTGATCTCGCCATCGCCCTGCGAAAAATGCAGATCGCCCACCGACAGCCCGCCGCCCTTCACATACACCGGGAAAAACACGCGCGCCCCGCGCGACAGGTCCTTGATGTCGCAATTGCCGCCATGCTCGCGCGGCGGCACCGTGCGCGCGCCCTCGCCTGCCGCCTTGTCGCGCTCCGCGCCTTGCAGCGCGCCCATGTGCGCCGTCTTGGGCGCGGGGGGATTGGCCAGCGGCGGCACGCGATTCGGATTGGTGTCGATCAGCGCCTGCTCGCGCCGGTTCCACGCGTCCAGCAGCTTCCTGTCCGGCAGGCAGCCGATCAGGCCCGGATGGATCAGGCCCGCGAAACTGACGCCGGGAATATGCCGCGACGACGTGAACATGCCATGGAAATCCCAGATGGATTTCTGCGCATGCGGAAAATGATCGGTGAGGAAGCCGCCGCCATTGTTGCGGCTGAAAAAGCCATTGAAGCCCCAGAGGCTGTCGGGCTTGGCGCCGATATCCAGCAGATCGACCACCAGCAGGTCGCCCGGTTCCGCGCCTTCGACGCCCACGGGTCCGGACAGGAAATGCACGGTGGACAGATCCACATCGCGCACGTCGTCGGCGCTGTCGTCGTTCTTGATCGCGCCGCCCGTCCAGTCATAGGTTTCCAGAATGAAGTCGTCCCCCGGCTTCACCCACACGGCCATCGGAATATCCGGATGCCAGCGGTTGTGGATCTGCTTGTTGTCGTAGGGGGATTGTTCCAGATCGACACTGATAAGCGTGTTGGTCATTCTCTTTCATCTCCGTCGTGACGAGTTGATAAAACAGAACTTCAGCCGATACAGGTCCAAATGCACGTCCAAATACGCGTCCAAATCCCGTTGCGGGTTGGATCTCGGGATCGATTGAACCGTCAACGATGGTAGACGCGTTCACGTGTTTGGACATACTGGTTTTCCATGCAGTGGCAGCGCGCGTGCCGCCCCGCGCAACGGGGCCATTTCGCAGCAGTTATCATGCAAGCCACGCTTTCACGCACTACCAAGGTTTCATACGCATGGCTGCCATCCACCGCCCGTCATTCGCCGCCCTCCTGATCGTCGCCGCCTGCGCCAGCGCGCCCGCGATTGCCGCCGATGACTGCATCGCGCGGGTGGACGCGGAATTGGCCCGCATCGATCAGGCGCAGGACATCCAGCGCACGCGCGAGGCGGCCAATAACCTGGAGCTGAATCGGGAGTTGTGCCAGGGCCGGCTGGACCTGCTGGATGCGCGTTTTGCGCTGAGCGACGACTTCGAGGCATGCCGACGCAAAGGCGTGCAGTTCTCGGGTCAGGTCACGCGCACGCTGACGGGCGCCTCCGACGATCTCACGGACATGAAGGCCTCGTGGATCCGGGTCTGCGGTCTGCAGATGAAGGACTGATCGGGGAGCGGGACGCAGCCCAAAAAAGGGCTGCGAAGATGATGGCAAAGGTTGCGATTGCGGC
The DNA here is from genome assembly GCF_900156745.1 of Achromobacter sp. MFA1 R4. Classification (NCBI taxonomy): domain Bacteria; kingdom Pseudomonadati; phylum Pseudomonadota; class Betaproteobacteria; order Burkholderiales; family Alcaligenaceae; genus Achromobacter; species Achromobacter sp. MFA1 R4. Next base: position 4,470,505 of record NZ_LT707065.1, on the reverse strand, counting down.
TGCAAAGGCAGCCACCGTCGCGATCGGCGCCCGACGCCGCTTTACGCGGCCTTCTTCTCCACATCGCGCGGAAAGAAGATCGCGCGGCTCGGATCGAAGCCGTACAGATGCTCGTACTCCGGCGCGTCGGCCGCCAGCGCAAGCACCGATTCCAGGATGAAGTCCGCCTTGTCGTCCGACAGAAGCGCGCTGAAATTCAGCCGCACAAAGCCGGGCTTTTCGATCTCGCGTCCATCCAGAATGGCTTGCCGCATCTGGAGCGACTGCGCATCGTCGATATCCAGCAGGCGATGCACATAAGGCCCCGCGCACGCGCAACCGCCGCGAGCCTGGATGCCAAAGCGATCGCTCAGCATCCGCGTCACCAACTGTTGATGCACGAAGCCGCCCTTGCCGTCGCGAACCCGGAACGAGAAGATCGGCAGACGATGCGCGGTCAGCGAGCCCAGCAGCTCCAGACGCTCCGCGCCCTGCCACGCCGCCAGCGCGCGCTGCACGAAATGCGCATGGCGCTGCTGCATGAAATCGGCGCCCAGCGCTTCCTTCACCAGGACGACCAACGCGGCGCGGATGTCTCCCACCACATTCGGCGTGCCCGCTTCCTCACGCGATTCCAGGCTGCCGCTGTAATCGTGCCCCACGGGCGACACGAACTTCACGGTGCCGCCGCCGGGCCAGGTCGGCGTCGTGTCGCGCACCGCATCGCGGCGCACGATGAGCACGCCCGACGCGCCGGGACCGCCGATGAACTTGTGCGGTGAAAACACGATGGCGTCGATCTGCGCGTCGGCCGCCGGCGACATCCGGACCGGCAGGTACGGCGCGCCGCCCGCATAATCCCACAGCATCTTCGCGCCACTGGCCTTCACGAGCCGCGTGATGCCCTCGACGTCCGCCACGATGCCTGTCACGTTCGACGCCGCCGACAGCGCACAAACGACCAGCGTGTCCTCAGTCGTTTTCAGCGCTTGCGCCAACTGCGCCAGATCGGGACCGCCTTCCGGGCTTTCTTCCAGCTCGACGATGTCCGCGCCGCATTCGCGCCACGGCAGGATGTTCGAATGATGCTCATAAGGCCCGATGATGACCCGCACCTTCCGGCCCGCGGCCACCGCCGCGTCCACGCCGAACAGATGCACAAGCCGATTGATGCCCGCCGTTGCGCCCGATCCCGAGAAAATCACCGCATGCGCATCGCTCGCGCCACAGCACCGCGCGATCGCCGCGCGCGCCTCGCGCCGCAGGCGCGTGATGAAGCCGCCGCAGTACGAGGCTTCGGTATGCGAGTTCGCGTAGAACGGAAGCACCTGTTCAAGCACGAAGCGCTCGACCTGCATCAACGCGCGGCCAGAGGCAACGTAATCCGCATAGACCAGGGGCTTGGCGCCGAACGGCCCGTCAATGCAGGCGTCCTTGCCGATCAATCCGTCAGCAAGCGCCGCGGCCACATCCGGGGTTTTCAGGCTGTCTTGGAATTGCTGCAACGGCGAAACGGAAGTGCGCACCGGAGCCGCGGGGAGAGGCGTATTCATGGGGAGATCACATCTGGAACAGTTCGCAACTATCATACGATGGAAGCCCCAGATGAAACATCACCGTTTTTTTGCTTAAATTCAGCCGATACGGGTCAAATGAACGACGCAATGGAAAAAATAGACCAACTCGATCTAAGCATCATCGCCTGCCTGCAAAAAGACGGATCCCTGTCCCAACGCGAGCTTGCCGATCGGGTCGGCCTGTCGCAGAACGCCTGCTGGCGCAGACTCCAGCGCTTGAACGCCTGCGGCATCATCCGCGGTACGCGCGCCGAGGTCAGCCTGGTCGAACTGGGCCTGGACCTCACGGTATTCGTCATGATCCGCACCAGCCACCACGCCAAGGCCTGGGCCGACGGCTTCCGCGAGCACGTCGAACGCCTGCCCGAAGTCACGGAGTTCTATCGCATCGGCGGAGACTGGGACTACCTGATCAAAGTCGTCTGCCGCGGCATGGCGGGGTATGACCGCTTCTATCAGAAGCTGATCACGGATTTCGAGTTGTCGACGGTGACGGGGTTTTTCAGTATGGAGGCCATTATTGAAAACCGGCCGCCGGATCTGCGGATGCTGGGGGAATGAGGCCGGGTCCCTCTAAACCCTGCTACAGATTGCCGCTTGCGTCTTGCGCAACGTTGACTGGCCATCTCGTCACGGACATTAATGTTAATCGTGGAAGCTTGCGGGTTCGCAGCATTAGTCCCGTGGACCTATCCAGCGTTGCAGGCGATAGCATAACCGCCAGGGCCATGGGGGGAGACCTTCACCTATCTCAGCGCCCTATCGACATAGCTGGAACTTACTAAGTTTCGAGAAGCTTGAATCAGGCCAATGTCTAAGGCGCCTCGATTTTGTTGGCCCCGGCAGAGCTTTGATTGCGTCATCTGCGACTCCCACCGCTCCAGTTCCCTTAACACCTAGCATTAACTAATAACTTTTCCACCCTCCTCCTATCAGCAGACCGGAAGAAAACCTCCAACTCGTGTTCCTGATCGCCGCCCCAATCAAGAGCGGAGTCTCGCAATATTTCAAGATAAACCTTCAAATCTTCTTCTGGCAAGCTTGGCAAAGCTTCATGTACGAGAACGAGCTTGCGATATGGAATCCATGCGAGATCCCTCAAACAGTCATACAAGGCATCCCAATTAAAACCAAAATACCCCGGAAACCAAAGAAGGTAATACAGGGACTTCAAAAGTTCATCCGAGATAGAGAGATTTGGATCAACACGTACATAGAAAACTTCCGCCGCATCATACGACGGAGATTTATCCAAGAATTTGAATGGCAGCATTTTCACAACTCTCAATTTTTTATCGGAATAAATGTCTTGTAGTGATCGGCTGTGTAATACATTTCACCACCTTTCCCAACGACTATTCGCTGAGGGCCTGGGCCCGAGACACCAGGAGTTGGATGTACGTACTCCGTATAATATCCCGCTGGCTTTTTCGGCAAGTCTCCACCGCGATTCTGAAATATAGAACCATCATTTCGATGCGGGAACGATCCACCTGACTTTATCCTATCCAAGGTTGGACCAAGATCAACAGTCCCTTGGAATACCTGGCCCGTTTTTTGATCAACGACCTTAACGCCATCGATGAAGCGAATTGGCTCTTTTGCACCGCCCACCTTCGAAATATCAAGCGCCTTATCCGCCTCCGCGAATACATGTATCGCTTCACCGCCCTTCTTGAGCATGCCACCAACCACCGGCACAAGACCGATCGCAGCAAAATAGCGATTGGCCTCGTCTCCTGTCGCCGCCTTACCGGTCACCAGTTCATACAGCGCACTGGCGTTTGACACACCCGGAGCCAAATCTAACACCGCCTGCGCAAGCGCGTCGCCTTTCTCCTTGGTCAGGTCGGGATAATGGGCCAGCGTAAGCACCTCGTCGTACGACGCCGTCATTCGATCAGCGTCTGCCCAACCTGCCTGCAAGCAGCTCGTGTCATTGCCGCATTGCGCTTCCAAACGCCCCACAAGCTCGGCCTTCATCCGGGCGACCTTGTCGCGGTTCCTGTACTGGCTGTTGTTCTCCACCTCTATGCGCGCCGCGATCTCTGCCGGCACCGCTGCCGCGGGATCAATCGACGCAGCAATGCCCGCGACGATGCTACTTATCAGGTTGACGCGCGCTTGTGCTTCCTCAGGAGACAGGTCCTTGCCGTTAGCTCCATCCATGCTCTCCAACAGTTTGCTTAGCACAACGCCCGAAAGTGCGCCTGCGCCGCCAGCGCCGCACGATGTGCCTTGCGCGGCTGCCCCTGCGCAGCCCAATATCGCATGCAGCGCGGCATGGCCGGCTGAGCCCTCGCCGCCTAGCACACCGCTCAACTCCTTGACCTTGGCTGCGCCCAGGGTTTGCAGGTAATTGACCGCGGCGGCCTGGATGAACTGGCTGGTGCCACCGGTCACATTTCCACTGGCCGCCCCCAGAATGACCGTCGCCCACTGGCTGTAGGTGCCCTGCGCGCCCCAATTGCTTTCCAAATCCGCGTATTCCTGAGCCGCTTTAGCGCGCTCCGCGTACGAAAGAGACTCGTCTTCCGAACGCTCCTTCGCGTCTTGGATTTCCTCGGCGCGATTCGCCATGAACTGCCCGACCTGCCGACTAGCCTCCCCGACAACCTCAAACCCCGTCCGAATCTCCTTCTCATCAAATATCGGATCCAGGCTGTTCAGCGTGTCTTTGGTGTCACGGTTCAACCCCGCAATCACCTCCGCCACCGTCTGCCCCGTCAGCGCCTTCTGCCCCGCCTCGTCAGCGATCACGATCGTGCCGCCGCTGATCCCGCTAAGCGTGGTGGAGCTGGCGTCTCCACTGGCTCCCGCCACCACCGGCGCGCCCATGCTCACGCCGTTCGAGCTGGGCAGGTTGGAGTTGGGCGTGGCCTTGCTTCCGCCCGCGACTTCGCCCTTGCCGTCGGTGCCGATGTTGCTCTTGTCCTTGCCATCGTCGTTGGCGCCGCCAAAGCTCACGCCACCGCCTAGTTGGATGGACTGGCCTTCGTAGCTGGCGTGATTCTCGACGTCGCGGTTGGTGAGGGTGCCGGTGATCAGGACGTTCTTGCCGTCGGCGACCGCTTTGTCGCTGCTGGCGATGACGCCGCCGATCAGGCCGGTGTTCTTGGCGACATCGAGTTGGAAGCCGCCGTCGCCCGCCCACAGGCCTGACTGCTCAGTAACGCTGGCGTATTGGCTGTTGATCTTGGTGTTGCCGTAGTTGCCGCTGACCGAGCTGGCGCCATGGCAGATGGGAGGAATGCACAGGCTTACCTGCACGCCCACGCTGCGGTCGCGCGCCGTGTAGTTGCTGATGTCCTGCAGGCTTTCGATGGTGAGGTCACCGCCCACCGTGGCCAGGATCCGGTCGGCGCTCGCTTGCGCGCCGCGCAGGACCGTGTCGCCGCCGGAGTTCATGGTCAGCGCATTGCCGGCCTGCACGTGCGTGTTGTTCCACGTCAGGTCCTCGCCATTGCTCTTGCTCTTGCTGCCGCCCGCGCCCAGGTTGATGCTGAAGCCGGTCTGGGTTCCCCCAATCGAGAAACCCACGCCAATGCTGGCGCTGCTGCTCTTGCCGTCGGTCTTTTGGCTGGCGGTGTTCTGCTGGGCGGTGAGCAGGATGTCGCCTTGCGCATCCAGGACAATGTTGCGGCCCGCGGCCAGGTCAGAGCCCGACACGATGATGTCGGACTTGTCGCCCTTGCCGGCAGCGATGATCGTCATATCACGGCCGGCCGAAATGGCAGCGCCGCTTGCGGTACTGCTTTGGCCGGTGCTGGTCTGGCTGGCGCTGCTGGCGCCCAGGTCGACGTTGATGTTGATGCCGCCGACCTTGGCGGGGTCTTTGGCTACCGCGTCGTAGGCATTCTTGGCCGCCAGGCCCGCCGCGACTGCCGCGATGGCCTGGAGGCGGCCATTGTTGGTCTCCTGGGCGGCCTCGCGCATGCGGTTGGTGCTCTGCACGGCGCTGACGACCGGATTGCTGGCGCTGATGGTTACGCCGATCTGGCTGCTCTCCTGGAACTGGCGATAGACGCTGGTGTCGTAGCTGCCTTCGATGGCGACTGACTGACCGGCCATGAGCAGATCCCGGCCTGCGCGGATATCGCTTCCGCGCACCAGTACGTCCTCCATGGCGACGATCGAGACGTCGCCCAGATGGCTGGTAATGGTGCTGCCGGCTGCGCTTGGCGTGCTGCTGCGCTCATCCAGGCTGCCGCTGCTACTGCGCACCCCAACGGAAAAGCCGCTGCCCTCACGCCCCAGATCGCCCACCGTCTTGTTGCTATAGCTGCTGCTGTGGTCGCGCGTCGCGCTGCCCGTGTCGATGACGATCGATCCGCGGTTGGCCAAAAGGCCCACGTTGTTGATGGCGTCGATGGCCGATCCGGCGATGCGGATGTCGCCGTCACGGCTGTTCAGATGAACGCTGTTCCCGGTGATGAGCGATGAGGTCTGCCACGTGCCGGAGGACAATTCATCGGAGTGCGCCGATTCGCTGCCGTAGGGGAACACCTTGACGCCGCTGGAATTGGGCCCGCCATCGATCGCGCGTCCGATGTCGCCCAGGCTCATGCTGCCTATCGAGAAGCTGGTGCTCTTGCTCGATTCCTCGCTGGTCTGATTCTGACGATTGTCGGAACCGACGACGGCGATGTTGCGCTGGGCATCCAGTACGACACCGCCCTGGGCGCGCAGGGTGGAACCGGAGATCAGGATGTCGCCATCCTGCGCCCGGCCCGAGGCATCGCGCGAGCCGTTCCCGGTCGCACGAATCACGATATCGCCCGCGGCGCTCAGCGAAGAACCGCTACTTACCTGGCTGTACGAGTCGAACGAGCCGCCGCTCTTGCTGCTGCTGTAGGACAGCGACACCCCCGGCGTCGTAGCCCCGCTGTGACCGAGCTCTTGCGCCTTGGATTTGGCGGAACCTGCTGCGGACACGTTCTTGACAGTGTCCATCAAGGTGCCGACAACGGAAACTCCGAAGCCGCTTTGCTTGAGCGAGTACTCGCTGTGGGTGTTCTCGATATCGCGGCCGGCCACGATTGCAACGTTCTCGCCCTGGATATCGATGTTGCCCGTGCTGCCTGCGATATCGCCTGCAGCCTTGCCCGCCACGACGTCGCTGCCGGCAACCAGGACGTCCCGGCCAGCCGTCATGATGACGTTTCCGCCCGTGGTGCCCAGGAGGCTGCGCGCGTCGCTCTGCGTCATCCCGTCGACGGTCTGCAGTGTCTTGGAATCGCTGCTCTTGTATGAAATGCCAAAGCCGCCAGAGGACAGGCCGCTTTTCTTCACGCGTTCGTAGTGGCTTTCTCCGTAGGTGTTGGTTCCCGCCGTCACCGACAGATCGCGGCCCGCGTCGACGATGAGATCCTTGCTGGCAAGAACCTGCGAGGCGTTGAGCGAGAAGTCCCTGCCGGCCTGGAAAACCGCCTCTTCCCCGCTGAAGGTCGACCCTTGCGCTTGAGTCCAGGCCATCGAGTCGGCCTGATGCGTGGTCTTGCTGGAGAGAAATCCGCGGGTTTTGTAGTGCACCTCGTCGTGGGCGGAGGCCGAGGCCTCTCCGGCGCCGATGTTGATGTCGCGGCCTGCTACGACACCCAACCGATTGCCGGCCATGACATCCGCTGCACGAGCGTTGAAGTCCCGCTCCGCAATCAGCGTGAGATTGCCGTCAGCGGCAATGACCGTCCCGACTTCGCTGCTGGTGCTCAGATCGTGGCGGTTCTTGCTATTGCGCACAAGCGATTCGTTATGGCTCTGCGTAAGCGTGGCCAGGTTGATATCCCGTCCCGCCTGCAGGCGCGCGTCTTCCGTGGCGGTGACTTGCGCCGCCGTAAGCTTGACGTCGCGGCCGGCCATGAGGGTGCCGTCGCCCTTCAGGTTGCCTTCGCGCACCAGGAGGTAGACCTGCGGGACCAGCACGGTCTCGGTGGTGCCGTCGGGCAGCGTGACGGTCTGCTCGACCAGCCAGACGAGGTCGGTGGTGAGCTGGCGCTGCTGCGCTTCGGTCAACGCCGCGCCCAGCTTGATGCCGTTGGTCAGCGCGAACTGGGCGCCGTTGATGACAAGCTGGGCGAGCGACCCCGCTAACTCACATGCCGCGGGACAGCTTTCAAATTCATACGGGCTCCAGTAGGCCTAACGGAGCGCACATCTTCGCGCCTCTCAACAAGCACCGGCCTGGGACGATGCAAGCGAAGTTCATTAATCCTTCAACCTTGGTTAAGATCTATCGCCACGGCAACCTGCCCGAGCCGGCGACCAGAAGCTATCTTGGCGCACAAGTGAAAACCACAGTCCGTCATGATCCGGGGCGAGCTTTGAAGACCTCCATTCACGGACAATTTGGTTTGCTATGTCTTCGTGAGGTCCTCGGTACGCCAAATCAGGCACCCATCCAGGAGCGCCTTTTATTGCTCTAACAGGAACAGCCCCTTTTTGAAGCAGAGCCATGATGCATCTGTATGCAAATAGATCAAGATCGTTTCCTTCCAAACCAAAACTATCCATACCAACTGGAATAATTTGCCACAGGCCGACAGCATCCACATCCAACTCATTTGGAAGTCGTTCTATCCAGTCACTCAATCGAATGCCAAAATACTTATCAACCGGTTCTCGAGTCATTGATGGTGAACCTTAAACCCCTTGGGATAACCTGGAATATCAATATCCAGCGTTTCCCCCGAAATGTCAGACATCCGAACCCCGACACGCCCCCCAGTTGGAAGGTCGTACCAGGTACCCTTACCGCCCGCATATGTACCAGCTATGGACGCACCGTCCAAAAGGTCTACTTTCATTGCTTCGAAGTCATGCGATGAAACGGTTCTAATGTTGGGCGTAGCGCCTTTATCGACAATTCCGATATATTCCCCGTTAGGTTTCAGAATGTCGTCAACATGCTTGAATAATAAACCTGGCCCCTGCTCCTCCGGCAGCGGCGAAGTGATAATGGTCCCACCCACCGGCCCATTATTCTCCTGCCCCGGCACCCCGCCAACGTCCGGCACGTGCCCAGATTGACCCGGCAACTGCGTGTCAGGCAAATTTCCAACACCACTACCAGGCGGTATAGCCTCAGGCGGAATGGGCTCTCCAGGCTTACCAGGCAGACCTACAGGCAATTCACCTGCCAGGAATTTAGTCACCGCCAGCAATAGCGCTTGATCTTCGTCCAACCCAGGGGTCTTCGCTATTGCCTCGGCCGCCAGCGCCGTAATCGCCGAGTATTGTGCGCGTGTAAGGGCCGTTTCATAGCACACAGGCAAACGGAGACAGGCGCTTATTGCCGGTATCCCTGCTCGCTTCAACGCAGTACCAAGCGCATTGTTCTCCGTCTCTAGTCGTCCGCTGTTTACCACCGCACTAACATCTGCCCCCAACCCGAGCGCCACCCCAGCCAACAACGAGGACACCAGGTTGTTGCGCGCCTCCTTGTCCTCCGGCGACAACGTCGAGCCGGTTTTGCCGCTCACGGCGTCCAGCAGACCGTTCACCACGGACGCTGCACCAGCCCCCAATGCGGACGCTCCGCATCCATCGCCGCGGGCAGCACCCGCCGCGCAACCCACCACCGTGTGCAACGCGGCACGGGCAGCCTGCGCCTCGGGACCGTCTCCCAACATATCGGCGTACAGCTTGACCTGCTGAGTGGTCAATCCCTGCAGGTAATTGACCGCGCTGGCCCGAGCAAAGTCGGAAACGCCGCCTGTGACATTGCCTGCCGCCCCGCCCAGGATGGCTGTGGCGACCAAACGATATTCCCCGCTTGGCCCCCACTTGGCCGCGTCAGCCAAAGAGTCGTTGATCGAGAGAATGCGCGCAGGATTGCCGCCTCCGGGTTTCTTCTTTTCATTTTCCAGTTCAAGCTCTAATGCCTTCGCCTCCTTCGCCCGATTCGTCAAAAACTGCCCCATCTGCCGCTGGGCTTCCGACGCAATCTCAAACCCCGCCTCGATCTTGTCCTTATCAAAGATCGGTTTCAGCGCATTCAAGGTATCCGACGTATCTCGGTTCAAGGACGCGATCATCTCAGCGGCCGACTTTCCGGTCAGGGCAAGCTGACCCTCGCCGTCTCGAATGATCACGGTGCCACCGCTGATAGCGCTGTGCGTAGTCGAGTTCGCGTTCCCAGACGCTGCGGCGACCACGGGCACGCCCACGGATGTTCCGTTATCACTTGTCGGTAAGCTTGTGCCGGGCACTTTGTCCGCACCGCCGGCTGCTTGCCCTTTCGAGTTTGTGCCTACGTCGCTATTCTTCGCTTCTCCTCCCCCGCTTCCGCCCCAACTGTATCCCCCGCTCAGCGCGACCTGGTCGGCCTCGTAGCTTGCCGAGTTCTTCAAGTCTTTGACGATCAACGTGCCTGTATCCAGTCGGTTCAGACCATCAACCACAGCTTGATCGCCGCTCGATATGACGCCACCGATCAACGTGGTGTTCTGGCCAACGCTCACCAGGAAGCCGCCGTCGCCCGCCTTCAGTCCCGCCTGTTGCGTAGCGGACTGGAAGTTACTGTCCATCCTGCCTTGCGAGACATTGCCGGATACTGAGCTTTTGCAGTATCCATAAATGCAGATATTGGCTTGAAGGCCGGCACTCTGCTGTTTGGCATCGTAGGTACTGATGTCCTGCAGAGTCTCGATCCGAAGATTCTTGCCGACCGAAGCGATGATCTGATCTGCGCTTCCTATTGCGCCGATCAGCGAGGTGTCGCCGCCCGATTGCAATGCCAGCACATTGCCGGCGGTCACATCTGCGTATGTCCAGTTCGTGTCTTTGCCGTCTGCGCGTCCGCGACCGCCGCCTGCACTGACGTTCAACATCACGCCGACACCATCTTGGCTGTTCGCCGAGACCCCAATGCCAACGCTGCCGCTGTAGCTTTTGTTCTTCGTATGCTGCTCAAAGGTGTTTTGCGCAGCCTGCAGCAGAATGTCGCCGTCCGCTTTGATGATGGCATTGTTGCCTGCCGACAAGCGCGATCCCGTCACAGTGACGTCGGAATCGGCAGCCGCACCCGCAGCGAGAATAGTCAGATCTCCGCCGGCCGCGATGGTAGATCCCGAAACGGAGGAAGACGCTCGATCCGTCGTGCTCTGACTCTTGCTGACGCCAAAATTGATACTGAGGCTCACACCCCCTGCGCTCTTGGGATCAGCCGCAACAGCGTCGTAGGCATTGACGGCGGCAAGGCCGGTAGTAGCCAGAGCCAGACCCTGCATTACCTTGTTGTCCGTTTTCCCCGCCGCATCTCCCATCCTTCCAGCGGTTTGCATCGCATCGACCAAGGGCGTGCTCGCATTAATGCTCAGCCCCGTCTGCTTGATCTCATGGAATTCCCGCTCCTGCGTGGTGTCAAGCGCCGCGCCGATGTTCACGTCTTTGCCGATCAGCGTGACGTCGCCCTGCCGCGCGATGACGTTGCTGCCCGTGATGTTCAGGGAGCCGCCGGCGTTGATGAGCACGTCGCCTTCGACGCTGCCGACGGTGCTGGCATTGTGGAAGACCTTCTTGCTGTCCAGCGAGTCCGTCTGCTTGCTGGAGCCATAACTGAAACCGCCCATCGCCCCGAAGCCGGACTTCTTCACCATCTTGTAGTCATAGCTGTCCTGGGCGTTCTGGCCCGGCAGGATATTGACGTCGCGCTCGGCCGACATCACGAGGTCCTTCTGCGCGCCGACGTTCGAGCCCGAGACGGTCAGGTCGCGGCCCGCCATCAGCACAGCCGTATCGCCGGTGAAGGTGGTGGCCAGGGACTGTTCCCAGTCGACGGCCGTTTTGGTGTGCGTGGTCTTCGACGACATGAAACCACTGGTCTTGTAGTGCGTTTCGTCGTACGCCGACCCGGTCTGCACGCCGGACGTCAGGTTGATGTCGCGCCCCGCCCCCACGGCAAGCTGTTGGTCCGCCGTGACTTCCGCTGCACGCGCATTGACGTCCTGCCCTGCAATCAGCGTGACGTTGCCGTCCGCCGCAATGGTCGACCCGACTTCCGTGCTGGTGGCGAGGTCATGCCGGTTCTTCTTGTTGCGCACTAGCGATTCGCCGTGGCTTTCTTCCAGCGTGGCCAGGTTGATATCCCGTCCCGCCTGCAGGCGCGCATCTTCAGTGGCGGTGATTTGCGCCGCCGTCAGGTTGATGTCGCGGCCGGCCTGCATGTTGAGGTTGCCCGCGTCCACACGCGATACCCCGGAGATGTACGAGCCCCACGTAGCGCCGTGGTTCTCGGATGCCGACGTGGAGGTCAGCGCGATGTCGCGGCCCGCGGACAGCGCGACGTTGTCGCCCTTGATCAGCGACACCAGATTGATCAGGTCTTCGCGCGCGGCCAGGTCGACAACGGAACCTTGGATCAGTCCTCCGGCCTGGTTGACGATGTTGGCCGCCGTCATGACGGTGGCGTCGCGCGCGCCGATGGTGCCGCTGTTGTTGATGTCGCCGTCGGCCGCGAGCTTGACGTCGCGGCCGGCCATGAGGGTGCCGTCGCCCTTCAGGTCGCCTTCGCGCACCAACAGGTACACCTGCGGGACCAGGACGGTCTCGGTGGTGCCGTCGGGCAGCGTGACGGTCTGCTCGACCAGCCAGACGAGGTCGGTGGTGAGCTGGCGCTGCTGCGCTTCGGTCAACGCCGCGCCCAGCTTGATGCCGTTGTTCAGCGCGAACTGGGCGCCGTTTGCGAGGAGCTGCTTGTACTGGCTGTCGTTGTCGCCGAAGCCTTCCAGGAAGCGCTGGCCGGTGGTGGCCAGGATCTGGTCGGCGACGAGCTTCTGTTCGTAGAAGCCGTCGCCCAGGCGACGGGGCTGACCGGACGGCGTGAGGAATTTTGCGCCGGCGGGGATCAGGGCGTTCAGGCCGCCGGGGTTGTTGCCCAGGCCGGCGTTGACGGAGCCGGAAGCGCCGCTGTTGCCGACGGGCGCGCCGGGCTGCTGCAGCAGGTCGAACAGGTAGTCGCTGGAGACGGTCGGGCGGTTGCCGACAAAGCGGGGGTCGGTGGCGACGACGTAGGGCGCATCGGGCGTGCCGTTGACGGCGAAGAGTTGGCTGTCCGGGATGGTGGCCGGGTTGGAGACCGTGCGCACGACGTTGCCGCCGGGCAGGCCGATGCTGGCGATGAGAACCGGGCCGGGCGCGGTGGCGCCGCTGGCGCCGGGCGCGCCGCCACTGAGCGAAACAGACAGGTTGCCGCCGGAAGTGCCCACAGGCAATTCGATGGATTCCGCGGCCAGGGTTTGCGTGTAGGCGCTGGCGTATTCCTTGCGGTCGCTGTCGCGGGCCTGGGTGACAGTGGCGGTGCCGTTGCGGACGACGACGCGCTCGCCTGCGGCGCCGATGTTGTTGATGGCGGGACCGCTGACCGACAATGTGCCGCCAGCCGCGATCTGGCTCTTGTCGTTGGTGACGGTGCCGGTAAGCGTCATGGCCCCGCCCGACAGAATCTTGGCGGGATCCGATGACACCGTGCGGGTTTCGGTGACGGTTTCTTCGACTTCGTAGTAGGTGAAAGTGCCTACGAGACGGCTGTCGAAGTCGGCGTTGAATTCGCGGATGCGCTGGTCCAGCTCGATGTGCGGAGCTCGGAATGCTGCATAGGCATCTTCGTATGCCTGGCGACGCGCTGCCTCCGCCGCGCACGCTTCCGCGCCAAAGCATTCGCGCAGCGGCGGTTGCCACACCGGCATGGGTCCGGACGGCGGGGTTACGCCAAAAACGGCCCAGACTGGCGCATCGTTGCTGTAGAAGAACGACTCAGGAACGTCCCAACAATCGCCGCCGTTGTCTCCTCCCGAACACGCAACGGTCTGGGGGGTGAAGGTGACAGGGATGGGCGCAGTCTCGCCAGCCCGGCCTTTCTTGCTCGGCACGTAATCAAACGGCGGCCCATAACGCGACGCGGGATACTTGTCCGAAGGCAACAGGAAGCGGCGCTCGGGATCGTCGTCCAACCATTCGGGAACCTTGCCGCACATGGGCGTTACCTGGTCGCAGAACCAGTTGGTTTCCATGTCGTACATGTCCGTCGACCCCTCCGGCGTCACGTACAGTTTGGGGACCGTGAGAACCGGCAACGTCTGGCTGACGAAGTTGGTGTTGACGTTCTGCAGCGACGCGGCCGAGATTGCCGCATTGCCCGCTGCTTCGATGGTGGCCGACGCGTTCAGCAGCGATACGGCCTGGCCGATGGCCTGGCCGTTCGTATCCAGCGCGCCGCCGATGCGCAGGTCGGCGCCTGCGTAGATCAGTCCATGCTCGCGATTGACGAGCGATCCGATGCCCAGATCCAGGTCGCCGCGCGATGCGATGACGGCGCCGCCGCCGGGGCCCGCGCCGTTGACCAGTTCGCCCGCGCGAATCGAGAGGCTATTGCCGTAGATGCGCCCGAAGTTGTCGACGCGGCCGGCGGTGATGTTGGTGACGCCGCCGTCGATGAGGCCCGAGTTGGTCAGGCCGTTGGTGACGTTGATGGTGTTGTTGCGCCCGGCCAGCAGCTCGCCGCTGGCCTGGTTGTTGAGCGAGGCGGCCGTGATGGTCAGGTCGCGGCCGGCGCTGACGGTGGCGCTGTTGTCCATGGCGCCGCCGACGGACATGCTCAGGTCGCGGCCGGCGGCGATGTCGCCAGTCTGGCTGAGCGAGCCCGTGTAGGTGAAGGACAGGTCCTGCGCGGATTGCAGGGCGCCCAGGCCTTGCAGGGCCTGGATCATGATGGCGAGGCGTTCGCCCGCCATCACCTTGCCCTGGCTGTTCTTGAGCAGTGCGGCGTCTATCGTCGCGTTGCGCTGGGCGGCGACTTCGCCGCCGGCGTTGTCCAGTTCCCCGGTGGCGATCGTGAGGTCCTGGCTGGCGCTGAGGGAACCTCCCTGGTTGTTGACGCGGTCGGCAACGATGGTGACCAGCTTGCCCAGCACGCCCTTGGGTGGGGCGGAAGCGGCGGTCAGCGTGGCGCTGTTGTCCAGGCTGGCGGCGTTCAGGGTCAGGGTTTCGTCGGCCTGGATGAGGCCCCCGCGGTTGTCGACGGCGCCGGCCGTGGCCAGGGTCAGGTCCCCGCCCGCCAGCGTGCCGGCGGCGTTGCCGATGCGGGCCGCTTCGATCTGCACCTTGCCGGCGGCGGCGATCAGTCCGGTGGCGTTGTCGAGTTCGCCGCCCAGTTTCAGCACGGCGTCGCCGGCGGACGTCAGTTTGCCGCCCTGGTTGCGGAGGGTGGCGGCGGAGATGCCGAGGCTGCCGCCGTGCAGCACGGCGTTGCGCGTGGCGATGTCGCCAGGCGAGGCCAGCGCGAGTTTGCCGATGGAAGACAGGTTGCCGGCGGACAGGTCCATGCCGCCCGCAGACAGGGTCATGTCCTTGCCGGCCGCGCTGACGCCAGGGTGGGTGATGAAGGCGGCGGTCAGCTTGACGCTGCCCGGCAGACTGAGCGCGCCGTCTTCGCCGACGCCCGCGATGAAGCGGCCGGCGTTGCTGAGCGCACCCGATGCGGTGGCGTTGGCGTCGCCGCCCGCCAGCACCGAACCGGTGTTGTCGAGGGTGGTTCCCGCCAGCAGCGTGGCTGCGCCTGCGGCCGACAGAATGCCGGCGTTCTGCAGCGCGCCGCCTGCCTGCAGGTCGATGGCGTCGGCGGCCTGGATGCGGGCGTCGGCAGTGGTTGTCAGATTCCGGTCGGCGATGACGGCGACGTTGCCGGCCTGCGCGGCGGCGATGCCGCCCAGCGTGGCGTCCGTGCCCGCGCGCAGCGCCAGCCCTTGCCCGGCGGCGGCCGATCCCAAGGCTTGCAGCGCGCCGCCGGCGGTGGCGGCCAGCGCCCCGCCCGCCTGCTGGTTCGATGCGGCGCCCAGGACCAGATTGCCTCGCAGCGTTTCCAGCGTCAGGTCGCCCTGCAATGCCGCGACGGTGCCGTCCACGGTCATGTCGTCGCCGGCCGTGAGCGTCTGCGTGACGCCCGCCAGCATGCTGCCTGCGGCGAGCAGCGTGCCTTGCGCCGTGGCGGCGAGCGTGCCGGCGGCTTGCGCCAGGCCCGCCGCGCCCACGGCCACGTTGCGGCTGGTCAGCGACAGGTTCGCGTCACTGGCCGCCGTGCCATCCACGCGCGCATCGCGCGCGGCGGTCAGCATCATGTCTTCCACCGAGGCGAGCGCGCCGGCGGCAACAAGATCCCGCCCGGCTTGCGCCGCCAGCGTTCCCGCAGCCTGCACTTGCCCGCCCTGCTTGATGGTCACATCGCGTCCGCCCAGCAGCAGATTGCCCGCAGCGGTGTCGCCCAGCGCGGCCGCGGTGCCGCCCAGGCGCGCATCGCCCGTGGCCGCCAGCGTCAGGCCGCCGCCCGCGACAATGACGCCGTCCGAGTCCAGGTCACCGCCGGATCGGGCGGTCAGGTTCTGCGCGGCCTGCATGCGGCCCGCTGCGCCGACGCGCAACTGCGCGCCGGCGTGTGCCGTCAGGCCGCCCGCCAGCGCCGCCACCGTGCCGTCGATGCCGAGGTTGCGCGTGGCGGACAGGCTGGCGGGCGTGCCCGCCGTCACGACGCCGGTTACGAAGAAGTCCCGCGCCGCCTGGGCCTGCAGAAAGCCCTCGGCCCCCTGCCCCATGTCCGCGGTTCCTGCCGTCCCCGCCACGCGCAGGTCCCGGCCCGCGCCCAGGAACAGCTTGCTGCTGCCTTGCGCCAGGCCGGCCTGTCCGATGGTCAGGTCCGCGCCGGCTTCGGCGCGCAGGGCGCCGTTGGCGACCGTGGTGCCATTCAGTTCGGCGTGGGTCCCCGCGGCAAGCCGGATGTCTGTTTCACCGGAGAGGGTGCCGTCCGCCAGCAGCTTGCCGCCGGCCTGCGCGTCCAGTTGCCGGCCCGCCTGCAGCACGCTGTCGCTGCCCAACGTCATGTCGCCGCCGCTGACGGCCTTGAGCGTGCCTGCGTCGGCCAGCATCGTGCCGTCCACGTGCAGGCCGTCCCGCGTGTTCACTTGCACGGATTGGCCCGCGATGAGCAGGCCCGCCAGCGATGCATTGCCCGCGGCAGCCGTCACCGAACCGTCCGCTTGCAGCCGCGACGCGGAAGCCGCAGCCAGGGCCTGGCCCGCCTGCAAGCGCAGATCGCCGGTGGCGAGCGTCTCGCCGTCCAGCGAAAGGTTGCGCGCCGCCTGCAGCGACAGGTCTTTCAGCGACGTGACCTTGCCGAAGCTTTGCAGATCGCCGCCGGCGTTCAGGCCGACGGGGCCGGCCGCGGCCACCTGCGCCTGCGCGCCCACGGACACATCGCCGCCTGCGGAGACGTTCAGGCCGCCGGACGCGGCCGAGACCGCGCCGTCGATCGCCAGCCTGCCGCCGGCCGTGAGGGCCGTCTCGCCGTTGGCGCGCAGCGCGCCGGCCAGCGCCATGTCGCCGCCGGCATTTGCGGCCACGGCGCCTTCGGCGTCCCATTGCGCGGGCGCGTCAAGGCGCAGGTTGCGCTCGGCGTCCATGGCGAGGCGGCCCGTGGCCGCGCCCTTGCCGGACACCTGGGCGTCGCGTCCCGCCATCAGCGACACGTCGCCGCGCGCGCCGACCAGGCCGCCCACGCGCAGGTCCGCGCCGGCGCGTATCGTCGCCGGTCCGCCCGACTGCAACTGGGCGGTGGCGCCCGTGGTCAGGTCCGCGCCCGCCTGCGCATGCAGCGCGCCGGCCGCCGTCACCTGCGCGGGCAGCGTCATGTCGCGCCCGGCCTTCAGGGCGATGCCGCCTTTGGCGGTCACCAGCCCGCTCGAATCGGCGCCGGCCTGCGCCGCGCCCCCGGAGGCGCCAGACGCCCCGCCGTCCGTGGCCGGACCGCCCGCGCCAGCGCCGCTTCCTGCCCCCGCGCCCCCCGACGGCGTTTCGCCGCCCGCCTCGGGCCCGGAGCCCGAGCCGCCGATGACCGGCGGCGTCGCGCCCGGCGTGGACGCATCGCCGCCGATCCGCACATGGCGTCCGGATTCCATGCGCAC
The DNA here is from genome assembly GCF_900156745.1 of Achromobacter sp. MFA1 R4. Taxonomy (NCBI): domain Bacteria; kingdom Pseudomonadati; phylum Pseudomonadota; class Betaproteobacteria; order Burkholderiales; family Alcaligenaceae; genus Achromobacter; species Achromobacter sp. MFA1 R4. Next base: position 4,453,002 of record NZ_LT707065.1, on the reverse strand, counting down.
GTCCTGGCCGCCCATCAGCAGGGAACCGCCCAGCGTCAGGTCCTTCCCGGCCGTTACGCGAAGCGCGCCCTGGGTCTGCAGGGCGCCTTGCGCGGCGACAATCACGTCGCCAGGAGCGTCCACATCGACTGACCCGCCGGCGCCGACCGCGCCCCGGATCTGGGCGTCGCGTCCTGCCGAAAGCGCGACGCCGCCCGCAGCCTGCGCGACGCCGTCCACGGCCAGATCGCGCCCGGCCGCCAGGCGCAGATCGCGCGCCGCCTGGATGGCGGCGCTGGGCGCGATGCGCACGTCACCCGACGCGCTGACCTGCAGGTCGCCGGTCAGGGCCACCAGGTTGCCGCCCACGTTGACGCCCACGCCGGCCTCGGTGCCGATCAGCCGGATGCTGTTGGCGTACATGCCGCCCAGCGCGGCGGTGTCCAGCGCCACCTCGGGCGCCGGGCCTTCGCCCGCCTGGGCCGACGCCGCGCCGGTCGCATAATCCACGCGCGCGGCGCCCGCCGTCACGTTGAGGCGATCGGCCCAGACGCCCGCGTTGATTTCCAGGGTGCGGGCGATCAGGTCGACCTGACTGGCGCTGGTTCCGTTCAGGCCCTCGCCTTCGACGCGGATCTTGCCCGCGGCCACCTCCAGCGCGATGCTGCCGTCAGGCCCGACCTGGGGCCGTCCGGTGGTCAGGGTCGCGCGGTCCGAGTTCAGGAAGCCGCAGCCGTTGCAGGTAATGCCCGCCGGGTTCGCCACGATGACGTTGGCCCGGTTGCCCGCGACTTCCAGCGTGCCCATCAGTTGCGACGGATTGGGCGCGGTGACCTGGTTCAGGATGGTGGTGGCGCGCTGGTTGCCCAACATGACATTGCCGGCCACCTGGCCGGCAAGCTGCGTCTGGCTGGCGCCGCCGCTGTTGTTCAGCACCACGCCCGACGGGCCCACGTTGAACTGGGTGTAGCGGTTGTTGGAGACGCCTCCGGCCGAGGGCGGCGCGATGTTGACGACGGGAACGCCGTTGCTGATGCCCACGACAGGCTTCGGGCCGGACACGCCCTTGTCGACTGAAATCGGCAGGGTCTGCGCCAGCACGGGCGTCCAGACCTGCGTATAGACGAGGGACCAGACAATCAATGAACGGAGCTTGGACATCATGCGCACCTGATGAGCAACATCTGATTTAGAACTCGAACATCACGGCCATCGCGAAGACGGTGGATGCGGTTTCGAGCGATTCGGGTTTCTTCAGCGGCCAGCCGGCCGACAGGTCATAGCTGGCATTGACGTAGGGAATGGAGAAACGGCCGCGGACCCCGGCGACAGCCCCGACCAGCGTGCGGCCGGACAGGTAGGCGGCGGATGGGCCACCCACGCGTCCCACGTCCAGGCCGGCGTAGAGCTGCTGCCCGGGCAGGCCGGTCACCGCATCCAGGTTCCACGACAGGTCATTGCGCAATGTCCAGCCGTCTTCGGCGGCCAGCGTCATCTGCCCGTCGAAGCCGCGCACGGCGTAGCGGTTGCCGATGGTGAAGTAGTCGGCGGGCACGATGGCGGTCTTGGCGTGCTGGATCTGCCAGTTGGCCTGGTAGGCGAAGGGCTGGTCCGCCACCTTGAAGGGCAGGTACAGGCCGGCGTTGGCGGTGTAGAGGGTGCTGCGGCCGTTCCAGTCCGGGTCGCCGTAGACGTAGCCGGGCTGGTCGGAGAACTGCGGCAGCGTGCCCCGCACGCCACCACCGATGTCCAGCACGGCCTGGCCCACGTAGTGGCGATGCCCGACGCCGATTTCATAGCCGGTGACGTCGCGGCGCTGTACGTCGATGGAAACGTCGTTCAACGTGCTTTCTGTGCGCTTGCGCAACACGCTCACGGACAGGTTGCCTTTGTAGGCCGTGCCGCGATACGGCACGACCGATACGCCCGCCTGGATCTGCTTGGTGGTGCCGCCATAGATGATGGGATCTTCGAAGCCCGCGACAGTCTGGCGGTAGGTGGACTTGCTGGCCCCTGTGAAGAAGGTCCAGTAGCCGAAGGGAATGCTGTAGTTGATGGACGCCGCACGCGTGTGGGATTGCGCGTCGCGCCAGTGGGCGTTGTTGTTCCAGGAAACCGACAACTGGTCGTACAGGAAGAGCGGCGAGTCGAGGGTCAGCCCGGCGTTGATCTGGTACTTGCCGACGCTGTCCATGCCGCCGTTGTCGCCGCCCAGGTAGCCATGCCAGCGTTTGCCCGTTCCGGGCTTGATGAGGATGTCGGAGTCGCCCAGTTCGGGACCGGGCGCGATGTCGATGGCCGCGTCGGACTGGCTGCCCAGGCGTCGGATGTTTTCAAGCGCCTGATCCAGGTCGCGCTGGTTCAATTCGCCGCCAGGTCCCGTGGGCAGCGCGGTGCGCCACCAGCCGACGGTTCCCTCCCCCTTGACGGCCGAAATGCGGCCGGGCAGGTAGCGCAGCGTGACGGTGCCGGCCGCCAGGGACTGCTCCGGCACCACGACGCGCGCAGTGACCTGGCCATTGTCGATGAGCCGACCGATCAGGTGTTCCTGCAGGGCGCGCAACCCCTGCCCGCCCACGCACTGTCCGACGACGTCCTGGGCAGCCAGGGCCAGCTCGCGGGGAGGCGAAGCGCCTTCCCAGGCGACTTCGCGCAAAGGGAAGCAAGGGGTTTCGGTTGGAAGATCAAGCCCGCGCGCGCGCTGCGCGGGCGAGGAGGACAGCGCGTCGGGGCGCTCGGCGGCCCGGGCGCGCTGGGCATCGACTTCCTGTTCTTGCCGGCGCAGGAGTTCCGTGGCCCGAAGCACGGCGTCCGGCGCCGTCTGCGCCACTGCGGGCCCGCCGACCGCCACCGCACACAACATGACGGTCCACTGCAACGGCCAGAGCCTAGCCGCACGACAGGGCGCACCCGAACATCCGCTAAGGCGCCGCCTGCGGGGCGCTCGGTCGGCCAGCAACCCTGCTTTCGGCAATTCCCCTGCTCGAAGGCACAACCCAGTTAACTGTTTTATCTGCCTTATCTGTCTTATCTGTCTTATCTGTTCGACGACGAATCGGATTCGCTTTATTTGTTGCATGCACGCATTCTTCGGACGTTTTTTGATGGAGCTGCGTGCTGTCGCATGCCGCCCCGCGGAGCCGCTGGCTTTGTAGACGGCCGCCCACCCCGACAAAAATCAGAACAATCCGAAAATGCGCCCCACTCCGGGTTATCCCGTATGTCCCCTAAATCAACAAATCATCAATAATTCGCCAACGTTTTATCGTCGATCCGTCCTTTTGCCTGTCTGCCCCATGCCTGTATCCGTCCGGGACGCCATCGTTTCCTCTTCCCATCTGGCTTCGTCCGCGCCCGAACTGTCCGAAGTCGAATTCGGCCTGATCATCGCGTCGCACGCCTTCAATCGCTGGATGGTGCGGTGCATGGCCTGTGCGGGCCTGCCCGAGCTGACGTCGCTGGACATCCTGGTGCTCAACCACGTGTTCCACCGCGGCCGCGGCAAGAAGCTGGCGGACATCTGCTTCACGCTGAATGTCGAAGACACGCACCTCGTCAACTATTCGCTGAAGAAGCTGGAACGGCTGGGCGTGGTGCAAAGCGCCAAGACCGGCAAGGAAGTGATCTACACCACGACCGACGCTGGCGCGGCCGCGATCCAGCGTTATGCCGAAGTGCGCGAGCAATGCCTCGTCAAGCCCTTCATCGACTCCCCCGCCGCGGATGAGGCCAGCCATCAACTGGCCAATACCCTGCGCGCCCTCTCGGGCCTGTACGACCAGGCCGCCCGCGCCGCCACCTCGCTGTGAGAATCCACGTTGTCTAGCACTACTGTTTCTTCTACCGCCCCGCTGCTGTCCGTGCGGGGCGTCTCGGTCGACTTCACCACCGAGACCGGCGAGTTCCGCGCCGTCGACAACCTGGATTTCGATGTGCGGCCCGGCAGGACGCTGGCCATCGTCGGCGAGTCCGGGTCGGGCAAATCGGTGACGTCGATGGCGATCATGCGCCTGACGGACTACAGCGGCGGCCGCATCTCGACGGGACAGATCCTGTTTTGCGACGGCGAGGACCGCGAGGTGGACCTGACCCAGGCCAGCGACGAGCAGATGCGCGCGATCCGCGGCAACGACATCGCGATGATCTTCCAGGAGCCGATGACGTCGCTGAACCCGGTGTTCACCATCGGCGACCAGATCGTCGAGGCGATCATGCTGCACCAGCAGCTATCGCGTTCGGCGGCCCGCCAGGCCGCGCGCAAGCTGCTGGAGAAAGTGCGGCTGCCGGACGCCGAACAGTTGCTGGACCGCTATCCGCACCAGTTGTCGGGCGGCATGCGCCAGCGCGTGATGATCGCGATGGCGCTGTCGTGCCAGCCGCGCCTGCTGATTGCCGACGAGCCGACCACGGCGCTGGACGTGACGATCCAGGCGCAGATCCTGAACACCATCCGCGAATTGCAGCGCGACCTGGGCACGGCGGTCATTTTCATCACGCATGACATGGGCGTGGTGGCCGAGATGGCCGACGATGTGGTGGTGATGCTGCGCGGCAAGAAGGTGGAGCAAGGCAACGTCGAAGACATTTTCAAGGCGCCCAAGCATCCGTATACGCGCGCGCTGCTGGCTGCCGTGCCGCGCCTGGGCAGCCTGACGGGCCGCGACCTGCCGCTGCGCACGCCGCAGACCGTGCTGGAAGGCGAGACGCTGCGCGAAGTGGGCGAGACCCGCGAGCAGGACACGGCCCGCTACGATGAGCCCGTGCTGCGCGTCGACAAGCTGACCACGCGCTTTGACGTGGGCCACAACCTGTTCGGCCGGGTCACGCATCGCGTGCACGCCGTCGAAGAAGTGAGCTTTGACGTCTACCCCGGCGAAACACTGGCCCTGGTGGGCGAATCGGGCAGCGGCAAGTCCACCATCGGCAAGACCCTGCAGCAGCTCGTGGCGCCCACGTCTGGCGCGGTGCGCTACAACGGCCAGGACATTTTCTCGATGGACAGCGCCGGCCGCCAGCGCCTGCGCCAGGAAATCCAATACATTTTCCAGGACCCGTACGCGTCGCTGGATCCGCGCAAGACCGTGGCCTTCAGCATCGCCGAGCCGATCCGCACGCACGGTCTGCTGTCCGGCGAGGACGCGATTGCGCGGCGCGTGGGCGAATTGCTGGAGCAGGTGGGCCTGAAGCCCGAACACGCCCGGCGCTATCCGCACGAGTTCTCCGGCGGCCAGCGCCAGCGGGTGTGCATCGCGCGCGCGCTGGCCAGCAATCCCAAACTGATCATCGCGGACGAGTCCGTGTCGGCGCTGGACGTGTCGATCCAGGCGCAGATCCTGAACCTCTTGATGGATCTGCAGAAGGACCGCGGACTGTCCTATCTGTTCATCACGCACGACATGGCGGTCGTGGAGAAGGTGAGCCACCGCGTGGCGGTGCTGTACCTGGGCCAGATCGTCGAGCTGGGCACGCGCCGCCAGATCTTCGAATCGCCGCAGCATGCCTACACCCGCAAGCTGCTGGCCGCGGTGCCGGTGGCCGAACCCGGCCGCCACATCGACACGTCCCTGATCGAAGGCGAGATTCCCAGCCCGGTGCGCCGCGTCGGGGATGAGCCCGCCATCGTTCCCCTCTTTGAAGTCGCGCCCGGCCACCAGGTCGCACGCGCCGCCTGAACCCCTTTTTATCCGTCGGTCCGACCCGATTCCCCGTCCCTGGAGGCGACCATGCAGTTCCTACGCACCACTTTCACCGCCACCGCCCTGACCCTGGCGCTGGGCGCCGCGCTGCCCTTTTCGACGGCGCACGCCGCCGGCACGCTCAACGTCGCCATCAACCAGGATCCGGGAAGCTGGGATCCGATCGACACCTTCGTGACGTTCTGGGGCTCGGTCGGCAGCAACCTGTACGACGGCCTGACCATGCGCGGCGCGGACCTGAAGCTGCAGCCGGGCCTGGCCACGAGCTGGGAATACCAGGACGACAACAAGCGCCTGCGCTTCAAGCTGCGCGAAGGCGTGAAGTTCCATAACGGCGAGCCCTTCAACGCCGAGGCCGTGAAGTTCACCTTCGAGCGCCTGCTGGGCGCGGAAGGCGCCAAGGGTCCGCAGAAGTCCAACTACGACTCGATCGGCGAGGTCAAGGTGGTGGACGAGTACACGGTGGACTTCATCCTGAAGCAGCCCGATCCGGTGCTGCTCACCAAGCTGGCCGGCTACGGCGCGATGATCGTCCCGCCCAAGTACATCAAGGAAAAGGGCGAGGATTTCTTCAACACGAACCCGGTCGGCACCGGCCCGTTCAAGTTCGAGAGCTACCAGCCCAAGGTCAACGTGACGCTGGCGCGCAACGACGACTACTGGGGCGGCAAGCCCAAGCTGGACAAGGTGGTGTACCGCTTCATCGGTGAACCGGGCACGCAGGTCGCCGAGCTGCAGGCCGGCCGCATCGACATCGCCACGCTGATCCCGCTGGGCCTGATCGAAACCGTGAAGAAGTCGGGCAATGCCGATGTCATCTCGACGGGTGGTCCGGTGGCCTTCGCGCTGCGCTACAACACCAAGAACGGCATCACGCAGAGCCGCGACGTGCGCCGTGCGCTGATCATGGCGGTCGATCGCGACGCCATCGTCAAGCAGCTGCTGCTGGGCCAGGCCAAGACCATCGCCAGCTTCCAGGGTCCGCAGTCGTTCGGCTACAACCCCGAGCAAAAGCCCCTGCCCTTCAACCCCGCCGAAGCCAAGAAGCTGCTGGCCGCCGCGGGCGTGAAGCCGGGCGCCACGGTGCAGATCGACGTGCGCGGCAGCGATTCGAACTTCCGCGAAGTGGCCCAGGCCGTGTCGGGCTACCTGCAGGGCGTGGGCGTGCGCGCCACCATCAAGCCCTACGAAACCGGCGTGCTGCTCAACGACATCATCCCCGGCGGCAAGACCGGCGAGATGTGGCAGAACCAGTGGGGCGGCTGGACGTACGACTACGACAACACCGCGTACCTGATGTACCACTCGGGCCAGAAGTGGAACCCGTACGACAACGACGCCAAGCTCAATCAGATGCTGGAAGCGCAGCGTACCGTCTACGACGTGAAGAAGCGTGAAGCGATGCTGCAGGAGATCGCCGCGTACGTCGCCGACCAGGCGCTGGAGCTGCCGCTGTACAGCCTGAACACGATCGTGGGCGTGAACAAGCGCGTGAAGAACCTGGAGGTTCCGGGAGACATCCGCTTCCGCTTCGTGAACGCCAGTGTGGACTGAATCCCCCCCCGAAGCGCTGCGCGCTTCCCCCCAGGGGGCATGCCTGCGGACCGGCAAAGCCGGATCCGCGAAGGAGACGCCCCCCCCGAAGCGCTGCGCGCTTCCCCCCAGGGGGCATGCCTGCGGACCGGCGGAGCCCGGATCCGCGGCATCCCACTGGGATAGCGCCTCGTTGAAGCATTGACGATGCTCGTTACAGCATTAACATTACCGATCCGCGACGGCGTAAGCCGGCGCGGCGCCTTATGACCGGATTTCTCATCAAACGCGTGTTGCAGGCGATCTTCGTGATCGTGGCCGTGACGCTGCTTGTCTCTTATGCCGTGCGCCTGACCGGCGACCCCGCGCTGATGCTCAGCCAGGGTTCGGGCAGTGTGACGGAGCAAGACCTGGCCAACATCCGCCAGGCGCTCGGGCTGAACCGGCCGTTCCACGAGCAGTACCTGTCGTACATGCAGGGCCTATTGCACGGCGATTTCGGGCGCAGCTTCATGGGCGGCACGTCGGTGGCCAAGCTGATTGGCGATGCCCTGCCCGCCACGCTGATGCTCGCGTTCACGTCCCTGATCGTGTCGATCCTGATCTCGCTGCCGCTGGGCATCCAGGCCGCCATCAAGCGCGGCAAGCCCACGGACCAGGCGATCCGCATCCTGTCGCTGGTGGGACTGTCGTTTCCCAACTTCTGGCTGGCGCTGATGCTGGTGCTGCTGCTGTCGATCACGTTCCCGCTGCTGCCGCCTTCGGGATGGAGCGGGCCGGCGAGCCTGGTGCTGCCGTCGCTGACCATGGCGATCATCCTCAGCGCCACCAACATCCGGCTGGTGCGCACGACGATGCTGGAGACGCTGTCCGCGCAGTACATCATGGTGGCGCGCAGCAAGGGCCTGAAGGAACGCGTGGTGCTGTACAAGCACGCGCTGCGCAATTGCGCCATTCCGCTGATCACCTACCTGGGCCTGCAGTTCGGCGGCCTGATCGGCGGCATCGTCGTGATCGAGATGGTCTTTAACTGGCCGGGGCTGGGCACGCTGGCGTTCGACGCCATTTCCGGCCGCGACTATCCGGTGCTGCAAGGCACGGTCACCGTGCTGGCCACCGTCATCGTCCTGGTCAACCTGATCGTCGACATCGCCTACGGCATCGTCGATCCCCGTATCCGCACGCGCTGAGCATCATGCAGACAACCACTTCCCCCGCGGCCCCGAAGGCCGTCAAACCGCGCAGCCGCTACCGCTCGCTGGAATTCGTGCTGGGCGCGCTGTTGACCGGCGTCATGGTCCTGCTGGTGCTGGCCTCGGGCTGGCTCTTTCCGGATGGCGGCGAATCGATGGACCTGGCCGGCCGCCTGATGGCGCCTTTCGCGTCCGCCGCCCATCCCTTCGGCACCGACCCGCTGGGCCGCGACGTGCTGGCGCGCGTGATCGTCGGCGGCAAGATCTCGCTGCTGGTGGGCTTTGCGTCCGTGCTGGGCGGCGCGCTGCTGGGCATCGTCATGGGCCTGATCGCGGGCTACTACCGCGGTTTCTGGGACATGATCGTCATGCGCTTTGCCGACGTGCAGCTCGCCCTGCCCTTCATCCTGGTCGCGATCACGTTCATCGCCATCCTGGGCGGGGGCCTGTTCAACGTCATCTTCTTCATGATCGTGTCGCAATGGGTGCAGTACGCCCGGCTGGTGCGCGCGCAGGTGCTGGCCCTGCGCGAGCGCGAGTTCGTGCTGGCCGCGCGCGCCTTCGGCGTGCGCGACCTGGCGATGATCCGCCACCACATCGTGCCGAACCTGCTGGGGCCGCTGGTGATCCTGATGACCCTGAACGTGGCCAACAACATCCTGCTGGAAAGCAGCCTGACCTTCCTGGGCCTGGGCGTCGATCCCATGATCCCGAGCTGGGGCGGTATGCTTGCCGACGGCCGCACGTATATGCAGACGGCCTGGTGGGTCAGCGTCTTTCCCGGCCTGGCCATCATGTTGACCGTGCTGGGCCTGAATCTGCTGGGCGACTGGCTGCGCGACCGCCTGGACCCGACCGGCAAGGTCTGAAATATCGATCCGGCCCGAGCGGCCGGAAGGAACACCGAGCATGACGTTGCTGGAAAAGACATTCGACCGCACGCTGGACGCGTGGACGCACGCCTACCTGTCGCCGGCCTGGCGCGGCGCGGTCGTGGAAGGCTGGCTGTTCGAGGACGTGGCGGCCCGCCGCGCGGCGCAGGCCCGGCTGGAACAGGCTGGCGTCAAGGCGCGCTTTCGCAGCGCCTACAAGCCCTTGCTGCATTACTTTCTTGAAGAGGTGGAGCGCGAGGGGCTGTTGTCGGCCGAGATCCGCTATCCGCTGCACGAACATGCGCAGGCCAAGCGCTTCACGCTCGAGGCGTATCCGCTGGTCGCCCTGCTGCAGGGCGTGCGCGTGACCCTGCTGCCCGGCGCCGACGACCTGCACTACGACGTCAGCCTGACGTACGCCGACGGCCGCAAGGTCGACACCCGCGTGTTCGCGCCCAACGCGCTCGGGCACGCGCCCGACGGCACGCCGGAACTGTCGCCCACGGGCTGGCTGCGCGTGCGCGATGCGGACGGCGTCGTGCGGACCGATGCCGCGCAGGCCACCGAATACCAACTGCTCTTTCGCAGCATCATGGACACCGTGCGCAACCATGCGTGGGGCGCGCACGAGCCTTACTTCGACCGGCTGGAAATCCGCGTGGACCTGCCAGGCATCGACTTCGCGCTGCCGGTGGACGAGGAAATCGTCAGCACCTTCGAGGCGCTGCACGAGGACATCTATTTCTCGCTGCTGGAGCACTTCCAGCAGCACTCGGGCCGCCCGTCCGGCGATCGCGGCCTGCAGCCCGGCCAGATCATTCCCGACATCCGGCGCCACGACGGCGCGGCGCGCGTGCAGATCTCGGTGGAGACCTTCGCGCCCGTGGCGCCCGTGATCCCGTCGCTGCCCGCGCAGCCGCTGGCGCAGGCGCGCGAACCGCTGTCGGCCGCGCAGATCGCCGGATGCATGGCGGCATTCGGCGGCGACACCTTCCAGGCGATGTCCCGCCAGGGCCGTCCGGTGCTGGGCACCTACGTGCGCGGCCCGGGTCCGGCCGTCTTCATTTCAGGCGCGCAGCACGCCAACGAGACCTCGGGCGTCGTGGGTGCGCTGCGCGCGGCGCAGACCCTGGCCGCGCGCGGCGATGCGCATTTCGCGCTGATCGCTTCCGAGAACCCCGATGGCTACGCGCTCTTTAACCGGCTGCGCGAACAGCATCCCCGCCACATGCTGCACGCGTCGCGCTACAGCGCGCTGGGTGACGACATCGCGTACCGCGAGCGCGCGCCGTTCTTCGAACGCGATGGCCGGCACCAGGCGCACGCCATCAGCGGCGCGCAGCTTCACATCAACCTGCACGGCTATCCCGCGCACGAATGGACGCGCCCGCTGTCGGGCTACCTTCCGCGCCACTTCGAGCTGTGGACCATTCCCAAGGGCTTTTTCCTGGTGCTGCGCCATCATCCGGGATGGGCTGAACGCGCACGCCGCCTGATCGAAGGCGTCACCGCGCGCCTGGCCCGCAACGTGCCGGACCTGGTGCGGTTCAATGCCCGCCAACTGGAACTGTTCCACGCGCATGCGCTCGAAACGGGCTTTGACGTGCTGAACGGGATTCCGGTGCAGATCACGGAAACCGACCGCGAAGACCTGCCGATGGCGCTGATTTCGGAGTTTCCGGATGAAACGGTCTACGGCGACCGTTTCGTTTTCGCGCATACTGTGCAGATGGAAACCGTCCTGGCGGCCACCGACATCTATCGCGCAGGGCTTTAGCGGCCAAGGACCGCCATCGGCACACGACCTACAGAATCAATAAGAAATGAACATCCGAGAACGCAACCACGGCGACGATCTGGCCTTGGTGGATATCTGGCTCCGCTCGGTACGCCCCACCCATACTTTCCTTTCCGAAAAGGAAATCCAGGCCATGTACCCTCAGGTGCTCAACACCTACCTGCCATCGGTGAGGGTCTGGGTCTGCGAGGACGATGCCGGCGAGGTGGCCGGCTTCATGGGCCTGGCCGGCAACAAGGTCGAGATGCTGTTCGTCGATGCCAACAAGCGCGGCAAGGGCGCCGGCCGGCGCCTGCTGAATTTCGCGCGCTCGCTGCACGGCACGCTGCTGGTCGACGTGAATGAGCAGAATCCGCAGGCGCACGGCTTCTACAAGCACTACGGTTTCGAGGACGTGGGCCGCTCGGCCTACGACGACGCGGGCCGTCCGTTTCCCATCATCCACATGAAGCTGCCGAGCTGATCGCTGCGGGGCGTTCAGGGCGCTCGGGGCGTTCAGGGCTGCTGCGGCTCGTGCCGGGCGCGCCAGGCCTTCAACGCGTCCCGATAGCGGTCCATGGCTTCGTCGTAGAGGTCATAGACGCAGGGGATGCAGCCGCTGTGGCAGCATTCGTCGGGCGCGGGGCGCTCGGGCGCAACGGGCGGCGGGTCGTCGGCGGGAACGGCAACGGGCGTTGCCGTGGCGCGGCCGGCGCCGGATTTGCCGGCAGTGGATTTCCTGGTGCTCATCGCGCCATGTTAGCGCCGCGCGGCTGGCGGCTCACACGCCTTCCAGCCTGCGCCAGTCCACGCGCCGGATTTCGTAGCAGACCTTGGGCTCGGGCGTGTCGCCGGTCATGCCGACGTAGCGCAGCCCGGTCTTTTCCATGACCCGCTGCGACGCCACATTGGACCGCAGCGCCACGGCGCCCAGCACATCCACCGGCAGCAGGCGGAATCCCAGCGCGATCAGCGCGCGGGAAATCTCCGGCGCAAACCCCTTGCCCCAGCAGTCGGGATGCAAGGCATAGGCCAGCTCGACGCCCGCGCGACCGGGCGACGTCGAGGCTTTCAGCCCCGCCCGGCCGGCGGGCAAGCCGGTGTCGCGGTCTTCCAGCACATACATGCCGTAGCCGTGCTCGGTCCAGTGCACGATGTTCTGCGCCACGTAGCGGCGGCTGGACGCCGCGTCGCGCGTGCCGCCCATGGACTGCATCAGGTCGGCATTGGCGTGCATTTCGATCATGAATGGCAGATGCGCCTGGGACATGCGGCGGGCGCGCAGGCGCAGGGTCTGGAAATCGTCGGGAAACTCGGCGGACGGCATGGTTGTCGAGAGCGGTGGCGGACCTGCCGATCATACCGGCCAGGACGGCGCCACGCACTCCAGCCTAACCCTCATCCGCGCGGCCCGCTCATTGCGCCGGATAGGCCCGCATGGCCGCGGGCTGGTCGGCCTTGAGCGCATCCAGGATGCGCTTGCCGACGCGGCCGTCCTGCGGCAGGTTGAGCCGCGCCTGCTCGGCGCGCACCGCGTCCCGCGTCTTGGCGCCGGGAATGCCGTCGGCCACGCCGATGTCATGGCCGCGGCCGTAGAGCTGTTCCTGGAGCTCCTTGATCTGCGCCCGCGACAGGCCGGGATCGTCGGTGGGCCAGGCGGTCGCAAGCGCCGGGCCGCCCTGCAGGCGGTTCAGCAGCAGCGACACGGCCAGGCCGTAGCGGCGCGACTGGTTGTAGTGCAGGATGGCGTCGAAGTTCACGGTGGCCAGGAACACCGGGCCGCGCGCGCCGGTGGGTGCGAAAAGGTACGCCTGCTGGTCATTGCCCGAGGGCAGTTTCAGCACCGAGCCGTCGCCCTGCTTGACGCCGGCCTGTGCCCACTGGGCGATGGTGCGGCGGTCTTGCGAGCCGACGTATTCGGCGTCGGGCTCGGGCGGAATCGCGGCGGCCAGTTCGGCGGGCACGCGCACCTCGACCACGGCCGGCAGGCCGTGCGTCCACTGGGCGCGGCGCTTGCGCAGGTGGTTGGCCGTGGAGGCCAGCGCATCGGGCAGCGAGTTGTAGAGATCGATGCGGCCGTCGCCGTCGCCGTCGGCGGCCAGTTCGTAGAACGAGGTCGGGATGAATTGCGTCATGCCGAAAGCGCCGCTCCAGGAGCCGACGAACTTGTCGGCGGGCACGGTGCCGTCGCGCAGCAGGCGCACGGAGGCGTAGGCGTTCTTTTCCCAGAGCGTCTTGTTCTCGGTGCACGCGCGGGTCAACCACGCGTTGAGCACGTCGGTCTTGCCGACCTGGCGGCCGTAGTTGGTTTCGATGCCGAAGATGGCGACCAGCGTCGCGGGATCGACCTGGTACTGCTGGCTGATGGCGCCAAGCTGGGCGCCGTATTTGGCCAGCACGGCCTTGCCGTCCTGCACGCGCTCGTCGTCCACCGTCTTGGCGATGTAGTCCCACCAGCTTTCACGGCCTTCGGGCTGGCCCTTGGCCGAGGCGACGGTCGTGGGCAGCAGCGTGGCGTTGGCGGTGTACTTGTCCCAGTCGGCGACGGTCAGGCCGTTGGCCGTGGCGCCCTTGCGCAGCTTGGCGATGCAGGCCTTGGTGTCGAGTTCGGTGGGGACGATGACGGTGGGCGCGGCGGCCGCAGCCGCGGGGGCAGCAGGCGCGGCCGCGGGTGCGGGCGTGGCTGCGGCGGCGGGCGCAGCTGCGGCGGCCGGGGCCGGGGTGTCGTCGAAGCTGCGCTTGGGCTTGAGGACCGGCTGCGGCTGTTCCGGCGCGGGCGTCTGGACGCGCGACCCGGTCGCCGACCCGGGCGACTGCGCGTGCGCGGCGCCCGCGGCGGCGGCGCTCAACGCAGCGGCCAGCAGCACGCGGGAAAAGCTGTCGATTCGAGGACGTAGGGAACTCTGGCGCATGGCTTTCCTGAAAAATCGAAGTCAGCCGGGATCGTACCGCGACCGGCGGCCGAAATCGAACCGGCGCCGGCCCGGCGCGGCTCAGGTCGGCGCGACCGGCGCGAATCCCGCGGGCGGCGCGCGCAGCACGCGCCGGCACAGCGCCATCGCGATCAGGCTGAACAGCGCAAAGCCGCCCATCTGCCCCAGCATCACCCCTTCCGGCCCGCCCAGGCGAGCGCCCAGCCAGACGAAGGGCACGGTGCCGATCGTGGCGCGCAGCCAGCCGATGACAGTTGAATACGTGGCGTATCCCAGGTTGTTGAACACGGCGATCGACACGAAGAACAGCGCATTCAACGCCCAGGCAAAGCTGCCGTAGCGGCAGAAAAAGACGATCAGGTCGCGCCCCGGTCCGGTGACCCGGAAGATATCCGGCATCCACGGCGCCAGGATCGCCAGCCCGACCGCCGCCGAAAACCCGTACAGCAGCGCCCAGCGCGCCGCCAGGCCGGCGGTCTGCCTGACGCGGTCCCACTGGCCGGCGCCCAGGTTCTGTCCGAGTATCGGCCCGATGGCGCCGGGCAGCACGAAAAACAGCGAATACGCCAGTTGCAGCAGCCGGTCCACGACCGTGGCGCCGGCCAGCACGCTGGGGCCGAAGCTGGCATACGTGGACACGGTGAAGATCACCGCCGCCGGCGTGGCCAAGGTGGTCAGCGCGGCCGGCAGGGCGATGGCGCCGATCGCGGCCAGGTGCTCACGCAGTTGCCCGAGCGCCGGCCATGCGACCAGCCGGTGCTTGCGAAACACCAGCCAGGCGCCCAGCGCCACGGTGGCCAGGCGCCCCGCGCCGCTCGCCCATGCGATGCCCACCATGCCGCCGTCCAGCACGAAGATGACGATGGGATCGAGCACGGCGACCGTGCCGGTGCCCGCCAGCAGCACCCACATGGATTGCCGTCCATGGCCCGCCGCGCGCAGCAGGTTGGACAGCATCATGCCGATGCCCATGACCACCGCGAACGGCGTGGTGATGAGCACATACGACAGCAGATGCGCGCGCACGTCCTCGGCCAGGCCGTTGGCGGCGGTGAACGGACCGATCGCCGCAAGAAACACCGCGCCGGCCGCCAACGCGGTGGCGGCCATCAGGATCAGGGACGCGCCCGCCAGCGCGCGCGCCCGGGCCACGTCCTGCGCGCCCAACGCCCGCGACACCAGGGCCGCGCCGCCCACCGTCACGCCGATGCAGACGGCGATGATGGTGAACTGCGTCATGGACCCGAATCCCACCGCGCCCAGCACCGCCTCGTCCTCCAGCGTGCCCAGGTACAGCAGCGACAGGAATTCCACGGCAAACACGGCCAGCATGCTTGCCCAGCCGGTCAGGATCATTTCGAGGACGTGCCCGCCGAGCGGGCCGGACACGAAACGGGCGTGTTGCGCGGTCGCGTTCAAAGGGAATCGCTATTGCGCGGACGCGGACGCGGGTGCCTGCCGCAACGCCTCAAGACGCTGCGCCGCCAGTTCGTAGCCCTGCGCCGCGGCCGCCTCGTACCAGCGCAGCGCCTCCTTCATGTCGTAGTGCTCCATGATGAGGCCCTGCATGTACTGAGCGCCCGGATTGCCGCGTTGCGCATCGGCCAGCAGCGCGCGGTCGGCCATGCCGTCGAGCCGCGGCGACTCGCCGTAGATGTGCGCGTCGCCGCCCACCGGGTGCCCGCCCAGCTCGCGCAGCGACGGCGGCGTCTGATCAAAAAGCTGGCGCCAGAACAAGGCCACCAGCACGACGAACAGCGCGAAGAAGAAAGTCCAGGTGAAAAGTCGCTTTGCGGTCATGAGGCACTCGGTGATGCAGGCGCACGCCTGCGGGGTTGAAGATTTCAAGCGGGGTCGGCGGCGGGCGCAAACCAGTATTGGAACAAATCGCTGTCGTTGGTGTACCAGGGCAACAGCATGCCAAGGGTGTCGGACTCGCGCTGCACGGTCACCAGCAGGCCGCCCGCCTCCTTGCGCAGGATCGCAACGTGGCGGCGCACGCCGATGGATTCATGCTGCCGCCAGTCCTGGCGCACGCTGACCCATAGACGCCCTTGCGTGCAGCCCGCCGCGCGCTGGACCGTGTCGCGGGACGGAAGGCCCGCCTCGTCCGCCGACGCGCCCGGGATTGGACCGGCTTGCCGCAACGGCAGGCGCCCCACGGCCCGCGCGCCTTGGCCGTCCAGCGCCAGCACGTCCCAGCCCGCCACGGTCCGGGAAAACGACACGGTGGCTTGTGGCGACGCGCGCCAGGGCGTGGGCGTCTCACGCAGGCCCGGCAGGTGCAGGGGGTAGGCCAGAAAGTCGCGCAGGTCGGCAAGCGATGCCGATCCGGCCTCCCCCGACCGGCGCTCGCCCTGCGCGCGGTAGGTACCGGCCAGGTCAGGGCATTGCGCCGCGTCCGCGGGCAAGGTCGCCAGCGTGCCTTCCTTGAAGGGTGGCCATTTCACGGCGACGCCGTCCACCCGGGAGACGCCGCATGCGCTCAACGTTGCTGCGGCCAACACGGCGCCCGCGCATCGGATTGCACGTTGCGCGCGGCGCATCCTGGCATTCATGGCTTGTTCCTCCCGTTGCAGACCGATGCGTGATCGCCGGCTGGCCGGCGGGCGAGGAACTATATCCGACTCCCGCAATGCCGCGGCCCGCGCCGCAATCCCGGACACACGGAAGGCGCATGGTCCGCGCCGGGCAAGCCGGACTGTACTACGATGCGCCAACCGCCCATGCAGGCGCCCAGGCCGGTGGGCCAGGCATCCGCGCAGACATCGACACCGGCTGGCCGCGCCTGCGTCCGACCCTTCCTTGCGACAACCCAGAGACCAGACATGAACCAGCCGAACGTTCCTTCGCCCTCGACCCCGCAGGACGCCGCCGCCCCGCCCTACGGCGCGGCGCCCCGGTCCGGCGCGCCGGACGGCCGCAGGAAGGTCACCGTCAGGACCCTCGCCGACATGCGCCAGGCCGGCGAAAAGATCGCCATGCTGACCGCCTACGACGCGACCTTCGCCGCGGCCGCCGATGCCGCCGGCATCGACAGCATCCTGGTCGGCGACTCGCTCGGCATGGTCTGCCAGGGCAGGACCAGCACGGTCGGCGTATCGCTCCAGGACATTGCCTATCACACGCAGTGCGTGGCCCGCGGCCTGGACAAGGCGAACGGCCGCGCCTTGCTGGTGGCGGATCTTCCTTTCGGGTCCTACCACCAGTCGACCGACCAGGCGATGGCCTCCGCCGTGCGGCTCATGGAGGCGGGCGCCCATATGGTCAAGCTCGAGGGCGGCGGCTGGACCACCGAGATCGTCCGGTTCCTCGTCGAGCGCGGCGTTTCGGTATGCGGCCATCTGGGACTCACCCCTCAGACCGTTTCCGCGCTGGGCGGCTACCGCGTGCAGGGACGGGACGACGACGGCGCCGCCAGGCTCTTGCGCGACGCAAGCGAGCTCGACCAGGCCGGCGCCTCGATGCTGGTACTGGAGATGATCCCGGCCCGATTGGCCGCCGAACTCACACGCACGATGACGTCCTGCGCCACCATCGGCATCGGCGCCGGCTGCGGCACCGACGGCCAGGTGCTGGTCATGCACGACATGCTGGGGCTCAACCTTGGCAAGATGCCGCGGTTCGTGCGCAACTTCGCGCAAGGCGCCGACGGCATCCAGGACGCGTTCGCCGCCTACGTGCGCGACGTCAAGGCAGGCGCGTTTCCGGTGGACGCGCAGCACGCCTGGTAGGCGGCGCGTTGCCAAGCGGCGGGCACCGGAGAATAATCGGCACATCATCCCTGTCGCCCGCGCCATGACACCGTTCCGAGGCAAACTCCGCATCCGTCACCTGGAAATCGTGCTGACCGTCTCCGAACTGGGCAACCTGTCCAAGGCGGCCGCGCAGTTGCACAGCACGCAATCGGGCCTGTCCCGCGCGATCGCCGAGATCGAGGAATTGGTGGGCGCGCGGCTGTTCGAGCGCACCGCAAAAGGAACGACCTGCACGCCGCTGGGCGACGCCATGTGCCGCCACGCGCGCCAGCTTCTGACCGGTTTTCGCAAGGCAGAGGTCGATCTGGCGGCGGTCTCGCGCGGCGATGAAGGCAGCCTGACGGTGGGCTGCTTCTCGATGTTCGCGGGCTGGCCCGTGGCGCAGGCGGCGCGCGACTACCGCGAGGCCCATCCGCGCATCACGCTGACCATCGAGGTCGGCACGCACGAGCGCCTGATCGAGGACCTGGACACCGGCGCGCTGGACGTGCTGATCAGCCGATTTTCGTCCACCGTCAATCCGCAGATATACCGCTCGACCACCCTGCTGGAGGATCCGGTGGTGCTGGCCTGCGCGCCGCAGCATCCGCTCGCCCGGCAACCCGGCGCCACCCTGGCCGACTGCGTGTCCTACCCCTGGATCACCGCCCTGCCCGGCAGCCGCATCCGCGGCGAGCTCGAACTGTCCCTGCGCCAGGCTGGCCTGGCGATTCCGGATATGATCGGCGTCCTGTCGCTGGAATTCGGCCGCGAACTGCTGCTGGACGGGCAATACCTGTGGATGCTGCCCGGCAGCGTCGCGGCCGTCCGGCAGGCGCGCGGCGAACTCGCCGTGCTGCCGGCGCGGCCCGCCCTGCGCAAATCGCCCCTGGCCGCCATCTGGCGGCGCGACCGCCCCAGCACGCGCCAGGCGCGCGCCTTCGCAGCCCAGCTCGAACGCACCATCCAGGCTGACGGCATCGCGCTTGCCGCCTGAGCCGCGCGCCGTCTTCCGACCACGCACCTTCTTTTTTCCGGAGCTCCCATGTACGACTGGCTCAACGCATTGCCCAAGGCGGAACTGCACCTGCACCTGGAGGGCACGCTCGAACCCGAGCTGCTGTTCCAACTGGCGCAGCGCAACGGCGTCGCGCTGCCCTGGCCCGACATCGAGGCCCTGCGCGGCGCGTACAACTACAACAACCTGCAGGAGTTCCTGGATCTCTACTACATGGGCGCGGACGTGCTGCGCACCGAGCAGGACTTCTACGACCTGACCTGGGCCTACCTGCTCAAATGCCGCGAACAGAACGTGGTGCATACCGAGCCCTTCTTCGATCCGCAGACCCACACCGATCGCGGCATCCCCTTCGAGACCGTGCTCAACGGCATCAGCCAGGCGCTCGACGACGGCCGCAAGCAGCTTGGCGTGAGCAGCGGCCTGATCCTGAGCTTCCTGCGCCACCTGCCCGAAGAACAGGCGATGCGCACGCTGGACCAGGCGCTGCCCTACCGCGACGCGTTCATCGCGGTGGGCCTGGACAGCAGCGAACAGGGCTTTCCGCCGCGCCTCTTCCAGCGCGTCTTCGACCGCGCCCGCGCGCACGGATTGCCGGCCGTGGCGCATGCGGGCGAGGAAGGCCCGCCCGAGTACATCTGGGAGGCGCTGGATCTGCTGAAGGTGCGGCGCATCGACCACGGCGTGCGCGCCGCCGAAGATCCCAAGCTCATCGCGCGGCTCATCGACGAGCAGATCCCGCTGACCGTCTGTCCGCTGTCCAATACCCGCCTGCGCGTATTCAGCCACATGCGCGAGCACAACATCCTGTCGTTGCTGGACGCGGGCGTGAAGGTCACCGTCAACTCCGACGATCCGGCGTACTTCGGCGGCTACGTCAACGAGAACTTCCACGCGCTCTACGAGCACCTGGGCATGACGCGCGAGCAGGCGCAGGCCCTGGCGGACAACAGCCTGGACGCGCGCATCGCCCGCTAGCCCGCATGGCCATGCGCATTGCGCATGGCTATGTTCAAAACCGGAATGCCCGGCGCGGCGCTTTCCTCCCTACCATAGTCCGGCGGCTGCGGCGCCCGCCACGGCCGGACGATGCACAACAATGCAAGGGGGAAGCTCATGCGTGAACGCGTGAAGGCAACGCTGCGGGATGGCACGCTGGTCGGCGTGCGCGAGGGCGGCGTGTGCCGCTATGGCGCCATTCCTTATGCGCAGGCGCCGGTGGGCGACCTGCGCTTCGCGCCGCCGCAACCCGCGGCGTGGCGCGGCGAACTGGACGCCACGGGCACGGGGACCGTCGCGCCGCAGCTTGCGTCGCGGCTGCGCGGCGCCATGGGCGACTTCGACGCCCAGCAATCCGAAGACTGCCTGCACCTCACGGTGTGGACGCCGGCGGCCGATGGCAAGCGCCGCCCGGTCGTCGTGTGGCTGCATGGCGGGGCCTGGCAGAGCGGCGGCGGCGCCCTGGACTGGTACGACGGTTCCCGCCTCGCACAGCGCGGCGACGTGGTCGTCGTGGCCGTCAATTACCGGCTCGCCGCGCTGGGCTGGCTCTACGTGCCAGGACAGACGGCCAATGTGGGCCTGCTCGACCAGGAGGCGGCGATCGACTGGGTGTGCGCCAACATCCAGGACCTGGGCGGCGATCCGGAGCACATCACGGTCATGGGCCAATCGGCGGGCGCATCGTCGATCTGCGCCATGCTGGCGCGCAAGCCGCGCTTCTCACGCGCCATCCTGCAGAGCGCCGCGCTGGGCCGTGGCTTTCGCAGCGCGCGGCAAGCCGATGCGCTGGGGCAGGTCTTTCTGCGCGCCGCCGGCGCCGATTCGTTTGCCGCGGCGCGCGCGCTGCCCGTTTCGGCGCTGTTGGCGGCGCAGCAGGCGCCCGAGGTCGTGCAGGCGCTGCGGGACGAAGGCAGCAGCCGCAGCCTGTTCGGCCCGGTGCTGGACGGCCAGGTGCTGCCTCAGGACATCGCACCCGCGCTGCTGAAGGCCGCGGGCCGCGCCGACGTACTGGCGTGCTACACGCGGGACGAGATGGCCGCCTTTCCCGACCACGGCACGGATGCCGCAAGCCATCAAATGGGCGACGCGGTGTTCGGCGCGCCATCGCGGCTGTGGGCCCGGCAGGCCCTCGCCCAGGGCCGCGATGCCTGGCTGGCACGATTCGACGTTGCGCCCACGGACCGTTTCGGCGCCTGCCACTGCATTGAACTGCCCTTCGTGTTCGGCACCTTGCGGGCGTTTGCCGGCGCCCCCATGCTGGCCGGCCTGTCCGCCGCGCACGGCGAGCAGTTGGAAAACCGGACACAGGCCGCATGGCTGGCGTTCATCCGGGGCGAGGCGCCGGACTGGCCCCAGGCGCCGCACCTGCAGATCCTGGCCTGAGGCGACTCGCCAGCCCGAGGCGCCGGCCTTGCCGCCGCGCCTTCTCAACAACGACACAAGGGGAATTCCATGTTCAAGCAAACCGTATTCGCACTTACGCTCGCGCTGCTGATGCCACTGGCCGCCACGGCCGCCTATCCCGACAAACCCGTCAAGATCATCGTGTCCAATCCGCCCGGCGGCCCCGTGGACGTCATGCTGCGCGTCCTCGCCAGCAAGCTTGGCGCGGCCTGGGGCCAGCCCGTGGTCGTGGAGAACCGGCCTGGCGCGTCGGGCATCATCAGCACCGGCGCGCTGGTGAAATCCGCGCCCGATGGCTACACGCTGGGCATGGTGGTGGCGTCGTCCGTCACCATCGTGCCGTTCGCGGTGGACAGCCTGCCGTTCGATACGCAAAAGGACCTTCAGCCGATCTCACTGGTGGCGCGCACGCCGTTCATCTTCATCGTGCCCCAGGACAGTCCGCTCAAGACCTGGGAGGACTTCGTGCGCGAAAGCCGGATGCGCAACCTCAGCGTGGGCTCCTTCTCGATCGGCACCGCGTTTCATCTGGTGTGGGAGCAGACAGCGCGCCGCGCCGGCATCAAGGCGCTGTACGTGCCTTCCTCGTCGTCCGGCAAAACGCAAAACGACCTGATTGGCGGGCAGCTCGACGTGGCCCTGGACGCGCCGTCCAGCTCCAGGGGCCTCATCGACAGCGGGCGCCTGCGCGCCCTGGCGATCACCAGCCCGCAGCGCTTCGGCGGCCTGCCCGACACGCCCACGCTGAAGGAATCTGGCCTGGACTATGCGCCGCAGCCATGGATCGGCCTGATGGGCCCGGCGGGCATCCCCCGGGACCGCGTCGCGCAGATCCAGAAGGACGTGGCGGACATCCTGAAGGACCCGGCGATGAAAGCGCAGATGGAAACCCTGGGCATGATCCCGATCGGCAGTACTCCCGAGGAACTGGCGGCCACGATAACGGCGGACCGCGCCGAGATGGGACCGCTCATCAAGGAGCTGGGCATCCGGCTGCAGTGACGGCAAGCGCCGCGCGCCAAGCGGTCCTGCGGGCATCCCGCATTGACGCGCGGCCGGGCGCTCGCCTACAGTGGCCGGCAGCCTCGCGCGGCGCCCGCCGCGCCGCGCTTTCGAACCGCCTGCGGTCCGTCCGCCGGCCCAACTTTCCGGATACCCATGAACAGCTACCGTGTCGGCATCGCCGGCTTCGGCGCCATCGGCCAGGCCGTGGCGCAATCCCTGGATGCCGGGCTGCCCGGCCTGACGCTCGCCGCCGTCGCGGTGCGCGATCCCGCCGCCCCGCCCGCCTTCACCTGGAACAACGGCGCGCCCACGTTCACCACCCTGGACGCCCTGGCCGAGCACTGCGACGTCGTCGTTGAATGCGCCCCCGCCGCCGTGTTCCGCGACATCGCCGAACCCGTGCTGCGCGCCGGCAAGAAAATGGTGGTGCTCAGCTCCGGCGCGCTGCTGCGCCACGAAGACCTCATCGACCTCGCGCGCCAGCATGGCGGCCAGGTCATCGTGCCGTCCGGCGCCATCCTGGGGCTCGATGCCATCACCGCCGCGGCCGAAGGCGTCATCCATTCCGTCACGATGATCACCCGCAAGCCGGTGCGCGGCCTGCTGGGCGCGCCCTACCTCGTCGACAACAACATCGACATCGAAGGCATCACCGAGCCGCGCCTGATCTTCCGCGGGTCGCCGCGCGAAGCGGCCGTGGGCTTTCCGGCCAATCTCAACGTGGCGGTCAGCGTGTCGCTGGCCGGCATCGGGCCGGACCGCACCACGCTGGAAATCTGGGCCGACCCCTCGCTGGAGCGCAACCTGCACCGCGTCGAAGTCGTGTCCGACGCCGCCTCGTTCTCGATGGAAATCCAGAACATCCCGTCGGCCAACCCCAAGACCGGCCGCATCACCGCGCAAAGCGTCGTGGCCGCCCTGCGCAAACTGACCGGACCGCTGCGCGTCGGCACCTGAGGCCGCTTCCCACGAAAGAACGGCCGCGGGCAGCGGCCGGTTTCCTCCTGCGCCTGCCCCTCACGCCGCGGCGCGCTGCAGGGCATCGGCTTGCCGCGCGGCCGGCATCGGGCCGACCTGCCAGCGGCCCGCGCCCTGCAGGTCCAGCCGGTGCGTATGAAACCCATCCAGCGTGCTGCGATGCCCCACGCTGACCAGCATGCAGTCCGGCAAGGCGCCGCGCAGCAGGCTGTACAGCATGTGTTCCAGGCCTTCGTCGGTGGCCGAGGTGGCCTCGTCCAGGAACACGATCGCGGGCCGGTTGACCAGCACGCGCGCAAAGGCGATGCGCTGCTGCTCGCCCAGCGACAGCACGCGCGACCAGTCCTGCACCTCGTCCAGCCGCCCGGCCAGGTGGCCCAGGTTGACCTGGCGCAGGGCATCGGCCAGGCGCGCGTCGTCGGCCGGCTGCGCGAGGCCGGGGTATGCGACCGCGCCGCGCAGGTCGCCCAGCGGCAGATACGGGCGCTGGGACAGGAACAGCGCGGACTCGCCCTGCGGCCGCCTCACGGTGCCCCGCGCATACGGCCACAGGCCCGCCAGCGCACGCAGCAGCGTGGTCTTGCCGCTGCCCGACGGCCCCTTGATCAGCAAGGCCTGGCCCGGGTGCAGCCGCAGGTTCAGGTTTTCCAGCAGGCAGGCGCCATCCGGGCGCGACACGTCCAGGCCGTCGATCTCCATGCCGTCGGACTTGGCCTGCGTCTGCACCTGCGGCAGCGCGCGCGCCGCCTCGTTGGCATCCAGGAATCCGTTCAGGCGGTCCAGCGTGGCGCGGTACTGCGCGAACGCGTCATAGGAACTGCGAAAGAACGACAGCGAATCCTGCACCTGCCCGAATGCCTGCGAGGTCTGCATCACGTCGCCCAGCTTGATCGCGCCGCTGAAGAACCGCGGCGCCTGCAGGATGAACGGAAACACCACGGCGATCTGGCTGACCGACAGGTTGAAGCCGTCGAACTTCAATCCCCGGTACACACGGGCCCACAGGTTGGCGATGTAGGACGTGAAGCGGGTCCACAAGGTGGCGCGCTCGACTTCCTCGCCCCGATAGAACGCGACGTTCTCGGCGTTTTCGCGCAGGCGCACCAGCGCATAGCGGAAATTGGCCGTCAGGCGTTCGGACAGGAAGTTCAGCTTGATCAGCGGCCGGCCGATCTTGAACGCCAGCCAGGTCGCGACGATGACGTAGAGGTAGACCACGAACACCATGGCGCGCGGAATTTCCACGCCGCCCAAGGACAGCGGCCCGGACAGGCCCCACAGGATGGCCGTGAAGGCGACCAGCGACACGATGGCGCTGAGCGCGCCGATGGCGAGCGAGCGCGAGCCGGTCACGAACTGGGCAATGTCCTGCTCGATCCGCTGGTCGGGGTTGTCGACGGGCTCGTCCAGGAAGTGGCCGCGGTAGTAGGCGCCGTTGCCCAGCCAGTCGCGCGTCAGGCGTTCATTCAGCCAGACCCGCCAATGGATGTCGAAGGCCTGGCCCACGTAGCTGTCGGCCAGGCTGCGCACCACGTGCACGGTGGCCAGCACCGCGAAGATGCCCAGGAAGCGCCAGAAGGCCGTCTGGTCCAGCGCCTGCAGCGAACTGTAAAAGCCGTTGTACCAGAACGAAAACAGCACGGTCATGCGCACCGCGAACATCGCCAGGAACAGCAACAGCGCCAGCGTGAGCAACGGCCGCCAGGAGCGGCGCGGCGTCAGATAGGGCCAGGCCAGGCGCCAGAACTTGCGTCCCCAGACCGTGGTGCGCGCCAGCACCAGAGTGGCCAGCGCCAGCGCGACGGCCGACATGCCAAACGCGCGCGCAAGCCACCAGGCGCTTTCCGCAAGTTGCTGCTGCCAATTCAGATCCATGAGCCGGAACCCCACCAAGACGTTCCCGGTTAGACCCCATGGTCATGCCAAGTTCCGGCCGAAGGGCGGCCTTAAGCCTGGCTTAAGTCTTTTTGAAGGAAGTTGAAGGCAGGATGAAAGGAGTTCGGCGCATCACCCCCGCTGCCCCAGGTCGAGATTGGCAAACATGTCCGCCAGCGTGGGCACGCTGCGCGCGGGCCAGATCGCGCTCAGATCGAAACTGGGCAGGCGTTCGCCGTCGCGCACTTCGCAAAAGCGCACGCCGCGAAAGTCCATCGACCGGATCCAGCTTGGCAGCAGGGCCACGCCGCACCCGCCCGCCACGCAGGACAGCACCGTCAGCGTGCGGTTGGCCTCCTGCGCCACGTGCGCATCGTGGCCGCCCTTGCGCATGGCGTCCAGGATTTCCGCATAGAAGTTGGGCAGTTGCGACTGCGGGTACATCACCAGTCCCGCCTGCGCGATCTGCGCCATGGACACCTGGCCGTCGGCGCCCACCTCGAATTCGTCGGGCACCGCCGCGACCAGCCGGTCGCGCAGCAACTGACGCTCGCGCATGCGCCCGCCCACCGCCACGGGCGTGTGCATCAGGCCGATGTCGATCTCTCCGGTCTGCAGGGCTTCGGCCTGTTCGGCGTTGCTCATCTCGCGCAGGATGATGCGCACGCCGGGCGCCTGCCTGCGCATCTCGCGCAGCGCGCGGGGCAAGGTGTCGAACAGCGCCGAGGACACCAGCCCGACCGTCAACTGGCCCGCGCTGCCGCGCCCGATCTCCCGCGCACGCCGGGCCGCCGCGTCGATGCGCGCCACGCTGGCGCGCACGTCCTCCAGGATGGCCTGCGCGGCGGGCGTGGGCGTGGTGCCCTGGCGCGAACGCTCGAACAGCCGCACGCCCAGGTCCTTCTCCATGCGGGTCAGCGCCTGGCTCAGCGCGGGCTGCGCGATGCCCAGCCAGTCCGATGCGCGGCTGACGCTGCCGTGGTCGACCACGGCCAGAAAGTACCTCAGGTGCCGGGTTTCCATATTATTTCAATATATAAAATGCGATTTTCCAGAATGGAAAACTATACATCGACTTCCTAGAATGCCGACAAAAGAGCATGACAACGTGCATCGCCGGTTCTGATCCGGCATGCATAACGAGGAGACCGATTTGCCCTCGCCCATTGCAGGCGCCGTCGATACCCACGCGCACGTCTTTCACCAGGGACTGGCGCTTGCCGACGCGCGCCGCCACACGCCGGACTACGACGCGACGCTGGCCGAATACCTGGACCTGCTGGATACGCACGGCCTGACCCATGGCGTGCTGGTCCAGCCCAGCTTCCTGGGCACCGACAACCGCCACCTGACCGAGGCGCTGCGCGCCTGTCCCGCCCGCCTGCGCGGCGTGGCCGTGGTGGCGCCGGACGTTGCCGAATCCGAATTGCAGTCCCTGTCCGAGGCCGGGGTGGTCGGCATCCGCCTGAATCTCATCGGTCTTGAGCTTCCCGCCCTGCAGACGCCGGCCTGGCAGACGCTGCTCGCCCGCGTCAACGCGCTGGGCTGGCATGTGGAAGTGCACCTGCAGGCGGCGCGCCTGGACGGCGTGCTGCCCGCCCTGCTGGCGGCCGGCTGCCGCATCGTGGTGGACCATTTCGGGCGCCCGGATCCGGCGCTCGGCGTCCTGGACGCGGGCTTCCAGTACCTGCTCAAACAGGCGGACAGCGGCCGCGTCTGGGTCAAGCTGTCGGCGCCTTACCGCAACTGGACGGCCCCGGCCTGCGCCGCGTCGGGCCGGCTTGCCACGCAGCAACTCCTGGACGCCTACACCCCCGAAAGACTGATGTGGGGCAGCGACTGGCCCCACACCGAACATCGCCACCTCGCGTCCTACCCCGCGGCCACGCAGTGGCTGGACGCCTGGATCGACGACCCCGCGCAACGACGCGCCGTGCTTGCCGACACGCCGTTGCGGCTATTCCAATTCCAAGGAGACACACCATGACCCATCTCTTCAAACGCCTGGCGCGCCGCAGCGCCCTGTGCGCCGCGGCGGGCCTGCTGGCCGGCGCGGCCGGCGCCGCGCATGCCGCCTACCCCGAGCGCGCGGTGACGCTGGTGGTCACCTATCCGCCCGGCGGCACCGTGGACGTGGTGGCCCGCCTGATCGGCCCGAAGCTCGCGGCCGAACTCGGCCAGCCCGTCGTCATTGAAAACCGCGGCGGCGCGGGCGGCATGATCGGCGGCGCGGTGGTCGCCAAGGCCAAGCCCGACGGCTACACGCTGATGCTGGATGCGTCCAACCACGCCCAGAACCCCGCCCTGCACAAAAAGATGCAGTTCGACACGCTGGCGGACTTTGCGCCCGTGTCGCTGCTGCTGCGCGTGCCCAACGTGCTGGTCGTCACGCCCTCGTACGAAGTGAAGACCGTGGCCGACCTGATCAAGCTGGGCCAGCCCGGCGCCAAGGAGCCGGTGTACTTCGCCTCCGCGGGCCCCGGTTCCGCCCAGCACCTGGCGGGCGAACTGTTCAACCTGCTCGCCAAGACCCAGTTGCAGCACGTCGCCTACAAGGGCGGCGGCCCGGCCATGATCGACGTGATGTCGGGCCAGGTCCCGGTCATGTTCGCCAGCATGGGCTCGGCCTGGCAGCACGTGAAGAACGGCAAGCTGCGCGCCGTGGCCGTCGGCGGCACGCAGCGCTCCAAGACCGCCCCCGACCTGCCCACCATCGCCGAGTCCGGCGTGCCGGGCTACGAAACCTACGAATGGAATGCGGTGTTCGCCCCGGCCGGCACGCCGCCAGCCATCGTGGACCAGGTGTCGCAGGCGCTGGCCAAGGTCCTGAAGGACCCCGCCATCGCCGAACAACTGGCCGGCATCGGCGCCGAGCCCATCGGCTCCACGCCCGCCGAACTGGACACGTTCCGCCGCGCCGAGATCGAAAAGTGGCAGCGCGTCGTGAAGGAAGCCGGACTGAAGCTGGATTGAGTACTGCCGGGCCAGCACGGCCCGGACACCGCGTAGCCGGTTTGCGGCGCTCCTCGGGGCGCCGTTTTTTTTGGGCCGCGAGCGCGGGGCTATCATGGCGGCTTGGACAGCTTTACCGCAGGAAATCGCAGGATGGACAAGATCCGGCTCGACAAATGGCTTTGGGCGGCGCGCTTCTACAAGACGCGCAGCCTGGCCTCGCAGGAAATCGGCAAGGGCCGCGTGTTCGTGAACGGGCAGCCCGCCAAGCCCGCGCGCGAAGTCGGCGCGGGCGACGTGGTCGCGGTGCGCAAGGAAGATCCCGCCGTGCAGGTGCGCGTCGTGGCCGTCAGCGGCGTGCGCGGGCCCGCGCCGGTCGCGCGCCAGCTCTATGAGGAAACCCCGGAAAGCATCGCCGCGCGCGAGCGCGCCGCGGAAATGCGCCGCCTCGCGCCGGAGCCGGCGCTGGGCATCGAGGCCGGGCGCCCCACCAAGCGGGACCGCCGGCTCATCGACCGGATGCGTGGAGAAGGCTGATGAAGCGCAGCGCCGCCGGCGGCCTGGTCTATTCCACCGAGTCCGGGCGCATGTGCCCGCAGTGCCGCCAGCCCATCGCACAATGCCTGTGCCAGCAGGCCGCGCGCGCGGCGCCCGCCGGCGACGGCGTGGCGCGCGTTTCCCGCGAAACCAAGGGCCGGGGCGGCAAGAGCGTGACGCTGGTCCGCGGCCTGGCGCTGGCGCCCGACGCGCTTAACGCGCTGGGCAAGCAGCTACGCACCGCCTGCGGCTCGGGCGGCACCGTCAAGGACGGCGTGATCGAGGTGCAGGGCGACCACTGCGACCGCATCCTCGACGCGCTCGCCAAACAAGGCCACCGCGCCAAGCGCGCGGGCGGCTGAACCGGATCGACCCGAGATGATGGATATTCCCGTGACCGATGTCGCCAGCTGGCACGCCCATGTGTACTTCGACGCCGCCACCCGCGACGCCGCGTTCGCGCTGCGCGAACGGGTGGTCGCAAGATTCGGCGGCAAGATGGAAATGGGGCGCTTCCATGAGCGCCCCGTGGGCCCGCATCCGCAGTGGAGCTACCAGATCGCCTTTGCGCCGGAACACCTGGCCGAGATCGCGACCTGGCTCACGCTGAACCGCGGCGCGCTCGACGTGTTCATGCATCCGAACACCGGCGATGCGCTGCGGGACCACCGCGACTGCGCCGTGTGGATCGGACGCAGCCATGTGCTGAATCTGGCGGCGCTGGGCGGGTGACCGCCCGAGCGCCTCACCGCCAGATCGCTTGATCGCCCGACCGATTGACCGATTGACCGCTTGATCGCTTGATTGCGCGGTCGCCTGGTCCGCTACAGCGCCCGCCCCACGATCAACGAATCGATCGCCATCTGCGGATCGTCGCTCTTGCCTTCGTACGGCACGCGGCTCAGCACATAACGCATGGCGTTCAGCCGCGCGCGCTTCTTGCAGTCGGACTTGACCACGATCCAGGGCGCGTCCGCGGTGTCGGTATGCGCGAACATGGCTTCCTTGGCGCGCGTGTAGTCGTCCCACTTGTCCAGCGACGCCAGGTCCACGGGGCTCAGTTTCCATTGCTTGAGCGGATGCACCTTGCGCTGCATGAAGCGGCGGCGCTGCTCTTCCTGGCTGACCGAAAACCACAGCTTGATCAGGATGATGCCGCTGCTGACCAGGTGGCGCTCGAAATCGGGCGTCTGCCGCAGGAACGCAAGGTATTCGTCCTGCGTGCAAAAGCCCATCACGCGTTCAACGCCCGCGCGGTTGTACCAGGACCGGTCGAACATGACGATCTCGCCGGCGGTCGGCAGGTGCTGTACGTAGCGCTGGAAATACCATTGGCCCTTTTCGGTGTCGGACGGTTTTTCCAGCGCGACCACGCGCGCGCCGCGCGGATTCAGGTGTTCCATCATGCGCTTGATGGTGCCGCCCTTGCCTGCCGCATCGCGGCCTTCAAAGAGGATCACGACGCGCTGGCCGGTG
Organism: Achromobacter sp. MFA1 R4; assembly: GCF_900156745.1. Lineage (NCBI taxonomy): Bacteria > Pseudomonadati > Pseudomonadota > Betaproteobacteria > Burkholderiales > Alcaligenaceae > Achromobacter > Achromobacter sp. MFA1 R4. Next base: position 4,423,035 of record NZ_LT707065.1, on the reverse strand, counting down.
GCCTTGACCCAGGCCTGGAGCTTGAGCAGCTCGACCTGCAGCTGGTACTTCTGCTTTTCGTAATTGCGGCGCAGCATGCGGTGGCGGTAGGGGTAGATGCCTTCGCGCCAGTCCACCGCCAGTTCGTCGTCGGGATTGCGGCGCGAGCGGGGCGCCTGCCTGTTGGCCTCGAGCAGCGCGCGATGCACGGCCTGCGCGTCGTCGGCAGAGAGCTCGTCGATGACGCTGCGCAGGGCCTCATGGGCCTGCCCGGGCTCGCCGACCCGATAGCGGCCCGCAATGTCGGCCAGCACCGCCACGGTCTCCTGCCGCGCCGCGTCCTGGCGTGCGGCCACGCGCTTGCGGATTTCGACGACGGGTTCTGCGGCGGCCTTGGCGACGGTCCCGGCGTCGGCGACGGTCCCGGCGGCGGACTGCCCCTCGGGCGCGGCGTCAGGCGCCGCCGCGGCCTTCAAGGCCGCTTGGCTCCCGGCCACGCCCCCCGCGGAACGCTTGGCGGGCGCGCGGCGGCCGCTCGCCGTGCGCTTGGCTGCGCCCGCGGTACCGGCGGCGCGCTTTTCTGCGGTGGCGGCGTCTTGTTCGGGGGCTTGAGATGTCTTGTCGGTCATTGATCCTGTCCTTGCTGCGCATGATTGCCGGGCCGGGGCGGCCAGTCGCCGGCGACCCGTCAGGCAAAACTCCAACCCTAACGCGCCGCTGGGCGCGCGGCGTTGATGGGGATCAATGGTTGTAACATTTTTGCACCGACCCGCCCCCATTACACTGCGCGTTTCGTCACTCAGTTCGCACCGCCATGTGGTTATTCATCAGAAAATGGCTGGCCGGCCCGCCGGCGCCCGAGGATCCCTTGCGCGAAACCGTGCGGTTCGATGACGCCGGCCTCACCCGGTCGGGCGAGCTCGCGCGCGCCATGGGGCTGCAGGAGTTCTGGCCGTGGAGCGACATCCACGAATTCGGATTCCTGTTCACGCAGGCGATCTATCCGGACCCCTGGTTCGGCGATTACATGGAAAGCCTGTGGTTCGTGCGCGTGCCCAGCGACGGCGGCGGACTGATGCGGATGGATTTCGACGCCGACGTGCTGGACATCGACCATCTGCCCCCCGCCCTGCTGCGCAACCTGCCGGGGCTGGACATGGAAGTCCTGCGGGCCGGCCTGGCCACCGCCGCGCGCGGCCCGCGCCACTTCGAGGGCGAGGGCGAATGGGTCGCCTGGCGGCGCGCCGGCGCCGATTGACGGGGCTGGAACGAGTCTTTACAGTCCAAGGGCCATATCCCGTTTTCGTGCGCGACATGACCCATCCGCAAGCGCCCGCCTCGACCGCCGGCCCGGCGGCCCCGGCAGCGAAGCCGCCTGAACCGGGCTGGCTCCTGAAAGCCGCCACCTGTCTGGTGTATTCCGGGATGCTGGCGTGGACGGTCTACAGCCGCCGTCCCGGCACCCTGCAGGAGGTCGCCATGCTGGCCGTGGGCAGCGCGCTCGTGGTGGCTGTCTTCCTGCTCATCGTCCTGGGCGTCTTTTCTCTCTGGAAGCGCTTTCGCACGCCGCGCAACCGGCTGCGCATCGTGCTGGGCACGGGCGTGTTCCTGCTGGCCGCCGTGGCCGCGCCCCTTGCCGAGCGCCATCACCAGGACCGGCAGCGCAACATCGCCAATGCCGAAATCCGCAAAGCCATCGACGCGTTGCGCCTGCAGGCGGGCGGCGGCAGCGGCGCGCCCGAGGACGTGCCCGACATCGACCCCGCGCCCAAGGCCTCTGGTCCCTACGGCGAAATGGAGCGGGCCCTGAAGACCGTGGCCGGCGAACGGCTGGCGCAGCATCGCGCCTATCTGCAGGAACTGAAGGAGATCGGCCTGCCGCGGCTCTTCGACGCCAGCCGGCTGGCGCGCGACTCGGGCCTGATTGAAAGCCGCCTCATCCTGGAACAGGCGGAAAAACTCGTGCCTGGCTACCGCCAGCGCAGCCTGGAGGTGTTGAACGCCATGCCCGCGCTGGTGCGCTCGCTGTCGATTTCCGATTCCGAAAAGGCCAAGATCCTGAAAGCGCTGCAGGACTCCCGGGCGGCCAGCACCGAAAAACTCACCCGCGTCTGGGACCTGGAGACGCAGATCCTGCACGAGTTCGGCCTGATGATCACGCTGCTCGATGACAACCGGCAGTTCTGGTATGCGGACCGGACCGAGCTGATGTTCGGCCGCGACGACGACCTGCGCCGCTTTCACCAGCACCAGGACGCCGTCAACCGCATGGCCCGCGAGCAGGAGCGGCTGGCGACCCAATCCCTGGCCGCCATGCCGCAGGCGCAGTTGCGCTGATCCCCGCGGCCCGCCGGCCGCGCGCCGCGCCTTGCGCCGCAGGCTAGAAAGGCTTGACCACCACCAGCGTCACGATGGCCGCGGCCGCCAGGACGGTGAACGGCGCGTGCAGGTCCAACATGGGCGGGCGGCGGTCGCTGCCGCCGGCCATGCGACGCAGCGATGCGCTTTGCATGCCCAGCAAGGCCGACAGGCTCAGCGCAAAAGCCACTTTGACCCAGATCCAGTTCATGGCGAACCAGCCGAAAGTCATGGCCAGGTGCAGGCCGATGAGCCAGGTGATGACCATGGCGGGGGTGGTGACATAGAGCGTCCAGCGGCGCAGGACGTGCAGCATCCTGCGCTCCTTGGGCGCCTCGTCGCCGGACTGCGGCTGCGAGGTCAGGAGGAACATGGACACGAAGAGCGAGCCCGCAAGCCAGGCCACGGCGGCCGCGACGTGGGCCATTTTCAGAAGTTGGTAGGTCATGGCCGGCATTATCGCCGCCCGCGGCCAGGGCGGCGCGCCGGGCCGGCGCGGGCGGCTTGCGCTACGGCAAACCCGCGCGCGTTCTGCGACGGGCGCGGGCCAAAGGCTTCCCGCGCGCCAGTCAGTTCGCCGTCTGCGCGGCAGGCGGATTTTCGGGCGATCCTGCGGCCGGCGCTCCGGCGGCAGGCGATCCTGCGGCAGGCGCTCCCGCACCAGGCGCCCCCGCGGCTGACGATCCCTCGGCAGGCGTTGCAGCCGGAGATGCCCCCGCCTCGGGCGACCCGGCCTTTGCCGCGCCATCAATGGACGGGGCCGGCGCCGCCGCAGGCGCGGCTTTCTCGCCGTCCGCGGCCGCCGGATTCAGCGTGTCCGCGGGCGCATCCGGCGACGCGACGGGTTCGGCCGGCGCGGGCGCCGGCTTAGGCGCGGCGGTCTTGCCGCGAGTGGGCGGGGGCTGGTGCGGCGCGGCGGCGGCCTGCGCATCCGGCAGGAAACGCTGCAGCAACTGGAAGAAGCCGTCATAGAACTTGGGCCGCGTCACCGTCTGGCTGGCGGTCTTGACCAACGAGTCGTCGCTGCCGCCGAACGGCATGGACACCTGGCCCAGGACGCTCACGCCGACGCTGGCCGAATTGCCGGTGCGCTTGATCGAATAGCGGTCCTGCACGGCATTCGCAAAAACGGTCGCGCGCTCGTTCGAGCTGGCGTCCGACGCGCACTCGACGTTGAAGCTGATCTGCGTATGCTGCCCGTCCTCGCCTTCGAAATTCTTGTGGCCCGTGACGCGATTCGGTTCGTACTTGTCGATGTTGTATCCCTGGCTGAGCAGGGCTCGGCGCCCCGCGTCGCAGGCCGCGCTGCTGGCGGCCGGGAAACTGCGCGAGTAGGTGTCGCTCTGCGCGAAGTCCTCGCGCTCATAGACGGGCTTGGGGCTGGAACATCCGGCCAGGACGGCCGCCGCAAGGGCGGCCAGGGGAAAGGCAATACGGCGGGTGACGCGAGGCATGACGGGTCCTGCTCTGGGCAACGAGGTGCATTATGGGCCAGGATACAGGACCCGTTATTGGGGACGGGCCGCGTTGGAGACAGGTTGAAACAGATTCCAGGGCGTCGGTTTCACACCCTCACACAGCGCACCTCATGTCCCGGCGCGACCGGCACGATGCCGGGCACGGCCTCCCGGCAGCGCGCCTCGGCATAGCTGCAGCGCGGCGCGAAGGCGCAACCCGGCGGCAAGGCGGCCAGGTCGGGCGGCGACCCCGGAATGGTCTGCAGGCGTTGGCCCTTTTGCATGGCGCCGTGCGCCCGGCCGTGCAGCAGGGCCTGCGTGTACGGATGGCGCGGCGCACGCAGCAGGTCCGCCAGCGTGCCCTGCTCCACGATGCGCCCGCCGTACATGACGGCGACGCGGTCGGCGATCTCGGCCGCCGCGCCGATGTCATGCGTGACGAAGACGATGGACAGCCCCAGCTCGCGTTGCAGTTCCCGCAACAGCAGCAGGATCTGGATCTGCACCGTGGCGTCCAGCGCCGTCGTGGGTTCGTCCGCCAGCAGCACCTTGGGCGAACACGACAAGGCCAGCGCGATCATCGCCCGTTGCCGCATGCCGCCGGACATTTCGTGCGGATAGGCCTGCAGCCGCCGTTCCGGACTGGGAATGCGCACGCGCTCGAACAGCGACAGCGCCCGCGCGCGCGCCTCGGCCGCGCTCTTGCCGGTGTGCCGCCGGACCATTTCCTCGATCTGCCGGCCCAGCGTGTAGACGGGGTCCAGCGCCAGCAGGGGCTCCTGAAAGACCATGGACACCACCGGGCCGCGCATCGCGGCAAGCTCGCGCGCGTTCATGCCCAGCACGTCGCGCCCGTCGACGATCATCTCGCCGCGCATGCGGGTGCGGCGTGGCGGATGCAGGCGCATCAGCGCGCGCAGCGTGACGCTCTTGCCGGAGCCGGACTCGCCGATGAGCGCCACGGCCTCGCCGCGCGCGACGTCCAGGCTGACGCCGCTGAGCGCCTGCACCGTCTTGGCGCCCGCCTGGAAGGCGACCTCCAGGTTCCGGATGCTGACCAGGGGTTGTGCGGCGGGCGTCATGACAGGGCTCCAGAGGCGGCGTAGCCGGAATCGGGCTGATGCATGAGGCAGCGCACGGCGTGGCCGTCGTTCTGCGTCATGACGGGCGCCTCGCGCGCGCACGCGGCCCGCGCCTGCGCGCAGCGCGTGTGGAAGCGGCAGCCCGAGGGCGGATCGATGGGATTGGGCGGATCGCCCGACAGCGGCGCGGTCTCGGTGCGCACGCCGGGTTCGGTCGATGGCATGGACCGCAGCAGCGCCTGCGTATAGGGATGGCGCGGCGCGTCGAACACCTGGTCCACCGGCCCCAGTTCGACGACCTGGCCCAGGTACATGACCATGACGCGATCCGAGATGTACCGCACCACGTTCAGGTCGTGGCTGATGAACATATAGGTCAGGCCGAAATCGTCCTTCAGGTCCAGCAGCAGGTTCAGCACCTGCGCTTCCACGGACTTGTCCAGCGCCGACACCGCCTCGTCCAGGATCACGAGGCGCGGGTTCAGGGCCAGCGCGCGCGCGATGTTGACCCGCTGGCGCTGCCCGCCGGACAGCTCGTGCGGATATCGGCCCGCAAAGCGCTGCGCGTCGAGCCCCACCCTGCCCAGCAGGCTGCGCGCGGCGGTGATGGCCTCGCCCGCGCGGCTGCCGTGCACGCGCGGCCCGAAGGCAATGGAGTCCTCGATGGTCATGCGCGGATTCAGCGACGAATAGCTGTCCTGGAACACCATCTGCGTCTGCCGCCGGAATTCGCGCAGCGCCAGCGCGCGCGATCCGACCGCCACGCCGTCGAACACCAGCTCGCCGCGATCCTGCCCGATGAGCTGCATGACCAGCCGCGCCGTGGTGGATTTTCCGCAGCCGGACTCGCCCACCACGCCCAGCGTTTCGCCCTTCTTCACGTCGAAATCCACGCCGTCGACCGCGCGCACGGCGCCGCCGCCGCGTCGCGACAGAAAATCGCGCTTGAGCGGAAAATGCTTGACCAGGCCGCGCACGCTGAGCAGCGGCTGCGCCGGTCCGCCCAGGTCCGGGTGCGCGGGAGGCCGCGCGTCGATGAAATCGTTCATTCCTTGACCTCCATGGCGGAGCGCAGTCCGTCGGACAGCAGGTTGAAGGACATGGACGTGATGAAGATCATCACGCCCGGCAGCGCGGCCACCCAGGGCTGGGTGTAGATCGCGGTGCGCAGGGTGTTCAGCATCAGCCCCCACTCCGGCTCCGGCGGCCGCACGCCCAAGCCCAGGAACGACAGCCCGGAGGCCAGGATCATCGACACGGAAATGAGGCTGGTCGAATACACGAAGATCGGGCCCAGCACGTTGGACAGCACATGCGCCCGCACGATGGTCAGCGGCGCCGCGCCGGAGGCCCTGGCCGCATCCACGTAGTCGCTGCGCCGCACCTGCGTGGTGACGCTCTCGGCCACGCGCACGATCTGCGGCACGAACACGATGGTGAGCGAGAGGATCGCGTTGAAGATGCCGGCGCCCAGCGTGCCGGACAGCGCGATGGCCAGCAGCACCGACGGGAACGCATAGAACACGTCCACCACGCGCATGATGAGGGTGTTGGTCCAGCCGCCCGCATACCCCGCCAGGATGCCGATCGCGCTGCCCACCACGAAGGCGGCGATGACCGGGACGATGCCCATGAAGAGCGACAGGCGCGCGCCCAGCATCAGGCGCGAGAGCATGTCGCGCCCCAGTTCGTCGGCGCCCAGCGGATAGCCTTCGGTGCCGATGGGGCGCAGGCGCTTGAGCATGGATGCCTGGAAAGGATCGGCCGGCGCGATCCACGGCGCCAGGATCGCCATGACGATCAGGGCCAGGATAAGCGCGCCGGCGGCCAGGGCTACGGGGTCGCGGCGCAACCGGCGCACGACGTTGGACCAGTAGCCGGGAGAGCGCGCGATGGGCGCCGCGTTCGCGGGCGCGGCCAGGCTTGCCACGGAATCGGTCATGATCTCAGTTCCTTTCGATGCGCGGGTCGAACAGGCCTTGCAGGATGTCGACCACCAGGTTCAGGACCACGAAGAACAGCGCCAGCACCAGGATCGTGCCCTGCAACAGCGGCAGGTCGCGCTGGAAAATGGCCGCATTCAGCAGAAAGCCCGTGCCGGGCCAGGAAAACACCGTCTCGATCAGGATGGAGCCGCCCAGCAGGTAGCCCAGCTGCAGGCCCATCACGGCCAGCGCCGTGGGCGCGCAGTTCTTCACGACGTGCAGGAACACGCCCAGGTCGGTCAGGCCGCGCGCGCGCAGCCCCACGACGAATTCCTGCGACAGGGTCTCGGCCACCAGCGCGCGGACGGTGCGCGCGATGATGCCCATCGGGATCACGGACATCGTGACCGCAGGCAGGATCATGTGCCTGAAATGCGCCCAGTCCGCCACCCATTCGCCCGAGCCGCCCGGCCCCGCGCCGGTTGGCGGCAGCCACATGAGCTGCGTCGAAAAGACGATGACCAGCACCATGCCCAGCCAGTAATGCGGCACGCTGACGCCGACGACCGACATGAACGAGGCGACGCGGTCCAACGGCGAGTTGCGGTAATAGCCGCCCACGAAACCCAGGAACGCGCCCACGACAAAGCCCAGCAGCGTCGCCAGACAGGCGAGCCGCAAGGTGTTGCCCACGGCGTTGAAGACTTCGGCGGCAACCGGCCGGCCGCTGGCAATCGACGTGCCCAGGTCGCCATGCAGCGCGCGCCACAGCCAGCCCGCGAATTGCTCGACCAGCGGACGATCGAAGCCGTAGAGCTGCATCAGCTGGCGCTGCAGGTCCGCCGACGCATCGGGCGGCAGGATGGAGACCAACGGATCGCCAGGCGCCAGGTGGATAAGCAGGAAACAGAGCAGCGCGACCCCCACCATGATGGGCAGGGCATACACCACGCGCCGGAAGATGTAAGACAGCATAGGCGTCACCGGCTAGGGTCCGAAGACCGCTGGAGGAGCCGCGCGCGGCCCCCCGGGAGAAATGTGCCGGACACCTCGTGGCGAGGCATCCGGCGCGTTCAAGGTCAGTCCATGGACATCGTGGCGATGTCGATGAACCAGCTCTTGGGCTGCACCACGCCCTTGACCTTCGGCGAGATGGCGCGCGGACCCACGTCGTGCGCGATCCAGACAAAGGGCGCCTCTTCCACCACGCGCGCATGCAGCTTGGCCAGGGCGGCGTCGCGCTCGGCGGGCGTGAAGGTCGTGCGCGCATCCTTGATCAACCCGTCGATCTCGGCATTGCCGAAATAGCCCCAGTTGTTGGACGCGGGCGGGAAGGTCTTGGTGCTGACGAAGCGCACGATGGCGAAGAACGGATCCATGGCCGCGAAGCTGACGTTGATCGCATCGCTGCCATTGGCGGACGGATCCTTGGCGCCCTTGCGCCAGTTGGTAAAGAGCGTGTTCCACTCCACCACGTCAAAGCTCACGTCGAAGTAGCAGTCCTTCAGGTTCTGCTGCACGAACTCGTTCATGGGCAGCGGCTGCATCTGGCCCGAACCGGACGCGGACGTCTGCACCTTGACCTTGATGGGCTTGGCCTTGGAGTACCCCGCCTCGGTCATCAGCTTGCGCGCGGCGTCCGGGTCGTACTTGATGTCGAACTTGGGATTGCCCCACCACGGGTGGCCCGGCGGCACCGTGCCCTTGGGTTCACCCATCATGCCGCCCAGCAGCTGCTTGAGCTCGCCGCGGTTCACGCACAGGTTGGCGGCCTTGCGCACGCGGGCGTCCAGCCAGGGCGAGCCTTCCTTGAACGACAGTTGCCACGGCCACACATGCGGCTGCTCGTTGGAGTAGACGATGAAGCCGCGGCCCTTGATGGCCTCGAACGCATCCGGCGCGGGCGCCTCGATCCAGTCGACCTGGCCCGACATCAGCGCCGCGGTGCGCGAGTTGGCCTCGGGCAGCGGCAGCATCACCACGCGGTCGATCTTCGGCCGGCGTTTTTCGTCCCAGTAGCCGTCGAACTTCACGACTTCCAGGCGCTCGCGCGGCACGAACTTCGACATCTTGAACGGACCCGTGCCCGAGGCATCCGCCGCGAAGGCGGCCCACGCCTTCTGCGAACGTTCGGCCGCATCGGTCACCGACGCCGGCACCTCGGCCAGCTTCTTGTTCCATTGCGCGGGCGAGGCCATGTACAGATTGGTCAGGTTGATGGGCAGGAACGAATCCGGCTCGGACGTCGTCAGCTCCACCGTCATGTCGTCGATCTTGCGCGCGGATCTCAGCGTCGGCATGCGCGAGGCCGTCACGCCGACCTGGCTGGGATCGAATTGCGGCGCGCTCTTGTCCAGCACCTTGCCCACGTTCCACACCACGGCGTCCGCATTGAAGTCGGAGCCGTCATGGAACTTCACGCCGGGACGCAGCTTGAAGACCCACTTGGTCTTGTCCGCGCCGTCCACTTCCCACGACACCGCCAGCGCGGGGATGAGCACGCTGGGCTCATCCTTCTTGGAGAGGTCCCATTGGGTCAGACCGTCGTACATCGGAATGCCGGTAAAACGATTGCCCTCGAAGCCCTGGTCGGGCTGGCCCAGCGTGCGGGGGATGTCGCCCGCCGTCATGCCGATGCGCAGCACCTTTTCGGCGTGCGCCGCGACGGGCGCGAGCGCCCCGGCGCCTGCGGCGGCCAGCGCGATGGCGGCGGCCAGGGTTTTGATGCGGATACTCCGTGTCTGCATTGTGATTCTCCAATGTCTTGCATGGGGTAAAGCCGTGGGAGGAATCCAACTCTGGCGCGGCGCCTGCCCGCGAGCGCGCGGCGCACGTGCACAGAGTTAGTACACAAAATTTGTGTAAGCAATATCCATGCCAATTCGGAAGCCATCCGGACGACCCGGGCGTCCCGAGACAAGGCAGACAAGCGGTCAGGGAATACCAGAACGCCGCGCGAACCCGGCAGCGGCACCAAGGCGGCGCAGCGTGCGCCGCCTTGGTGCAGGCCCGCGAATCAGGGGGCGATGCCGGCCTGCGCCAGCATGGCGCGCAGCAGGACGTTGCATCCCGCTTCCAGGTGTTCGGGGCGCGCGTCCTCGATCTCGTTGTGGCTGATGCCGTCCTTGCACGGCACGAAAATCATGGCGGTCGGCGCCACGCGCGCCAGATAGACCGCGTCGTGCCCCGCCCCGCTGACCACGTCCATGGCCGACAGCGACAGGTCGCGCGCACCGTCGCGCACGGATTGCACCAGGGCGGGCGCAAAGGGCTGCGGCGCAAAGTACACCACCTGCTCGACCTGCGCCGCCACGCCGCGGGCCTGCGCCGCCTTCTCCGCCGCCGCCCGCAGGGCCGCGTCCATCGCCGACAGCGTGGCGTCGTCGGCCGCGCGCAGGTCCACGGTCATGCGCACGCGGCCCGGAATGACGTTGCGGGAATTGGGGAACACGTCCATCCAGCCCACCGTGCCGCGCGCATCGGGGGCATGCGCCAGCGCGATCTCGTTCACGGCATGCACCAGGTCGGACGCGGCCAGCAGCGCATCGCGGCGCAGCGGCATCGGCGTGGGGCCGGCATGCGCCTCCACGCCGGTCAGCACCACGTCGTACCAGCGCTGGCCCAGCGCGCCCGTCACGACGCCGATGACGGTGTCGGCGGCTTCCAGCACCGGCCCCTGCTCGATGTGCGCCTCGAAATACGCGCCCACCCCGCCCGGTTGCGCGGGCGGCACGGCGTGCGCGCCGTCGTAGCCGATCGCGGCCAGCGCGTCGCGCACGCTCACGCCTTCCCGGTCCTGCTGTTCCAGCGCGTGGGCCAGCGTGAACGCGCCCGCATAGACCCCGGATCCCATCATCACCGGCACGAAGCGCGAGCCTTCCTCGTTGGTCCACACCGCCAGTTCCAGCGGCGCCTCGGTCTGCACGCCGGCGTCGTTCAGCGTGCGCAGCACCTCCAGGCCCGCCAGGACGCCATAGTTGCCGTCGAACTTGCCGCCCGTGGGCTGCGTGTCGATGTGGCTGCCCGTCATCACGGCGGGCAGCGCGGGGTTGCGCCCCGGGCGCCGGGCAAAGATATTGCCGATCGCATCCACGCGGACCTCACAGCCGGCTTCGCGCACCCAGCGCACGAAGAGGTCGCGTCCCTGGCGGTCCAGGTCGGTCAGCGCAAGCCGGCAGACGCCGCCTTTTTCGGTCGCCCCGATGCGGGCAAGATCCATCAGGGACTGCCACAGGCGCGCGCCATCGATGCGCAGGTCGGCCAAGGTCTCGGATGCGGGGGCAAGGCTCATGTGAACTCCTGGAAGGGAAACGGCCGCGGCGCCGCGGCCAGGCATGCGCACGATTCTGGGCTGTGTACCAGCGCCTTGCAAATACCGGCCGTCTCGCGGCCTTTCTCCTTGGAACCGGGGGCGTTACCAGATGGTCTGAACGTGCGGGTAATCGCGAACCTTCATGTCGGCAGAGATCAAAGGCACCGAATGATGCCGCGCCGTCGCCACAATGATGCGGTCGGCGGGATCCTTGTGGAAGTCCCCGGGCAGGTCCACGGATTGGACCGAAATTCGCACATCCACCGGAACAAACCGAATCGCTGGCACCTGGGCAACCGTCTCCAGCCAAGCCTCAACTTCCATGGTCAGTGCCAGACGTCCCGCCTTGGTCAACATGGCCACTTCCCAGGCGCTGATGGCCGAAACCAGGATTTCACCATCCTGCAGCTCAGCTTCGATCGCGTCGCGTGCGGGGCGACTCAACTGCGAGTCGCCCGCTGCCCACCACACCAGCGCATGGGTGTCCAATGCGATCATTGCGCAGCCTCCCACGCATCGTCGCCGACCGGAGACAAAGGGTCGTCAAACCGTATGACCGAGCCGCGCAGCACATCCAGCGGATCGCGCTTCGCCACGGCCCGATACGGCCGAATTTCAAGGGCAGGCCTGCCGTGGTCGGTCACGACAATGGGCTCCCCCGTTGCTTCGACCTGCCGGAAAAGTTCAAGCGCACGCGCTTTGAACTCGGTTTTGGAAACGTGCTGGCTGTGCATGGCGCCCACTCAGAAAATGGTCAGTTCAGGCGGTCATTTTATCAACAAATGACTATAACAAATAGTCATTTTATAGCCATCGCCCAGCCGGGCGTCGTCGTCACAGGCCGGATCCGCGCCCCCTTCAGCGCGCGGCACGGCCCGGGGCCGGCGGTTTGTCCAGCGCCCCCAGGATCTCGGCCGCCAGCCGCACCCGGGCCTCGTTGGGATAGTTGCGGTTGGCCAGAATGACGATGCCAAGCTTGCGCGCGGGCACGAAGGCCACATAGGCGCCAAAGCCGTTGGTCGAACCCGTCTTGTTGATCCAGGTGTCGGCCTGCGGCGCCAGCGGCGGCAGCAAGGCCTTGGCCGGATGGCTCTGGCTGTTCAAATTGCCGGCGTTGGCGGTCAGCAGGGTATCCAGCGCCACCGGATACGGAAACTGCTCCCACGCCATGTCCTGCGTCATCCCGCCCACCTGGTAATAGCCGACGTGGGTATCCGCGATGGCGCGGCGGACGTCCTTGTCCAGCACGTCCATGTCCATGCTGGCCTCGACGTAGCGCAGCATGTCGCGCGCGCTGGATTTCACGCCATAGGCCTCGGCCGCCAGCACGCCCGGATTCACGCGCACGGGCGCGCCCTGTTTGTTGTAGCCCTGCGCATACCGCGACGCCTTGGCCGCGGGCACGTTGACGTAGGTGCTGGACAGGCCCAGCTTCGGAAAGAGGTCTTTTTCCAATGCCTGGGCGAACGGCTGCTTCATGCTTGCCGCGGTAGCCACCCCCAGCATCCCGATGCTGGGATTGGCGTAGGTGCGCGTCGTGCCGGGCGCGTCTTCAGGCTTCCATGCCTTCAGGTACTGCATCAGCTGCGCGTCGTCGCGCACCGCGTCCGGCACCTGCAGGGGAAACCCGCCCGTCGTGTGCGTGGCCAGGTTCAGCAGGGTCAGCTTGGCAAAGTCGGTGCCGGCCAGCTCGGGCAGGTGCTTGGCCGGACTGTCCGTCAGCGCCAGCAGGCCCTTGGCCTGCGCGTAGGCGGCCAGCGTCGCCGTGAAGGTCTTGCTGATCGAGCCCAGTTCGAACAACGTGTCCCGGTTGACCGCGCGCCGCGTCTCCAGCGATTCCACGCCATAGGTGAAGAAGCGTTGCCGCCCCTGGTGCGTGACGGCGATCACCATGCCCGCGATGTCATGCTGGCGGATGACCGCGCGGGCCGCCTCGTTGATAACGCTGTCGATGTAGGGCAGTTCGGAGCGCCCGAAGGCCGGGCCGGACACGGCGGCAAGCAGGCCGGCGCAGACGACGCCGGCGCAGAAGTGTCTGCGGATGTTCATGCAAGGTTCTCGGGGTGGCGCCAGACAGCCGGCGGGACGCGCGGCGCGGCAATGCGGAATCGTACCGCGCCAACGCCCCCCCTGATTGCGCGCACCATGAAAGCGGGCGAAGCGACGCCCCCTGCCCTGAACGCCGCCCGGACCCTTGCCTCACGCCAGCGCAGGCTCGGCAAGCGGGACGGTGGCGGCATCCAACCCCGCCGCGCCGCCCTGAACCGCTGCCCCGGTGTCCTTGTAGACCTTGCCGTCCTTCATGACCAGGACGATCCGGTCCGGATCGGCCAGCAACGCAAGGTTCTGTAGCGGATTGCCATCCACCACGACGACATCCGCCATGTAGCCCGGCCGCAGCATGCCCAGCTCATCCGGCCGCTGCATGATCTGCCCGCCCAGTCGCGTTGCCGCCACCAGCGCCTCGACCGGACTCATGCCGATGTAGTCGACGAAATACTGGAGATCATTGGCATTCGTGCCATGCGGCATCCAGGCAAAACCGTAGTCGCCGCCAGGCAGGATGCGTATGCCCCGTTTGTGCATCTTGCGCAGGCTCTCGGCCGCGATCTCGAGCTCGCGCTTGTAGCCCATGCGCTCGGCGACGGCGGGCGTGATGCCGTAGTCGGACGCGTGGTAGGCGGTGCGCACCAGCCAGCCGATACCCGGGGCGACGAAGTGCTTGTCCTTGTTGGCCTCCAGCATGTCCAGCGCCTCGTCGTCCGCGAAGCTGGCGTGATAGATCATCTCGATGCCGTGGCGCACGCATTGCTTGACCGATTCGCTGGACCGCGCGTGCGCGGCGACGCGTTTGCCGTACCGCTTGGCCTCGTTCGCCAGCATGGCGATCTCGTCCTCGGCGAACGGCGACATCTCGGCCGGCAGGCCGGCGATGTACTCGCCCGAAAGGTTGATCTTCAGATGGTCGACGCCGTACTTGATGAAGGTGCGGACCGACCGGCGGATTTCCTCCGGGCCGCTGCACACGCTGCCAAAGCTCAGTTCCTCGAAGTGCATGTGGGGCAGCGTGTTGTCGCCCAGCGCGCCGATGGTCGTGATCTCCTGGCTGCCAGCCAGGTAGCGCGGACCCGGACATTCTCCGGCCTCGATCGCGTTGCGCAGCACCACGTCCAGCCGGGGCTTGGCGGCGGCGGCGCCGATCGCAGAGGTCCATCCCATCTCGAGGTAGCGCTTGGCGACCCGCACGCACCAGAGGATATGTTCTTCAGGCGGCATGAACTGGATGGCCGCCAGCGTGGGCTGGTCGTTCCAGGAAAAGTGCGTGTGCGCCTCGGTCATCCCGGGCATGATGAACCGGCGCTTGCCGTCGATGACGCGCGCGCCGTCGCGGCTGACCCGCTCGGGCAGGCGCGCGACCTCGGCGATGCGCGCGCCGTCCACCAGGACTTCGCCGTCGAAGACATCCTCGCCGCTTCCATCGAAGATGACGACGTTGGTGATCGCAATTCTGGACATGAATAGTCTCCTCGCGGCCCGTCGGGGGCCGGCATTCTTATGGGTGGGAACGTCGGGGTGATTCGGGAGGGACCTAGCCGGGCCGGGCCGCGTGAAATGCCGCGAATGCCTCGGCGCAGGCCTGCGGCTGCTCATACGTGGTCCAGTGGCCGCAGCCCTGCAGGATCGTGTGACGGCTGCCGGCGATGCGCGCCGCCATGGCCTGCACGTTGGCGGGCGGCGCAACGGCGTCTTCGTCGCCCGTAACCAGCAGCACCGGCAGGCCGAGGCGTTCAAGGTCCGCCGCCTGCGCGTCGGCAAGCGCTGCGCAGCTCTGCGCATACCCCTCCGGCGGCTGGCGCATCACGCTTTCGCGCACGAGCGCCAGGACGGCGGGCTGTTGCGCCTTGGTGCGGCTGCTGGTGGCGCCCTTGACGATGGCGTCGGCGATCTCCTGCAACGCCGCCGGCCCCTCCCTCGCGAGTTGCGCCCGCGCCCGGATGCCAGGCCTGCCCGCATCGGGCGGCGCGGCTAGCGGGCCGAACAGAGCCAGCGAACGGACCTTCGCCGGGTGCCGCAGGGCAAGATGCTGGGCCACGATGGTGCCCAGCGAGTGCGCCGCGACGTGCACGGGCTCGCCGCCCAGTTCCTCGATCAGGCGCGCCATCGATTCGACATACCCCTCGATGGACAGGGGCTGGCCCGGCAACGCCGACCTCGCGCTGCCCGGCAGGTCCGGGCGGATGACCTGGAAACCGGAAAAGGCGCCCATCATGGGGGTCCACGTATTGGAGGACCCGCCCAGCCCATGAATGCACAGCAGCGCGGGGCCTGCGCCGTCGATTTCGACCGAGAGGCCGTTGATGTGGCGTGTGGTCATGCCTGCTCCTGGACAAATGCGTTTTCGATGGCCCCCAGGCCATCGATCTCCACCCGCACCACGTCGCCTGCCGCCAGATAGCGCGCCGGCTTCATGCCCATCCCGACGCCAGCTGGCGTCCCGGTGGCGATCACGTCGCCCGGGTAGAGCGTGATGCCGCGCGAAATCGTTTCGATCAGGGTGGGAATATCGAAGATCATGTTTTCGGTGAGGCCGTCCTGCCTGAGTTCGCCGTTGACCCAGCAGCGCACCCGCGTCCTCGTCCCATCGAACTCATCCGCCGTGACGATCCACGGTCCCATCGGACAGAACGTGTCGAACGATTTGCCCATGTCCCATTGTTGATGCCGCATCTGCACGTCGCGCGCGGTGACATCGTTAATGACGGTGTAGCCGAAGACGTAGTCCAGGGCCGCGCCACGCGATATGTTCTTGCCCGCCTTGCCGATGACCACGCCCAGCTCGGCTTCGTAGTCGATCTGTTCCGACACGCCGGTTGGCAGCAGGACCTGCGCCCGAGGCCCCACCACGCATTCCGGCACCTTGGTGAACACGATGGGCCAGGATTGCGGGTCCGCATCGTTATCCTTGAAAACCGACTCGGAGAGCTCCTTGGCATGCGCATGGTAGTTGCGTCCGACGCACCAGAGATTGCGCCGCGGACGGGGCAAGGGCGCGCGCAGGACCACGTCCGCCAGCGGCAGGGGCGCGCCCGCCTCCGCAAGCCTGCCGCCCGCCGCAAGCAGGTCGATCACGGCCTGCACGCCGATCTGCCTGCCCGCGTCGTCAAGCGCCAGCGGCGTCACCGACAGGCCATCGCCCGACACCAGCCCGACGCCGGGCTCCCCGTTGAATACGTAACTTGCAATGCGCACCGCAGTCTCCTTCATGCCTTTGAAAATCGGTCGGCAGACTTTCGCCACACCGGTAGGCACCACTGTAAAGACGGCACGGGGCCGGCGCTTATCGCCGAGTGCGGGAACTTATCGCAGAGTCAGATGGCGTGCTAGGTGAATACACCTAGCCCCTGCGGGTACCTGAAAACGTGTCAAGCGCCCCTAAAATTCCCGAAAAAGGCCGGGGCACAACGAGGCTCCCCGACGGCGATGAACGCGCTCATCGTCCGACCAGAACCATGGAGACAATCATGCAAGAGACGTATGCCTTGCACGAAGGCGCATTTGGCCGCGCGGTCGTACTCGAATTGCGGGGCGACCTGATCGCCCACGCGCATGCCGAGGTGCAGCTCGCGCTTTGGCTGGGCGGCTCCAGAGCCGAGGCCCGAGTCGGTTCGAAGCTGGTGCGCTACAGCGAGCACCTTGCGCTGGGCACGAACACCTATGAATCCCACGACGCGCGATTGCTCGATCGCTCGGGGCCGGCGGTGTTCCTCGTCTTGTACATTGCCCGGCCGTGGCTGGACGAACGCCGCGCCGCCACCGGCCGGCCGTTTCAGTTCGCCACGCCTGGCGTGCCCATCGACGCAGCTGTCCGCCAGAGCTGCTGGAGCCTCCTGGACAAGATCGTCGCGCCGCTAGGCCACACGCGCGACGATATCGACGCCGGGGTGCAGGCGCTGCTGCAGGCGGCCATCGAATCCTCCTCGCAGGCCGGACGGCCGCCCGGCGTGGCGCCCCGGCCGCAAACGCTGGATCACCGGCTGCGCAGCGCCATTTCCTACATGCGCGAAAACGTCCACGAACCCGTTGCAGTGGAAGACATCGCGGCCAAGGTCGGCCTGTCGCGCGGCCATTTTTTTGCGTTGTTCCGCGACCAGCTCAACACCACGCCCCAGGTGTTCTGGAGCGCGGTCCGCGTGGAAGAAGCCGTACGCAGGCTTGTGCATCAGGAACAGCCGCTCACGTCGGTCGCCATGGACCTGGGCTTTTCCACTCCCGGCAATTTTTCGCGGTTCTTCCGCGATCACATGGGCGTTTCGCCCTCGCGCTTTCGGCGCGCGGCCTCAGGCGCGGCGCCGCACCTGCTGACCGGCGTTTCATGACGCGGGGCAGGTGGCAATGCCCCGCGGTGCACGGCGGGGCTCAGAGATGAATAGTCCCGCGCAGGTACAGCGCCGCCTGGCCGCTGATGACCACGCGCCCGTTGTCCTGCACCTCGCACACGAGCTGGCCCTTGCGCGCCCCGCCCTGCTGCGCGGTAAGCGTGCGCTTGCCCAGCCGCTGCGCCCAGTACGGCGCGAGCGAGGTGTGCGCGGAGCCGGTCACGGGGTCTTCGTTCACGCCCACGCGCGGGCCGAACCAGCGCGACACGAAGTCGAAGCGCGACGACGGCGCGGTGACGGCCACGCCGCGCACGTCGAAGGCCGCCAGCGCCGCGAAGTCCGGCTGCAGGCCGGCGATGAGCGCCTCGTCCTCGATCACCACCAGGTAGTCGTCGGTGCGGTACAGAGCTTGCGCAGCCGGCAGGCCCAGCGCCTGCAGCAGTCCGGGCGGGATCTCCTCGGCCTGCGGCTGTTTGGCCGGAAAGTCCATCGCCAGCCGGTCGCCCGCGCGGCGCACGCGCAGCTCGCCGCTGCGCGTGGCAAAGCGCAGCACGTCCTGGCCGGCGTTCAGTTGCTCGAAGAGCACATAGGCCGATGCGAGCGTCGCGTGACCGCACAGGTCGACCTCGACCGCGGGCGTGAACCAGCGCAGTTCGTACCCCTCGCCGTTGCGGACGAAGTAGGCCGTTTCGGACAGATTGTTTTCTTCGGCGATGCGCTGCAGGATGTCGTCGGGCAGCCAGGCATCCAGCGGCACGACCGCCGCGGGGTTGCCGCCAAAGGGCGCGGCGGAGAAGGCGTCTACTTGATAGAGATCGAATTGGGGCATGATGAATCCGGGGAATGTGTCGCGCGCGCGGCACCAGACCGCATTTTGCTACATTTGAGGCCCCTGCCCGGGCGCGTGCCACGACCGCCGTGTTCACCGGGCGGGCGGCAGAAGAAAACCGCTTTCGACCACGGACCAACCATGCGCCTACCGTTTGCCGTTTTTGCTCGCCCTCCCGGCCTCCCGGGTCTGAACGCCCGCCGCCTGCTGCCCGCAATGGCTGCGTTCGCCGCCACGGCCACGCTATTGGCCAGCGCGGGCGCGCAGGCGCAGCAATGGTTCGACGTGCCGCCGCGGCCGGACCACCCCAACGTTTCCATCCGGATCGGCGCCCTGCCCGACAGCCGGCAGGCGTCCGGCAACGCCAGGGGCAAGATGGAACTGCGCTACACCGCCGCCCAGACCATTCCCGGCGCGGACAAGGGACGCGGCCGCTTCAACCGGTCGGTGACGGACGTGCTGTTCAATTGCCGCCAGTCGCGCGTGGGCTTTTTGCCGACGACCAGCTACTACATGGACGAAAGCCTGGTCGCCGCCATCAAGGACGAAGGCCTGGACGAAAGCCAGGTGCAATTCGTGCGCTTTCCCGACGGCAGCCCGCAGATGAAGGCATTGCAGGCCGCCTGCGGCAAATAGCCCGCCTACGCCAGCCTCAGCGTGCCGGGCGCGCGCAGCGGCGCCGCGTCCTGCCCGCGCCGCGCGCCATCCTCGGCCAGCCGGAACACCCCCACCGCCCGCACCAGTTCGCGGGCCTGGTCCTGCATGGAGCCCGCGGCGGCGGCCGCTTCTTCGACCAGGGCCGCATTCTGCTGCGTCACCTCGTCCATCTGCGCGACGGCGCGGTTCACCTGGTCGATGCCGCTGGCCTGTTCGTGCGATGCGGCCGCGATCTCACCCATGATGTCGGTCACATGCCGGACGGCCGTGACGATCTCCTGCATGGTCGCGCCGGCGCCTTCGACCTGGCGTGCGCCCTCGCCCACCTTGCCGGCGGACTCCTCGATCAGGGCCTTGACCTCGCGCGCGGCCTGGGCGCTGCGCTGGGCCAGCGAGCGGACCTCGCCCGCCACGACCGCGAAGCCCTTGCCCTGCTCGCCCGCGCGGGCCGCTTCGACCGCCGCATTGAGCGCGAGGATGTTGGTCTGGAACGCGATGCCGTCGATCACGGACACGATGTCGGAGATCTTGTGCGAACTGGCCGAAATGTCCTGCATGGTGCCCACCACGGCGGACACCGCGGCGCCCCCGCGCACGGCGATTTCTGATGCGCTGGCCGCAAGCTGGTTGGCCTGGCGGGCGTTGTCGGCGTTCTGCTTCACGGTGGAAGCCAGTTCCTCCATCGAGGCCGCCGTCTCTTCCAGCGATGCCGCCTGTTCTTCCGTGCGGCTGGAGAGGTCGGCATTGCCCGCGGCGATCTGGCCCGAGGCGCTGGAGATCGTTTCAGACCCATTCCTGATGGCGCGCACCGCGCCCGCCAGCCTGTCCTGCATGTCCTGCAGCGCATGGAGCAGGCGCCCGGTCTCATCCTTGGAACCGGCCTCGATGCGCTGGCCCAGGTCGCCCCCCGCCACGGTTTCGGCTGCCTTGACCGCGCGCGCGAGCGGACGGGTGATCGAACGGCTGACCTGCCACGCAAACAAGGCGCCCAACGCCAGCGCAAGGCCCGACAGCGCGAGGTTCAGGCGCTCGGCCTCCTCGATGACCGCGCGGCCGGCGAGGCCGGCTTCGTCCATGTCGGCGGACTGCTGGCGCGACAGCGCGATGATGTGATCCTGCAGGCTGTCCAGGGTGGGCAGGGTCTCCTGCAGCAGGCGCTGGCGGGCGGCCTCGCGTTCGCCGCCGCGCAGCATCGCGCCCACTGACTGGAACGACTTCACGTAGCGGCCCCGCGCCGCTTCCAGCGTGCGCAGCCGGTCGCTGGCGTCCGGCGTCTTCATCAAGGGGCGCAGCGTGGCCAGCGCCTCGTCGATGCGCTGGCGGTTGGCGTCGATCTGCTGGAACAACTTGTCGGCGGCCGCCGGATTCGCGTTGACGAACAGTTCCAGGTTGAGCCGCGCATTGGCGCGCGTCGTCACGTCGACCGTCGAGATGGCGCTGGCCTTGATCCAGGTCTCCTGGGTGATCGTGCGGTTGATGTTGCCGATGCGTGTGAGTTCGTAGTGCGAAACGCCGGCCAGGGCCAGCAACAACGCCAGCACGGCGCCAAAGCCCAGGGCCAGGCGCGAGCCGATGGCCAGGTTGACGAAATAGGTGCGGAGGGTCTTCATGGGGTCTTTCGTCCAGGAGCGTCGATCTCCCGTCATCGCCGTGCAATCAGGCACAGCGCCAGCACACGGAAATGTCATAGGTCATCGAACAAGGGAAAACCCTAGTGTATTGTTCCTGACACATTTAGCAAACATTTACGTGGCGATTGTTTGCGCTCGGACAAAGACAACCGTCTGCCTGCGCGCCACGGTGACATTGCTAAGATCGGCACAACGTCCCGCACCGCGCGGTGCAGCACTGGGAGACCCCGCATGAAACCCTTGGAAAATGGCGTGGACGTCGCGCTGGCGACGCAGGCGGACGACAGCCTGGTGCAGGCGTTCGCGCGCCTGCTGCCCCAGTTGTCACAGAGCGCGCCGCCCCTGTCCAAAGCGGACCTGGATGAAATCATTCATGCCCCGTGCAATCACCTGTTCATCGCCACGATGGGACCTGACCGGCGCATCGTGGGCACGCTGACGCTGGTGCACTTTCGCATTCCCACAGGCGTGCGCGCATGGATCGAGGATGTGGTGGTGGACACGCAGGCGCGCGGGCTGAAGGTTGGCATGGCGCTGACGCGCGCGGCCATTGCCAAGAGCCGCGAACTGAAGGCCCGCACGCTGGACCTGACCTCCAATCCGGGACGGCTGTCGGCGCACCACCTGTATGAGTCGGCCGGCTTCGTGATGCGCGACACGCGCGTTTACCGCTACCAGGGCTGAACCGTCGCGGCTATTGGTAGCGTTCGCGATAGCCCACCGGCGACATGCCGCAGTACTTGTTGAAGATGTCGCGAAAGGCCTTGGTGTCGTTGTAGCCGACCTCGTACATGACCTCTGCGACGCTCTTGCGCGAGGTCTCCAGCCGCTGCTTGGCGGCTTCGACGCGCACGCGCTGCAGGTATTCGACGATGCTGTTGCCCGTGGCCTGGCGGAACCGGCGTTCCAGCGTGCGGCGGCCCAGGGCGTGGCGGCCGGCAAGTTCCTCGACCGTGATCTTTTCCGGATAGCGGCCTTCGATGTATTCCTGCACCGCGCGCACGATGTCATCGGCATGCGACTTCTGGCCCATGAAGACGGAAAACGGCAGTTGGCTCTGGCGGCTCCAGTCCAGCTGGAAGTACTTGGCGCACCAGATCGCGGTGTCGCGGTCGGTGTATTTCTCGACCAGGTGCAGCACCAGGTGCGCCGCCGAAAACGCGCCCCCGCTGGTGTAGACCCCGTTTTCGGCCAGCACCACGCGGTCGCTGGTCCACTGCACCGAGGGAAACAGGCTGGCATAGAGGTTCTGCGCCACCCAATGCACGACCGCCTGCTGGCCGTCGAGCACGCCGCCCGCCGCGAGCAGCGCGGCGCCAACGCAGAGGCTGGCGACCTCGCCCCCGTTGCGGTGATGGCGCGACAGCCATTCGATGAGTTCGCGATTGGACAGCACGGCGTCCGACACCGACCCCAGCAGCGGCGGCGCGATGCAGATGTCGATGTCGGTGGCGTCGGCCAGCACCATGTCGGCCACCACCTTGATGCGTCCTTCGTCCAGGCTGACCTCGCGCGTCAGGGCCAGCGTGCGCACGTGAAAGCGCGGCTCGCGGCCATGGGCGCGCAGGTATTCGTTGGCCACCATGAATCCGTGGCGCGCGGTTTCCAGGGACGCAATATTGGCCCCTTGTGGCAGCAGGAACGCGACGTTTTTCATGTCGCCAAGCATACCGCCGCAGGCTGACGCAATCCACCCGCAAGATTGTCGCAATCTCCTATCTGAAAGCGGCGCCGATCCCGATACAGTGGCACCAGCCGGTCCAGAAATCCGGACGGCGGCCCGGACGGCTTGCGGGCGTCCCGGCTCGAACCAGAACAACACGGACGTGAGGAGTGATCGATGGACAAGTACATAGACGGTTTCCTGCTGTGCGTACCCAAGGCCAACCTGGAGACGTACAAGAAAATGGCGCAGCAAGCCGAGGGCATCTGGCGCGAACACGGCGCGCTGGACTACCGCGAAGGCGTGGCCGACGACATCGACGGCGAAGGCTTTGCGTCGTTCAGCGCGGCGGCCGGCGCGCGCGAGGGCGAGGTCGTGGTGTTCGCCTGGATCCTGTATCCCAGCAAGGACGACCGCAACCGGATCAACGCCAAAGTCATGGCCGACCCGCGCCTGGCGGACATGTGCTGCGAAGGCGTGTTCGACGTCAAGCGCATGTGCTGGGGCGGATTCGCCACCCTGGTCGGCAACTAGCACAACTCGTACGCAAGGCCCGCGCCGCGCACAGCGCCGCCGCCGCGTGACAACCTGGAGACACATCATGGCCACCCAAGCAGTCAAGCCCATCCCCGACGGCATGCACACGCTGACGCCGCACATCGTGTGCGAGGGCGCGTCCGACGCCCTCGCCTTCTACAAGGAAGCGTTCAACGCCGAGGAGCTCATGCGGCTGCCCGGCCCCAACGGCAAGATCATGCACGCGGCCGTGCGCATCGGCGACTCGGTCCTCATGCTGATGGATGATTTTCCGGAATGGGGCAGCCTGGGGCCGAAGGCGCTCAAGGGCACGCCCGCCGTCCTGCACCTGTACGTGCCCGACGCGGACGCCGCCATCGCGCAGGCTGTTGCCGCCGGCGCGCAGGTGACGATGCCCGCGGCCGACATGTTCTGGGGCGACCGCTATGGGCAGGTGGTGGATCCGTTTGGCCACCGCTGGTCGATCGCCACCCACAAGCAGGACCTCACGCCCGAGGAAATCCAGCAGAACATGGCGAAGATGGGCGCAATGGAAGGCTGCGGCGACCCGGCCAAGCGATAAAAGAATGCGGAGCGGCCCGGCCAGGCGGCGCGCGCCGACCGGCCGCCCCAGGGTCCGCTACTTGGGCGCGGGTTGCGGATACGCGCCCAGGAAATCCAGCTTGCCGATCGGCACGCCCGCCTGGCGCAGGATGCCGTAGGCGGTCGTCACGTGGAAGTAGAAGTTCGGCAGCGCGAACGTCAGCAGGTAGTCGTCGCCCTGGAACTCGGGCTTGAATTCGCCGAAGCTCAGCGTGATGCGGCGGCCTTCGGCGCCCTCGATCTGTTCCGGCGTCACGCTTTGCAGGTAGGCGACCGTGTCGGCGATGCGCTGCTGCAGTTGTGCAAGCGTGGTCTCGTTGTCCGGAAACTTCGGGGCCTCGCCCTGCGATAACCGCTGCGCGGCGAATTTCGCGGCGTCGCTCGCGCGCTGGATCTGGCCCGACAGCGGATACATGTCGGGCGCGAGGCGCGCGTTCACGAGCTGGGCAGGATCGATGCCCGCGGCCTGCGCGTGCGCGGCGGCTTTTTCGAGCAGCGCCGCCAGCACATTCAGGCCGCGGAGAAAGACAGGCACGGACGCCTGGTACATGGACAGGGGCATGGCGATGATTTCCGTCAGGGTGATGGGCCCGGCGCGCCGCGCTCCGGACGCCGCGGGACTGCCGCGATCTTACGCCGCCCCAGGGCTCGCTGGCCACCGGCGGGGTCGACATGACCTTTCTTCGCGTCCGAACAATGGGCCGGGCCGTTCGGGCGCCGGCGGGAAAGCCCTTGACCCTGACCCCGTCACCCTGGCATTCCTGCACCCGCCGTGACCGCCGCGCCCACGCGGCGCTGGGTCTGGAAGAACCGCCACACCAGCGCGGAGGCATCCGGCCCGGTACGCGCGTGATACCGCACGGCGGGGTCGCCGCCGCTCCACGCATGCTCCAGCCGCGTGATCTCGCACAGGCGCAGCACCGTCTTGCGGCCGCGCATCAGATCCACCCGGCGGTAGGCCTTTTCCGTCCCCAACCCCATCACCCGCTCGATTGGCAAGACATGCGGGTCAGGAACATTCACGGCGCGGAACTGCTCGAACAGCTGCTTCGCATTGCGCGGGGCGACGGCCGGATCGAGCTGGCCGTGCAGGATCAGCGCGGGCATGCCGAGCTGGAACACGGCGGGGTCCGCCACCGACGCCAACAGCGGCACCAAGGGCTTGATGCTGCCCCGGCGCATCGTGCCGATCCCGCCCGCCGCGCTGTGCGCATCGCCCACGACCGGCCCCGAGTGCATGGCCACAGCCGCGATCAGGCGGGGATGCCGCAAGGCGACCAGCGCGGCCATGCCCGCGCCGGCCGACAGGCCCGCCACGTAGACCCGCTCGGGGTCCAGGCCATGGCGCTCGACCTCGTTGCGGATCATGGCCGCGATCAGGTCGGCCTCGGCGCCGCCGTGATCGTCGTTCGGCTGAAACCAGCGCCAGCAGCGCTGCACCTGGCGCGTCAAGGACTGCTGCGGATACAGCACCATGAAACCGCCGGCGTCTGCCCACTGGTTCATGCGCGACCCTTGCGCGAACGCCGACGACGTCTGCCGGCAACCGTGCAGCATCACGACCAGCGGCCGGCCGCCGGGCGTTTCCGTCACAGGGGTATAGCGGGCGAAGGCCAAACGGCGTCCCGCGCCGTCGGAGAATTGGCGCGAGGCTTCCCAACGCCCGGCGCCCAGCGCGGCCGCGGCGGGCACTGCCGCCCGCCCCGCCCCGGGCGCACGGGCCGTCTTGACTGCTTTGACTGCTTTGACTGCCTTGGCCGCCTTGCGCGCCGTCGTCGCGCGCTTGCGCGGCGGCTTGGGCGTGGCCATGCGCATCGCCGCGCGCTGCAGGCGCGAGATCTTTTTTGCCGCTTTGAAAAACAGACTGCTGAAACTGCGCGCCATGGCTGGGGCCTGTTCGGTAGATGCTGTTTGCCGCACGGCCCGGCGGGCCAAGGGGCGCGGCGCCGGACGGCAGTCGTCGCGGCCAGGCCGCTCCGCAAGGCGGATGCCTGGCGCCGGATGTGGGCGCCACGCCGGCGATGCAGCCCGGGCGCCGTCTCTGCCACGGCGGTCCGCGCGGCTGTCCGCCAGGCCGGCCGCCAGGTCGTTCGCGTGTTAAATGTATCACAGAGTAACTAGTCGGCCGCCCCGTGAACGGACGGTCACGGCCCGCGCCGTTTGCACCAGATCAAACCCGCGCCGCATCCGTCGGCGCCATGCCGCGCGCGCCCTTGAGCGCCCGCGGCAAAAGGCCTATGGTGGACGACTTGTTCCAAGCAGGCGCCGATATGTTTCCCAACGACCGTCCCCAGACCCTGGGCGAAGAAATCGCCAACAGCATCAGCCACGGGCTGGGCGCCGCCGGCGCGCTGGCCGGCACGCCGCTCCTCATCGCGGCCGCCGCGCGCCAGGGCGATGCGGCCTTCATCGCCGGCGCCGCGGTGTTCGCGGCCTCGATGTGCCTGCTGTACCTGGCGTCCGCCATCTATCACGCGCTGCCCCGCTGCCGCGCCAAGCAGATCTTCAACGTGCTGGACCACTCGGCCATCTACCTGCTCATCGCCGGGACCTACACGCCGTTTGCGCTGGGCGCGTTGCGCGGGCCCTGGGGCTGGACGCTGTTCGGATTGGTCTGGGGGCTGGCCCTGCTGGGCGTGGGCCTGAAGGCCAGCAAGCGGCTCAACCGGCCTGCGCTGTCCACCGGGCTGTACCTGGCGATGGGCTGGATCGTCGTGATCGCCGTCAAGCCCTTGCTGGAGCGGGTGCCCTCGGGCGGCCTGTGGTGGCTGGTGGCGGGCGGCCTGGCCTACACGGGCGGCGTGGTGTTCTTCGTGTTCGACAACCGCTGGCGCTACAGCCATTTCATCTGGCATCTGTTCGTGCTGGCGGGCACGGTCTGCCACTTCTTCGCGGTCTTCTGGTACGCCGCCTGACGCGCGGCCGCCGCATCCGGCGGACGTCGGGGACACGCTCGGCGACGCCGTCCACCGCGCGTTCGCCTATCCCGTCAGCCTATCCCTGACGCAGGTATTCCTTCGGCGGCCGGCCCAGCACGCGCCGGAACATCGTGGAAAACGCCGCGGGGCTCTGATACCCGAAGTCCAGCGCGATCGCCGTGACCGGCTCCCCGGCTGCCAGACGGGCCAGGGCCAGCGCCACGCAGGCGCGCTGGCGCCATTCGGAATACGCCATGCCCGTCAGCCGCCGGAAGGTCCGGCTGAACGTACGCGCGCTCATGTGCAGGCGGTCCGCCCACGCCTGCGGCGGCAGGCGCGCATCGGGCGCGGCGATGAAAGCGCGGCATAGCGGCGCAAGCCGCTTGTCGCGCGGCAAGGGGATATGCAGCGGCAGCACCGCCGCGCGCTCGACCTCGTGCAACAGCAAGGCAGCCAGCGCCCCGTCGCGGCCCCGCGGGTCATAGGCGGCGGGCATGTCCACGGCCTCCAGCAGCAGCGCGCGCAGCAGCGGCGACACCTCGATCACCTCGCAGGACTTGCTGCCCGCGCGCGCCGCGCCCGGTTCGATATAGGCGCTGCGCGTACTGACGCCCAGCATGCGGACCCGATGCGTCACGCCTGCCGGAATCCAGACGGCGCGTTGCGGCGGAACCACCCAATTGCCGTCGCGCGTGGCCACGTGCATGACGCCGGTGGCGCCGTAGAGCAACTGCGCCCGCCGATGGGCGTGGTCGGGCAGCAGTTCTCCCCGGGGATAGTCGTTGCCGATCGCGACCACCGGACGGGCGAGGCCGTCGTGCCGGTCGATATGGGTGTTGCGCATGGTGCATGCCGCGTTCGCAAGGCGGCGGCTTGGCCGAAACGAAAACATCATTGTCCCATCCTCGAAAGCGGGCCAGGCGCGGCGCCCCTATCGTGGCGGCTTTCCTGCAAGGAATGGCGGCATGTTCTATCTGGCGTTGGTCTTGATTGGCGGCCTTTGCGGCATCACCACGGTGCTCTTCGGCTTTGGCGGCGGCTTCGTGGTGGTGCCCGCGCTGTACGGGCTGCTGACGGCCATGCATGGCGCGGATGACGCAATTGGCCAATCAGCGATGCACATCGCCGTGGCGACCTCCACATGCGTCATGATCGTCAGTTCGGCGTCTGCCACGCACAGGCACCTGCGCGCGGGCAACATCGTTCGCGACTATGTGTGGCCGCTGGCGGGCTACATCGCGGCGGGCGCCCTGCTGGGCGCGTTGGCCGCCACCCGCGTCGATGGCGGCTTCGTGCGCCATGCCTTCATCGCCTACCTGGGCGTGACGATCCTGGATTGCCTGTTGCGCCAGGGCTTCATGTCGCAAGGCGCTGGCGCGGCGCCCCGTGCGCTGGGCCGTGCGGCCACGATGGCCGGCGGCCTGGGCATCGGGGCGATTGCCGCCTTCCTGGGCGTGGGCGGCAGCGTCATGACCGTTCCATTGCTGCGCCGGCGCGGCTTGCCGATGGCCAAGGCCGCCGCCATGGCCAACCCGCTGACCCTGCCGGTCGCGCTCGCGGGCACGCTTGCCTACCTGGCTGCGGCGCGCCAGGCGCCGCAGGCGCTGCCGCCATGGATCGTGGGCTATGTGGACCTGCTGGCTTTCGCTGCGCTGGCGCTGGGATCGCTGGCCGGCATCCGGCTGGCCGCGCCGTTGATTCCGCGCATTGCCGACCGCCTGCACGCACGCGTCTACGTGCTGCTGCTGATCCTCGTGATGATCGGCATGATCGCGCTCTAGCCGCCCTTTTCGCATAAACCTGCGGACACATCGCCGCCAGCAGCGACTACCAAACCGCGCAAAACGTTTCGGACGCGTGTCCTGGGGCCGCCCTGCAAGGGCTTGCCCGGCAAATGGTGGCCTAGCGACACAGGAAAACACATCGCGAAACTTGTGCCCGTCCCGCCCCGCTCGTCATCATGGTCGGACTTTCAACCGGAACTAGGAGATTTCATGCAGCGTTCCACCTATGGATTCCTGTCCGCCGCCATCCTGACGACGGCGCTGTCCGGTGCCCCTGCCCTGGCCCAGCAGGCCAGCCAGCCCCAGGCGCAGAGCCAGGCGCAGACCCAGGCTCAACCCGGCATGGCCCCCGCCGTGCGGCAGCCCACGGACCAGCAATTGCAGAAGTTCGCCTCGGCTTCGCAGAAAATCTCGGGCGTCGTCAACGAGTACCGCCCCAAGGTCGATGCCGCCAAGACCGACGACGCCAAGCAGAAGGTCGTCCAGGAAGCGGACGCAAAGATGGTGCAGCTGGTTCGCGCCGACGGCCTGACCGTCGAAGAGTTCAACGGCATCGGACAGGCCGTGCAGCAGGACCCGCAGCTTCGTGAGCGGCTCATGAAGATGGGCCCGGGCACGCCCGCGCGTCGCTAAGCGGCCTGCACACGCCGCCGTGTGCCCCGCCGCGGCAAGGCGACGCGACCGCCTGCCCGGGGTACGCGGCGCCTCGCCCAGGGCGGGACGCGTTTGCCGGCGATGGCCGAGCGGTTATCCTAGGCGCCAGACCCTTGTTTGGACGCCCTCCAGGAGCACCGCAACTTGACCCCGGAACTCACCCTCTACGATCTGGCCGGCGCGGATGCCGCGTTGCGCTTCAGCCCGCATTGCTGGAAGACGCACATGGCGCTGGCCCACAAGGGCCTGACCGCCGAGACCATCCCCTGGCGTTTCACCGAAAAGGAAGCCATCGGCTTCTCCGGCCAAAAGCTCGTGCCGGTGCTGGTTCACGGCGAGCACGTCGTGAGCGACTCCTGGCAGATCGCCTGCTACCTCGAAGACACGTTTCCTGAGCGGCCCTCGCTCTTTGGCGGCGATCACGCCCGCCCGCTCAGTCAGTTCGTGAATGCGTGGGCCGACACCACGCTGGTGCCCGTGCTGGCACGCCTGCTGCTGCCCGAGATCCACGGCCTGATCCACGACAAGGACAAGGACTATTTCCGTGCGACGCGCGAGAAGCGATTCGGCCGGCTTGAAGACCTGCCGGCCGGCTACGCGGACCGCATCGCCGAGCTGCGCGCCGCGCTGCTGCCCCTGCGCCAGACGCTGGGCAAGCAGCCCTATCTGGCGGGCAGCGCGCCCGGCTACGCGGATTATTCGGTCTTCGGGATGTTCATGTGGGCCCGTTGCACCAGCCCCTTGGCGCTGCTGGACGCGGACGACCCGGTGTACGCCTGGCGCGAGCGGCTGCTGGACGCATTCGGCGGGCTGGCGCGCCGCGCGGCGGTGAGACCGGCGACGCAGGCGGCCTGAGCGCGGCGCGGTGCGCTCAGGCCTCACGCCGCGGGTCTTGACGCCGCAGGTCTTGACCCTTCAGGTCTTGAGCCGATAGCCCGTCTTGAAGATCCAGCGCACGCCCACCAGGCAGGCCAGCAGGAACGCCACCGTCATGCCCACGCTGATCTCGACGCTGACGTCGGAGACGCCAAAGAATGCCCAGCGAAAGCCGCTGACCAGGTACACGACCGGATTGAACAGCGTGACGGTCTGCCAGAACGGCGGCAGCATGTTGATGGAATAGAACGTGCCGCCCAGGAAGGTCAGCGGCGTGATGATCATGAGCGGAATGATCTGCAGCTTTTCAAAGCCGTCGGCCCAGATCCCGATGATGAAGCCGAACAGGCTGAACGTCACGGCGGTCAGCACCAGGAAGGACAGCATCCAGAGCGGATGCGCCACCTCGAACGAGACGAACAGCCTCGCGGTCGCCAGCATGATGAGGCCCAGGATGATGGACTTGCTGGCCGCCGCCCCCACGTAGCCCATCAGGATTTCGACGTAGGAGATGGGCGCCGAATGGATCTCGTAGATCGTGCCGGAAAAGCGCGGCATGTAGATGCCGAACGAGGCGTTGGCGACGCTTTGCGTCAGGAGCGACAGCATGATCATGCCCGGCACGATGAACGCGCCGTAGCTGACGCCGTCGATCTCGACCATGTGCGAACCGATGGCCGATCCGAACACGACAAAGTAGAGCGAAGTGGAAATCACCGGCGAGAGCACGCTTTGCATCAGCGTGCGCCAGGCACGGGCCATTTCAAAGAGGTAGATGGCGCGAATGGCGTAGAAATTCATGATTGACCGTGCACCAGGCTGACGAAGATGTCCTCGAGTGAGCTTTCCGAGGTGTTGAGATCCGCGAATTCGATATTCAGGCGGCTCAGGTCCTGCAGCAGCCGCGAGATGTCGCCGCCACGCTCGTTGTCGTAGGTATAGACGAGCTTGTAGCCGTCGGCGGACAGGTCGAGCTGGTAGGCGTCCAGCGCCGTCGGGATGCCCGGCAGCGGCGCCTTCAACGTCAGCGCGAGCTGGCGCTTGCCCAGCTTGGCCATGAGCGCATTCTTTTCCTCGACCAGGATGATCTCGCCGCGGCGGATCACCCCGATCCGATCCGCCATCTCCTGGGCTTCCTCGATGTAGTGCGTGGTCAGGATGATGGTGACGCCGCTTTCACGCAGCCGCCGCACCATTTCCCACATGCCGCGCCGCAGCTCCACATCGACGCCCGCGGTGGGTTCGTCCAGGAACAGGATGGCCGGTTCGTGCGACAGCGCCTTGGCGATCATGACGCGCCGCTTCATGCCGCCCGACAGCGCCATGATGCGGCTGTCCTTCTTGTCCCACAGCGACAGGTCGCGCAGGACTTTTTCGATGTAGGCGGGATCGGCCGGCTTGCCGAACAGGCCGCGGCTGAAGGTAACGGTGTTCCAGACGCTTTCGAAGGCGTCCGTGGAGATTTCCTGCGGCACCAGCCCGATCTTGGAGCGGGCCGCGCGAAAGTCCGTGACGATGTCGTGGCCGTCGGCCAGCACCGTGCCGTGGGTGGGATTGACGATGCCGCAGATGATGCTGATCAGCGTGGTCTTGCCCGCGCCGTTCGGCCCGAGCAAGGCAAAAATCTCGCCGCGCTGGATGTCCAGGCTGACGTTCTTGAGCGCCTGGAACCCCGACGCATATTGCTTGGATAAGCCTTGTACCGATATGACTGGCTGCACGCGAGCCCCCAACTTGACCATAGCCGGGGGATTTTACCCGCCGCGCAGCCCCCGCTTGTTCAACGTGGCGGAACGGTGTGTTTGGTTTTTGAGAAAACTAGAAGTCTTCGTCTTCTTGCACCTTGGGCATCAGGTAGGCCGTCAGCGCGCTGGACAGGCCGGCCATCACCCACAGGACAAAGAACGACACGGTGTAGAAACCCATCCGGCCCGTGGGGACATGTCCGAAGATGGTCACGTCCAGCGGGTCGATCAGGGCGAAGATCAGTGCGCTTCCCACGGCGGCGGCCAGAAAGGACGGCCACAGGATCCACATCAAAGATCGCAGTCCCATGCGTGAACTCCCCGGTTCAAGGTTTGGCGGCGGCCGGGCTGGCGTTCGGCGCCGCCCGCCCCTCGGCCGCGCTGCCTGCGACCTGTTCGATGACCAGTCCGCGCTTGACCACGCCCTCGCCGATGGGCTGGTCGGCAAACTGGGCCATGGCCAGATAGATCGTGATGAAGCAGCCCACCATCGCGGCGAACGGGCCGGCCATCAGGATCCACGGCCATGGCTCGCGGTACCAGGGCTTGACGGGAGGGGCCGCATCCGCGGGGTCCAGGGTGATTCGTGCAGCGTTCATGAAGATATCCTTGTGGCGTTCAGGGCAAAGGGCCGCCCTACTCGGGCACATAGAAACTGGCGGGCTCGTCGGTTTCGACCGGCTGGTTGTCGCCGTCCTGCCCCCTGGCGCGCAGGGTGATGGGATGGGCGCCGGGCGTCGAGTCCGCCGGGGCGCGAATGACCATGGGCACCAGCTTGTTGGCGGCGGCTTCGACCTCGACCACGTCCGACCCCTGCTGGCCGGCCAGCACGGCCAGGTCCGGCATGCCCTCGGCCGACAGGCGCAGGCGCATCGGCACGTCCGACGTGTTGATGATCTGCAGCCGGTAGACGTTTTCGATCAGGCCGCCGGCGACCTCGCGGCCCAGCGCGCCGCGGTCCCGGATGACGTCGACGCGCAGCGGATTGCGCACGGCCAGCGACACCACGAAGGCCACCGCCAGCGCCAGGATCAGCGTGCCGTAGACCAGGACGCGCGGCCGCAGCAGGTGCGACCGTGCGCTCTTGGTGGACAGGCCATCCAGCATGGCGCGCTCGGACGTGTAGCGGATGAGGCCCGGCTCGTACTGCATTTTGTCCATCACCTGCTCACAGGCATCGATGCAGGCGCCGCAGCCGATGCACATGTACTGCAAGCCGTCGCGGATGTCGATGCCGGTCGGACAGACCTGCACGCACAGGCTGCAGTCGACACAGTCGCCCAGCCCCGCGGCCTTGTGGTCCACCTTGCGCGACCGGCTGCCGCGCGGATCGCCCCGGCGCTTGTCGTAGGTGACCACGAAGGTGTCCGGGTCGACCATCACGCTCTGGAAGCGGGCGTACGGGCACATGTACTTGCACACCGATTCGCGCATGAAGCCGGCGTTGCCCCACGTCGCAAAGCCGTAGAACAGCATCCAGAACCACTGCCAGCCGCCAAGTTGCAGGGCGAACAGCTCGTGCCCCAGCTCGCGGATGGGCGCGAAGTAGCCGATGAAGGTCGAGCCCGTCCACCATGCCAGCGCGATCCACAGGAAATGCTTGGTGAATTTCAGGCGGAACTTGTGCCAGGACCAGGGCGATTCATCCAGGCGGATACGCGCGATGCGGTCGCCTTCGACCTTGCGCTCGATCCACATGAAGATTTCGGTGTAGACGGTCTGCGGACAGGCGTAGCCGCAGAACAGACGCCCGGCCACGGCGGTGAAGAGGAACAGCGCCAGCGCGGAGATGACGAGCAGCACGGCAAGATACACGACGTCCTGCGGCCACAGCACCAGGCCAAAGAGATAGAACTTGCGCGCCCCCAGGTCGAACAGGACGGCCTGGCGGCCGTTCCATTGCAGCCATGGCAAGCCGTAGAAAATGAGCTGGGTAAGGAAGACGAACGCGATGCGCCAGCGGGCGAAGATGCCGCTGACGGACCGCGGATAGATCTTGCTGCGCACCCCCGCCAGCGTCTGTTCCAGGGTTTCCTGGCCCGGACGCGGCGGCCGCGTATGCGGCCGCCAGGGCGGCGGGTCACCGCCAGGCGAACTGCCGCCGACGCTTGCGGTTGACCCATCATTCATTTGCTGCTCCGTACGGTAAGTGCTGGCGGTATGGGGGGCCGCCGCGCGGCCCCCCACCTACGTGCTGCGGTTTCACTGCTGGGCGGCGCCGGCGTCGGCGGGCGCCGCGGCGGCCTGCTTCTGCGGCTCGGCCTTGTTGGAAAGCCCCCAGACCCAGGCCGTCAGGATCTTGATCTGCTCCGGCGTCAGGACGTGTTCGTGCGCCGGCATGCGGTTGTCGCGGCCTTCGAGAATGGTCTTGACGATGGTCGCCTCCGAACTGCCATACAGCCAGACGTCGTCCGTCAGGTTGGGCGCGCCCATGAGCTGATTGCCCTTGCCATCGACACCGTGACAGGCCACGCAGAAGTTGGCGAACTCGCGCTTGCCGCGGAACACGCGCACCGGATCGGCCGTCAGGCCCGACAGCGAGCGCACGTATTGCGCGATGTCGCCGGCCATCTTGGGATCGATCGAGTCCTTCCAGGGCGGCATCACGCCATGGCGTCCTTCCTTGATGGTCTGCATGATGGTTTCGGGCGAACCGCCATGCAGCCAATCGCCGTCCGCCAGGTTGGGAAAGCTGGGGCCGCCCTTGGCATCGGAACCGTGGCACTGTGCGCAGGTGTTCAGGAAGAGGCGCTGGCCGATTTCTCGCGCGCCCGGATCCTGCGCGATCTGCGGGACCGACATGGTCTCGAAGCGCGCATAGATGGGGCGAACGGCTTCGGCCATCTTGGCCTGTTGCTGCGCCACTTCCTGCGCGCTGCTGAAGCCCAGCTTGCCCTGGTAGGCGCCCAGCCCAGGCATCAGGAACAGATAGCCCAGCGCGAACACGCAGGCCAGCAGGTACATCCAGGTCCACCAGGTGGGGACCGGATTGTTGAGCTCGGTCAGGTCGCCGTCCCAGACGTGGCCGGTGTCCTCGACCTGGCCGTTGGCCGGCGTCGCGCTGAGCCAGCGGCGCTGCGTGTACAGCAGCCACACGCACCACACCACCCCGCCCACCGCGACGATCGCGATGAAATACCCCCAGAAGCTATTGACGAAATCGCTCATGACCGATTCGCTCCATCTTGTTGTGCCTGACCGAATTCATCGGGCAGTGCGAACGGCAGCATGGCCGATTCGCGGTTGGCGCCCTGGCGGCCGCGCGAGCAGGCCCACCAGACAATGCCGAAAAAGGTTGCCATCGAGATGGCGGTGATGATTGCGCTCAGGTAGGCGACCATGGTCAGCCTCCCGTGGCCGCTTGCGCGGCAGGCTGCACGGCGGACTGCTGGGCCTTCTTGGCTTCTTCGGCCTTCTTGGCCTCTTCGGCCTGCTTGGCAAGCTGCGCCTTGCGCACACCCACGCCCAGCCCTTGCAGGTAGGCCACGAGCGCGTCTTCTTCCGTCTTGCCCTCGATGGCCTTGGGCGCCGCGGCGATTTCCTCGTCGGTGTACGGCACGCCCAGGGCGCGCAGGGCGCGCATGCGCTGGTCCACGTTCTGGCCCGTGAGGACCGTCTTTTCCAGCCAGGGATAGGCGGGCATGTTGGATTCCGGCACCACCTTGCGCGGATCGCGCAGGTGGATGCGGTGCCAGTCATCGGAATAGCGCTCGCCCACCCGCGCCAGGTCGGGACCGGTACGCTTGGAGCCCCACAGGAAGGGGTGATCGAAGACCGATTCCGCGGCGACCGAGTACGACCCGTAGCGCTGGACTTCCGCAGCCAGCGTACGCACCTGCTGCGAATGACAGCCCACGCAGCCCTCGCGGATGTAGACGTCGCGGCCCATCAGCCGCAGCGGGCTGTAGGGTTCGACGCCCGGCGCGGCCTGGGTGGTGCTGTGCTGGAAGAACAGCGGGATGATCTGGACCAGGCCCGCGAAGGAGACCACCAGGATGCTGGCGATGATCATCCAGCCGATGTTCTTCTCGAGGGTCTGGTGGGAAAAGAAGCCATGATTCTTGTTGGCCATGATGTCCTCGTCAGGCAGTGGCCGGCACGGCGGTCGCGGGAACCGGCGCACGCGCGGCTTGGGGTTCGTCTTGCGGAATGGCGGGGTTGACCGACTGCGCGCCGCGCACCGTCTTCCACACGTTCCAGGCCATGACGAACACACCGCACAAGAACAGGGTTCCACCCAGCAAACGGATCAGGTAGTACGGAACGCGCGTCTTCAGTTCCTCGACGAAGCTGTAGACCAGGGTGCCGTCCGGGGCCGTGTCGCGCCACATCAGGCCCTGCTGCACGCCGGCGATCCACATGGCGGCGATGTACAGCACCACGCCGATGGTCGCGATCCAGAAGTGCAGTTCGATGGCCTTGACGCTGTACATCTTTTCGCGGCCGTACAGGCGCGGGATCAGGTAGTAGAGCGAGCCGAAGGAGATCATGGCGACCCAGCCCAGCGCGCCGGAGTGCACGTGGCCGATGGTCCAGTCCGTGTAGTGCGACAGCGAGTTCACCGTGCGGATCGACATCATCGAGCCTTCGAAGGTGGACATGCCGTAGAACGACAGCGCCGTGACCATGAACTTCAGGATGGGATCGGTGCGCAGCTTGTACCAGGCGCCCTGCAAGGTCATGATGCCGTTGATCATGCCGCCCCACGACGGCGCCAGCAGGATCAGCGAGAACGTCATGCCCAGCGACTGGGTCCAGTCAGGCAGCGACGTGTACAGCAGGTGGTGCGGACCCGCCCACATGTACGTGAAGGCCAGCGCCCAGAAGTGGACGATGGACAGGCGGTACGAGTAGATGGGGCGGCCGGCCTGCTTGGGCACGAAGTAATACATCATGCCCAGGAAGCTGGTCGTCAGGAAGAAGCCCACCGCATTGTGGCCGTACCACCATTGCACCATGGCGTCCTGCACGCCCGCGTACGCGGAGTAGGACTTCCACAGCGTCACCGGCATCTCGATGTTGTTGAAGATGTGCAGGATGGCGATGGTGAGGATGTACGAGCCGAAGAACCAGTTGGCCACGTAGATGTGCTTGGACCGGCGCTTGATGATCGTGCCGAAGAACACGATGGCGTAGGCGACCCAGACCAGGGTGATCAGGATGTCGATGGGCCATTCGAGTTCGGCGTATTCCTTGCTGCTGGTAAAGCCCATGGGCAAGGTGATCGCGGCTGCGACGATGACGGCCTGCCAGCCCCAGAACGTGAAGGCGGCGAGCTTGTCGCAGAACAGGCGCGCCTGACAGGTGCGCTGCACGACGTAGTACGACGTCGCGAAAAGTGCGCTGCCGCCGAAGGCGAAGATCACGGCGTTGGTGTGCAGCGGGCGCAGGCGGCCGTAGCTGAGCCATGCGGTGTCGAAATTCAACTGAGGCCAAATAAGCTGCGCGGCCAGAAACACGCCCACAGCCATGCCGACTATGCCCCAGACTACCGTCATGAGCGCGAACTGCCTCACGACCTTGTAGTTGAAGGTATCGGACTTGCTTGCGATTGCGGCGCAATCGTTCATCACCCTTCCCCTAAAGTAACAAGAACTTCCAGGCTTCGATGATGGGACTAGTCACAGGAGTCGGCGTTGATTTGGATCAACCGGGATGCGACGCCCCGAACTTCGGCGCATAACCGCAACGGTTGAAGGGGTATCGGGGGGGCGCAGCGGCGTTTCCGGCGCCGCGCAGACGCTTCAGCGGCGGCCCGCGGCGGCGCTGTCGTCGTCGCGCAGGATGGCCGTGCCGGCATCCTCGGTATCGTCGTACTGGCCGTTGAAGACCGCCCACCACAGCGACACGCCGATCGCCAGCACGAAGAGCAGCGACAGCGGCAGGAGCAGATAAAGAATGGTCACGGCGCCGCCCCGAACGCGGCGCCGGGCGCCACGCCGCCCGACCAGTCGCGGCGGCACAGGCGCCACGAGTTGTAGGCAACCGCCAGCGACGACAGCAGCATGGTGATCGCGGCCAGCCAGGGCGTGACCCATCCGGCGAGCGCCAGCGGGGTCATCAGCAGATGCCAGACCAGCGAGCCGTACAGGTTCTGCCGCGCCTTGCGCCGCGCCTCGGCGAGCAAGGCATCCAGCGCCGCGTCCGGCAGGTCCGGATGCGCCGCCAGCGCGCTGTGCGCGGCAGCCATCGCGGTGGGCACGGCCATGGACATGGCGCAGGGACAGCTCATGACCAGCAGCGCCACCATCACGGGGATGCTGTGGGCCGGGTCGATGTAGGCCCAGCCCGCCGCGGCGGCCAGCGCCAACGCGACCTGGATCATGACGAAACGCGACGCCACGCGGTCGGCGCGCGCGCCCAGCCGCAGCCGTTGTTCTTCCACGCGGGCGTGGCGGCGGCCTGCGGAGCCCGCGCCGCCGAAAGACTGGCGCGCGCACAGTTCGAGGTAACGCGCGGTCAGCAGGAACGCCACGAACATCGTGACCGAATCGAAATAGACTTCGCCCCGGCCGGTCCATGTGGCGAGGACGCTGGGAATGAAGGCGGCGACGATGCCCAGCGCCACCGGCACGTCCATGCCCGCGCGCCCCGCGCGGAGATTGGCGCCGGCATGGCGCCAGATGGGCCATGCCGAATACAGCACCACCGGCACCGTCAGCGCAAAGCTGGCCCAGTTCATGAGGACGATGGCCCAGTCCAGGGTCTCGAGCGCATCCGCCGGCATGCTTTCGTGGCGCAGATAACCCGGCCACGCGAACATCATGACCTGCATCATCGCCAGCCAGGCGAGCGACAGGCGCACCAGCGCATGGCGGCGCTGCTGGCGGTCGGCATCGGGCAGGTTGGCCGGGACGGCGAAAATCGATTTGGCTCGCATGTGCCGATGGTAGCCAGGGCGGGTCCCGGGCGTCTTGATCTGAATCAAGGCGCCCGGGGCGATTTGCCGGCGCCCCGGGGGCCGATGCACCGGGGGCCGACGCACCGGGGGCTACTGGAAACCGGTGCAGACCGGCGTGGCCGAGGAACCCGGCGACACGGACACCGTGGCGCAACTGGCCCGCCTGCCGCGATCGAGCGCTTCGGCGGCGTGCGCGTGCTGGCCGAGATCCCGCCGCTGCCGCGCGTCGACGCCGAGGCCGTGGACGCGCTGGCGCGGGACATCGCGCCGCTGGCCGACTGCCTCGCGGCGCTGGACGGTGCGCCGGCCGAAGCGGGTTGATCGCGCGGCGCCGAGCAGGCTGCGGCAACTACGTTCTTGCCAATTTTTGCCAAGCCTCCTAAGCTATGGCGATGGGCACCATGAACATTTCTTTGCCGGACTCGCTGAAATCCTTCGTTGACGAACAGGTCACCGAGCGGGGCTACAGCACGAGCAGCGAGTACGTCCGCGAACTCATCCGCAAGGACCAGGATCGGCTCCAGCTCCGAGGGCTGCTGCTGGCGGGCGCCTCGTCCGAACAGGCTGCCCCGGTCGACACCGCTTATTTCGCCGGCCTGCGAGCCCGCGCCAGTAAGAATTCGGGCCCCGACTCCCAAGCGTGAAGGCCAAACCCGTCATCCCGCGTGTGCAGGCGAACGCGGATATCGACACCGCGATAGCGTATTACCTGAGCACGGCGTCCGAGCAGATTACGCTCGGGTTCATCGATGCCCTGGAACGGGCGTACCTGCATCTGGCCCGCCACCCCGCGACAGGATCCATCCGATACGCGCTGGAACTGAACCTGCCCGGCCTGCGCTCCTGGCCGTTGACTCGCTACCCCTATCTGGTCTTCTACGTGGAACACCAGGACCATATCGATGTCTGGCGCATCCTCCATCAGCAACGGGACATCCCCGCGTGGCTGGAAGGCCCCGGCGCGGTGTAAATGCCACGCCGGGCAGGCCGGGACCCGCGCGCTCACTGCCGCGCCATGTCGATGAACGCCCGCAGCGCCGACGACACCCTGCGCTGCTTCGGGTAATACAGCATGAAGCCGGGGATCGTCTGGCACCAGTCGTCCAGCAGCCGCACCAGCGTGCCCGCCGCAAGCTGGGCGGTCACGTAGTTCTCCGGCACGTAGCCGATGCCGATGCCGTCGGTGGCGGCGCGCACCTCGGCGTGGACGTCGCTCAGGGCGATGCGCCCGGGGAAGTCGAATTCCAGCGTCTCGCCGTCCTTCGTGAACTCCCACTTGAAATAGCGGCCGCTGGGAAAGCGGTAGCGGATGCATTCGTGACGCATCAGGTCGGCGGGATGCTGCGGCGGTTCGCGCCCTTGCAGGTAGCCGGGCGAGGCCACCACCACCGAACGCAGCGGCGGGCCGATGGGCACCGCCACCATGTCCTCGGGCACCGCTTCCAGCAGCCGCACGCCCGCGTCATAGCCCGATCCCACGATATCGACGAAGCTGTCGTCTTCGCCGATTTCCAGGCGGATGTCCGGATAAGCCGCGAGGAATCGCGCCGCCATGGGCATCAGCAGCAGGTACGAGGCCGCGCGCGAGGTATTGATGCGCAGCGTGCCGGCGGCCGCGCCGCGGAAGTGGTTCATTTCGTCCAGCGCATCGCCCAGGTCATGCAGCACGGGCTGCAGACGTTCGGCCAGGCGCTGGCCGGCGTCGGTCAGCGCCACGCTGCGCGTCGTCCGGTTGAACAGGTTCACGCCCAGACGTTCTTCCAGGTTGCGGATGGCGTAGCTGACCGCCGACGTGGACAGGCTCAGTTCCTCGCCGGCCTTGCGAAAGCTGGCGAGCCGGGCAACGGCCGAGAAGGCGGCCAGGTGGGACAGGTTGTCGAGCGGCATGATTATGCAAATTCATTCAATAAATCATGCCGAAATTCTAGCTTGAACCCCCACAATCGCCGATTTATTGTTGCCGTCTGCTCAACAAATTCGCAAGAGGCCGTCATGATCCAAGCCCAAGGCTACGCCGCCCACAGTGCCGACACTCCCCTGGTCCCCTTCAGTTTCACCCGCCGCGAACCGGGCGATGACGATGTGCTGATCGACATCCTGTACAGCGGCATCTGCCATTCGGACCTGCACCAGGCGCGCGGCGACTGGGGCAATTCCATGTACCCCATGGTGCCCGGCCACGAGATCGTCGGCCGCATCGCGCAGGTCGGCAAGAACGTCTCCCGGTTCAAGGTGGGCGATTACGCCGGCGTGGGCTGCATGGTCGACTCGTGCCGCCACTGCAAGGCCTGCCGCCTGAACCTGGAGCAGTACTGCGAGGAAGGCGCTACCCTGACCTACAACGACAAAGCGCGCGGCAGCGACCAGCTCACCTTTGGCGGCTATTCCGACCGGATCGTGGTGCGCGAGCATTTCGCCGTGAAGGTGTCCGACACCCTGGACCTCAAGGCCGTGGCGCCGCTGCTGTGCGCCGGCATCACCACGTATTCGCCGCTGCGCCACTGGAAGGTCGGCCCCGGCATGAAAGTCGGCGTCATCGGGCTGGGCGGCCTGGGCCACATGGGCGTGAAGTTCGCGCACGCCATGGGCGCGCACGTCGTGATGATCACCACCTCCGCCGACAAGGCGCGCGACGCGAAACGCCTGGGCGCGGACGAGGTGCTGGTCTCGCGCGACGCCGACGCCATGGCGGCCCACGCCAACTCCTTCGACTTCCTGTTGAACACCGTCCCCGTCAGCCACGACGTCAATCCCTACATGGCGCTGCTTGCGCTGGACGGCACCATGGCGCTGGTGGGCGCGCTGACGCCGCTGGATCCGATCCCTGGCGCCAACCTGATCATGGGCCGCAAATCGCTGGCCGGCTCGGCGATCGGCGGCATGGCGGAAACGCAGGAGATGATGGATTTCTGCGCCGAGCACGGCATCGTCAGCGACGTGGAGATCGTGCCGATCCAGGCCGTCAACGAGGCCTACGAGCGCCTGGTGAAAAACGACGTGAAGTACCGCTTCGTGATCGACATGGCGACCCTGAAGGACACGCGCGCCGCGGCGTAGCGGGCGGGTGCGCGGCCGGGCGGTACAAAAAAAAGAGGGTGCCCGCAGGCACCCTGAATCCACCCTACAACAGCACCTGCAACTACACACCTGCAAACCGCAGTCAACAGCAGAAAAAAGGCGCCCGGCGTTCCGCGAAACGGGCCGGGGCGGCCTGCCCCGGCCGCCGGGCGCCGCCGGCTTTACGCCGCCTTCTGCGACTTGCCGTGTTCGAACTGCGCTTCTTCCGTCGAGCCGGTCAGAGCGGTCGTGGACGACTTGCCGCCTTCGATCGTCTGGGTCACGGCGTCGAAGTAGCCCGTGCCCACTTCGCGCTGGTGCTTCACGGCGGTGAAGCCCATTTCGGCGGCGGCGAATTCCTTCTGCTGCAGTTCCACGAAAGCGCTCATCTGGCGGCGGGCGTAGCCGTGGGCCAGCTCGAACATGCCGTAGTTCAGCGCGTGGAAACCGGCCAGCGTGATGAACTGGAACTTGTACCCCATGGCGCCCAGCTCGCGCTGGAACTTGGCGATGGTGCCGTCGTCCAGGTTCTTCTTCCAGTTGAAGGACGGCGAGCAGTTGTAGGCCAGCAGCTTGCCCGGGAACTGGCGATGGATGGCGTCCGCGAACTTGCGGGCGTATTCCAGGTTGGGCGTGGAGGTTTCGCACCAGATCAGGTCGGCGTACGGCGCGTAGGCCAGTCCGCGCGAGATGGCCTGGTCGATGCCGGCGCGGGTGCGGAAGAAGCCTTCCACGGTGCGCTCGCCGGTGATGAACGGACGGTCGTTTTCGTCGACGTCGCTGGTCACCAGGTCGGCCGCGTCGGCGTCGGTGCGCGCCAGCAGCACGGTCGGCGTGCCCATCGTGTCGGCGGCCAGACGGGCCGACACCAGCTTGGACACAGCTTCGCGGGTCGGAACCAGCACCTTGCCGCCCATGTGGCCGCACTTCTTCACGGACGCAAGCTGGTCTTCGAAGTGCACGCCCGAGGCGCCGGCCTCGATCATGGCCTTCATCAGTTCATAGGCATTGAGCACGCCGCCAAAACCGGCTTCGGCGTCCGCCACGATGGGCGCGAAGAAGTCGATGTAGCCTTCGTCGCCGGGGTTCTTGCCTTCCATCCACTGGATCTGGTCGCAGCGCGTCAGCGAATTGTTGATGCGGCGAACCACCTGGGGCACGGAGTTGGCGGGATAGAGCGACTGGTCGGGATACATTTCACCGGCCAGGTTGGCGTCACCGGCGACCTGCCAACCGGACAGGTAGATGGCCTTCAGGCCAGCCTTGACCTGCTGCATGGCCTGGTTGCCGGTCAGGGCGCCCAGCGAGTTCACGAACGGTTCGCTGTGCAGCAAATCCCAGAGGCGGGTGGCGCCGCGGCGGGCCAGCGTGTGTTCGACGCTGATCGAGCCGCGCAGGCGGATGACGTCTTCGGCGCTGTAGTCGCGCTTGATGCCTTGCCACCGGCTGTTTTCAGCCCAGTCTTTTTGCAGGTTGCGGATTTCGGTTTCGCGATTGCTCATTGTGATGCTCCTGGTCAGTGATGTGAGAACGGTTGGAACTTCAGAGAACGTCTTAGAACTTAAAAAACGATTCGCGTCTGGCGTTGCGTGAATCGTTGGAGAAAGTCTATGCCTCTGCTGCGGAGCAATGTGATGGGGAGTCTTATAGAAGACAAAAAATATTCGCTATAAAAATCAATAGCTTGCGAAGACG
The DNA here is from genome assembly GCF_900156745.1 of Achromobacter sp. MFA1 R4. Lineage (NCBI taxonomy): Bacteria > Pseudomonadati > Pseudomonadota > Betaproteobacteria > Burkholderiales > Alcaligenaceae > Achromobacter > Achromobacter sp. MFA1 R4. The sequence goes on along the minus strand of NZ_LT707065.1, from coordinate 4,380,016 downwards.
ATTTTGTATAATGAAACGCGATTGTCGTTTGTGAAATGGCGTGGCGCTGCTGCGCAGCAGGCGCTTTCACAATACGAGGGTTACATTTCACATCGCGGAAAATTGGGCCTTTTCCAAGCGCCTACAATGCCGTCATCCTCCCGGACTCCCCTTCTTTGCTATGACCCTGTCTCACGGCCCGCTCGGGCAGAGCGTGGCCTATGCCTCGCAATACGATCCCTCGCTGCTTTTTCCCATCGCGCGCGCGCACAATCGCGCGGCGCTGAATCTGCGCGACGACAACCTGCCCTTCAAGGGCGTGGATCTGTGGAACGCCTATGAGCTGTCGTGGCTGGACGCCAAGGGCAAACCGCGCGTCGCCATGGCGACGTTCTCGGTGCCGGCCGACAGCCCCAACATCATCGAATCCAAGTCGTTCAAGCTGTATTTGAATTCGTTCAACCAGACCCGCCTGGTGAATTCGGCCGCCCTGCGCGGCCGGCTGGAACGCGACCTGAGCGCGGCCGCCGGCGCGCCGGTCGGGCTGGACTTCTTCCTGCCGCAGCGCTTTGCCGAGTTGCAGATGGGCGAGATGGACGGCATCTATATCGACAAGCTGGATATCGAGATCGACACCTACGAGCCCGCGCCCGAGCTGCTGCGCACCCGGCCGGGCGACGTGGTCGAGGAGACGCTGGCCTCGCGGCTGCTGAAATCGAACTGTCCCGTGACCGGCCAGCCCGACTGGGCCACGGTCCAGATCCGCTACCGCGGCGCCCCGATCGACCGCGAATCGCTGCTGCGGTACGTGGTGTCGTTCCGCCAGCACGCCGAATTCCACGAGCACTGCGTCGAACGCATCTTCAGCGACATCATGCAGGCCTGCGGGCCCGAGCAGCTGACGGTGTATGCGCGCTATACGCGCCGAGGCGGGCTGGACATCAACCCGTGGCGCAGCAATTTCGAGGCCGCGCCGCCGGCGGACAGGCGCACCGTCCGCCAGTAACGCAGGCCCCGCCCAGCCAGACGGCCGCCCGAAGAGGCGGCCGCGTTGTTTCTACTTGAGGAACGGCTCGGGCCGCGGGGTGCCGTCTTCGGACGGCGGCAGCACGGGGTATTGGATGACCGGCTGGTCGCCCGTGAGGGTCTTCAGGAAGGCCACGATCTGGCCGTTCTCTTCGGGCGTGAACGTGCGGCCCAGTTGCAGGCGGCCCATCACGTCCACGGCCTGCGTCAGCGTCGCGGCTTCGCCGTCGTGGAAGTACGGGTAGGTCAAGGCGACGTTGCGCAGCGTCGGCACCTTGAAGTTGAAGCGGTCCGCGTCCTTGCCCGTGACCGCGGCGCGGCCTTCGGCCTTGTTCTCGGTGACGTAGGGCGTGACGAGGCCCATCTTCTGGAACGAGTTGCCGCCCACCGCCACGCCGTTATGGCAGGCCACGCAGCCGCTGTTCTTGAAGAGCGCGTAGCCGGCCGCTTCGCGCACGGTCAGCGCCTTCTCGTCGCCCTTGAGCCACTGGTCGAAGCGCGAGTTCGGCGTGACCAGCGTCTCCTCGAAGGCGGCCAGCGCGCTGGTCACCTCGCCGATGGTGATCTGGTCCTTGCCGAAGACCTGCTTGAACTCGGCGCGATAGCCCGGGATGGAGTTGAGCACTTGCACCGCCAGTTCGTGCGACGAGGCCATTTCCATCGGGTTCTCGATCGGGCCGCCCGCCTGCTCGCGCAGGTCCTTGGCGCGGCCGTCCCAGAACTGGGCGATGTTCAGGCTGGCATTGAGCACGGTCGGCGAGTTGATGCCGCCCTGCTGCCATTTATGGCCGATGGACGCCTTCAGGTTGTCAGAGCCGCCCATGGCGAGGTTGTGGCAGGAATTACAGGAGATCGCGCCGGAACGGGACAGGCGGGGATCGAAAAAGAGCTTCTTGCCCAGTTCGACCTTGCCCGGGTTCTTGACCACGGCCGGTTGGATCGGCTGGATGGGTTCCTGCGAGGCGCTCCAGGCCTGCCCTGCCCACAGCGCCATGACGATGCCCGCCGCCAGCAGCATGCTTTGCTTTCTCATTTGCTTCTCCTGTGAATAACCTATTCGTGCTCAGGGTTATTACAGCGAGCAAGCGCCGCGGCGGCCTTGCGGGGCGTCAAGCCGCGCCGGCCACCGCGTGCGGGCAAAACTGAAGTTTGACCGCGCGCAAGAAAACGCCCGCGCGGGCGGCGCGGGCGGAGGTCAGGCGTCAGCAGTCAGGGGCGGGGTGTACGACACCGGGTGCCGGGCGTCAGGATCGCGCCATCGCCGCCGGCGCCGGCGGTTCGGCGCGGCGCGCCTGCACGGCGATCCACTGGGCCAGGAAGGCCGCGACCGCGAAGGCCACGCCTGCGCCCACCCACGGGCCCTGGCGCAGCCCGGCGTCCAGCAGCAGGCCAAAGGCCAGCGGCCCCAGGGCCGAGCCCACGTCCATGCCGGAGTACACCAGGCCGTAGACCGATCCGGTCGACCCTTTGGGCGTCACGCGGCGGATCAGCATGTCGCGCGACGGCGCGGCCACGCCCGAGCAGAACCCCGCCAGGCCGACGACGGGCGCGGCCAGCACGGCGGGCACCATACCCAGCGCCAGCACGACCAGCGTCAAGCCCGCCAGGATCAGCGCCACCATGACGGTGCGCTCGGTGCGCGGATTGGCCGACACCAGGAAGCCGCCCGCCGCCATGCCCACGGCCGAGGCGACCATATAGCCCGACAGCGCGGAGCTGGCGGTGACCTTGGACAGGTCGTAAAGCTGGCCCAGCAGCGGAATCGTGTAGTTCTGCACCGACGACAGCGCGATCGACGTGCAGGCAAAGAACAGGAAGGCGCCCCACAAGGCGGGGCGGGACAGCAGCGCGGCCAGCGTGGCCAGCACCCCCTCCTGCGGCTTGGCGGCGGGCTTCGCCGCACTGCCCGCGTCCCGGGCGTCGTCCCGGGCATCGGCCGGCGACGGGCCGCCCAGCAGGTCGCGTCCCAGCACCGTCAGCAGCAGCACCAGCGCCACCAGGCCGGCGGCGCTATAGGCCGCGACGCGCCAGTTGGCGAGCAGCGTGATGGTCGTGATGAAGACCGGTGTAAGCGCCCAGCCGAGGTTGCCGGTCAATCCGTGCGTCGAGAATGCATGGCCCAGCCGCGGCGCGGTGATGCGATGGTTGATGATGGAATAGTCCGCCGGGTGGAAGACCGAGTTGCCGATGCCGCCCACGACGGCCGCGGCCATCAGCATGGCGTAGCCGGTGGCCGACCCGATCAGCACGCCGGACAGCACGAAGCAGCCCAGGCCGAACCACAGCACCGGGCGCGCGCCGATCCGGTCGACCACGAAGCCCGAGGAGGCCTGGCCGATGCCGGACACCACGTAAAAGGTGGACACCAGCAGGCCCAGCCGGGCGAAGTCCAGCCCGAATTCCAGGCCCAGGGCGCCGTAGAGCGACGGCAGCACCAGCTGGAAGAAGTGGGACGAGGCATGCGCCACGCCGATGAGCAGGATGATTTTCCAATCGCGCCGGCGTACGGCGGCATCCGAGAGCAAAGTGTTGGCGGCGGTGGCGGTGTTCATTGCAAAAAGCCGCGGGGACGCGGCAGGATGCGCTCCGCCAGGGGCGGACCGCGGGTTGTCTCCGGCGACGCGCGGACTTGCGCCCGGGCGTCGTGTTCGAGGCGATTGCGGCGCGCGCGCCGTGCCGGATCGAGCCGGCGTATCGCTCTTGGATCGGTGTTACAGGGCCTTTTCACGAATGGCGGGCCAGGCGCGCTGCAGGTAATACAGCATCGACCAGACCGTCAGCACCGCCGCGACGATGATCAGGATGTCGCCCAGCAGCTTCGTGTTGACGCCGTAGATCGACTGGTTGTACAGCAGGCACGGAATGGCGATCATCTGCGCGGCCGTCTTGAACTTGCCCAGCCGGTGCACAGCCACGCTGGCGCTGGCGCCGATCTTGGCCATCCATTCGCGCAGGGCGGAAATCGTGATTTCGCGGCCGATGATGATCAGGGAGATGAAGGCGTCGACCCGGCTGAGGTCGAGCAGCACGATCAGGGCGGCGCAGACCATGAGCTTGTCGGCCACCGGATCGAGGAATGCGCCAAATGCCGACGTCTGGTTCCAGCGCCGGGCGAGCCAGCCGTCGAACCAGTCGGTCAGGGCGGCGATGATGAAGGCCCATGCGGCCAGGGTGTCGCGCGTCGGGACAGCCATCCAGCTTTCGGGCAGGTAGAACAGCCCGACCACCAGCGGAATCATGGCGATGCGCAGCCACGTCAGGATTATGGGAACGTTAATTGGCATAGTGTCCGTATGCTAACAGCTGGATGGGTCCCCCCCCCGAAGCGCCTGCGGCGCTTCCCCCCCAGGGGGGCGCCGCAGCGGACCGGCGGAGCCGGATCCGCGCGGCCCGGGTCGCTTGTAGGGACGAGGGTCTGGAATGCGGAAGCGTCCGGGAAAGGGGACTGCGTGGGTTGGATTGTATGTCCCGCTTGCCTTGTAAAGGCCTGCGTGCCCGGCATGGACTTGTCTGGCCGGGAGGACGGCGCGGGTGAATTCGCAGATATGAACTGCCTGAGGACGTGGGTTTGAGGCATCTGGTTTGCTGTCTTCAGCGCAGCGCCTCGTAAATGCGGATGGCCAGGTCCTGGGAGATGCCGTCCACCGACGCCAGGTCTTCGATGCTGGCGCGGGCGACGCCGGAGAAGCCGCCGAAGCGGGCCAGGAGGCGTTGGCGGCGGCGGGCGCCGACGCCTTCGATTTCTTCCAGGCGCGAGACGTTGCGGGTCTTGGCGCGGCGGGCGCGCATGCCGGTGATGGCGAAGCGGTGGGCTTCGTCGCGTACCTGGGCGATCAGCATCAGGGCGGCGGACTCGCCGCCCAGCGCGACTGGCGGGCGGCCGTCGGCAAAGACCAGGGTTTCCAGGCCGACCTTGCGCCCTTCCCCCTTGGCCACGCCCACCAGCGCCTGGATGTCCAGGCCCAATTCCGCGAACACCTGGCGCGCGACTTCGACCTGGCCCTTGCCGCCGTCGATGAGGACGAGCCCGGGCATTTGCGCGTCGCCGTCCGCCACCTTGGCGAAGCGGCGCGTCAGCACCTGGCGCATCGCCGCGTAGTCATCGCCGGGGGTAATGCCGGCGATGTTGTAGCGCCGGTACAGCGAGGGCTGCATGTCGTGGTGTTCGAAGACCACACAGGACGCCTGGGTCGCTTCGCCCGCGGTGTGACTGATGTCAAAGCATTCGATGCGCAGCGCGTCGAGCGCGGCTTCATCCGTGTCCAGGTCCAGGGCTTCGGCCAGCGCCAGCGTGCGGGCCGCGCGGGCGCCGGATTCGGTCAGCGCGCGGGCCAGCGCCATCTCGGCGTTCTTGGTGGCCTGCTCCAGCCACGACCGGCGGGTGCCCTGCGGCCGCGTCAGCACCCGCGACGGCCGGCCGCCCGACTGCTCGACCAGCAGCGCGATCAACTCGGGATCGGGCAAGGTGTGGGAACAGACCAGGATGGGGGGCATCGCGTTGTCGGTGTAATGCTGCGCCACGAAGGCTTCCAGCACCTGCGGCGCGGCCTCGCCCTCGGCGTGCGAAGGAAAGAACGGCTTGTCGCCCAGGTGGCGGCCGCCGCGCACCATCGCCAGGTTGACGCAGACCTTGCCGCCGGCAATGGCCACCGCAATGATGTCGGTGTCCTCGCCGCTGACGTTTTCCATGGTCTGCTGGTGCAGCACGCGCGCCAGCGAACCCATCTGGTCGCGCAGCGCGGCGGCTTCCTCGAACCGCAGTTCGCTGGACGCCTGCAGCATGCGAGCCTCGATCTCGCCCATGACGTCCTTGGCCTCGCCGTTCAGAAAGCGCACGGCGCGTTGCACGTCGCGCTCGTACTCGGCGGCTTCGATCGCGCCCACGCAGGGCGCCGAACAGCGCCCGATCTGGTGCAGCAGGCAGGGACGCGAGCGGTTGGCGAAGACGCTGTCTTCGCAGGTCCGCAGGCGGAACACCTTCTGCAGGATCTGGATGGTTTCGCGCACCGCCCAGGCGTTGGGAAACGGGCCGAAGAACTGTCCGCGTTTGTTGGTGGCGCCGCGGTAGTACGCGATGCGGGGCCAGTCGTGGCCGGTGATGTGCAGGTACGGATAGGACTTGTCGTCGCGGAACAGGATGTTGTAGCGCGGCTTCAGGCTCTTGATGAGGTTGTTTTCCAGGATCAGCGCTTCGGCCTCGGAGCGCGTCACCGTCACTTCCAGCCGCGCCACCTTCGCCACCATCTGGGCGATGCGCGGGCTGGACAGGTTCTTCTGGAAATACGACGAGACGCGTTTCTTCAGGTCGCGCGCCTTGCCGACATACATGACCTCGCCGGCCGCATCCAGGTGCCGGTATACGCCCGGCAGATGCGGCAGGTCAGACAGGAACGATTTGAGATTGAAGTCGTCGGGCATTCTGGTAACGGCTTTCGGCTTGCAGGGTGTCCCAGTCGGGCGCGTCGAAACGCGGCATCAGGCGCCGGATGCGCGCCACGGACTCGGGCGCGTGATCGAACGTCAGGCGCGACAGCAGGTCGTCCGCCAGGTCCGGGCGGTTGCACACCAGCACCATGTCGCAGCCCGCCCGCAGCGCGGCGTTGGCGCGGTCCAGGATATCCCCGGCGACCGATGCGCCTTCCATCGTGAGGTCGTCCGAGAACACGACACCATCGTAGCCCAGGCGCTTGCGCAGGATCTCCTGCACCCAGCGCTTGGAGAATCCGGCGGGATGCTTGTCGACCTTGGGGTAGATCACGTGCGCGGGCATGACGGACGGCAGCACGGCGTCGCCCAGCCAGGCGTAGGGCGCGGCGTCGTCCTTCAGGATCTCGTCCAGCGTGCGCGGGTCCACCGGGATCTCGTGGTGCGAATCGGCGCCCACGTAGCCATGGCCCGGGAAATGCTTGCCGCAGGCCGACATCCCGGCCAGCGCCAGGCCCTGCACCAGCGCGCGCGACAGCATGGTGACCACCCGCGGATCGTGGTGAAAGGCCCGGTTGCCGATGACCTTGCTGACGCCGTAGTCCAGGTCCAGCACCGGCGTGAAGCTCATGTCCACGCCGCAGGCGCGCAGTTCGGCGGCCAGGACGTAACCGGCCTCGGTCGCCAGGCGCATCGCCTGCAGCGGATCGCGGTCCCACAACTCGCCCAGCGCGCGCATCGGCGGCAAGGCGGTGAAACCGTCTTCGCGGAACCGCTGCACGCGGCCGCCTTCGTGGTCTACCAGGATCAGCAGCGGCTCCTTGCGGGCCTTGTGGATCTGGCGTGTCAGTTCCGTGAGCTGGGCGCGGCTTTCAAAATTGCGGGCAAAGAGGATGACGCCGCCGACCAGCGGGTGGCGCAGGCGCTTCTTTTCCGCCTTCGTGAGCGTATATCCCGCCACATCGACCATCACGGGGCCGGGGGGCAGGACCGCCTTGTTTTGCTTCTTGGCCATGGAGGCTGTCCTTGTATGTGTGCGGCAAGCCGGCCGGGACGGACCCGGACTCAGGGCTTGCGTTCGACCACCACGTACGCGGCGGCCATATCGGATTCATCGGTAATGGAAACGTGGGCCGCCCCGAATCGCTCGGCATACCAGGCCAGCAGTTCGGGCGCGATCACCAGCACCGGACGGCCGCCCGGCGCGTTCAGCGTCTGCACGCGCCGCCACGTCATGGGCATGCGCATGCCCAGCCCGATCGCCTTGGAAAACGCTTCCTTGGCCGCAAAGCGGGTGGCCAGGAAACGCAGGCCGCGCACGGGATCGCGCGCGCGGCGGGCGTGGAACTTCTGGAGTTCCTCGGCGCCCAGGATCTTTTCGGCGAAGCGGTCGCCGTGGCGTTCGAGGGCGCGTTCGATGCGGTCGATCCGCAGCAGGTCCATGCCGATGCCGGCGATGGCCCCGGCGGGCGTGGCGGGGGAAGTGTCAGACATGGGCGTCGTCGGCAGGCTGGCGGTCAAAACGCGTCATGGGCCCGCGTTCAAAGCCCGCGCAGCGCTTGCAGGCGCGCTTGCACCATCAGCGCCTTCATGTCGCGCACGGCCTTTTCCCAGCCGTCGAAGATCGCCTGCGCCACGATGGCGTGGCCGATATTGAGCTCGGAAATGCCGGCCACCGCGGCCACAGGCTTGACGTTGCCGTAGTGCAGGCCGTGTCCGGCGTTCACGCGCAGGCCGTGGCGCAGCCCTTCGACCACCGCCAGGCGGATGCGCTGCAGTTCCGCCTCGGCGGCCTCGCCTTCGGCTTCGGCATAGGCGCCGGTATGCAGCTCGATCACGGGCGCGCCGGCCTTGGCCGCGGCGGCGATCTGCACGGGGTCCGGATCGATGAACAGCGACACGCGGATGCCGGCTTCGGTCAGCAGGGCCACGGCGTCGGAAACCGGGCCCATGGCGCCCGCCACTTCCAGCCCGCCCTCGGTCGTGAGCTCGGTGCGCTTTTCGGGCACCAGGCAGACGTCACTGGGTTTGACCGCGCAGGCGATTTCCAGCATTTCAGGAGTGACCGCGCATTCGAGGTTCATGCGGGTGCGCAACTGCGGGCGGATCGCATAGACGTCGGCGTCCTGGATGTGGCGCCGGTCTTCGCGCAGATGCAGCGTGATCAGGTCGGCCCCGGCGTCTTCGGCGCGCAGCGCGGCGGCGATCGGGTCGGGATACGCCGTGTGGCGCTGCTGCCGCAGCGTGGCGACGTGATCGATGTTTACACCAAGTTCCATCATTGCACTTTCGTTGTTTCTTCCCAGCCGCCGCCCAGCGCCTTGTAGAGCTCCACGCGGTTGATGAGCGCGGCCAGGCCGGTCTGCACCAGCGACAGTTGGGCGTTGAAAAAGTCCACCTGCGCGGTCTGGACCTGCAGGTAGCTGTCGATACCGTTGGTATACCGCAAATTCGACAACTCCAGCGTGCGCGCCGAGGAATCCTGCAACGCGCGCTGGGCGTCGAGCTGCGCCCCATACGTGGCCTCGCCCGCCAGCGCGTCCGACACCTCGCGGAATGCCTGCTGGATGGTCTGTTCGTATTGCGCCACCGCGATATTGTCGCGCGCCTTGGCCAGGCTCAGTCCCTCGCGGATGCTGCCGCCGGCAAAGAGCGGCGTCGTGATGGACGGCGAGAAGCTCCAGTAGCCCTGGCCGCCCTTGAACAGGTCGCCCAGCGACGGACTGGCCACGCCCAAGAGGCCCGTCAACGAGATGGTCGGGAAAAACGCCGCCCGCGCCGCGCCAATGTTGGCGTTGGCGGAGAGCAGCTGGTTTTCGGCCGCCGCGATGTCGGGCCGGCGTTCCAGCAGGTCGGACGGCAGGCCGGACGGCACCGAGGCCAGCAGCTGGTCGCGTCCGAATTCGGCGGGCGCAGGCAGCGTGTCGGGCAACGGCGTGCCTACCACCAGCACCAGCGCGTTCATGGCCTGCGCGCGGGCGCGGGCCAGTTGCGCCAGGTCCGCCGAGGCCGTGTCCAGCAGGGACTTGGACTGGTTCAGGTCCAGCTCGGAGGCCACGCCGCCGTCGAAGCGGCGCTTGACCAGGTCATAGGATTCCTGGCGCGACGCCAGCGTGCGCTGGGTGAGGTCGAGCTGGACTTCGGCCGCGCGCAGGTTGAAATACGACTGCGCGACCGAGCCGACCAGCGAGATCTGCACGGTCTTTTGCGCCTGCTCCGTCGACAGGTATTGCTGATACGCCGCCTCGGACAGGTTGCGCAGGCGGCCGAACAGGTCGATCTCGAACGTGGTCAGGCCGATCCCGGCCTGGTACGAACTGCTGATCGAACTGGCGTCCGAGCCGCCCTGCCGCATGTTGGCCGGCAGATGCTGGCGCTGGCCCTGGATGCCGGCGCCGATGCTGGGCCATTGCGCCCCGCGCTGGATGCCGTACTGCGCCCTCGCCTCTTCGACGCGCTGCACCGCCACGCGCAGGTCGCGGTTGTTGACCAGCGCCAGTTCGATCAGGGCTTGCAGGCGCGGATCGCGGAAGAACTCGCGCCAGCCCAGGTCCGCGGCCGGCGTGCCCGCTTCCGGCACGACGTCGGAGGCCGGCTGCGTGCCCAGCGTGGTCGAGCGCGAGTACGCGCCGAACTGCACCTTGGGCTGGTCGGGCCACGTCGCGCTGATGGGCGCCTCGGGCCGCTTGTAGTCGGGAGCCAGCGAGCAGCCGGCCAACGCCACCGCCACCAGGGCGGACAAGGCGGTCTGTTTGAACATCAGGGCTTTCATTCCTTGCCCTCCTGGCCACCGGTGGGTTGTGCGGTCTGCGGCGTCGCGGGGGCAGCGGCCTGTTCGGCCTGCGCCTTCTTGGCGGCCTGTTCTTCCTCGAAGGCGCGCAGCTCGGCGCCCAGCAGGCGCGGGCGCGTCTTGAAGAGGCCCAGCACGACCACAAAGAACGTCGGGACGAAGATCACGGCGAACGGCGTGGCGGCCAGCATGCCGCCCAGCACGCCCAGGCCCACCGCGCGTTGGCTGGCCGCGCCCGCGCCGGTGGCCATCGCCAGCGGGATCACGCCCAGGATGAACGCCAGCGAGGTCATCAGAATCGGCCGGAACCGCAATCGCGCGGCCTCGACCGCGGATTCGTACAGGCCCATGCCGCGCGCGTACTGGTCCTTGGCGAATTCCACGATCAGAATCGCGTTCTTGGCCGCCAGCCCGATCACGGTCACCATCCCGACCTGGAAGTACACGTCGTTGGACATGCCCAGCGCGCTGACCAGCGCCACCGCGCCCAGCATGCCCAGCGGCACCACCAGCATGACGGAGATGGGGATGGCCCAGCTTTCATACAGCGCGGCCAGCACCAGGAACACGACCAGCAGCGACAGGCCCATCAGGATGGGCGCCTGGTTGCCGGCTTGCCGCTCCTGGTAGGACAGGCCCGTCCACTCGTAGCCGAAGCCCTGCGGCAACTGTCCGACCAGGCGTTCCATTTCCGCCATGGCCTCGCCGGTGGTGTAGCCCGCGGCCGAGCTGCCGCCGATACGCATCGACTCGTAGCTGTTGTAGCGCACGACCTGCACCGGGCCCTGGACCCATTCGGCCGTCACGAACGTGGACAACGGCACCATCCCGCCCTGCGTGTTGCGCGCGTTCAGCTTGAGCACGTCGGAAAGCTGCATGCGGTACGGCGCGTCGGCCTGGACCCAGATGTTCTGCATCCGGCCCATGTTCGGGAACTTGCTCAGGTAGGCCGAGCCGACCGCCGTGGAGATCAGCGACGCGGCCTCGTTGAAGTCCACGCCCAGGGCGGCCGCCTTGTCGCGGTCGATGTTCAGGCTGAGCTGCGTGCCCGCCGCCAGGCCCGTGATGCGGACCTGCGACAGCACCGGGCTCTTCATGGCTTCGCCCATCAACTGGGCCGTGGCCGCGGCCAGCGCGTCGGTGCCGGCCGAACCGCGATCCTGCAGGCGCAGGTCGAAGCCGGTGGCGTTGCCCAGCGACGAGATGGCCGGCGGCACCAGCGTGAACACCTGCGCGTCATGGATGCCCATGAGCTGCTTTTCGAACGCCGTGAAGGCGATTGCGCCGGCGGAATCCTTGCGTTCCTTGCGGTCCTTGAAGTCCTTGAGCGTGGTGAACGCGATGGCGGCGTTCAGGCCGTTGCCGTTGAAGCTGTAGCCCTGCACGGCGATGATGTTTTCGACCGCCGGGATGCTCTGGAAGTACTTTTCGACCTGTTCGATGACCTCGACGGTGCGGTTGGCGCTGGCGCCGGTGGGCAGTTCGATGTTGCTGACCACATAACCCTGGTCTTCCTCGGGCAGGAACGACGACGGCAGGCGCAGGTACAGCCAGCCCAGCAGCAGGACCAGCACCAGGAAGACCAGCATCATGCGGCCGCCCTTGTGCAGGATGCGCGACACCCAGTTCTGGTAGCCGTGGGTGGTGGCATCGAACTTGCGGTTGAACCAGCCAAAGAACCCCTTCTTGTCCTCGTGGTGGCCCTTGGGCACCGGCTTGAGGATCGTGGCGCACAGCGCCGGCGTGAAGGTCAGCGCCAGCAGCGCCGAAAAGAAGATGGACACGGCCATGGCGACCGAGAACTGCCGGTAGATCACGCCCACCGACCCGCTCATGAAGGCCAACGGCAGGAACACGGTCACCAGCACCAGCGTGATGCCGATGATGGCCCCGCTGATCTGCGGCATCGCTTTCTTGGTGGCCTCCTTGGGCGGCAGGCCCTCGGTGGCCATGATGCGCTCGACGTTCTCGACGACCACGATGGCGTCGTCCACCAGGATCCCGATCGCCAGCACCATCGCGAACATGGTCAGCACGTTGATCGAGAACCCGAACGCCAGCATCACCGCGAACGACCCCAGCATGGCCACCGGCACCACCAGTGCCGGGATCAGCGTGTAACGCACGTTCTGCAGGAACAGGTACATCACCAGGAACACCAGCACCATGGCTTCGGCCAGGGTGTGCAGCACCTGCTCGATCGACACCTTCACGTAGGGCGCGGTGTCATACGGCACGGAGTACTGGATGTTGCCCGGGAAGTACTTGGACAGCTCTTCCATCTGCTGGCGCACGCCTTGCGCCGTGGCCAGCGCATTGGCATTGGGCGACAGCACGATGGCGAAGGCCGCCGTCGGCTTGCCGTTCAGGCGGGCGCCAAACTGGTAGTTGTCGGCCCCCACTTCGATCCGGGCGACGTCGCGCAGCAGCACCTTGGAACCGTCGGTATTGGCGCGCAGGACGATCCTGCCGAATCCGTCCACCGTGCTGAGCTGGCCGTTGGCCGTGACGGTGGCGGTGATGCGTTGCGATTCCGGATTGGGCGGCGCGCCGATGCTGCCGCCGGAGATCAGCACGTTCTGGCCGGCGATGGCGTTGTTGACCTCGGCCATGCTGAGGTTAAAGCCCACCAGCTTGGCCGGGTCCACCCAGATGCGCATTGCGCGCGGCGCGGCGAAGAGCTGGAACTGGCCCACGCCCGGCACGCGCGAAACCGGGTTCTGCACGTTGCGGGTGATGTAGTCGGCCAGCGCCGTCTGGTCCAGCGAGCCGTCGGGGGACGACAGCGTCACGATCATCAGGAAGCCGGTACTCGTCTGCTCGTACTGCAGGCCCTGCTGCTGCACCGCGCCGGGCAATTGCGCGATCACGTTGGACACGCGGTTCTGCACGTCCACCTGCGCCAGGTCGGGATTGGTGCCCGGCGCGAAGGTGGCGGTGATGGTCGAGGTGCCGTAGGAATCGCTGACGGACTCGTAGTAGATCAAGCCCTTGGCGCCGTTGAGCTGGTCTTCGATGATGCTGGTGACCGACTCGGCCACTTCCTTGGCCGAGGCCCCGGGGTAGGTGGCGGTGATCGTGATGGCCGGCGGCGCCACGTCCGGGTACTGCGCGACCGGCATGTTCGGGATGGCCAACACCCCCGCCAGCAGAATGAATAGGGCAACTACCCAGGCGAAAATTGGTCGATCGATGAAAAATTGCGGCATGTGGGCTGACTCTGAAAGCGATGCTCACCAAAGAGGAACGCGGCGCCTGCTGCGCCGCGTGCCGCTTACGATTTCTGGCCTGCGGCCTTGTCCTGCTGGGCAGGCTCGGCCGGCTTGGCGCCGGGCTGGGGGGTGGATTCGGCGGGCTTGGTGCCGGCTTCAGCGGGCTTGGCGCCGGCTTCAGCAGGCTTGGCGCCCTGTTCTGCGCCTCCCCGGTTCCATTGGCTGACCTGAACCGGCGCGCCGGGACGAATCTTCTGGAACCCTTCCACCACGACCACATCGCCGGCCTTCAGGCCGCTGGTGACCAGCCAGTTGTTGTTCAAGGCGCCGCCGGTGGTGACGGGCACCTGCGCAATCTTGTTGTCGCGCACGAGCATCAGGCTCTGCTTGCCATCCGCCGTGCGCTGCAGCGCCTGCTGGGGAACCATCAGCGCGCTGTCGTCGAAGCCCTGCTCCAGCCGCACCCGGACATACATGCCGGGCAACAGGATGGCGTCGGGATTGGGAACTTCGGCGCGCAGGTTCACCTGGCCCGTGGTCGGATCGACGGTGATGCCCGTGAACAGCAGCTTGCCGGGGTGGTCGTATTCGGTGCCGTCCTCGAGCACGACGGTTGCGCGAGCCGCATCCTGGCCGACCTGCTGCAGGCGGCCGCTGGCGAAGGCGCGGCGCAGCGCGGCGAGGTCCGTGGTGGATTGCGTGAAGTCGACGTAGATGGGGTCGAGCTGCTGCACCGTGGCCATCTGCGTGGCGGAGGTGGATTCGACCAGCGCGCCTTCGGTCACGAGCGGCTTGCCGATGCGTCCGGTGATGGGCGACGTGACGTCCGTGTAGCCGAGGTTGATGGCGGCGTTGTCCTGCGCGGCCTTCGCGGCCGCGACGGCCGCGTCGGATTGGCGATAGGATGCCACGGCGTTGTCATATTCCTGCTTGCTGACGGCGTTGGCCTTGACCAGCGGCGCATAGCGGTCGGCCAGCAGCTTGGCGCTGAACAGGTTGGCCTGCGCCTGCTTCAACTGCGCCGTCGCCTGATCGTAGGCGGCCTTGTAGGGCGCCGGGTCGATCTTGAACAGCAACTGGTTTTCCTTGACGTCGCCGCCCTGCTCGAACGCGATGCGTTGGACGATGCCGGTGACGCGGGCGCGGATCTGCGCGTCGCGCACGGCGTCCACGCGGCCCGGCAATTCGGAGACGATGGGCGCGCGCTGGGGCTGCACGGTGATGACGCTGACCTGTGGCATGCCCGGGTTCATTTGGGGTCTTTCACCGCACCCCGCCAACATCAGCGCGAGGACGCCACCGGAAAAAGCCAGACCCGAAAATCGTTTAGGCGAAAACCGCATTGAAACCCCCGCGTAGCGAAATGAACCGCGTCGTGAAATTGCGTCAAGTCATGGCAGCGGTTCGATCGTGCCGGCAGGCAGGGATCAAAACATGACCAAGCGTCACCAACGACACGTGAATAGCCCAGTAATGTAACTCAGTTATTGGGGAAATCACGTACTTTCGGGCGTTTCGGGGGAACTTTCAGAAGTAAATCCGCAACAATTTTCTAGTCGGTGGACAGCTCCCGAAGGTTGCCGAGAAACGCGTAGCCCACCCCATGGACGGTGTGCAGCGGCAGCCGCAAACCGGCCTGCCGCACCTTGCCGCGCAGCCGGCAGATCGCGACGTTGAGGGACCGCATGTTCAGTCCGCTGCGGATGGCCTTGAGTTCATCGCGCACCAGTTCGCGGCGCGGATTCTTTACCAGGCAGGCGAAGCAGGCGCGTTCGATCTCGGTGAGGTCCAGGCGCGCGCCGCTGGGCATCTGCAAGGTCCAGCCCCAGTAGAGCAGGCTCCACCAGCCATCGCCGGGATCATGGCCGGCGCCGGTCCGCCGGCGGGCTGGCGTCTGGATTCGACAGGCATCGCCGGCGGGCGCGTGCCGCCGGGCGGAACGCGGGCCCGCGAGACCGGAGGCAACGTCGGGGGCAAGATCGGCAGCAACATCGAGGGCAACATCGGGAGCAACATCGAGCGCAACAACGGCGGCAAGAACGGGTGCAAGAACGGGGGCATCCAAGACGGTTCTCCAAGGGGACGGCTGCCGGCATGCGGTGGCGGACGGTCCCGAAACAAGGTTGCGGTTTGTCCCGCAAGACTACCGCCAAGGCGCGGTCCCCAGCCTGCCGACGCTCACCTTTCAGACCAATCCTACAAACCGCCCGCAAGTAGCGGTGGCGCCCCCCGCGCCGTCATGAATGTCATGAATGCTTGGTGCCGTTGCGATGGATATCGTGCGTGACAAAACAGCTGTCCTGCGTGGGCCGGGCCAGGATGCCCGGTTTCTGCAGGGTGCGGCGGATGTCGGCGAGTCCGGATTCCCAGTGCTCGCGCATCGCCTCGGTGCCGAATTCGTAGTCCTTGGAGTAGCGCTCCAGGTGCTTGGCTTCGTAGATGAGGTTGATGATGTTGGTGGCCGGCGTGTGCGACAGCTTGCGGATGTCGGCAAGGTCCGGCGCCGCGCGATCGGCTTCGGGCAGACGTTCAAGCAGACGCTGCAGGCCATGGCGCAGCTTGAGCACACGCCGCAACTGGTCGGTGACCAGCCGGGTGCGGCTGGAATACTGGATGTCCTTCTGCCGTTCGGCCACCTCTTCCAGCGACGTGGGCAGGGCGCCGCGCGCGGGCCAGAGGTCCACCTGGAAGGCCAGCGTGTCGCGCATGTTTTCGGTGGTCAGCACCTGCGCGAGCGGCGTATTGGACACGACGCCGCCGTCCCAATAGTGCTGGCCCTCGATCTCCACTGACGGAAATCCCGGCGGCAAGGCGCCCGAGGCCATGATGTGCTCGGGTCCCAGCGTGCGCTCGGTGCTATCGAAGTACGCGAAATTGCCCGACTGCACGTTGACGGCGCCAAAGCTGGCCCTCACCGCGCCGCTGTTGAGCACATCGAAGTCCACGAACTGGCGCAAGGTATCGGCCAGCGGCGAGGTGTCGTAGAAACTGGTGGAGGCGGCCCCGCGTCCCCGGACCATGTAGGGCGGCGGAAAGCGCGGCTTGAAAAAGCCCGGCTGGCCCGTCAGCAGCGCCTGCAGCGCCGACACCTGCCCGTTCATGGCAGGCGAGCCGAAGCCGAACGGAACGCCCTCGAACATGCGCCCCAACGACTCGCCCCACGGCATCGACGCAAACCCGCTGGGCCGGCAGATGCTTTCCCAGAAGCCGCGCAGGCGGTCGACCCGCTCGTCTTCCGGCGAACCGGCGATGATGGCCGCGTTGATGGAACCGATGGAGATCCCGGAAATCCAGGTGGGCCGGATGCCGGCCTCGTGCAGGCCCTGGTACACCCCCGCCTGGTACGACCCGAGCGCCCCGCCGCCCTGCAGCACGAGCGCAACGGTGTCGTAGTGCGGCATTTCCTGGGAGTCTTTGGGGTCTTTGGCGTTTTCGGTGTCTTTGGTGTCTTCGTTGCGGGCCTTGGGGCGTACAGTCATGCGGCGTCCTATCACACTTGGTCCAACGCGGGATCCGATGCGGGTCTAGCGTTTAGTCTTGTCGGGAACCTGCGGCGCGGCAACGCCGGCGCGGAAGGGGTACTTGGCGAAGACTTCCGCCACGACCTTGTTCACGTTCTCGGACGACCCGGCGCTGGAGGGGTTCTGGATTTCACCCACCGCGACGCCTTCCCAGACCAGTTGCCGGCGGCGCGCGTCCACGAGATCGATGCTGAGCGTGCCTTCGGTATATTGATAGACGTCGTCGCCCCACCCGTAGCCTGGCCAGCCGCCGTAGAAGCCCGCGCGGTAGCCGTAGTAGGGACCCATGGGCGCGGGTCCGGGCACGACCTCGGTCTGTTGCTGGAGCTTGGCGCCAAAATTGACCAGCAGGTCGGGATTGGTGGCACTGTACGTATAGCCGCGCATTTCCATCTGGCCGCGCGTGGCGCTCTTTAACCGTTCGGTCAGCAAGGTGTTGTAGCCCGCCTTGTCCGTACCCAGCGGCGTCATGTAGCCGAAAGTCCGGTACTGCGCAAAATCAGCCTGGTGGTCATAATCGCTCTTGACCGTGGGGCCAGAGGCGCAGGCCGCCAGTAATGCCGTCATGGAACCCGCCGTCAGCAATTTCAACGCTTTCATGTCGATCTCTCCGTGAGTTCAAGGCCAGAACATAGTGCCGCGAAGCCACCAAAGTTTCAACAGAATCTCATTCGCAACCCCGGCCACCGCGCAAGGGGTTGCGAAATGGCCGGTTCATGAGCACCCCGGCCGCCCTCGCTCGCGCCGGTCCATTACACTTCCCGACGCTCCCTGCCATGGATAACGACACCCCCCACACCATGCTCGAACTCGACGGCTCTATTTGGTTTCGCTCCGGCGCCCAGACCTGGGGCGGAAAGAACCGCATCGACCTGCTGGCGCAGATCGATGCCACCGGTTCGATCACGGCGGCGGCGCGCGCCGTGGGCATGAGCTACAAGGGCGCGTGGGACGCGATCGACGCCATGAACAACCTGGCCGGCGAGCCGCTGGTGCTGCGGGCGGCGGGCGGCAAGGGCGGCGGCGGCACGCGGCTGACCGACAGGGCGCGCCGCCTGATCGCGACCTTCCGGGCGCTCGAGGCCGAGCATCGCAAGTTCATGGACAACCTGACGCGCGCGGGGCAGGATGCCAGCGGCGACATCGACCTGATGAGGCGATTCATGCTCAAGACCAGTGCACGCAACAAGTTCCTGGGCACCGTCATCGAGATCCGAGAAGGCGCGGTGAACGACGAAGTGCTGCTGCGCATCGCCGGCGGCCATGCCGTCACGGCCACCATCACGCGGGAAAGTACGAAAGAGCTGGGCCTGGCGGTGGGCAAGGAAGCCATTGCGCTGGTCAAGGCGTCGTCGGTCATCGTCGGCGCCCCCGGCCCCGGCCTGCGGCTCTCGGCCCGCAACCAGTTGCTGGGCCGCATCGCCGAGCTGCGCCCGGGCGCGGTCAACACCGAAATCCTGATCGACATGGACGGCGGCGCCACGCTGGCGGCCATTGTCACGAACGAGAGCGCAACGGACCTGCAGCTCGGCGTCGGCGCGCCGGCCGTGGCCATCTTCAAGGCATCCAGCGTGATCCTGGGCGTGCTGGACTAGCCCCTTCCCGCAGGCAGCCAGAGGGCCTTGCGCCGCCCGGGCCGGTCAGAGGCCCACGCGTTCGTCGCCGCGGCCCACCCTGCCCTCGCGCACCTGGAACACCTCATCAGCCAGCGCCTCCACATCGGCCGGATCGTGCGTAATCAGAAGCATCGGCACGTCCAGCTGCCGTTGCAGCGCGTCCAGTTCCTGGCGCATCTTGCCGCGCAGTTGGGAGTCCAGCGCGGAAAAGGGTTCGTCCAGCAACAGGATGTCGGGCTGCAGCATCAGCGCCCGCGCCAGCGCCACGCGCTGCTTCTGCCCGCCCGAGATTTCGTTGGGATAGCTGCCCACGATGGCGCCCAGCTCGAACGCATCCACCCAGCGCCGCGCCTCGCGCGTCGCCTCGCGTCGGCGCGGATTGAGCCAGCCGCGGCGCAGGCCGAAGGCGATGTTCTGCGCCACGGTCAGGTGGGGAAACAACGCGTAGTCCTGGAAAAGGTAAGCCACGCGGCGCGACCGGGCCGGCAGGCAGATGCCGGCCTGGCTGTCGAACAGCACCCGGCCGTTGATCTCGATGCGCCCGGCGTCCGGACGCAGCAGCCCGGCCACGGCCCGCAGCGTCAGGCTCTTGCCCGCGCCCGACGGGCCGAAGAGCGCGATGCGCTTGGCGGACGAACTGAATTGCACGTCCAGGTCGAATCTGCGGTCGCCCGACACCATGGTCTTGCGCACCTGGATGTCCACGCTCATCGCCCGCCTCCGTTGCGCTGGCCGGCGCCGATCGGCACGAGCTTGCCCGCGGCCAGCAGCACGACGACGCAGGTCACCGAGGTGACCAGCACCAGCATGTTGGCGGTGGCATCGTCGCCCGCCTGCACCGCTTCGTAGATGGCGACCGACAAGGTCTGCGTGCGGCCCGGCAGGTTGCCGGCGATCATGAGCGTGGCGCCGAACTCGCCCAGCGCGCGCGCAAACGCAAGCAGCACGCCGGCGGCGATGCCGCGGGCGGCCAGCGGCAGCGTCACGCGGAAGAACACCCCGGCCTCGCCCACGCCCAGCACCCGGGCCGCGTTCTCGAGCTGGCCGTCGACGTTTTCAAACGCGGCGCGGGCCGACTTGAACACCAGGGGAAAAGCCACCACGGACGCCGCGATCACGGCGCCCTGCCAGGTGAAGACCAGCTCGATGCCCCAGCCCGCCAGCGTCTCGCCGAGGATGCCGCGCCGGCCCAGCAGCACCAGCAGGTAATAGCCCAGCACGGTGGGCGGCAGCACCAGCGGCAACGTCAGGATGGCATCGAGCAGGTCGCGGCCGGGCCAGCGCCAGCGCGACAGGCCATAGGCCACGGCCGTGCCGGCAATGGCTGCCAATAGGGTGGCCCACCCGGCCACTTTCAGGGAAAGCAGCAGGGGAACCCAGACCGGATCACTCATCGATGCCTACGATTGAACAGGGACTCAAGGCTTCTGGAAGCCGTAGCGCGACAGTATCGCCTGGCCGGCGGGCGACAGCACATAAGCGACAAAGCTTTCGGCTTCCTTGGATGCGGCCTCGCGCGTGGTCAACGCGATGGGATAGGTCACCGGCGTCTGCGAGGGCACGCGCACGGCGATCTTGACCTTGCCCGGCATGATGGCCGCATCGGTCGCGAAGACGAAGCCGGCGTCGACCTCGCCGCGCGCCACGTAGTCCAGGCTCTGGCGCACGTTCTGGGCCAGCACGCTCTTGGCCTGCACCGCGTCCCACAGGCCCGCGGCCTGCAAGGCCGCCTGCGTGTAGCGCCCCACCGGCACCGAGGCGGGATTGCCATAGGCGATGCGTTTCACCTCGGCGCGCTCCAGATCCTTGAGCGCCGTGATGTTGGCCTTGCTGTCGGCCGGCACGATCAGCACGATCTGGTTGGCCGCGAAGTCCACGCGCGAGGCGGGCTTGACGGCCTTTTCCTCGACCGCCTTGTCCATCGCCTTCTGGTCGGCCGAGGCGAACACGTCCGCCGGCGCCCCCTTCACGATCTGCTGCAGCAGCACGTCGGACGCGCCGAAGTTCAGGATCACTTTGGTGCCCGCGTGCGCTTTTTCAAAGCCCTGCGCCACTTCCTTGAACGCGTTGGTCAGGCTGGCGGCGGCCGATACCACCAGCTCGCCGGCGCTGGCATGGCCGCTCCATGCGGCGGCAAGCGCCAGAGTCAGCGCAACGAGCGGGCGTTTGTACAACATGTCGTTCTCCTGGGGATAGGGGCGGTTCAGGATCGAAATATATCCAGGTATATAACGGTAGTCAATTTGCAGGGCGTGGCGTTTATGAAATATCAAGGGCAGTGTTTAGCCGAACGGCGCAGTGCGATGTCAGCCGCGCGCCACGGTAGTGACGCGCACCGCTTCGGGGGCCAGCGCGGCGCGCAGGAAGTCCAACGCCGCTTCGGGCCGGGCGGCGCCGCACATGAAGATGTCCAGGGCCGCGAACCGGTGCTCCGGCCAGGAATGGATGCTGATGTGGGATTCACTGAGCAGGATCACGCCCGTGACTCCCGCCCCTTCGCCGAAATGATGGAAATGCGCGCTCAGCACCTGCGCGCCCGCCGCGCGCGCCGCCGCGGTCATCTGCCGTTCCAGGGCGGGCGCGTCGGCCAGCAGGCCGGCCTCGACGCCGCGAAAGTCCGCCAGCACGTGCCGGCCCGGGGTGGCGTGCCCCGTCACTTGTGGGATCCGCCCGACGACCAGCCGGACCCGCCGGAATAACCGCCGCCCCAACTGCTGCCGCTGCCGCCGCCGACCAGGCGCGAGCCTGGCCCGCTGGCGCTGGTGGTGGCCAGCACGACCACCACCGCATAGATGGCATACAACACCTTGCCCTTCATGCTATTCGTCCTCGCCCATCAGCGTGTCGGCCAGCAGCGCCGGCACCCACAGAAACGCCATCCCGACCAGGACCGGAATGAAACGGCCGTCGAAGATGTTGTCGAAGTTCAGGAACACCATGGCGATCAGCGCCCCCTTGGCCCATTTGCGGTAGCCCCCGGCGGCCTTGGCGGTAGCGCCGGCCATGGCCTTCTGCCGGTTGAGTTCGGGCCGGTTGAACCATTGGGCCAGTTGCGCCGGCGACACCGGCGCCGACGCCGACCACCCCAGTTCCTTGTCGCCCAGCTCGCGCGTGAGCTTCAGCGTGCCGACCTTGTAATCGGTGATGCGCGTGCTGTCGCCGACCTTGACCCGCCAGTTGAAGGCGCCCAGCGCCATTTCCACGCGCGAGGTGTAGTCGTACAGCTTCTGGTACAGCCGGTTGCGCCACCGCACGCTGGTGGCGTTGTTGTGGCTGGGCCAGGTGTCGCAGACCTGCACGCGCTCCCACCCCTCTTCGGACTCCACCAGCCAGACGAATCCCTTGGCCGGATTGAACAGCAGGTACTCGGTCCAGCTGGAGGGCTCTTCGGGATCGGGGTCGGCGCACTTCATGAGGCCGATGAGGGTGCAGTCCACGCCCTCCATCTTTGCGACCGAGCCCAGCGCCAGCGTGGCCCGGATCTTCTGTACCCGGCGCGCCTTTTCGATGACTTCTGCCGTGGGGCCCGAGCAATCGACGGCCGCCGCGCACGAGGGGCAGACCACGTTCGTGGCCATCGCAGCGACAAAGGTGATCGGCGCGCCGCAATTGGGGCAATCCAGCGCCTTGATCTGGCCGCGGAAACGCCCGGCGGTCTCCTCGACCTGCTCCTTGGTGCGCAGCGACCCGGCCTGCATGGCCGCCAGGTCGAACGCCTTGCCGATGTAGAGCTCGGGCTGCGGGCCATCGGAAAAGTCCAGCGTCAGGAAGGCGTCCAGGCTCCGGTAGTCGGCCACCTTGGCCTGCCAGCCGTCGCCCGGCACGAACGGCAGCTCGCCCTGGGCGCCGCCGGCCTGGCTGGTGCGCACGTCCGCGGCCACGAAGCGCTGTCCGTCCAGCTTGAACTCGTCGCCCGGCGCGATGTCCTCGAACGCCGGCAGACTTTGCGTGGTCTTGGCCTGGCGCCGCCGCGTGACGGCGTACTGGCCCGAGGCGTCCGACAGCCAGCCATCGGTGCCATCCTCGAACCACAGATACCACTCGTTCCAGAAGCCTTCGTCAAAGCGCAGCTGGATGCGGCCGATGACGTCGAAGCGCTTGCCGTCGTGGACGCCCGCCGCGCCCAGGCACAGCGGCGAATAGTCTTCCAGGACGTCGGCCGCCTCGCCGATGCGTTTGACCGACTCGGCATCCTTGAGCAAGGTGCTGCGGCACGCGCCGCAGACCGCCATGACGGAAGCCGCGGACGTGAACTTGACTGGGGCGCCGCACTGCGGACACAGAACCTGCTGCATGGGGCCTTAGCTGGTGAGTTTCTTCAGCACGTCGGCCTTGGCCGTATCGTAGTCCGCCGCGGTGATGAGGCCCTTGTCCAGCAATTCCTTGAGTTGCTGCAGGCGCTGCACGGGATCGGCCTGCGCGGGCTGGGGCTGTTGGGGCGGCTGCCCGGGCTGCGGCTGGCCCAGCCCCTGCGCCATGGTCTGGCCCAGGGCGGCGCCCGCGGCCAGGCCAGCGCCGATGCCCGCGATGCCGCCTTCGTTCTGCGCGGCCAGCGGGATGGACGTCGCGGTCTGGTACTGCGTGAACTTGCCCAGGTCGCCGGCCATGCCCATCGAGATCCGGGTGTCCAGCGCCTTCTGCAGTTCTTCGGGCAGCGACACGTTCTCGACGGTGAAGTTGTCGAGCTTGACGCCGTAGCGGTCGAATACGGGCGCGAGCTGCTCGGCGATGCTCTGCGACATCAGGCCCTGGTTGGCGGCCATGTCCAGGAACGGCACTTTGGCGCCGCCCAGCGCGGTCGTCATGGCGGCCACCACCATGTTGCGAAGCTGCGCCTCCAGGTCGTCCACGGTGTAGACGTCGCGCGTGCCGCTGATTTCGCGGTAGAACTTGCCGGGGTCGGCGATCTGGTACGAGTACACGCCGAAGGCACGCAGGCGCACCATGCCGAATTCGCTGTCGCGCAGGGTCACCGGCTGGGCCGTGCCCCAGCGGCGGCCAAGCTGCAGGCGCGTGCTGAAGAAGATCACGTCCGACTTGAAGGGCGACTCGAAGAGCTTGTCCCAGTTCTTCAGGTAGGTCAGGATCGGCAGCGTCTGCGTGGTCAGCTTGTACATGCCGGGGCCGAACACGTCGGCCACCTTGCCTTCGTTGACGAACACCGCCATCTGCGATTCGCGGACGGTCAGGCTGGCGCCGTACTGGATTTCAAAATCCTGCATCGGATGGCGCCAGGCGAGCACGCCGTCGCGATCCTCGTTCCATTGCAGGATGTCGATGAATTGCTTGCGAATGAATGAACCGAGACTCATGGAAAGTCCTCCTGTGTCGGATCGGATGGCGCGGCGGCCTCAGGTCAGGCAGGCGGCGTTGACGATGCCCGCCGCCAGGGAAATCGCGCCGAGCAGGCCGCCCATGGCGATGTTGTTTTCCACGATGGCGTCGTTCATGCCGCGTATGGCATTGGCCACGACGACGTAGACGACGATCTGCACCACCATCGCCGCCACGCCCCAGACCAGGAACATGACGAAGCTGGCGTGGATCGCGATGCTGGACGCCAGCGTGAGGCTGAAACCGACCAGCGCGCCGCCATAGGACATGGCCGCGGCGATATTGCCCTCGCGGACGAGGTCGAACTCCTTGTAGCGCGTGACGGCCGTGTAGACCGCCGTAAACACGCCCAGCATGACGAGCGCCGAAACGATATAGATCAGATAGGTCACCGCCGGATGCATTGCTTCTCCCATTGCCAGCCTCCCAATTGCGCGCAGTATATACGTGGCGTTCGATATACTGCGAACGCATTTTTCGGCTCGGACACTCCATGCGCGACCGCGTTCTCATTCTCTCGGTATTAATCGTTGCATCCTGCGGTTTGGGCTACGAGCTCATCAGCAGCGCGCTCGCCAGCTATTTACTGGGGGATTCGATCCTGCAGTTCTCGTCGGTGATCGGGTGCTATCTCTTCGCCATGGGCATCGGTTCATGGTTGTCAAAATATGTAAGAGACGAAGACGTTCTGAATCGCTTCATCGACGTGGAGCTGCTGGTCGCGCTGCTGGGCGGGGTGTCCGCCGCGGTGCTTTTCCTGGTGTTCGCGTGGCTGTCCGCGCCCTTTCGCGCGGCGTTGTATGTCGGCGTCTTCATCATCGGCCTGATGGTCGGCATGGAGATCCCGCTGGTGATGCGCGTCTTCAACCAGCGCAAGGCGGAGTTCCGCGAAATCGTCAGCCGCGTGCTGACCTTCGACTACCTGGGTGCCCTGGCGGTGTCGCTGGTCTTCCCCCTGCTGCTCGCGCCCAAGCTGGGGCTGCTGCGCACGAGCTTCCTGTTTGGCATCCTGAACGCCAGCGTGGCGCTGTGGACGACCTGGCTGTTCCGCGCCGAGGTCACCCGCCCCGGCGAAAAGGCCATGCGCGCCGGCGTGGTGATCGGCATCCTGGGGCTGGGCTTCGTGTATTCGGGCAGCATGACCGCCTGGGCCGAGAAGGGACTATATGGCGATGACGTCATTCATGCCGAGACCACGCAATACCAGCGCCTGGCCGTGACGCGCTGGCACGACGACCTGCGCCTGTACATCAACGGCAATCTGCAGTTCTCGTCGCGCGACGAACATCGTTATCACGAATCGCTGGTGCATCCCGGCCTGCAGGCGCTGCCCTGGGCGCGCAACGTGCTGGTGCTGGGCGGCGGCGACGGCCTGGCCGTGCGCGAGATCCTGAAATACAAGCACATCGAGCACGTCACGCTGGTGGACCTGGACCCCGCCATGACGAATCTCTTCTCGCGCTCCGAGCCGCTGGTCAAGCTGAACGAAGGCGCCTTGAAAGACCCTCGCGTGACGGTCATCAACGACGACGCGGGCCGCTGGCTGGAGACGCATGCCGAGGTCTACGACTTCATCGTGGTGGACTTTCCCGATCCGTCCAACTTCGGCCTCGGGCGCCTGTACTCAGTGCCCGTCTATCACCTGATGGCGCGTCACCTGGCCGAAAACGGCTACCTGGTCGTGCAGTCCACGTCGCCCTACTTCGCGCCCCGCTCGTTCTGGAGCGTGGACGCCACCCTCAAGGAAGCCGGCCTGAACACGTGGCCGTACCATGTGTACGTGCCGTCGTTCGGCGACTGGGGCTTCATCCTGGCCAGCAAGCGGCGCGACTACACGCCGCCCGAGACGCTCACCGTGGCCACGCGCTACCTCGACCCGGTCACCGTGCGCGAACTCTTTCACTTTCCCGCCGACATGCCGGCGCTGGCCATGCCGCCCAACCGCCTGAATGAGCAATCGCTGGTGCGCTACTTCGACGAGGACTGGCGCAAGGTGATCCGCTGATGCGGCGCCGCAGCTTCCTGCTGGGCGCCGCCACGGCCGCCGCCGCGGGCTCCGTCGGCTACTGGCGCTCGCGCATCGTCGAGACCACGCCCGACGTGCGCTATCCGGGCATGCAGGCCGGGCACGCGCTGCGCGATGGCGCCGCCCTGCCGCAGCCGTCCGCCACGCGCCGGCATGAGGTCGCAATACTGGGCGCGGGGGTCGCCGGACTGTCCTGCGCCTGGAAACTGGCACGAGAAGGCTTTACCGATTTCGTCGTGGTGCAGGGCCCGGAATTCGGCGGCAACGCGGCGGCCGGCCAGCGTGACGGCCTGGACTATCCGCTGGGCGCGCATTACCTGCCGCTGCCCTCGCTGGCGTCCTCCCACGTGCGCGAGATGCTGGCGGACTTTGGCCTCATCGAACACGGCGCGGGCGAGGTGCGTCCGTACTACGACGAGTCCGTCCTGGTGCATTCGCCGCAGGAACGGCTGCTGCGCAACGGCCGCTGGGAAGAGCACCTGCTGCCCATGACCGGCGTGCCCGAGGCCGACGCCGCGCAGCATCGCCGGTTCCTCGAATACATCGAACGGCTGCGCACGCAAGTGGGCAGCGACGGCCGCAAGGTGTTCAGCATCCCGCTCGTCCTGTCGTCGCGCGATCCGGCCTGGCGCGCGCTGGACAACCTGACCTTCAAGCAGTGGCTGGATCGCGAAGGCTATACCTCGCCCGCCCTGCACTGGTATCTGAACTACTGCTGCCGCGACGACTACGGCGAACGCCACGGCGTGGTGTCGGCATGGGCCGGACTGCATTATTTCGCCAGCCGCGACGGCCATGCGGCCAACGCCGGCGAAGGCG
The DNA here is from genome assembly GCF_900156745.1 of Achromobacter sp. MFA1 R4. Lineage (NCBI taxonomy): Bacteria > Pseudomonadati > Pseudomonadota > Betaproteobacteria > Burkholderiales > Alcaligenaceae > Achromobacter > Achromobacter sp. MFA1 R4. Next base: position 4,353,269 of record NZ_LT707065.1, on the reverse strand, counting down.
CCGTGCTGACCTGGCCCGGCGGGCTGGCGGTCCTGGCCGACCGGATGCGCGACGCCATCACGCAACGGCTCGGCCACGCCGGCTGGCTGCTGCCGGGCACGGCGGCGCGCGTCCAGGAGCTGCCGGCCGGTCCGCGGGTCACGTGCCTGACGCCCGGACCGCAGGGCGACCCCCGCGCCTACGCCATCCAGACCCGCCGGACGGTCTGCGCCATGCCGCTCTTCGTGGCGCAGCACCTGCTGCCGGACATCCGCGCGTATGGATACGACCCCGCGGCGCACGCCGCCCCGCACGCGGCCTGGATGGTGTCGAACTTCGTCATGGAAGGCTATCCCGTCGAAGCGCCCGGCGAGCCCCTGTCGTGGGACAACGTGGTCTACCAGGGCGAGGCCCTGGGCTATGTGGTGTCCACCCATCAGTTGCTGCGGGTGGCGCGGCCCCCGCGCAGCGTCTTCACGGCCTATCACGCGCTGAGCGGCCAGACGCCGCGGGCCGCGCGCGACTGGCTGACAAGCGCCAGCCCGCAAGCGCTGCGCGACATGGCGGCCGTGGACCTGGTCGCGGCGTATGGCAAGGACTTCTGGCGCCACGCCCGCCAATTGGAAATCACCGTGCGCGGCCACGCCATGGCTACGCCAGTCTGCGGCTACCTGTCCAATCCAGGGCTGGCCGCGCTGCGGGCCGTGGACGGGCCGGTGCTGTTCGCGCACGCCGACCTGTCGGGGTATTCGGTCTTCGAGGAGGCCTCATGGTGGGGCGTCCAGGCGGCACGGCGTATCCTGGGGCACAAAGAACAAGGATGAAAAAAGACATGGGCAATCACGTCATCGTGCTGGGCGCGGGCATCGTCGGCGTCTGCTGCGCGCTCGAACTGCGCCGGCGCGGCATGACGGTCACACTGGTCGACCGCCAGGAACCGGGCATGGAAACGTCAATGGGCAACGCTGGCGTACTGGCCCGCAGTTCGCTGATGCCGTTCAACCATCCGGGGCTGTGGGGGCAACTGCCGCGCCTCTTGAAGAACGACACGGTCCAGTTCAGGTATCGCTGGCAGTATCTGGCCGCGAACCTGGGTTGGGCGACGCGCTTCCTGCTAAGCGCGCGGGCGTCCGTCTTCCAGGAAACCGCGCGCGCGCTGGACGGCCTGATCCGGCTGTCCGCGCCCGAACACATCAAGCTGCTGGACGAGAGCGGCGCGCGCCACCGGCTGCGCGATACTGGCTGGATCTTCCTCTATCGCACAGAAGCGGCCTGGCAGGCCGGCGCGCTGGCGCGCCGCACCTTCGCGCAGTACGAGGTGCCGACGCGCGAACTGGCTCCCGCCGACCTGGCCGGACTGGAACCCGCGTTGTCGCCCATCTTTCCCCGCGCGCTGTGGATACAGGGCTCGTACTCGGTGGACGATCCCCATGAGGTCGTTGCGGCCTACGCCGACCTGTTCCGGCGCGAGGGCGGCGCATTCCAACGCTTGACCGCCAGCGCCATCCGCCGCGACGGCGCAGGCTGGACGGTGCAAGGGACGAACGCATCCGAATCCGTATCGGCCGACCGCCTCGTCGTCGCGCTGGGACCGTGGTCCAAGGCCTTGTTGAAAACGACCGGCATCGACCTGCCGATGGCGTTCGAACGCGGCTATCACATGCACTACAGCGGACGCGAAGGCGCGCGCGTCACGCGCCCGGTGTACGACACGGGTGGGGGCTACGTGCTGTCGCCCATGGCGCGCGGACTGCGCCTGTCCACGGGGGTCGAGCTGGACGCCTGCGACGCGCCTGCCCGCCCCGTTCAGTTGGACCTGGCGGAACAGCGCGCGCGCGAAGCCTTGCCATTGGGAGAGCGCCTGGACGCCGCCGCCTGGCTGGGCCGCCGCCCCACCCTGCCCGACAGCCGCCCGATGATCGGCGAGGCGCCGCGCCATCCCGGGCTATGGCTGGCGCTGGGTCACCAGCACATCGGGTTCAGCACGGCGCCGGGCACCGCGAAGATTCTGGCCGAGCTGATGCGGGGCGGCGGCGCCGACCGCCATCGCGCTTTCCGGCCCGGCCGGTTTATCTAGCGCGCGATCACCCCAGCAAGAGCGCGTCGTCCGACAGCTTCTCGCCGCGCACGCGCTCGAACATGGCAAGCAGGTCCGGCACGTCCATGCCGCGGCGCTCGTCGCCGGACACGTCCAGCACGACCTGGCCCTGGTGCAGCATGACGGTGCGGTCGCCGACGTCCAGCGCCTGGCGCATGCTGTGCGTGACCATCATGGTGGTGAGCTGGTTCTCGGCCACGATGCGCGCCGTGAGCTGCAGCACGAAGTCCGCGGTGCGCGGGTCGAGCGCGGCGGTGTGTTCGTCCAGCAGCAGGATGCGCGAGGGCTGCAATGCCGCCATCAGCAGGCTGACCGCCTGGCGCTGGCCGCCGGACAAGAGACCGATGCGGTCGGTGAGCCGGTTCTCCAGGCCCAGGCCCAGCGTGGCCAGACGCTCGCGAAAGCCGTCTTTCATCGAGGCCTTCACGGCGCGGCTGTAGCCGCGCGATGCGCCGCGCATCTGCGCCAGCGCCATGTTTTCCTCGATGGTCAGGTCTTCGCAGGTGCCCGCCATGGGGTCCTGGAACACGCGGGCCACGCTGCCCGCGCGCGCCCAGACCGGCTGGCGCGTCACGTCCACGCCGTTGATGTCGATGCGGCCGGAGTCGACCGGGAGGTCGCCCGACACGGCGTTCAGGAACGTGGACTTGCCCGCGCCGTTGGAACCGATCACGGTCACGAACTGGCCCGAGGGGATCTCCAGCGACAGGCCGCGCAGCGCGCGGGTCTCGATGGGCGTGCCCGCGTTGAAGGTGATTTTCAGATCTTTTGCGGACAACATATCAGCGCCCCTTCTTGCCGACCAGGCGGCGCTTGAGCATCGGGATGACCAGGGCGATCGTGACGAGCACCGCGGTGACGAGGTTCAGGTCCTGGGCCTTCAGGCCGATGAAATCGCTATTGAGCGCCAGGGCGATGAAGAAGCGGTAGACGATGGCGCCGATGATGACGGCCAGCGTCGCCAGCATTAGCTTGCGCGACGGCAGGATGCTTTCGCCGACGATGACCGCGGCCAGGCCGATCACGATGGTGCCGATGCCCATCGAAATGTCCGATCCGCCCTGCGTCTGCGCGAACAGCGCGCCCGCCAGCGCGACCAGCGCGTTCGACAGCGCCATGCCGCCCAGGATCATGCGGCCGGTATTGACGCCTTGCGCCCGCGCCATGCGGCCGTTGGAACCGGTGGCGCGCACGGCCAGACCCGTCTGCGTGGCGAAGAACCAGTCCAGCGCCAGCTTGCACAGGATGACGATGACGATCAGGATCAACGGGCGGGCGACGTAGTCGGCAATCCCGCCCGGTTGCAGGATCGTAAAGACGGTAGGCTCAGTGATGAGCGGCACGTTGGGCTTGCCCATGATGCGCAGGTTGATCGAATACAGGGCGATCATCATCAGGATGCTGGCCAGCAGGTCCATGATCTTGAGCTTGACGTTCAGCCAGCCGGTGACCAGCCCCGCGGCCGCGCCGGCGATCGTGGCGATGATGGTGGCCGAAAACGGATCGGTGCCCGAGGCGATCAGCGTCGCACAGACCGCGCCGCCCAGCGGGAAGCTGCCGTCCACGGTCAGGTCCGGAAAGCGCAGCAGGCGAAAGGAGATAAATACGCCCAAGGCCACCAGGCTGAAGATCAGCCCGATCTCCAGCGCGCCTAACAACGAGAACAATGACATGGGTCAGATCCAATCAGGTAAGAAACGAGCATATTAAAGAAGTGAAACGTGGGATTTCTTGCGTTCCAGGGTCAGTTTTACCCGAGCTTTCGCAACAAACGTTTCCCGCAACGCATTTTCTCCCGTTTCCCGCCCAGGCGTCCGCGCGCCGGCGGCGCCTGCGGATGCACGGACTTTCCCAGGGAAAAGCGCAAGAAAAACCCCGCCACGCCGGCTAGGCATGGCGGGGCGGATGTCGCGCCGGATTATTTCACGACCACCGCGGCCGACTTGATCAGCGCCTCGGGCAGCGTGACGCCCTGCTTGGCGGCGGCGCCCGGATTCACGTAGAGCTCCAGCTTGGAGCTGGTTTCAGACGGAATCGCGCCGGGCTTTTCGCCCTTCAGGATGCGCACGACGACCTTGCCGGTCTGCACGCCCAGGTCGCGGTAGTTGATGCCCAGGGCCGCGATGCCCCCGCGCTTGACGCTGTCGGTGTCCGACGCGATGAGCGGGATCTTGGCGTCGTTGCCCACTTTGACCAGCGATTCGTAGGCCGACACGACGTTGTTGTCGGTGTTGGTGTAGATAACGTCGACCTTGCCGATCAGGCTGCGCGCGGCGGAAGCCACGTCCACCGAGCGCGGGGCGGCGGCTTCGACCAGGCTCATGCCCGACTTGGGCAGGATTTCCTGCAGCTTCTTGACGACCACGACCGAGTTCGCCTCGCCCGGGTTGTAGACGATGCCCACGCGCTTGGCGTTGGGGACGATCTTCTTGATGAGTTCGACCTGCTTGTCCAGCGCCAGCAGGTCTGACACGCCGGTCACATTGGTGCCCGAGGCGTCCATGCTGGACACGAGCTGCGCGGCGACCGGGTCGGTCACGGCGGAATACACCACCGGCACGTCCTTGGTGGCCGCGACGACGGCCTGGGCCGACGGCGTGGCGATCGCGACGATGGCGTCGGGACGGTCGCCGACGAACTTGCGCGCGATCTGGGCGGCGGTGCCGTTGTTGCCCTGCGCGCTTTGATACTGCCACTTCAGGTTCTTGCCCGGCTCGTAGCCGGCTTGCTTGAGGGCGTCCTGCACGCCGTCACGCACGGCATCCAGCGCCGGGTGCTCGACGATGGCGGTGACCGCGACGGACTTCTGCTGCGCGGCGACCGGCGCGGCGATAGCCATCGCCAGCGCCATCGCGCCAACCGTCAGAAAATGTTTTTTTCCGATCAGCATATGTTTGCTCCTTGAACCCTGGTAATGCTTGTTGAATGTGCCGGTATCTTCATGGCCGGCCGCGGAATGTGCCATCCGTTCAGCCTGCCATAAAGCCGTATAGTCTAACGTGCCGCCTGCCAAATGGCGTGGGGGGAATCCCTGTAATGGTGCATGCATACAGGCTCGCCCCGCCATGGGTCAGCGGCGTGAATATACTGAAAGCCGCCGGTCAAACGCCGTTCATCCCGTTTCGCGCGCCTGCCGGCGGTATCCCGAGGCCAACCATGATCAAACGCGCATTGGGCCGATCCGGCCTGCAGGTTCCCCCGCTCACCTTCGGCGGCAACGTCTTCGGCTGGACCGTCGACGAGGCCGGCACCTTTTCGCTGCTGGATGCGCTGGTCGACGCGGGGCTGAATTTCATCGACACCGCCGACGTGTATTCCCGCTGGGTGCCTGGCAACCGGGGCGGCGAATCCGAAACGCTGATCGGCAAGTGGCTCAAGCGCTCGGGCAAGCGCGACCAGGTCCTGATCGCGACCAAGGTCGGCATGGAGATGGGGCCGGGCGAAAAGGGCCTGTCCCCCGCCTACATCCGGCGTTCGCTGGACGCGTCGCTGGCCCGCCTGCAGACGGACCACGTGGATCTTTATCAATCCCACCAGGACGACCCGGACACGCCGCTGACCGACACGCTGGGCGAATACGCCAAGCTGATCGAAGCGGGCAAGGTGCGCGCGATCGGCGCGTCCAACTACACGGCCGTGCGCCTGTCCGAAGCGCTGATCGCCAGCGAGCGGCACAGCCTGCCGCGCTACGAAAGCATCCAGCCCGAGTACAACCTGTACACGCGCGAGCCCTTCGAATCCGGACTGCAAAGCCTGGTGAAGACGCAGCAGATGGGCACGATCAATTACTACGCGCTGGCCAGCGGCTTTCTCAGCGGCAAGTACCGCGGGCCCGATGACGCGGCTAAGAGCGCGCGCGGCGCGAAGATCGTCGAAAAATACCTGAACGACCGCGGCTACCGCATCCTGAAGGCGCTGGACGAAGTGTCCGAGGACGCCGGCTGCACGCCCGCGCAGGCCGCGCTGGCCTGGCAGATCGCGCAGCCGGGCATCACCTCGCCCATTGTCAGCGCCACCTCGCTCGCCCAGCTGGACGAACTGGTCAAGGCGGCCAGCCTGACGCTGACGCATGACCAACTGGCCCGGCTCAGCCAGGCCAGCGAGTGGCGTTGAGGCTTCAGTCCAGCGTGACGCCGGAGTCCTTGACCACCTTGGCCCAGCGCGTGACCTCGCTGTCGACGAACTTGCCGAACTCGGCGCCCGTCAGCGTGGGCACGCCCGAACCGTTGCCCGCCCAGGTCTCCTTCAGCTTGGGCGTGTTCAGGGCCTTGGTGATCTCGGCGGCCATCCTGTCGACCGCTTCCTTGGGCGTTCCCGCGGGCGCCCAGATCGCGTACCAGGTCGACACGGTGTAGTTGGGCACGCCCGCCTCGGCGGCGGTGGGCACGTCGGGCAGCGAGGGCGAGCGTTCCTTGGCGGCCACGGCCAGCGGCTTGATCGCGCCGGCGCGGATGTGGCCGGCCGACGAGCCCAGGCCGTCGAACGCCAGGTCCACCTGCCCGCCGATCAGCGCCGACAGCATCGGGCCCGCGCCCTGGTACGGCACGTCCACCAGCTTGATGCCCGTCTGCATCGCAAACAGTTCGCCGGCCAGGTGGTGCGTGCTGCCCTTGCCCGCCGTGCCGAAGTTGATTTCGCCGGGGCGCTTCTTGGCGTAATCGATGAACTCCTGCAGGGTCTTGACCGGCAGCTTGCCCGCGTTGATGACGACGACCTGCGGCGGCTGGGCCACCAGGGCGACCGGCACGAAATCCTTCTGGATGTTGTAGCTCAGGTTCTTGTAGAGGGAAGGCGCCAGCGCATGGTGCGCGCCGCCCATGAAGAAGGTGTAGCCGTCGGGCTTGGCCTTGGCCGCAACGCCGGCGCCCACGGTTCCACCCGCGCCGCCCTTGTTGTCGATGACCACCGTCTGGCCGAGCTGCGTGGTGAGCTGCGCGGCCAGCGGACGGGCGAAGGTATCCGTGCCGCCGCCCGCGGGGAACGGAACGATCAGCGTGATGGGCCGCTCGGGCCATTGCGCGGCGGCAACGCCGCCGAAACCCAGGGCTGCCACGGCGAACACGGCCGCGGCGGTGGTGCGATATTTCATTTTGTCTCCTCGTGCTGCATCGGGGGACGGCGCCTGTTTTTTGGCGTCTCGTCGCTGGAATATTTTTCTTGTTGAATGCGGCTGGCAGGTCTTGCGGGGCACTGGATGGGGATGGGTCTCCTTGCTGTCGTCGGGTCGTCGGTCGTCGGGAATCGGGAATCGGGCTGCAAAAAAAGCTGAAAAAATGCCGGTCCCGCGGGACCGGCATGAACGGAGCTACAGCGCCTTGTAGGTCTCGCGCAGCACGTTCTTCTGCACCTTGCCCATCGTGTTGCGGGGCAACTGGTCGATGATGTGCACGCGCTTGGGCACCTTGAAGTTGGCGATGCGCGACTTCAATTCGGCCTGCATGGCCGACGCGTCCAGCGACGCGCCGTCCTTGGGCACCACCACCGCCACCACGGCCTCGCCGAAATCCGGGTGCGGCACGCCGATGACCGCCGACTCCGCCACGCCGGGCATGTCGTCGATCAGCGTCTCGATTTCCTTGGGATAAACGTTGTAGCCGCCGGAAATGATGAGGTCCTTGCTGCGGCCCACGATGGACAGGTAATCGGCGGGCACGTCGCGGCCGGCCGACTCGCCGCCCCAGCGGCCCACGTCGCCGGTCTTGAACCAGCCGTCGTCGGTGAACTCCTCGCGCGTCTTTTCCGGCATGCGCCAGTAGCCCGAGAACACATTGGGACCGCGCACCTGCACGTTACCGATCTCGCCCGGCGCCAGCGCGACGCCGGCATCGTCGACCACCCGCACCTGCACGCCCGGCAAGGCGCGGCCCACGGTGCCCGCCAGGCGTTCGCCCTGCGCGGGATCGTAGGGATTGGAGGTCAGCATGACGGTTTCGCTCATGCCGTAGCGTTCCAGGATGGCGTGGCCGCTGCGCGCCTTGAAGTCCGAGAACGTCTCGGCCAGCAGCGGCGCGGAGCCCGAAATGAAGAGGCGCATGTTGGCGCAGACCTCGCGGTTAAAGCGCGGGTCGGCCAGAAGGCGCACGTAATACGTGGGCACGCCCATCATCACGGTGCTTTGCGGCAGGTAGTGCAGCGCCTGGTCCGCATCCAGCTTGGGCAGCCAGATCATCCGCGCGCCCGCCAGCAGCGCGCCGTGCGATGCGACGAACAGGCCGTGCACGTGGAAGATCGGCAGCATGTGCAGCAGCACGTCGTCCTCGCGCCAGCCCCAGTACTCATGCAGGACGCGCGCATTGGCGGCGAGGTTGCCATGCGAGAGCATCGCGCCCTTGCTGCGGCCCGTGGTGCCCGAGGTGTACAGGATCGCGGCCAGGTCGTCCGGCTTGCGCGGCACGGTCTTGAACGTCTGCGACAGGCCGCCCGCGGCGTCGAGCAGGCTGCCGGTGCGGTCCTCGTCCAGCGTGTAGACGTGCGCGCAACCGGCCTTGTCGGCGGCCCGCTTGACCCAGTCCAGGTTCTTGCTGGCGCAGACCACCACCGAGGGCTCGGCGTTGCCCAGGAAGTATTCGATTTCGGATTCGCGGTAGGCCGTGTTGAGCGGCAGGTACACCAGGCCCGCGCGCAGCGTGGCCAGGTACAGCAGCAGGGCTTCGGGCGACTTTTCGACCTGGACGGCGACGCGCGCGCCGTCGGGCAGGTTCAGCGATTCCAGCAGGTTCGCCAGGCACGCGGTCGCGCGGTCGATGTCGTCCCAGGTGTATTGGAGGTCGGGCGTTTCCAGCGCGACTTTGCTGCGGTCTTTGGGAAAGCCGCCTTGCAGGACAGCATATAGGTTGGCGTTGCTCACCTGTCTAGTCTCCGGAAAAGGAAGGGTCTTCGCCGGCCAGGAAGGCGCGCACGCCTTCTCTGTGGTCCCGGCTTTCGGCATAGGAGAAATAATCGCGATACTCGTCCTCGGTCAAGGCGGCGCCGGTGGCGAGCCTGGCGGACAAGCGCTTGTTGATGCGGGCGGCCAGCGGCGCGCCCTGGGCGATACGGTCGGCGCTGCGGCGGGCCGCCTCGGCCACCTGGCCGTCGTCGACGATACGGGTCAGCAGGCCCAGTCCGCGCGCCTCTTCGGCGCCGAACACGCGGCCTTCCAGCAGGATGGCCAGCGTCGCGGCCCGGCCGGCCAACGCCAGCAGGCCGCGCATTTCATCGGGCGCCATGGGAAAGCCCAGCCGGTTGATCGGCACGCCGAAGCGGGCCGACGCGCCGGCGATGCGCAGGTCGCACTGGCTGGCGATTTCCAGCCCGCCGCCCACGCAAACGCCCTCGATCTGCGCAATGACCGGCTGCGGGCATTGCGCCACGGCCTGCAGGGCGGGCGCCAGGATCTCGCGGTGGTAGCGCTGCACGCCGGCCATGTCGGCGCGCACGGCAGGAAACTCGCGGATGTCGGCGCCGGCGGCGAAGTTGCCGCCTTCGCCGCGCACGATCACGCAGCGCAAGGCGTCCTCCTGCGCGATGCGCGTGAAGACCTCGCGCAGTTCGCGCCACATGCCTACCGTGATCGCGTTCAGGCGCCCCGGGTGCGATAGCGTCACCCAGGCCAGCGGCCCCTCGCGCTCAAACCGCACCTGGCCGTGGCCAGCCACGTTCTCCGTCATGTCCCCTGCCCTTGTTGTGGTTGATATTGTCTGCCGCCGTGTTTCCGGCGGTCAGGCCACGCGCCCCACGCCGCGGCTGATCTGCGGCTTGCCGTCGTTCAGGCGCTGAAGATTCGTGTCCAGTTCGTCCAGGTCATACAGGTAATTGACCATCATGGCGCAGGACTGCTTGAGCCCCTTGGGCGACGTGTCCGCCGCCCAATTCAGGCGCTCGATGCGCGCGCCGTTGCCCAAGTGAAAGCGCGCCACCGGGTCCACCGGCAGCCCGTTCTTCATGGATTGCAGATAGGTGGCGGCCAGGCGGAAGCCCGCGCGCTTGACCACGTCGGACGTCTGGCCCTGCGCGGCCTTGGCCAGGCGCGCAACCCAGCGCTGCCCGTCCGGCACGCCTGCGCGCTTGCTGTCCTTGGCGCGCGTCTTGTCGTCGCGCACGATGGCCTCCACCGCTGCCGCATCCAGCTTGCCCAGCCAGTCGGTGAATCCCGGAATGGGCGACAAGGTGGCGAACGCCTTCAACTTGGGCAGTTCTTCGAGCAACTGCTCGACTACGCGCTTGAGCAGGAAGTTGCCGAAGCTGATGCCCTTCAGGCCGGGCTGCGTGTTGGAGATGGAATAGAAAATCGCCCAGCGCGCCTTGTCCAGGTCCTGCGGCGGCAGGGTGCTGTCCAGCAGCACCTGCACGTTGTCGGCCATCTGGCTGGCGAAGGCCACTTCCACGAAGATCAGCGGCACGCCCGGCATCTGCGGGTGGAAGTACGCATAGCAGCGGCGGTCGGGCGCCACGCGGTGGCGCAGGTCGTCCCAGGATTTGATCTCGTGGACGGCCTCGTAGAGGATCAGCTTTTCCAGCAGCGACGCCGGCGAATCCCAGGTCAGCGGACGCAGTTCCAGCAGGCCCACGTCAAACCAGGCCGAGAGCAGCCCTTCCAGTTCCTTGTCCAGCGCCTGGATGCCCGCCACCTGCTTGCGCCAGCGCAGCATGTCCGCGCGCAGGTCGACCAGGAAACGCAATCCCTGGGGCTGGGCGTTGAATCGCTTGAACAGGCGCACGCCTTCGCCGCCCTCGCCGGCGTAGGTGGCGCGGATCTGCGCCAGCGCGGCCAGCATCAGCCGGCGGTCCTTGCCGTCGGCGGCGGCGTATTGCTCGCACCAGCGGCGCGCCAGCTTGTTGGCGGCGACGTCGGTCAGGCGGGCCTCGAACAGGCGCCGCACTTCGGATTCGCTGGGCAGGCGTCCGCGGTCCCACAGCCGTCCCAGCCGGGTGATGAGGCTGGCGCTTTCGGCCGCGGCGGCGGCGTCGACGAGGTCGGCTTCGGGCTCAGGCGTGCGTGCGCCGCGCGCGGGCGCGAGATTGGCGGGTGCGGACATGGGCGGGCTCCTCGATAACGATGGGATCGGACGGCGCCGCATCCGCGGCGTCTTCGTTGCTTAGTGCGCGCAGCGCTTCAAGCTGGCGCATCAGGTGCGTGTGCGCCAGCGCCTGCGCGGCGTCGGGGTCATGGGCCTTCAGGGCCTGGAAGATGGCGAGGTGTTCGGCGCAGGATTGGTCGATGCGGCCGGGCCGCGACAGGCTGCGATGGCGCGACAGGCTCAGGACCTTGCGCAGGTTGCCCACCATGTCGGACAGCCATTGGTTGCCGGCGAGGGCCTGCACGGCCTCGTGGATCAGGTAATTGGTCTTGTAGTAAGCGTCGATGCGCCCCGCCTTGGCGTGACCCGCCAGCGCGGCATGCAGCGGCTCCAGCTCGGCAAGCTGCGCGTCGCTGGCCTTGCGCGCCGCTTCGAAGGCGCAGCGCCCTTCCAGCATGGCCATCAGCGGGAAGATGTCTTCCAGATCCTGCAAGGACAGCTCATTGACGAAGCAACCGCGCCGCGGTTCCAGCCGGACCAGGCCTTCGGTGGCCAGCACCTTCAGGGCCTCACGCAAGGGCGTGCGCGAAATGCCCATTTCGCCGGCCAGCCGCAATTCGTCGATCCATTCGCCGTTTCGGAGCGCGCGCGCATGAATCATGCCGCGCAGGCGGTCCGCGACTTCCAGGTACAAGGCTTGCCGGACGATGGGATGGCTCATGCTCATGGGTTGACGGCGCGGGTGACGCCGTAATTCATAATTATGAATAAGGCCATGATAGACCTGGGCAGGAAGAAAGGTAAACCCCGGGCGCCTCGGTACCTTCCCTAACAGGAAGCTGACAATCCGGGATTAAGACGCCAACCCAGAACCCGTGATACTGAAAATCGGGCGGAAGTAGGACTGAATTAAGACTAAACTCAGTCCGATCTCGCCTAACATGCCGGAGTCCAGTCCATGAAATACTCCACCCAAGTGAAGCCTATCTCCTACCTCAAGAGTCACGCGGCTGAAATTGTGACCACATTGACCGCGACCCGGGAGCCGCTGCTCATCACCCAGAACGGAGAGGCCAAGCTCGTCGTCATGGACGTGCAGAGCTTCGAAGAGCAGGAGCAGGCCATGGCGCTGCTTCAACTGCTGGCGGGCGGCCGTAAAGACATCGAAGAAGGACGCGTCAGGCCGGCGACGGACGTGTTCGCGCAGATTGAAACGTTGGACCGGGATGATGCGGAATGAGCCGGACGGTGGTCTTTCTGCAATCGGCCGCCGATGATCTGCACGAAATCCGCCACTACGTCAGAAAGCACTTTTCCCATGCGGTGTGGTTGGATTCCTATGCCAAGATCAAGACGGCGATTCTGAATCTCGAACAGTTCCCGCAAGCGGGGCATCCACTCCCGGAGCTGCCTGCGACCCACTTCCTGCAAATAATTGCCGTCAAAAATCGGGTTATCTACGAAGTCGTGGGAGACAAGGTGTACGTCCACCTTATCTGCGACAGTCGCCAGGACTTCAAGATCAAGCTTGCCCGGCGGCCGCTCAGGACCCTGCGCCCCTGAAATCCTCTAGAAATGCAGAACCCCGTCGACCGCGTGGCGCGTCAGTGAGCGCGCCCACCGGCGGGCCGGCAGCCCGTACTTGCTCTCCACCACCTCCGCGCGGGCCAGCAGTTCGGCCGGCGTGATCGCCAAGCGCGGGCCGGAAAAGGCAAGGACGATCTGGTTGCCGGCTTCGACCTCGGGCAGCAGCACGATGCGGTCCTCGAAGGCCTTGGACAGGTTGTCGATGTTCTTGCCAAAGCTTTCATGACGGCCGAACAGGTTCACGGCCAGGATGCCGACCTCGCCCAGCACGCGGCGGCAGTCGCGGTAGAACTTCACGCTGTCGCGCACCGGTCCTTCAGCGGCGGCGTCGTACAGGTCGACCATCAGCACCGGGCAACGGCCGGCGTTGAGCGGATCGGCCACCCACGCGCCAGCGTCGGTGTGCTCGACCTGCAGCCGGTTCGCGCCGGGCAGGCGGAAGAACATGTGGCAGGCGGCCGTCACGCGGGGATTCCATTCCACCGCCAGCAGCGGGCCGCGCGTGTGCTTGGCGCAAAAGCGCGCGAGCGATCCGGCGCCCAGGCCCAGCATGCCGATGGCCTCTTCCTTGGGCGGTTCCAGGAACAGCAGCCAGGCCATCATCTGGGCGGTGTACTCCAGCACCAGGTCGGCCGGGCGCTTGATGTGCATCGCGCCCTGCACCCATTCGGTGTTGAAGTGCAGATAGCGCACGCCGTCGACTTCGGAAAGCGTGGGCTGGTCGAGTTCGGAGGGAAAGTTGGATTTATGCATGGGCGCGATTGTAGGCCCGCCGCCCCGGGGCCGGCGGCTACGCCGCGGTTTCCCAGATGCGCTCCAGCAGGTCCGGGCCGGACACGTCGGCTTCCAGGCTGGCCGACAGGCGCAGGACGCGCTTGAGGTACAGGTGCGCGTCGCACTCCCAGGTCACGCCCAGCGCGCCGTGCGCCTGGATCGCGTTCTGGGCGGCGCGCTGGCTGGCCTGCACCGCCAGCAGCGGCGCAAACAGGACATCGCGCGGCGCGGACGGCGCGCGCGCATCCATCGAGGCCGCCGCCGCCCAGCCTGCCAGGCGCGCATCGTCCAGGCCCATCCAATCTTCGGCCAGACGGTGCTTGATGGCCTGATTGGCGCCGATGGCGCGGCCGAACTGCTGGCGTTCACGCGCATACGCCGCGGCCATGTCCAGCGCCGCGGACGCCGCGCCCAGCATCTCGGCCGAGCGCAGCAGGCGCAGCCGCGTGCGCATCAGATCCCACGTCCCTGGATCGACCGTCACTTCCACGCTTTCCACGATCTCGGGATGGGCCGCCATCGCGACGGGCATGGTCGGATCCAGGCCTGCCGCACCGGCAACCGGCGCCAGCAGTTCTACCCGCAGGACGGTGGAGGCCTGCGCGCGCACGGCCAGCGCACGCACGTCGCCGCCCGCGCCCTCGATGAAGGCCGAGCCGTCCGGGCGCAGGTCGGCATCGGCGTACCAGGTTTCGCCCGCCATCATGGGATCGGCCCACCGCGCCACCCCGCCGCCCGCTTCGCACAGGGTCGGCAGCCGCGCCATGTTGGCCGCCAGCGGCAGGCTCAGCAGATGCCGGCCCGCCTCCTCGGCGACGATCCAGGCCTCTTGCATGCCCAGGCCAAGTCCGCCGTGCGCTTGCGGCGCCAGCAAGGCGGGCCAGCCCTGATCGGCCAGTTCGCGCCACAGCGCCTGGCGCGCCGGCGCGTCGTGACGCGCTGCGGCGCGCGCCACGGCGGCCGGGTGGCGCTGCGAAAGAAAGCGCTGGGCGGCATCGCGCAACATGCGCTGGTCTTCGCTGAGGTGCAGATTCATGGGACGTCAGGCCTTGGGCAGGCCGAGCATCTGCTCGGCAATGATGTTGCGCTGGATTTCGGAGGTGCCGGCCAGGATGGTTTCGGCGCGCGACCAGAGATAGGCGTGCGTGAGTTGCGCCGCGCCCGCCGCGCCCGCCTCGGCCGCATCCGGCCCCAGGCAGGCGTCCTCGCCCAGCAATTGCAGGGACAGTTCAAGCAGGCGCTGGTGCGCCTCGCTCCAGTGGATCTTGGTCGACGATCCTTCGGGACCAGGCGGATCGCCCCGCATCGCGCCCGCCAGCGCGCGCTGCGACTTGAGCGCCAGCACATGGCTGTCCGCCGCCAGGCGCGCCCAGCGGTGGCGCACCGAGGCCGACGCCGCCGGCACGCGGCCGCGCGCGTCCGGGCGCAGCGCAAGCTCGCGCACCTGGCGCAATTCCTGCGCGAAGCGCACCAGGCGCGGGATGAAGTACGTGCCGCGCTCGAAGCTGGCGGCCGCCATCGCGATCCGCCAACCCTGGTTCAGTTCCCCCAGCAGCGCGTCCGAGGGCACGAACACGTCCTCGAAGAACACCTCGCAGAATTCGGCCTCGCCCGTGATCTGCCGGATGGGCTCGACCCGCACGCCGGGGCTGCGCATGTCCACCAACAGGAAACTCAGGCCCTTGTGCCGGGCCGCATCGGGGTCGGTACGCGCCAGCACGAAGCACCACTGGGCCCGGTCCGCGAAGGACGTCCAGATCTTGTGGCCGTTCAGGCGAAAGCCGCCCGGCGCCGGCTCGGCCCGTGTGCGCACGGCGGCCAGGTCCGAGCCCGCGCCCGGCTCGGAATACCCCTGGCACCACACCTCGCGGTTCGAAAGAATGCCCGGCAGAAAGCGCCGCTTCTGCGCCTCGCTGCCGAAATGCAGCAAGGTGGGCGCCAGGATGCCGTGGCCGATCAGGTTCACGCCCAGCGGCGCGCCGCAACGCGCGTGCTCTTCGTGAAAGACGGCCTGGCGCGACAGCGGCAGCGCCTTGCCGCCGTAGGCCTCGGGCCAGCCCAACCCGGACCAGCCATGGGCGCACAGCGTGTCTTCCCAGGCGCGCCGGTAGTCCAGGTTGCGCGGATCGGCGCCGCCCGGCCAGGCGCGTGCGAAATCGGCGTAGGCCGTTTCGAGCCAGCGGCGCAGGTCCAGGCGGAAGGCCTGATCTTCCTGCGCCCCGCCATCCTGCTGCGTACTGGCCCGCCCTGCATCCGCCGGCGCGAACGTTTGCTGCATCGTCATGCGCTCACTCCAGGCGGATATTTGAATCGCGCGCCACCTTGGCCCACGTCGCCACGTCCTGCCGGAGGAAGGCGCCGAAGGCTTTCGGATCGCTGCCAATGATGTCCAGCCCCAGGCCCACGAACTGCGCCTTCACCTCCGGCTGCTGCAGGATCTGCGCAAGGTTCTGGTAGAGCTTGTCGATCACGGGCTGCGGCGTACGCGCCGGCGCCACCAGGCCCAGCCACGGCATGGCCGAATAGCCCGGCAAGCCGGAGGAGGCCACCGTGGGCAGTTCGGGCACCGACGCCGAAGGCTGGGCCGTCGTGACCGCCAGGGCGCGCAGCTTGCCGTCCTTGACGAAGGGCCCGGACGACGCCCACGCGTCGAACATCACCTGCAGGCGCCCCGCCACCAGGTCGTTCAGCGCCGGCGCGCTGCCCTTATAGGGGATGTGCGCCATCTGCACGCCGGCCATGCTGTTAAAGAGTTCGGCTTCCAGATGCGTGGAGCTGCCCGTGCCCACCGAGCCATAGCTCACCTTGCCCGGATTGGCCTTCAGATAGGCGATCAGCTCGCCCACGTTCTTGGCCGGCACCGACGGATGCACGCCCAGCACGTGCACCACGGACGCCACCTGCGTGACGGGCGCGAAATCCTTGATCGGGTCGTAATTCACTTTGGGGTAGATGCTGGGCGCGATGCCCAGCGACGACGCGGCCATCAGCAAGGTGTAGCCATCCGGCTCGGCGCGCGACACGTAGTCCGACGCGATCATGGTGCCGCCCCCTGGCTTGTTCTCCACGATCACCGGCTGCCCGAGCTTGCCGCTCAGCTTTTCCGCCAGCAGACGGCTCATGATGTCGGTCGCGCCGCCCGGCGAAAACGGCACCACGATACGCACGGGGCGGCTCGGATAATTGTCCTGGGCCTGGGCAGCGCCCGTGGCGCCAAAGCAGGCCAGTGCGACGCCGGCCAGTATTGTCTTGATCATGCTTGTCTCCTCCTGGGATTTGCGCGGTCGCGCTACGGGGTTGCGGGCAGGATCAGCGCGTCCAGCACCGCGACGCCCTGCCCCGCCTCTTTGATCAGCAATGGATTCACTTCTATCTGCGACACCTGCGCCGGCGCGGCGAGCAAGGCGTTGCCGACGGCCACGATGCTTCTGCAGGCCGCCGCCAGATCGCCCCGGGGCTTGCCCCGGAACCCATCCAGCAGCGCGAACGCCTTGAGCTCCCGCAACATCTCCAAGGCGATGTCCTCGTCCACCGGCAAGAGGCGGTGGCTGGTGTCCTGGTAGATCTCGGTCAGCACGCCGCCCAGGCCCACCGTCAACACGGGGCCGAAGACGGGGTCGCGCGTGGCGCCGACGATGATCTCCGCGACGCCGCGTTCCATCCTCTGCACCAGCACGCCGTCGATGCGCGCATCGGGCTGCGCGCGCGACGCGGCCTCGGTCACCTGGGCATACGCGCCGCGCACCGCCTGCTCGTCCGCCAGATTCAGCGCCACGCCGCCCGCTTCGGTCTTGTGGGCGATGTCGGGGCTCAGGACCTTCAGCGCCACCGGATATCCGGCGTGGCGCGCGGCGCGCACGGCCTCGTCCGCGCTGCGCGCCACGTCGGCCGCGGCCTCGGGCAGGCCGCAGGCGGCCACATAGGCACGCGCCTGCGCTTCGTTGCACGGCAGGCCGGGCGCGGACGCGGCCTTAATGGCGGGCAGGGCCGCCTGCCGTTTTTCCCCGCGCGCGGCGCACCACAACAGATAAGGCGCCAACGCCTCGACCGCCTGGCCCAGATCCTCGAACACCGCCACCTCGGCCTCGCGCAGCGCGGCGCGGCTTTGCGCCAGGCCGGTATCGATCGCGACGAAAAGTCGCCGATGCTGGCGCGAGGCCTCGGCCAAGGCATCGGCCATGCGGTCCAGCATGTAGCCGGGCGCGTACACCACGACGGCGTCAATGGCGGCGGACGTGGCCAGCGCCTGCAGCACGGTGCGCACAAAGGCCGGATCGTTGACCACATTGCCGGTCACGTCCACCGGATTGCCGACCATGCCGTAATCGGGAATGCCGCCGCGCAGAATGTCCTGCAGATCGGGCGGCAGGTCCGGCAGCGCCAGCCCGGCGCCGATGAACTTGTCCGCCAGGATCGCCCCCAGGGCGCCGGACATCGTCAGCACCGCCACGCGCTTGCCGGCCGTGCGGTGCCGCAGGGTCGCCAGGCTGGCCAGGTGCGCCATCTGCGCAAAATCGTGGGCCTCGATGACATTCAGTTGGCGGAAAGCCGCCGCGTACACCCGGCGGTCGCCGGCCAGCGCCGACGTGTGGGACTGCACGGCCTGCGCCCCCTTGTCCGTGGCCCCGGCCTTCAATGCGATCAGCAGCTTGCCCTGGCGCTCCAGCTCGCGGCAGGCGCGCACGAAGCGGTCGCCGTCGCGCAGTTGTTCGATATAGCCCAGCACGATCTGCGTCTGCGGATCGGCCGCCAGGTATTCCAGGTATTGCGAAAAGTCGATGCAGGCTTCGTTGCCCGTGTTGATGAAGTGGGAGAACGGCAGCCCCAACCGGCGGGCGATGGCATATACCGCCGCGCACACGTTGCCGCTCTGGGTGAGCAGGCTGACCGACCCCGGCCCCGCCTGAGCAGGCGCGGTCTTGAAGACGGAGGCGAATGCGGTGTGGGCCTGCGTGTTCAGGTTTGCAAAGCCCATGCAGTTGGGCCCCGCCACCGCCATGCCGCTTTCCGCCACGAAGGCCTCCAGCTCGTCCTGCAGGCGCGCGCCCTCGCCACCGGCCTCGGCAAAGCCGGCGGCGTAGACGATGGCCGCGCGGATGCCCTTGGCGTGGCAGCGCCGCAGCATGGGCGTCACGTCGGCCGCGCCAATCGCCAGCACCGCCAGATCCACCGCGTCGGGCACGGCTTCGATGTCGGGCCAGCAACGCAGGCCGAAGACTTCCTGGTACTTCGGATTGACCGGATAGATGCCGCCCTTGAAGCCGAATCGGGTCAGCAGGTCCAATGGCATGCCGCCGATGCGGCCCGGGTTGGAACTGGCGCCGATCATGGCGATCGAGCGGGGGTTCAGCAAAGGATCGAGGCGGGCGATCATGCGGGCTCGCCCTTGTTGCCACCGGCCGGGCTCGCGTCGCCTGGCGCCTCCTCGGCGAGCGGCGCGCCCGCATCCCGTGCGGGCAGATCCTTGTTCCGTTGAATCGCCTGCGCCAGGCCGCGCTGGCGAACCGCCTGGAATTCTTCGCTCAGGTGAGACAACTGATGCGTGTCGAAGTGCGCCGACAGCGCCGTGCGAAAGCCCTGCGCGTCGGCGGTGCGATTGAGCGACCGCTTGATCAGACGCAGCCCGAAAGGCGGCGCCTGCGCGATGCGCTGCGCCAGCGCCAGCGTCGCGGCGTCAAGCTCCGACTCGGGCACGACCCGGTTCACCATGCCGATGCGCAAGGCCTCCTGCGCATCGACCTTTTCGCCGGTGTAGAGCATTTCCTTGGCCTTGCGCAGCCCCATCACCCACGGATGGATCAGCACTTCCGTGGCGGCGGCAGCCAGCGTGTGGCCCACCGGATCGGAGAAGTACGCGGTGTCCGAACACACCACCAGGTCGCACATGTTGGCGATCATGAAGCCGCCCGCCACGCAGGCGCCCTGCACCTGCGCCACGGTGGGTTTGGGGAAATCCCATATGCGCAGGCAGTAGCCGTAATAGCGGCGGGATTCGTACTCCCAGCGTTCTTCGACCGTGAAGTCGGCCCGTTTGGCCTGCGCTTCCTTTAAATCGTGACCGGCCGAAAAATGCGCGCCGCGGCCGGCCAGGACGACGACCCGCACGGCGTCGTCCTGCTCCGCCCGCGACAGCGCGTCGTCCAATTCGTCCAGCATCTGCTGGCTCTGCGCGTTGCGCGCGGATTCGCGGGCCAGGCTGATGCGGCATACCGCGTCGTGCCGTTCGACGGCCAGGGTGGCGTATTGCATGGTCTCCTCGTCCTTGTCATGCCGCGCCATCGAATGCGGCGCGATCCCATGCATTGAATTAACGCACCTCAAATCCTAAACTACAAAATATTCATGGACTTTTTCCCACAATATGAACAACCCATCACCGACCGCCGGAACCCAGAGCATGCGGCGCGCGCTTGGCCTGTTGCGTGTGCTGGCGCAGCACCAGGAAGACGGCATCGATCTGCAGGGCGTCATGGCGGCCACCGGCCTGGAACGCTCCACCGCCCACCGCCTGCTGAGCTGCCTTCTGGAAGAGCAGTTCGCGGAACGCGACCGCGCCACCCGCCGTTATCGGCTGGGCGTGGATTCGATGCAATTGGGATTTGCCGCCTTGCGGCGCACGCCGCTGCTGGACGCCCTGCGTCCGTTCGCGCAAAAACTCGCGCGTCTTTCCGGCGATACCGTGTTCCTCGTGATCCGCCAGGGCGATTACGCGCTGTGCCTGCTGCGCGAGGCCGGATCGTTCCCGGTCAAGGTCTTTACCATCGACCAGGGCGAGCGCCGGCTGCTCGGCGTGGGCGCGGGCGGGCTGGCGCTGATGGCGGCCCTGCCGGATGAAGAGATCGCCGCGCTCTACGC
This sequence comes from Achromobacter sp. MFA1 R4, assembly GCF_900156745.1. Classification (NCBI taxonomy): domain Bacteria; kingdom Pseudomonadati; phylum Pseudomonadota; class Betaproteobacteria; order Burkholderiales; family Alcaligenaceae; genus Achromobacter; species Achromobacter sp. MFA1 R4. The sequence goes on along the minus strand of NZ_LT707065.1, from coordinate 4,332,977 downwards.
ACGGCATGCGGCCAGCTACGCACACATCCGCGTCTCCAGCCCGGCGCTGATGAAGGCGGTGCGGCAGACCCGCAGCGCAGGCTACTCGGAGATCGTGGACACCATCACGCCGGGTGTGTCTGGCGTGGGCGTGGCGTTTCCGGTGTCGGAGCTGACCTGGGTCGCGTTCAGTTTCGGCGCGATCAGCAGCCGGCTCGACGCCCCGCGGCGGGCGCAGATGGGCGCCTTGCTGCACGCCGAATGCCAGGCCTGGGCCAAGGACTACCTGGGCCAGGACGCCCAATGAAAAACCCGCGAGCCCCCGGCGTTGCCGGGACCTCGCGGGCCGATGCGCGCCGGGCGGATCAGATCCGCTCGAAGATCGCGGCGATGCCCTGGCCGCCGCCGATGCACATGGTCACCAGCGCATAGCGCCCGCCCACGCGCTGCAGCTCGTGCAGGGCCTTGGTGGCAATGATGGCGCCGGTGGCGCCGATCGGATGGCCCAGGCCGATGCCGCTGCCGTTGGGGTTCACCTTGGCCGGATCCAGCTTCAGTTCACGCGACACGGCGCACGCCTGCGCGGCGAATGCCTCGTTGGCTTCGATGACGTCAAGCTGGTCGACGGTCAGGCCGGCCCGCTTGAGCGCGGCCTGCGTGGCCGGCACGGGGCCGATGCCCATGATGTCGGGATCCACGCCCGCATGCGCGTAAGCCACCAGGCGCGCCAGCGGCTTGACGCCGCGCTTGGCCGCCACCGACGCGTTCATCAGGACCAGCGCGCCCGCGCCGTCGTTCAGCCCGGAGGCGTTGCCTGCCGTGACCGAGCCGTTTTCCTTCTGGAACACGGGCTTGAGGGTGGCCAGGGTGTCGACCGTGACGTCGCGGCGCACGTGCTCGTCGGTGTCGAACACGATCTCGCCCTTGCGCGACTTGATCTTGACCGGCACGATCTGGTCGCGGAAGTGGCCCGCGTCGATCGCCGCGGCGGCACGGCGATGCGATTCGGCGGCCATGGCGTCCTGGTCCTGGCGATTGATGCCGAAACGCGCCGCCACGTTCTCGGCCGTGACGCCCATGTGCATCTTGCCGAACGGATCGGACAGCGCGCCAGTCATCATGTCCAGCATGACGCTGTCGCCCATCCGCGCGCCCCAGCGCTGGGCCGGCGCGATGTACGGCGCGCGGCTCATGCTTTCGGCGCCCGCGCCCACCGCGATCTCGGCGTCGCCCAGCATGATCGTCTGCGCCGCGGACACGATGGCCTGCAGCCCCGAGCCGCACAGGCGGTTGACGTTGAAGGCGGGGGTTTCCTTGGAGATGCCGGCATTCATGGCGGCCACGCGCGACAGGTACATGTCGCGCGGCTCGGTGTTGATGACGTGGCCGACGGCGACGTGGCCCACCTCATCGCCCGAGACGCCCGCGCGCTCGAGCGCGGCCTTGATGACGGTGGCGCCCAGATCGCAGGGCGGCACGTCTTTGAGCGCGCCCCCGAAATCGCCGATGGCGGTGCGGACGGCCGAAGCAACGATGACTTCATTCATGGTGTTTCCTCCTTGTGGTGCGTTTCGTATGGTGCAATGCATTCGATGACGTGCATTCCATCATACTGCCCGCCCCTTGCGCGCCGGCCTCATCCTTGCGGCTTGCGCGCGGCGCGGCGCGCGATGAACTGGTCCACGGCGTCGGCGTGCGCCTGCGTCTTGTGGGCCAGCGCCTGATAGGCCGCCGACAGTTCCAGCAAGGTGTCCAGCCGCACATGCTGGCTTTCGCGCAGCAGCCGCTTGGTCAGCCGCACCGCGTCCGGCGAATTGGCCGCCATGCGCGCCGCCAGCGCATGCGCGGCGGGCAGCAGCTCGCCTGACGGCACCACGCGCGATACAAGCCCCCATTGCAGCGCCGTGGCCGCATCGATCGCGTCGCCGGTAAAGGACATCTCCGCCGCGCGCGCCTGCCCGATCAGCCGCGGCAAGAACCAGGCGCCGCCGTCGCCCGGCACGATGCCCAGCTTGACGAAGCTTTCCGCAAACGTGGCCTCCTGCGCCGCGATGCGCACATCGCACATGCACGCCAGGTCGCAGCCCGCGCCGATGGCCGGGCCATTCACCGCGGCGATGGTCGGCACCTCCAGCGCGTACAGCGCCAGCGGCAGGCGCTGGATGCCGTGACGGTATTCCTGGCGCAGCGCCGCGCTGCCCACCTCGGGGCCGATTTGCCGCTGCATGTCCTTGACGTTCCCGCCCGACGAAAACACGCTGCCCGCGGCGGTGATGATCAGCACGCGCACCGAGTCATCACGTTCGATGCGCGCGAATTCGGCCAGCAGTTCATCGACCATGGCGCTGCCCGTGAGCGCGTTGCGGGTCGCCGGATCATTCAAGGTCAGGGTGACCACCCCGTCGGCGCTCTGTTCAACCTGTACCAACTCTGCCATGCCTGCTCCTTCTTCAATCGCAACAATCACTGTTTCGGGATGCCGGCGCGCTGGGCGGCCTCGTCCCATTTGCGGATCTCCTGGCGCTGGAACTCGCCCAGCTCCTTCGGGCCCACCGGAAACACCTCCCAGTTGGTGCGCGCCAGGAACTCGGCGGCGTCGGGGGTGCGATAGATATCCAGCAAGGTGTCGGCCAGCGTATCGATGATGGGCGCGGGCGTTTGGGCCGGCGCGAAGGCGGCCGTCCAGTTCACCATGTAGTAGCCCGGAAAGCCCGATTCCTGCAAGGTCGGCGTGTCGGGCGAACTTTTCAGCCGGCTGTCCCCGGTGACGGCCAGCAGCCGCATGCGCCCGCTCTGCACGAAGGGGATCACGGCGCCATAGTCCGCGAACACGAAATCCACCTGCCCGCCCGCCAGGTCGGTCAGCGCGGGCGCAGCACCCCGATACGGCACGTGGTTGGCCTTGACGCCGCCCATCGACAGGAACAGCTCCGTGGCGATCTGGTACGAGGCGCTGCCGCTGCCATAGTTCAACACCCCCGGCCGCTGGCGGGCGGCCTCGACCAGGTCCTTCACCGACTGGTAGGGCGCGTCGGACTTCACCGCCAGCGCCATCGCGCCATAGCCCAGCCGCGCCACGGGCGCGAAATCCTTGACCGGGTCGTAGGGCAGGTTCTTGTACATGGCGGCGTTCGTGGCCACCGGCGAATTGCTGGCCAGCAGCAGCGTGTAGCCGTCGGCCGGCGCCGTGGCCACGGCCTGCGCGGCGATGAAGCTGTTGCCGCCGGGCCGGTTCTCCACCGTGACCGCCACGCCCAGCTTTTCCTCCATCTTCCTGGCCACGTAGCGCGCGTTGCTGTCCGTCCCGCTGCCCGGCGGGAACGACACGATCAGCCGGATCGGCTTGTCGGGGTAGGCGGCCTGCGCCACTGTTGCGGGCTGCGCCAGCCACACGGCGCCTGCCAGCGCCGCCAGGCGTATCACCTTGTTCATGCTGTCTCCTTTGTTGTGTGCCGCCCGGTCCGCGCGGGGCGCGGCAGGGCGTGGCATGAAGCGTAGGCACGCAGGCAGGTGACGTCTAATATTAATTTTTGCGCGGGTGATATCCCTGCCGTATCGGCGCCCCGCCGCGCCCCTGGGCGCGGGCGTCGATACGAAACGCATATCGCAAATCCAAAAAATAATATTGGACAGCTTTCAGCGCGCTCCCGGATAGTGAGCCCCGGCGCCTGTCGCGGCGCCTTTGTCCGACCCGGAGCGCCCGATGATCGATACGCTGGAACTCACCGCCATTCCCCCCGAGGACGAAGCCTTGCGCGCCGAGGTGCGCGCCTTCCTGGCCGATACGCTGGACGGCCTGGAACCCGACGAACGCGCCCGCTCCTGGATGGGCTTCGACGCGGGCTTCAGCCGCCAGCTTGCCGAGCGCGGCTGGCTGGGCCTGACGCTGCCGCGCGAATACGGCGGCGCGGCGCGCGGCCACTTCGCGCGCTTCGTGCTGTCCGAGGAACTGCTGGGCGCGGGCGCCCCCGTGTCCGCCCACTGGATCGCCGACCGCCAGAGCGCGCCGCTCATCCTGAAATACGGCACGCCCGCGCAAAAGGATTTCTACCTGCCGCGCATCTGCGCCGCGCAGGCGTTCTTCTGCATCGGCATGAGCGAACCGGGCTCCGGCTCGGACCTGGCCAGCATCCGCACGCGGGCCACGTCCGTGTCCGGCGGCTGGCGCCTGAACGGCAGCAAGATCTGGACCACCAACGCGCACCGCTCCCACTACATGATCGCGCTCGTGCGCACGTCGGGCACCGCCGACGACCGGCACCAGGGCCTGTCGCAGGTCATCGTGGACCTGTCGCTGCCCGGCGTGTCGGTGCGCCCGATCGAGGACCTGGCGGGCGACGCGCATTTTTCCGAAGTCTTTTTCGACGATGTCGCGCTGGCCCCCGATGCGCTCATCGGCGAGGAAGGCGCGGGCTGGGCGCAGGTCAATGCGGAGCTGGCCTTTGAACGCAGCGGACCCGAGCGCCTGTACTCCAGCATCGCGCTGCTGGAATGCTGGCTGGCGCACTGCCGCGAGGCCGAGGCCGACGCCGCCGACCGCGCCGCGCTGGGCAGCATCCTGTCGCAGATGGCGGTGCTGCGCGCCATGTCGCTGGCGGTGGCGGGCAAGCTGGCGGCCGGCCTCAGCCCCGCCACGGAAGCCTCGCTGGTGAAGGACCTGGGCACCGAACTGGAACAGGCCATCCCCCGCCTCATCGGCGATACGCTGGGGCGGCATCCGCAGCGGCCCGTACCCTTGCCGCTCTTGCGCACGCTGGCATACCTGGACCAGGTGGCGCCGACGTTCTCGCTGCGCGGGGGCACCCGTGAAATCCTGCGCGGCATCATCGCCCGCGGCCTTGGCCTTCGATAAGGACGACCGTCATGGACAACATCTTTGGCGACGCCGCCGAACGCCTCTTCGCCCAGACCTGCACGCCGGACGTGATCCGCGGCGCCGAGCAGGGCCGGCCGCAGACCGCCGCCTGGCAGGCCTGCGAGGACGCCGGCTTCGCGGATGCGCTGGTGCCTGAGGAACAGGGCGGCGCCGGACTGGGCCTGGCCGACGCCCTGCCCATCGTGCTGGCGGCCGGCCGGCACCTGTGCCCCTACCCCATCGCCCACACCCTGCTGGCCCGCGCCTGGCTCGCCCGCGCGCGGCGGCCGCAGGCGTCGGGCGCCATCGCGCTCGCCCCGCACGGCCTCGCGATCGACGGCCAGCGCATCGCCGGCCTCAGCGTGCCCTGGGCACGCTGCGCCGATTACGTGCTGGCCGGCATCGATGGCCAGGCCTGGCTGCTGCCCATGCAGGCGGCGCGCGCGGAGCCCGACGGGGTGCACGGCAGCCTGGACGCGCAGGTTTCCTGGGCGCGGGCCGATGCCGAGCGCATCGACGGCGCCGCGCCGCTGGACACGCTGGCGGCGGCCGCCTGCGCGGGCCTCATCGCCGGCGCCATGGACCGGGTGCTGACGATGACGCTGGACTACGCCAACCAGCGCGCCCAGTTCGGCAAGCCCATCGGACGCTTCCAGGCGGTGCAGCAACAGATCAGCGTCATGGCCGAACAGGTGTGGGCCGCGCGCATGGCGGCGCAGTTGGCCTTCCAGGGCGAGGACGGCCTGCCGCGCCCCCTGCTCGCCGCGCTGGGCAAGGCCCGCGCCAGCCAGGCCGTGCCGCCGGTCGCCGACATCGCGCACGCCGTGCACGGCGCCATCGGCGTCACCGAGGAATACGACTTGCAGCTTTACACGCGCCGGTTGCGTGCATGGCGTCTTGCGGCCGGATCGGAATCCCATTGGCACGAACGCATCGGCGCCGATGTCCTGGCCAGCAACGCGGACGCGCTGACCTACCTGCGCACGGCGCTGACCGCCAAGGAAGCGCAATGAGGGCGGAGATCGGTGACGAGATGCGCGACGAAATGGGCCTGAACATCGGCGCGGACCTGAGCCAGGACCCGCGCGGTGACCTGCCGCTGTCCGGCGTCCGCGTGCTGGACCTGAGCCGCGTGCTGGCCGGTCCCTGGTGCACCCAGACGCTGGCCGACCTGGGCGCGGAAATCTGGAAGATCGAAGCGCCCGGCCAGGGCGACGACACGCGCGGCTGGTCGCCGCCCGACGTCGACGGCGAATCCACCTACTTCATGTGCGCCAACCGCAGCAAGGCGTCGATCGCCGTCAACCTGAAGCACCCGGAAGGCCAGCGCCTCGTGCGCGAGCTGGCGCGCGAAGCCGACGTGCTCGTCGAGAACTACCGGCTCGGCGCCCTGGACGCCTTTGGCCTGGGCTATGAAGACCTGTCGGCGCTCAACCCGGGCCTCGTGTATTGCTCGATCAGCGGCTACGGCAGGACCGGACCGCGCGCGGACGAGCCGGGTTACGACTTCGTGATCCAGGCCGAAAGCGGACTGATGTCGATCACCGGCGAGCCGGGCGGCGCGCCGATGAAGCTGGGCGTGGCCATCACGGATCTCGTCACCGGCATGAATGGCGTGCAGGCGATCCTGGCCGCCCTGCTGGCGCGTGCGCGCAGCGGGCGCGGGCAGCACATCGACCTGGCGCTGCTGGACGGCGCGGTGTCCGTGCTGGCCAACGTCGGCGCGGGCTATCTGGCGGCGGGCCACGCGCCGCGCCGGCTGGGCAACGCGCACCCCACGGTCGTGCCCTACCAGATCTTCGCGACCCGCGACGGCTCGTTCGCCCTGGCGGTGGGCAACGATGCGCAGTTCGCCCGGCTTTGCGATCTGGTCGGCCGGCCGGAATGGCGCGACGATCCGGCCTATGCCACCAGCCGCGCGCGCGTGCTGAACCGCGAGCGGCTGATCCCCGAACTGGAGCGCATCTTCGCCGGCGAGGACACCGCGCATTGGCTGCGGACCGTGCGCGCGGCCGGCATTCCCGCCGGCGCGGTGCGCAGCGTGGGCGAGGCGCTGGATGCGCCCGAGATCGCCGCGCGCGGGCTGGTGGCCGACACGCCGGACGCCCGCCATGGCACGCTGCGCCTGCTGCGCTCGCCCCTGCGCCTGCTCGGCACGCCGCCGCGCGAACCAGCCGCGCCGCCGCGCCTGGGCGAACACACCGACGCGGTGCTGGCGCGCGTGCTGGCGCTGGACGACGCCGCGCTGGACCGCCTGCGCGCGCAAGGCGCCATCGCCTGACCCGATCGGGATCCGCCGCCCCGCCGTATCATGCGGCGTCTTCCCCGCCTGGACTTCCGCCATGGATTTGCGCCATCTCCAGCAGTTCCTCGTCCTTGCCGAAACGCTGAACTTCCATCGCGCCGCGGAAAAACTGCACATGTCGCAGCCGCCGCTGTCGGTGTCGATCCGCAAGCTCGAAGCGCAGGTGGGCGCCGCGCTGTTCGTGCGCGGCCGCCAGGGCGTCAAGCTCACGGAGGCCGGGCTGGCCGCGCTCGATGAGGCGCGCCGCGCCCTCTTCCACGCTGAGCAGTTCCGGCTTGCCGCCCGCGCCGGGGCGGCAGGCGAAGGCGGCACGGTGCGCATCGGATTCGTGGGGTCGGCCACGCACGACGTGCTGCCGCGCATCCTGCCGCGCTTTCGCGAACGCTATCCGGGCGTCACGGTGGTGCTGCGCGAGGCCACATCGATCCGCATCATGCAGGAGCTGGAGGAAGACACGCTGGAAGTCGGCATCGTGCGCGTGCCGGTGGCGATGGGATCGAGCGTGCGGCTGTCGCCGCTGACGACCGAGACCTTCGCGCTCGCCGTGCCCAAGGCGCACCCGCTGGCGCGGCGCAGCCGCGTGCGCCTGACCGACCTGGCGCAGGAGCCGTTCATCATGTACACGGCCACCGAAGCCGCGGGACTGCGCATGGCGGCGATCAATGCCTGCCAGTTGCGTGGCTTCACCCCGCGCATCACGCAGGAGGCGGTGCAGGTGCAGACCCTGCTGAGCCTGGTCGAAAGCGGACTGGGCGTAGCGCTGGTGCCCGCGGGGGGCCGGCGCCATCCCGGCACCGGCGTGGTCTACAAGGCGCTCGCCGACTTCCCCGCCGGGGCATCCATCGGCATTTCGCTGGCCTGGAATCCCGCCACCGAGCGCAGCGCCACGCGCAATCTGCGCGAGATGGCCGGGCTGGCGTTTCGCGACAAAAACCCGAAATAGCCGCCCCGCTTGCGGCAATGCCGCGGGCAGGCTTAGGATGGAGCATGGTCACGCGGCGGCAACCGGCCGGATTTCCGGTCCGGCGCCAGGGCGGACGTTAGAACCTCGTCACCGATTCGGGAGCACATCGTGAAGACAGTTGCTGAGCTTCTCAGGGAAAAAGCCAATCACGCCGTCGTGACGGTGTCGCCGGACTCGTCGGTGTTCGACGCCGTCAAGACGATGGCCGACCGCAGCATCGGGGCGGTGGTGGTGGTGGAAGGCGAGGTGGTGCTGGGCATGCTGACCGAACGCGATTACGCGCGCAAGATCGTGCTGCAGGACCGGTCATCGCGCACGACCAAGGTGCGCGACATCATGACCGACTCGGTGTATTACGTCAGCCCCTCGGATACGCGGGAACACTGCATGGCCATGATGACCGAACGGCACTTTCGCCACCTGCCGGTCATCGAGAACGACAAGCTCATCGGCCTGCTGTCCATTGGCGACCTGGTCAAGGACGTGATGAGCGAGCAGAAATTCATCATCCACGAACTCGAGCGCTACATCACGGGCGAACGCGGCTGACGGGGTGTTGCCTGGCGTGTTGCCTGGCGTGTTGCCTGCATGAAGGCCGGCGGCGCACGCCTTTGCGCGTCCCGCCGGGCTGCGCCGCACCTAGCCCGCCGTCAAGATCCTCGACGCCGGCACGATCAGGCCCAGGCCGGCGGCCAGCAGCAGCACGAACACCATGCGCTTGACGGTCTTCATCGAATTCTCGGTGCTGTAGCGCCGCGCAAACCACGTCACCCCGATGACGATCGGCAGCGCCTGCAGGCTCAGCCAGAACGACGACGCCGTGAAAGCCCCCTGCCCCGTCACCAGCGCCAGGCGCACCGTGGCGTTGAGCGAGAACAGGATGAGCAGGCTGTTGCGGATGGTGGCCAGCGGCAGCGGCTGGCGGTACAGGTGATAGACCATGGGCGGGCCGGCGCTGGAAAAAAGGCCGCCCAGCACCCCCGACACGCCGCCGAAGAACACGCTGGAAGCGCGGGAGGAAAGCTGCGCCAGCGGCTGGGTGCGGGCCACGAGCAAAATGGCGCACGCCAGGATGGTGATGCCCAGGAGCAACTGCAGCAGCACCGCCATGGACCCGCTGATCCATGTCAACGCGGCCACGCCCACCCCGACACCCGCCAGGCTGCTGATCGCGGCGGGCGTCAGCAAGGACCAGTTCACCTGCGGCCGGGCGCGCAGCAGCGTCACGGCGGCATTTGCCAGCGACAGCACGCTGACCACGTTGGCCACTTCGGACACGGTGGCAAGCTGGAACACGCCCGACAGGCCCAGCAGCACCAGGCCGAACGCAAAGCCGGTCATCGTCTGCGCATAGGTGGCAAGCGCCACGCAAGCCAGAAACAGCAGATGTTGATAGATGCTCATGCGGGGGAGCCAGACCTCGGCTCTGCCCGGCTGCGCGCCAGGGCGGCAGTGAGCGGATCGACGGGAGACGGCGTGGTAACGGGTTAACGGGTTAACGGATTTTTGACGCCGGGCATCATAGCACTGGCCGCGGGGGCCAACCGAAACGCCCCCTTGCCCCCGCATCGGGGTTGCACGGACGGGGCGATTGCACACATTTGGTCACAAGCTGATGCGCTCCCGCACCGCCTCCACATCGGGACGCCGCTATCCTTGCCGCCCGGCTAGCCCGACATGCCCGCCCCCGCCGCGCCATCCCGGCCCGCGCCTGGGGACCGCACGCCCGCCCCGCGAGAATGACGCCCAAACAGACCACGATCAACACGGTGACGCTGACCTGCTCCACCTGCGGCAGCGCCCAGTTCACCAAGCTGGACACCAACGAATACCAGTGCAGCCACTGCCACGCGGTCACGCTGGTCGAAGACAACGTCGCGCAGCGGCTGGAAAAGATCCTGCGCAACATCCAGAAGCCGCCTTCCGCGCCCATGAAGCCCATCGCGGTCGCGGCGATCTCGGTGGCGATCGTGGCCGGCGTCCTGGTTCCCCTGGCCGTCGGGTTGCTGGGCTCGCGCCCGTCGCCCTCGCCCGGCCGCAGCGCGGAACCGCCCATCGACGCCGCGCGGGTCAAGCTGACCGACGTCCAGGAAATCAAGGCGCGCGGCCGCACGCAACTGGTCATGATCGTGCGCAACGAGACCGGCCGCAAGATCGACGTGCCGCGCGTCACGGCGTCGTTCTTCCAGGGCGACCTGTCGCTGGCGACGGTATCCGGCTCGGCGCCCGCCCGCTCGCTGGAGCCGGGCGAATACACCCCCCTGACGATATCCGCGCCCGCCAAGGCGTTCAGCCGCTACGACCTGCAGGTCGGCACGCCGTCGCCCGCCCGCGGCAGGAACAATGACGTGGCCGCCAGCAAGGTGCAACTGGTCCGCAATGACGGCACTTACCGTCTGGTCGGCCTGATTCGCAACCGGGGGTCCAGCCCGGCCGGCAGCACGCAGATCACCGTGATGCTGTACGGCGCCGACGGCAGCCTGATCGGCACGGGCAACGGCTACGCCACGGCCAGCCCCCTGGCCCCGGACGCGCTGACGTCCTTCGACGTGCGCTGCGAGATGCTGCGCGATGGCGAGGTGGCCTCCTACGACTACATGGTGCAAAGTGAAAGCTGACCAGAACGCTGCCCCCGGCACGCCCCGGCGCCTGGCGCGGCCCGCCCTGGCCGGCCTGGCGCTGATCCTGTTTGCCGCCGGCGGATACGCCGCCTGGAAGTACACGGCCCTCGGGCCCGCGCGCCAGCCGTCCGGGGCCGCGGTCACGGCCAGCGCCGCGCCGCCGGCGGCCGAGCCGCCCGCCACCCGCATCGTGCGCGTCAGCCCCGCCAATACGCGCGTCATCGACCACGTGCGCCTGACCACCGAAGAGCTGCTGGACCCGGATTTCGCCCTGTTCGACGCCGGCGCGCTCAAGCTGTCGGCGCCGCGCCGGCTGCTTGACGAAATCGAGCGTCCCGTCCTGTATGCGGAACTGGTCAACACCAGCGACCGGTACGTTGCCCTGTCGCCCCGCGCCGAAATCGCGGTGTTCGACGGGTCGCGCCAGCTCGACCTGCGCCAGTCCTGGTCCCTGCCCACCCACCTGTACCCCGGCGAGCGCGTGCCGGTGGCGCTGACCGGACGCGTGGAACGCTATTCGGAAGTCAAGACGAACTGGCTGCCGGCCAAACGCGCCGCCCTGCCCGGCCCCAGGCCCGCGCTTGCCGTGACGGTGGAAAACACCGAGGCCGGCATCGGCACCGGCACGCTGAACTTCAGCTACCGCTTCCGTTACAAGTACGTGACCGTCCACGGCCGGGTTCGCAACGACAGCGCCGACGACGTCGAAACCGTGCGCGTGTGGGTCAGCCTGTACGACGCCCAGGACCAGATCACGGGCGCCACGTTCAAGGAGCTGCGGCTGCCACGCCTGCCGCCCGGCGACAGCGCGCCCTTCGAGGTCGACGTCAAGCAGTACGGGGGCAATTTCGCCCGCGTGGGCGTGGTCTACGACGCCAGCACGCCCTGAGCGGCCGGCCGCCCCCAACCGGTCAGGAGGCCCTGATCCCCCGGCGGCCCGCGCGGCCGCCGTTTTGCGCGGCGCCCCGCCGGCCGCGCCGTCGCCCCCGAGCAACAGCGGCAACGAGCAAGTCTTATATAAGATATAAGACATTTGCTTGCCGCCCCCACTTGCTTCTACAATTCCGGCCGACAACCCTTCTTCCAACCCGACTTTGAGCAGGCCTCACATGCTGGATACTTACCGCCAACACGTTGCCGAACGCGCGGCTCTGGGGATCCCCCCGCTGCCCCTTACGGCCAAACAAACCGCCGAACTGATCGAACTGCTGAAGAACCCGCCCGCCGGCGAAGAACAGAACCTGGTCGAGCTGCTGACGCATCGCGTGCCGGCCGGCGTGGATGACGCCGCCAAGGTCAAGGCTTCCTACCTGGCCGCCGTGGCCCTGGGCAAGGAAGCTTGTGCGCTGATCAGCCGTGCCAAGGCGACGGAACTGCTGGGCACGATGCTCGGCGGCTACAACATTGGCCCGCTGGTCGAACTGCTGGACGATGCGGAAATCGGCACCATCGCCGCCGATGCGCTCAAGAAGACCCTGCTGATGTTCGACGCCTTCCACGACGTCAAGGAAAAGGCTGACAAGGGCAACGCCAACGCCAAGTCCGTGCTGCAAAGCTGGGCCGACGCCGAATGGTTCACCAGCCGTCCGGAACTGCCGGAAAGCCTGACCATCACGGTCTTCAAGGTCCCCGGTGAAACCAACACCGACGACCTGTCGCCCGCGCCCGACGCCACCACCCGTCCCGACATCCCCATGCACGCGCTGGCGATGCTCAAGAACAAGCGCGACGGCGCCGCGTTCGAACCCGAAGAAGACGGCAAGCGCGGCCCGGTCAAGTTCATCGAATCCCTGAAGGAAAAGGGCCACCTGGTCGCCTACGTGGGCGACGTGGTCGGCACGGGTTCGTCGCGCAAGTCGGCCACCAACTCGGTGCTGTGGTTCACCGGCGAAGACATCCCCTTCGTCCCGAACAAGCGCTTTGGCGGCGTGTGCCTGGGCAACAAGATCGCCCCGATCTTCTACAACACCATGGAAGACGCCGGCGCCCTGCCGATCGAACTCGACGTGTCCAAGATGGAAATGGGCGACGTGGTCGAGCTGCGTCCCTATGAAGGCAAGGCGCTCAAGAACGGTGAAGTCATCGCCGAATTCGAAGTCAAGTCCGACGTGCTGTTCGACGAAGTGCGCGCCGGCGGCCGCATTCCGCTGATCATCGGCCGCGGCCTGACCGCCAAGGCGCGCGAGGCCCTCGGCCTGGCGCCGTCCACGCTGTTCCGCCTGCCCAAGGATCCGGTCGACTCCGGCCGCGGCTTCACGCTGGCCCAGAAGATGGTCGGCCGCGCCTGCGGCCTGCCGGAAGGCCGCGGCATCCGCCCGGGCACCTACTGCGAACCGAAGATGACCTCGGTCGGGAGCCAGGACACCACCGGCCCCATGACCCGCGACGAACTCAAGGATCTGGCCTGCCTGGGCTTCTCGGCCGACCTGGTGATGCAGTCGTTCTGCCACACCGCCGCCTACCCCAAGCCCGTGGACGTCAAGACGCACCACACGCTGCCCGAGTTCATCAGCACCCGCGGCGGCGTATCCCTGCGCCCGGGCGACGGCGTGATCCACTCGTGGCTGAACCGCATGCTGCTGCCCGACACCGTTGGCACCGGCGGCGACTCGCACACCCGCTTCCCCATCGGCATCTCCTTCCCCGCCGGCTCGGGCCTGGTGGCGTTTGCCGCCGCCACCGGCGTCATGCCGCTGGACATGCCGGAATCGGTGCTGGTCCGCTTCAAGGGCAAGCTGCAACCCGGCGTCACCCTGCGCGACCTGGTCAACGCCATTCCGCTGTACGCCATCAAGCAAGGCCTGCTGACCGTTGCCAAGCAGGGCAAGAAGAACATCTTCTCCGGCCGCATCCTGGAAATCGAAGGCCTGCCCGACCTGAAGGTCGAACAAGCCTTTGAACTGTCGGACGCTTCCGCCGAACGTTCGGCCGCCGGCTGCTCGGTGCGCCTGAACAAGGAACCGATCATCGAGTACATCAACAGCAACATCGTGATGCTCAAGTGGATGATCGCCAACGGCTACGAAGACGAGCGCACGCTGGGCCGCCGCATCAAGGCCATGGAAGCCTGGCTGGCTGATCCCAAGCTGCTGGAGCCGGACGCCGACGCCGAGTACGCCGCCGTCATCGAGATCGACCTGGCCGACGTGCACGAACCCATCGTCGCCTGCCCGAACGACCCCGACGACGTCAAGACGCTGTCGGAAGTCGCCGGCGCCAAAATCGATGAAGTGTTCATCGGCAGCTGCATGACCAACATCGGCCACTTCCGCGCCGCCTCCAAGCTGCTCGAAGGCAAGCGCGACATCCCGGTCAAGCTGTGGGTCGCTCCCCCGACCAAGATGGACGCCACGCAACTGACCGAGGAAGGCCACTACGGTGTCTTCGGCACCGCCGGCGCCCGCACGGAAATGCCGGGCTGCTCGCTGTGCATGGGCAACCAGGCGCAGGTGCGTGAAGGCGCCACCGTCATGTCGACCAGCACCCGCAACTTCCCGAACCGCCTGGGCAAGAACACCAACGTGTACCTGGGTTCGGCGGAACTGGCCGCCATCTGCTCCAAGCTTGGCCGCATCCCGACCAAGGACGAGTACATGGCCGACATGGGCGTCATCAACAAGAGCGGCGACCAGATCTACCAGTACCTGAACTTCGACAAGATCGCCGACTACAAGGATGTTGCCGACGTGATCGAAGTCTGATCGCTGCGCGCATCGCAGGCCTGACGGCCTGACGACGGCCCCGGTGCAAACGCCCGGGGCCGTTTTTTTTGCCTCTGTCCGGCGATTTAGGGTCGGCGCGCGGCCTGTATAACGAAACGTTTCAATACAATCCTCCCACGCGGCCGCGACTCGGCCGCGACCCGGCCGCCACGGCCGGGGAAGCCCTGGCGCATTTTTTCCTGGAGGAAGCCTGCCAATGATCCGGCTATTGCCGCCGACGCTGTTGCTGACGCTAGCCGGCTGCGCCACCGCGCCGCCTTCGAACCCCGACAATATCTGCGCCATCTTCCGCGAAAAGCCGGAATGGCACGATGCGGCGCTGAACGTGCAGAAGAAATGGGGCGCGCCGGTGCCGGTGCCCATCGCCATGATGTATCAGGAGTCCTCCTTCAAGCATGACGCGCTGCCGCCGCGCTATTACTTCCTGGGCATCATCCCGTGGGGCCGCGTGAGCTCGGCGTATGGGTATGCGCAGGCCAAGGATGAAACCTGGGCCGACTACAAGCGCGAAGCGGGCGGGTGGACGTCCAGCCGCGACAACTTTGCCGACGCGCTGGACTTCATGGGCTGGTACATGAGCAAGACGCAGCGCATCAACGGCATCTCGAAATGGGACGCCTACGGGCAGTACCTGAACTACCACGAAGGCTGGACCGGCTACCGCAACCGCAGCTACGACCGCAAAGCGTGGTTGAAGACCGTGTCGCAAAAGGTGCAGGCGCGCGCCGAGAAGTTCACGGCGCAGTACAAGAGCTGCGAAGCCAGCCTGTCGCGCGGGGGGTGGTTGTGGTGAGGCGCGCCGCTCACCCGCTGACGACGCAAAAAAATCCCGGCGCGGGGCCGGGATCGGTGAAGCGATGATGCGTGCGGGCCAGGCCCGCATCGATCAGAAGTCCATGCTGGCCGAGAGCGAGAACGTGCGCGGGCCACCCAGGACGAGGTAGCCGTTGCCCGGATAACCGCCCACCGACGACCAGTAGTTGCGGTTGGCGATGTTGTCCACGCGGGCACGCAGGGTCACGACGTGGCCGTCCACGTCCATCATGTAGCGCAGGCCGGCGTCAAAGCGGGTCCAGCCGGGAACCTTGAGCGTGTTGGCGTCGTTCGCATAGGACGAGCCCGTGTAGACCACGCGGCCGTCGATCGCCAGGCCTTCCACGCCCGGGATATCCCATTCCACGCCCATGTTCGCCTGGAAGCGCGGCACGCCGATGACGCGGTTGCCGTCCAGCGAGGCCGTGCCGGTCGAAACCTGCTTGGCGTCCAGCCACGTCAGGCCGCCCAGCAGGCGCACGCTGCGCACGGGCTCGCCGAACACGGTCAGTTCCACGCCTTGGTGGCGGTCCTTGCCCGAATTGGTCAGCTCATTGTTGGCGTTGTAGGCCGCGCGCGGCTTGTCCGTCGAGAAGTACGCCAGGCCGGCGCCCAGGCCTTCCCGCTCAAACTTCACGCCGACTTCCTTCTGCTTGGACACGAAGGGCGGCAGGCTCTGGCCCACGTTGGGCACCGGCTTGCCGCCTGCAGTCGCGGGCGCGGTCGGACCGGCGACCAGGGCTTCGATGTAGTTGGCGTACAGCGAAACGCTGGGCGCGACCTTGACCACCAGGCCAAACGCCGGCGAGTTGTGGCTGGCGTCGTAGGCGCCGCTTTCATTGCCGGTGTTGTACGCGTAGTCGCGCTGCGACATGCGTTGATGGCGGATACCGGCCGTGAACAGCACCTTGTCGTCCAGGAAGGACATCGTGTCGCCGATGGCGTAGCTGCTCAGGCGCGTGCGGCCCTGCAGCGCGGGGTTGTCCAGGTCGTTGCCGCGCAGCGCGGAAGCGCTGAAGGCAGGCTTGTCGTAGGAAATAGGATCGTAGATGTTCGTGGGGAACGTGTTGCGAAAGTCCATCACGTACGCGTTCTTCTTCTTCAGGTCGAAGAAGGAGGCGGACACGACGATCTCGTGGCCCACGGGGCCGGTCTGCGCCTTGGCGCGCAGGCCCAGTTCACCGGTGTTGACGCTGTCTTCGCGCGTGTTGTCGAAGCGGTAGAAGGTCCCGTCGCCGGTGCTGCCATTGGTGAGCGTGATGTTGCCCAACGAGTTGGCTTCATCGCTGCGGCGCATGCCGAAGGCGCCATATACCGTCAGCCTGTCGCTGAAATCGTGTTCGGCGCGCACGGTGCCGAAGACGTCGCGCTCATTGGAATAGGACCAGGGCTGCGCGTAATTGGAGCTGGCATCCGGGGCGTCGGGCACCGTCGTGACGCCCGCGCCCAGGGTCACGTTCGGCCGCGGGCGCTTGAGCTTGTTTTCCTGCCAGCCGATGTCGGCGGACAGGCGCGTATCCGCTGACCGCCAATCCAGTCCCAGCGACACCACGCTGGTGCGGGAATGCTCATCGTCGATGCCCGTGTCGCCGCTGCGCTGCGCTGCGTTCAGGCGAATCCCGGTGCTGTCGTCCGGGCCGAAGCGGCGGGCGATGTCCGTGGACAACAGGAACTGGCCGCCGCTCGACACACCCGTGGTCACGCGGGTCAGCGGTTCGTTGGGCGCGCGCTTGGGCACCAGGTTGATCACACCGCCAATACCGCCGCCGCCAGGCGTCGCGCCCGTCAGGAACGCCGTCGCGCCGCGCAGCACTTCCACGCGCTCGAACAGCTCGGTGGCGATGTACTGGCGCGGCAGCAGGCTGTACAGGCCGTTGTAGGCCACATCGTCGGAGCTCAGGATGAAGCCGCGGATGAAGTACGACTCCTGGAAATTGCCGAAGCCGCGCGCCACGCGCACGCCCGCATCGTTCTGCAGCACATCCCCCACGCTCTTGGCCTGACGGTCCTGGATCAGTTCGTTCGTATAGCTGGTGACGCTGAACGGCGTGTCCATGAAATCTTCCGTGCCCAGAATGCCGACACGGCCGCCGCGCGCCACCTGCCCGCCCGCGAAGGGCGCCGACAGGCCACCGGCCGACGCATCCGCGCTGGCCTCGACGCGGATGGCGTCCATCGAGGTCACCGGGCTGGCGGTAGTGGCGGAAGGGGTCTGGGGGGCGGTCTGGGCGTGGACGGCGCCGAAGCACGGCAGCGCGGCTGCCATGCATGCAAGAGTTCGAATTTTCATAACGGGATGCTGGTAGGGCGGAGAGGATCCGCGTTGCGGGGCAGATCCGCAAAATCCCGCGCTGAACCGACGTGGCGTCCGGAAGAACCGGCACCAACAAAGCCCGTTCGCCCTGGGGTCTTGAGGTCTAACGCAACAGATGTTACCAAAAGAGAATCGTTCTCATTGATTCTTTTATGAAGAAACAGCCCTCGCCCGTTGCGGCACGACAACAGAATGCCCCGGCGGGCTGATGCGGCGCCCGCCGCCCGAACCGCTAGGCCGCCGCGTCCTCGCGCTCCAGCTCGGCCTGGATCTCGGCTTGCGCTTGCGCCTCTTCGGCCTGGTAAGCCGCCAACGCCTGCTCCAGCGACCCCAGTCCCTGCTGCGCCGGCATGCCCTGGCCCGCGGCGGGAAGGTCGACCGCCGGGCCAGCGATCAGCACGAAGTGCGAAGGCGCGCATCCCGCCATCAGCAGCAGCACCCCTTCTTCGCCGTCCGGCTGTGCAGTGGCGGCCACAGCCCAGCCCGTCCGGACTACCGCGAAGTCCGGATCGCCGCCCGCCACCTTGGGCAAGGGACTCGCGCCCCGGCGGCAATGCCTGGCGCGAACGCCCAGATCGCCGTGGATCGCGGTGATCCAGGCGTTCCAGCCTGGCTGCAACGGCACCAGCGTGGTCGCCCCGGGGCGCAATTGGCCGTCCAGGATCAGCAGCGGCGCGGGCGTTCGCAGCGGCGACTCGCTTTCCCCGTGCTGGCCCGACACCACGCGTATGCGCCCCGAAGGGCTCTGGATCACGGGAATCTCCGCGGTGCGCAGGAGCGAGGTCGAGGGCGCCTGCGATTTCAGATCGCCAGGCAGGTCCATGAAAATCTGCAGACCGTGCAGCCTGGCTTCTCCCACGGGACGCTGCGCATGCACGAGGCCGCGCCCCGTCTGCGCCCAGTACAAATCGCCCGCGCGGATGTCGCGGCTGTCCGCGGCGCCCTCCAGGTTCTGCAGAACGCCCGTGCTGTCATCGAGCAGCAGCGTTGCCGCGCTGATGCCCGCATGCGAGTGCGGGCCGAACGCCGGCCCCGTCATGACGAAATGATCCACCAGCACGACCGGCGACACGCTCGTCGAAAAATCGGTATGGCGAAACTGCCGGATCTCGCACGAGTCGCCCTGGGACTTGATGGCGCCGGGGACAACGGCGCTGAGCTTAAGAGTCAAAAAAAACGCTACCTGAGTAATGGCTGAATGCGGCCACAGCTTATGCGCTCCCACAATCGGACAGTAGAGGCTGATTTCAGGAATAATTGTCCTGTCCGTCAGGACAATTGCCACAATCCAGCCCCGTTTTCCCTATTAAAACGCTGTATGCCTACCTACATTCACCGCGTCGATGACCTGCTTTTATTCAATGAAGTCGTCGAAAAAGGCGGCTTTTCCGCGGCCGCACGTGTGTTGAATATGCAACGTTCCAAGCTCAGCCGCCGGGTTGCGGACCTGGAAACCCGGCTGGGACTGCGGCTGCTCCAGCGCAACACGCGCCGCGTCTCGCTGACGCCGATGGGCGAGCAGGTCTACGCCCATGCGCAGGCCCTGGCCCGGGAAGCGCGCACCGTCTATGACCTGGCTGCGACCGTGGGCGACGCGCCTGCCGGTTTTCTGCGCATCACCGCCCCCTCGCCCCTGGCGGTCACCTTGGTGGGCAACCTGGTGGCGCGCTTTTGCCAGGCGAATCCCAACGTGCGCGTCCTGCTGGACACGCGCGACCAGATCATCGATCTGGTGGGCGAAGGCTACGACCTTGCGTTCCGCGCCCAGGCATCGTCGCTGACCGACTCCCGGCTGAACGCGCACGAGATCGCGCCGGTTGCCCTGGTGCTGGTCTGCGCCCCCGCCATGGCGAAGGCCGGAATCCGGCATCCGCGCGACCTGGCCGCCCTGCCCCTCTTGGCCCACGCCACGCAGGACGGCCCGCGGACGTGGCGCTTCACGGGGCCGTCGGGCGAAACCGAAACGGTGGAATTCCAGCCGCGGTGCCTGAGCAGCAACATGGACGCCCTGCGGGCGATGGCCTGCGCGGGCCTGGGCGTGGCGCTGGTGCCCCGCTACCTGTGCGCCGCCCAATTGGACTCGGGCGAACTCGTGCAGGTCCTGCCCGCCTGGGTCGCGCCGCCCGCGCGCATCTACGCCGTCATGCCGGCGCGCGGCGGCGAGCCGCTGGCGCTGCGGCGCTTCCTGGAATATGCGGCGGCGGAACTTCCCGCGCGCCTGGCCTGAGCCCCGATTGCGGACACGGGGTATTGCAGGCTTTGCGCGCGTCCGCCAAAGTAGGGGCTTCGCCATATCCGGGCCTGGCCGGCGCGAAACCACGGGCCGGAACTTTTGACGCGCCAGACAAGTCTTATATAAGATATAAGACACAAACCAAGATATAGCCCCTCGGCAAACTTGTCCCTGAGACAATGACAAACGCGCCGAAACGCTTGAAAATGCCGCCTTCAGCTGGGCAAAACCACGGAGTCCATCATGCCGCACAACACCCTAGACACACTCAAGAATTTCAAGATCGGCAACAAGTCCTGTCAGTACTACTCGCTGCCGGCGCTGGGCAAATCGCTCGGCATCGACGTGCAGCGGCTGCCGGTCTCCATCCGCATCGTGCTGGAGTCCGTGCTGCGCAACTGCGACGGCAAGAAGGTCACTGAAGAACACGTCCGGCAGCTCGCCAACTGGCAGGCCAACGCCAAGCGCGAAGATGAAATTCCCTTTGTGGTCGCCCGGGTCGTGCTGCAGGATTTCACCGGTGTGCCGCTGCTGGCCGACATCGCCGCCATGCGTTCCGTGGCCGACAAGATGGGCAAGAGCCCCAAGAGCATCGAGCCCCTGGTGCCGGTGGACCTGGTGGTGGACCACTCGGTCATGATCGACTACTTTGGCACCAAGAACGCGCTGGACCTGAACATGAAGCTGGAGTTCAAGCGCAACCAGGAGCGCTACCAGTTCATGAAGTGGGGCATGCAGGCGTTCGACACCTTCGGCGTCGTGCCCCCGGGCTTCGGCATCGTTCACCAGGTCAACCTGGAATACCTGGCGCGCGGCGTGCACCAGGACAAGCAGAACAACGTCTACTACCCGGACTCGCTGGTGGGCACCGACAGCCACACCACCATGATCAACGGCATCGGCGTGGTCGGCTGGGGCGTGGGCGGCATCGAAGCCGAAGCCGGCATGCTGGGCCAGCCCGTCTACTTCCTGACGCCCGACGTGGTGGGTGTCGAGCTCAAGGGCCAGTTGCGCGGCGGCGTCACCGCCACCGACCTGGTGCTGACCATCACCGAAATGCTGCGCCGTGAAAAGGTCGTGGGCAAGTTCGTCGAATTCTGCGGCGAAGGCACCGCCAGCCTGACCGTGGCCGAACGCGCCACCATCGGCAACATGGCGCCGGAGTATGGCGCGACCATGGGCTTTTTCCCGGTCGACGAACGCACCATCGACTACTTCCGCGGCACCGGCCGCACCGAAGAGGAAATCGCCGCCTTCGAAGCCTACTTCAAGGCACAGAGAATGTTCGGCATTCCCTCGGCGCAGGACATCAATTTCACCAAGCTGCTGACGCTGGACCTGTCCACCGTCGCGCCCTCGCTGGCCGGCCCGAAGCGCCCGCAGGACCGCATCGAAATCGGCAACGTCAAGAACACCTTCATCGACCTGTTCTCCAAGCCGGTTGCGGAAAACGGCTTCAACCAGCCCGCCGAAAAGCTGGACCAGACCTTCACCACCAGCGCCGGCACCAAGATCAAGAACGGCGACATCCTGATCGCCGCCATCACGTCCTGCACCAACACGTCCAACCCCAGCGTCCTGCTGGCGGCCGGCCTCTTGGCCAAGAAGGCCGTGGAAGCCGGCCTGACCGTGCCCAAGCACATCAAGACCTCGCTGGCGCCTGGCTCCCGCGTGGTCACCGAGTACCTGACCAAGACCGGCCTGCTGCCGTACCTGGAAAAGCTGGGCTTCGACGTGGCGGCCTATGGCTGCACGACCTGCATCGGCAACGCGGGCGACCTCACCCCGGACCTGAACGAAGCCATCACCAGCAACGACCTGATCTGCTCGGCCGTGCTGTCGGGCAACCGCAACTTCGAGGCCCGCATCCATCCGAACATCAAGGCCAACTTCCTGGCCTCGCCGCCGCTGGTCGTGGCCTATGCGCTGGCCGGCACCGTCACGCGCGACCTGATGACCGAACCGGTCGGCCGCGGCAAGAACGGCGACGTGTGGCTGGGCAACATCTGGCCGACCACCGAGGAAATCAACGCCCTGCTGAAGTACGCGCTGGATCCCGAAGCCTTCGAGGCCAACTACGGCCAGGTCAAGAGCAACCCCGGCAAGCTCTGGGAAAACATCAAGGGCGTCACGGGCGACACCTACAACTGGCCCGATTCCACGTACATCGCCGAACCGCCCTTCTTCGAAGGCTTCGGCATGACGCCGGGCGCGATGCCCACGGTCAAGGGCGCGCGCGCGCTGGGCGTCTTCGGCGACTCGGTCACCACCGACCACATTTCGCCGGCCGGTTCCATCAAGGAAACCTCGCCCGCGGGCAAGTGGCTCAAGGAGCACGGCGTCATGAAGGCCGACTTCAACAGCTACGGTTCGCGTCGCGGCAACCATGAAATCATGATGCGCGGCACCTTCGCCAACGTGCGCATCAAGAACCTCATGATCCCGTCGCTGCCCGACGGCAGCCGCTTCGAAGGCGGCGAGACCCTGTTCCAGCCCACCGGCGAACAGATGTCGATCTACGACGCGGCCATGAAGTACGTGGCTGCCGGCACTCCCACCGTCGTGTTCGGCGGTGAAGAGTACGGCACCGGCTCCTCGCGCGACTGGGCCGCCAAGGGCACCCAGCTGCTGGGCGTCAAGGCCGTCATCGCCCGCAGCTTCGAGCGCATCCACCGCAGCAACCTGGTGGGCATGGGCGTGCTGCCCCTGCAGTTCAAGGGCGGCGACAGCGTCCAGTCGCTGGGCATCACCGGCGAAGAAACGTACGACATCTCCGGCCTGGAAAACGGCATCAAGCCGATGCAGGACGTGACGCTGACGATCACGCGCAAGGACGGCTCCAAACAGGACGTGACCGTGCTGCTGCGCATCGACACGCCGATCGAGGTCGATTACTACCAGCACGGCGGCATCCTGCCCTTCGTGCTGCGCCAGTTGCTCGCGGCCTGATCCTCGACGGTTGCAGCGAAGTACAAGCGCCCCGGGACCTTGCGGTTCCGGGGCGTTTTTCATTGATGGCATGGGTGTCAGACACCCATCGGACGACACCCCTTCGACGCCCGGCGCCCGATCAATCGAACTGATACGCGTCCATCGCCAGCGCGCCGTAAGACACTTCATCGTTCAGTCGCGTGGCCACCGGCCCGCCCGCCCCCAGCGCCACGTACAGCGGCATCAGGTGGTCGTCGTGCGGATGCGCCTGCAGGGCACCCGGCGCCTGCGCCTGCCAGTCCAGCAGCGCGGGCACGTCATGCCCGGCCAGCTTCTCGGCATACCACGCCTGAAAGCCCGGCACGTAGTCCACCGCCGGCGCGTTCTGCGGCATGCGGATGTGGCGCAGGTTGTGCGTCAGCGATCCCGACCCGATGATGAGGATGTCTTCGTCGCGCAGCGGCGCGAGCGCGCGGCCCAGTTCCAACTGCCCGGCCGCATCGCGGCCCATGTCCAGCGAAAGCTGCACGACGGGCACGTCCACGTCCGGATACAGGTATCGCAGCGGCACCCACGCGCCGTGGTCGAGCGGACGCCGCGGATCCCGGTCCGCCGCGATGCCGGACTGCGACAGCAGGGCCTGCACGCGCGCGGCCAGTTCCGGCGAGCCCGGCGCGGCGTATTGCAGGGTGTAGAGTTCGGGCGGAAAGCCGCCAAAATCGTGCCAGGCGACTTGCTGGTCGCGGGTGGACAGCGCCAGGCCCTCGCCCATCCAGTGCGGCGAGATCACCAGGATGGCGCGGGGCTTGCGGCCCTGCGCGGCGCTCCAGTCCGCGAGCGCGGGGCCGGTCTTGCCGGGTTCGACGGCCAACATGGGAGAACCATGGGAAACGAAAAGCGTAGGCCAGCGCATGGCGGTGCCTCCAGGAATGTATCGATGCCCTCATTTTCGGCCGATTCAATCCAGCAATAAACCCCCGGCACGGAGATAATCTGTTGCCAACACAGCATCAATGCAGCACCAATCAGGCGCGAAGCGGCCGCCGCGCGGTTGAGGCGACCCAGCCGGCAAGACCGCAGCCACCCGCCAAGGGAAGGGCGGCCGCCCCGCCGCAGGTGCCGGGCGTTAAACTACGTCGTTACACACTGAATGGACGTTCCCCGAAAGTTATGGCCCGATCCCGCAGCCAATCCGCTCCCCGCATGACCCGTGAGGCCACTCGTCTGGTCGCGCTTGCCCAGGCGTTGAACCGCTCGGGCAGCCGTGTCGAAGACGTGTTCTGGGAGACCCAGCTTGGCGAAGCGATTCCGAAGCTGCTCAAGGCAAGCCAGGATGCCCCGCTCGAAGCGGCGCTGGACCACCTTGCCCAAAGCGACGTGGGCGCCTACGAGGTCTTGATCGAACAGGCCGAAACCTTGTCCGAATCGATGAAGATCGAAAAAAACGGCGTCCGTTACGACGTGCTGCTGATCGTCGCGCCCATCGTCGCCTGGACCCGCTACGCCATTCCCACCGGCCCCATTTCCGCCAGCGCCCAGCAAGCCCTGCTGGCGCAACTGCATGGACACGTCCTTTCCAGCACGGCCCGCACCGCGCTGATGCCCGTGCTGGTCAGCGTGGACCAGATGCCGCGCACGTTCTCCGAGACCTGGCAATGGCTCCAGCGCCTGGGGTCGCAGGCACTGGGGGCAGAAACCACCAAGCCGGCGCTCAACACGGACACCGAGACCGCCAACATGCTGGCCGACACGCGCTACATCGTCGGCGCCGTGGCCGTGGCCGAAGGCGCACCGATCTTCCGCTGGCAGGAACACCTGGGCGACGCCGAGGCAAGCCGCGACGCCTGCCTCGCGCAATGGGCCGCCCAGGCGCAGCCCACCCTGGCCGCCCTGCTTCCCGGCTGCGGCTTCGAAACCCTGCTGCCCGACGCCTACTACGTCAGCAACCGCGAAGCCGATCGCCAGGTGCGTCCGCTGTCGCTGCGCGCGGCGGTCAGCTGGCTGGAGGGCGCCGTCAACCTGGAAGCCTCGCAATTGCGGGCCGTCGTGGCCGGCTGCGGCGAAGGCCGTATCGACGAATACCGCATCGGCTTCACGGCGCGCAACAGCAACGACGTGTACTACGGCTGCGTCTGGCCCCTGTACGGTCGCGAGGAAGACGTGGTCATGGACGAAGGTCAGCCGGACGTGGTCGACGAGATCGCGGCCCTGCTCAAGGAATACGGCGTCACCGACGTGCGCCGCATCCCCGGGGTGCTGCCGCCCGAGTACTGCGAAGACTGCGGCGCGCCCTACTTCCCGAATCCCCTGGGCGAACTGGTGCATGCCGAATTGCCCGAGGACGCCGAAGCGGCCCCCGCGCAGTTCCACTGAGCGGCCATGCAAGCGGACATCTTCTGCCGCGTCGTCGACAACTACGGCGACGTCGGCGTGTGCTGGCGCCTGGCGCGCCAGCTTGCGCGCGACCGCGGCTGGGACGTCCGCCTGTGGGTCGATGACCTTGAAAGCTTTGCGCACATCCAGCCCGGCCTGGCCCCCACGGCGCCCCGCCAGCGGCTGGCCGGCGTGGACGTCCTGCATTGGACCGACGCGCCCGATCCGGCGCTCTGCGCACGCGACGTGGTGATCGAAGCCTTCGCCTGCGATCCGCCCGCGACCTTCATCGCGTCGATGCGCCGCACCCACCCGGTCTGGATCAACCTGGAATACCTGAGCGCCGAATCCTGGGTCGAAAGCTGCCACGGGCTCCCGTCGCAGCGGCCGGACGGCCTGGTAAAGCATTTCTTCTTTCCTGGCTTCACGGCCGCCACCGGCGGCCTGCTGCGCGAGCCCGGGCTGTCGGCCGAACGCGATGCATTGCAGGCGTCGGCTCCGCTTCAGGACAGCTTCCTGCGCGCGGTGGGCGTGCCGGAAGATGCGCTCGCCCTGCGGCAGGCGGGCGCCCGCACCGTGTCCCTGTTTTGCTACCCCTCCGCCCCGGCCGCCGAACTGGCCCAGGCCCTGGCGGCCGACCCGCGTCCGACCGTCCTGCTGGTCCCGCAGGGCGTGGCCCCGGCCCTGGAGTCGGCCTGCGGGGCGCCCGGCGCGCCCCGCGTGGTCCGCCTGCCCTTCATCGCCCAGCCGGACTACGACCGGCTGCTGTGGTGCGCCGACCTCAATTTCGTGCGCGGCGAAGACTCCTTCGTCCGCGCGGCCTGGGCCGCGCGTCCGCTGGTCTGGCAGATCTATCCCCAGGAAGAAAACGTCCACCTGGAGAAGCTGGACGCCTGGCTCGCCCGCTATCCGGCCCCGGAACCGGCGCATGCGCTGATCCGGGCCTGGAACCAGCCCCAGCCCGGCCGCACCGCCGCCGCCTGCGCCGACGCGCTGGCGCCGGCGGCGTGGCAGGCCTGGCTCGACGCCGCCCGCCAGTGGGACGCCTGCCAATCGGCGCTGCCCGGCCTGGCCGAAAATCTGGCCGTTTTTTGCACAGAGTTAGCCAAGAAACGCTAGAATAGAGAGTTTTCCGAGTTGCCCTGAATCTGTCGGGCCTCAACTATGACGCCTCCCGGGGTGTGCACAAGTCCATTGCGGCTTTTGCTAGCACGGCGAGCGCACCCATCACCCCCGGAGTTTTATCGATGAAAACCGCTCAGGAATTGCGAGTCGGCAACGTGGTCATGGTCGGCAAGGATCCCCTCGTGGTCCAGAAGGCCGAATACAACAAGTCGGGCCGCAACGCGGCCGTCGTCAAGCTGAAGTTCAAGAACCTGCTGACCGCCTCGGCCAGCGAATCGGTCTACAAGGCTGACGAAAAGTTCGAAGTCGTCCAACTGGATCGCAAGGAATGCACGTATTCCTACTTCGGCGACCCGATGTACGTCTTCATGGACGAAGAGTACAACCAGTACGAAATCGAAGCCGAAAGCATGGGCGACGCCCTGAACTACCTGGAAGAAGCGATGCCCGTGGAAGTGGTCTTCTACGACGGCCGCGCCATCTCGGTTGAACTGCCCACCACCATCGTTCGCGAAATCACCTACACCGAACCCGCCGTCCGTGGCGACACCTCGGGCAAGGTGACCAAGCCGGCCAAGATCAACACCGGCTACGAACTGAACGTGCCGCTGTTCTGCGCCATCGGCGACAAGATCGAAATCGACACCCGCACGAACGAATACCGCAGCCGCGTCAACAACTGATCCGGCCCAGCGCAAAAAAGCCAGACCTTGCGGTCTGGCTTTTTTTTCGGCCGGCGGACGGCCACGCTAAGTGAGTGCCGGGCCGATTCGAGAAAGAAGCCGTTCGATCACGTCGCTGGCCTGCCGCTGCCGCAACATCCTTGCCTCGCGCTGCTCTGGCTCGTCGCCCTCACCCAGCTCGAACTTAGCGACCGACACGGGACCGTCCTTGCGATAGCCTTCGGCGGTCGCATCGCTCGCGAAGCGACTGCGCAGGATCGCCAAAGAGGCCTCCACAACGCCCCTATGCCTGCCCTCGCGCTCCTTGTGAAACGCCGCAGCCACGGCATCCAGTCCTTCGGACGCATGCTCGATGCAATAGACCAGATCGTGGGCATCCTTGCGTTCGAAGCGCTGATCGAATGCAAACACCTTCAGACAGGTAAAGCTCACCAGGTTCGCATGCTTGATCCGTTCTGTGGCGATTCCATTGCCGCCCAATAGTTCGGCCTGAATCTCGGTGACTTGATGAAGGTCGAAAACAATGGACAAATAGGGAATATTCAATGCAGAGATCGTGCCATCGGTCGGCAATGGCTGTACCTTGCCGCCGGCGATCTCCGGCGCGTCCGCCAGCAACTCCAACACCATCAGCGCGCCATGTTCAGTGCGGGTCTGCCACCGCCAGGACAACTTTGCACCGGCGGCGTTCTCGGCTCGCTCGAAGCCCATCTTCTTCAGGTTGTCTTCGAGTGTGTGATACGCATCGGTGTCGGCCAGGATCTGCAGGTCGATCACGAGGTCCACGTCCAGCGTTCCAGCGTGCGCAGGCACAACCGGGGGACGAGCCGCAACGAGATATCGCGGCGTCAGCCCCCCGATCAGATAGATCGAATCTTTCCACGGTCCCAGTCCCCGCAGCAACGTCACGAGGAGACGTTCGCAGTCCGTCGTGTACTGGTCGCTATAGCCATCCAACGTCGCGGGCTTTGCCATCAGAAACCGATCCTCTCCTGGCGCAGGTGCTGGGCCATTTCCTTGGCGCGGCCTTCTGCCTGCAGCAGATCGAGATACACCTGGACCGGACTGGCCAGCCAGACATCGCCAACGTGTCGCCGGAAAAGCAGCGCTCCGGCCGAGGTCGAATCGACGACCGCGAGGTTAGCGCCTTCATTGACGACACGCGCGCCCAACTCGGCCATTGCCAACTCGGCGCCAGGTCCGGGCTGCAGTCGAACGCGCACCTGGGAAATACCGGACAAGAACGGCGCATAGCGCTGCGCAGCCGCTTCGTAGCTCACCGCGTAATCCACCTGATGCGCATCGCAAGACTGAGCGAGCCGTTCGATCAACGCCTCGGACTTCAGAGCGGGCACAAAATACCGGCGCTGCGCCGGCGCCGGCTGCGTGGCGACCTGTTTTGCCCACGCATCGAGCAACGCAGCCGGTTCGCGGAGATGGCGCGTCTTATTGGGCCCTTGCCCACGCGACTCCAGCCAATCGAACCGCTCCAGCTGACTTAACACGTCCGAGGCGGTAGATGGCGCCACCTGCGCACGACCAGCCACGTCGTTAACGCCAAACCATTTATCGTGATCGTCCAGGAGGGCGTGCAAGACCTGGGCACGCCGCGACGAGAACAGCGACCGGACCGACTTGTCCAGCACCTTCGGCGCCGGCCTGTCGATGTAGATGAAGGCACCCGCGGCCGGCAGGAACAGGCTTCCGCCGCTATCGAAGTAGCCGACCCGCTCGCTTCTGAGCAGTTCTTTCGCCCCGCTTGAAAGCGACTCCGCCACCAGCAGAGGCTGGACATCGGCGTTTTGGCCCGGCTGTAGCGACCTCAATTGCCACAGCCATTGACGCGCATCCCGGGGATAGACGGACTTCTTGACCTCGACCAGCAGAACGACCGACTTGCCCGCGACCCGCAGATCGATCCTGGCATCGACAGGGTTGGCGCCCTGCACCCCAGGTGCTGCCCGGGTCGACGCCACGCGCACGTCAGGCAACGCCTGGAGTGACTCCAGGAGCTGTCCGATCAACGCCTGTTCCGGCACGGTAGTTTTCGACATGAGGGCCGCTGTTCTCAACTGGGCGAAAATCAGGAATGTCGGGAGAATATAGCGAATATTCGGCGAAATACATATATTCGCTGCACAGCGAAAAAGCCAAAATCACTGCATAAGCCGGTCCCACGCCTCCCGCAGCCGGCCCCTTACTGCAGGCGTTCGTCGTCCAGGAAGTCCGGCACGGCCATGACGTCGATGCCGTCTTCGGCCAGGGATTCGCGTTCTTCGCGGGTGGCGGTGCCACGGATGGGGCGGTCGTCGGCGTCGCCTTCGTGGATGCGACGGGCTTCCTCGGCGAAGCGGGGGCCGACGTTTTCGGTGTTGCGCACCAGGGCGCGCACCTGGCGCATGACGGCGGCTTGCAGGGCCGCCATTTTTTCGGCGTCGGATCCGCCGGCGGGCGCGGGCGGCTGGGCTGCCGGCGCGTGCAGGTGGGCCACGTTCAGGCGGGGCGCGGACAGGCGCTTGGTAATGCTGGCCGACCCGCAGACCGGGCACGTGACGAGGCCACGCGCCTGTTGCGCGTCGTAGTCGTCGTGCGACGAGAACCAGCCTTCGAAGACGTGGCTGTGGTCGCACTGAAGGTCAAAAACTTTGAGGGCCATGGCAGGAATATGAGGTTCTGTACGCAGAATACAAGATCCTGCGCCGCCCAGGCAGCCCGCCGGGGCCTGCGCGCCCGGGCGGCTACCGGAAGCGGTCTGAAAACTGCGTTCAGGCAGTTTCGGGAGGCCCGAAATGCAGCCGCGGCACCGCGGCCAGCAACCGCCTCGTGACCTCCTGGCGCGGCGCCAGCAGGACCGATTCGGCCTGGCCCAGTTCGACGATGCGGCCCTTGTCCATGACCGCGATGCGATCCGCCAGGTACTCGACCACGCCGAAATTGTGCGTGATGAACAGGTAGGCGATGCCCAGCTCGGCCTGCAGCTCGCGCAGCAGGTCCAGGATCTGCGCCTGCACCGAGACATCCAGCGCGGACGTGGGCTCGTCGCAGATCAGAACCTTGGGTTCGACGGCCAGCGCGCGCGCGATGGCGATGCGCTGGCGCTGGCCGCCCGAGAACTCATGCGGGTAGCGCGTCAGCGTGTTGGCGGGCAGCCCCACCCGCTCGATGAGCTGGGCCGCGTGCTTCTCACGGGCCTGGCTGCTCATGTCGCGCTTGAGCGATGCCAGCCCCTCGTCCAGGATTTCTCCGATGCGCATGCGCGGGTCCAGCGACGCGTACGGGTCCTGGAACACGATCTGAATGTCCTGCCGCAGCCGCTGGAGCTGGCGACGGTCGGCGGACAACAGGTCCTGCCCCTGCAGCATGGCGCGACCGGACACGTGCGCGCCGTCGATCAGGCGCAGCAGCGCCTTGCCCGTGGTGGTCTTGCCGCAGCCGGATTCGCCCAGGAGCGCCAGCGTTTCGCCGGCCCGCAGCGTGAACGTCACGCCGTCCACGGCCTTGACCCAGGACACGATGCGGCGCAGCGGCCCCTTGCGCACCGGGTAGTGGACCTTCAGGTCTTGCACGTCCAGCACCACGCCCGCGGGGCGCGGCTGCGTGCCCTGCCGGCCTTCCTGCGCGGCGGCCGCGCGTCCCTGTTCGGTCAGCGGCACGCCGCGCTTGTCGAACGTGGGAATGGCCTCGAAGAGCTGGCGGGCGTAGGGATGCCGCGGCGCGCGGAAGAATTCCTCGGCGCTGGCGCTTTCGACGATCTCGCCGCCGCGCATCAGCGCGACATGGTGCGCCACGTTCTTGACCACCGCCAGGTCGTGGGTGATGAGCAGGACCGCCATGCCCATTTCCTGCTGGATGCTGGCCAGCAGGTCCAGCACCTGCGCCTGCACCGTCACGTCCAGCGCGGTGGTGGGCTCGTCCGCGATCAGCAGCACGGGCTCGGCCGCCAACGCGATGGCGATCATGACGCGCTGCTTCTGGCCGCCGGAGAACTGGAAGGGATAATCGTCGATGCGGCGCTCGGGCTCGGGGATCCCGACCCGGCGCAGCCAGTCGATGGCGCGGGCTCGCGCCGCGGCGCCGCGCAGGGGCGTGTGCGCGGTGAGCGTCTCGATGATCTGATCGCCCACGCGCATGACCGGATTCAGGCTGGTGGACGGCTCCTGGAAGATGATGCCGATGCGTCCGCCGCGCACCCCGCGCATGGCGCTTTCAGGCAGGCGGTTCAGGTCTTCGCCGTCCAGGTCGATCTGCCCGCCGACGATGCGGCCCGCATCCGGCAACAGGCGCAGCAGCGCCAGCGCGGTCATGCTCTTGCCGCAGCCGGATTCGCCGACCAGCGCGAAGGTCTCGCGCTTTGATATGGCCAGCTGCAGGCGCTTGACCGCATGCGTCATGCCGCTTTCGCCCGCGACGTCCACGTCCAGGCCCTGCACGGTCAGCAATGGCGTGTCGTGGCTCATGGCGCCTCCCCGGTCTTGGAGGCGCGCGCGTCCGCCGCCAGCATCGTGCCCGGACGGCGGCCCATGAAGCCCAGGCGCGCCAGGCGGCTGGGCTTGAATCGCCGGGTGCGCGGATCGAACGCGTCGCGCACCGCGTCCGCGAACAGGTTGGCGGCCAGCACCAGCGCCAGCATGAAGATGAAAGCGGTCATCAGGTTCCACCAGATCATGGGGTCGCGCGACATTTCCAGGCGCGCGCCGTCGATCATCGAGCCGAAGGAATTCATGCTGGGATCCACGCCGATGCCCAGGTACGACAGCACGGCCTCGTACAGGACGAGGCCCGAGAATTCCAGCACCACGGTGATCAGCACCAGGTGGGCCACGTTGGGCAGCAGGTGGCGCGTCATGATGCGCCAGTGCGAGACGCCGAAGGCGCGCGCGGCCTGCACGTATTCCAGCTCGCGCAGCTTGAGGGTTTCAGCGCGCAGCAGGCGGCACAGGCCCGCCCAGCCCGTCAGCCCGAGGATCATGCACAGCAGGAACAGGCGCAGGTCGGCGCGGGCGGCGGAGGTGTCGAAGAGGTCCGAATGGTTGTCGATGTACACCTGCATCATCAACGCGCAGGCGGCCACCAGCAGCACGCCGGGGATCGAGGTGATGGTGGTGTACAGGTACTGGATGGCGTCGTCGACCTTGCCCTTGAAATAGCCGGCCGCGATGCCGAAGACGATGGCCGGCGGCAGCATCGCCAGCGTGGTGAGGCTGCCGATGACCAGCGCCGTGCGGATGCTTTTGAGCGCCTGCCACAGCACGTCGTTGCCGATGCGGTCGGTGCCCAGCGCGTGATAACCACTGGACAGGCCGGCCAGCGCGCCCACGGCCAGGCACAGCAGGGCGAAAGTGATCGTCATGGCGCGCCAGGGGATGTCGGCGCGGCCGGCGAGCAGTTCCTCGGCCGCATGGGAGGCCGAGCCGGTGGCGCGCGTCAGGCACGCGAACAGCAGGACCGCGCCCGCCAGCGCGACCCCCAGCCCGGCGGCCAGCCCCCACCCCAGCCGCATGGCGATGTCGCCGGCGCGCTCCTGGCCGGGATCGGTCAGGTGCAGGGCGGCGCCGCGCAGGCGCGGAAAATCGCGCACTGGCTTGTCGTTCACCAGCATGGTCTCTTTGGTGAACTGGTGGGCGGCCAGCGGTTCGGAATAGGTTTTCTCGGGCCGGGTCAGCACCGTGCCGGCCAGCAGGCCGTCCAGCGCGGATTGCACGGCCGGCGCGTAGACCGGCGGGGCGTCGGCCGCCGCGCCCGGCGCGGGCGGCAGCAGCGGGCGATAGTGCACCGAGTCCAGCAGGCCGACCACCGAAAAGGCGACCAGGATGACGGCCGAGCACATGGCGGGCGTGTCGCGGGCCACGCGCGCCCAGGTGGCGCGCAGGTTGGCGCTGCGGCGCACGCGCCAGATGTAAGCCAGCGCGCCCGCCACCATCAGCCACAGCGCGATATCGGTCCAGAGGAAGACGAACTTGGGCATGGCGGCTACTCGAAACGCACGCGGGGGTCGGCCAGCGTGTAGGAAATGTCGGCCAGGATCAGCCCCACGATGTAGAGCGCCGCGCCCAGGAACACCATGGCGCGCACGATGGAGAAGTCTTGCGCGTTGATGGCGTCGATGGTGTAGCTGCCCAGCCCCGGAATGCCGAAGAAGGACTCCGCGATCAGGCTGCCCATGAACAGCAGCGGCAGCGCGGCCACCGTGCTGGTCAGGATGGGCAGCATGGCGTTGCGCAGCACGTGGCGAAACAGCACGACGCGCTCGGCCAGCCCCTTGGACCGCGCGGTGCGCACGTAGTCCTTGCCGATTTCCTCAAGAAACAGGGTGCGGTAGAAGCGCGCTTCGGGCCCCAGCCGCGAGACGATCGCGACCAGCACCGGCAGCGCCAGGAACTTGACGACATCCAGCCCGCCCGAGTAGCCCGAGAACGGCACCAGCCGCAGCAGCTTGGCAAAGACCCATTGGCCCGCGATGATGTAAAACAGGCTTGATATCGAAAGCAGCATCACGCACAGCACGACGCCCCAGAAGTCCAGCCGCGTGGCCCGGAAATACACCAGCGTGAGCGAAAAGACGATGCTGGCGAACAGCCCCAGGAAAAACGTGGGCACGGCCAGCGCCAGGCTGGGCCCCATGCGCGTCTTGATCTCGCGGCCGATGTCGCGGCCGCCGTCGGACGAGCCGAAGTCCATGACCAGCAGCGGCACCGAGCGCTGGTAGAACACGGTCTCGGTAAGCCGCCCCGCGCCCTGGGCCTGGGCGTTGAAAAAGAGCGGCTTGTCGTAGCCGCGCTCAGCCTTCCATTTTTCGACGGCGTCCTGGCTGACGCGCTGCCCGCCGATGGCCAGCCGCGCCATGTCGTCCGGCGTGTTGACCGCGAAGAACAGGATGAAGGTAAAGAGATTGACGCCGATCAGAATCAGCACGCCATACAACAGCCGGCGTATCACATAGCCGATCATGATTGATGCTCCTTGCGTTCAGGCGGCACGAACGCCGTCTGGCGCTCGCGCCGCTTGAGCGCCACGTACGAAGGCCAGATCGCCAGCACCAGCAGCAGGATGAAGACGCCGATGGGCCACCAGATGGGCGAGTTCCATTCGTCGATCTTCTGCTGCCGCAGCGCCGGGTCGATCTTCATGTATTGCAGGGTATTGCGCACCATCTGCGTGGGCTTGGCGTTGCCGACCCACTGCTGGTAGGCGCCGCCGGACATCGGGAAGTAGCCGAACATCCACGGTGCGTCGCGCTGCACGATGGCGATCATCTCGGCGATCAGCGCGGCCTTTTCGGGGCCGTCGTCCAGGAATTTCATCTGCTCGAACAGCCGGTCGAACTCCGGGCTGGAATAGTTGGCGGCGTTCTCGCCCCCGCCCTTGGCCTTGGCGTTCGGGCCGTAGAGCAGGAAGAGGAAGTTCTCGGCGTCGGGGTAGTCGGCGTTCCAGCCCCACAGGAAGAGCTGCGCGGACCCGCGCAGCATCTTGTCCTGGAAACGGTTGTAGTCGGTGGCCCGCACGTCCAGCTGCACGCCGATCTTGGCGAGCTGGCGGCGCATCCAGTCGAACTGCGGGTTGGACCCGCCGCCGGACATGGAATCGAAATACAGCACCAGCGGCGCCCCTGTCTCGGCATTGCGGCCGTCGGGATAGCCGGCCTCGGCGAGCAGGCGCCTGGCAACGTCGATGGACTTGCGCACCGGCTTGCCGTCGACCAGGTCATAGACCACCGGGTTGATGCCCTCGGGCGGCTCGCGGTAGCCCAGCACGCCCGGCGGCACCGGCCCGTAGGCCACGGACGCCTGGCTGTTTTCGAACACCGCCACGTATTCTTCCCAGTCGAAGGCGATGCTGATGGCCTGGCGCAGCTTGCGGTTGCGCGCCTGCTGCTCGGGCGTGTCGCCCTTGCCCACCACCGGGTCCAGCCAGTTAAAGCCCATGTACCAGTTCGCGGTCTCGACCGTGGTGGGCAGCTTGATGCCGTGCTCTTGATACTTGCGCGCCTTGTCCTGGCTGTCGCCGGCCGCCACCAGCATGGCAACGCCGTATTCGCCGCGCTCGATCTGCGGCACGTCGTAGTAGCCCTGCATGAACTTGCCGGTCAGCGGAATGGCTTCCTTTTCGACGCTGAATTCCGCGCGGTCGATGAAGGGCGTGGGCTTGCCGCAATCGGCCAGCAGGCCCGCCGCCTGGTCGCCGGGCTCGCCTTCGCAGGGATAGGGTTCGCCGTGGTAGTTGGGATTGCGGCCCAGCACGTGGCGGCGGTTCTGCAGCGACTCCACCAGCATGTACGGCCCGGTGCCCACCGGCCACGTGTTCAGCGAGAGGTCGTGCGCGGCCATGCCGGGCTGGCTGTAGAAGCGGTCGGCCTCCCACGGGATGGGCGCGGTGAACGTCATGGCCAGCCAGTACTTGAACTGCGGGTACTTGCCATCGACGCGGATGCGCAGCGTGTGCGGATCCAGGGCCTCCACGCCTTTGAAGCCGTCGTCTTCGCGCAGATCCAGCCACGGCGGCGTGCCGGCGCCGCCGGGCATGTCGCGCCGCAATTCCTGGTCGCGCTTGCGCAGGCGGTCGCCGTAGTCTTTCAGGCCCTGCACGTGCTCGGACATGAGCGAATAGATGGGCGACACCACGCGCGGGCTGGCAAGGCGGCGGAAGGCGTAGACGTAATCGTCGGCCGTCAGCTCGCGCGTGCCCGTCAGCGGGAAATCGGGAATGTAGAACTTGTCGTCCAGTTCGCCGGGGGCCAGCGGGTAGTACGCATAACTGCCGTCCGGCTTGCGGGCAAAGGCGGGATGCGGCGCGAAACGGATGCCGGGCCGGATCTTGATGTCGTAGATGCTTTGCGCGATCTGCTCGCCGGGCGCGTCCGCGGGCAGCGTGTTGCCCTGGGCGTCCAGGTACACCGGCGGGTCGATCGAGGCCGCCGCGCGCGGCACCAGTTCATACGGCCGCTTCAGGTAGTGATACCCGTAGAGCGGCTCGTAGATGTTGTAGGTGTAGGGGGTTTCGTCGCCGGAATAGGAGCTGGCCGGGTCCAGGTACTTGGGAGAGCGTTTGACGAACGCGGAATAAAGCGTGTTCTGGCTTTCTGCGCCGGATGGATACGGGCTGTTGATGGGGCTTTCCTGCGAGCAGCCCGCCAACGCCAGCGACAGCGACAGCAGCAT
The DNA here is from genome assembly GCF_900156745.1 of Achromobacter sp. MFA1 R4. Taxonomy (NCBI): domain Bacteria; kingdom Pseudomonadati; phylum Pseudomonadota; class Betaproteobacteria; order Burkholderiales; family Alcaligenaceae; genus Achromobacter; species Achromobacter sp. MFA1 R4. The sequence goes on along the minus strand of NZ_LT707065.1, from coordinate 4,296,904 downwards.
GGCCGACGCCCAGAGCCGCTTCATTACACCCATGGAAACCTTCCGTTCGTTTCGTAGCGTCAGAGGATAGCAAACGCGGGGCCCCGCCAGTACCCTGGCATCCACCTAGGGCCGGCGCCCGACTGGCTGGCGGCGACGGCCCGGCTGGCCGCTTTCAGCCGCATTGGCGCTGCCGCCAGCAGTCATAGCGCCATTTCCAGGGCTGCGTGGCGTCCGGACGCGCCCACAGCCCGCGGCCGGCCGCCTTGGCCTGGCGTTGCAGGTCGGGCATGGCCTTGTCGCGCAGATAATCACCCTTGCGGGCCGTGTAGGCCCAGGCGTAGCCGGCCTCGACCTGTACCCGGTTGGCGGAGCGGCCGTCCTCCAGGATCAGCGCGCAGACGTCGCGGCCATACTGGTCCTGTTCATAGCATTGGGCGGTGAGCGTCTTGCCGGCCACGAGGCTGGCCAGGTGCTTGCGCGCGGCCTCGGCGTCGGGCTGGCCGGGCTGGTCGGCGCCGTGGCCTTCTTCGGGCGCGTCGATGCTGTCCATGCGGATGCGCCGCTGGCCGTCCGGCGCGCGCAGCGTCACGGTATCGCCGTCCGCCACGTTGACGATCGTGCCGGTGAGCGTATAGCTGCCCTGCGGCACCCCGCCCGCCGCCGCGCCCGGGGCTTTGCCCGGCGCCGGGGACGCGGGCGCCTGCGCGCGCCCGGCCGGGCGCTGCGTAGCGGGATCCTGCGGCTGCAGCCAGTTGATGAGGGCGCCGGCCGCCGCGAGGATCAGGGCAACGACGAGGGCGGTCAGCTTGCCGCCGCCGCGAAAGGGAGGTTTGCCACGCACCGGCCGGACTCCATATTCAAGAACGCAGGGAGTTTGCCACAAGCCGGCTGCGGTATCGGGGGCACCGTGACGTTCGGGGCGTCAGACACCGGGTCAGACACCGGGAGAGAGACTCAAAGCCAGCCGGATTTCCGGAACCGCCAATACAGCACCGAGCATACCGACGCGATCACGCCCAGCGTGATGGGATACCCCCACGGCGACTTCAGTTCGGGCATGAACTCGAAATTCATGCCGTAGATGCCGGCGATGGCGGTGGGCACCGCCAGGATGGCGGCCCAGGACGCCAGCTTGCGCGTCGTGTCGTTCTGCGCGGCCTGCCCGATCATCAGGCTGGCTTCGAATGCGAAGGCCAGCGACTCGCGCAGCGAATTGAACAGCTCGTCCACGCGCAGCACGCGGTCGGCCACTTCGCCAAAATAAGGCCGCGCGTGTTCATCGACGGCGGACATCTCCACGCGCGCCAGCCGGCGGCAGATCTCGGCCAGCGGCGACACGACGGTGTGGATGCGCAGGAGGTCCCGGCGCTGCCGGTACAGCCTGCGGATGTCGGCGTCCTTCGCGCCGCGGATCAGCAGCTTCTGCTCCGCGCCTTCGACCACGCTTTCGATCTTGACCGCCGCCGCGACATAGCGGTCCACCAGCCAGTCCAGCAGTTCGGACGCCACGTAGTCGCTGCCGCGCTTGAGCAGGTCGGGCGAGGCCTCCAGGCGCTCGCGCAAGGGGCTGTGGCCGGCGGTCGCGCCGCGCCGCACCGTGACCAGGAAGCCGTCGCCGATGAGGAACTGCGTCTCGCCGAAGATGGGGCGCTCGGCCTCGACCTCGACCGTGGCGGCGACGATCAGGATCATGTTGCCGTAGTCGATGATCTTCGGGCGCCGGTGCGCTTCCAGCATTTCTTCCTGGTTCTTGTCACAGGCGCCCAGCTCGCGCGCCACCTTGGCCAGCGTGTCCGGATGGGGATTGCGCAGGCCGATCCACAGCATGCTCTGCCCCTGCCGCTGGCTGACGTACTGGCCGGCTTGTTCGATGGGAACTTCGCGGTCACGCCGTCCGTTCACGTAGGCGATCGACGCCACCACTTCGCCCTTGGGCGCGTCGGCGGGCTGCTCTTCAATAGACATAGACATCCTCGGACAAATCGATCCCTGCCGCATAGCATGTGTTGATCGGCCGATGATAGCCCAGCCCGCCCGCGGACCGCGGGTTCAGAAGAGGTTGCGCACCCGTTTGGCCACGTCGATGCGCGGGGCCTGCGGTTCGCGCGGTTCGGCCCGCCCGGGGGGCAGGTCGGGCAGCTTGGGCAGGTGGTCAAAGAGCGGCAGCATGGCGTTGGTGATGAAGCGCGTGCGCGACCCGTAGACGTGGCGGTCGCCCATGCCGGTCTGCTGGTGCACGTAGAAGCGCTGCGGCACGACCAGCTGCAGCCGTTCCCTGGCCCGCGTCATGGCCACGTACAGCAGCCGGCGCTCTTCTTCGATCTCGTCGGCGGTGCCGGTGCTCATGTCGGACGGAATGCAGCCGTCCACCACGTTCAGCACGTAGACCGCCTTCCATTCCTGGCCCTTGGCGGAATGGATGGTGGACAGGATCATGTAGTCCTCGTCGCGCAGCGGTGCGCCGGATTCGTCGCTGGTGGCGTCGGGCGGGTCCAGCGTCAGCTCGGTCAGAAAGCGCTCGCGCGACGGATAGCCCGAGGCGATGCGCACGAGCTGGTCCAGGTCGGTCTTGCGCACCCGCGCATCGTCGTACAGGCGTTCGAGCTGGCCGCTGTACCAGCGCAAGGCCAGGTCCACGTCGGCGGGCCACTTCAACGTCGGGTCGCACAGCGCGGCGTACGTGTCGGCAAACGCGCCCCACTCTTCCTGGGCTGCCGCCCCCGGCTTGAATTCGCGCAGCGTGCGCAGCGGTTCGGCGGACGCGGACATCGCGTCCATCAGCTTGCCGGCCGTGGCCGGCCCGATGCCGGGCATCAGCTGCGCGACCCGGAAGCCCGCCATGCGGCCGCGCGGGTTCTCGGCCCAGCGCAGGATCGACAGCAGGTCCTTGACGTGCGCCGCTTCCAGGAAACGCAAGCCGCCGAACTTGACGAAGGGGATGTTGCGGCGGGTCAGCTCCAGTTCCAGCGCGGCGCTGTGGCTGGCGGTGCGAAACAGCGCCGCCTGCGACTTGAGCGTGGCGCCGCCCTCGCGCTGGGCCAGCACCTGGTCGGCCACCCAGCGCGCCTGCCCGGCTTCGTCGCTGACCGTCACCAGCTCGGGAAGCTGCGAGGATTTGCGGTCGGTCCACAGGTCCTTGGCGTAGCGTTCGGTCGCCTGCGCGATCACGGCGTTGGACGCGGTCAGGATGGGCTGGGTGGAGCGATAGTTGCGATCCAGCGTGATGACGCGCGCGGGCGCGGGAAACTGGTTGGGAAAGTCCAGGATGTTGCGCACCGTGGCCGCGCGGAAGGAATAGATGGACTGGGCATCGTCGCCCACCACCGTCAGGCCGCGGCCGTCGGGCTTCATGGCCAGCAGGATGGCGGACTGCAGGCGGTTCGTGTCCTGGTATTCGTCCACCAGGACGTGATCGAAGCGCGCGCCCACGTCGCCCGCGATTTCCGGGTCCGACATCATTTCGGACCAATAGAGCAGCAGATCGTCGTAGTCCAGCACCTGCTGGTCCTGCTTGGCCGCGACGTACGCGCGGAACAGGGTCTTCAGTTCGTCTTCCCATTGGGCGCACCACGGAAAGGCGGTCTTGAGCACGTCGCCCACCGGCGTCTGGCTGTTCACCACCCGCGAATAGATGGCCAGGCACGTGCCCTTGAGCGGAAAGCGCGACTTGGTGGAGGACAGCCCCAGTTCATGGCGCACCATGCCCATCAGGTCCTCGGCGTCGCCGCGGTCGTGGATGGTGAAGGCCTCGGACAGGCCGATGCGCTGCGCGCAATCGCGCAGCAGCCGCGCACCGATCGCGTGGAAGGTGCCCGCCCACGGCAGCGACGGCGCCTGCTGCGAGGACCGCAGGTTCATCACCCGCTGCAGCACCGAGCCCACGCGCCGTTCCATTTCCAGCGCCGCGCGGCGCGAGAAGGTCAGGAGCAGCATGCGCTGCGGATCCGCGCCGTTCAGGATGAGGTGCGCGACGCGGTGGGCCAGCGTGTTGGTCTTGCCGGACCCCGCCCCCGCGATCACGAGCAAGGGGCCGTCATCGCCCGGCGCGCCGGCCACGCCGAACTCGGCCGCCTCGCGCTGGGCGGGGTTCAGGTCGGCCAGCGGGTCGGGACGTTCGGCCGGGCGGCCGGCGGGCCGTTCGTTGTCGGAGGATTCGGTGAGATGAGCTTGGTCTGGCATGTCGCGGTGCCGCAGCGCTACGGCCGCAAAAAAGGAAGGAGCCAGGGTCTGGCTCCGGATGAACACTGTATATTTATACAGAAATTTTGGATTTTCGTCTGATACGCCCCGGCGCCATGGCTGATTTCCCCCGCATCCTGACCGGCACCGCCTCCTGGACCGACCCCACCCTGCTGGCCTCGCGCCGCTTCTATCCCCCCGAGGCGCGCAGCGCCGACGCGCGGCTGCGCTTTTACGCGTCGCGCTTTTCGCTGGCGGAGGTCGATTCCAGCTTTTACGCGCTGCCCACGCCGGAAAACGCCTACCTGTGGGCCACCCGGACGCCGGACGACTTTGTCTTCAACATCAAGGCCTTCCGGCTGTTCACCGGCCACCAGACGCCGCTTTCGGCCCTGCCCGGCGACATCCGGCGCGAGCTGGCGGACTGGCCGGAGCCGGTGCTCTACCACGACCAACTGCCGCCCGACCTGCGTGACGAACTCTGGCGGCGCTACCAGCTCGCGCTGGAGCCGCTGCGGCTGCCGGGCAAGCTGGGCGCGGTGCATTTCCAGTTTCCGCCCTGGATCCGGCGCGATGCCCGCGGCAAGGCGCGCGTGGCGGACTGCGCGCGGCGCATGCAGGAGCATCTGGTCTCCGTGGAATTCCGGCACCGCAGCTGGTTCGACAGTCCCGCCGCCACCGCGGACACGCTGGCCTTCGAACGCGACCTGGGCGTGGTGCATACGGTCGTGGACGCACCGCAAGGCTTTGACAACACCGTGCCCGCCGTCTGGGAAAGCACGCATCCGGATCTGACGCTGCTGCGGCTGCACGGGCGCAACGCGGCGACCTGGAACGCGTCGGGTCCGGCGTCGTCGGGACGATTCCAGTACGAATACTCGGAAGAAGAGCTGGCCGAACTGGTGGCCCGGTTCACCCGGCTGGCGTCACAGTCGGCCCAGGCGCACGCCGTGTTCAACACCAACTTCGAAGACCAGGGCATGCGCAACGCCGCGGCCTTCGCGTCGGCGCTGCGGCTGCCAGGCGTGTAGCCGGGCATTAGGTAGGTGTCTGACACCCGCAGAGCCCATCTTCAATCCACGCCGGTGCCACAAGGGGGTCAGACACCGGTCGCACCCATCGCCGCGGCCAGCGCTGGCTTTCGCGCCACTTCCGCCAGACTTTCCAACAGCACCTCGAATTTGCGCGCGATGTCGTGCTCGGGGACGCAGGCGTAGCCCAGCAGCAGGCCCGGCCGCCGCCCCTCGTCGTTGACGTAGTAGCGCGACAGCGCCCGCGTCAGCACGCCCTTGCTGCGCGCCACCTCCACCACGCGCAGGTCGTCCATGTCCGGCGGCAGCGTCAGCACCAGGTGCAGGCCAGCCATGCTGGCGTCGCGGTGCAGCCAGTCCGACCCCAGCCGCCGTTCGATCAGGTTGACCAGCATGGCGCGGCGGCGCCCGTACAGCATGCGCATGCGGCGGATGTGGGCCGCGTAATGGCCTTCGGAAATGAAGGTCGCCAGCGCCGCGTGCGTCATCAGGTGCCCTTCCCGGTACAGCTCCGCGTGCGCGGCCTGGAACGCCGCCGTCAGGGCCTTGGGCAGCACCAGGTAACCCACGCGCAGGCCCGGGTACAGCGTCTTGCTGAAGGTGCCCATGTAGATCACCGGGGCGTCGGGCTCCAGGCCCAGCAGCGAGGCGATCGGCCGGCCCGAGAAGCGGAATTCGCTGTCGTAGTCGTCTTCGATGATCCAGCTTGCGCTCTGGCGCGCCACCGCCAGCAACTGGCGCCGGCGCGTCAGCGACATGACGGGCCCCAGCGGGTACTGGTGCGACGGCGTCACGAAGATGAAGCGCGGCGGCGTGCCGGGGGTATCGGGCAGGCGCATGCCCTCTTCGTCCACCGGCAGGTGCACGGTGCGCAGGCCGTTGGCCTGCAGGATGGTGCGCGCGCCCCAGTAACCGGGGTCTTCGACCCACGCGGTCTCGCCCGCCTCGCCCAGGATGCGGGTGGTCAGGTCGATGGCCTGGTGGGAGCCTTCGGTGATGATGATCTGCTCGGGGTCGCAGTCGATCGAGCGCGTCAGCGCCAGATGCTGCGCCAGGGCCTCGCGCAGCGCGGGCAGGCCGCCGCCATACGAATAGGTCAGCAGGTCCGGCGACGGATTGCGCCACAGCGCGCTGTGGATGCGGCCGAACTTCTTGTGCGGGAACTCGGTCAGGTCGGGCACGCCCGGCATGAAGGCGCCCCACTGGTAGGGCGAGGCCGACGCGCCGTCCACGATGGCCGCGCCGCGCGGCGACAGGGCCGGACGCGCCTGCGCCTGCTGCGCCTGGCGCGCGCGCCGGCCGCTGGCCAGGTAGGAATCGGGCACCGACGCGTTGACGAAGGTGCCGTTGCCCTGCCGGCTGCGGGTATAGCCTTCGGCCAGAAGCTGGCTGTAGACGTGGACGACGGTGTTGCGGGCGATGCCCAGCTCGGCCGCGAGGTCGCGCGTGGCGGGCAGGCGCGAGTCGGCGGCAATGGATCCATCCAGGATGGCTTCGCGGATGCCGTGGTACAGCCGCTTGTTCATGGGCTCGCTGGCGCCGTCGGCCAGACGCAGCAGCAGCAGATCACCGACGATGGACCGCAATTGGTTCTACCTGATTTATCAAAGTGGTTCCCACAAGTGGGGCCATCGTAGCATTAAATAGGTGCTTTACCGCCCATCACTCTCATCGAGACCGAGATGAAGAATCAGGATCTGAATACCCGCCGTTCCCTGGCCACGCCGCGCGGCGTTGGCGTCATGTGCGACTTCTATGCCGTGCGCGCGGAAAACGCCACGCTGTGGGACGCCGAGGGCAAGGAATACATCGATTTCGCGGGCGGCATCGCCGTCCTGAACACCGGCCACCTGCACCCGAAGGTCAAAGCCGCGGTCGCCGCGCAACTGGACAACTTCACGCACACGGCCTACCAGATCGTGCCGTATGAAGGCTACATCTCGCTGGCCGAGCGCATCAACCGCCTGGCCCCCATCGACGGCCTGAAGAAGACCGCCTTCTTCACGACCGGCGTCGAAGCCGTCGAAAACGCCGTCAAGATCGCCCGGTCGGCCACGGGCCGCTCCGGCGTCATCGCCTTCTCGGGCTCCTTCCATGGCCGCACGATGCTGGGCATGGCGCTGACCGGCAAGGTCGCCCCCTACAAGCTGTCGTTCGGTCCCATGCCCGGCGACATCTATCACGTGCCGTTCCCCAACGCCACGCAGTCCATCAGCGTGGCCGATTCGCTCAAGGCGCTGGACCTGCTGTTCAAGGTGGACATCGATCCCAAGCGCGTCGCGGCCATCATCATCGAGCCCGTGCAGGGCGAAGGCGGCTTCAACATCACGCCGCCCGAACTGATGACGGCGCTGCGCAAGGTCTGCGATGAACACGGCATCCTGCTGATCGCCGACGAAGTCCAGACGGGCTTTGGCCGCACCGGCAAGCTGTTCGCCATGGAACACCACAGCGTGCAGGCCGACCTCATCACCATGGCCAAGAGCCTGGGCGGCGGCCTGCCGATCTCCGGCGTGGTCGGCCGCGCCGACGTGATGGACGGCCCCGCCGCGGGCGGCCTGGGCGGCACCTACGCCGGCAACCCGCTGGCGGTCGCCGCCGCGCATGCCGTGCTGGACGTGATCGCCGAGGAAAAACTGTGCGAACGCGCCACCCAGCTGGGCGACAAGCTGCGCGCGCACCTGGAAGGCCTGCGTGGCAAGGTGCCCGGCATCGCCGACGTGCGCGGTCTGGGGTCGATGGTGGCGCTGGAACTGAACGACGCGGCCGGCAAGCCCGATGCCGAAGCGGTCAAGCGCGTGCAACAGCGCGCCATCGAGAAAGGCCTGATTTTGCTAAGCTGCGGTGTGTATGGGAACGTCCTGCGCTTCCTGTATCCCTTGACCATTCCCGACGCCCAGTTCGCACGCGCGCTGGACATCCTGTCCGAGGCGCTGGCCGCCTGAGGCGACAGGCCCTGAATAACCGGTTATTCGGCCGGCAGGAACAACGATTGCGGGCGTAGCAGGCAAGGCGGCTTGATAACCAGGCCGCACGCCTGCCGCGCCCGCAGTCGCTTGGCCCGCCGCGCCTTTCAAGGAGACTCCCGACATGACAGCATTGACCCATCCCCTCTCGCGTCCCGACCTGCTGCGCGACGCCTGCTACATCGACGGCAAGTGGGTAGGCGCCAACGGCGGCGCATCCATTCCCGTGGACAACCCCTCCACCGGCAAGACCATCGTGTCGGTGCCCAAGCTGGGCCGCAAGGAAACCGAGCAGGCCATCGCCAGCGCCCAGGCCGCGCTGCCCGCCTGGAGCGCCAAGACCGGCAAGGAGCGCGCCGCGATCCTGCTGAAGTGGGCGCAGCTCATGATGCAAAACCAGCAGGACCTGGCCGCCATCATGACGTCCGAACAGGGCAAGCCCGTCACCGAAGCCGCGGGCGAAATCGCCTACGCCGCCTCGTTCCTGGAGTGGTTCGCCGAAGAAGCCAAGCGCATCGACGGCGACATCCTACAAAGCCCCAAGGCCGGCCAGCGCCTGATGGCGCTCAAGCAGCCCATCGGCGTCACCGCCGCGATCACGCCCTGGAACTTCCCCGCCGCCATGATCACCCGCAAGGTCGGCCCCGCGCTGGCCGCCGGCTGCACCATGGTGGTCAAGCCCGCGCAGCAGACGCCGCTGACCGCGCTGGCGCTGGCCGTGCTGGCCGAGGAAGCCGGCGTGCCGGCCGGCGTGTTCCACGTCATCACCGGCAGCTCGCGCGACATCGGCGCGGCCCTGTGCGAAAGCGACGTCGTGCGCAAGCTGAGCTTCACCGGCTCCACCGAAGTCGGCCGCACGCTGATGGAGCAATGCGCCCCCACCATCAAGAAGCTGTCGCTGGAACTGGGCGGCAACGCGCCCTTCATCGTGTTCGACGATGCCGACCTAGACAAGGCGGTCGACGGCATCCTCGCCTCGAAGTACCGCAACGCCGGCCAGACCTGCGTGTGCGCCAACCGCATCTACGTGCAGGCCGGCGTCTACGAAGAAGTCGCCAAGCGCCTGGTCGCCAAGGTCAACGCCATGAAGGTGGGCGACGGCTTTGAAGATGGCGTGACGCAGGGCCCGCTGATCGACCGCAACGCCGTGGAAAAGGTGCAGGAGCACATCGCCGACGCCACGGCCAACGGCGCCAAGGTCATCGCCGGCGGCAAGCCGCACGCCAAGGGCGGCACGTTCTTCGAACCCACCGTCGTGCGCGACGTGACCCAGTCCATGCGCTTTGCCAGCGAAGAGACCTTCGGCCCGGTGGCGCCGCTGTTCCGCTTTGACGCCGAAGACGAAGTCATCGGCATGGCCAACGACACCATCTTCGGCCTGGCCGCCTACTTCTTCACCCGCGACTACGCCCGCATCTGGCGCGTGTCCGAGGCGCTGGAATATGGCATCGTCGGCATCAACACCGGCCTCATCTCCAACGAGGTCGGGCCCTTCGGCGGCGTGAAGCAATCGGGCCTGGGCCGCGAAGGCTCCAAGTACGGCATCGAAGAGTACCTGGAGATCAAGTACCTCTGCGTCGACCTGGGCGCATGATGTCCGGCGCGCGCGTATCGGCCACGCCATGTGGCCGATACGCGCGCGTGCTTCATTCGGATACGCTCCAGGCATGGTAGATTTGCGCGTTCCCTGGACGAGTCCGTATGAGCAGAACCTTCACCCTTGAGGACACCCGCAAGCTGGCGGCCATCCTGGCGGAAACCGCGCAAACCGAGGTCATGCCCCGCTTTCGCAACCTGCCCGAAGGCTCGGTGCGCGGCAAAAGCTCCGTGCGCGATCTGGTCACCGACGCCGACGAAGCCGCCGAACGCCTGATCGCATCGCGCCTGGGCAAGCTGCATCCCGGCGCCGTGCTGATCGGCGAGGAAGCCTCCGCGCGCAATCCCGCCCTCTTGAACATGCTGGTCGACGCCGACCTGGCCTTCCTCATCGATCCCATCGACGGCACGCGCAATTACGTCGCCGGCCTGCCGCTCTTTGGCATGATGATCGCGGCCTGCCATCGCGGCGACGTGATCGCCGGCGTGATCTACGACCCGGTCAGCCGCGACAGCGCGCTGGCCGTGCGCGGCGAAGGCGCCTGGCTCGAATACGAAGGCGGCCGGCGCGTCCCCCTCACCGTCGCGCCTCCCGCGCCCCCCGAAGACATGGACGGGTTCATCGCCACCGGCGCCCTGCCCGAGCCGCTGCGCACCACCGTCAACGGCAACCTCTCGCGCCTGGGCAGCACGGCCAGCCTGCGGTGCGCCGCGCACGAGTACCGCATGCTCGCGGCGGGCCACTGCCATGTCTCGCTGTACAACCAGCTCACCGCATGGGACCACGCCGCCGGCTGGCTGCTGCACCGGGAAGCGGGCGGCTACGCCGCGCATTTCGACGGCTCCCCCTACAAGCCCACCCATCGCAGCGGCGGACTGCTGTACGCGCCGGACGCAGGAAGCTGGCACGCAGCGCGCAAGGCGCTGCTCGGGGACGCATCGGAAGGCATCGAAACGTGACAAAGGCTTGACAGACCCGCATCGGCCACCCCTCAAAATATGGGGTTATCCCTAGGAGTTATCCCCAGTTCCTGTGGACAACCCTATGGAAAGGTCTGTAACCGGCCGAAAAAAACGTTGCCCGGCAAGCACTTGCTTAGACCGGTCAACAACTTCCCGCCCCGCCCTGCCGGGCGCCGGCGCCCTACAGCGACTCCAGCGCCAGCGCGCAGGGCTGCTCCACCTTGAGGGTCAGGAGGCTGTCGGCGCGGGTGCGGCCCAGGTTGATGGCGGCAATGGGAATCCCGCTGCGCGAGGCGGCGGTCACAAAACGGTAGCCCGAATACACCATCAGCGACGAGCCCACCACCAGCACGGCGTCGGCGCCTTCCAGGCCCGCGTTGGCCCGGTCCACGCGCTCGCGCGGCACGGTTTCGCCGAAGAACACCACATCCGGCTTGACGATTCCGCCGCAGCGCGGACAGGGCGGCACGGCAAAGCGCGAAAAGTCGTGGCCATCGAGATCGGCGTCGCCATCGGGCGCATCGCTGGCCTCGAACTTCAACCAGTCCGGGTTCAGCGCATGCAGGGCGTCCTGCCAGTCGTGGCGGCCGCCGCGCCAGTCGCAATTCATGCAGCGCACGGCGTCCAGCCGCCCGTGCAGATCCACCACGTCGTGGCTGCCGGCGGCCTCGTGCAGGCCGTCGACGTTCTGCGTCACCAGGATGGACACATGGCCGCGGGCCTGCAGGCGCGCCAGCGCAAGGTGCGAGGCATTGGGCCGCACCTGCCCGAAACGGCGCCAGCCCACCATGCTGCGCGCCCAATAGCGCGACCGGGCCAGCTCGCCGCCCATGAAGGTCTGCAGCGTCATGGGCTGCTGGCGCTTCCACTCGCCGTCCGTGTCCCGGTAATCGGGGATGCCGGAATCGGTGCTGACCCCTGCTCCGGTCAGGACGAACAGCCGGGGGTGGCGGTCGATGAAGCCGCGCAGCGCGGCCAGCTCCGAATGTGCGGTATCCAATCCTCGATTCTCCCCGTTGCGCCCGCCGCGGCGGGCGGTGTTCAGCCGCCCAGGCCGCAATCCGGCATGTCGCTGACCAGGCTGGCCTGCGTGACGTTGCTGCCCGGCGGCACGCTGCGCGTGAGCCAGACGTTGCCGCCGATGGTCGAGCCCTTGCCGATGGTCACCCGGCCCAGGATCGTCGCGCCCGCATAGATGACCACATCGTCCTCGATCAGCGGGTGGCGCGGCAGGCCCTTCTTGAGTTCGCCGTTTTCGCCGGGCGGAAAGCGCTTGGCGCCCAGCGTGACCATCTGGTAGAGCCGCACGCGGTCGCCGATGATGGCGGTCTCTCCGATCACCACGCCGGTGCCGTGGTCGATGAAGAAGCTGCGGCCGATGGTGGCGCCAGGGTGGATGTCGATGCCGGTATCCGCGTGCGCGATCTCGGCCACGATGCGCGCCAGCATCGGCACGCCCAGGCGGTACAGGACGTTGGCGAGGCGGTGATGGATCATGGCCACCACGCCCGGATAGCACAACAGGACTTCGTCGACGCTGTGCGCCGCGGGATCGCCCTGGTAGGCGGCCATCACGTCCAGGTCGAGCGCCGCGCGCAGCGCGGGCAGCTCGGCGCCGAACTGCCGCACGATGTCGATGGCGCGCTGCTGCGTGTGCGCCAGCAGGGTGGGGTCGTCGCGGTTCACGTACTGCAGTTCCAGCCCGACCTGGTGCAGCAAGGCATCCAGCGCCGCGCCGATGGTGTGGCCCACGTAGAAGTCCTCGACCTCTTCGCGCAGGTCGATGGGCCCCAATCGCATGGGGAACAAGGCGCCACAGAGACTCTTGACGATCTGGCGCAGGCTTTCCTGCGACGGGAATTCACGCGCGCCGGCGTCGTCGCGCAGGCGTCCGCGCGGGCCGCGCCAGGCGACGCGCGCCTCGCGCAGGCCGGACACGATGCTGTCCAGGTTCCAGTGCGCGGTGGGCAGGTAGGTGGGGCCGTTCATGGCCGAGCTCCCGAAAGGGGGCCGGCGGATCGGACGGAGGGATGGATCTCGAACATGGAGTTTGCCTCGCTGACGATGCGAAGCCCCCGGCCGGTGCGCCGGGCAATGCTGCTTCGCAATATTTCCGTCAACTGTAACCGCTCCGGCGCATCGGCTGGAAGTCATCCGATATGGCGTTGGGGTTTTGCGGCGTGCGCGCTCGGTGTGCGCATCATGCGGCGGCCGGTTCCACCTCGTACCCCTGCGGGTTGCCCTGTTGCCAGCGCCAGCCGTCCGCGCACATGGATTCCACGTCGTAGGTGCTGTGCCATCCCAGCAGCGACGCCGCCAGCGCGGGGTTGGCCCACATGCGCTCGACATCGCCCGCGCGCCGCGGCAGGACGCGCAGCGGGATCTTGCAGCCGTTGACCCGTTCAAACGCGCGCACCAGCTCCAGGACGCTGGTGCCCTGCCCCGTGCCCAGGTTGACGGCGACAAAGCCGGGATGGGCGTCGGCATAGGCCAACGCCTGCACGTGTCCGCGCGCCAGGTCCATGACGTGCAGGTAGTCGCGCACGCCGGTGCCGTCAACGGTGTCGTAGTCGTCGCCGAACACGCGCAGGAAGGGCTGCCGTCCCACCGCCACCTGCGTGATGAATGGAAAGAGATTGTTGGGCAGGTCGCGCGGACTTTCACCGATCAGGCCGCTGGGGTGGGCGCCGATGGGATTGAAATAGCGCAGCGTGACGACGCTGAACGCGGGACTGGCCACGCACAGGTCGCGCAGCATGTCCTCGACGATCAGCTTGGTCCGGCCATAGGGGTTGGTCGGCGCCAGCGGATGGGCCTCGGTGAACGGCAGGTACTGCGGTTCACCATAGACCGTCGCCGACGAGCTGAACACCAGCCGCGACACGCCGGCCTCGCGCATGGCGCTCAGCAGCACGAGCGACCCCTGCACATTGTTGTCGTAGTACTTGAGCGGGTCCGCCACCGACTCGCCCACCGCCTTGCAGCCGGCCAGGTGCAGCACGGACTGCACCGGCCTGCCCCGGGCCGCGGCATCCGCCAGCACCGAGGCCACCAGGCCCGGCGTGCGGATGTCGCCTTCGATCAACGGGATGGGCGCGCCGCAAAGCTGCTCCACGCGGCGCACGGCCTCGCGGCTGCCGTTGCTGAAGTTGTCCAGCACCAGCGGCCGCAGGCCGGCCGCGAGCATCGCCACCAGGGTATGCGTGCCGATGTAGCCTGCGCCGCCCGTCACCAGCACGTGCGTGTCCGGCATGTCCGCGCTCCGTCAGAGATGAGCCGTCATGCCCGGCACCCACGCATGGCGGGGACGCGGCGCCTGCGCGTGGCTGCGGTAGCGGTCGATCCAGTACGACGTCGACGCATCGTGGCCCCAATCGACCACGCCCGCCGACACCGGCACCGCCAGTTCGCGCTCGATGCCGCTGGCCAGCCGCTTGCCCAGTTCCACGCCATATTGGTCGAACGGGTTGATGCCCCAGACCACGCTCTGCACGAACACCTTGTGCTCGTAAAGGGCCAGCAGCGCGCCCAGGCCGCGCGGATCGAGCTGGCGCAGGACGATCAGGGTAGACGGCCGTCCGCCCGGGTGCACCATGTGGTGCGCCAGGCTGAGCGCGCGCTCCTGGTCGTCGATGTGCGCCACGTCCAGCAGCGCCTGCTCCAGGCTCTTGCCGCGCAGCAGCGCCTGGCGCTGCGCCAGGCAGTTGGCCAGCAGCATGCGGTGCGCGTCGGGACTGTCGGCGTGGCCCTGCAGGCTGGCGATGAAGTCCACCGGCGCGCCTTCCTCGCTCTGGTGCAGCCACTGGAAGAAAGTGTGCTGCCCGTCGGTGCCCGGCATGCCCCAGATGATGGGCGCCGTCGGCACGCCGACCGCGGCGCCATCGCCCGCGACCCGCTTGCCCAGCGATTCCATCTCGAGCTGCTGCAGGTAGGTCACCAGATGCAGCAGGCGCGCGCTGTAGGCGGCGACGTTCAGCGAATTGAATCCCAGCACGCTGCAATTGACCAGCCCGGCCAGCGCCAGCTGCACCGGCGCGTTGGAGGCGAACGGGGCCTGCTTGAAGTGCTGGTCCATGGCCTCGGCCCCGGCGCGCATGCCGATCAGCACGTCGGCGCCCACGGTGAGCGCAATCGACAGGCCGGCGACCGACCACACGGAATAGCGTCCGCCCACCCAGTCGCACATCTTGAAGACCTGGCTGGACGGCACGCCGAGCGCACGGGCGGCCGGGGCGTTGGCGGTCACCGCCGCCAGGTGGTCGGACACGTCGGCCACGCCGCCCTGCTTGAGCCACGCGATGGCCGCGCGGGCGTTGTGCAGGGTCTCGGACGTGGTGAACGATTTGGACGACACGACCACCAGCGTGCGGCGCGGGTCCAGCCCGGCCACCGCGTCATGGAAGGCATGGCCGCAGATATTGGACACGAAGCGGATCTGGCGGCGCTGCAGCGGTCCGCCAAAGGCCTGCACCGCCAGGCGCGGCCCCCAGTCGCTGCCGCCGATGCCGATGTGCAGGACGTTGGAAAAATCGGCCGTCTGGTCCACGCGCCGCACGAAGTCGGTCATGCGCGAATACTCGCAGACGGAGTCCGCGTCCTGCCCTTCCGGCTGTTCGCGCGTGCGTCCGGCCCGCAACGCGGTATGCCATGCCGCCCGGTTTTCGGTCCAGTTGACCGGCTCCCCGGCAAACAGCGCGCGTCGCGCCTCGTCCAGTCCACGCGCCTGCAGCAGCGCCTGCCCGGCGCTGTCCAGCGCCGCAGACTGGCGCTGCATGGTCAGGTCCACGCACAACCCTGCCGCTTCGATCACCTTGAGCGCGCTGGCGTCCAATTCGGCGCTTTGCGCGGCCTGCGCGAAAGCCACCCACTCCGGGCTGTCCGCCAGCCCGGAGTCTGCCCTTAACGCCTCAATCGCCTGTTGAGCCTTTCCCATCGCGTGATGCTCCTTAGAACGGTAAACGAATGTGAGGTGCAATGCGCTTGAACGCCTTGCGGAAGTCCTCCTCGATACGAGCCAGTGCGGCCACGTTGTCTCCTTCGAACCGGAGTACCACCGTCGGCGTGGTGTTGGACGGACGCGCGAGGCCGAAGCCGTCGGCGTAGTCCACACGGATTCCATCGAGCTCGTTGATCGACACTGCACCGGGGAATTCCCCTTGATCGCGCAGCGCCTGCACCAGCTCGACGCCTTCGGTGGTTTCCAGTTTCAATTCGGGGGTGGCGCAGGACTGCGGCAAGCTTTCCAGCAAAGCCGAGGGGTCCGGCGCCGACGACAGGATCTCCAGCAGGCGGGCGGCGGCATAGATGCCGTCGTCAAAGCCATACCAGCGCTCCCTGAAGAAAATGTGGCCGCTCATCTCCCCAGCAAGTAGCGCTCCCGACTCGCGCATCTTGGCCTTGATCAGGGAATGTCCCGTCTTCCACATGATGGCCTTGCCGCCCGCCTCGGTGATGGCGCGGGCCACATGGCGGCTGCACTTGACGTCATAAATGACCTCGGCGCCCGGGTTGCGCGCCAGCACGTCGCGCGCAAAGAGGATGAGCTGGCGGTCCGGCCAGATGATCTGTCCCGATTTTGTTACCACCCCGAGGCGGTCGCCGTCGCCGTCGAACGCCAGGCCGACCTCGCAGTCCGAATAACGCAGGCAATAGATCAGGTCCTGCAGGTTGTGCGGGTCGGCGGGATCGGGATGGTGCCCGGGGAAGGAACCGTCCACCTCGCAGAACAGCTCCGTCACTTCGCAGCCCAGCGCGCGGAACAGCGCCGGCGCCACCGCGCCCGCCACGCCGCTGCCGCAGTCGATGGCGATCTTCATGGGGCGGGCCATGCGGATGTCGCCCACCAGGCGCGCCGCGTAGCAGGGCGTGATCTGCATCTGCGTGCGGCCGCCGGGCGTGGCCGCCGCCTCGATCGGCAGGCGCATGGCGTCGCGCAGGGCGGTCAGGCCCTCGCCATACAGCGACCCGCCTTCCATCACGATCTTGAAACCGTTGTGCGCGGGGGGATTGTGGCTGCCCGTCACCGCGATGCCGGTGCCGGTGTCCATCAGCCGCGTCGTGAAATACACCATCGGGGTGGTCGCCATGCCGATGTCGATGACGTGCATGCCGGCCGAGCGCAGCCCGGCCTGCAGCGCCGCGGAAAGCTCCACGCTGCTCAGCCTGCCGTCCCTGCCCACCACGATCGACCGCGCCCCCTGCTCGCGGGCCTTGGTGCCCACCGCCATCCCCAGGCTGTGGGCAAACCTTGCATCCAATTCGTCCGGCACCGTCCCGCGTATGTCATAAGCCTTGAAAACCGCATCCAGGATTTGCGGCGTTTCCCACCCAAAAGTTCCATGCATGCCAGTTTCTCCGGGTGGCGTTCACTTGGGACCGTTCTGTTTCAAATCGCCGTAGTACGCCGCGCGGGAGTATCGATAACCACCGTACTTGGAGCGGAAGCCGAAGCGCTCGGGCAGCAGCTTGAGACCGTTGAACAGCACGCCGTCCACCGGCGCGCCCGCCTGGATCAGGCGCTTGGCCGTCTCGCGGATCTCGCCCACCGTGTTCATGCCCGACCGCACCACCACCATGACCGCGGCGGCATGCGTGCCCACCACGGCCGCGTCCGGAGACGACAGCACGGGCGCCGTGTCCAGGATCACCATGTCGTACTGCGTCGCGAGTTCGCGCAGGGTCTCGCCGAACACCGGCGAGGCCAGCAGCTCGGAAGGATCGAAGGTGACGGCGCCCGTGGCGATGAAGTCCACGCCCTCGGACACGCTGTGCTTTCTGACGCGGCTGAGCGGGATCGTGCCGGTCAGCACTTCGAACAGGCCGTCCTCCTTCGGCACGCCGAAGTAGCGGTTGAGCTGCCCCTTGCGGAAGTCCGCATCGATCAGCAGCACGCGCTTGCCCACGCCGCCCTGGATGAAGGCGAAATTGGCGGACAGGAAGGACTTGCCCACGCCCGCCACCGGACCGGTGAACATGACCATGTTGTTGGTGGACTGGCGCAGCGACGCCTGCAGCACGTTGCGGAAGGACCGCAGGCTTTCGATGGGCGGCGAGTTGCCCTGGCTCTGGGCCAGCAGCGCCGGCACGGTGGCGTTCTTGCGCCGGCTGCGGCGCCACAGCTTGTCCTGCACGTCGCTGTACGGAATGGCGGCCAGCACCGGCAGGCCCGTATGGCGCTCGACGTCTTCCGGCTCGGACAGGCCGCCGAACAGCGCGTTGCGCACGAACGCGCACAGCATCGCGAAGATCAGCCCGGCGGCCGTGGCCACGCCGATGATGATCGCGGCCTTGGGGCGGACCGGCTTGTCGGGCTGCACGGCCGCGTCCAGGATGCGCACATTGCCCACCTTGCCGGCGCGGATCAGCTTGAGCTGCTGGGTGTTGTTGAGCAGCGCGGTGTAGAGCTCGGTGTTCACGCGCACGTCGCGCACCAGGCGCACCACGTCCTGCTCCAGGTCCGGAAGCTGCCTGATGTTGTTGCCCAGGCGGTTGACGTCGCCCGTCAGGGACGCGATCTGGCGATCGATGCCCACGATGCTCGGGTGCGTCGGCGCAAAGCGCGTGATGAGTTCCTGGCGCTTCTGGCGCAGTTCCATCACCCGGGTCTGCGCGTCCACCGATTGCGCAAGGATCAGCTTGGCCTCTTCGCTCAGGTCGATCGTGCCGCGCTTGTTGCGCAGCGCGTTGTACTTGGTTTCCGCGGCATCCAGTTCGGACTTGAGCTGCGGGAGCTGCTGCTCAAGAAAGGCCAGCGACTTCTCGGCCTGCGCCGACTTGCGGTTCACGTTCTGCTGGACATATTCCTGGCCGATCTGGTTGAGCACCGCCGTAGTCAGCGCGGGATCGTTGCCTTCCAGCGTGACGCCGATCACGCCCGAGGCGCGGCCGCGCTCGAAGATGCCCATGCGCGCCTGCACGTTCTCGATCGCCGCCAGGCGCGAACTGCGCGACACCGTGAACTCGGTGCCCGGCCGCCCCGACAACGCATCGACGTGCACATCCATCGCCCCGCCGCCCGGCAGCAGGAAGCGCTCGGGCTTGCCGACCGTGCCGGTGAAGGTGGCGCCGGTCAGCTTGTCGCTCAGCGTGTAGCGGCCTTCTCCCAGCGTGGTCACGCGAAACGGCTTGCCCAGCCATTCATCGGGCACGTCCAGTTGCGAGATCGCGATGGACTCGCCGCCCCAGGCGTAGCCCCCGCGCGGCAAGCCGGACGGATACGGCAGGCTTTCATAACGCTGCGCCAGCCACTCGCCCACCACCGGGAAGTAGCGCGGCTTGGCGTGGATGTAGAGCAGGAACTTGTCGACGGCCGGGCCGACGACCATGCGCGAGCGCAGCACTTCCATTTCACCCGACGTTTCCGCCTTGGTATCGAACATCGACGACACATCGCCCAGCAGGCTGCGCGCCTGCCCGTTCGGAAGCTCCTCTTCAACCTGCACGATGATGTCGGCCGAATAGACTTTCGGCGTCACCATCACATACGCCAAAGCGCCGAGAAACGCGAGCAGGGTGATCCCAATGATCATCCATCGGTTGGAGAAAATGGCATCCACGTGGGACGACAAGGGGGTTTCCTGTTGACGGGCCGGGACGGACGGCTCGAACGATTCGATGGGCAACGACATGCAGCTCTCCAGGAGAGGGCGCCGCCGCGGTTGCGGCGCCCCCAAAGGCGGGTTTTGAGGCGGACTACTAATCGATGGACCGGACGGTCTGTACGGTTTGCGCGCTCGGGAACAGGTTGCTGATGAAGCGGTTCCACCGCACCAGGCCGGCCGAATCCACGAACACGACATCCTTGGGTTGCAATTCAAACTTGGCGCCCACGGCCAGGGCCTGCGGCGACGCGGCATTCAAGTGGTAGACCAAAGGCTTTGCCTCCTCCGTGCCGCGCACGACGAAAATTTGTGAGGTATCGGCCGTGATCTGGTTCGGCCCGCCTGCCAGGCCCAATGCCTCGGTCAGCGACATGCGTCCATCACGCATGACGGAAGCACCGGGGATGAACACTTCGCCCATCACGAATACTTTGCTGTCGTCGCGCGGCGTGACTCTCACGATGTCCCCTGGCTTGAGCATTACCTGGTTCAGGTCCTGGCCGCGCTCGATCAGCGCGGGAAGGTTCACGCGAGTACGCCGGCCATCGCGGATCACATAGACCGCGCTGCGGTCGCCGGTCGGCAGAATGCCTCCGGCCCGGTTGAGCGCCTCCAACAGGGTCATGGGAACATCGTTGATCGCAACCGTGCCCGGCGTTGTCACCTCGCCATCGACAAAGATGCGCTTGCTGCGATATCCCAGAACGCGTACGGTGATCTGCGGGTCCTGTATGTACTTGCTCGAACTATTCACTATGAGATTGCGAGCCTGAAGTTCCGTCAACCCCGCCACTTTCAGCAGTCCCGTATACGGAAACTGGATATATCCCGTGGATGAGACCGTATAGCCCGGAATGCCCGAGGCGGTATCCCCGATGGCTAGTTCCGTTGCCCCGGACCCGATGGCGTAGGTTTGCGTCGGAAGCACGAGTTCGGGGTGATCCCACACGACGATGGAGAGGATGTCTCCCGGCCCGATAAGGTAGGGTCCCGGCTTGCCGATCAGGTGGCTGACGCCTTCGTTGTCCAGCAGCGCTTCACGCGCGCGCTGCTCTTCGAGAACGAGGGAGGGCGTGATCTCCTTGATGACGGCCTTGGAGTCCGGATCCAGCGGGTCCGCGAGGTGGTTCGCGCTGAAAGTCATACCGGGAGACAAGGCGCAAGCGCCCAGCGAGGACACGAGCGCAATAGCGGCTATGGCTCGGCTCAACGTTCCGAAAAATGTAGTCATGGCAAATCCACAGTGAATGACTTCGTTGCTTGGAAAGGAGCCCGATGCGTAACGGGTTGCGACATTCCACACTCTTTTCCTAGGCCCGCACATTCGACGGATGCCTTAAGCCTTCTCCTACACCGTTTGGAGGTTTCGGGTAGGCGGCGCACTCAATAAGATTTTGTCGGTAGCCACATGCTTTGCGGCACTGCACAGTTTTTGCTTGGCGCAAAGCGCTCCCTTCCGAACAGGAGTGCGCGATGGACCCGTCCCAAACGGACACGTCGGCAAGATTCAGCGGGACAAGCTATCTCTATCGCTTGCTCGACGCCGCGATCGTCATCACCTGCGGCCTGACTGCCACCGGCTTGAAATTCTCGGATGAAGCCCTGGCGGATCCTCCGCAGATTCATCTGTTCCTGATCTACCTGTGCGGCCTGGGCGCGATCGCGATCTTTCCGGCGTTCCGCCTGTACGTGTCCTGGCGCGGGCGCCTGCTGACCGATCTGCTGGTGCGCAGCATCGCCGCGTGGGCCACCGTGTTCGCGCTTGGCATCTTCGTCAGTTTTCTCATGCACCAGACCGGCGCGATATCCCGCTTATGGGCTGCAACCTGGTTCGGCATGACGGCGCTGGCGCTGGCCGGCGTGCGCGTCGCCGTCTATACGGCGCTGGGCGCGGCGCGCGATCGCGGCCTGGACAAAAAGCGCGTGCTGCTCGTGGGCTTTGGCGCGCTGGGGCACGACATGTGGCGCCGGGTCGAGAAGTACCGCGAGGCCGGCTACCAGATCTCGGGTATCTACGCCGAACCGCATGAGATCCTGCCGCCGCAGGTCCGCCGTCTGCATGGCCTGGAAAACCTGAGCGACTTCGTGCGCGAGAACAAGGTGCGCGAAATCTGGATCGTGCTTCCGATGGAGGCGGGCCAGGAACTACGCGAAGTGCTGTATCACCTGCGCAACGACCTGGTGGATATCCGCTGGATTCCGGATGTGATGTCGATCCAGCTGTTGGGCCACCGCATCGGCGAATTCCTGGGCCTGCCCGCCATCCAGCTCAACAGCCTGCCCGCCGCGGGCGTGCGCGGCTGGGCCAAGGAGGCATTCGACCGCAGCTTCGCGCTGTGCGCGCTGATCGGCCTGGCGCCGGTGATGCTGACGGTGGCCCTGCTGATCAAGCTGACCTCGCGCGGCCCGGTCTTCTTCACGCAGCCGCGGCTGGGCGTGGACGGCAAGGTGTTCCATGTCTACAAGTTCCGCACCATGACCGTGCACCAGGAACAGGGCGTGGTCACGCAGGCCACGCGCAACGACAGCCGGGTCACGCGCATCGGCGGCTTCCTGCGCCGGACCAGCCTGGACGAGTTGCCGCAGTTCCTCAATGTGCTGCGGGGCGACATGTCGGTGGTGGGCCCGCGTCCGCACGCGCTGGAGCACAACGAAATGTACAAGGACCTGGTGCAGCGATACATGATGCGCCATCGCGTCAAGCCGGGCATCACCGGCTGGGCGCAGGTCAACGGCTTTCGTGGACAGACCGACACGCTGCGCAAGATGAGCGACCGCGTCGAGCACGACATCTACTACATCCAGCACTGGACGTTCAGGATGGATCTGCTGATCATCGCCCGCACGGCGATCTCGGGATGGACGGGCCGCAATGTCTACTAAGCCGTTGGGATGGCCCGTGCATGAAGCGCCGGCGGCGCGCGGCGGCATGCTGGCCCGCTCGGACTTCCGCCAGGCGGTGGAGATGCTGCCCCTGGTATCGATCGACCTGCTGCTGCGCGACGGGGCCGGCAACTACCTGACCGGGCTGCGCGCCAATCCCCCCGCCCAGGGCGCGTGGTTCGTGCCTGGCGGGCGGATCCGCAAGAACGAGCCCCTGCGCGAGGCGCTGCGCCGCATCGTCCAGGACGAGCTGGGCCTGTCGCTGCCCGATCTGGCCTGGACGCCGCGCGGCGTGTACGAGCATTTCTACGGCACCAACTTCGCGGGTGAAGCCGGACGCTCCACCCACTACGTCGTCCTCGCGTACGAGGCCGAGCTTTCCCTGGATACCGCAAGCCTTCCCCTGGCCCAGCACCGCGGCTACCGCTGGCTGCCCGGAGAAGCGATCGCCGCCGATCCCGGCGTGCATCCCTACACCCAGGCCTACTTCAAGGAGTGAGCGCCATGACCAACCCCCCTCCCCCGTACCGGGCAGTCATTCTTTGCGGCGGTTCAGGCTCGCGCCTGTGGCCGTTGTCGCGCGAACTGCTGCCCAAGCAGTTCATCCGTTTGACCGATGACCGCAGTCTGCTGCAGAACACCCTGCTGCGGCTGGGTTCGGCGGGCGCGCAGGCGCGGCCCATGCTCGTCTGCAACGAAGCGCACCGCTACATCGCGGCCGAACAGTCGCAGGAACTGGGGATCAAGGATGTCGAAGTCATCCTGGAGCCGTTCGCGCGCAACACGGCGCCCGCCATCGCCGCCGCCACGCTGCGGGCGATGCAGGATGGCGAAGACCCGGTCATGCTCATCATGCCGTCCGATCATGTGCTGGAAGACGGCGAGGTGCTCAGCGCGGCCTTCACCCAGGCCTACGACGCCGCCCGCCAGGGCGCGCTGGTGACGTTCGGCATCAAGCCGACGGCGCCGCTCAGCGGCTACGGCTACATCCAGGCCGACGAGCCGGGCGCCATGGCCCCGGCGCGCCGCGTGCGCCGCTTCGTCGAAAAGCCGTCGCCCGAGGTCGCCCAGCGCTTCATCGAGGACGGCGGCTACTACTGGAACAGCGGCATGTTCGCCTTCCAGGCGTCGGTCTTCCTGGCCGAGCTGGGACGGCTGGCGCCCAAGATCCTTGAACACGCGCAGGCGGCCGTGGCCACCGGCCATGGCGACAACGGGCTGTTCCACCTGGACGGCCCGGCGTTCGAAGCCTGCCCCAGCGACTCGATGGACTACGCCATCATGGAGCGCACCGACAGCGCCGTGGTCATCCCGCTGGCCGCCTCGTGGAGCGACGTCGGGGCCTGGGACGCCGTCTGGGGCATCGCCCAGAAGAGCGTGGAGGGCAATTCCACCACCGGCGACGTCATGGTGGAGGACTCGCGCAACTGCCTCATCCATTCGACCAGCCGGCTGGTGGCGTCGGTGGGGCTGGACGACATCGTGGTCATCGAGACGGCCGATGCGGTCCTGGTGGCGCACAAGTCGCGTTCGCAGGACGTCAAGCGCCTGGTGGAGACGTTCAAGACCCAGCACCGCGCCGAACTCAACCACCACCGCGAGGTCCAGCGGCCGTGGGGGTCTTACGACTCGGTCGGCCAGGGGCCGCGCTACCAGGTCAAGCGCATCACCGTGAAGCCGGGCGCGCGCCTGTCGTCGCAGATGCACCACCATCGCGCCGAACACTGGATCGTGGTGTCGGGCACGGCGCGCATCTACAACGGCGACAAGCAGTACCTGCTGACCGAGAACCAGTCGACCTACATCCCGCTGGGCGAGATCCACAGCCTGGAGAACCCGGGGAAGATCCCGCTGGAGATCATCGAAGTCCAATCGGGCGCGTATCTCGGCGAAGACGACATCGTCCGTTTCCAGGACATCTACGGCCGTGTCTGAAAGGAAGGATTCGGTCCCATTCTGGCGCCCGGGCATGGCAAGGATCTGCCTGCCCGTGGCGGCCGTGTTCTTCATCGTCCTGATCACCGTCGGCAACCTGCCCGGCCTGGCGGCGGACATGTCCGATGCGTTCGGCGACAAGCGGCTGCACCTGGCCGCCTACGCCTTCCTGACCGGGCTGATCTACGTATCCGTCAACCGGCGCCCCGCGCTGGTGGCCATGCTGGCGGTCACCACATTGGGCGTTGTAGACGAAACCATCCAGTCTCTTTTTCCCTACCGAGAGGCTGAACTCTTAGACCTTTTGGCCGATATCTCAGCGGCTGGTGCAACAGTAATCTCATTGCACATTGGTACCGCAGCCATCGGCTCCTTTCGTGCAGTCACTAAGTCTTAAGGACACAACCATGCCAAAACGGGCACTGATTACCGGCGTAACTGGCCAAGACGGGGCCTATCTGGCGGAGCTTCTGCTGGCCAAGGGCTATGAGGTCCACGGCATCAAGCGTCGCGCTTCGCTGTTCAACACCGCGCGGATCGACCACCTTTACCAGGATCCGCACGACCAGCCCCGCAATTTCGTGCTGCATCACGGCGACATGACGGACTCGTGCAGCCTCATCCGCATCGTCCAGTCGGTGCAGCCCGACGAGATCTACAACCTGGCCGCGCAGAGCCACGTGGGCGTCTCGTTCGAGGAACCGGAATACACCGCCAACGCCGACGGCCTGGGCACCCTGCGCCTGCTGGAAGCGATCCGCATCCTGAAGCTGGAGAACAAGACGCGCTTCTACCAGGCGTCCACCTCCGAGCTGTACGGCCTGGTGCAGGAAACGCCGCAGAAGGAAACCACGCCCTTCTATCCGCGCAGCCCCTACGCGGCGGCCAAGCTGTATGCCTACTGGATCAGCGTGAACTACCGCGAAGCCTACGGCATGTATGCCTGCAACGGCATCCTCTTCAACCACGAGTCGCCCAAGCGCGGCGAAACCTTCGTCACGCGCAAGATCACGCGCGGCCTGGCGCGCATCGTGCTCGGGCTGCAGGAATGCCTGTACCTGGGCAACCTGTCCGCGCTGCGCGACTGGGGCCACGCGCGCGACTACGTCGAAATGCAGTGGCTGATGCTGCAGCAGGACACGCCCGAGGACTACGTCATCGCGACGGGCATGCAATACAGCGTGCGCGAGTTCATCAACACCGCCGCGCGCGAGCTGGGCATCCTGCTGGCCTGGGAAGGCGAAGGGCTGGAAGAAACCGCGACCGTGCTGTTCTCGCCGGTGCACGACGTCAAGGCCGGCCAGGTCATCGTGCGCGTCGATCCGCGCTACTTCCGTCCGACCGAAGTCGAAACGCTGCTGGGCGATCCCACCAAGGCCCGCGAGAAGCTCGGCTGGTCGCCCCGCACGACGTTTGCGCAACTCGTCAAGGAAATGGTCGAAGCCGACCTGCGGGATGCGCGGCGCGATGCGCTGGTCGAACAGAACGGCTACGAAATCTACGCCTACAAGGAGTAGCCCGCCATGACGAACCTGGACCAACGCGTGTTCGTCGCCGGCCATCGCGGCATGGTGGGCGCGGCCATCACCCGCGAACTGCACCGGCGCGGCTACAACAACGTGCTGACCCGCAGCCGGGCGGAGCTGGACCTGGAGAACCAGAACCAGGTGCACCGTTTCTTCTCGACCACGCCGGTCGACGTGGTGTACCTGGCCGCCGCCAAGGTGGGCGGCATCCTGGCCAACAATACCCATCCGGTGGACTTCCTGTACAAGAACCTGATGATCCAGTGCAATGTGATCCGGGCCGCCTACGCGGCCGGGGTGCGCAAGCTGCTGTTTCTGGGTTCGTCATGCATCTACCCGCGCGAGGCGCCGCAGCCGATCCGCGAGGACGCGCTGCTGACCGGTCCGCTGGAATCGACCAACGAACCCTACGCCATCGCCAAGATCGCCGGCCTGAAGCTGTGCGAAGCCTATCAGCGCGAGCACGGCGCGCGTTTCATCTGCGCCATGCCCACCAACCTGTACGGCCCGCACGACAACTACGACCTGCACAGCAGCCACGTGCTGCCGGCCCTGATCCGCAAGTTCCACGAAGGCCGCGAGACCGGCGCGCAAACCGTGACGATCTGGGGCACGGGAACGCCGCTGCGGGAATTCCTGTACGTGGACGACCTGGCGCAGGCCAGCGTCATGCTGATGGAGCATCCGGACGCCGAGGGCATCTACAACATCGGCGCCGGCCAGGACATCTCCATCGCGGACCTGGCCCGGCTGGTGGCGCGCGTAGTGGGCTATGAGGGCAAGATCGTGTACGACACGTCCAAGCCCGACGGCACGCCGCGCAAGCTGATGGATTCCTCGCGCGTGCAGGCGCTGGGCTGGCGTCCGGAGATCTCCCTGACGCACGGCATCACGCTCGCCTACGGCCATTTCCTGCGCGAGCGCACGCAACAGCCGCTGCCGGTGGCCTGACGGCCGCGCCAGCATGACAGACAGGGTTTCCGATGCTTGGATTCGTGAAGAAACACATCGCCGGCAATGCTTCCTTCTGGGGGCTGGTGGAGTACGGCATCGGTCCCGTCGCGGCGCTGGTGGCGCTGCCCATCCTCTTTCGCGAGCTCGGCACGGTGGGCTTCGGCCAATATTCCATGATCATCGCGCTCGCCGGCTTCGGCAACGCGGCGAACCTGGGCGCGGCCGTCACCGCCACCAAGCTGGTCTCCGAAAGCATGCACGAGCCCGGCGGCGCCTATCGCGCGGCCGGCGTGAGCGTGTCGTTGATCGGCTGTGCGCTGGGCGTCGTGACGCTGGCGGCCATGCTGCTGTGGGGCGCCGTGTGGCTGGGCTGGCCCGAGGCCACCTTCGGCGGCGTGGCGGTGACGATGCTGGCGATGCCCGCGCTCGCCATCTACCTGACCCAGCAGTATGACCAGCTCTTCTCCGGCTGCCTGAAAGGCCGCGAGGACTTCCGGGCCACCGCGCTGTGCGAAGTCTTCAGCCGCACCGGCACCATGGCGCTGGCCTGCGCGGCCGCCTGGTACACGGCCTCGCCCACCTGGACCGGGCTGGCGCAGGCGGTCGGCCTGCTGATCGCGGGCAGCGTGAAGATGCGCGTGTTCGCGCGCGCCTACGATCGCTTCATCGTGCGCCCCGTGCGCGACCGCGGCGCCATGATGGCCGCCTTCCGGTTCTCGCGCTGGTCGTGGCTGAACAGCCTGAGCGCGCTGGCCTTCGGCTCGGTCGACCGGGTGCTGGTCGGCAGCCTGATGGGGCCTGCGGCGCTTGCCATCTACACCGTGGGCGTGCAGGTGGGCCAGATCATCCACACGGCGTCGGTCGCCATCTTCCAGAAGGCGATGCCGCGCGTGACCCGCCTGTCGGTCTCGCCGCCCTTTCCCGGCGCCGCCGAACGCGAGATCCGCCGCATGATGCTGTGGAACCTGGCGTTGTCGGCCAGCGCCACCCTGGCCGTGCTGGCGGTCAGCCAGCCGCTCCTTAACCTGCTGCTGGGCGACAACGTCGCCAGCGGCCACCTGGGCACATTCCAGTTGCTGATCGTGGCATCGGGCCTGCTTTCCCTGAATGCCGCGGCGCACTTTTCCCTCCTGGGGCTCGGCAACTCCCGCGCCGTCGCGATCCTGAACGGACTGGGCGGCCTGGCGATGCTGTGCGTCATGGCGGGACTGGTACACGTGGCGGGGGAACACGCCGCAGCTTGGGGCCGCATGGCCTACGCGGCGATCACGCTGGCCGGCGTGGCCCTCGCCATCCGTCAATCCCGCCCCGACTTTCCGGGCGCCATGCCTGCGGCCACCCGATAACCAACATGCTGAGGTCCTACATGCGCAAGCGCCATAACGAGTATTCACGCCAGCTCATCGACTTCGTCCGCGAGCTCCGCCCGCCAGCGCCCATCGCCAGCGGTCTGCTGCCCAAAGTGACCATCGTGACGCCCTCGTTCAACCAGGCCAAGTTCCTGGAGCGCACCATCCTGTCCGTCCTGAACCAGGGCTACCCGCGGCTGGAGTACATCATCATCGATGGCGGCTCCACCGACGGCAGCGTGGACATCATCAAGAAGTACGAGCGTTACCTGACGTACTGGGAAAGCACCCCGGACCGCGGCCAGTCGCACGCCATCAACAAGGGCTTCGAGCGCGCCACCGGGGATTACGTGGGGTGGCAGAACTCGGACGACCTGTACTTTCCGGGCGCGCTGCGCAAGCTGGGCGCGGCGGCGGCGCGGGGCCGCGCGCCCATCGTCAGCGGCAACCTCTTCGTCGCCGACGCGGACAACCACATCTTCCGCAAGATCCACTACACCCCCGTCAACCGCGGCACGCTGACGGTGGTGAAAGCCTCGATCCCGAACCAGTCCGCCATCTTCCGCCGCGACCTGCTGCGCAAGTACGGGCTGCTGCAGGAGAGCATGCGCTATTGCATGGACCTGGAGCTGTGGAGCCGGCTGCTGCGCGAGGGCAAGAACCTGATCGTGCCGGACGCGCTGGGCGTGTACACCGCCCACGACGAGACCAAGACCGCGCTCATGCAGGACGTGCTGCTGGAAGAGCGCGAACAGATCGTCAGCCGCATCCGGCGCACCGAGCCGGGCCTGGGACGCCTGTTCGAGCTGTCCTGCCGCGCGTCCAAGGTGGCCGCGCATGCCCGGCAGGGGGACCTGACCTACCTGCTGGAAAAGCTGACGACCAAGATCTTCGGACGCGACGACTGGGCCTCGCACTAGGCCCGGCCATCAACGACACGGAACTGCAATGACCACGCGCCGCCGACTCTCCACCCTCCACCTCCTGGGCCTGTTCGTGTTCACCGCGCTGGCGCTGAACGACGACCGGTTCATCGTGGGGGTGGGCAGCTTCAAGCTGTCGCCGTTCGACCTGCTGTTCGTCGCCATGCTGGGCGTCAAAGCGCTCCGGCTGGCCGACCCGGGCGCCTACGCGCTGCCGCGCGGGGCGCTCGGCGTGCTGCTGGGCATCCAGGCCATCTCGGTGATCTACCTGCTGCTGGTGTCGATCGACCATCCCGGCATCCAGACCGGCGACGTGGCGCGCGACCTGCGCATCGTCTTCTACTTCCTGTGCACGCCGTTCCTTTGCTACAAGGACATCGACAGTCCCGGGGCGTACGCGGTGCTGCAGAAGTACATCGTGGCCGCCGGCCTGGCGGTGGCCACGCTGATGCTGCTGGAGCAGGCGCAGGGCTTCAGCGTGTCCAATCCGCTGCGCAACGTGCGCCTGGGGGTGTGGGCCATCCCGATGGCCGTGGTGTCGCTGCTGTACTTCCGGCGCACGCTGAACGTGACGGGCCCCAAGGCCTATTTCCTGATCCTGTTCATGGTGATGGCGCTGGTGTTCTCGCTGAACCGCAGCCAGTACCTGCAGCTGGCGGTGTCCGTCATCATCGCCGTGCTGCTGGCGGGCAACCCCGAGATCCGCCGCCGCGCGATCATGATCTTCGCGCCCGCCACCATCGCCGGGGTGCTGATCTTCGCCAGCATCGGCTACCTGGACGTGCTGACCGAGCGCATCTTCAGCGTTGAACGGCTGGACGAAGATTCCAGTTACGGCGCGCGCGTCCAGGAAATGGAAGGCCAGATGGACTACTTCGCCGAAAGCCCGGTCTTCGGCAAGGGAGCCGGGTTCCGCAGCTGGGTCATGGGCGAGAACGGCTTCGAGCTGAGCACGTTCGCGCACAATTCCTGGGCCTTCTACCTGATGAAGTTCGGGGTGGTGGGCACGACCATGATCATGCTGCCGCCCCTGCTCATCCTGCTGACCCTGTTCAGGCGACGCGAGCATCCCGGCCTGGAGATGCACCGGCGCTACCTCCTGGCGACGGCGCCGATCTATATCTTCATCGACTCGATGTCGGGCGGGCTGGCCTACGCGCCCAAGACCGCCTTTACCGGATTTCTGCTGTGCTATGCGCTGTCGCTGATGCGCAATGCGCAGATCATGCCCGTGCCCCGTAACGAACCGCCCGTTCCCAGCCCCCGCCCGGACGTCGTTCGCCGGGCGCCACCGCGAGTAATACCCCATGCCTGATGTCCTGTTTGTCGCACCGGACTTGCACGGCGGCGTCGGAAGATGCGTCGCCTTCATTGTGGACGCGTTGCCGGAACAGGGGGTGGACTCCGCCCTGTTCCTGCTGCGCTCCCGCAATCGCGAGTACCCCATCGCCAACCCCAAGGTCACCCGCGCCCTGCCCATCATCGAGTCCCCCACCAAGCTGCGGCTGATGCTGCCCGTGGCCTTTTTCAAACTGCTGCAGCATATCCGCCGCGACAAGCCGGCCATCGTGTGCTCGCACGGCCTGCTGTGCAACATGCTGGTCGTGCTGGCCAGGACGATCCTGCGCGGCAATTTCAGGACTGTGGCGTTCGAGCACAGCAGTCCGGCCATCCATTACGGCGCCTCGAAGATGCGGCGCCTGAAATGCTGGCTGGTGAGCCAGACTTACCGCCGGCACGACGCGGTGGTGGGCGTGTCGCGCGGCGTCAAGGAAGACCTGGTGAGCATGTTTCCGCCGCTGCGCGGCAAGGTGCACACCATCTACAACGGCGTGCCGCTGGATAACGTGCGGCGGCAAGGCGCGCGGCCGCAGCCGGCCGGCGATGGAGATTCGCCGTATCACGTGGTCGCCGTGGGCCGCCTGGAAGCCGTCAAGGACTACGCCACGCTGATCGACGCCGCGGCCCTGCTGGACGATCCCCGCATCGCCTTCACGATCCTGGGCGAAGGCTCCGAGCATGCCGCCCTGCAAAAGCGCATCGACGAGAAGCCGTCGCGCACGCGGGTCAAGCTGGCGGGCCATATCGACAATCCGTTTCCGGTGATCGCCGGCGCCGGCGCGTTCGCGCTCACATCGGTGCGCGAAAGCTTCGGGAACGTGCTGGTGGAGGCCCTGTGCCTGGGCGTGCCGGTGATTTCGACCGATTGTCCGCACGGCCCCGCCGAGATCCTGGACGCCGGCCGCTATGGCCTGCTGGTGCCGGTCGGCGACGCCGCGGCGCTGGCCGAGGCGGTGCGGCGCCTGGCCTACGACGGCGAAATGCGCGAGAAACTGGCGGCCCAGGGCCCCGAACGCGCGGACGCCTTTTCCCTGGAGCGGCACTGCCGCAACGTCATCGAGCTCTTCCAGCCGCTCATGCAGCGCGGAACGCCCTGAACAGGACAGCATCATGCAGAAGATACCGGTTTCCGTCGTGGTGATGACGAAGAACGAGGAACGCAACATCGCGAAGTGCCTGAAGGCGCTGGTGGAATTCGACGAAGTCTTCGTGGTGGACTCCAACAGCACGGACGCCACCTGCTCGATCGCGACGGCGATGGGCGCGCGCGTGTCGAATTTCCAGTGGGACGGCAAGTACCCGAAGAAAAAACAGTGGTGCCTGGAACAGTTGCCGTTCACGCATCCGGTCGTGCTGTACGTGGACGCCGACGAAGAGATGACGCCGGGCCTGGCGGCCGAGATACGCGAGGTGCTTCCGCGTTTTGCCGCGGGCGCCGGCGGCGCGTTCGTGCCCTTCGACTACGTGTTCTGCGGCAGGAAGCTCGAGCACGGCCACCGCGTGTACAAGCTGGCGCTGCTGGCGCGCGACCGCTCCCGTTTCCTGGACTATGACGACCTGGACGTCGCCAACATGTGGGAAGTCGAAGGCCACTACCAGCCGCAGGTCGAGGGCGAGACCTTCGCGCTGCGCCAGCGCATGGTGCACAACGACCACGATTCGCTCTATCACTATTTCGACAAGCACAACCGCTATTCGGACTGGGAAGCGAACCTGCGCACCAAGGGCCTGATGAACGATCCGCGCGAGGCCAACGTGGGCGGCCGCGCCCTGCTCAAGCGCATCTTCCAGGCCATGCCGTTCAAGGCCCCCATCGCCTTCCTGCATTCCTACGTCTTCCGGCTGGGCTTTCTGGACGGCAAAGCCGGCTATGACTATGCGGTGGCGCGCGCCATGTACTACTGGCAGATCCGCATCAAGACCGAGGAAATCCTGAAGGCGCGCCAGGCCAGCGCGGCCGCCTCCCAGCGCGACGCGGTCGCGGGAGCTGCCAAATGAGCACATTGCAACGGCTGGACCAGTTTTCGCTGGCCCCGGGGCAGCGCGGGCGGTCGGCGCTGACCGTCCAGTTGTGGTGGATGGTGCAGGGCACCCTGTTCCGCTGGTCGCCGCAGGTGGCCTACGGCTTTCGCCGGTGGCTCTTGCGCTGCTTCGGCGCGCGCGTGGGCCACAAGGTGCTGATCCGGCCCACGGCCACCGTGACCTATCCCTGGAAGGTCGAGATCGGTGATTACGCCTGGATCGGCGACGACGCCGTGATCTACAGCCTGGGACCCATCCACATCGGCGCGCACGCCGTGGTGTCGCAGCGCAGCTACCTGTGCGCCGCGGACCACGACGCCGGCCGGCCGGATTTCCCGCTGCGCGAGCGCGCGGTGCGCGTGGAAGAAGGCGCCTGGGTGGCGACCGACGTGTTCGTGGGACCAGGGGTGACGATCGGGCGCGAGGCGGTGATCGGCGCGCGCAGCTCGGTATTCCGCAACATGCCGTCCGCAATGGTGTGCCATGGAAACCCTTGCCGTCCCATCCGGCCCCGCACCGCCACGCCGACATGAAAGTCCTCATCTATGGGATCAACTACGCGCCCGAACTGACCGGCACCGGCAAGTACACGGCCGAACTGGCCGAGTGGCTGGCCGCGCGCGGCCACGAGGTCAGCGTGGTGACCGCGCCGCCCTACTATCCGCAGTGGAAAGTGCATGAGGGCTACCGCGGATCGCGTTACGCGAAGGAGACGCGCCGCGGCGTGACCGTGCGGCGCGCGCCCTTGTGGGTGCCTGAAAGACCAGGCGGCGCCAAGCGCCTGGTGCACCTGGCAAGCTTTGCGCTGTCCAGCCTGCCGTCGCTGCTGCGCGCCGCGATGCGCCGGCCTGACATCATCCTGGTGGTCGAGCCCGCCCTCTTCTGCGCGCCCGGCGCGTGGCTTGCGGCGCGCCTGTGCGGCGCGCGCGCGTGGCTGCACATCCAGGACTTCGAGGTGGACGCGGCGTTCGAGCTGGGCCTGCTCAAAGGCGCGGGCCTGCGGTCGCTGGTCAAGCGCGCCGAACGCTGGCTGATGCGCCGCTTCGACCGCGTGTCGACGATCTCGAACCGGATGCTGGACCTGGCGCTGGCCAAGGGCATCGACCCGGGCCGCGCCGTGCTGCTGCCCAACTGGATCGACGTCAACGCGATCACCCCGCTTGCCGAAGGCGGGGATTACCGCGGCCAGCTCGGCATTCCGGACAACGCCATCGTCGCGCTGTACTCCGGCAACATGGGCGGCAAGCAAGGCCTGCAGATCCTCGCGGACGTGGCCCGCCGGCTGAACCGCGAAGACCGGCTGTGGTTCCTGTTCTGCGGCCAGGGCCCCGAGCGCGCGGCGCTCGAGGAACGCTGCCGCGGCCTGACCCGCGTCATCTTCCTGGACCTTCAACCGGCTGAACGGCTGGGCGCCCTGCTGAGCACCGCGGACATCCATCTGCTGCCGCAGCGCGCCGGCGCCGCCGACCTGGTCATGCCGTCCAAGCTGACCGGCATGCTGGCCAGCGGCCGGCCGGTGGTGTGCGGCGCGGCGCGCGGCACGGAGCTTGCCAGCGTGGTGTCGCATTGCGGCCTGCTCACGCCGCCCGAAGACGCCCTGGCCATGGCCGAGGCCGTGCGCAAACTGAGCTACAACGCCCAGATCCGCGAAACCCTGGGCGCGGCCGCGCGCCGGTATGCGATGGAGCACCTGCACGTGGACGCGGTGCTGGGCGCCGCGGAACGCGAGTTCGCCGCGATCGCGAAGTCCAAGGGCCGTACGGCGCCGGCTGGCACGCAAGCGAGCGAAGGCGACGTTTGAGGTTTTTTTTTGAGTCGGGGCCGCCTGCGGAAGTGTCGCAGGCGGCCTTTTTAATTGCGGTTTGCTTCACACGCGCGGCTGCGCCTTCACACGCGCAGCTGCGCCTTCACACACGCGGCTGCGCCTTCACACACGAGGCTGCGCCTTCACGCCTGCGCCTGCGCCTGAAATAAGCCAGGGCCTGTGCGGGCGGCGCCGCCACCCGCACAGGCCCTGCCTCGCACCCTGCGCGATCAGCTTGCGTCGCCCTTGTCCGGCGTCGGTTGCCCGTTGGTGTTTCTGACCAGGCCCATCTGCACCGCGATATAGGCCGCCTCGGCCTGATTGCGCGCGTTCAGCTTCCAATAGAGCGTGCGCGCATGGCTCTTGACGGTCGCGACAGATATGCCCACCTGCTGCCCGATCTCGCGCATGGTCTTGCCCTGCACGAGCAACTGCAGGATTTCCTCCTGCCGCTGCGTCAGTTCGCGCAGCTCCTGCACGGACGCATGCGTCGTGCCGGGCGGCCTGCCGGCGGGCTGGGGATAGCATTCCCCGCCGGCGATCACCAGGCTGACGGCCGCGGCCAAGGCATCGGGACTTGAGGCCTTGGGCAGGTAACCGGCCACGCCCGCCCGCGCGCAGGCGGCCATCACGCTCGGGTCCAGCGCGGAATACAGGACCAGCACCAACCTGGGCATGAAAAAGGCCATGGCCTGCGACAGGAGCCCTATGTCCTGCTCGGCGGACCCGCTGCAACCCACCACCAGCAGTTCCACTGGCTTGTTGATCGAGCTTGACATGGTGAGCAGATGGGCTGGCGAGATGGCCAGGATGTCGTCGGCGTTGCGCACACGTTCCAGCACATGCTGAATGGCGACACGAAGCAGAGCGTAGTCTTCGATCAGTACGGTTGTCATCCCGGGAAGAACCTTGTGACGCATGGCCCATTACGGTTCCCACGACGCTGGCGCAATGCCGCGCAACGCACGGGTCCACGCGCATCGCCAGGTTCGGGGGAATCCTGTCCGCGGCCTTGGGATTGCGCTGGCGAGATTAAGTGATTCGCCCTATCAATCCATGCTTGCGGACACAACCCATGCTATCAGCGGCTACGTCCGCTGAATCTCGTTCAGGAGGATGATTGGTGGCGGAAAGCGAGGCGGCAGCGACGTTTGACACCTGCTTTCTATGCCTTAGCCGTATTGGCTATGCGCAACCCCGGCAGCATCGGAACTGGGCGTTCCAGGCTGCCGGGCAGGCAGCGCAAACCTTCTACTACCCGAGCTTGCGCCCATAGATCTGCCCGGCGTCCACTTCGCGGCCATTCGGTTCATGCCATTCCAAGGTTGCGCCGCGTTGCAGCGCCGCGTAGACGGCTTCGCCCTTGTTCTTGACATGCAGGCGTTGATACAGCGTGCACGCGTGCGTTTTGGCGGTCGCTACCGAGATATTCAACATCCGGCTGACGGTCTTGATCGGATAGCCCCTGGCCAGCAGCACCAATACCTCATATTGGCGCGGCGTGATCTGGAGCAGTTGTGCGCCCGCGCTGACGGGCATGGCGCCCTTGGAGCCGGCTTCGTCCGCGTCCCGCGACGGCAAGGCGCATACGGTCGAGGCCGGAGCCTGCAGCGCCTGTTCGCTCGGAAAGCATTGCCCGCCCGCCATGACCAGGCGTATGGCGGCCTCGAGGATTTCGACCGAGGCCGTTTTCATCAGGCATCCGTACACGCTGGCGCCAGGCAGGCCTTGCACCGGCATGGGCAAGGGCATGACGTCCGTCAAAAGCAGAATCCGCTTGGGCGTCAGCACGCGCTGAATCTCGTGCAAGGCGCTCCATGCTTCATCGGTATCCACCGGCAACCCGTAGATCAGGAGATCGGCGCCCGCGTGTACGCCGTCGGCCTTGGATACATCCGCAAGGCCCATTCCCTCGATTTCCCACACATCATCCAACTTGCTAAGAATCTGCCACAAACCCAACCGCAGGAGCGGATGGGCTTCAATCAGGACCATCTTGGCCATGGTGTCCTCCCGGTTTTTCGACGGGCCTCGAAGGGATCTTCGCTGTGCTGAAGACTATTATTTTCCAGCCCCTGCGGTGGGTGGTCCGCATATCCCGGAATATCTAATGAAGCTGAACCGGGACATTTGGGCTGGGCGACTTTGGTAGCCAACATAACGGATGGCATGGAACCCATCTTATGGTTCGGATTTGTCAAAATCAAGACGTTTCCGGGCGATATAATCCGATAAAATCAGAAATCAATCGTTAGCCTTAATCACGTTCGTAAATATGGATGAGAAACCCCTCTCGTCCTTTTTTACGCTAGGGTTTTCACCAGCCTCGCGCAGGGCGCCACCCCGGCTCCCCTATGAAAAGGGGCTGCCGGGCGGCGTGGATAGGGCTTCAGGCTTGTGTTACAGACGAAAAAAAGCCGCGTCGGGGCATCGGCCGGACGCGGCTTCGAACAGCCGGATCGAGGGGGAAATCTGTCAACTTGTATCCGTAGACACATCCAGCCCGTGAACAGTCCCTGTATTCGAAATAACGGTAACATTTTTTATGTTGCCGCCTGGCGGCGGATTTACTCCATATAGGCGAAGTCAAATACCGTGTGCCCCCCCTGATGATGCCAATGGTGCATTGAAGCATGGCGTTTTCTCAGGAAGTTTGCGTAGTGGATTTCGCCGTCGGTTTCGATGTACGTGGTGGGTGTCAGCTCGTCGATCCGATTCAGCGACACGCCCTTGCCGTAGTGACAGAAGCCCTGGTACTGGGCGCAGCGGATCACGTCCCCGCCAGGAGACACAACGATTCCGGCGTTGCGGGCGCGCATCGGGTTGCGCACGATCGGGTTGCAGGCGTGCGGCGTCCAGGTCGTGGAGCGCGGCGAATCGGAAAAAAATGCAAATAATTCATCGCAATGGCTCTGGCCGTCGGTTCGGTCGATATTTGTTAATAACCACCAGTATTCTCCGTGTTTAAAAATAATGGTGTCGACCGCAGAAATATTCGTCATCAGATTAACGTCGAGCTCCCATTTCAGCGGAAATTCAGTGCATTTCCATAGCTCTATACTGCGATTTCCGCAGGTTTCCGGGACCATGTACGTTACGCCATCGTGTTCGAAAATATACGGAAATGAAAGGTGATACGGCAGGTTCAGCGCAGTGCCCAGCAGCCGGAAAGCCCCGTCGGAGTAGGTCGCGACCGAGATCGTGCCTTTGCGGGACGTAAAATCATAATCCTCGAAAAATATATACGGCTTTTTATCGTGCGTATAAACAAAGGGGTCGGCGAAAAACCTGCCCTTAGGCGGCTGCAATACCATGGCCTCGGACACCACGGCCTGTTGGCGCGCGGAGGGAAACATACCGATCCGCCAGCGAATATTGCGTTTCATGATGCGCCGCACAACCAGATCCGACATTAACCATGCCTGGCGCGCGATATATGCCGCGCTGTCCCACTCCGCGGGATCGGCGCGGCGCGGCCCGCTCATGATCTGCATGGCCGGCGGCGCGACGCCAGGCCGATCGCGGGCCAGCGCCTGCAGGGCGTCGTACACCATGAAATTTCCCAAACTGAATGCGCGCGCCTGGTTCTTCAGCCAGAACACCTCGGTGTTGAAACTGCGCTGGTCCAGCAGCTCGTCGTCTTCCTCTTTTTCGCCGACGCGCCACAGTTTCACGGTGGTGTGGTCTTCGCGTTGAAAGACTTCCCAGAAGCCTGCATAACGGCTCGTCGACACCGCGATATCGGAATAGCTCAACTGCCACACGCCCAGCCGCGACCAGCTCGCCAGCTGCGCGCGCGTGGCGAGCGACGCGCCCAACGTGATCACCAGATCCAGGCCCAGCGCCTGCACCTCGGCGCGCGCCTGCGCGTCCTCGTCGCCGGGCGCGAGCGCGATCACCGATGTGCCCGACTGCGGCAGGTGTTCGCGCATGTCCCGGCATGCCAGCATGGCGCGCTGTTTCTGCGGCAGCAGCTTGCCCTCGAGACGGGACAGGGTGCCGAACAGCGCCTTCACGCCCAGCCGCGGCGCGCTGTCGGGCGCCTCCCCGTCCATCACCAGCAAGGCCGCAAGCTCGAAGTCCTGGCTATGGACGAGCCACTCAACCATCTCATGCATCCAGCCGGGTTGCTCATACCCGTCAACCAGCAATCCCACCTTGTACGTCTTCATTTCTCGTGCTCCTGTATCAGGGCGATTGGCCTGCCGCGCCGTGTCTGCGTAGGGCCTCGCCCGGCACGCAGCCGGGGCAATGCATTCACGTTCTCGCGCTGATACTGCGGTGTTTTCCGCGTGCGTTCCAGAGCACATTCATCCTAGGGCCGGTGTCCGAGGCCGTTCGGCCAATTCTCAGCCAGGGGCTCAGGGAGCCCCTCATCCTTAATCCCGGCCGGGTCTCGTTCTTACGCCCGATGCGGCGGGCTCGTCCCGCAAAACCGACACATGGGACATGGATGGTTAGGGGTAAACCCTATTGGGGATAGCCGAGGCTCGCCTCTCCTCCTTCCCTCACGCATAATGCTTTAAAACAAACGTTTGAATTCAACCATATGCAAGAAATCAAATCCACGTCCACGAGGGAAGCCATCCTGGACACCGCCGAAGCCCTGTTTGCACAACAAGGGCACGAAGCGACGTCCATGCGCCAGATCACCGGCGCGGCCGGCGTGAACCTCGCGTCGGTGAACTACCACTTCGGCTCCAAGGAGTCACTCGTGCAGGCGGTGCTCAAACGCCGCCTCGAGGTGCTGAACCGCGAGCGCATGCGTCTATTGGACGAACTGGAGGCGCAATCCGCCGGCAAGCCCCTGAAGCCCTCGCAGATCGTGGATGCGTTCTTCGGCACCCTGCTGCGCCTGGCTGCCGATCCCGCGCAGGCCGGCAGCACGTTCCTGCCGCTCCTGGAACGCACGATGACCGATCCCACGGATTTCATCCGCGCGCTGTTCGCCGAGGAGTACGCGGACGTGCTCGAGCGCTACCGCAACGCCCTCTTCGCCGCGCTGCCCGATGTGCCGCGCGCCGAGATCATCTGGCGCTTTCAGTTCATGCTGGGCGCGACCTCGTACGCCATCATGGGCACCGATCTCCTGCGCTCGGTCACCGGCCTGGGCGGCGACGAGGCCGACCAGCCCAACGACCGTGAACTGCTGCTGCCGAGACTGATGAGTTTCCTGCTGGGCGGGCTGCGCTCGCCCTTGCCGCACCTGGCCCCGAGCCCCGGAGGCGCCTGACCCGCCTGCCCCGTCCGACCAGACCGCCGCCCGGCAAGCAACGCCAGACGGTCGCCAGACACCTGAAGAAAACCGAGGAGACAAAGAAATGGTCGCAGTCATCGTCACGCTGGTTGTCATTGCGCTCCTGGTCGCAGTGCTGCTGGGCGTGCGCCCCCTCCGCAGGGCGCTGCTGTCGGCGCCGATCTTCAACCTGTATCGCAAGGTGCTGCCGCAGATGTCCGACACCGAGCGCGACGCGCTGGAGGCCGGCACGGTCTGGTGGGAGGGCGAGCTGTTTCGCGGGCGGCCCGACTGGAGCCGCCTGCTGGCCTATCCCCGGCCGCGCCTGACCGACGAAGAGCAGCGCTTCCTGGACAACCAGGCCGAGACCGCCTGCCGCATGGTCAATGACTGGCACGTCACGCAAGAGCGCTTCGACCTGCCCGCGGACGTCTGGAACTACCTGAAGGCCGAGGGCTTTCTGGGCATGATCATCCCCAAGCAATACGGCGGCCTGGCGTTCTCCGCGTATGCCCACTCCGAAATCGTGACCAAGCTGTCCACGCGGTCCTCCGCGCTGGCCGTGTCGGTCATGGTGCCGAACTCGCTCGGCCCCGCGGAGCTGCTGCTGCACTACGGCACCGAGGAACAGAAGAACCACTACCTGCCGCGCCTGGCGCGCGGCGAAGAAGTGCCCGCCTTCGCGCTGACCAGCCCCTGGGCCGGGTCCGACGCGGCGGCCATTCCGGACAGCGGCATCGTCTGCAAGGGCGAATGGCAGGGCCGTGAAGTGATCGGCATGCGCGTCACCTGGGACAAGCGCTACATCACGCTCGCGCCCGTCTGCACCCTGCTGGGCCTGGCGTTCCGCCTGTACGACCCGGACGGGCTGCTGGGCGGCAAGAAGGACCTGGGCATCACCTGCGCGCTGGTGCCGCACGATCATCCTGGCGTGGACACCGGCCGCCGCCACTTCCCGCTGAACGCCATGTTCATGAACGGGCCCACCCGCGGCACCGACGTCTTCATGCCGCTGGACTTCATCATCGGCGGTCCGGCCATGGCCGGACAGGGCTGGCGCATGCTGATGGAATGCCTGGCCGCGGGCCGCTCGATCTCGCTGCCCTCGTCCAATACCGGCATGTCCAAGCTCACGGCCCGCGCCGTGGGCGGCTATGCCCGCGTGCGCAGCCAGTTCCGGATGCCGGTCGGCAAGTTCGAGGGCGTCGAAGAAGCGCTGGCCCGCATCGGCGGACACACCTACATGATGGACGCCGCGCGCACCATGACGGCGGGCGCCGTGGACCTGGGCGAAAAGCCCTCGGTCGTGTCGGCCATCGTGAAGTACCACGTCACCGAACGCGCGCGCCAGGTCGTCAACGACGGCATGGACGTGGTCGGCGGCAAGGGCATCTGCCTGGGACCGTCCAACTTCCTGGGCCGCGCCTATCAGCAGATCCCCATCGGCATCACCGTGGAAGGCGCCAACATCCTGACGCGCAGCCTCATCATCTTCGGCCAGGGCGCGATCCGCTGCCATCCCTACGTGCTGGCGGAAATGCGGGCCGCGCAGTCGCCGGACCGCAAGCAGGGGCTCGACGATTTCGACGCCGCGTTCTGGGGCCATGCGGGCTTCGTGGTCCGCAACACGCTGCGCGCGCTGGGCACCGCCCTGACCGGCGCGCGCTTTGCCGCCGTGAATGCCGACGTCGCGCCCGGCATGAAGCGCTATTACCAGCTTCTCTCGCGCTATTGCGCCGCGTTCGCGCTGCTGGCCGACACCTCGATGCTGGTGCTGGGCGGCAGCCTGAAGCGCCGCGAGCGCCTGTCCGCGCGCCTGGGCGACGTGCTGTCGCAGATGTACCTGATCAGCGCCACGCTCAAGCGCTTTGAGGACGAAGGCCGCCAGGCGGCCGACGCGCCGCTGGCGCACTGGTCCGTCCAGGACGCGCTGTACAAGGCGCAGGAAGCCTTTGACGGCGTCCTGGACAACTTCCCCAACCGCCCCGTCGCATGGATCCTGCGCCGCATTGTGTTCCCGTGGGGCCACAGCCAGGTCCCGCCCTCGGACCAGCTTGGCCAGGACGTGGCGCGCCTGCTCATCAGCCCCAGCGCCACGCGCGACCGCCTGACCGCCGGATGCCACCTGCCCGACACCGCCGACGAACCGGTGGGCGCGATCGAGCTGGCGCTGGCGGCCACGCTGGACGCCGAGCCGATCGAAGCCAAGATCCGCGAGCTGGAAAAACGCGGCGTGCTGGACGGCAATCCGCAAGCCAACGTGCGCGACATCGCCGACGCGGCGGTGGCCATCGGCGGCATCACCGCGGAGGAATACGCCGTCGTGAAGCGCCGCAACCGCTTGCGCGATGCCGTGGTGAAAGTGGATGATTTCCCCTTTGATCTGGGCGCCGCCGGCGCGGACCGGCCCACGGCCGAACGCAAGGTCGCCTGAGGGGGGAACGGATGGCATTCAAACCGGTTTACGTCATCGACGGATCGCGCACGCCCTTCCTGAAGGCGCGCACGGGCCCCGGGCCCTTCTCCGCCGGGGACCTGGCGGTGCAGGCCGGCCGCGCCCTGCTGCTGCGCCAACCCTATGCGCCCACCGACCTGGATGAGGTCATCGTGGGCTGCGCCGCGCCTTCGCCCGAGGAAGTGAACATCGGCCGCGTGATCTCGCTGCGACTGGGGTGCGGCGACAAGGTGCCCGGCTGGACCGTCATGCGCAACTGCGCGTCCGGCATGCAGGCGCTGGATTCCGGCATCGCCAACATCCAATCGGGCCGCTCGCACCTGGTGCTGGCCGGCGGCACCGATGCGCTGTCGCGCGCGCCCGTCCTCTTTTCCGACGACATGGTGCGCTGGCTGTCGCGCTGGTATGCCGCGCGCGGCGTGGGCGCCAGGCTCAAGGCGCTGGGCGGCTTCCGGCCAAAGCATCTGGCGCCCGTCATCGGTCTGCTCAAGGGCCTGACGGACCCGGTCGTGGGCCTGTCGATGGGCCAGACGGCCGAAAACGTCGCCACGCTGTTCGGCATCGACCGCGCCGCGATGGACGCCTACGCGGCGCGCAGCCATCAGCGCGCGCTGGCTGCCCGCGCGGCCGGCATGCCTGAGATCACGCCGCTGATCGACACGCAGGGCAAGCTGCATGCCGAGGACGACGGCGTGCGTGAAGACTCCACGCCCGACAGGCTCGCCAAGCTCAAGCCCGTGTTCGACAAGCCCTGGGGCAACATCACCGCGGGCAACAGTTCGCAGGTCACGGACGGCGCGGCCATGCTGGTGCTGGCGTCCGAAGAGGCCGTGCAGCAGTGGAACCTGCATCCGCTCGGCCGCATCGTGGATACGCAGTGGGCCGGCCTGGATCCTGCGATCATGGGCCTGGGTCCCGTGCACGCCGCCACCCCGATCCTGCAGCGCCACGGCCTGGGCCTGAATGACCTGGACTTGTGGGAAATCAACGAAGCCTTCGCGGCGCAGGTGCTAGGCTGCCTGGCCGCGTGGCGGGACGAGGCCTATTGCCAGGAAAACTTCGGCACGCCAGCATGGGGCGATCTGGACGCGGCGCGGCTGAACGTGGACGGCGGCGCCATCGCCATCGGGCATCCGGTGGGCGCCTCCGGCGCGCGCATCGTGCTGCATCTGCTGCATGCGCTCCGGCGCCGCGGCGCCAGGCGCGGCATGGCGGCCATCTGCATCGGCGGCGGCCAAGGCGGCGCGATGCTGGTCGAAACCCTGGACGAGGACCGCCCATGACGACGATGCAAACGCTATCCCACTGGCGCCTGGACCGCGACCCCGACGGCGTGGCGTGGCTGACATTCGACCGCGCCGGCAGCGCGGTCAATGCGCTGTCGGCCGACACCCTGGCCGAGCTCACCGTCGTGCTGGACGCGTTGGACGCCGATCCGCCCAAGGGGCTCATCATCCAGTCCGGCAAGGCCACCGGCTTCATCGTGGGCGCCGACGTCAACGAATTCGCCAGCCTGGACACGCCCGAGCAGGCGCGCGGCCTGGTGGCGCGCGGCTGGAACCTCATGAACCGCCTGGCCGGCGTGCGCTACCCCACCCTCGCGCTGATCCAGGGCCATTGCCTGGGCGGCGGCCTGGAACTTGCGCTGGCCTGCCGCTACCGGCTGGTCGCGGACCAGCCTGGCACGTCGCTGGCGCTGCCCGAAGTCATGCTGGGCATTTTCCCCGGCTGGGGCGGCATGCTGCGCCTGCCGCAGGTGATCGGCGCGCCCGCCGCGCTGGACATGATGCTGACCGGCCGCGGCGCCGATGCCCGCCGCGCGGCCGCGCTGGGCCTGGCCGACGCGCGCGTGCCGCCGCGCCTCTTGCTCGCCGCAGCGCGCCAGACGGTGCTGTCGCGCAAACCTGCCCGCCGCGCGCGCGGCCTGGGCGGTTTGCTGAACCGCTGGCCGCTCAAGGCCATCGTGGCCAAGCGCGCGCGCAAGCAGATCACCGCCAAGGATCCGCTGGGCCATTACCCCGCCGCCCCCGCCATCGTCGACATCTGGGAAAAGCACGGCGGCAATGCGCTCAAGGCGCCGGACCTCATCGACCGCATCATTTCGTCCGGCACGGCGCGCAATCTGCTGCGGGTGTTCCGCCTGCAGGAGCGCCTGAAGGCCAACGGCAAGCAGCCCGGCGTCGCGCCCGCGCGCCACGTGCACGTGGTGGGCGCCGGCGTGATGGGCGGCGACATCGCCGCCTGGTGCGCGTACAAGGGCATGACGGTCACGCTGCAGGACCAGGACATGGCGCGCATCGCGCCCGCCATCAAGCGCGCCGGCGAGCTCTACGCCCGCCGCCTGAAAGATCCGCGGCTGGCGCGCGCCGCGTTCGACCGCCTCGTGCCGGACCCGGACGGGCACGGCGTGCCGCTGGCGGACGTCGTCATCGAGGCCATCAGCGAACAGCCCGAGGCCAAGCGCGCCCTGTACCAGTCGCTCGAACCCCGCATGAAGCCCGGCGCGCTGCTGGCCACCAACACGTCCAGCCTGTCGCTGGAAACGCTGCGCGCGGGCCTGGCCCGGCCGCAGCGCCTGGTGGGCATCCATTTCTTCAATCCCGTCGCCAAGATGCCGCTGGTCGAGGTCGTGCACGCGGACGGGGACGATCCCGCCGAGCAGGCGCGCGCCTGCGCCTTCGTCGGCCAGATCGACAAGCTGGCGCTGCCGGTCAAGAGCGCGCCGGGCTTTCTGGTCAATGCCGTGCTCGCGCCCTACATGCTGGCCGCCATGCGCAGCGTGGACGACGGCGTCGCGCCGGAAACCGTGGACGCCGCCATGGTGGCCTTCGGCATGCCGATGGGGCCGCTGGAACTGGCGGACACGGTGGGGCTGGACATCGCGCGCGCCGCGGGCGCGGAACTTGCAGGCGGCGCCGAGCCGCCGCGCTGCCTGGCCGACCGGCTGGCGCGCAAGGAACTGGGCAAGAAGAGCGGAAAGGGCTTTTACACCTGGCGCGACGGCAAGCCGGTCAAGCAGCGCGGCACGGACGCCGCC
Source organism: Achromobacter sp. MFA1 R4 (assembly GCF_900156745.1). NCBI lineage: Bacteria > Pseudomonadati > Pseudomonadota > Betaproteobacteria > Burkholderiales > Alcaligenaceae > Achromobacter > Achromobacter sp. MFA1 R4. The sequence goes on along the minus strand of NZ_LT707065.1, from coordinate 4,252,122 downwards.
GCCGCGCCGGCCGGCCTGGCGCAGCGCCTGATCCAGCCGCTCATCGACGCCACGCGGCAACGCGTTGCCGGCGGCATCGTGGCCGACGCCGACCTGGCCGACGCGGGCGTGATTTTCGGTACGGGCTTCGCGCCTTTTACAGGCGGCCCTTTGCATTACCAGGAAAGCAGCACCATGCAGCACCGCAGCACAGCGGCTAGCGCCGATTAGACCGGGGCAACTCGGCAGTGGAAGAGAGAGACACACATCCAACTCGAGGAGGCAGTACCATGCGCAGACGTCCATTGTCCCTGAGCACTCTGTCGGCCGTATTGGTCGGCCTGGGCGCGTCCGCAACGTCCTACGGCGCCGGCTTTCAGCTCTTGGAGCAGAACGCCAGCGGTCTGGGCAACGCGTATGCGGGCTCGGCGGCAAACCCGGAGAATGCCAGCATCATGTATTACAACCCGGCAGGCCTGACCTATCTGCCGGGCCTCAATTTCTCCGGCGGGGTGAGCCTGGTCAGGCCATCGTTCAAGTTCTCCGACAACGGCAACAGCCGCAATCCCAGCGTTCCCGGCATTCCCGGATCGGGCCTGAACGGGTCGGTGCCCACCGGCGGCAACGGCGGGGACGCGGGCAACCTGGGCGTCGTGCCCAACATCTACGGCTCCTGGCAACTGAACGAGCAGTGGTACGTCGGCCTGGGCATCGGCGCGCCGTTCGGCCTGATGACCGAGTACGACGACGGCTGGGTGGGCCAATACCACTCCAACAAGTTCGACATCAAAACCATCAACGTCAACCCGTCCATCGCCTACAAGGTCAACGAGAAATTCTCGATGGGTTTCGGCGTGAACTGGCAGCATATCGACGCCAACTACAAGAAGAAAACCGTGGTGCCCATCGCCGGCCTGCCGCTGGCCACGACCGGCGACGCGGACCTGAACCTGAAGGGCGATGCCTGGGGCTGGAACGTCGGCTTCATGCTGCAACCCACGGAAGACACGCGCATCGGCCTGTCCTACCGCTCGAAGATCAAGCACTCGGCCACGGGCGACACCGACATCGACAACATCGCCCCGGGCGGCCGGTCGGTGTCGTTCGACGCCAAGGCCAACGTCGACCTGCCCGACACGCTGATCCTGAGCGCCACGCACCAGCTCAATGAAAAATGGGAGCTGTTGGGCGACGTGTCGTGGACCGGCTGGAGCAGCATCCCCGAGCTCAAGATCAAAAACTCGGGGACGGGCGCGCGCGATGACGTGCTGCCGCTCAACTTCCGCGATACGTGGCGCGTCGCGGTGGGCGCGAATTACAAGTTCGCCCCGGCCTGGAAGTGGAAGTTCGGCCTGGCGTTCGACCAGTCGCCGGTGCACGACGCCGCCGACCGCCCGACCTCCCTGCCCGACAACGACCGCTACTGGTTCTCGACCGGCGTGCAATGGGCCGCCACGAAAGACACCACCATCGACGTCGGCTATACCTACCTGTACCTGCGCAAGACGGACATCGACACCACGTCCGGCAGCCAGGCCACCAAGGGCCTCGTCGCGGGCACGTACGACAGCAACGCCCACATCTTCGGGCTGCAGCTCTCGTCCCGCTTCTAGCCGTGAACGGGCGGGCGGCCGCGCGCCGCCCGCCCGCTTTTTCAGGAGACTTCCTTGAGCAAGTTCGTCGTCAAACACGTCGCCGTGCTGGGTGCCGGCGTCATGGGCGCGCAGATCGCCGCCCACCTGGCCAATGCCGGCGTGCCGGTCACGCTGTTCGACCTGGCCGCCCGCGAAGGCGACCGCAACGGCACCGTCAAGAAAGCGCTGGCCGGCCTGAAGAAACTGGAACCCGCGCCGCTGGCCGGCGCGGCGCGCCTGGCCCTGATCACCCCGGCCAACTACGATGACGACCTGGATCGCCTGCGCGGCTGCGACCTCATCATCGAAGCCATCGCCGAACGCATGGACTGGAAGACGGCGCTGTACGAGCGCATCGCGGGCCACGTCGCGCCCGGGGCCATCGTGGCGTCCAACACGTCCGGCCTGTCCATCGATGCGCTGGCCAACGCGCTGCCCGAATCGCTGCGCGACCGCTTCTGCGGCATCCACTTCTTCAATCCGCCGCGCTACATGCGCCTGGTGGAAATCATCGCCACCTCGCACACGCAGCCGGCCGTGCTGGACCAGCTTGAAACCTGGCTCACGTCGGCGCTGGGCAAGGGCGTCATCCGCGCGCTGGACACGCCGAACTTCGTCGCCAACCGCATCGGCGTGTTCTCCATCCTGGCCGCCATGCACCACACCGCGCGCCTGGGCCTGGCCTTCGACGAAGTCGACGCGCTGACCGGTCCCAAGATCGGCCGCCCCAAGAGCGCCACGTACCGCACCGCCGACGTGGTCGGGCTGGACACGCTGGCCCATGTCGTGGGCACGATGGAAAAGAATCTGCCCGACGATCCCTGGCACACGTATTTCGCGCTGCCCGAGTGGCTGAGCGCGCTGATCGCCAAGGGCGCGCTCGGCCAGAAGACCGGCGCCGGCGTCTACCGCAAGCAGGGCCGCGAGATCCAGGTGCTGGACCTGAAGACGCAGAATTACGCGCCTGGCACGGGCAAGCTGGCCGACGAGGTCGCCGCGATGCTCAAGGAACGCGACCCGGCCAAGCGCTTTGCCGCGCTGCGCGCCAGCGCGCATCCGCAGGCGCAATTCCTGTGGAGCCTGTTCCGCGACATCTTCCATTACAGCGCCGTGCAACTCGAACACGTGGCCGACAATGCGCGCGACCTGGACCTGGCCATGCGCTGGGGCTTCGGCTGGTCGCAAGGCCCCTTCGAAACCTGGCAGGCCGCCGGTTGGCAGGCCATCGCGGCCGCCGTGGCCGAGGACATCGCCGCGGGCCGCGCCATGAGCAACGCGCCCCTGCCCGCCTGGGTGCTGGAACCGGGCCGCCAGGGCGTGCATGCGCCCGAGGGCTCGTATTCGGCGCGCACCGGCGCCCTGCACCCGCGCTCCACGCTGCCGGTGTACGCGCGCCAGTTGTTCCCGGAACGCGTCTTCGGCGAAGCCGCCGACGACCGCGGCGTCACGGTCTGGGAGAACGAAGGCGTGCGCCTGTGGAACCTGCCGCAGGTCGATGCCGGCATCGCCATCCTGTCCGTCACCTCGCGCAACCACACCCTTGGCGCCGAGGTGCTGGAAGGCGTGCTGCAGGCGGTCGCCAAGGCTGAACGCGAATTCGACGGCCTGGTCATCTGGCACGACGCGCCCTTTGCCGTCGGCGCCAACCTGCAACAGGTGGTCGAAGCCTGCGCCGCCGGCCAATGGGACATGCTGGAAGCGACGGTCGAGAAATTCCAGCGCGCCTCGCAATCGTTCAAGTACGCGCAGATCCCCACCGTGGCCGCCGTGCAGGGCATGGCGCTGGGCGGCGGGTGCGAATTCCTGATGCACGCCTCGCACCGCGTGCTGGCGCTGGAAAGCTACATCGGGCTGGTCGAGGCGGGGGTGGGGCTGATTCCCGCGGGCGGCGGCAGCAAGGAATTCGCCGCGCGCGCCGCGGCCCTGGCGGCCAGGACCGCCACGCCGAGCGAGGTCTTCCCGTACCTGCAGCCGGTCTTCCAGACCATCGCCATGGCGCAGGTGGCCAAGAGCGGCCTGGAAGCCATCGACGCCGGCTTTGCCCGCGAGCACGACATCGTGCTGTTCCATCCGGGCGAACTGCTGTTCGTGGCCATCGGCCAGGCGCGCGCCGCGGCGCAGGCGGGCTACACCCCGCCGGCGCGGCTGCAGGGCATTCCGGTGGCGGGCCGCAACGGCATTGCGAACTTCGAGATGGTGCTGGTGAACATGCGCGAAGGCGGCATGATCAGCGCGCATGACTACCGCGTGGCGCGCAGCGCGGCCGTCGCGCTGTGCGGCGGCGAGATCGAGACCGGCACGAAGGTCGACGAAGAATGGCTGCTTGCGGTGGAACGCAAGGAATTCGTGGCGCTGCTGCGCACGCCCGAGACCCAGGCCCGCATCCGCCACACCCTCGAAACCGGCAAACCCCTGCGGAATTAGCCTAAAGGAAATGGATATGAGCAAGCAGATCCAAGACGCCTACATCGTCGCCGCCACGCGCCTGCCGGTGGGCAAGCGCAACGGCGCCTACGTCACTACCCGTCCCGATGACATGCTGGCCGCGGCGCTGAACGGCGCGCTGGCGCAGGTGCCCGGCCTGGATGCGGCGCGCATCGATGACGTGATCGCCGGCTGCGCCATGCCCGAGGCCGAGCAAGGCATGAACGTGGCCCGCATCGGCCTGCTGCTCGCGGGCCTGCCGCAGAGCGTGGCGGGCGTCACCGTCAACCGCTTCTGCGCGTCCGGCCTGCAGGCCGTGGCCGACGCCGCCGCCCGCATCCGCATGGGAGAGGCCGACATCATGATCGGCGCGGGCACCGAATCCATGAGCGCCATGCCGCAGATCATGGGCAACAAGGTGTCCATGAACCCGGCCATCTTTGCCCACGAAGAAAACATCGGCATGGCCTTCGGCATGGGCCTGACGGGCGAAAAGGTCGCCGAGCGCTGGAAGGTATCGCGCGAGGACCAGGATGCGTTCGCGCTGGCCTCGCACCAGAAGGCCTGCGCCGCCATCGCCGCCGGCCATTTCCGCGCCGAGACCACGCCTTTCGAGGTGGTCTCGCACCTGCCGGACGGCGCCAGCGGCGCGGTGCGCGTCGCGCGCCGCCTCGTCGAGGTGGACGAAGGCCCGCGCCCCGACAGCAGCGCAGAGGCGCTGGCCCGCCTGAAGCCCGTGTTCTCGACGCGTGGCAGCGTCACGGCGGGCAACAGCTCGCAGATGTCCGACGGCGCGGCGGCCGTGATCCTGGTGTCCGAACGCATCCTGCGCGAGTTCAACCTCAGCCCGCTCGCCCGCTTCGCCGGGTTTGCCGTCGCGGGCGTGCCGCCCGAGGTCATGGGCATCGGCCCCGTCGCCGCCATTCCCAAGGTGCTGGAGCGCGCCGGCATCAAGCAGGACGCGCTGGACTGGATCGAACTCAACGAGGCCTTCGCGGCCCAGTCGCTCGCCGTGATCCGGGAACTGAAGCTCGACCCCGCCAAGGTCAATCCGCTGGGCGGCGCCATCGCGCTGGGCCACCCGCTGGGCGCCACGGGCGCGATCCGCACCGCCACGATCACGCACGGGCTGCGGCGCACCGGCGGCAAGTACGGGCTGGTGACGATGTGCATCGGCACCGGCATGGGCGCCGCCGGCCTGTTCGAAGCCATGTAGTAGCGCGGCGGCCAGCGTGAAGCCCTACTGGTTCAAGAACCTGGCGCCCGAGTGGCGCGCGCGCCTGATGCGGGTGGGCTTCAACCTGCATCCGGCCTTTCGCGCCACCGGCGGCCGCGTGATGCACGTGTCGCCGGACTTCCAGCACATCCGCATCAAGCTGCCGCTGCTGCGCCGCACCCGCAACATCGTGGGGTCCATGTACGGCGGCTCGCTGTTCGCCGTGACGGACGGCGCCCACCCCACCATGCTGATGTCGGCGCTGGGGCCCGACCACATCGTGTGGGACAAGGCCGCGTCCATCCGCTTTCGCAAGCCGGCCTACACCACGCTGTACGCCGATTTCCGGCTGCCGCCGGGCGAAATCGCCGAAATCCGCCGCCTGCTCGCCGCGCATCACGAAACGACCCGCCTCTACACGGTCGAACTGAAGGACAAGGACGACGTCGTCTACGCCGTCGTGGAACGCACGATCTACATCGCAGACAAGAAGTTCTACAAGCAGAAGAACACTGGAGGAGACAAATGCGTTTCAACCCCGGAGGGCGCGCCGCCGCCCTGAGCCTGATTCTTGCTGCCAGTCTGGCGGGCGCGCCCGCCGTGGCGGCCGACGCCGAGGTCGCCGGCGTGCGCGTGCCCGAGCAACTGGCCGAGGGCGGCCCTGCGCTGGTGCTCAACGGCGCGGGCCTGCGCACCCGTTTCGTCGTGAAGGTCTACGTGGCCGCGCTGTACGTCACGGCGAAAACCCATGACGCCGCCACGCTCATCGACAGCACCGAGCCGCGCCGCATGCGCCTGCGGATGCTGCGGGACGTGGACAGCAAAAGCCTGGACGGCGCGCTGCAGGACGGATTGCGCGACAATACGGCCCCGCAGGACCTTGCCGCGCTCAGGGAATCCGCCGAGCGCCTGTCGCGCCTGATGGCCGACATCGGCGCCGCGCGCGAAGGCGACGTCATCGACCTGGACTTCGATGCCCGCGGCGTTGCGATCGCCAGCAACGGCAAGCCGCGCGGCCGCATCGACGATCCGGCCTTCGCCCGCGCCCTGCTGCGCGTCTGGCTGGGCGACAGCCCCGCGCAGGCATCCCTCAAGAAAGCCCTGCTGGGCAACTAGGGCCAGGCGCCCCAACGGAGCCGCAAGACATGGAACGAATCTGGCACAAGAGCTACCCCAGCGGCGTGCCCGCCGAGATCGAGACCGGCGGCGAGACGACGCTGGTGACGGTCATCGAGGAAAGCTTCCGGCGCTTTCCGGACAAGACCGCCTACATCAGCATGGGCAAGTCGATCACCTACGCCGAGCTTGACGCGCTGACGCGCCGCTTCGCGGCATGGCTGCACGCGAACGGGCTGGGCCGCGGCGACCGCGTCGCCCTGATGATGCCCAATCTGCTGCAGTATCCGGTGTGCCTCTTCGGCGCCCTGCGGGCCGGATGCATCGTGGTGAACTGCAACCCGCTCTATACCACGCGCGAACTCGAACACCAGTTGGCCGACGCCGGCGCCCGCGCCATCGTGGTCGCGGAAAACTTCGCGGCGACCCTGCAAAAGGCCCTGCCCGGCACGCGGGTCGAACGGGTGCTGGTCACCTCCATCGGCGAGATGCTGGGCCCGGTGAAGGGCCGGCTCGTCGACTTCGCCGTCCGGCGCGTCAAGCGCATGGTGCCCGCGTGGTCCCTGCCCGGTGCGCAGCGCCTGGGCGACGCCTTGCGCGCCGCGCGCGCAATGCCATTCACGCCCACCGCCCTCGCCCCCGCCGACCTGGCGTTCCTGCAGTACACGGGCGGCACGACCGGCGTGGCCAAGGCCGCGATGCTGTCGCACGGCAACCTCGTCGCCAACGTGCGCCAGGCCCATGCCTGGGTCAAGCCCCTGGTCAAGGACGGCGAGGAATGCATCGTCACGGCCCTGCCGCTCTATCACATCTTCGCGCTCACGGCGAACTGCCTGACCTTCATGAAGCTGGGCGCCAGCAACCTCCTCATCGTCAATCCCCGCGATATCGCGGGCTTGATCAAGGAAATGGGCAAGGTGCCGTTCTCGGCCTTTACCGGCGTGAACACGCTGTTCAACGCCCTGCTCAATCACCCCGAGTTCGCGAGCCTGGATTTTTCGCGCCTGCGGCTCACCATGGGCGGCGGCATGGCGGTGCAGCGGTCGGTCGCGGACCGCTGGCGCGCGGCGACCGGCGTGTCCATCGCGCAAGCGTATGGCCTGACGGAAACGTCGCCCGCCGTCACCATCAACCCGTTGGACACCAAGATATTCAATGGCTCGATCGGATTGCCCGTGCCCTCGACCGATCTCTCGATCCGCGACGACGCGGGCCGTGAAGTGGCCGCCGGCGACACCGGCGAGATCTGCGTGCGCGGCCCGCAGGTCACGCAGGGCTACTGGAACCGGCCCGACGAGACCGCGCTGGTCATGTACCCGGACGGCTTTCTGCGCACGGGCGACGTCGGCTACGTCGACGAATCGGGCTATGTTTACCTGGTGGACCGCAAGAAAGACATGATCCTGGTCTCCGGATTCAACGTGTATCCCAACGAGGTCGAAGACGTGGCGGCCCTGCATCCCGGCGTGCGGGAAGTCGCCGCGGTGGGCGTGCCGGACGAACGCTCCGGCGAGGCAGTCAAGCTGTTCGTGATTCGCAAGGACCCGTCGCTGGACGCCGAAACGCTGATCGCGCATTGCCGCAGCCAGCTCACCGGCTACAAGGTGCCGCGCTACATCGAGTTCCGCGACGACCTGCCGCGCACCAACGTGGGCAAGATCCTGCGGCGCGAACTTCGGCCCGACGCGCCCGGCGCTGCCCAACCCCAACCCGTCAGCCCCTCCCCCGGCCAGCCCTGACCCCCGCGCGCGGGGCCTGCACGGCCCCGGCGCGTCCTGCAGTGTCGCGCCCGGCCAACAGCCCGCGCAACCGGCCTCTCGCAACGCCAGGCGTCTCAAGCGCCTGAATTCACGGGACTTTCCAGGCCGATTCGCCCGGCGGGGCGCAGCCGCCGGGCCTTCTTTTACATTTTTGGCCCGCCCGCCCTATTGGCCCCATGTATCGCCGCAATTAATAATAGTTATCGTTGCTATTTCTATACGTAACTGGCCGCACTCGAACGCCGCCAGTGGGGAGATCCTGTTGAAACGCCACCACACCCCAGCCGCATTGCGTGCGCGGCTGCGCCCCCGTGTTCCCGCCGCCGCGCTGGCCGCCTGCCTGAGCGCAGGCGCCGCGCAGGCCCAGCCCGAACAGCCCGCCACCCTGCCTGCCGTGCAGGTGCTGGGCACTGGCGAAACCGCCACCGGTCCGGTGGACGGCTACGTCGCCCGGCGCAGCGCGACCGCCACGAAGACGGATACGCCGCTGTCGGAAACGCCGCAGGCCATCACGGTGATCCCGCGCGACCAGATCATCGACCAGGGCGCCCAGAACGTGCAGGACACGATGAACTATGCGGCCGGCGTGCGCCCCAACGCCTACGGCGTGGACAACCGCGGCGACTATGTGCGCGTGCGCGGCGTGGAGCCGGTGCAGTACCTGGATGGCCTGCGCCAGTTCTTCAATTACAACAACCCGCGCACCGAGGTCTATGGCCTGGAACGGGTCGAGGTGCTGCGCGGCCCCTCGTCGATGCTGTACGGCCAAGGCAGCACCGGCGGCATCGTCAACCTGGTCAGCAAGCGCCCGCAGGCCGAACAGCAGGGCGAGATAGGCGTACAGCTGGGCAACTTCAATCGCCGTGAAATCCAGGCCGACATCACCGGCCCGCTGACCGAAGACGGCCAGTGGCTGTACCGTGTCGTCGCGCTGGGACGCGACAGCGACACGCAGGTGCAATACGCGCCGGACGACCGCCTGTTCCTCGCGCCGTCGCTCACCTGGCAGCCCAGCGCGGCCACGTCGCTCACGCTGCAGGCCTCCTGGCAGAAGGACAAGTCGGGCACGACGCAATCGTTCCTGCCTTGGAGCGGGACTGTCGCGCACAACCCGAACGGCCGCATTCCGACGCGCCGCTTCGCCAGCGAGCCGGGCTTCGATGCCTACGACACCGAGCAATTCAACGTGGGCTGGCTGTTCGAGCACCAGTTCAACGACACCTGGAAATTCCGCCAGAGCTTTCGCAACACGGTCAGCAGCGTGGATTACAAATCGCTCTACCCGAACGTGTATGGCGACCGGCGCGGCGATTCCTTCATCGATCCCGAACAGACCACCGTCGACCGCTATTACTACATCAACAAGCCCCGCATGCGCACGCTGCTGGCCGACCAGAACCTGGAAGGCAAGCTGAACTGGGGCCGCACGCAGCACACCGTGATCGTGGGCATGGACTACTCGCGCTACCGCGAAACCAGCAGCGCGGACAGCGGCCTGGGCTCGCCGCTCAACCTGTACCACCCGATCTACGGCAATGCGCCGGACTACACGTTGACCGACGCGCCCAAGCAGCGCCAGCAGCAACTGGGCTTTTACGCGCAAGACCAGATCGCGTTCGACAAGAACTGGATCCTGCTGGCCGGCATCCGGCGCGACCGCGTCGAAAGCACGACCGACGGCCAGGACAAGGAAACCGACCAGGCCACCACCAAGCGCTTCGGCCTGATGTACGCGGCCGACAACGGCTGGTCGCCGTACGTGAGCTACAGCGAATCCTTCACCCCGATCGCGGGCGCGGACTTCTACAACCAACGCTGGAAGCCCATGCGCGGCAAACAATGGGAAGTGGGCCTGAAGTACATGCCCGCCGACGCCGACCTGGAATTCACGGCCGCCGCCTACGACCTGCGTGAAAGCAACCGCCAGACCAACGATCCGGACAATCCCAACAACCAGATCCAGGCCGGCAAGACGCGCACGCGCGGCGTCGAACTGGAAATGCGCGGGCGCGTCACCAAGGACGTGGACGTGATCGCCAACTACATCTACACCGACATCGATCCGCAGCTGGAGGCGATGCCCAAGCACATGGTGTCGCTGTGGAGCAAGTATCGCTTCGCCATCGCGAACCAGCCGGGCTTCGCGGTCGGGGCCGGCGTGCGCTACCTGTCCAAGTTCCGGGACGGCGGCGCCCCCGAGACGCCGTCGGTGACCCTGTTCGACGCGATGGTCAGCTATTCGAACGGCCCGTGGCGCTATGCGCTGAACGTCAACAACATCGCGGACCGCACGTATGAAGTCGTCTGCCTGGACCGCGGCGACTGCTTCTACGGCGCCCGCCGCACCGTGATGCTGAGCGGTGCCTACCGCTTCTGACAGGGCGTTGCGTCCCTGAATGCGGGACTCCAGCACGGCGAACACCTGTACGTACAGCATGTACGTACAGGTGTACACTACGATTTTTTCAACCGCCTGACAGACGCGCGCATGAACGTCTGCACCCCAGAAAAATCGTCCTGGAGACCCCGATAGTGTCGACCGCAACTACCCGCTCGCCCTTTTTTGGCACCATGCAGAAAATCCCCGGTGGATTGATGCTCGTGCCGCTGATCCTGGGTTCCCTGATCGGCACCTTCGCCCCCGAGGCCCTGGCCATCGGCGGCTTCACCACGGCCCTGTTCAAGAACAGCGCGCTGCCGCTGATCGCGCTGCTGATCTTCGCGACCGGCACGCACGTCAACGCCCGCACCGGCGGTCCCATCCTCGCGACCGCCGGCACCATCCTGCTGATGAAGACGCTGGTGCCCGCCACCCTCATCATCATCCTGGGCAGCTACGTCGGCCTGGACGGCGTGTGGGGCGTGTCCATCCTGGCGCTGCTCGCGGCGTTCGACAACAGCAACGGCGGCCTGTGGCTGGCCTACACCGGCCAGTACGGCGACGCCCGCGACCGCGGCGCCTATGTGGCCAGCGCGGTCAACGACGGCCCCTTCTTCAGCCTGCTGTTCCTGGGCGCCTCGGGCCTGGCCGACATCCCGATGATCGCCCTGGTGGCGGCGCTGGTGCCCTTCCTGCTGGGCGTGGTCGTGGGCAACCTGGATCCCAAATGGCGCGACGTGCTCAAGCCCGTGCCCAACATCGTCATCCCGTTCTTCGCCTTTGCGCTGGGCACCGGCATCAACCTGGGCGCGGTCGTCAGCGGCGGCGTCAGCGGCCTGATCCTGGGCCTGATCATCAGCCCCATCACCGGCGGCCTGGTCTACCTGGGCTATCGCATGATCCTGCGCCGCGGCGGCAAGAGCGGCCTGGGCTTCGCGGCCGGCACCACGGCCGGCAACGCCATCGCCACGCCCGCCGTGGTCGCGGCGGCCGACCCCAACTTCCAGCAGTACGTGTCCACCGCCACCGCGCAGGTCGCCGCGTGCGTGCTGATCAGCTCCATCCTGGCGCCCGTGCTGGCCTCCTGGTTCCTCAAGCGCGCCGGTGAGCTCAAGTCCGAGGATGCCGACGCCACCGTCGCACCGCCCCTGACCCAGGCGCGCGGAGAGGCCTTGTGAAACCTGCCATCGCCATCGTCGCCGACGACCTGACCGGCTCCGGAGACACCGCCGTGCAATTTGTGCGCGCCGGTTGGAACACGCACCTGTCGATCGGCGGCGCCGATGAGGCCCTGGCCGGTCCGGCCCACGACGACGTCGAGGTGCTGGCCGTCACCACCCACAGCCGCGCGCTGGCCGCGTCCGACGCGGCCGCGGTGATCCGCCTCAACGTGCGCCAACTGCGCGAGGCCGGCGTGTCGCGCCTGTACAAGAAGGTCGACTCGACCCTGCGCGGCGCGTTCAAGGCCGAGATCGACGCCGCGCGCGACGCCTGGCGCGACAATGCGATCGCGGTGATCTGCCCCGCGTTCCCGGCCACCGGCCGCACCGTCCAGCAAGGCATCCTGTATGTGAACGGCAAGCCGGTCACCGACACGTCGGCGGCCACCGATCCGGTCACGCCGGTGACCGAAAGCCATATCCCCACCCTGCTGGGCTGCGCCCACGTCGCGCCCGTGGCGGACGACACGCCGGAATCGCTGGCCGCGCGCATCGCGCAGGCCGGCAATACGGTGGTGGTCGACGCGGCCACCGACGCCGATCTGGAACGGCTGGCGCGCGCCATCGGCCTGCTGGGCGAACGCGCCCTGCCCGTGGGCGCGGGCGGCCTGGCCGTGCCGTTGGCCCGCGTCTGGGCCGGCGCCGACCAGACCGCGCCCGTCGTGGTCGTGGTCACCTCGCAGCACAGCGCCGCGCGCGCGCAGGCCGCCGCGCTGCAGGCAGCCGGCGCCGACACCTGGAGCCCGTCGCTCGAGCAGCTTGCCGACGACGCGCAATGGCAGGCCTGGAGCCAGCCCCTGCTGCAGGCGCACGGGCAGGCGCCGCTCGAGGCGGGCACCATCCTGCTCCTGGCCCCCGAGGGCCAACGCGACGGGCTGGATTCCGATACGGTCGCCGACCGCCTCGGGAGCCTCGCCGCGCAATTGATTGCCGCCTCCCGCGCCGCGGGCGTGGTCGCCACCGGCGGCGACGGCGCGCGCAGCGTGCTGGTGGCGCTGCAAGCCAACGGCATTGCGCTGGTGGATGAAGTCATGGGCGGCGTGCCCCTGGGCACGCTGACCGGAGGCACGGCCGCAGGCCTGCCCGTGGTGACCAAGGCCGGCGGCTTTGGCACCGAAGACGTACTGGTTCGCGCGGTGCGCGCGATCCGCGACAGGAGATTCAAGCGATGACACAAACCCCTACCGCGAAGCTGCCCCTGCTGGCCGTGACCTTGGGCGACGTAGCAGGCATCGGGCCGGAAATCACGGCCAAGATGCTCATGGGCCACGACGAACTGCGCCAGAAGGCGCGCCTGTTCGTCGTCGGCGACGTGGACGTCATGGCCAACGCGGTGCGCAACCTGGGCGGCGACCCCGCCATCGTGCGCAAGCTGGACCGCGCGGCCGACGCCACCAACACGCCGGGCACGATCGAAGTGCTGCAGGCCGGCCCCTCGCTGGCCCACGTCAAGCTGGGCGAAATCAGCGCCGACGCCGGCGACGGCTCGGTGCGCTTCGTCACCACGGCCTGCGCCCTGGCGCGCGCCGGCGAGATCGACGGTATCGTCACCGCCCCGCTGAACAAGGCGGCCATGCACGCCGCCGGCCACAAGTGGCCCGGCCACACCGAGCTGCTGGCCCATGAGTTCGGCGTCAAGACCTTCTCGCTGGTGCTGTCCGCCGGCGATCTCTACATCTTCCACGCCACGACGCACGTCTCGCTGCGCCAGGCCATCGAAGACGTGAACCCGGCCCGCATGCGCGCCGTCCTGCGCCTGGCCGGTTCGTTCGCCACGGCCCTGGGACGCGGCGACGAGCCCGTGGCCGTCGCCGGGCTGAACCCGCACGCCGGCGAAAACGGCATCTTCGGCAGCGAAGACGCCGACATCCTGGCGCCCGCCGTGGCGGAAGCCAACGCCGCCGGCATCCTGGCCGCCGGCCCCATCCCGGCCGACGCGCTGTTCCCGCAGGCCGTGCGCGGCAAGTGGAAGTTCGTGGTCGCCTGTTACCACGACCAGGGCCACGCGCCCTTCAAGTCCGTGTACGGCGACGACGGCGTCAACATCACCGTCGGCCTGCCCGTCGTGCGCGTGTCCGTGGACCACGGCACCGCCTTCGACATCGCGGGCAAGGGCATCGCGCGCGAAGACAGCCTCATCCTGGCCGCCGAGCGCGCCGCGCATCTGGCCCCGGGCTGGACGCATGTATGGGAAACTGCGCGGGCACAAACCGGAGGTTGATTCCCATGGCGCCCGCCACGCACGACGCATTGCCCGATCTTGACCGCGCGGGAGACATCCCGCTGCACGCCCAGGTGGCGTCGCGGTTGCGCGGATACATCCGCTCGAACAAGCTCGCCGCAGGCGCCGTGCTGCCCAGCGAGGCCGCGCTGTGCGACCGCTTCGGCGTGGCGCGCAGCGTGGTGCGCCAGGCCCTGGCGGCCCTGGCCGCCGAAGGACTGATCCAACGTGAATCCGGGCGTCCCGCCACCGTGGCGGCCCCCCAGGAACACCGGCGGCTGGTGCAGCGGTCCACCGGCCTCTACGAACAGTTCGCCCAGTCGGGCGTATCGCTGCAGACCCGCGTGCTGGCCCTGGGGCCAGCAACGCCCCCCGCCGAAGTCGCCGAGTTCTTCGGCACCACTCGCCTCCTGATGCTCGAACGCCTGCGCCATGTCGCCGAGGCGCCGCTGGCCTACGTGCGCACCTGGCTTCCCGCCGACGCCGTGCCGGGCCTGCGCGCCGAGCATCTGGTCGATGCCTCCCTGCACGGCGTGCTGACGCGGCAATTCGGCCTGCGCCCCGGCGCCGGCCGCAACCAGATCCGCGCCGTCGCCGCCGACGACAAGCTCGCCGCCCTGCTCGACACGCAGGCGGGCACGCCGCTGCTGATGCTGCAGGGCCAGGGCATGGACCAGCACGGCAAGCCGCTGGAATGGTTCACCACCTGGCACCGCGCCGAACAACTCGTGTTCGACGTGGACGTCAGCATGGGACATGAAAGCGTGCACCCCCGCTTGCACGACACCGCCAGCGAATCGCCGGCGCCGTCCAATGGACACGACGCGCCGGGCCACGATCCACAGGGACACGACCCGCTGGCGCGCGCGCAGGCGCTTGTGGCGGAGCTGTCGGCCGAGCTGGCCCGGTTGCGCCGGCAGTCCTGAGCTATCCGGGCCTGTCGAGGCGAAGTGACGCGGCCAGCCCGTCGCCGGCCGCTATCAATCAACGCACCATGCAGGGCCGCTTGTTGTCGAACTGCCAGCCCGGGATCAGATACTGCATCGCCGTCGCGTCGTCGCGCGCGCCCAGGCCGTGCTGAAGGTAAAGCTGGTGCGCCTTGTCGACGGCGTCCATGTCCAGTTCGATGCCCAGGCCGCCGGTCTGCGGCAGGTCGATGTAGCCGTCGCGGATCTGCAGCGGGTTGCGGGTCAGGTGCTGGCCGTCCTGCCAGATCCAGTGCGTGTCGATCGCGGTGACCTTGCCCGGCGCCGCGGCGCCCACGTGCGTGAACATCGCCAGCGACACGTCGAAATGGTTGTTGGAGTGCGACCCCCAGGTCAGGCCGAATGCCTGGCAGGTCTGGGCGACGCGCACCGAGCCCTGCAGCGTCCAGAAATGCGGGTCGGCCAGCGGAATGTCGACCGATTGCAGCGACAGCGCATGCGCCATCTCGCGCCAGTCGGTGGCCACCATGTTGGTGGCGGTGAGCAGGCCGGTGGCGCGGCGGAATTCGGCCATGACCTCGCGGCCGGAGAACACGCCTTCGGCGCCGCAGGGGTCTTCGGCGTAGGCCATCACGCCATGCAGGTCGCGGCACAGGCGCACGGCGTCCTTCAACAGCCAGCCGCCGTTCGGATCGAGCGTGATGCGCGCCTCGGGGAAGCGCTCGTGCAGCGCGCGGATGGCCTGGACCTCTTCTTCGCCGCGCAGCACGCCGCCCTTGAGCTTGAAATCCTGGAAGCCGTAGCGGTCATAGGCCGCTTCGGCCAGGCGCACGATGGCCTCGGGCGTCATCGCCTTTTCATGCCGCACGCGCAGCCAGCCCTCGGCGTCGGGGGCCTTCTGGTAAGGCAGCGGCGTTTGCGCCGAGTCGCCCACGTAGAACAGATAGCCCAGCATCTGCACGGACGTGCGCTGTACCCCCTCGCCCAGCAGCGCGGCGACAGGCACGCCCAGATGCTGGCCCAGCAGATCGAGCAGCGCCGATTCCACCGCCGTCACGGCATGGATGGCCACGCGCAGGTCGAAGGTCTGGGCCCCGCGGCCCGCGCTGTCCAGCCCGGCGAACGCCTGGCGCATGCGGTTCAGCGTGTGCTGGTAGTTGCCGATGGAGCTGCCCGCGACGAGCGCGCGCGCGTCTTCCAGCGTGGCGCGGATCTTCTCGCCGCCGGGGACTTCGCCCACGCCGGTATTGCCGGCGCTGTCGGTCAGGATGACGAGGTTGCGCGTGAAGTAAGGCGCGTGGGCGCCGCTCAGATTGAGCAGCATGGAGTCCTGGCCGGCGACGGGCACGACCCGCATGTCGGTAATCGTGGGCGTCTGGCGTGAGGCTTGCGATGCGTGGAGAGTCATGATTGCTTCTTGAAATAGCCCGGCCGGGGCGGCCGGGCGCGTTGCGTCATTGCACGGAGATGCCGCCGGTCTCGATGACCTGCTTCCAGCGCGCGCTTTCCTGCTGCTGGAACTTGGTGAATGCGTCCGGCGAGTTGGCGACGATTTCCAGGCCGATGTCGGTAAAGGGCTTGCTGAGCGACGGGTCCTTCAGCGCGGTGGTGAGCGCGGCGGACAGCTTGTCGCGCACGTCGGCCGGCAGGTTCTTCGGCGCCACGACCGCCTGCCACGCGTAGACATCGACGCCCGGAACATTGACCTCGGCAAACGTGGGCACGTCGGGCAGCACGGGCGAGCGCTTGGACCCCGTGACCGCGATGGCCTTGAGCTTGCCGGCCTTGATGTGCGGCAGCACGGCGTTCACGTTCTGGAACGACATGTCCACCTGGTTGCCGAGCAGATCGGAGATGGCCGGGGCGCCGCCCTTGTAGGGCACGTGCAGGCCCTTGGTGCCGGTCTTCTGCCAGAACAGCTCCGCGGTCAGATGATCCGACGACCCCGCGCCCGACGTGGCGAAGCTGATGCCGCCGGGCTTGGACTTCAGGAGCGCCAGCACGTCCTGCACGCTGTTGACCTTGGAGGCGAGCTGCGGGCTGACCACCAGCACGTTCGGCGTCTGCACGGCCACGGTGAGGTACGTGAAGTCCTTGGCCGGATCGTAGGGAATGCCTTTCATGAGGTGCGGCGCCACGACCAGGGGCGCCAGCGACGTGACCAACAGCGTGTAGCCGTCCGGCGCGGCGCGGGCCACCTGCGAGGCGCCGATGGTGCCGGTGGCGCCAGCCTTGTTTTCCACGACGAAGGACTGCTTGAGCTGCTCTCCCAGCTTGTTGGCCAGCGCGCGCGCCACCGAATCGGTCGCGCCCCCGGGCGGGAACGGCACCACCATGGTGACGGGCTTGTCGGGCCAGGCGTGCGCCACGCCGGCCGCCGCCATCAGGCTCAATCCAACTATCCACTTGCGCGCGTTGCGAGTCATTGTTTGTCTCCGGTCTGGTTTGTATTTTGGACGTATACGAAAACGTTAACGTTAACATTTTTCCTGTTAACGTTAACATCACGGCTTTTTTAGAGTATTTCCTGGCCGACCGCCGTCACCATCCGGATAAACCCTGATCTTGCCTGCCCCGCAAAACGGGGGACAGCGGTTAGGCTTGATGCTTGGTTCACCCGGTTTTTTCCTCTCCCCCTTACCCGATGCGCGCGTCCCGAATCCCCTCTGCCGGCTCCCCAGCCCGATCCTCCGGACGCGCCAGCGTCACCGTGCGGGAGGTCGCGCAGGCGGCCGGTGTTTCCATGATCACGGTGTCGCGCGCGATCAACACCCCGCAGCAGGTGTCTCCCGCCACGCTGGACAAAGTCACCGCCGCGATCCAGGCGCTGGGCTACGTGCCCAACCTCATGGCCGGCAGCCTGCGCCTGTCGCGCAGCAACCTGGTGATGGTGCTGGTGCCCTCGATCACCGGCTCGCTCTTTGGCGGCATGCTGACCGAACTGACCCGGTCCCTCGACGCCAAGGGCTTTCAGCTCATGGTCGGCCAGAGCGGCTACGACTCGCCGCGCGAAGACGCGCTGCTGCGCGCCATCATCGGGCGCCGTCCCGACGGCATCGTGCTGACGGGCGTGATGCATTCGCCGCAGGGCCGGCAGTTGCTAAAGGCATCCGGCATCCCCATCGTCGAAACCTGGGACACCACCGACGCGCCGATCGACATGCTGCTGAGCCTGTCGCACGAGGCGATCGGCGCCGCCGTAAGCCATTACCTGCGCGATGCGGGCAAGACCCGGCAGGCCGTGCTGAGCGGCGACGACCCGCGCGCCCGGCTGCGCGCCGAAAGCCTGGTGCGCGCCGCCCTGGAATCCGGCCTGCCCGAACCGCTGGTGCACTACCTGCCCGCGCCCACGACCCACGCGCAGGGCCGCGAAGGGCTGCGCGCCCTGCAGCGTTCGGGACAGGGCATCGACGCGGTGTTCTGCAGCTCGGACCTGATGGCCGCCGGCGTATTGACCGAGGCGGCCGTGCAGGGCCTGGACGTCCCCCGGCAACTGGCCGTGGTCGGCTTCGGCGACATGGACATCGCCGCCTCGATGTCGCCTGCCATCACCTCGGTGCACGTGGACGGCGCCGCCATCGGCGCGCAGGCCGCCGAGATGATCGGCCTGCGCGCCAACGGCCAGCGCCCCGCGCAATCGGTGGTGGAAATCGGCTTTCGCATCGTGGCCCGCGACAGCGCGTAGTCGACGCGCCGTGGCCGCCCCGGTGCTCGAATGACATCGTGCGATAGCCCACTCGGGACGGCATCGGAGACGGGCCGGGCGGTCCCGCGTGCTTGTTCCAGCCTGGCCCCTGCGGCAAAATACCTGCCTTCCTCCCCGCTTGCCCTCGGCGCTGGCCCTCCCCATGTCCGACTCCGTCGCCCTCTTCGACCAGCACCGTCCCCGCCTCTACGCGATCGCCTACCGCATGCTGGGCGCCGTGGCCGAGGCCGAAGACGTGGTGCAGGAGGCGTGGCTGCGCTGGCACGGCGCCGACCGCGGCGTCATCGCCAATCCGGAGGCGTGGCTCGTCACCGCCACCACGCGGCTGTCCATCGACCACCTGCGCGCCGCCAAGGCCGAGCGCGACAAATACGTGGGCGTGTGGCTGCCGGAGCCCATGCTGATGGCCGCCCCCGCCACGCCGGAACAGATCCACGAACAGGCCGACGACGTGTCGGTTGCGTTCCTTTTCATGCTGGAGCGCCTGTCGCCCGAGGCGCGCGCGGCGTTTCTCATGCGCGATGTGTTCGACGCGGACTACGAAGACATCGCGCAGACGCTGGACAAGACCCCGGCCGCCGTCCGCCAGATGGTGCGCCGCGCCCGCCAGCAGTTGCGCCAGGGCGCGCCGCGCGATGCCGTGCCGCGCGCAACGCTGCAGCGGCTGCTGCAGGCATTCGCCGACGCGATGCAGCGCAGCGACTTCCATGGCCTGCTCGCGCTGCTGAGCGATGACGCCGAGCTCATCGGGGACGGCGGCGACAAGGTCTCCGCGTTTGCCCGCCTGGTGGGCGGCAAGCGGCTGGCGCAGCTTTTCTACGCCGGCAAGCGGCGCTATCGCGACGCCCTGGATGTCAAGGTCGTCCAGGTCAACGGCCAATGGACGCTGCTGCGCTTCATCGACGGCGAGCTGGAATCCGTGCAGTCCTACGAAACCGACGGCAAGCGGCTGACCCGGGTGCTGGTGCAACGCAACCCGGACAAGCTCGCCGGCATCGCCGCCGCCCTCGCGCGGCAGTGACATGCGGCAGTGACATGCGGCAGTAACACGCGGCGCGCTGGCGCATTGGTCCTTTTGGTGCGTGGCAGGCAACACGGTGATCCCCTGCGCGGTGCTACCGCCCCGACTTCCTCGCTTCTACGATGGACCCGTCATCACTTCCAGCCAAGGACAGGTCATGTCAAAGATCACGAAGTTCGGATTGCCCTTTATCGCCGCCGCCGCGCTGCTCGGCCAGCCCGCCCATGCCGCGTCCCATCCCGCGTCATCCTCCGCCAGGCCGGCCGATCCCATCGTCACCGAGCTGATGGCCAAGGACCTGCCGGACATCGGCAATAAGGATGCCGTGATGCTCATCGTCGACTATCCGCCCGGCGCGGCAGACCCGATCCATCGCCACGACGCCCACGGCTTCGTCTATGTGCTGGAAGGCAGCATCGTCATGCAGGTCAAGGGCGGCAAGGAAGTCACCCTGACGCCCGGCCAGACCTTCTACGAAGGCCCGGACGACATCCACACCGTGGGGCGCAACGCCAGCCAGACCCGGCCCGCCAAGTTCCTGGTCGTGCTGATCAAGAAAAAAGGGGCGCCCGCCCTGACTCCGGTTCAATAGGGGCGCGCCGAAGGACGGCGCACCCGGGCCGGATGCCGGCCCGCCAGCAGGCCTTCCCCCATGGGAAGGCCTTTTTTTACGCGCGATGTCACAGGATTGCCCGGCGCAACGTCTTAGCAGTAGGATCAACTTACTTGCCGCGCCGCCACCATGTCGACACCCTCCCCCGCCCCCGCGGATCTCCCTTCTCCGAACGGACCGGACTCCCTGGCTGACAGCTTTGCCACCAGCTACGCCGGTGTCATGGCCTTCATTGCCGTCGCCGCCGAAGGCAACTTCGCAAAGGCCGGCGACCGGCTCGGCATCGGCCGCTCGGCCGTCAGCCGCAGCGTGCAGAAGCTGGAAGACCAGCTCGGCACGCGCCTGTTCGTGCGCACGACGCGCAGCACGTCGCTGACGCCCGAGGGCCAGCGCTTCTACGAACAGTGCCATCCCGGCGTCGAGCGCATCATCCAGGCCCTGGACGACATGCGCGAGCTGCGCGAAGGCCCGCCCTCGGGGCAGCTGCGCGTGTGCG
Source organism: Achromobacter sp. MFA1 R4 (assembly GCF_900156745.1). Lineage (NCBI taxonomy): Bacteria > Pseudomonadati > Pseudomonadota > Betaproteobacteria > Burkholderiales > Alcaligenaceae > Achromobacter > Achromobacter sp. MFA1 R4. The sequence goes on along the minus strand of NZ_LT707065.1, from coordinate 4,231,410 downwards.
CCACCGTGGGCTTCGGCCGCAAGATCGTCGCGCCGCTGCTGAAAGGGTTTTGCGAGGCCAATCCCGGCATCTCGGTCGAGCTGCTGCTGGACGACGGTCCCACCGACTTCACCACGGACCGGGTCGACGTGTCCTTTCGCAACGGACGCATGGAAGACAGCCAGGTGATCGCCAAGAAGGTGATCCCGATGCAGATGCTGCTGTGCGCCTCGCCCGCCTATGCCGCGCGCCACGGGCTGCCGGCCACCGTCGACGACATCGACCGCCATCGCTGCGTGAACTTCAAGCTCGCGTCGGGACGGGTCTACGAATGGGAGTTCAAGGTGTCGGGCCATCTGCGCAAGGTCGCCCCGGTCGCCATGCTGACCTTCAACGACGCTGACCTGGTGCTGCAATCGGTGCTGGACGGCCATGGCATCGCGCAGATGGCCGCCTACCAGGTCTGCGACCACCTGCGCGCCGGCAGGCTGGTCGCCTGCCTGCCGCAATACGCGCCCGACGACCGCGGGCATTACCTGTGCTTCCTGAGCCGCCAGCATTTGCCGGTGCGCATGCGCGTGTTCATCGACTACATGACCGAACAGATCCGCGCGATGGATCTGCAGATTCTGGACAGCCTGCTGGCGAAGCCGGTGTGAGGCCGGTGCATCGCGCAACGGCGCGACAGGCTCCCGGGCCTGCGCCGCCCTACTGCGTCAGCGCCACCACACTTTCGATGCCGCCCTGCGCCATCTTGGAATAGGGACAGAGGCGTTCGGTGTTGCGCACCAGTTCCTCGGCAATGGCCTTGTCCAGTCCCGGCAGGTGGATGTTGATGTCGGCGGTCAGCGCGAAGAGTCCGTCCACGGGATCGCGCCCGAACGAGATGGTGGCCGTGACCGACGCCTCGGGAATCGACAGGCCGGACCGCTCGGCCAGCATGCTGAGCGCGCCATGGAAGCATGCGGCATAGCCCGCGGCAAAGAGCTGCTCGGGGTTGGTGCCTCCGCCCGTGCCGCCCAGTTCGACGGGCAGGCGCAGTTCCACGACCAGTTCGCCGTCGTCGGAGATGGCGATGCCCGAGGCGCGGCCGTGCGCCGCCTCCCCGCCGCGCACCGTCACGCTGGTGGTGTACAGGGGACGGAAGTCGCCGCCCCGGTACTTTTCCAAAAGGGTCTGGGAAGGAGGCCGCAGTTTGCTCATGAGGGTCCTTGTGCCCGCCGCTACTTTCTTGTGCCTGAACGGCTGAACCAGGTTTCGAAGTCGATCTCGCCCAGGCGCGCGCCCGGTCCCGGCACCAGCGTATCGTCGTCCAGCAGCGCGCCGAAATAGCGCACGCCGGCGTCCGCGTGCACGGTGCGGGCGTCGCCGATTTTACCCATGTAGCGCTGGGCCAGTTCGGCCAGGCGCACCTTCCGCGGACCGGCGATCTCCACGATGCCGTTCACCGGCGCGCCCAGCGCCGCGTCGGCCATGGCCAGGGCCACGTCGTCGGAGGCGATGGGCTGCACATACGCGGACGGCAGCCGTACGTCGTCGCCCTGCGCGCCCGACTGCACGATGCCGCCCAGGAACTCGAAGAACTGCGTGCTGTGGACGATGGTGTACGGAATGGCGCCCGCCTCGATCAGGTCTTCCTGCACGATCTTGCCGCGGAAGTAGCCGCTTTCGGCCAGGCGGCGCGTGCCCACCACCGACAGCGCGACGTGATGGCGCACGCCGGCGCGCTTCTCGGCGGCCAGCAGGTTGCGGCCGGCGGCCTGGAAGAAATCGAGCACAGCCTGGTCTTCGAAGGACGGCGAGTTGGCGACGTCCACCACCACGTCCACGCCGGTCAGCGCGGCATCCAGGCCTTCGCCCGTGACGGTGTTCACGCCGGTCGCGGGGGACGCGGCGACGGCCTCATGGCCGCGCCCGGTAAGCAGTTTGACGAGCTTGGAGCCAATCAGGCCCGTGCCGCCGATGACGAGGATTTTCATGATCGATCCTTGATTGCTGGGTTGCTGGGTTGCTGGGTTGCTGGGTTGCTTAGCTGAATTGCGCCTTGTCCAGGCCGTAGGCCTTGTCCGCGGAGCCGGGAACGGTCTGGAAGCCCACGTTCAGGCGGTTCCAGCCATTGATGGCCATGATCGCGAAGCTGAGGTCCGACAGTTCCTTTTCCGACAGTTCGCCGCGCACGCGCTCGTACACCTCGGTGGGCACGCCGTGCGCGCCCAGCGTGGTCAGGGCTTCGGTCCACGCGAGGCACGCGCGTTCGCGCGCCGAGAACTGATTGGATTCGCGCCAGATGGCGACGTGGTGCAGGCGCAGTTCGCGTTCGCCGGCGATCTTGGCCTCCTTGACGTGCATGTCCAGGCAGAAGCCGCAGCCGTTGATCTGCGACGCGCGGATGTCGACCAGGGTCAAGATCGACTTTTCGATGGCGCCGGACTTGGCCAGCATGGTGAATTCGACCAGCTTCTTGAACAGGTCCGGCGATTGGGCAAAGGCGTTGATGCGTTGGGTCATGATGGCTCCTCTGGGGTGGGCGCTTCCCGGCGGATCGGCCGGGGCTGCGCAGGCTTGAACGACGCCCAAATCGTAGGTCGGCTCGAACGGCGGCAGTAGATCCTGCCCAGGGAGCACGGTGTTGCCGCAATGGCAACAATCTCCCGGGACGAACGCGCCGACAATGAACGGGCACTGACGGCTCGCGCCCGGAACACACCATGAACAGAAACGATATCTCGATGCAGGACCTCCACTACTTCGTCGAAGTCGCCAAGCGCGGGAAGCTGTCCGCCACCGCCGCCGGCCTCGGCATCCCGGTGGCCACCCTGTCCCGCCGCCTTACGCAGCTGGAACAGACGCTCGGGTACAAACTGCTGAACCGCACCACGCGCAGTGTCAGCCTGACGGCGATCGGCCAGCGATACTTCGACGAATGCGCCGCGCACGTCCAAGGCGCCCTGTCCGCGCACGAGGTCATCAACGCCAGCCTGAATCACCTGGCCGGGACGCTGCGCGTGTCGGTCATGCCCGGGCTCACGACGATCCTGCCGGCCGTGCTGAAGGAGCTGCGCGCCACCTATCCGCAGATCTCGTTCGAGGTGGAGTTGGGCACGTCCGACATCGCGCGCAATGGCCAGCAGTTCGACCTCATGCTGCGCACCGGCGACCTCGAGGATTCCGCGCTGATCCAGAAGCACGTGGCCCAGGTCCACTGGGTGCTCGTCGCGGCCAGCAGCTACCTGGACCGCTTCGGGCGCCCGACCTGCCCCGAAGACCTGGGCCTGCACGAGCGCATCATTACGGGAGACCTGCCTGACTGGACGCTGGGCGAAGGCGAGGGCCTGCTCAACGTCCGGGGCCCCGCCCACATCGGCACCAACAGTTCGGCGCTGGGCGTGCAACTGGCCACGGCCGGGCTTGGCATTGCCTGGATGCCGAGCCATCTGGCGTTGTCGCAGACCCTGCGGGAGCTGGCCCTGGAGCAGATCCTGCCGGACTGGAAACTGCCGCCGGCCACCGTCTACGCGCTATCGGACAACCGCGTCACGCCAGCGCGGGCAAAGGTGTTCATCGATACGCTGCAGCGCCATCTGCAGGTGAACTGACCCCTGCTGCGCGCCCGCCGGCGCCCTATCCCAGCAGGTTGTCCCGGACGTGCAGCAGGTGGCGGCGCACGGCCGCCATGGCGCGGTCGGCGTCGCGGTCGTGCAGCGCCTCGACGATCTCGCGATGTTCGGCCTGATACGCCGCGCGCCGCTCAGGCGTGAGGCTCTTGCGCTTGAGCGCGCCCCACGTGGCCTGCGAGCGCGCCGCGGTCATCAGCGCAAAGACCTTTTCAATGAACAGATTGTGGGTGGCCGTGGCCATCAGCGCGTGCAGCCTGGCGTCCCACACTTCGAACGCCTCGAAGCTGGTCGCGGCCTCGGCTTGCTCGCACGCATGCTGCATGGCGGCGAAGTCGGCGGGCGTGCCGTGCTGCACCACCAGCGCGGCGATGGCCGGCTCCAGCACCAGGCGCGCGGCCATCAGTTCGGCCGGGCTGGTGGACAGCACTTCGCCGCGCAACAGGGCCTCGGTCTGCGCCAGCGTGGAAGGCGGATTGGCATAGGTGCCGCTGCCCACGCGCTGCGAGATGAGGCCTTCTTCCTTCAATTGCGAGAGCGTGCGGCGCACGGTGGACCGGCTCAGGCCGAACTGCTCGCTCAACGCGCGCTCGGTCGGCAGGCGATGGCCGGCCGGCCATGCGCCGGATTGAAGGTTTTCGACGATGACCGCGCGCATGGCGGAGGCTTTGTCCATGGGGACTCCGATTTGGATCACCGCGCGATGATACCAAATCAGTCCAATAAAGGCGCGTCAGCCTGGAAACAACCCATTCGCCGGGAGCGATTTTTGGTTTATCCTGGCCAACAACCCGAAATTGGGCCGATCAATAGGTCGCATTGGTATCTTTTGGTACATCATCAAGGGCGGCCGCGGCCGCCGTAGGAGCAAGCATGAAAATCGCGGTATTTCGAGTCAACGGCGAGCGGCGCGTGGGCGTGGTAACGGGCGACGGCAGCGCGGTGACCGCGCTGGACTTTCACCCGGCGCTGGCGGCCGCCGGCGCGCTGACGGCCGTGCAATGGCTGGCCGAGGGCCGCGCCCTGCCCGCGCAGACGGGTCCGTCCTATCGCTGGGACCAGGTCGAACACGAAGCCCCGCTGCCGGCGCAGCCGCGCAACCTGTTCTGCGTGGGCCGCAATTACCACGCGCATGCCAAGGAACTGCGCGATTCCGTATTCAAGGACAACGACGCCAACCCGGAATCCTGGCCCATCGTCTTCACCAAAGTGCCGCAAACCGTGGTCGGCCCGTGGGCTGATGTGACGCTGCCCACCGGCATCTCCGACAAGATCGACTACGAAGCCGAACTGGCGGTGGTCATCGGCAAGGGCGGGCGCAACATCTCGCGCGCCGAGGCAATGAGCCATGTGGTCGCATACACCGTCGTCAACGACGTCACGGCGCGCGACGTGCAGATGCGCCATCAGCAATGGGACCTGGGCAAGTCCTTCGACACGTTCTGCCCGATGGGCCCGTGGCTGGTCACGGCCGACGAGCTGGACGGCCAGAAGACACGCGTGCGCTGCTGGGTGAACGGCGAGCTGCGCCAGGACGGCAACACGGAAGACCTGATCTTCGACATCCCGACGCTGATCGAAACCTGCTCGCGCGGCATCACCCTGTATCCGGGCGACGTCATCGCCACCGGCACGCCGGCTGGCGTGGGCCAGGGCCTGAATCCGCCGCAGTTTCTGAAAAGCGGCGACACGGTTCGGATCGAGATCGACGGCATCGGCAGGATCGAAAACCGGTTTGTCTGAAGCGGGGTAGAAAGAGCGCCGGTCACAAGAAACCGGCGCCGCGCAGCACACCGCATATCAACAGGAGTGAGACATGAATCTGCGCTGCAAACAGGTGGCCGCGGCCGCCCTGCTATGCCTCGGGACGGCGGCCGCATCCGCTGCCGGCTATCCCGAGCGCCCGGTGACCCTGGTGGTGCCCTTCCCGCCCGGCGGCGTCGCCGACACCATCGCCCGTCCGCTCGCCCAGGCCCTGGGCGACAAACTGGGCCAGCCCATCGTGATCGAGAACAAAGGCGGCGCCGGCGGAGCCATCGGCATCGGCCAGGCGGGCCGCGCCAAGCCCGACGGCTACACGCTGCTGATGAGCCTCTCGTCTATTTCCATCCTGCCGGCCGCCGACCGCCTGCTCGAACGCAAGCCGGCCTATCAACTGGACCAGTTCGTGCCCATCGCCCGCATCACGGCCGATCCCACCGTGCTGGTGGTGCGCGCGGATGCGCCCTACAAGACCTTGGATGAATTCATCGAGGCGGCCAGGAAACAGGGCGGTAAGCTGAGCTATGGGAGTTCGGGCATCTACGGCACGATGCACGTGCCGATGGAGATGCTGCAGAACGCGGCCGGCATCAAGATGATGCACGTGCCGTTCACGGGCGCGGGGCCGGCGGTGCAGGCGCTGGTGGGCGGCCAGGTCGATGCGCTGGCCACCGGGCCGTCCAGCGTCATGCCGCTCATCCAAGCCGGGCGTGTCAGGCCGCTGGCGCACTGGGGCGAGGGCAAGCTGGACAGCCTGCCGCAGGTGCCCTCCCTGAAATCGCGCGGGTATGACGCGAGCTTCGTGCAGTGGTCCGGCGTCTTCGCGCTGGCGGGCACGCCGCCCGCCGTGATCGACACGCTGCGCCGGGCCGTCAAGCAGATCGCGGATGACCCCGCGCTGCAGGCCCGCATCGCCGGCACCGGCAGTCCCGTGCAATACCTGGACGCGCCGGACTTCGACGCCTACTGGAAAAAGGACTCCGCATCGCTGGAGGTGGCGGTCCAGCGGATCGGCAAGGTCGAGTAAGACGCTCGGCCAGGCGCGTGCGCGCGGTGCCGGGCATCCCCCAGCGTCACACCGTTTCCCGCGCCGCCGCCTGCCGCGCCAGCGCCTTGCGGTCCACCTTGCCCACCGCGTTCTCGGGCAGGCGGTCCACAAAGAACACCTCGCGCGGCACGTAGATGCGGCCCAGCCGCGCCAGCACCTCGGCCTGGATGCCCGCCGCGTCGGGCGCGGCATCCCCCTTGCGTTGCACGAAGATCACGGGGGTCTCGCCCAGGTCCTCGTCGGGTGCACCCACCACGCAGCACGCGGCCACGCCCGCCAGGCCCGTCACGACGCCCTCGATCAGGGCGGGCGAGAGGTTCTCGCCGCCCCGGATGATCACGTCCTTGATGCGGCCGGTGATGGCCAGGTATCCCTGCGCGTCGAATCGTCCCAGGTCGCCGGTGCGCAGCAGCGTGGGCGTGCCCGCATCGGCGCTGTCCACGCCCAGGTAGCCCAGCATCAGGCTATCCCCCGCGATGCAGATCTCGCCCTCCGCGCCCGGCGGGGCGAGGCTGCCGTCGGGCAGGCGCAGGCTGACGTCCTGCCCCTGCAGCACCGTGCCCACCGAGCCGACGCGCCGCGCCGCGGGCGGATTCATGGTGGACGTGCAGGTGGCCTCGGACAACCCGTAGGACACGACCAGCGGGCAGCCCAGAAACGCTTCGATGCGCCGGTGCAGGGCCTCGGTGATGGGCGCCGAACCGCAGCGCGCAAAACGCAGCCCGGCGAGGCTGTCCGGATCGAAGGCAAGGTCCAGCATGCGCGCATACATGGTCGGCACGCCGGTGATGATGGTGGGCCGGAAGGCGGTCAGCAGTCCGGGCATGTCTTCGGCGCGGAACCGGCCGGCCAGCGCCACGCTGGCGCCCGCCAGCAGCGGCGCGAAGATCTGGTTGTTCAGCGCGTTGGTGTGGTGCAGCGGCATGACGTGCAGCAGCCGGTCGGCGGGCGTCAGTTCCGTGTGCGCCAACACGCCGCGCGCATTGTTTGCCAGGCCACGATGGCTGAGCAGCACGCCCTTCGGGTTGCCGGTGCTGCCCGACGTGAACAGCAGCAGGCCCGGCGCCTCGGCGGCCACGCCGGCGCCGGACCAGTCACACGCGCCCTGCGCGGCCTGCGCCGCGTCCAGCAGGCGCGCGGCAGGTAGCCCGCAGGCCTGGACGACCGCGGTATTGGGTTCGTCGGCCAGCATCCAGGTCAGGCCCACGGCGGCCACCCGCCGGGCGGTTTCGTCGGCCGACAGGCGGGGCTCCAACGGACACGGGCACGCCCCCGCGGCCATCGCGCCCAGGATGGCAAGGACTTGCGCGAGCGACCGCTCCATCGCCACGCCGACGTAATCGCCCTGGGCAACGCCGGCGGCGCGCAGGCTGCCCGCCACCTGGCCCACACGACGATGCAAGTCCGCATAGGTCAACGTTTCCTCGGCGGTCACGATGGCGGGCAGCGCCGCCCGGTCCGGCTGCATCCACAGGCGTGCAAACGCCGCCACGACCGTGGCATCGGCTTTCGTCATGAGGTTTCCCCTTAGGTGTGGAAGCGGCGTCAACGCAGCGCGACGGCGGCGTCGCGCTCAAACTGCCCGTCGGCGTCCAGCTCGCGCAAGGCGCGGGCTTCGCTTTCCGTGGGCGGCTCGGTCGGACCGGCGCCCGTGGCGTCGAACTCGAAACCCGTGCGCTCGCGCACCTCGGACAGGCTGGATTCCGGATGCCAGGACTGCAGCGCCAGCCGGCCCTCGCGCTTGACGAACACCGCAATCGGGGTCACCACGCCATGAAAACCGCCCCAGGAGGTCATGAAGTCCAGCTTGGGCACGAAGGTGCGGCGCGAATGCTCGGTGCGCCAGGTGCAGGCGCGCCGGGCCGTGGGCAGCATCACCGCCCCGCCCCCGCCGCCCGGCAGGCGCACCTTGGGTTCATGCCAGTCGCCGATGCAGGAATTGTTGGCGCAGCCCGCGCCGTCGATCTGCGCGGCCCCGAGAAACGTCAGGTCCATGCGTCCGCGCGTGCACAGATCGTAGAAGTCTTCGTTCGAGAAGATCGATGCCGTGTGCTCGGCCAGCACCGGATCCGAACTGGAAAGCGGAATATGCGAGGGCCGCGGGTTCACGCCCCCGGCCACGTTGATATAGACGAAGTCCCAGTCGTAGGCGCGCTTGGCCAGCAGGCAGGCCAGCATGGGCATGGTGGAATTCACGCCGCTGAAGGTGATCTCGTCCGGGCGGATGAAGCGCGCCAGATTGGTGACGATGTATGAAAAGCCCGACCATTGTTCAGCCATGATTCCCCTCCCGCGCTTCAGGCGCCGCGGCCATGTGCGCCTGCAGATCGCTGTTCTTGTCCATGTAGGTTTCCACCGCCGGATAGTCGATGGCGTAGGCGGGCCAGCACGACCCCGGCCAGGCGCCGCCCGGCACCACCGCGTAGGCCTGCACCATGAAATACGGCACCAGCGTGGATTCGGGCTGGGCCTCGAACACCGCGCTGTCCACGACCTTCTCGGCCACCACCAGCACGCTGCCCGCGGCGCGCGACATGATGCGGTCCCAGTGCGCCGTCCCCGCCACGCGCACGTTGCCCTGCGCGTCGACTTCGGAGGCCTGGATCACGGCGAAATCCGGCCGTATGGCCGGGACCACCCAGGTCTTCTCGCCGCTGCCATAGGGATCGTCCAGGCATTTCCAGCCATTGAGTTCCGGCAGGCCGCTGCCGTGCAGGCCCCCGCAGGGCTGGAACGGCACGCCGAAGGCGGCCGCTCGCAATCCCGCCGTGAGGCTGGCGCAGGCGTGTTCTTCCAGTTCGATCTCATGGCGTTCCACGGCGCGCCGATACCAGGGCGCGAGGCCGAAGTTGCCTTCCATTGCGACGATGCCCGCGCGCACGCGGCGCAGCACGCCCGCGCGGCACAGGATGTCCACGTCATAACCGGGCGATTGCTTGATGAGTTCGAGGTTGCGCTTTTCCTGGCGGATGAGCTCGCGCACGAAGGCGAACGGTCCGCGATGCAGGAAGCTGCCGCCCAGCGCGATCGATGCGCCGTCGGGCACCAGCGCAGCCAGTTCCTGCAGCGAGCATTGCTTGTTCTTTTGGTTGAATCCTGAAGCCATTGTCTTCCCTCCTGCTCCATGGGGCGCGGCTAGCGCGCCTGCAGATATGCCGCCACGCGGTCTTTCAAGCCGGGCGCCGATGCCGAGCGCACCAGCCGCGCCAGGTCGGTATCCGGCGCCTCCTGCGACAGGGCCGCATAAAGCTGCGCGCGGCTCTCGTCCGTCAGGGCGGCGGCCGTCTCCAGCGCCTGCTCGCCGATCTGCGCCCATTCCTGGGGCGGCGCAAGCCGGCTGGCGAATCCGTCGCGCAAGGCGTCTTCGGCGTTGAACGTCGCGGCCTGTTCAAGAATCGTGCGCGCACGCTCCGCGCCGACCAGCGCCGCAAAGCGACGCGTGCCCAGCACCAGCCCGAATTTCAGGCCCGGCATGCGGAACGTCGCGTCCGGCGCGCTGATGCGCCACTTGCAGGCGCCGAACACGTCGACGCCCGCACCGAAATTGCGGCCGTGCGCGAGCGCCACCGTGAGGCACGGCGATGCCGCCAGTAGCTGCAGCAGGGTTTCGATGCGCACGAAGCGCAGCAGCAGGTCGCCTTCGCTCTGTGACTGCCAGTCGCCGAAGTCAAAGCCCGCGCTGAAGTTCTTGCCTTCGCCCTGCAGCACGATGACCTTGGCGCGCTGCGCCTCGGCCTCGTCCAGCGCCGCGATCAGGGCCTCGACCAGGTCCGCCGACAGCGCGTTCATCTTCTCGGGCCGCGCCAGCGTCAACACATGCCGCGGCCCCTGGCGGTCGATACGCAGGACGCCGCTCATGCCGCCGCTCCCTTGGCGGCGGCGCGCAGCGGTCCCAGCACGTCGTCGTTGTGCTCGCCCAGCGCGGGAGGACGGCGCCGCAACGCCGTGGTTTCGCCATCGAATCGCACCGGCAGCCCGAACGTGCGGGTCTGCACGCCATTGGGCAATTCCAGCGGCTGCACCCAGCCCATGTGCTCGACCTGCGGATCGGCCAGCACTTCCGAATAGGTGTTGATCGGCGCGCAAGGCACGCCGGCCGCGCGAAAGCGCGCCAGCCACGCTTGCGCATCGTGTTCGGCGAAGATGGCCTCCAGGATGTCACGCAGCGCGGTCTGATTGCGCGCGCGCGCGCTGGTGTCCGTGAAGCGCGGATCCGCCAGCAGGTCGTCGCGTCCCACCGTCGCGCATACGGCCTTCCATAGCGCCTGGTTGCCCGCGGCCATGCCGAAGTAGCCGTTCTTGCAGCGAAACGCCTGGTACGGCGCGTTGCGCGGATGCGCCGAGCCCAGCTTGACCGGGTCCTTGCCGCTGCCGAAGAACTCGGACGTCTGCAAGGCGGCGATGCCCAGCGTGGCGCCCAGCATCGGCACGTCGATGTGCGTGCCGTGGCCGCTGGCCTGGGCCGCGCGCAGCGCCGACGCGATGGCGAAGGCGCCGTACAGGCCCGCCGAGAAATCCGCCAGCGGCACGCCGCATTTGACGGGCTCTCCGCCGGGCTCGCCGGTCACGCTCATGATGCCGCTCATGGCCTGGATGGTGAGGTCGAAGCCGCCTTCCTGCGCGCGCGGACCCGACTGGCCGTAGGCCGAGATCGAGCAGTACACCAGCCTGGGATTGGCCTCGCGCAACTGGACATAGCCCAGGCCCAGGCGGTCCATCACGCCCGGGCGGTTGTTCTCGATGAGCACGTCGGCGCGCAGCGCCAGTTCACGCGCGAGGGCGAGATCGCCGGGGTCTTTCAGGTTCAACGTCACGGACCGCTTGTTGCGGTTGAGCGAGGCGAAGTTTTCGCTGTAGCCATCGGAAATGGGCGGCCAGCTGCGCAGCGTGTCGCCGCCCTCCGGGTTCTCCACCTTGATCACGTCCGCGCCCATGTCCGCCAACAACATGCCGCAAAAGGGTCCCGCTGCAACGTTGCAAATCTCCAGCACCGTGATGCCGGCCAGCGCCGAACTGGGTGTCATGTCTGACCTCTCGTTATGAAAATTCAATATTTGGGATGCGAAAAACAATCTAAGTATCGACGATGAAGGATGGCATGATCCAGCCCTGTGAGGGCAAGAATCGGCATTTCCTGGCGTATTCCTAGTGCAATCCCTTAGTCCATCGGTTAATTGTTGACCAGCATAGCACCGTGTGGAATTCTAGGTAAACCATTTATTGGAAACGCAATCCTATATTTTAGGATTTATAAAAAGGACCGCAGCACGGCCGCCCGTCCCAGGGAAAGGCCCACGCATGCCGGCCCGCCCCACCGAGGAGACTTGCATGAAACTGTTTTGGCGTATTGCCCTGGCCAGCACGATGCTGGCGCTGGGAGCCCAACCGGCGGCCGCCGACACCTGGCCCACGAAACCGGTGCGCATGGTGGTTCCGTTTCCGCCGGGCGGCGCGACCGACGCCGCGGCGCGCATCTACGCGCAGCACCTGGGTGACTATCTGGGCCAGAGCGTCGTGGTGGAAAACAAGGCGGGCGCGGGCGGCGAAATCGGCGCGGAGTTCGTCGCCAAGTCGGCCGGCGACGGCTACACGCTGCTGATGGGCGCGGTGGGCAGCCATGCCATCCACGCGGCCATGCCCGACAAGCCAGGCTACGATTTCGGCACCGCCTTTGTCGGCGTGTCGATGGCCACCAGCATGCCGATGGCCGTGGCGGTGAACAGCAGCAAAATCCCGGCCAAGAATGTGCAGGAGCTGATCGCGCTCGCCAAGAGCAAGCCCGGGTCGATCACGTTCGGATCGGCCGGCCCCGGCACCTCGCAGCACATGGCGGGAGAACTCTTCCAGGCGGTGACCGGCACGCGGCTCATGCACGTGCCGTATCGCGGCAGCGGGCCGGCCATCACGGATCTTTTGGGCGGCCAGATCGATATGGTCATCGAAACGCTGCCCGCGCTGCTGCCGCAGGTAGCCAGCGGCAAGATCCGCCTGCTGGGCGTCACGACCGCCAAGCGCGCCACGGCCCTGCCCGACCTGCCCACACTGATGGAACAGGGCGTGAAGGATTACTCGGTTGCCACCACCTACGCCCTGCTCGCGCCGGCGGGCACGCCGCCCGCGGTCGTCGAGAAGTTGTCGGACGGCATGCGCAAGGCCGCCGCGATGGATTCCGTGCAGCAGGCCGCGTTGAAGCTGGGTGCGGACGCCATCGCCACCTCGCCCGCCGACACCAGCCGCATGCTCAAGCAGGAGGTCGCGCGATGGGCGGACGTGGTGCGCCTGTCGGCGGCGAAATGATGGCGGCCCCCTCGGCGGGCCGGCAGGCCGCAACCGACCTGGCCATCGTGGGCGGCGGCTCGGTCGGCGTCAGCTTCCTGTATCAGTTCCTGCTGGCGCTTCAGGCGGCGCCGGGCGCGGGCGCGTTGACGATCCACCTTTTCGAGCCCCAGTCCGAGCCCGGCCCGGGCGCCGCCTACCAGGACGACTTGCGCAGCAACCTGCTCAACATCCCGGCCGGCAACATGTCGGCGCGCGCGGACCGCAGGCTGGACTTCGTCGACTGGCTGCGTGAACAGGATCCGGGCTGGCTGGCGGGGTACGGCGTCGGGTCCATCGACCCTGCGGACTTCCTGCCCCGGCCGCTGTTCGGCGCCTACATGCGCGCGGTTTACGCGCGCTGCCGCCAGCTTGCGCAGGCGCTGGGCGCGACCCTGTCGCACGTGCCCAGCCGTGTCGGCCGCGTGGCGCCCCTGGCCGACGGACGCGTACGCGTCGAACCCGAAGCCGGCACGCCGCTGCTGGCGCGCCGCGTCGTGCTGTGCAACGGCAATCTGCCGTCGCAGGCATTCCCCTCGCTGGAAGACGCGCCCGGCTATTTCAACAGCCCGTATCCGGTTTGCACCCTGACGGCCGGCATCGCGCCCGATGCGTCGGTGTGCGTCGTCGGCACCAGCCTGAGCGCGGTGGACGCCGTGGCGGCGCTGCAGCAGGCCGGCCACCGCGGCCCCATCCTGTGCGCCTCGCGCAACGGGCGCCTGCCTTCGGTGCGCAGCCCGCACAACCGCGCGCCCGACGCCCTGCAGCGCCTGAGCCGCGACGGCGCGGTGGCGCTGGCCGCCCGCCACGGCGGCGCGCTGACCCTGGACGTCGTCTGGCAGGCGCTGCGGGACGAGGTACTGGCGCTGAACGGATCGCTGGAAGACGATGACCTGCTCGGACCGGACCGCGATGCGCGGTCCGCGCTCGAAGAGGAAATCCAGCGCTCGGCCGCGGCGCCGCGGCCGTGGCAGGCGGTGGCGGCGGCCACCAATGCAGCGGTGGACCAGATCTGGCATCTGATCCCGGATGCCGAACGGCGCCGCTTCCAGTCGCAGTGGCGATCGCTCTGGATGGCGCGCCGTGCGACCTTCCCGATGCGCAACGCGCTCAAGCTGCAGGCCTTGTTCGACACGGGCCAGCTTGCTGTTGCCGCGGGCTATTGCGGCAGCGTCCACGACGCCGCCAGCGGCCTGTTCGTCACGCGCCTGCGCACGCCGCGCGGCCAGGTCGAACATCGCAGCCGGTATCTCATCAACGCGACCAGCTTCTCGGTGGATGCGCAGCGTACGCAAGATCCGCTCGTGTCCGGCCTGCTACGCGAGGGGCATGCCCAGGCCGATCCCCACGGCGGGCTGGCGCTCGACTACGGCACCGGCTGCGTCAAAAATGCCAGCGGCCGGGTCCAGGCAGGCCTTTCCGTATTGGGCAGCCTGGCGGGCGGCACCTACTTCTGGACCACGTCCATGGACGTGAATGCCCGCCTGGCGCGCGACCAGGCCGTGCGTATCGCGGCCGACCTGCGCGCCGCGCCCGCTACTGATCCAGAAAGCCCCGGCGATATCCCATCCCCTGCGAAATGGACTGCGCACAGGCCGCCACATCCGGCGCAAGCTGCTTCATCCTAGCGGCGCTCAGGCGGTCCAGCGGGCCCGAAATGCCGACCGCCGCCACGGGCTGGTCCAGGCTGTTGAACACGGTCACGGCCAGTCCGCCCACCCCTTCACGCCATTCGCCGCGATTGACCGCGTAGCCCGCGCGGGCAATCTTGCGCAGTTCGTCCTTCAACAAGGCCATGGACACGATGGTGGACGGCGTGTGGCGGACCAACTGGTCCTCATAGCGCTCGACGTAGCCTTCGACCTGGTAGGCCAGCAGCGCCTTGCCGGTCGCCACCGCGTAAGCGGGCGCGCGCCCGCCCACCATGGAATACGCACGGATGGGCTGCGGGCTGTCGATCTTGTCCACGTAGACCACATCAAAGCCGTCCAGCACCGACAGGTGCACGGTTTCGCCGGTCTGGTCCGCCAGCGTGCGCATGTGCGGCGCGGCAAGCTTGCGCACGTCCAGTTGCGCCAGTTGCCGTGCCGCCAGTTCAAACAGGCGCACGGCGCCGCGATAGCCCCCACCATCGTCATCCTTGATGACATAGCCCGCGTGGATCAGCGTCTGCAAGGTGCGATGCGTATTGCTGCGCGTCAGCCCCACCCGCGCGGCCAGCGCATCGATGGTGCGCGGCGGATTGTCCACATCGGTCACCGCTTCCAACACCATCAGGCCTTTGAGCAGCGTCTTGTCCATTCGTGATTTTTCCTAATATTTAGGACGCGAACATAGCATGAGACGCGGCGCGCGAACAGCGCTTTCATGGCGTCGGCGACGCTACCCCAGCGCGGCGCGGACCGCGGCGGACCTGTCCCACAAATTGGGCAGCGTGGCCGACGAGTAGCCGGAGACAAAAGGCTTGGCCTGTCCGGTTTCCACATCGAAGACGTGGCGCGACACGGCCCCGATATTGCCGCCATACAGATGCACGCTGATGGAGACCTGGTCCGGATAGGCATTGGAAACGCGATGGATGTCGCCCTCGGCCGGAGACAGACGCTCGACGTCGCCGGGCCGCAAGGTCGTGGGCTCTCCTGCGGGGGCCAGCCGGCCGTCGGCGGCACGCACGTAACGCTGATTGATCTCGGCCCCGCGCAGCATGCCCACGTAGCCCCAGACCTCGTGATCGTGCACCGGCGTGAACTGGCCCGGCCCCCAGACAAAGCTCACCAGCGAAAAACGCTCCAGCGGATCGCAATGCAGCAGATATTGCCGGTAGTACTGCGGGTGCGGCACGGTACAGGCCTCGGGCAGCCAGTCATCGTGGCCCACCAGGTCGGCAAAGGCGGTGGCAAGCTCAGGAGTCTGCGCCAGCGCCTGCGGCGAGGCCAGCCGCGTCGCGATGGCGATAAAGCTGCGCAGCCGTTCCAGGCCGGTGATCGATTCGGGCATTGCACATCTCCAAGGCGAATTGAAATCCCAGATTGAAATCCCAGATTGAAAAAGCAGTATCCACCATTCAGGACGCAGGCGCACGCCCTCCCCACTCATGACCCGGGAAATGGCCACACGCCGCCCTTGACAGGTCCTTGGCGGGAGGGGCAGCGTAGTGGACTGTCTGCAAGGTTGGAAATGAAAAACACGCATCACGATATTGCTCCCGCATTGGCGCGGGCGCTGCGCGCGGCGCGGCGCGTCGTCGTCTTCACGGGCGCGGGGGTGTCCGCGGAAAGCGGCATCGCCACCTTCCGCGACGCCCTGACGGGCCTGTGGTCGCGCTTCGACGCCCAGGCGCTGGCCACGCCCGAGGCCTTCCGCGAGCATCCCGACATCGTGTGGGGCTGGTACGAATGGCGCCGCGCGCAGGTCCTGCGCGCCGCGCCCAACGCCGCCCACCATGCCATCGCGGCCCTCGCGCACCACGTGCCGGAACTGGCCGTCATCACCCAGAACGTGGACGACCTGCACGAACGCGCCGGCAGCCAGGACGTCACGCATCTGCATGGCAGCCTGCATGCGCCCCGCTGTTCGCGCTGCGCCGCGCCCCAGGCCTTCGCCTCGCCCACGCCCGACGAGCCCGACGCCGGCCGGCGCATCGCCCCGCCCCTGTGCGCCGCATGCGGCGCGCCCGTGCGGCCGGGCGTCGTGTGGTTCGGAGAAAGCCTGCCCGCCCAGGCATGGCGCGACGCCACGCTTGCCGCGCAGCAGTGCGACCTGCTGTTCAGCATAGGCACCTCGTCCCTGGTGTACCCCGCCGCCGAACTGCCCCGCCTTGCGCTGGCCGGCGGCGCCAAGATCGTGCAGGTCAACCCCGCCGCCACGCCGCTGGACGCGCTGGCGCATCACAACCTGCGCGGCGCCGCCGCCGACGTGATGCCCCGGGTGCTCGCGGCCGCGTTTTCCGCGGGGATGGCGCCGCCGGCGTCCGGCCAAGGCGAGGATTCGTGAGGATCCGGCCAGGCGCTGGCACCGTCTGATGACACGGCGCGACAGTCGAGGGGAAACCCCAAATCTCACCATCGCACCAGGGCGATACAGTGGTGTAATGGGTTTCGAATGTGGAGATGATCATTCCGTTTTCCTGGAGACTTCCTGACGTCTTCGTACGTTCGCCGGACGGGGTGCTGCACCGTGTTGTGCGCCATGCCACGACGACGGAAACCATCGCCCAGCTTGAAGGCATGCCCAGCAATACTCACCTGGATTGCGAATGCAAGCTCGACAACGGCGAAACCCTTTGCTGGATAGGCAATGACAGATACCGCCAATTGAACGGCGGCGCGATTTTCATTGCCGTTTCGGCAAACACGACACCCCGGGGCGACGCGCGCAAGCGTGGCGATGCCTTGGGCCAAGAAAAGCCGGCGAGCGCACCGCCCCCCTTGCGCAAGCAGCTTGCCGGGGCGCAAGCGCATCTGCCGCCTGCTGTAGTCAATCTGAAAACCGGCAACGATTGGAGCCTGATACGAGCCTGGCGTGAGCATCTGAACATCAGCACCGCGGACATGGCGGCGCGGCTGGGCGTGGATCACTCCATCTATATCGAATTGGAACGGCCGCGCCCGCGGCCCCGGCAGGTCATCCTTGACCGCGTGTCGGAGGCCCTGGGCGTATCGCCGGACCAGCTCGATGATTCATTGTTTGGAGGACACTTTCATTAGCGCAGCGCGCAGCGCATGCCATCGCGCCTGTGCCATGAATTGTTCAAACGACTTTGGCGCCGACACCTGACGGCCCGCGCATGGAGGTATTGAATATGCTCGGCACCGCAAGACGATTGACCGACGTGCTCGCCACATCGCCGGATGGCACGTTGTATCGCATTGAACGCTTCGTTTCCGACCCATGCGCGTATTCCGCCCTGGGAACGCCACGCTTCGACCCAAAGACGCATTGCATCTGCCGCACCAGTTCCGGCGAAAAAGTCACGTGGCTGGGCGGACAGACCTACCAGCTCCTCAAATCCGGCACTTCCCTGACGGCGGTGGACCGACGACGCATTTGATGGCTCCGGACAAAAGAAAAGCGGCTTGATGAAATTCATCAAGCCGCTATTCATGTACGCATGACTGCGATTTTTTTAGACCACGCGGTATTGGCGTGATCTCGAATAAGTTGGCGCGCCCGGCAGGATTCGAACCTACGACCCCCTGGTTCGTAGCCAGGTACTCTATCCAGCTGAGCTACGGGCGCCCCGAAAGAGGCGTGTTTATAACACGAAAAAACCAAGCCTTGCAAATCGCCCCGCCTGAATCGGCCCTTGCGGCGCACCACGAACCGGCGCTTGCGCCAGGTCAATGAAACGCATGGGCGCCGCGCAGTACCCTGAACGCAAGAAGAACACGTCAGGCAGACAGCATGGCCAAGAAGTTTCCCCTGCACCCCAAGCACCCCGAACGCATCTGCTGGGGCTGCGACCGATACTGCTCAACCGATTCCATGGCCTGCGGCAACGGCTCCGGGCGCACGATGCATCCGGCGGAGTCGCTGGGGGAAGATTGGTATTTGTTTGGGGACTGGGGATTCGACGACGCCGACGAAAAGCCGCAATCGACAAAGGAAGAGGCAGGCCACTGACACCGAATCGCGCATAAGTGAATCTGCGCGGGTGAATCTGCCCGGGTGAATCTGCGCGGCAAAACAAAAAGGCCTTCGATGCAAGATCAAAGGCCTTTTCATTTTCTTTGCGGTTAGTGGCGCGCCCGGCAGGATTCGAACCTACGACCCCCTGGTTCGTAGCCAGGTACTCTATCCAGCTGAGCTACGGGCGCTCCGGCAAAGAGGCAAAATTATATCAGAATAATCGTGCCGTTGCTTTTACTACGACTGCATTCGCATCTTTCAATGCACTTGCGTTTTTCAATCGATCTGCATCTTTCAATGCATTTGCAATCTTTGGCGCGCCCGGCAGGATTCGAACCTACGACCCCCTGGTTCGTAGCCAGGTACTCTATCCAGCTGAGCTACGGGCGCTTGAAAAAGCAAGCCTTGAATAATAGCGTTGTTTCAAAAGATGCGCAAGTCAGGAAGGCTTGCCCCATCGTGGCGTACAGCTTGCCGACAGCGGATCGTCACACCGATAGCACCTTCCCTCTTTAGCCTAGCGGCCGTTACCGATGCCGGCTGTCATCCGGCGTTTCTGTGACGCAATGACAGTGCGCCACGTCATCCGCTAGCCAAAGAGACTTCCACATGTCCGACAAAGACAAACGCCCTGGAGAACCTTCCCAGGAAGCCACGGGCGCAACGCCGTCCGTGCGCGCCACCCGCCGCGGGTTTCTGACCGGCATTGCCGCGCTGGGCGCCAGCGCGGCCGCCATGGGCGCGCTTCCTGGCTGCTCCAACGACAATGACGATGACGACGACAGTTCCGCCACGCCCGCTCCCGCGCCAGAACCCGCCCCCGCGCCGGACCTGACCGCGCAACTGCGCGAGAACGTGAAAACGCTGGTCGTGATCTTTGCCGAGAACCGCAGCTTCAATAACCTGTTCGCCAATTTCCCCGGCGTGGAAAAACCCCTGTCTGCGCTGACGCCGGCCGATTACACGCAGCTCGACCGCGACGGCACGCCGCTGCCCGTGCTGCCGCCCGTGTGGAATGGCATGGTGCCTACCGCGCAGCAAGCCAATCACATCTCCTACCAGGTCGACCAGGCCGCGGCCTACATGAACAACCTGCCCAACGCGCCCTTCGCGCTGCTGGGACCGCAAGGCGAACCCCTGCCCCAGGGCCTGGTCACGCGCGATCTCTGGCACGTGTTCTACCAGAACCAGATGCAGATCAATGGCGGCAAGAACGACAAGTTCGTCGCCTGGGCCGATTCGGGCGCGCTGGTGATGGGCCATTACAGCGACGCCGCGTACAACCTGCGGCTGTGGAAGCTGGCTCAGGAATTCGTGCTGTGCGACAACTTCTTCCAGGGCGCCTTCGGCGGGTCTTTCCTGAACCATCAGTATCTGGTGGCGGCACGCCCGCCCTTCTATCCTGACGCGGCCGACTCGGTCGCCAAGACCCAGATCGCACAGCTGCAGAGCGCCGATCCCACGGACCCTCGCCTCGAGCCCAAGCCGGCATCGCCGGCCAGCGCGCTCGCGGGCATTCCCCAATTCGGCGCAAGCGCGCTCACGCCCGACGGTTACGGCGTCAATACCATGGCCCCGCCCTACTGGCCGTCGTTCAGCCGCGACGCGACCGACCCGACGTTGGCCGATCCCACCAGTCCGCAGACCATGGTGCCGCAGTCGCACGCCAACATTGGCGATCTCATGAGCGCCAAAGGGCTGGATTGGGCCTGGTACGCGGGAGGCTGGCAGGCCGCCGTGGATTCCACGGCCAGCACTGGCTTTCCGTCGTCGCCCAATTTCCAGGCCCATCACCAGCCATTCAACTATTTCAAGAGCACCGCGCCGGGCACGGCCGCGCGCACGGCCCACATACGCGACGGCGGCCTGGGCGACCTCAACACCACCAACAAATTCCTGGCCGACGCCGAAGCCGGCGTCCTGCCCCCGCTGACCTTCTACAAGCCGCAGGGAAACCTGAACATGCATGCCGGCTACGCCGACGTGGACTCTGGCGACCGCCACATCGCGCACATCGTCGACAGCCTCAAGAAAAGCCCGCAGTGGGAAAACATGGTGGTGGTGATCACCGTCGACGAGAATGGCGGCTGGTGGGATCACGTCGCGCCTCCGCAGGGCGACCGCTGGGGGCCGGGCACGCGCGTCCCGGCGATCATCGCGTCGCCGTTCGCCAGGAAGGGCACGGTGGACCACACCATCTACGACACGGGCTCCATCCTGCGCCTTGCCACGCGGCTCTTCGATCTGCCCCTGCTGGAAGGGCTGAAAACACGCGACGACGCCATGGCCGCGCGCGGTCAGGCGCCGATGGGCGACTTGACCCATGCACTGACCTTCAGCGCCTGACGGCCCCGGGCGGGGGCATGCGAAAATCGTGCATCGATACACCGGGGCGATTTTCGTGAACCACCTGCTCGCCGGGCTGGACAAGCTGCATGATTTCGACGAAATCATCGACGTGCGCACGCCGATGGAATACGCCGACGATCACATCCCGGGCGCCTGCAACGCGCCCGTCCTCAGCAACGAGGAGCGCGTGCTGATCGGCACCATGTACAAGCAGGTCTCGCCCTTCGAGGCGTCGCGCGCGGGCGCCGCCCTCGTCGCGCGCAACATCGCGCGCCACCTGGAGACCACCTTCGCCGACCGCCCGCAGCGCTGGCGCCCGCTGGTGTACTGCTGGCGCGGCGGCAAGCGCTCCGGCTCCATGACGCTGATGTTCAACATGATCGGCTGGCGCGCCCGGCAACTGGACGGCGGCTACAAGCAATACCGCCGCGCCACGCTGGACGCGCTGCAGACCCTGCCGCGCGCCCTTCGCTACGTGGTGCTGACCGGTCCCACCGGCAGCGGCAAGACGCGCCTGCTGCACGCGCTGCGGCAAGCCGGCGCGCAGACGCTGGACCTGGAGGAACTGGCCGCTCACCGCGGCTCGCTGCTGGGCGCATTGCCCGACGCGCAGCAGCCCACGCAAAAGCGCTTCGATACGCTGCTCGCGGCCCGGCTGCGCGAGTTCGACGCGCACCGGCCCGTGTACGTGGAGGCGGAAAGCCGCAAGATCGGCGCGCTGGAACTCCCGGCCGCATTGCTGCAGGCCATGCACCAGGGAGAATGCATCGACGTGCGTTGCAGCCGCGACGATCGCACGCGCTTTCTGCAGCAGGACTACGCGCGGCTCTTCGACAATCCGGACTGGCTCAAGGCGCAATTGCAGCGCATGGTGGGCCTGCACAGCCGCGACACCATCCAAGGCTGGATCGCGCTGGTCGATGAGGGCCGGCGCGAAGACCTGGCGCGCGAACTCATTGACCGCCATTACGACCCCGCCTATGCGCGCAGTTCGCGCTCGCACTTCACGGGCCTGACGCAGGCGATGCGCGTGGACTTCCGCCCCAATGATGAAGACATCGCAGAGCAGGCGCTTGCCCTGATACGCCGGCGGCAATGAGGGCCGCGCAACGGCTAGACGCCTTGCGCCACCCACACACCGGCCGGCATGTCGACGACCTCGCAATCGACCTGCGGCCCCTTGCGCTCCAGCACCACGAAGTCGCCTGCCGCCAGCGCCAGCAAGGGGTGGTGCCACACATCCGGCGCCAGCGTGATCCCGCAACTGCCGTCCGCCAGAAACGCCTTGAGGGTGGACATGTCCGGCCTGTCCGCGCCCAACGCCACCAGCACGACGAACGGCGTGCCCATCATGGGCACGAAGGTCTGGCTGCCCACGCGATGACGCTCCATCATCTTCATCTCGAAAGGCAGCGCGCCGGCCAGGGCGCGGAACACGCTGAGCGAAGGCCGCCCGCCCTCGCGCAGGATGTCGGGCTCGGGCATGTCCACGCGCAACGTCGTGCCCGCATTGATCTCGCGGCCATCGCGGCCGGCGCTGGTGATGACCGAGCCATAGGGCGCAAACGCGTCGGGCGTGAGCACGTTCAGGAGCAAGGGGTTGTGCGGCATGGGAATGGCGGCGTTGAGCGTTCGGATGATCCGCCCGGTGTGATTGGAATCGCGCATCAGGATCGCACATAAGGATCGCGCGGCGGAATCCCGTACGGTAGCCGCCATGGCGGCGGACCAGCAAGCGCGCGTATTCCCCAAGGCGGCACCCGGAAAACAAAAAACCCGCAGAGCAATTAGCTATGCGGGTCTTGAGGCAACCTTGGTTCACTGGTGCAAGTGTCTTTGGCGGAGACGGTGGGATTCGAACCCACGATGCAGTTTTTAGCCACATACTCCCTTAGCAGGGGAGCCCCTTCAGCCTCTCGGGCACGTCTCCGAAAAGAGAACGAGATTCTAGCACGATTTTTTTCGGTCTTGCCCGCGATGCGGGCCTTCCATCAAAAAAATCGTGCCGGACCCGTTGCCTTTACACCTTCGTGGCGGGCGCCTGGTCCAGGCCGAAGGCCTTGTGCAGCGCGCGCACGCCCAGTTCCATGTACTTGTCGTCGATGATCACCGAGGTCTTGATTTCGCTGGTGCTGATCATCTGGATGTTGATGCCTTCTTGCGAAAGCGTCTGGAACATCAGGCTGGCGACGCCGACGTGCGAACGCATGCCGATGCCGACGATGGAGACCTTGGCGACCTTTTCGTCGGTGGACAGTTCGCGCGCGCCCACGGCGGGGATGACTTCGCGCTTGAGCAGGTCCACGGCGCGCCCAAATTCGTTGCGGTTCACGGTGAACGAGAAGTCGGTCGTGCCGGCCACGGACTGGTTCTGCACGATCATGTCGACGTCGATGTTGGCGGCGGCGACCGGGCCCAGGATGGAGAAGGCGATGCCGGGCTTGTCGGGAACGCCCAGCAGGGTGATTTTGGCTTCGTCGCGGCTGAAGGCGATGCCGGAGACAACGGCGGCTTCCATTTTTTCGTCTTCCTCAAAAGTAATCAGCGTGCCCGAGACCATTTCTTCCTCGAGCGGGATAAGGGGGTCGGTCAGCGAGGACAGGACCCGGACCGGCACACGGTATTTGCCGGCGAATTCGACCGAACGGATCTGCAGGACCTTGGAGCCCAGCGATGCCATTTCCAGCATTTCCTCGAAGGAAACAACGGACATGCGGCGCGCCTCGGGCACCACGCGCGGATCGGTCGTGTAGACGCCGTCCACGTCGGTGTAGATCAGGCATTCGTCGGCCTTGATGGCGGCCGCCACGGCCACGGCCGAGGTGTCGGAACCGCCACGGCCCAGCGTGGTGATGTGGCCGTCGGGGTCGATCCCCTGGAAGCCCGTCACGATGACCACGCGGCCGGCATCGAGGTCGGCGCGGATGCGCGCGTCGTCGATGGACGAAATGCGGGCTTTCGTGAACGACGAATCGGTGCGCACGGGCACTTGCCAACCGGCATAGCTGCGCGCGGACACGCCCTCGGCCTGCAAGGCAATGGCCAGAAGGCCGCTGCTGGCTTGCTCGCCGGTGGCGGCGATCATGTCGAGTTCGCGGCCGTCGGGCTGGGGCGTGATTTCGCGCGCCAGACCCAGCAGACGATTCGTTTCGCCCGCCATGGCGGACGGGACAACAACAACCTGGTGGCCGGCGGCATGCCACTTCGCGACGCGACGCGCCACGTTTTTGATGCGCTCGACCGAGCCCATCGAAGTACCGCCATATTTGTGAACGATCAGGGACATCTCGTGCTCTGGCTGGACACCCGCCGCAAGTGTTGACGGGCAAAACCATATATTCTAGCGCGACGATAAAAATTTGCGCAGATTGCGCGGATTTATGTCCATTTTGGGGTCAGAAATAAGAAAAAAACCCCGCCGTGCCGTCTACGGACGCCGCTCCACCCACACCCGGCCGCGATGACAGCGGATGACGTGGCCCGCCTGCTCGACCCGCAACTGGCGGTCGTGGCCCAGGCTGTGCAGGCCGCGAAGCTGCCGCAAGAGATCGGCCATGCGCGCGTCCGTGGGCATGCGGGCGCCGTTGCGCTCCAGCCAGTGCCTGAGCACCTGCGCCTGGCGGGCGGGCGAGAGACGCCGCCACGCCTGCAGCGAAAAGCTCACGCCGTCAGGGCTGGGATCAAGTCCCGCAAAATCTTCACGGGCCACTTCGTCCAGGATCTCGGCGGCTTCGGCCATGTGCCGCGCGTGGCGCGCGACGATGGCGCGCCAACCGGGCCAGCGCGCGTCCAGCACCGGCGCCAGCAGTTCACGCAGCGCGGCGCGGGTATAGCGCGGATCGGCATTGGTGGGGTCCTGCACCGCGCGCCAGCCGGTGGCGGCCTCGACCGCGTCCGCCGCTTGCAGGATCGCGCCGCGGTCCTGGTCCAGCCAGGGACGCAGATAGGCCACGCCATCGCGCCGCGCAACCGGCGCCATGGCCGCCATCCCCGCCAGCCCGGTGCCGCGCAGCAGGCGCAGCAGCACGGTTTCGGCCTGGTCGTTGCGATGGTGGGCCAGAAGGATGTGGGCCACGCCGTGTTCCCGGGCCAGGCGCGCCAGCGCCGCATAGCGCGCGTCGCGCGCGGCGGCCTCGATGCCCTTGCCCGCCGCCGGCTCCACCTGGACGCGGGCCTCGACGAGCGGCACGGCAAGCCTGGCCGCCAGCGCCTGCCCATGCCGCGCCCAGGCGTCGGCCTGGGCCTGCAGCCCGTGGTGCACATGAAAGAGCAGGACGTCGATGCCGAGCGCCGGCGCGACGGCGGCCGCATGCACGGCCAGCATGGCCGAGTCCGCGCCGCCGCTGAATGCGACGGCGACACGGGCCGGACGTTCGGGCAAGGCCTGGAGCGCCCGGCGCAACGCGGCCGCGAGCGCGGGGGAAATGGGAAGGGAGGGACCGGGACCCGCGTCGGCCCCAGGGGTGCTGTCGGGCGGCGGGACGTCGGTCATGGACGATGGCGCGTGGGCCGCGGCGCCGGCGGTCGGCCGGCGCCCTGCCCGCTTTACGCGCGCACTTCCTGGTAGGCGCCGTAGGACAGCAGGCGCTGGACGCGCTGTTCCACGAGCTGCTCGGGCGTCATGTCCTGGAGCTGGCGCAGGGCGTCGCCCAGCGCGCGGCGCAGCAGGCGCGCCATGACGCGGGGGTCGCGGTGTGCGCCGCCCACGGGTTCGTTGACGACGCGGTCCACCAGGCCCAGATCCTTGAGGCGAGGCGCGATGATGGCCAGCGCCTCGGCGGCGTCGGGGGCTTTCTCGGCGCTGCGCCAGAGGATCGAGGCGCAGCCTTCGGGCGAAATCACCGCGTACGTGGCGTATTGCAGCATCAGCACGGCGTTGCCCACGGCGATGGCCAGGGCGCCGCCCGAGCCGCCTTCGCCGATGATCGTGCAGATGATCGGCACCTTCAGTTCGGCCATGGCATACAGGTTGTGGCCGATGGCTTCGGACTGGCCGCGCTCTTCGGCGCCGATGCCGGGATAGGCGCCCGGGGTGTCCACGAAGGTGAAGACCGGAATGCCGAATTTTTCAGCGAGGCGCATCAGGCGCAGGGCCTTGCGATAGCCCTCGGGGCGCGGCATGCCGAAGTTGCGCGCGGCGCGTTCCTTGGTGTCGCGGCCCTTCTGGTGGCCGATGACCATGCAGGGCGTGCCGTTGAAGCGCGCCAGGCCGCCCACGATGGACTGGTCGTCGGCGTACATGCGGTCGCCATGCAGTTCATGGAAGTCGGTGAACATTTCGCGCACGTAGTCCAGCGTGTAGGGACGCTGGGGATGGCGCGCGACGAGCGCCGTCTGCCAGGGCGTGAGCTTGGCGTAGATCTCCTTGGCGAGCGTCTGGCTCTTCTGCTGCAGACGTCCGATTTCATCGGAGATGTCTACTGCCGAATCGGCCTGCACATAGCGCAGCTGCTCGATCTTGTTCTCAAGCTCGGCGAGCGGCTGTTCAAATTCCAGAAATGTATTGCGCATGTAGTGTGGTTCCGTAGATGGGCTGCCTGGAGTGCGTCAGTATTGGACCGGCGTCGGTTCCAGACTGCGCCACAGATACCAGGTTGCCACGGTACGCCAGGGTTGCCACGCCAACGAGACTTCGCGAGCCTCGAAGCGCGAGACAGGCTCGCCGCTGAAATAGTGTAGCGAGATTGCCTTGAGCAACCCAGGATCATCCAGCGGCAGGACGTCAGGCCGCTGTAGATTGAAAATCAAAAACATCTCCGCCGTCCAGCGCCCGATGCCGCGGATGGCGACCAGCTCGGAAATGACGGCCTCGTCGTCCATGGCCGCCCATTTCTCGGGATGGACCCGGCGCTCGCCGAAATGCACGGCCAGGTCGACCACGTATTCGGCCTTGCGCTGGGACAGTCCGGCCTTGCGCAGGCCGTCCAGGCCCACGCGCAGCACGGCCACGGGCGTGGGACGCTTGCCCACGGCGTCGATGAACTTGGTCCAGACGGCGTCGGCCGCCTTGGGGGAAATCTGTTGGCCGATGATCGCCCGCGCCAGCGTGATGAACGGCGTGCCGCGCGAGGTCAGCCAGACCTCGGGGTGCTGGGGGATGATCTTTTTCAGGATGCGGTCGCGGCGCATCAGGTGCGCTACGGCGGCTTCCCAATAATCAGGCTTGGGAATCTCGAGATCTGCAGTGGACATGTCCGGCGTATCCTGCGGCGTCACGCTCGACGCCATTGCGTCAGGCCGCCCGGTTTGTCGTCCAGCTCGATGCCCGCTTCGCGCAGTTCGGCGCGAATACGGTCGGCCTCGGCGAAATTGCGGGCGGCCTTGGCCGCCGCGCGCGCGTCGATCAGGGACTGGATGGCATCGGCGTCCAGCGTGCTGCGCACGCCCTGCTCGATGGCGGCCGCGGAGTAGCGGGTGGGCGACTGGAAG
Organism: Achromobacter sp. MFA1 R4; assembly: GCF_900156745.1. Classification (NCBI taxonomy): domain Bacteria; kingdom Pseudomonadati; phylum Pseudomonadota; class Betaproteobacteria; order Burkholderiales; family Alcaligenaceae; genus Achromobacter; species Achromobacter sp. MFA1 R4. Next base: position 4,204,287 of record NZ_LT707065.1, on the reverse strand, counting down.
TACGCGGCGGGCTCCTGCTGCAGCAGGCCCAGCAAGGCGGCGAGCGCCTTCATCTGGCCTGCGCTGCGCGCGCTCTTGGTGCGGTTGGCTTCGGAGGCGAGCTCGAACAGGGCGGCGACAGCGCCCGAACTGTTGAAATCGTCGTCCATGGCGGCCTTGAAGGCCTGGGCCTGCGGCTCGTTCCAGTCGATGCCCTGCCCGTCGGCCGGCACGTTCTGCAAGGCCTGGTACAGGCGATCCAGTGCGTTCTGCGCGTCGATGAGGTTGTCGGGCGTGTAGTTCTGCGGGCTGCGGTAATGGTTGCGCACAATGAAGAAACGCACCATTTCGGCTTCGCGCGGATTTACCGGGTAGTCGGACTGGTCGGCCGCCGGATCGCTTTGCGCGACCGTCTGGCGGATGGTGCGGAAGTTGCCCAGGGACTTGGACATCTTGTCCGAATCGACCATGAGCGGGCCGCAGTGCATCCAGATGTTGGCCAGCGTGCCGCCGAACGCGCCCTCGGTCTGGGCGATCTCGTTCTCGTGGTGCGGGAATTTCAGGTCCGGACCGCCGCCGTGGATGTCCAGCGGCAGGCCCAGGAGCGACTTGCTCATGGCCGAGCACTCGATGTGCCAGCCCGGGCGGCCCAGGCCATAGGGCGATTCCCACTTGGTGTCGGCGGGTTCCTCGGCCTTGGCGGACTTCCAGAGGACGAAATCGAGCGGATCGCGCTTGCTGGAGCCGACCGCCACGCGCTCGCCGGCGCGCAGGTCGTCCAGCGTTTTGCCGGAGAGCTTGCCGTAGCCGGAAAAACCGCGCACGGCGTAGTTCACGTCGCCGTCCTCGGCCTGGTAGGCCAGGCCGTTCTTTTCCAGCTTGCCGATGATGTCGAGCATCTCGCCCACGTACTGCGTGGCGCGCGGCTCGCGGTCGGGGGATTCGACGCCCAGCGCGCGTTCGTCGGCGTGCATGGCGTCGATGTAGAACTCGGTGACTTCGCCGATGCGGCGACCGGTTTCGACGGCACGGCGGATGATCTTGTCGTCGATGTCCGTGATGTTGCGCACGTAATCCACAGCAAGGCCGCTGGCGCGCAGCCAGCGCTGGACGACGTCGAACGACACCAGCATGCGGGCGTGGCCGAGGTGGCAGAAGTCATAGACGGTCATGCCGCACACGTACATGCGCACCTGGCCGGCCTGGGCCGGTTTGAACGGTTCTTTGGTACGCGATAACGTATTGTAGATTTGCAGCATGGCGCGATAGGCTTTGTCTGGTTTTCCGTGGCGGTTGCGGAAATGGTTGCTGTCGTCCCGGCGCATCCGGTCCTGGATCTGCGCCCGTGAGGTATCTCCGGCTTTTGAACACGATTCGGAGCGCGATGATCGAGCCAAAAACCTAACCGGGGCTAAAATGGCGGTCGTCAAGTATAGCAAGCGGCCCGCTCGCGCGCGTAAGCGCATGACGGCCAAGACTTTTAACGGAACCCACGTGACCATCAAGCCGCGTTTTTGCGTTGCCCTGCTCGCGCTGGCCCTGGCCGGCGCACCGGCCGGGGTCGCCCTCGCCCAGTCGATGAGCGGCGGCGGGGGAGAAAACCCCAACTCCAGCCGCACCACCCTGGACCCGATTCCGCCGGAAGGCGGCTGGGACGCCCTGGCCAACCTGCTGGAAGCGGCCAAGCCCAGCGTGGACACGCGCCTGATCCCCTCCGCCTCGCAGATCACCACGCACATCGAGCGCATGCTGAACCGCGGCGAAAACCAGGAAGCGCTGGAGATGATCGAAAAGCGCCAGGCCGAGATCAAGGACCAGCGCGGCACCGACGTGCAACTGATGTTCCAGCACGCGCGCGCCCTGGCCGCCCTGAACCGCACCAACGAGGCCATCGACGTCTACAACGAAATGACCACGCGGTTTCCCGAATTGCCGGAACCCTGGAACAACCTGGCGGCTCTATATGCCAGCCGCGGCGAACTGGACCGGGCGCAGGATGCCTTGCAGATGGCACTGCGCGCCGACCCGGGCTACGCCGCCGCGCGCGCCAATCTGGGCGACCTGCAACTGCTGCAGGCCTTGCGCACCTACAAGAAGGCCGCCGGCGACGGCGTGCCCGGCATGAAGGAAAAGGTCCGCGAAGTTGAAACAATGTTGAAGGATAAACAAGGCAAATGATGTCCCGTTACTCTCCTCTACACCTGCTGCGCCTGACGGCGTGCTCGTTCGCGCTGGCGGCATTCGCCCCGGCCCTCGTCAGCGCCGCCCCCGCGGCCACTTCTTCCAACTCCACCTCCGAAGGCACAAAAACCATGAGCACCAATCCCCGCGTCAAGCTCCAAACGAACCAAGGCGACATGGTCATCACCCTGGACGCCGCCAAGGCGCCCAAGTCCGTCGAAAACTTCCTCACCTACGTCAAGGAAGGCTTCTACAACGGCACGGTGTTCCATCGCGTGATCGACGGCTTCATGATCCAGGGCGGCGGCTTCGAACCCGGCATGAAGCAGAAGCAGACCCACGCCCCGATCGAAAACGAGGCCAACAACGGCCTGAAGAACGACAAGTACACGCTCGCCATGGCCCGCACCAGCGACCCCCACTCGGCCACCGCGCAGTTCTTCATCAACGTGTCCAACAATGACTTCCTGAACTTCACGTCGCCCACGCCGAACGGCTGGGGCTACGCCGTGTTCGGCGCCGTCACCGAAGGCCAGGACGTGGTCGACAAGATCAAGGGCGTGAAGACCGGCAACAAGGGCTTCCACCAGAACGTGCCCAACGAAGACGTCATCATCGAGAAGGCCGAAGTTCTTGAATAAGATCACCCTGTCCGGCCCGATCTGGCTGGCGTCCGACCTGCACCTGGGGCCGGCCACGCCGGCCACCTCGGAGGCTTTCGTGGCCTTCCTGCAGGCGGCTCAGGAAGAGGCCGCCGCCCTGCTTCTGCCGGGCGACATCTTCGACGCCTGGATCGGCGACGACGTGATCCGCGCCGCGCCGCCGTGGCTCGCCACGGCGCTGACGGCGCTGCGGGACACCGCCGCGCACATCCCGGTCTGGCTGGGACGCGGCAACCGGGACTTCCTCATCGGGGAAGAACTGGCCAAGGCCGTGGGCGCCCGCCTGTTGCCCGAGCCCGCGTTGCTGGAGACCGATTTCGGCCAGATCCTGCTGACGCACGGCGACGAATTCTGTACCGACGACACCGCTTACCAGCAGTTCCGCACGATGGTGCGCAACCCGCAATGGCAGGCCGAGTTCCTGTCCAAGACCATCCCCGAGCGGCTGGCCATGGCGCAGCAGGCGCGCGGCGAAAGCCAGGCGGCCAACCAGATGAAGTCCATGGAGATCATGGACGTGAATGCGGCCGCGGTGGAGTCGATCTTCCGCGACACCCATGTCCGCGTGCTGGTGCATGGCCACACGCACCGCCCCGCCCGCCACGTGCTGGAGGTCGACGGCGTCAAGCGTGAACGCTGGGTGCTGCCCGACTGGGATTGCGACCACGTGACGCCGCCGCGCGGCGGCTGGCTGGTCATCGACCGCGACGGGCTGCAGTTCTACGACCTGGAAACCGAAGCGTAGCCGCCTGGCTTGCAGGCAGCGCAAAGAACGAGGGCCGCTTGGAAAAGCGGCCCTCGTTCTTTTGGCGCCCGCCGCGGCGGGCCCCGATCAGCGCGTGAAGATCCAGGCGGCCACGATGCCGCCGAAGATGATCCGGTACCAGGCGAACACCCGGTACGTGTGGTTGGCGACGAAGCGCAGCACGGCGCGGACCACCACCATGGCGCTCAGGAACGCGGCGATGAAACCCACCGCGATGCCGGAGAGATCGTGCTGGGTGAGGAGGCCGAAGTTCTTGTACATGTCGTAGGCCGCGGCGCCCAGCATGGTCGGCATGGCCAGGAAGAACGAAAACTCGGTGGCCGTCTTGCGCTGGATGCCGGCGATCATGCCGCCGATGATGGTGGCGCCCGACCGCGAAGTGCCGGGAATCATCGCGAAGCACTGGGCCACGCCCACGCCCAGCGCCTGCTTCCAGGTGATCTGTTCCAGCGTGTGGGCCGACGCGCGCTCGTCCGACGCGGTGTCGTCCGAGGCGCCCGGCACGTCGCCGGGCGTGTGGCGGGTGCGGCGTTCGACGTACAGCATGATCAGCCCGCCCAGGACCAGCGTCACCACCACCACCGCCGGGTGGTAGAACACCGACTTGATGGTCTTGATGAAGATCGCGCCGATCACCGCGGCCGGCAGGAAGGCCAGCAGCAGGTTGCGGGTGAAGGCGACCTCGCTGGGCACGCCGGTCAGCGTGCCGCGGATCAGCTTGAGCAGCCGGGCGCGGAAGACCCACATTACCGCAAGAATGGAGCCGAGCTGGATGACCACCTCGAACACCTTGCCGTCGCCCGAATCGAAATTGAGCCAGTCGCCGACCAGGATGAGGTGGCCCGTGCTGGACACGGGAATGAATTCCGTCAGGCCTTCCAGGACACCCAGGATGAATGCTTTGATCAGATAGAGCGCGTTCTCTGTCACGGGCAAGGTTCTCTCTCTGTATGAGTCTGTCTTAGTCGTTGGCGAGGGATGCTTCGTCGGAGAAATGCTCGTCGGGGCGTTTCTCCACGCGCACCAGTGCGATGCGGCGGCCATCCATTTCCAGGACTTCGAAGCGGAAATGCTGGTGATGGATCGTATATTCGCAGACGTCGCCCGGCTTGGGCAGATGTCCGAAGCGCGACAGCAGATAGCCCGCCAGGGTGGAGAAGTCCTGGGCGTCATCGACCAGGCCTTCGGTTTCAAGCACCTGCTCGACGTGGTGCAGGTCGGCCGCGCCGTCGATCTTCCAGGTATTGTCGCCATCGGCCACGATGTCGGGCAGTTCGTCTTCGTCGGGGAACTCGCCCGCGATCGCCTCGAAGACGTCGATGGGCGTCACCAGTCCTTCGATGGCGCCGAACTCGTCGGCCACCAGCACGAGCTGGCCGCGCGAGCGCTTGAGGGTGTCCATGAGGCGCAGGATGCCGATGGACTCGTGCACGATGATGGGATCGCGCAGGCGGTTGCGGCGCACGCGGCCCTCGGTGATGAGGTCCGCGATCAGGTCCTTGGCCCGCCCGATGCCCACGACCTCATCCAGCGAACCGCGGCAGACCGGAAAGAAGCTGTGCGGCGCGTCGGTAAGTTGGCGGCGGATGTTGTCGGGATCGTCGTCGATGTTGATCCACGACACGTCCGTGCGCGGCGTCATGATGGATCGGATGGACCGTTCCGCCAGGGTCAGCACGCCGCTGACCATGTTGCGCTCTTCCACCCCGAAGGCCTGGACGGCCGGGCCGTCGGCATGGGGCAGGTCGGGCTCGTCGCTGGCGGGCGGGCGCTTGCCCAGCATGCGCAGCACGGCGGAGGCGGTGCGCTCGCGCATCGGGCGGCGAGCGTCCAGCTTGAGCAGGTTGCGGCGGGCCACCTGGTTGAGCGCCTCGATGGCCACCGAGAAACCGATGGCGGCATACAGGTAGCCCTTGGGGACCTTGAAGCCGAAGGCTTCGGCCAGCAGCGAGAACCCGATCATGAGCAAAAAGCCCAGGCACAGCACCACCACGGTGGGGTGGGCGTTGACGAAGCGCGTCAGGGGCTTGGACGCCAGCAGCATGATGCCGATCGCGATCACGACCGCAATCATCATGATGGCCAGGTGATCCACCATGCCCACCGCCGTGATGACGGAGTCCAGCGAGAACACCGCGTCCAGCACCACGATCTGCGTGACGATCACCCAGAAGCTGGCATAGACGCGCGGGCCGGAAGAGCCCGCGTGCACGCCGCCTTCCAGGCGTTCATGCAGTTCCATGGTGCCCTTGAAGAGCAGGAACAGGCCGCCCACCATGAGGATCAGGTCGCGCCCAGACGGGGAAAGGGGTCCGATGTTGAACAGCGGCGTGGTCAGCGTGACCAGCCATGACATGACCGACAGCAGGCCCAGGCGCATGATGAGCGCCAGGCTCAGGCCCATGATGCGTGCGCGATCGCGCTGCGCGGGAGGCAGCTTGTCCGCCAGGATGGCGATGAAAATCAGGTTATCAATGCCCAGGACGATCTCAAGGACGACCAGGGTAAGCAAGCCGACCCACGCAGCGGGGTCCAGCAGCCACTCCATCAGGAGCTCCAGAAGTTACACGACCGGTAATCGTACATGGAAAATCCGTGACATGCCGGTGACGCATCCCGTCCGTAAGCCTGATGGACAGCGGCTTTGCGCCGTAAGGACTAAGGCTTGCAAGCGCCTGAACACGGCCAGGCGCGGCGGGTCGCGCAGGGTCCGCGGCCGGCGCGGCGGGCAAGAAAAAGCCGGCCCCCCGGCCGGCTCGTGCTTGGCTCAACAGACCTTGTCGGGGAATCAGGCGCCGACTTTCAGCGTGCCCTTCATGATGGCCCAGTGGCCGGGGAAGGAGCAGAAGAACGCATAGTTTTCGCCTGCGGCGAGCTTGGACACATCGAATTTGACGGAGTCGGATTCGCCGCCGCCGATGACCTTGGTGTGCGCGATGACGCGGGTGTCGCCCGCCTTGACGTAGTCCTGGGCCAGGCCGGCGCCCATGCCATCCGTGGCGACGCCCTGCTTGTCGGCTTCCTTCGTGAGCACCCAGTTGTGGCCCATGGCGACCTTGGCCATCTTGCCGACGTGCTTCAGGTTGACGGTGAATTCCTTGCAGCTCTTGTCGACGACGATTTCCTTGACGTTGAACTGCATGGCGTCGTTGCTTTCGACGGTGGCTTCACATTGCGCGGCCAGCACGGGCAGGCTGGTGGCAGAAAGAAGGAGGGCGAGGGTGGCTTTTGCCAGCATGAATTTCTCCGATGACACAGCGGTCGATGCACTTGCGCCAGCCATATGCAGACGCCGTTGCCGCCGCGGACCAGTGTAGGAGCGCCCTGCTCCGGCGCCCTTGACCTTCATCAAGCCTCCCCCCTCATTTCACTGGAAAATCCGGAACATCCCCTACGTTTCGTAGGGGTATTCGCCGTTGAAATGGCGCGATTGACAAACCGCAATCCCCCGCCTGTTGCATGTTCGTAGGATGCCTGCACGCAAACACGACAAGCAGAGTTCAGCATGCGCGGCAGTACGGCAGCAACGGCAGCGGCAACATCCACAACGACAGCCATAAACAACCGGTTCGCTCGATGCCTGCTGGCCGCGCTGCTTGCGATGTGGCTTTCCTGTCTGGCCGTCGCGCAGGACGCGCAGGCGCAGCGCCTGCGCGAGTTCCTGGCGGCCACGCCCATCGGCGAGGTGTTCCCCGGCGCCGACCGCACCGGCCCCGTCGAAGGCAAACCGGCGGCGGCGCGCGTCTACGCGGGCAACCGGCAGCTGGGCCTGGTCTACCTCACCACCGACGTGGTCAACACCCGGGGCTATTCCAGCAAGCCGATCGACGTGCTGGTCGGCCTGGCGGCGGACGGGCGCATCGTGGGCGCCAAGCTCGTGGAGCATCACGAGCCCATCGTGCTGATCGGCATCCCGCAGTCCAAGGTCGACCATTTCATCCAGGGCTACGTGGGCCTGAACTTCGTCGATGCCCCGCCGCGCCACGGCGCGCCGCCGCCCGTGGATATCGTCAGCGGCGCCACCGTCACGCTGATGGTGATCGGCGACACCATCACCCGCTCGGCCATCGCGGTGGCGCGCGCCCATGGCATCGGCAAGGCGGGCGCGCCGCGCCAGACCGCGCCGCCCGCAGCCGCGCGCGTCCTGGACGAAGACAGGAACGATGTGCAGAACTGGCAGGCACTGCTCGATTCGGGCGCGGTCAAGAACCTGCGGCTCACGCCCGAAGACGTGAACCAGGCGTTCCTGCGCTCGGGACGGCAGGACGCGGCCGAGCACGGCGAAGGCGGCCCGGACGACACCTTCATCGACCTCTACGCCGCGCTGGTCAGCGCGCCGTCCATCGGCCGCAGCCTGCTGGGCGACACCGGCTGGCAGCGCCTGAAGGAACGGCTCAAGCCCGGACAGCAGGCGGTGCTGGTCGCGGGCAATGGCCTGTATTCGTTCAAGGGCTCGGGCTATGTGCGGGGCGGCATCTTCGATCGCATCGAGGTCGTCCAGGACGAAAGCGCCTTCCGCTTCCGCGACCGCAACCACCAGCGCCTGGCGGACGTGAGCGCCGCGGGCGCGCCGGCGCTGCGCGAGGTCGCCCTCTTCGTCGTGCCCGAGGACGCTGCGCTGGACCCCGTCAAGCCCTGGCGCCTGCAGCTCATGGTGCAGCGCGTGCTGAGCGTCTCGGACAAGGCCTTCGTCACGTTCGACCTGCCCTATGAACTGCCCGCGGCCTATACCCGCGCCGTCGCCGCCGGCCCCACGCCGGTGCAGGCCGCGGCCGCCGATGCGCCCACCGCCCCGCCGGCCGGGGAAGCGGAAGCCGAAGCAGTAGCCGAAGCCGAAGCCGAAGCCGCCCAGCCCGCCCTGTGGAAGCAGATCTGGCAAGGCAAGGCCGGCCAGATCGCCATCCTGACCGTGGCGCTGTCGGTGCTCGTCGGCATCTTCTTCTTCCAGGACCAGCTCACCGCGCGCCCCCTGCTGCACGACCGGCTGCGCCTGGCGTTCCTGGCCTTCGCGCTGTTCTGGATCGGCTGGTATGGCCAGGCGCAACTGTCCATCGTCAACGTGCTGACGTTCTTTTCCGCGCTGCGCACCGATTTCCGGTGGGAATACTTCCTGATGGACCCGCTGGTGTTCATCCTCTGGTGCGCCACCGCCATCTCCATGGTGTTCTGGAACCGGGGCGCGTTCTGCGGCTGGCTCTGCCCGTTCGGCGCGCTGCAGGAATTGACCAATCGCATCGCGCGGCGCCTGGGCGTGCGCCAGTTGAAGATCCGCCATGGCGTGGCCCAGCGGCTGTCCACGCTCAAGTACGTGATCTTCCTCCTTCTTTTCGGGTTCTCGCTGTATGACCTGGCGGTCGCCGAACAGCTCGCCGAAGTCGAGCCGTTCAAGACAGCGATCATCCTGCGCTTCGTGCGCCACTGGCCCTTCGTGCTGTTCGCCGTCGCGCTGCTGGCCGCGGGCCTGTTCATCGAGCGCTTCTTCTGCCGCTACCTCTGTCCGCTGGGCGCCGCGCTGGCCATTCCCGCCCGCCTGCGCATCTTCAACTGGCTCAAGCGCTATCGCGACTGCGGCAATCCCTGCCAACGCTGCAACATCGAATGCCCCGTGCAGGCCATCGACCCGTCCGGCGAGATCAATCCGAACGAGTGCATCCAATGCCTGCACTGCCAGATGCTTTACCACCACCAGGAGAAGTGCCCTCACCTGATCCAGAAACGGTCCAGGCGTGAGCGGCGCCCGGCTCCGCCTCCCGAGCCGGCGGTGCAGGAAGTCGTGCTGCACCGCATGCCCAGCTTGACCCCGGCGAATCGCCCCAACCCGGAATCGTGAAACACGGTTTCCGTACCGCGGCGCCCCGCGCCGTCACAAACCAGGAGTTATCCATGACCGACAAGACCCCCGAAAAAGCCGGCCTCAGCCGCCGCAGCTTCCTGGGAACCGCCGCCATCACCGGCGCGGCCGGCCTCGTGGCCGGCGCGCAGATTCCCACCGCCCACGGCAAGGAGGGCAAATCCGGCGGCGGCGTGCTGGGGCATGTCGCGCCGGGCGAGCTGGACGAGTACTACGCGTTCAACTCCAGCGGCCAGTCCGGAGAGGTCCGCGTGCTGGGCCTGCCCTCCATGCGCGAACTCGTGCGCATTCCGGTGTTCAACCAGTGCAGCGCGACCGGATGGGGCCGCACCAACGAAAGCCGCAAGATCCTGACCGAAGGCCTGACGCCCGAAACGCGCGAATTCCTGAAGGACAAGGGCGGCGTGTTTCCCAACGGCGACGCGCACCACCCCCATCTGTCGTTCACCGACCAGACCTACGACGGGCGCTATCTCTTCATCAACGACAAGGCGAACAACCGCGTGGCGCGGATCCGCCTGGACGTGATGAAGACCGACAAGATCACCGAACTACCCAACGTGTCGGGTGTGCACGGCCTGCGCCCGCAGCGCTACCCGCGCACCGGCTATGTGTTCGCCAACGGCGAGCACATCTCGCCGCTGCCCAACAATGGCAAGGTGCTGGACGATCCCAAGAAGAACTTCTTCGCCGTCTACACGGCCCTCGACGGCGACACGATGAAGGTCGCCTGGCAGGTGCTGGTGGACGGCAACCTGGACAACGGCGACGCCGACTACCAGGGCAAGTACTCCTTCGCCACCTGCTACAACTCGGAAAAGGGCGTGACCGTCGAGGAAATGTCGGCCAACGAGCAGGACTGGGTCGTGGTCTTCAACCTCAAACGCATCGAACAGGCGATCAAGGACGGCGACTTCAAGACGATGGGCGGCGTGCCGGTCGTGGACGGCCGCCACGGCTCCAAGTACACGCGCTATATCCCGGTGCCCAACTCGCCCCACGGCTGCAACGCCGCGCCCGACGGCATCCACCTCATGCTGAACGGCAAGCTGTCGCCCACGGTGACGGTGATCGACGTGCGCAAGCTGGACGACCTGTTCGCCGACAAGATCAAGCCGCGCGATTGCGTGGTGGCCGAGCCGCAGCTTGGGCTGGGCCCGCTGCACACTGCCTTCGACGGCCGCGGCAACGCCTACACCACGCTGTTCATCGACAGCCAGATGGTCAAGTGGAACATCGATAAGGCCAAGCGCGCCTACCAGGGCGAAAAGGTCGACCCGATCATCCAGAAGCTGGACGTGCACTACCAGCCGGGCCACAACCACTCCACGATGGGCGAAACCAAGGAAGCCGACGGCAAGTGGCTGGTGTCGCTGAACAAGTTCTCGAAGGACCGGTTCCTGAACGTGGGTCCGCTCAAGCCCGAGAACGACCAGCTCATCGACATCTCGGGCGACGAGATGAAGCTCGTGCATGACGGCCCCAGCTTCGCCGAGCCGCACGACATGTGCCTGGTGCACCGTTCCAAGATCAACCCGGTCAGCGTCTGGAAGCGCGACGACCCCATGTGGGAAGACGCCCGCCAGATCGCCAAGAAGGACGGGGTGACGCTGGAAGACGCCGCCAAGGTGGTGCGCGACGGCAACAAGGTCCGCGTATACATGATGGCCGTCGCGCCCATGTTCAGCCTGAAGCAGTTCGAGGTGAACCAGGGCGACGAGGTCACGGTGTTCGTGACCAACATGGAGGTGATCGAAGACCTGACGCACGGCTTCACGCTGGAAGGCCACGGCATCGCCATGGAGATCGGGCCCCAGGCCACCTCGTCCGTCACGTTCAAGGCCGACCGGCCGGGCGTGTACTGGTACTACTGCCAGTGGTTCTGCCACGCGCTGCACATGGAAATGTCCGGCCAGATGATCGTGCATCCCAAGAAATCCGCGTAAAGATCCATGGCTGTCATCGCAACCTTGCGAAGCGCGGTGCGGGCCGCGGTTGGCCTCGTGCTGGCGGGCTTCGGGCCGGCCCTGCACGGGGCCGCCGCGGCGGCCACCATTGAAATCGAGGCGGGCGCGGATCTGGCGCAGGCCGTCGCCGCGGCGCAGCCCGGCGACACGCTGCGGCTGGCGCCGGGGTCCTACGCCGGCGCCATCGTCATCGACAAGCCCCTGACCCTGGAAGGACCGCGGGACCGCAGCGCCATCATCGAGGGCACGCGCAACGGACGCACGCTGTGGGTGCAGGCCGCCGACGTGGCGCTGCGCAACCTGACCGTCACGCGCTCAGGCCTGGACCTGCCCGCGATGGACGCGGGCATCTTCCTGGACCGTACGGCGCACCGCGCCGTGGTGGAACGCAACGACATCCTGGACAACCTGTTCGGCGTCTACGTGTGGGGCCCGCGGGACGCGCTGGTGCGCGGCAACCGCATCGTGGGCAACCAGGAGTTGCGCGTGGCGGAGCGCGGCAATGGCGTGTCCTTGTGGAATACGCCGGGCAGCGCGGTGGTCGACAACGACATCTCCGCCGGCCGCGACGGCATCTTCGTGAACACCAGCAAGCAGAACCGGTTCATCGGCAACCGGCTCCATGACCTGCGCTATGGCGTGCATTACATGTACACCAACGACAGCGAAATCAGCGGCAACGCGGCCACGCGCAACGACATCGGCTACGCCATCATGTATTCGCACCGGCTCGTCGTCACGGACAACGTGGCGCTGGACAACGTCGAACAGGGCCTGATGATGAACTACGCCAACAACTCGGACATCTCGGGCAATACCGTGGATGGCGCCGGCAAGTGCGTATTCATCTACAACGCCAACAAGAACCGCTTTGCGGACAACCATTTCTCCAACTGCGACATCGGCATCCACTTCACGGCGGGCTCCGAGGGAAACCGGATCTCCGGCAACGCGTTCATCAACAACCGCAACCAGGTCAAGTACGTGGGCACGCGCGTGCTGGAGTGGTCGGACGAGGGACGCGGCAACTACTGGAGCGACAACACGGCCTTCGACCTGGATGGCGACGGCATCGCCGACACGGCCTACCGCCCGAACGACGTGGTCGACCAATTGCTGTGGCGCGCCCCGGCGGCGCGCATCCTGCTCAACAGCCCGGCCATCTCGGTGGTGCGCTGGGCGCAGTCGCAGTTCCCCGCGATATTGCCGGGAGGCGTCATCGACAGCGCGCCGCTGATGAACCCCGCCCGGCAGAACGGCGCGAAACGCGCCGAGGTACTCCAATGAGCAATGCACTGGTAACGCTGTCCGGCGTCAGCAAACACTATGGCGCCCACCGCGCGGTCAGCGTCCTGGACCTGGACCTGCGCGAAGGCGAATGCGTGGCGCTGGCCGGTCACAACGGCGCGGGCAAGAGCACGCTGATCAAGCTGATCCTGGGCCTCATCCGTCCCACGCAGGGCCGCGTGATGCTGTTTGGGCACGACGCCCACAGCCCCGCGGCCGCCCGGCAGCGCGCGCGCATCGGCTACCTGCCCGAAACAGTGGCCCTGCACCCGGCCATGACCGGCGCCGAGACGCTGGCGTTCTACGCGCGGCTCAAGCGCCAGCCGCTGTCGCGCAATGCAGGGCTGCTTGAAAAAGTGGGCATATCCAGCGCCGCGCACCGGCGGGTCGGCGGGTACTCCAAGGGCATGCGCCAGCGGCTGGCGCTGGCGCAGGCGCTGCTGGGAGAACCCCGCATCCTCTTATTCGACGAGCCCACGACGGGCCTGGACCCCGCGTCGCGGCTGACGTTCTATGAAATCGTGCACGAGCTGCGCGCCAGCGGCGCGACCATCCTGCTCAGCACCCACGCTCTGTCGGAACTGGCCGGCCACGCCGACCGCATCGTGGTCATGAAGGCCGGCGTGAAGATCGCCGACGGCGCCATGTCGGCGCTGCGGCGGGATACCGGCCTGCCCATCCGCATCAGCGTGTCGCTCTGCCAACCGGGCGCTGCCGCCCCCTCCCCCGCGTGGCGGCCGGTCGAACCCGGCCGCTACGAACTGCTGTGCCACGAGGCGGACAAGGTGGACGCCATCCGCAGCATCGGGGCCATCGCCTCGCCCATCCGCGACCTGGACATCCAGGTGCCCGGCCTGGATGACATCTACGCCCACCTGCTTGAACGGGAGGACGCATGAACGCGGTAAGCACCATCATCGGCAAGGAAATCCGCGACGGCCTGCGCAACCGCTGGGTGCTGGCCACGTCGCTGCTGCTGGCCGCGCTGGCCCTGGCGCTGGGCTTGTTGGGCAGCGCGCCCACGGGCGCGGTCAAGGTCGACCCGCTGACCGTCACGGTGGTCAGCCTGTCCAGCCTGTCCATTTTCCTGGTGCCGCTCATTGCGATGCTGCTGGCGTACGACGCCATCGTCGGCGAGGTCGACCGCGGCACCATGGCGCTCCTGCTCAGCTACCCCGTGTCGCGCGGGCAGGTGATCATGGGCAAGTTCATCGGACACCTGGCCATCCTGGCGATCGCCACCGGCGCGGGCTACGGGTCGGCCGGCCTGGCGCTGCAATGGGTCTATGGCGGCATGGACGCCGGCGCCTGGCGGCCCTTCGCCATGCTGATCGGCGCCAGCGTGCTGCTGGGCGCAAGCTTCTTGGCGATGGGCTACCTCATCAGCACGCTGGTGCGCGAGCGCGCCACCGCGGCGGGCATCGCGCTGGGCGTGTGGCTGTTCTTCGTCGTCATCTACGACATGGGCCTCTTGGGCGTGCTGGCCGCCGACCAGGGGCGGCATGTGACGCCGGGCCTGCTCAATGCGTTGCTGCTCGCCAATCCGTCCGACGTGTACCGGCTGCTGAACCTGACCGGGTTCGAGAACATATCGATGTACTCGGGCATGGCCGGCGTCAGCGACCAGGCCCAGTTGCCGCTGCCGCTGCTGGTGGCGGCGCAATTGCTGTGGATCGCGGTGCCCTTCGGGCTGGCGGCCGTCTGCTTCCGGAGGAAACAGCTATGACCCCGCAACGCTTGGCAAGCCTGCTGGTCCTGGCGGTGGCGCTATCGGCCTGCGGCGGCGAGGACACCGCCGCGCCGCCGCCCGCGCCGCAGGCCGTCAGCGCCGACGCCGTTGGCCATTACTGCGGCATGACGCTGCAGGACCACGCCGGGCCCAAAGGCCAGATATTCGTGAAGGGACGCGCCGCGCCCGTGTGGTTCTCGTCCATCAAGCAGGTGTTCGCCTACACGCTGCTGCCGGAAGAACCCAAGGGACTGGCCGCCATCTACGTCAACGACATGGCTGCCGCGGGCCCCGACGGCGCCGCCGATCTGCGGGTCTGGGTGGAGGCGCGTCTGGCCTTCTACGTGATCGGTTCGAGCTTCGTCGGCGGCATGGGCGCCGAAGACGCCATGCCGTTCTCGGACCCGGCCCAGGCGCAGGCCTTTGCCCAGACCCACGGCGGCCGCGTCGTGCGCTTTGCCGACGTGCCCGAGGACTACGTTTTCGCGCAGTAGGGCCATCGGCCTTCGCCGCGCCCATTGCGCCTTTCCCATCTTCCGATCGATAACGCCATGACCCATCCCAACCGCCGCCGCTTCATCGGCATCGTCGCCGCGTCCTCCGTGCTGGCGCTCGCCCCTTCCCTGCTGCGCCGCGCGCACGCCGCCATCGCGCCCACGCGCTGGCAGGGCGTGGCGCTGGGCGCGGACGCGGAACTGCGCCTGTACCATCCGGACCGCCGGGCCGCCGAACAGCTCATCGACCGGGCGCTGCGAGAGCTGCGCCGGCTCGAGGGCGTGTTCAGCCTGTACCGCGAGGACAGCGCGCTGTCCATCCTGAACCGCCAGGGGTTCCTGGCCGCCCCGCCCGCCGATCTGGTGCGGCTCCTGAGCGAAAGCCGGCACTACGCCGAGGTCACGGACGGACTCTTCGACCCGTCCGTGCAACCGCTGTGGCGCGTGTACGCCGACCACTTCGCACAGCCCGGCGCATCGCCAGACGGCCCCGCGCCGGCCGACGTGGCGCGCGCGCTGGCGCATGTGTCGTACCGGAACATCGACGTCGATCCGCAGCGCATCCGGCTGCGGCCCGGCATGGCCTTGACGCTCAACGGCATTGCGCAGGGCTACATCACCGACCGCGTGACGGACCTGCTGCGCAGCGCCGGCCTGGAGCGGGCGCTGGTCGACCTGGGCGAAATTCGCGGCCTGGACGCGTCGGCCCGTGCCGAGGGTTGGCGGGTCGGCCTGGCGGACCCCCTGTCGCCGGACCGGATCCTGGCGCAGGTGCCGGTCAGCAACCAGGCGCTGGCCACGTCCGGCGGCTACGGCACGCCGCTGGACGCCGCGGGACGCCATTCGCATCTCTTCGACCCGCACAGCGGCCGCGCGAGCCCGCGCTATCGAAGCGTGTCGGTCATGGCATCCACGGCGACCGCGGCCGATGCGCTGTCCACCGCATTCTCGAACATGCCGCTGGCGCGCATCGAGACGCTCGTGCGCGCGCTGGGCGTGCGCGCCTGGATGGTGCTGCCGGATGGGAAACTGATCGCGCAGGGCGGCGGCGCCTGAGGGCAACTGCCACTATCAAAAAAAAACCGGCCTCGCGGCCGGTTCTTGCATTGCGTGGCGCCGATCAGGCCGCGGACGGCGGATTCAGCGTGGCGAGCATCTGCGTAAAGATCTTCGGGCTGGCGGCCAGCACGTTGCCGCTGTCCATCCAGCCTTGCTCGCCGTCGAAGTCGGCAACCAGGCCGCCGGCTTCCAGGACCATCAGGCTGCCCGCCGCCAGATCCCAGGGCTTGAGGCCCACGCCGCAGAAGCCGTCGAGGCGGCCGGTGGCCACGTAGGCCAGGTCCAGCACGGTGGAGCCCAGGCGGCGCACGCCGGTGGCGCCTTCGGCCATCTGGCGGAAACGCTGCGAGCCGGTTTCGGGATCGCCGGCGTTGGGCCAGTGGGCACCCAGCAGCGCGTCATGGTAGCGGGTGCGGCCCGAGACGCGCACGCGGCGGTCGTTCAGGAAGGTGCCGCTGCCGCGGCTGGCGGTGAAGAGTTCGTTGCGCGAGGGGTCGTAAATGACGGCCTGCGTGACCTGTCCCCGCTGCGTCAGCGCGATCGACACGGCGTAGTTGGGCAGGCCGTGGATGAAGTTCGTGGTGCCGTCCAGCGGATCGATGATCCACTGGAATTCGGCCTGGTCGGGACCCTGCAGTCCGAATTCCTCGCCCAGCACGGCATGGTCCGGATAGGCGGCATGCAGCGTTTCGACGATGGACTCCTCGGCGGCGCGATCGACTTCCGTGACATAATCGCGCGGCCCCTTGCGTGCCACGCTGAGTCGTTCCAAATCCATGCTGGCACGGTTGATAATGGTGCCGGCACGCCGGGCCGCCTTGATGGCGATATTGAGCATCGGGTGCATAAAATTCCGTACGTATGCGATGAGTTGGCTTGATGGTAGGCCGCTTGCCGCCCCCCGGCGCGCCGTCGCCCCCACGGGGAAATCGACCCAAAAAACCAGGAAGGCACGAAGCCAAACGTGCCATTTTAAATGACTCAAGCATTTTCACGTGTTCGCTTCGTAATGGTGAACCCCAGCCACCCCGGAAACGTCGGTTCCGCGGCCCGCGCGATCAAGACGATGGGCTTCTCGGAACTGGTCCTGGTGGAGCCCAAATTCGCGGATGTAACAACCCAGCCGGAGGCGGTGGCGCTGGCCAGCGGCGCGCTGGACGTGCTGGAGAACGCCCGGATCTACCCGACGCTGGAAGAAGCGCTGGCGCCGGTCACCCTGGCCTTCGCGCTGACCGCGCGAGTCCGGGACCTGGGTCCTCCGCCCTGCGACATCCGCCAGGCGGCCGACCTGGCCTGCGAGCACCTGGCCGGCACTGCCGAAGGCGTGGCCGCGGTGGTGCTGGGCACCGAGCGCGCGGGGCTCACGAACGCCCAGATCGCGCTGTGCCACCGCATCTGCCATATCCCCGCCAACCCCGAGTACAGCTCGCTGAACGTCGCCCAGGCGCTGCAATTGGCCGCCTGGGAGGTGCGTTATGCGCTGCTGGCGGATGCCGGGGCCGAATTGCTGCCCAGGTCCACCGCGCAGGAACCCGCGCGCGGAGCGGCGCCGGCCTCCAGCGAGGCGGTCCAGGCGTTTCTCGCGCACTGGGAAGAAGCGCTGGTCGGGGTGCAATTCCTGGATCCGGCCCACCCCAAAAAGCTGATGCCGCGCATGCGGCACCTGTATTCCCGGCTGTCGCTGACGCGCGACGAAGTGGACATGATGCGCGGCGTCTGCACGGCGATGCTGAACGCGGCCAAGAAGAAATAAGAAATAGCAAGCCAGGAGCGGCCGGCGCACAAATAAAAAGGGACAGGCAAATATGCCCGTCCCTTTGTACTAAACCGTGCCGCCGGTGTTTCACCCGGCAGCGGCGTGTATCAGTCCACCTTGGCGCCCGAGGCCTTGACCACGGGGGCCCAGCCATCGACTTCCGACTTGATGAACTGGCCGAATTCGGCCGGCGTCGTCTTCACGCCCACGGCGCCCAGCTTTTCATAGCTGGTCTTGACGGCAGGATTGTC
This sequence comes from Achromobacter sp. MFA1 R4, assembly GCF_900156745.1. Lineage (NCBI taxonomy): Bacteria > Pseudomonadati > Pseudomonadota > Betaproteobacteria > Burkholderiales > Alcaligenaceae > Achromobacter > Achromobacter sp. MFA1 R4. The sequence goes on along the minus strand of NZ_LT707065.1, from coordinate 4,186,305 downwards.
CAGCGCCTTCTGCATGGCGGCGTTGAGCTTGGTGATCACTTCCGGGGGCGTGCCGGCGGGAGCCAGCAGGCCGAACCAGGAGGACACGTCGAAGCCCTCAAAGCCCGATTCCTGCATCGTGGGCAGGTCAGGCGCGCTCGTGGAGCGTTCCTTGGTGGTCACAGCCAGGGCGCGCAGCTTGCCCGATTGGGCATGCGGCCATGCGGACGGCATGTTGTCGAACATGAACTGCACCTGGCCGCCGATCAGGTCGGTCATGGCCGGGGCGCTGCCCTTGTAGGGCACGTGCAGCACGTCGATGCCCGCCTTCATCTTGAACAGCTCGCCCGCCATGTGGATGGAGGTGCCGCTGCCCGACGAGGCGAAAGCCAGCTTGCCCGGGTTCTTCTTGGCGTAGTCCACCAGTTCCTTCACGGACTTGACGGGAACCTGGGGATTGACGACCAGGATGTTCGGCACCTTGGCGCCCAGGGCGACAGGCGCGAAGTCCTTGGTCAGGTCGAACGAAACGTTCTTGTACAGCGTCTGGTTGATCGCGCTGGTGACGGCCACGAACAGCAGCGTGTAGCCGTCGGGCGCGGCGCGCTGGACGTAATCGGTGGCGATGTTGCTGCCGGCGCCCGGCTTGTTCTCGACCACGAAAGATTGGCCCAGGGTCTCGGTGAGTTCCTTGGCCATGATGCGGGCGATCACGTCCGTGGTGCCGCCAGCCGAGAAACCGACCACGATACGGACGGGCTTGTCGGGATAGGCTGCGTGGGCGGAACCCATTGCAAATGCGCTTGCGGCGGTGGCCAGAAGGGTGGCGGCGATACGCCGCAGGCCAGGCTTTTGACCTGTAGTCATAGAGTCTCCGTGCAGGTACTGTCCATTAAATGGACGATTTGAATTATTGGATGGACGCATTCTGCGCTATACACGCGGTTTGCATCAAGGTAGAGTCCACCCTACGGACGATGGTTTTCCCTTGTCCGTTCCTTGATAACCCTTAGTTTTCAGAGATTTGCATGCAAGACAGCGACACCGCGGCCGCGGGCCCACGCACGTTGCGGCGCGGTCTGGCGGTTCTGGCCGCCCTGCGAGACCAGGGGCCGGACGGCCTGAGCGTGACGGACATTGCCCGCCTGACGGGCATACAGCGTCCGACCATCTACCGCCTGCTGGCCGCCCTGCTCGATGCGGGCCTGGTGCTGCCGGTGGCGGGCACCAAGAAATATCGCGCCCAGCTTGCCGTCGATCCGGACACGCGTTCGCGCGATCCGCGCGTGCGGCAGCTCCTGCCCGTGCTGCGCCGCCTGGCCGACCGCACCGGGGACGCCGTGTTCCTGGTGGTGCGCGACGAGGACGATTCGATCAGCCTGCATCGCGAGATCGGCAGCTATCCCGTGCAAATCCTCGCCACCTACGCCGGCAAGCGCCAGCCGCTGGGCGTGGGCTCGGGCGGCATGGCGTTGCTGGCCGCGCTGCCCGACGACCTGGCGCGCGGCATCGTCGAGCGCAACTCGGGCAGGCTGGACGAATACGGCGGCATGACGCCGCAGGAGATGTTCCGCCTGATTGAAAACACCCGCGCGCGCGGCTATTCCGTGGTGGGCAACCACGCGGTGCGCGGCGCGCTGGGCGTGGGCTGCGCGCTGCTGGACGCGCATGGCGCACCGCTGCTGGCGGTCAGCGTCACCGCCATCATCGACCGCATGCCCGCGCAGCGACAGCGCGAGATCGCGGGCTGGATCAAATCGGAACTGGCCCGGCTGGCCACGCCGGCCTGATTGCCGGATTGCCGGCAGGCTTCGCGGCGCGCACGCCGCGCGGCGAAGACGCAAGAAAATGGGCGCCGTAGCGCCCATTTTCGTGGCCATCGCGATGACGCCGCGATCAGCTTGCGGCCGCGCCGGCCTTGGGATTCTGGATCTCGCGCAGCGGAATCGGCGCCTGGAAACCGGCCTCTTCGAGCGAGCGGCGGATCTCCTGGTACAGGTCCCAGCGCAGGTCCCAGTACTTGCTCGACTCGGCCCACACGCGCACGTTCACCGTGACGCCGTTTTCCTTGTAATCGAATACCTTCACCTGCGGCGCCGGATCCTTCAAGGCATCGGGACGCGCATCCACGATTTGTTGCAGCTTCTTGACCACCGCGTCCAGGTCGTCGCCATAGCGGACCGGCACGGGGATGTCCAGGCGCCGCGTCTTGTTGCGGCTGTAGTTGGTGATGGTGGCGTTCCACACCGTGCTGTTGGGCAGCGTGAGATGGATGCCATCGCCCTGGATCAGGCGGGTCAGGAACAGGCCCACTTCCTCGACCGTGCCATCGGCGCCCGAGCTGAGCGCGATGTATTCACCCGCCCGGATGGGACGCAGGATCAGCAGCATGATGCCGGCGGCGATGTTCTGCAGCGTGCCCTGCAACGCCAGGCCGACGGCAAGGCCGGCTGCGCCCAGCACCGCGATCAGGCTCGCCGTCTGCACCCCGAACCGCGCCAGCACGGCGATCACGGTGAAGATGCGCACCGCCCAGATCACCGTCGTGGCGAACATGGGCACGATGGTGGGATCGATCTTGGGGGACCGCGTGGCGGCCCGGCGGACCCAGCCGCCCAGCAGCGACGACACCCACCAGCCGATGCCCAGTATCAACAGGGCGACGAGCAGATTGATGCCCATATCCATCAGCCTGGGCGCCCAGACATAGAACTCTTTTACGGCCTCATCCATGGAACCTCCTACAAAAAAACGACGACGACTGTATCAGAAGCGGCCTGCGCGAAGGGGCGCGGCGCGCGGCTGGAATGTCAGGCTTTGTAAGGAGATGGCGCCCGGCACTCACGCAGCATAGGCCCTGCGGTGCCGGCTGGCAAAACGGTCGGCGCCACGCGGCGCATTGCGCGCATTGCGCGCATTACGCGCATTACGCCGGCACGATGCGAAAGTGGTTGTCCCACGACACGTCGCGCGAGGGCGGCAGCACCGGCTGTTCGGCGCCTTGCGCATCGGTGCGAAGCATCGCGCCCAGGCCGCTGCTGACCAGAAAGCCGCCTTGCGGAGCGGGCGCGACGCCGCAGCCGTCGGCGAGCGCCGTGACGCCCAGGCATTTGCCGCTGGCCGCGTCCCAGTAGATCACCTGACCGCCCACGGGGCTGGAGGTGGCGACTATCCCGCCCGCGGCGTCGACCGCCACCGATCCGACATAGTTGCGCATGTTGCGCAGCGTCTCGCTGGGCGCGTCGAACAGTTCCAGCGCGGCGCCGCGGCGGTGCCGCCCGACCAGCGCGGGACGGTCGGCCGCCGGTCCCATGTACTGGCAGCCGAACCACACCGCGCCGTCCGCCGCCACGGCCAGATGCCGGATCGACAGCCGATGCAGCGCGGGCGCAAGTTCGACCTTTTCCAGCAGGTCCCCGGTCTTTGCGTCGATATAGGCGAGAGACGGCCGCATGGTGTCCAGATTGAGTTCCAGCTTGCCGTAGTCGGGATGCGTCAGGATGCCGCCATTGGCCACGCACAGCGTCCTGCCGTCGGGCATCAACACGACTTCGTGCGGTCCGATGCCGCCGCAATCGAATTCCCCCACACGGCGGTAGCCGCCGCCGGGCGTCGCGTCGTACAGGCCCAGCACGCCGCGTCCCGCCTCGAAGTCGTTCTCCGTGGCGGCCAGCAGGCGGCCGCCCTGCACATAGGCGCCGTGGCCAAAGAAATGCCTGTCCTCGGGCAGCGGCAAGGCCACGGGCTCGCCGCCTGCCAGCGAAAAGCCCAGCGCGAAGAAACCCGGCTGGCGGCCGAAGACGACCGCGCGCTGCGCGGCTGAGTCGATCGCGAAACTATGGCCGCGCGCCGGCATGGGGATGGCCAGGCGATCCTGGCCGGTCTCGTCCAGCAGCACCGCTTCGTCGCGCCCGCCGCGCTTGCGCGCGGCCAGGTACAACGGTCCGCCCCCGGCCGCAAACGCGGCGCGGGCCGCGGCCGCGGACAGGCCCGCCGCCGCAGCCAGGGCCAGGAAGCGGCGCCGGTCAATCGCCATCGAGCGCATTGAAGCCGATGGTGACGCCCAGGGCGGGCGCCAGGTTCTCGTCGACGATGGCCTTGGCGTTCTTGATGGTCAGGGACGCCAGGACCAGCAAGCGGCGGCCTTCGTCGCTGGCCAGCGCCTGTTCCAGCGGAACAGGCACGGCGCGCAGCGCCTGCGCGGCGCTGGTCAATTCCCCGCGCACCGACGCATCCATCCACGCCTCGCCCGCGGGCAAGGGATAGCCGCCGGCGGCATAGAACGCCTTGAGCGCATCCAGATTGGCCGCCAGCAGGCTCGTCGACAGTCCGCTGCGCCAGAACGCCGCGCGCTTGGGCCGCGCGGCCTGCGGTGAGTCGCCCAGCACTGGCTCGATCTTGACGTCGCGCGCGAACTGCAGGCCGGTGGACAAGGCCTTCATGGCTTCGGCCGCCACCTCTTGCGGGTCCCGGTACAGGTCGTTGCCCGGCTGGGGCCGCGCGAACTGCCGGCCGAACTCGCCCTGCGCGCTCCAGGCCTGCCCCACGTCGCGCGAGATCGACGCCACGTTGGCCGACACCGCGCGGGCGTAGCCGCAGGCGTAGGAGAAGCCGGGCGCGCCGGTCTGCTTGAGCAGGTCCGGCTCGCCGTACAACACATATTCCAAGGCGGGCAGCCCCTGCACCGCCACGCTGCGCCCGGCCAGGGCGCCGGGCTTGAGCAACGCGTCGTCCTTGGCGGCGATCAGCGCCTGCACCTGACGGGGCATCACCCCGCGCGTGTCCGGCCAGAACGCCAGCCGCTCGAAGCGGTTGGCCTGCACCAGCGGGCCGAAGCGCAGGATCTCGACGCCCGACCACGCGTGCGCCAGCGCCGCGAAAGCGTCGCCGACACGCGTGGCCCCGGCCGCATCGGGCGCGGCGCACCAGCCGCCCAGTGCGCTTTCCAGCGCGGCGGCGGCGTCCGTCATCTTCGCCACGGCGGGCCGGGCGTAGTCGCGCGCCAGGCGTTCGCCCAGGTCGGCGGGCAAGGCCGCCTGCGCGGCGAGCGGCGCCGCCAGGATCACCACCGTGGCCGCGGCGCGCGTAAACAGAAGGCGGATGGAATGCGCCATCACAGGGACTCCAGAAAACGGATCAGGTCCGCCCGCTCGTCGGGCGTCATGTCCACGACGCGGTCGCGCGCGGGCTTGGCCGCGCCGCCATGCCACAGCACGGCCTCCAGCAGCGTGCGGGCGCGCCCGTCATGCAGCCAGGTCGCGTTGGGATTGACGGTCTTGGTCAGGCCGATGCCCCACAGCGGCGGCGTGCGCCATTCGCGGCCCGTGGCCATGCCGTCGCTCACGCCATCGGCCAGGTCTTCGCCCATGTCGTGTACCAGCATGTCGGTATAGGGCCAGATGAGCTGGAAGCGGTGTTCCGGCTGCCTGGCGTTGCGGCTGGTCACGTATTTGGGCACGTGGCAGGCCACGCAATTGGCTTCGTAGAAGAGCTTCTTGCCCGCCAGCACGCGCGCGTCGTCCGCGTCGCGCCGCTGCGGCACGGCCAGGTTGGTCGAATAGGTGGTGACGAAGTCCATCAGCTTGGCCGGCACTTCCTCCGGCCCGAAGCGCGGCTGCGCGCCATGCGGCATGTCCAGACACTGCGCCTGCGCGGCCGTGCATTCGCCCGAATGCCTGGGGAAGAGCGGCGTGGACAGGCCCATGTCGTTGGAGAACGCCGCGGCGCTCTGCTGCTCGACCGTCGGTTGCCCGGCCTTCAGATTGAATCGCCCCAGCACGCGCTTGCCGGTGCGCGCGTCGGTGACCCAGTTGGCCTTGCCGACGATGCCGTCGCGCTTGTCGGCCCCCACGTTGGCCAGGATGTCGGACTCGTGGATCGATTCCAGCAGGCCCAGGCCGATCATCGGCGGCGCGAGCCGCGGCGAAATCTGGGTGTCCGCGCGCATGGGCCCGTAGCCCGGGTTTTCGATCCGGTAGGTGGGTTTCATCAGCGTCGCGGTCTCGCCGCCGCGCAGGGCCACGGGCACAGGCTCGTACTCGATCTCCATGCGCCCTTCCGCCGGCAGCCCGGCCACCGCGAAGTTCTGGAGCTGCAAGCCATAGACGGGCTCGGGCAGCGCCGCGATCTCATCGGCGCCCAGCTTGGGATGGCCGCGGTCGGGCCCCTCGGGGACGGCCAGCCGCAGCAGCAGCGCCACGGCGTCGGTGCGTTCCAGCGGATCGAACCCGGGCACCGTGCCGCGGCCGTCCTTGGTGTGACAGGCCTGACAGGAGCGCGCGTTGAAGAGCGGCCCCAGTCCGTCCGATGCCTGCGTGGACGCGGGCGCGGAGACCCAGTCCTTGCGGAACAGGCCGTTGCCGACCTGGAACTCCTGGCGCCGTTCAAAGCTCATGTTGGCCGACGGCTGCGAAAAGATGTCGGCGTTGATGAGCTTGGTGGTGGTGGCGGCCCCGGCCTGCATGATCTCGAACGACTCGGTCTTCGAGAAATCCCGGGTGGGAGCGGTGATGGCGGTGACGCGCTGGCGGTCTTCGGGCGTCAGGTCGTCACGCCCGCCAGGGGCGGCGGGCTCGGCGGCGGCGGCGTGGGCCGACGCCGCCAGTACGGCGGCTAATACGAGTTTCACTTGAATACGGCGTCAGGTTTGTCCAGGCTGTCGGAACCTTCGATCGCGACCTTGCCCAGGTCCAGCAGCGTGATCACGCGCTCCAGGCTGCGGGTCTGCGCGACCAGGCTGTCGATGGCCGCCTGCACCACCGCATTGCCCTCCTTGTTGCCGTCCGCGATCATCTGGTCATAGGTCTCGACCGTTTCGGCGCGCGTCTTCATGGCCTGCATGGCGGCGACCGTGGCGTCCAGCTTGGCGCGCACCTCGGCGTCCAGCTTCGGATCGCGGGCCTTGACCAGGTCCGACAGGCTCGCGCCCGACACCGTCTTGCCGTCGATGCGCGTGTACGAGCCCAGGTAGACGTTGCGGATGCCGATCTGGTCGTAGTAGTGCGAGTTGTGCGTGTTGTCCGAGAAGCAATCGTGCTCTTCCTCGGGATCGTGCAGCATCAGGCCCAGCTTCATGCGCTCGCCCGCCAGTTCGCCGTACGACAGGCTGCCCAGCCCGGTCAGCATAGCGATCAGGCCGGCCTTGGGGTCTTCTTCCACGGACTTGCGCGCCGCGCCGTCCTTCTTCCAGTTGCCCACCATTTCCTCCAGGTCGGTCACCAGCAGATCGGTCACGGCCTTCAGGAATTCGATGCGGCGTTCGCAATGGCCGCCGGTGCACTGCTTGGGGTCGAAGTCCGTGTGCGGACGGTTGCCCGAATGCCGCTCCTGCGGCGTGCCCTTGCGGTCCGCGGGCGCGGCGCCGGTGCCGTTCAGGTCCTGGCCCCACAGCAGGAATTCGATGGCGTGATAGCCGGTGGCCACGTTGGCTTCGTTGCCATCGGCCTCGTGCAGCATCTCGGACAGCAGTTCGGGCGTGATCTTGCTGACGTCCACCGTCTTGCCGCCCACCGAGATCTTGGAATTGGCAATGACGTTGACCGCGTAGAACGCGTTCTGGTCGTTCTCGGTGCCGTAGGAAGCATCGACGTAGTCGATCAGGCCTTCGTCCAGCGGCCATGCGTTCACGCGGCCTTCCCAGTCATCGACGATGGGGTTGCCGAAGCGCCAGGCCTCGGTCTGCTGGTAGGGCACGCGCGCCACGATCCATGCCTCGCGCGCGGCCTTCAACGTGGCGGCGCTGGGCTTTGCGATCAGCGCATCAATGGCCTCGCGCAGCGTCTTGGCAGCCTTCAGCGAATCCTCGTACCCGGCCAGCGCCAGATCAGAATAGGTGGCGACGACGGCCTTGGGTTCGACGGCGGCGTGCGCCGTTCCGCCAAATACCGCGGTGGCCAGCACCGCACCCAAAAGCAACTTGCGCATCGACTTTCTCCCGTAATGCGGACGGCCCGCCCCCGTGGCGGGCCGTTCCGGCTTGGCTTTGTTTGTGGATGCGAGTGTAAACAATTTTCGTTTGATGTTCAGGCAGGATTCAGATAGCTGACGTTCTTTTGAACGGAAAAAGTATGCTGCGGCAAGTCAGGTACGCCCTGCCGCCCTCCCCTCATTGCCTGGAAGCCCGCCTCATGGAACTGCGCCAACTCCGTTACTTCGTCCGCGTCGCGGAACTGGGCAGCATCGGCCGCGCCGCGCGCGATCTGGGCGTGGTCGCATCGGCGCTGAGCCAGCAGATCAGCCGGCTGGAAAGCGAACTGGCCACGCGGCTGCTGACGCGCAGCCCCACCGGCGTGACCACCACGCCCGCCGGCGCGGCCTTTTTGCGCCAGGCCCAGTTGACGCTGCGGCACGCGGAAAGCGCCGTGGCGGCCGCGCGCGAGGCGCGGCTGGCCGGAACGGTGAGCGTCGGCTTCGCGCCCACCACCGCCTCGCTCCTGGCCCGCCCCTTCTACGCGGCCATGACGGAACGCTATCCGAACGTGCGCCTGCATCTGGTCGAGGGCCTGTCCGGCAACCTGGGCGACCTGCTGAACGCCCGGCGGCTGGACCTGGCGGTGCTGTTCCAGAACGACAGCGCGCAGGGCCGCAGCGTGGTGCCCGTGCTGGACGAACGGCTGTTCCTGCTGGCCCCGCGCGGCATGATCGAACAATCGGATGGCGAACCCGTCGGCATGGCCGATCTGGCGGGCCTGCCGCTGGCCGTTACCAGCAAGGCGCACGGGCTGCGCGCCTGGGTCGAGGCGGCCTTCGAGCGGGCCGGCATCGAACCCTGGATCGGCGTCGAGGTGGACGGCCTGACCACGTTGATGGACCTGGTGCAGGCCCATCGCATCGCCACGATCCAGCCGGGCGCGGCCGTCGCGCGGGTCGAGACCGGTGTGCTCAGCATGCACCCCATCGACGACCCCTATCTCTTTCGCCGCAACCAGATCTATTGCATCAGCGACGACGAGCTGTCGCCCGCCGCCCTGGCGGCGCGCGTGGTGCTCCGCGATGCCATGCGCGGATTGGTCCGGCACGGCGGCTGGCCCGGCGCCACCCTTCTCGATTCGTGATGCCCCCATCCGCCCGGGATGCCTAGGCGGTCGGATTTTCTGAAGATAGATTGACCCTCATCAAGTCGCCGCATGGTGCGGCGGCGATCTACCTTCACGAAATCCGATGACAACTTCCACGCCACGTCCAGGTCGCCTGGGCATTTCCTCCATGCGGCCGCATTGTTCCGACGCGGAATGGCAGGCCCGGGTGGACCTTGCGGCCTGTTATCGCCTGGTCGAGCTCTACGGCATGGCCGACATGATGGCCAACCATATCTCGGCCCGCGTGCCCGGCGAGGACAACGCCTTTCTCATCAATCCGTACGGCATGATGTACGAGGAGATCACGGCGTCCAGCCTGATCAAGGTCGACGTGGACGGCACCATCCTGTCCAAGCCCGATTTCGGCGAACTGGACTACGGCATCAACAAGGCCGGCTACGTGATCCACAGCGCCGTGCATGCCCACCGGCACGAGGTGGATTGCGTCATCCACACGCACAGCTGGGCCTCGATGGCGGTGTCCTCGCTGGAATGCGGCCTGCTGCCGCTGACGCAGACGGCGATGCGCTTTCTGAAGATCGGCTATCACGACTACCAGGGCGTGGTGCTGGGCGTGGAGGAACAGGCCTCCCTGCTCGCCGACCTGGGCCAGGGCGAGGCCCTGATCCTGCGCAACCACGGCGCGCTGACCGTGGGCCGCACCGTGGGCGAGGCCTTCAACTGGATGCATCGCCTGGAACTGGCCTGCCGCTCGCAACTGGCGGCCATGGCGACGGGCGCCCGCCTGCAGGACGTGCCCCAGCCGGTCCTGGAGGCTACCTGGAACAACTACCAGCCCGGGACCCGCCGCCCGTATGGCGTCATGGAGTGGCCCGCGCTGCTGCGCAAGCTGGACCGGATCGATCCCGGCTTCCGCGACTGAATCCCCCCGATTTCGAACGCGCCAGCCGGCGTGGCGGCACGGCGCCCCATCACACGACAACAACCACGCGAGGAGACATCATGAATACTGCCCAAGCCTTGCTCGCTTGCGCGGCGCTGGCGGGCGCCTGTATCGCCCCGCCTGCCCGCGCCGCCGACTATCCCGACCGGCCGGTCAAGGTCATCGTGGCCTTCTCGCCCGGCGGCACCACGGATACGCTCACGCGCAGCGTCACGAACACGCTGACGCAGAAGCTGGGCCAGCCCTTCGTGGTGGAGAACAAGCCCGGCGCCGGCGGCAATATCGGCACCGAATACGTGGTGCGCGCCGCGCCCGACGGCCACACGCTGATCGTGAACTCCGTCGGTCCCATCGCCGTCAATCCTTCCCTGAACAAGCTGCCCTATGACCCGCTGACCGATCTGGTGCCCATGGTGCAGATCGCCACGGTGCCGAACGTGCTGGTGGTTCCGCCGTCCTCGCCCGCCAAGGACATCCAGGGCTTTCTGAAATACGTCAAGACGGCGCGCAACCTGAACTACAGCTCCACGGGCGTGGGCACGTCCTCGCACCTGTCCAGCTACATGCTGATGGACGAGCTGAAGGTGAACGCCACGCACGTGCCCTACAAAGGCGCGGACGCGGTCAACGACCTGCTGGCCGGCCGCATCGATTTCATGTTTGCGACCATCCCGTCGGTGATCGGGCACATCCGGGCCGGCAAGCTGCGCGCGCTGGCGGTCAGCACCGCGCAGCGATCCGCCACCCTGCCCGAACTGCCGACCATCGCCGAGTCCGGCTATCCGGGTTTCGACGCCGGTTCGTGGTTCGGCTTCTTCGCGCCCAAAGGCACGCCGCAACAGGTGGTGGACCTCGTCAACCGCGAGGTCAACGCCACCCTGCCCGCGCTGAACGCGCAGATGCTGCGCGAGGGCGCCGAGCCGGTCGGCGGCACGCCGGCCCAGTTCGCCTCCTTTATCAAGGGCGAGCACGACAAATGGGCAGTGCTGGTGAAGAAGTTCGACCCGCAGGCGCAGTGACCGCTGGACCGCGCCTGGCGCGGCCTAGCCCAGCGCCGAGGCCTCCAGCGCCCACCCCAGCTCGTAAAGCCAGGCCGACGCCGGATCGGCGTCGAAGGCGGCCGCAGCCCCTGCCCGCAGGGCCTGCGCAGCCGCCCGCGTGCTGGCCTCGACCACGAACATCGGCGTCAGCGCGCGGCCCTCGGAGGATTCGCGCGGCAGCGGGGTGCTGAGCGCCGCATCCGGCACCAGCAGGAACGACCGCACGAAACCGTCCACCGCCTGCAGTTCGGCCCCGGCGTTGCGCGCCCTGGCCAGCGGCGCGCCGGCGCAACTGGCCGGCAGGGGCAGCACCACGAGCTGGCTGCCGGTGCCCATGCCGGTCACGGCTTCCACCGCGCACACGCGGCGCATCGGATCCCGCATGCGGTCCAGGTTGGTCACGGACCATGCCGTCTGGCGTTCGAATGCGGCGCGGTAGGCAACCGTACCGAACGCCGCCAGCGACTGCGTGCGGTACAGGCCCAGATACTTGCGCCCGCCCTGCACCGACATGTAGCGCGCGCCCGACAGGAAGCCGGGGATGCGCACGCGTTCCTCGATGTGCTCGCGGTCGTACCAGCGGTTGAAGTCGGGCTCATCGGCGGGGTCCACGTCGGTCGCGACGAAAAGCATTCCATTGGTGGCGGACGGGAACACGGGATCGAATGTCATGGGGCAAGAATGGTCGGGATGGCGGAAGGCCCCATCTTCGGCCGCCGTCCCGCCGGCGACAAATCAATAATTCTTGGGCCAGCCAACAGAATTACTGAAAGCCGCCCCCGGGATAACACCGTTGCTAGTGCGCGGAGCCCATGTCCGGCGCCACGACCGCGGCGGTGAACCGATCCGATGCGCGACAGGCCAGTTCAGCCACCAGCCGGATGGCGTCCGAACCGCCGCTTTCCAGATAGCTCACGACCAATAGCTGCGGCGGCACGGGCAGGTCGCTGCGGACCACCTGGATCTCGCCGCGCGCGACATACTCGTAGATGGGCGGCAGCGGCACCAGCGCATGGCCGAAGCCGCTGCGCACCAGCCGCGCCAGCGCCGAGATCGAGCTGACGAAGTGCACCTTGCCCTGCGGCATGCCGACTTCGCGGTACAGGGCCTTGAGCGCCTCGTGCGGCTGCGAACCCGGACTCATGGTGAGCACCGGCTCGCTGAGCAGTTCGTGCGTGGTCATGGCGTCCTCGCCGCCCGCCGGGCCGACCCAGCCCATGTCCATCGGCAGGCACGGCATGCTGATGATGCCCGTGTCGTTCAGCACGTCGGTCTGGAACGCGATGTCCAGCGTGCCTTCGCGCAACCCGCGGTGCAGGGCGCGCGTGGTCTCGGAGGTGAGCTGGACTTCGATGCCCGGATACGTGGACCGCAGATTGGTCAGAAAACCGATCAACCAGGTATGCACGACGGTTTCGATGGCGCCGATCCGCACCAGCCCCGCGACCTCGTCGCCACGCTTGCCCAGCGACAGGATCTGCTGGCGGATCTCGAGCAGGCGCTCGCCGTAGTCCAGGAGGCGCGTGCCGACGGCGGTGAGCTTCAGTTCCTTGGCATCGCGCTCGAACAGGCGCGCGCCGATATCTTCTTCCAGCGATGCGATGCGGTTCGCCACGGCCGCCTGCGTGATGTGCAGGCGGTCGCTGGCCGCCCGGAAACTGCCCAGGCGGGCGGACCACAGAAAGGCTTCGACAAAGCGCGTGTTCATGGGCAGATGCTAACGCCATACGGGACGGGAAGGGACCGGGGGGACCGGCGCGGCGGCGGGATGGGCGGCGCAGCCCCCCGCCCTGTCCCCTTATCTGGTGCGCCATGCACCAAGATGGTTCACGAGTAGCACCAGCCTGAGGCCCTCCGGGCGCGTCCCCCGGGGAACCCCGCACTGCACAAAAGCTGGCACGGGGTTTGCTTGATGACTGGTATGCAAGCTTGTCTACAAGCGCACCCCACTCAAGCCGACCAGGAGCCTCACATGATTCATCGCAACGCGCCCTACGCCTTCAACGCCACCCGCCGCCGCCTGATCCAGGGCGCCGCCATGGGGGCCGCGACGCTCGCCGCCCCGGCGCTGGTGCGTGCGCAATCGGGCCCGGTCATCCGGATCGGCTTCTGGCCCGTCGCGGCCGGCCTGCCCTTTTACGCCGCCGTCGAAAAAGGCTATTTCAAGGAAGCCGGCCTGAACGTCGAGCCGCTCAAGTTCGCCGGTGCGCAGCAGGTCATGGAAGCCATGCTGGCCGGTCGCGCCGACGGCAGCGCCAACGGCACGGGCTCGGCCAACCTGGCCATCGGCGAAATCGCCTCGCCCGGCCTGTTCAAGATTTTTGCGTCCAACCCCAGCAACGTTAAGAACGTGCTGGATGAGTTCATCGTCGCGAAAGACAGTCCCATCAAATCCATCGCAGACCTCAAGGGGAAAAAGGTCGGTTCTGGTCCCGGCATCCAGAATTCCACGCTGGCCAAGGCAGTACTGGAGCGCGCCGGCGCAACCGGAGCAACCGTGGTCGAGTTGGCGATCAGCCAGCACGTCGCCGCGGTTGCCGCCGGCCAGTTGGATGCATGCTACACGCTGGAACCCACGGGCACCGTCGGCCGCCTGAACGGCACGACTCGCGTGCTGGAGACCGGCGTCATCGCCAAGTACGTGCTGGGCGATCCCATGGCGCCGTGGTTCGGCGGCTCGGCGTCCCTCACCACCGCATTCCTGAAGAAGCACCCCGAGGAAAGCAAGAAATTCATCGCCGCCTATGCGCGCGGCATCGAACTGATCCGCACCAAGCCCGCCGAGGCCCGCCCCTTCCTGAAGGGCTACACCGCCATCGAAGGGCCGATGACCGAGGAAGTGCCGCTGGCCGCCTACACGCTGCATAACGAGTTCACGCCAAGCGACGTGCAGTACTTCCAGAAGTTCTTCGACCTCTTCACCGACAAGGGCGTCTTCGCGCAAAAGGTCGACGTCTCGACCATGCTTTACAAGGGCTGACCATGACCGTATCCACGGCAACGGGCGCCGCGCCCGCCTCCTCCCCGGCCTCCCCGGCCGCCCCGCCGCAGGCGGGGATGTCCAAGCCGCCGCGCAAGTTCGACGCCTCGCGCCTGCTGCCGCTCGTCGGCCCGCTCGCGCTCTTCGTGGTGTGGGACCTGGTGGTCCGCCTGCAACTGGTCAGCCCCGTGCTGCTGCCCACCCCCAGCGCCACCATCGTGGCGCTGGTCAAGGGCATGGCCGGCGGCGCGCTGCTGGGCGACTTCCTGTCCTCGCTGAACCGCACCGTGCAGGCCTTCCTGATCGCCGGCATCATCGGCGTGCCGCTGGGCGTGCTGCTGGGCAGCAACGAAAAGGCCTACCGCAGCGTGGAGTTCCTGGTGGACTTCTTCCGGTCCACGCCCTCTTCCGCGCTGATCCCGCTGTTCCTGATGATCTTCGGCGTGACCGACATGAACAAGATCGCCATCGCCGCCTTCGCGGCCGTGCTGGTGATCCTGTTCAACAGCGCCTACGGCGTCATCAACGCCCGCAAGCAGCGCGTGATGGCGGCGCGCGTCATGGGCGCCTCGCGCTGGCAGATCTTCAAGGACGTGCTGATCTGGGAAAGCCTGCAGCCCACCTTCGTCGGCCTGCGCAGCGGCGTGTCGATGGCGCTGGTCATCGTGATCGTGGCCGAGATGTTCATCGGCTCGGACAGCGGCCTGGGCAATCGCATCATCAATTCGCAGCAGGTGCTGAACGTGCGCGAGATGTACGCCTCCATCCTGGCCGCCGGCGCGCTGGGCTATGTGCTCAACATTCTCTTTCTCGTGCTGGAAAAGCGCGTGGTTCATTGGAGCGGCCGATAAATGTCCACCGTCATCAATCCCGTCATCGCCCCCACGCCGGCCGCCGCGCCGTTCCAGCCCGGCCCGCTGGGCACGCACATCACGATCCGCGGCCTGACCAAGTATTTCGCCGGCTGGCCGCTGTATGAAGACTTCAACCTGGACATCCCCAAGGGCAAGATCGTCTCGGTCTTCGGGCCCAACGGCTGCGGCAAGTCCACGCTGATCAACATGATCGCGGGCCTCATCCCCATCGATTCCGGCGAGATCCTGTTCGACGGCAAGTCGCTGGCGCAGACCAAGATCGGCTACGTGTTCCAGAACTACCGCGAAGCCATGTTCCCGTGGTTGCGCACCATCGACAACATCGCCTATCCCTTGCGGCTGGAAGGCCGCAGCAAGGCCGAGGTGGACGCCCGGGTCGAGGAACTGGTCGCCTCGTTCGACGTGAAGTTCGACCTCAAGCGCTATCCCTATGAACTGTCGGGCGGACAGCAGCAGACCGCATCCATCATGCGCGCGCTGGCCCCGGGACCCGAAGTGCTTTTCCTGGACGAGCCCTTTTCCGCCCTGGATTTCGAGATGACGCTGTTCATCCGCGAAAAGCTGCAGGAGGTCTTCATGCAGACCGGCACCACCATGCTGCTGGTCTCGCATGACCTGGAAGAAGCCGTGTACCTGGCCGACCAGGTGCTGCTGCTGACCAAGCGCCCCACGCGCGTCGCCGAGATCCTCGACTACACCGACGCGCGGCCGCGCACGGTCGACACGCTGTCCGAACCCAGCTTCATCCAGATGAAGAAACTGAGCCTGGAAATCTTCCAGCGCGAAGTGCGCAAGTAATCCAACGCCGCCCACGGGAGCATCCGCCATGACACAGGAAACCATCGACCAATACGTGCGCAGCGCGCTGGCGCTGTCGGGGTATGCCTTGCGCGATTCCGCCACCGAGCAGGTCGTGCAGCAGTTCTCGCGCATCCACGACATCGCGGCGTCCTTCGCGGACGAGCCGCTGCCGGTGGAACTCGAATCCGCTTCGGTGTTCCGTCCGTGAGCGGCCCCGCCCACGACATCGCCCGCCAGGTCCGCAGCGGCGAACGCAGCGCCACCGCGGTGCTGGACGCCACGCTGGCCCGCGTGCGCGAGCGCGACCCCCGCTACAACTGCTTCACCGCCATCACGGAAAGCCGCGCGCGGCAGGAGGCCTCGGCCATCGATGCGCGCCGGGCACGTGGCGAACCGCTGCCGCCGCTGGCGGGCGTTCCCTATGCGGTGAAAAACCTGTTCGACATCGCCGACGAGGTCACGCTGTCGGGCGGACGCGTCAATGCGTCCAACCCGCCGGCGCGCGGCGACGCGCGGCTGGTGGAGCGGATGCGCGACGCCGGCGCGGTGCTGATCGGCGCGCTCAACATGGATGAGCATGCCTACGGCTTCACCACCGAGAACACGCATTACGGCGCCTGCCGCAACCCGCACGACACGTCGCGCATCGCGGGCGGGTCGTCGGGCGGCAGCGCCGCCGCCGTGGCGGGCGGGCTCGTGCCGCTGACGCTGGGTTCGGACACGAACGGCTCGATCCGCGTGCCCGCCTCGCTGTGCGGCGTCTTCGGACTGAAGCCCACCTTTGGCCGCCTGCCGCGCACGGGCTCCTATCCGTTCGTGGGCAGCCTGGATCATCTGGGTCCGTTCGCGGCCAGCGCCAGCGACCTGGCCGCGGCCTACGACACCCTGCAGGGCCCCGACCCGGCAGACGTGGCGTGCGCGCAGCATTCGACCGAGCCTGCCCTGGCGGGCCTCGCCGAGGGCGTGGGCAACCTGCGCATCGCGGTGCTGGGCGGCTACTTTTCTGAATGGGCGAGCCCGCAGGCGCGCCGCGCCGTGGAGATTGCCGCGCGCGCCCTGGGCGCCGTCGACGTGGTCGAGATGCCGGCCGCGGCGCAGGCCCGCGCGGCCGCCTTCATCATCACCGCGGCCGAAGGCGGGGCCTTGCATCGCCGCCGGCTCGTCACGCACTACGACTACTACGAGCCGCACTCGCGCGACCGCCTGGTGGCGGGCAGCCTGGTGCCCGCGGCCTGGGTGCAGCAGGCGCAGCGCGTGCGCCACCGCGCCTACCTCGAGGCGCTGGCCCTCTTTGACCAGTACGACGTGCTCATCGCCCCCGCCACCCCCGTCAGCGCCACGCCGATCGGCGCGGACTGGCTGACCCTGGCGGGCAAGCAGTTGCCGGCCCGCGCCAGCATGGGCGTGCTGACGCAGCCCATTTCGGCCATCGGCCTGCCCGTCTGCACCGCGCCGACGTGGCCCGAACTGGACGAGGACGGCCACCTGCCGCTGGGGGTGCAACTGATAGCCGCGCCCTGGCGCGAGTCCGCCTGCCTGCGCGCCGCCTACGCGCTGGAACAGGCCGGCGCGGCGCGTGTCCGGCCGGTCTGATCCCCTCAACAGTACCCATCGCAACGCCTGGAGGTCCAGACATGGAATCCGCTTTTGCCGCCATCGACATGCCGCGCACGCTGGCCGACTCCGCGTACAGTTCGCTCAAGCGCGACATCCTGGACTTCCGGCTGGCCCCGGGCGACCGGTTCACCGAGACCGAGATCGCGGACCGGCTGCAGGTCAGCCGCACGCCCGTGCGCGAAGCCCTGTTCCGTCTGGAGCGCGAGGGCTACCTGGA
Source organism: Achromobacter sp. MFA1 R4 (assembly GCF_900156745.1). Lineage (NCBI taxonomy): Bacteria > Pseudomonadati > Pseudomonadota > Betaproteobacteria > Burkholderiales > Alcaligenaceae > Achromobacter > Achromobacter sp. MFA1 R4. The sequence goes on along the minus strand of NZ_LT707065.1, from coordinate 4,168,815 downwards.
GGTGCGGCAACGCAACGGATGGCTGGTCAAACCGCTGGATTTCGAGACGCTGGACCACTTCTATGAACTGCGCAGCGTGCTGGAATTGGCGGCGGTGCACGCGCTGTGCGCCCCCGACCCCTCGCCCGGTCCGCAGCACGCCTTGCGCTCGCTCGCGCAGACGTGGCTGGTGGACGAAAGCGAGCGGTCCAACGATTGCGAATGGCTGGCGGACCTGGACGAACGCTTTCACGTCGATCTGGTGGCGGCCGCGGGCAACCCCGAGATCGCCCGCGTGCACCGCGCCGCCACCGAGCGCATCCGCATCGTGCGCCGCCTGGACTTCACGCAGCCGGACCGCATCCGCACGACGTATGAAGAGCATGGCGCCATCCTGTCCGCGCTGCTGGCGCGCGACGCGGACGGCGCGGCCCGGCTGCTGCGGGCGCATATCCAGGATAGCCAGGATGCCGTGCGCAAGATCACGCTGCACCGGCTGTACGCCACGCGCCGCGCCAAGGCCGCGTAGCGGCGGCCGCGCGCCGCGCGGGGCCGCCCGGCCCTAGCCGGCGCGCAGCCAGCGCTGCAGCAGGCGAGAGATGACAGGGATGCAGACAAACACCATGATGGGCGTCAGGATCACGCTGGTGATCAGCACGCGCCAGAAAACCGGCAGGATGCTCAAGTGCTCGCTGACCAGGATCGAAAACACCAGCAGCACCGGAAAATAGGCCAGCCAGATGCTGACCGCCTGCTTCCAGCGTGGCGGCGTGCTGGCCTTGGGCGCGAACCAGCCTTCCGTGCCGCTCACGCGGTGTTCGCGGCTCGCGCGCACCAGGGTGGCTCCGCGTTCCAGCCACATGCGGCGCGGCAGCGAATTTTCCCAGCGGTTCAGGCTGGCCTCGTCGGTAAACCGCAGCACGATCTGGTATTCGTCGCCGCCCTCGGGCGGCTGCAGCACGCCCGACCCCAGAAAACCGGGGAAGCCCGCCGCCAGGATTTCGCCCTGGCGCATCCAGGACAGGAAATCGCTATAGCGCTCGGGCGCGATGTGCCGCGTCACCAGCATGGTGACCGGAACGGAAATGGCGGAACTGGACATGGCGGAACTCCTGGGGCAGCGTGCAGCGTGTTATGCATGGTTAACCCTAGCAAGCCGTGTGCCAGCTTTGCAGCGCAACATCTCCCTCTGGAGAGTCATGCCGCGCCGGCGACGCGACAGAAATTGCGCACCGCAACACACCCCATATTGGTGATTACCCCTACATGACGCACCAACCTGGTGCATTACGGAGATGAAAAGCGATGGACATCAATCTGCCCGACGTGGTGGCCGAAGTGACGGCGGCCCTTGAACGCTACGAAACCGCGCTGGTGTCGAATGACGTCCAGGAGCTGGACACCCTGTTCTGGAACAGCCCCCATACCCTGCGCTACGGCGCCGGCGAAAACCTGTACGGCTACGACGCGATCCGCGCCTTCCGGGCGCAACGTTCGCCGCAAGGCCTGGCGCGCCGCGTGCTGCGCACCGCCATCACGACCTACGGCCGCGACTTCGCCACGGCCAACCTGGAGTTCCAGCGGGACGGCAGCGAGCGCATCGGACGCCAGAGCCAGACCTGGATGCGCACTCCGCAAGGCTGGCGCGTGGTGGCCGCCCACGTCAGCCTGATGGGCTGAGGCTTGAGGCCTTGGCCCCGTAACCGGGATTGAGCGCCGGGTTATGCAGGTCTACACTGACTGTTCCTTTTTTCCCCTTTGGAGCCCCCGTCCATGAGCACCTACAAGATTGCAGTTTTCGTCGGAAGCCTGCGCGCCGCCTCGATCAACCTGCGTTTGGCGCGTGCGCTGGAAAAGCTGGTTCCGGCCGACTTCAAGTTCGAGTATGTGAGTCTGGGCGACGTGCCGCTCTACAACCAGGACAACGAAAACAATCTGCCCGCCCCGGCGGCCAAGCTCAAGCAGCAGATCGCCGACGCGCAAGGCATCCTGTTCGTCTCGCCGGAGCACAACCGCTCCGTGCCCGCCGCCATCAAGAACGCCATCGACTGGGGTTCGCGTCCGTGGGGCCAGAACTCGTGGACCGGCAAGGCCGTGGGCATCCTGGGCGCGTCGCCCAGCGCCGCGGGCACCGCGATGATGCAGCAGCACCTGCGCAACATCCTGGCCGCCGAAGGCGCCAATGCGCTGACCACGCCGGAGGTCTTCCTGCAGTACGCCGAAGGCCTGGTCGACGACCAGTTCAACATCACCAATGAAGGCACCCGCAAGTTCCTGCAGGGCTGGGTGGACCGTTACGTCGACTGGATCAAGAAAATGCACGCCTGATCTGATCTGCCGCCGACGCCGGCCCGGCCCCAAAGCCAAGCCGGCGCGCATCGCCCGACCTACCTCCGGGCGATCAAGCCCCTCGATTCGTCGAGGGGCTTTTTTGTTGCACGATGACGCCTGGGCCGGGATGACGGTCGCGCCTTTGCCTGTGCTACGTATTCGCGGCAAACGCGGAAGGTGGCTGTCCGAATTGCTTGCTGAACGCCGTGGTGTAGGCGCTATGACTATCGTAGCCACTGGCCAGCGCCACCTGCGTGATCGGGATTCCCTGCATCAACAGGGTCAGCGACGACATGAGCCGCAGTTGCTGGCGCCACTTCCCGAAGGTCATGCCGGTCGATTGCAGAAAGCGCCGGTGGAAAGTCTTGCCGCCCATTGCCAGCCTGCCGGCCCACTCGGCTGCGGTGGCCGCATCGCCCGGATTGTCCAACAGCGCCTGGCACACGTGCCGCACCTGGCTGTCCGCGCCGCTTCGCGGCCACGGCAGATGGAGCGGAAGAACCGGCGGAGCCCGCAATTCGTCGATCAAGAGCGCGCCTAGCAAACGCATGCGCCTGGAGGATGCGGCCTTGTTGTTGGCCTTGTTATCGGCCCGGGCCAGCGCCATGATCAGCTCGCGCACCAGACCGGACACATGCACGACGCAATCAGCCGCCGGCAGGCGGGCGCACACATCCTCGCGCACGAACAGGCCGTGTGCTTGCAGCGCCACGGGCGCCGTCAACTGGTGCGGCACGCCCGATCGAAGCCAGACGGCGGCCGTGGGCGGCACCAGCCATTGCCCGCTTTCGGCTTCCACGCGCAACAAGCCGCGATCCGCGTAAATCAGATGGCCATACGGATGCTCATGCCGGGGCACGACATGGCCCGCCGGGTAGCGCAGCGCCACACCGAACACCGGCAGACCGCGGGCGGCTCCCGCACTCAGATCGAGCGCATGGCCGCCATCTTCGGGAGAGGTAAAGCCCATGCTCGCGCGTTCTGTCCAAATAGATAAAGAATTTGTCCATTTTTATGTAGATGGACCATTCCCGCAAGCCTAATATCCCAGGCAACGCAATCTGCCTGATCCATGTCGCTCATGTCCACCCTCGGTCTTTCGCAACGGCTACTACCGCTGACTCCCGGTCGGGGTCTGCGCGCGTCCATCCGTGCCATGACCCATCCTGATTCCCCCTGACCCCGACCCTCGTCAGCTTGTTCCAAGCCAGGGGAATCGGGTGCCAACGATTCCCCTGGAGTGAGCGTCATGCTGACCGATCCTTCCCAGAAATACCGCCCCATTGCCCCGGTCGATCTTGCCGACCGCCAATGGCCGTCACGCACCCTGACCCAGGCCCCGGTCTGGCTGTCCACCGACCTGCGCGACGGCAATCAGGCGCTGTTCGAGCCAATGAACCGCGAACGCAAGCTGCGCCTGTTCCACGAGCTGGTGCGCATCGGCTTCAAGGAAATCGAGGTCGGTTTTCCCGCGGCGTCGCGCACCGACTTCCAGATCGTGCGCCACCTCATCGACGCCGGACAGATCCCCCACGACGTCACTCCCATGGTCATGACGCAATTGCGCGATTACCTGATAACCGAAACCGTGCGCGCCGTGGCGGGTGCGCGGCGTGTGATCGTGCATTTCTATAACGCCATCGCGCCCGCGTGGCGCGACATCGTGTTCGGCATGAGCGTGCCGCAGATCATCGACATGGTGGAGCATCACATAGCGCATTTCAGGCGGCTGACGGCAGCGCACCCGGAAACCGAATGGGTGCTGCAATACTCGCCCGAGACGTTCTGCATGGCCGAGCTGGATGTGTCGTTGACCGTGTGCAATGCCGCCATTCAAGCCTGGGATGCCGGGCCGCAGCGGCCGATGATCATCAACCTGCCGACCACGGTGGAGGTGTCCACGCCCAACGTCTTCGCCGACCAGATCGAATGGATGGATCGGCGGCTGGCGCGGCGCGAGCACATCGTCCTGTCCGTGCATCCGCACAATGACCGAGGCACGGGCGTGGCCTGCGCCGAACAGGCCATGCTGGCCGGTGCGCAACGTGTCGAAGGCTGCCTGTTCGGCAATGGTGAGCGCAGCGGCAACGTCGATGTGGTGACGCTGGCGTTGAACCTGTATACGCAGGGCATCGCGCCGGGGCTGGACTTCTCGGACATCGTGGCGGTTGCCCGCGTGGCCGAGGAATGCACCGCGTTGCCGATCCACCCGCGTCACCCGTATGTGGGCGATCTGGTCTTCACGGCATTCTCCGGCTCGCACCAGGATGCCATCGCCAAGGGCTTTTCCGCGCAGCAGGCCGATGCGCCCTGGCGCGTGCCGTACCTGCCCATCGACCCGAAAGACCTGGGCCGCACCTACGACAGCATCGTGCGCGTCAACAGTCAGTCGGGCAAGGGGGGCATCGCCTTCTTGCTCAACCGCGACCACGGCATCGTCATGCCGCGCCGCATGCAGGTGGAGTTCAGCGCCATTGTCCAGGCGCTGGCCGACGCCAGCGAAACGGAGCTGGCCAGCGAGCAGATCTGGGCCGTGTTTGAGCGCACGTACCTTGCCCCGGTACGCGACCAGCCCGGCTTCATGTACCGCGGCCACCGCCTGTTCGAGCACGCGGACGGTCAAGGCATCGCGCTGGAACTGGCGGATGCCAACGGCAACGTAACGACCTTCGATGGGACAGGCAACGGCCCGATCGCCGCGACCGTGGCGGCGCTGGGCCTGCCGCTGCGCATCGACAGCTACGAGGAACGCAGCTTGGGCGCAGGCTCCGATGCCGTGGCGCTGGCCATTGTGGAGGCCGCCATGCCCGGCGTGCCCGGCTCACGCTTTGGCGTAGGCCGACATGCAAACATCGCTTGCGCGTCGGTCCTGGCCGTGCTGAGTGCGGCGGCCCGCCTGTCTCTGGCTGTGCCATCACATTGATGTGTTCCGCGCCCTGATTGTGCCGTACAGTACCTGAGGGAAGACACACCCAAAAAGGAGAGTTCCATGTTCGACACTTTTCCTGCACTGCGCCGTACCGGTATGGCCGCCATCGCGATCAGTGCCGCCGGCCTGCTGCTGGCGGGCTGTACCACCACGCCGCCGTCCAAGCCGTCTGCCGCGGCCAAAACCGATACACGGCAGGCCCTGGACAGCGCGGCCAGCGCCACCCTGGCCAAGCTCTACGAAGCCGCCCCGTCATCCAGGGAGCTTGTCGCTCGCGCGAGGGGCGTGCTGGTTTTCCCCGATGTGCTCAGCGGGAGCTTCATCGTCGGCGCCGAACACGGCAAGGGCGTGCTGCGCGTGGGCAACTCGGCCGCCGGTTATTACCAAACCACGTCCGGTTCGATCGGCTTTCAGGCAGGCGCGCAATCGAAGGCCATGGTCCTGCTGTTCATGACCGATGACGCCTTGAACAAGTTTCGCAACAGTAGCGGCTGGACCGTAGGCGCCGATGCCACCGTGGCTATCGTCAATGTCGGCGTCAACGGACGCATCGATACCAACACGGCCAAGCAGCCCATCGTCGGCTTTGTCATGAACAATGGCGGGTTGATGGCGGGCGTGTCGCTCGAAGGCACCAAGATCTCGAAGTACGAGCCCTGACCGCGCCTCGGGCATGCAGAACGCCGCGGTGTGCCGCGGCGTTTTGCTGCCCGGTCGGGACGGCGCCGGACATCGGGCGCCACTTATCCCCGCCAACTGTGGAGAAAGGTGAGGACAGCCTTGGGGCAGGTCCAAAATCCCCATTCGCGCCAAGCACTTGCGAGGCACGAGCAATCATTGCTCAATCCTCCGTATGGGCGGTTTGCGGCGCAGTTATCCCCGTTTTGCAGGGCTGCCGGAGGGGGATCGACCGCGCCAGCCGCCGCCGTGTGGATTTGTCCCCGTCTTCTGTGGAAAAGGATGAGGACAGTATGAGGGCAGCTTGAAAATCCTGTTGCATATCAAGGCCCTGCAAGCGGTGGTCAAGAAAGGCCCAAACGCTGTTCGCGCGGGCCTGTGTTGTCCCCCGCAAATGTGGATAAGCCTGAGGACAGCCTGCGGGAAGCCTGCAAAAACCCTTTTCCGCCAAGGACTTGCAGCGTGCGGGCAAGAAAGGCGCAGCGTCCTGGCCGGGCGGCGTCGCGGCAGCGCCCCGCGCGGCGTTGGGGAAAAGCGGGCGGGCTTGTCCCCACGGAATGTGGACAAGCCTATGAACAGTCGGACAACAAGTCCTGAAAGTCCTTATCCGACAGTCACTTGCGAGGCGCGGTCACTGATTGACCAGGGCCGCGCGCTCACGCGCCGCCCGATCACCCACCGCCCGATCACGCATTGCCTGGTCAGCTATTGCCTTCAAGGCGCATGCCGATCTTCAACCCCACCTGCCAATGCGCCACTTTTCCGTCCTTGATGTGGCCGCGCACTTCGGTGACCTCGAACCAATCGAGATTGCGCAAGGTCTCGGACGCGCGCGCGATGGCTTGGGCGATGGCATCGTCGGTGGACTTGGTGGAAGAACCCACCAACTCGATCTGCTTGTAGACATGATTCGACATAGCTTGTCTCCGCTCTGGGGGTGAGTCGCGAATCGTCGGTGCGCTCGCCGTGTTCCGGCGCTTACGACCGGCAATCCATTCGAACACACAGGATACCCGCGCAGCGATAGAGTGGTGTTACGAGTTCCGTCGCGCGGTCTCGACTGGCGACGGAACCGCTTTTGCAACGCCAAGCAAAGGAGGTCACCATGCCTGAACGAAAGACCCTGGATCGCGCCAAGCGCGACAAACAAGCAGGCAAAGCCCCATCGACCCAAGCCGGCGAGTTCGTGCGCGAGGAAATCGAGCATGTGCGCGAAGGCAAACACGGCGTGCGGTCCACCAAACAGGCCATCGCGATCGGCCTTTCCAAAGCGCGCCGGGCGGGCGTGAAGGTGGGCACGTCAAAGCAGGCCAGCGCCGAAACCAAACGCCGCGCGCAGCAGGACAGCCATGCGGCGCACGACAGCCACGCCAAGTCGGGCACGCGGGCCAAGGCCGCCACCCAGGCCCTGAAGAAGGAAAGCGCCACACCCGCGTCAAGGCCCGCGCTGTCGCGCAACGCCAAGAAGACCGCCAGCCAGCGCACGGCCGCGGATCGCTCCGCCGCAGCGCGCAAGGCCGCCGCCACCAAGGGCGCTGCAGGCCGCTCGGCTGCCGCGAAGAAGGCGGCGCGCACCCGCGCCGCGAACCGGCAGGCGGCGGGCGGCCAACCGCACGCCGGACATTGATGGCGCACGCGCGGTGCCAGTCGGCCGAAGCTGAAGTTGGCCGCGGGGGCCCGCGCCCATCGCGCGGCGGGCCGCGCTCCTATCCCGCGTCGAAAGTCCTGAAGCGATCATGCAGGAACTCGCGCAGCCGCTTGACGGCCGGCGACAGCAGCATGCGGTGTACGCACAGCAGATACAACGGCGAGGGCTCGCTGACGTACCCGGGGAGCAGCTCCACCAGCCGCCCGGCGCGCAGGTCCGCCAGCACGTCATAGCGCGACTTGTACGCCACGCCGTGCCCCGCCAAGGCCCAGCGGCGCACCAGGTCGCCGTCGTCGGCGACGCGGTCGCCCTTGACCGGCACCACGATGCTCGACCCCTCGCGCTCGAACGTCCAGCGGTCATGCAGCGTCTCGCCCAGCACGAACGACAGGCAGTTGTGGCGGCGCAGGTCGGCGGGCGCCTGCGGCACGCCGTGCCGCGCCAGGTACGCGGGCGCGGCACAGACCACGCGGCGGTTGTGCTCGGCCAGGGGCAGGGCCACCAGCGCCGAATCGTTAGGCGAGCCATAGCGCACGGCGATGTCGACGGGCTGACGGTACAGGTCGGCCAACCGGTCGCTGATGCGCAACTGGAACCCGACGCGCGGGTGCTGGCGCTGGAATTCGTCCAGCCAGGGCAGCAGCACGTGGCGGCCCAGATCCGACGGGACCGACACCGACAGCGTGCCGGCGATATCGGTCTTGTCGCGTGCCATCGCATTTCGGCCCGCCTCCAGCGAGGCCAGGGCCGAGCGCGCATGTTCCAGATAGCGCTCGCCGTCGCTGGTCAGGCGCAGGCTGCGCGTGGACCGGACGAACAAGCGCGTGTCGAGCGCCTGCTCCAGCCGTTTGAGGGCGGCGCTGGCCACGGCCGGCGTCAGGTCCAGTTCACGCGCAGCCGCCGAAAAGCTGCCCAGGTCGGCTGCCGCGATAAAGATTCTCAAATCCTCGAACCGCACCATGTCCGCCTCATTTTCAAAAAATTATTGAAACTGACTGCGATGCTAGCCGGTTTTTCAACGTCCGGGACTGGGTAATCATGCATGCATACCCCGCCCACCCGACACGCAAGGAGTCTCCGCATGAAAATCGAATTGAAGGGCAAGAAGGCGCTGGTCACCGGATCGTCCGGCGGCATCGGCCTGGCCATCGCCACCGGGCTGGCCGAAGCCGGCGCCCAGGTGGTGCTGCACGGGCGCAATGCCGGCAAGCTGGCGCAGGCAGCGCAGGCCCTCACGCAGAAGTTCGCCGGCGTGCAGGTCTCCACGGTGCAGGCGGACCTGGCCACTGCGGACGGCGCGGCTTCGGTCTGCGCCGCGCATCCGGACGTGGACATCCTCGTCAACAACGCCGGCACGTTCACGCCAAAGTCCTTTACGGAAATCACCGACGACGACTGGCAGTCCATGATGGACACCAACGTCATGAGCGGCATCCGCCTGTCGCGCTACTACCTGCCGCGGATGCTGGCCGCCAACTGGGGCAGGATCGTGTTCATTTCCAGCGAATCCGCCGTGCAGATCCCCGCCGAGATGATCCATTACGGCGTGAGCAAGACCGCGCAACTGGCCGTCTCGCGCGGACTGGCAGAACTGACCGCCGGCACCGGCGTCACGGTCAACGCCGTGCTGCCCGGCCCCACGCGGTCCGAAGGCGTGGCCGACTTCTTCGCGGAAATGGCCAAAGAACAAGGGGTGTCGCAGGCGCAGATGGAGCAGGACTTCATCGCCCAGCACCGCCCCACCTCGCTGCTGCGGCGGCTGGCCACCGTGGATGAAGTGGCCAACATGGTGGTCTACACCTGCTCGACCCAAGCGTCGGCCACCAACGGCGCCGCGCTGCGCGTGGACGGCGGCGTGGTCCGCTCCATCCTCTGACACCCCTTATCCCTGTGAATCCCGCACCATGAAAGCTATTGCCTACTTCAAGAACCTGCCCGCCGACAACGCCGACGCCTTGCAGGACATCACCGTGCCCGAACCCGTTCCGGGCGACCACGACCTGCTGGTGGACGTGCATGCCATCTCGGTCAACCCCGTGGACGTCAAGATCCGCGCCAACCGCAAGCCCCGCGACGGCCAGCCCGAAATCATCGGCTGGGACGCCGCCGGCATCGTGCGCGCGGTGGGCGCGCGGACCAGCCTCTTCAAACCGGGCGATCGTGTCTGGTATGCCGGCGCCTTGACCCGGCCGGGCGCCAACAGCGAACGCCACGTCGTGGACGAGCGCATCGTCGGCCACATGCCCAAGAGCCTGGATTTCGCGCAGGCCGCCGCCTTGCCGCTCACCACCATCACCGCGTGGGAATTGCTGTTCGACCGCCTGCGGGTCCTGGACAACGCCGCCCCCAGCCAGCACAGCCTGCTCGTGATCGGCGCGGCGGGCGGCGTGGGCTCGATCCTCGTGCAACTGGCGCGCCAGCTCACCGGCCTGACCGTCATCGGCACGGCCTCGCGTCCCGAGACCCAGGCCTGGGTGCGCGAACTGGGCGCGCATCACGTCATCGACCACACCAAGCCGCTGACCGATGAGCTCAAGCGCATCGGCTTCGAGAACGTGAGCTATATCGCCGGCCTGACCCACACCGACAAGCATTTCCCGCAAATGGCCGAGGCCATCGCGCCGCAAGGCAAGATCGCCCTGATCGACGACCCTGCGGCCATCGACGTGCGGCTGCTCAAGGGCAAATCGGCTTCGCTGCACTGGGAATTCATGTTCGCGCGGCCGCTGCACAACACGCCCGACCTCATCGCCCAGCACGCGCTGCTGAACCAGGCCGCCCGCCTCATCGACAACGGCACGCTGCGCACCACGCTGGGCGAGCACTACGGCACGATCAATGCCGAAAACCTGCGCCGCGCCCACGCCTTCATCGAAAGCGGCAAGGCGCGGGGCAAGATCGTGCTGGAGGGGTTCTAGGAAGGCGGCGCGGGGCCGCGGCGTCCTTAGCCGCGCCCTTCGCGCTTGGCGCGGGCGTGCGGGTCGTTGATTTCCGCTTCCAGTTCGGCGATCAGCCACTCGAACCAGCCGTTCTCGGTGCGGGCATAGACAACGGCCGCGGGCGTCTTGCCTTCGCGCCAGCCCGGCTGGTGCGTGTCCATCCAGGACGACAGGCTCTTGTGCGGCGCCAGCAGGCCGGACAGCCAGGACCACACGTAATCAGGCACGTTGCGGCGAAAGCCCTTGGCGCTGGCGTAAATGGTCGGTTCCAACGGCAGGTTGCCCGCGCGAGCCAGCTTGGCCTGGGTCCGGCGCAACGTCTCGACGGCGGCCTGCAGTTGTTCGGTGCTGAGCTTTTTCACGTAACGACTCCTGGTTCCTGGTTTGCAGCGGATTATCGCCGCAGGCCGCGGCGCTTACCAAGCCCTGCGCGTCCCTCAGGGTTTCCGCGCCGGCGCCAGGGCCAGCAGCAGCGTCGCGCTGAAGCGCTCGCCGGGTTCCAGCACCTGCATGCCGGTACGGGTCTCGCCGGCCGCCGCCAGGTTGAAGGCGTCGGCCACGTTCGTGACCGGCTCCACGCACAGAAAATCAGCCCCCGGCGCCGTGTACACCACCAGATGCGCGAATGCCGGATCGGCATGCAGCGCCAGCTCGTGGCCATCAGGCCAATGCAGCGTCGCGCGGCCCTGCCACTGCGACAGATAGGTATCGCAGCCCTCGGCCGACTGGCGCAACGCGCGCACATTCGCCGCCTGGCTGCCGGTCGGCAGGCCGTCGGCGTCCGACGGCCAGAGGCGGCGCGCATGCAGGGTCACGCGCTGGGCAGTGAAATAAGGATGAATGCCCAGCCCGCACGGCATCGGCGTGTCGCCCCGATTAGTAATGGCCAGCTTCAGGCTGAGCCCGCGGCTGTCCAGGCGCCAGCGCTGCTCGCATTCGAACGGCCAGGGCCAGCCCAGCACGCCCGCGGGTTGGTCCAGCACCAGATCGACACTGTCCGCCGCCAGGTTTCGGACCTGCCAGGCTTGGAACAGCCCCGCGCCATGAATGGCTTGCGGGCGGTTGGGCACGGACTGCAGGACGTGGCGCGCGCCATTGAAGGTGAACACGCCATCGCGGATACGGTTGGAATACGGCGCCAGCGGATACGAGCCAGCGCGCGGCCATTTTCCGGCAGGCCATTCGGTGGCCGTCAGCGGGACGATCCAGTCATGCCCTCCGGTGGACAACCGCGTCAGCCGCCCGCCCCCGCCCGGCGCGAACTCGGCGTGGTGATCGCCGCTGGCGATGGAAACGCGCTCGCTGGCGTCAAGCGGGTCGGCAAAAGGAAAATCCGGCACGGGCTGCTCCCGCGGCATGAACAAGGGCCGCGCGCTGCGATTGTGCCGTCCGCGCCGCGCACCGGCAAGTTCAGGAGCACGATGCCTGGAAGAGCCGCTTGCCGTCGGCTGCCTTGGCGATACAGCGCTTGGCGTCCTCGGCCACCATGACCAGATAATGCCGCGAGCCCTGGTAACGGCATTTCATGTAGGGCGTCGCGCCGGCGTCCACCTGCCAACGCATCGTGCCGGGCGCGCCGGAGGATGTCTCGGGCACCAGGGCGACCCGGTTCTCGATCGGCCCCTCGAAGACGTTCAGGCCGGACAAGGATAGTTGCGCGCCATCCACCTGGATCTGAGCCGGGCACTGGAACACGCGGGAATCCGCCAGGGCGGTCTGGCTGTGGGAAAGCGATAGCAGCAGCGTGACCGCGGCGAACCCGGCCGATGCAATCCATCGGGATGATCGTTCGTTCGACGACATTAAAGGCTTCCCCATCGCTGGATACATAACCGCTGCGGAGAAATAATCAGCTCGAAGCGCCCGCGGTTTTTCGCAGGAATCTGAGTCAACCGCACACCACGCTAGCTGTTCAGAATCCGTTTCAATGCTTCAAAAAACTCAGGGATTGTGTATCCGCCGCCGCCAGGATCAAATGATCGCCAATTTGCAGCAAACACCGCTGCAGAGTGCTCCCCAAATTCGGCGATGAACGCATCCATTTCCCGACAAGCCTGCGCCCTCACTTCTGGGCTTGTTTCCTGCTTATAGCAAAGGGCAACTTCCTCAACGGTGTCTCCGTAGAGGTCATAGTCCTGATGAAAATATCCTCCCATCAATGAACTTAGCGCGGGATAACGCTCTCTGATCTCACTCATATGAGCTCCAGATAGGAAGTTAAGATGAAATATGGCATACCGTTGTAAGGCTGCTTCTTAAGCACAACCTTGACCGCACGCCCCGGTGCGAGGACCGTCGCGCCTCGGACTAGCACCACGCCAAGATCCCCTGCGGCTGGGCCAACGAGTTCCAGCGTTTCTCTATAAGGCGCTGAACCAGCCCACCGCGCCACTTGGTCTGATCTGAGACGCAGGACGGAGTTTATGCCTCGCTCGGCATCTTGGACGGAATGGAACGTCGACACTTCCCGCAAGAATGGGTTGGCAGCCAATCGAGCTTCGAGCATCTCCTTTGTTTTCCCCACGTGCTGTGCCAGCGTATGCCCTCCAAGCCCACCCCGAACTGCAGCTTCATGTCTGGAGAGAAATATTCTCCCCGCTATGATGCTCGAAGCGCGCACTGCTCTTATGGATCCCGCAAATCCGATCGGCACCGCAATTTCGGCAGCTAAACCAACTGCCTGCCCTGAACCCGGTGTCGCACCGAGTCTTGTGGCAAGTTCGGTAAAACCTTTATCCGTGAGCGAACGGACCTGCTGCCCCGTCCACATTTCGCGCAACCCAGTTGACGCAGTATCCGTCCCATGAGCGCCAACCACCACGCATCCCACCTTTGTCGCCCCGGTTGGCTCCGGCGCAGCGCACAAGGCGGCAGCGCCCACCATTTCCGCGAAGCCCGCGACTAGAGTAAGACCACCCCACATCCGGTTGGAAAGCGTTGCTTGGTCGCTGATCGACTCGCCCTGCAATATTGCCGTCAACTGCACAGGCGTTAGCACAATCGTTATGCTCGAATCTTCCGGCATCCGTTCGCTCCATCTCCAGTGATGAAGCGTCGAATCTCCCGGAATTCGGACGTCCCGTCGATCAGCTTTGTCCTAAATCCGAGCAAAGTATCAGTAGCGAAGGCCGCTAAAAAACAATATGCATCGAACCGAAACAAATGCCATTTGAGCGTGTCTGCTATGGACACTAGTTCCTACAGGCCAACCTCCCATTCTTGTGGGCAACGTCGCTAGCATGTCAACGATTCATAAACGCATCAAAGACCTGAGAGAGAAGCTTGGATTGTCAATGGAACAGCTCGCCGAGCGCGTGCCCGTTTCCTGGCAGACGGTTCAACAGTGGGAAAACGGCAAGACTGCTCCCAAGCGCGCCAGATTGGAGGCCGTTGCAAAGGCGCTGAATACGACTTCAGAGTATTTGGCCGTAGGCGCCGCTAAACATCTGGGTGCCGACGAGTTCGTTGCCGTCCGTCACCTAGGTGTGCGCCTGTCCGCCGGTCATGGTAAGACCTTTCTGTCGGAAGATGAGAAGAGCCGCCTGTTGTTCCGCGCGGACTTTCTGAGAACTGCTGGGGTTTCACCGGAACAGACCGTTTCCGTATCGGTAAAGGGCGCCGGGATGGAGCCGTTGATACCAGACGGCGCAACTGTCCTTGTGAACCGCGCAGCGACCTCAATCATCAATGGTCAGGTCTACGCCTTTCTCCAGAACGACGAGGTTAGGGTCAAGCGACTGCACAGGGGCAATGGCGGCTTTATAACCAGGTCCGAAAACGGTGTCGGCAAGCCTGATCCACGCCAGGACTTCGAAGACTCCAAAATCGAAATCATTGGCAGGGTCTTCTGGGTCGGATTCCGCTTGTAAGCCTTGTCTGAAACGGTTCCGCGGACTGAACATGAACTACCTGCGCCACAATCGACAAGATCGCGCCGACTGGCAGGCTGCCCGCTGGCATGCGGCTGCACAGCCTGGCTCTCCGCTCCACCGTTGACCAATCTCCCTGGGCACGGCGACCTTTCGCCCGCCCCGATACAATCCCGGGCATGAATTGAGCAACACAAAACAACGCCGCCGACGCCCGCGCGGGCCACACCCCCATGATGCAAAGGGACCTTCCTTAGCGGTTCGACCACACCCCACAAAAAAGTTAAGCTAGATACTACGCCTTCCAAACCCTCGTTAAGCCGGTTACAGAACGAAATATGCTACCGTTGCCCGGATCAAAACAATCCGGATAAGAGATGGCAACGGCGACAAAACGAAAACTGCTGCAAAAAGAATTTCACTACAAGAAGGCAGTTTTTCTAAATAAGTGCCCGACAACGCTTCAAGATCTTCTGAGTGCTGCACTAAAAAAGCTGGACGCCACACAGCGTCATGAAGAAGTGAGCGACATAAATATGGGGAGCGGAAATGTCCCCACTGTCGTTCAAAGGTTTGTGCGCCTAATCAATTCGCCCCGAGAGTTTCAAGGCTTTCAGTTCGGCGTGCTGGTGATGTTCACTCCCGGTGTTCATCATCTTGTGATTGATTCGACAAAGCGCGAGGCCAAGGAAGGTGAACGTGTTGGCGAATTGGACGTTGAGAAGCACGCCCCCCCCGAGGGCAAGCACTATCTCGAAACGGTCTTGCACTTTGCGGTTCGGGATAACCACGTCGTGGTCATCCAATCAATGTCCCTGCGCGCTCGACACCTCCAAGATCACCTGAACTGGTTGTTGCGCGCTGCGGGCGGCATCGGCGACGAGCAAGCTGTGTATCTTCGAGATGAAATCAGCGAGGAGACGAAGCGAAAGCTTCGAAGCTCTCCAATCAAGAAAATTACCGTCGAAACATCTATGGCGACGAGCCTTGAGAGCGTTGACACGCCTGGGGGAACCGCGCCAAAATTGGGTATCGTGGGACGCGGATGGGATGCAGTCAAAGGACTTCTTCCAAGCACTCGGACTACGCCCATTTCGGCCAAAGATTTTGACGACGTTCCTGACATCGGCGTTAAAATTGAGATGAACGTTCGCGGTAGAGCCCCTGCCGGCACGACGAATGACAACCTCATGAAATCGGTCATGAGCGCATTGCAGGGCGCAGACGGATTGAGGTTCCACGCCAATCTCAAGAATGTCGGCACCTTGAGGAACGAAGACTTCTACATTCATGTGAGAAAGTCGATTGGCAGCTTTGACGGCCAATTGGTGCAATCCGAGGTGTACGACGAAATGGCGAAGTGGTTGGAGAATCTAATCCATAGTGGCCAAATCAACGTCGAAGATTAGCTATGAAAATTTTCGGCGTCGCTGCCGCCCTTCTGCTGTGTCTGGCGCTCCATGAGTGGGCGCCAGACATCGCTATTGACGTGGCGTCGGGACGATTACCGACAACGGCGCTAGCGACATTCGCAGGCGCTTTAACGGTGCTCTGGGCGACCGCTTATGGGCGCCTATCGTCCTTTGAAAAACTAGACGATCTACGCCAGACCCAGCGCGACCTAGTTTTAAGGAAGACCTCCAGCTTTAAGCGATTGATCATTCGGTCGATTGCACTCAATGCCCTGCTAGCGGCAGCGACGCTCGGTGCGAACGAGTTCGTCAAGCTGCCGTCCGGCGCACAACACGCGGGACCTTGGCTTGCCTACCTGATATTTGCGGCTTGCGGCTTCTGGCTTGGTGGTCTTGCTCAATCGAAGGTGCTTTTAACAAGCATCGAGACGAGCCGCGACGCTATGCATCACGCCCAAGCCGCCGAGCGGGCTCGCGCCAAGTATCTTCAACAGATCCGAAGCGACGCCAAATCCAAACCGGTCGACCATCACGACAAACATCTGGCCGGCTACTCAACGTAGTCATACTCATGGATATGAATCGCCCCGGGTTTTGCGGAGGCTCCTACTCTTGAGAGAATGCGAGCCATGAGCAAAAACAACGCGAACAAGTTTTCCCCTGAAGTGCGCGAGCGTGCGGTGCGCCTAGTACAGGAGTCGCGCAGTGAGTACCCATCCCTGTGGGTGGCAGTCGAGTCCATCGCGCCCAAGATCGGCTGCTCGGCGCAGACGCTGCTGACCTAGTTCAAGCGCCACGAAGTCGACAGCGGACAGGGCGAAGGCGTCACCACCAGCGAGCGAGAACGCATCAAGGAGTTGGAGCGGGAGAACCGAGAGCTGCGCCGCGCCAACGACATCCTGCGCACGGCCAGCGCTTTTTTCGCGCAGGCGGAGCTCGACCGCAAACTGAAGTCGTAAACACCTATATCGACCGGCACCGGGAGGTTTACGGGGTCGAGCCGATCTGCAAGGTGTTGCAGGTTGCCTCGTCGGCCTATCGGCGCCATGCCGCGCGGCTGCGCGATCCGGCGCGGCGCAGCGACCGTGCGCGGCGTGACGAACAGCTCATGCCGCACGTCCAGCGAGTCTGGCAAGAGAACCATCGCGTCTACGGCGCCGACAGGGTCTGGCGGCAGTTGAACCGCGAAGGCGTGATGGTGGCCCGTTGTACGGTCGAACGACTGATGCGCGCTCAGGGCCTGCAAGGCGTGCGGCGCGGCAAGCGGCTGCGAACGACCATCACGGATGATGCGGCCAGCCGTCCAATGGATCGGGTCAACCGGCAGTTCCGGGCCGAGCGGCCGAACCAGTTGTGGGTCTCGGACTTCACCTACGTCTCGACCTGGCAGGGCTGGCTGTACGTGGCCTTCGTCATCGACGTCTACGCCCGGCGCATTGTCGGCTGGCGCGTGAGCAAATCCATGACGACGGACTTCGTGCTTGATGCGCTGGAGCAGGCTCTATACGCCCGCCAGCCTGGCAACGATGGTTCTCTGACCCATCACTCCGATAGGGGATCGCAGTACGTCAGCATCCGCTATAGCGAACGCCTAGCCGAAGCGGGCATCGAGCCGTCTGTGGGTAGCCGTGGTGACAGTTACGACAACGCCTTGGCCGAGACCATCAACGGCTTGTACAAGGCTGAACTGATTCACCGCCGCGCACCCTGGAAAACCAGGGAATCTGTCGAGCTGGCAACGCTGGAATGGGTCGCCTGGTTCAACCATAAGCGCCTGCACTCATCCATCGGCTATATCCCGCCGACCAAGGCTGAGGCAAACTACTACAACCTACTCGGCACGTCCGCCGGTGAGGCTGTTTTACTTTAACCAAACAGCCTCCGCGAAAACCGGGGCGATTCAGGCGAGCTTTTCCCGCTTGCCTTTGGGCGCATTCACATCCCACGCGGCCACGAATGAGGCGAGCTCATCAAGTGCATTCTTTAGCTTATTGAGCTCTAGTACTCGCCGTCGAAATGCCTCTCCCTGCAGCTCGTCTATGGCCTTTGGCGACTCCTCAGCACAACTACTAACCAACTGCTCACCAATGAGGATAGTGGTCAATGTTGCGTCGAGAGAGGTCGAATCTGGAAACGAAAAGAGTGTTCCTGTCCTCATTTGAACAAGAAGATCTGCCGATGTTTTTAATTGCCACCCGTTCAGGACGTGGTGAGGAGCTTCTTCCACAAGCCGCGCGAGATGTCGGCCAACCACCACCATGCTGCCGATCGTTCTATAGAAGCTCTCATCGGCTGCATCATCGGCTATTCGCGCATGAAGTTGTGGTTGATGAAGACTGGCCCACAGCGCGAAACACATCGCAAACAGGGCGATGATGGTCTGAAAGAGGCCGATGAACTGTGCCATGTCAAATGGCTTTTTTGATCCCGTGGCTAATGCGATCACCCCCAGAAAGTAAATTGCAAGCACAAATGCAAGCGCTACTGCGACAGCGCCCTTCCGAGTTTGGCTCCGACGCCTCACCCGAACCGAGTTTCGCGAAAACAAGTAAGCCTTCGACTTTGGACTCATGTGCTGTCCGTCCATGGCACCCCCCATAAGCAAAAAACTCACGATTCGAGACTTTAACGGCACCGCTTTCCGCATCTGAACCCAAGAAAGGGTGTATTCCTCCCACTGGCTTCCTTCAGACAAAGATCAAGTACCGCACGAACAAAAGCGCCTACGCAACAAAAGTCAGCTATTCCGATATCCGCGTGAAAGCGTGTTGTGACCTCCGGCAATCCGGATGATGAGTATGAGGCAGGCATCGAACCCCTGAATCGCTCAAGCGGGGGGATGTTCGGCTCGTAAGATGAACATTTAAGCCAGTCCCCCAACATACCCAGGGCCGGCGCGGTCAAGATCTAGCGGAGGGTAAACCGCGCGGGATTCATCTCATGCGTGCAACCACGAGGGCAAACGCTGCCCCAACGGAGGATGACTCGCAGTTTTCTGGATCGCGGCCAGCCTGACTATCAGCCTCGTCCGAACTAGCCCAAGAAGCTGAACGTCAGCCTCCCGCGCCACAATTGGCAGAATCGCCCCGTCCGACGGGCTGCCAACTAGCTGCAGCGGCGCAGTCTGGTTCGCCGGCGCGTCCTTGATCGAACTCCCCCGCGCAAGGCGACCTTTCGCCCTCCCCGATACAATCACGGGCATGAATTCAGCAACACAAAACACCGCCGCCGACGCCCACGCGGGCCACACCCCCATGATGCAGCAATACCTGCGCCTCAAAGCCGAGGCCGGGCCGTTGCTGCTGTTCTATCGCATGGGCGACTTCTATGAAATGTTCTACGAAGACGCGGAGCGCGGCGCGCGTCTGCTCAATCTGACGTTGACCAAGCGGGGTTCGTCCAACGGGGTGCCGATCCCCATGGCCGGCCTGCCCGTGCATGCCATGGAGCAATACCTGGCGCGTCTCGTGGCCATGGGGGAGTCCATCGCCATCTGCGAACAGATCGGCGACCCGGCCGCCTCCAAGGGGCCGGTCGAGCGCCGTATCGTGCGCATCGTGACGCCCGGCACGTTGACCGATGACGCCCTCTTGCCCGCCAAGGCCGACCGCGCACTGGCGGCGGCCTTCGTGGGCGGCAGCGCGCGCGCGCCGCGCGCGGGCCTGGCGTGGCTGAATCTCGCCAGCGGCGAGTTCCGCGTGACCGAATGCGCGCCCGCGCAGTTGGAATCGGAATTGCACCGCATTGCGCCGGCCGAGATCGTGTGCGCCGACAGCGCCGAGTTCGATTTCCCGTTCGAGGGCGCCCGCTCCCGCGTGCCGGACTGGCACTTCGAGAGCGACGGCGCGCGGGCGCACCTGCTGGCGCATTTCAAGACGGACACGCTGGCGGGCTTCGATATCGAGGACATGCCGGCCGGCATCTGCGCGGCTGGCGCCCTGCTGCGCTATGCCGCGCGTACGCAGTCGCAGGCGCTGGCGCACGTGCAAAGCCTGTCGGCCGAGCGGCCCGGCCAGTTCGTGCTGCTGGACCCGGTCACGCGCCGCAACCTGGAACTGACGCAGACGCTGTCGGGCGAAGACTCGCCCACGCTGTTCTCGCTGCTGGACGGCTGCCGCACGCCGATGGGCAGCCGCCTGCTGCGCCGCTGGCTGCATCACCCCTTGCGTGAAAACGCGCAGGCGCTGGCGCGTCAGCAGGCCATTTCGGCGCTGCTGGCGGGCCGCATGGACGTCGAGCAGACGTTCGGGTCCGCCGGGCTGCTCGAGTCCCTGCGCGCCGCGCTGAACGCGTTTCCCGACATCGAGCGCATCGCCGCGCGGCTGGCGCTGCGTTCGGTGCGCCCGCGCGAACTGGCCAGCCTGCGCGACGCGCTGCAGGCGTTGCCCGCGCTGGCCGATCTGGTCGAACCCATGTCGGCCTCGCCGCGCATCGGCGAGTTGGTCGCCCACCTGTCGGTGGATCCCGCGCTGGCCGCGCTGCTGATGCGCGCCATCGCGCCCGAGCCTGCCGTGGCCATCCGCGACGGCGGCGTGCTGGCCACGGGATTCGACGCGGAACTGGACGAACTGCGCGCGCTGGCGGCCGACGGCGGCGACTTCCTGGTGCAACTGGAAGCGCGCGAGCGCGAGCGCACGGGCATCAGCAACCTGCGCGTGGAGTTCAACCGCGTGCATGGCTTCTACATCGAGGTCACCAAGGGCCAGACCGCCAAGGTGCCCGAGGACTACCGGCGCCGCCAGACGCTCAAGAACGCAGAACGCTACATCACGCCCGAGCTCAAGACCTGGGAAGACAAGGTGTTGTCCGCGCAGGACCGGTCGCTGGCGCGGGAAAAATGGCTGTTCGAGCAATTACTCGATGTCCTGGCCGAGCACGTGCGCCCGCTGTCGGACTGCGCCGCCGCGCTGGCCGAGCTGGACACGCTGGCCGCCCTGGCCGAGCACGCGCAGCGCCATGACTGGATCGCGCCCGAGCTGTCCGAGCAGGCCGACATCGACATCGAGGCCGGCCGCCATCCGGTGGTCGAGCGCGCCATTGAACGCTTCACGCCCAATGGCTGCCGCCTGGACCCGGCGCGGCGCATGCTGCTGATCACCGGCCCGAACATGGGCGGTAAATCGACGTATATGCGGCAGGTGGCGCTGATCGTGCTGCTGGCGCGCATCGGCAGCTTTGTGCCCGCCTCGCGCGCCCGGATCGGCAAGATCGACCGCATCTTCACCCGGATCGGCGCCGCCGACGACCTGGCGGGGGGACGCTCGACCTTCATGATGGAAATGACGGAGGCTGCCGCCATCCTGTCTGCCAGCACGCCCAACAGCCTGGTGCTCATGGACGAAATCGGCCGCGGCACGTCCACCTACGACGGCTTGGCGCTTGCCTGGGCCATCGCCTGCCGCCTGCTGGCGCACAACCGCGCGCTGACGCTCTTTGCCACGCACTACTTTGAATTGACGCGCCTGCCGGCCGAGCAGCCCACGGCGGCCAATGTCCACCTGGCCGCCGCCGAATCGGCCGGCGGCATCGTCTTCCTGCACGAAGTGCGCGAAGGCCCGGCCAGCCGCAGCTACGGGATCCAGGTGGCCCAACGCGCGGGCGTGCCCGCGGCGGTCATCCGCCAGGCGACGCGCGAGCTCGAACGCCTGGAAGCCCAGGGCGCGCCCACCCCGCAGCTCGGCCTGTTCTCGGCCGCGGCCGAGGCGGACGCCCAGGCCTATGCGCAGGCCGAGCGCTCCGACGCCATCGAGGCGCTGGACGCCCTGCGCGAAGAACTCTCCGCCATCGACCCCGACAGCCTCACCCCGCGCGAAGCGCTGGATGCCCTTTACCGCTTGAAGAAGCACCTCCAATGAACCTCGATCACCCCCTGCCGCTCCTGGGCAACCAGAGCCCCAACGACTTCATGCGCCGCTATTGGCAGAAGAAGCCGCTGCTGATCCGCCAGGCCATCCCCGCCTTCAAGCCGCCGGTCACCATCGCGGCGGTCAAGAAGCTGGCGCGGCGCGACGACGTGGAATCGCGGCTCATCTGGCGCGAGAACGGCGAATGGCAGATGGAAAACGGCCCCTTCGCGCGCCTGCCCAAGGACAACGAGGGCGACTGGACGCTGCTGGTGCAGAGCGTGGACCTGCACAGCGACGCGGCCGCCGAGCTGATGGCCCTGTTCCGCTTCATTCCGGATGCCCGCCTGGACGACGTGATGATCAGCATCGCGAGCCACGGCGGCGGCGTGGGCCCGCACTTCGACAGCTATGACGTGTTCCTGCTGCAGGCTGCCGGCGAGCGCGAATGGCGTTACGGGCGTCAGAAGGACCTGTCGCTCGAGCCGGACCTGCCGCTCAAGATCCTGAGCAACTTCCAGCCCGAGGAAAAGGCGGTGCTGGCGCCGGGCGACATGCTGTATCTTCCGCCGCAGGCCGCCCACGACGGCGTCGCCATGGGCGACGGCTGCATGACGATCTCCATCGGTTTTCGCGCGCCCACCCAGGCGACCCTCGCGCGTGGCCTGCTGGAAGCGGCCGCCGACCAGGTCATGGCCCGCGTGGGCCTTTTGGGCGGCCCGTATGGCGAACCGCCCCTGCCCGGCCCGAAGCTGTCGGCCGTCTATCGCGACCCGGCCCAGCCGGCGGTGGACACGCCCGCGGCGCTGCCCGACGCGCTGGTCGCCGCCACCCTGGAAACCGTGGATAAGCTGCGCTTTGACGACGCCCTGGCCTCTCGCTTCCTGGGCTGCTGGCTGACCGAGCCCAGCAACCTCAGCGTGTTCGACGCGCCCGAGGACGTGGACCTGGACCTGGAAGAGGATTGGCCCGCCACCGGCCGTCTGGTGCTGGATCGCCGCAGCCGCATGCTGTATCGCGGCAAACAGCTCTTCATCAACGGAGAAACCGCCATGGCGCCCGCGGACGCGGCGTTGCGGATGTTGGCGGATATGCGTACCCTGGACTGCGGCCACCCCGCCTGCGCTCGCCTGTCTGACGAAGCGCGCTCCTGCCTGGCGGACTGGCTGGATTCGGGATGGATCCATTACCGCGCTGCGTAGTAACTGGAAACGCCTGCGTATCCGTGTCGCACAGAAAGAAATCAGGTCTGTAATCCGGGTCACATCAAGAAAGACATAACACGAAGCTGAAAGGTTTGTTGCCTTTGGGATGCGACCTATTTAACTTTCATACGCGATGCGGTCGAACCTTCCTGTAGCCTGACTTCTGGTTTCCCCTAACGGGGTTTCAAGAGTCGTCATCTACAGGAGTCCAAATAATGATGAGCAAAACCTTGATTATTGCCTCGGTGCTGGCCGTTTCGCTCAGCGCTTGCAACAAGAAGGAAGATGCCGCGGCGCCGGCGACCAGCCCCGCTCCCGCCACGACCACGCCCGCCCCGAGCAGCACGCCGCCGGCGGCGCCCGCCCCGACCCCGGGCACCACGCCGGGTTCCGGTTCCACCACCCCGGGCGGCTCGACCACCCCCGCGTCGTAATCATTCAGGCACGAACCCCCGCACTGAAGACGCAAAAAAAACCCTGGCATCGAAAATGCCAGGGTTTTTTTGCGTCTTGCGGCGCTGCTGATTACATCTTGTCCTTCAGGACGCTCAGCAGACGCTGCGCCGTGGCGGTGTTGTCGGGCGCGCCATTCGCGTCCAGCACCGTGACCGTGGTCTGGTCGCCGCTGCCCGTGAGGTGGATGCGGTACTGCGGCGCCTGGGCCTGCTTGTCGCCGGAGAACATGCGGCTGAAGAAGCCCGGTTGTTCCATCTTTTCGCCGGTGTCGGTGTCGACATAGCGGACGAAGTAGTCGCCGGCCGAACGGTCGCGGTCTTCGACGGCAAAGCCGCCGCCATCCAGCGCCACGCCGACGCGGCGCCACGCACGGTCGAAGGATTCGCTGATGATGAGCGTTGCGCCCTGGGCACGGACAACCTGCTGCACGGCGGGCTTTTGCGGCGAGGCTTCGGCCTGCTGCACCAGCTTGCGCGCGTTGTCGACGTCGGTTCCCAGGTAGACCATCATGCGCGCCAGCATGGCGGCGTTCAGGCCGGGATCTTCCTTGCCGTTCTGCCACTGCACCTGCGCGCCGTCGTAGCCCACGCGCTTTTCGAGCATCTGGCGATGGCTGACGTAGATTTCGGTGTGGCCGTTGACGCGTTCGACGCGGGTGCGGAATTTCTCGCGCTCGCCGCTATCCCAGGCGGTTTCCAGCACGGCGCCCAGCGCCTGGCGCAGCCAGCTTTCGGGGATCTTGGCGCGGTTTTCGGCCCAGTCCGTTTCGATCAGGCCGGCGCCGGGATTGTTGGTGGCGACGGTGAATCCGTTTTCGGTCCAGAAGTCGACCAGACGGGGGAAGACCTGCTCGGGCGGACGCTCCACGACCAGCCAGCGCAGGTCGCCGTCGCGCTCGACGCGCATGTCCTGGCGGTTGGGCAGCACGTTGCTCGTCTTAGGAGCGCTGGCCTGGGCCACGCCCTGCTGCTGGAACTCGGAGAAGGTGGTCGACCCGGAAGCGGGCGCGCGATAGCGCGGATCGCTGTTGGCCTGGGTCAGGTCGGGCGGGATGCTCAGGGGCTCTCCGCGTTGATTGACTGCGCTCTTGTAATCGACCGATTCTTCATTGCCCAGGAATTGGTTGACCTCGGAGCATCCGGCCAGCAACACCAGAGACATCAATGCCGACAAACCGGCATGACGTTTGTTCATACGTTTCCTCACGATATTAGAGCAGTCCCGTTTCCTGGAGCGCAGCGCGCACCGTTGCGTGATGCTGCGAGCCCAGTTCAACCAGCGGCAGCCGGTAGCCGAGCGCGCTGCGGCCCATTTCGGCCAACGCCCACTTGACGGGGATGGGGTTGGCTTCAACGAACAAAGCCTTGTTCAGACGCGCCAGGAACGCATTAAGTTCACGAACCTTGGGCACGTTGCCAGCCAGGGCGGCGGCACAGAGATCGCGCATGAGCCTGGGCGCCACGTTGGCCGTGACCGAAATGTTGCCGCGCGCGCCCAGCAGGATCAGGGCCGCGGCGGTGGGATCGTCCCCGCTGAAGACCTGGAAGCTGGCGGGCGCCTCGCGCAGCAGCAGGCCGCCGCGGGCGATGTCGCCGGTGGCGTCCTTGATGCCGATGATGCCCGGCACCTGCGCCAGGCGCAGGACGGTTTCGTTGCTCATGTCGGCAACGGTACGGCCCGGCACGTTGTACAGAATGGTGGGCAGGTCGACGGCTTCCGCGATGGTGCGGAAGTGGCGGTACAGGCCTTCCTGCGAAGGCTTGTTGTAGTACGGGACGACGGACAGCCCGGCCTGCGCGCCCACGGCCTTGGCGTGGCGGGTCAGGTGGATGGCTTCGTCGGTGGAGTTGGCGCCCACGCCAGCAATGACCGGAATGCGGCCGGCGGCATGTTCGACGGCAACGCGGATCAGTTCCGCGTGTTCTTCCATGGAGACCGTGGGCGACTCCCCGGTGGTGCCCACCACCACCAGCGCATCGGTACCTTCCTGGACGTGCCAGTCGATCAGCGACCGGTAGGCAGCGTAGTCCAGGCTGCCATCGGGTTGCATTGGGGTGACCAGGGCCACCATGCTGCCCTGGAAATTAACGCCTGCGGCGGTAGCAGGGGATGCCATAGATGAAGGGCTCCAAAACCCCGCAGCGGGATTGCCCCGGGGCCAAATTCAGTGAAACAGCTGAGTTTAACGGATATTGGCTGGAATCTTACAGAAACCACTGAACGATTGTCGTTCCCAACCCGAGCACCGGCTGCATCAATAACCAGAGCACATCGGTGACGAGCAGGACGATGACGATTACCAGTCCGTAGGGCTCGATTTTGGAGTATTGCCAGGCCAGCCGGTTGGGCAGCAGGCTGAACAGAACGCGTCCGCCGTCCAGCGGCAGGATGGGCAGCAGGTTCAGCGCCATCAGCACGAGGTTGACGTTCACGCCCGCCACGGCCATCTCGAACCAGAAGCTTTCGTGCAGGCCGCTTTCCATGAACAACCGCAGGGACAGCGCCCACAGGATGGCCATGAAGAGGTTGGCGGCCGGGCCGGCCAGCGCGACCCAGGCCATGTCCTTCTTCGGGCGGCGCAGGCGGCCGAAGTCCACCGGAACCGGCTTGGCCCAGCCGAAGAGCAGGCCGGGGCTGCCCATGAGCTTGGACGCCAGCAGGATGGCGACCGGCACCAGCAAGGTGCCGACGGGGTCGATGTGGCGCGCCGGGTTCAGGCTGACCCGTCCGGCCTCGTAGGCGGTCGGATCGCCCAGCATGCGCGCCACGTAGCCGTGCGCGGCTTCGTGCAGGGTGATGGCGAAGATGACCGGTATCGCGTAGACCGCAATGGTTTGGATGATGTCATTCATGGCGAACCGGATTGTAGATGAGCCGCACGCCGGCGCGGCGTGTCTCGCATGGCGAGGCGATGGACGGGATCAGACTAGACCCAGGGTGGCGGGATCGCCGCGACCCACGCGCACCACGACCGGGTCGTCGCCGGTCAGGTCGATGACGGTGGTGGGCGATTGCGGGCAGGCGCCCGCGTCGATGATGGCGGCTAGGTCGTGGTCGTAGCGCGCGCGGATTTCCTCGGCGTCGTTGAGCGCGTCGGTTTCGTCCTTGGGGATCAGCGTGGTGGACAGCAGGGGCGATCCCGCCTGCTCCAGCAGGCCCAGCAGGACGGCGTGGTCCGGCACGCGGATGCCGATGGTCTTGCGAGACGGGTGCGAAACGCGCCGCGGCACTTCCTTGGTGGCTTCCAGGATGAACGTCCAGGGGCCGGGCGTCGCGGCTTTCAGCAGACGGTATTGCTTGTTGTCGACGCGCGCGAAATGGCCGATTTCAGCCAGGTCGCGGCATAGCAAGGTGAGATGGTGGCGTTCGTCCAGCCCGCGCAGGCGGCGCAGCCCGTCGGCGGCGGCCTTGTCGTCCAGCCGCGCCACGACGGCGTAACTGGAATCGGTGGGCACGGCCACCAGGCCCCCGTCGTTGAGCCATTGGGCGGCTTGCTTGAGCAGCCGCGGCTGGGGATTTGCGGGGTGGACGGAGAAGTACAAAGCCATGGGTTTATCCTAACATCCTTGAAGGCCGCTCAAAATAGCGCGGCGATGCAAAATGGCGGTAACGCCGAACCGCCCGGAGAACCAGTATGCGCCTCGATCGATCGCGCCAGAGCGAAAATGTGGAAGACCGCCGTTCCAGCGGCCCCCGAATCGGCGGACGCGGCACCATCGGCATAGGCACGATAGTACTTGCCCTGGTCGCCATGTATTTCGGCGTGGACCCCAGCGTGGTCCTGCAGATGGCCGAAGGCCCGCCCACGCAGCAGGAAGCGCCCGCCTCGCGCCCCCCGGCCAATGATCCGCAAGCCGTCTTCGTGTCCAAGGTCCTGGGCGAAACCGAGGACGTCTGGACGTCCATCTTCCAGAATGAACTGAACCGCCAGTATGTCGAGCCCAAGCTGGTGCTGTTCCGCGGCGCCACGCCCACGGCCTGCGGCACCGGCCAGTCCGCCATGGGCCCCTTCTACTGCCCTGGCGACAGCAAGGTGTACATCGACCTGTCGTTCTTTGACGAACTGCAGAGCCGTTTCAAGGCGCCGGGCGATTTCGCGCAGGCTTACGTGATCGCCCATGAAGTGGGACACCACGTGCAGCACCTGCTGGGCATTTCGGATCAGGTGGACAATCTGCGCCGCCGCAATCCGGCGCAGGCCAATGCGCTGTCCGTGCGCATGGAGCTGCAGGCGGACTGCTTTGCCGGCCTGTGGGCGCAGCGCGCGGATGCGGCGCGCAATATCCTCGAAGGCGGCGATGTGGAAGAAGCCCTGGCGGCCGCGACCGCCATCGGCGACGACCGTCTGCAGAAGCAGACCCAGGGTTACGTGGTGCCGGACGCCTTCACCCACGGCACGTCCGCACAGCGCGTGCGCTGGTTCAAGCGTGGCCTGGAAAGCGGCAGCCTCAAGCAATGCGACACCTTCGGCGCCTCGTCTCTGTGAGGTCCGGGGTGAAGTCCCTGCATGAAGTCCTGCATGAAGTCTGGCATCCGCCCCACCCTGTGTTTTCCCGGAGCGCGACATTGACTGTATATCCATACAGCAATCCAACCCGCCCGGTCTTCATCTTGTAAGATTACGCCCCCTCGCAATGCTGCGCGCGCGTGTCTGTCCCGCGGCGCGGCGGGGCGCAGCGCATGCATGGCGCAAGACGTCACCGCGCAGTCCCAAGACCCTAACTCTGTTTCCATGGCCAACAAGTTCGAACCGCTGATCACCGTTGATGAGGTGCAAGAGATCCTTGCCGAACCCAAGGAAACCGCCAAGCCGATCCTCTGGACGCCGAAGCCCGGCGCGGGCAACGTCCAATGGATGGAATTCAGCAGCCCCTGCAAGGTCAAGGGCGACGTGCGCGAGGATGTGATCTTCCGCACCTTCTACCGGGGCGCGCGCACGGCGGTGCATGGCCAGGCCACCATTTTCCTGACGGAAGCGTTCTGTGCCAGCCTGTTCGTGGGTCCGCACCGCGTATACGGCGTGGACACCGACGACTCCTTCCACACCAGCCTGGTGGGCTCGGACCGGCCCCATTACCGCAAGCCGCTCGCCGACCGCAGCCATGAACACATCTGGGTCGAAGAAGGCGAAGGCTATGCCGAACCCGTCGTGCCCGCCCTGGACACCATCGGCGCCCTGATGCAGTATTTCCTGCCGCGAGCGAACCTGACGCTGGCCGGCGGCTTTGCGCATCCCCTCAAAGGCCGCCAAATCGAACTGATCCTATGAGCAATTTCCTGGAAGCCTCCGGCTGGACTGTCCTGCCGGCGGGCGAACACGCCATCCGCGCCGTGTCTCCCATGACGCTGGGCCTGGATGGCCAACATGCCGCGTTCTTCATCGCGCATCCCGACGAGTCCTCGTTCTACCTGACCGACGCCGGTGAGACGGCGATGCACGCGTCCAGCTTCGGCATCGAGGTGGCGGCCAAGCGCATCGATATCCTGAACGAGACGCCGGGCGTCACCCTGGCGCAATTCGACCGGTCCGGCGCCATCGTCGCGTCGGGGCCCAACGAACAACTGCAGGAAGCCCTGTGGGACGCCGTGAAGCTGGCGATGGCCCTGTCGTTCCAGTGCGCGAAATGGATGCCCCGCTTCAGCCAGTTGCGCTTTCGCGCCCAGGTGGGCCGGGCGCTGGCGGAAGGGGTGGGCGTGAACCGCATGGTCAAGGGCGCGCGCGCCAAGGGCAGCAGCGGCCACACCGCCGACTTCGCGTATGCGGTGCGCGCCGCGGGCAGCACGGCGCTGACGTACATCGAGCCCATCGCCCTGAAGGCCGGCAAGAAAATGGATTGGACGCAGGTCTACCAGACCCACGGCAAGATGTCCGACGTGAAGATGGCCGATGCGCGCAACTCGCGCATGGTGATACTGGAAGACGGCGCGTCGGCCGAGGAATTCAAGAAGGCCGTGACGATTCTGGAACAGTCCGCCACCGTGCAGACGCTGGCCAAGACCCGCGACTGGCGGGAAGTCTTTTCCGCGTAACGGCGAACAGGCCAATAGGCGAACAGGCGAAAGGCAAAAAGCGCCAGGCGGCAAGTCCGTCAGGACGGCACGTTCGTCAGGCCGTCCACGATCTCCCGTCCGTGCAGGATGGCTGCATGGACGGCCTCGCGCGGGCTGTAGACGAAACCGCCCTCGGCGAATTGCGGAACCGGGTATTCGTCGCCGCCTTCTAGGATGGCGCCTGCCTGGACGACCATCACCGAGGCGGTAAAGACGGGGCCGCTGGCTTGGGCCTGAAGCTCGATAGTGCCGTCGCCCCGGGAAACCTTGGCCGTAAGGCGGTATCCCTTGTAGATCAAGTTGTTTTGATGCACTTCGGTAGTCCTCTATCTACCGTCGAGCATACTCCGCGATTCATGACAACCCGGATAAGTTTTGTAACTCCAGCAGAAACTGGAAACACTGTTGCGCCCAATTAGTAGCGTCCCCGTTTCTCATATTTTGAGAAGCGCCGCTGGGCGGCGGCGCGATATTCAGTGTTGGCGCGGCTTTCGAGCCAGCGCCGGGCTCGCGGCACGCGACGCCCGGCACGGAAATCCGGGGATTACCCTAGGGTGTGTTGCGAAAGCGCATCCTGGGACGCAATCATCCCTGTCGCGCGCATGTAAGCGTCCAGCGTCCAGCCCTTGCCCAGCAGGATCATGCGGGTGTGCAGATCCTCCCGCACGCGGGGACTTACCTCGCGCCCCAGGTAGGTCAACTGCTTGCGGCGCAGGTCCACGAAGCCCAGCGCGTAGTCGCGCGCCAGCCCCATCCACAGGCGGTGCGCGCCGATCGACTGGCGAGCCCCGCTCAGGATGCACAGGCCCGCGTCCAGCGCCCACCGGTACACCGCGGTGGCCAGGCCCATGCCCTGGTACGGGGCGGCGTACTTGGAATGCGGGGCGCGCACATAGGGATCGGCGCGCCGGCCCACTTCGATCAGGCGGTTGAAAACGGTGTAGCCCGCCAGCCGGTCCCGCCGCACGTCCACCACATACACGTAATACTCGCCGTCAGCCTCGCGATAGCGAAGCACGATGCCAGGGATGTCGGTCTTGACCTCCGGCAGTCCATGCAGGCGGTCCATGGGACGATTCATGCGGTTGTGGATGACATCGAGTTCCTTGTCCACTTCCTGCGGGCAATGGTTAACGTCGATGCGCAGTTCCGTCACGATCTGCAAGACGTGACGGAAAGCGTGCAAGGCCAGCGTAGGCAAGGCCACCTCCTGTACAGGGTAGTAAAGCGGTCCGCGAGGGACGGGAAGACGTAAAAAAAGCCGCATCCGCGGCTCAAAGGGTTGTGGGCGGGTGCGCCGCCTGCTTGGACGGCATATTGGCGGCATATCGGCGGCGATCGGCGGCATGTTCGGGCACATGGCGGCGGGGAAACGGTCAGGCTGCCGCATGCGCGTCCCTCCGCGCCGCGGGCTGTGCGTCCGCAGGGCCGAAAAAAGCCGGGAACTGCCGCTCGCCCTTGGACGTGACGCGCAACGCGCGCGAGTCCAGGTCCTTGCTGACCCAGCCGCGCGCCAGCAGCGCGTCGAACAGCGCCGCCCCGAGGGCGCCGCCCAGATGCGAGCGCCGCTCGCTCCAGTCCAGGCACGCGCACGCAAAGCGCCGGCGCCGCAGGCGCGCCTGCGCGACGTCCACGCCCACCTGCGCCAGCGAGGCTTCGCCCAGCGGAGTGAGCGCATAGTCGCGGCCGTCGGGCAAAAGCCAGCAGCGGGCGAGCATGGCGTCATGGATGCGCACGGCCAACGTGCCCGCCATGTGGTCATAGCAGGTGCGGGCGTCGCGCAACAGGGATGGCGTGCTGGGCTTGAACGGCGCGCGATCGGCGCCCGCGACCACCAGCAGGGCCTCCAGCGCGCGGCCGACCTCGGCGCTCGCCAGCCGGAAGTACCGGTGCTTGCCCTGCACCGCCATCTCGACCAGGCCCTGCTCGCGCAGGCGCTGGAAATGGCTGCTGGCCGTGGACGCGCCGATGTCGGCGGCCGCGGCCAGCTCCGTGGCGGTGCGCGCGCGCCCATCCAGCAGCACGCACAGCATGCGCGCGCGCGCCGGGTCGGCGATGGCGCCCGCCACGGCGGACAGGTTGATGTCGGCGAATCCGGATTCCATGATTCGGGGTGGACCAAAGTGTTGTGTGTCAGGCGTAAGCATACTTCGACTCACCAAAACTTGCCCCCCGCTGCTCATGCCCTCCTCTGCCCCCTTCTTCGGCTGGAAAGTCCTCTACGCCACCTTCGTGCTCGCCATCTTCGGCTGGGGCGTGGGCTTTTACGGACCGCCCGTGTTCCTGCACGCCGTGGTCCAACGCACCGGCTGGAGCGTCGCCTTGGTGTCAGGGGCCGTCACGCTGCACTTCCTGGCGGGCACGGTGGTCGTGGCCAACCTGCCGCGCCTGCACCGCCGCATCGGCGTGGCGCGCACGACCGCGGGCGGCGCGGTGCTGCTGGCGCTGGGCGTGGCGGGCTGGGCCCTGGCGCAGGCCCCATGGCAATTGTTCGCCGCTGCGGCGCTCAGCGGCATGGGCTGGGTCACGCTGGGCGCCGCGGCCGTCAATGCGCTGATCGCGCCGTGGTTCGTGCGCCGGCGCCCTGCCGCCCTGGGCATGGCCTATAACGGCGCCAGCGTGGGCGGCATCGTGTTTTCGCCGCTGTGGGTGTTCCTGATCGCGCAGGCCGGCTTCGCGCAGGCCGCGCTTTGGGTCGGCCTGGCGATGGTCGCCGTCATCGCCGTCCTGTCGCGCAGCGTCTTCTCGGTGACGCCGCAGCAGCTTGGGCAGGAGCCCGACGGCGACTCGCCCGCCAAGGCAAAGCCTGCCGCCGCAACGGCGCCCGCGCGCGTCGGCAACCTGTGGCGCGACCGGGCCTTCCTGACGCTAGCTGCCGGCATGGCGCTGGGCCTGTTTGCCCAGATCGGGCTGATCGCGCATCTGCTGTCGATGCTCGCGCCGCTGCTGGGCGCACAGACGGCGGGACTGGCAATGGGGCTGGCGACCGCAAGCGCCATCGCGGGACGCGCTGCCGTGGGCTGGCTGATGCCGCCGGCGGCGGATCGCCGCAAAGTGGCCTGCGCGGCCTATGCCGTGCAGATAGGCGGATCGCTGGTGCTGATGCTGGCCGCGGACCATGCCTGGGCGGTGTGGGCCGGCGTGGTGCTGTTCGGGTCGGGCATCGGCAACGCCACGTCCCTGCCGCCGCTGATTGCCCAGACGGAATTCGCCCGCGAGGACGCGGCGCGCGTGGTGCCGCTCATCGTCGCGCTGTCGCAGGGCGCCTACGCCTTCGCGCCGGCGGCGTTCGGGGCGCTGCGAACCGTGCTGCAGGCGTCGGGACTGGCGCTCTTCGGGTTCCTGGCGGCGGCAGCGCTGCTGCAGGCGGCCGCCATCGTCTGTTTTGCGGCCGGACGCGGCGCGCGCGGGGAACGGGCGCACGCCGCGCCGGGCGCGGGTTGACCCAGCCGGCGTCAGCCGCCCCCGCCGCGCCGCGCCACCAGGCCGGCCATGACCGCATCGCCGCGTTCGCTGACCAGGCCCTCGGCCACGCCATGGCGATCGGCCGCCGAACGGTTCTGGCTGACTTTCCATTTGCCTTCGATGCGCGAGATGGGAATCTCGACGCCGACAATGGCGCGCATCTGCGCGGCGATGAAGTCGGTGGGCGCCTCGTCCACGGTCCAGGGCTGGACGCGGGCCTTTTCCTGTTGCGCGGTCAAGGCATCGAGCTGGGCGCGCAGCCAGGCCGGGTCGTCCTGGATCACCGGCGAGCCCCACACGTGGACGGCCACGAAATTCCAGGTCGGCACGACCTTGTGCGTTTCCGCCTTGGTGGCGTACCAGGAGGGCGTGATGTAGGCCTGCGCGCCATGGAACGCCACCAGGCATTCGCCGCCCGCGGCCAGCTCGGCCAGCTGCGGATTGGCGCGCGCCACGTGCAGGCGCAGGACGCCGCGCGGGCCTTCCGGATAAAGCAGACAGGGGATGTGGTTGGCCATCAGCCCCCCGTCGCCGCTGGTGATGAGCACCCCCAGCGGATGGGCGCGGATGAACTCGTGCTGGACATCCAGGGAATCTTCGCGAAAGGCGGCGGGCAGATACATGATGGCGGCGCGACAGGTCGGGGAAAAGCGACAACATACCGCCATCGTGGCACCACTGAAAGAGCCACCGAATCCGCGATTCATGGAACCAGGGCGGCTTGCTCGCCGCGCTCGCCGCGGGGCCGCTATCGTCGCGAGCGCTCGTAGGCGTCGTTCATCCGGTCGCGGGCCTGGGTCTCGTGCGCGTAGGCGCGATCGTAGTTTTCCAGGCAGCCCGGCGTGGGATTGGGCCACTTGATCGCGGCAATCGCCGCGGTGAGCTCGTCGCGCGCGCGCTGCCATTCCTTGACGGCGGCATACCATTCGTTGGCGGTGTCCATAGATGTCTCCTTCTATGTGCACACACCGATCGTAGTCCCGTCCGATCCGCCAGAACAACGATTTTGCATGGCACGCAAGGATGACGCGCGCCGGAAATTTCCGCCCGCATATCACGATGTAATGAATATTGACGTCAACCCTCACTTACCCAGGGCCACGGCTAATGCTACTGTTCCGCCTGTGCAAGGAGTACATGCAATGGATCAGAAAACGAAGCCCTGGGCATTTCCCAAACCCCACCCCGAAAACACCCCTCGCGGCGAGCGCAATAAACAAGAGTTCGACACGCCGCCCCAAGACCAGAAGCCCGCGGCCAAACCGCGCGCCAAGAAGCAGACCCCTGCGACCGGACGGGCGCGTCCGTGACGCTGCCGTCCGTTCCGGCCGTCCGGCGGCGATCTCACCGGGCGGGCACGCTGTCCTTGTAGATCACGCCGTCCTTCATGATCACCAGGAAGTTCCTGTCCGGATCCCCGATCAGCTTGATGTCCTGCAACGGATCGCCGTCGACCAGGATCAGATCGGCCAGCGCCCCTTCCCGCACCACGCCCAGGTCGCCGCGATAAGGGTTGCGCTTGCCCGACAACTTCAACAGTTGCGCATTCGTGCCCGTCGCCATGATCAGCGCCTGCGCGGGCGTATACCACCGCGTCAGGCTCGCCAGAATCATTCCCTGCTGCTCGGCCAGCCGGCTTGAAAACAGGATGTCGGTGCCGAACGCCGTCTTCAGCTTGTGCTTGATCGCAAGCTGGTAGGTGCGGTCGGTGCCGGCAAAGACCTCCTGCGCCTTCAACCACTGATCCGAGCCCCGCGGGAACGCGTTGGCCAATTCATCGGGAAACGGCTGCGTGCTTAGCCAGACGCCCGCCTTGGCCATCGCCTGCGCCGTGTCATCGTCCATCAGGCTGCCGTGCTCGATGCTCAGCACGCCCGCCTTGACTGCCCGCTGGATCGCCGTCGGCGTGTAGGCGTGCACGGCCACGTAGGTGCCCCAGTCCGTGGCGGCGTCCACCGCCGCCTTCAGCTCGGCCTCGGTGAAGGTCACCACGTCCAGCGGGCTGTGCGGCGACGACACGCCCCCGCCGCCCGTCAGCTTGATCTGCGTGGCGCCCTGCATGAGCTGCTCGCGCGTGCGCAGGCGCACTTCGTCGGGACTGTCGGCGATGGTGCTGTCGCCGGCAACATCATGGCGCGACCCCGGCGCGCCCAGGGTGCGCGGCAGGTCAGCCATGGACCGGAAATCGCCATGCCCGCTGGTCACGCTGATCATCGCCCCGGACGGATAGATGCGCGGGCCGGGAATCACCCCCTGGTCCACCGCCTGCTTCAGGCTGAAGGCCGACCCGCCCAGGTCGCGCACGGTGGTAAAGCCGCGCATCAGCGCCTTGCGCGCCTCCACGCCGGCGACGATGTTCAGGTAAGCGGCATCCTGCGTCAGCGCCACCGCCAGCGGCACGCCCACGAACATGCTGTGCCAATGCATGTCGATCAGCCCCGGCATCAGCGTGCGGCCGCCGCCGTCGACGACGCGTGCGCCCGGCGCGGAAAGCGCGTCCCGCGACACTTTTTCGATCAGGTTCCCGTTGACCAGCACGTGGCTCGCCGGACTCAGCTCGGCGGACACGCCATCGAAGATGCGCACGTTCTGGAACAGGATGCGGGCATCCGGCGCGGGTTGCGCGCTGGCAGGCGTTTGCGCCGGGTCCGGCGCGGCCGGCAGTTCGTGGGAAAACACGGCCGGAACGCCAAACAGCAGCGATGCCGCGGCGATTGCAATGCCAGTCCTGACAGCCATAAGCGCGCCTCTCGGTAGGGATTCCGCCCTCAGGACGGGAACAGGATCGGGATCAGCGTCACGCTGACCACCAGCGAAAACAAGGTCAATGGCGTTCCGACCTTCAGGTAGTCGGCAAAGCCGAAGCCGCCCGCCACGCTGACCAGCGCATTGGACGGCGTTGACACCGGCGACATGAACGCCGCGGACGACGCGATGGCCACGGTCATCGCGAAGGCATAGGGCGACGCGTGCAGGCTTTCGGCGATGCTGATCGCGACGGGCCCCATCAGCACCGCCGTGGCCGTGCCGGAGACGACCATGCCCAGCGTGACCGTCGCCACGAACACCAGGGCAAGCTGCCCGTAGATGCCCCAGTCCCCCGAATAGTGCAACAGGAACTGCGCGGCCAGATCCACGCCGCCGCTGCGCTTGAGCGCCAGCGCGAACGGCAGCATCCCCACGATCAGGATCAGCGCCCGCCAATTGATCGAGCGGTACGCCACGTCCAGCGTCACGCAGCCGAAAAGTCCCATCATGAGGCCGCCGATCAGGCCCGCCATCACGTTGGGCACCCAGTCCGTCAACATCAGGAAAATGACCGTGGCCAGCGACAGCAGCGCATGCAGGGCGCGATTGGGCACGGGCACCAGCGAATCGGCTTCGACCGGCATCGCCAGGCTGACCAGGTCGTGTTCCTCGGCCTGCAGGGAAAAAATGCCGGCCCACGGCCCCACCACCAGCAGCGTATCGCCCACCCGCATCTTGGTGTCCTGCACGTCGCTCAGCGCCTTTGCGCCGCGCCACAGGCCCACGATGAACAGCCCGTGCCGCGCCAGGACGACCGAATCGCGGGCGCTGGCGCCGACCAGCCGCGATTCGGACGGGACGATGACCTCCACCATCCCCACGTCGCGCGCCTGGTCGGTGAAATACACCCCGGACATCGCCAGCCGCTTGAGCACATGTCGGCCGCAGAAGCCGTCGATGTCGAACCCCTCGGCGTCCATGTCCAGCAGCAGGACGTCGCCGGGTTCCACCACGTCATCCGCCGTGGCGCGCATCACCGACCGCGCAAAGCGCGAACTGCGTTCGATGGCGATGACGCGGGCCGCCTTGCCCAGCTCGTCCGCGCAGACGCCAAGGCGCCGCCCGACGAGGTCGGAGTGCTCGCCCACCAGGAGGCGATAGGCCCGGTTCTGCAGGGAGTACTTCGTCGCCCAATCGCCCAGGCTGGGCCGGTTCGCGGCGCGCGGGCCCTGCCCCGCGTCGATCAGCCGCCGGGCAAACAGCATGTAGGCCAGGCCGCCCGCCAGCACCACCACCCCGATCGGCGTGAAATCGAAGAACCCGAAGCCCTCATAGCCCGCATAGCCCAGCGCGCTGTTCAGGACCAGGTTGGGCGTGGTGGCCACCAGCGTCAACATGCCGCTGATGGCGGCCGCCGTGCCCATCGGCATCAGGATGCGCCGGCTGGCCATGCCCGATTTGCGCGCAATTCGCAGCACGATGGGGATGAAAATCGCGACCACGGCGGTGGAACTCATGACCGCGCCCATCGACCCGACCGCGCCCATCACCAGCAGGACCAGCCAGCCTTCGCTCTTGCCGCCATGCCGCAGCAGCAGGTCGCCCACCGCCTGCGCGACGCCGGTGCGCACCAGTCCTTCCCCGACGACGAACAGGCACGCGATCAGGATGATGTTGGGATTGGAAAACCCAGCCAGCGCCTCGCGGTAGGTCACCGTGCCGCTAAAGGGAAGCAAGACCATGACCAGCAGCGCCACGGCGTCCGACCGGGGACGCCCGATGACGAACAGCACGACGGCCGCGCCCAGGATGGTGAGGACTATCGCCAGTTCGCTGCTCATCGCGCTGCTTTTCCCTGTCCTTGTGCGCGCCTAGAACGCGGTGTTGCCCGTGCTGATCGCCCACACCCCGATGCCGCACGAGACCAGCACGAGCAGCAGGATCGGCCATTCGTAAGGGGCAAAAATGTTCCCGCGCTGCTCGCGCCGCGAAATCAGGAAGAGGATCGTGCCCGGCGCGTAGATGACGCAGGAAAGAATGAAATACCGGAAGCCCCCCGAGTACACCAGTCCGGCCGCATAGACCGTGGCCACCACCGCCAACGCCAGTTCCACCTTGCGGCGCCGGGTCCAGCCGTCATAGGTCTCGCCGCGCAGCGCCAGCATCAGCCCGAACGCCGCCACGAAGAAATACGGGATCAGGCTCATGGAACTGGCCATGTTCTTCAGGAGCACGAAGGTGTCCTCGGTGAAGAGCGTGACGATCAGAAAGAGCTGCACGATGCCGTTGCTGAGCCACAGCGCGGCGGCGGGGACGCCGTGGCGGTTCTCGCGGCCCAGGAACGACGGCATGATGCCCGCGCCGGCCGCGGCGCGCAGGA
Source organism: Achromobacter sp. MFA1 R4 (assembly GCF_900156745.1). Lineage (NCBI taxonomy): Bacteria > Pseudomonadati > Pseudomonadota > Betaproteobacteria > Burkholderiales > Alcaligenaceae > Achromobacter > Achromobacter sp. MFA1 R4. Next base: position 4,130,882 of record NZ_LT707065.1, on the reverse strand, counting down.
CTTCGGCCGCCAGCAGGATCCAGGCCAGGTAGGCGCCCGCCACCGACACCATCAGCCCCACGCTGACCAGCAGGCTGCTCCAGGGACCGACGGCCGCCCTCAGCACGCCGGCCATCGATGGATTGCGCAGCGATGCGATTTCCGCGCGCGGCAAGACCCCATACGACAGCATGGTGACCAGCACCAGCAGCGCAAGCACCAGCAGGAAGCCGACGATGGTGGCGACAGCTACGTCCTCCCGGCGCTTGGCGTAGCGCGAATACACGCTGGCGCCTTCCACGCCCAGGAACACGAACACCGTGACCAGCATGGTGTTGCGAACCTGTTCGAACAGGCTGCCCTTGCCTTCCCCGTCCAGGCCCTCGGCGATGTTGGCGCGCAGGACGTCAAGGTCGACGGCCATGGCCGCGAACACGATGAAGATCGCGATCGGCACGATCTTGGCGATGGTGACCACGGTGTTCATGCCCGCGGCCTGCCGGATGCCGCGCAGGATCAGGAAATGCGTGGACCACAGCAGCACCGAGGAGACCAGCACCGCCGGCACCGTGTCGCCGTCGCCAAAGAATGGCAGCACGGCGCCCAGCGTCCCCTTGAAGATGACGAAGTAGCTGACGTTGCCCAGGCAGGCCGCCGTCCAGTAGCCCAGCGCCGCCAGGAACCCGATATACAGCCCGAAACCGGCCTTGGCATAGGCGAAGATGCCGGCATCCAGGTCCGGCCGGCGGCGCGCCAGGAACTGGAAGACCATCGCCAGCGTCAGCATGCCGGTGCCTGCAATCGCCCAGGCCACCAGGCCGCCTACCGGACCGGTATTGCGGGCAAAGATGCTGGGCAGCGAAAAAATCCCCGCGCCCACCATCGAGCCGACCACCATGGCGGCCAGCGCCATGCGAGAAAGTTTGGCAGTTTCCCCGCTCACGTTGTTCTCCCGAAAGCGATCCGGTTTTTTCGCGTGCGCGCGGCCGCCGCCCCAGGCAGGGCTGCGGCCGCGCGGCCTGCCGCGCGCCCGCCTGCGTCAGGCGGGATCACGCGAGATGGGGCACGTCATGCAGTGCCCGCCCCCGCGACCCCGGCCCAGTTCGGCGCCGACGAAAGTGACGACCTCGATGCCCGCCTTGCGCAGCAGCGTGTTGGTGTACACGTTGCGGTCATAGGCCAGCACCACCCCCGGCGAGATGCAGACCAGGTTGGCGCCGCTGTCCCACTGCGTGCGCTCGCGGACATAGGCGTTGCCGCCCGTCTGGACGACGCGCATTTTCTTGACGCCGAGCGCGCCGCCGATCACGTCGACCAGCGAGCCCTTGTCCTTGTGCAGCTCCAGCGTGCCGGGCTTGCTGCCCGGCCGGTAGGAGAACGCCTGGACGCTGTCGACGATGTCCGGGTACATCAGCACGCAATCGCGGTCCGCGAAGGTCAGCACCGTGTCCAGGTGCATGGCCGCGCGCAGCTTGGGCATGGCGGCCACGATCACCCGGTCCGCCGCCTCTTTCTCGAACAGGGTGGCGGCGAGCTGGCTGATGGCCTGGCGCGAGGTCCGCTCGCTCATGCCGATCATCACCGTGCGGTTGCCGATGGGCATGACGTCCCCGCCTTCCAGCGTGGCCAACCCATGGTCGGCCGTGGGGTCGCCCCACCAGACGTTGACCTTGCCGGCAAAGCGCGGATGGAACTTGTAGATCGACGAGGTCAGGATCGTCTCTTCGTGCCGCGCGGGCCAGTACAGCGGATTGAGGGTCACGCCGCCGTAGATCCAGCAAGTCGTGTCGCGCGTGTACAGCGTGTTGGGCAGCGGCGGCAGCAGGTATTCCGTGACGCCCGCCGCCTCCTTGATCAGCGCAAGCTGCTCGCCGCCGATCGACTCCGGAAACTCCTCGGTCGACAAGCCGCCGATCAGCGTCTCGGCCAGCTTGCGCGGCGGCAGGCCGTCCAGGTAGCTGCGGATCTCGTCGAGCAGCCCCAGGCCCACCTGGTTGGCGACCACCTGGTTGTCCAGGATCCATTTCTTCGCCTCGGGGACCGCGACGGTTTCAGCCAGCAGATTGTGCATTTCCAGGACGTCCACGCCCCGGTCCCGCATCTTGGTCATGAAGTCGAAATGGTCGCGCTTCGCGTTGTCGACCCACATGACGTCATCAAACAGCAGCGCGTCGCAATTGGACGGCGTCAGCCTTTCATGGGCACGTCCCGGCGCGCAGACCATCACCGTGCGCAGTTGCCCGACTTCTGAATGCACTCCAAATTCTTCGGTATCAGCCATGACTAGCTCCCAGACGTTAAATGGTGATCCAGCCGGAGACCAGGCCAACGATGGCGGCCACGGCTCCAATGGATGCCACGATGAAAACGGTCAACTCCCAACCGGTGAAGAATGACCTGCCCTGCTCGCGCCGGGCCCAGAAATACAGGACCGATCCGGGCGCGTACAACAGTGCCGACAGCAGCAGGAACTTCAATCCGCCGGCAAGAATCATGAAGATGGTGTAGATGGCCGCGATGCCGGCCACGATCAGGTCGCGCTTGCGGTCCTTGTCGTCGATATAGGTTTCGCCCCGCTTGGCAAGTAGGTAGCCGAATCCCGCGACCAGCAGGTAAGGCACCAGGGACATGGCGCTGGTCAGGCTAAGCATCAACGCGAAGGCGTCGCGCGACCAGTACGTGCTGATGACGAAGAGCTGCACGATGATGTTGGTCACCCACAGCGCCACGACAGGCACGCCGTTCTTGTTTTCGCGGGCGAACGCGCGCGGCATGTCTTCGTTCTTGGCGGCGGCGTGCATCACTTCGGCGCAGATCAGCGACCAGGCGAGGTACGCGCCCAGCACCGAGATCAGGAGGCCCACGCTCACGAACACCGCGCCCCACGGCCCCACCACGGACTCCAGCACCCCGGCCATCGACGGCTGGCGCAGCGCGGCGATATCGCTCTGCTGCATGGCCGCATACGGCAGCAGCGTCACCAGCACCATCAGCAGCAGCGCGGTGACAAAGCCGATCAGCGTGGCCACGCCCACATCCGACCGCTTGGATGCGAACCGGGAGTAGACGCTCGCCCCTTCGATGCCCAGGAACACGAATACTGTCACCAGCATCGTTCGCCGCACCTGCTCGAACAGGCTGTAGCCGCTCATCTCGCCCCAGAAGTTGATGCGGAAGAGATCGACCTTGAACGCCACGAACAGGACGATGATGAACACCACGATCGGGATGATCTTGGCCACCGTCACCACGGCGTTGATGAACGCCGCCTGCTGCACGCCGCGCAGGATCATGAAGTGGAACAGCCAGATGCCGACGGAGGCGACCGCGATCGCGATCACCGTGTTGCCGTCCCCGAACACCGGGAAAAAGGCGCCCAGCGTGGACTTGATCAGCACCCAGTACGACACGTTGCCGATGCAACTGCCAATCCAGTAGCCAAACGCCGAGAGAAAGCCCAGATAGTCGCCGAACCCCGCCTTGGCGTAGGCGAAGACACCGGCGTCCAGGTCGGGCTTGCGCTCGGCCAGCGACTGGAACACCCGCGCCAGCGTATACATCCCCGCACCCGCGATGATCCATGCGATGACGGCGCCGACCACACCCGTCGCGCCGCCAAAGGTCCTGGGCAGCGAGAAGATCCCGGCGCCGATCATCGACCCCACCACCATGCCCGTCAAGGCGAGCAATCCTAGCTTCTTGGGAGTACTGCTTTCCATCATGCACCTCCAGTAATGAGCAAAGACGTGAGCAGATTGGCCGACGTCCCTTTTTTCTGCCCCGGGACGGAAGGCTGTGACGCAGGTACCGCGCGATCAGGTGTTGGCCGCCCCCCGTTTGAGATTTGCGGTCGCGCCATACACCGTCGTCATGACGATGAGCAGCGGAACGCCGATGAAGGTGCCGGGAATGCCCCACACCAGCCCCCAGAAAAACACCGCAACCATCACCATCAGCGGCGACAGCGAAAACGCGCTGCCGGCAAGCCGGGGTTCGAGATAGCAGCCGTAGACGATCTGAATGCAGTTCAGCACCACCAGCACGGCAATGCTCGTCTGCAGCGATCCATACTGGACGAAGGCAAAGAACGCGGGGAATACCGTGGCCACCAGCGGCCCCAGGAACGGGATGTAGTTCAGCAGGAACGCGAGCCCGCCCCAGGCGGTCGCCAGCTCCAGCCCGGCATAGATGGCGAACAGCCAGACCGTCACGCCGGTCAACACGCTGGCCACCGTGCGGATCACCATGTACCAGCGCAGCTTGCCGGCGACCTCGCGGGCGACCGAGATCCAGCGCCGCGCGCGGGCCTCGCCCATCAGGCGCGTCAGCCGGCCCGGCGCCTCGTCCAGTTCAAACAGGCCCAGCGCAATGAAGACAAACGCCAGGAAGATCATGCCCAGCATGCTGTTGATCCGCAGCGCCACCTCCTGGATCGCGCGCACCAGCCACGACACGTTGAAGCTGTCCTGGAACATCTGGATCGCCATGGCGCCGTGCGGATGCAGCGTCTCGGTCTCCAGCGTGAACAGGTTCTGGAAGCGGGCGGCATTGGCCATGACCCATTGCGCGACCAGGCTGAAGCCCCAGGCCGCCAGCGACAGGAACACCATCGACACGACCAGCGCCACGATCAGCACCAGGATGGCGGCCAGCGGGGCGGGCATTTTGCGGCCCAGGTACTGCCGCAGCGGCGCGACCAGGCAGATCAGGAACAGCGCGAACGTCAGCGGAACGAAGACCGGACTGGCCAGGTACAGCAGGCCCAGCAGCAGGATCGCGAAAATGCCGGACAGTGCAAAAGACGTCATCTTGGAATCACCCCATCAACGCGCCCGACCAGATAGGCATAGAACGGATTGGACGTAAGCCGGGTCAGCGTATCCATGCCGATCACGAAGGCGCCGACCTCGCCGCGCATGGACATGGCGCCCAGGCTGATGCCGAATTCCTCGATGTTCCCCGGGTGGGTGCCGTACAGCGCATCGTCGGTCGGAAAAGGCAGCGCCACGTGCGACAGCGAATAGACCTCGCGCGGGTAGTCCATGCCGATGGCGCGCTCCACGACCTGCGTGGCGTTCGGCTCGATCACGCGTTCGATCATCGCGCTGGACGTGGGACTGGCGTTGGTCACGAAGGTCAGGCGGTAATTGCGCTTTTCGCCGGGTAGCGTGCCGGCCAGCGACCACGCCACGCCGCGCCGGAACAAGGGGCCGAGCTTGGTCGCGCGGTTCAGGTCGAAGAGCACCAGGTCGCTGCCATTGGCGGGCAGGCGGGCATACAGGGCATTGATGAGCGCGCGCGTGCTGACCGTGAAATCCAGCACTGAATGGAACGTGATGATGGGCGGCAGCCGCTCCAGCCCGCCGGATCGCTGCTGCGCGACCAGCCGGTCCTGCAGGGTCTGCGTCAGTTCGAAGGATTGGCGGGCCGCGTGGACCGGAAAGGAGTTGTACTTGAAGGGGTTGAATTCGGGAACGATGCTGAGCCAGGCGGCCTTGGCGAACGCCGGCAGCACGGCGGGCAGCCCGGCCACCCCCGCGAAGCGCGCAAACGACGTGATGCCCACCATCGGCGAGATCAGCACCAGGCGGTCGGGCTTGGCGATGTCGGGGTTATCCAGCGCATCCAGCGTGTGCATCAATGCCAGCGCGCCGCCATTCGAAAACCCCACCAGGTGCAACGGGCGCGGCGCGGGGACGCGGTGGCGCGCCTCGCGCACCGCCAGCCGCGTGGCGGCCGCCCAGTCTTCCCAGTGCGCGTCCGTCAGCCCGCCAGGCACCGTGCCGTGCCCGGGCATCCGGATCGCGATCGCCACGTAGCCGACGGACTGGTAATGGGCGGCGATGTGGCGAAGGCTGTAGGGCGAATCGGTCAGCCCATGCAGCAGGACGGCCACGCCCTGGGGCTCGCCCGCGGGCAGCAGGACGAACGACCGGTTCCAGTCATGGGCGAAATGCTCGGGATACACCTTGGCACCCGCGAAATAGCGGTTGCTGTCCACCTTGTCCTCGGGCAGCAGCTTGTCGCCGACGTTCTGCCGGACCAGCGCGAACAGCTTTTCCTCGTGGGCCAGGTAGTCGGCCCAGGTGCTCTGGTCCAGCCGTTCTGCGTCCATCTCCTGCGGCACGTAGGTGTGCCAGGCCGCCAGCGGCGGGCCCTGCTGCAGGTCGTAAAGGCGAACGCCCATGAGCGTGACGACCACCAGCAATGCCACGGCCACGGCGATGAGCGCCGCCTTTCTGAGCCGCCGCCACAACGGGCGGGGACCGGAAGGCTGGCCGGCGTTCATGGCTGGGCTCCTGCGCCGGGCGGTGGGGCGGCGGGCGCGGGGGGGGCCGTCGTGGGAATGCCGGACGCAGCAGCCTCGCCCGCTGCAGCGCCGCCCGCCGGAGCGCCGGCCGCCACGAACACCTCCGGCTCGTCGTCGCCGCCCCCCAGCGCCACATACAGCGACACCCCGTTCTGAAGCTGCGAGGCCCGCAGCGACAGCATCTGCTGTTCGGCCGTGAACAGCCCGCGGCGGGCGTCGACGACTTCCAGGTAGATCGAGATGCCGTTCATGTAGCGCAACTCGGCGGTCTCGGCCAGCCGCCGCTGGGCCTGGATCGCCGTCTCCTGCGCCACCACCTGCTCCTGGAACCGCTTGCGGTTTTCCAGCGCCGTCGCCACTTCGCTGAACGCGGTCTGCACGGTCTTGCGGTAGGTGGCGACCAGCTCGTCGCGTTGCGCCGTCGCCAGGTCCACGGCCGCCCGCCGCTGTCCGTAGTCGAAGATCGGCCACCCGATCCCCGCGCCGATGTTCCAGATCTGGCTGGGCGAGCTGAACAGGTCGGACAGCTCGGTGGACGCATAGCCGAACGAACCGGTCAGCGCGATGCGCGGGAACAGCGCCGCGCGCGCGGCGCCGATGTTCGCGTTGGCGCTGCGCAGCCGGTTCTCGGCCTGGCGGATGTCGGGCCGGACGATCAGCAGGGTCGACGGCAGGCCCGGATCCAGGGCGTCGAACTGCCCCGCCGCCTCGATGGGCCGGCTGGCCGTCATCTCGTGCTGCAGGTTTTCGCCGACCAGCACCCACAGGCGGTTCCAGTGCGCCGCGGTGGCGCGCTGCCACTCCGCAAGCTGGGTCTGCGCCTGGGTGAGCAGAATGGCGGATTGTTCGAAGTCGACGCGCGAGGTGACGCCGGCGTCCAGCCGGTCCTTCGCGACGCCCAGCGCGTAGCTGCGCGTCTCGACGGTGCGCTGGGCCAGCGCGATGCCCTCTTCGCCCGCCAGGGCGTCGTAATACGTGGAAGCCACGTTCGCGATCAGGGTCAGGCGAAATGCGCGCCTGCCCTCCACGGTTGCCAGGTATTGCTGCAGCGCCGATGCGGTCAGGTTGCGCACCCGCCCCCAGAAGTCCAGTTCAAACGACGAGACCATCACCTGCGCGCTGAACTGATTGAACTGCACCGTCTGCCGGCTGCCCGCCAGCGCCGGATCCAGGATGGTGAGCGGCGCCTGGTTGCGCGAGGCCGCCGCCCCGGCGTCGAGCTGCGGCAGCTGGTTGGCGCGCTCGATGCGGTAGAAGGCGCGCGCCTGCTCGATCCGCGCCGTGGCGGCGGCCAGGTCCTGGTTCAGCTCCAGGGACCGCGCGATCAGGCGCTTGAGCTGGTCATCGCCGAAGAACTGCTGCCAGGTCACGTCCTGGGCGGCCACGGCATCCGCTGGCACCTCGCCCGGGAACGTGGGCAGCGTCGCGACCTCCGGCCGGCGATGCTCCGGCGCCATGTTGCAGGCCGACAGCCCCAGGCCCAGCAAGGCCGCCGCGGCGATGCGGGCCGGCTTCATGGGTTCTCTCCCTGTTCTCCGGTCTTGGCCGGTCCCGCCGGCGGGACCTTGGGCACGTCCGCGCGGCGTCCCGACCAGCGCCTGGCAACCATGTAGAACAGCGGCGTGAAGAACACACCGAACAGCGTCGCAGTCAGCATGCTGCCCATCACGCTGGTGCCCACCGCCTGCCGGCTGGCCGCGCCCGCGCCGGTGGCCAGCACCAGCGGCAGCATGCCCAGCACGAACGTGACGCTGGTCATGATGATGGGACGCAGGCGCTGGCGGGCGGCGTCGATCACCGCCTCTTTCCGGTCGCGGCCTTCCAGCTCTTCCTTGAGGGCGAACTCCACGATCAGGATGCCGTTCTTGGCGGCCAGGCCGATGATGGTGACCAGCCCGATGTTGAAATAGATGTCCGCCGACATGCCGCGCCCCAGCGTGAACGCGGCCGCGCCCAGAATCCCGAAGGGCAGGATGAGCAGCACGGACACCGGCACGGACCAGCTCTCGTACAGCGCCGACAGCAGCAGGAACACCACGACCAGCGACAGCGCCAGCAGCAGCGCCACCTGGTTGCCCGCCTGCTGCTCTTCGAATGCCGTGCCGGTCCATTCGTAGGTGATGCCCTGCGGCAGGACGCGCTCGGCAATGGCCTCCATCTCGGCCAGCGCCACGCCGCTGGAGCGGCCGGCGGCGGCTTCGCCCGAAATCGTGATGGACGGAAAGCCGTTGTAGCGTTCGAGCTGTTGCGGGCCGTCGATCCAGCGCATGCGCGAGAACGCCGAAAACGGCACCATTTCGCCCCGGTTGTTGGGAAGCTGCAGGGCCGAGATGTCCTGCGGCAGCATCCGCTGGTCGGCTTCGGCCTGGATGAAGACGCGCTGCACGGAACCGTCGTGCAGGAAATCGTTGACATAGTTGGAGCCGAAAGCAAGGGTCAGCGCCTGGTTGACCTGCGCCACCTGCAGGCCCAGCGCGCGGGCGTGCACGCGGTCGATCTCCACGTACAGGCGCGGCCCCGGCGGCATGCCGTCCAGCCGCACGCCTGTCAGCACGGGGCTGGCCGCGGCGGCCGCGATCATCGCCGCGCCGGTGGCGGCCAGGCCCGCGCCGCCCTGCGCCGTGCGGTCCTGCACCTTCATCGAGAACCCCGACGCATTGCCCATCGACGGAATGGGCGGCGGGTTCAAGGCAAAAATCATGGCCTGCGGAATCGACCGGAAGGCCAGGTTGCTGCGCCCCACCAGCGCGTCGACCGCCTCGCTGCGATCGGTGCGCTCGCTCCACGGATACAGGTCCACGAACGACAGCGCCGCCGTCTGCCCCTGCCCGAAGAAGTTGAAGCCCACCACCGACGCCACGTTGCGCACGGCGCGTTGCTCGCGCAGCATGCTTTCGGCCTGCTGCACCGCCACTTCCGTTTGGTCGGCCGTGGTGCCGGGCGCGCCGGTGTACGACACGAAGAAATACCCCTGGTCCTCCAGCGGCAGGTAGCCGCCCGGCAGGCGCGAAAACAGAAAGACCGTCAGCCCGCAGACGCCCAGAAAGATCAGCATCCAGCGCAGCGGCCGCAGCAGCATGTACTCGACCGCCCGCACGTACTGGCGCGTCATCGCGTCAAAGCCCGCATTGAATTTGTCGAATACCCATTGCTTCGCCTTGGACACGCGTCCCTTGGGCGGCGCGTCGTCCTTGAGCTTGAGCAGCGTGGCGCACAGCGCGGCGCCCAGCGACAACGCCAGCACGGTGGACACGACAATGGCCACCGACAGCGTGATGGAGAACTGGCGGTAGATGGCGCCGCTGGAACCGGGAAACATGGCCATCGGCACGAACACCGCCACCAGGACCAGCGTGCTGGCGATGATCGGCCCCCACACCTGCCCGACCGCCTTGCGCGTCGCCTCGGGCGCCGACAGTTTTTCGTCCTGCATGATGCGGGCGACGTTTTCCGACACCACGATGGCGTCGTCGTTCAGCACCCCGATCGCCACCACCATGCCAAAGAGCGACAGCAGGTTGATGGACGCGCCGAAAAGAAACAGGCCGGCGCAGGTGCCCACCAGCGCGATCGGCACGATCAGGGTCGGGATCAGCGTGCTCCGCCAGCTCTGCAGGAACAGGAACACCATCGCCGTCACCAGCAGCAGCGCCTCGACCATCGTGACCAGCACGGAGCTGATGGACGTCGTGATGAAGGGGGTCGTGTCAAACGGCACCGTCCAGCCGACCCCGGCCGGGAACACGGTCTCCAGTTCCGTCATGCGCTGGCGCACCTGGCGCGCGACGTCCAGCGCGTTGGCGTCGTTGGCAAGCTGGATGGCGATGCCCGCGGCCTCCTTGCCGTTGACGCTGAGCCGGAAGTTGTAGCTTTCGTTGCCCAATTCCACCCGCGCCACGTCGCCCAGCCGCACCAGCGAGCCGTCGTTGTTGACGCGCAGGATCACCTGCCGGAACTGCTCGGGGGTCGAGAACCGGCTCTGCGCGACGATCTGGGCGTTGAAATCCGCCCCCAGGGCCAGCGGCAGGTCGCCCAGCGACCCGCCGATGGTCTGCGCGTTCTGTTCCTGCACCGCGCGCATCGCGTCGCTGGCCGACATCTGGAAGCTGGCCAGCCTGCGCTCGTCCAGCCAGATCCGCATGGCGTAGGACGAGCCGAAAAGCTGCACGTCGCCCACGCCCGGGATGCGGCGCAGTTCATTGAGGATATTGTTCGAGGCAAAGTTGCCCATCTGGACCGCGCTGACGTCGCCGGTCTCCGATTGCAGCGCCAGCAGCATCAGAAAGCCGGACGACGCCTTGGTGACCGCCACGCCCAGTTGGCGGACTTCCTGCGGCAAGCGCGGCTCGACCCGGCTCAACCGGTCCTGCACCTGGCTGCGCGCCACGTCCAGGTCGGTGCCGGGCTTGAGCGTCACCGTGATCTGCGAGGTCCCGTTGGCGCGGCTGACCGACGCCATATAGAGGAAGTTGTCGACCCCGTTCATTTCCTCTTCGATGATCGACGTGACCGTGCGGTCGATGGTGGTGGTGTCCGCCCCCCGGAAGGTCGACTGGATCGTGATCGACGGCGGCGCGATGTTCGGATACTGCTCGACCGGCAACAGCACCAGCGAGATCACGCCGAACAGCAGGACGAACAGCCCCACCACCCAGGCAAACACCGGCCGCGCCACAAAGAATGAGCCCATCGCCGACTCCGCTAGGGTTTTGCGTTTTGCTGCTCGACAGCCTCGACCTGCTGGCCGGGCCTGATCCTGTGCCAGCCGTCCACCACGATCCGCTCGCCCGGCTCCAGGCCGCGGCGCACCAGCCAACTGCCCGCAATCTGCTCGCCGACCTCGATCTGCCGGGGCTGGGCCGTGCCGTCGGGGCCGACGACGAAGACGGTGGCCGTGTCGCCGCTCAGCCGCGCCGCCCGCGCCGGGATCAGGATGCCGTCCTGGCGCACGCCGACAAGGATCTGGCCCGTGACGAACTGCCCGGGCAGCAGTTCCCGGTTGGCATTGTCGAAACGGGCGCGTATGGTCTGGGCGCCGGTGGTCCGGTCCACGCTCAGGTCCGCAAAGTCCACCACCCCGGTTTCGCCAAACTCGCGGCCATTGGCAAGCGTCAGGCGCACCTGGAAGGTATTGCCCTGCGCGGTGGCCAGCGCGCCGGACCGGGCGTAGTCCGTCAGGTCCATGATGGCGGTGTTGGACTTGGTGAAGGTGGCGCTGATCGGCGACAACTGGTTGACCTGCGCAAGCAGCGTGGCCGCCGATGCGCTCACCAGCGCGCCTTCGGTGACCAGCGCGCGTCCGACGCGCCCCGCGATGGGCGCCCTGACCGTGCACCGGTCCAGCCGCAACTGCGCCAGCGTGACGGCCGCTTGCGCGTCCGCCACATTGGCCTGGGCCTGGCCCAGCGCCGCCAGCGCGGCTTCGTACTCCTGCGCGCTGACCGCCTGGCGCTTGACCAGCGGGCGAAACCGCTCCGTGACCGAGCGGGCGTTGGTCTGCACCGCCTGCGCGCGCTGCAGCATGGCATTGGCCTGCGCAAGCTGCGCCTGGTAGTCGGCGGGATCAATCTGGAACAAGGGGTCGCCGGCCTGGACGTCGCTGCCCTCGGTATAGAGCAGCTTTTCCACGATGCCGTCCACGCGCGCCCGGACTTCGGCGGTGCGGATGGGCTCGATCCGGCCGGGCAGGTCCACATTCAAGTCCACGGGCTGGCGCCCGACGGTGACCACTACGACTTTCATCGGCGGAATCGTGACGGCCGACGCGTCGTTCCGATCCCCACACCCCGCCAAAGCCAGCGTCCAGGCGCCCACGGCATGCAACAGGACACGACGGACATTGCAGCTACTTTGCGTCATCCACTACTCCCAGGCGGTCGGACTCGAGGTCTCGCGCTGCCCTTTGCCCCGCGCCGGCGGAAAGGGCCCAACTTGCACTGATCAAAGGCGCGACTAGCGCGCCGGACTGGCGTTGATGTTCTGGTATCCCGGCGCGACGAAGCGCCGGGGGGACATTGAGTCGAGGACGGGAGGAGACGCCGACCGGGAGAAATCCGTTCGGGGGAGCGCCTGCCTGGCAGGGCAGCGCCGGTTCTGGCCCGGCATTGGCCGGGCGCTGCATAGAACCATCGAGACCATCGAGACCATCGACTTTCGCACAGGCATCCTTTATGTCGTTGACAAGGGAAACTGGCAGAAAAAGTGCTACGTGGTCGTAAGCGGGCAAGGCAGCGGTCCGCCTGCGGGCGCGGGCACGGTTCATGCTGGGTCCGCGCGCAAACACAGCTTAAGTAGGGACGGCGCTTAGCGCAAGTTTTTATCGTTCAAACGCCTTAGCCGGCGCGTACGACGGTCAAGGTGTCAGCGACGCATCGGTGCAACAATTGTCAGAAAGGACGATGGCGCGCCAGCGGCAAGGTGGCGCGCGTCGAGGGAAATGCCGGCGAGCCTGCACGCCGCGCGAGTCAGTCCGGCGGCCCCGGCGGCAGCGCCCGCTTGTGGGCAGTGACGGAGAATTGGCGCTCGATCCGCGCAACCGCTTCCTGGCTGACGTCGTCTCCTTCCAGGTAGCCGTCGATCTGCGCATATGACACCCCGAACGCCTCCTCGTCCGGAAGCAAGGGCCGAAGCGATTCCAGATCGGCGGTCGGCACCTTGAGCACCAGTTGCTCCGGCGCGCCCAGCATCGCGGCCAGCGCGCGCACGCGCCGCTTGGTCAAACCGCGCAACGGCAGCACGTCCGCCGCGCCATCGCCATGCTTGGTGAAGAACCCCATCAAGGCTTCGGCCGCCTGGTCCGTGCCGATGACCAGGCAATCGAGCGCCCCCGCAATGGCGTACTGCGCGATCATGCGCTGGCGCGCCTTGATGTTGCCCGCCACGAAATCCTCGGCCGCGTCGTCCGCATACGACAGGCCGGCGTCGCGCAGCGCGGCGCGCTGCGCGTCCACGGCCGGCTTGATGTCGATCCGCATGCGGCGATCGGGCGCGATGAAGTCCAGCGCGCGCGCCGCGTCTTCCTCGTCCCGCTGGTCGCCGTAGGGCAGGCGCACGGCGACGAACCAGGCCGCCGCGGCCTGGCCGCGTACGCGCTCCACGGCAAGCTGCGCAATCCGCGCCGCCACCGTGGAATCCACCCCGCCGCTAACCCCCAGGACATAGCCCGCCCGGCCGGATCGAGTCAGGTAGTCCGCAAGGAACGCAATCCGCCTTTCCAGCTCGGCGGCCGCGTCGAAGTCCGGGGTCACGCCCAATTCGCGGGCGATGGCGTCCCGCCGAAGAGGCGTCGTATTGGCTTGTTCCATGGTCATTTGTCCTGTTGCTTTGGATGCCGGGCGCAGCAAACCATGTTCCCATGCTGCGGCGCGCCGGGCACGCCGCTTGCTTGGGGCGAGGCATGGCGCGCTAGGCCACGGTACGCCGGGAGGACAAGCGATGCATCCGGATTGGTCGACCATGTTCACGTTTTCCGTCGCGCCGCTGGAGATATTCATCCGCGGAACGATCGTCTACTGGTTCATTTTCATTCTGCTGCGCGTCGCCGGCAGGCGCGACGTCGGCTCACTGGGCGTGGCCGATATCCTTGTGCTGGTCTTGATCGCCGACGCCGCCCAGAACGCCATGGCGGGCGAATACAAGTCCATCCTGGACGGCCTGGTGCTGATCGCCACGATCTTCGGCTGGACCGTGGCGGTGGACCGGGTGAGCTTTTTTTACAAACCGCTCGGCCGTCTGCTGCAATCGGACCGCGTCTGCCTGGTGCGCGACGGCGTGATCGCCAAGCGGGCCTTGCGGCGCGAATACCTGACGGAGGACGAACTCATGAGCCAGCTTCGGCTCAAGGGGGTGCTCGATCTGTCTGAAGTCCGGCGCGCCTACATGGAGCCGGACGGCGACGTGAGTGTCATCAAGCGCTAGCTGGCGCGGGACCCGCGTGCGCCGACCAGTCGAAGCGCCGCCCCCTGCCGGCGCAGGCGGCACTCAGGGAAGCGTGTGCGCGTCCTCGGTCAGCACCTGCATCAGGGCTTCCACCGAATACGGCTTCTGCATCACCGGGAAGCCCAATGCGCGCGGTCCCGCCATTGCGTCGCTGTAGCCGCTGGCCAGCACGATGCGGATGGCGGGCCAGCGTTCCCGTATCCGGCGCGCCAGATCCATGCCATTCATGCCGGGCAGCACCAGGTCCAGGATGGCCAGGTCGAAGCCGCCGTCGCGCTTTTCCAGCTCGCGCAGGGCCTGTTCGGCGTCGACGGTCCAGGTCAGCTCCTGCCCAAGCTCCTCCAGCCACGCCGAGACCACTTCGCCCACCATGCGGTTGTCTTCGACGAGCAGCACCTCGCGGCGCACCGGAGCATTTGCCGTGGCGTCTGAGGCCGACGGGTCGGGCGCCGCGGCGGCCGGTCTGGCGGCCGGCAGGAACAGCGTGAACGTCGCGCCCTGCCCCGGCACGCTCTCCACCGTGACGTCGCCCCCGGATTGCTGCACAAAGCCCTGCACCTGGCTCAGTCCCAGACCCGAATTCTCATGCTGGCCCTTGGTCGTGAAAAAGGGCTCGAATACGTGCGCCAGCACGCCCGGCTCGATGCCGGCGCCCGAGTCCTGCACCGACAGCGCCACATACGGCCCCGCGAGGTTCTTCCTGCCTTCCTGCAGCGCCGGGTCGCGCACGACCTGGGCCGATATCCGGATCTGGCCGCCGGAAGGCATGGCATCCCGCGCGTTGATGACCAGATTGAGCAAGGCCGATTCAAGCTGGGCCGGGTCGGCGAAGATCATGCAATTGCCAGGCCCGAACTCGTAGCTGATCGCCACGGACGAGCCCACCGACGTCTCGAACAGTGGGCGCAGCGACGCCAGGCTGTCCCGCACGTCGAACGCGTGCGGCTGCAGCGGCTGCTTCTTGGCATAGGCCAGCAGTTGCCGGGTGAGCTGGGCCGCCTTTTCGGTCGTGTCGATGATGATGCCGACGTAGCGCATCAGCGATGCCGGCAGGTCGGGATAGCGCTTCACGAACTCGGCGGAGAACCGGATCGCCGTCAGGAAATTATTGAAATCGTGGGCCACGCCGCCTGTCAGGCGGCCGATCGCTTCCATGCGCCGGGCGTGGTGCATCGAGTCGCGGGCTTCCTGGAGCTGCTCGTGGCGCTCTTTCTGCTCGGTGATGTCGCGGGTGATCTTCGCATAGCCCACAAGCGCGCCGCGATCATCGTGGACGGGATCGATCACCACGCTGCACCAGAAGGTGCTGCCGTCCTTGCGCACGCGCCACCCTTCCGCCTCGAAACGCCCTTCAAGCCGCGCGGTCTCCAGCGCGTGCCGGGGCACCTGCGCGATCCGGTCGCTCTCCGTGTAGAAAACGGAAAAATGCTGCCCGATGATCTCGTCCGCGGTGTACCCCTTGAAGCGCTCGGCGCCGGGATTCCAGCTACTGACGCGGCCTTCCGCGTCCAGCAGGTAGATGGCGTAGTCCCGCACCGCCCCCACCAGCAGGCGATAGCGGTCCTCGGACGGAAAATCCGGTAAAGAAGTCATGCAATGTCCCCACCTGCATATTGGATCAAGCCCAGGTTGTCGTCAGCAAACGGCGTGCCAGGGTCAAAGGAGGGACTTTACCAATGTTGTGCCGGGCACGGAATTTGCTGGAAACCCGTCCATAGGCGGCCCATCCCTGGCGCCGCCCGGGTACAGAGGGCATTAGCAATGCAACCCATACGAAAAGCTGTATTCCCCGTCGCGGGCCTGGGCACCCGCTTTCTTCCGGCCACCAAGGCCATGCCCAAGGAAATGCTGCCCATCGTCGACCGGCCCTTGATCCAGTATGCCGTCGAGGAAGCCGTCGCGGCCGGCATCACCGAACTGATCTTCGTCACGGGGCGCAACAAGCGCGCCATTGAAGACCATTTCGACCGCGTGCCGGAACTGGAATACGACCTGGAAGCCAAAAACAAGAACGCGCTGCTGGAAACCGTGCGCAACGTGATCCCGGACAGCATCAAATGCGTCTACACGCGCCAGCCGGCCGCACTGGGACTGGGCCACGCCGTGCTGTGCGCGGCGACCATCGTCGGCAACGAGCCCTTCGCCGTTCTGCTGGCGGACGACCTGATCGACGCCGACGCCCCCGTCATCGGCGAGATGATGAAGGTCGCCCGCGAATTCGAGGGCAGCGTCCTGGCCGTCCAGCAGGTTCCCAAGGCCCATACCAACCAGTACGGCATCGTGTCCGGCGACCGCAAGGCGCACGGCGTCCTGAGCCTGACGGGCATCGTGGAAAAGCCCAAGCCCGAAGACGCGCCAACGGACCTGGCAGTGGTCGGGCGGTACATCCTGGAGCCCGAAATATTCGGTCTGCTCGAAAGCACGCAGGCCGGCGTGGGGGGCGAAATCCAGTTGACCGACGGCATCGCCGCCCTGCTCGCGTCGCGCAAGGTGTACGGCTTCGAGTACGAGGGCGTGCGCTACGACTGCGGCAGCAAGGAAGGCTTTTACCGCGCCACCATGGAGATCGGGCGCAAGTATCACAACCTGGCCTGACGTGGCTTAGCCCTTCATCGTCGCAAGCACCGTCGCACGCGCACGCCCCGTGCGCGCGCGACATGCTGCGATGCGTATTGACCGTGCAGGATCGCCATGTCCCAATACCTTTGCGCGATCAACACAGGAGGCGAACATGCCCAACCATGCCTACAAGCGCGTCATGGAAGTGGTGGCCGCTGCCGACGATGGCACGACTTACCGGATCGACCGCTATTGCCGCTCGCAATCCGAAGGCGACGACTCGACAAATTCCTATTGCTGCCTGCCCGATGGCCAGCGGGTACTCTGGCGCGGCGACGGTCATTACCAGTTGCCTGACGGCACCATCGTCGCGACCGTCGCGTCGCGGCTCTGCCAATAGGCCCTGCCAATATGCCCTGCCAATAGACAGCCAGCCGCGGCCCACCTGCTTCTCCGCCTTGGGCCGCGGCTTCGGCTACATGTTGCGCAGCATCAGGCCCACCAGGAACAGGACGGCCACGACGGCGATCCAGATCGCCAGCATCAGCCAGGGTCCGCGGCCCGTCCTGGCGCCGCGGCGCGCCGGCCGCACGGGGGGTTGGGAATCATCGGCCGGTTTCATGGTGCCCTCCTGGCGCGCGGCGCCGGGGAAAGATTACTTCGCCTTCGCGGACACGCTTTGCTGCAGGGCCTTGGCGGCCTGAAGATGCTGCTGCAGGCTGGGAAGCGTTTCGATGGCGAACTGCTTGACCTCCGGATCCTTCACCTCCTTGGAGGCCTTTTCGAACAGCTTCACCGCAGACTCGTGCGCGTCCACCCCGATCTCGTCGGCATACGCCTTGTCGAACCCTTCATCGCGCAGCCCCATCGCCTTGAGCTTGGCCGTCTGCATCAGGGAAGGTTCCTTGGGCGGCTCATAGCCCTTGCTCTTGGCCAGGGCTTCAAGCTGCTGGCCGACCTTGGTGTGATCGTCGATCATCTTCTGCGCAAATTGCTTGACCTCGGCATTTTTCGACTTCTCCAGCGCCATCTTGCTGCCGGCGATCTCCATATGACCGGACTCCGCGGCATCGGTCAGAAAGCCGCGGGCTTCGCTGTCCAGCTTGTTCGTTGCAGCGGGCACCTGGCCGCCAGAGGTTGCCGGCGTCTGCGCCAGCGCAACCGACCCCATGCTCAACACGATCGCGGCGCCAAGCCCCAGCTTCAAAAGATTGTTCTTCATGCAGTCCTCCTGTAAGAAACTCGTCTCGCCGAATGACGGCCTGATGCCGCCCGGCGAGTGCCTACCATTCAGCAAGAATCAGCAAGCGTCATGCCCGCCCCTGGCAGGCGCGCCGCTTCGGGGTGGCCAGTCGCTGTCGTGGGTCGTTACCGCAAGTTTTACGTCGATGTAACAAAGAAACGCAGCGTTACACGCACTTCGTTGCATGCGCGAAGTGCGCTGGGCAAACTAAGCGCTCGCATCTTTTGGGAGAGTTGCCATGCAAGTGGATATCCAGAAGCTGGGAGCAGACGCCGCGCGCCAGGGATTGACCCTTTTGGATTGCCCCTACCTTCGCACCGCAGCCATGCCTGCGCAAACCGGCGAATCCGTCACGGAATGGCGCAGCCGTGTGGAAATGTGGAAAGCGGGCTGGAAGGCCGGAGTCAAATCCCGCGCCGTCGTGAGCCGCGCCCCCTCGTCCCCCTTCATGAGCGCGCGCAGGTAGCCACTGCCTGCCGCGAGAGTACCCGGCCAGGGCCCTGGACATCGTCCAGGGCCCTTTCTCTTTGCCTGGGCTTCATCGTTCTGGCCTCGCACTTTGGGCGTGCCGGCACTGGTCGAAAACTTTTGCACTTTGTTGCACCGCGACCCCGCGGTTTCCGGAAAATGCTGCCCGCAGGGCGATTCCTGTGACCCCCATGCTTTGGAGCGCACGATGAATACTGAATCAGGTATTTGCGTAGATGGATTCAAAGTCCACTGCGATGTCATTGAGTTGCCGAGCGGCCAGTACCGCCTGGACGTCAAGACCCGGCGCGACGGCGACCAGACCGAAGGGCAATCTGTGTGGCCGATCCCGAGCGGCAAGCTGTTCTCCGCGCAGCATGAAGCCGAACGGCACGCGAAATGGATTCTCAAGGGGATCCGGCGGGTCGATGCGAGCGGCGCGCCTCAGTTCTGCCTGACCTGACGGCGCCCGTACTGCGAACGACCGGGAGCGCCTGCGGGCGCTCTCTTCTTTTTCCGGTCATTGCCGCGGTCGAACCGCTCCTACATCCTGGAGGCCATTCAACCGGACCGGTACTCATGCGCCATTCCTCGCATTTATTCGCCGGCTGCGTTGACGGCGCCCGTTCCTATTCAGTACCGTAAAAAAGTGAGTTCAAGCTCACGATTTATCAATAAGGCATTTCTCAGCAAGCCATTTCTCAATAAGCCATTTCGTCTGCAAGCCAACCCAGGAGCTCGAACATGAAGAAGCACCTAGTGATGATTGGTCTGCTTGGATCGTTGACCTTCTCGGTCACGGGCCAGGCAGCGGACGCGAAAAAGCCTCTCGCCATGTGGCAATGCCAGGATTTCCTGGGCGTGCAAGAGTCCTTTCGCCCCGTTGTAGTGAGCTATGCAGAAGCGCTTAACCACAAAGGCAAGCCGGAAGAGGCCGTACTGGACGTGGAGGGCATCAGCTCCCGCACGCCGCTACTGGTCAAGCAGTGCAATGAAAATCCGAAGCTCATGCTGCGCGACGCCCTGGCCGGCCTGAAGAAGTAATCGCCCCTGCCCCTGGGGCTCGCCTCAGGGGTTCGTCTCCCCACCCCGCAAGGTGCGCAGCCGATGCACCTGCTCGTCAAGCTGCGCCCGCAACCGCTCAAGCTCCGCCAGGTCCGCGGACTGCGCGGCCGCGGCGCGGACCTGCGCGACCATCGTGGCCAGTTGCGCGAGGTCGGGGTCGGGCAAGGGGTCGCTCACTCGCCGCACCTGCAGGCGGCGCATCAATTCGGCAACCCGGTCGCGCATCGCAATGGCCGCCATGGCTCTGAGCGGCTGGCGCAGGAAGCGCGGCCATCCCAGCGCCCCGCCTGCGGCCAATGCGGCCGTCCTCACCCACGCCCCGCCCGGTCCGCCCGACCTCCCCGCCGGCACGCCGCGCGGCAAGGCAATGGCGAGCGCCTGGCGGTCGCGCTCCATCTTGGCCAGCAGCGCCTCTTTGTCAGCCAGCGTGGTGGTCTTGGACATAATGGCTCCGGGCGGCGGCGGTATCCAGGCGCACCTGGTGGCTCAGCTCCGCAAATGGCGACCCCTTGGGCGCGCTGCGGGTCGAAATGGCCAGCGAAATCAACGTGATGAGCAGCCACGCGCCCGCCACCAGCCAGGCGGCCAGCTTGCGATGCTCGGTATCCCAGAAGCTCACGATGGCGGCCACCGACACGAATCCCAAGGTGCCCAACGCGCAGAACACGAGCGCAATGCTGCTGATCACGGTTGCGACCAGCGCGGCACGGTACAGCGACAACTCGATGCCGATGAGCTCCACATAATCCCCCGAGCGTTCCGCGGCAAACGCCGCGATGCGGCGCAATCTGCGCAATCGTTCCGAAATCATGGCGTCTCCTTGGGGCGATGACGCGTGAAGTCAGCAATTGCCATACCCGTCTTTCAAGACGGCTACGGGATGATGGTCGATACCGGCCTTTTTCATGACTTTTGTCAATTTGCACCACGATTCGAATGTTAGGGTGGTTCGACGCAGTTGCGCTGTAACGACACGGGACGGCACACCCGGTAGAAAGGGAGTGCCGATGTTCGGGACGTTCGGGCGGATCGCCTCGTGATCGCACGCCCCATCGCCTTTGCCGCAAACTGGAGAGCCTGTCATGACTATCAATCGTGGAAAGCTCATGCAGTGTCCATGGCGCCAGATCGCTACGGCGTTGATGACTGTTCTTGCCACAGCGGGAATTGCCGCCGCGCAGCAGACCAACGCGCCGCTCGGTTCCCCCGCTGCCACCCGAGCGATCGACGGACTTCAGCTACCTGCGCCCGATGTCCCCTTTGGCGGCAAGATAGAACGCAACGCGATGCAGTCGACCCCGTTCTGGCAGCCTCGCATCGTTCCGCCCAACGGGGCCCCGAACGTGCTCTTGATCATCACCGACGACGTGGGTTTCGGCGCGCCGGCCACCTTTGGCGGCGTCATCCCGACGCCAGCGCTCGACAAGATCGCCGCGATGGGCTTGCGCTACACCAACATGCATTCCACCGCCCTCTGTTCGCCCACCCGAGCCGCGCTGATAACCGGGCGCAACCACCATTCGTCCGGCTTTGGCGTGATATCGGAACAGGCGACCGGATACCCCGGCTATGACAGCGTCATCACCAAGGACAAAGCCACCGTCGGCACGATCCTCAAGAGCAACGGGTACAACACGTCCTGGTTTGGAAAGAACCACAACACGCCGGGCTACCAGGTCAGCATGGCGGGGCCCTTCGATCAGTGGCCCACGGGCATGGGCTTCGACTACTTCTACGGCTTCATGGGCGGCGACACGAGCCAGTGGACGCCGGGAAACCTGTTCCGCAACACGACGCAGATATACCCGTATGAATCCCGCAAGGGGTACAACCTGATCACCGCTATGGCTGACGAGGCGATCGACTACATGTCCCAACTGAACGCGCTGGCGCCCGACCAGCCGTGGCTGGTCTACTACGCGCCGGGCGGCACCCACGCGCCGCACCATCCCACGCCGGAATGGATCAAGCAGATCGAAGACATGCACCTCTTCGACGACGGCTGGAACAAGCTGCGGGACACGATCTTCGCCAATCAGAAAAAGCTCGGTGTCATCCCGCAGACGGCGGAGCTTACCCCTTGGCCGTCGGACCTATTGAAGAACTGGGACCAGTTGACCGATGACGAAAAGAAGATGTTCATCCGGCAGGCCAATGTCTACGCCGCATACCTCGCCTACACCGACGCCGAGATCGGGCGGGTCATCCAGGCCGTCGAAGACGCCGGCGAATTGGACAACACGCTCATCATCTACATTTCTGGCGACAATGGTTCGTCGGCCGAAGGCACGCTACTGGGAACGCCGAACGAAGTGGCGATGTTCAACGGCGTCGAAGTGCCTGTCAGCGCGCAACTGAAGCATTTCTACGACCTCTGGGGCTCGGAACACACCTACAACCACATGGCCGTTCCGTGGTCCTGGGCTTTCGACACCCCCTTCAAGTGGACCAAGCAAATTTCGTCCTACTTTGGCGGTACCCGGCAAGGCATGGCGATCGCCTGGCCCAAGGTCATCACCGACAAGGGCGGCATACGCAACCAGTTCGCCCATGTCATCGACATCGCCCCGACGATACTGGAGGCCGCGGCCATTCGCGAACCCTCGGTGGTGGACGGCATCGCGCAAAGCCCAATGGAAGGTTCAAGCCTGATGTACACCTTCGATGCGGTCAACGCCAAGGTCCCTGCTCGGCACCTGACTCAATACTTCGAGATGTTTGGCAATTACGCCATCTACCACGAGGGCTGGATGCTGGTGGACAAGATCAGCCGTCCGTCATGGGTGACGGCAGGTCCGCAAGACGTCAACCCGGCCAAGGCGGATTGGGAGCTTTACAACATCAATACCGACTGGACCCAGAACCACGACGTGGCCGCGCGCCATCCCGAGAAGGTCAAGGAACTGGAAGCGGTTTGGTGGCGGGAAGCCAGGAAGTACAACGTGATGCCGCTCGACGCCTCGGTGGTGAGCCGTCTGGTCACGCCACGTCCGTCCAGCACCGCCGGGCGCTCGGATTTCACATTCCCCGGCAGGATGACCGGCATCTCGAATGGCGTCGCCCCCTCCATCCTGAACGCCTCCTACACCTTCACCGCCGAGGTGACGGTGCCCGAGGGCGGCGGCGAAGGCATGATCATCACGCAGGGCGGCCGCTTCACCGGCTACGGCTTGTTTCTCCGCAAAGGCAAGCCCACCTTCGTCTGGAATCTGTTCGGCCTGCAAAAAGTGGCCTGGGAGGCGCCCGACGCGCTGGCGCCCGGCAAACACACGCTAGTTTTCGACTTCAACTATGACGGGCTCGGCGCGGCGACGCTCGCCTTCAACGACTTCAGCGGCATCGGCAAGGGCGGCACGGGCGAATTGAAGGTCGACGGCGCCGTCGTGGCGAAGCACAAGATGGAATACACGGTCCCGCTCATCCTGGCCTGGGACGAGAACATGGACATCGGCTCCGACACCGGCACGCCGGTGGATGACGCGGCGTATGCGGTGCCTTTCGCGTTCACGGGATCCATCGACAGCTTGAACCTGATCGTCAACCGGCCAGTGCTGAGCGACGCCGACAAGGCCAGGCTTGAAGAGGCCATGAAGAAAGCCTCGGACTAGGCGGTAAGGCCAACGTCGGCTTACCCTTGCCCCGCAAAATGCGGCGACTGGCCGAAATGCTCGATCAACAGGTCCGTCAGCACCCGTATCTTTCGTGCAGGATGCTGGCCAGGCGGGCGAATGACGTAGGCGCCTGCGGGCGGCGGCGGATAGCGGGTCATGATGGGCACCAGCGCGCCGGCATCGACATGCTCGTGGGTAAGGCAATCAGGCAGGTATGCGACCCCAATTCCGGCCGTTGCCGCTGAGATCAAGGCCGCGCCATTGTCGGCCTTGAAGCGCCCTTGCGGACGCACCGTAATAATCTTGTCGCCATCCATGAACTGCCAGGTTTCGGTGCCCTGCATCAGGGCTTCATGGGCGACGAGTTGCTCTGGCGATTCTGGCGCCCCATGGGCCTTGATGTAGTCCGGGCTGGCGAGCAGCTTGCCGTGGATGGGACCGACGCGTCTTGCGATCAGGTTGGAGTCCGGCAGGTAGCCCACCCGTATCGCACAGTCGTAACCCTCTGCGATGAGGTCGACGAAGCGATCGCTATAGCAGGTCTGCACATGCAGTTGCGGATGGCGCCGCGCCAATTCGGCGACCACGGGCGCGAAATGCGTCAGTCCGAATGACACGGGCACAGCCACTCGCAAGCGACCGCGCAGTTCGCCAGAAGGCATGATCGTCTCCCGGGCCATGTCGATCTCGGCGCAGGCCCTGGCCGCGTGGTTCCGAAAAATTTCTCCGGCTTCCGTCAGCGCCGCGCCGCGTGTGGTGCGCGCGAGCAACTGGATGCCCAGCTCCGATTCCAACCGCAGCAACCGACGGCTGACAATGGACTTGGACACCCCCAGCCGAAGCGCTGCGGGCGACACGCCCCCCGCATCGGCGACTTCGATGAAGGTCTGAAGCGCTTCGATATCCAATTTGATGCCCCCCCGGTTTCGCGACGCAGTTCGCCGCAGGATAGCACCGCCGGACCGTGCCAATGCGCCTGCCGCCGGCGTTCCTGATCGTGCGACACAGATCCGCCTGAAATGGAACTACCGCATCAAATTCGACGAAAACATAATGGTGTAGCCGGGTGGCGGCGCGACAAGCGCACGCGTTCCGGGAAGGCGATTTGCCATCGCAACTTTCTCAAACCACCGCAAACCAGGGATCACTAATGACCTTTCGAAATGGCCTCGATTCGCTTCTACGTCCTGAGGATTCGTTACTCGTCCTGATCGACCACCAACCCTACCAATTGACCAACCTGAACAGCCACGACCCGCACGCCGTCGTCAATAACTCGACGGCGTTGGCGAAGGCGGCAAAGGTCTTCGGCGTGCCGACGATATTGACCAGCGTGATTGCCGATCGCGGCGGCCGGATCTTCCCCCAGATCACCGATGTGTTCCCCGGCCAGGAAGTCATCGACCGCACGTTCATCAACACGTGGGAAGACCCCAAAGTGGTCGACGCGGCCAAGTCCACGGGCCGCAAGCAGTTGATCATTGCCGGGCTGTGGACCGAAGTCTGCGTCGCCATGCCGGCGATCCAGGCCGCGGGCGAAGGCTGGGACGTGACGGTCATCACCGATGCCTCGGGCGGCGTGTCGGTCGAGTCGCACGAAGTCGCGCTGCAGCGCATGGCGGCGGCGGGCGTGAACCTGATGACGTGGATGGCGCTGGCCGCCGAATGGCAACGCGACTGGGCGCGCGCCGAGACCGCCGCCGGGCTGACCGACATTCTCGTTCAGCATGCCGCGGGTAGCGGCATTGCGTATCTATGGGAGCAGCAATTGTTGAACACGCCGGTGCCCGCTGCGGCCGCCTGATCCGGCGCAGGCACGGCAACGCTGCGACGATGAGCGGGGTGTGGGACCGGCGGCGTGTCGTGGTGGGAAAGGGCGCCTGATGCCGCCAACGGGCGCGCTTGCCACCATTGAGACAGAGAAAAAGGCACCTCGCTTTCGAGTAAGTGCCATTTTTTTCACAAAATTCTTGGGTTGGCTGATGGGACTTGAATCCACGACAACCGGAATCACAATCCGCGCCTAAATCTCGTATTGGCGAAGCTCTCGGGCCATCTATGATGACACGGAGAGCCTAGAAACTCCTATCTTGAACGGGGGCAGCTTTCGCTTGTCACCAGCGACACTCGAGCGGCCTAACCTTCATGCAATGCCGCGTTAATTCCTGGCCCTCCGAGAGTCGAACTCGGCACCAACGGATTATGAGTCAATGGGCGCAAAGGGAGAACCACCCTAACGCGTTGATTTTTAAGAACTTCCGTCTCGCGCCCAGAGCGTCCATTACGCGCTTTTGCGAGCGTTTTGCCAAGAAATCCCCCAACGGACATTGCTGTACGTATATACAGCCCTGTCCTACTTCATCCGCCTATTCGAGCGCCCCGGAGGCTGCTGGACCTGTACCCATTGGCACGGCAAGAAGGCATGCCTTACGCTTGGGTGATGAACGCACTCAATACCTATCAGCACTCCCTACTCAGCGAGCTTATTGCTCGCCACATTCCGTTCCTAGTCGTGGGCGGATGGGCCGTTTACCTCCACGGCATCCCCGAAAGGGTCGTCCCAGATTTGGATATTTGGATTTCGCCCAAGCAGCTGGATCCGGGAGAGATGACCGAGGCTCTTGTAGCTTGCAACGTTCCCGAGGATAAAGCGCGGGCCTTTTGCCGTCGGCTCCAGGATGAAGGTGATGAGCGGCCCAAGGGTTGCATGAAGCCACCATTTTCGATCGACATCATTGTTAGGGATTTGGAGGGCGCGAAATTTTCCCTGGCAATATCTCGTCAAGCGTCTTTCAAAGTGCAGGGGCTAACCCTTCCCGTGATCGGCTTTGACGACTTGCTAGCCGTGAAGTCAGCTACCGAGGGGGCCAAACACCAGAACGACGCGCAAGCTCTTAGAACACTACGCGCGACAGATCAATCGTCAGACGCAATGTGATGCCCCTATACTGATCGTCCTCGACGGGAGGGTCAATGTGTAGCCACTACCAAACGCTGAAGGACGCCGAACTGCTGTTGAAGAAGTTCGGCGTGACGCGGCCGGGAGTTCTCGGCAAGTACGACATGTGGCCGCGATATCAGGGCGTGTTCGTGCGGCGCCCACCGGAGCATGACGCGGGCGACGAAGCGGTGGCGGACATCGAAGCCGTCACGGGCCGTTGGGGGCTGATCTCGGGTTCCACCCGCCCGGATGCGCTGGCCGGCGCGGAGAAGCTGTCCACCTTCAACGCCCGCGACGACCGAGTTGCGAACGCCTTCACCTTCCGGAACGCCTGGCGCCGGGCACAGCACTGCATCATCCCGGCCGATGCCATTTTTGAGCCCGACTGGCGATCTGGCAAAGCCGTCGCGACGCGCTTCACTCGAGCCGATGGCGCGCCGCTAGGCATCGCTGGCCTGTGGGACCGCTACCGGGACGCGGCCGGCCAGTGGCACGAAAGCTACACGATGCTCACCATCAACGCCGACCAGGATCCGCTCTTCCGCGACTACCACCAACCCAACAAAGAAAAACGCATGGTGGTGATCCTACCCGAGGGCGCCTACGGTGACTGGCTGACCGCCAGCGCCGATCAAAGCCGCGACTTCCTCGTGCCTTTTCCCTCAGAAAAGATTGTCGCAACCCCGATGAACTGACCCCATTTCTGCCGCAATATACTGTATATCCATACAGCTATCTTGCAGCAGAATCATGCGTTGCTCAGTCGTCCGTACCCACTATCTTGGCCAACAGCGCCGAGACAATGACCCCGCGCCTGCGGTCGTAGGGACAGTCCGCATGTACTCGATCACCAGAGACGACATGCGGCGGCAGATCGCGGTGATGACCATGGACGGCTTGGCCAAGTTCGGCGCGACGGAGAAAAGCCCCATCCCTGATCTGCTTGAACCCGAGCTGCTGACGTTCTCATCTGACCGGGGAATGATGGTCTGCGGCTTCGAAGAAATCGACGGACGCCGCTACTACCAGGGCTGGTGGATGAGGTGGCTAGAGATCTGAACGGCCCCTCCTTGTCCACAAAATGAGACAATCGCGCCTTCGTCAAATATGCGGCTCTGACATTCCGCTTAAAAACCGGCCCTATGTCCATTCACACTGAGCATTTCGACTACATTTGTTCGCTGGGGTGCAGCGCACAACTCGGCGAGTACTTTAAGACGTTGCAGTATTCGCCCATAAACACCGCGGTGGCGGGGATCCCCGCGCATTCCGAGGGGATACAGAATTGGGCTTCTCAGCTGGATGGCACGACCGGTGAATACAGCGATTTTTTCTCTGGCAATCATCCTGGCCGAGTTCTGCTCGTCTATCTGAGTGGATTTGACGACGCCTCCGAATACGCTGACTCGAGCGAATTAGATGTGTTCTGCGCGGCCCTGGAACGCCAATACCCCGGCCTAGACTTCCGGGTGCTGCTGCTTAGCCCTTCCAGCGGGCCTCGGCCTTCGCACCAAAGGCTGACCCGGATTTCCCTCCCGGCCGGAGCGAATCATCGGAACTACATCCTCCGCCATGTTGAAAAGGTCATCGAAAACCAGCCTGCGATGGTCAAAGCGTTGGCGGGCAAACGGGGGCCGGTCGACAAGGGCGAGTACAACGCTACCAAGGTGCGCCTCGCCCGGCCCCAAGACATGCCCGCGGACACATCTGCCGAATTTGTTATCAACCGTCGCGGTATCGATTTTGAGTTTTATGGGCGGCTCCGGGGGGCCGGGGCCCCGCTGGTGGTATTCGGGCAATCCGCAATTACCCGCCCAGCGTCGAAGCCACCGGTCTTTCATCGCTGGTCTTGGATCGATGATCTGCCCTACTCCTGCATGGTCTTGAACGATCCGACCCTCTACCTATCCGATGAAATGGAAGGAGGATGGTTCCAGGGAACTGAAGACCATTTCTACATGGAGACGGCGGCGCAGCTGATCCGTGAAATTGCCGACGCGAACGACATCGCGCCACGCAAGATCCTATTTTTCGGATCTTCGGCCGGCGGCTTCACCTCAATGCAAATGGCGACGATGGTGAAAGGGTCCCATGCGCTGGTGCAGATACCCCAGGTGGATATGTCGGACTACCACGTCGCCGCTGCGGTCGACCACCTGCTGACACACTGCTACGGCGGCAAAGACCTTCAAGAAGCGAAGCGGCTGTATCCCGATCGCTGGTCCGTTATAGAGACGTTCAGAAAGTACCGGCATATTCCGAACATCTGGTATCTACAAAACTCCCACGACGCAAACCATTTGAAGCGGCACTTCTCGAAGTTCGTCTCTGGAGTCTCCGACCTGATGATAGAAACCCCACAGCTGCGCGATTCCCAGGTTCTAACTGAGTTCTACTCGTTAAACCATCCTGTCAGAGGTGGGCACACGGTTCTTGGAAAAGACGACACACTGAGGTTTATAGATCGCGCGATCGCCAGGTTCATTGAGGGTGCGGCATGAAGATCCAGAAGTATGCAGAAATGGGGCTGACCGCTGTCGAAGGATATGTGCCATCGAAGTTCCGCTTCGAAAAAGGCGTGAACCTCGGGAAGTGCGAGATCTTGCCCGGCGTGGCGTTTGGATTTCAGTCTTACATGAATAGCGGCTTTGTCCGAAGCGCTGTCATCGTAGGTAGGTATTGCTCGATCGGCCGCAACGTCACGCTGGGATCGGGGGTTCACGACTTGAACGCCTTGTCTACCAGCCCGTTCTTCAAGAACAACAGCAACGGCCCTATCCTAAAGCTCGCGGACCCCGTACGCAGAATCCGCGTCCTCATCGGGCATGACGTCTGGATTGGAGATAACGCATACATCATGTCTGGGGTGACGGTGGGAGACGGAGCTGTCGTGGCGGCCGGGTCCATCGTCACACACAACGTGGAGCCGTATTCGATCGTTGTGGGGACACCTGCCAGGCATTTGAAGTGGCGTTTTGAAGACGAGACGATCCGGCAAAGGCTAACCGCACTACGCTGGCACGAGTTCGATCCCGAAAGGCTGCGGACGCTTGATATCGGCCAGATTGAAACCGCCATTGACGAGATGGAAACTTGGCCGGCATCCGCGCGCACCCATAGAGCGGTGAACTATCAGACAACCTGATCAGTCGGCCCATGCGCGCACCACTGAGTAGTGCCGAGCGGCGCACTCGGCGTATTGGAATGCGAGGGCCGCATGCGCCTGCGCCAGGTCGTCCCAGGACGGAGAGTCAATGCGAGGAATCGGCGGGCACGCCGCGCTGAGGTTGACGGGCAGCGTTGGCCGCGTCGATGGCGTCGTTGGTTGCGCGCACCCTGCTAGGGTCGCGCACACAGTCAGCAGGCAAAGGGCGCTGAACGATTTCACGGGTGTACCTCTCGATGACCTGGGGCCGCGACGCGGCGAGCTGATCGATGCGGGCCTGCAGGTCACCGGACAGGCCGGTGAGCCGTTCGGCTTCGGACTTGAACTCTTCCAGGCCGGCGACCCGGTGGGCTTCCTGACACTCGGCCCGCCCGGCTTCCCGCTGGCTATGGCCGTACCAGGCGATGCCCGCGCCAGCGAGGCTCAGCACCACGGCGCCCGCAGCACTAGCCACTAGATAGCCCTTCCAGCCGGCCAGCATCCTGATGGCGGCGATCATGGCGTATTCAGCCAGTCAGGGACGCGCGCACGCGCTGGCGTCGGAGGATCTAGCACTTCCTCCACCTTCTTAACCGCGGTGTTTGCAGATTTCGCCGCTGCGGTGGCCTTGTTGGCGGCGGTGCCGGCCTTGGACGCTGCACCCTTTGCCGCCTGAATGGCTGCATCCGCCTGCTTCACGATAGGTGGCAGCCTGTCTTTAATGACCACCATCAGTTCTTGATTGACGGTCTGCATGCGGGCGATTTCCTGCTGATGGGAGGCATCCGCAGAGGTCAGGGAGCGGTCGAACCAGACATACAGCGGCGCGCTGAAGATCATGCCCCCCAGACACAGGATCCCCAGGTAGGCGGCCCATGCCTTGAGGCATCGCACCAAGTAGTTCGCCCGCTCAGCGTCGCAGCGGCACAGCCGCTCAATGACTTTTCCCATAGTCCTCTCCGATTTCATCTTCGCTAGCCGGCGGCGGCTCTCCCGTCAATTGGGCAATCCGCACGCGTGCCTCGTGAAGCTGATACTTGATCAGGCGCATGTCCCCTTTCATCGATGCCCAGTCTGCGCGCATTTCCTGGAGCTGCCTGTCCAGTTCAATCGCGCGCATCTTCCATTGGTCGCGCTCGGCGATGATGGTTGCCAGCGCACCGCCTGATGCCGTGGCGTTGGCGACGCTGTTGTCCAGGGTCCGAAGAAGCAGCGGCACGAGCCACTTTCCCACGAAGCCGGTAATCAGCACCGCCAAGCCCGCATAAATCCCCTTTTCTAAATCCATCGCTACCCCGCGAGCGTGCCGCCAGCGCGCACGTAAGCGTCGCGCAGCCGCTCGATCTTCTGTTCGTGTTGTTGGTACCCGGCGCCAGGCAAAGAAGCCCAGATATTGCGCACCTTGGAGACCGCCTCATCAAACCGTCCGGCCTGGATGTCGGCGATGGCGCGCCGCTCCTTGAGTTGCTGAATGGCGTAGCGATCCTGGGACATCGGCCCGAAGTCGGGCAGTTTCAGCAGCTCCTTGTAGTGCATCCAGTACCGGTACAGGATCTGGTAACGCCCGGCGGCGGTGGACGATAGCGAGGCGTTCAGTCTCACCAGCACGTTCGGGTGATCGTCGTAACCCGTGAACAGCTTGCCGCCCACCAGCACGTCATAGCCGTCATCCTTCGTCGGCTGCCGCCCGTCGTCGGTCCCCTCCGAGGCCGCCAGCATATCCAGGAACGCCAGCACGTTGCGCCCGCCAGCTTCCTTCTCGCTAATCCTTGCCATAGTTACTCCAGGCGTAAAAAAGAGCCCACCGAAGTGGGCTGCCAGATTGGCTAGGGTCAAAACCCCTTCGCATCGAAGAAGAATGCGGTGTCCACGGCGGCGCCGGCCTGATCTCGGCATGTCACATCCACGGTCCTTTCGTCAATAATGGCGCACGCGACTTGACGTGCTGACGTACCTTTCACCACCGCACTTGGGATGAAGGTCCCGGTGGAGGTCGCCGGCTCGGTCATGACCACGCGTACAACCCCTACCGCGTTGCGAGTCACCGACGCAATGCCTTTGCCCGAGGCCAAAGATGCGGAGCCTCCGTTATTCACATTCGCCCAAGCTAGTGTCTTAGATAGAAACGGACTGTCGTGCCGAATGAAGGCACCCGTGGAATTGAACGGTGTCACATTGCCGAAGAATGAGAGGTTCGTCCCGACTTTAGGACCGAATCCAGCACTGAGGCCTGCCGAACTTATAGCAATCATGACGTCCGCAGTGTTCGACTTTCGGAAGACTGCGCCGTCAATGACACCGCGCTGCGTAGCAGCTTGCAGATTTATGCCGACGCAAGTTCCGGCGGACGTGATGCCAACGTCCTGAATGATTCCAGAGCCAATCGTGTAGTCCTCGACCGAATTCTGAAAGTTGATACCGCTACGCAATCCGCCGACGATCGTGTAATCGTCCACCACGACTCGCCGGTAGTTGCTGACCACGACGTTCCCATCGCGGTTCTGCTCGCCGAAACCCTGGACGTGGTTACCCGAGATCTCAAGATCCTCGCCGAAGTTCTGCTCCGTCGCATCATGCGCCACGGCAAAAATTCCTGCACGGTTTCCCGCTGTGTTCGACGGGTCAGCAATGAGGGTGTTGCCACGAATCTTGATTCTCCGTGGCGGCGCATATCCTTGGGCGGCAGAGAAGCCGCCTTTGTCGATACCAATACCGATATGCGCACCCCGGGACGTGTTGTTGGCGAAAGTGATGTCCGTCCCCCCGTGCGTATCGAGAGCCTTCCACGTTAGGCAGTAATTCACCGAATTCAACGCAATCAACCCAAATGCGCAGTTTCGATAGTCCGTCAGCGAACCATCGCCAGCAGTGCTGTGATAAACCCGGGTAGCAGTAATGCCATAGACGTTGTTGTTAGGGTCGATCCCCTCAGTAGGAAATCCCGGAGCCATATACTCGACTTTGTTGTTCGTGACGTCAAAGTCTCGGCAGCCATACATCCGAACGCCGTCGCGGCCGCAGTGCCGGATGCGGTTGAAGTTCGCAGAGAACCGGTCGATCTGATCGGCGATGATTCCCGACTGGCCCCATCCCTCGATCACGCAGTGGCGCACCACGATGTCCGAGGACGTGCCAGAGACAGGC
The DNA here is from genome assembly GCF_900156745.1 of Achromobacter sp. MFA1 R4. Taxonomy (NCBI): domain Bacteria; kingdom Pseudomonadati; phylum Pseudomonadota; class Betaproteobacteria; order Burkholderiales; family Alcaligenaceae; genus Achromobacter; species Achromobacter sp. MFA1 R4. The sequence goes on along the minus strand of NZ_LT707065.1, from coordinate 4,098,479 downwards.
GTCGGTGGGTTGGCCGGATAGTTGGGGTTGTTGTAGAAATACTGGTCGTAGCGGCCCGAGATGCTAAGCGCGATGGACCGATAGATCGGCAGGACCGTCATCCCGTAGAAGGGACCACGCAGCTCCAATCCGTTGAACTCGATCCCGGTAGAGCCTGGCTCGACACGCAGGCCGCAGTATTCGGTACCGACCGAGCTAGTCGCCGTCGCATCGTAGTTCTGTTGCACGATGACGGCACCGCGGCCGATCACCTTCGTGCCAGATCGGACAGTCGGGCCGTTTCCCGCCCAGCGATACGTGCCCTTCGGAAAGATCACAACCGGGTGCCCGGCGTCCAGAGCCTTCTGCACCGCGCCGGTGTCGTCGGTCACACCATCCCCAACGGCTCCGAAGTCCTTGACGCTGACGCTGTCGCGCATCTTAGCGAGCGCCGTGCGCTCTTCAGCTCCGGTTCCCGCTTGTAGAAAGCTAACGAGTGAAGCCCCCCCTCCGCTATCTGTTGCATTGGCAAGTTCTTGACGTAAGGCGGCGTCTCCCACCGAAACGAACAAGGCCCCTTCCTCAACCCAGTCCCCAGAGGTCGTGTACGGCAGGTCGAGAGATGCGCTGGCACGCCACAGCTCACCGTCCTTTCGAAATACCTGATTTCGTGCGATGACCTGCAACCCTGCGGCGTAATCCCCGAGGTCCTCATACCCAGAATTCAAAAGGAATTCTTGAAACTGTGCATTCAGATCTGCCAGGAATTTCGCATAGTTCGGTTTTGGACCGCCTAGCCTGGTCGGGATCATAGCCGGAGCGTCATCATTGACGTAGTGCTCGAGATCGATAGCATCCTCAGATGCGTTCCGAAGCTGCTGGAGGGAAATCGGATCAGTTGCCATTTGAGCACCCATAAAAAAACCCTGCCGAAGCAGGGTCTAACTTGATGAAATTTAATTACGCGAAGTCGCGGTCGTTCTGGTAGTAGCGGTCGTCGTAGTTGATTGCCGTGAGCGGAATGGTTCCGTCATCGTTCGGCACTTCTTTCTCTGTCAACAGGAACGGCTGCGCCTGTCTAGCGTTTACATTCGAGGTGATAACGTAGGCTGTTGCGTTGTAGCCCTCACCACGAACGACGAGCGGCGTGCGAGGGTCGCGCTCCAGCAGAGCGAGTCTGCTTGACCCGCCAGAAGACACGCCCATAGCCTCTACGACCGCGTCACGGTTCTGCAGAAATATCGTGAATGAAGCCGCGGCAGACCAATCAAATGCCTGCGATAGTGTGACTAGTCGAGGATTCTCAGAATCTACGGAAATGATGTCCCCATCCTGGATCTGACCCCGGGTGTTATCCGCGCATAAAATCCGTTCGCTAATGGTCAGTAAGTTGGCCTCGGGCAGTGCGTCAAACTCCGTCACCAGGTCTTGGAACCTAAGCTTGTTCCATTCGCGATATGCATGGATGTGCGCCTGCGCTTCAATGCGGACTCCCACTGATTCAATTCTCTTTGGATTGACTGCAGATCGGTCGGCCGGCAGATAGATCGTTTCGGCTGCGTCATTCGCAGGGTTGATCCACTGGTACTCGACCCCATCGTTCTCTGCCGCGCTTCCCTCGGTACGTTGCTCCGATCCAGGAAGCTTATTGCGGTGATTGAACAAGATCGACGAATCGTCGGTCTGTCGTTCGAAGAACAGCCTGATAACGCTGCCACGACGGTATGCTCGACAGTAGACAGCCTCGGCGATCATCGATATCGTTTCCTCGAAAGACAGGTTATCGCTGTCTATCGTGTAATTGAATTGCGCGATGTCAACGCCGAAGTACTCGATGATGGCCTGCTGCGTCTGGTAGAAATTGTCGAAGTCAATTTCAGATGCCGGCCGATTCCCTATCTGCGGGTCCAAGCAAACTGCCGAGAGAATGTCAGCCACACTCCTTGTCGGATACAGCTCGGTGGTGAACGAAGACCCGGAGATTCGCTGCGGCAACTTTCGGGTCACTAGCAGATTCAGCTTTCTCTCTTTGATCGCGAGCGCGCCATCCGTAGCGAAGTTGACCGACTGTACCGTGGTCACATCGCCAAAGTGCGCTTGATCCACCGAACTGCATGCGTAAAGGTCACGCCATTTAATCTCGTCGACGACCGAGCCTTCGAACTCTGTATCTGAGTCGGTCAGGCGTCTGGCGCGGAAACGCCATCTGGTACTGCCGTCTCCTGGAAGCACCGCATCTAGCGTATCAGCACGAGTCGATCGACTGACGGCCGACCCTGTTATCGTGCGTTCAAATGCAGCCACCGCACCAAACGGCACGCCAGCCTCATCGACTCGCTGGGCCTCAATGCGGTACGTCACATCACGGCGATACTGTTGACGGCCGTTGTCTTTGTAGAGGCCATTCAAGGCGACGACATTGGAGATGATGCGGCTAATCGGACGAATAGACTCAACCGTAAACCAGCCGACCCAACGCTCTCCAGTCGTCGTAATAGTAGGATTCAGAACTGCAGAAACACCGCCATAGTCGCCTTCCAAAACGTCCCAGTCTGCGTTCACCGCGGATGGGTTGTTCAACGTCATCAGGGCAGAAGTGACGGTCGTCACCGAATAGACGCCGGACAGATCAAATAGCACCACCCCGGAAGTTCGAGAAAAGGTCGGTGTTCCGGTTCCTATCCCCGCACTTGCCCCTCCTATGGGAACGCCCCAAGCGCTCGAATTGCCTTGGATGTCAATCCTTATCGTAGTCGCGTCTTCAATTGCGTCGTAACTAGAGGACAGAATCTCGTAGTTGCCGGCAACATTGGTGGAAAACCCTGAACCAGGCTCGCCATCTCCCGGCCAATATACGGTTGCGTTAGACAAGATCAGCAGTTGTGTGGCCGCCCAATCAGCAGAGTGGTCTCCAGCAAACGTTATTTCTCCCCACGTAGGATCAACAATAGGTCCGCTATCAAACGTGGCGCCTGCTGGGGGGGTATACGTAAACATACCGTCAGTCTGGGTGGCGAACTGCACGGATATCGAATCGCCAGGGATGAAGAAGTCTGCGAAGTCGACGTCTGGATCTTGCGACAAAATCTCATTCGGCGATCTGAAAATCATGCCGCGCCGGACCACGCTACCGACGTCCTGGGGTTGAAGCACCTGACCGTTGACGCTGTTAACTCTCTTCGCAGTGATGACAGGCAGGTTGATGGCATTGCCAATGCGCAATTGTGGCTCAGAACCGCTATTCGGAGATGTAAACGGCGCATAGACCTCGACAGATGCTCCCGCAATCTCTGTGACCTGCGTGGTGTCGTCACGAGCGTCATGGATTTCATAGGCCCCTCGGCCTATGCACATGTACGCCACTTCTTTTTCTACGTGATTCTCAAAAATCTTGTAAGGCGGCGCCAACAGATCCGGGGTAGATCGAACCTGGCCATAAATATCCGGCACACGCCCATTTACTCGGACCTTGTTCGTGCGCTCGGAAAGGCCGTTATTTGGAGATTCCTGCTGAACATTCCGAGCTGTCGAATTAGGAGGCTCCTGGGCGAAGATAGACGCCAGGATCATTGACGCCGTAGAAGATGCTACCGCGACGGCCAGAGCCGTCCAGAAGCCAATCTCACCCGGGGCAACCTCCACTACGAACGGTCCTGCCATTCCCTGCAGGGCCTCGATATCTTCAGGCGTCTTGGGCGTGACATCCTGTCCACTGGCCCCGTCCGTAATACGAGTGCCGGGGGGAAATCGCGCGCCGAGTTCCGACTTCAGAAACGCCAGGAAATCCGGCACACGATGCGTCTCAACCTGCGCATCAGGCGAACGGATAAGCTGCACGATGATCAAGAGTAGAACCTCATATTTTTGTAAAGGGGCCGCACCGCGTCAACGAGCAAGAACTGGCAGCCAGCCTCGGAAATGTGCAATAGCCTACGGCGATAGCAAACCCCGATGTGCAGCAAGCCATCCAACGTGTCCATGAGCACCAGCGATGGCTCATCTGTGGCGGCAGAGTGCCGTTTCATCCCCCGGAACATCTCCACAAGCCTGCCAGTTTGAAGGTCATCTTCCCGAACCCTACGCAGTCGCTCGTCACCCGTTAAGTGATGCCATGAGTCGGCCGCGAAGTGCAGGCAGTTGTATGTCTCTCGGTCGTACTGCTTATCCAGCAGTGAATCGCCCCGGGTTTCGCGGAGGCTGTGTGGTTAAAGTAAAACGGCCTCGTCGGCGGTTGTGCCGAGTTGGTTGTAGTAGTTTGCCTCAGCCTCGGCTGGCGGAATATAGCCGATCGATGAGTGCAGGCGTTTATGGTTGAACCAGGCTACCCATTCCAGGGTGGCCAGTTCGACCGATTCCCGGCTTTTCCAGGGCGCCCGACGATGGATCAATTCGGCCTTGTACAAACCGTTGATCGTCTCGGCCAAGGCGTTGTCGTAACTGTCACCACGGCTACCCACGGACGGCTCGATGCCCGCTTCGGCCAGGCGTTCGCTATAGCGGATGCTGACGTACTGCGATCCCCTATCGGAGTGATGGGTCAGAGAACCATCGTTGCCAGGCTGGCGGGCGTATAGGGCCTGCTCCAGCGCATCAAGCACGAAGTCCGTCGTCATGGATTTGCTCACGCGCCAGCCGACAATGCGCCGTGCGTAGACGTCGATGACGAAGGCCACGTACAGCCAGCCCTGCCAGGTCGAGACGTAGGTGAAGTCCGAGACCCAGAGCTGGTTCGGACGGTCGGCGCGGAACTGTCGATTGACTCGATCCAGCGGACGGCTGGCTGCGTCATCGGCAATCGTCGTTCGCAGCCGCTTGCCGCGCCGCACGCCTTGCAGGCCCTGGGCGCGCATCAGGCGTTCGACCGTGCAACGGGCGACCGTCACGCCTTCACGGTTCAGTTGCCGCCAGACCTTGGCGGCACCATAGACGCGATGGTTCTCCTGCCAGACTCGCTGGACATGCGGCTTCAGATGTTCGTCACGCCGGGCGCGGTCGCTGCGCCGAGACGGTTCGCGTAGCCGCGCGGCGTGGCGCCGATAGGCCGACGGGGCAACCTGCAACACCTTGCAGATCGGCTCGACCCCGTAGACCTCCCGGTGCCGGTCGATGTAGGTGTTTACGACTTCAGTTTGCGGTCGAGCTCCGCCTGCGCGAAAAAAGCGCTGGCTGTACGCAGAATGTCGTTGGCCCGCCGCAGTTCGCGGTTCTCCCGCTCCAGCTCCTTGATTCGCTCGCGCTCGCTGGTGTTGACGCCTTCGCGCTGCCCGCTGTCGACTTCATGGCGCTTGACCCAGGTCAGCAGCGTCTGCGCCGAGCAGCCAATCTTGGGCGCGATGGACTCGACTGCCACCCACAGCGACGGATACTCGCTGCGGGACTCCTGCACCAGACGCACGGCGCGCTCGCGCACTTCCGGGGAAAACTTGTTCGCGTTGTTTTTGCTCATGGCTCACATTCTCTCAAGAGTTGGAGCCTCCGCGAAACCCGGGGCGGTTCACAGAGAGTCGACGCTCACAGGAAACCTTGCAGCATAGGGAAGATGTCTGATCGGTACAGAACGCCGGTCTTATTGGCGTTCGCTTCCGGAGCCGTTGCATTGAACTTCGCTCCTTCACCCGTCCTAGCAATTTGTCTAGCTTGGAGAGACACAGGGCCAAACATAGGCGCTTCCAGATCGTCATTTCTGTAGGCTCGGTACTTCACTATAGGTGGGTTGCTTTTAAGCGTCCCAGCCGCTCTTGCACGTTGGATCTCGTCGGGGAGTATTTCACCCAAGTCCCCCAGCGTTACCGTTAGTCCGAAGTCTAGATTCGCACGCTCGTCAAGGGGCTTGATTCGCATTGGCACATAGATAAAGCTAACCTGTTCACCGGTTTCTAGCCTAGCTGTCAGACCGTTTCGATAGGAGGACTGCAACCGCCAAACCTGCGAAAAACTTGGCTGGCTGATTTCAATCGTCTGAATCTCGGCCACGCTCGAAGGCGCCCCAAAGAAAAAGTCGATGTATTGGGACGAGGCGTCAGTCATTTGGCCAATCCACGTTAACCAGTTTCTCCAGCAGGTTCATCATCCGGCGAACATTCTCTACGCTCCCGTAGTACGGGATCAGATCGAGGATGTACTCGTACGGGTCCGTTTCAGGGTCTTCATACTTCGCCAGCGGGTAGACCCACATTGACGCAGTAACAGTGAAGACTGGCCCGCTCTTCGACGTGAGCCGGAACGAACCCGCCTGAAAGGTTGCCTCGTAGCGCTCAAGGCCAGAGGTATCCAGAACCAAATCAGCCAGGAATCCAGCAAAGCCGCTTCTTTTCTGACGCCGGTAGAAGCCCTGAAGCAATGAGTAGTCATCTTCCTGAACGACCCACTGAACATTGATAGAGTAGGCCCCCCCAGGTATATCAACACGGGACCGGGGCGATCCACCATCTAGCGATATCTGAATGATGCCGTCGCGGAAATCTGCGCCGTAACCAGCCTGCGTCGGACAAATCGGTAGAAGATCCATCGTTACCGCCTACGCTGCGCGTCGGTGCTACGACCAAGCTGCCGGGATGCTCGGCTACTCGGGTTCGCGATTTCTCGTTGCATCAAGCCCGGCGTTTCGGCATACACGGTCTGCCTGGCAATCAAAGACATCTCGTTGCGGCGAGCTTCCACCACCTCTATGTCAACGCCACGAGTCTCAATGTTCAGGTTCATCCCGCCGCCCATCCCCAATCCGACCGGGCCACGGTCAGCGCCAACATAACCACCATCAGCGTAACCATTGAGCCGATCCAAGAAGCCACGGCCGAGACGCTTGGTCGCGTCAGAATTCAACACATACTCGCCTCGGTGGACGATGCCGGCCACGTCGTACTTGCCGCCCGGCCCTGTGTACCCACCGTCTGCCAGGTACATCAACCCTCCACCCGCGTTATAGACGTCAGTCGCTGTCGCCGATCCAATGCCGCCGCCTGTGCTGCCAGCAAGTCCGCTGAACAAGGCGCCAAATATGCCGCCCACCCCACCGCCCGAATCAAAATCTCCAAACAGCTTTTTCGCAAGCTGGGCAGCCAGGGCATCAGCGGCCATCTTCTGCAGCATCTGGAGGAAGGCAGTACCGATGTTCTTGAAATTGCCCTGCATGATCTCGTACAGACCATCTCCCAGAGAGTTCTGTATTCCCCGGGCAGCCTCCTTGGCGAACTCCCCCATCTCCCCAGTGTCTTTCTCGAACTCCTGGTTCAGCTTGTCGACTGCATCTGCGTACTGGTAGGCATTGATCCAGCCTTGCTCCAGAGCATTTGATAGTAGAGTGAGCTGAGCAATGAACTGATCGCCCTCCGCCTTCTCGGGATAGAGGTCGTTCATCAGCTTGGCGAATTCAGACGCCTGCTTCTGCGATTCCTCATACGCCTTGTTCTGCTCTTTGATGAAATCCAGGGTCTGGGCCGAAGCTAGCGCTTCATCTTTCTGGGCCTGGCTCTTGAACGTCACCGAGCCTAGCCGGATCTTCTCCAAGAGCTTTTCGTACTCGGTCAGTTCGCCAGTGAGAGCGATCTGCTGGTTAAGCTGGTCGATTAGCTTCTGGCCCTGATCGACACTATTCTTTAGATTCTTGGGCCCTGTAGGCGGCGAGTCTCCGGTGACGACAATAGGATCCAAGCCCGAAGTTGGTATCCCCCCCGTCTCGCCTATACCCGAGAAGCCTTCAAGAAGCGCCTTGTCCTGGCTCTTTAGTTGGCTATTTAATCTACCTTGAGCGAAAACTAGTCGTGCCTCTCCTGCCTTAATAGCAGACTCAATTACATTGATACGTTGCTGATAGTTCTCGTTTTGCTCGAAGCCGAACATATTCGTCGACTTACCGGAAGGATTGGCAGCCTGCGCAGCGCGCAGCTTCTCAACGGCTTCCCGGTTCTCATTCAGCCGCTTTGTAATTGTCTCGACTTCCTTGGCAGCATCCGAGTCACCAAAGATGGTGTCAGCGACCTTGACGTTGATTGCCTCCAACCAACTATCCGCCGCTCGCGCAGCCTTGGTAAATTCGTTGATAACAGTAACGAGACCAGTCGCAATCTCAGCCAGGAATTGCGTGAAAGTGGCGAATGTCTCCTTGGTCTCGGATGACCCTAGCAGGTCCGTGAAATCGTTTACTGCTTGGGTAAGCCCATTAACGCTGCCGTCGTCCCCTGTCATCAGGTCATCGATCTGGTTCTGGAGAGCTTGAAGCGCGCCGCCCAACGTGTCCCGCGCAGCCTCAGCAGCCCCGCCGTAAGCCGATTCCAGAGCGCCAAGAATGATGCCTTGCGCTTCGGCAGTCTTACCAGCCGCCTCCAGCTGCTCAACCAGCTTCTTCTGGTCTTCGGTAAAGCGGAAACCCTGCTTAGAGAGCGCCGTAAGTCCCTGGCTAGGAACATCCAGCGCCTTGCCGATTGTCTCGGCCGATTGCTCAACTGAAGTTCCCAGACGCGCGGACATATCAATGACCGCCTGGAGCGCCCTCGGGAACTCTTCGCCAACGACGCCGGTATAAGACAGCAGCCGCGTTTGCGCCTGGTTGATATCCCCCTCACTGAAGACGCTGGCATTAGAAAGGCCAGACGCCATCTTGTTCAGCTGGTCGAGGGAGTACCCGGCAGCCTGCCCCGTCGAGCGAAGAACCGCGGCCAACTGAGCCTGCTCGTTCTGCGCATTTCTCGTCTCTTCGATGAACTTGCCGAAGACCGAGCCGAACCCAATTCCGAAAAGGGCGCCGGACAGCAATCCAGCAAACGCCTTGTTGACGCCATCAGCGGCGGACTGGGCTTGGCGCTCAATCTCCTTGAAGTTCTTCTGGGCCGCCCGGGACGCACGTTGGGCGTCCGTTTCGAACGACCCAGTCTTCATGAGCAGGTCCACCACGATACTGCCGGCTGTAGTCATTACTTATCCCGAGGTGAGAAGCCAAAAGCCTTCATGGTTCTGATATCCGCGTCCGTTGGGTCAGTGATGAAAGGTCGAGCCAGCCATTCGATCTTGTCGCTGATATCGCCACCAGAGGACATTGATTGCGAGATCAAAGCCGCGGGCCGGTAGTGAAGGTGGGTGTGGTCAAAGGGGAAACGCCCATAGAAGTCGCGCCACCTTTCGAATTCGCGCTGTGTCATGCTGCGCTGAAGCTCGGCAACTGTCCGGCCACCTAGGCTCAACGCAAGCGTGAACCACAACCACTCGTCACTCCCGGCCTCTATGCGTTTTTTTCGCCTTCGCCTTCTTTCTTGACGCCGTTGACCTCCATCACCTTCGCAAAGATGGCCTGCATGACTTCAGGCTTCAGTTCGCAAGCGCGCTCGAAGGTGATCGCCTCAGAGCCGTCGGCCTCGCAGAGACTGGCGGCGATCAGGATCGCCATCCCGACTGCCTTTTCCTTCAGATCCTTCGACCGAATCGCCAGGGCGTATTGGGTGAAAGCCGCACCGGAATACTCCTTGAAGTAGAGCCGGTGCTTCTTACCATCGGAAAGCTCGACGTCTCGGGGTTGAACCCCGCCCGACACGAAGAAAGACGAATCGAGCATGCTCACGCCTTCCAGGTCGGGATAACGCGGCCCGAACGCTGCAGCGTCAGGGTGCCCTTCACGACGTCGTTCGAAGCGATATCGATGTTCACGTCTGCGATGTAGGCGTAGAACATGAACGACGTTCGGTCGGCAGGCGGCTGGATGCTATCGGCCGAGTTGAGCGTCGGCGCGGCAGTACCGTCCGACAGGCAGGCGATCCATTCCAGAGTTTCGCCTTCGTCCTTCAGGGCGAATAGTTCTTGATGGCTGACAGCCATCGGTTTTAGGATGAACGGCACCGAGACCTGACCGGGGTTACCGAGTCCGCGGACGAAACTGCGATCGACGGTCTCGCTCAGGCACGTATCATCGATCTGGTCGGCTGGGCCGCCCAAACCGCTAATGCCGGTGGGGCATTCCATCAAGACGAGGGTCGCGCCGCCAGAGTCCACCATACGCAGGTAGAGGGCGGTGCCTTGGCTCTTAACGCTTCCATTGCTCATTGCTGGCTCCAAAAACAAGTAGCCCGCTCGAGGCGGGCTGTGTGAAAGTAGGTGGGGTTAACGGCTGGAGTTGATGAAATCGGCCTGGAGGCCGATGCGATACAACTTGGTGTCAGGGTCGCGGTGGTTGATGACCAGACGATTAGAGAACCCAGCGGCGTCCACTGCGTCGCGCACGGCTCTCGCCAGGCTTTCAACCTGGGTGTCGTCCATGGACCAGCAATCGATTTGCACGCTGTCAAAGTCTCCGCACGGCGTACCGCTGATTTGGTCATACGGCTGACCGGTCACCTCGAACCATGTGACGTACGGCTTGGCCGTGTCCTGCGGCGCGGCACCGTGCCGGAAGATTCGGACTGGATTTCCGCCAACAATGGCAAGCACTGCAGGCGTCGTTAGAACTGGGAATACCTTGGGCAGCATGACTACCTCGCCCCTTTCTTGGCAAGATCGGCGACTGTCTTGTCGATTCGCTTCTTCAGGTCTTCTGTGATAACACTAATTGCGCGCTCTCCGTGCTGAGTCACCGCCGGGCGCAACCAAGGACGCGCGGGTTGGTGTTCAGATCCATACTCCATCAACTGCGCCGACTTCCGGACGGTCGGGATTCCTCCCCCGGTCTCTGGCTTACGCCCGGGGTACGCCTTCCGACGCACCCGCACCAAATAGCGCTCGCCCTTACCATCGGCTGGCGCTTTACCACGGCTGGAGATTACGTTTTGAAGCAGCAAGCCCGTCGACTCATCCCCGTTCTCAGCGATGGCTGCGCGAAGGTTCTGGCGCGCGGCGTCACGGATCAGCCGTGCGCCCTTGGCTAGCGCCAGCTTCACAGGACCACCGCGCTTCGATACAACTTCTGGCGGAAGGCTCTTCAGCAGATCCAGCACGCCATCGACACCCGTGAGCTTGACCTCTACCTTCATTTGATTCTCATGAAGGCGTAGCTGCGGATGCCTTCTCGTCCAAGTTCGGTCTCGGCGTCGTTATGCTCCATACACGCGAACCCTTGCGCCTTCATCCAATCCACCAAGCCGCGGTGGCTGAAGTACCAAATGTGTTCGCCCGGCTTGTAATGACGGCTGCCAGGCACACCATCACCCTCTTCGAAGATAGGAATAGCAATGAACGCCCATTCACGGACCTGAGCCAACAGCGCGGCTGGATCCGGGATGTGTTCCAAGCTGTCCCAGCAGGTGATGGCGTCGACAGGACGTGCATAGGGATCGCAAAACGCTTCACGTTCCCTCAGCCATTCGTTGGCCTCGGCATTGACGTCGTAGCCCTGTGCCGCCGCATACTCGACGAACCGACCGCCACCGATGCCGATATCCACGACCTGGCCGGCGTAGTGGCGACGAACCAGAGCCAGGCGAGCTTCGGTCAGCAGTTCGCCCATTGGCGAGGCATCACGCTGGCGGAATTCCTCCCAGTAGCTCGTCGTGTAGTCCATCGCAGGGCGGGGATGGAACCCCATGCCACGCTCAGGCCACCAGATCAGGGAGTCTTCGTAGCCAGTCGGCAAAGTCACTCGCATGGTTCTTGATTCGCTTGTCGCAGTTATGTTGTCTCTGCCGGCAGCGGCAAAAGTTGTCCGGGACCGCGAACCGAATACGGCTCAGGTCCATGTACTTCTCATCGGTGATCAGTTCCGGGGCGTTGAATCCGCCCTGCCCCCCGCATATCACCCAAGCGGGAACCTTCATCGCTACGGCGGCCGGTAGAATCCAACCGATCCCGCCAATAACCGCCGCGGAGTTCCGCACCAGAGCCATTAGCTGGCGCACGTTGAACTCTCCCGCGTGGTACACCTCGTCCGCTGGCGGCAACTTCCCCACCGGCCACTCTTTTCCCGGCTCCAGGTCCGCCACCGAGATAACCCGGTACCCAGCCGCCCTGGCCGCCTCAGCCGCCTCAGCGATGTACATGGTCAGCGGGTTCCGCGCTTCTGCCACCCACTCAGCCCGCACCGTCGCCGGCCGGACCACGATGTACCGCCCTGCAATCGGCGACGTCCCGAAATCAGGCAGATCGAACGACCCTGGCGCCACACCGAAGCAACGACGCATTCCGGTCACAATCCCAGCCGTCCCGTACTGCACTGTCACCACCGATTCCCTGGGCGGCGCTTCCCAGCGCGAGGCCAGCTGCAGCGCCATGTTCTTGGCTTGCGTCCGTAGCGGCGTTTCAGCCTTTACGAACTTCACCCCGGGCAGGTCTTCGTACAGCTCTGGCCATGGCGTCTCCAGGTACACCGGCCCCGGCAGCCGCTTCACGAAGGCCCGCTGGTAGATGTTGTCTCCCAGCCCCTTCATACCTCGTACTATCAAGCTTCCTCCATGGGGAAGCAGTCCAACGCCGACCCGGGCGTACAGTTCACCACCTCGACCTTCGGGTTGGCCCGCGCCCAGTCCCGGAACTGCTGCAGGTGAACGGCTCGGCGGTAGGGCTTCGTGTTGACCAGCCCATTCGTGTACTCACCGAAGTAATGCGACCCGTGCATGTCGAATCCGTACAGCCGGATCCGGCTAGCGCCCAAGTTCACCGCAACCTGCAGCGCCAGGACGCCGCTCGCCCACTGCGTATTTCCGGGGCGGCACCTCTCAACCCCAGGGAACTCACTGCTGGAGAACCTGCGTCCTGCAAAATTCACTGCTTCTGGATAGGCTCGCCACCAGGCCCGATCATTCGCAGCCAGGAAGTCAGCCCACGGGGCCAGCTCGAACACATTGCTGACCACACCGACGCGCTCACCGCGCATTGATTCGGCCAGGGCACGGCTCATGCTCGGACCCGGCGCCAACAACACAAACTCCAACTTAGCCCTCGTTTACCCCGGCCGCGACCGGAAGGGTGATGTATTCCAGCCCGCTATCCTTGTCGGCAAGCACGCCGCGGATGTTGTAAACCGTGCCACGATGGATGATTCGATCGGTGGCCAGAATGTCACGGGTGCGGATCGTGATGCGCGCCGTCACCTCAGACTGCCCCGCTGCCGATTGCACAAATTCCCGAGCGGAAAGCGGCTCAACAGCAGCCCAGACTTTGGCGATTTCCGTCCACGTTTCAGCAATCGCGCCAGTAACCGGATCTTGGGTACGCTCGACGCGCTCAATCGAGACGCGATGACGGAGCTTTCCAGAATCCAGCATCACACCACCGTCGGCTTGCGCAGGCTGTAGATCAAAGCGGTTGCCGCCTTGGGCAGGGCATATCCATATCCCCACTGGTCGCCCACCGCGAACTCCTGAGATCCGTCGCGTTCACGGTACAGATAGGCAACGGTCAGGATAGTCGCTTGCTGCACCCGGGCAGGAACACCCACGGGATCACCGTTCGAATCCACTTCGACAAGGCCAGAAGAATCAGTAAAGGTGGCGCCGTACTCGCCCAGATAGTCCATAACGGCGTCGCTGGCGGCTTCAATCTTCAATTCCAGGTCAGCGTCGTCAGCGTCCGAGTCTGATCGGATATTGTCCCGGCACTGCTGCAGTGTGACGAGCTTCATAGATTCACCGGTGCGGTCTTATCGATACCGTTACGGCCATCCTTGCCGTCGCGGCCCTTCTTGACCGCCAAACGCCACCCACTTTCGGCGCTGTCAGGCTTCGCGCCGGTTTCCTTTTGGGCGATCCAGTAGGATCCGGCCCAGGTCACCGAGTCGCCAGGGGTGTAGATGTGGCCATCCTTGAATACGCCGCAGTCGACAACGACCGGCATCGTCAAATCGAATTGCTTGGTGACGTCGCCCCGGACCAACTTGAAAGTGACGGTCTTCGAGCCGTCATACTCAACCTCTAGGTCTTCAAAGCCGACGCCATCGCGACCGTCTTTGCCGTCCTTCGGCACAGGCATCTTGTCGATGGCCTTCTGCAACGTGTCCTGAGCGCGGCGCTCGAACTCCAAGGCCCACTTGGCTACTTGAGTTTCAAGCACCGGGGCTACGTCCTCGGCGGTTATGGACTTCCCGTCAGCAGGCCGCGGCATCTTGTCCACCAGTTCAGTTAGGTGTTTGCGCAGCGCATCCATATCCGCCGGCGCACCATCTTTCGGAATTGGCAGCGCCTCGACAGCCTTGGCAACGAGCGCTTCTACCTCTGCCATATCGACGTCCTTACCATCCTTAGCCTTCGGAATAGCGTCGACTGCTACCTGTACTGCGGCTTTAATCTCCGCGCCGAAATCAGGCTTCTCGGCCAGCTTCTCCTTCAGCAGGGCGATCTCTTTCTGCAACGGCTCGACGGCCTGGCGGATGGCCTCACCCATCGCTTGGCCGAACTTCTCGGGGTCAAACATGGACGGCCTCCGGTTGTGCGGCTTTGCGCATAGCTTCTATCGCCTTCTGCGTTGCAATGATGGATTTCGCCTCCAAGATCAACGACTTGTCTTCGTCTGAAACGTCCGCTGGCTCCGGGACAGTGGCAGGCGCGGGGGAAGGCTGAACAATCTTGTTTTGCCGCACCTGGTCCAGCGGGAAGTCCTGCTGTTGCATGTAGACCGTATCGCCACCATCCAGCGGCGGCAGGTTGACCTGCTTGCGGCCTTCGTTCGGAGCGATGATTCCGGCGTCCACGCCAATCTTCAGCGCTTCCATCTGGGTCTTCGTGTCCATGCGCATCAAGCCGTCCAGATCCAGGTCTACGCCCTTCGTCACCCCATCCAGACCCAGGCCGTCGTCAAGGCACGCCTCCATCTCTTCAATAGGGGACTGCAGACAGCCAGAGTAGTAGCCGCGGTCAAGCGCTTCGATGTTGTTGTAGCTGGGGGCTTGCCCAACGCCGACCTTGTATCCGGGGACATGAAACACCGAGCAGATCCGCTCGTCAGACCAGTTAAGAATCTGGATAAGCTGAGAATCTGTGGCATTCCGGCTCATGGGCTCAAACTTCATCCCATCGCCAAGAACTGCCACCTTGCCTGCGTTCACTCCGGAGTAGCCCGTCTCCCATGCGGCCTTAATAGCGGCCGCGTTCTCTGCAGTGATGTTGCCAGGAGCGACAAGGATCCCGCCCGGGTTGGCGTTGTTCCCGAAGAACGTCGCGGTGTTGCGTTGGATCTTGATGCCAATACCGGCGGCGATGGCCGCTGCGTACAGCGGCGAGATGCCAACGAGCGGGTGGTACAGGCAGTTCATCCGGTCGTGGATGATCTCGCTAGCCGGAACCGTTTCGCTAACCGTAGGCACCCCGGCAAGGTTGTCCTGGCTCAGTTGGTAGTAAACCGATCCGTCATCTGACACAAGCGGCGTCACTCGGCATGGGTCCAGGACGTATAGGCGAGTGACCACGCCTCGAGCGTCTCGCTCCTTCAGGACATAGGTGTTGCCATGCCGAAGCTTCGACATGATCCACCACTGCTTGAACTGGATGTGGTTCTGATAGCGATTGGGATGGCGTAGCACCGGCCAGAAGGGAGAGTTCCCCTCTACTTCCGACCAGATGCCATTTGAATCCCGAGCCACCAGTCGCGCACGCAGTTTCCCGATGTCGTTGGCGATCAGGGTTACGCACGCGTAGACAATCGGCGAACAAAGCAGATCTTCCGCGGCCCATTCATCGTTTTTTTGCCAGGCCCCGCTATACGGCTCACGGACGAACGGCCACCAACCGCCCCTGCCACGCCCGTCCACCGGCGCAAGCCACTTCGAAAGAAGCGAACGAACGCCGAATTTCATTCCTTGGCCTTGTCTTGGCGCGTGTATTTGCGCTTCGGCTTTGCGACCTCACTCTCGGCCATCGGGGCTGGAGAACGGCCGGCAATCAAATCGCGAGTCAAATAGGTGCCGTGCCCAAGCGCCTGCAGGATGTCGGCGTCGCGCTTCGACATCAAGCGCTCTCGTCCGTTCTTGTAGGTAAACGTGACTCTGTTCATCGCTATTCCTTTCCTTCTTGTAGAAAGGGCTTCCCCTTCGGAAAGCCCCTTGAACCAGACGGCTAGTTATGCACCCCAGCTAACGCCGGTCAGGTAAGCCACGCCGGAGGCACGGCGGCGCGCCCAGTTGATGTAACGCTCAGCACGGAAGGCCGTGCTGTTGGTCTGGAACATCGAGACCATCGACGTCGCCGTACCGGTGGCGCTGTTGTTGGTCGGGTTGTCCAGCATCTGCAGGGAAGCCTCCTGCGACGCGTCCACCGTCACTTGGCCGTCGTCAGCGAGCCAGATGTCCGACGCATTCGCCAGTACCACGATGCCCCCCGCGGAGCTGGCGGGCAGGTAGTCAGAGACGATCACCGGGACGCCCATGAAGGTGCCGCCATTCATGGTGATGCCGGGGAACTCGGATTGACCGAGGGGGTTTTGCATCAGGCTGAGGGCCAGGGCCGTCGTGCTGTCCATGATGTAGACAGCGTTGCGCGGAGCGTTCCGGGCGGCGATGAACGGAGCCCAGAGAGCCTGGATATCCGCACGGATTGCCGCAGCGTCCGAACCGGACGAAGCAATGGCCGTGGCGCCGTTGGTGATCGACGCGGGCGACACGTTGGCGACCGCAGTTTTGGCCGGATCGATGAAGTCGATATCGATACGCTCGATGACCGCAGCGGCCAGACCATCGCGAACCAGGCGCTCGGCGCTGGGGTTGCTGAAGCGGATCAGCTCGTTCGTCAGAACGCTGATCGCGGCGACCTTGTTCCAGCGCAGTTCGGTAGCCGTGAAGTCGAACGACGTCAGGGGCTTCGGTGCACCTTCGCCCACCCAGTAAGCGCTACCGCCAGTCGTTTGGCCGGCAATCCGGACGTTGAACGGGATGCGGTTCAACGAAGGGACAGAACCTTGGCCGAACTGGCCGATGATGGTGCGGGGACGCAGGAACTCGACGAAATCACCGGCGAAGTTCTGGTAGTCGACCAGCGGACCTGCCCACGTCGTGTCCAGGGTCGTACCGGCTTCGACGGTCGCCTTCATCAGCATGCCCAGGTTCATGCCGTTGGCCTGCAGTTCCAGAGCCTTCACCACACGCTCGTTCTGCGGATAGTGGTTCTTGGCCAGCTTCAGGGCCATTTCGGCATTGCCCTTCGCTGCCAGTTGGCACATCGCGAACCGGGCGAACTCGATGCCCTTTTCGAGCTTCGTGGTGTCCTTGACGGAGACCGGCAGCGTACCGCGAGAGTCGGACGCTTCCTTCTCGGTTTGACCCTTGACCGGCTTGGCAGTGGCGGCCAGGTCCTTTTCCATCACACGCAGGTCGACCAGTTCCTTGTCGATCGCGTCGACTTCGGAGGTGATCTCGGCGAAGCGTTCCTGCTCCTGAGCGTCCTTGGTTCGACCTTCGTCGACAGCCTTGGACTGGATGGTGGTGCGCTCGTTCGTGAGCGCGACGCGCTTGTCTTCCAGCGCCTTGATCTGTTCTTGCACGTTCATGGTGTTCTTCCCTTTCGTTCGGGCATAAAAAAACCCGCCAGTGGCGGGCTGTTTCTTGGTTCCCGAGACGCCGGGAGGTTCGGGCTTTCGCCCTGCTTCTTCATCGCCTTGCGCTTCAATGCCGGACGCGGCGCGCAGAGCGGTGTCGATACTTTTGATGCTGTGAATGGACGCGGACGCGTTGGCGGGGATCGTCACGAGGCTTAGCTCGAAGATCTCCGTTTCCGAGAAGCGAACGCCGCCGTTCTCGATAAAGCTGTACTCGATTGCGCGAAATCCGATGGAGACGCCGCGGACGAGCTTGGCCTTCACCGACTGCCAGGCCATGTCGACCAGATCCTTCAGCGCGCCTGGCTCGTCGATGATCGGGAGCGTCGCGGTGAACGGAATGCCCGTCTTCGTGGGCTTGCCGAACTTGGCCGTGCCGACCGGTTTGTCATGCTGGTGCTGCCACAAGAGCGGCAATTCCGAGGCGAACTTCGCGCCCATCGGCTCTACCACGTCGCCAACTCGGTCAGGCTCCGGGGTGGTGGCAATACCGGTAATCTCGCGCTTCGATTCGTCCAGCGCCTTGATTTCCAAGAGGCTGTATGCGCGGTTATTGAGCTTGTCAGGCATGCAGGCCTCCCAATGCAAAAAGCCCGCTCGAGGCGGGCTTGGTTGTGTAGGTCATCGTCAGACGAAGAAGACGCTATAAGTCTTCTGCTTCAAAACACCGGTACTAGCGGCACCGATTGCCATGGCCAGAGCCACAGCGGCGTCAATCTTGTTAATGGATCGGGTCTTGGCCAACCAGTGGTTGCCCCATTTGTCCTCTTCGGTCACCGCAGACATCATTGCGGAGATCAGGACCGGGTTTTTTCGGAGCCTGATTCGCCCCTCCAGCAGAGCGTCTTCCAGCAACCGAACGGACCCCGGCATCCACAGCCCCTCAGGCGTTTCCTGATTCGCCTTGGCTGCCTCGACCATTGCTTCGTTGGGCTTACCCTTTTTCAGACCACCTTGCGGGTGTTCGATGAATTCCAGGCTTAGGCCAATTTCTGCGACATCTTCCTCGAAGCGCTTGAACGCAAAGCGGTCGTACGCCACCAGCTGCACGTCGTACCGCTCAGCGTATTCTGCAAGCGTCTGGGCGACGTGCCGGTAGTTGATGCTCTCACCTGGCGGCGCGTGGATGAACCCTTGCTGCTTCCACACCGTATACGGGATCTTGTCCCGCAACTCACGAGCCGCAATCGTATCCCCCGGGGTCCACGCTTCAATCCAAGCATCGAAGAGAGGCTTGTTCTGCGCATTGACGCCAGTCTGCGTCACTGCCGCCAGAGCGGTAATGTCGCGGTTCTGGGACAAATCCAGACCGATCCAAACCTGTTCACCTGCATGAACCTTCGGGTCAAACTCAACCAGTGCCGGATCCAATGTGGCCCGGGTCATCCAAGCCGTCTCAGCATCCGTCCAGATGCAGAAGTGCAGACGGAGGATCCCGTTCAACTGACCAGGGATCGACTTAGCCTGCGCCACAACATCAGCCAAATACGTCTCGGTGATCGTCACCCCCAGCAGCGGGTTCGCCTTCACCCAGCACGTCGGGTCCGTCAGAGGGTCGTCGCCCTCATCCAGCGCACACACGTAGCTGAAAGTGTTGTCGTCTAGGGCTTCACCAACAAACACGGGGTCATTCACCGCTTCGGTGTGCCCTGCCGCCACCTTCACCGCATGTTCATGCTCTTCCCAGGCCACCGAGTTTCGATCCGACCCGCTGTTCGTGATCATGAACAGCAACGGCTGCCGGCGGAACTTAAAGCCCCGCTCCAGCATCTCGATGATCTTCCGGTCCGGCAGCTCGTGGACCTCATCAGCCAGCACGAAGTAGGGGCGCGGCCCCGATCCCGTCTTGCCGGTATCCCTCGACACCGGCCGGAAGAAGCTCGAATTCCGGTGGTAGGCGATGTTGTATTCACGCCCTTCCCCGCCCGAGAACTCCAGGCGCTTCTTCAGGCTGGGCGACGCCTTCACCATCTTGACGGCGTCGGCGAACAGAATGCCGGCCTGCTCTTTCTTCGCCGCGGCGGCGTAAATCTGGGCGCCAGCCTCACCGTCAGCAGTCAGGCCGAGCAATCCAATCCCACCAGCCAACGGCGACTTACCGTTGCCTTTCCCCTGCTCGATGTAGGCTCGACGGAACCGCCTGGTCCCATCAGCCCGCTTCCAACCGAACAGCGACCCGACGATAAACGCCTGGCTGGGGTGAAGCTCGAAATCCTTGCCTTCGAACTGACCTTCTGACAGCTTCAGCACGCCCTCGAAAAAATCGAATGCGTACTCGGCGGCAGCGTGGTCGAAATACAACCCGCGCTCTCCGCCCTTCTCCAGATCCAGCAAATGCCGCTTGCAGCTGTTGCGCACATGGGGACCGGCAACGATCACCCCAGCGACTACAGCCTCCGCGTACTCCTTAGTGCGGTCGGCCAAAGAACTTGTCAGCGGGGTCTTCTTCTTCGCCGTCGCCATGGTTCACTTTGGTTTCGTCAACAGGAGTCGCGCCTAGCTTCGAGAGAATCGAACTGAGCGCCTGCGTTGCCGAAACTCCGAAATCGGCGTCGTCCATCCGCGCCGTCCAGATACAGGCCAGGCGCAACAGCGGTCGGTGGGAACTGTTCAACCAAGGCAGTTCAGCGCGGTATTCCTCCCACGCCACTTTCTGCTCGTCGGTCATCTTCACGTAGGGTTCGCCAAGCGGGCGGGTTCCCTTCGGAGCCTTCCGATCCTTGAACCGTTGCGGGTCATGGACAGCGGCGCCGGAGACCTCCGCCTTGCTGGCCGGGAGCCTCGGTCGAGCCATTTGTTACCTCGTCTTGTGAATTGCGGATGAGAGAAATTAAGTGAGCGGCCGGTCTTGGTCGAGAAGGGGCTTTCGAATTTTCCCCTCCCCCCCTACCCGTATCGCCATTTTTTTGCCCCCAGCCCTCTCCGTATCGGCATTTTTTCGCCGATGGTTGTGCCGAAGTTTCGGGTTCTTATTCTTATCCCGCTCGTGTAACAGAGACCGGGTAGCCGTCAGTGCCTATCTGCACCTTGCGGCGACCGGACTTCTCCAGCCTCTGCTTGTCCGAGTCATGATGCGCTTTGCATAGTGACTGAAAGGGGCCGTTCCAGAACTTCTCCGGGTCACCCTTGTGCGGCTCGATGTGATCGCACACCTTTGCCTCTGTCACTCTTCCCTCTGCCTGGCACATCACACAGAGAGGATTCGCTCTTAGGTGGCGTTCCCTTAGCTTCTGCCAGCGCCAGGTCTTGTACCAAGCGCTCCAGGGTTGGCTGCTCATAGCGGCTGGGAATCGTCCCGCTCGCCGCCTACTGCCTCGCCATCCAGTGTGAGTGCCGGCCTCTCCATCTCTTCGCCTTCATCAGCCAGAGCTTCTAGGAGAGCGTCTAGCTTGGCTTCTATGCGGTCGAGCTGGGTAGGCTCAGCAGGCTCACACCATCCACCGTTAGCCCGGCGCTCCTGGTCTCGCTTCAGACTTCCCGGGTACCCGCGACGGTCTTGCACCATCTGGACCATATCAACCGAAGGCAATCTCAACGTTGCCGTACTGACGGAAGCGCTTCGCATCAGTGCGACGAGCGTTCACAATCGCTTTGCCCTCTGCATCTTCCTGGTAGGCCAAGACGAATCCCCGCTTGGTATCCGCCGTGACAACCCGCTTCACACGAACTCCATTCAGTAAGACGTGAATCGGGCGTTTGTGACCGCCGCGCAGCTTCCACGCCTTGTAACCAGGGTCATCCCGATCTACAGAAAACCGCATGGCAGCTCCAAAGCAAAAAGCCCCGGCGGGTGCCGAGGCTTCGATTCCTATGGACGAGCGCCGTCCACTTGGATTGCATGGTACCTAGCCCAGTACGCAATGCAACACTTCACGCGATCACCTGGATCATGTCTCGCTTGCGCAACATGGGCAGCAGTGATTCCTTTGCCTGCTGGTAGCGCTGGTGCTGTTCATCGGGGCTGCAACGCGGGTTGCGGAACACCTGATTCGGCACATCCTTGTTGCGCATGTTTATCCCGACAGCGGCGCGCAGGTCAACCGGCAGCGTACTCAGGCAGACGTCGACCTGTTCCGCCACATACCGGTTCAGCTTCGCGTCGGTGTCGTCGTCATCCCCGTAGCCGTCCAGGTCCGAGACGCCTTGGAATCCCGGCGCCACTCGGCTATGCCCCAGATGCTCTCGATGCGCCTTGGCCCAGTGGTACCAGGTCATGAGCAGTTCTTCCAGTTGTTCGCTTTCGTCTTTCGTCATGTGATCCTCGCTGAATAGCTGCTCCAATCCTTGTCTTGCAATCTCCTGCCGACTGAGCCGGGATTTCTGTGGTCGACTTCGGAGTTCTTCCAACCGCTCGTACACGATTGCCGGGTCACCCATCGCCCACTTCGGCAGAAGGGCGCCCATTACGCGAACTCCGGGCTATACAGCACCTTGCTGCTCATGCTGACCGGGGTCGGCATACGCATCGCCTGCAAACGAGCCGCGGCATGGCGCATATCCCGGCCAAACTTGTACTCGCGCCCCGTTTCGGAAAGCAGGCGCGACGGCACCACGTCAGAAGGCTTGATAGCGACCCAGGCCCGGATCACAGTCATGGGATCGCTTGATTGCAGACCAGGTTCGATCCTTCGAATGGCGTCCGCAATCCTGGGTGCGCAGTTGTCGTGCGCGCTTATCTTCACCCCGAACTCCAGGCGCAGCTTCTCTACCGCAGCCCGGCGCATTTGCTTGTTCGAATCTTCAACGCTTCTTGGAATTGCCATGTTCATACCCTTGGATTGGACGGTTTATCTCCGCATCCCATGCGGCGAATAGGGGTCGTAATCTCCGCATTCATGCTTGCGGCCGTTGCGCTTGAACGGTGAGAGCCACGCCGATTGCGGGCCATGCATGACTGGAAACTCCATACAAAGGCCCGGGCTTGGCTTTGATGCCGATTTGCGGAGTCGCGCCGCCTCCTGTTGCTGGGTACAGATCGATGATTGCCTGCCTCACATTTGAGTCTTTAGCGGTGTTAGTGCCACATAAATGCATCTTTACGTCCTTGCGGTAGACCAGCCGGACTGTCATCGGGTTGTGCCACGCTTGGACGTATCTACCAATCCAAAGGCAGGTCTCGAAAACGTCCTTCCCGACGGGCATGCCATAGCTGGCGATCATCTCAACCGCCAGCCGAGTCGGATTTATCTGGAACTGGCGGTGCTGGACGAAGTCAAGCATGTCCTCGTTCGTCCACACACCGGAATCCAAGAGTTCGTTTCCGCGCATGTAGCACCAGCCTGACTGCTGAGGGCCGGGATCAATTGCAAGAGTGGCCATGCGGCCCGTTCCGGCCATCGGATCCAGAGCGACGTCCATTTGCTTCATGCCGTCACCTGGGCAATCAGGTAGAGAATGGGTTGGCTTGGCACTCCGCCAGCTTTTGACGCATTGCACGCGCCTTAACCCAGGCCAACTTCTTGAGGTTCCGGTCCTCGTTGCTTTGAACAACCTTATTGGCGTCTCGTCCATATCCGTAGCGATAGACCGGCGTCCGTGGCCCCTTCCCTTTCGGCGGCAGCCAGTCGCAGATATGGATCTTCCCGTCGTCGCGAAGCTTGCGCAGGTTGGCGTGAACCGTTACAGGGCTGCATTTCAGATCCTGGGTCAGCTCGCGGTGCGTCATGTCGCCGCGTTCTTCGAGGGCTTCCAGGATCGAGGGGTAGGTGTAGTTTCTCGGGGGCATGTGGATCTCCCAGGCTCAAACCATTTCCGGTACGCCCGAGTATTGGACGTAGGTGTATGGCCGCCGCTGCGGGTTGGTGGTGAACTGCATGGCTTGGCGGTTAAAGAACAGGTACAGGCTGCGCGCCTGGGTCTCGCCGTTGCGCTGCTTGGTAAGCTCCAGCTTCGCGTCGGGAGTGTCCGGGTCTTCGCCATCTTCCTTCTGCGCCGACCAGACCGAAAACACGTTGTCCGCGGCATCGGTCAGCTTTGAGCTACCAGCGACGTCCATCTTTCCAGGATTCTTCTTTTCGTTCTCACCCTTGCGCGGATGAGCCACCAGGTGCAGGTGAACACCGAATTCGCGGCAGAACCCTGCCAGTTTGCGCATGGCTTCCTTCTGGGCAGACATGGCGCCCGCTCCGTCTTCCGGGACATCGGTCATCATCAAGCTGTCGATGACGAAATGGCGAATGCCGTAGCGCTTAAATCCGTATCGGAACACTTCCAGCAGGCGGTCTATGCTCGCGGTACCGGTCAGGTTGAACAACCATGCCTTGTCCTGCAGCCATTGGCCGCAATGGTCGAAATATGCCTGGGCCGGGCGGTCTTGGCCGGTCAGTTGCTTCGTCATCCGACGCCCTTGATTCACTGGCGTCATTTCGCCGGAGAACACGCAGACTCGTTCGCCCTGGCACATCAGCCCGATCAGGACCTGGTTCAGCAGGAGCGACTTGCCGTGGCCGTTGTAGCCGGTCCAGACCGATAGCTCTCCTTGGCGAAACTGAAACCATGTCTGGTCGGTGCCGTTGAAGGTCAGGCACGGGTCGACGACCTTATCTCCGCTCGGCCAGAACGACGCTTTCACCTGTCCCCAAAAGTCAGACAGCGGGCGCAACTCTTCCGGATCGAACGGACGCGCTGCCCGGAAGCAGTGGTCGAAGTCAGCCGCTTCTGCGCCACCCAGCATGTAGTCGTTGGCGTCCTTGGCCTTGTCGAACAGCACGACCTTGCAGCGCTCCAAGCCCAGGCGGTTCGCCACTTCACGAGCGCCCTTCTGCCCGGCTTCGTCGTTGTCGTAGCAGAGATAGATTTCCGAGAAACGCTGCAGGCGCTCCCAATCGTTGTCCAGCCACTGGTGATTTCCGGCGCCAGCGTTAACCGACAGGGACGGGATCCCCATCTGGTGGCCGGTCATGGCGTCAATCTCGCCTTCGAAGATCGCAACGCTGCGGGTCTTCGGATCGATCAACTGCCAGCCGAACAGGCACGGTTCCGCCCCGCCCTCCTGGCGCATGTCCTTCTTGTCCGAGACACAGCGGTACTTGGCGTTGATGAACTCGCCTTCACGCAGGTACGGGAAGACAGCGTAGGCTTTGCCGTTGCGCTCCTGCTCAGCGATCTGGAAGGCCACGATGGTCTCTTCGGTCAGCCCGCGGCTCATCAGCCAGTCCCGAACGGGTTGCTTCGGCTTATGGGCGGCAGGCTTAGCCGGACGCTTGTAGGTCGGCAGATCCTTCTTCGGCATGCTGTCTCGGATACCGAGGAATGCCTTGGCTTCTGCCATAGCCTGGCCGATGGACAGGATTCGGACGGCAGCCCACAAGTCCAGCAGGTCTCCCGATTCGCCCGTGTTGAAGTCCTTCCAGACGCCTTTCTTCGTGCCAGTCAGGCGGACGGACAGAGAACCGCCCGCGTCGCCGGAAACACTCCCGGCCTTCCACTCGCCGGAGGCCTTCTTGCCACCGGGCAGGAGGTATTCCGCGATACGCAGGGCGTCATCTGCCAGGCGTTGACTCAGTTCTTGGGCGTTCATGCTGTTGCCTCCATGCGGTGGCCATCACGCCACAGGTACGCGGTCTTCTCGCTGCAGCCAGCGTTTTCCGCCTCAAACGGGGTGCCGAATCCGGCCTTGATCCACCAGCCAGCGCCTGGAGCGGTTCGCTCAACCTGGCCGACATAGCCGGAGAACTTGCGGGCACCGAAAAGGGTCTCGGGTCGCAGGTACTTGGACATTTCGTCGTCTGCTCCCCACTCGGCCGCCTTGGTGTCAATGACGGCCTTCACATCCGCGACGGAGTAGCCTTCGGCCAGGCGAGCACGGATGAGTGAAAGGTTCGACTCAACCGCCCGATACGAACATCCGGTTCGGTCGTTCAGATGGGACAGGATTTCGCGAGCATCGGCATTCGAGGCCTTCACTTCTTCGGATTCCGGTTTTCTGGGATCCGCGGAGTCGGGCTTGCCCGACAAAGTGTTTTCTTCTTTTTCTTCTCTTCTCTTCTCTTCTCTGCGGTCACGCGTTACGTCACATGTGACGTCACCGATTTCGTCACGGTCAGACGCCTTTTTGCGCTGCCGATACTCGCGCTGGCGCTCCGCTCCAGACTTGGCATTAGCGGACCGAGAAGCCCCAGAAGTGTTGTATTCAGTGAAGTTAGGCAGCGTTACGCTGTACGACTCATCATCAAAGTCCGCCCAACCCACAGCTTGCATTGCCTTGCCAAAACCAGGGATTCCAACCATGTCGTCGATGTCTGAAAGATCGGCGTTGGTGAAAACTCCGTCTTTGGTGTGCTCATTCGCGGCTCCCCAAACCACCAATAGTGACGACACCGTTACGTGACGCATAACGTTACGCGTAACTATTTCGTTCATGGTTCCGCTGTAACCCGTCGAAAGAGACTGCGCGACGTCTCTGGAGTCTTCCAGATACCGTGCGATCCCATTGACCTTTGGGTTGGTCAGCAGAGACGTCCTCATCTTGATCCAATCGCCAGCCATTTCAGTACCCCCTCAGCCGCAAGGCCGAGAAAACAACCCGCACAAACCATGCGGGGATAAAGCCACTGCAGTAGCCTTCCATCAGGTGAGACTTGATGAACGTCTTCATTCCGCAGCCCTCTTCAAAGGTTCGTAGGCAGCCCGGTAAGCTGCTTCGATTTCCGGGGTCCAGAGGCTGCGCGAGATCAGTTCGGCCCGGGTGCGGTCGACGTAGACCACCTCAAGCTTGCGACGCGCTTCTTTGCTTATCCCACCGCTGTCGTGAAGGCGATGGCAGTCCGGGCAAGCGGGGAACGTTTGGGAATCACACGCCTTCAGGCCCAGCCCTTTGCCAAAGTTGGCGTGCGCGCACTGCGAAGGGCCAAAGCGACCACACACGACGCAATCCAAGCTGGCGACATTCCGGCGATGTTTCTCCGAACGCATAACCGAGCTGGCCTTCATGCCAAGAGGACGCAGGAAACCAAGGTGAGCAGCAACCTTCTGACCGAGGCCTTGGCCGCGATCCGACTTAGCCCGCAGCGGCGCCGAGCGCTTGAGGGTGGAATTCCAGGTCATGCTTCCCTCCCGATAGAGGTTTGGGACCACTGGACGCCCCTCTCATCGCCCACCGAGTGCGCGAAGTTGATGAGTTCGCTCATCTTGCGAACGCCCATCTTGCTCGTGCGGCGCCCAAGCATCACGAAGCCACCGCGGATGCCTTCAGCAATGCGGTGTTCCTGATCCAGGCTGGCGGTCAGAATGTCTTTCCAGTCTTCCGGCGACAGCTTTTCCAGCTTGCCGTTGATGGACCAGTCAACCTGCTTGGACAGATCCGTCAGGATCGACCACAGCAAGTCGTTTTGATCGAGGGTCCTGGTGCGCTCCTTGATCTCCACCCGATAGCCGTCAGGAGCGACCGCGCAAGCATGAGCCGCATTGCGACGTGCCAGCGGGTGAGAAAGGATGAACACCTGGCGTTCCATTACTTGCTCGCAGCGCGCAGGACGTTGCGCTCAAGGCGGTGGCACATGGTGCGCAGGTCGCGGACGAACTCGACGATCCGGTCAGCTTCGGACTGGTCGATCTTGCCGTCTGCAACCGTCTCAGCCGTCACGCCAAGCACGCTGCCCGTAATGGCGCCGATCTGCATGACCTTGGACTGGATCGCGGTCAGTTCGCAGGCCCAACCGTTCGTAGGTGCGGGAGGAATCGAGTCGACCGCCAAGCCCTGCTCTGCAGCAAAGGCCAGGAACCAGTCGTGCGCGTATTCCACGCCGCCCTCTTTCTCTTCCATCCACTCCGACAGCAGACCAGCCATTTCCACGCTGATCGCATCGCCCTCGGAACGCTTGAGCTTGGCGCGCAGGCTTTCCGGGTGGATCGACTTGCCACGGCGCTCCGTCAGGAAGCGGGCCGCATCAGCAACACCACCCGGCGTCTTGCGCACGCAGTTGTACAGAACGTCGAGCCAGTCAGTGTTGGTATAGCGGCAGGTCATGCGTCACCTTGAAATCTGATTTCTTTCAGCCTTTCGGCCCTTGTGCGGTGCAACTAAGATTCACCACATGGAAAACAACAACCCAACTTTGTCTCTAAGAAGCAACAGCGACGGAGCTGTTAGCTCGGGCCTGCTGGTGGAGGTGCTTAAAAACCTTGGGTCGTGCGAGCCTCAAAAACATCAATCGAGGCTTGGGAATTCCTTCCGTCTTCCACTGGGAAACGGCCCCAGGTGTGACCTCACATAGCCGAGCTACCTCGGAGGTACCGCCTAGGGCATCGATGATTTGCGCGTCGGTGATGTGTTCGTCCATACACAAATCTTAGATGACTAAGACTCTAAATGCAAGCCATCTAAGATGTTTTTTGTTTAGCATCCTAAGATGACCTTTCAGGAACGAATCAAGCAGGCCTTCAATGAAGAAGCGGCCCGCCGTGCGGACGCGGGCGAGCCTCGCCTGACGAAAACCGACATATGGAAGGCTGCTGACGCTTCGTCCGGCGCCGCGACCCACTGGTTCAATGGGTCAAATGGCATGGATATGGCGACGTGCATGAAAGTCGCGCCGCTGCTGAGAGTCAATGCACAGTGGTTGTATGACGGTACCGGGCCCAAGCGAAACGGCCCTGATGGAGCGGCTGATGCTCCCGTTGTTCCGCCTACGGCGCCGTGGCCTTTCCCGGATATTTCAGAACAGGACGTACGAGCCTTAACGCCCTCGCAATTGAGCGCCCTGCAAGGCGCTTTGGCATTGGCCATCGCCCAACTGAAGCTAGGGATCAAGGTGTCGCATCCCGCCCCTTCCGCGGCCGGTGCGAACATCACGCCACTGCGGCAGCACAAGCCTGGGGGCCTGGTCGACATGGATACCGCCGAAGACGTGTTCCCTATGCGGATTGGCGGAATGCCTCCAGCTCCTTGGGATGGTGGCCAGACGACACACCAAGCTGAAAAGGCTGCTCCTGTCCGTATCAGCACGCAGGTTGGCGTTATCGCAAATGTCGGTCCCGGCGAGCCGCACGCTGCGAATGACAAATTTGAGAAGGTTCCCGAGCTGGCCGACGTCCGGTTGGCCGCTGGTGATGGGATTGAGAACCAGACCGAAGAACAGACCGGCATGATCCAGTTCCGGCGCTCGTTCCTAAAGGAAGTTGGCGCTGACGGCGGTAAGGCACGCGTGGTCTATGCCAAAGGCGACAGCATGGAGCCGGTGATCCGCGACGGCGCCGCCCTGCTTGTGGTGCCGAATGAAAACCTGACCATCCGCGACTTGGCTGCGGGTGGCGTCTACGCCATCAACTATGACGGCAAGATGATCGTGAAGACCGTGGCGCGCGACAAGTTGACGCAACGATGGGTAGCACGGTCGTTCAATCCCGCCTACCCCGATATCCCGCTAGAGAACGGCCACCCAGTACGCGTGCTGGGCCAGGTCGTGTGGGCTGGCGCCCGCCTGCGGGATGATGAAGCGGGACAGTGGGTGAGGTCGTAACAGGCCCCCACGTGTAACATCGTTTCGTCAACAGTGTGAAACAGTGTGCCCCGGTGGGATACAGTGTGATGCAGCGTGACTTTGTGGGATGTTGGGTTATATTATGGGGCTTGACACCAACCCATCCCAGGAGCATCACATGAAGCATCTAGTGAACCTGCTGATAGGCGTCGGATCGATCATGGGTGCGTTTGGCGCCTTTGCTAGCTATGACCGTCCCAAGATCGGCGACCGCGCCAGGGACATGAACAACCTGCGTGCGGACGTCCGTTCTTCCGGTAAAACACTAAGAAATCAAGCTGAGAAGGCGGAGAAACACGCACATGGGTCGATCAACAACCGCGCAGTTGCGCGATAAAGACCGGCATCTAACAGTTTCGCAGCACGACACCGACGCGCCCATCCTCCCTGTTGAGCAAATTGCTCGATTGCGAGAGATTCACCCTGAGCGAGTCGATTGGGTATTTCAGGAAGCCACCAAAGAAGGCGATTTCCGTCGGTCAGAGACAAAGCGGGTCAATACCTTCGTGTTCATCGAGCGCGTTGGGGGTATCGTCGCAGGCTTGTCTATCGGACTCTACGCCCTTCACATTGCCTACTCACTCGCCATGGCAGGGCATTATTGGGTCGCGAGCATTGTTGGTGGCACCACTGTTCTGGGGCTTGTGTCTGCCTTCGTGATTGGTGCCAAGCGCAAAGCAAAGCAGCAATCCGACCCGCCTCAGCGAAAGTGACCAAAGAAGCCACCTCCGGGTGGCTTTTTTGTTGGTACTCACCCGTCTACCCTTACAATCAGCAAACAGTTCAACAGGGGGGATAGAGTGATACCGATAATCGGCTTGATGATGGGGGCCTACATCTTCACCCGCATGGTGGACATGCTTGGCCGTGGCGAAGTTTCAATGATCGCAAAGGTCTTCTCCGTGGTGACGATCCTGGTGGTTCTGTTTGGTTGCTTCGTGCTGATGTTCGGGAGCGCGATGCCTTCCATTCCGCCACGACTGAGGTAGCCGCTAAAGATCCATCGGCCCGCTATGAGCGGGTCTTTTTTTGCCCGTCAATCTTAGTCTTCTAAGTTTTTCTTGACAGCACGACTCTTAGTCGCCTAAGATTTATTCAACGCAGCAAACCACACGCAGCCCTTGAGCCAAAGGCCCGGCAGGCGGATCGGATGTAGCAAGACCGCTCTTTAACAACCAGAAAGCCATGGAATACGCCTAAAGCCGCAAGGCCGTTAAGCGCAGGTGGCAATCCCCCACGCCTGAATGCATAGACCGGGGGCTATCACCGACACGCCTTGATCCCAAGTGGGGATCGCACAGGGCGTGCACGGGATTGAAGAGGCAGCGCACTATCTGGAGCCGCGATGAGCGGGAGTAGCCAGGTGGTGCGTTGCCCCAGATTCTTCTGAATGCCAACCCATCCGGGTTCTGGCAGTTTCAAGAACCTGGAGAAATGATGAAGAAGCTCTTAGTGGTGCTGCCGCTGGTTGCCTTGCTTGCAGCTTGCGACGATGACGCCCGAGTCGCCAGCCGCAACCTGTCCAAGGCTGCTGACAACTTCGAAGTGAACCGGCGCATCGTCTTCTACAACGGCATCACCGACCAGTACATGCTGACTGTCGAGGGCCGTTGTTCGATTGACACCAGCTCGACCGGCAAGACGTTGCATGTGATCTGCATGACCGGCCCTGGTGAATACAAGAAGCACTTCCTCGGCCTGTCGGACAACGTGACCTTCTTTGCCGAGCAGCTGGAATCCGTGAAAGCGAGCGCGTACCACTACCGCGTCACGTTCAAGCCCCAACAGATCATCCCGGATATCGATTTCCGCGGCAGCACCAAGGCGCTTAAGGATCTGGCGAACTAACTCTGCCTGCGCCGCGACAGGACGCAGACACGTGAATCCTGAAAGAAGCGGAACAGTTCAGCCGGCCGAGTCCGGCCCGCTTCTTTCAGGATTCATACCGATTAACAAGGAGAACGAGCATGGATATCAAGACTTTGGAAGCCCTCGGCGTCAGCATCGAGGATTTGGCCGATCGGATCGTGGATCAGGCCGTCGACACACTGCTGTCGAGCACTGGCTTCAACCCCGACACGGAAGAAGAGACGCGCTATGCATCCCGCTTTAAGCGTGAGATAGAGGCGCGCGTGCAGAAGGCGGTCGATGAAAAAATTGCCGCTCTTGCCGCCGTGCATATCGTGCCGCGTGTGGGCGAGATGATCGAACAGGCGAACATGCGCAAGACGAACGGCTACGGCGAGCCTAAGGGGCCTTCGCTGACGTTCAAGGAATACATCGCCCATCGCGCTGAGGTCTATATGACCGAAGAAGTGGACTACCACGGCAATTCCAAGGCGGATCTCGAAGCCAAATCAGAGTCGACCTACAACTGGCGCAATTGCGGCCCACGCCTGACGGTGCTGATGCGCAACTACATCGCGGATTCGCTCAAAAAGCATGCCGAGGCTGCTGTAAACGATGTCAACAAGGTCATCGCCAAGAACATCGAGAACGCCGCAAAGGACGCCATCACTGCCGCCGCTAACTCAATCAAGGTAAACATAAGCGCCTAACCCCTCCCTATTAGCATCCCGAATGGCAAAGGAGAAGATATGACCGAGAACCTCAACGCCGACGACTTGGTGCAACTGGACCCGGGAAAAGTTGGCAACCCGCTGTTTGCAGGCTGCGTCATGGTAGTTACGGAACCGAAGTCGTGGGGCGCGCAAGGCTACGTTCAGGCTCCGGGCGGCGGACAGGCTTACTACCGGGCAAAGCATGAAGAAATGGAACTGGTTGGCCGCGCCGTTTGGGTAGCTGACTGAGGGAGCCGACATGACAACCACCCACTACGCAGCATCCGCCAGCAATGCAATGGCTAGCTGGTACCAGATGTGGGACCACGCCGCCGCTACGTACTGGGTGACGCTAGGACGTGACGGCTGGTACTCGTACGGTCTTGGCGTGATGGACGACTTTGGCAATCTGGTGAAGGTGAAGTAACGCGCTCAGGGCCGCGCAAGCCCTGAACCTCCAAGGATGCGGAGCCTTTTATTCATTCGTTCCGCGAAAAAGCGCATGAGTCCCACAGCAGTACCGGTGGCTCCGCATCCTTGGGGGTTGTGAATAAGGCAGTACAGGGTTGCAGCCCTGCGGTAATAGCTCCTTGACCCAGTGGGAGTCTGCCGAAATAGATTGGGCACCTTCACGAGGCGCAATCGTTAACTGCGATGACGGGCGGAGAAAATTAGCGTGCCGCTGACCACCCCGGGAAAGTAGCGGGGGTCCTCATAGAAGCGGCAGCACGGATGGACGTGCAGGACCGAAGTGGTGGACACCGTTCGTAGCGGCAAGGGAAGCCTTCGCCGCAAGCCTACAGGTAGGAAGTCAAGATGCCCGAGCATTTGGCACGGTGAGCGGACAAGCAACCACGAGCCGGTATCAAGCCCGGTCCGCTTCTATGAGGGCACACCCCTCACCCCTCAAGCCCCCACTATTCCCCCTAATTCTCCCGTGCAGGGTATGCCGGGGGAGAGCGGGGGCTTACCTGATTGGAGATCGTATGAGCGAATGGAAACCCATTTCTGAGCTGCCGCCGCTTCACAAGGCCGTCCTGCTTATCAGTGTTGGCAGCGTACCGAACTACGTGACCGACCAATATGTCGGCTGGAGAACGTTGTCCGGTGAGTTTGCGCGTTGGGTTCATCCGTTCCCGCCAACGCATTGGATGGATCTTCCTGAACCTCCCAAGGACCGCTCATGACCTCCCCTGTGAAACTCCCGCCGCTGCCTAAGGGCGTATCTCCGCACCAAGGGATCGGAAAGGCAATGCTTGAGTACGCCGAGCAAGCGGTGCGCCAGGCTCTGGCGGCACAGGAGCCGGTGGCGTGGATTCCGATGGTAAACGGCAAGCCTGTTGATCGCCCGTCGAGAGACCTTTGGCTCATGGAGAGGTCAGCCTTGTCTTGGGAAGGAGGGAAGGTCTTCGGACTGGCACTCATCTCGGGCGACGACTCTGGACATAAGCCCGCGCCTATGGACACAAGCTCTGGACATAACGCCGACAAGGAGCCTCCATGCTCACCAACCTCAAGTACTGGGCAATCCCAATAATCATTCTATTCGCCGCCCTGGGGTATCACGTGGGGTGGTAGGACTTCTCTGATTTGGAGCTTACATGAAGCAAGCATTGATTCTTGTCGTGGCGTTGTTGGCTGGATGTACGAACGCTGACGATGCGACCCGGGCCTTAAAAGCGGCTGGATACACCGATATCCAAATCACCGGCTACCGCTGGTTTGGATGCAGCAAAGACGACAGCATACATACCGGGTTCATTGCGACAGGCCGTGACGGATCCAAAGTCACCGGCATCGTGTGCGGCGAGTTGTTCTTCAAAGGAAACACCATCCGCACTGACTAGGAGGCTGACATGGACCGTTGGCATGGAGACGAACAATACGAAGTCCTCACCGCCACCGTGCAGGACGTATGCGAGACGCTGGGCAACCCTGCTAGCTGGGACGCAGACGGGCATGACGCGATGTGGTGGACCAAGCGGCTTGAGGATGCGGACTTCTTCGCAAATCTCGGGCATGCGGATCATCTGGCGATCTTGCAGGCGGTGATGAACAGCAATTCGCAGTGGGTGATTTCCTTGCAAAGGGATATCAAGCACGCTGTACACATCGAACTGGAGGGGTAGCCAATGGATGAAGAATGGCGGGACGTTCTTGGCTATGAGGGTCACTACATCATCAGCAATTTTGGAAGGATTGTTAGCGTTCGCCGCGTTGTGAAGGGCAAAAAGCGCCGAACCGTAGGCGGCCAGGTAATGAAGCCGCGTCTGAACAACGGATACGCCCTGGTAACGCTGAGTCTAGATAAAAAAATGAAGAACGCTAGCGTCCATAGGATGGTGGCCATGGCATTTTGTGATGGCGCTCGCCCTTGGTTAGTGGTCAACCATAAAAACGGCAACCGCAGCGACAACCGGGCGGACAACTTGGAATGGGTGACCATTTCTCAAAACTGCATCCACGCATTCAGGGTTCTTAATCGAAAGCCCACCTCCTTGGGGAAGCGGGGAGCGAAATGCCCGTTTAGCAAACCTATTGTTGCCATTTCACCCGACGGCACAGAAACCCACTATGCCGGGATTTCTGAAGCCTCAAGGCAACTCGGGATAGTTAACCAAAGCATAAGCAATTGCTGCCGAGGAAAACAACGCACAAGTTGCGGATATAGGTTCCGTTACGCTGGAGTTCAAGTATGAAACGATTCCTAGCCTTTCTACAAACCCACGGCCTCACGATCTTCTTCGGGGCCGTTTTTCTTACTGCCACCTGCATTCTGCGTCCCACGCTCGACAAGTACGAAGAGGACCGGATTGCGAAGGAAGGGGGCACCCGATACGCGAGTCGGCAATGAAAGCCGAAGACTTCTTCGCCCCTGGTCTGCCTGACCAATACCTACGCGCCCAGCGTGGCCGGGCAGTAGCAATCATCAAACCCAAGTCGCCCGAGTCTCAGGAGAACGAAATTGAGTATCGCCATTATGGTCTTAGGACCGTCAGGGAGCGGGAAGTCGTACAGCCTGCGCAACTTCGACCCGACCCAAGTAACCCTGATCCAACCGATCAAAAAGCCCCTCCCCTTCAAGTCTGCTGACTGGACGCTGCGAACCAAGGAGAACACCAGCGGTGCGCGGTTTGTCACCGACGACAGCATCTTGATCGAGAAGGCCATGCGCAAGACTGATCGGGATGTGGTGATCGTCGACGACTACCAGGCTGTCCTGACAAACGAGCTGATGCGCCGCAGCACCGAGACCGGGTTCCAGAAGTTCGCAGACATCGGCCATGGGGCCTGGAGCATCTTCCAGGCGGCTGGCGATCTGCCGGAACAGAAGCGCGTTTACATCATGGCCCACACCCAGACCGACGATTACGGGAACGTCCGCATGAAGACGGTGGGGAAGATGGTGGACGAGAAGCTGGTCCCCGAGGGCTATTTCACCATCGTCCTGCGGGCCGAGCAGATCAACGGACAGCACGTCTTTGCCACTCAGAGCAACGGGCAGGACTGCTGCAAATCCCCCCCCGGCATGTTTGACGGCATGCACATCCCCAATGACCTCGCAGCCGTCGACGCTGCTATCTGCGAGTTTTACGGCCTTACCCAACCCGCCTGAGAGTATCGAAAATGCGCAAATACGAGTTCAACGAAGAATCCGCCCGTCAAGCTGGTGCCAGCAACTTCATCGACGCCACCGGCAAGTACAAGGGAACCTTCACCCAAGCCAAGCAGGTCATCAGCACGAAGGGGACCGAAGGTATCGAGTTCAGCTTTGAGGCCGAAGATGGCCGAACGGCCAACTACCTCCAACTCTGGACCTTCAACAAGGAAGGCAAGCCACTGTATGGCAAGAAGGTGCTGGATGCGCTGATGTGCTGCGCCCGCATCAAGACCCTCACGCCCCAGAAAGGCACCATTCAAGGTAAGCACGGCCAGGAAGACGCGGTGCTGTTCCCAGGCCTGCAAGGTCGTCCCATCGGTCTTCTGCTGCAGCGTGAGGAGTACCAGAAGGACAACGGCGACACCGGCTACAAGTTCAACATCTACGCCCCGTTCCACGCTGAAACGGAAATGATGGCGGTGGAACTGCTGGACAACAAGACCGCACCGGAAATGCTGCCGAAGGTGCTGGAAGGCCTGCAGGACAAGCCGCTCCAAAACCGCTCCCGCCCGGCTGCCAGCCACCACGCGCAGAGCGAGAACCCCGCCGATCCCTGGGACTAAACCATGACGAACGTATCCCTGTATTCGCTGGCCGCTGAGTATCGCGGCCAACTCCAAGCTCTGGAGAACCTGGACCTGGATGAGAAGGCCTTGGCCGACACCCTGGAAAGTCTAGGCGGCGATTTGGAAGTGAAGGCCCAGAACGTCGTCTGCTTTCTGCGCAACCTGGAAACTACTGCCGCGGCGATCAAGGAAGCCGAGGCAAGCATGGCGGCGCGGCGCAAGGCTATCGAGAACCGCGTAGACGGCCTCAAGCGCTACGTGCTGGACTCCATGCAGAACAACGGCATCCAGAAGATCGAATGCCCCCTGTTCTCCATCAGCATCGCCAAGAACCCGGCAGCGGTGGAGGTGTTCGACGAGAAGCAAATCCCCGCTGACTACTTCGTCACGCCTCCTGCACCTCCTCCTCAGTTGGACAAGAAAAAGGTAGCTGAGGCGCTTAAGGCTGACATCGACGTTCCTGGCGCGAAGCTGCGCCATGGCGTCAGATTGTCCATCAAATAGTTCCCCGGCAGCTCCCAGCACAACCCACCTGGAGCCCGCAGCATCCGCTGGGGGCTGCCACCCTATTCCTTGGAGACACGAATGAAGAACCACGTTTGGGTAGTTGAGGCCCGCAGACTCGATGGCCGTTGGACTGCCTTTGCCTTACGGAATACCCGTCTCGAAGCGCGCGTATTCAAACTTGAGCGGATCTACCCCGAGAATTTCCGCATCCGCAAGTACGTCCCCGCCTAACGGAGCAGATATGGACCTCGCGCAACAACTCGAGCAAGCCGACGCAGACCGCGTTGACGGCATCACGACCGACAAGCAGTACCTGGAGCGCCGTGCCGAGATTGTGGCGCGGGCCGTGGACTACGACTACTTGATTATGCAAGACAAGGAGCGTGCGCTCCTGAGGGGGATGTGATGGAAATCGACGATATGCCGGACGATGATGAACTCGCCATAGAGCGCGCCCTGATTAACTGGGGTCTGTTAGGGGTCGTCTCTGGCCTCGCAACTATCTATGTCGGCATCTTCCTTCTGTGGCGATACGCCCTGTCCTTCTTCTACCCTGGAGCGTGAACAAATGACCCAACAATGGAAGCCGATTGAATCAGCGCCGAAGGATGAACTGATCCTGGTCGGCCCGACCAAGCGCATGGGCATCTGCGTTGCGATGAACCACAGCCGAGACGGCTGGGTGACCGAGACGTGCAACGAATGGTTCAACATCTACACGCCCACGCACTGGATGCCGCTGCCCGCCGCTCCTGGAACCCCTCCCGCCAGCGCACAGCCCGAACGGGACTGGGAACTGTCCTGCGACCACTGCGATGGCGACGGCTTCGTTTATGTCGAGCGCCGGGTTGGACCGTGCGCCACCGACATTCAAACGTTCAAGGAGGAATGCGAGTGCTGCGAGGGTCGCGGCTTCACCATCGCGTTCGAGGATATCCCGGGCATTGCGGAATATGTGCGCAAGAGCCGTCCGGTCGCCAGCGCACAGGACGATGCGAAGGACGAGCGGCAGGCGTTCGAAGCGTGGGGAATGGCTGGCTGCGAAATGGTCGATGACCCGCAAAGCGGCCGGTTCGATATCGCACGTCATTGCGCGTGGGAAGCATGGAAGGCCCGCGCTTCCCTTGCCGCTCCCGCTGCTGGCGATGCGCGGGATGTGGCACGGTATCGAGAAGTGCGCAATAACGCCTGGGTCGCAGGTACTGAATTCCGAATTATGAATCCCAAATTGGGCTACGTCGCGCCGCGCGCGGATGTCGAATTTGATGCATTCATCGACGCCGCCATTGCAGCCAAACATAAGGGAGACGCATGATGGCCCTGACCAAAAAGGAGCGCGACGACTACGAGCGCATGCGTACCGCCCTGAAGCGGATAGCAACAGGCTACATGACGCTTAAGCAAATCGAACGCGACGCCGAGAAGCGCATTGGCCTGTCCTACCGGGAGGTACTGGAAATGGCCTACGAGAATATCCGGGATGACGCACGGGATGCTGTTCGCGGTGTCCGGGCGGCGTCTGGTGCAGCCTCTCAGCAGCAGGAGGGGTGATGGAACTCGTACTCGAAGAATCCTACGCCATGGACGATTCGTGCCAGCTCCAATACTGGGCGCGTGGTCACTGGTCCTGGGGCGAATTCGTCACGGCCGTGCAGGACAGGATCGCGCGGGAGGAACGAGACATCCCGAATTGGGTAGTCGTTCAAGCGCCCGTGAAGCAGCTCTACCAGCGCGCCGTCCCGTGCCGCGATTCCATCGTCGGCGATACCCGCTACGTGCATTCGGACAAGCCGGGGCGCGGTGCTACCGCCGTCACCGTCATGGATTTCTGGTTTCCGATGCACGCCTACCTGCCGCCCAAGCCGCAGCCGTACCGCTTTCCCAAGGAAGGGACATGACACGAAAACGCGAAGTTCTCGCCAGCGAAGATATCTCTGCCCTGCCCCCGCCGTCGCACCGTCACCCGATGAGCGGCGAGCCGATTTGGGATCAGCACGCGGTACGCGCCCTGCTGTCCAAGCTGCGCGCCCCTGTAGCCGACAACTGGCAGCAGTACGCATTGCCCGGAGAGACGACCGCCGAGCAGGTATGCGAACGGATGAATGCCGAAGTCACCCGGCGCACCGTTGCGGCCATGCGGGCAAGCGCCCCTGTAGCCGGGGAGGCGCAACACCCTGACGATGTGGCCGTTGAACGGTTCGCCATCGCAATGAAGGCCAAGTTGGCCGAAAAGCGCAAGCAGGGTTACGGCGGCTGGGACGATGAGGAATGCCCCGCGCAATGGCTTTCTCAACTACTGCGCGCCCATGTGGAAAAGGGCGATCCACTGGACGTGGGCAATTTTGCCATGATGTTGCACCAGCGCGGCGAGCGCATCACCGATGCCGCGCCCCAGGCCAGCGAGGCGCAATGTTCCTGCTCCAGCGGCGACGGCTCCCTACGCCATCCGTGCGCGGTTCATGGTGGAGACCATTTCCGTGACGCCACGCAAATGGTTGGTGCCAGCGAGGCGGTGCGCGATGCGCTGATGGCTTTCGATGAGGCCATGAAGCTATGCGACGACTTCCCCGAACTGCAACACCATCGCGATGCGCTGCGGTTTGCCGTGCAGAAGGCCCGCGCCGCCCTGTCCGCGCAACCGGGCGCGCAGAAGTACTGCCAGTGGCAACCGATCGAGACGGCGCCCAAGGATGAGGTGATCCTGCTGTTCGGCGGCCTGAAGAAGGACGGCAAAGTCTACGCTCCGCATATCAATGTCGGATATTGGACGGAGCAATTCGGGTGGACATGCCTCGTCCACTCCCACCAAGAGTTCGCCCATATCGAGCCGACGCACTGGATGCCGCGCCCTCCGTTTCCTGCCCAGGCCTACCCCGACAACAAGGAGCAATGATGAACAAGCAAGACTTGGACGCCATAGCCACCCGCGAGGCGCACTGCAAGCCCTATGGCTCTGCGGTGACGCTCAGTATTGGAGAGCGCGACGAGCTGGTGGCGCTGGCGAGGGATGGGATGCGGTATCGGTGGCTGCGCGTACAGCCAAATGACACCCAGACTCCACGGATTGACGTGGTGCATTGGGTAGAAGAAGGCGACGTGAACGCCGGATCAGGCTTGCGCATGGAAGAGCTGGACAGCGCCATAGACGCTGCCATGGCTAAGGAGGGAGCATGAGCTGGCCTGAAGCATTCTTTGGCGCTGTTTTCATTATCTGCGTGGCATGGGTCTACGTTACCGCCATCAAGGATAAGGATGACTGACCAAATCCAGCGCGTGCTGGAAGTAACCCGCAAGTATTGGATGCCCGCCTAGCGCGGGCTTTGTTTTGGAGAAAGCAGATGGGATACCGCACCGTTGTGATGCTCTACAACGATCAGGCTGGGCAGTGGACGAACGACCCGGACCTGGGAATGAAGATCTCCAGGAAGATGAACTTCGCCATGGGTACGGTCACCAATCCGCGGGAAGTCGATCTTTCCTACGGCCGGATCATCCAGTGCCACCATGCCGACTGCCTGGACCTTGGCATCTTCAACAGCTACCAATTCGTTCCCCTGGCGTCTGGAGCTTGGCAACCTGGCGAGGAAGCCGACGCGATGGCCCTGCGCATGCTCAAGGAAGCTGCGGAGAAGCTTGGCTACCGACTGGTAAAACGCCCTGCTTGATGCAGGGCTTTGTTTTGGAGGCGATATGAAATCCACAGAATTTATCGGCGCTGGACTGATCCTCTGGGTCGTCCTGGCCTGGTTCACACACATCTTTGTTTGCCTGAAAACCGCTTCCTGGGGATTCCTGATCGCCGGGGCTATCTTCTTTCCGGTCGCTTTCGTCCACGGCACCGGAATCTGGTTTGGCGCTTTCTAGGAGGCGATATGCTTTCAGTCCCCGAGGCCGCCCAGCATTTGGGGGTCTCCCCTCGCACCGTCTATGATCTGGCCGCCCCGGGTGGCCCGATCCCCTGCCACCGCGTCGGGCGCCGAATCCTGTTCTCGCCCGAAGACCTTGCCGAGTACCTGCAATCATGCCGATATACCGAGACAAAGCGCGCGGTTGCCTCGTCTTTGAGTTCGACCGTCTCATTGAAGGGAAGCGGGTCCGCGCTCGAAAAGCTCTTCCAAAGTCGTGGAGTAAAGCCCAGGCTGACGCCTACGACCGCCAAGAATCGGCGAGACTCTACGCCCTTGCATCTGGTGTCGAACGCCCGCAGTTCCTGATTGAAGACGCGATTGCTATCTATCTCAAGGAGCGCACCCCGGACCTCAAGTCTGGGGACAACATTCAGCGCGAATTGGGGATGATGATGTGGGCCTACAAGGGCAAGCCCATTGGAGCGCTCGCCGAAGTCTGCCGGGACTACGTAGAGAAAGCGTTCAATGAGCAGACCGGCGAGCCACTGTCGGCCGCCACCAAGCGCAACCGCATTCGGTACCTAACCAGCGCGTGCAGATGGGCCTGGAAGCGCCACGGGATGCACGACCGGGACCCGGCTGAGCGTGTGATAGCCCCAGAGGTCAGGAACGAGCGGAGGCACTTTGTAGACCGCGCCGAGATGCTGGCCATCGCCCGCGCCTGCAGGTGCAAGAAGTCTCGCGCAGCCATCCGCATTGCCTTCTACAGCGGAATGCGCCTGAGCGAGATCCTGGAAGCCGAGCGGGTAGGTGGGATGTTCGTTCTGGACGACACCAAGAACGGCGAACCCCGCCACGTCCCGATGCATCCGAAGATCCGGGCTGCGTCCAAGGTCGCCCCGCGCAACAAGTGGAACGTGTCCAAGGAGTTCAAAGCCGCAGCGGTCGCCGTGGGCATGGGCCATTTGCGCTTCCACGATCTACGCCACAGCGCCGCCAGCGCCATGATCAATGCGAAGGTCGACCTGTACACCGTGGGCGCGGTCCTGGGGCACAAGTCCGCAGCCAGCACCAAGAGATACAGTCACCTGGCAACCGAGGCGATCCGAATGGCCCTGGGGGAGATTGGCAAAAAATCCCCCACACAAAAGAAAGCGCGGGTTGCGTGAACTGCCCGCAAACCCGCGCCGTTACTTGGTAGGCCCCCGAGAGTCGAACTCGGCACCAACGGATTATGAGTCCGCTGCTCTAACCAGGCATGAGCTAGAGGCCCGGGAAAATTTACTGCCCTTCCAGGAAGCTCTTCAGCTTGTCGGCCCGGCTAGGGTGACGCAGCTTGCGCAGCGCTTTAGCCTCTATTTGGCGAATGCGCTCGCGCGTGACGTCGAACTGCTTGCCCACTTCTTCCAGGGTCTGGTCGGTGCTCATTTCGATGCCGAAACGCATGCGCAGAACCTTGGCCTCACGCGGGGTGAGAGAGTCTAGCACTTCCTTGACAACGTCGCGCATGGAACCGTGCAGCGCCGCGTCCGAAGGCGCCAGCGTGGACGTGTCTTCGATGAAATCGCCCAGGTGCGAATCGTCGTCATCGCCGATGGGCGTTTCCATGGAGATCGGTTCCTTGGCGATCTTCAGGATCTTGCGGATCTTGTCCTCGGGCATGTCCATCTTTTGCGCCAGGGTCGCGGGATCCGGCTCGGCGCCGGTTTCCTGCAGGATCTGGCGGCTGATGCGGTTCATCTTGTTGATCGTTTCGATCATGTGAACCGGGATACGGATGGTGCGCGCCTGGTCGGCGATGGACCGCGTGATGGCCTGGCGAATCCACCACGTGGCGTAGGTCGAGAACTTGTAGCCGCGACGGTATTCGAACTTGTCCACGGCCTTCATCAGGCCAATGTTGCCTTCCTGGATCAGGTCCAGGAACTGCAGGCCGCGGTTCGTGTACTTCTTGGCGATCGAGATCACGAGACGCAGGTTGGCCTCGGTCATTTCGCGCTTGGCCTTGCGAGCTTTGGCTTCGCCGGTGGCCATGCGCTTGTTGACGTCCTTCAGGTCCTTCAGCGGCAGCACGACGCGGGTCTGCAGGTCGATCAGCTTTTGCTGCAATTCCTGCACGGCGGGGATCTGACGCTCGAGCGTTTCAGCGTACGGATGGCCGGCGGCCACTTCGTCGACGACCCACTGGAGGTTGGTTTCGTTGCCGGGGAACACCTTGATGAAGTGCAGGCGCGGCATGCCGGCACGGTCCACACACGTGTGCAGGACGGCCCGCTCGAGCTGGCGCACTTCTTCGACCTGGTTGCGCAGCGTATCGGCCAGCTTCTCCACCATCTTGGCGGTAAAGCGGATACCCATAAGCTCGTTCTGGATGGCTTCCTGGGCGCGCACGTAGATGTCGGACTTGTAGCCGTCCTTTTCGTACGACAGGCGCATCTTGTCGAACTGCTTGCCGACCTCGTCGAACTTGGCCAGGGCCTTGACGCGCAGGTCTTCCAGCTGCTTGCTGGACATCCCGCCCGCCGGGCCGTCATCGCTCTCGTCTTCGTCGGCGGTCACGCCGGCGCCGGCATATTCTTCGCCGTCTTCCGGATCGACCAGGCCATCGACCACTTCGTCGATCTGCGCCTGACCTTCACGCACACGCGTGATGTGGGCGAGGATTTCGTTGATCGTGGTCGGG
The DNA here is from genome assembly GCF_900156745.1 of Achromobacter sp. MFA1 R4. NCBI lineage: Bacteria > Pseudomonadati > Pseudomonadota > Betaproteobacteria > Burkholderiales > Alcaligenaceae > Achromobacter > Achromobacter sp. MFA1 R4. The sequence goes on along the minus strand of NZ_LT707065.1, from coordinate 4,055,761 downwards.
CAGGCCGAGATGGCCATGACCATGTGCTTCAGGCCGTCTTCGATGCGCTTGGCGATCTCGATTTCGCCTTCGCGGGTCAGCAGCTCGACGGAACCCATTTCGCGCATGTACATGCGGACCGGATCGGTCGTGCGGCCGAAGTCGGAATCCACCGTGGTCAGCGCGGCTTCGGCTTCGTCTTCGACGTCGTCGTCGTTGGAGGCCACCGGCGCGTTTTCGCTCATCAGCAGGGTTTCGGCGTCGGGGGCCTGGTCGTAGACCGCGATACCCATGTCGCTGAAGGTGCTGATGATGCCGTCGATCGCTTCCGCGTCGACCAGGTCATCCGGCAGATGGTCGTTGATTTCCCCGTACGTCAGGTAGCCGCGGTCCTTGCCCAGCTTGATGAGCTGCTTCAGGCGGTTGCGGCGGGCTTCGTACTCTTCCGGCGTGACGGGGCCGCGGGCGATCAGATCCTTGGGATCCGCCTTGCCGCGCTTGCCGCCGCGCTTGGGCGGCTTCAGGTCGGGCAGGACTTCGCCTTCGCCGTCCATCGGATCGTCGAAGCCGTCGGAATCGTTGTTGGCGTTCTTGGCGGGGCGGCCCGGGCGGCGGCCGCTCGGGGCGGGACGCGCACTGCCGACCAGGTCGGCCAGCTTGTCTTCGGCCTTCTTGGCGCGGGCCTTCGTCACCTTTTCAGGCTTGTCCGCGGCAACAGCCGTTTTGGCCGCCTTTTTGACAGCCGTCTTGGCAGCGGGCTTGGCGACCTTCACCGCCGTCTTGGCGGGCGCTTTTTCCGCGGCCATGCTGACGGCGCGCTTGGACGCCACAGCCTGGGTTTCGGCCGCTTCAATTGCAGAGGAGGATTTGCCGGTGGATTTGGTCATAGTCGCTTCCGTGGTCGTCGCAACCCGTTCGGGCATGTTGCACCGCATATCACCCCGCCGGGCAAGGACCCGGCGCGGCATGAAATACGGGTAAATCTGGTGGATCGGCAGAGATCACGCGGCTGCGTTGTTCACAGCGCCAGCTCTTGCGAGCCCGCCGGGCGCCATCCTACGGTTCAATACCGTTATGGCGCATGGCGTGCATGACCTCATTCATCGACGGGGTTCCGGACATCGGGGGGGGCTGCCTGCCTATAAATAGGCTTTGCTCGCTTATCGGGCCATTGCCCCAAGCGGCTACGTATACACAGCACCCGAACCACTAACGCCACACGGAACTACCGCCGCTGAACTGCTCGATTCACCGCTCAGCTATATTAATTAACTATGTAACAAAATTGACGCACGCGTCCCGTTTTTTTAAGCCATTACGAAAAAGAAGGCTTTCCTCTTTTTTCTGGTCGGCGCTAGCGCCAGGGGCTCAACTAATTACCGGGAACTACTGGGGTGCCCGAGCATCAATCCAACATCCGCTCGCATCGATGGGCACGCCAATTGCCACAATAAATTGCCACAATAATTATTAGATTACGGCATCCAAAATAGATTCCGGATACCACCCTACATTTTTCACGTCCCTGCTACTGCTGGTCATCCAGAAGGCCCCTGCTCTTGCCTGCCGGGCCTCTCGCAACGTGGCGGACAACCTTTGATTTTAGCGCATTTAGCGCATGCCGGCACCTTTCAAGACGGTCATGCGGCGGGACAGCTCAAGATAGCGTTTGCGGGCCTCGTCCGTGGCCAGGCCCGCAGCTGCCAGCTTGGCCATTTCGGCCTTGGCCGAATCAAACTCGATGCGCCGCAGCGCGTCATCCCATTCCGTCTGCGGGTCCGGCAGATCCTCTTGCGACAAGATGTCCGCCCTCAGGCCTTTCAGCACAGTGGCAAGGTCCGAATCCGGCTCGGCCGCCTCCAGCAAGGCGCCGACGTGGCGTGCCCCGCTGGATTGCGCCAGCATGATCAGGTCCCTTACAAGACCTAGATGGGGGCCGTGGTCGATGACTTCAAGCTGCTGGTCTCCCATGGAATCGACCAACTCGGGATGGGCCAGCAGCAGACTGAGGAGGCGCTTGGCCAGCGACGGCATCGTGCGGCGGCCTTCGAAGCCACCGACGTCGTTGTCACGGCGCCCCTTCCAGTTGCCCTTGCCGCCCTTCCAATCGCCCTTGCCTTTCCAATCGCCCTTCGACTTCCAGTCGCTTTTGGCCTTCCAGTCCTGCTTTTCACCCTGCTGCCAGCCGCCGCCGCCGGGGATGGACTCGTCGCCGTGCGAGCCATACTGGCCATAATCCGTGAATTCGGATTCGTCTGCCGGAATGTCGTGGAATTCGTGGCCGCCGAAGTCATATCCCATGTCGGGCGCGCCGCCCTCGGAGCCCGGCGAGCCGGCTGCAGCCGCGTCGCCCGCGCCCTGCGCCGGCCGGCCGGCGGGCGCAAAGGGTTTGGCGGGCTGCTGCGCCAGGACCTGGGCCATCTCCTCGGGCGTGAGCTGCACCAGCTTGGCCATCTCGCGCTCAATCTGCACGCGCAGCGCACATTCGGGGATGGCGGCCAGCAGGGGCTTGGCTTCGTGCAGGCAACTGGCACGGCCTTCGGCCTCGGTCATGTTGTGACGCGACGCCAGCTCTTCCAGCAGGAAGCGCGACAGCGCCACGGCTTCGGCCAGGCAAGCCCGGAACGCCTCGGCGCCGAGTTCGCGCACGTAGGAATCCGGATCGTGCTCGGCAGGAAGGAACAGGAACCGGATCGCAATATCGTCCCTGAGCACCGGCAGGCACGCCTGCAGGGCGCGCCACGCAGCCCGCCGCCCGGCCTTGTCGCCGTCAAAGCTGAAAATCACCTTGTCGCTGGCGCGCAAGAGCTTCTTGACATGGTCCGGCGTGGTGGCGGTGCCAAGCGTGGCGACGGCATTGGCGATGCCCTGCTGGGCCAGCCCGACCACGTCCATGTAGCCTTCGACCACGATGACCTGGCCTTCCTGGCGGATGGCCTGGCGCGCTTCCCACAGTCCGTAGAGCTCCTGCCCTTTCGAAAACAGCGGGGTCTCGGGCGAGTTCAGGTACTTGGGCTCACCCTTGCCGATGATCCGGCCGCCGAATCCGATGAGGCTTCCCCGCGCATTGCGAATCGGGAACATGACGCGCTCGCGGAAGCGGTCGTAACGGCGCCCGTCTTCGGACTCGATGACAAGCCCGGACTCCACCAATGTGGGGTCTTCGTAATTGGGAAATACCTGAGACAGGCCATGCCTGTCCGTGCCGGACCACCCCAGGCCGAAATGCGCCGCGATTTCGCCGGTGAGGCCACGTTGCTTCAAGTAGCGCACGGCAGCGGGCGACGCGCGCAACTGCTTGAGGTAATGCGCCTGCGCGGCGTCCAGCACTTGCGTATGCCGGGATTCCTCGGCCTTGCGGCGCGCGGATTCCTGCTGCTGACGGGGACTGCGGTTTTCTTCGGGGACCGTCATTCCCGCCGATGCCGCGAGCGTACGCACGGCATCGGGGAAACTGGCGCCCGTATGTTCCATCAGGAAGGTGATGGCGCTGCCATGAGCTCCGCAGCCGAAGCAGTGATAGAACTGCTTGGTGGGACTGACAGTGAACGAGGGACTTTTTTCGTTATGAAAGGGGCACAGGCCAAGCAAGTTGGCCCCACCCTTTCGCAACTGCACATATCGCCCGACTATGTCGACGACGTCGACTCGGGCGAGCAAATCCTGGATGAATGATTCTGGAATCAATAGATTCGGGAATCAGAAATCAATACAGGCGCGGGGGCAGTTGTTGGCTACGGATGCGCTTGTAGTGGCGCTTCACGGCGGCGGCATGCTTGCGCTTGCGCTCGGCGGTGGGCTTCTCGTAGAACTCGCGCGAACGCAGCTCGGTGAGCAAACCGGTCTTTTCGATGGTGCGCTTGAAGCGGCGCAGAGCGGCTTCAAACGGTTCGTTTTCCTTCAGTCGAACGATAGGCATAAAGTAATTGGCCTGCTTGTAGGGTAACAAAAGTTGATGACAAACCTGGCTTGCTTTCCAGCAACGCTGCGCGGACCCAGGTACGCGAAGACGGCCTTTGACGACGGGGCCTGACAACCAGGCCAGCCCACCACCAAAGGCAAGTACCGCGAGAACTAGGAACCTTGAAAGCGCAACCCAGGCATGCATTCACCCGGGTTTAAGCTGGCTGTTTCCGTTACCCAAAGACTACCCAGAGAGTAACAAGCCAAGTTCGGTTTAGCGATAACCAGCGATTCTAGCATGGTCATAGGCGGTTTGACTACTGAAAGGGCGCCCCAGCGCGCTGGGACCGCCCTTCGACCAAACCAGCCTAGCCCTGGGAGCCCTTGCGGATCCAGGCTTCCAATTGATGGGGACGCAAGCTGTCGTAGTCTTCGAACGGCTGGTGGATCCAGGGATTGGTGGGCAGCTTTTCGACGTAGTAGTCGGGCGTGGCCAGGGAATGGCCTTTCCACCACAGCACGGCGCTGCGCAGTTCGGTGATGTCGGCAAACTGGCTCTTCAGGTGGTCGTAGACCTTGCTGAACGTCTTGCCGGTATCGACCATGTCGTCCACCAGCAACACTCGCCCGGACAGCGTGCCTCGGGTGATGGTGATGAACTGGGCGATATCCATGTCGCCCTGCTTGGTGCCCGCCGCCTCGCGATAGCTGCTGGTGGCGAGGATGCCGAGCGGCACGTCAAAAATGCGGGACATGACGTCGCCCACGCGCATGCCGCCGCGCGCCAGGCAAAGAATCTTGTCGAACTTCCAGCCAGACTGGTGCACCTGCAAAGTAAGGCGCTCGATCAAGCGGTTGTAATCGTCCCACGTTACCCACAGATGGCTATCGTCACTGGTCGGCGTGCTCATAGGCAAGCATCTCCTGCACAAAAATACGAAAAGGCCGCCGCCGGTATGACCGGCGGCGGCCTCGGGAATAATAACCCGATGTCAGCCCTTCAGGGGATGACGCAAAACAATGGTCTCGTTGCGGTCCGGGCCAGTGGACACCAGGTCGATCGGAACACCGCAGACTTCCGCCACGCGTTCCAGGTAGCGGCGGGCCGCGGCGGGAAGCTTGGCGTACTCGGTGATGCCGACCGTCGACTCGCTCCAGCCGGGCAGTTCTTCCAGGACGGGCTGCGCCTGGGCCACGGCGTGCGCGCCATAGGGCAGCACGTCGCGGAACTCACCGTTGACGCGATAGCCGACGCCGAGCTGGATGGTTTCCAGACCGTCCAGCACGTCCAGCTTGGTGATGCACAGGCCGGAAATGCCGTTCAGGCGCACCGAGCGCTTCAGGGCGGCGCCGTCGAACCAGCCGCAGCGACGCGGACGGCCGGTGACCGAACCGAATTCCTTGCCGATCGTGGCCAGGCGCGTGCCGATCTCGTCGACCAGTTCAGTGGGGAACGGACCGGAACCGACGCGCGTGGTGTACGCCTTGGTAATGCCCAGGACGTAATCCAGTTGCTGGGGACCCACGCCCGCGCCGGCCGAGGCCGCGCCCGCCACGCAGTTGCTGCTGGTGACGAAGGGGTAAGTGCCGTGGTCGACATCCAGCAGCGCACCTTGGGCGCCTTCGAACAGCAGGCGCTTGCCTTCCTGTTGCATGGCATACAGGTTGCTGGAGACGTCCTTGACCATCGGGGCGATGGCCGGGGCGAGCGCCATGGCCTGATCGCGCACTTCGTTGGCCGACACGGCTTCGGCGCCCAGGTACTGGGTCAGCACGAAGTTGTGGTAATCCAGCACTTCGGCGAGCTTTTCGTCGAACAGCGCGGGATTGAAGAGGTCTTGCACGCGCAGCGCGCGGCGGGCGACCTTGTCTTCGTAGGCCGGACCGATGCCACGACCGGTCGTGCCGATCTTGCCCTCGCCCTTACGGGCTTCGCGTGCCTTGTCGATGGCGACGTGGTACGGGAGGATCAGCGGGCAGATCTCGGAGATTTGCAGGCGCGAGCGCACGTCCAGGCCGGCCGCCTCAAGCTCTTCGATTTCCTTGAGCAGGGCTTCGGGGGACAGCACGACGCCATTGCCGATGAAGCAGGTGACACCGGGATGCATGATGCCCGACGGAATCAGGCGAAGAATCGTCTTCTTGCCGTTGATCCACAGCGTATGGCCGGCGTTGTGACCGCCCTGGAAGCGGACCACGCCCTGGACGGATTCCGCCAGCCAGTCGACGATCTTGCCTTTGCCCTCGTCACCCCACTGGGTGCCGATTACGACTACGTTCTTGCTCATGTTACGAATCAATATCGAGTTTCTCGGGAAATCCGGAAATCTCCCCGCGGCCCCCTCGTTTCCGAGAGGGAGTTAGTCACAGCGTTCTGACCGTCCAGACGCCATCCTGCAGCGCCAGCTCGCGATCGCAAACGAATTCGTCCTGATCCTGCTCGTGACCGGGCAATACCTGAACGACGATTTCCCCTGACCGGCGCAGGCGGCGAACCGCCTCGGTCAGGGCGGGGGCCTGCCCCCAGGGCGCGCGAACCGCTCGCGCCCTTTCCGCCGGCGGCAGACCCGCCGCCAGCTTGCGTAAATCCAGACTGAAGCCCGTCGCCGGACGCGCCCGGCCGAATGCACGGCTGACGTCGTCGTAGCGGCCGCCGCTGACCAGCGCGTCGTGCCAACCTTCGGCGTACAGGGCGAACTTCACGCCCGAGTGGTAGGCGTAGCCGCCGACATCGGCCAGGTCCACGCTGAACGACACGTTGGGCATGGCATCCACCAGCGACTGCAGCGCGTTCAGCGCCTCGGCCACGCCCGGCAGCGACGGCAGTTCGCGGCGAGCGGTCTTCAGCACGTCCGGACCGCCGTACAGGGTGGGCAGCAATTGCAGCGCCTTGAGCGTTTCCGGTCGAATGCCGGGCGCCCGCGATGCAAGCTCGCCCAACCCGGGCACGTCCTTATCGCGCATCAGCTGGATGGCGTCCTGCGCCAGCTCGGCAGCCGCCGGGTCGGACTTCAGGAGGGCCCGCAACACGCCCGGATGGCAGAGATCCAGGCGCGGATTGCGCACTCCGGCGATTGCAACGGTTTCCAGCACGAGCTGGATGATTTCGAGATCGGCTTCGAATCCGGCGTGGCCGTAGATTTCGGCACCGATCTGCAGCAATTCACGGCTGGACAAGAGGTCCGAAGGCCGCGCATGCAACACGTTGCCGCAGTAGCACAGGCGGGTGACGCCCGCGCGGTTCAGCAAGTGCGCGTCGATGCGCGTGACCTGGGGAGTCATGTCCGCGCGCACGCCCAGCGTGCGGCCCGAGAGCTGGTCCACCAGCTTGCAGGTGCGCAGATCCAGATCGCTGCCGGTGCCCGACAGCAATGAATCGATGTACTCGACCAGGGGCGGCGCGACCAGCTCGAACCCGTAAGTACGGTAAAGATCGAGAAGTTCGCGGCGCAATTCCTCGATGCGCCGGGCCTCGGCCGGAAGTACGTCGGCAAGGCTCTCGGGCAGCAACCAGTTACCCATGAATGTTTACCTGAATAACGCCAAGTGATGCGTGGGCGTCGCCCAAACGAAAAAGCGGCTGAGGGGGCGTAAGCCCGCTCAGCCGCTGCGGAATGTTTTCTAGCTTACGCGGTATTGTACATGGTTCGGCCGACAGCGCCAGCCGGGGGACGCACGCATGGCGGCAACCCGTCCCCAATACGGACGTACGATACGGCGCGCCTGCCAGATGCAGAAAAGCCCCATGGAGAACCAGGGGGCTTTTCGTGCCTGCGGCGCGTGGACGCTACCGCTTGCCTATCACTTGGCCGGCACGGTGACGGGCGCCAGCGCGGCGCCAGCCGGATCCTTCATGAACTGGAAGAAGCTGGAGCTGGGGTCGACCACCAGCACGTCGCCCGGCCTGGAGAACGAGGCGCGATAGGCTTCCAGGCTCTTGTAGTACGTGTAGAAGTCCGGGTTCTTGCCATAGGCCTGGGAGTAGATCGCTGCCGCAGCGGCATCGCCCTCACCCATGATGCCCTGAGCCTTGGCGTACGCCTGGGCGACGATGACTTCGCGTTGGCGGTCGGCTTCGGCGCGGATCTTCTCGCCTTCGGCGGCGCCGATGGAACGCAGCTCGTTGGCGACGCGCGTGCGTTCGGCCTCCATGCGGCGGTACACCGATTCCGAGATCTCAGGCGCGAACTCGATCCGGCGCAGGCGCACGTCGACGATCTGCACGCCAAGGGGCTCGGCGCGCTTGGCGACATTGGTCAGGATTTCCGCCATGATCTTGTCGCGCTCGGTGGAGACGACATCCCGCACCGTGCGCACGTTGACCGACGCGTTCAGCGCGTCGCGGATCTGTGCTTGCAGGCGCTCTTGCGCCGCACGCTCATTGCCGCCGAACGTCACGTAGAACAGGCGGGGATCCGCGATGCGCCACTTGACGTAGGAATCGATCAGGAGGTTTTTCTTTTCCGAGGTCTGGATACGCTCGGCTTCGTTGGTTTCGATGGTCAGAATGCGCTTGTCGAGCGTGACGACATTCTGGAACGGCGGCGGAAGCTTGAAATACAGGCCAGGTTCGCTGATGACCTTGCGGACCTCGCCGAGCGAGAACACCAGTGCGTAGTCGCGCTCGCGCACGACGAACACGCTGGAGGAAAGCAGGGCCAGCACGATGAGCAGGCCGACCAGGATGGGCATAAGACGATTCATGTTCGGGACTCCTCCGGATTAGCGCGACATACGGTCGCGGGGCAGCGTGTTGCTCGTGCTGCTGCCGGAAGGCTGCGGCGCCGGCGTGGCAGTGCCACGCGGAGGCTGGACAGGCGGAGAGACCAGAGCGGGCGAACCGGGATTGCCGACATTGGACTTGCCCCCGTCCTGAGCGGCCAGGTGCATGATCTTGTCCAGGGGCAGGTACAACATGTTGTTGTTGCTCTTGGTGTCGACCATGACCTTGCTGGCGCGCGTGAAGATGTCCTGCATGCTTTCCAGGTACATGCGCTGACGCATGACCAGGGGCGACTTCTCGTACTCGCCCAGGATGCTGGTGAAGCGCGACGTATTACCCTGCGCGTCGCCGACGACCTTGGCCTTGTAGCCTTCGGCCTGTTCGACCATGCGCGAGGCCTGGCCGCTTGCAAGCGGCACGACCTGGTTGGCGTAGGCTTGGCCTTCGTTGATCTGGCGCTCGCGATCCTGGCCCGCCTTGACGGCGTCGTCGAACGCGGCCTGGACCTGCTCGGGCGGCTGCACGTTCTGGATGGCGACGGTGCTGACCTGCACGCCGGTCTGGTAGCGATCCAGGATCTGCTGCATCAGCGCCTGCACCTGCGAGGCGACGGTCGTACGGCCTTCGTACAGCACGAAGTCCATGGACTGCTTGCCCACGACTTCGCGCATCGCGGTTTCGGAGGCCTGGCGGACGGATTCGTCCGGGTCGCGCGTCATGAAGAGGTAGTCAGGCGCGCCATCGGCGCGCAGACGGTACTGGACCACGAACTGCATGTCGACGATGTTCTCGTCCGTGGTGAGCATCAGCGCTTCGGGGAGGACCTTGTTGCGCGCACCGCCGCGGAAACCGACTTCGAACGTGCGCAGTTGCGACACGTTGACGATTTCATGGCTTTGGATCGGATACGGCAGGCGCCACTGGAAACCGGCTTGCGACGTGCTCTTGTATTTGCCGAATTGGGTCACGACCGCGACCTGGCCTTCTTGCACGATGTAGAAGCCGCTGGCCAGCCAGATGCCCGCCGCGACCAGGGCGATGACGCCCAGGCCGATGCGCGTGCCACGCGGGGAAGGCGGCGTCATGCCGCCACGATTGCCGGGCCGGTTGTTGCCGCCCCCGCCCTTGCGGCCGAACAGGTTGCCGATGCGATTATTGAAATCGCGCCAGACCTCGTCCAGGTCGGGTGGGCCGTCTCCGTCGCGCTGAGGCCGCTTGGGCGGCGGCTCGGAGCCATTGTTGTTTCCGCGACCCCAGCCGGGGTCATTCAGATTGAAGAGTTTGATAATTCGCGGCATTGTTTCCCACAATCTGTCCGGTCTCCGCAATTGCCCCGCGCAACGCGTCCAAACCGGCGCGCTCGGTGGCGCTTACAAATACTCGCGCAATCGTACCATGTGCATCGCGCTCGACCCGCGGTTCCAGTCCCGCCCGATCTATCTTGTTGTATACCAGAATGGTCGGAATCGCGGCAGCGCCGATTTCGGCGAGCACCTTGTTCACCTCGAAGATCTGCTCATCCCGTTGCGGACTGGCCGCATCCACCACATGCAGGAGCAGATCGGCGTGCACGGTTTCTTCAAGGGTGGCCCGGAAGGCGGCGATCAGGTTGTGGGGGAGGTCGCGGATGAAGCCGACCGTATCGGATATCACCACCGAACCCGCCCCTTCGACCCAGATGCGCCGCGTGGTCGTGTCCAGCGTGGCGAACAACTGGTCAGCGGCGTAGGCGTCTGCCCGGGTCAGGGCATTGAACAAGGTCGACTTGCCGGCGTTGGTATAGCCGACCAGCGACACCGACAGCGCCCCGCCCCGCGCGCGGGCGCGGCGTTGCGTGACGCGCTGGCGCTCGACCTTGTCCAGCCGCTCACGCAGCGTCTTGACCTTGGCGCCGATCATGCGGCGGTCCATTTCGAGCTGGGATTCGCCGGGGCCGCGCATGCCGATGCCGCCGCGCTGGCGCTCCAAGTGGCTCCACATGCGCGTCAGGCGCGTGGCCAGATGCTGGAGCTGCGCCAGTTCGACCTGCAGTTTCCCTTCGTGGCTCTTTGCGCGCAGCGCGAAGATGTCCAGGATGAGCGCAACGCGATCGACGACGCGCAGGTTGAAGGCGCGCTCGAGGTTGCGTTGCTGGGCCGGCGACAGGGGCTGGTCGAAAAGGACGATATCCGCAAGCAAAGCCTGCGCCATCGCAACCCCCTCGTCGGCTTTGCCCGAGCCGATGAAGAACTTGGCGTCGGGACGGTCCCGACGGGCGGTCAGGGTGCCGACGATTTCGGCGCCCGCACCCTTGGCCAGCATGGCGAATTCCTCGGCATGGGCCGTGAAGTCTGGGTCACCCAGATCCACGCTGATGATCAGAGCGCGCATACATGCACCATATTGGAGCCAAAGCGAAAATGCCCGCCGACGAGAACCGTCCGGCGGGCAATAAAAGGTAAAGCTGGAGCGAGATTACTCAGCAGGGACTTCCACTTGAAAATTGACGGCACGCGCGGGAACGACGGTGGAGATGGCGTGCTTGTAGACCATTTGGGTGACGGTATTGCGCAGCAACACGACGTACTGGTCGAAAGATTCGATTTGCCCTTGAAGCTTGATGCCGTTCACGAGATAGATCGACACGGGCACATGATCCTTGCGCAGCGTGTTGAGGAACGGATCTTGCAGAGTTTGCCCTTTATTGCTCATTGGCCAGGCTCCATTTGTTTGTTATTGAGTGGTGGCGTGCTTTTTGTACTGGTGGTGCACGCCGAAACACGTACTCTACAGGGTTTTCCCGGCCCGTGCTACTTGGCCGGGAAGCAAAAATGAGACCAGAGTTTTCCAGCCCAAACGCCCCTGAAAATCACGCCTTCAGTACCTGCGCAAGCGCTTCCAGCAGCAGGTCGCACTGCGTGTCGGTACCCACCGTGATGCGCAGGAACTGATCGATGCGCGCATGACGGAAATGTCGAACGATGATGCTGCGCTCGCGCAAGGCCGCGGCCAGCATCGCGGCGTCTTTCGAGGGGTGCCGCGCGAACACGAAGTTCGCGGCGGACGGCAGCACTTCGAAGCCCAGCGATTCCAGCCCCGTCGTCATGCGTGAGCGGGTTTCGATCACGGCGCAGCGGGTTTTCTCAAAGTACTCCGTATCTTCCAGGGCCGCTACTGCGCCGACGGATGCCAGCCGGTCGATGGGGTAGGAGTTGAAACTGTTCTTTACCCGCTCGAGTCCGTCGATCAGCGCGGCGCTGCCGACAGCGAACCCCACCCGCAGGCCCGCGAGCGAGCGGGACTTCGAGAGCGTCTGCACGACCAGCAGGTTGTCGTAGCGCGAGACCAGCGGGATGACCGATTCCGCGCCGAAATCCACGTAGGCTTCGTCGACGACGACCACCGTGTCGGGATTGCCGGCGACGATGCGTTCGACCTCGGCGGCGGCAAGCGCTCGGCCGGTGGGCGCGTTGGGATTCGGGAAGATGATGGCGCCCGCCTGTCCGTGGCGCGCGGGCAGGTAGTCTTCCACATCGATGCGGAAGTCCGCGGTGAGCGGCATCGTTTCGAAATCGATGCCGTACAGCCCGCAATACACCGGATAGAAGCTGTAGGTGATGTCCGGGAACCGCAGAGGCCGCTCATGCTTGAGCAGGGCCAGGAAAGCGTGCGCCAGGACTTCGTCGGAACCGTTGCCCACGAACACCTGCCCCGGCTGCACGCCGACGGTCGAGGCGATGGCCTGGCGCAGGCGATCGGAGGAAGGATCCGGATAAAGCTTGAGCGTGTCGTCGCAGGCCTCGCGGATCGCATCGAGCACCTTGGGCGAAGGCCCGTAAGGATGCTCGTTGGTGTTCAGCTTGACCAGGTTCTGAAGCTTGGGCTGCTCGCCCGGGACATAGGGACTGAGCGTCCCGACAACGGGACTCCAGAAACGGCTCATGGATCAGCTTTCCTGCGCGTAGGGGTTGTGCGAAGACTTGAATTCGATGCGCAGCGGCGTGCCGGCCAGGTCGAACGCATTGCGGAATCGCGTTTCGAGGTAGCGGCGGTACGAGTCGGGAATCGCGTCCAGCGCATTGCCGTGGATGACCACCAGCGGCGGGTTCTGGCCGCCCTGGTGCGCGTAGCGCATCTTGGGGCGGAAGATGCCCTTGCGGGGAGGCTGCTGCTGCTCGACCGCAAGCTGCAGCTCGCGCGTGAGCTTGGGCGTGGACAGCTTGGCGAACGCGGCGGCATGCGCGGCATTGATGGACTTGAGCAAAGGCTTGATGCCCTGCCCGCGCAGCGCGGAAATCGTGTGCACGCGCGCGAACGACAGGAAGCGCAGCTTGCGATTGAACTCGCGCTCGATGCGTTCCTTTTCTTCGCTGTCCAGGCCGTCCCACTTGTTGACGGCCACCACTACGGCGCGGCCGGTTTCCAGCACGAACCCGGCGATGTGCGCGTCCTGCTCGGAGATTTCGGTCTGCGCGTCCAGCATGAGCAGCACGACGTTGCTGGCTTCGATGGCCTGCAAGGTCTTGATGACGGAGAACTTTTCGACCGCCTCGAACACCTTGCCGCGCTTGCGCAGGCCGGCCGTGTCGATCAACGTGTAGCGCCGGCCGTCGCGGTCGAAATCGATTTCGATGGCGTCGCGCGTGGTGCCGGGCATGTCGAAGGCGATGACGCGCTCTTCGCCCAGGAAGGTGTTGATCAGCGTGGACTTGCCCACGTTCGGGCGACCGACGATTGCCAGCTTGATGCGGTGATCGTGCTCGCCTTCTTCGGCAGGCTCGGCTTCAGCGGGCGGTTCGGCCAGGTCCTTGAGCGCCAGCTCGATCAGGTCGACGATGCCGTCGCCGTGCGCCGCCGAAATGGGATAGGGCTGACCCAGGCCGAGCTCGTGGAACTCGGCGATGGCGGGCCCCAGGCCCATGCCTTCGGCCTTGTTCACGGCCAGCAGGACGCGTTGCTGGCCCGACTTGCGCAGGAGCTTGGCGATTTCGTGGTCGTGCGCATTGAGACCGGCCCGCGCGTCCACCAGGAACACGACGACGTCCGCCTCGGCGATGGCCTGGCGCGTCTGGCGGGCCATTTCCAGCAGGATGCCGTCCTTGGCGACGGGCTCGAAGCCGCCCGTATCGATGGCGATGAACGGAATATCGCCCACCCTGCCCTCGCCGTAATGGCGATCGCGGGTCAGGCCGGAATAATCGGCCACCAGCGCGGCGCGCGATCGCGTCAGGCGATTGAAAAGGGTCGATTTCCCCACATTGGGGCGGCCGACCAGGGCAACGACAGGCTTGAAAGACACGGTGTAAGGGTTTTGCTTTATGGGTTTCAGTTGGTGCCGATCATGACGAGATTGCCATTGCCCGTCTGGACCAGCACGCCTTGGGGGGTCGTTTGCGGCGGCGAAACGATGGCGCCTCCGCCCACGGACAGGCGCGCCATCAGGCTGCCGTCACTGCGCGACAGGAAGTGCATGTATCCGTCCAGATCGCCCACGGCCAGCGCTCCCCCCAGCATAGCCGGTGCGGTGAGCTGGCGGTTCTTCAGGGCGGCCTGTTTCCAGAGATTGCCCCCATTATCCAGCGCAAATGCGTTCACCACACTGTTCTGGTCGGCGGAATAGGCAAATCGGTCGTCCAGCGTAAGGCCGCTGACGCTGGAGAAGTCCTTCGCCCAGAGCGGACGGCCGCCGGCGGTGACGTCGAAGCAAACAATGCGTCCCTGATAGGCGACCGCGCACAGCAGGTTGCCGGCGATGCGCGGGGCGCCGACCACGTCGGTCAGCCGCTCCAGGTCGCTGGCGCCGCGGGGGGTGGCCACGGTGCCTTCCCATTGGACGTTGCCGCTGTTGGAAGCGATGGCCATGAGCTTGCCGCCGGGCAGGCCGGTGATGACCAGGCCTTCGGCCAGCACCATCTGCGACACGCTGCGCAAGGCGAGCGAGGGACCGGGGCGCTGCACGCTCCAGACGCGTTCGCCGCTGTTGGCGTCGAATGCCTGGATGCGATAGTCGCCGCTACGCACGACGACGATGCCATAGCCGACGACCGGGGGAATGCTGACGTCGCTGGTGGCGCGGACCTTCCACTTGACCTTGCCCGTGTCGTCGAAAGCGATGACGTCGCCATTGGGCGAGGCCACGGCGGTGGTGGTGCCGTCGCTGCCGGCGCCGGCGGACAACTTGCCGTCGACGTCAGCCTTCCAGATGACGCGGCCGCTCTGCAGATCGAACTTGCCCACGGAGCCGTCAGGCGTGGCGGCGTAGATGGCGTCCCCGAGCACGGTGGGCGCGAAACCCAGGCCCGAGCCGCTGCCGATCGACGTGGACCAGACCTGGCGCACGGACATGCCGGCCTTGTATTCGGTCAGGGGAGCGGGGTCGTAGCGGCCGTCGTCATGGGAAAACATGCCGCAACCGCCCAGGGCCAGCAGGCTGGCCAGCAAAACGGCGCCGCGCCACGTGCGGCCAGGTGCAAATTTACGCATTACAGTCACGCTCCGCTCAAGGCATCCAGTTTCAGTTGCACAACCTGGGTCAGGGGATTGGCCTGGCCCAGGCCATCGATGGCGCTCTGCCATGCCGCGCGGGCCTCGTCACGCTTGCCTTGCGCAGCCAGGACATCGCCACGGCGGTCGGCGAACAAGGCGGCAAAGGCTGCCGGCGGGTTGTTCAACTGCGCCAGGGCGGCATCGTATTGCTTCTGGTCCAGCATCATGCCCGCCAGGCGCAGGCGCGCCACGGCCTGCATGGACGGATTCTTGTTCTGGCCAGCCAGCCATTCGAGTTGTTCGCGCGCGCCGGCGTCATCTTTCTGGGCCTGCAGCGCCTGGGCCGCCACGAGGGCGCCGCGGGCGGCATAGCCGGTGTTCGGATATTTTTCGCGCAGCGTCGCGGCGGCAGTCTTGATGCGCACCGCGGAATCGGCGCCACCCAGGCGGGCCGCGTCTTCGAGGGCTTCGAAGTAACCCATGGCCTGGTTGGCGCGGTGCGATTCATACGCCTTCCAGCCCCACCAGCCGCCCCAGGCCAGGAGCACGACCGTCACCAGCGTGAGCACGAGCGTCCCGTAGCGGGCCCACCACGCCTTGATCGCGTCGAGTTTTTCCTGTTCTTCCAGATCGTATGCCATGCCTTAACCCTTGTTGTTCAATGCGTCGGCCAGCTTCGCCAGCGGCACCTGCTGCTGGGCCGCCTCGCCCTGTTCCTGCGCGCGCAGGAACTTGACGCTGGCGGTCTGCGTAGCCACTTCGTCGGCGCCAAGAATAACCGCAACGCGGGCGCCGCTGGCGTCCGCGCGCTTGAATTGCGACTTGAAGCCCGCCGATCCGGCATGCACGATGACCGACAGAGCCGCGTCGCGCAGGTCTTCGCCGACGCGCGCGGCCAGGCGCTGCGCCTCTTCGCCCTGGTGCACGACGTAGACATCGCACTCGGCGGGCGCGGCGATGTCGACGCTCTGTTCCCACAGGTCGAGCAGGCGTTCCATGCCGATGGCAAAGCCCACGGCGGGCGCCGGCTTGCCGCCCAGCAGTTCGACCAGGCCGTCGTAGCGGCCGCCGCCGCAGACCGTGCCCTGCGAGCCGAGGCGATCCGTGACCCACTCGAACACGGTGAGGTTGTAGTAGTCCAGGCCGCGAACCAGACGCGGATTCAGGCGGTACTCGATGCCGGCGTCGGTCAGGCGCTGGCACACGCCTTCGAAGTGCGCGCGGGATTCTTCGCCCAGGAAGTCGAACAGGCGCGGCGCGCTGTCGGCCATCTCCTGCATGGCGGGATTCTTCGTGTCCAGCACGCGCAGCGGGTTGCTGTACATGCGGCGCTGGCCGTCTTCGTCGAGGACGTCGCGGTGCTTTTCCAGATGCTGGATCAGGGCGGCGCGATGCGCGGCGCGCTCGGCGGGCTGGCCCAGCGAATTCAGTTCGAGGCGCACGTCCTTCAGGCCCAGCAGTTTCCAGAGACGGGCCAGCATGACGATGAGTTCCGCGTCCACGTCGGGACCGGCAAAGCCAAGCGCTTCGACGTCGATCTGGTGGAACTGGCGGTAGCGGCCGCGCTGCGGGCGCTCGTGGCGGAACACGGGGCCGATGGAGTAGACGCGCTGCGGGCGGTCGTAGAGCAGGTTGTGCTCGATGGAGGCGCGCACGATGCCCGCGGTCATCTCGGGGCGCATGGTCAGCGACTCGCCGTTGAGGGCGTCGGTGAACGTGTACATTTCTTTTTCGACGATGTCGGTGACTTCACCGATGCCGCGCGCGAACAGGCGCGTATGCTCAAGCACGGGCGTACGCACGTTGCGATAGCCATAGCCGCGCAGCCAGCCGCGCACGATTTCCTCGAATTGCTCCCAGCGGGCGCTCGCCCCCGGAAGCAGGTCATTCATGCCGCGTATCGCGGCGACTTTCTGGAAAGCTTGAGTCATCTTGATCATGCCGCGCCGCGCGCCGGGAAGCGCGCCAGCGGCTACACCCTTACTTTAGTGAGAGGCGAGCGCGCCATAGCGGCGCGCAACGTATTCTTCAACGATGGCCTGGAACTCTTCGGCGATATGGTCGCCCTTGAGCGTGACCGTCCGCTCGCCGTCGACGAATACCGGCGCGGCCGGCACTTCGCCGGTGCCCGGCAGGCTGATGCCGATGTCGGCGTGACGGCTTTCGCCCGGCCCATTGACCACACAGCCCATCACCGCGACGTTCATGCTCTCGACGCCGGGGTACTGCGTGCGCCACACGGGCATCTGCCGGCGCAGGAACGACTGAATGCTGTCGGCCAATTCCTGGAAGAACGTGCTGCTGGTGCGGCCGCAACCCGGGCAGGCGACGACCATGGGCGTGAAGGCGCGCAGGCCCATGGTCTGCAGGATTTCCTGCGCGACGATGGCTTCGCGGCTGCGCTCGCCGCCCGGTTCGGGCGTGAGCGAAATGCGGATGGTGTCGCCGATGCCCTGCTGCAGCAGCACGGCCAGCGCGGCCGTGGAAGCCACGATGCCCTTGCTGCCCATGCCGGCTTCGGTCAGGCCCAGATGGAGCGGGTAGTCGCAGCGGGCGGACAGGTCGCGATAGACGGCGATCAGGTCCTGGACGTGGCTGACCTTGCACGACAGGATGATGGCGTCGCGCCGCAGGCCGAGTTCTTCGGCGCGCTGGGCATTGCTGATGGCCGACACGACCAGCGCGTCGCGCATGACGGCTTGCGCTTCCCACGGCTGGGCGCGACGGCTGTTTTCGTCCATCTTGCGCGCCATGAGTTCGTGATCGAGGCTGCCCCAGTTGACGCCGATGCGCACCGGCTTGTCATAGCGGCAGGCGACTTCGATCATTTGCGCGAAGTTATCGTCGCGGCGTTTGCCGCCGCCCATGTTGCCGGGGTTGATGCGGTACTTGGACAGCGCCTGGGCGCACTCCGGGAATTGCGTCAGCAGCTTGTGGCCGTTGTAGTGGAAGTCCCCTACCAGCGGCACGTTCACGCCCATGCGGTCGAGCTGTTCACGGATGGCGACGACTTCGCGGGCCGCCTCGGGCGTGTTCACCGTGATGCGCACCAGTTCGGAGCCGGCCTGGGCCAACTCTTTGACCTGGATGGCGGTGGCGATGGCGTCCGCGGTGTCGGTGTTGGTCATGGACTGGACCACGACCGGGGCGTCGCCGCCCACGGTGACGACGCGATCGCCCCACTTCACCGCGACGGAGCGCGTGGCGCGGCGCGCCGCAGCCCCCACCGGGGGAGGCGGCGCATCCTGGCAAGGCAGAGAAGAATCTTGCATCGGGTGGAACCGGGTTACTTGGTCGGTTTGGGCAGCCAGTCGGCCGGCAGCCAGTGCTGCGGCAACCAGCCTTGCCAGAAGGCATACGCCACGCCAGCGGCCAGCACCAGCACGATGGCGATGAGCCATCCCCAGGACGTCGTGGACGAGCGGTCGTCGTCGGCGCTGGATTGCGGAATGGAATGCGCCGAGTGCAGAGAACTCGGGCTCAGCTTGGCCGGGCCGGTGGCGCGGGCCTTGGGATCGAGCGAATCGACGATGGCCTGCGCATCGGCGCCCAGCAGGCGCGCGTAGTTGCGGACCAGGCCGCGCAAGGAAACGCCGGTGGGCAGGTTGTCCCACTGCTCGTTTTCAAGGGCTTCGATCTGCTTGGTGGAAAACTTGATGCGGCTGGACACTTCGTCGAGCGACCAGCCCTTGGACTGGCGCAAGCCGCGCAATGCGGCGCCCACGCTGCCCGAGGCGCCGGCGGACGGTTCGGAAACTGCAGAAGCGATATCCTGCGTCATGCGTGCACCTGTCTGATTGGTATGGTCTGGCGCTGTGCGGCGTTGCGCTCGGTGATCCGAGTGCGGTCGCGCACCTCTCCGGCCAGTTGGCCGCAAGCCGCATCGATGTCGTCGCCCCGGGTCTTGCGGACCGTCGTGATGATGCCGGCGTCCATGAGACGCTGGGCAAACACTTTCACCCGCGCCGAGCTCGAGCGCTTCAGGCCGGACGCGGGGAAGGGGTTGAACGGGATCAGGTTGAGCTTGCAGCGCACCTGGCGTGCAATGTGGATCAGTTCCTTGGCGTGCTGGTCGGTGTCGTTGATGCCGTCCAGCATGCAGTATTCAAATGTGATGAAGTCGCGCGGGGCGAACGCCAGGTAGCGTTCGCAAGCGGCCAGCAACTCCTTCAGCGGGTACTTCTTGTTCAGCGGCACCAGTTCGTCGCGCAGCGCGTCGTTGGGCGCGTGCAGCGATACGGCCAGCGCCACGGGACAGTCCTGCGACAGGCGGTCCATCATGGGGACCACGCCGGAGGTGGACACCGTGACGCGGCGGCGCGACAGGCCATAGGCGTTGTCGTCAAGCATGAGACGCAGGGCCGGCAGGACCTGGTCGTAGTTGAGCAGGGGTTCGCCCATGCCCATCATGACGACGTTGCTGATGACGCGGGTGTCTTCGGTGGCGCGGGCGCCTTCCAGGCGGGCGGTGCCGATATCGGCTTCGAGCACGCGCTTGGCCCACCACAACTGGCCGATGATCTCGCTGGTCTTCAGGTTGCGGTTGAAGCCCTGGTGCCCGGTCGAGCAGAAGCGGCAGTTCACCACGCAGCCAGCCTGGCTGGAAATGCACAGCGTGCCGCGGTCGTCTTCGGGAATGAAGACGGTTTCGATGGCATTGCCCTGCCCCACGTCGAACAGCCACTTGCGGGTGCCGTCGGTCGAGCGCTGCTCGATGTTGACGGGCAGCGCCTCAATGCGGCAGTGCGCGGCCAGTTGGCCGCGGAATTCGCGGGCCAGGTCGGTCATGGCGTCGAACGAATCGGCGCCGCGCTGGTGCATCCAGCGCTGCAACTGGCGGGCACGAAACGGCTTGCCGCCCCACTGTCCGACCAGTTCGGACAGGGCGGAGCTGTCCAGCCCCAGCAGATTGATTCGTTCGACGGATTCCATAACCAGGTAAAACCAAAACAGAAGCTAGAGCTAAAGCCAGAGCCAAGACAAAGACTGACGCCGAGGCCTGGACTGAAGCTGAAGCGATCTCAACAACTCAAGCCAAAAATCAACGGCTGTGGATGTTGATTTCGGGGAAGAAGAAAGCCACTTCGACGGCAGCCGTTTCCGGGGCATCCGAGCCGTGGACGGCGTTGGCGTCGATGCTGTCGGCGAAGTCGGCGCGGATGGTGCCCGGGGCGGCCTTCTTGGGGTCGGTGGCGCCCATCAGGTCGCGGTTCTTCTGGATGGCGTCTTCGCCTTCCAGGACTTGCACGAACACGGGGCCCGAGATCATGAAGTCGACCAGGTCCTTGAAGAAGGGGCGTTCCTTGTGCACGGCGTAGAAACGCTCGGCGTCGGCGCGCGACAGCTGGGCCAGGCGGGCGGCGATGACCTTCAGGCCGGCTTGCTCGAAACGGCCGACGATCTGGCCGATCACGTTCTTGGCGACGGCGTCGGGCTTGATGATCGAGAGGGTGCGTTGGATGGACATAAAAGACTCCGAAAACTGATTTCTGACGGGTTTCTAGTTAATTGCCTGGCGGGGCTCTGCGCTTGGCGATGCCGCCCTTCGATGCCACCGTTCGGTGCCGTCTACGAGCGTGTCGCGCCCTTGGCGCGCAGGCGATCCGAAACGAATGGGTGCCTCGGGCCGCTCTGTTCCACCTACCAGGACAGGATTCGACACTGCCGACCTGTCGGAGGCGTCCCGGATTGCCTGCGGGATTCCGGATGCGGGTGAATCTGGACGATTCTGCGCGCATTTCCGAAGGAATCCTCAATGAATTCAGGGACTTCTAAAAGGTTTACAGTAACCCGGTATTCTAACACGCTGAGAAGACCGCATTACATCTTAAAATGAGCGGTTTGCTGCCCGCGTCCTATCCGGGCGCCCCTGTCTGCCGGAACTTAGTAATGACTCAAGCTGCTCCCCCGAACGCCGCGCCCATCGCCGGCGAAACCCCGGAACTCTCCAAGAGCTTCGAACCCTCCGAACTGGAATCCCGCTGGTATGCCGAGTGGGACAAGCGCGGCTACTTCGCCGGCGGCCAGCACGTAGAAACGGGGACGGAAAGCCAGCCCTACGTCATCCAGTTCCCGCCGCCCAACGTGACCGGCACGCTGCACATGGGCCACGCGTTCAACCAGACCATCATGGACGGGCTGATCCGCTACCACCGCATGTCCGGCGACGACACCGTGTTCATCCCGGGCACCGACCACGCCGGCATCGCCACGCAGATCGTCGTTGAAAGACAGCTCGACGCGCAAAAGGTTTCGCGCCACGACCTGGGCCGCGAAAAGTTCGTCGAGAAAGTGTGGGAATGGAAGGAAAAATCCGGCAGCGCCATCACCGAGCAGGTGCGCCGCCTGGGCGCGTCAGCCGACTGGCCGCGCGAGTACTTCACCATGGACGAGCGCATGTCGCGCGGCGTGGTGGAAACCTTTGTCCGCCTGCATAAACAGGGACTGATCTACCGCGGCAAGCGCCTGGTCAACTGGGACCCCAAGCTGCTGACGGCCGTTTCCGACCTGGAAGTCCAGTCCGAAGAGACCGATGGCCACATGTGGCACATCCTCTACCCCTTTGTCGATGGCCCGCAAACCATCGTCGACAAGGACGGTCAGACGGTCACGCTGCGCGGCATGACTATCGCCACCACCCGCCCCGAGACCATGCTGGCCGACGGCGCCCTGTGCGTCCACCCCGACGATCCCCGTTACAAGCACCTGGTCGGCAAGGAAGTCGAACTGCCGCTGTGCGACCGCAACATTCCCATCATCGCCGACGATTTTGTCGACCCGGCCTTCGGCACGGGCTGCGTGAAGATCACCGGCGCGCATGATTTCAACGACTACGCCTGCGCGATGCGCCACGATCTGCCGCTGATCGTGATCTTCACGCTGGACGCGCACATCAACGAGAACGGCCCAAAGCAGTTCCAGGGCATGGAACGCTACGAGGCGCGCAAGGCCGTTGTTGCGCAACTGGAAGCCGAAGGCTATCTGGTCAAGGTCGAGCCGCACAAGATGATGCAGCCCAAGGGCGACCGCACCGGCGTCGTGCTGGAGCCCATGCTGACCGATCAGTGGTTCGTGGCCATGAGCAAGCCCGCGCCGGAAGGCACGCTGAATCCCGGCAAGAGCATCACCGAGGTCGCGCTGGAAGTCGTGGCCGACGGCCGCATCCAGTTCTACCCCGAGAACTGGACCACCATCTACAACCAGTGGCTCAACAACATCCAGGATTGGTGCATTTCGCGCCAACTCTGGTGGGGCCACCAGATTCCGGCGTGGTATTCGGAAGACGGCCAGGTGTTCGTCGCCCACGACGAAGCCGAAGCCATCGAACAGGCCCGCGCCGCCGGCGTGTCGGGCCCGCTCACGCGCGATCCGGACGTGCTGGACACCTGGTTCTCGTCGGGCCTGGTGCCCTTCACCACGCTGGGCTGGCCGGAAAACACGCCGGACCTGCAGCGCTATCTGCCTTCCAGCGTCCTGGTCACGGGCTTTGACATCATCTTCTTCTGGGTGGCGCGCATGGTCATGCTGACCACGCACATGACCGGCCAGATTCCGTTCAAGCACGTCTATGTGCACGGTTTGATCCGCGACGCCGACGGCCAGAAGATGAGCAAATCCAAGGGCAACACGCTGGACCCGGTGGACCTGATCGACGGCATCGACCTGGACGGCCTGGTGGCCAAGCGCACCTACGGCCTGATGAACCCCAAGCAGGCCGGCGCGATCGAAAAAGCGACACGCCGCCAGTATCCGGACGGCATCCCCGCCTACGGCACCGACGCGCTGCGCTTCACGATGGCCGCCTACGCCACGCTGGGCCGCAACATCAATTTCGACCTCAAGCGTTGCGAGGGCTACCGCAACTTCTGCAACAAGCTGTGGAACGCCACGCGCTTCGTGCTGATGAACACCGAAGGCCACGACCTGACGGTGGCGGACGCCGGCGAGCTGTCCTTCGTCGACCGCTGGATCGTCAGCCAGATGCAGACCCTGGAAGCCGACGTGGCGCGCGGTTTTGCCGACTACCGCTTCGACAACATCGCCAACGCGCTCTACCGCTACGTGTGGGACGAGTACTGCGACTGGTACCTGGAACTGGCCAAGGTGCAGATCCAGACCGGCACGCCGGCCCAGCAACTCGGCACGCGCCGCACGCTGATCCGCGTGCTGGAATGCGTGCTGCGCCTGGCCCATCCGATCATTCCGTTCATCACGGAAGAGCTGTGGCAGAAGGTGTCCGTCGTGGCGGGCAAGCGCAAGGAAGGCGTCGCCGACAGCGTCAGCGTGCAGCCCTATCCGAAGGCCAACCCGCAAGCCGTGGACGCGGCCGCCGAGGCCGCGGTGGCCGAACTGAAGGCGCAGGTCGAGGCCGTCCGTGCGCTGCGCGGCGAGATGAACCTGTCGCCCGCCCAGAAGGTGCCGCTGTGCGCCCAGGGCGACGCACCCATGCTGACCCGCAACGCGCCGTACCTGGCCGCGCTGGCCAAGCTGAGCCAGGTTGAGGTGCTGGACGCCCTGCCCGACGCCGGCGCCCCCGTGCAGGTCGTGGGTTCCAGCCGCCTGATGCTGCACGTTGAAGTCGACGTGGCGGCCGAGCGTGTGCGCCTGGACAAGGAAATCGCGCGCCTGACCGGCGAGATCGCCAAGGCCCAGGGCAAGCTGTCCAACGCCAGCTTCGTCGAACGCGCTCCCGCGGCCGTGGTCGAACAGGAGAAGGCGCGCATGGCGCAGTTTGGCGAGACCCTGCAGAAGGTGCAGGAGCAGCGCGCCAAGCTGGGGGACTGATCTCCGCTTCGCTCGCAGCAACCCAGAAGCCCCGGACACGTTCCGGGGCTTTTGTTTTGCTTGCCGCGCAGACCGGCGTCCCGCGCATCGCGGGCGCAGCCGCGTGACGGCGACGAGCGGCAGATGGCGGACAGGCGGGGCGGAGACCCCTGCGGAAACATCAGGGGGAAACGGCCGGCGGAGACGTCAGGCGGCGTCGGTCGGCTTGGAAGCGCCGGCCGTGGAAGGCGCGGTGTCGGCGCCTGACGCCTTGCGCGGCCGGCGGCGGCGGGAAGGCGTCGTATCGGCAGGAAGCGGCGACCCGGCCAGCTCGGCCAGGAAACGCTCGTCCAGCTTGTTCAGCCAGCCCTTGGCTCGGGCTGCATCGATGAGCTCGGGCCGTCGCGCCGCGGTCAACGCCAGCGAGCGCTCACGGCGCCAACGCGCGATATTGGCATGATGCCCGCTCAACAAGGGAGCCGGCACCGGCTCGCCCTCATAGACTTCCGGGCGCGTGTAGTGCGGGCTGTCCAGCAGACCGGACAAGGTGTCGTTGAACGAATCCTGCAGGGCGGAATCGCCATCATTGAGCACGCCGGGCAAGAGGCGCACGGCGGCATCGATCACCGCGAGTGCGGCGATCTCTCCGCCGGACAGCACGAAGTCGCCCAGGGAGATTTCATGGGTGACGCAGCGATCGATGAACCGCTGGTCGACGCCTTCGTAGCGGCCGCAGATGAGGATGAGGCCATCGCTGGCGGCCAGGGCTTCAGCGCCCGCCTGGTCATAGCGCCGGCCCACGGGGGCCAGCAGCGCGACCGGCGCGGGACTTAGGCCTTGCTCGGCGCGGGATCGCTGAGCCGCACTGACGGCGGCCTCCAGGGGACCGGCCATCATGACCATGCCAGGCCCCCCGCCGTAGGGGCGGTCGTCCACGGTGCGATGCACGTCGTGGGTGAAATCGCGCGGATTCCAGGTGCGCAACTGCCACCGGCCCTGGGCATGGGCCCGGCCGGTGACGCCGAGGTCGCGCACCACCCCGAACATCTCGGGGAACAGCGTAACGACGTCGATACGCATCAGAAATCCGCGGGCCAATCGCTGTCGATGCGGCGGGCAGCCAGATCGACGGCGTGGATGTGCGCGCGTACGAACGGAACGAGCATTTCGGCGGGCCGGCCTTTGGCGTCCAACAGGGTCTCGGGACCTTGGTCCCCAGCCTTCTGGAGCTGGACCTTCAACACGGCATGCGCGCCGTTGTCGAGGACCTCGCTTACCACGCCTATCAGCGCGGGTTCGCCGTTGGCGCTGGAATACAGCGCGCAACCGATGAGATCGACCCAGTAGTATTCGTCTTCCTCGGGCGCGGGAAATGACCCGCGCGGCGCCTGCACGGTATGCCCGCGCAGCGCCTCGGCCTGGTCGCGATCCGTGATGCCCTGCAGTTGCGCCACCACGGTGGCGCCCTGCGAACGGGCTTGCAGGACCTTGAATGCGACAGGTGCAGACGCGACAGCGCCCCGCGCCAATTCAGGCACAGGGCGAGTCAACCACCATTGAGACGCTGAGAGCAGCACTTCGGCGTTGGCCGAATGCGGCTGCACTTTAACCCAGCCTTTCACACCGTAGGCTGCAGTGATGCGGCCAAGCTCGACCAAATCCGTGGGCGCCGCGTTGGAGGTTGCGGCATCAGGCATGTATCGTGCTCTTTATCGGGCTTAGATAGCTATGAATCAGCTATGAATGGTAGCTTTCAAGCGTGTAGCTTTCAGCGTGGAAAAACCAGCAGTTCGCGTATCAGCATCAGCCAAGAGTATCAGCCAAAAATACGCGACGCGGGCAATCAGGCCGCAGCGGAAACCTTGGCCGAGTATTCCTTGACCAGACGCTCGACGGCGGGCGACAGTTGCGCGCCGGTGCCGGTCCAGTACTGCACGCGATCCAGCGCAATGCGCAGGTTTTCCGTGCCTTCGCTAGCCACGGGGTTGTAAAAACCCACGCGCTCGATAAAACGGCCATCGCGACGGTTACGCGAATCGGTGGCCACCAGGTTGTAGAACGGACGCTTCTTGGACCCACCGCGGGCCAGGCGAATCACCACCATAGGTAATCCCTTGAATTAGTTGTGAAAAACGGGAAATTCTAGCACTGATTAAAGCCTGCTGGCAAATGGGAGTGCTGAATTCTGCGATGCGGCGCGATTTATATCCTAAAACACCACATCCGGGTATTCTACAAAACAAGGCCCCAGGCCCGCCGCAGCCCGAAGTGTAGCCTCCCCGCGCTGCTTGTGCCTGCAAACAGCCCGTTTTAATGCGTTTGAGCAGTTGTTGCGTCTGAAGAGCAATCTGATTGGAGCGATCGGATTCATGTCGACCCGCGCAAAACTCTACGCCACGTCTTTGCTGGTCGCCGTCCAGCGACCGCTTTCTCCCCCTCCCCGCCTCCCTGCCCGGCGTCCGGACTTATCGGACCATGCGGCCACGTCCCTGCTTTTTGCCCCACTTCCCCCCCACGAACTACCTTTCACTGGAGTGTGCACACCATGAAGAACCAAAAATCAGTCTTCGCTCCCGTCGCGCGCCTGGCTGTGGCTGGACTGCTGGCGGGATCACTTGCGTTGCCCACTGGCACATCCGCGCGGGTGATCGGCGCCGCACTGACCACGGCCTCGGGCCAGGTCACGGCGGTGGACCCGGCCAGCCGGACGATCACGCTGCGGGGCGCCGATGGGAACACCGTGGAAATCGTTGCAGGGCCGGACATTCGCAACTTCCAGCAAATCAAGCCGGGGGACACATTGACGCTGGACTATTACGAGTCCGTGGCGGTGGACGTGCGCCCGGCGGGCTCCGGCGCGCCGGAGGTCGTGACCGAGACCGCGGCCACCCGCGCGGCCAAGGGCGCGATGCCGGGCGGCGCCATCGGCCGGCAGACCACGATCACGGCCGAGATCTGGCATATCAATCGCAGCGCGAATCTGGTCATATTGAAGGGGCCCCAGGGCGGCAGGCGCACCATCCAGGTCCGAGACCCGGCCCTGCGCGAGAAGCTTCAGCAGCTCAAGGAAGGCGATCTGGTGGACTTCACGGTCACCCAGGCGGTCGCCGCGGCCATCCACAGATAGACGGCGCGGCATGAAACAAGGCCCGCGATGAGCGGGCCTTGACGTTTGGGCGCGGGAGGTCGGCGGACTAGCGTCGGCGCAGGAAATGCACGCAGCGCCCCTCGGCCTCTTGCTGCGCGACCAGCGTGTTGCCGGTCTGGCGGGCAAAGGCCTGGAAATCGCGGAGGGCATTGCGGTCGGTGGTGATGACGCGCACCACCTGTCCGCTTTCCATCTGCGCAAGCGCCTTCTTTGCCCGCAGAATGGGCAAGGGACAGGTCAGGCCGCTGGCATCGACCTCTTGCTCGAAGGCCGGCGCCTGGGCGCCGGCATCGAGGCTGGAATCGACGTCGCTCATCAGAGGCGCTCGTCCACCCACTTCTGCACCCCGGCGATGGCCGCGGGGAGCGCGGCGATGTCCGTGCCGCCGCCCATGGCCATGTCGGGACGGCCGCCACCCTTGCCGCCCACCTGGCCGGCGACAAAGCCCACCAGATCACCGGCCTTGATGCGGTCGGTCAGGTCGGCCGTGACGCCACCCACGACACTGATCTTGCCATCGGCAGAACCGGTGGCCAGCAGCACGACAGCGGGTTTCAGGCGGTCTTTCAGGTTGTCGACCATGCCGCGCAGCGCCTTGGGATCGACGTCGCCGATGCTGGCCGCCAGGACCTTGATGCCCTTGACGTCGACAGCGGCGCTGGACGCCAGATCGTTGCCGGCGCTGGCAGCGAGCTTGTTGCGCGATTGCTCCAGTTCCTTTTCGAGCGTCTTGACCTGATCCTGCACCTGCGCGATGCGCGCGGGCAGATCGGCGGGCGTGGTGCGCAGCATGCCGGCGACCTGGGTCAGCAAGGCGTTCTGGTTCTGCACCCATGCGAGCGCGTTATCGCCGGTGATGGCTTCGATGCGACGTACGCCCGCCGCCACGCCGCCTTCGGAGACGATCTTGAACAGGCCGATGTCGCCGGTGCGGCTGACGTGCGTGCCGCCGCAGAGTTCACGCGAAAAGCCGATATCGAGGACGCGGACCGTATCGCCGTATTTTTCGCCGAACAGCGCCATGGCGCCGCCCTTGACCGCGTCGTCATAGCCCATGACCTGGGCAACGGTGGGCTGGTTGGCCAGGACTTCGGCGTTGACGATGGCTTCGACGCGAGCGATCTGCTCGGCCGTCAGCGGTGCGTCCTGCGCAAAGTCGAAACGGGTCTTGTCGGGATCGACGAGCGAGCCGCGCTGTTGCACGTGCGCGCCCAGCACCTGGCGCAGGGCCTTGTGCATGAGGTGCGTGGCCGAGTGGTTGCGCACCGTGCGGGCGCGGCGCACGGCGTCCACGCGCGCCAGCAGCGTATCGCCGACCGACAGCGATCCGGATTCCAGCACGCCATGGTGGCCGGACACGCCAGCCTGGATTTTCAGGGTGTCGGCGACGGCAAAACGCACGCCATCGGCTTGCAGCAGACCGGTGTCGCCCACCTGGCCGCCGGACTCCGCGTAGAACGGGGTGGCGTCCAGCACGACGACCGCGCTCTGGCCGGCCTTCACTTGCTGGACCTGCGTGCCATCCACGTACAGGGCCGTGACCTTGACGTTGTCCAGTTCAAGTTTTTCGTAGCCTTCGAAGCGCGTCTCGGCGCCTTCGTAGCTGAGGCCTTCGGCCATCTTGAACTTGCCGGCGGCTCGGGCCTGGTCGCGCTGGCGCTCCATGGCGACTTCGAAGCCGGCCATGTCGACCTCGACTTCACGTTCGCGGCAGATGTCGGCGGTGAGGTCGACCGGGAAGCCATAGGTGTCGTAAAGCGTGAACAGCGTGGTGCCGTCCAGCACGCCGCCCTTGGGCACGTTGGCCAGGGCGGAGTCCAGGATGCGCATGCCGTGTTCGAGGGTTTCGCCGAAGCGCTCTTCTTCCTGCTTGAGCACCTGGGCCACGCGCTCGGCCGCGGCGGCCAGCTCCGGATAGGCCTCGCCCATTTCGGCGACGAGATCCGGCACCAGGCGATGGAAGAAAGGCTTGGTCTGGCCCAGCTTGTAGCCGTGGCGCAGGGCGCGGCGGACGATGCGGCGCAGCACGTAGCCCCGGCCTTCGTTGCTGGGAATCACGCCGTCGACGATGAGGAACGAGCAGGCGCGGATGTGGTCGGCGATGACCTTGAGCGAGTTGTCTTCCAGATCCTTGATGCCGGTTTCGCGCGCGGCGGCCGCAATGAGGTGCTGGAAGAGGTCGATTTCGTAGTTGGAATGCACGCCCTGCAGCACGGCGGCGATGCGTTCGAGACCCATGCCGGTATCGACACAGGGACGCGGCAGTCGCGGCATGTTGCCCGCGGCATCGCGTTCGAACTGCATGAACACGAGGTTCCAGATTTCGATGTAGCGGTCGCCGTCTTCTTCGGGGGATCCCGGAGGGCCGCCCCAGATCTCGGGGCCGTGGTCAAAGAAGATTTCCGAGCACGGACCGCAGGGGCCGGTGTCCGCCATCTGCCAGAAGTTGTCGGAGGCGTAGCGCGCGCCCTTGTTGTCGCCGATGCGGATGATGCGCTCGGTCGGCACGCCGACTTCCTTGGCCCAGATGTCATAGGCCTCGTCGTCTTCCTGGTAGACCGTGACCCAGAGCTTTTCCGCCGGCAACTTGTAGACCTGCGTCAGCAGCTCCCATGCGTACTGGATGGCGTCGCGCTTGAAGTAGTCGCCAAAGCTGAAATTGCCCAGCATTTCGAAGAACGTATGGTGGCGGGCGGTATAGCCCACGTTCTCCAGGTCATTGTGCTTGCCCCCGGCGCGCACGCTGCGCTGCGACGAGGTTGCACGCGTATACGACCGCGATTCCTTGCCCGTGAAGACGTCCTTGAACTGGACCATGCCCGAATTGGTGAAGAGCAGGGTCGGGTCGTTGCCGGGGACGAGCGACGACGAAGGGACGATGGTGTGTCCCTTGGACTTGAAGAATTGCAGGAACTGCTGGCGAATCTCGGAGGATTTCATCGTGGATGAAGCAGAATTTAGGGCGAATCGCCAATTATAGAGGGTTGGCGGGAAACCGCGGGAACGGGTTGGGGCGGGCTTAGCGGACGCAGACATAGCCGGTGGTCCAGCCTTCGGTTTCCGTCCATTTGCCGCCCGCCGACACAATGACGCCTGCGTAGCCTTCGGGGCACGAGCATTGGCCCGTGCGGGGATTGGCCGTGGAGACGCCGGTGTAATGAAAGCAGCCCAAGGGGTAATTGATGCTGAAGGCGCCGCCGAAGCCCCCGCTCGCCTGCATCCAGGCGCCCGACTCGCAGGAGAGCAGTTGGCCGACGGCGGACGTGGCCAGCGCCCCCGGTTGCGCGCCGCAGGCATGTCCGGGGACCTCCCGCGCGCCCACGGTGACGTGGCCGCCCGCATTGAGATCGCCCGCCACGGACAGCTTGCCTTGCAGGTCCGGGTCGCGGGTGTCGCGCAGCTTGACGTAGCCGCTCAGATCGGGCTGTCCGCTGCCCGCCCCCGCCCACAAGGCCAAGGTGCCGGGTGCGTAGGTGGGCGCCCCGGCGGCCGGGGGATTGGGAAAACTGTACGCGGCGCCCCGGATCTGCGCGGGCGCTTGCGGCCACACCGCCCCGCCGTAGCCCCCCGCCGCCTCGATGACGGCGGCCATGGCAAGAGGGTCTGGAACTTGCGTCCCCTTTTTCAGCAAAGGCTTGTCGGCATAGACGACGCCGTCCAGGCGACACGGCTCGCCCGGACACGTCGGACCGCGCCAGATCCGGATATCGGCGCCGAAACCCAGGGCCGACTGGTCGGGGAAATCGGCAGGCAGATGACCCTGGCCGCGCAGTTCGGCCAGGGTGGGCCGCAAGGCGTCGCCGAACAACGGCCGGCCCTGGTCGTCCGTAGGCGCCTCGCCCTTGGACAGTGCGTCGGCATGCCGCGACAGCACGCCGGCCACCGCCAGTCGAATCTGGGTCATCCATACGCCCGTGGATCGCGCCGCGGACGCCTCGATGACGTGGACGACTTCGTTGGAGGCCCAAATGGCGACTGCGGTGGTGATGGCCAGGGCCACGACCATCCCGACCAGGGAAAAGCCCGGCTGGCGCGCGCGGCTGCCGGCCCGGCACCAGTCGCGCCCCGGGACGCCGGGGCTGCGCAGGGGCGCGCTCATCTTGCGGTAAACACGAATGTGTTCACGTCGCCCTGGCTGCACTGCGCCTGGGCCTGCGCGGCGCGATAAGGCGTGGCGGGCTGGGCGATCGAGTCCTTGACGACCTTGGCGCCGCTGCTCCCGGTGATGGAGATGATTTCCGACACCCGCTGCAGCACGGAAGCCAGTGCCGGGCATGCCGCATGGCTGACGCTGGTGAGGGTGAGCGTGAACGCGGAGCCCATGCCCGCGCCATCGACGGCCGCGGGCTCGACCTCGACGGTGCCGCTGCCGCCGGTTCCACTGCCTCCCAGGCCGTGCGCCACGCTGGCCGCCGCACCCGTTCCCTGCACGGCAAGCACCGTCGAATCGCGCAGCGCGTTGGCCAGGGCGCCGGTATCGAGACCGATATAGGGCGTCACGCCGCCGCCCTGCGCATTGATCTTCATGCTGGCGATGAATCGTTGCAGTTCTTCGCCGACTTTGGGCACCTTGTTCTCGATGACGTAACCGCCGATGGCGGGGATGCCGACGATGGCGATGAGCAGGACGATGGCGGTGACGATGGACACTTCCATCAACGAAAACCCTTGCTGGCGCGCGGCGCCGAATCGAGACTTCCCGATTTCTTTCATGACTACCCTCTTTGAATAAAGCGCGCAGCGCGAGCCGCGCCGTTGTCGCCAACCCGTGATGCCCTACTGGCTGGCATAGAAATTCGTCAATGCCTGGCGTAGCTGGTCTATCACCGCGTAATGCCAGAGCGTGATGCCCAGCACCGTGGCGAGCGACGAGATCAGCAATGACCAGCGCAACACGAGCGCCTGTCGCCGCACCCGCGCCAGGAGCCGCGACTCGACGCGCAGGCGCACGCGAGCCAGGCCGGGCTCCACGCCCAATGCGTCCATCATGTCGGCCATGTACCACCAGGTTTCGGGATCCAGCAGCCCGGTGCCGAATATGTCGGCGCCGCTGGCGCCGGCGTCGATGCGGCTCAGCATGGCCTGCAGATGGGCGTGCAGCCACGGCGGCGCGTCCCGCCCCTGCACCGCCAGCGCGCGGCGCAACCGTGTGTCGGCCGCGCCGTGCTGCCTGATGAGCACCGCAAGCAACGACAGGAAGCGGATCGCCTGAAAATCGCGGTACAGCCGCCAGAGCAGCCAGCGTTCGAGCACGGCACGGCAATCGCCCGTGAGATTGGCCAGCGACCACAGGACCAGCAAGACGGCGCCGAAGATCAGGACAACCCATAGCGCGAGCCATTGCTTCAGTCCGCTGGCCAGCGCGAAGAGCGCACGGGTCAGCGGCGCGTAGTCTTCGGCAGGTACGACCTGGAAAACCTGCTGCAGCCGGGGAACGCTGAAGAACGGGATGGCGCACAGCAAGGCGAAGGCCACGATGGCCGCGACCACGCCGGTGGCGGCCGCCGACACCAATGCCCCCCAGGCCTCGGACGCGAGCCTGACGGCGCGGGCCAGATCCCGCAATGCCGCGGCCAGGTCGCCGCCCTCTTCCTGTACGCAGCTCAGCAACTGGCATTCGTTGTGCGGCAGCGTTTCCGACCACGCCACACCCAGATAGCCGCCAGCGTCGAGATAGGCGACCGCCCAGTGCTGGCAGAGACGGCCGCGCACCGTGTCAGGCCCGTAGCGGCGCGCGTCGTCCTCGAAAATGTCGCGCAGGCTCTTGCGCCCCTGCGTGCCTTCGACGACGTCGGCGAGGTAGTCGTAGTAGTCGGCACGCTGCGCGCGAAAGCGCAGCGCATCCCAGCGCAGGCGATGCTGGCCGCCGAAACGCGGCAACCAGGGGGAAGCACGTGGCGTGAGGTCAGGCATGGCGCCCCCCCACGGGCGCCGCCGCATGGATATCCGCATGGCTCAATGAGGCACCGATGCGTGGCGCGACGGGCAGTTCGAATCTGCGCAACAGCGTGCGGGGATCGATTTCGCCGAGACTGACCCGGTACACGGCGCAATCGAGCGCCCGCACGCCGTGCGCGGCGGCGTCGCGCCAGGCCGTGCCCGTTGCCTGCTGAAATTGCTGCTTCAGCCCCAGGTTGTCGCGCCGTCGCACCAGGTCCAGAAAGCCCTGCGCCCGCTCGGGTTCGATCATCTCGGCGGCGACGCAGCGGCCCGACGTGCCATTGAGTTCCGGCATGTGAGGGCGCCGGCAATAGGAACAGCCGGCCGCGTTGCGGACCTTGAGCGCATTGGCGTCCAGGCCGAAAGCCGCTTGCAGGCCATGCACCCAGCCGCGCCAGTCCCAGCCGCCCGCCTGCAGCGCGGCGCCGCGAGACCACAGGCTGTCGACCGGCAAGGCGCAGCCCTCGCAAAGCCTTGGCAGCAGGGTCTGGTAGACGAGCAGCTTCAGGATGCCGGGCGACGCAAGTAATTCGCGCGAGACGCCGATCGCATCGGAAGCCAGCCGCTCGGGGATCATCGCGGCCGAAGCGGCGTGCGTCGTCGCATACAGGCTGACGCCCGAACTGGCGAGGTCCATGAAGGCGCGGCCGGTCTGGATGTCGCGGATTTCGCCGATCAGCAGGTCATTCATGGCGGACCGCTTGATAGTCTTGAGCTTGGCGTCCAGCGTGGGCCAGGCCGAATCCGCGAGCGCCCCCGACAGCGTGTTCTGCAGCGCATTGCCGATGTGGTATTCCACCGGGTCTTCAAGCGTGATGACCTTGCGCGTCGGTGCGATGCCGCGCATCAATGCGGCGATGGTGGTGGACTTGCCGGAGCCGACCACGCCCGCCAGCACGATCGCCCCGCCCTCGCGCTCGCGCGCCCGCAAGAGGGTTTCGGCTTGCCCCGGCAGGTAGCCCAGCGCCTGCAGGTCGCCATTGACGGTGGCGTCCAGGCGCAGGATGCGCAGGCACACCGAGGGTCCCGCATCAGCGGCCAGCGAGGCCCAGCGCAAGACGATGGGCGCCGAGTCGACGTCCAGCGAGATGCGTCCCTGTTGCTCGACCGCCGGATCGAACACGGCGCCGTTTCCGCCGCGCACGTCCATCCATGCCACGGCCAGGACTTCGAGCAAGGTGGCGCTGGACAGGCCGGCGAACCGATCGGTGCCGACATATTCGCCGTGAATGGTGTAGCGGATTTCTCCCGTGTCGCGCCGTTGGTCGACGTTGATGTGGACATCGCTGGCGCCCTGCATGACGCCCCAGCGGACGATGTCGAGAAACAAGGCCGCCAGCGCCGAGGCGCGCTCGGCCTGATTGGCGCGGGCCAGGCGCCCCGGTCCCGACGGCACGAACTGGCCGCGCGCGATCATCAGCAGGAGCGGCGCGGGTAGCATGTAGCGCGCGGGCTGCGCCAGGCGGTACCCCGCCGCCCTGACCATGCGTTCGACCTCGTCGATCTGGTCGCCCACGGTGTATTCCTTCACGGCGAAGATCGCGGCCTCGCCGCCTTCGAGCAGGACCGGGCACAGCCGGCCGGCAAGCGAGGCCAGGTCGAACTGGCGGCCCAGCGCGCGGACGAATGCCGGATCCAGGCTCGCGACGTCTTCAGGCGTGTGCAGTTCGGGGACGCGCTCGCCCGCCCCGGCGGGAAGCAGGGTTTGGTTCGTCATGGCCGCGGGCCTCGCGCTTCCAGGCATGCAGTCTGGTCGCGGCCGTCTCGATGCAGGCGCACGCAGGCGCCATCGATGGCCAGCAGCCGATACGGCTCCAACGCGGCGCTTCCCGCCACGGGATCGGCGCGCCCCGCCCGGTAACGCAGCAGCGACCCGTTGACGACAATGTCGACGTTAAGGCTGCGCGCCGTGCCGAATATCGCGGCCACCCGGATGTCGTCGCGCAAGCGCGCGGGCGCGGGCGGCTCGGACGCCATGTCGGCTCCGTCGCCCGCGGCGCAGATGCCCGGCACGCGGCAAGCCGCCAGCGCGGCGGCGGCATCCGCGCGCAGCAGCGTGCGCACGGTTTCGGCTTCCGGCCAGGGCTGCAGGTCCGTTGCCGCGGCCGACCCGGCCTGCGATGGTGCCGGCGAGGCTGCCGTGGCGGTCAACGTCAGCCCGATGACGAGACCGAAGAATGTCCGTCCGACGACGCGGCGGCGATCGAAGCGATGTTTAGTCCATTTCATAGAGATCTCCCTGCAATTCGGCGACGAGCGCGCTGGCCGCCAGACTCGGCCGCGCCTGCGGCTGCACGTCCACCACGAGGCGCGACCAGCGGACCGCGGAGACGGGGCCGGGCATCAGCGCCATGGAGCGCAAGGGCCCGTGCAGCACGAGGCTGCGGCGCCGGATCGCGGGCATGTCCGGCGCCGCTGCGCCGGCTTGCGCGGCAGAGGCGCGCCCCGCCGCCGGCACGCTCGGCATCCGGGGCACGAGCGGCGTGGACGGCGACAACGTCACGGAAGCGAATGCCGGCCGCAGCCCTTGCAGCCCGCCGGCCACCCGCGTGTCGACCTGCAAAGCGGTAGGCAGCGTCATATCGGCCAGCCGGATCGGGGCCGACGCCACTTGCCACGCCAGCGTGGCTTCCTCGAGCGGTTTGAACGACACCTGCCAACCGGCGGGGCGCAAGGCGTAAAGACCGTCATTGGTGGCGAGCGGATGGGCCCTGGCGTACACGGCGGTGCAGTGCCAATGCTGGGGTCCGGCTTCGCACTGGGCGCGGCGCAAGGCCCAGCCCTGCACCTGCACGGGCAGCGCGGCCACCCCGGCCAGCAGGCGCATGAGGCCCGCGGCCGGATGCAGGGTCGTACCGCGAAGCATGGCGTGGTACGCATCGACCACCGGGTCCCGGACCTGAACCGGCTCGGGCCGGACGGCCTCTTTGCGCCAGAGCGGCTTGACGGTGCCGTTCCACACCAAGGGCGCCCCGGCGGCCAACCCGAGGCAGGCAAGAAAGAGACGCAACGCGACGGGCAGTTCGGCCCAGCGCGTGGGCAACGCCGTCAACGCCGCGCCCGGTTCCACAGCCTGCACCAGCGCGGTCCAGACCTGGTCGGCGGGGTGCTCCTGCAAGGAAGGACGTTGCGCGATCAACGCGCGCCGTTCCTGCTGCGCGTCGTCGAACGAACCGAACACCCGGTCCGTCTGCGACAGGACCGCGCCGCCCTGCGCGGCCACCAGCCAATGCCGCCCATCCGGCAGGCGGACCAGGCTATGGCCGCCCTGCGGGTACAGCAAGGCAAACAGCTGCGCGGCCGACTGCAAAGGCGCCGCGTCCCCGCCCTGCGCGCGGCGGCCCCGGCGCAGGCCCGGACGCGCGCGCCCATAACCGGCCACCATCGCGGGGGACCCGCCCACCACGTAATGCGTTGCCCGCAAGCGACGCCCGCGTGACCGCGCCAGCCGGGGGACGTTGGAGCCGATCAGCGCGAACCAGCGCAGGCCGAACGCCAGCATCCGCTCCGAGCCTGGGCATTCGATCAGCAGGAAATGGGGAGCGCGGTTCACGTTCAGTACCCTTCCTCGACCTGGGCCGTTACCAGGACCAGGGTCGTCAGGCGCTCGGAGGCGGCGCTGTCCATGCCGCCGGCAAGCAGCGGCATGCCGGGCGCGAGCCGTTGGCGATCATGCTGGTCCTGCTTGCGATCAAAGCCCGCAACGATCATGGGCTGCCCCGGGCGCAGCTCGATCTGCTGCACGGTGCCGCTGCCGTCGATGGTGATCTGCTGCACCTGGACCTGGTTGGCGTTTTCTCCGAAGGTGATGGTCTTCAGGGGTTGCGCGACCGCGTTGTCATAGGCGATCGACAAGAGGATCTGTCCGTCTTCCTGGACGTCCGGCACCAGCGTCAGGAACGAGCCGACGGTTTCCTCTTTCTGACTGATGGATACGGCGGGCAGCGAACCGTTCGCGCCCGCGGACGTCATGCCCGGGACGGCGGTGCTCTGCACCCGATCGATGTAGGAAAACGTGGTCCTGACCGCATGGGTGACCGGACGGCGGTTCAGGGTGAGGACCGGAATCTTGCTGTGCCGCACGACCGCCCCCATGGCGCTGAGCGCCGATACGATGGCCTGCGAGCCCTGGAACGGCCCCGTGCCGGCCGCCGCCTGCAACAGCCCGGCGCCGGTGGCGGGCGTGCCGGGCACGGCGAGCCGCGCCGTGGCGCCGGCCGCCGCATACAGGGCGTTCCAGTCGATGCCGGCCGAGGCTTCGCTATTGGCGATGAGCGTGATTTCTTCGAAGACGAGGCGAACGCGCCGGGTCAGCGCCTTGTTTTCGCGTTCGAGGTAGCGCGCGACGCGGTCCAGCGCGTCCGGCGTATCGGTGACGACCAGCGCGGCCGCGCCTTCGACGGGCTCGGCGATCACGCCGGACCGGGTGAGGAACGGCAGGATGTTCGCGCGCAGGATGGCCAGCGCGTTGTGCTCGCCCGCCGACAGCGTGGTGTTGGAGGTGCTTTCGAAGCCCTCGCCTTCCGCGCTGCCCGACCGGCCCAGGCGCACGTCGACCTTGCTGGCCAGCGTCAGGGCCCGCAGGTCGAAGACGCGCGTTTCGGTCCGGTAGAACTCGAGCGCATTGTGTTCGTAGCGCCAATAAACAGAAAAGCGCGCGGCCAGCGCGTCGAGCAGATCAGCGAGCGGCTGGGGATCGGCGCGCACCTCGATGCGCGCGGGCGCGGCCAGGGCGATCGACCCGCTGATGGCAAGCCGCGGCAGGAACTGATCCTGCGGCAGCAACGCGTCCGGACGCACCCGAACCGCGATGCCCGTGGCGGCGGTCAGGCGCTGGGCGAGCGTGGACAGGTCGGCGTCGTCGGCCAGCATCAGCGTGGTCTGCACGTTTTCGCGCAGCGCCGGGGGCAGCACGACCTCGCGGGCAAGCGGTTGCGGCTTGCCCGCGAGCCAGGGCGTCGATACTTCCTGCGCGGCAAGGCGCGCCTGGCGATCGGACAGGCCGTCGGCATACGCCTGATGGCGTGCGGCGACGTCGGCATGCCGGCCTTTGGCGCTGCGATGCATGTCCGAGACCTGCCCGGTGACCGAGCAGCCGGCCAGCATGCCGGACAACGTGGCGAACGCTAGCAGTCTCGGGCTCATGCCGCGGCTCCTTGTGGCGTTGCCGCGCGCGAGCAGGACTGTGCCAGCGGCACGACGCGCAGCACGCGATTGCCGTAGAAGCAGGGCTGCAGGGGCCGGTCGGCCAGTTCCGTGGCGCCGAGCAGTCCGCGCACCGCAGTCTTGAAGTCGCCGGAGAATTCAGCGGTGGCGGCCAGTGGAATGTCGACGTCCACGGCCCAGTGCTGGGGCTGGAACGTCCAGCCTGCCGCATCGGCCCAGCGCGCGAGCACCGCCCGCAACGTGGCGTCGGGCGGCGCCGCGCGAAACAGGGATGCCTGTGCGGCATCAGGCGCGCGCCTGGATGCGGCTTCGTTGACGGCGGCGTCCTTGACTGCGGCGTCCTTGTACGCGGCGGCCGGCGACTCTGCCGCAAGCGCGGCAGCCGCCGCCAGATCCGTCCGCGGGTGCGTCGGGTCGGTAGCGACAGGCGCCGGCAATGCGGCGCCGGTCTGCGGACCCTGCGCCGAAACAGCAGCCAAGGACGTCGCGCGCAGCGCCCTGGCGGTCAGCCGCCCGCCGCGAAACGCCAGCCCTTTCCACGCGCCACCGACCACGACGTAGGGGTCGCGCCGCACGTACGGCAAGGCGTGTTCGCCGTCGGCGCCGACGCCAAAGATGGCCGGCAGCGGCTGGCCGGGCTGGAACTGCAGCCAGGTCTCGCGCCCATCGTCGAAGACCTGCAGGGGCGCGACGGCGGGATCGCCGGATAGCTGCCAATCAAAGCGGAAGCCTTGCGCCGACGGACGGGCCGCCTGCCAGGAGGGTGCGCCCGGGCCGGGGCCCGACCACGAGCATGCGCCGAGACAGGACAGCCCGGCCGCCAGGAAGAAGATTCGTACCATGCCTCACCGCGAGCAAAAGGCGCATCGGAAGCGACACGCATGAGCGGCATGTTGGCCGAGCGCTTGAGGCGCCGCCAGACTGGCATGTACGCATGGATGGATTCATCCACCCGGCCGACGACGCATCAACGCATCGACGGATCAACGGATCAACGCATCGACGCATCAACGGATCGCCGAATCGACGAATCGGCAGGCGAAAAAAAGCCCGGTCCGAAGACCGGGCGATTTCACTGCGTCACGCGGCGCGCGCGAGAGCGGCGCCGCGTGCGGCGTTCAGCGCTGCGCGGCGATGCTGCGCGCCTGCGAGGCGGCGTTGTTCAGCGCAGCGACGGGCGGCACCTTGCCTTCGAAGGCATCGGTGAGCTCCTTGTTCAGCACGGGCTCGATGCGCTCGTAGTTGGCCATGCGGAAGCCGCGGCTGTTGGCCACGGGCTTGGCGCTCATCGAGGCGATCAGCGTCTGCGCGCCCGGAATGCGGCTGTAGAACGACACATCGGACGCGCGGAACGCGGCTTCCGTCAGCGGCAGGTAGCCCGTGCGCTGATGCCATTCAGCGGCGACGACCGGCTTAGACAGCCAGGCCAGGAACTGGGCCGTGGCTTTTTCCTGCGCCTGGGGATGGCCTTGCAGCGCCCACAGGGCCGAACCGCTCACGAAGGGCTTGCCGCCTTCCTTGGTGGCCTGCTCGTAGTAGGGCAAGGGAGCCACGCCGAAGGACAGCGACTTGGTGGCCAGGAACTGGCCGAACGCGCCCGAGTTGGACGTCAGCACCGCGCATTCGCCCTTGGCGAACAGCTTGTCGCTGGCGTTGTCGCCCGAGTGCGCCATGAACAGCAGCGACCGCTTCCAGCTCACCATCATCGAGATGTGGCGCATGTACAGCGTATCGAACTGCATGGCGGGCGCGACGGACTTCTTGGAGACCGCGTCCAGGCCGTTGTTGTTGCTGGTGAACTGCTGGTTGTTGATGGGCGCCAGATTTTCGAGGTGGACCGAGACCTGGTCGCTGGACGCGTAGGGGCAATCGATGTCGGCCACGTCGCGCAGCTTCAGGAGATCGGCCTGCAAGGCGGTCCAGGTGCGGGCCGGCTTGTTGGGATCGAGGCCGGCCTTCTTGTAGGCCGCGGTGTTGTAGAACATCACCGGGACTTCGGCCATCCAGGGGAACGCCAGGATGCGGCCCTTGCTGTCGCGCGTGAAGCTGCTGGTGGCCGGGATGAACCAGTTCAGGTCCTTGATCGGGTATTTGGCCAGCAGTTCATACAGCGGGAGGACCGCCTTGTGCTGGGCCACGACTTCCGGCGAGTGGTTGTCCGACAGTTGCAGCAGGTTCGGGCCCTTCTTGGCCTTCACCGCGGACACGGCCTCTTGTTCCAGGGCGCCCGGCGTCGCGAAACCGCGAAGCGTCACCCGGACGTCGTCCTGTTCCTTGTTGTATTGCTTGGCGAGCTTTTCGAACTCGGCCTTGTTTGCGTCGGTCAGGGTGTGCCAGACCTGGATTTCGACGGGTGCGGCGTTTGCCACGCCTGCCATCGCCATCGCGGCGCCGAACACCCATGCTCGCCGGCTGGCGAACATCGCGCGGGCAACGCCCGCCAATTGCAGTTTCTTCATAGGTTCACAGACCAAGAAAAGGGAATTCCGGTTCTGGCCGCCGTCCACTGAGCAGATCGGCCAATGCCCGGCCCGAGCCAACACCCATCGTCCAGCCAAGCGTACCGTGTCCTGTATTGATATACAAATTCGGAATGCGGCTGCGGCCGATGATGGGCACGTTCGAGGGAGTGGACGGGCGCAAGCCCGCCCAATAGCTGACGCGCTCGAAATCGAGCGCGTCGGGAAAGAGCGATCTGGCGAGGCGAGTCATGGCTTCGCAACGACCAGAATTGAGACTGCGGGAATAGCCGGACAGTTCCGCCGTGCCCGCCATGCGCAGCCGGTCGCCCAGGCGCGAGAAAACGACCTTATGGCTGCTGTCGGTGAGGCTGACGGTCGGGGTCGCATCCGGATTCAAGACCGGGAACGTGGCCGAATAACCCTTGGCCGGATACACGTTGCACGGAATGCCCAGCGGACGCAGCATCACCGGGCTGAAGCTGCCCATGGCCACGACGTAGGCGTCGGCCGACAGGCTGGTGTAGCGGCCGTCGGGCTGAATGAGTTCCACGCCCGTGACGGCCCCGCCCTGCGTGAGCAGCCGGGTCGCGCGCGTGCTGTAGCGGAACTCGACCCCGGCACGCTCGCAGTGCTGCGCCAGCGCGACGGTAAATAGGTGCACGTCCCCGCTTTCGTCCTCGGGCGTGTAATCGCCCCCGACGATCGTGGCGCGATGCGGCGCCAGCGCGGGCTCGATGGCCACGACTTCGTCGGCCGTGACGACGCGGCGCTCGACGCCAAAGTCGCGCATCAGGCCGGCGGCGCGCTGCGAGTTTTCGAATTCGTGGGGATCGCGATAGAAATTCAGGATGCCGCGTTCAAGGTGGTCGTACTGGATGCCGAGCTCGGCGCGCATGCCGCGCAAGGTAGCGCGGCTGTACTCCGCCATGCGCACCATGGCGCGGATATTGGGGGCAAGCCGGCCGGGCATGCATTCGCGCAGGAATGCCAGGCCCCACATCCATTGCCGCCAGTCCAGTTGCGGACGGAAAAGCAGCGGCGCGTCGTCGCGGAACATCCACTTGAGCAGCTTGAGCGGCGCCTGGGGATTGGCCCAGGGCTCGGCGTAGGAGACGGAAATCTGCGCGCCATTGGCGAGGCTGGTTTCCTGCGCGGGACCGGTGCAGCGGTCTATGACCACGACGTCATGACCGGCCTGGCTTAGCCACCAGGCGCTGGAGATGCCGATAATGCCGCTACCCAATACCGCTACTTTCATGCCCGCATCGCTCCTTGCATGCCGGTTCTGGGGGCGGACCCGATGTCCGCGCAGCCCGGCAAGCCGCTGCCAAAGCAGTTTACCTTGCCGTTTTGCAGCCGCCTAAGTAATAAAAAAACATACGACTTACGACCCGGCCTTCGCCAGATCGGCCTCGGACGTGAAGGCGTCCGCGTAGAACTCTTCCGGCGGCAGGCCGTTCTGCGCGCTGAACTCGCGGCGCGCCGCATCGACCATCAAGGGCGTGCCGCAGGCATAGACCTGGTGGCCGGACAGGTCGGCGATGTCTTGCATGACGGCTTCGTGGACGAAGCCGGTGCGGCCAGTCCAGTTGTCTTCCTGCAGCGCGTTGGACACCACGGGCACGTAGCGGAAGTCCGGAAGCTGGGCCGACCAGGACTGCGCCAGCGCGTCCATGTAGAGGTCTTGCGGACGGCGCCCGCCCCAGTACAGCGCGACGGGGCGGCTGATGTTCTTGTGGATCATGTGTTCCACGATGGCCTTGACCGGCGCGAAGCCCGTCCCGCTGGCCAAGAGGACGATGGGC
Organism: Achromobacter sp. MFA1 R4; assembly: GCF_900156745.1. Lineage (NCBI taxonomy): Bacteria > Pseudomonadati > Pseudomonadota > Betaproteobacteria > Burkholderiales > Alcaligenaceae > Achromobacter > Achromobacter sp. MFA1 R4. The sequence continues at coordinate 4,013,407 of NZ_LT707065.1, read as the reverse complement.
TTGTCGCTGTCTTCGCGCAGGAAGAACGATCCGAACGGCCCTTCCAGGCGCAGGATCTCGCGTTCCTTCATCTGCGTGTCGCCGGCGCCGAACACGTGGTCGGTAAACAGGCCCCCGGGCATGTGGCGAATGTGCAGTTCAAGCGGGCTGCCGGTGTGCGGAGCGCCCGCCATCGAGTAGCTGCGGCGGCGGCCGTCCTTCAGGATGATTTCGACGTACTGCCCCGCGTAGTAGCGGAACTGCTCGGAGGCCGGCAGTTGCAGCTTGAGCACCGTGACATCCGGCGCGACGCGCTCCATGGTCTGGACGCGCGACGGCAGCTTGCGGATCTGGATGTCGCTCGCCAGCCGGACCTCGGTGGACTCGACCACCAGGTCGGACTGGGGCCGGGCCTGGCAGAACAGGGTGAAGCCGTCGGCCAGTTCTTCCGGCGACAGGATCTGCGCGGGGTACTGGCCGGCGTCGAACTCCCCGGACACCACTTTGCCCTTGCAGGTGGAGCATGCGCCATTGCGACAGCTATAGGGCAGGACGATGCCCGCCGCCAGCGCGGCGTCGAGCACGGTCTGGCCGGGCTCGACCGGGAATTGATGCTTGCTGGGTTGGATGATGACCTGGAAGCTCATGATGAAACGGTTCAGAGGCGACGAAGCGCTATCCGGCCGAGCCGGCATGGCGCTTCGCCCGGCCCGGCGTCACGCCGGGAACTTGCGGATTTCCTTGACGCGGTTGGCGTCGTCGACCAGCACCACCTGGGGCTTGTGCGTGGCCGAATCTTCTTCGGACATCGGGCCGTACGTGCAGATGATCAGCAGATCGCCCACCTGGGCCCGGCGCGCCGCCGCGCCGTTCAGCGAGATGGCGCCGCTGCCGCGCGCAGCCTTGATGATGTAAGTGTCGAAGCGTTCGCCATTCGTCACGTTGTAGAGCTCGATGCGTTCGAACTCGCGCATGCCGGCAGCGTCGAGGAGGTCTTCGTCGATGCCGCAAGATCCTTCGTAGTGAAGGTCGGCTTCCGTGACCGTGACGCGGTGCAGCTTTGCCCGCAGCATGATGCGTTGCATAAAAATATCCTGGTTTCGCGGCCCGGAACGCGAAGTGTTGCTAGGTTGATGCCCGGCATCCGGATCTGCCGTCGAAAGCCGGTATTCTATAATTTTTGCCGCAACGGGACGGCCCGTTGCTGCGCCCGGTCAAACGGCCGGCGCCTTTTCCGGGGACGACCCCATTTATGTCGGCATCTCGCCGGCATCGCAATCTTGGGAGTCGTGCATGACCTGGATCATCCTGGTGTTGGCTGGCCTGTTTGAAATCGTCTGGGCGGTCGGCCTGAAATACACCAACGGCTTCACCCGGCTGTGGCCGTCCGTCGTGACCGTGGCGGGCATGCTCATCAGCTTCTGGCTGCTGGCCCTGGCCATGAAAAGCCTGCCGCTGGGCACCGCCTATGCGGTGTGGGTGGGCATCGGCACGATCGGCGCCTTCGTGGCGGGCATCGTGCTCTTCGGTGAGTCGGCAAGCTGGCTGCGCATTGCCAGCGTTGCCTTCATCGTGCTGGGCCTGGTTGGCCTGAAGCTGTCCTCGCCGTGACGCCGCGGCGGGCGGCGGGTCAGAAATCCAGTTCGATGTCGACCGCGTCGCCCACTTTCAGCCGCGCGCCGGCCGGCGCATCCACGATGGCGTTCTGGCCGAATACGACGCCAATATCCAGATTGCGGTAGCCCGCCAGCGTGCGGCCCGGCTCTTCATATTGCTGGGCCGTGCGCTGGTCGATGTCGGGAATCGAGCAACGGGTGCACGGCTTGACGAACGCCATCCGTACGCCGCCCGCCGTGATCATGGCCGTGTGGTCTTCGTCGAAGGCCTCCCATTCGCCCTGGACCACGATGTTGGGACGGAACCGGTCCATCGGCACCGGGGCCGCCCCTTTGGCCTGCAGGCGGGCGTTCAGGTCGTCCAGCGAGGCCTGGTTGGCGATCAGGAGCGGAAAGCCGTCGGCAAAACCGAAGTGGTGTTCCCCCACGAAGGCATCGGCCAGATCGGGATGCGCGTCGGCCCAGCGCGATACCCAGTCGGGCTTGGCGTTGCGGCGCGCGGCGGCATCCACCTTGAGCAGGCGGCACGGCGTCTTGACGAATTCGGACAGCCACCGTTCCGCGGCCGCGCCTTCGCGCCGGGCGGAAATGGTGTCGCTCCAGACGCCCACCGTTTGCCCCTCGCCTTCCAGTCCAGATCCGTCCAGGGCGACCTCCAGGTCCGCCATGCCCGGGGCCGACAGGCGCAGCGCGTCCGCCGAGAGCGCCGTGCGGATCAGCGCCATGGCCGGCCATTGCCGCTGCGTCATGAACTGGCCGCCGTCATCCACGACCATCCAGCGCCGGTCATGCGCCAGGCCCGCGCGGTCGATGGGAGATTCGGTCAGGTCGATGCCCGCGCAGGATTTGACGGGATAGATGTGCAGGCTGAGGATACGGGCAGACATGGCGGCGATGGCTCAACGGGTTGCGAATGCCGCAGAGAATACAAGAAATGCGGCGCGCCGGGCCGCCGGCAAGAGACAAAAAAGGCCCGGGACGGGCCCGGGCCAGGTGTGGACGGCGGATGCTCAACCGCCAACCAGCTTCAACGCATCCAGCGGCGTGACCGCCTTGAATCCCTTGCGCGTCGCGATGTGCTCGGGACGCGGGGTCAGCCCGTACTTGGGCGGGTTCAGGGTGTTCTCCATGCTGTTGTAGACCATGAAGACATTGGCGCGCGGCCACGGCGAAATGTTGCTGTTCGAACCATGCATCGTGTTGCAGTCGAAGAACACCACGGAGCCGGCCTTGGCCGTCATCGTGCGGATGCCGCCCTGCTCCACCAGCAGTTGCAGGCTGACAGGATCCGGCACGCCGTATTCCTGCTTCTTCAGCGATTGCTTGTAGTGCTCGTTCGGCGTCTCGCCGACGCACGAGATGAACTGGCGGTGCGAGCCCGGCACCAGCATCAGGGGGCCATTGCACTCGTTGTTGTCGGTCAGCAGCACCGAGCAGCTGAGCGCGCGCATCGAGGGCATGCCGTCCTCGACGTGCCAGGTCTCGAAGTCCGAATGCCAGTAGAACTCCTTGCCCTTGAAGCCCGGCTTCATGTTGGCGCGCGACTGGTGGATGTAGACCTCGGAACCGAGGATCTGGCGCGCCACGTTGACCAGGCGCGGATCGCGCACCAGGCGGGCCAGCATGGGGTTGAGCACGTGCACCATGAAGATGGAACGCACGGCGTTGCTGCCCGGCTCGGTGATGGCCTCTTCGCGGCGCACGATCGACGGATCGCGCGTCATGCGCTCGACCTCGCCCGACAGGGCGCGCACTTCGGCTTCCGAGAACAGGTTTTCCAGCAGCAGGAAGCCGTCGCGGTCATACTGGCCGACCTGCTCGTCGGACAGCGCGCTGGCGTACTTGCCGTCTTCATAGACGACGGGATCCTGGCGGGAAATGATGGCGGAACCACGATCCGTACGGGAGGCGTACGGATCCTTCGCGGGTGAGATCATGCGAACCTCCTATTTTCAGGCCGCGACGGCGTCGGGTAGCGCGTAGACACCATGCTCGTCGTGCACTTCCTGGCCGGTCAGCGGCGGATTGAAGACGCAGATGACGCGCAGCGGCTCCTTGCCGCCGCACAGCCAGTGCTCGTCGTGTTCGTTCAGCGCGTAGACCACGCCGGGGCCCAGTTCATACTTTTTGCCGTCGGCAATGGTCTCGATCGAACCGTCGCCCTCGATGCACCACACCGCTTCAAGGTGGTTCTTGTAGTGGATGTGCGTGCGGCCGCCCGGAAAAATGGTGGTCTCATGGAAAGAAAAGCCCATGCCATCCTTCTTGAGCAGCACGCGGCGGCTGACCCAGGTGTCGGTGCGGACTTCGTCGGCGGTGCCGATCACATCTTTGACATTGCGTACGATCATTGACGTTTTCCTCCAAATTTCAGGATGCGGGCGGACTGCCCCTCATCGGCCAGCGCTTCGGCCACGCTGGCCTCGATCAGATCCAGGCCCTTGGCCAGCAGGTCTTCCTCGATCGTCAGCGCGGGCAGCAGCTTGAGCACTTCGTCATGCGCGCCCGAGGTTTCGATCACGACGCCCTTCTTGAACGCGCATTGGGCGATGCGGTTGGACAGCGCCGGGGTGGTGTTGGACACCAGGCCCTGGATCAGGCCGCGGCCGCGCGCCGACAGGCCGGCGTTGGGATAGCTATGCACCAGGTTTTCGAGCCAGTCGCCCACCAGGCGCTCCTTGCGCTGGATGTCGGCGGTGAACGCGGTGTTGGTCCAGTAGGTTTCCAGTGCCTGGGTCGCGGTGACGAAGGCAAGGTTGTTGCCGCGGAACGTGCCGCTGTGGGCGCCCGGCTTCCAGATGTCCAGCTCGGGCTTCATCAGCACTAGGGACATCGGCAGGCCAAAGCCCGAGAGCGACTTCGACAGCGTGATGATGTCGGGACGGATGCCGGCGGCCTCGAAGCTGAAGAACGTGCCGGTGCGGCCGCAGCCGACCTGGATGTCGTCCACGATCAGCAGCATGTCGTGCCGCTTGCACAGCTTTTCCAGCTCTTTCAACCAGCGCAGCGTGGCCACGTTGACGCCGCCTTCGCCCTGCACCGTTTCCACGATGACGGCGGCCGGCTTGTCCAGGCCGCTGCTCGGATCTTCCAGCATGCGTTCCAGGTACGACATGGTGTCCACGTCCGGACCGAAGTATCCGTCGTAGGGCATGAACGTCGTGTTGCCCAGCGCGTAGCCGGCGGCGTCGCGAAACTTCATGTTGGCCGTGGCGGCCAGCGAGCCGCCGGTGACGCCGTGAAAACCATGCGTGAACGAGATCACATTGGGACGGCCCTTGACCTGGCGCGCGATCTTCAGCGCGGCTTCGACGGCGTTGGTGCCGGTCGGGCCGGTGAATTGCAGCGTGTACTGCCAGTTGCGCGGCTTGAGCAGCACGCGATCCACCGTCTCAAGGAAACGCTTCTTCGCGCTGGTGGCCATGTCCAGGCCATGGACGACGCCGTCCGCCTGCACATACTCCAGCAGCTTTTCCTTGAGAACAGGATTGTTGTGGCCGTAGTTCAGCGTGCCTGCGCCGCTGAAGAAGTCGATGTATTCGGCGCCATCCTCATCGATGAGCGTCGAGCCCCGGGCCTGATTGAATATCACGGGAAACGACCGGATGTAGCCCCGCACTTCAGACTCCATACGGTCAAAGATCTTCAAGTCCATGATTAATCCTCCCTTTTCATCTCATAAATTGACAGACGGCCAGCTCCCCTCCGGGTGCGTCAGGCGCATCCGGACGGTGTGAACCATCCCGGTAAATCGATAAGCCCGACCGGCTTGCGGCGTCCCTAGGGGGACGGCAAGGTGAACGGACCTATCCTCAACAGCATCTCGTCGTCGTGATCCGCGCCGCCGAAGAGTTGCCGGTCGAAGAACGGCTGCTCGGAGACATGGGCGCCCACCTCGGCGGCCAGGCCGGCGAAGGTGCGGCGCGAAGCCTGGTTGTCAGGCCCCACCGTGGTTTCAAGATAGCGGACATGCGCCAGGTTCTTGCGCTGCAAGAGCTCCCGGAGCATGGCGCGGCCAAGGCGATGGCCGCGAGCGCGGGCGTGCACCGCAACCTGCCAGACGAACAGCACGTCTGGACGGGACGGGTCCACATAAGCGGAAATAAAACCATTGATGCGTCCCCCGGCGCTTTCAGCCAGGACGCAGGTGTCGCGAAAGTGCTCGCACAGGAGCAGGTACGCGTAGAGGGAATTCAGGTCGAGTGGCGGGCACTCGGAAATGAGGCGGTGGATGGCGGCGCCGTCTTTGCGGTCGGGCAGACGCATGGTGTGGGTCTGCGCGCTGACCGCCGGCGCCACGGCACTTGAGAGTGTGGGGGTGTCCAGTTCGTTTTTCTTCATGCAACGATTCCCGATTCTGGTGGTGCCCCGCCCGTGGGCACTTCAAGGATGGGCGACGACACGTCGCCATGCGTGTCGACTGCGGCCTGACCATCCTGTTCCATGAGCGCCACGATGCGCTCCAGGGACAGGGTGATGGTGGCCTGTTCCAACTCCGGCAAGGCATTGAGCGCGTCGGCCAGGTGCTTTTGCAGCGGCGACGGCGCGCCTTGCGCCAATTCACGTCCCGCCTCGGTGGCGGTGACGAACACGATGCGGCGGTCTTCACGACCGCGCTCGCGGCGGATCAAGGCCTTGTCTTCAAGGCGATCCAGGATGCCGACCACGGTGCTGGGACTGACGTGCATCTCGCGGCTGATCGCCGTGGCCGTCATGGGCCCGTTGGCGATCACCGTGCGCAGGCACATCAATTGCGGCGCGGTGATGTGGCTGACCGCGGACAACTGGCGCGAATGCAGGGCGATCGAACGCGTGATGCGGCGCAGGGCTCGCAAAATGCGCAGGTCGTACTGCTGTGAGGTTTCGATTTTCGCGGCGTCAGTCATGGTTGCGGGTGGTTCGGACAAAATCATTTCTACACGAATCATATGCGCCCAATTAATTCGAGTCAAACAAAAAGGCGCCGCGCGATGTAAATAAATGAACGCGGATTTGCCGAGGATCGCTGCAGTATGGGCGCACTTATGGGGTGCCGGCGGGGTTGCCGGGGCGGGTGCCGGGCTGTCGCGACAGGGGCCGGACGCAGCGCAGCACAGGGGGAAGCCCCTATAAAAAACATATGTTTTGTTTCATTGATTTTATTTATCATATGTTTTTTAACGCCCCCTCTCCCCGCCCTCATGTCCCTGCCGTCATCCCTGCTCGCCACACTTCAGGAAAAGCTGGAGCAATTGCCCCCCGAGCTGCAGCGGGCAGCGCATTGGGTGGTGGCGCATCCCGCGGAGGTGGGCCTGTGGTCGATGCGGCGCCAGGCGCAGGCACTGGGCGTGGCGCCGGCCACGATGCTGCGACTGGCGCGCGCGGTCGGCTACGCCAGCTACGAAGACTTCCGCCAACCCTTTCAACAGGCGCTGGTGGGGCACGGACAGCCCGGCCTGCGCGACCGCGCCGCCGCGTTGCAGGCCGCGGCGGGCGACCCCGCCGAGCCCGGCCCCGATGTCCTGACCGACTACCAGGTCCAGGCCATGTCCTCGGTGTGCACGCTGAACCCGCCCGCCGCGTTCGACGCGGCGGTGCAGACACTGCTCGAAGCCCGGCAGGTCGGATTCCTGGGAACGCGCTCGGCCTTCGGCATCGCGTTCCAGATGCGCTACGCCTACCAGCTTGTGCGGCGCAACAGCGTCCTCATCGACGGACTGGGCGGCGCGCCCGCGGAGCAGACCGACAACCTGGGCCCGGAAGATGCGCTGATCGTCATCTCGCAGGCGCCCTACCCCACCGCGACGGTCCAGCTCGCGCGCCAGGCGGCGCAGCGCGGCGTCGCCCTCGTTGCGCTGACCGACGACCCGCTCTCGCCGCTGGCCGTGGACGCGCGCCACACGCTGCGCTTTGCGCCGCCCGACCGCGACGGCGTGCAGGCGCGCCCCGCGCGCCAGGGCCCGGGCTCGTTTTTCCACACCACCGCGGGCCTGCTGGGACTGGCTGAACACCTGATCGCCCGGCTGACCGCGCGCGGCGGCGATGCCGTCCTGAACCGCCTGACCGAGGTGGAGGCGCGCCTGCGCGCGGACAACGTCTACTGGAGCGGCGCGCCTGCGCGCCGGCCCGGCTGAGGCCCGGGGCCGCAGCCGTTCTCAACCCTTGATCCATGGAAAACCGCAGCATGAGTCAGACACACGTCCTGCATCGTTCCCTACGCCAAACCCCTCCCGTCGCCGTGCGCGGACAGGGCGTCTGGATCCATGACAGCGCTGGCCGCGCCTATCTCGACGGCTCGGGCGGCGCCGCGGTGTCCTGCCTGGGTCACAATCACCCGGACGTGCAGGCCGCCATGCATGCCCAGATCGATGCGCTGGCCTACGCCCATACCGGCTTTTTCACGACCGACGTCGCCGAACGGCTGGCCGACCGTCTGGTGGCGGATGCGCCGGCGGGCACCTCGCACGCCTACTTCGTCTCCGGCGGCTCCGAAGCCGTGGAAGCGGCCTTGAAGATGGCGCGCCAGTATTTCGTGGAAATCGGCCAGCCGCAGCGCCGGCACATCATCGCGCGCCGGCAGAGCTATCACGGCAACACGCTCGGCGCCCTGGCGGTCGGCGGCAATGCGTGGCGCCGCGCGCAGTTCGCGCCGCTGCTGATCGACGTGGCGCACGTGTCGCCCTGCTACGCCTACCGCGACCAGCGCGACAACGAAAGCGCCGAACAATACGGCGAACGGCTGGCGCAGGAGCTGGAGGAAACGATCCAGCGGCTGGGGCCCGACAGCGTGATGGCGTTCGTGGCCGAGCCGGTGGTCGGCGCGACCGTCGGCGCCGTGACGCCGGTGCCCGGCTACTTTCGACGCATCCGCGAGGTCTGCGACCGCCACGGCGTGCTGCTCATCGCCGACGAGGTGATGTGCGGCATGGGCCGCACCGGCACGCTGTACGCCGTCGAACAGGAGGACGTGACGCCCGACCTCATCACCATCGCCAAGGGCCTGGGCGGCGGCTACCAGCCGATCGGCGCGGTCATGGCGCAGGGTCGCATCGTCGACGCCATGCAGCAGGGCAGCGGCTTCTTCCAGCATGGCCATACCTACCTGGGCCATGCGATGGCCTGCGCGGCCTCGCTGGCGGTCCAGGACGTGATCCGCCGCGACAACCTGCTTGAACGGGTGCGCGTCCAGGGCGCCGGCCTGCGGCAACGGCTGGAGGCCGCGCTGGGCAACCATCCGCATGTGGGCGATATCCGCGGACGCGGCCTGTTCATGGGGGTGGAACTCGTGCGGGACCGCGCCACCAGGCAGACCTTCGACCCGGCGCTGGCGCTGCACGCGCGCGTCAAGCGCGAAGCCATGGCCCGCGGCCTGATGGTGTATCCGATGGGCGGCACCATCGACGGCCGCCAGGGCGACCACGTGCTGCTCGCGCCTCCCTTCATCATTTCCGACGATGAACTGGACCAACTGACGGAAAGGCTCGCCGGCGCGATCGACGCGGCGATAGCCCACTCCGGCGCCTAGGCGCCGCCTGCGCGCGCGACGGCGGGTTCCGCGCGCGCCGCCCGCCGACAGCGGGCACGTGATGATTCAGCACAGGGCAATCCGCGGCTCGCGGGCTGCCAACACCGCCGGCACAGACCGGCAATCACACGGGGAAAACCCCCAAAAGGAGTTTGCATGACCAGGTCTTTCAAACACCCCTTGGGCCATCGCAATGCCTGGACGCTCGCCGCGGCGGGCCTGGCGACGGCATTGCTGTCCACGGCGCCGGCTCCGGCCGCCGCCCAGCAGAAGTTCGTCAGCATCGGAACGGGCGGCGTCACCGGCGTCTACTATGCGGCGGGCGGCGCCATCTGCCGCCTGGTCAACAAGGACCGCGCCAACCACGGCATCCGCTGCTCGGTCGAATCGACCGGCGGTTCGGTCTTCAATGCCAACACCATCAAGGCCGGCGAGCTTGACCTGGGGGTCGTGCAATCCGACGTCGGCTTCAATGCCTACAACGGTGAAGGCCAGTTCAAGCAGGCAGGCGCCTTCACCAAGCTGCGCTCGGTCTTTTCGATCCATCCCGAGCCGTTCACCGTCGTGGCGCGCAAAGAGTCCAACATCAAGGGATTCGAAGACTTCAAGGGCAAGCGGTTCAACGTGGGCAATCCGGGATCGGGCACGCGCGCGTCGATGGAAGAGCTGCTGGCCACGATGGGCTGGACGATGAAGGATTTCTCGCTCGCGTCGGAGCTGCGCCCGGACGAGCATGGCTCGGCGCTGTGCGACGGCAAGATCGACGGCTTCTTCTATGGCGTGGGCCACCCGTCCGCCAACATCCAGGATCCCACGACGAGCTGCGGCGCGAAGCTCGTGCCGTTGACCGGCCCGGCCGTGGACAAGCTGGTTGAAAAGTACCCCTACTACGCCCACGCCACGATTCCAGCTGGGCTGTATCCGGGCAATCCGCAAGCGACCCAGACCTACGGCGTCACCGCCACCTTCGTCACCTCGGCCGACGTGCCCGAGGCCACGGTCTACATCGTGGTCAAGGCTGTCTTCGACAACTTCGACGATTTCAAGAAGTTGCATCCCGCCTTCGCCAACCTGAAGGCCGCCGACATGGTGAAGAACGGCCTGTCCGCGCCCCTGCATCCGGGCGCCGCGAAGTACTTCAAGGAAAAGGGCCTGCTCTAAGGCCCGTCGCAGCCGCGCCCGCGGCCCCGGAGGCATCCGCCTCGGGCCGCGGGCGCCGTCCTTGCGCGCGCCTGGCGCGCGGGGCGGCTCATCGCGCGCCAACGCGTCGGCGCGCGCCACGATACGCAGGGGAATTTCATGACAAACGAGTCGCACACGCCGACCCCGAACCTGGAACAGCTGGTCGCCGACGCGGACCGCGGCGGCCGCGACGCGCGCGGCATGGCCGGCGCCACGCTGGCCGCCGGCGCGCTGCTCTGGTCCTTCTTCCAGCTCTGGTACGCCTCGCCGATCCCGTTCTCGTTGAACTGGGGCATCTTCAACGACACCGAGGCGCGCGCGCTGCACCTGGGCACCGCCATGTTCCTGGGCTATCTCGCCTATCCGGCCAGCAAGCGCTCCGCCCGCGACCGCATGCCCTGGTATGACTGGGTGCTGGCCCTGGCGGCGGGCTTTTGCGGCAGCTATCTTTATGTCTTCTACAACGAGCTGGCGGCCCGGCCCGGCCAGCCGACGCCGCTGGACGTGGGCACCGCCGTGATCGGCCTCGCGCTGCTGCTGGAAGTGACCCGCCGGGCGCTGGGCCTGCCCATGACGGTGCTGGGCCTGGTGTTCGTGGCCTATGCGCTGGCCGGTCCGTGGCTGCCCGACGTGCTGGCTCACCGCGGCGCATCGCTCGAACGGCTGATGTCGCACATGTGGCTCACCACCGAAGGCGTCTACGGCGTGGCGCTGGGCGTATCGGTGTCGTACATCTTCATCTTCGTACTGCTGGGCTCCATGCTCGACAAGTGCGGCGCCGGCAACTACATGATGCAGGTGTCGTTCGCGCTGTTGGGCCACCTGCGCGGCGGGCCCGCCAAGGTGGCGGTCATGTCCTCGGCGGTGAACGGCCTGGTGTCCGCATCGTCCGTCGCCAACGTGGTGACCGGCGGCATCTTCACCATCCCGCTCATGAAGAAGGCGGGCTATGGCGGCGTGCGCGCCGGCGCGATCGAAACGGCGTCCTCGGTCAATGGCCAGATCATGCCGCCCGTCATGGGCGCCGCCGCGTTCCTGATGATCGAGTACGTGGGCATCCCCTATGCCGACATCATCCGCCACGCCATCCTGCCCGCCGCGATCTCGTACGTCGCGCTCTTCTACATCGTCCACCTGGAAGCGCTGAAGCTGGGCATCCAGCCGATGATGGCGTCGGGCCCCGCCCGCACGCCGCTGCAAAAGCTGGCCGGTTGGGGCATGGGCATCAGCGGCACGCTGCTCGTGATGGGCGCGGTCTACGGAATCGGCACGGGCGTGCAGGCGCTGGCCGGGCAGGCGGCGACGCCGATCCTGCTGGTCCTCCTGGCGGTCCTTTACGTGTGGCTGCTGCGCGTGGCCGCCCGCCACCCCGACTTGCCGCAGGACATCGACATCAATCATCCCGTGCGCCCCCAGCCGTGGCCCACGGTGCGCGCCGGCCTGTACTTCCTGATTCCGATCGGCATCCTGGTCTGGTGCCTGAGCGTGGAGCAGTTGTCGGCCGGCCTGTCGGCCTTCTGGGCCGCGATGGCGATGCTGTTCCAGATGGTCACGCAGCGTCCGATCCTGGCCTGGTTCCGCAAGCAGCCGGCCGCGCCCGCCTGGCGCCAGGGTTGGCGCGACGCCGTCGGGGGCCTGCAGGACGGCGCGCGCAACATGATCGGCATCGCCATCGCCTGCGGCACCGCCGGGCTGATCGTCGGCGCCATCACGCTGACCGGGCTGGGCCTGCGCATGACGGCCTTCGTCGAACTGGTGTCGATGGGCAATGTGCTGCTGATGCTGATCTTCACCGCGGCGGTCTGCCTGGTCCTGGGACTGGGCATGCCCACGACGGCCAATTACATCCTGATGGCGACCCTGATGGCGCCCGTGGTGGTGGAGTTGGGCGCGCAGAACGGCCTGGTCATTCCGCTGATCGCCGTGCACATGTTCGTGTTCTATTACGGCATCATGGCCGACATCACGCCGCCGGTAGGGCTGGCCACCTTCGCGGCCGCCGCCATCTCCGGCGAGGACCCGATCAAAACGGGCATCCAGGGCGTTACCTACGCGGCGCGCACGGCCATCCTGCCGTTCATGTTCGTCTTCAACCCCACGCTGCTGCTGATCGACGTGAACTACGGCTGGGAGCTGGCGCTGGTGGTCGCGGGCGCCACGCTGGCGTCGCTGACCTTCGCCGCCGCCACCATGCGATGGTTCAGGGTCCGCTGCACCCTGGCGGAAGTCGCGGTGCTGCTGTTGGTCACGTTCATGCTGTTCCGGCCCGACTGGTTCATGGACCATTTCGCGCCCAGCCATGAAAGCCGGCCGGCGTCCGAGATCCAGGCCACGGCAGCCGCCCTGCCCGACAACGGCCGGCTGACCGTGGTGCTCAAGGGTCTGAACCTGGAAGGCGACGAGTTGACCAAGACGGTGGCGGTCGCCCTGCCCGCGCTTGAAGCGGGCGGCGGCGGCGCCGACGCCGGGCGCAAGCGGCTGGCCGAAGCCGGCTTGACGCTGATGCGCCTGGGCGACCAGATCCAGATCGGCGGGGTGCGCTTCGGCAGCCGCGCGCAACGCGCAGGCTGGGAACAGGGATGGGACGTGGTCAGCGTGAAGGCGCCCAACCCGCACCGCTGGTCCGATTTCTGGGTCTACCTGCCCGCGATGGCGTTGCTGGCGGGCATGTGGGCCTGGCAGGGCCGGCGCGACGGCGGCACGCCGCAAGGCCGGTTGCGCACCCGGGCGGTCTAGACGGTCAACCCTGCACGCGCCGCCAGGCCGGCCACGCGCCGATGGTGAGCGCGCGCAGGAACCACTCCACGGGGCCGTAGGCGTGCCGGCGCAGCCACCAGGCGGACAGCGGCATCTGCACGGCGCAGATCGCGACGGCGATGACAAACGCGGCCAGCGGCGAGACGGCGGCGTACAGGCGCAGCCCCCATGCCGTGAAAAGCCAGGCGCAGACCACGGACTGCATCAGGTAATTGCTCAGGGCCATGCGGCCCGCGGGCGCCAGCCACTCGCCCAGGCGCCGGCCTGGGCCCGTGCGCAGCGCGAGCAGGAACGCCGCTGCGTAGGAAAGGCTCAGTAACGGCGCGGTGAAAAGGCCCACGGCCAGCCCCGGCAGTTCCCACACCACGCGGGCCTGGGGCAAGGCGCTGGTCGCGTAGGCCGCGGCCCCCGCCAGCCCGGGCAACAGGCCCAGCGCGCACAACAGCCCCAGCGCGCGGGGCGAACGCCAGGGATCCGCCAGCGCATTGCGCCGGCCCAGCGCGTAGCCCGCCAGGAACATGGCAAAGGCGAACGGCCCCTGCACGAACAGCAACGTGAACCAGACGGTCTCGGAGAGCTCTTTGATGTGTTGCGCGATCGTGGTGCCGATGGTGCCGCGGTATGCCTGGATCGAGGCCAGCGCCTCGGCCTTGTATTGGGCGCCATAGTCCGCCGGCGCGGGCCCCAGCAGGCTCAACGCGCCCAGGATCAGCCACGCCGCCGACGCCAGCGCGATCAGCCACAGGGCGCGGCGCAGCGCGCGGCCCGGGTCCATGCGCCGGCATAGCAGCAGCGCCAGGCCCAGCAAGGCGTAGGTCACCAGGATGTCGCCCTGGTAGAAGAGGATCGCGTGGGCCAGGCCCAGCACGGCCAGTCCGACAAGCCGGCGCAGGAAACGCGGCGCGAACGCCGCGCCGGCGTGTTCGGCCGCCGCCATCTGCAGCGTGAAGCTGTAGCCGAACAGGAAGGAGAACAGCAGGTAGAACTTGGTCTCGAACAGCCAGGCGACGAACCAGCGGACCGTCACGTCCAGCGGACTGGACCAGGCCGGGTCCGGCACGCCCGCGCCATAGAACGGAAACGCGAGCACGCCGATGTTGACGACGAGGATGCCGAAGAGCGCAAAGCCGCGCAGGGCATCGACATGCGCCAGCCTGGGCTGGCGGGCAGCCGCGCCGCTCATGCGTGCCCTTGGCGGCGCGGGCGGCGCAAGGGGCGCGCGCCGCCTGCCGGCTCGGGCATCAGGCGGCGCGCCCGGTTCAACCCAGCACCGGGGACAGCAGCGGCTGCTTGGGCCGCACGTCCAGCGCCCGGCCCTTGCGCGCGCGCTTGCCGACGTAGACCGCCAGCGCGGCGCCGACCAGGATGTCTTCGGTCATCTTGTTGCGGTAGATGCCTGTGGCGCGCAATCCCAGCGGACCGATGGGCACAGTCTGGTCGAGCTTGTCCGCGCCGTCCAGCCCCATCAGGATGGTGCCGCGTCCGCCGCCAGACAGCGACTTGACCTCGTCCAGCCCGAACACCAGGAACTTGCCCTTCTGCGACAGCAGCGCCAGTTGCACGGCGCCTGCAAACAGCGGCACCGGACGCAGCAGTTCGTCGCCCTCTTCGAGCGTGATGAACTGCTTGCCCGCCCGCTGGCGGCTGACCATGTCCGACAGCTTGGCCGCGAAGCCATAGCCGCCGCGCGTGGCCAGCAGCCAGCGGCTGTCGCTGGCGGCCGCGATCGTATGGACGATGCGCGTGCCGGATTCGAGGTCGATCATGGTGGTGACCGGCTGGCCGTCGCCGCGCGCGGACGGCAGGCCGGACACCGGGACCGAATAGACCCGGCCATTGTCGCCCACCGCGATCAGCGTGTCGGTGGTGCGGCACTCGAAAGCGCCGTAGAGGTCGTCGCCCTGCTTGAAGCCGAATTGCGCGGCATCGTGGCCGTGGCCCTGGCGGGCGCGCAGCCAGCCCTTCTGCGAGACGATCACGGTGACCGGCTCGTCCAGCACCTTGGTTTCGAGCACGGCGCGCTCGGCGGTCTCGATCAGGGTGCGGCGGTCGTCGCCATACTGCTTGGCGTCGGCCTCGATTTCCTTGACCAGCAGGCGCTTGAGCGTCGTGGGGTTGTCCAGCAGCTCCTGCAGGGAAACCTGTTCCTTGCGCTTGTCAGCCAGCTCCTGTTCGATCTTGAACCCTTCCAGGCGCGCGAGCTGGCGCAGGCGCATTTCCAGGATGTCCTCGGCCTGGCGCTCGGACAGCTTGAAGCGTTCCATCAGCGCGGCGCGCGGCTCGTCGGATTCGCGGATGGTCTGGATGACCTCGTCCACGTTCAGGTAGACGACCATGCGCCCTTCCAGCACGTGGATCCGGTCGATGACCTTGTCCAGGCGAAAGCGCGTGCGGCGCACCACCGTGTTGGTGCGGAACGCCAGCCATTCGACCAGGATGTCGCGCAAGCCCTTCTGGCGCGGCCGGCCATCGGTGCCGATGCACACCAGGTTGACGGACGAACTGCCTTCCATGCTGGTCTGCGCCAGCAGCGTGTTGACGAATTCGTCGCGGTCCACACGCGAGGTCTTGGGTTCGAAGACCAGGCGCACCGCAGCGTCCTTGCCGGACTCGTCGCGCACGGCGTCCAGCAGGTTGAGCATGACGGCCTTGGACTGCGTCTGCTCGGGCGTCAGGCTCTTCTTGCCCGTCTTGACCTTGGGGTTGGTGATTTCCTCGATTTCTTCCAGCACCTTCTGGCAGGAGGTGCCGGGTGGCAGTTCGTTGACCACGAGCTGCCACTGGCCGCGCGCCAGTTCCTCGAATTGCCAGCGCGCGCGCACCTTGAGCGACCCGCGGCCGCCACCGTAGATCTGCGCGATGTCGGCCGCCGGCGTGATGATCTGGCCACCGCCCGCGAAGTCCGGGCCGGGGATCATTGCGTACAGTTCCTCGTCCGGCAACTGCGGCTGCTTGATGAGCGCCACGCACGCCTGGGCGACTTCACGCAGGTTGTGCGGCGGGATCTCGGTGGCCATGCCCACGGCAATGCCCGAGGCGCCGTTGAGCAGCATCACCGGCAGCCGCGCGGGCAGCATCTGCGGCTCTTGCTGGCTGCCGTCGTAGTTGGGCACGAAATCGACGGTGCCTTCGTCCAGCTCGTCGAGCAGCAGCTTGGCGATGGGGGTCAGGCGCGCTTCCGTGTAACGCATGGCGGCGGCGTTGTCGCCGTCGCGCGAGCCGAAGTTGCCCTGGCCGTCGATCAGGGGATAGCGCAGCGAAAAATTCTGCGCCATGCGCACCATGGCGTCGTAGGCGGCCTGGTCGCCGTGCGGATGGTATTTACCCAGCACGTCGCCGACGACGCGCGCGGACTTCACGGGCTTGGCGCCGGCGCCCAGTCCCATCGCCTGCATGGCGAAAAGGATGCGGCGCTGGACGGGCTTTTGTCCGTCGCCCACGTCGGGCAAGGCGCGGCCGCGCACCACGGACACCGCATAGTCCAGATAGGCCTGCTCCGCGTAGCGCGCCAGCGTGATGGCGGCGTTGTCATCGCCATCGCCGCCGGGCGGGTTGGAGTCGAACAGGCCGGGTTGATTGCTGTCGGTCATGATGGTTTCAGGTAGACAATTTCATCGAAACGGCGCCAATGCGCCTCAGGCGGACGCGGCCATGAGCTGCGTGTCGGCGACGTGCGCGCGCAATTGGGCGCGCACCGCCTGCAGCGTGGTGGCGTCCTGCCCGCGCTTGGGAATGATCACGCCCTGCAGGGTGCCGAGGATGACGTACAGGTGTTCCGGGGTTTCCTCGACCCGGCGCACGTCGGTCCAGTCCATGCGCCCGGAGGCGGTGGCTGTGGTGTCCGTGACGCCCTCGGGGCCGAAGTCCAGCTCGTGCCGGCCGAGATACAGCGTGTCGGGCTGCCTGGCCAGCATGCGGCGCGTGTTCATCCTCACGAGGCCGGGCAGCAGGTATTCATAGGACAGCGCCAGCAAGGCCAGGATGCCCAGCCCCACCGCCAGCCCCTGGAAGTACACGGGCAGCAGCAGGCCCCAATTGGGCCCCTTGCCGTCCCACGTCTGCCACATCAGGTAGGCAAGCAGGGCCACGATCATCAGGATCGCAAAGCGCAGATGGGACCGGTAACGGCGGCGGCGCAGTTCCGGCCGCTTGTACACATAGGCGGCAAAATCCGCGTAGTCGTCGGCGGTCAGGTCGACGACCATGCGGGCTTGCCCGGGCGCGGACGGCGTCATCAGATGTCGAGCTCCGCCAGGTTGCCCTTTTCCTCGATCCACGCGCGGCGTTGCGAGGATTCGCCCTTGCCCATCAGCATGTCGAACATGCGGGTGGTGTCGTCGGGTGTCTGGTCGCCGTAGCCCACCGGCAGCAGGCGGCGCGTGTCGGGGTTCATGGTGGTTTCCCAGAGCTGCTCGGGATTCATTTCGCCCAGGCCCTTGAACCGGCTGACCGACCAGGCGCCTTCGCGCACGCCTTCCTTGCGCAGCTTGTCCTGCGCGGCCTCGAGTTCGCCTTCGTCAAGACAGTAGATCTTGCGGGCGGGGCGCTTGCCCTGCGCCGGCACGTCCAGGCGGAACAGCGGCGGCTTGGCGACGTAGACGTTGCCCGCCTCGACCAGCTTGGGGAAGTGCTTGTAAAAGAGCGTCAGCAGCAGCACCTGGATGTGCGAGCCGTCGACGTCCGCGTCGGACAGGATGCAGATGCGGCCATAGCGCAGGCCGGACAGGTCGGGGGTATCGCCGGGACCGTGGGGGTCCACGCCGATGGCGACCGAGATGTCGTGGATTTCATTGTTGGCGAAGAGACGGTCGCGATCGACCTCCCAGGAGTTCAGCACCTTGCCGCGCAGCGGCAGGATGGCCTGGAACTCCTTGTCGCGTCCCATCTTGGCCGAGCCGCCGGCCGAGTCGCCCTCGACCAGGAACACTTCGGTGCGGGTGGCGTCGCTGGATTCGCAGTCGGTCAGCTTGCCGGGCAGCACGGCCACGCCGGAACTCTTGCGCTTTTCGACCTTTTGCGCCGACCGTTGGCGCGCCTGCGCCTGACGGATGGCCAGCTCCGCCAGCTTCTTGCCATATTCGACGTTGCTGTGCAGCCACAGGTCCAGCGCGCTCTTGGAGAAACCGCCGACCAGACGCACGGCGTCGCGGCTGTTCAGGCGCTCTTTGATCTGGCCCTGGAATTGCGGATCCAGCACCTTGGCCGACAACACGAAGCTGGCGCGGGCGAACACGTCTTCGGGCAGCAGCTTCACGCCCTTGGGCAGCAGGCTGTGCAGCTCGGCAAAGCCCTTGACCGCGCCGAAGAGGCCTTCGCGCAGCCCGGATTCATGGGTGCCGCCCGCGGGCGTGGGAATGAGGTTGACGTAGGACTCGCGCACGGCGTTGCCGTCCTCGGTCCAGGCCACCACCCATTGGGCGCCCTCGCCTTCGGCGAAGTTCTCGTGGTCGGCGCCGGCGTACTGTTCGCCTTCGAAGAACGGCACCATTAGTTCCGCGCCGGCCAGGGCCTCGGCCAGGTAGCCGCGCAGGCCGTCCTGGTACTGCCAGGTCTTGGTGTCCCCGGTTTTCTCGTTGACCAGCGTGACCTTCACGCCCGGCAGCAGCACGGCCTTGCTGCGCAGCAGGTGCGTCAGTTCGCCCAGCGGGATGTTCGGGCTGTCGAAATATTTGGCGTCGGGCCAGACGCGCACGCGAGTGCCGGACTTCTTGCGGCCGCCCTGGTCGTAGGGCGCCAGGGGTTCGGCGACGTCGCCGCCCTTGAACACCAGGCGGTTCACGGCGTTGTCCCGCCAGACGACGACTTCCAGACGGGTGGCCAGCGCGTTCGTGACGGACACGCCCACGCCGTGCAGGCCGCCGGAGAAGGCGTAGGCGCCGCCGCCGGCCTTGTCGAACTTGCCGCCCGCGTGCAGGCGCGTGAAGACCAGTTCGACGACGGGCGCGTTCTCTTCGGGATGCAGGCCGACGGGGATGCCGCGCCCATCGTCCTCGACGGACACGCTGCCATCGGCGTGCAGCGTGACCTGGATCTGTTTGCCGTAGCCGGCCAGGGCCTCGTCTGCGGCGTTGTCTATGACCTCCTGCACGACGTGCAGGGGGTTTTCGGTGCGGGTGTACATGCCCGGGCGCTGGCGCACGGGCTCCAGCCCCTTCAGGACGCGGATGGACGCCTCGTTGTAACGTGGAGTGGCCAAGTTATCCCCAACATCTGTGGAAAAAAACCGACATTTTACGGACAAGCCTAGATTCTGCGCGGCTCCGGGTGGGATGCGCACGACCTGACCAAGTCCGATTTCGGTAGGATGATGACAGTCACGACCGGCACACCGGGGTTCAGTGACCCGGATCGCGACGGCCGCGCCGCAACATCCTACACAAATCCAGCAAACCCTGTTGTTATTAACAGTGGTATGCCTGTTGTTATTGACAGTGGTATGCTTGAGCCCATTCCACAAACAAGAACAACGGCAAGGCGCGTCTTAACGCGCCTTTTGCTGCCGAACCGAGAATCACCATCATGAGCGACCAAATCAAGAACGTCAGTGACGCGAGCTTCGATGCCGATGTGTTGAAATCCGGCCAGCCGGTGCTGGTGGACTACTGGGCTGCCTGGTGCGGCCCCTGCAAGATGATTGCCCCGATCCTGGAAGAAGTCGCCACCGAATACGCGGGTCGCCTGACGATCGCGAAACTGAACGTGGACGAAAACCAGGGCACGGCCACCAAGTACGGCATCCGCGGCATTCCTACCCTTATGCTCTTTAAAGACGGCCAGGCGGCCGCCACCAAGGTTGGCGCGCTGTCGAAGTCGCAACTCACCGCATTCCTGGACGGCGCGTTGTAAACCGCGTGCTGTAAACGAAGGCGCCGCCGCTGAGGCGGCGCTCATTCAGTACCGCGCGAGCCCGTCCGTGGCGCGCCGCCAGAGCCCTCCTTTACTTTTCCCCCAACACTCACCGCGATGCACCTCAACGAACTGAAGGCGCTGCACGTCTCGCAGCTGCTCGAAATGGCCGCTGGCCTGGAAATCGAGAACGCCAACCGCCTGCGCAAGCAGGAACTGATGTTCGCCATCATGAAGCGGCGCGCCAAGCAAGGCGAGCAGATCTTCGGCGACGGCGTCCTGGAAGTCCTGCCCGACGGCTTCGGTTTCCTGCGCTCGCCGGAAACCTCGTATCTGGCCAGCACCGACGACATCTACATTTCTCCGTCGCAGATCCGCCGTTTCAACCTGCACACCGGCGACTCCATCGAAGGCGAAGTGCGCACCCCCAAGGATGGCGAGCGCTATTTCGCGCTGGTGAAGGTGGACAAGGTCAACGGCGTGGCGCCCGAGGCGATCAAGCATCGCATCATGTTCGAGAACCTGACGCCGCTGCACCCGAACCGCGTCATCCGCCTGGAACGCGACATCAAGAGCGAGGAAAACCTCACCGGCCGCATCCTCGACGTCTTCGCCCCCATCGGCATGGGCCAGCGCGGCCTGATCGTCGCCAGCCCCAAGTCCGGCAAGACGGTGATGATGCAGCACATCGCGCACGCCATCACCACCAATTACCCCGACGCGGTCATGATCGTCCTGCTGGTCGATGAGCGCCCCGAGGAAGTGACCGAAATGCAGCGCACGGTGCGCGGCGAAGTGGTGGCCTCCACCTTCGACGAGCCCGCCACCCGTCACGTGCAAGTGGCCGAAATGGTCATCGAAAAGGCCAAGCGCCTGGTCGAAATGAAGAAGGACGTCGTGATCCTGCTGGACTCGATCACCCGTCTGGCCCGCGCGTACAACACCGTCGTGCCGGCCTCCGGCAAGGTGCTGACCGGCGGCGTGGACGCCAACGCCCTGCAGCGCCCCAAGCGCTTCTTCGGCGCCGCGCGCAACCTGGAGGAAGGCGGCTCGCTGACCATCCTGGGCACCGCGCTGATCGAAACCGGCAGCCGCATGGATGAAGTCATCTATGAAGAATTCAAGGGCACCGGCAACTCCGAAGTCCACCTCGAGCGCCGCCTGGCCGAAAAGCGCGTCTACCCGTCCATCAACCTGAACAAGTCGGGCACCCGCCGCGAAGAGCTGCTGATCGCCCCCGACCTGCTCCAGAAGGTGTGGGTGCTGCGCAAGTTCATCCACGACATGGACGAAGTCCAGTCCATGGAGTTCATCCTGGACAAGATGCGCGCCACCAAGACCAATGCCGAATTCTTCGACATGATGAAGAAGAAGTAAGCAGGCCGTCCGCGCCCGCAAGCGCCGAAGCCGCCCTCGCAGGGCGGCTTTTCATTGCGCGCGACATTTGCAGGGGAATGCCCCGCCCGCCCCCGCTGCGCACCGCTTCAGTGCTCGATGAACTCCGGCATCCGGCGCGGCATCGAATCGGCCGGCCGCGGCGTCTGCTTGGGCGGCTCCTTGCCTGAGCTTTCGATGGGCTCGACGCGCGGGTCGTCCCAACTGCCCGTCACGGAATATTCCATGGTCATCGCGCGCGCGAGGGGCTGCTTGAGCAGCCACTGCGTCACGAAAGCCCCCAGGCCGATCAGCGGATTGACGGCCAGCGCGGTCACCATTGCCGCGCCGCTCGCATCCAGGTTGGGGATGACCACCGCCTTGAGGTCCCAGCGCTCCTTGATCAGGTTCACCCCACCGGCCAGCACGATGGCGGCGACCGGCCCGTTGATCTTGTAGCCCTCGGTGGTCAGCAAGCCGTCTGCCACCTTGACGTGGCCGCGGATGGTGTCGAAGGGAAACCCGTCGCGCAGCAGGTTGGTGGGATTGACGTCCAGGCGCGCCAGCCGTTGCAGCGATTGCAGCGACAGCAATTCCAGCAGGCGCGCCGTGCGCGAGTTCACGTGCATGAAGCGGCCGTTGTCCAGGCTGACGATCACGTCGCCCTGGACGTCCGCGATGTTGTGCGTCCAGGGCAGGTTGCGCCAGGTCGCCTTGCCCTGGACGGTGCCCTTGCCGTTGGACACGACGTTCTGGAAGCCGAGCCGGTTCATGAGCTCGCCGATGTTGTCCAGCTTTAGGGCCGCGTCGACGGCCAAGCCGCGATCCGGTCCTTCCAGGCGCCAATTGCCCGTGGCGTTCAAGGCCGCCGAATCATTGGTGATGGACAGCTTGTCCAGCCGCCAATGCCGCCCGCGCTCGAGATTCGTGCCGGTCACCTGCAGCACGCCCAGATTCTTTCCATACAGCAGGAATCGGTCGGCCTGCAGGTCGATGGCGGGAATGTCCGACAGGTCATTGCCCGACGCCAGCGCCTTGTCGGCCTCATTGGCGTCGCCCTCTCCGCCGAACGACAGGTGCTTCAGGCGCGCGGTGATCTGCCCCGCAATGGCGCCCGACGCCTCCCGCCACGCCAGCGTGCCCGCCGCCTGGCGCGATTCCAGGTCGACGCGCCACTGCGCCGGCGCGGGACGCGTCGCGTACAGCGTCAGGTCATTGAGCGTGTAGCCGCTGGCGCGCAGGACGCCGGCCGCCAGGCTGACGCGCTCCGGCTGCGGCAGGATCGGCTTGGAAGGGGCCCGGCCCTTGGCCGGCGCCACGCTGAATCCGTCCGACACCGCCTCCCATCCGTCCATGTCCAGTTCCGGAAGGCTGGCATTCAGGCTCAGCCCGCGCTCCGGCAGGCTGGCCGGCCGCCCGATGCCCAGGGCGCCGCGCGAGAAATAGGACGCCGAGCGATCGGCCGGATCCCGTTCGAACAGCGCGTTCACGTTTTCGCCCAGGTTGGCCGTCAGCCAGCGCCGGTCGCGCGCGCCGCGGTCCTGCGCCGGCGCCCATTGCACCTTCAGCGGCTGGGCGGACTTGGCGGACTTGCCCGCCGGCGCCGGCATGTCGATCGCCATGCCCACCAGGTCGGATTCGGCCGAAATGTCGATGGCGCCGCCCTTCTGGTAGCTCAACCGCCCCTTGTAGGCCGCCCGGCCCGAAAAGCGCGACATCGAGGGGGCCCGGCTCAACTGCGACAGTCCCTCCCCCGTCAACGTGCCGTCAAAGCGCAGGACGTCCGAGCCCTTCGCCAGCGCGCCCAGGATGGTGACGGGTCCGCCCAGGAATTGCGCCCGGAGGCCCTTGGTCTGCACCCCTTTTTCGGAAAACTCCAGGTCGCCGTGGATCTGGCTGAGCAGCGGAATCTCGGGCATGAAGGTGAAGGAATTGTCCGAGAACCTGATGGTCCCCTGCACCTGCGCGTCGTCCGTATGCAGCAGCGGCACCTTCAAATCCAGCGGCATGCGCCAGTCGCCCGTGCCGTGCGCCTCGTCCAGCGCGCCGTCCAGCAGCTCGCCCAGCGGCGAATTCGCGGCCAGGGCCAGATAGGCCGCCACCGGCCCCGCGGTCTCGCCCGTGAGCTGGAGCTGCGAGTTGTTTTCCATGTCGGGAATGGACGCCTTCACGGTGCCCAGCGTGATGGTGTGACCGGGACCCGTATGAGCCACGGCGCCGCCCGCGCTGTCCAGCGACAGGCTCACCTTGTCGATGCGGAAATTGCCCGACAGGTTTTCCAGCATCGGCCAGCCCTTGCTGTGCGGCCGGGCCGGCGCGTAGTCGACCTTGGCGCCGGAGTAGCCCCCGACGATGACGAATTCGCCCGCGGCGTCCGGGGCGCCAAACGGAAAGTCGTCCAGATCGCCCTTGAGGGTGATCGCCGCCGAATGCATCTGCCCGGCCGGCAGCCCGGTCGCCAGCCATTCCCGGGCATCCGCGTTGACCTCCAGCGGCAGATAGCGATGGATGGCCGGCATGGAGCCGCGGACCATCGTGCCGCGTACGTCGGCGCTGCCGGCGGCGGTCTTGCCTTCCCGGCGCCATTGGCCCTGCAGGCGCACGTCCAGGTCGTCGTTGGCCACGCGCAGCTGGGCCACGTCCACGAACCAGCTTTTCGGATCCGGGCCCTTGACCCGGGCGTCGAGCTCCAGGTCGTTCGCCAGCAGCGTGGGCGTTTCGAAAACACGCGGCACCGTCACGCGCAACTGATGCAGCGCCCCCTTGACCGCGACATCCGGCGCGCCCGCGCTGCGCGCCAGCGGCAGGCCATCGATCTGCACGAAATCGCCGGGCAGCGCCGACATCCGCACCTGCCCCGAGCCGCCCTGGACCGCGGGCCCGTCCGGCCCGGACGTCCAGGAAACGCCGCGCATCGCGACGTCGCTCGTTACCGTGGTGAACTTGCCATGGTCGAACTGCCACCACGCCCGCGCGGCCAGCCGCCCGGCCACCGGCGGCACGTCCACCCAGTGTGCCCAGGCCAGCGGCTCCACGTCATCGGCCTGGACAAAGAGCTGGCCGCTCCAGTTGGCCGGCTTTTTGGCGTCCGTCGCGAACAGGCTGCGGTTGAATTCGCCGCGCAGTTCCAGCTTGTGGGCAAGCGCGGCGCCCGCCGATGCCTGCAGCACGAAACGGTGCGACAGATTGCCGTTGCGCACCAGAAGGTCCACGCCGTCCAGCGTCAGCTCGGGCGCCTGGCGCAATTCGTCCTGCCAGCGCAGCGTGGCGTCGCGCACCAGCAGCTCGCGCTGCGCCGCCAGCCAGCGCAGGCCGGGATGATTCAGGTCGGAGGCATGGTCGCTGGTGTTGAGGTCGATGTCCTGCCCGGCCACCCACAAATGATTGGATGGGTCGCGCCGCAGGATCAGCTCCGGCCTTTCCACCCGCAGGCGCACCAGCGTGGGCGACAGCGACAGAATGCTGCGCCAGGCCACCACCGCGGACACGGACGGCAGGCTCAATACCGGACCGGCCTCGTCGTCGTGGACCTGGACGGAGGCAAGATCGAGCCTGGGATTGAGCCCCTGCCAATTCGCGTCGATCGCGCCGATCGTAACTCGGGCGCCCAACGCCTGGCTGGCGTAGGCTTCGATCTGAGGGCGCCATTGGTCCACCCGCGGGAGAACCCAATAGCGCACGCCCAGAAACCCGATGGCGACAACGCCATATACGATCAGCGCGGCCCAGAACAGGCTGCGGAGCACTTTTTTTGGAACAGACACGGATCAGTGGGCAGGAGGAGAGGTCTTGCAGTATCGTCCCCACTTATACCTGAAACACGTCCATCCGTCTGCCGCCCTTTGCACCATGTCGAATCCATCCCCCCTCGCCCCCGCCCTCGCCTGGTCCGGCCATCTGCGCCGCCGGCTCGACGCCCATCCGGACCTGGCCGCCTGGCTGGCCGAAGCCGTGAAGCAACCCGTCACGCCGGCCCTGATGGCGCAATGGCAGGCCGAACTCGCCGGCCCCGCCGCCGCGTCCGACACCCTGCCGGTGGACGTGTGCCGCATGGTGTTGCGCAAGCTGCGCGAACGCGTTTTCAGCGTGCTCATCGTGCGCGACCTGGCCGGTCAGGCCGCGCTTGAGGAAGTGGTCGGCGCCATGACCACGCTGGCGGACATGGCGGTGGCAGCCGCGTACCGCAGCGTGGCGGCGGAGCTGGCGGCGGTGCACGGCGTCCCGCGCGATCCCGCCACCGGCAAGCCGCAGGAAATGCTGATCGTGGGCATGGGCAAGCTGGGCGGCTGCGAATTGAATGTGTCGTCCGACATCGACCTCATCATGCTCTATGGCGAGGAAGGCGAAACCGACGGCCCCCGCCGCATCAGCCACCACGAGTTCTACGGGCGCCTGACGCGCCGCATGATGCCGGTGCTGTCCGAGGTGGACGCCAACGGCCAGGTGTTCCGCACCGACCTGCGCCTGCGCCCCGATGGCGATGCCGGCCCGCTGGCCTGGAGCCTCGATGCGCTGGAGCATTACCTGATCGGCCAGGGGCGCGAATGGGAACGCTACGCCTGGCTGAAAGCCCGGCTGATGCCCGCGCAGGCCTTTGAGGGCAGCGACAGCGCGGCCCAGGCCTCGCAACTGGAAAGCCTGCGCGTGCCCTTCGTCTATCGCAAGTACTTTGATTTCGACGCGCTGGCCGCCCTGCGCGCGCTGCGCGAGCGCATCCGCCAGGACTGGCAGCGCCGCGCGTCGGCGCGCAATGGCATCGACAGCGCCAACAACATCAAGCTGGGCGACGGCGGCATCCGCGAGATCGAATTCGTGGTGCAACTGGCGCAGCTCATCCGCGGCGGGCGCATGCCCGCCCTGCAAAAGCGCGGCCTGCTGGAGGCGCTGCACGCCGAATGCGTGGCCGGCCTGGTGCCCGAGGACGACGCCCGGCGCCTGGAAGACGCCTATCGTTTCCTGCGGCGCACCGAGCACGCGCTGCAATACCGGGAAGACGAGCAGACCCACCTGCTGCCCGGCGACCCAGCCCAGCGCGCCGCCCTGGCCGCGGCGCTGGGTTTCGCCCCCGACGACTTCGAAAGCACGCTGGCCGCGCACCGGGATTTCGTGTCGCAGACCTTTCGCAACGTGTTCCGCATGGTGGGCATGGGCGAGGAGGACGCCGCGCCGGCCCCCGCGGGCAGCGACGCGCCGTCCGGCCAGGACGAACCCGACAGCGAAAGCGAACTGAGCGACCAGATCCGCCAGGCTTTCGGCGACGACGCGGACGACCTGCTGCGCCGGGCCCAGACGCTGTCCGGCAGCCACCGCGTGCGCAGCCTGCCCGAAAGCAGCCGCCGCCGCATGGAGATCCTGCTGCCGGCCGCCCTGCGCGCCGCCCTGCAGACGCCGGCCCCGCGCGACGCCGCGGTCCGCCTCTTCGACCTGATCGAGAAGATCGCGCAGCGCAGCGCCTATCTGGCGCTGCTTGCCGAGTATCCGGACACGCTGGCCCGCGTGGCGCGGATGGTGGCCGCCAGCCCCTGGGCCGCGCAGTACCTGACGCAGCATCCGCTGCTGCTCGACAGCCTGATCGACTGGCGCACTCTCTTCGAAGCGCTGGACTTCAACCAGATCGCCCGCCAACTGACGGCGGACCTGGATGCGTGCCGCCTGCCGGACGGCAGCCCGGACATCGAGCGCCAGATGAATCTGATGCGCGACGTGCAGCGCCAGGCCAGCTTCCAGCTCCTGGCGCAGGACCTGGAAGGCGAACTGACGGTCGAAAAGCTGGCGGACCAGTTGTCGGCGCTGGCCGACCTGCTTCTGGCCGAAACCATCCGCCGCGCCTGGCCGCTCGTGAACAAGGTCGAGGGCGCCGAACCGCACTTTGCCGTCATCGCCTATGGCAAGCTGGGCGGCAAGGAATTGGGCTACGCGTCGGACCTGGATCTGGTCTTCCTGTTCGACGACCCGCGCGAGGACGCTGCCGAGGTCTATGCCAAGCTGGGCCGGCGCATGACGTCCTGGCTGTCGACCATGACCTCGTCGGGCCGGCTCTATGAGATTGACCTGCGCCTGCGGCCCGACGGCGACGCGGGACTGCTCGCGGTGTCGCTCGAGGCCTTCGAGCAATACCAGCACAAGCACGCCTGGGCCTGGGAACACCAGGCGCTCACCCGGGCGCGCTTTGCCGCCGGCGACGCCAGCGTGGGCGCCCGCTTCGAGAAAATCCGCGAGGACATCCTGGTGCTGCCGCGCGATACGGCGGCGCTGCGCGACGAGGTCTTGGCGATGCGCGAAAAAATCAACGCCGGCCATCCGAACACCACCGACCGATTCGACCTGAAACACGACCGCGGCGGGATGGTCGACGTGGAGTTCGTCACGCAGTATCTGGTGCTGTGCCACGCCGGCACGCATCCGGTGCTGGTGCGCAACCTCGGCAACATCGCGCTGCTGCGGCTGGCCGGCGAAGCTGGCCTGATCCCGCCGGAACTGGCGGCGCGCTCGGGGGACGCCTACCGCACCCTGCGGCGCGTCCAGCATCAGTTGCGCCTGCAGGGCGTGGAAAAGGCGCGCGTCGCGCCCGAGCAGTTGCAGGCCGAGCGGGCTGCGGTGCGCGAACTCTGGACCACGGTGCTGAGCTGACGGCAACTCGTCGTAAAATAAGGGTTTTTCCGCTTTTGCCTGCCAGCCATGTCTGAACTCGTCCGCCCCAAACTCGACCTGCCTGCCGGCCGCAGCAAGGTGCTGATGCATTCGTGCTGCGCCCCCTGTTCCGGCGAGGTCATGGAGGCCATGACCGCCTCCGGCATCGATTACGCGATCTACTTCTACAACCCGAACATCCATCCGGTCAAAGAGTACGAAATCCGCAAGCAGGAGAACATCCGCTTCGCTGAAAAGCACGGCATCGAGTTCATCGACGCCGACTACGACATGGACAACTGGTTCGAACGCGTCAAGGGCATGGAAGACGCCCCCGAGCGCGGCGAACGCTGCACGGCGTGCTTCGACATGCGCTTCGAGCGCACGGCGCTGTACGCCCACGAGCACGGTTTCGACACCATCACCAGCTCGCTCGGCATCTCGCGCTGGAAGGACATGAACCAGATCAACGGCTGCGGCGAACGCGCGGCCGCGCGCTACGACGACCTGGTCTACTGGACCTACAACTGGCGCAAGGGCGGCGGCTCGGCCCGCATGATCGAAATCAGCAAGCGCGAGAACTTCTACCAGCAGGAATATTGCGGCTGCGTCTATTCGCTGCGCGACACCAACCGCCATCGCCGCGCGCAGGGCCGCGAACGCATCCACATCGGCGTGAAGTTCTACGGCAAGGAAGACCTCATCAACGAGGAACAGCTCTGACCGCCCGCTGAGCCTGTCCCGGCGGCGCACCGCCGCCAATGAAAAAGCCTGGCAGTCCGCGCGCCGCGCGTCCTCCAGGCCTGCATCGGCGCCCCACGGGGCGCCGTTTCTCTTATGGGGCGATCAGTCCAGCGTGAGCACCGTCGCGCCCGTCGTCTTGCGCGAAGCCAGCGCGGTCTGCGCCTCGCCCGCCTGA
The DNA here is from genome assembly GCF_900156745.1 of Achromobacter sp. MFA1 R4. Classification (NCBI taxonomy): domain Bacteria; kingdom Pseudomonadati; phylum Pseudomonadota; class Betaproteobacteria; order Burkholderiales; family Alcaligenaceae; genus Achromobacter; species Achromobacter sp. MFA1 R4. The sequence goes on along the minus strand of NZ_LT707065.1, from coordinate 3,984,600 downwards.
TCCAGCGAATAGCGCTGGTCGATGCGAACCTTGATCTTCTTCTTGAGCACCAGGTCGAAGAGCTCTTCGGACGCCGACTGCAGTTTTTCCAGCGTATTGACGTGGATGCCCAGCGACGGGCGCGTCACGTACAGGCTGCCCTTCTGGTTCAGCACGGCCAGGTTGACGCCGGCCACCGGACCGGACGCGTTGCCGAAGCTGACCATCAGGCCGCGCGGCTCGATGCAGTCCAGCGAGGTTTCCCAGGTGTCCTTGCCCACGCCGTCATACACCACCGGCACCTTCTTGCCGCCGGTCAGTTCCAGCACGCGCTCGACCACGTTTTCGCGCGAATAATCGATGGTTTCCCAGGCGCCGTTGGCGCGCGCCAGTTCGGCCTTTTCGGGGCTGGACACCGTGCCGATGAGCTTGACGCCCAGCGCCTTGGCCCATTGGCAGGCGATCAGCCCGACGCCGCCGGCCGCGGCATGGAACAGGATGGTCTCGCCGCCCTGCAGACGATAGGTCTGGCGGAACAGGTACTGCACCGTCAGGCCCTTGAGCATCAAGGCTGCGGCCTCGTCGAACGCGATGCCCTTGGGCACCTTGACGACCTGCGCGGCAGGCACGTTGCGCGCCTGGGCGTACGCGCCCAAGGGGCTCTGGCCGTAGGCGACGCGGTCGCCCTTCTTCAGGTGCTTGACGTCGGCGCCCACGGCGGTCACCACGCCGGCGCCTTCGAAGCCCAGGCCATGCGGCAGCGGATGCGGATACAAGCCCGTGCGGTAATAGATATCGATGAAGTTCAGCCCGGCAGCGTGCTGCTCGATCGTGACTTCGTTGGCGGCCGGCGGCGGAACTTCCACCTCAACCAGCTTCAGGACTTCGGGACCACCGTGCTGCTCGATACGAATTGCCTTGACGAGATTGCTGGCCATGCTGGCCTCCTTTCATTGGAAATTGGAAATAACGCGAACTGATCCAAAAATGCCGACCTTACCCCGGGGGAGCCACAGCGTTCACAGCGTTCACCGCGGAGATTGCCGGTCGTCCTGCCTCGCGGCCGGCCGGGCCGCGCCGCCGCCCATCAATGCGAACACGCCCGCCAGCACCAGCACGGTTCCGGCCATCTGCCACACCGTAATGGGCTCGTCCAGGAACCATGACGCCAGGAACAGCACCGATACCGGCCCGACCATGCCCAGCAGCGATGCCGTCGGCGCGCCGATCAGCGATACCGCCCACATCAGCATGAACACCGGCACCACGGTGTTGAGCGTGGCATGGATGATCGAATATTTATAGACCGCGGCAGGCTGGATCAGCATCGACGGCGGATGCACGACGAAGAACTGGATGATGCACGCCACGCACGACACGAGCATCGCGTACGCCACCAGCCGCGTCGGACCGATCCGCTTGATCAGTTCCCCGGAACAGATGAGGTACACAGAATAGCTCGCGGCGGAGCCGAAAACGAACAAAGACCCTAACAGCACCTCGCCGCCCCCGCCGAACGACAGGTCGTGCGCGAACACCAGCACCACGCCGGCGTAGGACAGCACCATGGCCAGCCATTGCCGGCGCTCGATCGGACGCTTGAACCAGATCGCGGACAACAGGACGACGAGCGAGGGAGACAGGAACAGGATCAGGCGTTCGAGGCTGGCCGTGATGTAGCGCAGGCCCAGGAAGTCCAGGAAACTGGAAAGGTAATAGCCCAGGAGGCCAAGCACGCACACCTGCACGCGCTCTTTGGTGGTCATCACGACGATTTCGCCCCGCGCCGCGCGGCGGGACTGGTGCCAGGCCACCGCCGCGAAGAACGGCATGGCGAACAGCATCCGAAAGGCGATCAGGGTGACCGCGTCGATGCCGTAGCGGTAGGTGAATTTGACGACGATGGCCTTGGCGGAAAAGAGGATCGCGCCAAGCACGGCCATGGCGATTCCGGCGGCGCGGCCGGAGGCCAGCGGAAGCGCCGTAAGCTTGGCAATACGATTCATGCGATGATTTTAAGTTCACCGCGAAAATATTTGCACACCTTCCATGACGCATTCTGCCTTTTCCGCCGCATGACCCGACACCGCGCCCTCACCTACATCCATATCGCCGCCGTGCTGTTCGGGCTGACCGGAGTCTTTGGCGAACTGATCCAGGCGAGCGCCGCGGTCATCACGCTGGGCAGGGCGGCGTTCGCCGTCATGGCGCTGGGCATCTTCGCGCGCATGCGGCGCAAGCCGCTCCTGGGCGTGCTCACCCCGGCGCAATTGTTCGTCCTGGTGATCGCCGGCGCGCTACTTGCCGCACACTGGGTCACGTTCTTCATTTCCGTGAAAGTGGGCGGCATCGCCATCGCGACGCTTGGCTTTGCCAGCTTTCCGGCGTTCATCACCCTCTTTGAAGGCCTGTTATTCCGCGAACGCGTCCGCCTGGCCGAATGGCTGCTGCTGGGGCTGGTCACCGCGGGCCTGGTGCTGGTCACCCCGTCGTTCGACCTGGCCGACCAGGGCACCATCGGCCTCGCGTGGGGCCTGCTGTCGGGCCTGAGCTTTGCGCTGCTGGCGTTGAGCAACCGGCGGTCGGCCTCGGGCATGGACCCGATGCAGGTGTCATGCTGGCAGAACCTGGTGGTTGCGCTGGTGATGGTGCCCTTCGCGGTCGGCCAACTGCCCGCCGTGCCCGCGCTGGACTGGTTCTGGCTGGCGCTGCTGGGTATCTTCTGCACCGGGCTGTCGCACTACCTGTTCGTGTCCAGCCTTACGCGCCTGAATGCCCGCAGCGCCGGCCTGGTGATCGCGCTGGAACCCGTCTATGCGATTGCCTTCGCCTGGGTGCTGTTCAGCCAGCAGCCCACGCCGCGCATGCTGGCGGGCGCCGCGCTCATCGTGGCCGCCATCGTGTGGTCGGGGCTGCGCAAGCAGACGCCGCCGTCCTCCGCCGCCGAAGCGCCCTCGAAGATACAGCCTTGACAATAACTGACTAGGCAGTAAAATTCGCCGCATGACTGCCGCGCCTTCCCCCTCCACGTCCGAACCTTCCGAGTCTCCCGTTCATTACCGCAGCGACACGCGCAGCATGGCGGACGACAACGCGGGCTTCCTGATCAAGCTGGTCTATCACTCCCTGACCCGCATGCTGGACCAGGAAATGGCGCCGCTCGATCTCACCGCCATGCAGTGGCGGCCGCTGGCCATGGTGTTCCTGGGCCGCGCCGACACGCCTGCCGAACTGGCGCGGCTCAACGACATGGACACCGGCGCCATGACCCGCGCCCTGGACCGCCTGGAAGCCAAGGGCCTGCTGCGCCGCAACCGCTGCCAGGAGGACCGCCGCGTGGTCAAGATCGAACTCACCGAACTGGGCGAAACCAAGGCCCGCCAGATCCCCGCGAACATCGCCCGCGCCCTCAATCACCACCTGCGCGGCTTCTCCACCGACGAAGTCGCCCAGCTCATGCATTTTCTGCGGCGGATGATCGCCAACGGGTCCGCATCCGGCTCGCCCGCCGAACGCTGACCCGCCGCCCCGTACCGAACCGGGGCTTTTATTTGGCATAATCTTTGCCTAGGCAAATACAGATTAATCAATTACTTTCAGCTAACAGTCAGGATGAAACGCCTTTTATCTACCGTAATGGTGCTGGCCCTCGGCGGTTGCGCGCTGATGGAACCGGCGCCGCAGCCCGTCGCGGCGCTGGACGCGGCCAAGCTTGGGCTGACCGGCCAGACCGCCGACTGGCCTGCCACGCATTGGTGGGAGCGCTACGGCGATCCGCAGCTCAATGCCCTGATGGCCGAAGCGCTGGCAAACAGTCCGTCGATGAGCGCCGCGCAGGCGCGCCTGGCCAAGGCCAACGCAGCGGTCGGCATCGCGCGCGCGCCCTTGTTGCCCCGCGTGGACGCGGGCTACACGCTCACCCGCGAGCATCTGTCCAAGGACTACATCTACCCCGCGCCGCTGGGCGGTTCCGTCGTCAGCGACAACCGGCTGGCGCTGGACTTCAGCTATGAACTGGATTTCTGGGGCAAGAACCGCTCGCGCCTGCAGTCCGCGGTGTCGCAGCAGGAAGCCGCCAGCGCCGACGCGCAAGCCGCGCGCAACCTGCTGGCCAGCGCCACCGTGCGCGCCTACCTGAACCTGCAGAACGCCTTTGCGCAGCGCGACGTGCTGAACCGGGTGATTTCGCAGCGCGCCGAAGTGCTGTCGCTGACCCAGGGCCGCTACACGGCGGGGCTGGACACCCAGGTCGAGGTCAAGCAGGCGGAATCGTCCCTCGCCTCGGGCAAGGTCGAACTGACCCAGATCGAAACCACGCTGGCGCAATTGCGCAACCAGGTCGCCGCGCTGGCGGGCGCCGGTCCGCAGCGCGGGCAGGACCTGGTCCAGGTCACGCTGACCGCGCCTTCGGGCAGCATTCCGTCCAGCGTTCCGCTCGATCTGCTGGGGCGTCGTCCCGACGTAACGGCCGCGCGCTGGCGCGCCGAGGCCGCGCGCCACGCCATCGACACGGCCAAGGCCGAGTTCTATCCCAACGTGAACCTGGCCGCTTTCGTGGGCTTCCAGGCCATCGGCACCGGCAACCTGCTGGGCGCCGACGCCCGCATGGCCGGCTTTGGCCCGGCCATCACGCTTCCCATCTTCCACGGCGGCGAGCTCAACGCCAACCTGGCAGGCCGCCGCGCCGATGCCGACCTGGCCGTGTCGGACTACAACCAGACCGTGCTGGACGCCGCGCATCAGGTCGCCGACGCGCTGGATGGCCTGCGCCTGCTGGACCAGGAAAAAGCCCAGCAACGCCAGGCGCGGGAGGCCATCGAGGCGGCCTACGCCCTGGCCGTCGATCGCTACAAGGCGGGCATGGGCAACTACATCACCGTGCTGATCGCGCAGACGGGCGTCCTCACCCAGGCTCGCCTGGACACCGATCTGCGCATCCGCGCCTACCAGCTCGACGCCAACCTGGCCACCGCCCTGGGCGGCGGCTACGCGCCCCCGGCCGAGCCCGCCCCGAACTCCATTCATTGAACGATCCCGGATTCAGACGTCATGAACGCTGCCACTCCCTCGACCCATCCCGCCCGTAAACGCCTGCTGCTGATGGCGACCGGGGCCTTTATCGTTGTCGCCATCGCCTACGGCATCTGGTGGGCGCTGTTCGGCGCGCACTTCGAAAGCACCGACGATGCCTACGTGCACGGCAACCTGGTGCAGATCACGCCGCAGGTGCCCGGCACCGTGGTGGCCATCGAAGCCGACGACACCGAAACCGTCACCGCCGGCCAGCCGCTGGTGCGACTGGATCCCGCCGATACGGACATCGCCCTGCAGCAGGCGCAGGCCAAGCTGGCCCAGACGGTGCGCCAGGTGCAGACCTATTACGTGCAGAACGATGCGCTCGCCGCCGACGTCGACCTGCGCAATGCCGACATCCTGCGCGCCCAGGCCGAGCTGACCCGCGCGCAGAGCGACGTGAAGCGCCGCCAGCAGCTCGCCAAGTCGGGCGGCGTCAGCGGCGAGGAAATCCTGCACGCCGAGGTGGCCCTGAAGTCCGCCCAGTCCGGCGTCGCGCAGGCCAAGGCGGCGTTGGCCGCCGCGAAGGCCAAGCTGGCGACCAACCAGGCCTTGACGCAAGGCACTTCCGTGGCCGAGCACCCCGATGTGCGCCAGGCGGCCGCCGAGCTGCGCAACGCCTGGCTGGCGCAATCGCGCACCGTGCTGCCCGCGCCCGTCGGCGGCGTCATCGCGCGCCGCAGCGCGCAGGTCGGCCAGCGCGTCGCCCCCGGCGCCGCGCTGATGACCGTCGTGCCGCTGGACCAGGTCTGGGTCGAGGCCAATTTCAAGGAAGGCCAGTTGCGCAAGATGCGCATCGGCCAGCCGGTCAAGATGGTGGCCGACCTGTACGGCAGCTCCGTGACCTACCACGGCACCGTCGCCGGCCTGGACGCCGGCACGGGCAGCGCCTTTGCCCTGCTCCCCGCGCAGAACGCCACCGGCAACTGGATCAAGGTCGTGCAGCGCGTACCCGTGCGCATCACGCTCGATCCCGAAGACCTGAAGCAGCATCCGCTGCGCGTGGGCCTGTCGATGGACGTGGAAGTCGACGTGGGCAAGGACGACGGCGCGCCGCTGGCCCAGGTCGCGCGCAAGGAACCGGCATGGTCGACGCGCGCGTTCGAGCCCGCGCATAAGGAAGTCGACGCCATGATCGGCAAGATCATCGCCGCCAACCTCGCATCATGAGCACCGCCGCCCAGCCCGCGGGCGCAGGCGCGCCCGGTGACGCCGCCCGCCCGCCGGGCACCTACCCGCCCCTGGAGGGCGCGACCCGCATCATCGGCTCCATCGCGCTGTCCACCGCCGTCTTCATGAACGTGCTGGACACCTCGATCGCGAACGTGTCCATCCCCACGATATCCGGCGACCTTGGCGTGAGTTCCAGCCAGGGCACCTGGGTCATCACGTCGTTCGCGGTGGCCAACGCCATCACCGTGCCGCTCACGGGCTGGCTGACGCAACGCTTCGGCCAGGTGCGCCTGTTCCTGATTTCCACCCTGCTCTTCGTGGTGGCCTCCTGGCTGTGCGGCTTCTCGCCGTCGCTGGAGGCGTTGATCGCCTTTCGCGTGCTGCAAGGAGCGGTGGCGGGCCCGATGATTCCGCTGTCGCAAGCGCTGATGCTGGCCAGCTTCCCGAAGGCCAAGGCGGGCATGGCGCTGGCGATCTGGTCCATGACCACGCTGGTGGCCCCAGTGGCCGGGCCGTTGCTGGGCGGATGGATCTCGGACAACTACACCTGGCCCTGGATCTTCTACATCAACGTGCCGGTGGGCCTGCTGGCCGCCTGGATCAGTTGGCGCATCTACGGCAAGCGCGAATCCCTGACCCGCAAGCTGCCCATCGACAAGCTCGGCCTCGTCCTGCTCGTGGTCTGGGTGGGTGCGCTGCAGATCATGCTGGACAAGGGCAAGGAACTGGACTGGTTCGCCAGTCCGACCATCATCGCGCTGGCGGCGATCGCCTTCGTGGCCTTCGTGTTCTTCCTGATCTGGGAACTGACCGACGCCCACCCCGTGGTCGACCTGCGGCTGTTCAAGATCCGAAACTTCACGGTCGGCGCGTTGACGCTGGCGGTGGCCTATGGCGTCTTCTTCGGCAACGTGGTGCTGCTGCCCCTGTGGCTGCAAAGCAATATGGGCTACACCGCGACCTACGCGGGTCTGGTGACCGCCCCCGTCGGCCTGCTCGCCATCCTGCTCACGCCCATCGTGGGCAAGATGCTGGCCACGCGTGATCCCAGGCAGATCGTGACCGTCGCCTTCCTGATCTTTGCGCTGGTCTGCTTCATGCGCTCGGGCTTCAACACCCAGACGGACGTGCGCACGCTGATGATCCCGACCATCATCCAGGGCGCGGCGATGGCGGCGTTCTTCGTGCCGCTCACCTCCATCACGCTGTCCAGCATCGAGCCATGGCGCATCCCGGCGGCGTCGGGCCTGTCGAACTTCCTGCGGTTGACGGCGGGCGCGTTCGGCACGTCGATCTCCACCACGCTGTGGGAAAACCGCGCAACCCTGCACCACGCGCAGTTGACCGAGGTTGCCAAGCCGGGCCAGCAGGCGTTCGACCAGACCATGAACACCCTGCAGAACGGGCTGGGCGTCACGCATCAACAGGCGCTCACGATGGTCGACGGCCTGATCAACGCGCAGGCCTTCACGATGTCGGCGACGGACGTGTTCTATGCGTCCGCGCTCATCTTCCTGCTGCTGACGGGCCTGGTCTGGTTCGCCCGGCCCCGGTCGGCCAAGGCGGGCGGCGACGGCGCGGCGGAAGCGGCGGCGGGCGCCCACTGAGCCGCCCTGTTGCCAGACGCAAACAAGGCGCCTCGCGGCGCCTTGTCCTTTTGGCAGCGTGCCCGTCAGTCCCTGAGCAGCGTTTGCCAGTCCCGGCGTTCGATGATGTCGGCCGACAGCGCACTGATCGGAGACAGATTGAACACGGACACCCCTCGCGCGCGCCAGAGCGCCGATGCAAAGCGGAACGACGGTTCGATGAGGCGCGGAAAGTTGCGTGTCAACCGGCTGGTCTGGGGCTTTCCCCCCTCGTCGTAGAAACGCAATCCGCCCTGCAGGGTCAGGTCCAGCCCGTGCACGTAGACCTCGCGCGCGCCGCCGGACACCAAAACCTGCAAGGCGGCGTAGGCGACGGTATCGGCATCGAAGACCCCGAGCGAGGCGTCGAAGCTGTAGCCCAGTCCCTGCTTGGCGTCCAGCAGTTGGACGTCGGGCGAAGCGGCGGCAATGCGCTTGAGCACGGCCGGCGCCACGCTGCGCTCGTAGGCCCGCCTGGAGATCAGTTCGATGATGCAGATGCGGCAGCGGATCTGCTCCTGGGGAATGCCCTGCATGATGTAGCGCAGCACCTCGGGGAACACATACAGCGTGAGGTCCCGCGCCACGATCTCGCGCACCAGGTCGATGCGGTCGCGCACGAAATTCTGGTCGATGATGCAGTAGTACTTGAATTGCAGATCGAACTTGCGCGACAGCGCGATGGCGCCATTGACGCCCATCGCGACGCCGATGTTCATCCGGTCATAGGGAATCTCGGCGATCGACGGGCCACTCAGGATCAGGTGCACCACCTTGTCGGCAGGGTCGTAGCCCTGCGACAGGGGCGTGACGGGCAGAGAACGGCCGAAGGCGCGAAAACCGCTGATCGCGCCGTCCTTGTCCCGCCAGATTCGTACGAACGGCCACAGGTGTTGATTGTGCCGCTGAGTGCGCGAGCGCAGCATGCGGAAAAGCTTGCGCACGAAGCGGTCGGCCCGCCCGCCGCCCACGTGGTCGGAGGGGGGAGAAAAAATCGAGTCGTTCATCTACCAATCGGACAGGCCTGCCCGCCAAAGCACTCAACCAGCCTTGACCAGCGACGCGATTGCGTCGCCGACTTCGGCCGTCGAGGCGTTGCCTTTCATATCCCGCGTCCGCGGCCCGTCAGCCAGCACGGATTCGATCGCCTTCACGACCGCGGCCGAAGCGTCGGGATACCCCAAGAAATCCAGCATCAATGCCCCGCTCCAGATCTGCCCGATCGGGTTGGCGATGCCCTTGCCATAGATGTCGGGCGCCGAACCATGCACCGGTTCGAAGAGCGACGGGAACTTGCGCTCCGGGTTCAGGTTTGCAGACGGGGCGATACCGATCGTGCCGGTGCATGCCGGTCCCAGGTCGGAGAGAATGTCTCCGAACAGGTTGGAGGCCACCACCACGTCGAACCAGTCGGGATGCTGCACGAAGTGCGCGCACAGGATATCGATGTGATATTTGTCCCAGCGCACGTCCGGATAGTTCCCGGCCATCTCGGCGACGCGCTCGTCCCACCAGGGCATCGAAATCGAAATGCCATTGGACTTGGTGGCCGCGGTCAGGTGCTTGCCGCGCTTTTGCGCCAATTCGAACGCGAACTTCAGCACGCGCTCGGCGCCAATGCGCGTGAACACGCTTTCCTGGATCACCACCTCGCGGTCGGTGCCCTCGAACAGGCGGCCGCCGCTATTGGAGTATTCGCCTTCGGTGTTCTCGCGCACGATGAAGAAATCGATCTCGCCGGGCTGACGGTTGGCAAGCGGCGACGGCACGCCAGGCATCAGGCGCACCGGGCGCAGGTTGATGTACTGGTCGAATTCACGGCGGAACTTGAAGAGCGAGCCCCACAGCGCCTCGTGGTCGGGCACCGTGGCGGGCCAGCCGATCGAGCCGAAGAAAATGGCTTCGTGCTGGCCGATCTGCGCCTTCCAGTCGTCGGGCATCATCTTGCCATGCTTGGCGTAGTAGTCGCAGCTCCAGTCGAAGTGGTCCCACTGGAACGCGATATCGAACCGCGTCGCCACCGCATCGAGCACCTTCAACCCTTCCGGCACGACCTCCTTGCCGATCCCGTCTCCTGGAAGCACTGCAATCTTGTGTTTCTTAGCCACCACGTTTTCCTTTGGTTTTCATTGGTTCAACGCCCGCAATCTTAGGCATAAATGCGGGCAACACAACACCCCCCGTTACAAAACCAACGGGAGGCGAGGCGTCGATGACTGCCGATGCGGCTCAGCGACGGCCTTTCGAGCCCAGCAGCGACCCCAATATCCCGCGCGTCAGTTCGCGGGCAATGGAGCGCGCCGAGCTCTTGGCGAAGGTCTGCACCACCCCGTCGCGCTTGCCGCCGCGCGGTCCGGTCGATCCGAACAGCACGTCCTTCAGGCTGTCCATCAGGCCGCCGCTCTCTTCGGCAGGCGGCTGGCCGGACCGGGCAGACGGCTGTCCAGGCCTGGCCGGATCATCCTGCGCCACCTGGGGATCGGCCGGCACGGCCGCGCGACCGGCCAGGATTTCATAGGCGGACTCCCGGTCCACCGCCTTTTCATACTTGGCCGCCAGGGGATTGCCCTGGCGCAGCGCCTGCCGCTCGGCATCCGTGGCCGGCCCGATGCGGCTGCCAGGGGGCACGATATACGCGCGCTCGGTCGGCATCGGCCGCCCCTTGGCATCGAGCAGCGACACCAGGGCCTCGCCAACGCCAAGTTCCGTGATGGCGGCCTCGATATCCAGGCCGGGATTGGGGCGCATGGTCTGGGCGGCCGTTTTGACGGCCTTCTGGTCGCGCGGCGTGAACGCACGCAAGGCGTGCTGCACGCGGTTGCCCAACTGGCCCAGCACGGTATCGGGGATGTCCAGGGGGTTCTGCGTCACGAAGTACACGCCCACGCCCTTGGAACGCACCAGGCGCACCACCTGCTCGATCTTGGTCAGCAGCGCCTGGGGCGCGTCGTTGAACAGCAGGTGCGCTTCGTCGAAGAAGAACACAAGCTTGGGCTGGTCCATGTCGCCCACTTCGGGCAGCTTTTCATACAGGTCGGCCAGCAGCCACAGCAGGAAGATGGCATACAGGCGCGGCGCCTGCATCAGCTTGTCGGCGGCCAGGATGTTGACGATGCCGCGCCCCTGGGCGTCCGTGCGCATCAGGTCGGCGACGTCCAGCATCGGTTCGCCGAAGAACTTTTCGGCGCCCTGGGATTCCAGCGCCAAGAGGCCCCGCTGGATGGCGCCGACGCTGGCCGAGGACACATTGCCATACCGCGTCTTGAGCTCGGCCGAGCGGTCGGCCACGTTCTGCAGCATCGCCCGCAGGTCCTTCAGGTCCAGCAGCAGTTGCCCCTCGTCGTCGGCCACCTTGAAAACCAGGGTCAGGACCCCTTCCTGCGTGTCGTTCAATTCCAGGATGCGCGACAACAGCAGCGGGCCCATGTCCGTGATGGTGGCTCGCACCGGCAGGCCCTGCTCGCCGTAGACGTCCCATAGCGCAACGGGGCTGGCGCCCCAGGCCGGTTCGGCCAGGCCCAGGTTCTTGAGGCGTTCCTGCAGCTTCGGGCTGGCCACGCCCGCCTGCGAAATGCCGGTCAGGTCGCCCTTGACGTCGGCCATGAATACCGGCGTGCCGATCCGGGAAAAGGATTCGGCCAGGACCTGCAAGGTGACGGTCTTGCCGGTGCCGGTGGCGCCCGTGATGCACCCGTGGCGGTTGGCCAGGGCCGGCAGCAGCCCCAACTCGGTCTGCGCGTTCTTGGCGATGACAAGGGGGTTGGACATGTGCGGCTCCGGACCAGGGATTCAAAAGGATGCCCAAGTGTAGAGCCTGCCGCCCGCCTTGTGCGCGTGGCTATATGGACACATGCAGCCCTCTGGCCGGACGCGAGGGCCGCCGGCACGGTAAAATGCCGTCTTTGCAGACACATTTTCCTGGGAAGCCATGGCCGGACACAGCAAATGGGCCAATATTCAGCACCGCAAAGGGCGCCAAGACGCCAAGCGCGGAAAGCTCTGGACCAAGATCATTCGTGAAATCACCGTGGCGGCGCGCGCCGGCGGCCCCGACCCGGACAGCAACCCGCGCTTGCGCATGGCCTGGGACAAGGCAACCGACGCCAACATGCCCAAGGACAACATCCAGCGCGCCATCCAGCGCGGCGCCGGTGGCGCCGACGGCGAAGCCTACGAAGAAGTCCGCTACGAAGGCTACGGCATCGGCGGCGCGGCCGTGATCGTCGACTGCATGACCGACAACCGCACCCGCACCGTGGCCGAAGTCCGCCACGCCTTCTCCAAGAACGGCGGCAACCTCGGCCAGGAAGGCTCCGTGGCCTTCATGTTCAAGCACTGCGGCCAATTCGTGTTCGCCCCCGGCACCCCGGAAGACAAGGTCATGGAAGCCGCCCTCGAGGCCGGCGCCGAAGACGTCACCACCGACGAAGAAGGCGTGATCGAAGTCGTCTGCGCCCCGTCCGACTACGCCGCCGTGCGCAAGGCGTTCGACGACGCCGGCCTGAAGGCCGAAGTCGACGGCATCGTCATGAAAGCCCTGAACGAAACCGAACTGGCTGGCGACGACGCCGCCAAGATGCAGAAACTGCTCGACGCGCTGGAAAGCCTGGACGACGTGCAGGAAGTCTATACAAACGTCGTTTTCGACGAAGCGCAGTAAATCCCCCTTTTCCTGGCGCGCAGGCGGCACCGCCCGCCGGCGCGCCAGGGTGTAATCCGGATCCGCGCCGTATCGGATCCGTTGCCTTCTCCACGGGCCAGGGCCCCTCACGGATCCTGGCGTGGCAACCACTCAGACTCACGCAACATGAAACTCCTGGTAATTGGCTCGGGCGGCCGCGAACATGCCCTCGCCTGGCGGCTGGCCCGCTCCCCGCGCGTACACAAGGTGTACGTCGCCCCGGGTAACGGCGGCACGCAACGGGCCGAGCAGATGGAGAACATCGCGCTCACCAATGCCGAGGAACTGGCTGATTTCGTCCAGCGCGAGGGCATCGCCCTGACGGTCGTCGGCCCCGAGGCGCCGCTGGCCGCCGGCGTCGTCGACGTCTTCCGCGCCCGCGGCCTGAAGATCTTCGGGCCCACCAAGGCCGCCGCGCAGCTCGAAAGCTCCAAGGACTACGCCAAGGCCTTCATGGTCCGGCACAACATCCCGACCGCGCGCTACGAGACCTTCACCGATCCGGCCAAGGCCCATGCCTACATCGACCAGGAAGGCGCCCCCATCGTGATCAAGGCCGACGGCCTGGCCGCCGGCAAGGGCGTCGTGGTCGCCGCCACGCTGGAAGAAGCGCACGCCGCCGTCGACGCCATGCTGGGCGACGGCTCCATGGGCGTGGCGGGCGCCCGCGTCGTCATCGAGGAATGCCTGGTCGGCGAGGAAGCCAGCTTCATCGTCATGTGCGACGGCCGCAACGTGCTCGCCCTGGCCACCAGCCAGGACCACAAGCGCCTGCAGGACGGCGACCGCGGCCCCAACACGGGCGGCATGGGCGCCTATTCGCCCGCGCCCATCGTCACCCCCGAACTCCACCACCGCATCATGCGCGAAATCATCCTGCCCACCGTGCAGGGCATGACGCGCGACGGCATCCCCTACACCGGCTTCCTGTACGCCGGCCTGATGATCGCCCCCGGCGATGATCCCGACCGCGACATCAAGACTCTGGAATTCAACTGCCGCATGGGCGACCCCGAAACCCAGCCCATCATGATGCGCGTCAAGAGCGACCTGCTGGATGCCCTGGAGCATGCGGTGGAAGGCACGCTCGACCAGGCCGACATCGTCTGGGACCGCCGCACCGCCCTGGGCGCCGTGCTGGCCGCGCACAACTATCCGAACACCCCGCGCACGGGCGACGTCATCCGCGGCCTGCCCGCCGACGCCGAAGACTGCATGGTCTTCCATGCGGCCACCAAGCTCGACGGCGACGAAACCAAGACCACGGGCGGACGCGTGCTGTGCGTCACGGCGCTGGGCGATTCCGTCAAGATGGCGCGCGACCGCGTCTACGAAGCCATCGACGGCATCCACTTCGACGGCCGCCAGTACCGCACCGACATCGGCTGGCGCGCGCTCAAGCCGTCGCAGCAAAAGCCCAAGTCCAACGCGTAATCCGGAACCGCCCATGACCGCTCTGCCCGTCTCCGCCGTCCGGGACTACCTCACCGGCCTGCAGGCCCGCATCGTGGGTGCGCTGGAAGCCGCCGAAGGCGGCCCCTTCCGCGCCGACGAATGGGTGCGGCCCGAGGGCGGCGGCGGGCTGTCGCGCCTGCTCGAAGGCGGCCAGCTCTTCGAACGCGCGGGCGTGCTGTTCAGCCATGTCCAGGGCACCAAGCTGCCTCCGTCCGCCAGCGCGCACCGTCCCGAGCTTGCCGGCCGCTCCTGGGAGGCGATGGGCGTGTCCATGGTGCTGCATCCGCGCAATCCCTACGTGCCCACCACGCACATGAACGTGCGCATGTTCGTCGCCGCGGCCCGGCCCGGCCATGACGAGGCCGATGTCTTCTGGTTCGGCGGGGGCATCGACCTGACGCCCTACTATCCTTTCGAGGAAGACGCGCACCACTTCCACACGGTATGCCGGGATGCGCTGGCGCCCCACGGGCCCGATTACTACCCGCGCTTCAAGCGCTGGTGCGACGAATACTTCTTCCTCAAGCATCGCAACGAAACCCGCGGCATCGGCGGCGTCTTCTTCGACGACCTGAACGCCCCCGGCTTCGATGCCTCCTTCGCCCTGACCCGGTCCGTCGGCGACGCCTTCCTGGACAGCTACCTGCCCATCGTCGAAAAGCGGCGCGGCATCGCCTACACCGAGCACGAACGCGATTTCCAGGCCTATCGGCGCGGCCGCTACGTCGAATTCAACCTGGTCTTCGATCGCGGCACGTTGTTCGGCCTGCAATCCGGCGGGCGCACCGAATCGATCCTGCTGTCCATGCCGCCGCTGGCCCATTGGCGCTATGACTGGCAGCCGCAAGCCGGCACGCCCGAGGCCGAACTGGCCGCGTTCCTCAAACCGCGGGACTGGGTTTGAAGCGCATCGGCCTGCTGGGCGGCAGCTTCGACCCCGTCCACGTCGCCCACATCGCCCTGGCGCAGAACGCCCTGCAATCGCTCGGCCTGGCCCAGGTGCAACTCATCCCCGCCGCCAATCCCTGGCAGCGGGCCGCGCTGAACGCGACCGGCGAACAGCGCCGCCAGATGCTGGAACTGGCCATCGCCGGCCACCCGGGCCTGGCGGTCAATCCCATCGAAATCGAGCGCGGCGGCGCCACGTACACCATCGACACGCTGCGCGCCCTGCCGCAGGACGCGCGCTATGTGTGGCTGCTGGGCGCCGACCAACTCGCCAATTTCTGCACCTGGCGCAACTGGCGCGACATTTCCAGCCTGGTCGACCTGGCCGTGGCCACCCGCCCCGGCACGGCCCTCAGCGCACCGCCGGAACTGGCGCAATGGCTGCGGGAACAAGGCCGCGAACTGCAGGAACTGCCTTTCCCGCCCATGCCGGTCTCGGCGTCCGACATCCGCCGGCGGCTGGCGCAGGGCGAATCCACCGACGGACTGCTCGACGCTCGCGTCGCCGCGTATATTGCAGCGCACAAACTCTACCGATAAACCCCTTCCCGCCCGGCGCCACCGGCCAGCCTGCGCTGCCATCGCGCGCATCGAGCGGGTTATATTTGCAGCTATGGATATACAGAAACTCCAACGCGCCGTCATCGACGCCCTCGAAGACGTCAAGGCGCAAGACATCAAGGTCTTCAACACCACGCATCTGACCAGCCTGTTCGATCGCGTCGTGATTGCAAGCGCCACCTCCAACCGCCAGACCCGCGCGCTCGCATCCAGCGTCGCCGACCGCGGCCGCGCCATGTCGCTCACCGGCATCACCATCGAAGGCGAAGACACCGGCGAATGGGTCGTCGTCGACCTGGGCGATGTCGTCGTGCACATCATGCAGCCGGCCATCCGCCAGTACTACAACCTGGAAGAAATCTGGGGCGGCAAGCCGGTGCGCGTGAAGCTGCTGCCCGAGTCCTCCCGGCCCGCCCCTGTCGCCAGCGACAGCGGCAACGGCTACGACGACGCCGACGACTGAGCGCGTCGTGAAACTGATCGTCGTTGCGGTGGGCACGCGGATGCCGGACTGGGTGCAGACTGCCTGGGACGACTACGCGAAACGCCTTCCCGCCGACTGCGCGCTGGAACTGCGCGAGATCAAGCCCGAACCCCGCACCACCGGCAAGACGCCGGCTCAGATGATGGCGGCCGAAGCCAAGCGTATCGAGGCGGCCCTGCCCGCCAATGCGCTGCGGCTGGCGCTGGACGAGCGCGGCCGCGACCTCACCACCATGGCGCTGTCGCAAAAGCTCGAACAATGGCGCGCGGGCGGACAGGATGTCGCGTTTCTCGTTGGCGGGCCCGATGGGCTGGACCCCGGCCTGAAGGCCTCCGCCAGCGGCCAACTGCGCCTGTCGTCGCTGACATTGCCGCACCCCATGGTGCGTGTCGTCCTGGCCGAACAGCTCTATCGCGCCTGGGCCATCATGACCAACCATCCCTATCACCGCGCCTGACCGCTCCGGCGGCGCCCGCCCTGTGCACCGCATGACCGACACCGCCGACACTTCCCTGCCCGCCCCACGCCTCTACCTGGCCTCCGCCAGCCCGCGCCGGCGCGAACTGCTCACGCAGATCGGCCTGGCGCACGAAGTCCTGCTCGTGCCCGCGCCGCCTGGCGAAGACGAGCCGCAGCACCCGGGCGAGCGCGCCGCCGACTACGTCCTGCGCACGGCCCGCGACAAGGCCGTGCGCGGCCGCGACTGGATGCGCTCGCAAGCCTTGCCCGCCTTGCCCCTGCTGGCGGCCGACACGACGGTCATCCTCGCCGGCGAAGTGCTGGGCAAGCCGGCCGACCGCGCCGACGCCCTCCGCATCCTGCGCGCGCTGTCCGGCTCGACGCATGAAGTCCATACGGCGGTCGCGGTGTGGACCGGCGATCGCTTGCTGGACGCCGTCTCCATCACCGAGGTCCGCATGCGCGAACTGGGAGACGACGAAATCGGGCGCTACTGCGACAGCGGAGAACCCTTCGGCAAGGCTGGCGCCTACGGCATCCAGGGCTTGGCCGGCGCCTTCATCTCACATATCTCGGGCAGCTACACGGGCGTGATGGGCCTGCCTTTGTTTGAAACGGCCAATCTGCTTCGCGAAGCCGGCATCCCGGTGCCTTGAACGCGGCGTCGCCCCAATGAAAAATCCCCCGGCGCCTCGCGGTGCCGGGGGATTTTTTTCAGGCCGTGCGCGGTTATGCGCCAGCCGGGTTTGCCGCGCCGAAGTACCATCCCCGGCGCGATCGCGTTCAGCTCTGCCGCACCGGCTCGCCAAGGGCGACCTGCGGCGGTTGTGCGCCGCCGGGCGTCCCGGCGCTCTCCAGCGCAGTGTGCAACTGCTCCTGGTCCAGCTCGCCTTCCCAACGCGCCACGACCACGGTGGCGGTCGCGTTGCCGACCAGGTTGGTCAGCGCGCGGCATTCCGACATGAAGCGGTCCACGCCCAGGATCAACGCCATGCCGGCCACCGGCACCGACGGCACCACCGACAGCGTCGCGGCCAGGGTAATGAATCCCGCGCCCGTCACGCCGGCCGCGCCCTTGGAGCTCAACATCGCCACCAGCAGCAGCAGGATCTGGTCGCCCAGCGACAGCGGGATATCGCAGGCCTGGGCAATGAACAGCGCAGCCATCGTCATGTAGATGTTGGTGCCGTCCAGGTTGAACGAATACCCCGTGGGCACCACCAGGCCGACCACCGACTTCGAGCAGCCCGCCCGTTCCATCTTCTGCATCAGCGTGGGCAATGCGGCTTCGGACGAGCTCGTGCCCAGCACCAGCAGCAGTTCTTCGCGGATATAGCGCACCAGCTTGAAAATCGAAAATCCGTTGTAGCGGGCCACCAGGCCCAGCACGACCACGACGAACAACACCGACGTCGCGTAGAACGTCCCCACCAGCATCGCCAGGTTGATGACGGACTTGATGCCGTACTTGCCGATGGTGAAGGCCATCGCGCCGAACGCGCCGATCGGCGCCGCCTTCATCAGGATCGCCACCATCTTGAAGATCGGCTGCGCCAGCGCGGTCATGAAATTCAGGATCGGCTTGCCGCGCTCGCCCACCATGGCCAGCGAAATACCGAACAGCACCGCCACGAACAGGACCTGCAGGATGTCGCCACCGACGAACGGGCTGAAGATCGTCGTCGGAATCACGTTCATCAGAAAGCCGGTGATCGTCGAGTCGTGCGCCTTCGCGACGTAGCCTGACACCGCCTTCTGGTCCAGCGTCGCCGGGTCGATGTGCATGCCGGCGCCCGGCTGCACGACATGGCTCACGATCATGCCGACGATCAACGCCAGCGTGGAAAACACCAGGAAGTACAGCATGGCCTTGCCAGCCACCCGTCCAACCTTCTTCAGGTCGCTCATGCCGGCGATGCCCGTCGCGACGGTCAGGAAAATGACCGGCGCGATGATCATCTTCACCAGCTTGATGAACGCGTCGCCCAGCGGCTGCATCTGCTGGCCCAGCTCGGGCTTGAAGGCGCCTAGCAGGATGCCGACCACGATGGCGAAAATAACCTGGACGTACAGGATTTGATAGAACTTGAGCTTGCGCGCGGGCGCGCTGTGATCCACTTCGATCATTGGGATTGTCCCCACCTGGGCCCCTTGCTCCGCGCGGGTTGACGCGGGCGACGTCGGGGCGTTATCTGTTTTATGGCCATGCGTTCCAGCTGCCAGCCGATTTCACCGCGCGTGTGCCGGGCGGCTTGCGGGTATATATGCAATAGCCGTGCCAAGATCGGCACAGGGCAGGCATCCCCACAACCCATTGATATTCATGGGCTTTTGGAATCTCCCCGCGCCTGCGCCCGGCGTTTCTCGGCGGAATTCCGCACAGAAACCGGCTAGAATGTGCGGAAAATCGCACGCCATGAACGCTTCCCCTCCCGCCTCCGCTCCCCCCTCTCCCCCATCCGCCCGCCAGCGCCGGGGGGCATGGCCATGGCGAGCCGCGTGGGTATGCGTGGCTGTCGGGTTCGCCGCCGTCGCGCTGTACGCGGCCACGCAGTGGGCCCGCGACCGCGCGCTCGGCGAAGCCGCCATCCAGGCCCGCAGCGCCGGCCAGATCCACGCCGCCCTCCTGCGCAACAACCTCGACAAATTCAAGGCGCTGCCATTCGTGCTGACCCAGGACGTGGATCTGCGCGCGGCCCTGCAAGGGGCCGGCAAGGCACAGATCGAAGCGCTCGACCAAAAACTCGAGGCCCTCAGCCGCGGCGTAGGCGCGTCGGCGATTTACGTGCTCGACAAAAAGGGCCTGGCGATCGCCGCCAGCAACTGGCGCGAGCCCGCGACCTTCGTCGGGGTCGACTACGAATTCCGGCCGTACTTCCAGGGTTCGGTCAACCGCGGCTCGGCCGAGCATTTCGCGCTGGGCACGGTCAGCCACGAAGCCGGCCTCTACCTCGCGCGGCGCGTGGACGGCCCGCAAGGCGCCATGCTGGGCGTCGTGGTGCTGAAGGTCGACTTCCGGGATCTCGAATCGGACTGGCGGCAGGCCAACGCCGCCATCTTCGTGACCGACGAGCACGGCGTCGTGCTGCTCGGCAACCTGCCCGACTGGCGCTTCAAGGTGCTGGCGCCGCTCGCGCCCGCCCTCGCGCAATCCCTGCGCACTAGCCTGCAGTTCGGCGATGCCAGGTTCCAGCCGCTGCCCGTCACGCCGCCGCTCCAGACCGCCAGCAACGGCCAGCTCGTGCGCACCGAAGACGCCTTGCCGCGCGCCGCCGCCGGCACCGCGTTGCTGCACACCACCTTGCCTGTCATCGAATCGCCAGGCTGGACGCTGCACCAGTTGTCGCCCGTGCAAGCGGCCGTCAACCAGGCCACCGCCAACGCCCAATTGGGCACGGCGCTGGCGCTCAGCATGCTGGCGGCGTTGGTGGGCATGGTGCTGTACCGCCGCCACCGCAACCTCGAACGCGCGGAGCAGCAAGCCGCCATCCAGCAACAGCTGGCGGCGTTGGTCGATCAGCGGACGGCGCAATTGCGCGACGTGAACGGACAGCTCGTCCAGGAAATGGACGAGCGCCAGCGTGCCGAGTCCCAGCTTCACACCATGAAGGATGAACTGGTGCAGGCCAGCAAGCTCGCGCTGCTGGGCCAGGTGGCGGCGGGCGTGGCGCACGAAATCAACCAGCCCGTGGCCGCCATCCGCGCCTACGCCGACAACGCCGCCGAATTCCTGCGACGCCGCGACGAGGGCGCCGTCCAGGAAAACCTTGGCACCATCGCTGCCCTGACCGACCGCATCGGCCACATCACCGGCGAGCTCCGCGCCTTTTCGCGCAAGGCGGGCGCCTCGGTCGGGCCGACCGACCTGATGGAAGCGTTGGAAGGCGCGCTCTTGCTGGTGGGCCCGCGCGCCCGGCGCCAGGGCGTCGTCCTGCAGAGCCCGCCCCGCAACACGCCCTGCAGCGTGCAGGCCAACCGGGTCCGATTGGAGCAGGTGCTGGTCAATCTGCTGCAGAACGGCCTGGAAGCCCTTGAAGGCCTGCCGGAGGGCAGGATCGTCCTGACCCTGCACGATGCGGGGGAAACCGTGCTGCTATACGTTCACGACAACGGTCCGGGGCTGTCGGACGCGGCGCGCGCGCACCTCTTCACGCCATTTCACACCACCAAGCCGGACGGCCTGGGCCTGGGCCTGGTCATCAGCCGCGACATCGTCTCCGAGTTCGGCGGGGAGCTGCGCGCCGCCGATCCCCAGCACGCCGGCTCCTCCTCCCCCGCGGCGCCTGACCGCGGCGCCCTGTTCATCCTGACCCTGCGCAAGACGCCGGCTCAACATCCTGCATCGAGCAACAGCCATGACCCGCGCTCCTGATTCCCAAACGCCCGCCAATGGTCCGCCCGCCGCAGGGTCGACTGCCGCAGGTTCGTCCGACGACAGCCTGCCCCGGCCTGCCGCTCCGCGCGTCGTCTTTATCGACGACGACGAAGCGCTGCGCCGTGCGGCCGTCCAGACCCTCACGCTTCACGGCATCCTGACCGATGCACACGCCCGCGCGCGCGCCGCGCTGCCCGCATTGGACCGCGACTTCGACGGCGTGGTCGTCACGGACATCCGCATGCCCGACATGGACGGGCTCGAACTCTTCCAGCGACTGCGCAACGTCGATGCCGACATCCCGGTCATCCTCATCACCGGCCATGGCGACATCGCCACGGCGGTTCAGTGCATGCGCGAGGGCGCATACGACTTCCTGTCCAAGCCCTACCCCGCCGACCGCCTGGTCGCGGCCATCCGGCACGCTGCCGAAAAACGCCGTCTGGTCCTCGAAAACCGACGCCTTCGCGAAGCCGCATTCGCCGTCGAAGCCGATGAAGTGCCATTCATCGGCACCACCCCCGCCATGCAACGGATCAAGCAGACCTTGCGCCACATCGCGGACGCCGACGTGGACGTGCTCGTCGAAGGAGAAACCGGCACGGGAAAAGAGGTCGTCGCCACAGCACTGCATCGCCTCAGCCGCCGCAGGCACCGCGCGCTCGTCGCCATCAACTGCGGCGCGCTCCCCGAAAGCGTGATCGAAAGCGAGCTCTTCGGGCATGAAGCCGGCGCCTTCACCGGCGCCCAGAAAAAACGCATCGGACGCATTGAACACGCCAGCGGCGGCACCCTGTTCCTCGACGAAATCGAAAGCATGCCGCTCGCCTTGCAGGTCAAGCTGCTGCGCGTGCTCGAATCGCGGCAAATCACGCCACTGGGCAGCAACGAAGTGCGCAACCTCGACCTGCGCGTCGTCGCAGCGACAAAGGAAGACTTGGGCAGCCCCGCCATCCGGGCCAAGTTTCGCGAAGATCTGTTTTACCGTCTGAACGTCGTCACGATACGGCTCCCCCCGCTGCGCGAGCGCCGGGAGGACATTCCCCTGCTCTTCGCCCACTACCTGGGCCACGCCTCCCGCCGCTTCCACCGAGACATTCCCGACATGCCCGCGGCGATCCGCCAGCACCTCATGACCCACGATTGGCCGGGCAACGTGCGCGAACTCGCCCACTTCGCAGAACGCTTCGTGCTGGGCGTCTTGAACGATCCGCCGCTGGAGCCCGTTCCGGCGCAAGCCAGCTCGCTCAGCCTGCCCGAGCGCATGGAACGGTACGAAGCCCAAGTCATCCGCGACGCGCTCGCCGCGCACCAAGGCGACATCAAAGCCACCCTCGACGCGCTCGGCATCCCCCGCAAAACCTTCTACGACAAACTCCAACGCCACGGCATCGACCGCCAGGAATACGTCGGCACGCAGCCCCGAGCCCCGCTGTAACCGGAGAACGTCTGTCCAAATAAAAAACCCCTCGCGGCGCAAGCCGCGAGGGGTTCAATCAATTCACTCTGCACAAAAAACAAACCCCCGCAGGGTATCCCTGCGGGGGTTTGCACAATAAAAGCCTGACGATGACCTACTTTCACAGACGTCCGTCCACTATCATCGGCGCAAAGGCGTTTCACTGTCCTGTTCGGGATGGGAAGGAGTGGTACCACCTTGCTATGGTCGTCAGGCGTAACGGGTTGAGCGGTTGCGGGTTAAGGCAACGGCTCCAATCTTGGAAGAAGCGCAACGTGTGGTGGTCAGAGCCTGGGCTCGATGATCACCCACAGTGGGTGTAATTGGTGTTGGCTGGCTGCTGACGGGGCAGCCAGTAATTTGTATTGAACGACACTTGGAACGCTATACACCAGGTCATAACCATCAGTGTTATAGGATCAAGCCTCACGGGCAATTAGTATCGGTTAGCTTAACGCATTACTGCGCTTCCACACCCGACCTATCAACGTCCTGGTCTCGAACGACCCTTCAGGGGGATCAAGTCCCCGGGATACCTAATCTTCAGACGAGTTTCCCGCTTAGATGCCTTCAGCGGTTATCTCTTCCGTACTTAGCTACCCGGCAATGCCATTGGCATGACAACCGGTACACCAGAGGTACGTCCACTCCGGTCCTCTCGTACTAGGAGCAGGCTCCGTCAAGTATCCAACGCCCACGGCAGATAGGGACCAAACTGTCTCACGACGTTTTAAACCCAGCTCACGTACCTCTTTAAATGGCGAACAGCCATACCCTTGGGACCGGCTACAGCCCCAGGATGAGATGAGCCGACATCGAGGTGCCAAACACCGCCGTCGATATGAACTCTTGGGCGGTATCAGCCTGTTATCCCCAGAGTACCTTTTATCCGTTGAGCGATGGCCCTTCCATTCAGAACCACCGGATCACTATGTCCTGCTTTCGCACCTGTTCGACTTGTCAGTCTCACAGTCAAGCACGCTTATGCCATTGCACTATCAGCACGATTTCCGACCGTACCTAGCGTACCTTCGAACTCCTCCGTTACACTTTGGGAGGAGACCGCCCCAGTCAAACTGCCCACCATGCACTGTCCCCGATCCGGATAACGGACCAAGGTTAGAACCGCAAACAAACCAGGGTGGTATTTCAAGGATGGCTCCACGTGATCTGGCGACCACGCTTCAAAGCCTCCCACCTATCCTACACAGGCCGGTTCACAGTCCAATGCAAAGCTACAGTAAAGGTTCATGGGGTCTTTCCGTCTAGCCGCGGGTAGATTGCATCATCACAAACACTTCAACTTCGCTGAGTCTCAGGAGGAGACAGTGTGGCCATCGTTACGCCATTCGTGCAGGTCGGAACTTACCCGACAAGGAATTTCGCTACCTTAGGACCGTTATAGTTACGGCCGCCGTTTACCGGGGCTTCGATCAAGAGCTTGCACCCCATCACTTAACCTTCCGGCACCGGGCAGGCGTCACACCCTATACGTCGACTTTCGTCTTTGCAGAGTGCTGTGTTTTTAATAAACAGTCGCAGCCACCGATTCTCTGCGACCCCATCATGCTAAGCGCGCAGGCGCTTCACACTACCGGGGTATACCTTCTCCCGAAGTTACGGTATCAATTTGCCGAGTTCCTTCTCCTGAGTTCTCTCAAGCGCCTTGGAATATTCATCCCGTCCACCTGTGTCGGTTTGCGGTACGGTCTCGTACAGCTGAAGCTTAGAGGCTTTTCTTGGAACCACTTCCAATCACTTCGCAAGCAATGCTCGCTCGTGCCATACCCTTGATTTACGCGCCCGGATTTGCCTAAGCGCCATCTTCGATACAGCAACAGGGACATCCAACACCCTGATGATCTTCCGCGATCCGTCCCCCCATCGCACTGTACGACGGTGCTGGAATATTAACCAGCTTCCCATCAGCTACGCATCTCTGCCTCGCCTTAGGGGCCGACTCACCCTGCGCCGATGAACGTTGCGCAGGAAACCTTGGACTTACGGCGAGGGGGCTTTTCACCCCCTTTATCGCTACTCATGTCAGCATTCGCACTTCTGATACCTCCAGCAGCCTTTACAAGCCACCTTCGCAGGCTTACAGAACGCTCTCCTACCGCGTGCACTAAAAGTGCACACCCGCAGCTTCGGTTTATCGCTTAGCCCCGTTACATCTTCCGCGCAGGACGACTCGATCAGTGAGCTATTACGCTTTCTTTAAAGGATGGCTGCTTCTAAGCCAACCTCCTGACTGTCTATGCCTTCCCACTTCGTTTCCCACTTAGCGATAATTCGGGACCTTAGCTGGCGGTCTGGGTTGTTTCCCTCTTGAGTCCGGACGTTAGCACCCGGTGCTCTGTCTCCCAAGCTGTACTTGCGGGTATTCGGAGTTTGCCATAGTTTGGTAAGTCGCCATGACCCCCTAGCTATAACAGTGCTCTACCCCCCGCAGTAATACTTGAGGCACTACCTAAATAGTTTTCGGAGAGAACCAGCTATTTCCAGATTTGTTTAGCCTTTCACCCCTATCCACAGCTCATCCCCTAATTTTTCAACATTAGTGGGTTCGGTCCTCCAGCACGTGTTACCGTGCCTTCAACCTGGCCATGGATAGATCATCTGGTTTCGGGTCTACACCCAGCGACTGAATCGCCCTATTCGGACTCGCTTTCGCTACGGCTTCCCTATTCGGTTAACCTTGCCACTGAATGTAAGTCGCTGACCCATTATACAAAAGGTACGCAGTCACCCCACAAGGAGGCTCCTACTGTTTGTATGCATACGGTTTCAGGATCTATTTCACTCCCCTTCCGGGGTTCTTTTCGCCTTTCCCTCACGGTACTGGTTCACTATCGGTCGATCACGAGTATTTAGCCTTGGAGGATGGTCCCCCCATCTTCAAACAGGATTTCACGTGTCCCGCCCTACTTGTCTTACGCTTAGTTCCACACACAAAATTTCATCTACAGGGCTATCACCTGCTACGGCCGGACTTTCCATTCCGTTCGATTATCTTGCGTGCTAAAACGTAAAGGCTCTTCCGATTTCGCTCGCCACTACTTTCGGAATCTCGGTTGATTTCTTTTCCTCGAGCTACTGAGATGTTTCAGTTCACCCGGTTCGCTTCCACTAGCCTATGTATTCAGCTAGGGATACTGCATTGCTGCAGTGGGTTTCCCCATTCGGATATCTGCGGATCAAAGCTTGTTTGCCAGCTCCCCGCAGCTTTTCGCAGGCTACTACGTCCTTCATCGCCTGTGATCGCCAAGGCATCCACCATATGCACTTAGTCGCTTGATCCTATAACGCTGTAGGCTATAGGACCTGAGTATTAGCGTTTGTGCCGTTCATAAGTTTCAAAGCAGTCTGAGGTTATTCACCCCAGTCTTGAGAACTTGGAACAAAATTAATGCAATCACAACCCGTGCCCATCTTCATCAGCAACGCTGATTACTCGATGAACACATTTTCGTTGTGCTTCTTCCAGATTGTTAAAGAACAAATATAGCTGTTGGGTAAAACCCAACTCATAGGATCGTTGATGACGACACTATGAGTTGGCCTCTACATCTACCAGGCGACTTGAAAATCGATGGTGGAGGTGAACGGGATCGAACCGATGACATCCTGCTTGCAAAGCAGGCGCTCTCCCAGCTGAGCTACACCCCCATACTTCGCTTGCCGCGAAATACCTGGTGGGTCTGGTTGGATTCGAACCAACGACCCCCGCCTTATCAAGACGGTGCTCTAACCGACTGAGCTACAGACCCAAAACCTTCTCGGATCAGCAGTCAGGAAGCTGAAGACCCAGGGAAGATTCCCTCGACCCAAGCCTACAACTGATCCCAGCTATATCAAACAACCGATAAGAGTGGACGCTTAACACGAGCACATAAGCTCTGAAAGGAGGTGATCCAGCCGCACCTTCCGATACGGCTACCTTGTTACGACTTCACCCCAGTCATGAATCCTACCGTGGTAATCGCCCTCCTTGCGGTTAGGCTAACTACTTCTGGTAAAACCCACTCCCATGGTGTGACGGGCGGTGTGTACAAGACCCGGGAACGTATTCACCGCGACATGCTGATCCGCGATTACTAGCGATTCCGACTTCACGCAGTCGAGTTGCAGACTGCGATCCGGACTACGATCGGGTTTCTGGGATTGGCTCCCCCTCGCGGGTTGGCGACCCTCTGTCCCGACCATTGTATGACGTGTGAAGCCCTACCCATAAGGGCCATGAGGACTTGACGTCATCCCCACCTTCCTCCGGTTTGTCACCGGCAGTCTCATTAGAGTGCCCTTTCGTAGCAACTAATGACAAGGGTTGCGCTCGTTGCGGGACTTAACCCAACATCTCACGACACGAGCTGACGACAGCCATGCAGCACCTGTGTTCCGGTTCTCTTGCGAGCACTACCAAATCTCTTCGGCATTCCAGACATGTCAAGGGTAGGTAAGGTTTTTCGCGTTGCATCGAATTAATCCACATCATCCACCGCTTGTGCGGGTCCCCGTCAATTCCTTTGAGTTTTAATCTTGCGACCGTACTCCCCAGGCGGTCAACTTCACGCGTTAGCTGCGCTACCAAGGCCCGAAGGCCCCAACAGCTAGTTGACATCGTTTAGGGCGTGGACTACCAGGGTATCTAATCCTGTTTGCTCCCCACGCTTTCGTGCATGAGCGTCAGTGTTATCCCAGGAGGCTGCCTTCGCCATCGGTGTTCCTCCGCATATCTACGCATTTCACTGCTACACGCGGAATTCCACCTCCCTCTGACACACTCTAGCTCGGTAGTTAAAAATGCAGTTCCAAAGTTAAGCTCTGGGATTTCACATCTTTCTTTCCGAACCGCCTGCGCACGCTTTACGCCCAGTAATTCCGATTAACGCTTGCACCCTACGTATTACCGCGGCTGCTGGCACGTAGTTAGCCGGTGCTTATTCTGCAGGTACCGTCAGTTTCCCAGGGTATTAGCCCGGGACGTTTCTTTCCTGCCAAAAGTGCTTTACAACCCGAAGGCCTTCATCGCACACGCGGGATGGCTGGATCAGGGTTTCCCCCATTGTCCAAAATTCCCCACTGCTGCCTCCCGTAGGAGTCTGGGCCGTGTCTCAGTCCCAGTGTGGCTGGTCGTCCTCTCAAACCAGCTACGGATCGTCGCCTTGGTGAGCCGTTACCCCACCAACTAGCTAATCCGATATCGGCCGCTCTAATAGTGCAAGGTCTTACGATCCCCTGCTTTCCCCCGAAGGGCGTATGCGGTATTAGCTACGCTTTCGCGTAGTTATCCCCCGCTACTAGGCACGTTCCGATACATTACTCACCCGTTCGCCACTCGCCACCAGACCGAAGTCCGTGCTGCCGTTCGACTTGCATGTGTAAGGCATCCCGCTAGCGTTCAATCTGAGCCAGGATCAAACTCTTCAGTTTAATCTCTGTATTTGTTTCGTATTCTTGGTCCGTCTTGGCTTACGCCAATTCAAACCAGGCCATACGTCGCTACTCAAAGGAAGTGAGGTATGTTCTTAAACTTGACGTCTAAGGTACTTCACTTCTAGTGAGCACTTGATTTCTTGTGCTTGCGATTCAGGCCGAAACCCAAATCGCTGCACTCGCATCAAGCGCCCACACTTATCGGTTGTTTAATTGTTAAAGAGCGGGTACTGCTAAATTCTGTACTGCTTCTGCCTTCAACTTCGGCTAACTTCGCTTTTGCGTCGTCGCTGTCGTTGCAGCAGAGAAACGAGATTATGAAGAAGTTTTTATCGCTTGTCAAGTCAGCGTCGTTTTTAACTTCGCTTTCTTGCCGCGACCTCTTCAGGTCTCGCCAGGGCTTCTGCCCTGCCTTAGCAGCTATCGAAAAATCAGGGTAAACCCTAAATTTTAGGCAACTGCCAAGCCCGAAACTATAGCACAATTTTTGCAGATCTTGCAACTGGCTTCTGCCTGATTTGCGTCGATCCTTGCAATAACCGCTTGGCGCTCATGACTGATTGCCTTCGCGGCAGGCGGTGGTGGGTTGCCCCGTCCGCCTGTTGCACTTGCTTGGCTTCGCGGTTCAGAACTGCTTGAACTGCGAAGGAGCGAGACTATAGCACAGATTTTCTGACTGTCATGCACATGTCGCAAATTCATTGTTGGCGCGGCGGGGCCGTGACGCGGGTGCGCCAAGATTGGGGAGCGCAATGGCGCGCCTGTCGTCTTCCCTATATATATAGACGTCGCGTGCCCCCTGCTCGGGAGACTAGTATGTACGTTTACTATTCGCCTGCACGCCGCAGCTTATTGGAGACGAACCCCTTATGCCCCCCGCGATCGCCCTGAGCGAAGACATCCTGATCAACGTCACCCCTTTTGAGACCCGCGTCGCGCTGGTGGAACAGGGGTCGGTCCAGGAACTGCATGTGGAACGAAGCATCCAGCGGGGCCACGTGGGCAACATTTATCTGGGGCGGGTCGTGCGGGTGCTGCCCGGAATGCAGAGCGCCTTCATCGACATCGGATTGGAGCGCGCGGCGTTCATCCATATTGCGGATCTCCGAGAGAATCGTGCCGAGCGCAGCCAGGGACTCACGCCGACCCCTATCGAAAAGCTGATTTTCGAGGGACAGACCCTGATGGTGCAGGTGGTCAAGGATCCTCTGGGCACCAAGGGCGCGCGGCTTTCCACACAGATCAGCATGGCGGGGCGCATGCTGGTGTATCTGCCCCACGATCCGCACATCGGCATTTCGCAGAAGATCGATTCCGAGTCCGAGCGCATTCAGTTGCGGGAGCGGCTGCAGGCCCTGATGCCCACGGATGAGAAAGGCGGCTTCATCGTCCGCACGCAGGCCGAGGGCGCCAATGATGCGGAACTGACGGCGGACGTGGAGTATCTGCGCAAGCTGTGGACGAGCGTCCAGGCTGCCGCCCGCACGCAGCCCGCCCCTGCCCTGTTGCACCAGGACCTGACGCTCGCGCAGCGGGTGCTGCGCGATATGGTGGGGCCGGAGACCGGATCGATTCTGGTGGATTCACGCACGACCACGGCGGCCATGCTGGAATGGGCGCGCATTTACACGCCGTCGGTGGTGGACCGCATCCAGCACTACAGTGGTGAACGCCCCCTGTTCGATACGGCCAACGTGGACGACGAGATTGCGCGGGCGCTGTCGCGCCGGGTGGACCTGAAGTCGGGCGGCTATCTGATCATCGACCAGACCGAAGCCTTGACAACGGTTGACGTCAACACCGGCGGCTTCGTGGGCGGCCGCAATTTCGACGATACGATCTTCAAGACCAATCTTGAAGCCGCGCAGGCCATTGCGCGGCAGCTCCGGCTGCGCAACCTGGGCGGGATCGTGATCCTGGACTTCATCGACATGGAGGAACAGGAGCATCGCGATACCGTGCTGGCGGAGTTGAAGAAAGCCTTGTCGCGAGATCGCACCCGCATGACGGTCAACGGATTCACGCAACTGGGCCTGGTGGAGATGACGCGCAAACGCACGCGCGATTCGCTGGCGCATCAGCTTTGCGAGCCCTGCCCCATGTGCGAGTCGCGCGGCAATGTGCGCACACCGCGCACCGTCTGTTATGAAATCCTGCGCGAGATCCTGCGCGAGGCCAGGCAGTTCAACCCCAAGGAATTCCGCATTCTTGCTTCGCAGGAGGTGGTGGACCTGTTCCTGGAAGAGGAAAGCCAGCACTTGGCGATGCTGGGGGACTTTGTGGGCAAGCGGGTGTCGCTGGAAGTGGAAGCGACGTATTCGCAGGAAAAATACGACATCATCCTCGTCTGATCTCCCTGGATGGAGGAACCGGCATTGCACTCGGTGGCCCGGGGGGTGACCCGAGGCGTGACCCGAGGCGTGACCCACGGGCTGTGCGGATGCTCACGCGACGCGCGACCGCCGGCGCGCAAACGCCTACTCGATTCCCGGCCGCCAATCAACCCGAGTTGTGTAGATTGTGTGACGTAACGATTCGATTGAAATGAAGTTTGAAAGCAATGGCGGCTCGGAAACGATGCCGATAAGCTGCGGGCGCTTTGCCGGGTCGAGGACCGTCCTGGCGTTTTCCCCTAGCTTTTCCGGAGGTCATTGCAATGAAGTCCCTATTTCGTCCGTTCGTGGCGCTGATCGCGGCCTTGCCGCTGGTGCTGGCCGCATGCGGCGACAAGGAGCCCGAACAGCGCGCCGCGTTCACGCAGTTCCTGCAGACGCGCATCGTCGACAAGCCCGGCGTGCGTGTGCCGAAATTGACGGACGAAGAGAAGAAGTCCTTTGGCGACTACGCTGCCCAGTATGCCGTGATCACCGACTTCAATGCGGGCATGGACGCATCGGTCAAGCCGCTGTCGGGCATCATGCAGAAGGGCGCGATGCGCTCGCTGAACGATATCGTGAGCCGGCGCGACGATCTGAAGACGGTGCAGGCCGCGCTCAACGACATGAACACCTCGCTGAAGGAACAGCAGGCCAAGGCCGACGCGGCCCGCGCGCAGCTTAAGCAGCCGGAAGACCTGAAGGTCGTTTACGACAAGGCCTACGAAAAGACCGTCAGCCTGCCGGCCGATACGTTCCGCGACGTGCTGCCGCAGCTCAACGCCACGTTCGACAGCAGCCTGAAGATCGCGGATTACGTCGAGGCGCACAAGTCGCAGATCGAGATTTCGGGCCCCATCGTGAAGGTGAAGGACCCGGCCGTGCAGGATGAGCTCAACAAGCTTCTGCAAGACCTGAACACGCAGGCAAAGCAGGTGCAGCAGGCCCAGACCCGTCTGCAGGCCGTGATGCTGGGCCGCTGAGCCCCCCCACCGCAACACTGCTCCCCGCCCCGTCTCACGCCAGCGTGAAACGGGGCGTTTTTTTTGGGGCCGAGGAAACGGACGGCCATCGCGGCGCTCACGCCGGCGCTGCCGCGACACGATTGCGGCCGGCCTCCTTTGCCTGATAGACCGCCGCGTCGGCAGCCTCCACGAGACCCGCCGCCGATTCATCGTCCTGCGGGATCGCGGTGGCCACGCCGATACTGACCGTGACGATGCCTCCCTCGTTGTCCTCATGCAAAATGGCCTGCTCCGCGACGGCGCGCCGGATGCTTTCGCCGATGGCGGCTGCCCGCTGGCGGCTGGTATTGGGCAGCAGCACCACGAACTCCTCGCCCCCATAGCGAGCCGCCAGATCGCGGGGCCGGCGGGCCTTGTCCTTGACCGCAAGGGCCAGCCGCTTGAGCAGCACGTCGCCTTCCTGGTGTCCGTATCGGTCGTTGTAGCGCTTGAAGTGATCGGCATCCAGGAACAGCAGCGATAGCGGCGTGCGATCGCGACGCGCGGCGGCCCACTCGGTCTGCAGCGCCTCGTCGAAGGTGCGGCGATTGGCGATGCCGGTCAGTCCGTCCGTCTGCGCCTGCAGCGCCAACTGCGCTTCGAACGCCTGCCTCCAGCGCATCTCGCGCCGGAAGAGGACGATCTGCGCCAGCACGGACGCGAACAGCGCCAGCGTCACGGGCACGATCAGCGCAACGCGCCGCACCCAGGGTTCGAGGAGGTCATCCACGGCCAGCGCAACATCGATCACCAGCGGCGCGCCGTCGATCGCGTCGAACGCATACAGCCGATTGACGCCGTCGGGCGACAGCATGCCGACAAACGCCCCTTCGCGCCCGATCAGGTATTGCTGGAAGTCGGGCGGCACGTCGACCTCGCTGTCCGCGTCCGCGAGCGAATAAGGATTGCGCAGCAGGACGGCGCCATCGTTGCGAAATACCGTGATGGCGTCGCGCGGACCGATCGACACTTCCGCGAAGCGGTCGCGGAAATACGCCGTGCGCAGAGACCCGACCACCACGCCCGCAAAACTGCCATCCGGATTGGATATGCGCCGGCTGATGGCGATGCTTTCGTCGCCGCCGCGCAGGCGGCTATGGTACGAGCGGCTGACGAAGAGGCCGACGCCGGCCGCGTCGCGGTGCACCTGGAAGTAATCCCGATCCGCGAAATTCAGCGCGGGCGGGGCGATGGCGCCCGAGTGGTAGAGGATGTTGCCCTCGGGGTCGAGCACGACGATGGCGCCCAGGTAGGCCGCCGAGGCCGAGCGGTCGAAGAGGAAACGATGCCGGGTTTCGGGGTCGAGGTTCGCGATACCGGGCTCGCGCAGGCGTTCGACCACGCCCTGCAGTGACAGGTCGTAGACGTGCAGCGTCCTGCCGATGTCCGCCGCAAGCACGCTGGCCAGGTTACGCGCCGAGACGTAGGCCGAGTCCCAGGTGACGCGGCGGTCCATCCATAACAATGCGACCGCCGCCGCACAGATACCGATGCCGACCAGGCCGGCCAGCGCATACAGGGTTCGGTGCACGATCCCACGGGAATTCAATACGGCGCTCCTTCGCGATGGCGGGCGGGGTGGCGTAGGTCTGATCCGGTCCAGCATGATGATGCCGGTGTCCGATGCCAGGCGCAAGACATCGCCGCCCGGGGCGGCAAGCCACGGGCGACGGTCGATCGCGGGGAAGCGGGTCTGGGTGTGCGGCGTCCGCCGGCGTGCCGGACGGGCGTGGCGGATGGAGCGCCGGGCGCGGCGGGCCCGGCCGGGCGTCAGGACGCCGCGGTGGCGGCGATACGGAAGGGAAAGGCCTTGGCCCCGCGGGCCTTGTCGGTTTCGCGATGGGCGCCGATGGCCCACGCCGGCCCTACCCGGCCGGCTTGCGACATCAACTGGCGCGTCAGCACGCCCGAGAATCCGCAACGAAGCGTCAAGGCCTGACGCCGGGCAAGCTCGATTCCGATCGCGTGCGACGTGGTCGTATTACGGTCCGTAAGCAGCATGGCAGCCCCCTGGCAAATGCGCTTCCTGAATGAAGCGTCGATGCAGATCAATCTACCTTAGCCGTTCGGGTTTGCGCATGAAATGATGCGTAAAGTAATGCAAAGATACGGAAATGCAGGGCCAAAAATGGCCGTCAGGGGGATGGACTGGGGGCCGCATCCTCCGTTTCGCGGTCCGGGCGGTCGTTTCTGCCATCCGGTTGGCTAGTCATATTTCCGTATAGCAGCGAACGTCCCGCGAACAGGCCGCCCGCCACTTCGAGTTCGAACCGTTCGGAGTCGCGCTGCCGAACGTCCAGGATCACTTCTTCGGCCTCATTCGCGGGAACGCCAATGGCGCGCAGCGCCGCTTCGCCGAAGACCAGGGCCGATTCCAGGGTTTCACGGACCTGGAAGTCCACGCCTTCCCTGGCCAGCACCAGCGAATGAATGCGATCGTAAGCCCGCACCACCACTCGCACGAGCGGAAATTCGGACTTGATCAACTGCACCATGCGCGTCGCCGCGCGTGGGTCATTGATACAGATGAGAATGGCGCAGGCATTTTCCGCCCCCGCGGAACGCAGCATGTCGATGCGGGTACCGTCCCCGTAATACACCTTCACGCCCCACTTGTCCGCCGCGCGGATGGCGTCGGTGTCGGTATCCAGGATGGACACCTTGATGCCGCGGGCCAGCATGGCCTGGGTCACGATCTGGCCGAAGCGGCCGAACCCCACGATCAGGGCGCAGCCGTCCAGGTCGCGGGCGACGTCCACCCCATCCATGGACGGCGCCGGCTTGGGCAGCAGCCAGCGCAGGGCCAGCACGCACAGCGGGGTGAGCGCCATGGAGATGATGACGATGGCGGTCAGCATCGCCCCGGTATTCGCGTCGAAGATGCCTTTGTCGGCGGCGGTGCTGTACAGCACGAAGGCGAACTCGCCGCCCTGCGCCAGCAGCGCGGCGCGGGTCAGGGCTTCGGCGTGCGAGGCGCGCAGCAGACGCGCCACGACGTAGACCCCGACGGACTTCACCAGCATGAACACCACGACGCCCCCCAGGATGAGCGGCCATTCGCGCGCCACGGCGAACAAGTCCAGCGACATGCCCACGCCCAGGAAGAAAAGGCCGAGCAGGATGGCGCGAAAGGGCTCGATCTCCGCTTCGAGCTGATGCCGGAAGGTGGATTCGGACAGCAGAACGCCGGCAAGAAAGGCGCCCATCGCCATGGACAGCCCGCCCAGTTCCATCAGCAGCGCCGCGCCCAGCACGACCAGCAAGGCGGCCGCGGTCATCACTTCGCGGGCGCGCGCGTCGGCCAGCAGCCGGAACAGCGGGTTGAGCAGCCAGCGGCCCGCCGCCAGCAGCGCGAGGATGCAGCCGACCGCAATGGCCGATTGCTGCCAGGGATCGCCCTGGCTGTCGCCGCCGGCGGGGGCCAGCAAGGCAGTCAGGGCCAGCAGCGGCACGATGGCGAGGTCTTCGAGCAGCAGGATGGACACGATGCGCTGCCCCTGCGCGCTGGTCGTTTCGTCGCGTTCGGCCAGGATCTGCATCACGATGGCCGTGGATGACAGCACGAAGCCCATCGCGGCCATGAATGCCGCGGCGCCCGACATGCCCGCCAGCAGGCCCACGCCCATGAGCAGCGCGCCACAGGCCAGGACCTGCGCAACGCCCAGTCCGAAGATTTCGCCACGCATCATCCAGAGGCGCGAGGGCTGCATTTCCAGGCCGATGATGAAAAGAAACATCACGACGCCCAGTTCGGCCACGTGCAGGATGGATTTCGGATCGGAGAAAAAGCCGATGCCGAACGGGCCGATGGCCAGCCCCGCCGCCAGATATCCCAGGACAGTTCCCAGCCCGAGGCGCTTGAACAGGGGGACGGCGATCACCGCTGCGCCTAGCAGGACGACGACATTGAGGACTTGATTGCCTTCGGAAAGCGGGGCCATGGCGCGCTCCTGGTTGCACGGCGGGCCGAAGCGCGTGGGACGCGGCCCCGCCCGCTACGCGCGGGCTGAGGCCATTTTCAGGCAATCCGCGGGATTGGCAAACAGGAACTTCGGCACTGAAAACCACCCCGAGGGGCGATGGCTGGAGAAAGCGGGGCGCGGCGGCTCAGTCTTCCCGGAACTGCATTTTGTAGAGCGATGCGTACAGGCCGTCGGCCGCCAGCAGGTCGGCGTGCGGGCCCTGTTCGACGATCTTGCCGGCGTCCAGGACGATGATGCGGTCGGCATTCTGCACGGTGGAGAGGCGGTGGGCGATGACCAGGGTGGTGCGGCCCTTCATCAGGCGCTCCAGCGAGGCCTGCACCTGGCGTTCCGATTCGTTGTCCAGCGCGGAGGTCGCTTCGTCCAGGATCAGGATGGGCGCGTTCTTGATGAGCGCGCGGGCGATCGCCAGGCGCTGGCGCTGGCCGCCGGACAGGCGGGCGGCGTTTTCGCCCACCGGGGTGTTGATGCCTTGCGGCAGGCCCTCGACGAACTCGAGCAGGTTGGCGGCTTCGAGGGCATCTCGCACCTTTTGCTCGCTGGACTTGCCCAGGGCGCCGTAACCGACGTTGGCGGCGATGGTGTCGTCGAACAGCACCACGTCCTGGCTGACCAGCGACAGGTGCGAGCGCAGGCTGCGCAGCGTGAGGTCGTTGATCGGCACGTCGTCCACGAGGATGGTGCCGCTGTCGGCCAGCACAAAGCGAGGCAGCATGTTGACCAGCGTGGTCTTGCCGCTGCCCGAGCGGCCCACCAGGGCGACGGTCTGGCCCGGCTCGACCACGAAGGAAATGTCTTTGACCGTGTCGCGGTCGGCGTCGGGGAAGCGATGCGACACGTTGCGGAATTCGACCTTGCCGCGCACGGGCTCGGGCAGTTCCTTGGTGCCGGTGTCGTTTTCCGGCACCTGATCGATCAGGGTGAATACGCTTTCGGCCGACACCAGCATCTTCTGCATGCGTGCGGCCACGTTGGTGAGGCGCTTGATGGGATCGAAGATCTGGGCGAGCGCGGCCATGAACGACGCGAAACTGCCCACGGTCAGCGAGCCGCTGTTGGCCTGGCTGAGCGCCACGGCGATCACCGCGCCGACGGAGATGGAAATGCAGACCTGCGTGAGCGGCGTCAGCGCCGCGTCGGCCGTGGCCGTGCGCATGGCGAAGCGCCGCAGGCGCCGGCTGACGAAATCGAAGCGGCCGCGTTCGACTTCGTAGCCGTCGAACAGCTTGATGACGCGCTGGCCGTCGATGCCCTCGCCGACCACGCGGGTCAGCTCGGCGTTCATGTTGACGGTCTCGCGGTTGATGCGGCGCAGGCGCTTGATGAAAAAGCGCGAGATCATGACCGACACCGGCAGCATGACCAGGATGATCAGCGTCAGCACCCACGACATGTACAGCAGCACGCAGATCAGGGCCAGCACCACCAGGGTTTCGCGGACCAGGACGGTGATGACATCGGTGGCGTAGCCCGTGACGTTGCCGGCGTCGATGGTGAAGCGGTTCAGCAGGCGCCCGGTGTCGCCGCGCTTGAAGTCGGCGTCCGGCAGGCCCAGCAGGCGTTCGAACATGTCGCGGCGCATGCCCAGCAGCACGTTGTTGGCCACCCAGGCAAGCAGATAGTCGCTGAAGAAGTTGCAGATGCCCCGCAACAGGATCAGCCCGACGACCGCCAGCGGCAGCGCCCAGACGTAATAGGGTTTGGCGCCGGAGAAGCCGCCGTCCAGCAGGGGCTTCATGATGACCGCCAGCACCGGCTGGGTGGCGGCGGCGCCTGCCATCAGCAGGACGGCCGCCAACAAGCCTTTCCAGTAGGAACCCACGCGGCTGTAGATCCGGGTCCAGAGTTCGGATTTCACGGGTTGGGAACCCGCTGGCGCATTGCGTGCGGCAGAATTCAAAGGGATCACTCGCTTTTATACAATTGTGCCCAGGATTGTACCGGCTGCGCGCGTGCGCGCCGTCCCCTGCCCCTTAGCCCTAGCCGCGCCTTTGCGCCCTCCCATGTCCGATATCAGTTGCTTGTACGTCCGGTTACCCAATTGGGTGGGCGATGTCTGCATGAGCCTGCCCAGCCTGCGCACCCTGCAGGCCAGCGGCCTTCCCTTGGTGATCTGCGCACGCCCCTGGGCCCGCGACCTGCTCGATGGCGTGGACAAGCAGGATTTCATTCCGATGCGCGGCAAGGTGGGACCGGACCGGGCGGCGGTCAGCGCGCACCGGCGCGGCCTGGGCGCACAGGGCCGGCGCGCCCGGGGCCTGCTGCTGCCGGACTCCCTGTCCAGCGCGCTGGTGTTCCGGCTGGCCGGCCTGCCGTCGGCGGGCTACCGCGACGACGGCCGCAGCTTCCTGCTGCGCTGGCCGTTCGCCAAACCCGTCCAGCCGCTGCACGCGGTCGAATCCTGGCATCACCTGACCCGCGAAGCCCTGAACCGCTGGGGCCTGCCCGGCGGTCCGGCCAAGCCGGGGCCGACGCTGGATCTGCCCCTGACGGCGGCGCACGAACGCGCGGCCGGCGAGGCGCTGGCCGCGGCCGGGCTGGAAGGCCGGCCGTTTGTCCTGATCGCGCCGACCGCGACCGGCCTGCACAAAGGCAGGATCAAGGTCTGGCCGGGATTCGATACACTCACGCGCGCCCTGCAGGCCCGCGGCCATACCGTGGTAATGTGCCCCCCTCCGGCCGAAACCGACGAAGCCCGCCGCAATGCCCCGACGGCGCAATTGCTGCCCCCGCTGGGACTGGGCGCCTTCGCGGCCTTGACCGCCCGCGCGACGCTGGTGATTTGTAACGATTCCGG
The DNA here is from genome assembly GCF_900156745.1 of Achromobacter sp. MFA1 R4. Classification (NCBI taxonomy): domain Bacteria; kingdom Pseudomonadati; phylum Pseudomonadota; class Betaproteobacteria; order Burkholderiales; family Alcaligenaceae; genus Achromobacter; species Achromobacter sp. MFA1 R4. The sequence goes on along the minus strand of NZ_LT707065.1, from coordinate 3,946,733 downwards.
CGTGTCGCACGTGGCGGCCGCCGCATCGGCCCGGCAACTCACGCTGTTCGGCGTGACGCAGCCGCAGCGGACCGGTCCCTGGTCCCCCCGCGCCGTCTGCGTCGGAACCGACCACGCGTGGCCATCGCCGGAAGAAGTGGAACGGCAGGCCAACCGCCTGCTGGATGGTACGCAGTAAACAGGATTGTCTTGAAATGACCTTTTCCAGCTATCTCACGAATCTGATCATTCCCTACAACTTGTGCATCACCCTGGTGGTCGTCGGCCTGGTGCTGGGGCTGCTCCGGCTGCGCAAGACGGGCCTCACGCTCGTCGCCGCGGGCCTGCTCTGGGCATTGGCCTGGTCCTTGCCGGTGACGTCGCTGTGGGCCGGCGGCGCGCTGGAAAACCGCTATCCGCACAAGCCCGCCGCCGAGATGCCGACGGCCGACGCGATCGTGGTGCTGGGCGGAAATACCGCGAATGGCCGCGCCAACTGGTTCCTGCCCTATGACAAGGACACGGCCGTGGTGCGGGTGGACGCCGCCGCCGAGCTGTACCTGGCCGGACGCGCGCCCAAGGTGGTGCTGTCGGGCGGCGCGCTGGAAGGCGACGTCAGCGAAGCCCGCGGGATGGCGCATGCGATCCGCCAGCAAGGCGTGCCGGAATCGGCGTTGATCCTGGAAAACGCCAGCCGCACCACTTATGAGAATGCCACGCTGACCGAAGACCAGCTCAAGGCGCGCGGGATCGGCAAGGTCCTGCTCGTGACCTCCGCGCTGCACATGCCCCGCGCCATGGCGGCCTTCTCCAAGCAGGGCGTGGAAGTCATCGCCGCCCCCGCGCCGCCGCAGATCGTGCTGCCAGCGGACGGGTCCCTGCCCTTGTGGCTGCCCGACGAGCGCACGTTCGACGCCAGCCGCTCGATCCTGAAGGAATACGCCGGGCTGTTCGTGTACTGGCTGCGCGGATGGGTCTGAGCCAGGCCGACGCGGCGCTGGACTGCCGGCCGGGATGCGGCGCGTGCTGCATCGCGCCGTCGATCACCCGGCCGATTCCGGGCATGCCGCAGGGCAAGCCTGCCGGCGTGCCCTGTATTCAATTGCTGCCGGACATGCGGTGCGCGATTTTCGGCCACCCTTCCCGTCCGGACTTCTGCGGCGGCTTGCAGCCCCAGCGCGACATGTGCGGGCCGGATCGCGCGCATGCGATCCATTGGCTGGCCGACCTGGAACGGGCGACGGCGCCCGGGCACTGACGCCGCGCCGCCTTCAATTGCGTTCCCGCAGCACCTTTTCGTACAGCGCCTCGTAGCGCGAGGCCACGGTTTCCCAGCTCTGTTCGCGGGCGATCTCCAGCCCGCGCGTCTTGAGCGACGCGCGCAGTTGGGGATCCGACCCCAGGCGTTCCAGCGCCTGCGCCAACTGCGCGCCGTTGCGCGGATCCTGCAGGATGAACGCGTCCTGGCCGTCCGTCAGGTATTGGGCGAACCCGCAGTAGACCGGCGAACTGACGACCACGGGCAGGCCGTGCGACATCGCTTCGAGCGGCGCCATGCCATAGCTGTCGTTCAGCGTCGGGTGCGCGTAGATGTCGGCCGCATCGAAGTATTGCGCCACGTCGGGCGTGGGGTCGATCAGCGTGACGCGACCGGCGACGGGACCCGCGGCGCGGACGCGCTCGCGGGTGGACGCGTCCGCGCCCACGACCAGCAGGGTGTAGTGCGGCGGAAGCTGCGCCAGCGCGTCCAGCAACGCCGGCAGGCCCTTGCGCAAGGGATTGCGCGCCACCAGCAGGCAACCGATGGTGTGGGCGTCCCAGCCGAGCCGCGCGCGCGTCGCGGCCCGCCTGCCGTCCCGGTCAGGGGGAGGCAGTTTGACGCCGGGCGCAATGATGTCGACCTGCAGCTGCTCGCCATAGCTGCGGTGCAACTGGTCCATGATGAGGCCGGACACCGCGACCACGCGCCGCCGGGGCGTCCTGCGGACACGCAGCTTTTCCAGCAGCAGATAGGTGGCCAGCCGCGGGCTGAGCCAGGCGGTCACGCGATGCAGCGGCTTGACGCGGGTGACGCGGTTGTAACGCACGGGCGTGACGTGCATGACCTGGATTTCGCCCGCCCAGCCGTTCATGTGGGAGTGGACGATGTCGAAGCGGCCGCGCGTCAGGCGGTCCGCGCGCCAGGCGAAGTACAGCACCCGCATCCAGCTTGGCAGCCAGCCGGGAAAGCGCACGGGCAGGTATTCAAACGGCAGGTCGCTGTCGAAATCGCGCGCGACGACGGCCACGTCGTGCCGCTTGCCGAGCACCCGCATCAGCTCTACGCCATAGGCCTCCGCGCCCCCGAAACGATTGCCGAAGCGGTCGACCAGCAACGCAATGCGGAGCCTGCGATCACGGGCGCCGGCGGTGGTCTTCATACCGGGTGAGGCACTTCTGGAGGAAGCGGATGATGTTGGTGGAGCGCGCCACCGTCACCCGCGGCAGTCCGAAGGGATCGTCGGACGCCGCCGCCAGTCCGCGCTTGGTCAGCGTGGCGTTGTCGTAGCCGGCTTCGCGCGCCATGGCCTGGTGTTCCGGGCCGTGGTCGCCATAGGGATAACAGAACGCCGTGACGGGCGCGCCCAGCGCCTGCTCCAGCTCCTGGCGGGACTGGACGATCTGGCGCCGCGCTTCGTCGGGCGGCAGTTCAGGCAGGTGGACGTGGTCCAGCGTATGCGACCCGACCTCGTTGCCGGCCTGGGCCCATTCGCGCATTTCCTGCACGCTCATCAGGGGCGAGAAGGGAATGCCTTTCTGCAGGTCCCAGACGTTGCCGCCATCGAACTGGCGCGCAACGAAATAATTGGTGGCGGTGAATCCCAGCTCGCTCAGGACCGGCATCGCGTTGTGATGCACATTGCGGTAGCCGTCGTCGAACGTGATGCCGAACACCTTGCCCTGGCGCTCGCCCCGCACGTAGGGCATGACGTCGCGCATGGACAATCCGCGGTAGCCCAGCCGGCGCATCCAGCGCATCTGGCGCGCGAAGCTGTCGGGGGTCACCGTCAGGCCACGATACGGCGTGCCCTTGGGATTGGGCTCGCCGATCTGGTGGTACATGAGGATTGGGATAGACATAGGAGCGGATTATAGGACTCAGTGTCCGGCCAGCGTTCGTTGGTAGACGTCCAGCGTGGCCGCGGCGAAACGTTCCAGGTTGAAGTCGCGCAGGCTGGTTTCGCGCGCCTTCTGGCCCATCGCCCGCACGGCGTCCGGGTTGTCCAGCATGAAACGCAGTTTCGCGGTCATGGCGGGGACATCCCGCATGGGCACGATCCAGCCGTCCACGCCGTCGGTCACGTTTTCCGGCAGCCCGCCCGCGTTGCTGACCAGCACCGGCAACCCCAGCCCCATCATCTCGCGGCAGGCAAACGACAGCGCCTCGCGGTAGGACAGGACGAAGCCCGCATGGCAGGCCGCCAGCGCCGCCCGCACGTCGTCGAGCAGGCCGGGAAACTTTACCTGGTCGATCATGCCCAGTTCACGCACGCGCGCCAGCTTGGCCTCGGACGGCGGATCGCCCGCGACCATCAGCAAGACGCGTGCCTTGTCGGCGGGCGGCAGCGCCGCCGCGGCGGCCACCAGGTCGAGCCAGCCCTTGTCGTAGTCGGTGCCCCCGGCGCTGCCCAGCAGCAGCTTGCCGCGCCAGTCCGAGCCGAAGAAGATTTCGCGCAGCTTGTCCAGGCTTTCGGGCGGCGGCGGCGCGAAGAAATTCGTGTCGATGCCGTGGCGGATGGTGGTGATGGGTCGCTTGCGGTAAGGCGACTGTTCCATCATGCCGCGGATGTAGTCGCTGACCGCGATCCCGTGGTCGGTCGCCAGCGCCACGCGCAGCTTGTGCCCGAAGCTGGAAAGCGGGTGATCGTTGTGCTTGGTGAACACGATGCGCGGCCGGCGCGCCATGCCCAGGGTGGCCAGCATGACCTGCTTGTGGTCGGCCGAGCCGTTGGCGTGGATGATGTCGAACTTGCCGTCCACGATCAGGCGGCGCAGCCGCGCGCGGTCCTGGAACCAGGACGACGGGCGCGTCGTGTAGCGCATGTCCACCACCGTCACGCCGGGAATGGCCTTGGCATAGCGATGCAGGCGGCTGGTGCCGGGCGCCGCCACGGTGACCTGGTGATCCCGGGCCAGCGCCTTGGCCAGGTTGATGATGTACGTGACGTGCCCCCCACCGTTGCCGGTGTGGAAGTTCGTATAGAGGATCTTCACTTTTTGTTTTCCGCCAGGAACATCAGCTTCGAGTAGCGGAAGAAGCTGCCGGCTGCCGCCGTCACCGCCAGGACGAGCCCATGGCGCCCGTCGAGGAAACCGCGCCGGATCAGGTAGATGCGCACGAAGGTCCAGAACCCGTGGCCCAGCGCCCCGAAGACCGAGGTGCGCTTGCCCTTGGCGTACATCATGGCCGCGGCGTCGGAGGAATAGCGGTTGACCTTGTTGATCAGCGCGTCCAGGTTGTCGTAGGGGTAATGGTGGAAATAGCCGCGCAGTTGCAACGCCCGGCCGCTGGCCGGCACGACGCGTTCATGCACGGCGGCGTCGGTGAAGCGCGCCGTGCCGCGCTTGAAGAGGCGCAGCACGTAGTCGGGCCACCAGCCGCTGTGCCGGATGTCGCGGCCGCAGAAGTTGGACAGCCGGGCGATTTCATAGGCGTCGGCCTGCGGGGCGCGCAGCACTTCCTGGATTTCCTGGGCCAGTTCGGGCGTGACGCGCTCGTCCGCATCGATCGACAGGACCCAGTCGCCGGTCGCCAGGTCCAGCGCGCGGTTTTTCTGGGGGCCGAAGCCCGGCCAGTCGGCGGTCACCTCGACCCGGGCGCCGAGGGCCTGCGCCAGCTCCACGGTGCCGTCGGTGCTGCCCGAATCGACCACGATGAATTCGTCGGCGAAGGACACGGATTTGAGGCAGGCCGCGATGTTCGCGGCCTCGTTCTTGGTGATGATGATGACTGATAACTTCATCCGCGATTCCTAAGACGCTTTTTCCAGGCCTTCCAGGCGTGATAGCGCGGGCCCCAGAACGGGTCGCGCGACAGCCAGATCCGGCGGTTCAGCCAGGATCCGCCCTGATTGCGCACCGCGAAGCGATAGATGTGTCCGGGATCGGCGCCCGGGGTGTTCTGGCCGAAAGGGTCGGTAGTGTACAAGTGCCGGAAACCGGCCTGCCGGGCGGCCGCCACGTAGTCCGCGTCGAAATATCCCTGGGGCCAGCAGAGGTGGTCGCTGACCGCGCCCAGCCGGCGCACCAGCGCGTCGCGCGAATCCTGCAGGTCCTGCGCGATGCGCTCGCGCTTGGCGTTCACGTCCGCGCCGCAGACCTTGTCCCAGCGCGTATGCGTGTTCGTATGGGAATGGAATTCGAAGGTGCCGGCGGCCTGCATCGCCTCGATTTCGCTCCAGCGCAGCATGGCCTCGTCGGCGCGGCCTGCGGCCACGAGTTCCTTGCAGGCGTTGTGGTCGGGCGTGGCGGGCAGCGGTCCCGCCTGCCCCGCGTGCGGCCGCACGGGACCGTCGCCGATCCAGCCGGTGATGGTGAACAGCACCGCGCGCATGCCGTGCCGCGCCAGGACGGGGTGCGCATGCACCCAGTTGTTCAGGTAGCCGTCGTCGAACGTGATGAGCACCGACCGCTCCGGCACGCTGCCGCCCGCCAGGTAGGCGGCAAACTGCGCGGCGGTCAGCGACTGGTAGCCGGCGCGGGCCAGGCGCGCCACCTGGGTCTCGAAGACGTCGGGCGTGGCGGCGATCATGCCGCCGGCCGGCGTGACGTGGTGATACATCAGCACCGGGACGTTGGGCGCGTTCATGGGCGGCGCTCCGCCAGCCAGCGCGTGTAGATGGCTTCGGTGGTTTCCGCGAGGCGCGCGGGTGAGAACACCCCTTCTTCCCAGACCATCTTGCGGCCGGCCTCGCCCATGGTCCGGCGCAGCGCCGGATCGTCGATCAGGCGTTCGAGCGCCGCGGTCAGCGCCGCCGGGTCCTTGGGCGGGACCAGGATGCCGGTCACGCCGTCGCGGAACATCTCGGACACGCCGCCGACATTGGTGCCCACCACCGGCAGGCCGCTGGCCTGCGCCTCGACATAGACCGTGCCCGACGCTTCCTGCTGCGTGGCCAGCGCGAAAAAGTCGAACCCCGCCAGCAGGTTGGGCACGTCGCGCCGCGTGCCCATCAGGTGGATGCGGTCTTGCAGGCCGCGCTGGGCCACGTAGGCCTGGGTCTGCTCGAAGACCGGCGAGCCGGCGCCGACGAACACCAGGTGCAGCTTCGGGCGCACGGCCATGAGTGGCGCGATGGCGTCGATCAGGTCCTTGTGCCCCTTGGTGGCGCGCATGACGGCCACGCAGCCCACGACGATGTCGTCGTCGGCGAGACCCAGCTCGCCGCGCAAGGTGGAGTGCTCGACCGGCGCGGGCAGCACAATGGGCGAATACACGGTCGCGACCTTGTCCGCCGCCACGCCGCGGCTGATGAGGTAATGGCGCACGTGGTCGCTGACGGTGGTGACGCGGTGCGGCAGGATGGTGTAGGACCACATCGACCCGACCTTGTTGGACAGGTGGCGGGTACGGACGATCAGCGGCGTGCCGGCGATGCGCCCGGCCAGTGCCGCGATCACCGTGTCGCGGCGGCTGTGGGTATTGAGCACGTCGAAACGGCCAGCCTTCAGGATGCGGCGCACGGCGGCCACGCCCTTCACGTAGTTCACGGGTCCCGCCATGTCGACGGCATGCACGGTGAAGCCCGCATCGCGCAGGCGTTCCGTCAGTTGCGCGTGCGGCTGGCATATCGCTTCGACATGGTGCCCGCGCGCGCGCATGGCATGCATTTCCTTGAAGATGCGTCCTTCCTGTCCGCCAAAGCTGGTGGCGGCCTCCGAATGCACGATACGCAGGGGGGGCATCATCAGTAAGTGACCTCCACGCCGTCCGGCTTGGTCCAGTCGTTCAGGTTGGCAAGCAGCGTGTCGGCCATACGCACGCGCCATTCTTCCCCGAGCCTGACCGTGCACAGGAAATTGTTCTTGGTATAGACGATGTCGACGGGCACGCCCGCAATGCCGTTCTCGGGTTCGGCGCGGAACGGATTGAGCATCTGGCGCAGCCGGGCCGCGTCGGCGGTGCCGTTGAGCTTGACGCGCAGGGACTTGGCGCGCGCCTCGCGCGCCAGCTGCAGGTCGTAGAGCTGTTCGGCGACGATGCGCATGCCGCCGGAATAATCGTCGTTGCTGACCTTGCCCTGCACGATGACGAGCTGGTCCTCGCGCAGGCGGTTGCGGTGTTTTTCGTAGAGATCGTTGAAGACCGAGATCTCGACCTGCGCCGTGCCGTCGTCCAGCACCGCGAAGACCATCTTGCCGCGGCGGGTCATCATGACGCGCACGCTGGCCAGCACCCCGCACATCCATTGCAGGTCGCGCTGCGGCTCCACGCGCGCAAGCTGCATCGGCACGATGCGCCGCACCTCGTCGCGCCAGGCGTCAAAGAGGTGGCCGCTGTAGTAATAGCCGAGCGCGGACTTTTCTTCCGTCAGCTTCTTGTGCAGGTCCCAGGGCGCGACCTTGGCCAGCTCGCCGGCCACCACGTCGCCACTGTCGTCGCCGAACAGCGAAGCCTGGTTGGCGCTGCGGGCAGCCTGTTCGGCGGCTTCCATGGCGGTGGGAACGGAAGCCAGCATGGCGGCGCGGTTGGGTTCGATGGTATCGAACGCGCCGGCCTTGATCAGGGCCTCGATGGTGCGGCGGTTGACGGCCTGCTTGCTGACGCGGCGGCAGAAGTCGAACAGGTTGAGGAACGGGCCGCCCTCTTTGCGCGCGCGCAGGATGTCTTCGACGGCGCCCTGGCCGGTGCCCTTGACGGCGCCCAGGCCGTAGCGCATGGTGCGCGGCGGCTTGCCTTTTTCGGTGTGCTTGTCGGCGACGGGTTCGAAGCGGTAGCCGGAATGGTTGACGTCGGGCGGCAGCACCTCGACGCCGTTGTCCTGGGCGTCGCGGCAGAAAATCTGGACCTTGTCCGTGTCGTCCATGTCGGACGACATGGTGGCGGCCAGGAATTCGGTCGGGTGGTAGGCCTTCAGCCAGGCGGTCTGGTAGGAGATCAGCGCGTACGCGGCCGAGTGCGACTTGTTGAAGCCATAGCCCGCGAACTTCTCCATCAGGTCGAACAGCTTGACCGCCAGGTCCGGGTCATGGCCTTTTTCCTTGGCGCCCTGCTCGAACAGCTCGCGGTGCTTGGCCATTTCCTCGGGCTTTTTCTTGCCCATGGCGCGGCGCAGCAGGTCGGCGCCGCCCAGCGAGTATCCCCCGATGATCTGGGAGATCAGCATCACCTGTTCCTGGTAGACGATGACCCCGTAGGTGCTCTTGAGGGTGGCTTCCAGGTCCGGGTGGAAGTAGTCCACCGCCGCGCGACCGTGCTTGCGGTTGACGAAGTCGTCCACCATGCCCGATTCCAGCGGCCCCGGACGATACAGGGCCAGCATGGCGATGATGTCTTCGAACGTGTTGGGCCGCAGCTTCTTGAGCAGCTCTTTCATGCCGCGCGATTCCAGCTGGAACACGGCGGTGGTGTTGGCGTCGCACAGGATCTTGTAGGCCGCCGGATCGTCCAGGGCCAGCGCCATGACGTCGAAGTCGCGCTTGTCCGCGTTGAACTGGCGCACGTAGCGCACGGCCCAATCCAGGATGGTCAGGTTGCGCAGGCCCAGGAAGTCGAACTTCACCAGGCCGGCGGCTTCGACGTCGTCCTTGTCGAACTGCGAGACCGCGCTGTTCTCCTGCCCCGGCTGGCAATACAGCGGGCAGAAGTCGGTGAGCTTGCCGGGCGCGATCAGCACCCCGCCCGCGTGCATGCCGATGTTGCGGGTCAGGCCCTCGAGCGGCTTGGCCAGGTCGACCAGCGAACGGACCTCTTCTTCCTGTTCGTAGCGATCCTTGAAGGCGGGCTCGTCCTTGAGCGTGCGCTCCAGCGTCCAGGGATCCATCGGGTTGAACGGGATCAGCTTGGAGAGGCCATCGCAGAACATGTAGGGCATGTCCAGCACGCGGCCGGCGTCGCGCACCACGGCCTTGGCGCCCAGCGTGCCGAAGGTGGCGATCTGGCTCACGGCCGCGCGGCCGTATTTTTCCTTGACGTAGTCGATGACCCGTTCGCGGTTGTCCTGGCAGAAGTCGATATCGAAGTCGGGCATGGAGACCCGCTCGGGATTCAGGAATCGCTCGAACAGCAGGTCATAGCGGATGGGATCGAGGTCGGTGATGCCCAGCGCGTAGGCCACCAGCGACCCGGCGCCCGAACCGCGGCCCGGTCCCACCGGCACGCCGTTGTTCTTGCCCCAGTTGATGAAGTCCTGCACGATCAGGAAGTAACCGGGAAAGCCCATCTGGATGATGGTCTTGCACTCCCAGCGCAGGCGGTCGTAATACTGCTCGCGCTTGGACTCGCGCTCGGCCGGGTCCGGGAACAGGAACTCCATGCGCTTTTCCAGGCCCTGTTCGGACAACTGGACGAGGTAATCGTCCAGCGTCACGCCGTCGGGCGTGGGGAAGTTGGGCAGGCGCGGCTTGCCCAGCACCAGGCTCAGGTTGCAGCGCTTGGCGATTTCGACCGTGTTGGCCAGGGCCGAGGGCACGTCGGCGAACCGGCGCGCCATTTCCTCGGAGCTGAGCAGGTACTGTTCCTTGGAGAACCGGCGCACGCGGCGCGGGTTGGCCAGGATTTCGCCTTCGGCGATGCAAACGCGGGCCTCGTGGGCCTGGAATTCGAATTCGTCCAGGAACTGCACGGGATGGGTCGCGACCACCGGCAGGCCGGCCTCGGCAGCCAGCCGCATGGCGGCCTGGCAGTAGCCTTCGTCGCCGTCCATGCCGGCGCGCTGCAGTTCGATGTAGTAGCTGCCCGGAAACACATGGGCCCACTGGCGGGCCAGCGCCAGCGCCGACACGGCATTGCCGGCTTCCAGCGCCTGCCCCACGTCCCCGCCCCGGCCGCCGGACAGCGCGATCAGGCCAGCCTGCCCCTGCAGCCATTCGCGGCGGATTTCCGCCCGGCCCTTGCCCTGGTTCGTCAGGAAGGCCTTGGACAGCAGTTCACAGAGGTTCAGATAGCCCTGATGGTTGCGCACGAGCAACAACAGGCGGAAGGGCTTGGCGGGATCTTCGTCGTTGGAGATCCAGACGTCGCAGCCCGCGATGGGTTTGACGCCCGCGCCGCGCGCGCCCTTGTAGAATTTGATCAGGCCGAACAGGTTGGACAGGTCGGTCAGCGCGACGGCGGGCTGCCCCAGCTTGGCCACGCGCTTGATGAGATCGGGAATACGCACCGTGCCATCCACGACCGAGAACTCGGAGTGGACGCGCAGGTGGACAAAGGGGGTCGGGGTCGTTACGGCTTCGGACATAGCGGAATTGTACCCAGCGCCCCGGTCCGGCGGGAGGCCGCCAAGGGGCTTGTGGGACAATACCGGGGTTTTCGCACCACCCGTAGCAATACGAGATATACCTATGAAATGGTTAGTACCCGGGATCTGGCTTGCCGCCATCCTGTTTGCGCACTTCCGCGGCCGCGTCAAACTGCCATTGGGACGCCAACTGCTGGATCATTCCGTACTGCTGGCCCCGATCAATGCCTTCATGGTGTTGGCCTCCCGGGTGCCGACCACCCCCTACCTGACGACCAGCGAGATCGCCGAACTGAAGGTGCTGGACGACAACTGGGAGACGATACGCGAAGAAGCCATAAAAATGGCCGAGCTTCGCCGGATCAAGGCGGCCGAAGCCCACAACGACATTGGCTTCAACTCTTTCTTCAAGTACGGTTGGAAGCGGTTCTACCTGAAGTGGTATGACGCCCGCCACCCCTCGGCCGAAGAGCTCTGCCCCAAGACCGTCGCCATCCTGAAGGGCCTGCCCAAGGTCAAGGCCGCGATGTTTGCCGAGCTGCCCCCGGGCGGCCAACTGAACCCGCACCGCGACCCGTTCGCCGGATCGCTGCGCTACCACCTGGGCCTGGCCACGCCGAACGACGACGGCTGCCACATCATCGTGGACGGCGAGCATTACAGCTGGCGCGACGGCGAAAGCGTGGTGTTCGACGAAACCTACGTGCACGAGGCCTACAACAAGACAGGCGAGAACCGGATCATCCTGTTCTGCGACATCGAGCGCCCGCTCAAGTGGCGCTGGGCCGAAGCCTTCAACCGCTGGTTCGGCCGCAAGGTCATGTCCGCCGCCAGTTCGCCCAACGACGGCGGCGACCAGACCGGCGCCATCAACCGGCTGACCCATGCGCACTGGGTGATCGACCAGAAGCGCAAGGCCTTCAAGAACTGGAACCGCACGGCGTACAAGGCCACCAAGTACGGCCTGATCCTGCTGGTGATCGCCGGGTTCCTGGCCCTGTAAGCCAGCCAGATAGAACAAGGGCCGCAAGCGTCAAGCGTTGCGGCCCTTTTTTCATGCGGCGCCGGCTAGCGCTGCAGGGATTCCCAGCTTTTCATCAGGCGCTTGACCGACACGGGCATGGGCGTGCGCAGCTCCTGCGCGAAGAGCGCCACCCGCAGCTCCTCAAGCAACCAGCGGAACTCGTCCAGCCGGGGGTCGGGCGCCCCTTTCAGCGCCGCCCTCGCCCGCTGGTATTGCGTGACCAGCGGCGCCATCTCCGCCACCAGCTTCGCATCGCGCGCCGGATCGGCGCGCAGCTTGTCGATGCGCGCCACCGCCGCCTTCAGATACCGCGGGAAATGCGAGAGTTGCGCATAGGGCGTGTCGCGGATGAACCACTTTGGCATCAGCGCGCCCAGTTGCTGCTGCAGGTCCGCGTAGGCGGCCGCATGCGGCTTGGCCTGCGGCAGCTTGCGCTGCAGGGCGGCGTACTCGGTCAGCACCGCGCCGGCCAGCCGCGCGACTTCCTGCGCCAGCAGGCCCAGCCGCCCCTTGCCCTCGGCGCGGCGCGCTTCGAACTGCTGCTCGTTGACCGGCCACGGTTCGGCCAGGCAGGCCTGGCCCAGCGCGCAGTCGATGATCTGGTCGCGCAGTTCTTCCTGCGTGCCCAGCGTCATGTAGAGCATGCTGATCTTCGTCAGGTCCGTCAGGTTCTTTTCCAGGAACTTCACCTGCTCGCGCAGGCCCAGCCGGAACAGCTTCAGGAGACCCGCGCGATGATGCTTGCGGGCCTCGTCGGGATCGTCGAAAACGTCCAGGTCGCAATGCGCGCCCCGGTCCACCAGCGCCGGATAGCCGATGACGGACTGGCCGCGCCGCTTGATCTCCATGATCTCGGGCAAGGGGCCGAACGACCAGGAGGTCAGGTTTTCGTGCGCCAGCGCCTGCGCGACCTGCGTGTCGCTGGCGGCCAGTTGCTGGAACGTGGCCTGGGCCTGCTTGCCGAATTCGGCGCGCAGCTGCGCCAGGTTGCGTCCGGCGGCCAGCATGCGGCCGTGCTCGTCCACGACGCGGAAGTTCATGAACAGATGCGCCGGCAGGGTCTCCAGCTTGAAGTCGCCCACCGCCGGACGCACCTGCACCTGGTCCCACATGTCGGCGATGATGGCGTCCACCAGGCCCTGCTGCGGATCGGCCAGGCGGTCGAACCAGCGGTCGTAGAAACCGGCCGCATAGTCCGGCAGCGGCACGCAATGGCGGCGCAGTTTCTGCGGCAGCGACTTGAGCAGCAGATGCACCTTTTCCTTCAGCATGCCGGGCACCAGCCACTCGCAGCGCGCCGGATCGATCTGGTTCAGCGCGAAGAGCGGCACCGACAAGGTCACGCCGTCGCGCGGGGAACCCGGCTCGAAGTGGTAATCCAGCGCCATCGACACGCCCTGCCACTCGACCTTCTTGGGAAAGACATCGGTCGTGACGCCGGCCGCCTCGTGGCGCATCAGTTCGTCGCGGGTCAGCATCAGCTTGGCGGCCGATGCCTTGTCCAGGCCGCCCACCCACTTTTCCAGTGTCGCGGTCTGCGAGATGTCGGCGGGAAGCTGGCGGTCGTAGAACGCGTAGATCAGCTCATCGTCCACCAGGATGTCAGGCCGGCGCGTCTGGTGTTCCAGCTTTTCGATGCCGGCGATGAGCTTGCGGTTGTGCGCCACGAACGGCAGGCGCGTGTCGATTTCGCCGGGCACCAGCGCCTGGCGGATGAAGAGTTCGCGGGCATGCGTGGGATTTACGCGGCCGTAATGCACGCGCCGGCCGGTGTAGATGGCCAGCCCGTAGAGCGTGGCGCGCTCGTTGGCCACGACCTGCCCGGCCTTCTTCTCCCAGCGCGGGTCGGACCAGTTCTTGCGGATGAGATGCGCGCCCACTTTTTCGAGCCACACCGGGTCGATGCGCGCCACGCAGCGCGCGTACAGGCGGGTGGTCTCGACCAGCTCGGCCGCCATGATCCAGCGGCCGGCTTTCTTCACCAGGCGCGAACCCGGATGGATGTGGAAGCGAATCTCGCGCGCGCCCTGGTACATGCCGCCTTCTTCACTCTTGAAGCCGATGTTGCCCAATAGGCCGGACAAGAGCGCCATATGGAGCTGTTCGTAGGTGGCTTCAGTCTGGTTGACGCGCCAGCCCTGCTCGCCCACCAGCGCCGCAAGCTGGGTGTGCACGTCATGCCATTCGCGCAGGCGGACCGGCGACAGGAAGTTCTGGCGCAACAGGCCCACCAGCTTGCGTTGCGACGCCTTGTGCTGCACCTGCTCGCCGTACCAGCGCCACAGTTTCAGGAAAGAGATGAACTCGGACTTGTCGTCGCCGAACTTGGCGTGCGCCGCTTCGGCGGCCTCGCGCTCCTGCATGGGCCGGTCGCGCGGGTCCTGCACCGACAGCGCCGAGGCGATGATCAGCATTTCGGCCAGGCACTGGTGCTCGCGCGCGGCCAGGATCATCCGGCCGATGCGCGGGTCCACGGGCAGCTTGGCCAGCTCGACGCCGGTGCGGGTCAGGACGAAGGCCGCGCCGGTGCGTCCGGCGTCCGCGTCGTCATCGGCCGCCGAGGCCAGCTCGATGGCGCCCAGTTCCTGCAGCAGGTGGTAGCCGTCGGCCACCGCCCGCCCCGGCGGGGCCTCGACGAAGGGAAATTGCTCGATGTCGTCAAGCTTGAGCGACTTCATCCGCAGGATGACCGAGGCCAGCGACGAACGCAGCACTTCCGGATCCGTGAACGGCGCCCGGTTGTTGAAATCCAGCTCGTCATAGAGCCGGATGCAGACCCCGGGCCCCACCCGGCCGCAGCGGCCGGCGCGCTGGTTGGCCGAGGCGCGGCTGATGGGCTCGATGCGCAGTTGCTCGACCTTGTTGCGCCATGAATACCGCTTGATGCGGGCCAGGCCGCTGTCGACGACGAAGCGGATGCCGGGCACGGTCAGCGAGGTTTCCGCCACGTTGGTGGCCAGCACGATGCGCCGCGCGTTGCCGCGCGGGCGGAAGATCTGTTCCTGTTCGGCCTGCGACAGGCGCGCAAAGAGCGGCAGCACCTCGGTGCCGGCCGGATGCCGCTTGCGCAGGGCTTCGGCGGATTCGCGGATTTCCCGCTCGCCGGGCAGGAACACCAGCACGTCGCCGGGGCCGTGGCGGGCGCACTCGTCGACGGCGTCGACGATGGCGTCGATCAGGTCGCGCTCTTCGTCGCCGGACATGCGCTCGCGGTCGCGGCCGGGTTTGCTGGCCTGCGGCGCGTTCTCGTCCGCGGCCGGCTCTTCGCGCACGGGCCGGTAGCGCACCTCCACCGGATACAGGCGGCCGGAGACTTCGATGACCGGCGCGGGCTTGTCCTCGGACGCGGCGAAGTGCTTGGCGAAGCGTTCGGCGTCGATGGTGGCCGACGTGATGATGAGTTTCAGGTCCGGGCGGCGCGGCAGCAGCTGCTTCAGATAGCCCAGCAGGAAGTCGATGTTCAGGCTGCGTTCGTGCGCCTCGTCGATGATGAGGGTGTCGTAGCGGCGCAGCAGCGGATCGCGTTGCGACTCGGCCAGCAGGATGCCGTCCGTCATCAGCTTGATCGACGCGTTGGGGCCCGTGCGGTCGTTGAACCGCACCTGGTAGCCGACGACTTCGCCCATGGGCGTGTTCAGTTCCTCGGCGATGCGCTTGGCCACCGAGGTCGCCGCCAGGCGGCGCGGCTGGGTATGGCCGATCATCTTCTGGCGGCCGCGGCCCAGCTCCAGGCAGATTTTCGGAAGCTGGGTGGTCTTGCCCGAGCCGGTTTCGCCGCTGACGATCACGACCTGATGGCCGGCGATCGCGCGCGCGATCTCCTGCCGCCGTGCGCTGACGGGCAGGTCTTCGGGGTAGGTGACGGCCGGAATGGGCCGTTCGGGCCGTTCCGGACGTTCGGGACGGGGTGCGGCGGGGCGGCCTTCGGGCCGGGCCCGGGGCGCTTCCCGCGGGGCTTCCCGGGGTCCTTCCTGGGCATTTTCCCGGGCTGCTTTGCGGGATGCTTCCCGGTCACTGGCGCGCGGCGCCGGAGGTTTCGGCGCCCGCGGGCTGGAGGATTCAGGCATGTAGGATTTATCCGATTAGCCCGCCATTATAAATTTCCGGCGGACTTCACGCGCACAGCCCCGGCCTGCGCGCCCCCCAGCTGCTTCGCGCCCCTACAGCAGCTTGCCCGGATTCATCAGTTGATTCGGGTCCAGCGCCCGCTTGATCATCAGCATCAGGTCCATTTCCACGGGCGACTTGTAGCGCCGCAGTTCATCGCGCCGCAGTTGGCCGACGCCATGCTCGGCGCTGATGCTGCCCCCGCGCTGCGCGACCAGGTCATGCACGCGGCGGTTCAGCGCCGCCGTGAGGCGGGCGTATTCCGCGGGCGTCACGTCGGGCGGCAGCAGCACGTTGTAGTGCAGGTTGCCGTCGCCGATGTGGCCGAAGTTCACGATGGGCAGGCCGGGGAATTCGGAGACCAGCGCCAGGTCCGCCTCTTCGACGAACGCCGCGAGGCGGGAGATGGGCAGCGCGATGTCGTGCTTGACCGCCTTGCCCGCGCGCACCTGCGCCTGCGAGATCCCCTCGCGCAGGCGCCACAAGGCCTGCACCTGCGTGTCGTTCATGGCAAAGGCGCAGTCCTGGATCACCCCCGCTTCCAGCGCCGCGCCCAGTGCTTTTTCCAGGGCCGCGGACAGGCCCGAGGGCTCGGTGTCCGACAGTTCCAGCAAGGCATGATAGGCATGGCGGCCGGCGAGCGGGCTGGCCGCGCCGCTGACGTGCGCCACCACCAGATCGAGGCAGCGCGCGGACATCATCTCGAAAGCCGTCAGGCGGTCGCCGCAGACGGCCTGCAGGCGGCTGAGCAGGTCCACCACCTGGGCGGGGGTGTCTGCGCCCACCCAGGCCGCGACGCGGCCCGCCGGCGCCGGATACAGCTTGAGGACCGCGCCCGTGATGATGCCCAGCGTGCCCTCCGAGCCGATGAACAGGCTTTTCAGGTCGTAGCCGGTGTTGTCCTTGCGCAGGCCGCGCAGGCCATTCCAGACGCGGCCGTCCGGCAGCACCACTTCCAGGCCCAGCGCCAGATCGCGCGTGTTGCCGTAGCGCAGCACCGCGGTCCCGCCGGCATTGGTGGCCAGGTTGCCACCGATGGTGCAAGTGCCCTCGGCGCCCAGGCTCAAGGGGAAAAAGCGGCCCACGTCGCGCGCCGCGGCCTGCACGTCGGCCAGCAGTACGCCGGCGTCGGCGCACAGCGTGTTGTTGACCGGATCGACTTCGCGGATGCGTTTCATGCGGTTCAGGCTGAGGATCACCTGCGCGCCGCTGCCGTCCGGCGTGGCGCCGCCGCTCATGCCCGTGTTGCCGCCCTGCGGCACGACCGGCGTGCGCGTCTGGTGGCACAGCCGCATGACCGCCGACACTTCGGTGGCATTGCGCGGCCGCACCACGACGGGGGTGCTGCCCTGCCATTTGCCCAGCCAGTCGCGCACGTAGGGCGCCTGGCCTTCGGCATCCAGCACCAGTCCGCCGTCGCCGACCAGGTGCGACAGCCGCTCGATCAGTTCATGGTTGCGCATGGGGACCTCAGGCGCCGTGCCAGTTGAGCCGGATGCGGCCGATCGCCATCGCCGCGGCGGCCTGGGTCGGCTCGACCACGGGCAGGCCCAGCTCGCCCTGCAGCCAGCCCCGGTAGGCGGCCATGCCGGCGCAGCCCAGCACCAGCACATCGGCCTGGTGCTCGTCGCGCAGCCGCTTGCCGACCTGCAGCAGGCGCTCGCGCGTGCGGGCGGCGTCGGACAGCTCCACCACGCCCAGGTCCAGGGGCAGCTCGGCCGCCACGCGGCCGGCCAGGCCGATCGCGCCGAACATCCGTCCGTGGCGTGGCAGCGACTGGCGCAGGATCGCGATCACGCCCACGCGCTGGCCCAGCGTCAGGGCGGTGAGCATCCCGCATTCGCTGATGCCCAGCACCGGCTTGGGGGTGGCTTCGCGCACCGCGTGCAGGCCCGGATCGCTGAAGCAGGCGATGACGTAGCCCGCGGCGGCGGCGCCATGCTCGGCGTCCAGCCTGCGCACCAGGCTGGCCAGCGGCAGGGTCACGCTTTCGACGTCGAGCTGGGTCTGCACCCCGGCCGGCCCTTCGGCCAGCGTCAGGCATTGGATGCGGGGGCCGCCGGCCATGCGCAACGGCTCGAGCGCGGCGTCGAACGCGTCCGTCACGGCCTGGGTGGAATTGGGATTGATCACGAAAAGGGTCTGTTCCATTCGTCCGTCCTGGAGGTGGCGACGCCGACGCCGCGCAGGAGCGCGGCCCGGGGCAAGGTACGGCGCCAGTCTAGCCGCCAGCGGCCTGAGCATACATTGTCAATTTGTGCGCTGCCCTTAACCCTTTGTTATGCTCTTCGCGTCAATTCGGAGCGGGCGCGATGCAACTGAATCTGCGGCAAATCGAAGTCTTCCGGGCGGTCATGACCACGGGTTCGATCAGCGGGGCGGCCAAGCTGCTCTTCGTCTCCCAGCCCGCGGTCAGCCGCCTCCTGTCCCACACCGAGCAGCGCCTGGGTTTTGCGCTGTTCGAGCGCATCAAGGGCCGGCTCTACCCCACGCCCGAGTCCCGCCAGCTGTTTCGCGAGGTCGAGGCCGTCTATGCCGGCGTGCGGCGCGTGGGCGAACTGGCCGCCGAACTCTCCGAGCGCCGCAGCGGCATCCTGCACCTGGTGTCCAGCCCCAGCATCGGCCACATGCTGGTTCCGCTGACGATCGCGCGCTTCCGGGAATCGCACCCCGACGTCAAGATCACCTTCCAGCCGCTGACCCAGCAGCCCCTGACGCAGATGCTGCTGGACAACCGCGCCGAACTGGGCGTGGTGATCCTGCCGGTCCAGCACCCCAACCTGCTGACCCAGCCCATCGGGCAGGCGCGGCTGGTGTGCATCTGCCCCTACAACCATCCGCTCGCCCATCGCTCGCTGCTGTCGATCAACGATCTGCTGCCCTACCCGCTGATTTCGTACGGCGGCGACACGCCGTTCGGCATGCTGGTCGAGCAGATGTACCAGGAGGCCGGACAGACCCGGCGGCTGGCGGTGGAAGTGAGTTCGCCGCAGAACGCGTGCTCGCTGGTGCAGGCCGGCGCGGGCATCGCCATCGTCGACGAATTCTCGGTCAAGAGCCGCACGCAGGGCGACTTCGTGGTGCGCCCCATCGACCAGGCCAAGATCCTCACCGCGAGCCTGGTGCAGTCGCGATTCGAGCCCTTGTCGCAGCT
Source organism: Achromobacter sp. MFA1 R4 (assembly GCF_900156745.1). Taxonomy (NCBI): domain Bacteria; kingdom Pseudomonadati; phylum Pseudomonadota; class Betaproteobacteria; order Burkholderiales; family Alcaligenaceae; genus Achromobacter; species Achromobacter sp. MFA1 R4. The sequence goes on along the minus strand of NZ_LT707065.1, from coordinate 3,928,030 downwards.
TGCGCAAGCCTTCGTGGACGTGCTGCGCCACACGCTGCGCGAGCAGGGTTTCGAGCTGTCCGCGCAGGCCCAGGCAAACCCTGCCAAGGGTAAACCTTGACTTAACCGGCTGTTATACCAAGGCAATAAAAAAGCAAGTGGAGTTCTAAAACTTCCGGCTTAGGATGACACCGAAACGTCGTTCCCGATTTCGGTTTTCACGCATCCTGACGGAGAAAAGATGGCAGCCTCCATCGACGCCAAAGGCGTCTTCACCATTTGCCCCACGCCGTTCGACGACGCCCTGCGGGTCGATGCCGACAGCATCCGCACCCTGGTCGATTTTCTGCTTGAGACCGGCGTGACCGGCCTGGCCATCCTGGGCTTTCTGGGCGAGCTGCACAAGCTGTCCAACGCCGAGCGCCGGCTGGTCCTGGAGACCTTCGTCAAGCACACGGACGGACGCGTGCCGGTCTGGGTCGGCGTGCGCGCCCACGGCATCGCCGGCGCCATCGAACAGGCCCGCGAAGCGCAGGAGCTGGGCGCGTCCGCCGTGTTCGCGGCGCCCCTGGACAACGCCGGCGACGCGCTGCTGTTCGACTACTACAAGGCGGTTGCCGAGGCCGTGTCGATTCCGGTCGTGATCCACGATTTCCCGGATTCCTTCGGCACCGAAATCCGCCCCGAAGTGGTCGCCCGGCTAGGGCGCGAAGGCGGCGTGCACATGATCAAGATGGAAGAACCGCCGGTGGGCCAGAAGATCAGCCGCATCCGGGAGCTGGTGCCCGATGCGGACATGGCGATCTTCGGCGGCCTGGGCGGCGTGTACTTCCTGGAAGAACTGCAGCGCGGCGCGGTCGGCACCATGACCGGCTTTGCGTTCCCCGAAATCCTGGTGGCCATCTACGAACGCTACGCCAGCGGCGACCACGCCGGCGCCGCCGCGATCTTCGACCGCTACTGCCCGCTGATCCGCTACGAGTTCCAGCCCAAGATCGGCCTGGCGCTGCGCAAATACATCTACCAGCGCCGCGGCGCCATCAAGAGCCACGCGCTGCGCGCGCCCGGGATGCGCATCGACCCGGTGACCGCGGCCGAACTGGAAGCCACGGTCGCGCGCGTCGGGCTGTCGCTGGCCGCCACCGGCCGCCAACCCGTGCAGGGCTGAGAGGAGCAAGCGCATGGATCTCGGAATCAAAGGCAGGCGCGCGCTGGTGTGCGCATCGAGCAAGGGCCTGGGCTACGCCTGCGCGCTGTCGCTGGCGCGCGAGGGCGTGGAGCTGGTGATGGCGGCGCGCACCGCGGCCACGCTTGACGCGGCGGCGGACGCGATCCGCCGCGAAACCGGCGCCACCGTCGTCACGGTGGCCGCCGACGTCACCACCGAGGCCGGCAGGCAGGCGCTGCTGGCGGCGTGCCCCGAGCCCGACATCCTGGTCACCAACGCCGGCGGACCCAAGCCCGGGGATTTCCGGGAATGGTCGCGCGAGGACTGGATCGCCGCGCTGGACGCCAACATGCTCACGCCGATCGCGCTGATCCGCGCCACGGTGGACGGCATGATCGCGCGCCGCTTCGGCCGCATCGTCAACATCACCTCCGCCGCCGTGAAGATGCCCATCGACATCCTGGGCCTGTCCAATGGCGCGCGCGCCGGGCTGACGGGTTTCGTCGCCGGACTGGCCCGCCAGACGGTGCGCCATGGCGTCACGATCAACAACCTGCTGCCGGGCCCGTTCCTGACCGACCGCCTGCGCCAGACGGCCGAACGCGGCGCGCGCGACAGCGGCAAGACGGTGGATGACGTCCTGGCCGCCCGCCTGGCCGGCATCCCGGCCGGACGCTATGGCGACCCCGCCGAATTCGGCGACGCCTGCGCCTTCCTGTGCGGCGCCCGGGCCGGCTTCATGACCGGGCAGAACCTCGTCCTGGACGGCGGCATCTATCCCGGCACGCTCTGACCCACCTTTTGCGCACCAAACCCATCCCATGACCGATACCGCCGCTTTCGACCTGACGATCCGCAATGGCCGCATCAGCACGGCCACCGACACCTTTTACGCAGACATCGGCGTGCGCGACGGCGTGATCGCCGCGCTGGGCCAGGGCTTGGCGCCCGGCGCGCGGGACATCGACGCGGCGGGGCGATGGGTGCTGCCGGGCGGCATCGACAGCCATTGCCACGTCGAACAGCTCTCCGGCATGGGCATCATGTGCGCGGACGATTTCTACAGCGCCACGGTGTCGGCGGCGTTCGGCGGCACCACCACCATCATTCCGTTCGCGGCCCAGCACCGCGGCAACGCGCTGCCGGAGGTGGTGGCCGACTACGCCCGCCGCGCCGAGGAAAAGGCGGTCATCGACTACGGCTTTCACCTGATCCTGTCGGATCCCACGGAACAGGCGCTCAAGCACGACCTGCCCGAACTCATCAAGAACGGCATCACGTCCTTCAAGGTGTTCATGACCTACGACCGCCTGAAACTGGACGACTACCAGTTGCTGGACGTGCTGGAGGTTGCCGACCGCGAGGGCGCGCTGGTCATGGTGCATGCCGAGAACAACGACATGATCCGCTGGGTGGCGCGGCGCCTGGCCGAACGCGGCATGACGGCGCCCAAGTACCACGCCGTGGCCCACACGCCGCTTGCCGAAAGCGAGGCGACGAATCGCGCCGTGACGCTGGCCCGCCTGATGGACGTGCCGATCCTGATCGTGCACGTGGCCGGGCTGGAAGCGGTGCAGGTGGTGCACTCGTCGCAGGCGCTGGGCCTGCCCATCCACGCCGAAAGCTGCCCGCAGTATCTGTTCCTGACCGCCGAGGACATCGACGCGCCGGGCCTGGAAGGCGCCAAGTTCTGCTGCAGCCCGCCCCCGCGCGACGCCGCCTCGCAAGCGGCCGTCTGGCAAGGGCTGGTCGACGGCACCCTGCAGATCTATTCGTCCGACCACGCGCCTTACCGCTTCGACGCCAGCGGCAAGCTGCCCAAGGGCGACGCGACCACTTTCAAGGACGTGGCCAACGGCGTGCCGGGGCTGGAGGTCCGCATGCCCCTGCTCTTTTCCGAGGGCGTGCTGGGCGGCCGCATGTCGATCGAACGCTTCGTCGCCCTGACCGCCACGAATCACGCCCGCACCTACGGCCTGTACCCGCAGAAAGGAACCATCGCGGTGGGCGCGGACGCCGACATCGCCATCTGGAATCCGGAACGCCAGGTGACGATCTCCGCCGCCATGCTGCACGACAACGTCGGCTACACGCCCTACGAAGGCCGGACCGTGCGCGGCTGGCCGGAAGTGGTCATCAGCCGTGGCCGCATCGCCGTCGAGGACGGGCAATTGCACGTCGCGCGCGGCAGCGGCCGCTTCATCAAGCGCGGCACGCCCGAGCCCGTGCTGCGCCAGCGCCTGACCGGCAACCCGAACGCGCTGGTGCGCAAGTACTTTTCGGCCACCAGCGCCGAGTGAATTTCCGCATGAGGATCACGGCATGAGCAAACGTCCCTTCGGCCTGGCGGTCGCGCAGATGGGCCCGGTGCAACCGCAGGAGTCGCGCCGCCAGGCGGTCGCCCGGCTCCTGGCCATGATGCGCGAGGCGCACGCACGCGGCGCGCGCATGGTGGTGTTTCCGGAGCTGGCGCTCACGACCTTTTTTCCGCGCTACTGGATGACGGAAGAAGAGGCGATGGAACGCTACTTCGAAAAGGAGATGCCCGGTCCCGAGACCCGCGTGCTGTTCGACACCGCGCGGGAACTGGGCATCGGCTTTTACCTGGGCTATGCCGAGATCGCCACGGACGGCCGGCGGTTCAACACCAGCATCCTGGTCGACGCCAACGCGCGCATCGTCGGACGCTACCGCAAGATCCACCTGCCGGGCCACAGCGACCACAAGCCCCAGGCACCGTTCCAGCACCTGGAAAAGAAGTTCTTCGAGGTCGGCAACGAAGGCTTCAACGTCTGGGAGACGATGGACACGCGCATCGGCATGTGCCTGTGCAACGACCGCCGCTGGACGGAGACCTGGCGCGTGCTCGCGCTGCAGGGCGCCGACATCGTGGCGCTGGGATACAACACGCCGTCATTGAATATCCACTGGAACGAACCGGTCCACTTGCGCATGTTCCACCACCTGCTCAGCTTGCAGGCGGCCGCGTACCAGAACGCGGTCTGGGTGGCCGCGGCAGGCAAGGCCGGCGTGGAAGACGGCAGCCACCTGATCGCCGGATCGGCCATTGTCGCGCCCACGGGCGAGATCGTGGCGCAGGCGCAGGGGGAGGAGGACGAGGTGATTTTCTGCCAGGCCGATCTGGCGCTGGGAGACACCTTCAAGCAGCACATCTTCAACTTCGCCGCCCACCGGCGTCCGGAACACTACGGCTTGATTCTCGAGCGCGTAGGCGCCGGCCCCGCCCTGGGCAAGACGCCTCTTCCCTAAAGGACCCGCCATGACCCGATTTACCCGCACCCTGATCATTGCCGGCCGCTGCGGCCTTGCGCTGTGCCTGGCCGGCGCCAGCCTGGCCGCGACCGCCCAGCCCCTCACGACCGGCGTGGACGCGACGTTCGCGCCGCACGCCATGCCCAAGCTGGGCGGCGGCCTGGACGGCTTCAACATCGAGCTGGGCCAGGCGCTCGCCAAGCAGCTGGGCACCACCATCAAGATCGAAGGCACCGAGTACGCCGCGCTGATTCCGGGGCTGAACGCCAAGAAATACGACTTCGTGCTGGCGCCCACCACGGCCACCGAGGAACGCGCCCGGGCGCTGCTGTTCTCCGAGGGCTACCTGAACACCGACTACACCTTCGTGATCGGCAAGAACGCCAAGGACATCTCGGGCCTGGAGGATCTGAAGGGCAAAAAGCTGGCGGTCAACAAGGGGTCGGCCTACGAGAACTGGGCACGCGACAACGCGGCCAAGTACGGCTTTTCGTATGACGTGTACGCCTCCAACGCGGATGCGGTGCAGGCGGTGCAGGCCGGCCGCGCGGACGCCAACCTGGCGGGCAACACGGTGGCGGCCTGGGCCGCCAAGCAGAACCCGGCGGTGCGCACCAGCTACACCATCAAGACGGGCCTGGTCTGGGCGCTGGCGTTCCGGCTGGACGACCCGGCGGGCCGCGACCGGGTGTCGATGGCGCTCAAGTGCCTGAAGCAGGACGGCACGGTCTCCAAGCTGGCGCAGAAGTGGTTCGGCTTCACACCCGCCCCCGGTTCCGCGGCCGTCACGGTGACGCCCGGCCAGGGCGTGCCCAACCTGCCCGGTTACGACGCCAAGCCGGTCGCGCTGCGCTGCAGCTGATCGCCCGACGCCAACGCCAACGACATGGGACGGGTCGCTTGCGGCCCGCGCCCGCGCACCGAGGAGCTTCCAATGGAAACGCCGATCCTGAAAATCGCCGGGCTGCACAAGTCCTATGGCGACAACGCCGTCCTCAAGGGTATCGACCTGGACGTGGGCAAGGGCGAGCTGGTCTTCATGATCGGCCCGTCCGGCTCGGGCAAGAGCAGCCTGCTGCGCTGCTGCAACCGGCTCGAGGAGCCGTCCGCCGGCACCATCCACGTCGATGGCGAGGAAATCACCGCGCCTTCGGCCGAACTGAATCGCATCCGCCAGAACATCGGCATGGTGTTCCAGCACTTCAACCTGTACCGCCACATGTCCGTGCTGTCGAACATCACGCTGGCGCTGCGCAAGGTGCAGAAGCTGGCGCGCGCCGAGGCCGACCGCCGCGGCATGGAGGCGCTGGACCGCGTGGGACTGGCCGACAAGGCAAAGGCTTACCCCGACCAGTTATCCGGCGGCCAGCAGCAGCGCGTGGGTATTGCCCGTTCGCTCGCCCTGCGTCCGAAGGTGGTGCTGTTCGACGAGCCCACCAGCGCGCTCGACCCGGAGCTCGTGGGCAGCGTGCTGGCCGTGATGCGCGAACTCAAGCGCGACGGCATGACGATGATGGTGGTCAGCCATGAAATGGGGTTTGCCCGCGCGGCGGCCGACCGGGTCGTCTTCATGGACGGCGGCGTGATCGTCGAGCAAGGCCCGCCGCAGGACGTCTTTGGCGCCCCCCGTCAACCCCGCACGCAGGCCTTTCTGGCCCGCATGGCGGAACATGCCGCGTAAGGCGGCCCGGTGAGCGCTCCATGGATCTGAAAGCCCTGCTGTTCTCATTTTTCAACGCCGAGGTCGCCTGGCGCTATCTGCCCGACATCCTGGCCGGCATGTGGGTCACGCTGCAACTGGGCGTGGCCGTGGCCGCCACGGGCGTGGCGCTTGGCCTCGCGCTGGCCATGACGCGCGCGCTGCGCATCCGGCCGTTGAATTTCCTGATCATCTGCTTTGCCGACATCCTGCGCGCGCTGCCGCCGCTGGTGGTCATCATGGTGCTGTTCTTCGCGTTCCCGTACATCAACCTGTCGATGTCCGCCTTCGTGGCGTGCTGGCTGTCGCTGTCGCTGGTGCTGGCCGCGTTTGCCGAGGAGATCTTCTGGGCGGGCATCCTGTCGGTGCCGCGCGGCCAGGCCGAGGCGGCGCGCTCAACGGGGCTGAACTGGCTGCAGAGCATGGTCTATGTCGTGATGCCGCAGGCGTTGAGACTGACCGTCGCGCCGCTGACCAACCGCGTCATCGCCATCACCAAAAGCACGGCGCTGGGCTCGGTCGTGGGCTTGAGCGAAGTGCTCAACAATGCGCAGTCGGCCAGCAGCAACGCAGGCAACGCCACGCCGCTGACCTTGGCGGCCGTGGCCTGCCTGCTCATTTTCCTGCCGGTGGTGGTGCTGGGACGCTGGACCGAAACGCGGTTCAAGTGGAAGCACTGACCTGGAAGCACTGATCTGGAAGCGCGGACCACGAAGCTCGGACCTGGAAGCTCGGACCTCGGGCCGGAAAGGACCTCAAACGATCGGCACAGCCCGCGCAATGCCACGCAAGGCCACGCAAGGCCACGCCGGGCCGCGCAGGCCGGCTAAACACAACAAGGAAGCCCGCAATGGGCCCAGGGGAACCGCATGGACGAAATCCTGCAGAATTTCTTCAATCTGAACGTCTACGCCAACGTCGCGCCCTACCTGCTGCAGGGCCTGGGCCGCACGCTGATGCTGTCGGCCATGGTGATCCCGGTGGGGCTGGCGTCGGGGCTGCTCATCGGCGTGCTGTCCGTCACGCTCAAGGCCCGCTGGGCGCGCGTGCTGCTGGCCATCTACATCGATTTCTTCCGTGCCCTGCCGCCGCTGGTGCTGCTGATCTTCATCTACTTCGGCGCGCCGTTCCTGGGACTGGACCTGCCCAAGCTGCTGGCGGTGGCGGTGGGCTTCATGCTGAACAATTCCTCCTACTACGGCGAGGTCTTCCGCGCCGGGCTGGAAAGCGTGCCGCGCGGACAGGTCGAAGCGGCGCGGTCCACGGGCCTGTCCGCCTGGCAGACGATGTGGCATGTGCAGATCCCGCAGGCCACGCGCAACGTCATGCCGGATCTCATCAGCAACACGCTCGAAGTGGTCAAGCTGACCACGCTGGCCAGCGCCGTCGCGCTGCCGGAACTGCTGCGGGTGGCGCGCGACGCCCAGTCGCTGGTCTACAACCCGTCGCCCATCGTGCTGGCGGCGCTGTTCTACCTGGCGCTGCTGTGGCCCGTCGTGCGCCTGCTCAGCCGGCTGGAACACCGGCAGCTTTCCCGGCATTGAGGCCGCGGGCGCCGGCAACGCGGGCCGGGGGCCGGGGCCCGGCGCCGCGGACGCCGGGCGGGGGCCGCCTGTGGGGCGTCCGCCACAATGCGGCGGACCGGCGCCGGTGGCCGTCCGGGCGCGGCCATATAATTCCGCGTAGCGCCGCCCCCCCTCGGGCGGCGCGCGCGGCCAGGCCCTTCCGCCTGCGCCGTCCCGCGACCCATAGGATCAAAGCAACACTCATCATGCCCGACCTGGAACCAGACACCGTCTCCGCCCTTGAAGCCCCTGAATTTGCCGCCGCGCAGTTTGTGCGATGGTTCCGAGACGTGGCGCCGTATGTGCATGCATTCCGAGGCAAGACGTTCGTGGTGGCGTTTGGCGGCGAACTGGTGCAGGCCGGCGCGCTGAATGCCCTGGTCCAGGATCTGTCCCTGCTGTCCTCGCTGGGCATCCGGCTGGTGCTGGTGCACGGCTCGCGGCCGCAGGTCAACGAGCAATTGCGCCTGAAGGGCTACACGCAGCAGTTCGACCGGGGCCTGTCCCCCACCGACGCCGCCGCGCTCGAATGCGCCAAGGAAGCCGCCGGCGAGATCCGCCTGGACATCGAGGCGGCCTTCAGCCAGGGGCTGCCCAACACGCCCATGTCGCACGCCCACATCCGCGTGATCTCCGGCAATTTCGTCACCGCGCGCCCCGCGGGCGTGCTGGACGGCGTGGACTACAAGCACACCGGCCAGGTTCGCAAGATCGACGTGGAGGCGCTGAAGTTCGCCATCGAGAAAGCCTCGTCGGTCGTGCTGCTGTCGCCGCTGGGTTTCTCGCCGACGGGCGACGCCTTCAACCTGGCCATGGAAGACCTCGCCACCAGCGTGGCCGTGGCGCTGCGCGCCGAAAAACTGATCTTCCTGTCGCGCTCGCAGGGCGTGCTGAACGACGACGGCACGCTGGACACCGAGCTGGCGCGCGTGGATGCCGACGCGCTGCTGGCGGGCGGCGAGCTAGACGAAGAAACCCATTCCTTCCTGCAATACGCCTCGCTCGCGGTCAAGCGCGGGGTGGCGCGCGCCCACCTGCTGCCCTTCGAACTGGACGGCAGCGTGCTGCTCGAGATCTTCACCCACGATGGCGTGGGCACCATGGTGGTCGAAGACACGCTGGACGACCTGCGCCCCGCCACGATCGACGACGTGGGCGCCATCCTCAGCCTGATCGAACCCCTGGAAGCCGACGGCACGCTGGTGCCGCGCCCGCGCAGCGTAGTCGAGCGCGACGTCGAGAACTTCACCGTGCTGGAGCACGATGGCGTCATCTACGGCTGCGCGGCGCTGCATGCCTTCCCCGACGAGCAGATGGCCGAAATGGCCTGCCTGATCGTGCACCCCGAATGGCAGGGCTCCGGCGAAGGCGAGATCCTGCTGCGTCACATGGAATCGCGCGCCCGTGCCGCGGGCGCCAAGCGGCTGTTCGTGCTGACCACCCGCACCTCGCACTGGTTCATGAAGCGCGGCTTCGTGCAGGGCGGCATCGCCGACCTGCCCCGCGAAAAGCAGAACAACTACAACCGCTCCCGGAACAGCCTGGTCTTCATCAAGAAGCTCTGACACCCGCTCCCCGCGCCAATCCGCGGAGGATAAAAGGGGCTTGGCGCCCGGCGCGCGCCAAGCCCGCTAAAATGTGGCGTTATTCATTTTTCCGGCAGCGAACCATGGCCCGTATCGTCAACTGTGTGAAATTGAAGCGTGAAGCAGAAGGGCTGGACTATCCGCCCTATCCCGGCGAAGTCGGCACGCGCATCTGGCAAAGCATTTCCAAGGAAGCCTGGGAAGACTGGAAAAGCGTGCAGACGCGCCTGGTGAACGAAAACCGCCTGAACCTGGCCGACGCCCGCGCGCGCAAGTACCTGCAGCAGCAGATGGAACGCTACCTGTTCGAGGACGGCAGCGTCGAAGCCGACGGCTACGTCCCGCCCTCGGCCTGACCCGATACGCCGCGCCCGCGGCGTACGGCATCGCAAAGCCCCTCGCCCCGCGAGGGGCTTTTGCCTTTTCGCATGCACCCTCAAGATCTCGGCCTCCCAAGACCTTAAGATTCACAGACCGCTGACCGTATTAACGCTGTCATGAAAGAAGAATCGCGCCTGCCCATCGCACCTGACCCGTCCCCCGTCATCGAGCGCGCGCTGCGGATCGAGCCCGACCGCACGACCGGCACGCTGCGAGACGTGCGACACGTCGTCATCCTGATGCAGGAAAACCGGTCCTTCGACCATTATTTCGGCACGCTGCCGGGCGTGCGCGGCTTTGCCGATCCGCATCCGGCCCCCACCCCGGCGGGCACGGTCATGACGCAGGCGGACGGCCAGGCCCGCTGCCGTCCCTACGACCTGCGGCCGGAGTACGCCAGCGACACGCCGGTGGGCTACATCACGCCGCACACCTGGGACGACGCGCAGCGCGCCTGGAACGACGGCCGCATGGACCAGTGGCTGTCCGCCAAGAGCCGGCTGGGCATGGGCGCCTACCAGGGCGCTGACGTGCCGTTCCAGACGGCGCTGGCGAACGCCTTCACGGTGTGCGACGCCTATCACTGTTCGATCCAGGCCGGCACCAACCCGAACCGGCTGTTCCTGTGGACGGGGACCAACGATCCGCAGGGCGCGGCAGGCGGGCCGGCGCTCGTCAACACCTATGACCGGCTCGGGCCGGCCACCGAGGGCTACGCCTGGACCACCTATCCGGAGCGGCTGCAGGCGGCGGGCGTGGACTGGCGCATCTACCAGGACATGGCGGACAACTACAACGACAACCCGCTCGCCGGCTTCAGGCAGTACCGCAGCCAACACGCGAGCGCGGCGGCCGAGGCGCCGCTGCGCGACCGCGCGCTGGCCACCCGCACCCTGGACGATCTGGCCCGCGACGTGGCCCAGGGCACGCTGCCCGCCGTGTCCTGGATCATCGCGTCCGCGGCGGATTCGGAGCACCCCGAAGTGTCCGCGCCCCGCCAGGGCGGCGCCTACACCGAGCGCGTGCTGGACATCCTGACGCGGGACCCCGAAACATGGAGCCGGTGCGTGCTGTTCGTCACCTATGACGAAAACGATTGCTTCTTCGACCACATGCCGCCGCCCGCACCGCCCGCGCGCCATCCGGACGGCGAATCGGGCGGCCTGTCCACTGTCGAACTCGACGGCGAATACCACGACGCGCGGCACGGCCCCAGCGCGTCCACGCCGGACGATCCCGCGGCCCTGCACGGCCGCGCCTTCGGGCTGGGTCCGCGCGTGCCCATGCTGGTGGTTTCGCCCTGGAGCCGGGGCGGCTGGGTCAATTCGCAGGTGTTCGACCACACCTCCGTGCTCCGATTCCTGGAAGCGCGCTTCGGCATCGCCGAACCCAACATCAGCGCCTGGCGCCGCACGGTGGCGGGCGACCTGACGTCGGCCTTCGATTTCGCGGGCGACCGGGGGCCGCATCATCCCGACAGCAACCGCCACGCCTGTCCCTTGCCCTATGCGCTGGAGGCCGTGGGCAAGATGGCGGCCGATGGCGAACATTACCGGCTGACGCTGCGCAATCCGGGCAGCGCGGGCGCCGTGCTGCACGTCTATGACCGTCTTGCGCTGGCGCGGGCGCCCCGGCGCTACACGGTGGGCGCGGGTGCGCGGCTGGACGACGGCTGGCGGCTGGCGCAAAACGGCGCATATGACCTGTGGCTGCTGGGGCCGGACGGGTTTCACCGCCAGTTCCGCGGCGATGCGCAGGATGCGGGCATGCTGGAAGCGCAGCTCGTGCCCGTGACCTCGGGCCTGCGCCTGCGGCTGGTCAACCACGGCGACACGCCGCAACCGGTCAGGGTCGAATCGCACATGCAGGACGGCTGGCGCGCCATGGCGCACGTGCCCGCGGGCGGCGCGGTCGAGCTCAAGTACGCGGGCTGCGAGGGATGGTACGACCTGGAGGTGGGTGCGCCGGCGATGCCGGGCTTCGGACGCCGGCTTGCCGGTCGCATCGACGGCGGCAAGCCGGGTGTGCCGGATCCCCGGCTGTGCCAGGGATCGGCGCTACCGCTTTGAGGCGGCAGGCGGTGGGCGCTTACTGGTCCGAGGTGTCCTCGGACTCTTCTTCGCCGCGCGCCAGGCGCTCGGTGTTCTTCACGCCGGTGTGGCGCACGTCGGCGCCCTTGACCATGTAGATCACGCGCTCGGACATGTTCTTGGCGTGATCGCCGATGCGTTCGAGCGCGCGCGCGATGAAGATCATGTCGATGGCGCGCGAAATGGTGCGCGGATCTTCGATCATGTAGGTGATCAGGTGGCGCAGCGCGCCCTTCCATTCCTTGTCCACTTCCTTGTCGCTGCGCACGACGGCGGCGGCCAGGATGGGATCGAGGCGAGCGAACGCATCCAGCGCCTGGTGCAGCATGGTACGCACGGCGGCGGCCATGTGGCGCAGTTCGATCACGGGAATGTGGCGCAGTTCGCCTTCATGGACGCGGCGGGCAACGGTGGCGACCTTCTCGGCCTCGTCGCCGGATCGCTCCATGTCGGTCAGCATCTTGGACACGGCCATCAGCATGCGCAGGTCGATGGCGGTGGGCTGGTGCCGGGCCAGGATGCGGCTGATGCTTTCGTCGATCTCGACTTCGTGGCGGTTGACTTCCTTTTCCCGCTCGCGAACCTTATCGACCAGCGACATATCGCCGCTGGCCAGCGCGTCGATCGCCTCCTGGATCATGGCTTCCACCACGCCGCCCATTTGCAAGAATTGCGAACGGACGCTCTCCAGATCGGCGTCGAACTGCTTGTTTGTATGCTCCGTCATCCGGGCTCCCTGCGTGGTTGATCTCATTGCATTGCCCCGAAATAAAAGCGGTTACGAGATGGGCCTGCACAACCGGCAAGGTTATGACCCAAGTGTGACAGGATTATGAATCGAGGCCCCGCCCCCGGCAAGGCGGATCGGCGGGGCCTGCAGGCCGGCGTCTGGTCAGCCGGCGCGGTCCAGGCGGCGGATGCCGTTCTGGGTGGCCAGCAGCGCCACGTCGGCGCCCGACAGCGCGAACAGGCCGCAGGTCACGACGCCCGGCAGGTTGTTGACGATGGCTTCGAACGCGGGCGCGTCGGTGATGGACAGCCCGGACACGTCCAGGATGATGTTGCCGTTGTCCGTGACAAAGCCCTCGCGCAGCCGGGGCTGGCCGCCCAGCGCGGTGAGCGCGCGGGCCACGGATTCCCGCGCCATCGGAATGACTTCGAGCGGCAATGGAAACTTGCCCAGCGTCTGGACCAGCTTGGATTCATCGGCGATGCAGATGAAGCGTTCGGCCACCGAGGCCACGATCTTCTCGCGCGTCAGCGCACCGCCGCCGCCCTTGATCATGTGCAGGCTGGCGTTGATCTCGTCGGCGCCGTCCACGTAGATGGGCATGGTGGACACGTCGTTCAGGTCCAGCACTTTCAGGCCATGGCCCGCTAGACGGGCCGCGCTGCGCTCGGAACTGGCCACCGTGCCACCGATGCGGCCCTTGAATCGCGCCAGGCCGTCGATGAAGAGGTCAGCCGTGGAACCGGTGCCCACGCCGATGATGGCGTCCGGGCCGGCGACCTGTTCGACGAATTCCAGGGCTGCGTCAGCGGCTTGCTGCTTGAGTTCTTGCTGGGAGAGCATGGCGGTAGAAGTGCGGAAAAGTTGCGTGAGCCAGGAAATTTAGCATGCGGCGGTTTCGGGCCAGGCGCGCGCGAGGATCGCGTGCGTGTCGGCGCCGGCGGGCATTTCACCAAACATGCCCCCCGGCGCCTGCAGGCGGCTGGCCACGAAGGCGTCCGACACCGCGGCGGGCGCGTGCTCGATGAGCAAGGCGGCCTGCCACAGGCGCGCCAGGCCGCCGGCGACACGCCGCGCCTGGAACAGAGCCTGCTCGGTGTCCGCCAGCAGCGCGCGCCAGCGCCCAAGGGCCTCGTCGTAACCGCGGTGCTGCCCCGCGGCGCGCGCCAGCTCGGCCTCAAGCGCGGGCAGCGCCTCTGGTTCGCGCTGCAACGCCCGCAGCACGTCCAGCGCCATCACGTTGCCCGAGCCTTCCCAGATGGAGTTGACCGGCGTTTCCCGATAGAGCCGGGGCATCGGCCCGTCTTCGACGTAGCCATTGCCGCCCCAGACCTCCATGCACTCGGCCACGGCGGCCACCGCGCGCTTGCAGACCCAGAGCTTGGCGGCGGGCGTGCCCATGCGCACCAGCGCGCGCGCGCCGGCGTCGGCACGTTCGTCCACGGCCCGCGCCAGACGCAGGGCCAGCGCCATGGCCGCTTCGCTTTCCAGGGCCAGGTCGGCCAGCACATTGCGCATCAGCGGCTGTTCGACCAGCCGCTTGCCGAACGCCTGGCGGTGCAGCGCATGATGCGCCGACTGCGCCAGCGCCTGGCGCAACAGCGCGGCGCTGCCCAGCACGCAGTCCAGCCGCGTCGTGCCCGCCATTTCGAGCAGCACCGACAGGCCGCGTCCGGGCTCGCCGACCATGACGCCCCAGGCCTCTTCGAACTCGACCTCCGAGCTGGCGTTGCTGCAATTGCCCAGCTTGTCCTTCAGGCGCCGCACGCGCACGGCGTTGCGCGGGCCGTCGGGGATCCAGCGCGGAACGAGAAAGCAGCAGAGGCCCTCGTCCGTCTGGGCCAGCACCAGGTGCGCATCGGCCTGCGGCACCGAGAAGAACCATTTGTGCCCCACGAGCTGATACGCGCAACCGCGCCCGGGCGCGCCCAGCGGCATGGCGCGCGTCGTGACGGCGCGCAGGTCCGACCCCCCCTGCTTTTCCGTCATGCCCATGCCGATCAGGGCGCTGCGCTTGGCGCCGAGCGGCGCATCGGCGGGGTCGAATTCCCGCGAATACAGCGCGGGCAGCCACTGGCCGGCGAAATCCACCACGCCGGCGGGCTCGCGCTGCAGCAGCGGCACGGCGGCGAAGGTCATGGTGGTGGGGCACAGGGTGCCGGCCTCGACCTGGCCCTGCATCAGGTAGGCGGCCGCGCGCGCCACCTGCGCCCCCGGCGCGGGCTGCATCCAGGCGCGGCTGTGCAGGCCGCGGGCCATGATGCCGGTCATGAGCAGGTTCCAGGCGGGATGGAACTCGATGCGGTCGACGCGATGGCCCGCCCGGTCGTAGCTGACCAGGCGCGGCGGACTGCGGTTGGCCTCGGCCCCCGCGGCCAACGTCTGCGCGCGGCCCAGCCAGGCGCCGTGGGCGTTCAGGTCGCCCGCCCAAGCCTGCGCGCCCTCGCGGCGCACGGCCTCGCGCAGGGCGGGATCGGTGTCGTACAGGGAATAGTCTTCCAGGGGCGGAACCTGGTTGAACACGGTGTGCGTCGCGAACGATGACATGGAATCCCCCTGATTCGATCGGCCGCCGCGCCGCATGGACGTATGTCCGTATGCGCGGCGCGGCTTGCCCCGCGGGCCCCGGCCTAGACAGCCATGGGCGCCGTCAGCGTCCAGGGCCGCAGGGCCTCGATCTGCGCGGCCAGTTCCAGCAGTTGCGCCTCGGCGCCGAGCGGCCCCATGACCTGGATGCCGATCGGCAACCCGTCGGCGGACATGCCGAACGGAATGGAAATGGCCGGCATGCCCGTCAGGTTGGCCAGCGGCGCAAACGGCGAATAGCCGATGACGCCCTTCTTGCCCAGACGGTAGGCCAGATAGTCGGCGTTGTCCATGGCGTAGCGGCCGATGGGTGCGGGCGGCTGCGCCAGCACCGGGCTGAGGAACAGGTCAAAGCCCTGGGCGCCATCGCGATGCAGGAATCGCCCGACGCGCCGGGTGATCTCGTGGCAGGTATCGACGCAGGCCACGTATTGCGCGCCGGAGATCGCGCGGGCGTATTCGCGCGCGCCCAGTGTGGTGGGTTGCAGTTCGTCGGCGGCCAGGCGCCTGCCGCGCGCGGCGACGAAACTGTCGATGGCATTGGCCGCCGCGCTGGCGATCAGCGGCAGCATGGGCGACAGGACTTCCTCGGAGCCCACGGGCGGCGCGGCCGGCACCAGTTCGTGTCCCAGCGCGGCAAGGAACGCGGCGGCCTCGTCCAGCGTGGCAGCCACGTCGGGATGGATGGCGCCGCCTTCGTAGGTGGTGTTGACGAAGGCGATGCGCCGCCGGGGCGCCGCGCGCGGATCCGCGGCCGCCCGGGCCGCCACCGTGCGGAAGGATTCCGGGGGCTGGGCCGGCGCGGCATAGGGCGCGCCTACGTCGGCGCCCGCGCTGATGTCGAGCGAGGCCGCGCAGTCGCGGACGGACAGGGTCATCATGTGTTCGGTGGCCAGGCCGCCCCAGCCCTCGCCCTTGAGCGGGCCCAGCGGCATCAGGCCGCGCGAGGGCTTCAGGCCCAGCACGCCGCAGCACGACGCCGGAATGCGGATCGAGCCGCCGCCGTCGCTGCCATGCGCGATGCGCACCATGCCGCTGGCCAGCGCCGCGCCCGCGCC
Source organism: Achromobacter sp. MFA1 R4 (assembly GCF_900156745.1). Lineage (NCBI taxonomy): Bacteria > Pseudomonadati > Pseudomonadota > Betaproteobacteria > Burkholderiales > Alcaligenaceae > Achromobacter > Achromobacter sp. MFA1 R4. Next base: position 3,911,915 of record NZ_LT707065.1, on the reverse strand, counting down.
CCCGCTGGAGCCGCCCGCGCTGTGGCCTTTTTTCCAGGGGTTCTGGGTGGGCGGTCCGTAGACGGGGGATTCGGTCGTGGGGCTCAGGCCGAGTTCGGCGCTGGTGGTGCGGCCGAAGGGAATCAGGCCCGCGCGGCGATAGCGCTTGACGAGGTCGGCGTCGACATTCCACTGCACCTGGCCGTACAGCACCGACCCCATCGCGCTGGGCAGGCCGATGGCGGCGGTGCCCAGGTCCTTGAGCAGGGTGGGCACGCCCAGGAACGGCCGGTCGCGCAACTGCGCCAGGCGCTGGTCGGACGACAGGGACGCCAGTTCGTCGTCCAGCGCCTGCGCCAGCCGCAGGCCGGCTTCCGCCTGCACGCCGCAGGCCGCGTTGATGGACGGGTTGCGGGCCGCGACGCGCTCCAGCGCCTGCTGCATGGCAGCCAGCGCCGTGGTGGCGCCTTGGGCGATGTCGGCGCCCAGCGCCGTCGCGTCGAGGGGAGAGGAATCATGGCGTTCGGCGATGCTCATGCTGACGATGCTCCAGGGATCGACGGCGAAGTGCCGCATGCATGAGGATATCGGCTGCGGGGACGGGCAACAAGCGCGCCCCCGGGCGGGAATGGGTCCGAATCTTGCGGACCCCCGTTTCAGGCGGCGCCGGCGGACGGCGCGCGGGGCGCGTCGGTGTCCTCGTCGGCCTGCGCCGCATCGGCCGCGTCCGTGCCCAGCAGGCGCAGCGCATCGGCCTCGGGCAGCGCTTCCACGCCCTTCAGGTTCCGGAGCATCGCGCGGGTGCGCACTTCGGTCTGCCCGATCTTGTTGCTGGCCGTGTCCAGGGTCTTCTTGACGCTGGCCAGGGATTCGCCGAACTTGCCGAATTCGGTCTTGACCGCGCGCAGCACCTGCCACACCTCGGACGAGCGCTGCTCGATCGCCAGCGTGCGAAATCCCATCTGCAGGCTGTTCAGCAGCGCCGCCAGGTTGCTCGGACCCGCCACGTTGACGCGCAGGTCATGCAGCTTGTCCAGCAGGCCGGGCCGGCGCAGCACCTCGGCATACAGGCTTTCCGTGGGCAGGAACATGATCGCGAAGTCGGTGGTGTGAGGCGGTGCGATGTATTTGCCGGCGATCAGGCGCGCCTGCACTTCGACCGCCCTGCCCAGCGCGGCCCCCGCCATCTTCACGCCCTCGGCGTCCGCCGCTTCCTGCGCGTCCATGAGGCGCTCGTACTCTTCCTTGGGAAACTTGGCGTCGATCGGCAGCCAGACGGGATCGCCGCCGTCGCCGCGGCCGGGCAGGCGGATCGCGAATTCGACGGCCGCGTCGCTGCCCGGGACGGGCTTGACGTTGGCGGCGTACTGGTCCGGCGTCATGTTGTCTTCGATCAGCCTGGCCAGTTGCACTTCGCCCCACGTGCCGCGGGACTTCACGTTGGTCAGCACCCGCTTCAGGTCCCCCACCCCGGCCGCCAGCGCCTGCATTTCGCCCAGCCCCTTGTGCACGGCCTCCAGGCGGTCAGAGACCAGCTTGAAGGATTCACCGAGCCGCTGCTCCAGCGTGGCGTGCAGCTTTTCGTCCACGGTGCGGCGCATCTCGTCCAGTTTGGCGCTGTTGTCCGACTGCAGGGACTGCAGACGCTGGTCCACGGTGGCGCGCACTTCCATCAGGCGCCGCTCGTTGATCTGGATGAGTCCCTGCAACTGCTCCGAAAACCCCGCGGCAAAGCGCGCCAGCGATTCGGCCGATTCGGCGCGCGCGGCCTGCGCGTCGCGCGACAGGCCCGCGCGCAAGTCGCCATGCGACTGCGACAGTTCCTGGCGCAGGGCGCGCGTGGAGTCGGAAAACTCGCTGCGCAGGCCGCGCTGGCCCTCCGCAATGTCTGCGCGCAGCGCGCGCTCGGTTCTCTCCAGACCCTCCAGCAAGGCGTCCAGGCGGGCATCGGAAGCGGACGGACGCAGCCACGCCAGCACGGCGGCCACAAAGGCCAGCACGGCGCCGCCAGCGGCGACCCAAAGCAGAATATCGTTCAAAAGAGGCGTCTCCAAAGCGCGAATTGTAGGACTCATCCCGGCCCGCGTTCCAGCCGATCGCAGCGGCGGGCGGAAAGACGCGGCAAAGACAACCGGATTACACTGGCGGCCAGCCCAACAGATCCGCCCGCCGCATTGAACTCCGCCGATCACTCCGCCTGCACGCCTGACGTTTCCTTCCAATCCGTGTTCGGACCGCTGGACCTGGATTCGGAAACGCCGCTGGCTACGGGCGGGGACCGCCACATCTTCCAGCACCCGCATTCGCCGGCCCTGCTCGTCAAGGTCATGGACATGCACGCGCGCGCCATCTACCTGGATGCCCGGCCGTTCAAGCGCTGGTACAAGCAGTATCAGCGCGAAAGCGCCTACCGCGTCTACCTGAACGAAATCTCGGAATACGTCACCACCACCACCCGCCCCTCCGGCGTGTGGCAGGTGCCGATGGCGCGCGTGGTCGGCGTCGCGCAAACCTCGCTGGGCCTGGGCCTGGTGGTCGAAAAGATCACCGATGGCGCTGGCAACATGGCGCCGACGGTGACCGACCTGGCGCTCAAGGGCCAGTTGGACGATGCCCTGAAGGCGCAACTGGATGAATTCTTCGACGATCTTGCCGACGCGCATGTCGTGGTGCACGACATGTCGGCCAGCAATATCGCGGTGGGCCTGAACGCCGACGGCAAACCGGGGCTGTATCTTATCGACGGCTTTGGCGTGCTGCCCCTGATTCCGCTGTATGCCTGGAGCAAGCGGCTCAATCGCCGGCGTATCCAGCGCAAGTATGCGCAGTTGCGCGAATCGCTGGCCAGGCGCGTGCGCGAAGCCGGTTTCTAGCCGCCCGCCGGCGCCTCGGGCAGGATGATGCCCTGGCGGTCCACCCAGACATAGTCATGCCCGGCGCGCTGGCCGCGCCGCAACGGATTGCGCGTGCAGAAGGCCGCGTAGGCCGGGTCCACGAACCGATAGCTCAGATGTTCGTCGCGCCCGGCCGGAATGCCCAGCCGGGTGGTGCACACAAGGTAAGGCGGCGCCTCGCCCACGTCTTCGACATACAGCGCTTGAGGATCGAATCGGCGGGCATCCCAATCCGGCACCTTCAGGCCCAGCGATCGGCAAAGCAGCGTCTGGCCCGCGCAGAGCGCGCCCAGCGGCCGGGGCCGGCCTTGCGCATCGGGGTTCAGTTCGCGCATGCGGGCAAGCGCCTCGGGCCCGGACAGCGCATCGGTCCAGGGATAGGCGGACTTGATCAGCACGGCATTGCCCGGACCGCCCGCGCTGAAATTCAGCGAATCCCCGCCCCGCGCGTAATACATATAGATGGTGCCGCCGTCCATGAACAGGGCGCGGCGCTTGTGGGTATAGCCCAGCGAGGCATGGCTGCCCCGCTCTTCCAGGTAGTAGGCTTCGGTTTCAATGATGCGGGCCGACAGCCACAGGCCGCCGACCCGGTGGCGGATCACCTTGCCCGGCAGCTCGCGCGCGAGCTGGGCGGCGTCGCGGTCGAAGAAGGCGTCGGGCAGCGCCCGGCCGGCCCGCCCCGCGGACTCAGGCGAAACGTTCGCCGTAGCGCTTTTCACTGAAGCCAACGCTCACCTCGCCATCCGGCGTCACCGTGACCGGGCGGCGCACCAGCGCCGGGTATTCGGCGATCAGCTTGGTCCACTGCGCGTCGGTGTGGGCCGTCTTGCGGTCTTCGGGCAGGTTGCGCCAGGTCATCGAGGCGCGGTTGACCAGTTTTTCCCAGCCGCCGACCTGCTCGGACCAGGACTTGAGCGTGGCGGCCGGCACCGGATCGTCGCGGTAGTCGACGAAGGCGTGATCGACGCCGTGCTCGGTGAGCCAGTCGCGGGCCTTGACGCAGGTGCTGCACTTGGCCAGGCCATACAAGGTGGTTTGCTTCATTTGGATTCGGACTCCTTGCGCCATTGCATGCGGTTGGCGAGGATCACGCAGGTGCCCACCGCCAGGATGAACAGGGTGGCCAGCGCGTTGATCTCGGGCTTGAGGCCCAGGCGCACCCGGGAGAAGACCTCCATGGGCAGCGTGCTGGACCCGGGGCCGGACAGGAACGACGCGATGACGACGTCGTCCAGCGACAGCGTGAACGACAGCAGCCAGGCCGACGCCAGCGCGGGCGCGATGAGCGGCAGCGTGATTTTGAAGAACACGGTGATCGGCGTGGCGCCCAGGTCCAGCGCCGCTTCTTCCAGCGAGCGGTCCAGGTCGCGGATGCGGGTCTGGATGACGACGGCCACGAAGGCCATGCACAGCGTCACGTGTCCGACCCAGATCGTGAACATGCCGTTCTGCTCGGGCCAGCCCAGCGCGCCGCGCAGTTCCACGAACATCAACAACAGCGAGATGCCCAGCACGACCTCGGGGATCACCAGCGGTGCGCTCAGCATGCCCACGTACAGCGCAAAGCCGCGAAAGCGCCCCATGCGGCTCAGCACGTAGCCGGCCCAGGTGCCGATGATGACCGCCGCGGTGGCGGTCAGCACGGCGATGCGGAACGACAGCCAGGCCGCGCGCAGCAGCGCGTCGTCGTTGACCAGCGAGTGATACCAGCGCAGCGAGAACCCCGTCCACGACGTGACGGACGGGGATTCGTTGAACGAAAACACCATCAGGCTGAGGATGGGCACGTACAGGAAAAAGTAGCCCAGTCCCAGGACCAGGGCGCGCAGCGTCTTGTTGGGCCCGTTCATGCGCGGCCTCCGGCCTGGCGCTGCTGCCTGACCTGGCTGTACTGGAAGTAAACCAGCGGCACGAGCAGCAGCAAAACCATCACGCACGTCACGGCCGATGCCATCGGCCAGTCGGCGTTGTTGAAGAATTCATTCCACATCACGCGTCCGATCATCAGCGTGTTGGCGCCGCCCAGCATTTCCGGAATCACGTATTCGCCCACGGCGGGGATGAACACGAGCATGGCGCCGGCGATCACGCCCTGGCGCGACATCGGCACCGTGATCTGCCAGAACGCCTGCCAGGGCTTGGCGCCCAGGTCGTAGGCGGCCTCCAGCAGGCGCAGGTCCATCTTCACCAGCGTCGCGTACAGCGGCAGGATGAAGAACGGCAGATAGGCATAGACCATGCCGATGTACACGGCGAGGTCGGTCCGGTAGATCTCGAGCGGGCTGGAGATCAGGCCCAGGGCCTGCAGCAGGTTGTTGAGCAGCCCATCGTTGCGCAGGATGCCCACCCACGCATACACGCGCAGCAGCAGCGAAGTCCAGAACGGCAGGATCACCGCCAGCAGCAGCAGGTTGCGCACCCGCGCCGAGGAACGCGCGATGTAGTACGCGATGGGATAGCCGATCAGCACGCAGACCAGCGTGGTGATGCCGGCGATCTTCACCGAGCTGAGGTAGGTCCGGACGTACTGGTCTTCCGTGAACAGCAGGATGTAGCCGCGCAGGTGCAGGCTGAACTGGATCGCCTCGTCCTGGAACTGCGCCAGCGACGTGTAGGGCGGAATGCCGAATTTCATTTCGGCAAAGCTGATCTTCAGCACCAGCAGGAAGGGCAGCAGCAGGAACAGCACCAGCCAGGCAAACGGCGGCACCACGGCAAGGGCCCGGCCCGACGGGAGCCAGTCGCGGGGCGAAAAGCGGATCATGACGCCAGCACCGTCGCGCTGTCGGCGTCCCAGCTCACGAAGATCTCTTCGTCGATGCCCGGCGCGTCCATCTGGGCGAGCAGGCGGCTGGGCACGCTGGCCTCGACCGTCTTGCCGGAATCCAGGCGGATCTGATAGAGCGCGTAGCTGCCCATCCAGGCCATGTGGCTGACCATGCCGTGCGCCCAGTTGTAGTCGCCGTCGGGCTGCTCGCGCGACACCAGCAGGCGTTCGGGGCGGATGGACACGTGCACTTCCATGCCCAGGGGCTCGCTCACGCCGTGGTTCACGTAAAGCGGCCGGGTCAGTTCGGCGCATTCGATGGCGACGTGGTCGGGTTCGTCGACCACGATGGTGCCGGTGAACATGTTGGTCGAACCGATGAAACTGGCGACGAAGCGCGAGTTCGGGAAGGCGTAGACGTCCTGGGGCGTGCCGCACTGGACGATCTGGCCTTCGGTCATGACGGCCAGGCGATGCGCCATGGTCATGGCCTCTTCCTGGTCGTGGGTGACCATGATGCAGGTCACGCCGACCTGCTCCAGGATCTTGACGAGTTCGATCTGCGTCTTCTGGCGGATCTGCTTGTCCAGCGCCGACATGGGCTCGTCCAGCAACAGCAGCTTGGGACGCTTGACCAGGCTGCGCGCCAGCGCCACGCGCTGCTGCTGCCCGCCGGAGAGCTGGTTGGGCTTGCGGCGGGAATAGCCCGCCATCTGCACCAGGTCCAGCGCCTCGAACACGCGGTCATGGATTTCCGCGCGGTCCACGCCTTCCTGCTTGAGGCCGAAGGCCACGTTGGCCTCGACCGTCATGTGCGGGAACAGCGCATACGACTGGAACATCATGTTCACGGGCCGGCGGTACGGCGGCACGCTGGTGATGTCCTCGCCATCGAGCAGGATCTGGCCCGAGGTGGCTTCTTCAAACCCCGCCAGCATGCGCAGCAAGGTGGACTTGCCGCTGCCGGAGCTGCCCAGCAGCGCGAAGATTTCGTTGCGCTTGACGGACAGGTTGACGGAGCGCACGGCAACCACGTCGCCAAAGATCTTCACCACATCGGAGACCCGGACGAACTCGTCCGGGTCCGCCGAATGCGGCGCCGAGTAACGGCTGTCGTTCATGATGACTAATTTCCCAACTTCAGCTCGGACCACAACTTGTTCTGCAGGCGCGCGATGTTCAAGGGCAGCGCCTTGATCACGTACAGCGTCTTGGAGACCTCGGCCGGCGGGTAGATCATGGGATTGTCGGCCACGTCCTTGTTCACGTACTGCCGCGCCTCTTTGTTGGCGTTGGGGTAGAACATAGTGTTGGTGATGGCCGCGTGGACCTTCGGCGTCTCGATGTAGTTGATGAAGGCCAGCGCCTCTTCGGGGTGCGGGGCGTCCTTGGGGATGACCATCAGGTCGAACCACGCCGGCGCGCCGCCCTTGGGAATGAAGTAGTTCACTTCGTAGGGCTTCTTGGCGTCCTGCGCGCGCTTGCGGGCGATCATGACGTCGCCGGAGAAGCCGTAGACCATGCACAGGTCGCCCACGGCCAGCTCGTCGATGTAGCCCGACGAGCTGAACTGGCGGATGTACGGGCGGATCTTCTTCAGGACTTCCATCGCGGCCTGGTAGTCGGCGGCATTGGTGCTGTTGGGATCCTTGCCCAGGTACTTGAGCACGGCCGGAAAGACCTGCGCGGCTTCGTCCAGCATGGAGATGCCGCATTCCTTCAGCTTGGCGGCGTTCTCGGGCTTGAAGAGCATGTCCCAGCTGGCGAGGTCCACGTCGTCGCCCATGATCTGCTTGACCTTGGTGACGTTGTAGCCCAGCCCGTTGGTGCCGTAGCCCCAGGGAATGGCGTGTTCATTGCCGGGATCGACCGTGGCGACGAGCGCCATGATTTCGGGATCCAGGTACTTCCAGTTGGGGATCTTGGACTTGTCCAGCTTCTGGAAGAGGCCCGCCTCGATCTGGCGCGAGGCGTAATGGGTGGACGGGACAACGACGTCGTAACCCGACTTGCCGGCCAGCAGCTTGGCCTGCAGCGCGTCGTTGCTGTCGTACACGTCGTAGCGGACCTTGATGCCGGTTTCCTTTTCGAAACCCGGAATCGTGTCCGGCGCCGTGTATTCGGCCCAGTTGTAGACGTTGACGACCTTGTTCTGCGCCACGGCCGTCGATGTGGCCGCCGCAACCAGCACCGCGCCGAGCGCCCAGCGCATTCCCGCCTTCAGTTTCATTATGACCAGCCCCCTTGCTCTATGCCGTATGCGACAGAAGTACCAAAAGGCGAAATGATAAAGCTTTTTAGCGATCACCTGACCAACTTTGGGGGGTAAATGGCGCCATTCCCCGGGCCTGCGTCCGCGAGCGGATCGGCCGGTCAGGGCTGGATTCCAACGCCCCACGCCGTCCAGTAGCTGTCCCGCAGCCGCAGCCAGAACCGTTCGCCGGCCTCGCCGCCCACCTTGCGCAACGACCTGCGCAGCCGCTCCAGGTTGGCCTGGCGCTGCCGGTCGGTCAGCGCGCCCTGGGTGCCCCGGTCGAAATCGATGAGCCAGACCCGGCCGTCATTGCCGATGAGGATGTTGAACGCGTTCAGGTCGGCATGCCAGACGCCTGCCCGGTGCATGCGCGCGATGGCGTCGGCCACGGGCTGCCAGAGGGGCTCGGACAGCGCCTGCGCCAAGGGGCGCACGCCGGGAATGCGCTCGACGACGATGGCCGCGCGGTAGATCGGGCCCTGCCGCCAGTAAGCGGCGGCCAGCGGGGCGGGCACCGGCAACCCCTGCGCGCGCAGCGCAGCCAGCAGCCGGTATTCACGGAAGCTGCGCGTGCGGGATTCGCCGTTCCAGAGATAGGCGTCGCGGCTGATGCGGGCGATCATGCCGCCGCGGCGGTAGCGCCGCAGCACGCCCTGCCAGCCCTGGCCCTGCACGAACCACGCAGCCTGGCGTCCGCCGGCGTCCACCGGACGCGCCAGTTCGCCGTAGTGCGCGGGATTGAAGATTTCCGGACCGGCGTCCGCCAGGCGGCCGGCATCGCTGAGCATGGCGCCCGCCAAGGGGCCGGTCCAGGACGTGCGCCGCGCGCCGGAACGATCATCACCCTTCACGGTTGCGCATCCAGTCGGCCACGCCGTAGAAGGATTCGAGCAGGCGCTCGACCAGGACGGGCTCGATGCCCTCGTCTTGCATGGCGCGTCCGATGCACGTCACCCACTGGTCGCGCTCGACCTCGCCGATAGAGAACGGCAGGTGGCGCGCCCGCAACCGGGGATGGCCGAAGCGTTCTATATAGTGGTCCGGACCGCCGAAGTACCCGCACAGGAACCAGAACAGCTTGTCGCGCGCCGCATCCAGGCTGGGGCCGTGGGCGGCGCGCAGCGCCTTGAGGTCGGGCTCCATGTCCATCAAGTCATAGAAACGGTCGACGAGGGCGCGCACGCCGGCTTCGCCGCCAAGAAGGTCAAACACGGTGCGGGAATTTTCCACGGGTTCTGAAATGGAATGGACGCGGGACGTCATCAGGTTTCTCGAAGGGTGACGAGCGGCGGCGTGCGCAGGACGCCGCGCAGGGCCAGCGCCCCGCCGGCCCAGGCGCCCAGCATGCCCGTGCCGATGCCCGCCAGCCAGGGCCAGAGGCTGAGCGTAAAGGCGAAGTCGAACACCTGGGTTGATAAAGCCCAAGCGATCGCCGTGGCACCCGCGGCCGCCAGCAGGCCCGCCAGCCCGCCCACGGCCCACAGCTCGATGCGCTGGGACCGGGCAAGCTGGCGCCGCGTGGCGCCCAGCGCGCGCAGCACGGCGGCCTCGCGCATGCGCTCGTCGCGCGTGGCGGTCAGCGCCGCGGACAGCACCAGCACGCCGGCGGCCAGCGTGAACATGAACAGCAGCTGCACCGCGCGGCCGACTTCGTTCAGCACGGATTGCAACTGCTGCAGGATGGCGCCCACGTCGAACACGGTCAGGTTCGGGAACTCCCGCACCAGGGCGGGCAGCACGGCCGCCTTGTCAGGCGGCAGGTAAAACGAGGTGATCCAGCTCTGGGGCATGTCGGCCAGCGCGGCGGGCGTCAGGATGGCGAAAAAATTGACGCGCATGGTATCCCAATCCACCCGGCGCAGGCTGGTCACGGCCACCTCGACCTGCTGGCCGGCCACGTCGAAACGCATCTTGTCGCCCAGGTTGATGCGCAGGGACTGGGCCAGCCCCGACTCCAGCGAGACCTCGGCCGAGCCCGGCGCCAGCCAGCGGCCCTGCTCGATGCGGTTGGAGGAAGGCAACGTCTCACCATAGGACAGGTTGAACTCGCGGTCCACCAGGCGCTTGGCGCGCGGCTCTTCGTAATCGTCCGGCCCGACCGGCTTGCCGTTGATGGCGATCAGCCGCCCGCGCACCATCGGCGACAGCGTGATGCGGCCCAGCCCTTCGCGCGTCAGCGCGTCCGTCACGGCCTGGCGCTGGTCGGGCTGCACATTGATGAGGAAGCGGTTGGGCGCGTCGGGCGGCATGGTGCGCTGCCAGCCCTGGATCAGGTCGGTCCGGGTCATGGTCAGCAACAGCAGCGCCATCAATCCGACGGCCAGCGCGCAGACCTGCGTGATGGTGGCCGCCCGGCGGCGCACCACGCCCGCCAGCGCGAAGCGCAGCGCGGGCAGCCCGGCAGCCAGCCGGCGCACCCGCGCCAGGCCGAGGATGCACAGCCACGCCACCAGGGCGAACACCCCGAACGCCCCCAGGAAACCGCCCGCCACCACCCCGCCCAGCTTGGCATCGCCCGCGAACCACCAGATCAAGAGCGCAAAGCCCGCCGCGCCCAGCGTGTAGCCGAAGGCGCTGCGCGCGCTGATCGTGTCCGCATCGCGCCGCAGGACCCGGGCGGGCGGCACGTGCCGCAGTTGCGCCAGCGCCGGCAGGGCGAACCCCAGCAGGAGCAGCACCCCGGTCAGCACGCCCTGCAGGGCCGGAATGGCCGACGGCGCCGGCAAGGTCGTGTCGATGACCGACCCGAGCAGCATCACCAGCACCTGGTGCACCGCGTAGCCGACCAGGCAGCCGGCCGCGGACGAAAACAGTCCCACCAGGGTGAATTCCAGCGTCAGCATGCGCGAGACCTGCGACTGCACGGCGCCCAGGCAGCGCATGACCGCGATGCCGTCGCGGTGGCGCGTCATGTACCGGCCCGCCGCCAGCGCCACGGCCACGGCCGAGATCAGCACCGCCAGCAGCGCGACCAGCGACAGGAAGCGCTGCGCGCGGTCCAGCGTGCGGCGCACCTCGGGTCGGCCCGATTCCAGCGTGGCCACCTTCTGGCCTCGCTTGAGGTTCTGTTTCAGCCAGGTGGAATACCCGGCCACGGCGTCGGGCTGGCCGGCGACCAGCATGGCATAGCCGATGCGGCTGCCGGGCGCGATCAGGCCGATGGCCGGCAGGTCGCTGGCGCGCAGCAGCACGCGCGGGGCGACGTTGACGAACTGCATGCCCTTGTCGGGCTCATAGGTGATGACGCGGTCGATGCGCAGGCGGGCGTCGCCCACATTCAGGCTGTCGCCGACTTTCAGGTTCAACAGCGCCAGCAACTGGCCGTCGACCCAGACCGCGCCTTCGGGCGGCACATCGCGGGTGGGGGCATCGGGCGCGAACGGCGCATCCGCGACCCGCAAGGCGCCGCGCAGCGGATAGCCCGGCTCCACGGCCTTCAGCGCGGCAAGCTGCGCGCCGTCGCCCGCTCCCACCATGGAGGGAAACTGCCACGTGCTGGACACGGTAAGCCCCCGCTCGCGCGCCGCGTCCTTGAACGCCGCGGGAACGGGCTCGTCGGCGTCCAGCACCAGATCGGCGCCGAGCATCTGCCCGGCGTCGCGCTCCAGCGCCCGCCCGACGCGGTCGGCCAGGAACCCCACGCTGGTCACGGCCGCCACCGCCACCACCAGGGCCAGGACCAGCAGCCGCAGCTCGCCGGCGCGCGCGTCGCGCATCATCATCCGGGCGCCCAGGCGCAATGTGGACCAGAAACCGGGGCGCTTGGCCTGTGACATATCAGGGAAATCCATCATTCATCTATGTTAACTAAGGGCCTGTAGGGCGTCCGAATCCCGATATCATCCCGGGGCGGGAGGCAAAGCCGCCCCTAAAGATAACCAATTCCGGAGAAGACAATGCGTAAATCCTGGCTTGCTGCCACGATTCTGGCCGCCTGCGCGGCCGCCACATCCCTGCCCTCGGCGGCCCAGACCACCCTGAAGATGGCCTACGCCCTGTCGACCTCGTCGCACTACGGCGCCGGCGCCGAAGCGATGGCCAAGTCCATCGAGGCCTCCACCAACGGCAAGTTCAAGGTCCAGCAATTCGCCAACAGCGCGCTGGGCGGCGAACGCGAAGTCATCGAAGGCCTGCAGATCGGCACGATCGACCTGGCCATCGTTTCGACAGGCGCCACCCTGAATTTTGTTCCCGAGACCGGCGTTTTCGACATCCCCTTCCTGCTGCGCGACCTGGACCACGCCCGCAAGGTGCTGGACAGCAAGATCGGCCAGGACATGCTGGCCAAGTTCCCCAGCCGCGGCATCGTGGCGCTGGCCTGGGGCGAACAGGGCTTTCGCCACCTGACCAACAACGTGCGCCCGGTCAAGACCCCGGCCGACGCCAAGGGCCTGAAGATCCGCACCACCGAGAACCCGATCCACATCACCGCCTTCCGCCAGATCGGCATCCTGCCCACGCCGATGGCCTGGCCCGAAGTGGCCACCGCCCTGCAGCAGGGCACGATCGACGGCCAGGAAAACCCGCTGTCGGTGATCACGTCGGCCAAGCTGTCGCAGATGCAGAAGTACCTGTCCCTGACCGGCCACGTCTACGGCCCGGCCCTGGTGCTGATGTCCGCCAACGTCTATGAAGGCCTGTCGGCCGCCGACAAGGCCAACTTCGACAAAGCCGGCAAGGAATCGGCGCAGGCCATGCGCGCCTACGTCGACAACATCGAAAAGACAGGCGTCGAGCAACTCAAGAAGGAAGGCATGCAGGTGACGGAAGTGGACCGCGCCGCCTTCGCCGCCGCCGTGGAACCGGCCTACCCCGAGTACTACAAGAAGTTCGACAAGAAGCTGATCGACTCGATCCGCGACACCAAGTAAGCAGGCGCGGCCCCCGAGCGGGGCCGCTCGTCCTGCGGGCGGAACCGGCGCGCGCCGCGTGGCCGCCCCGCCTCTTACGCGACTATCGCCACCAGGATTTACCATGCGTTTGCTCTGCGCTTTCGACCGAGGCCTGTTCAGGCTGGTCTCGGTCCTGGCCCAACTCTTGCTCGTGGCCGCCGCGGCCGCCGCGTTCTACCAGGTCATCGCCCGCTTCGTGCTGCAATCGCCCGCCGACTGGAGCGAGGTCCTCACCCGCGCGCTGCTGATCTGGACCGTTCTGCTGGGCGTGGCGCTGGCCTTTCGCCACGGCGCCATGATCAGCGTGGAACTGCTGCGCAACCTGCTGGGCGGCAAGCGCCGCCGCGTGCTTGAAGCCGTCATCGGCCTGGTCTGCGCCGGCTTCCTGGGCTTTCTGGCCTGGATCGGCGGCAACATGACCTACCGCGTGCGCTTCCAGACCGTGCCCAGCCTGGACATTTCCATTTCCTGGATCTACCTGGCGATTCCCGTGGGCGCCACGCTTGCGGCCATTGCCGTACTGGCCCGCTGGTGCGCGGGCGAAGAAGAAGACGTCCCCGTGCGCAACGACGCGCAAGGCTGAGCCGTCCCTCAAAGAACCCCTGCAGCAGATATCGCCATGTCCCAATTAATGATTGTCTCGATGCTGATTTTCTTCGGGCTGTCGGTGCCGGTCGCCGTGTCGATCGGACTGGCCAGCCTGGCGGGCGTCGGCACCGCCGGCCTGCCGTGGGTGGTCGTCGCCCAGCAACTGTATGCCGCGCTGGACAAGTACCCCCTCGTCGCCATTCCCTTCTTCATCCTGGCTGGCAACCTGATGGAAGCCGGCGGCATCTCGGAACGCATGGTGGAGTTCGCCAAGAGCGTGGTGGGCGGCATCCAGGGCGGACTCGCGTGCGCCTGCGTGCTGACCTGCATGATCTTCGCGGCGGTGGCGGGCTCCAGCGTGGCCACCACCTTCGCGGTCGGCGCGATCCTGATCCCCGCCATGATCCGGCACGGCTACCCCGCGCCCTTCGCGGCGTCGCTGCAGGCCAGCGCGGCCGAACTGGGCGTGATCATCCCGCCGTCGATCCCGATGATCCTGTACGCCGTGTCCACCGACACCTCCACTGGCGAGCTCTTCATTGCCGGCGTCATGCCCGGCATCCTGATCGGCGCGGCGCTGATGCTCTACGTCTGGCTCTATGCCAAGCGCAACAACCTGGGCAAGCGCGACGGCGAAGGCCGCCTGCCGCTGTGGCCGGCCTTCAAGAACGCCTGGCTGGCGCTGCTGATGCCCGTCATCATCCTGGGCGGCATCTACGGCGGCATCTTCACCCCCACGGAGGCCTCGGTCGTGGCCGTCATGTACGCCGTGTTCGTGGGCAAGTTCATCTACCGCCGCCTCAGCTTCCGCCAGCTTTCCGTCACGCTGCACAAGTCGGTGGTGTCCACCGCCGTCATCATGTTCGTGATCGCCAACGCGGGCGTCTTCAGTTTCCTGCTCAACCGCGCCGGCGTGCCGGACGCGCTGGGCGTGTGGCTGTCCCAGATCTTCGACACCAAGTTCACCTTCCTGATGGGCATGAACGCCGCGCTGTTCGTGATCGGCATGTTCATCGAGACCTCGGCGTCCATCGTGGTGCTGGCGCCCCTGCTGCTGCCGGTGGCGCTGAAATTCGGCGTCGAGCCGGTGCACTTCGGGATCATCATGGTGGTCAACCTGGCGCTGGGGATGATCACGCCGCCGTTCGGCGTGAACCTCTTCGCCGCCAGCGCGGTGGCCAAACTGCCGCTGGAGCGCCTGATCAAGCCGCTGATCCCGTTTGTCGCCGTCGTGATCGTGTGCCTGCTGCTCATCACCTACTGGCCAGGACTGTCGCTGGGGCTGCGCGACCTGGTGTATGCAAAGTAATTTGCCCGTTCCAGCGACGCGAGGGCCAGCGCCTGCGCCAGCGCGGCCCGGTAGGAATCGATGACGGGCACGCGCGGCGGGCGTGGCAGGCTGGGCAGGTAGCCCGCCAGCGCGGCGCCCGCCAGGATCACCACGTCGGCGCCCTGCTCCGCCGCCGCGTCCAGCGCGCCGGCCACCGTGGCCGCCGCGTCGGACGACCGCGACGCATAGTCCAGCGCATTGCCCGGCAGCGCCCGTATCCCCGCGCAGCGCGATTCCACGCCAAGTTGGCGGATCTGCTCGCGCAGCATGCCGGGCCAGCGCTGCCCCACGGTCACGATGGCGTAGCGGTCGCCGCGCTGCATGGCCGTCATGATGGACGCTTCGGCCATCCCGACCACGGGCGCATTCAGCCGCTCGCGCACCGCGCCGATACCCGGCTCGCCGAAGCAGGCCAGTACGCAGGCCTCGAAGGGCAGCTCCGCCTGCGCCGCCTCGCATTCGACGGCGGCCAGGACCGCGTGCGCCGACAGGGCCGCGTCCGCCCGGCTGGCGACGTAGGCGGGGCCGAAGGGCGCGGTGACGCTCCGAAGCTGGACGGCGGTGCCGAAGAACGTGCGCCCCTGGCCGGCCAGGCTGTCCGTGAGGGTGGCGGTGGTGTTGCCGTTGACCACCAGCAGGCGATAGGGCGCCGCGGCGGGTCTGTCGGCGGTCAGGGAATCCGGGGTGTTGGGCATGTGACCTCTTTGGTACGGGGTATGTATACAAAGTGTGTCAACAATGCACCGGACTCGTGCCGCCCCTCAAGCTATCGCTAACCCTTGCGGCCCACGGACGCAGGGCTGCGGGGCGCGGCGGCCAGCGCGGCGGGCAGCGCCCCGCCCGCCCGGACGGGCGTGCAGGGGACGCAGAATGAGAAAAGCGCCCGGTGGGGGCGCTTTTTTCGTTCCGCGGGCTAGATTTCGCGTTCTTCCGTCTTGAGGTTGTTGTCGCGGGCGAAGTCCACCACGAACTTGTAGGCCAGCGGCTCCAGGTCGCGCAGGCGCAGATCGACCACGATCCCGCGCACGCCATCGATCACGACGGGAAGCACATAAGGCGAATAAGTGAGGTGGTTACCAGCACAGCCGGCGGGCCGGAACTGTGCCATCACGCCGGCGAGCCGTTCTGCCCAGTCGCTGGGACGGAAGCGGCTACCGCTTTCGGTAACGCCATGAATTACGAATTGTCTGACGCGAGTTGCCATGTGTTCTTTCACTGCGGGACGCCTTTCACGAAAGCCGGATCTTCGGCGTGATCAAACATCCGCCCCGCGCCGCGAATTGTATATGATTGATCCTTTGCCCTCTTTCGAAACGCGATTCGCCTTGAATCGGCCCCTTGAAAGCGGGCATGCTTTCGACGCCATTCACCCAGGAGGATCCGCGATGAGCTCGCCTCTGGCCAACATCTATGCCCGGCTGCCGGTTTCGTTCACGCACGGCCAGGGCGTATGGCTGTGGGACGCGGACGGCCGGAAGTACCTGGATGCCCTGGCCGGCATCGGCGTCTCGTGCCTGGGCCATGCCCACCCGAAGCTGGTCGCCGCCATCGCCGAGCAGGCCGCGCGCGTCATCCACACCTCGAACATCTACGAAATCCCCCAGCAGACGGCGCTGGCCGCCCGGCTGGCGGAACTCTCGGGCATGCAGGAAGTCGCGTTCAACAACAGCGGCTCCGAAGCCAACGAAGCGGCCATCAAGCTGGCCCGCTACTACGCCTACCAGCGCGGCAACAGGCACGCCCACATCATCACCATGGACTCGTCCTGGCATGGCCGCACGCTGGCCACGCTGGCGGCCACCGGCAGCGACAAGGCGCGCAAGGGCTTCGAGCCCCTGCCCAGCGGGTTCATCCAGGTCCCGTACAACGACCTGGATGCGGTGCGCGAGGCCGGCGATGCCGAGCCCCGCACCGCCGCGGTCCTGCTCGAAGTCCTGCAGGGCGAAGGCGGCATCCGCCCGTCCGACATCGCCTACCTGCAGGCACTGCGCCGCCTGTGCACCGAGCGCGGCTGGCTGCTGATGATCGACGAAGTCCAGTCCGGCATCGGCCGCACGGGCAAGTGGTTCGCGCACCAATGGGCCGACATCCGCCCTGACGTCATGACGCTGGCCAAAGGCCTGGCGGGCGGGGTTCCCATCGGCGCGATGCTGGCCGCCGGCCCCGCCGCCGGGGTTTTCACCCCGGGCAGCCATGGCACCACCTTCGGCGGCGGCCCCATGGTGTGCGCCGCGGGCCTTGCCGTGCTGGACGCGCTGGAATCGGAAAATCTCCTGGAGAACGCCCGCACCGTGGGCGCTCACCTGCAAGACCGCCTGGCCAGCGCGCTGGCCGGCACGCCCGGCGTCACCGAGGTCCGCGGCCGCGGCCTGATGCTGGGCATCGAACTGGCCCGCCCCTGCGGCGTCCTGGCGCTACGCGCCCTGGAGGCCGGCCTGCTCATCAACGTCACGCGCGACCGCGTCATCCGCATGCTGCCGCCGCTGATCCTGACCCGGGACGAGGCCGACCGCATCGTCGCCATCCTGGTTCCGCTCATCCAACAGTTCCTGGCCGAAAAACCATAATCAACGTCCCATCCGGGCCACGAGCCCGGCCGGGCCCAATGACCTGCGACATCACCATGACTCCTCCCACGACTCAAAACGGCCCGCTGCGGCACTTTCTCCAGTTCAAGGACTTCTCGTCCGCCGAGATCGCCTATGTGCTGGACCGCGCGCGGCTGATCAAGGAAAAGTTCAAACGCTACGAACCCCACATGCCGCTGCATGACCGCACGCTGGCGATGGTGTTCGAAAAGGCCAGCACGCGCACCCGCGTGTCCTTCGAGGCCGGCATGTACCAGATGGGCGGTTCGGTCATCAACCTGACCTCCAACGATTCGCAACTGGGCCGCTCCGAGCCCATCGAGGACACCGCGCGCGTGATTTCGCGCATGGTCGACATCGTCATGATCCGCACCTTCGAGCAGACGCGCATCGAGCGCTTCGCCTCGCACTCGCGCGTGCCCGTGATCAACGGCCTGACCAACGAATTCCACCCCTGCCAGATCCTGGCGGACATCTTCACCTACATCGAGCACCGCGGCCCCATCGCCGGCAAGACGGTGGCCTGGGTGGGCGACGCCAACAACATGGCCTACACCTGGCTGCACGCGGCCGAAATGCTCGGTTTCACGCTGCACGTGTCCACGCCGGCCGGCTACGAACTCGAAGCCGCCCGCATCGGCACGCCGTCCGACAAGGTGCTGCGCCAGTTCAAGGACCCCATGGAAGCGTGCAAGGGTGCGCACCTGGTCACCACCGACGTCTGGACCAGCATGGGCTACGAAGCCGAAAACGAAGAGCGCCGCGCGGCGTTCGCCGACTGGTGCGTGGACGCCGAAATGATGGCGGCGGCCGACCCGCAGGCCGTCTTCATGCACTGCCTGCCCGCCCACCGCGGCGAAGAGGTCACCGGCGAAGTCATCGACGGTCCCCAGAGCGTGGTCTGGGACGAAGCCGAAAACCGCCTGCACGTCCAGAAGGCGCTGATGGAATTCCTGCTGCTGGGACAGGTCGACTAAGACCATCCCCTAAGGAAAAAGGGCCCGGGCATCGCGCGATGCCCGGGCCCCTTTGTTTCGCGCCGGATCAGCAGCCTGAAGCGGCTTCACGCGGCTTCAGGCCGCTACAGGATCTTCCTGAACATCGTGCGCCGCGTGTTGCGGAACGACGGCCGCACGCGGCTGCTCCAGTCGGTCGCGCGCACGGCAAGCCATGGCGGACTGCCGAAGGTTTCCTGCGTATGCAGGTCGTAGCAGGCCAGATAGCGCGGCGATTCATCGCGGCATTCGTAGCGCTGCGCGCGCACGGTGCCCGGCACCGAGGCCAGGCCGGGCAGGTGCTCCTGGTCGTACCAGGCGTTCAGGTCGGCCTCGGCTTCCGGCGCCACATCGGTTTCGACGATGTAATGCCACGGCGCGTCCTGCCCCGCCGACGCGCCGGCCAGATCCAGCGTAAGGTGCAGCGCGCGCGCCCGCGCGCCCGGCGCCTGCGCCGCAAGCCGGTCCCGGACCGCGGACAGCACATCGGCGCCGCCGCGCACATAGACATAGGTCTCGTCGGCGTCCAGCGCCGCAAAGGCCGTGACGCGGGCGGTCGACAGCCCGTGCGTCAGGCGATCCGCCAATTCCTTCGCGCGTGCTTCGTCGATGCGCCCGCCCAGCGACACCAGCAATAGGGTTTCCTGCACAGTCAGCTCTCCTTTCAATGCCCGACGCGCAAGGCGACCAGGAAGCGCGACACCATGTTGTAGGCGCCCACGGTCGCCGTCAGCTCCACCAGTTGCGCATCATCGTATCGCGCACGCAGGGGCGCAAACACCGCATCCGGCACCTCGATGTCGCGGGTCATCGCGTCGGTCAGGGCCAGCACCTCGGCCTCGCCCGGTTCCAGGCCCGGCACCTGGTCCGGCGCCGGATTGCCGCGCAGCGCGTCAATGACCGATTGCGGCATGCCGCCCGCCAGCGCGTGCGGCACGTGCGCCTCGAATTCGTACGGCGCGTTATTCAGCGTGGCCACGCGCAGGATGATGAGCTCGCGCAACCGAGGCTGCAGCGACGTCTTCTGGCGGATCGCGGTCAACATGGCTTCCCATCCTTCCACCACGGCCGGACTGTTCAGCAGCACCTGGTACAGGGGCGAAATGCGGCCCCGCGCGGCGGCGATGCGCGCCTCCATCGGGGCCAGTTCCGGGCGCGTGCCCGGCACGACGGGTTCGACTCGACAAGCGCTCATGGTCACTCCGGACGGATGTTCTTGCGCTGGATCAGGGCGGCCCACTTCTCGCGGTCCGATGCGATGAGCGCCGCCAGCTCCTGCGGCGTGCTGGGCGCGGCCTCGGCGCCGAACTTTTCCAGGCGGGCGCGCACGGCCTCGTTGGCCAGGGCGGCGCGCACGGCCTGGTTCAGCTTGTCCACCGTGGCGGCCGGCGTGGCCGCGGGCGCGACGATGCCGTACCAGTTGTTGGATTCCACGCCGGCAATGCCCTGCTCGGCCAGCGTCTTCACGTCAGGCAGCAGCGGATGGCGCTTCGGCGCGGCCAGGCCCAGCGGCTTGAGCTTGCCGCCCTGGATATGGCCGATCAGCCCCGGCACATCGCCAAAGAAGCCCGCGACCTGGTTGCCCATGACGTCATTGATGACGGGCGCCGCGCCCTTGTAGGGCACATGCAGCACCTTGGCCTTGCTGGAATCGGCAAACATTTCCAGCGTCAGATGCGGAATGCTGCCGATGCCCGACGAGCCGATGGCCACCGATTGCGACGCCGACTGCGACCGCTTCACGAAGTCCGCGGCATCGGTGGCGGGGTTGGAGGGATTCACCACGAACACCGTGGCGTTGTTGACCACGCGCGACACCGGCGCGAAGTCGCGTGCCGGATCGTAGGGGAGGTCCTTGTAGAGCGCAGGGCTGATCGCCACGGCGCCAACGCTGGTCAGGAACAGCACCGAGCCGTCGGCGGGCGCCTTGGCCACGTAGGCGGCCGCGATGTTGCCGTTGGCGCCGGCCTTGTTCTCGACGATGACGTTCTGCTTGAGCTCCTTGCCCAGCTGCTCGGCCAGCACCCGGCCCACCAGGTCCACCGGACCGCCCGGCGGAAACGCGATGATCAGGCGCACGGGGCCCTCGGCGTGAACCGCACCCACGGCGGCCAGGCTCAGCGCGGCGGCCGAGATGATTTTCTTGAACATGGTGTCTCCTCGTTGATTGGGATGTTCTTGCGGCTGGGGCTTCCAGGCCCCTGTTCCGCGGTCATTGCCTGCTACTGAAATCCGTACAGCCGTGCCGGGTTGTCCACCAGCACGCGCTGGCGCAGCCCGGCGTCCGGGCATGCCTCGAAAAACGTGTCGACCAGTTCGCCATCGTCCGGCATGTCGCCCGCCACGTTCGGGTGCGGCCAGTCCGTGCCCCACAGGGTGCGATCCGGCATGGCCTCGACCAAAGCGCGCACGAAGGGAATACCTTCCGAAAACGGACGCTGGCCGGATGCGATGCGGTCGATGCCCGACACCTTCACCCAGGCCTTGCCCACGTCGGCCAGGCTGAGCAACGCCCGCATGGCAGGCGAGTCCAGCCCATCCGCCGCCTTCAACCGCCCCATGTGGTCCACGACGAACGGCACCGGCAGCGTCAAGAGCCGCGGCAGCAGTTCGGGCAGCATCGCGCCGTCCACGTGCAGGCACAGATGCCATCCCAGCGGCGCGATCAACGCGACCACGTGGTCGAACACGGCCGGGTCGGGCGCGCCGCCCAGATGCGGCACGAAATTGAAGCGCGCCGCCCGCACGCCGCCGTCATGCAGCGCCCGGACGCTGGCTGCGGTGGCATCGCCGCCCAGCAGCGCAACGCCGCGGTACCGCCCTTCACTGCGCGCCAGCGCGTCCAGCAAGGCGCGATGGTCCGAGCCATGGCAATTGGCCTGCACCACGACCGCGCGCTCGATGCCCAGATGGGCATGCAACGCCGCCATGCTGGCGAACGACGCGTCCGGCGGCGTATAGGAACGGCCTTGCGCGTACGGAAACACGTCGCCGGGCCCAAAGACATGGCAATGCGCATCGCACGCGCCCGGCGGCAGCGCGTGGCGGGGACGAGAGGGCGAGGCGAGCGGAGGACGGCAATCGGGCACGGGGGCTTCCTGCATGGAAAGCGCCATGGTCCCGGATTGCCGCCTGGCGAACAATGCTATACCTTATATTTCTGATATAGAAAAACTACATATCCGATGGACCTCAAGCAGATCGAATACTTCGTGCGCGTGGCCGAACGCCGCAGCTTCTCGCGCGCCGCTGAAATGCTCGACGTCGCCCAGCCCACGCTCAGCCGTCAGGTGCGGCTGCTGGAACTGGAACTGGGCCAGCACCTGCTCTACCGCAATGGCCGCGGCGCCGAGCCCACCGAAGCCGGCCTGCGTTTCCTGGAACATGCCCGCGCCCTGCTGACCCTGGCCGAACGCGCCAAGGAAGATTTGCAGACGCTGCGCGAAACGCCTACGGGCAAGGTCGTGATCGGCCTGCCGCCGCGCATTGCGCGGGTCCTCACCCCGCCGCTCGTCCAGGCGTTCCGCCAGGCCTTTCCCGACGCCTCCATCGCCGTGGCCGAGGGCCTGAGCGCCCAGGTGCGCGAATGGCTGCTCGCCGGCCGGGTGGATCTGGCGCTGCTCTACGATCCGGCGCCCTCCCCGCAACTGGCCTACGAATCCCTGTTCCGCGAAGACCTGGTGCTGGCCGCCGCCGCGGGGCATGTGCCGCCCCTGCCCGCCCGCGTGCCGGTTGCGCGCCTGGGCGACTATCCGCTGGTGCTGCCCAGCCTGCCCAACGCCATCCGCACCCTGGTCGAAAGCGTCTGCCGCGCGCAGGGCGTGCGGCTCAAGGTCGCGGCCGAGGTCGACGCGGTGCAGACCATCGTCGAACTGGCCGCGCAGGGCGATGCCTACGCCATTCTTCCGCGTTCGGCGGCGCGCGGCCCGGCCGCCGAACATGAACTGTCCCTGTGCGATATCGGTTCGCCCACGATCACCAACAACCTGGTGCTGGCCAGCGCCCGCCACCGCCCGGCTACCCGGCTGGCGGCGGCCACGGGCCAGCTGATCCGCGGCCTGCGCCTTGCCGACCTGTTCGCGCCGGGCGGATAGCGCCGGGCGGGCGGCTCCGGGCGAGCGCCCCGCGCGGCCAGCCCCACCTCAAAAGAGTTAAAATGGCGGGCTACTTTTCTTGTTTGGCGGCTCGTTGCTGTCAAAGTCCTGTTGGCGTCTCACCTCAAACAATGACCACTATCCTCCCGAACCTGCCCACCGGCCAGAAAGTCGGCATCGCCTTTTCCGGCGGCCTGGACACCAGCGCGGCGCTCCTCTGGATGCGCAACAACGGCGCCATCCCCTACGCCTACACCGCCAACCTGGGCCAGCCCGACGAGTCCGACTACGACGAAATCCCGCGCAAGGCCATGGCCTACGGCGCCGAAAACGCCCGCCTCATCGACTGCCGCGCGCAGCTCGTGGCCGAAGGCATCGCCGCCCTGCAATCCGGCGCGTTCCACATCTCGACCGCCGGCATCACGTACTTCAACACGACGCCCATCGGCCGCGCCGTCACCGGCACGATGCTGGTCGCCGCCATGAAGGAAGACAACGTCAACATCTGGGGCGACGGCAGCACCTTCAAGGGCAACGACATCGAGCGCTTCTACCGCTACGGCCTGCTCACCAACCCGGAACTCAAGATCTACAAGCCCTGGCTGGACCAGCGCTTCATCGACGAGCTGGGCGGCCGTTCGGAAATGTCCGAATACATGCGCCAGGCCGGTTTCGACTACAAGATGTCGGCGGAAAAGGCCTACTCCACCGACTCGAACCTGCTGGGCGCCACCCACGAAGCCAAGGACCTGGAGCAACTGAACTCCGGCATCCGCATCGTCAAGCCCATCATGGGCGTGGCGTTCTGGCGCGATGACGTCGCCGTCAAGGCCGAGGAAGTCACGGTGCGCTTCGAAGAGGGGCAGCCCGTCGCCCTGAACGGCGTCGAATACGCCGACCCGGTCGAACTGATGCTCGAAGCCAACCGCATCGGCGGCCGCCACGGCCTGGGCATGAGCGACCAGATCGAAAACCGCATCATCGAAGCCAAGAGCCGCGGCATCTACGAAGCCCCGGGCCTGGCCCTGCTCTTCATCGCCTACGAGCGCCTGGTCACCGGCATCCACAACGAAGACACCATCGAGCAATACCGTGAAAACGGCCGCAAGCTGGGCCGCCTGCTGTACCAGGGCCGCTGGTTCGACCCGCAAGCCATCATGCTGCGCGAAACCGCCCAGCGCTGGGTCGCCCGCGCCGTGACCGGCGAAGTCACCATCGAACTGCGCCGCGGCAACGATTATTCGCTGCTGAACACCGTCTCGCCCAACCTCACATACGCGCCCGAGCGCCTGTCCATGGAGAAGGTGGAAAACGCCCCCTTCACCCCGGCGGACCGCATCGGCCAGCTCACCATGCGCAACCTCGACATCGTCGACACCCGCGAAAAGCTGTTCACGTACGTCAAGACCGGCCTGCTGGCCTCCAGCGGCACCTCGCTGCCCCAACTGAAGGACGCCGCCAAGAAGAAGTGATTCTTCAAAGCCAAACAAAAACCCTCGGCAAAAAAGCCGAGGGTTTTTTTTCTCCCTGCACCGCCCGCGCCGGCTGGCTCAGACGGCTGGTTCAGACTCGGGGCGCCTACAGTTCCACCTGCATCCCCATTTCCACGACACGGTTCGCCGGGATCTTGAAGAACTTCGTGCTGCGCGTCGAATTGCGCGCCATGAACGAAAACACCACGCGCCGCCACCGCCACAGCGCGGGCTTCCTGGCCGCCACCACCGTCTGGCGCGACAGGAAGAACGACGTGCGCATCGGTTCCAGGTCCAGCTCGGGATAGGCCTCGGCGATCAGGCGCAGCGCCTCGGGCACGTCCGGGTCTTCCTTGAAGCCGTAGTTGACCGTCGCCGTCCAGCTCGACGCGCTGAGCTTGGTGACCTCGAAACGCTCTTCCGGCGCGATGTACGGCACATCGGCAACCAGGATCGTCAGGAACAGCACGTGGTCGTGCAGCACCTTGTTGTGCTTCAGGTTGTGCAGCAGCGCCGGCGGCACATTGCCCGAGTTCATCGTCATGAAGATGGCCGTGCCCGGCACGCGCGACGGCGGGTATTCCTCGAGCTGCGCCATGAATTCCTTGAGCGGCTGCCGATCGCGTTGCTGCATGTCGGACAGCAGGCGACGGCCGCGGCGCCACGTCATCATCAGCGTGAACACCACGATCGCCACCATCAGCGGCAACCAGCCGCCTTCGTGAATCTTGAAGACGTTGGCGGAAAACAGCAGCACGTCCAGCACCAGCAGCAGGCCCAGCACCAGGAACCACATCATGCGCTTGACGCCGGTCGTGCCGCGCGGAAGCACCGCGAAGGCCAGCACCGACGTCGTGAGCATCGTGCCCGTCACCGCAAAGCCGTAGGCGGCCGCCAGGTTGTCGGAGTTGCGGAACCACACCACCAGGATCAGCACCGCGCACAGCAGCAGCGCGTTGACCTGCGGGAGATAGATCTGGCCCTTTTCGACGGCCGACGTATGCAGGATCTGCATGCGCGGCCAGAAGCCGAGCTGCACGGCCTGGCGCGTCACGGAATAGGCGCCGGAGATCACGGCCTGCGAGGCCACGATGGTCGCGATGGTGGCAAGCGCCACCAGGGGCACCAGCCCCCATTCGGGGGCCATCAGGAAAAACGGATTGCGGATGGCGGTGGGGTCGCGCAGCAGCAGCGCGCCCTGGCCGAAATAGCACAGCGTCAGCGCGGGCAGCACCATGCTGAACCAGGCGCCGCGGATTGCCGGCCGGCCAAAGTGCCCCATGTCCGCGTAGAGCGCCTCGGCGCCGGTCAGCGCCAGCACCACCGCGCCCAGCAGCACGAAACTGATCCACGGAAACTCGACGATGAAGCGCAGGCCCCACATCGGGTTCAGCGCGGCCAGCACCTCGGGCGTCTGCCAGATCTGCCAGCCGCCCAGCGCGGCCAGGGTGGCGAACCACAGAAACATCACCGGACCGAACAGCTTGCCCATCGCGGCCGTGCCGTGCGACTGGATCGCAAACAGTGCGATCAGGACCACCAGCGCGATCGGCACGACCCAGTGATCCAGCGTGTGCGATACGATGCCGATGCCTTCCAGCGCCGACAGCACCGAAATGGCGGGCGTGATCATGCTGTCGCCGTAGAAGAGCGCCGCGCCGAAAATGCCCAGCACGATCAACACCCAGCGCAGCTTGCCCTCGCGCGCGCGCACGGCCAGCTCCAGCAGCGCCAGCGTGCCGCCCTCGCCGCGGTTGTCCGCGCGCAGCACCAGGGTGACGTATTTGAAAGACACCACCACCATCAGCATCCAGAACAGGATGGACAGCACGCCCAGCAGATGCGCCGGCTCGAGGTCTGTGTGCACGCTCAGGCCGGTCAGGCAGGCGCGCAGCGTGTACAGGGGGCTGGTCCCGATGTCCCCGTAAACCACGCCCAGGGCGCCCAGGATCAGCGCGGCACGCGATGACGGCGCGTGGTGCGCCCCGCCTGCCGCGCCTGCCGCGCCTGTGGGCGAAATAGGTGTGCTGACCGTGCCTTGGCTCATGATGCGGGTTCTTGGCGAGTGAGTTGGGCCCCTTTGCGGGGGCCGGGGAATACGACGGACAGCCGTGTCCCGGCAAAATCGGGCCGGCTCGTGAGCTTCCACCAGGCGCCGTGCGCGTGCGCGATCTCGCGCACGATGGCCAGCCCCAGGCCTGAGCCGCCCGCTGTCGCGGTGGGCGACCGGTAAAACGCCTCGAACACGCGGTCGCGCTCTTCGGGCGGAATGCCGGGGCCGTCGTCTTCGACGGTCAGCGAGGGAGGATTGGCGCCCACGATGAGCGTGATGCGCCCCGTGGGGTTGCCATAGCGCAGCGCATTGTCGATCAGGTTGCCCAGCAGTTCAGCGAGCAGCAAGGGGTCGGCGTCGATCCAGATGGGCCGCTCGGGCGCCACCAGGTCCAGCTCGTAGTGCGCCTCGCGCACGCGCGGGAACCACTCGGCGCCATGCGCCCGCACCCATTCGCACAGGTCGATGCGCACGAAACTGTCCTGGGGACGGGCATTGGGATCGGCGCGGGCCAGCACCAGAAGCTGCTGGCCCAGCCGGATCATGCGGTCGCTGACGGCCTTGATGCGCTCGGCGCGGGCCCGGACGTCATCGGGCAAGGGACGCGCCAGCATGAGTTCGGATTCGAGCCGCAGGCCCGACAACGGCGTGCGCAACTGGTGGGCCGCATGGCCGATGAAGCGCCGCTGCGCGGCCAGGGACGCATCCAGCCGCAGCAGCAGGTCATTGGTGTGGGTGACCAGCGGCTCGATCTCGACCGGCACGCCCGCCACCTCCAGCGGCTGCATGTCGTCGATGGAGCGCTGCCGGATCTCTTCGGACAGATGATTCACGGACCGCAGCCCGGATCGCACGCCCTGCACCACCACCCAGGTGAACAGGCCGATCAACGCTACCTGCCCCACCACCATCAGCCAGAAGAAGTCTTCCAGCATCCAGAGCGACATGTCGATCTTGTGGGTGATGACCCAGGTGGCCGCCAGGTCCAGCAGGACGAGCAGCAGGATCGGGGGCATCAGGCGGATCACCAGATGCCGGGCAAGCGAACGGGAGGGGAGCAAGGGGCGCGAAGCCGGGGACGGTTGAGGGATGCGTTCCTGCGTCATGGCGCAACGCCTTCGCTGGGGCGAATGGATGCGTGCGGCCGGAGCAAGGCGGCCGCAGCCGGCCCGTCAGGCCGTTTCCACATCCAGCATGTAGCCAAAGCCGCGTACCGTCTGGATGCTGGCGCCCGTGCCTTCCAGACGCTTGCGCAGTCGGTACACGTAGACTTCGACCGCGTTTTCGCTGAAGTCCGCGTCCCACGCAGACAGGGAGTTCACGATCTGGCGCTTGGTCACGACGCGGCCCACGCGGGCCATCAGCATTTCGAGGACGGAGAGCTCGCGCACCGACAGCGACAGGCGCTGGCCATTGGCGCGGACTTCGCGGCCGACGGTGTCGAACACCAGGGGCCCCACTTCGATCAGGGGCTGGGCCTGGCCGGCGCGGCGGCGTCCGAACGCGCGGACGCGGGCGGCCAGCTCGGGCAGTTCGAAAGGCTTGGTGACGTAGTCGTCCGCGCCGGCGTCCAGACCGGCGACGCGGTCTTCAATGCCATCGCGGGCGGTGAGAATGAGCACGGGAACCTGGTTGCCGTCCTGGCGCAGCTGGCGCAGCACATCCAGGCCGCTCATGCCAGGAAGGTTGAGATCCAGCAGCATCAGGTCGTAGGGCTGGCCCGCCAAGGCGCCCAGGACCCGGTCGCCGTCAGTCAGCCAGTCGACCGCATACCCCTGGTCGGCCAGAAATTCCTGGAGCGCATGGCCCAGGGTGGTGTCGTCTTCGATTACCAGAACTCGCATGCCGCGATTCTAGCGCGATCCAAAAAAAAAGGGGCGCGAAATGCGCCCCCTGCCTGGATTCGTTCACCCGCCGGACGGTGCCGCGGCGGGAGCCGGGGCGCCCGGTGCGGCAGCGCTGGTGGACGGTGGCGTCGTGACGAAACCGATGCGCGTCATGCCGGAACGGCGGGCCGAGGCCATCACCTTGGCCAGCGTTTCGTAACGCGTGTTCTGATCCGCGCGGATGCGGATCTCGGGCTGCGGCTTGGTGCCGGCGATCGACTTGAAGCGGTTCGGCAGGTCGTCGATATTGACCGGCTTCTCGTCCCAGAACAGCGCGCCGCTGGCGTCGATGGCCAGGTCCACGGTCTTGGGTTCTTCCTCGATCTGCTCGGCGGCCACCTGGGGCATGTTGATCTTGATCGAATGCGCCAGCAGCGGCGCCGTGATGATGAAGATCACCAGCAGCACCAGCATGACGTCGATCAGGGGCACCATGTTGATCTCGGACACCGCATGGCTTCCGGACCCTTTACCCTCAAAGCTGCCAAAGGCCATTATTCGCTCCCGCGTTGAACCGCGTGGCCGTTCTGGCGACGCAGCGCGCGCACCTTGCCGTCGGACAGCGCGACTTGCTGGCCCGTGGTCAGGAACGCAAACAGATCATGCGCAAACGCATCCAGGCGCGACAGGTACACGCGGTTGTTGCGCACAAACATGTTGTACGCCAGCACGGCCGGAATGGCCACCGCCAGGCCCAGGCCCGTCATGATCAGGGCCTCGCCCACCGGACCCGCGATGCGGTTGATGGTCATGCCATCGGCCATGCCGATGCCGACCAGCGCGTGGTAGACGCCCCAGACCGTGCCGAACAGGCCGACGAACGGCGCCGTCGAACCCACGGAGGCCAGCACGGTCAGGCCGTTTTCCAGCTTGGCGGTTTCCTCGTCGATCACTTTGCGCATGGTGCGCGTGACGAAATCGGAGTTGCTGCCCGACTCTTCCAGCTTGGTCGCGCCGAACTTATTGTGATGCGCCTGGGCATGCATGGCATGGCTGGCCAGGTGCGAGAACGGATCGCGCGCGCCGTGCGTGTTGATTTCGTGCTCGACCTGTTCCAGCGAACTGGCGTTCCAGAACTTGTTCAGGAAGTCGGCCGAACGCTTGCGCATGCTGACATTGCTGCCGGCCTTGACCAGGATGAGGTACCACGTCACCAGCGACATCAGGATCAGGATGACGAACAGGCTCTTGCCCACGAAGTCGCTCTGGGCGACAAAGTGCAGAAAGCCCATGTCGGGCGCCGGAGCCGGCGCTGCGGGCAGCGACGAGGCGGCGTTGTGCAGCACGTCCGCCGATTGCTGGACAGCGCCAGCGGCCTGCTGGACGGCGCCCGCGGCTTGCTGGGCGACGTCGCCGCCGGTCGTGGCGGCTTGCTGGGCTGCGGGCGCGGCCGCGGCAGCCGGCGCGGCCGGGCTGGTGGTCGCCTGCGCCACCAGGGTGGCGCTATGCAGTGCGTTGGACATCTCAGTTCCTCATGACGAAATCAAACGGAATTTTTGCTTTGGCGGGATAGGCCACGCCATTGCGGGTATAGGGCTTGAAACGGCCTTTGCGGGCGGCTGCCAGTGCCGATTCGTCCAGGCGCGGAAAACCCGACGAAACGTCGATGGTTGCCCGCTCGACCAGGCCCTGGGTATTGATTTCCACCAGCACCACGACCCGGCCCTCCTCCCGCATGCGGCGCGACGCCATCGGGTAGTTGGGCATCGGACGCGCGCCCTGGAACTCGATGCTCGAGACCAGCACGGGCTGATCGGGCGGCGGCCCCTGCTGCGGGCCCTGAGGCGCCTGCGTGCCTTCCGGCGCACCGCTGGGCGGCGTCTGCTGAGGCGGCGGTTCCGGCTTGGGCTCAGGCTTGACTTCCTTCTTGGGCTGAGGCTTGGGCTTGGGCTTGGGTTTCGGCTTGGGCGGAGGCGGCTTGGGCGCAGGCATCGGCGGCTTTTCGACCACCGGCTCAGGTTCGATCTCGGGCTCCGGCTCGGGCTCGGGCTTCAATTCCGGCTCGGGCTCGGGTTCCGGCTCGGGTTCGATCTCGGGCTCAGGCTCGGGCGGCGTTTCGACCACGGGCTGCTGCACTTCGGGAATGGGTTCGGCTTTGGCGATCTGGGGCACGGGAGCATCCACCACGCTCACCATGATCGCCTCGGGTTCCTCCAATTCAGGACGACTTTCCGGCGCCAGGAAAATGGCGCCTATCACCGCCGCATGCAATGCGACGACCGCCAGGCCAGCGCCTGCGCGTATACCAAAAGAAGACCGCGAAGAAGAATTCCAACCGGGTTGAAGACTAGGCATGAATCAGCCAGGGTGCAGTGACTTTCCGGCCAGCCAGAGGATCGACGCGCACACGATGGCGCCGCCGGCTGACCGGTACAAGCCCGTCATAGTATCTCAAATGCGAATGATTCGCACGTTGTATTTCGTCTGGAACAGCGTACCATTTCTGATCCGGATCAAAGCGGAATCAATGGAACGCTTACGAAATAGCCTGCGCCAAGTCGCGATGCGCCCGCGACAAAGGGGATTTGCTCGAAGCGCCATCCCGCCGCTGCCCGCGTCAGAAAACAAAAAACCCGCCACGATGTCGTGTGCGGGTTCGATGTGCGTTCGGGTCTGTCGCACGGTGTGCCGGCCGAACCGATATGTTGTGCTTCTGGTGGGTGCTACAGGGGTCGAACCTGTGACCTACGCCGTGTAAAGGCGCCGCTCTACCAACTGAGCTAAGCACCCTTTCGGTGCAGTTGCCGCGCAAATTTCCTGACAGGAAAACCGTGCATGACAACTGCCAATCGGGGTACTCAAAAGCAATACGCGGGCCGGAGTATACCGGACCGCGTACTAGTGGGCAAATCGCGGCGCGCAGCGCCTTGCGATCGCCTGCCGTTCATTAGTTGACGGCATCCTTCAGGGCCTTGCCCGGACGGAACTTCGGCACCTTGGCCTTCTTGATCTTGATGGTTTCGCCGGTGCGCGGGTTACGGCCAGTGCGCGCGGCGCGGGCCGACACGGCAAACGTGCCGAAACCAACCAGCGTGACCGTACCGCCCTTCTTCAGCGTGGTCTTCACGGCACCGATCAGGGCGTCGAGCGAACGGCCGGCAGCAGCCTTGGAGATATCGGCCTTGCTGGCGATGTGATCGATGAGTTCGGTTTTGTTCATGCAGGTGTACCCCTCACAAGGTGTGGAGTCTGCCGGGGGCGAAGTTCATGGCCGTCAGGATGGATGCCACAAATGGACGCGAGACCAGGCAAACGACGAACAGACAGTGGATAAACTTTTTTCTTGCGCTGCAAAGCACAACTTTTAAACTGCTGCGCCGCCTAGGTTTTGCTGGACCAATGCCTGCAAACCGTCAGCGACGCAGACGTGTATTAGGCCTTGGCGTAGAGCGGCTGTCAAGCGAAAACCTCACGGCAACCCGCGTCAATACTAGCTTTTAGGCGTTTTCGCAATAAACAAAAACGCGCATTTCGGGGTTTGCGCGACACCCCGAAAAAACACTTTAGGCTTCATCAAACGTCCGCCCATCGGCGCAGCAGATTGTGATAAATGCCGGTGAGCTGCACGATCGACGCATGCCCCGCCACATCCTGGTTCAAGCGCTGTATGGCCACGTCCATGTCCAGCAGCAGCGCGCGCTGGGTGTCTTCGCGCACCAGGCTCTGCATCCAGAAGAACGAACTTACGCGCGCCCCGCGCGTCACGGGGTTGACCTTGTGCAGGCTGGTGCCCGGATACAGGACCATGTGCCCGGCCGGCAGCTTCACGGCGCGCGGACCATAGGTGTCGTCGATGACGAGCTCGCCGCCGTCATAGCTGTCCGGATCCGAAAAGAACAGCGTCGCGGACAGGTCCGTGCGCACGCGCTCCGCCGTGCCGGCGATACCCCGCACGGCATTGTCCACGTGATAGCCGAAGGCTTCACCGCCTTCGTAGCGGTTAAAGAGCGGCGGGAAAATCTTGCGGGGCAAGGCGGCCGACATGAAGAGATTGTTCGCCGACAAGCGCTGCAGGATCAGCGCGCCCAGCTCCTGAGCCAGCGGATGCTGCTCCGGCAATTGCCGATTGCGCTTGACCTCGGCCGACTGGTGGCCCGCCGTCACCTTGCCGTCGACCCAATCGGCAGCATCCAGCCGCTGGCGGATGGCTGCCGCTTCCTCGGGCGTAAAAATTTCTGCGATCTGTATAAGCATGGGTCCCGACCCGATTGCGTTGCCGGCGCGACCTTTGCACAAGTCGCGTCTGCCGAATTATCCCTTCAGGCACCCATTGAGCGCCTGATCGAAATCAAACAGCAAATCCGCTTCGTCTTCGATGCCCACCGAAACGCGAATCAGGCTGTCGGCAATGCCCATCTGCTTGCGGCGTTCGGCGCCCATCTCGTAATAGATGGTGTGGGCCGCGGGCAGCGCCAGGCTGCGCGTGTCGCCCAGGTGCGTCGCCATCAGCACGACGCGCAGGCGATTGAGGAAATCGAAACAATCCACGCCGTCCGCGAGCTCGACGCCAAGCAGGCCGCCGAAGCGCGATCCAAACAGCGCCGCGGCGCGCGCGTGCTGCGCGTGGCTTGCCAGCCCCGGATAATGCACCTTCGCCACGCCGGGATGCTCTTCGAGAAAACGGGCCAGCGCCAGCGCGTTGGCGCAGTGGCGGGCCATGCGCAGGGCCAGGGTCTCGGCGCCGACCGCGATGCGGTGCGCGGGCTCCGCGGCCAGCGTTCCGCCCATGTCGCGCAGTCCCTTTTTCTTGATCTGCGTGAGACCCCAGCCGGTCGACGGCCCCTTGCGATAGGGTTCGTGGATGTTGCCGCTGCCAGCCCAGTCGAACAGGCCGGTATCGGTGACCGCGCCGCCCAAGGCGTTGCCGTGGCCGCCGATGTACTTGGACAGCGAATTCATCACGAGCGATGCGCCAACGGTCGCGGGCCGGAACATCCAGGGCGAAGTCAGCGTATTGTCCACCACATAGACCAGCCCCTTTTCGCGGCAGATCTCGCCAATCACGGCCAGATCGGCGACCTGCGTGCCCGGGTTGGCGATGGTTTCGGTAAAAACCATGCGCGTGTTGGACTGGATGGCCGCGCGCACCTGCGCCGAGTCCGTCGCGTCGACGAAGGTGATTTCCACGCCAAGGTCCTGCAGCGTGCCGAACAGGCTGTTGGTATTGCCGAACACGAACTGGCTGGACACCAGATGATCGCCACGGCGCAGCAGCGTGGTGAAGATCGCCGCCAGCGCGGCCATGCCGGTCGAGAAGCTGACCGTGCCCTTGCCGCCCTCCATCTGCGTGATCTTGGCTTCCAGCGCGGTCGTGGTCGGCGTGCCCTGGCGCGCGTAGGTGAAGCCCGCCTTGCCCTGGAACACGGCGGCCAGCTCGCGCGCGTCGTCGTACGCGAACTCGGACGACGGATGCATCGGCTTGTGCACCGCTCCGTGCTCGACGGATTGATTGCGGTCGGAATGGAGAATCGTGGTGGTAAAACCGTTCTGGTGCATGATGAGCTGACGCAAGAAAAGGGAACCTACAAGGCAGGCAGGATCAGGATTGACGCTGGCGCACGGTCTCGTACAGGCAGACGGCGCTGGCGACGCTGACGTTCAGGCTTTCCACCGAACCCAGCATGGGAATGTTGACGAGCTGGTCGCAGGTTTCGCGCGTGAGGCGGCGCATGCCCTCGCCTTCGGCCCCCATGACCCATGCCATCGGCTGGCGCGCGTCGATCTTGTGCATGCTGTCGGCGGCCTGGTCGTCCGTCCCGACGAGCCACACGCCGCGGTCCTTCAGACCGCGCATCGTGCGAGCCAGGTTGGTCACCATCAGATAGGGAACGGTGTCCGCCGCGCCGCAGGCGACGCGCTGCACGGTGGCATTCAGGCCGACCGCCCGGTCGCGCGGCGCAATGACCGCGTGCACGCCCGCCGCATCCGCCGTGCGCAGGCAGGCGCCCAGATTGTGCGGATCGGTCACGCCGTCAAGGATCAGCAGGAGCGGCGGCCCCTCCACCAGATCAAGCACTTCGTCCACATCGACCGCGAGCTGGCGCTCATCGGCCAGCGCCACGACACCTTGATGGCGGGTGCCGCGCGACAGGCCGTCCAGGCGCTCCATCGGCACGGGATGCAGGCGGCAACCCGCCTTTTCGGCCTGCTCGATGAATGTCTGCATGCGCTTGTCGCGGCGCGAGGCCTCGACGTAGATTTCCTTGATCGACTCGGGCGCGTGGCGCAGCCGCGCAACGACCGCGTGAAACCCGGCCAGGACTTGGGTCGACGCCATAAAACAATACCTTTAGATAAACGAATACCCGCCCCAGAGGGGGCGGGCCACCGGACAGACCGGCAATAAACGCAATGTTACCCCTTAAGGCCGCGCCGCCAAACGACGGCCCGGCCTTGAGGTTCAGACGGCGCCCGTCGGCGCGTCAGTGGCGGCTGCGCGTGGCCTTCTTGGCGGGCGCGGCCCGTTTGGCGGCCTTGGGCGGCTTGCTGGCCTTCTTGGCTTCGGCGCGCCTTTCCTTGGCGGTCTGTCCCTTCAAGCCCGCAGGCTTGGGCGACGCAGCCTTCTTGACCCGGCGCATCGGCTCATCCGGCCCGCGGGCCGCCGCCTTGCGCAGCGCGTCAAAGCTCGTGCCTTGCACCAGCCGGAACTCGATGCGGCGCGCCTCCAGGTCCACGCGGGACACCTGGACCTGCACCTTGTCGGTCAGGCGGTAGCGCATGCCCGTGCGCTCGCCGCGCAGTTCGTGCAGGGCGTCGTTGAACTGGAAGTACTCGCCGCCCAGCTCGGAGACGTGCACCAGGCCTTCGACATGCAGCGTATCCAGCGTGACGAAGATGCCGAAGCTGGCCACGCCGGTGACGGTGCCGCTGAAGTCCTCGCCCACGCGCTCCTTGACGAACCAACACTTGAGCCAGGCCTCGACGTCCCGCGACGCCTCGTCCGCGCGGCGTTCGCTGGCCGACAGCACCAGGCCCATCTTTTCCCAGATGGCGTGCTCGTGTTCGCGCTGCGTGCGGCCAATGACCACGGCGTGGTCGTCCAGGCTGGGCACATACCGCTGCCCCGCCAGCAAGGCCTTGATCACGCGATGCGTGAGCAGGTCGGGATAACGGCGGATCGGCGAGGTGAAGTGGCTGTAGCCCGGATAGGACAGGCCGAAGTGGCCCATGTTGTCGGGGCTGTACACGGCCTGCTGCATGGAGCGCAGGCACATGGTCTGCAGCAGCGGGTAGTCGGGACGCCCGCGCACGGAATCGAGGAAATCCCCGTAGTCCTTGGCCGTCGGCGATTCGCCTCCGCCCAGGGACAAGCCCATGGTGCGCAGGAATTCGCGCAGCGACTGCAGGCGTTCCGGCGTCGGCCCCTCATGGATGCGGTACAGGCCGGGATGCTTGCTGCGCACCATGAAGTCGGCCGCGCACGTGTTGGCGGCCAGCATGCACTCTTCGATCAGCTTGTGGGCGTCGTTGCGCACGGACGGGACGATCTGTTCGATGCGTCCCAGTTCGTTGCAGACGATCTTGGTTTCGACCGTGTCGAAATCGATGGCGCCCCGCTTCTTGCGGCCCTGCGCCAGCAACTGGAACAGCTCATACAGATGCTGGATCTGGGGCATGACGCTCTGCATGGCATGCGCCGCCGGCCCGCCCGGCTGCTGCAGGGCGGCCCAGATATTCGTGTAGGTCGTGCGGGCATGCGAATGCATGACCGCGTTGTAGAACTGGTAGGCGGTGACCGTGCCGGCCTTCGCGCCGCTGGCCGGAATGACCATGTCGCAGACCAGCACCAGGCGGTCGACGTCCGGATTCAGTGAGCACAGGCCGTTGGACAACGACTCCGGCAGCATGGGAATGACCCGGCGCGGAAAGTACACGCTGGTGCCGCGCTCGATCGCGTCGTCGTCCAGCGCATCGCCCGGCCGCACGTAATGGCTGACGTCGGCAATGGCCACCAGCAGGCGCCAGCCGGGACGCTTGCGCTGACCCGAGCCCAGCTCGACCGGCTCGCAATACACCGCATCGTCGAAGTCGCGCGCGTCTTCACCGTCAATGGTGATGAGCGGCACGTCGCGCAGGTCCACGCGGTCTTTCAGATCCGACTTGCGAACGGAGTCGGGCAGGCGCGCAGCCTGCTTCAAGGCGGCTTCGCTGAAATCGACCGGCACGTCGAACTTGCGCACGGCGATTTCGATTTCCATGCCGGGATCGTCGATCTCGCCCAGCACCTCAGCCACGCGGCCCAGCGGCTGCGTATGGCGGGTGGGCTGCTCCATGATTTCCACCGCGACCACCTGCCCGTGCTGGGCGCCGTTGGTGTCGCTGGGGGGAATGAGGATGTCATGCTTGATGCGCTGGTCCTCGGGCACGACGATGGACAGGCCATGCTCGTGCAGGAACCGTCCGACCAGCTTGTTGGTGCGGCGCTCGATGACTTCGACGATGGTGCCTTCCGGCTTGCCCCGGTATTCGCCCGTCGGCTTGACCAGCACGCGGTC
The DNA here is from genome assembly GCF_900156745.1 of Achromobacter sp. MFA1 R4. NCBI lineage: Bacteria > Pseudomonadati > Pseudomonadota > Betaproteobacteria > Burkholderiales > Alcaligenaceae > Achromobacter > Achromobacter sp. MFA1 R4. Next base: position 3,875,625 of record NZ_LT707065.1, on the reverse strand, counting down.
GCCATGCAGCACCTTGAGCATTTCGCGCGGCGACAGGAACAGATCGGGCCCGCCGTCGTCGCGCAGCAGAAAGCCGAAGCCGTCGCGGTGACCCAGCACCTTGCCCGCCACGAAGTCGAGCTTGGTCGCGAGCAGCAGCACCCCCTTGCGGTTGGGCATCAACTGCCCGTCGCGCTCCATGGCGCCCAGGCGGCGCTCGAATCCCACCATCGTCGCGGGTCGCTCGATGCCCATGCGCTCGGCCAGCTCAACCGGAGACAAGGGCGAACCGGCGGCGCGCAGCGCCGTCAGAATGGCTTCACGGGACGGAACATCAGGATCGAAGTCCGGCGGCGCTTCGGGCAAGGGAGTTGATCTGTTGTTATTCGATTCGTTATTCGATCGTTTTGCCAAAGCTAAATTTTCCGTATATAATGCGCAGCTTCTGTGGTTCGCCCAAGGCTGAACACTGAAGCAGAAATGGTCAGAAGTGCGGGTCAGAGTTGCTAATAAAGCGCTGATAAAGCCGCATTGTAAAACCAACTGCATCCTGACGCATGGTTTAGTTCAAAAGTTGAATTGAACGATGCAACGGAAGGCAGGGTAGCACAGACTTCTGACAGTATCTTTCAGTGCCCAGGTGGCGGAATTGGTAGACGCGCATGGTTCAGGTCCATGTGCCGCAAGGTGTGGAGGTTCGAGTCCTCTCCTGGGCACCACGGAATTCAAATCGAGTCAGTATTCACTGATTTGATTGCAAAGGCTGAAGGCCCCGGAAATCGAAAGGTTTCCGGGGCTTTTGCTTTGCGCGCCAGCAGGGCACGCAAACCCACTGCACGTAACCCCACGGCAAGTAAATCTCAATACGCTCAATACGCGGCACATTATCGCCAGGGCACTTTGCGATTGAGGTGATGCCGGGCATAAAGATCGGCGCCCATGCCGTTGATCTGCCCGTCGATGAGCGCCTCGAACGGCGCGAGCAGCGCATCGAAATTGCGCGGCGCCTCGATGGCGTTCAGCGCATGCGTCACGGCCTCGATGGTGGACAACGCGCCCGGCACATCCGCATGGCGCACCCGGTAGCGCGTGGCCAGGCCCGGCGGCAGCATCACACGCGGCAGCGCGGCAAGCGCGGGATTGATATGCAGCAGCTTGCGCGCATGCCCCCACGTTCCGTCGGGCACGATCAGTCGGATGGGAACGTCCATGTCCTGCCCGTAGCCCGGCGTCAGCACGTCGGCGCCCTCCCCGGGAAACAGCAGGCGCGGCGCGTGACCGGGCGCCGCCCAATCGGCCTCGGAAAAATATTCGCCCACCACGCGGCGAGCGCCCGCAAGACCCAGCACCGCCAGCCGCGCCGTATTCAACGCGTGACGCGCTTCGCTGGGATGCTGCAGGACCACCACGCTGGTGCGGCACGATAGCGACGGAATCAGCGCGCAAAGGCAATGCGACAGCGGACGCAGGCAGCGGGTACAGAGGGCTCGGGACATGGACGACACTATATAGAAAGCGGCAAGACAAAAAAAAAGTGAAAAAAAAGCAGCACGACTTGCACACTTCCAAAAAAGTATGCATAATCTCGTTCCTCTGCTGCTGAACACGAAACGGAAGCGCAAGCAACCGGATCTGCGAAGCAACAGCGCCCAGGTGGCGGAATTGGTAGACGCGCATGGTTCAGGTCCATGTGCCGCAAGGTGTGGAGGTTCGAGTCCTCTCCTGGGCACCAATTACTACATCACGAGGTACCTGTCGTGATGCGCCAAAGAAAAACCCCGTACGCGAAAGCGTTCGGGGTTTTTGCTTTTGCGCGCCGACAAAACCCTTGTCTGCCTGAGTCGCCCCTCACACCTTGCCTTGTTTCATGCGCGGCCGCTTGCCCGTTACGGAGCAGGACGGCCGGCAGGTGCAACGACAGCCATCACAGCCGTTGCAACGACAGGCAGGCCGCAGCGCCCTACTTCAAGGTGCGCGTCATCACCACGTGCGGGATGCCGGCCTCGACGAATTCCTCGCCCTCGGCCTTGAAGCCATGCGCTTCATAAAAACCGGCAGCATGCGTCTGCGCGTGCAGCACCAGCATGCGATGGCCATCGCCGTGACCCTGGCCGATCAGCGCATCCAGCAACTGGCCGCCCACGCCCATCCCGCGCGCGCGCTTGTGAACGGCCATTCGGCCGATATGGCCGTCGGGCAGCAGGCGTCCCGTGCCCATGGGCGTGCCGTCGGGCCCGTAGGCCACAGCATGCACGGACACCGCGTCGTCGTCGTCCAACTCGACTTCGGGCGGCACCTTCTGCTCGACCACGAACACCGCATGACGCACGGAATACGCGTCCTCGCGCAGGCGATCCCACGTACCCAGGGCGATACGCACCGTTGCTTGTTTATTGGCCGACATGTCCTTCCCCTACGTTGCAGCAAATGAATAACGAAATCCTACGCCGCATTCTCGCAGGGATGAAGGCGGCGCGAAAAGGGGTACGATCGCGGCTTGCCCTTGCCGCCCAGGTTCCGCCATGACGCCTGCCGCTCCTCCCGCCTGGTTGAAGGCCGCGCCCGCGCTCTTTCTCGTGCTGTGGTCCAGCGGCTTCGTGGTGCTCAAGGTGGGCCTGGCCTACGCGGATCCGCTGACGTTCCTGGCCTTGCGCTATGCCTGCGTCGTTCTCATCCTGGCGCCGCTGTTGCTTGCGCTGCGCCCACCGCTGCCCAGCAACCCACGCACGTGGGGGCACCTGGCGATGGTGGGCCTGCTGTTGCAGGCAGGCTACTTCTGCTTTACCTACCTGTCGCTCAAGCAGGGGATGTCCGCCGGCGGACTGGCCCTCATCACCTCCCTGCAGCCCATCCTGATTGGCCTGCTGGCGCCTGCCATCGCGCATGAGCGCGTCGATGCCCGGCGTTGGGCCGGGCTGGCGCTGGGCGTGGCCGGCGCCGCGCTCGTCATCGTGGCCAAGGCCTCGATCGATGTGCTGGCACCGTGGGGACTGCTGTTCGCGGTGGGCGCCCTGCTCTGCATCACGGGAGGCACGCTGTACGAAAAACGATTCGGCACGCAGATTCATCCGGTCGCGTCCAACCTGGCGCAATACAGCGTCGGGCTAGCCGTCTCCGCGCCGCTGGCGTTCTGGCTGGAATCGATGCACATCGAATGGACCGCACCCCTGCTTGCCTCCCTGGCCTATCTGGTGGTGGGCAATTCGCTGGTCGCGATCACCCTGCTGCTCACCATGATCCGCCACGGGGAAGCCTCGCGCGTGTCCGCGCTGTTCTTCCTGGTGCCGCCCTGCACGGCGGTCATTGCCCTGCTGATCCTGGGCGAGCCGATCCCGGCGCTTGCCTGGCCGGGGATGGGACTGGCGGCGCTGGGCATTCTGCTCGTCACACGCAGGGCGCGCGGCGCGGCCAAGTAGAATGAGCGCCTTTCCGACCTCGCGCCCCCGCCCATGAACGCCGTCGTCACCGCCGCCCTGCCAGTCTTTGCGCTGATACTGACCGGCTGGCTGGCCGCGCGCTGGCGCATCCTGGGCACCCACGCGACCGACGCCCTGAACCGGTATGTGGTCTACCTGTCGCTGCCCGCGCTGCTGTTTCGGGCGATGACGCAGGTGGACCTGGCGCACATGGCGCACTGGGGGTTCGTGGGCGCCTTCGCGGGCGGCATCGCCATCACGTTCCTGGCGTCTTTCCTGCCGCGCAAGCGGGGGCCGCACACGCTGACCGACCGCAGCATAGAAGGCCTGGCGGCGTCCTACGCAAACGCCGGCTACATGGGCATCCCCCTGTGCCTTGCGCTGCTGGGCGCGGACAGCCTCGCGCCCGCCACCTTCACCACGCTGCTCACCGCCAGCGTGCTCTTCGGATTTGCCATCGCGCTCATCGAGTTCGACCGCCAGCAGACGCCCAACCTGCCCGCCACGCTGCTCAAGGTGGGACGCGCGCTGGCGCGCAATCCGCTGCTGGCCGCGCCGGTGCTGGGGCTGGCCTGGGCGGCCACCGGCGTGGCGCTGCCGGATGGCGTGGACCGCTATGTCGCCCTGCTGGGCGCCTCGGCCAGTCCGTGCGCGCTGGTCACCATCGGCCTCTTTCTTGCGCAGACGGAAACGGCCAGCGCAGGCCCCGGCGTGCTGCGCCTCGTGCTGGGCAAGCTGCTGTTGCAGCCGGCCGCCACGGCGGTGCTGGCCTTTTATGTTTTCTCCATGCCCGCGCTGTGGGCCTGGACCGCCGTGCTGATGAGCGCATTGCCCATCGGCACCGGCCCGTTCATGCTGGCCAAGATGTATGGGCGCGATGCCCGCACCACCTCGCGCGCCATCCTCGTGAGCACTGTCGCTTCGGTGCTGACGGTCAGCCTGCTCGTGGCCTGGATCAGCGCCCATCCCGTCTCCTGAGCCCGGCGCATGCCGGACCCATGCCGGACGCGCGCGCATCATCGCTTCGCGTCGGAACGGCCGGCCGCGCATCATGCATTCATATAACTTCAAGTTATTAATCAAGCACGAATCTGTGGTTTGAGAGATTTGTCGGCCGGTCTAGACTGACGGCTATTTCCACGGGTGCGACTGCGCACCCGTTTGCATTTACGTTTTGATCTTCGGGATTCCCATGAGCGCCAACGCCTCCTCCCTGCCCTTGTCCTCGGCCCTGCCCCCCATCCAGATCAACCGCAAGCCGCTCTGGATTGCGTTGCTGCTGGTGCTGGCCGGCGCGCTGTATCTCAACCAGACCGTAAGCTGGCGCCAAGGCGCGCTGTGGGTGGTCGGCGCGCTGCTCGGCGTCACGCTGTACCACGCGTCCTTCGGCTTCACGCAGGCCTGGCGCGTGTTCGTGTCGGATCGCCGCGGCGCGGGTCTGCGCGCGCAGATGCTGATGCTGGGCGTGGGCGTGCTGCTCTTCTTCCCGTTCCTCGCCGCCGGCACCTTGTTCGGCCAGCCGGTGAACGGCTTTGTGTCGCCCCCCGGCGTATCGGTCGTGCTGGGCGCATTCCTCTTTGGCATTGGCATGCAACTGGGCGGGGGCTGCGCGTCGGGCACGCTCTTCGCCGTGGGCGGTGGCAACACCCGCATGGTGGTGACCCTGCTGTTCTTTATCGTGGGCTCGGTCATCGCCACGGCCCATTTCGGCTGGTGGTCCAACCTGCCGGCGCTGGCGCCCACGTCACTCATCAAGACGTGGGGCCTCGCGCCCGCCCTCGTCGTCAACCTGGCGGTCTTCGCCCTGATCGCCTGGGTCGCGACCGTGCTGGAAAAGCGCCGTCATGGCCATGTGGTTTCGTTCGCGTCGCGCACCGCCCGCCCGGTCTCGCTGCTGCAGGGCCCCTGGCCGCTCATCTGGGGCGGCGTGGCGCTGGTGGTGCTGAACTTCGCCACGCTGGCGCTGGCCGGACGCCCGTGGGGCATCACGTCCGCGTTCGCGCTGTGGGGCGCCAAGACGCTGGACGCGTTGGGCGGCGACGTGGCCTCCTGGGCCTATTGGGCCAAGCAGCCGTCGCTCGCCGCGCCGCTGCGCCAGGACGTCACGACCGTCATGGACATCGGCCTGATGTTGGGCGCACTTGCCGCCGCCAGCGCAGCGGGCAAGTTCGCCCCCGTCTGGAAGGTGCCGGCACGTTCGCTCGCCGGCGCGGTCATCGGCGGCCTGCTGCTCGGCTATGGCGCGCGCCTCGCATTCGGCTGCAACATCGGCGCCTACTTCAGCGGCATCCTGTCGGGCAGCCTGCACGCCTGGCTGTGGCTGCCGGCCGCGTTCGCGGGCAGCGCGCTGGGCGTGCGCCTGCGCCCGATCTTCGGCCTGGCCGTCGAAAAGACGCCTTCAGCGTCCAGCTGCTGAGAAACACTGTTCCAGAAAATGGCCTCCGATACCGGAGGCCATTTTTTCGTCTGCCCGCAAACCCTGTGAATACGCCATTCCCGGCCCACAGCGGACCGGCGCGACCGCCCGCGCCCGCGGCGTTTCATTCATCCGCCGGACGGCTGCCCTGGTGTATGGTTGCTCCATTCCGAAACGGAGATGGACATGAACTGGATAGCCGGCCGCTACGCGGCCTTTCTGTTGACCCTGGCCGGCGCGGCGGTCACCGCGCTATTGGCCGCGACGGCGTCCTTGTGGTGGCTCGCGGCCGCCGTGCCGCTGGCGCTGCTGGGCGCGCTCGGCGTGTATGACCTGATCCAACCGCGCCACGCCATCCGCCGCAACTATCCGGTGCTGGGCAACCTGCGCTTCCTGTTCGAGTTCATCCGCCCCGAGATCCGCCAGTATTTCCTGGAAGACGACACCGAGGCCGCGCCCTTTTCGCGCGCCCAGCGTTCCATCGTCTACCAGCGCGCCAAGCGGGAAATCGACAAGCGCCCATTCGGCACCCAGGAAGACGTCTACGGCGACCGCTACGAATGGATCAATCATTCGATGTCGCCCTCGCATATCAACGACACCGACTTTCGCGTGACGGTGGGCGGCCCCGACTGCACGCAGCCCTATTCCATGTCGGCGTTCAACATCTCGGCCATGAGCTTTGGCGCGTTGTCGGCCAACGCCGTGCTGGCCTTGAACGAAGGGGCGCGGCAAGGCGACTTTGCCCATGACACCGGCGAAGGCGGCATCAGCCGCTACCATCGCCAGCCCGGCGGCAGCCTGGTATGGAACATCGGCTCGGGCTACTTCGGCTGCCGCGACGAGCAGGGCGCGTTCTCCGAAGAGGCGTTCGTGCGCAATGCCTGTACGCCGCAGGTCAAGATGATCGAGATCAAGCTGTCGCAAGGCGCCAAGCCCGGCCACGGCGGCATCCTGCCCGCAGGCAAGGTCACGCTGGAGATCGCCGAGGCGCGCGGCGTGGCGCCCTGGCAGGACTGCAACTCGCCCGCCAGCCACTCGGCATTCGACAGCCCCATCGGGCTGATGAAATTCGTGGCGCGCCTGCGCGAACTGTCGGGGGGCAAGCCGATCGGCTTCAAGTTCTGCGTCGGACATCCCTGGGAATGGTTCGCCATCGTCAAAGCCATGCTGGAAACCGGCATCACGCCGGACTTCATCGTGGTCGATGGCGCGGAAGGCGGCACCGGCGCGGCGCCGGTCGAGTTCGTGGATCACGTGGGCACGCCGCTGCGCGAAGCCCTGCGGCTGGTCCACAACACGCTGATCGGCGTGAACCTGCGGGACCGCATCAAGCTGGGCGCGTCGGGCAAGATCATCACCGCCTTTGACATGGCCCGCGTGATGGCGATGGGCGCGGACTGGTGCAACGCGGCGCGCGGCTTCATGTTCGCCATTGGCTGCATCCAGGCCCAGGCGTGCCATACCGGCAAGTGTCCCACCGGCGTGACCACGCAGGACCCGCTGCGGCAACGCGCGCTGGTCGTGCCGGACAAGTCGCAGCGGGTGGCCAACTTCCACAAGAACACCCTGCATGCGCTGGCCGAACTGCTGGCGGCGGCGGGATTGACGCACCCCGGCCAGTTGCGTCCGCACCATATCGCGCGCCGCATCTCGCCCAGCGAAATCCGGCTGCTGTCGGCCCTGTTCCCCGAACTGGCGCCCGGCGAACTCTTGCGCGGCGAGTTCCGCCACCAGGTGTTCCGCGCGGGCTGGGCCATGGCGCAGGCCCATTCGTTCCAGCCCACCCACGACATCACCACCGCCCTGGCGCGGGAACACGCGGCGCAGGCCGCCGCCGCGGGCACCTCATGACGCCGCGCGCGACTGCGCCTACAGCCAGCGCTCGAAAATGCGCGAGAACGACTCCATGAAGCGGTCGTCCAGGCCGCGCTCCTTCCAGGCCTCGGGCGTGATCTGGACGGCATCGGCCACGTCGCGCTGGAACAGCGCCTCCATCTCGGCGGCGAACTCGGGGCCCAGCACGACCGCATTGACCTCATAGTTCAGCGCGAAGCTGCGCCAATCCATGTTGCTGGAGCCCACGGTGGACCAGACGCCGTCCACCACCGCCGTCTTCGCGTGCAGCAGCGCGTCGCGCCGCTCGTAGATCTTGACGCCGGCGCGCAGCAGATCGGTGTAGTGCGAGCGCCCCGCGTGGAACACCAGCGATGAATCGCTGAAACCCGGCAGCACCAGCACCACATCCACGCCGCGCCGCGCCGCGGACTCGAGCACCTCGATGAAGGCCGGGTCCGGCACGAAGTACGCCATCGTGATGTGAATGGACTTCTGCGCGCTTTCGAAGGCGGACATCAGCGTGAGGTACACCGTGTAGCCATCGCTGCGGTCGGGCTGGTTGGCGAGGATGCGCACGGTGGTGTCGCCGACGGGCGGCGCGACATGCGAATCTCCCCACTTGATCGGCTCCTTCGCCTGCGACGCCCAGCCCGCCTGCAGCACCTGTTCAAGCTGCGCCACGGCCGGGCCTTCGATGCGCAGGTGCGTATCGCGCCACGGCGCGGATTCCGCATCCTTGGGCGGGTCGCCGGCCTTGTCATCGCCCGAGCCGCCGCCAGAGCCGGACCCCACGCCGGAACCGCCGCCGCCCGACAGCGACGACGATTCGTACACGCTGCTGACGTTGATGCCGCCCAGGTATCCCACCTTGCCATCCACGACCAGCACCTTGCGGTGATTGCGCTGGTTCGGCGACCAGCCGGCGCGCGCCCGCGCCGGATTGACGGGATTGAAGACCGCAACCTGGATGCCGGCATCGCGCATGCGCTGGAACAGCTCATCGGGCGTCTTGATCGTGCCCACGGCATCGACCATCAACGAGACCTCGGCGCCCCGCTCGCGAGCCGCCATCAGCGCCTCGGCAAAGCGTGCCCCTTCGGCGTCGTCGTCGAAGATGTACGTTTCCATGTGGACATACCGGCGCGCCTGGCCGATGGACTGGAGCATCGCCTTGTACGTGCTGGGCCCGTCCGCCAGCAGGCGCACGCGATTGCCTTTCACCAGCGGCGCGCCGCTGACGGCCTGTTCTACCGCCAGGTGACGGGCGAGAAAATCATCCTTGGGTGTCTGCGGGTCCGCCGCAATGCCTTGCCCGCGGCGATAGCTGTCCTGCGCGGCGTCGGCGGACAGGCCCGCCTGCGCCGCACGCGCCTTGCGCTCCTGCGTGTCCGGCACGCTGGCACAGGCCGCCAGCGCGGATGCGACGCACACGAGCAGGAACGTGCGCGCCCATCGGCACGCACCGGACGCCATCGTCCGCCAGCCACTGCGCGGCCCAACCCGGCTCGAGGCCGGACATGGACTCATGATGCCGCGTCAGCGTCGATTGCCCGCCACGAGGATGCAGCCAAGCACGGCGCCCACCAGGGCCGCCACGCCGACCGACTTCCAGGCATGCTCATGCACGTATTCGTCCGCGTAGGCCGTGGCGCGACGTGCGCGCTCGCGGGCAGCGCCTTCCCACAGGCCGGCGGACTCACGCGCCTCGGCAAGCTGGCGCTTCAGGCGCGAGCGCGCCGCATCGATTTCGGAGCCCGTGTACGAAGCCGTCGAACGCAGAAGGTCTTCCGTACCGGCGAGCAGCTCATGCAAGCTGTCATTCACACGTTCACGATGCAAAGCCATTTCAGCGCGCTGGTGCTTTCGATTCATGGTAGCTCCTTTATTTTTGGGGCCGCCCCGGCTAGCGCCCGCATCGCCTGATGCAACGCAGCATCGCCATGGGCCGCGGAAACGACTTCCGCATGGCCGAAGCCCCATTGTCCACACCATCGGCCACTACTGCCCGAGCTTTCGCAACCAGCCGTAAACCGATATTTCAGCGGAGCGAAACTTGCTGATCGCAAGGGGCGGCACCTGGGCGGGGACGCGCCGCATCCCTCGCCGTTCTCCGCAAAACCTGATTTCGATTTCGTAAAAGTCCATTGCATTCAGAGGCTTGGCGCTTGACACGCAAACCCCCTCAACCGCCACAATAGGTCTTCTCAATGCGCTTCAACCGCCCCAAAAGGAACTGAACGCATGGTTTCTCCTTCTGCACTTTTTGCCGCCGCCGCCCCTGAATTCCTCGCGTCCGAGCCGCAGCATCCCAGCGCCGAACAGATCGAACTGCATGACGGGCTGCTGGACCGACCCGCGCACATCGATCCCAAGTTCCTTTACGACGCGCTCGGCTCATCGCTCTTCACGGCCATCACGCAACTGCCCGAGTACTACCCCACCCGCTGCGAAGATGAAATCTTTCAGCGTCACGGGGCCGATATCGCGCGCCACATCGGGCCGGTGCAGGCGATGATCGACCTGGGCGCGGGCGACTGCGTCAAGGCCGAGCGGCTGTTTCCCAGCCTGCGGCCCAGCCATTACGTGCCGGTCGACATCTCGGCCGACTATCTGCAGACGGCCGTGCGCCGGCTGCAATTGTCGTATCCCGACCTGCGGATCACGGCGGTGGGACAGGACTTTTCCCACGAACTCGCATTGCCCGCCGACGTTCCCGCCGAGCAGCGGCTGTGCTTCTACCCAGGATCGAGCATTGGCAACCTGGGCCCGGATGACGCCTATGCCATGCTGCGCCGGATCCGCGACGCCTGTCCCGGCGGAGGACTGTTGGTGGGCGTGGACCGCGTCAAGCCCCGAAGTGTGCTGGAACCGGCCTATGACGACGCCCTGCACCTGACGGCGGCGTTCAACCTGAATCTGCTGCGCCACGTCAACGCGGTGCTCGACAGCGATTTCAATGTCGAGGACTGGCGGCATGTGGCCCTCTTCAACAGCGAACGCTCGCGCGTCGAAATGCATCTCGAAGCCCAGCGCGCGCTGCACGTCACCTGGCCCGGCGGCCACCGGGAATTCAAGCGCGGCGAGCGCATCCACACGGAAAACTCCTACAAGTTCACCCCGCAGGCATTCAGCGACCTGCTCCACCGCGCGGGCTTTCGCGATGTCGCGCATTGGTCTGACACGCGCGGCTGGTTTTCCGTTTTCAGCGCCCGCGCCTGACGCGCGACCGCCCACCCCGCATCTTGAGGATCGACATGGACCCCGCATGCCTGCTGACCCACCCCGCCCTCGGGCCTTACGCCAGCGGACAGGCCGGACAACACGACCGGTACGACGCTGTGCGCGCCACCACCACGGCCCTGGCGGCCCCGCTGAGTCCGGAAGATTGCCAGGTGCAGTCCATGCCGGACTGCAGCCCCGTCAAATGGCATCTGGCACACACCACGTGGTTCTTTGAAACCTTCCTGCTGGCGCGCTTCGATGCTGCCCGCCCGCCATTTCATCCGCAGTACCGGATGCTGTTCAACTCCTACTACAACGCCGTCGGCGCCAAGCATCCCCGGCCGCAACGCGGCCTGCTGTCGCGCCCGCCGCTGTCCGAAGTACTGCAGTACCGCCAGCATGTGGACGACGCGATGCACGCGCTGATCTCGCGGCTGGGCGGCAATGATCCGGATTTCGATGCGCTGCTCGAACTGGGCCTGAATCACGAGCAGCAGCACCAGGAACTGATCCTGACCGACCTCAAGCACATGCTGTCGGCCAATCCGCTCAAGCCGGCCTACGTGGCGCCGGGTCCGCCCACGATGCCCCCGGCCACGGCCGCGGGCTGGACCCGCTACGAAGGAGGCATCACGCGCATCGGCCACGACGGCCACGGCTTTGCCTTTGACAACGAAGGACCGGCCCACGACGTGCTGCTGACGCCCTTTCAACTGTCCGACCGCCTGGTGACACAGCAGGAGTACCTGGCCTTCATGCAGGATGGCGGATACCAGCGGCCCGAACTGTGGCTATCGCTGGGATGGGACATGGTCTGCGCGCAGGGCTGGCACGCCCCGCTCTACTGGGAGGGCGACCGCGACGCGTGGCGCATCTTCACCCTGCGCGGCATGCAGGAGCCCGACCTTCAGGCGCCCGTCACCCACGTCAGCTATTTCGAAGCCGACGCGTACGCGCGCTGGGCGGGCGCACGCCTGCCACGCGAAGCCGAATGGGAACACGCCGCGCGCCAGTTGCCGGACAGCACCTTCTCTGCGCGCGCCAACATGCTGGAAAACGGCCACCTGGCCCCGCGCCCCGCCCCCGCGCGCGATGGCCAGGGCGGTCCGGTGCAGCTCTTCGGCGATGCCTGGGAGTGGACCTCGAGCGCCTACGACGCCTATCCGGGCTTCCAAACCAGCGCCGGCGCCGTGGGCGAATACAACGGCAAGTTCATGTGCAACCAGTTCGTGCTCCGCGGGGGCTCCTGCGCCACGCCGCGAGACCACATCCGCGCCAGCTACCGCAACTTTTTCCCTGCCGAGGCGCGCTGGCAGTTTTCCGGCATCCGTCTTGCGCGCGACGCCTGACGGAGCGTCCGGGCAGCCGCGCCTGCACGCAGAAAGGTGCGAGTCAAGGCGCCCAACAAAATCCAAGCGCGGCCGCTTGCACTCGCAAAAAACTTCGTGCTAGAATTTCGTTCTTCGTTGATCAGCACTTGCAGCGCAAACTGACCAACGAGAAAAGGATGGCGCATTAGCTCAGCCGGTTAGAGCGACGGAATCATAATCCGCAGGTCCCCTGTTCGAATCAGGGATGCGCCACCAAGAATTTCAAGGCCCGCACAGTGTGCGGGCCTTTTGCATTGCGCCTACGGCATATCGGGCCCGAGGAATATCAGGCCCGAAGGGATTCAAACCCGATACACCGCATCCCGGCGGCGACCGCCCCAGGTTGCCGCCAGACTGGCCACGAACGCGCCGATCAGCATCGACGCAAAGCCCCACAACGCGAACGCCGCGGCAGCCTTGCGGGCGGCGTCGGCCGCTTCCTTGGCTTTCTGCTTGGCGTCCTCGGCCGCCTTCTTGGCGTTCTGGATGGCCTGATCGACGCGGCGTTGCGCCACCGCGGGTTCCACGCCCGCCTGCGCCGCAACCACCTTCACGACGTAGTCGCGGTCCTCGGGCGTCATGTCGCCGCGCGTGACGCTCATCGCCACGATACGGCCGACTTCGGCGCGCGCCGCCTCGGGATCCGCCGTTGCCTCCGGACGATCCGAGCGCAGCAGGCTGTCGGTCAGATAGTCGGTGGCGCGTTCCATGCCGCCCCCGCTCGCCCCGGCCGCCGCAGCGGCCGTGGCAGCCGTGCCTGCCGTGGCCGCCACCGCGGCGCCGGCCTTGGCCACACCCGACGCCATGGAAGCCAGGGCAGAACCCAGCAGCGCTGCGCTGACGATCGCGCTCAGGGCCCACACCAGAAAGCCGTGCGCGGTGTCGCGGAAGTAGACCTCGTCCGAGTGCACGTCGACCCATTTGGTCCGCAGGCGTCCAGCGACGTAGCCGCCGATGCCGTAGGAAACGATCTGGGTGAACAGCATCCAGACGATGATGCCGATGCCGATGGCCGGGGCCGACATGCCTTCATCGCCCCACGGCGACACCGACAGGAAGCCCAGACCCGTGCCGCCAGCGAAGAGCGCGAGCGAAAGCGCGGCGGCGATCACCGCGCCGGCGAAGACCGCCGCCCACGAAACGGCCGAAATGGCCGATTCGCGGACCGGCAGGCCGTCGGCGTAGGGTTGGCTCAATGAAGACGAATTTTCCATGATCGATCCTTGTTCATAGTCTTATGCAACCGCATGAACGCGGCGGATAACGAGTCAGCGGTCAGTGCCAGAACAATGCCAGCAGGATGATGATGGGGATGGGCACGCCTAGCAGCCACAGCAAGATGGAGCGCATGGAAACCTCCTTGTTTCGATGATGGAATCGGGATCGCGCGACGCAGGCCGCAATCAGGCCAGGTCAATGGTGCCCGGGGCGCGAGGATCCGGCGCGGGCGGCGTGGGATCGATGACGTCGGGGTTGTCCGTGGGACGGCCCGGATCGGGAAGCGGATCGTCCTCGGGCGGATTGCCGGGCAGAGCCGGATCGTCGGGTTGAAGATCGCCCGGCTGGCCGGGTTCGCGGTGCGGGAATTGGGACATGGTTGCATCTCCTCAAGCGGCGCTCATGCGCCTTGCCTGAGCTTCAGCAAACGGCGTTCCCGGTGCCCTGCCCGTGTCGTGCAACGTTGAACGGCCCTGGGCATCTGCCCTGGACCCAAACGCGGCGCATCAGTCCTTGCGCCGTCCCCCGCCTTGCGCGGCGGACGGCTCCGGCGCCTCGCCGCCCAGGAATGCCATGACGGCAGACTTGCCCGCGGCCGAGGCCTCGTCCAGGCTGGCGTAGCGCTTGTCGGAGTAATTGGTGCTGCGCACATTTCCCGATTCAGGATCGAGCAGCGTGATGATCCAGGCGAATTCGCCGGGAGAAAGCTGGCGCACCTGCAGGGTGGCGCGCGTGCCGGGACGCAATTCTTGCGTCATCTTGCGGCCTTTTCGGTAGTTCGATGACGCCATCGTAGCGCAATCCGCCCCGCCGTCGCGAGTCGCTACCGCCTTGCCAAAAATGCTGCAGCCGCACATGTTTTTCATGCTGCAGACCCCGAGGCAAATACGCCACAAAGCGCGTGCCGCAGCAGGAAAACCCTAGGGTGCAGTCCGCAAATACAGGCGCACAATCGACACAAACAGAGAGACCGCTCAGCGGCGCCGCATCCCTTTAATCAGGCGAGGACGGAGACAACATGACTTACTTGGCAGTTTTCATGAGCTGTTTGATGGTTATGGGTATCGTCGCGTTGGTGATTCAAACGATACGCAGCGCAGGGCCCGAGCCCTGGCTGAAGATATCGGCGGCGATCGTCAGTTCCACCTTTGCATCGTTGCTGCTGGTCCCGTTGGGATTCGCGGTCGCCCTGACGATGCTCATCGAGTAATCCCCCTTCTGAAGGCCAGGCCCGGACTAACCGTTGCGGGCCGGCCTGCCGCGCGTCGCCGCCCAGCACACCAGCGAGCCGGCGGTGACCATGGCCACCCCCTGCCAGAACGACAGGGTGAGCGGCGTCGACAGCCACACGGCGGCGAAGAAGGTGGAGAAAACCGGGGTGAAGTATGACGCCGTGGCCAGCAGGGTGAGGTTGCCTCGCAGTATCCCCACGTTCCAGAACGCATAGCCGGCGGCCATCGCGCCCCCGGCCACGCATAGTTCGAGGGTGGCGGGCGCCGTGAACACCAGGGAGGGTTCCGCGCTGAGCAGGAACTTGATCCACAGGACCGCGGCCGTCAGCATGAAAAACAGCGCGACGCCATTTTTGCCATCGGCAAAACGCTTCGTCACGTTGCAGTACACGGCCCAGATGATGGCGCCGCTGAAGGCCAGGCCATAACTCAAAGGATTGCTCGACACATTGGCGGCGGTGCGTTCGAACGACAGGCCGCCGGAACCACCCACGACCCACACGATGCCGCAGACCGACAACAAGATGCCCGGCGCCACCCACACGCTTGCCCGCTGGCCGTTGATGAGCATGGCAAATATCACCGTCAAACACGGCCAGAGGTAATTGACGATGCCCAGTTCGATGGCTTGCCCACGATCGGCCGCGAAACCCAGCGACAGCGAGAGGCATATCTCATAAGCGACGAACAGCACGCTGCCCACCACGAGATAAGACCGGGGAAATGCGCGCAGCTTGGGAAAGCCGAGCAACAACACCAGCAACGCCGCACCCACCGTATAAATCAGCGCGGCGCCGCCTATCGGTCCGAAATTTTCACTGACGCCGCGAATCAGGCCGACGACAGTGCCCCACAGCAGCACCGCCAGCAAACCCAGGGTAGTGGCCGCGTTACGGCCAGGAGTCCATTGCATTACCGTTTCCAATTGCTTGCCACACCTGCCCGCCGCACTGCCCGCCCGCAGGCCGGCGCGGCGCCAAGGCGGCAAGTTTAGCGAAAACCGTATGGAGAATAAGCTGCATGGCCATTTCAATACGCAGGATGAGCGACGTACTGGCAAGCACGGATTCGGGCCGTCTCTACCGCATCGAAGTGTTCCTGCAGGCGGACGAGCCCGAGGCCGGCGCCGCGCCGCGCGCCGGTTCGCGCTACATCCTCAGGACTTCCGAGGGAGACCACGTGATTGCGCTGGACGACAGGCGCTACCGCCTGAGGTCGGGTGAAGTCCTGACCGCCCTGCCGCCGCCGCGCCACGACATCTGACGGACGCGCGGCGAGGCCCGGCTTCAGGGGTCCAGGGCCACCCGCCGCTTGCCCAGCCCCTTGGCTCGATACAGCAACACGTCCGCGCGCTCCAGGAGCTGCATCATGGTCGTGCCCGATCGCGGATACTCGGCGATGCCTATGCTTGCCGATACGGCGACGCGCACGCCGGGGTACGGCAGCGACAGGCTCTCGACAAGGGCCTCGGCCACCTGCCGCGCATGCTCTCCGCTGGCGCCCAGCAGCAGCACCGCGAATTCGTCGCCCCCCAGCCTTGCCGCCACGTCGGACACGCGGATGGCGCTCGCCATGCGGTCTGCCGCCTCCTTGAGCACCGTATCGCCCGCGGCGTGGCCGTGCATGTCGTTCACCGCCTTGAAGCCGTCCAGATCGATCGCCAGGATCGAGAACGCGTCGCCACTGCGCTGCGCCACCGCCAGTTCGCGCATGACCAGTTCGCCGAACAACACCCGGTTGCACAGGCCGGTCAGGGGATCGTAGTGCGCCAGGTGCTGCGCGCGCGCCAGCATGCGCGACGCCTGCAACATGGCCGCCCCAACTTCCTGGGCTTCCTTCACGCGTGTGGCCGGCAGTTCCACCGTACGGCCTTCGCCCAGCGCCACGGCGGGCGCGACCAGTCCGTGCACCGCCGACGTCAGCCGGCTTGCCAGCCGCAGCGCCAACCATAGCCCCAAGCCGAACACACACAGCGTGCCCAGCGCGATCCACGCAATGGAGCGGTACAGGCCCGTGGTCAACAATTGCGTGGGCGCGCCGGCCACGACCGTCCAGCCCGACAGCGACGACCGGCTGAACGCCGTGTAGACCGGTGAGTCCTCCTTGGTGATGGTTTCGAGCGAACCTTCGCTATCCTGCTGCATGGCGAGCGCCAGCGCGGGCACCGCCTTTTGGCCCACGAACCGGGACGTGTCCCGGGTCCGCGCGACGATGGTGCCGGACTCGTCCAGCACCGCCGCCACCCAGCCCTCGGGCAGCGCACGCCGGCCCAGCACGTCTGCGATGCTCTCGGGCGACAGCGCTACATTCAGGCTATAGACCACTTCTTCGCCACGCAGCACGGGCACGCCCAGGGCAATGGTGGGCCTTTTGGAGAGGCCGCCGACAAACAGGCCGGTGAGCACCGGGGCACGCGACTGGAAGACGCGCAGCAGTTCCTTGGGGGCACTGCCCGCCGGCAGGGCCGCTCCATAGGGCACCCGCGTGTTGAGGATCTGGCGTCCTTCCTTGTCGGTCAGGACGTAGCTGTCGGCGATCTGGAATCGCACGGCGTCGCGCGCGCGCCGATGAAATCCCTCCAGGTCCCCGCCCACCAGGTCGGGAGACGAGGCGAGCATCTGCAGGCCGGCCTCGACGCCGGTGAGTTCGCGGTCGAGGATGGCCGTGAGATTGCGCGCCAGGAAGATCGTGTCGCGGTAGATCCGGTCCTTTTGTACGACGTAGCTTTCGTAGACGGCAACGGTCGCCACGATCAGCGACGGGGTGATGCAGGCAAAGACCAGCACCAGCAGGCCCGTCTTCATGGAATAGCGGCGCGGCCAGCGCGGGCGCGCGCCACCAGGTTCGTCGCCGTCAGCCGGGGCGCGGCGCGCCGCCGGGGCTGCGCGTCCCGAACCTGCCGCCGTGCCTGATGATTTCCCCGTTTTTTCCGCGCTAGCTGTCTTCAAGGTCCGGCGTCCCCGCGAACTGGCTCTTGAGGAGCGTCAACGCCCCTTTTTCAGCCAGCGCCTCGTTGGGAAACACGTGCTTGTTGTCTTCAAGCACAGGAAAGCCGAAGACCCGCGCACGGACGTGGTAGCCCTCGGGTGTTTCCGCGAATTCAATGTCGAAATTGCGCTCTTCGATCCAGCCCGACCGATGCAGTTTCCATTCCATATTCCATGCGCTCCTGGTTGGCGAGGTTGACACGAACGGCCGGCGGCAAAGCCGCCGGCGCTGCTACACCATACACCCGGCCAGGCGCTCCCGGGGAGCCCGGCGAGGCTATTCGGGACGGGCCCGACGGGCAGCCGCCGGCGTGCCTGCAACAGGGCCGCCGGCCGCAGCGCCATCCGTCACGGATGCGCTTGCCTCGGGGGCAACCGCCGCGTCGTTTGTCGCGGACGAAAACAAATCCCAGCTCGCCATGAACAGCGCAGCGATCAGCGGGCCGATCACAAAGCCGTTCAGGCCGAACAGGGCCATGCCGCCCAGCGTGGAGATCAGCACGACGTAGTCAGGCATTTTCGTGTCCTTGCCCACCAGGATGGGCCGCAGGACATTGTCGACCATCCCGATGACCAGCACCCCAAAGCCGATCAGCACGGCACCCTTGACCACGGCGCCCGTCAGCAGGAAATAGATCGCCACCGGCGCCCAGATCAGGCCCGCGCCGATCGCCGGCAGCAGCGACAGGAAGGCCATGATCACGCCCCACAGCAGCGCGCCCTGGATCGAGAGAATGGAAAAGATGATGCCGCCCAGCGCGCCCTGCGCCGCCGCCACCGCGACGTTGCCCTTGACGGTGGCGCGCACCACGGTCGTGAACTTGCGGAACAGGTGCTGCTTGTGGCCGTCGCTCAGGGGCACGGCGCGCCGCAACCGCGCGGACAACTGCGGCCCGTCGCGCAACAGGAAGAACAGCAGGTACATCATGATGCCGAAGCTGACCACGAACTGGAACGTGTCCTGTCCGATGCTCAATGCCTGGGTCGCCAGAAACTGGCTGGCCTGCATCGCGCCGGCGCTCAGCTTTTCCTGCAGGCTCGGAATGTCGGCCAGGTCGAAGCGTGACAGCAAGGCATGCACCGACGGCGGCAACGCCTCCATGGCCTGCTGGAAGTAGGCCCCGAAGTTGATCTGGCCGGACTTGATGCTTTGATAGAGATTGGCGCCTTCGGTCACCAGCGATCCGCTGATCACGACCAGCGGAAGAATCACCAGCAGCAGCACCAGCAGCAAGGTGATGAGCGCAGCCAGATTGCGCCGTCCCCCGACGCGCATCACCAGGCGGCGCTGCAAGGGAGCAAAGAGAATGGCGAGAATGGAGCCCCAGAAAACGGCACCATAGAAAGGCCACAACAACCATCCGAACGCGATGGTGACTACCACCAGCAGGAGCAGAAAGGTTTTGTAGTGCACGCCGGAAGATTGGCTCATAGTCCGTCCAAGGCACGGCAATCGCCGCAAGAGCCGCATTGTACAAAGCGCGGCCGGGCGGCGCTCGGGTCGCGAGGGGTCTGTCGCATGGCTATGGCGCCGCCGGGCCTGCGCCGGCCGCCTGCAGGAGGGTCGCGCGGGCCGCCTCCAGCGCATCGGACTGCGCGTTCAATCCCTGCAGGCGCAGGTTCAATTCCTGCTGCAGCGTGGGCTTGGCGACGCGCGCCTGCCCGTCCACGAGCAGGATGTCCGCGGCGTTGGCTGCCACGAGGTCGGCGATGCCCAGCGCGTCACGCGCAACCGAATCCATTTTGGCTGCGGCATCCATCAACTCGGCAGCCGGCGCACTCACGGCTTCGTCGTAGACCCCGTCGTACACCGGCGCCAGGTCGGCGGGCAGGGCCAGGTCCGTGCGCGCCCGGTCAGCCTTGCCGCGCGCCTCCTGGACCTGCGCGGCGGCGTCGGCCAAGGTCTTGCGGGCGGCCTCGAAGCTGGCCCTGCGCTCCACGATCTCGCCCACGGACCGGATCGTCTCGACCGCCAGCACCTCGCGTAGCGGCGAGGCCGCCTTGGCCATCGCGTCCTGGAAGTCCGTGATCACCTCGTAGGCGTCGTCGTAATCGCCGATGGCTTCCTTTTCGGATTTGCTCAGGATGCCGATCGGCACCAGCGTCACGTTGTTCATCCGGGCCTGCAGCAACTGTATGAACGCGGCGCGCTCCTGCGGCTCTTTATTTACGCAGGCCGTCATCAACATCAACGAGACCACCGCCATGCCTGTCACGCACGCGCGAACCAAGACCATGCGCATCCTTTCGCACTCCGATTTTGCAGATTCCGGCGCCCGCCGCGGCGGGCATTTCCGGCAGATTATCCGGCAGGGGCCGTCCCCGCATCCCGAGGGGCGGATTTTGTTGCCATCGAAGCGAGTTGACACAGGGAAGCGGGCCCTCGCGCCCGCGCGACGGATCGGCGCCGGCTTCCTCTAAAATCACGGATCCGGCGGCCGGCGGCCGCCCGCAACATCGCATTTTGGCTGACGACATGAATCAGAACGCTTCCTCCCAGGCCTGGGGTTTCACGCATCCGGACTGCCGCGGCGCGAATGCCCTGCTCCTTTTCATGAACGATCTGGCGCGCGTGGTCAATCAGTACCTGGGCAATGGCAAGCTGTCGGACGAAGCCCTGGCGGACGCCCAGAAGGCCGTCGACGCCCTGCTCGACCGCTATGTGGAAATCGAGGCCGCGCCGGAAGCGTTCGACAACGAGCGCATCGAACTCGCCCTGGAAACCGCCCCGCAACCCGACGGCTCGACGGCCGCCCAGGTGGCGCTGCGCATGTCGCCGCGCCTTGAGGGGCTCATCATCGAGGCCCAGCGCCAGGCCCGTCCCGCGGCGCACTGAGCGTCCGGCACGCGCCGCTTATGCCCTTTGCACAGAAACCGCTTGCAAAATCGGGCAACTTCGGATATTATTGTCAGTCGGCTCTTGCGGCTAAATCTTGCGGCTTAAAAACCGGCTGCAAAGACCAACGTAAGAATATCGCTGTACGGGCAACACCGTACGGTCACCAACGTCTTCCCAGACCCTACCCATCTGGGAGCACACCGGAACCGAAGCGGGATCACTCCCGCCGTTCCAGCCAACGCCTGTAAGTCCCTGCGTCATTGCGACGTATATAGCGAATAACAAGCGAAAAACGCAAACGCAGGGCCAGGTCGCAGCACCGCCTTAGCCGACCCGTCAGTTCCGGATCGGCCTGAAGCCACCGCAATCATCCCAAAGCTGCCCTATCGGAAGCAGCGACACATATCGCGGGCAATGACCGCGAATGCAAGAGCCTAGCCGCTCTGCATGATCTCGGGCCGCACGGGCGCAGACAAACGCGCAAGCGGAAGTCTTGTACATCCAAGCCACGCGGACCCGAACCGATGCCATCCAGGACTGGAGGATGGCATCACCGCCGCATCACGCCATCGAAACGACGCGCAGAAACATGAGAATGCGCAAAGAGATGGCGGCAACAATGCGTTAGTGTCATGTAATGCCTGTCCAATACAACCCGGCGGGCACGGCACAGGTGCAAATGCCCGGCCTTAACGCCGCCTTGCGCCCCACTTGGCAATACGCAGCTTTTCCAATAACTAGAACCTAAAGAGAACACAACATGAATACTCGTTTCACCACCACCGACCTGATCCAGCGCCCGGCCCACACCCAGCTCGACGACATGCCCATCCATATCGGCGACATCGTCTACCTGAAGCCGGCCAACGGCCCCGAGATCCGCGCAACCGTCATTTTCAATGCGCCGATCAACGGCACGACCACCTACACGACCGAAGTGGTGCCGTGCGGGGCGGCCGCGCAAAAGGCGCCCGGCCAGCGCATCCGCTTCCGCCACGAACACGTTCATCGCATCGAACCGGTGCGCCGCAACGCTCGCTGAGCCGGGTCAAGACCGCCGCGTTTCATACGCGGCGGTTTGCTTTTGTGCGTGATAAAGTCGCGGCAATTCCAGCCTTGGCGATATCGACATGCAGAACAATCGTCTCGCGGTCCGCATCTGGGACCTTCCCACTCGACTCTTCCATTGGGCCCTCGTCGTCTGTATCGTCGGCGCGTTCGTCAGCGTGAAGCTGGGCGGCCTGTACATGGACTGGCACGTGCGCTTTGGCTGTACGGCGCTGGGCCTGATCCTCTTTCGCCTGCTGTGGGGCTTTGTCGGCCCGCGCTACGTCCGGTTCGCGCACTTCGTGCGAGGCCCAGCGTCGATCGCCCGCTACCTCAAGGGCGCGGCGGCGCCGGCCGGCCACAATCCGCTGGGAGCCCTGTCCGTGATGGCGCTGTTGCTGGTCGTGGGCTTCCAGGCGGTCAGCGGGCTTTTCACCACCGACGACATCATGACGCAGGGCCCGCTGTTCGGATACGTGTCGGAAGCCACCGCCAGCGCCATGACCTCGTGGCACAAGCTCAACGAGTGGGTCATCATCGGCCTTGTCGCGCTGCATGTGCTGGCCGTGGCCTGGTATGCCGTCGTGCGACGCAAACGGCTGGTGCGAGCCATCATCACCGGCAACGTCGACGCCAAGGACATTCCTGCGGGCACGCCGCCCACGCAAGACGGGCTGGCTGTCTGGCTGCGCGCCCTGGTGCTGGGCGCTTGCGTCACCGGCCTGGTGCTGTGGATACGGTCTCTGGAGATCGTGTCGGACATGTCTTTCTCGTAGACCTTTCTCGCAGACCTTTCTCACAGACGCGCCTCGCGAGCGCGCAAGGAAAAGCCCCGTCTGAACCACCCCGAAAGCTGGACGTGAATCCGACTTCGAGGTCTTTCAGTGCGGGGCTTGTTCTTTGGAAGGCGCGAGGCACGCGGCTGGCGCGCAGCCTCAGCCTTGCTTACTTCTTTTTGCGATACGCGTCGTGGCAGGCCTTGCAGCTTGCGCCCACGTCGCCGAATGCGGCGCGCAGCTTGTCCAGATCACCGGCATCGGCCACGGCCGACAGCTTCACGATGTTGTCCTGAAACGCCTGCTGCTTCTGCTTGAAACCCGCGGCATCGCTCCAGATCTCCGGACGGGCGTCGCCGCCTTCCGTGCCCGGACCGAAAGCCGTCCAGGGCAATGCCGAGAGCGTCTTCAGCACCTCGACGTTCGCCTTGATCTGCGCGGCGTCGTAGGGCGCCTGGCCCTTGACCACCGGCGCCATGCGGCCGAAATGCGAGGCGATGAGCGAGAGCGCCGACTGGCGGTACTTGACCGCGTCTTCGGGCTTGGCGAACTGCGCGGAGGCGGACGTCGCGAGCAGCGGACCCACCGTCATACAGGCCAGCGCAGCAAGCGTGGACAACTTCTTCATTGCTTTCTCCCGTAGGTACAACGTGAACGCCGCGCGCATGGCGCGCGCGGCATGGCGACTATACCGCCCGGGCCAGCTCGGCTGCCAGGCCGATGTAGGAGCGCGGGGTCATCGCCAGCAGGCGGGCCTTCGGCTCTTCAGGCAGCGCCAGGCCCTGGATGAATTCTCGCAGAGCCTCTTCGGTGATGCCCTTGCCGCGCGTCAAGGCCTT
Source organism: Achromobacter sp. MFA1 R4 (assembly GCF_900156745.1). Taxonomy (NCBI): domain Bacteria; kingdom Pseudomonadati; phylum Pseudomonadota; class Betaproteobacteria; order Burkholderiales; family Alcaligenaceae; genus Achromobacter; species Achromobacter sp. MFA1 R4. Next base: position 3,852,445 of record NZ_LT707065.1, on the reverse strand, counting down.
GAGCTGTTCGTACGGCTGCGGCAGGCCATAGCGGCGCATGACGGTCTGCACCGGCTCGGCCAGCACTTCCCAGCAGGCGTCGATGTCGGCGTCGATGGCGGCCGCGTTGACTTCCAGCTTGCCCAGGCCGCGCATGCAGGCATCCCACGCCACCAGGCAGTAGCCCAGGCCGACGCCCAGGTTGCGCAGGACGGTGGAATCGGTCAGGTCGCGCTGCCAACGGGAGATGGGCAGCTTGTCGGCCAGGTGGCGCAGCACGGCGTTGGCCAGGCCCAGGTTGCCTTCGGAGTTTTCGAAGTCGATCGGGTTGACCTTGTGGGGCATGGTCGACGAGCCGACCTCGCCTTCCTTCAGGCGCTGCTTGAAGTAGCCCAGCGCCACATAGCCCCAGATGTCGCGGTCCAGGTCCAGGATGATGATGTTGGCGCGGGTGATCGCGTCGAACAGGGCCGACATCCAGTCGTGCGGTTCGATCTGGATGGTGTGGCGGTTCTGGGTGAGGCCCAGGCCAGCCAGCACGCGCTTGCTGAATTCGGGCCAGTCGATCTCGGGATAGGCGGACAGGTGGGCGTTGTAGTTGCCCGTTGCGCCATTGAGCTTGGCGAGCGGCTCGACAGCCTCGACGGCGGCGATGGCGCGGTTCAGGCGCGCGGCCACGTTGGCGAATTCCTTGCCCAGCGTGGTGGGGCTGGCCGGCTGGCCGTGCGTGCGCGACAGCAGCGGCTGGTCGGCGTTGGCCACAGCCAGTTCATTCAGCTTGGCGGCCACTTCGCGCAGGCGCGGCACCACGACCTGGTCGCGGGCGCGCGACAGCATCAGCGCGTGCGACGTGTTGTTGATGTCCTCGGAAGTGCAGGCGAAATGGATGAACTCGGCCGCGCGGGCCAGTTCGGCGTCATCGGCGACCTTTTCCTTCAGCCAGTATTCGACGGCCTTCACGTCATGGTTGGTGACGCGCTCGATGTCCTTGATGCGGCCGGCGTCCGCTTCGGAGAAATTGGCGACCAGTTGGGCCAGGCGGGCGCGGGCGCCTTCGGAGAAGGCGGGCAGCTCGGGCAGGCCGGCGTCGGACAGGGCGACGAGCCAGGCGACCTCGACTTCCACGCGGTGCGCCATGAAGCCGGCCTCGGACAGCAGACCGCGCAGCGCGTCGCCCCGTGAAGCGTAGCGGCCATCCAGTGGCGAAAGGGCATTGAGTTGGCTCAGCTGATCGGCGATTTGCATGGTCTGGGAGAGAAAAAGCTACGGATGGGAAAACCCGACGATTTTATCATCCGAGCCAGCCCCACATTGTGGCAAACTGACGAAGATTCCGGCCTGCGGACAATTCCGACCGTCATGCGGCCTGCTATACTTCGGCCGCTTTCCGACTCCGCTTGTGACTCCATGAAACTGATCGGCTCGCTTACCAGTCCCTACGTGCGCAAAGTGCGCATCGTCATGGCCGAGAAAAAGCTGGACTACCGGCTTGAACTCGAAAACGTCTGGTCCGCCGACACGCAGATCCAAACGTACAACCCGCTGGGCAAGGTGCCCTGCCTGGTCATGGAAGATGGCGGCGCCCTGTTCGACTCGCGCGTCATCGTCGAGTACCTGGACACCCTGTCTCCCGTCGCCCGGCTGATTCCCCAGCCGGGACGCGACCGCGCGGCCGTCAAGTGCTGGGAAGCCATCGCAGACGGCGTCCTGGACGCGTGCGTGACCATCGTCAAGGAAAACCAGCGCCCCGAGGCCCAGCGCAGCCCTGAATGGATCGAACGCCAGTACGGCAAGATCCACGCCAGCCTGGACGCCATGAACAAGAGCCTGGGCGAAAACGCCCATTGCATGGGCATCAACTACAGCCTGGCGGACATCGCAGTCGGCTGTGCCCTGGGCTACCTGGACCTGCGCTTTGCCACCCTGGACTGGCGCACCGGCCAACCCAATCTGGCCCGCCTGTACGACAAGCTGTCCCAGCGTCAGTCGTTCATCGACACGGTGCCCAAGACGGCCTGACGCCCCCCAGAAGCGCCCGGCCTGACCGGGCGTGCGCTGCGCCGGCCGCTCTCCGCGGCCGGTTTTCCTTATCCCGATCACGCTGCCCAGGTCTGCCAGGCCTTGAACAGCATGTACGCGGCCAGCGCGAACAGCAGCGCGGCAAACACGCGCTTGAGCGTCTGCACGGGCAGGCGATGGGCCATGCACGCGCCCAGCGGCGCAGTCAGGACACTGGTGCAAACCAGCGCCAGCAGCGCTGGCCAGTAGATGAATCCGAGCATGCCGGGATAGGTCTCGGCTTCATTGAGGCCCGAGACGATATAGCCCACGCTGTTGGCCAGCGCGATGGGAAAGCCCAGCGCCGCCGAGGTCGACACCGCGTTGTGCAGGGCCACGTTGCACCAGACCATGAACGGCACCGACAGGAAGCCGCCGCCGGCCCCGACCAGGCCCGACAGGAAGCCGATGCCCGCCCCAGCCGCGCTGGTGCCGACGACGCCCGGCATCTGGCGCGTGGGCTTGGGCTTCTTGTTGCGCAGCATGCTCCAGCCGGAATACCCCACAAAGAGGGCAAAGAACAGCGACAGCCACAGCGTGCTAAGCGCCGCGAACACCGCGCCGCCCGACAGCAGGCCGCCGACGATGATGCCCGGCGCCATGGCCGCCACGATGCCCCACTTGATGGTGCCCCGCTGCTGGTGGGCGCGGACGCTGGAGATGGAGGTGAACAGGATCGACGTCATGGACGTGGCGATCGCCGCATGCACCACCAGGTCGGCCGGCATGCCCTGCCAGGTGAACAGCATCGTCAAGAACGGAACCAGCAGCATCCCGCCGCCGATGCCCAGCAGGCCCGCGGCAAACCCGACCACGCCGCCCAACGCCAGCAGGCATATCACCATCGTCACATCCACAGCCATCTCCTCTCTTTTATTGTGATGAACATTGTCATGAACAAGGCCCCTCGGGCATCGCGCCCGGGGGGCCTTGGTTACGAGCGGCTGCGCATCCTAGAGAATGATGCCGCCGCCCAGGCAAACCTCGCCATCGTATAGCACGGCCGACTGGCCGGGCGTCACCGCCCACTGCGGCTCGGTGAATTCCAGCGAAAACGCGCCGTCCGCGGCATTGCCCAGGCGGCACGCCGCGTCGGCCTGCCGGTAGCGCGTCTTGGCGCCGTAGGCGCCCGGGGCCGGCGGATGGCCCGCCACCCAGCTCGCGTCCTGCGCCGTGAGGCTGCCGGACAGCAGCCACGGATGATCGTGCCCCTGCACCACGTACAGCACGTTGCGCGCCAGGTCCTTGCGCGCCACGTACCAGGCCTCGGCCGTGCCGTCTTCCCGCTGGCGTCCCTTGACGCCGCCAACGCCCAGGCCCTTGCGCTGCCCCAGCGTGTAGAAGGAGAGTCCTTCGTGGCGCCCCACCTGCTGCCCTTCGGGAGTCAGGATGGGACCGGGCTCGGTGGGCAGGTAACGGTTCAGGAATTCCCGGAACGGGCGTTCGCCAATGAAGCAGATGCCCGTGGAATCCTTCTTGGCGGCATTGTGCAGGCCGATCTCGTGCGCGATGCGCCGCACCTCGGTCTTGTGAATCTCGCCCAGGGGAAACAGCGTGCGCGAAAGCTGCGCCTGGTTCAGGCGGTGCAGGAAATAGCTTTGGTCCTTGGAGCCGTCCAGCGCCTTGAGCAGCTGGAACTGCGTGCCGCCGCCCTCGGCGGGCACTTCGCGCACGCGGGCGTAGTGCCCCGTCGCGATATGCTCCGCGCCCAGCGCCATGGCATGGTCCAGGAAGGCCTTGAATTTGATCTCGGCGTTGCACAGGACGTCCGGGTTGGGCGTGCGGCCCGCGGAGTACTCGCGCAGGAATTCCGCGAACACGCGGTCCTTGTATTCGGCGGCGAAGTTGACGAACTCAAACTCCACGCCGACCAGGTCGGCCACGCTGGCGGCGTCCAGGAGATCCTGGCGGGTGGAGCAGTATTCGGAATCGTCGTCGTCTTCCCAGTTCTTCATGAACAGGCCGACGACCTCGTAGCCCTGTTGCTTGAGCAGCCAGGCGGTGACCGAAGAATCGACCCCGCCGGACATGCCGACGACAACGCGGCCTTTCTTGGTGGATGTTTGACTCATGATGCGGCTATTTTAGATCGGACACGGTGTCTTCCCTCGGCTGCGGCTCGGCGGCCCGCGACACTTCCATCAGCCAGGCGCGGAAGGCCTGCAGGGTGGGGAGGTTGGCCTTTTGCTCGGGGTAGCACAGGTAATAGCCCATGCGCGCCCGGATCGGCAACTGTATGGCAATGGCCAGCTTGCCGTCCCGCAGCTCGTCTTCGATGAGGCAGCGCGGAATCAACGCCACGCCGAACCCCGCCGCCGCGGCCTGCGACAGCAGCGCGTATTGGTCAAAGCGCGCGCCCTCCAGGCTGCGCCGCGTATCGCAACCGGCCTGTTCGAACCAGTCGCGCCAGCCCTCCAGGGCCGAGGTATGGTGCAACAGCGGATACGCCAGCAGGTCTTCGGGCGACTTGCACCCGCCCGGGATCAGGCGCGGGCTGCAGACAGGCAGGATCTCGCGACCGACGATGTAGTCCGCGCCGCTGCCGGGCCAGAGGCCCTCGCCAAACCGCACCGCGGCATCCAGCTCCGGTGTGGAAAAATCGTAGCCCTGCCGATGCGGCAGGAATTCGACATGGATATCGGGGCGCAGGCGCATGAACGCGGTCAGCCGCGGAATCAGCCAGCGCGCCCCGAAGGTCGGCATGCACGTGAGATTCAGCGTGCCCCCTCGCCCCTGGTGCGCGATCAGTTCGACCGTGGCCGCCTCGATCTGGCCGAGCCCTGCCTGGATCTTCGTGAGATAACTGCGGCCGGCTTCGGTGAGGACCAGGCCTTGCCTGATCCGCAGGAATAGTTCTACCCCGACGAACTCCTCCAAATGTTTCACCTGTTTACTCACGGCGCCCTGCGTCACGCAAAGCTCCTGGGCAGCGCGGGTGAAACTGCTATGCCGGGCGGCCACCTCGAAGGCTTGAAGATCGGTTAAAGAGGGACAGAAACGCCTCATCTGTAGTCCCCACTGAAGGTGGGGCTCCCTGCCCTGCGGGCCTGACGACGGCCTGCGGGAGACGCAAACGTTACATAAAAGTAACGTCAATCGAGGCTGGCCGAAAAAGAGGTATGAAAAAAAGTCATAGCTTACGGAGAAACTTTCGTTTGCGCAAACCCGGCCGCCAGGAAAGAATCGTTGCGTTTGCGACTGCCTTTGCGCAACCGCTTTCCATTCATTAGTAGGGGAATCCATGCAACGCCGTAATGTAGTACTGGGCCTGTGTGTCGCCGCCGCGACGCTGGCCACGCCGCTGACCTCGGGTATCGCGCACGCTGAAGACGCGTATCCCAGCAAGCCCATCCGCCTGATCGTCCCCTTCCCGCCGGGCGGCACCACCGACATCGTCGGCCGCCTGTTCGCCGACAAGCTCGGCAAGGAACTGGGCCAGACCGTCGTCGTGGAAAACCGCGGCGGCGCCGGCGGCTCGATCGGCAGCGCGTTCGTTGCCAGCAGCGCACCGGACGGCTATACCCTGGGTATCGCCACCGTCAGCACGCACGGCATCAATCCGGCCATCTATCCGAACCTGCCGTTCGATGGCGAGAAGGACTTCACGCCCATCTCGAACCTGGCGGCCGTGCCGAACATCATGACCATCAACCCGAAGGTCCAGGCCAAGAACATCGCCGAATTCATCACGCTGGCCAAGAGCCAGCCGGGCAAGCTGACGTACGCGTCGGCTGGCAACGGTTCCGTGTCGCACATGATGGGCGAACTGTTCAAGATGGCGTCGGGCACCGACCTGATGCACGTGCCGTACCGCGGCGTGGGCCCGGCGCTGAACGACGCGCTGGCTGGCCAGGTCGACGTCATGTATGACAACCTGCCCTCCACGCTGCCGCACGTCCAGTCCGGCCGCCTGATCGCCATGGCCGTCGCCTCGCCCAAGCGCGTGGCCGCCCTGCCCGACGTGCCCACGTTTGCCGAAGCCGGCCTGCCGGCCGTCAACGACGCGTCCTGGTTCGGCCTGGTCGCTCCGGCCAAGCTGCCCGCCCCCGTGCTGGCCAAGCTGAACGCCGCCGTCCAGAAGGTCAGCGCCGAAGAAGACGTCAAGTCGCGCCTGGCTGCCCTGGGCGCCTCGCCGGCCGCCAACACCTCGGCCGAATTCGGCGCGCAGATCTCGGCTGAAATCGCCAAGAACAAGCGCATCGCCAAAGAAGCCAACGTGAAGATCGACTAACCGGTCTTCGGTCCCCGCGCGTCCATGGCGCGCGGGGACCTCCGATTCACGAACGCAGTACCCCCTTATGCGAATTACCCAACCCCTGTCCTACCGCCTCGACCTTCCGCAGCAATACCCCGATTCGGAAATTTCGGCTCCCCTTGTGCTGGACTCCCCGCACAGCGGCACCGCCTACCCCCCCGATTTCGCTGCCGCGGTGGACTTTGGCGCATTGCGCACCGCCGAGGACACCTGGGTTGACGACTTGTGGGGCGACGCCATCGAGATGGGCGTGCCGATGATTGCCGCGGCCTTTCCGCGCGCCTACATCGACGCCAACCGCGCGCCCGACGAAATCGACGAACTGCTGCTGGACGAGGCGTGGCCCGACGCGCTGAACGCCTCGCCCAAGGTCAAGCTGGGTAAGGGCCTGATCTGGCGCATGCTCGATGACGGCACGCCCCTGTACGACCGCAAGCTGACGGTCCAGGAAGTGCGCCACCGCATCGACGCCTGCTGGAAGCCCTACCACGCCGCGCTCGGCCAGGTGCTGGACAACGCGCACCGCAAGTTCGGCAAGGTCTGGCACATCAACTGCCACTCCATGCCCAGCGTGGCCGGCGAATTCGCCACCGACCGCCCCGGCCTGGTCCACCCCGACTTCGTGCTGGGCGACCGCGACGGCAGCACCAGCGACCCGGCCTTCCGCGAATTCATCGCGGCCTGGCTGCGCGAACGCGGCTATGACGTCACGGTGAACGACCCCTACAAGGGCGTGGAACTGGTCCGCGCCTTCGGCCGCCCGCAAGAAGGCCGCCACAGCCTGCAGATCGAGATCAACCGCAAGCTGTACATGGACGAAGTGTCGCTTCGCCCCAGCGAGAACTACGGCCGCCTGAAGGCCGATCTGCGCGACCTCACCGCCGCGCTGATCCTCTGGACTCGCGCACAGACGGTTTGACGCCGGACGTCTGCGCGCTGGTGCCGGCCGGCGACGTGGTCTGACTGGCCGGAGCATTCGGGTTGCAAGACCCGCACCCCATGGTTCGCCATGGGGTTTTTTTTGCCCGCGCACAAGCGGACCAAACGAGGGGAGCGTGAGAACGCACATTCCGTGTATAACTACGGCGAACCTTCTGAGGAGAGGCGTCGATGCACATCGGGATACCCAAGGAAACCCGAGACGGGGAAACCCGTGTCGCAGCAACACCGGAGACCGTCAAGAAGTATGTGGGCGGCAAGCACACAGTGGTCGTGGAGCGCGGGGCAGGCAGCGCCGCCCGCTATCTCGACGACGCCTACGTCGCCGCGGGCGCCACGCTCGGTTCCGCCCAGGAAGCCCTGGGCGCCGAACTCGTCATGAAGGTTCGCGCGCCCTCCCCCGATGAACTGCCCCACATGAAGCCGGGCGCCGTGGTGGTGGGCATGCTCGATCCCTTCGACGAGGAAGGCCTGGCGCAGTTGGCCGCCGCCGGCCTGACCGGCTTCGCGCTGGAGGCCGCCCCCCGCATCACCCGCGCCCAAAGCCTGGACGTGCTGTCATCGCAGGCCAACCTGGCCGGCTACAAGGCCGTGCTGCTGGCTGCCCATCACTACGGCCGCCTGATCCCCATGATGATGACCGCCGCCGGCACCCTGAAGGCCGCCCGCGTAGTCGTGCTGGGCACGGGCGTGGCCGGCCTGCAGGCCATCGCCACGGCCAAGCGGCTGGGCGCGGTGGTCGAGGCCTCCGACGTGCGCCCCGCCGCGCGCGAACAGGTCGAATCCCTGGGCGCCAAATTCATCGACGTGCCGTTCGAAACCGACGAAGAACGCGAGATCGCGCAAGGCACGGGCGGGTACGCCCGGGCCATGCCGCCCGGATGGATGGCCCGCCAGGCCGCGCTGGTGTCCGAGCGCTGCAAGCAGGCCGACATCGTCATCTCGACCGCGCTGATCCCCGGCCGCCCCGCCCCCACGCTGGTCTCCGAGGAAACCGTCGCGGCCATGAAGCCGGGCTCGGTGCTGGTGGACCTGGCCGTCGAACGCGGCGGCAACTGCCCGCTGTCCGAAAAAGGCCGAATCGTCGACAAGCACGGCGTGACCATCATCGGGCTGACCAACCTGCCCGGCCTGGTCGCCACCGACGCCTCGGCGCTCTATGCGCGCAACATCCTGGATTTCCTGAAGCTCATCATCAATGCGGACGGCGCGCTGACGATCCAGCGCGACGATGAAATCGTGGCCGCCTGCCTGATGTGCGAAGGCGGCAATGTGATGCGGAGGACGTGACCATGGAAGCGATCAACCCCACCCTGATGAACCTCATCATCTTCGTTCTGGCCATCTATGTCGGCTACCACGTCGTCTGGAACGTCACGCCCGCGCTGCACACGCCGCTCATGGCGGTGACCAACGCCATTTCCGCGATCATCATCGTGGGCGCGATGCTGGCCGCCGCGCTGACCGAAGGCGGACTCGCGCGCGGCATGGGCGTCTTTGCCGTGGCCCTGGCCGCCGTCAACGTGTTCGGCGGCTTCCTCGTCACGCGGCGCATGCTCGAGATGTTCAAGAAAAAGGACCGCAAGCCGGGCAAGGAGGAAGCGAAATGATCTCGCTGAACCTCGTCACCCTGCTTTATCTCGTCGCTTCGGTCTGCTTCATCCAGGCGCTCAAGGGCCTGTCCCACCCCACCACCTCGCGCCTGGGCAATGCCTTCGGCATGGCTGGCATGGCGATCGCCGTGCTCACCACCGCCGCGCTCATCATCGGCCTGGCGCGCAGCGGCACGGCCACGATCGGGCTGGGCTGGGTGGTGCTGGGACTGCTGGTGGGCGGCTCGGTCGGCACGCTGATGGCCAAGCGCGTCGAAATGACCAAGATGCCGGAACTCGTCGCCTTCATGCACAGCATGATCGGCCTGGCGGCGGTCGCGATCGCGGTGGCCGTCGTGGCCGAGCCCCACGCCTTCGGCATCGCGCCCGCCGGCATGGCCATCCCGACCGGCAACCGGTTCGAGCTCTTCATCGGCACCTTCGTGGGCGCCATCACGTTCTCGGGCTCGGTCATCGCCTTCGGCAAGCTGTCGGGCAAGTACAAGTTCCGGCTCTTCCAGGGCGCGCCCGTGGTGTTCACCGGCCAGCACCTGCTGAACCTGGCGCTGGCGCTGCTGATGCTGGGGTGCGGCTTCTGGTTCATGCTCACGCAGGAATGGACCCCCTTCATCATCATGACCCTCATCGCGTTCGTGCTGGGCGTGCTGATCATCATTCCGATCGGCGGCGCGGACATGCCGGTGGTGGTGTCGATGCTGAACAGCTACTCCGGCTGGGCGGCGGCGGGCATCGGCTTTTCGCTGAACAACCCCATGCTGATCATCGCCGGCTCGCTGGTGGGCTCTTCGGGCGCCATCCTGTCCTACATCATGTGCAAGGCCATGAACCGGTCGTTCTTCAACGTGATCCTGGGCGGTTTCGGCGGGCAGTCGGGCGGCGGCGCCGCGGCGGGAGACGCCCAGCAGCGCAGCGTCAAGTCAGGCAGCCCCGACGATGCGGCGTTCCTCATGACCAACGCCGAAAGCGTGACCATCGTGCCGGGCTACGGCCTGGCCGTGGCCCGCGCGCAGCACGCCCTGAAGGAACTGGCCGAAAAGCTCACCGCCCGCGGCGTGACCGTCAAATACGCGATCCATCCGGTCGCCGGCCGCATGCCCGGCCACATGAACGTGCTGCTGGCCGAGGCCGAAGTGCCCTACGACCAGGTCTTCGAAATGGAAGACATCAACAGCGAGTTCGGACAGACCGACGTCGTGCTGGTGCTGGGCGCAAACGACGTGGTCAATCCCGCCGCCAAGAACGATCCCAAGTCGCCCATCGCCGGCATGCCCATCCTTGAAGCCTACAAGGCGCGCACGGTCATCGTGAACAAGCGTTCCATGGCCTCGGGCTATGCCGGGCTGGACAACGAGCTGTTCTACATGGACCGCACGATGATGGTCTTCGGCGACGCCAAGAAGGTGCTGGAAGACATGGTGAAGGCCGTCGAATAGCCGGCAAGCCAGGCGCTGCGCGGCCCTAGGGCTGCGCAGCCTGGCGCAACTGTTCATCCACCACCTCGACCCAATGGCGCACCGGCGTTTCGGTGCCGCTTTGCAGATGGCCGATGCATCCGATGTTGGCCGACAGGATCACGTCCGGGCTTGCTGCCGCGATGGCGCCCAGCTTGCGGTCACGCAACTCCATCGCGATGTCCGGGTTCAACACCGAATACGCGCCCGCCGATCCGCAGCACAAATGCTTGTCCGCGAACGGCTGCAGGTCGAATCCCAGGTCGGCCAGCAGTTGCTCCGACAGCGGCCTCAACCCCTGCCAGTGCTGCAGGGTGCAAGGCGGATGGAATGCTGCCCGGGTGCCGGCCGGCAGTCGCGCGCGCAGCAACCCGGCATGCGGCGCGACGATCTCGGCCACATCCTTGACCAGCGCCACGATGTCGGCGGCTTTTTGCGCATAGGCCGGATCATTGCGCAGGTGGTGCGCATATTCCTTGACCATCGCGCCGCAGCCCGACGCATTCATGACGATGGCCTCAACCTTGGCGTCCTGCACCAGCGGCCACCACGCGTCGACGTTGGCGCGCATCTGCGCCACGGCCTCGTCCTGCACATCCAGGTGGAAACTCACGGCGCCGCAGCAGCCCGCGCCCGGCGCCAGGCGCGCTCCGATACCGACGGCATCCAGCACGCGGATGGTGGCGGCGTCGATGGTGGGCATCATGGCTGGCTGCACGCATCCGGTCAGCATCAGCACCTGGCGCTCATGCCGCGCCACCTGCGGCAGCGGGCCCGCGTCGCGGCGTTCCGGCACCTTGCGCTTGAGCGCCTGCGGCAGCATGCCGCGCAGGCTCTGGCCCAGGCGCATGGCCGGCGCAAACAGGGGCGAGAGCATCGTCCGGCGCAGCAGCGTGCGTTTGGTCTTGTCCGCCCATGAGCGCTCCACCCGCTCGTCCACGATCTTGCGCCCGATATCGACGAGGTGCCCGTATTCCACGCCCGACGGGCAGGTGGTCTCGCAATTGCGGCAGGTGAGGCAGCGGTCCAGGTGCTGCTGCGTGGACTGCGTGGGCTCCTTGCCCTCCAGCACCTGCTTGATGAGATAGATGCGTCCGCGCGGGCTGTCCAGCTCGTCGCCCAGGACCTGGTAGGTTGGACAGGTGGCGGTGCAGAAGCCGCAGTGCACGCAGCGGCGCAGGATGGCGTCCGCCTCTTCGCCCAGTTCGGTGCCGCTCGCCCAGGATGCCAGATTGGTTTGCATGATGCCCTATAGCTCCAGGACCAGGCGGCCAGGATTGAAAAGACCCGCGGGATCGAGCTCCTGCTTGAGCCGGCGGGTGATCGCGCCCACGCCTGGCGCGAGCGGCTGAAACACGCCATCGGCGGGCGGCGTGGCGCCGGCCGGCCGGAACAGCGTCGCGTGGCCGCCGTGCCGGGCCGCGGTCGCGCGCAGCGCTGCCGCATCGTGCGGGCCGGACAGCCACCGCTGGCCACCGCCCCACTCCAGCAGCGTCGGCCCCAACTCCAGGTCGGGGGTGGTGGGCGGCAGGGCGAGGCGCCACAAGGGGCGGTCCGGTGCGAAGAAAGCATCGGTCTGCTCGCGCAGCGACTGCCACCATGCCGCGGCGGCGTCGGGCGCCAGGACGTCGCCGCCGATCAGCGCCTGCGCGCTCGCCAGCGCCGGTGGCGCGCCCGACAGGCGCACCCTCGTCATCCCTTCACCGCCATCGCCCTCCCCGGTCCAGCTCGTGGCCGAGATGGGCAGGGGCTTGCCCCGCCAGAAGGCAAAGTTGGCAAGCGCCTGCGGCTGCGTGGCGGGCAGCGCCAGCGTGATCTCTTCCATCGGCCTGGGCACGACCTTGAGCGACACCTCGAGGATGGCGCCGAAAATGCCATGCGACCCGGCCAGCAGGCGGGACACGTCGTAGCCGGCCACGTTCTTCATGACCTCGCCGCCGAACGACAGAATGCGGCCTTCCGAATCCAGCAGCTGCGCGCCCAGCACAAAGTCTTTCAAGGCGCCGGCGCTCATGCGGCGCGGCCCCGAAAGTCCGGCCGCCACACATCCGCCCACCGTCGCCGACGGCGCGAAATGCGGCGGTTCGAACGCCAGCATCTGGCCGTGCTCGGCAAGCGCGGCCTCCAGTTCGGCCAGCGGCGTGCCGGCGCGCACGGTCACCACGAGTTCGGATGGGTGATAGCTGACGATGCCGCGGTAAGGCGTCATGTCCAGGAGACAGTGGCCATCCTGCGGCCGCACCGGCCGGTAGTTGCCGTAGAAGCGCTTGCTGCCGCCGCCCATCACGAACAGGGGCTTGTGACCGGCACGCGCCGTCATGACCTGGTCGCACAATTCCGACAGGACAAAATCCATAAGGAAAGCGTCCTAGAAACGGGCGAGATCGGGGAAGCGCAGTTCTCCCGCATGGACGTGCATCTTGCCGTATTCGGCGCAGCGGGCCAGCGTTGGGATGACTTTTTCAGGATTGAGCAGGCACGGCGGATCGAAGGCCCGCTTTACCGCCAGAAACGCGTCGAGTTCTTCGCGAGAGAATTGCACGCACATTTGATTTATCTTCTCCATTCCCACACCGTGCTCTCCAGTCACGGTTCCTCCCACCTGCACGCACAGCTCGAGAATGGCGGCGCCGAATTTCTCGGCGCGCTCCACCTCGTCCGGCTTATTCGAATCGAACAGGATCAGCGGATGCAGATTGCCGTCGCCGGCATGAAAGACGTTGGCGCATCGCAGACCGAATTCGTCTTCCATTTGCTCGATGGCGCCCAGCACGCGCGCCAGATGGCGGCGCGGTATGGTGCCGTCCATGCAGTAGTAATCGGGCGACACGCGCCCGGCGGCGGGAAACGCATTCTTGCGCCCCGCCCAGAATTTCAGGCGTTCGGCCTCGGAGGTGGACACCTGGCAACGCGTGGCGCCGGCGTCGCGGAATACCGCTTCCATGCGCGCGATTTCATGCGCCACCTCTTCAGGCGTGCCATCCGATTCGCACAGCAGGATGGCCTGCGCGTCCATGTCGTAGCCCGCGCGCACGAAAGGTTCGACCATGTGCGTGGCGCGGCGGTCCATCATTTCCAGCCCGGCCGGGATCATGCCTGCCGCGATCACCTGCGTGACCGCGTTGCCGGCCGCCTCGACGCTGGAAAAGCTGGCCATGACGACCTGCGCGCAGGCGGGCTTGGGAATCAGCTTGACGGTGACTTCGGTCACCACGCCCAGCATGCCCTCGGATCCGACAAAGACCGACAGCAAATCCAGGCCCGGCGCATCGGGCGCCTCCGATCCCAGCTCGACCACGTCGCCGTCGATCGTGACCACGCGCACGCGCAGCACGTTGTGCACGGTAAGGCCGTACTTGAGGCAATGCACGCCGCCGGAGTTCTCGGCGACGTTGCCGCCGATGGAACATGCGATCTGGCTGGACGGGTCCGGCGCGTAGTACAGGCCGTAGGGCGACACGGCTTCCGAGATAGCGAGATTGCGCACGCCGGGCTGCACGATGGCGGTCGCGCTGGCCAGATCGATGTGTTTGATGCGATTGAACTTGGACAGCCCGAGCAGCACGCCCCGGGTGTGCGGCATGGCGCCGCCCGACAGACCCGTTCCGGCGCCCCGCGCAACGATGGGTGCGTTCAGCCGCTTGCAGATGCGCATGACGGCCTGCACCTGCTCTTCGGTTTCAGGCAAGGCCACGACGGCCGGAACCGCGCGGTAAAGGGATAGGCCATCGCACTCGTAAGGACGCGTGTCTTCTTCGCGATAGAGCACACAGTGCGCGGGCAACGCGGCCGACAACGCCTCGACGAGCTGCTGCAGCGAATAAGGCGCCTGCACTTGTGCCAGGCCAGTTTCGACCAGTGAATTCATGAGCGCAACAATAGCGCGTGTGCCCACGATAAACAGGCCGGGATTTACCCGCACCTTCCGGGCGCTAAAGGGCATCGCGGCCGACGCATACGTAACCAGCCGTAAACCCCGTAGCGGCCTGTCGCAGAAAAGCCGCAAGCCAGCGGCAATGCAAGCGGGACGAGCCGTCCCGCCGGCGTCCTACCAGGACACGATCTTGCCGGGATTCAGGATGTTGTTTGGGTCAAACGCGTGCTTGAGACTGCGCATCAGGTCGAGCGCATCTTCGCCGTGTTCTTCCGCCATGAACTGCATCTTGTGCAGGCCCACGCCGTGCTCGCCCGTGCAGGTGCCGTCGGCCGCGATGGCGCGGCGCACGAGGTTGTGGTTGATGGTTTCGGATTCCTGCCACTCTTGCGCGTTATCGGCATCCAGCAGCATCAGCACATGGAAATTGCCATCGCCGACGTGGCCCACGATCGTGTAGGGAAAGCTGGCGCGATCCAGTTCCTCGACCGTGTCGCGCACGCAATCGGCCAGGCGCGAGATGGGCACGCAGACGTCGGTGGTGCTGGCGCGGCAGCCCGGGCGCAATTGCAGGCCCGCAAAATACGCGTTGTGGCGTGCGGTCCAGAGGCGGCTGCGGTCTTCGGGACGCTCGGCCCATTCGAAGTCCATGCCGCCATGCTCGGCCGTGATGGCCTGCACGGTTTCCGCTTGCTCTTGCACGCCTGCGGGGCTGCCGTGGAATTCAAACACCAGCAGCGGGGTTTCGCGCAGGCTCAGCTTGCTGTGCAGGTTCACCGCGCGCACGCTGGCCGCATCCATGAACTCGACGCGCGCGACGGGCACGCCCATCTGGATGATCTCGATCACGCTCTGGACCGCGGCGTCCAGCGTGGGGAAATTGCAGACCGCGGCGGACACGGCTTCAGGCTGCGGATACAAGCGCACGGTGACTTCGGTGATGATGCCGAGCGTGCCCTCGCTGCCCACGAAAATGCGCGTGAGGTCATAGCCCGCCGACGACTTGCGCGCGCGGCCCGCGGTGCGGATGATGCGGCCGTCCGCGGTGACGACGGTCAGCGACATGACGTTCTCGCGCATCGTGCCGTAGCGCACGGCGTTGGTGCCCGAGGCGCGGGTGGCGGCCATGCCGCCGAGGCTGGCGTCCGCGCCGGGATCGATCGGGAAGAAGAGGCCCGTGTTGCGGATTTCTTCGTTGAGCTGCTTGCGCAGCACGCCCGCCTGCACCGTGGCGGTGAGGTCTTCTGCGTTGATGGCCAGAACCTTGTTCATCTGCGACAGGTCCAGGCTGATGCCCCCCTGGATCGCCAGGATGTGGCCTTCCAGCGACGAGCCGGCACCGTAGGGAATCAAGGGAACGCGATGTTCATTGCACACCTTGGCGACGTACGCGACATCCTCCGTCGACTGCGCAAAGACCACGGCATCGGGCAGCATGGCCGGATAAGGCGATTCATCGCGGCCGTGGTGTTCGCGCACGGCGGCGGTTTCCGACAGGCGATCGCCAAAGCGCGCGCGCAAGGCATCCAGACAGGCAGCGGGCACCGCGCGGCGCAACGTTTCGGCGTGCAAGGGAGCGTTCATGATCTAGGAGTTCCCGGGGTTCGATAATCCGAATATTCTACGCCGCCCCGCATGCTGCGCCGCACACCGCCCCAGGCAGGCGGTCGGCGGCGCGCATCCCCCTCATTTGCCGGAGGTCAGCGCCACCCGGCGGCGCTCACGCACGGCCTGCGCCAGGCGTTCGAGCACGGCCACCGATGCGTCCCAGTCGATGCAGCCATCGGTGATGCTCTGGCCGTACACCAACGGCTGTCCCGGCACCATGTCCTGGCGGCCGCCCAGCAGGTGGCTTTCGACCATGACGCCGATCAGGCGGGCGTCGCCCGCTTCCATCTGCCGCGCGACGTCTTCGATGACCAGCGGCTGGTTCTCGGGCTTCTTGCTGCTGTTGGCGTGGCTGGCATCGACCATGATGCGCTGCGCCAGACCGGCCTTGGACACGTCCTGGCAAGCCGCATCGACGCTGGCTGCGTCATAGTTCGGCGTCTTGCCGCCACGCAGGATCACGTGGCAGTCCTCATTGCCGGCGGTGGACACGATGGCGGAATGCCCGCCCTTGGTCACCGACAGGAAATGATGCGGCTGCGAAGCCGCCTTGATCGCGTCGACCGCGATCTTCACATTGCCGTCCGTGCCGTTCTTGAACCCCACCGGACACGACAGGCCCGAAGCCAGCTCGCGGTGCACCTGGCTTTCCGTCGTGCGTGCCCCGATCGCCCCCCAGGAGACCAGATCCGCGATGTATTGCGGCGTAATCATGTCCAGGAACTCGCATCCCGCCGGCAAGCCCATGCTGTTGATGTCCAGCAGCAGCTCGCGGGCCACGCGCACCCCCTTATTGATGTCGAAGCTGCCGTCCAGATCGGGATCATTGATGAGGCCCTTCCAGCCGACGGTGGTGCGCGGCTTCTCGAAGTAGACGCGCATCACGATTTCCAGGTCGGCGCTCAGGCGGTCGCGCACCGGCTTGAGCCGCTTGGCGTATTCGATGGCGGCGCGCGTGTCGTGAATGGAGCAAGGACCGATCACGACGATCATGCGGTCGTCCATGCCGTGCAGGATGCGGTGCATGCCCTGCCGGGCGGCGAACACGGTCTCGGACGCCTCTTTGGTGCAGGCGAACTCGCGCATGACGTGCGAGGGCGGGTTCAGTTCCTTGATTTCTCGAATGCGAAGATCGTCGGTGTTGTGTGACACGGTACTGCTCCTGGTTTGCCCGCCACGGCGGCACAAAAAAAGCCGCCAGTTCGCTGGCGGCTTTTTTGGGGGGATTCTTTCCAAACTTCAGATTGAGCGCGTCCCTTCCTCCGCCAGCGGCTTCAGAAAACCAAAAAAATAAAAATAAAAGGCGGGGGACGCGAATTTCATGGGAGAAGACTCTAGCACAATTTTTTGAGGGCGTCACGCTGGCAATTTTGCCGCATGCCGCCCCCTATTTACCGCTTCAGGACACTTTGGACCGCGTCAGGCCGTGCCGCCGACCGTCAGTCCTTCCATGCGGACGGTGGGCATGCCGACGCCGACGGGCACGCTCTGGCCGTCCTTGCCGCAAGTGCCCACGCCGGAGTCGAGCTGCAGGTCATTGCCGATCATGGTGACGCGGTTCATGGCATCGGGGCCGTTGCCGATGAGCGTGGCGCCCTTGACCGGATAGGTCACTTTGCCATCTTCGATCATGTAAGCCTCGGACGCCGAGAACACGAACTTGCCGTTGGTGATGTCGACCTGGCCGCCGCCGAAGTTGACCGCATAAAGGCCACGCTTGACCGAGGCCACGATCTCATCGGCGGGCTTGTCGCCCGCCAGCATGTAGGTATTGGTCATGCGCGGCATGGGCAGATGCGCAAAGGATTCGCGGCGGCCGTTGCCGGTGGCGGCGGTCTTCATCAGGCGGGCGTTGAGCGTGTCCTGCATGTAGCCGCGCAGGATGCCGTCTTCGATGAGCACGTTGCGCTGGGTGGCATTTCCCTCGTCGTCGATATTGAGCGAACCGCGGCGATCAGGGATGGTGCCATCGTCGACCACCGTCACGCCCTTGGACGCCACGCGTTCGCCGATGCGGCCGGAGAACACGCTGGAACCCTTGCGGTTGAAGTCGCCTTCAAGGCCATGGCCGACGGCTTCGTGCAACAGGATGCCGGGCCAGCCCGAACCCAGGACTACGGTCATTTCGCCGGCAGGCGCCGGACGCGCCTCAAGATTGACCAGCGCTTCGTGCACTGCCCGCTCGACATAACCCTGCAGCATGTCGTCGGTGAAGTACGCCAGGCCGAGCCGCCCGCCGCCGCCCGCGTGGCCCATTTCGCGACGGCCATTGCGCTCGGCGATCACGGTGAGCGACAGGCGCACTAAGGGGCGCACGTCGGCGGCCAGGCGGCCATCGCTGCCCGCGACGAGCACCACGTCATACTCCGCGCCCAACCCGGCCATCACCTGGATCACATGCGGATCGCGGGCTCGCGCCATGCGCTCGACGCGCTCCAGCAGCGCGACTTTCTCGGGCGCGCTCAGGCTGGCCACGGGATCAATGTCCGCATAAAGGCTGCGGCCGATCTCGGCCTCGACGTGGGCGGCCACCTTGACCTTGCCGGCGCCGCGACGGGCGATGCCGCGCACGGCGTGCGCCGAGGACAGCAGCGCCTCGGGCGACAGGGAATCCGAATAGGCGAACGCGGTTTTTTCTCCGCTGACGGCCCGCACGCCCACGCCCTGGCTGATGGAAAAGCTGCCCGTCTTGACGATCCCTTCTTCCAGGCTCCAGCCTTCGCTGCGCGTGTATTGGAAGTACAGGTCGGCGTAATCGACCTTGTGGGTGAAGATTTCACCCAGTGCCCGCGCCATGTCCGCTTCGGTCAGGCCCCAGGGGTCGAGCAGAAGGGATTTGGCGGTGGCCAGGGATGCAATGGCGGGATCGATGATTTTCATAGGCTCAGTTCAGGAACGGCAGCGGGGCCGCGCATGCGCGCGATGGCGCTCAAGACCGTATCGTAACGCCGACCAGGCTCCGGCGTCCCGACAGGCGGCAAAAGTTACGGGCGCCCGCATCCGCCATGGCAGGACAAAATGGTCTCGCATCGGACGGGCATTGGCCGCGCATTATCTTTCCCATACACATGGGGACGGTACATTGGGTATCAAGTTAAGTATTTGTGGGGATGGAGGCAAACCGCACCCACGTCGTTTCCCGGTCGCTTTCCAGTCGTTTCCGGGTCTTTTTCCAGGTCTTTTCCAGGTCGTCACACGACCTGACAAAAAAATGAAATGTCGGGGACGGAGCGCCGGCAAGTCGACCATATCATTCCCGGAGAATGAGAATGCCAAAATGCATGACGCACGTTTTTGCGTCGTGAATACAGGCATCTGCGCACCGTATAGGCCGCAATTCGGCGGCGTGGTGGTAATGACTGGCATATAGACGGCATTTGCGCCCAAATGGTTTCCCTGCGGTCGTTCGACCTGCGCGCAAGCCCCGCCAACATTGGGCGTCGGCCCCCCGGTTGTCAGACAATCGACCCCCATCCTGTCGACCTGTCAGCCCAAGCAAGCGCTTGTTTCAGTTTGTCCCAAATTTAAGATTTACCTTCCCATGTTTTGAAGAGTGCGGCCACCCACCGCCCAAAAGGCTAACAACCCTTTTGATACAAAGTAATTAGTCTGAAAGTGACAAAGCCCGCGTGTAAATTCTGTATTATGCGAGGCACAACAAATAAAGATAACTTCGCCGGCGATTAAAGCAGTTCCATAATCAGGAATAAACCATGGCCCGAGAAACCTACGCAGCTCTGCAAGCAAAGATCGAAAAGGAAATCAACAAGCTCCAAAAGAAGGCTGAAGTCCTCCAGACGAAGCGCCGCAAACCCGTGATCACGTCGATCATCACGTCGATGCGCGAGTACGACATCACCCCCGAAGAAATCATCGCAGCCTACGGCGCCGGCAAGCCCGCCCGCGCCGCCACGGGCGGCCGCCGCAAGGCCAGCGCCCCCGCCCGCGCAGGCGCCACCGCCAAGCGCGCCGTTGCGCCCAAGTACCGCCATCCGCAAACCGGCGAAACCTGGAGCGGCCGCGGCAAGGCGCCGCGCTGGCTCGCCGCCGAAGAGGCTGGCGGCGCCACCCGCGAGAGTTTTCTTATCAAAGAATAAAACCTATCCCGCAGTAAGAAATAAAAGCGGCGCACCATGATGGTGCGCCGCTTTTATATTAAGAATGCGCGCCGCGCGCGCCAAGGACTCAGCGCCGCGGGAATTGAATCTCGCGCTCCGCGCCATTATTGCCCGGGAAATTGTCGAATATGGCACGCACCAGATACGGCATCGTGCGGATCAAATCGTCACGCTCGCTCAATATGAAGGCGGTCGAACGGTATACCTCGGCGCCGCCCTGCTGAGTGTCGCGAATGAAAAGCGACAAGGAATTGCGCTGGACCACCATGGGCACGTCTACCCAGTCCGGCCCCCAGAATCCCGCGCCCATGCCCCAGGGCCCGGGCCCATAGAAACCGCCATAACCGCCGTAGAAGTACGGATCATAGGGACGGCGCACCATCACCTGGGTCTGCGAACTGCCATAGCGGAACGACACGTCGAAACGGCCTTTTGCGCCGGACCGGGCTTCGACCAGGCCCGTGGCGCCGATGCCGGCACGCACCATGTCCTGGAAGGACTGGTATTCCAGATTATTGATTTGCGAGGAATCGGCCGGCACGAACTGATAGGTCTGGCCCTCGACGCCCGCTGGCCATTGCTGGAACGACGTCACCCTGGCTGATACGGTCGGCGCGGCGCAGCCCGTCAAGGTCAATGCGCCCAGCACGGCCAATATACCGGCCCACCGGCCGAGACTGCTGAACAACGACGTGCTGGACATTTGCGGCTCCTTTTGCGCGACGGCGCATGATACCGAGCTTTGACATACGCGCTTGCCAAAAGTTTAAGGCTAGCCCGTAAGCCCGGGGGTGTGGCCCGCGGCCAACCACTACAATAGGCGCATTGTTCATACAGGACTGCAAATCCCATGCGCACCGAAACACCCGTTACCGTATACCGCAAGGATTACCAGCCCTACCCCTACGAAATCCCCGAAGTCGCCCTGGCCTTCGACCTCGCGCCCGACGCGACCGAAGTGCGTTGCACGATGCACGTGCGGCGCAGGCCCGAAGCCAGACCCGACGCCGCCCTGATCCTGGATGGAGAAGAGCTGGAACTCGTGTCGGTAGGCGTGAATGGCGAGCCGCTGCCCGCCGCCCGCTACCAGTTGTCGGACCACACCCTCACGTTGCAGGGCCTGCCGGCCGATGCCACGGTCGAAATCGTCAGCCGCTGCAAGCCATCGGCCAACTCCACGCTGATGGGGCTGTACGTATCGGGCGGCAATTTCTTCACGCAATGCGAGGCCGAGGGTTTTCGGCGCATCACCTGGTTTGCCGACCGTCCCGACGTCATGTCGCGCTATCGCGTGACCTTGCGCGCCCGCCCCGAATACCCCGTGCTCCTGTCCAACGGCAATCTGATCGCCTCGCGCCAGTTGCCCGACGGCCGCAACGAGGTCGAATGGGAAGATCCCTTCCCCAAGCCTTGCTACCTGTTCGCGCTGGTGGCCGGCAACCTGACGCACCGTGAAACCAAGGTCCGCACCGCCAGCGGCCGCGAGGTGCTGCTGCAGGTCTACAGCGATCCGGGGTCCGAGACCAGGACCGAATGGGCGCTGGATTCCCTGGTGCGCGCGCTGCGCTGGGACGAAAGTCGCTTCGGGCTCGAGCTGGACCTGGACCGCTTCATGATCGTCGCCGTCCATGACTTCAATATGGGAGCCATGGAGAACAAAGGGCTGAACATCTTCAATGCCGCCTACGTGCTGGCCAACGCCGACACGGCCACCGACGCGAACTACGAAGGCATCGAATCCGTCATCGGCCATGAATACTTCCACAACTGGACGGGCAACCGGGTCACCTGCCGTGACTGGTTCCAGCTCAGTCTCAAGGAAGGCCTGACGGTCTTTCGCGACCAGGAGTTCAGCGCCGACATGATGGCGCACGGCATGGACGCGGACGCCGCGGCCAGCGCCCGGGCCGTCAAGCGCATCGACGACGTGGTGGCGTTGCGGGCGGCCCAGTTCCCCGAAGACGCCGGCCCCATGGCGCATCCGATCCGCCCGGAAAGCTACCAGGAGATCGGCAATTTCTACACGGCCACCGTGTACGAGAAAGGCGCCGAAGTCATCCGCATGCAGCACACGCTGCTGGGCGAGGAAGGCTTTCGCGCCGGCATGGACGAGTATTTCCGCCGCCATGATGGCCAGGCCGTGACGTGCGACGATTTTGTCGGCGCCATGGAATCGGTCTACCAGCGCCAGCATCCCGGCCGCGACCTGTCGGTGTTCCGCCGCTGGTATCGCCAGGCTGGCACGCCGCGCGTCTCGGTCAAGCTGGAACACGACGCCGCCGCCCGCCGCTGCACGGTGACGCTCACCCAGTCCTGCCCGCCGGTCGGCGTGGAAAAGAAGGCCGGCGCCGATTACGTAAAAGCGCCCTTCCACATTCCCTTTGCGATCGGCCTGCTCGACCACGAAGGCAATGCCCTGCCGCTGCGCCACGAAGGCGCCGTCGTCGACACCGCCCTGCTGGAACTGACGACGCAAAGCCAGCAATGGGTGTTCGACGATATCGCCGAGCGCCCCGTGCCGTCGCTGTTGCGCGATTTTTCCGCGCCCGTCATCGTGGACTACGACTGGTCGGACGAGGAATTGGCGCTGCTGTCCGCGCACGACGGCAACCCCTTCGCCCGCTGGGAAGCCGGCCAGGAACTGGCCACGCGCCAGATCCTGGCGCTGGCGCAAGCCCGCCAGGCCGGACGCACGCTGCACGCCGACGCCGCCTTCATCCAGGCGTGGCGCGCGCTGCTCACCGATCCCGCGCTCGACGCCGCCTACCGCGCACGCGCGCTGGCGCTGCCGTCTGAAAAGACCCTGGCCGAGCGCATGCAGCAGGTCGATCCGCCCGCGCTGGCCGTGGCGCGCGACTTCCTGCGCGCCGAACTTGGCCGGCAGCTCCAGGCCGAATTGCGCCGCGCGTTCGACGACAACCAGACGCCGGGCGAATACAGCCCCGCTCCCGTGCCCGCGGGCAAGCGCGCGCTGAAGAATCTGGCGCTCAGCCACCTGATGGCGGCGGGCGAACCGCAGGCCCAGCAGCTGGCGCAACAGCAGTATGCCAACGCCGGCAACATGACGGACAGCATGGCCGCGCTGTCGGCGCTGATCAACTTTGGGCAGGGCGACTTCCCACAGGACGCGCTGGCCGCCTTCTACGCGAAGTGGAGCGCCGATCCCCTGGTGGTGGACAAGTGGTTCGCGCTGCAGGCCGCGGCCCGCTCGACCACGGTGCAGACCGCGCGCGAGCTGATGAAGCATCCGGCGTTCACGTTGCGCAATCCCAATCGCGCCCGCGCGCTGATTTTCCAGTTCTGCCTGAACAACGCTCGCGGCATGCACCATCCGGACGGCTCGGGCTATGCCTTCTGGGCCGAACAGGTGCTGGCGCTGGATGCGTTGAATCCGGAGATCGCCGCGCGCCTGGCGCGCGCGCTGGACAACTGGTCGCGCTTCGTGCCTGCGCTGCGCGCGCCGATGCAGGCCGCGCTCGAGAAAGTGCGCCAGCACGACGGCCTGTCGCGCAACGTACAGGAAATCGTATCCAAGGCTTTAGAATTTGCTGCATAGGGAGACCCTTTTGAAACGTAAAACACTGACTCAATACCTGGTGGAGCAACAGCGCTCCGCCCAAGCCCTCGCGCCGGAAGTCCGGTTGCTCATCGAAGTCGTGGCGCGCGCCTGCAAGGCGATCAGCCATGCCGTCAGCAAGGGCGCGCTCGGCGGCGTCCTGGGCAGCCTCGACAGCGAAAACGTGCAGGGCGAAGTCCAGAAGAAGCTGGACGTGCTGTCCAACGAAATCCTGCTGGAAGCCAACGAATGGGGCGGCCACCTGGCCGCGATGGCCTCGGAAGAGATGGAGACCATCCACCTGATTCCGAACCGCTATCCCAAGGGCGAATACCTGCTGTTGTTCGATCCCCTGGATGGCTCGTCGAACATCGACGTGAACGTGTCCATCGGCACCATCTTCTCGGTGCTGCAGGCGCCGCACAATGTGTCGGGCGCGCCGGTCTGCGAAGCGGACTTCCTGCAGCCGGGCAACAAGCAGGTCGTGGCCGGCTACGCCGTCTACGGTCCGCAGACGATGCTGGTGCTGACCATCGGCAATGGCGTGGTGGGCTTCACGCTGGACCGGGAAATGGGCTCGTGGGTGCTCACGCACGAGAACATCCGCGTTCCGGAAGACACCAAGGAATTCGCCATCAACATGTCGAACCAGCGCCACTGGGCTGCCCCGGTCAAGCGCTACATCGACGACTGCCTGGCCGGCTCGACCGGCCCGCTGGGCAAGGACTACAACATGCGCTGGATCGCCTCGATGGTGGCGGACGTGCATCGCATCCTGACCCGCGGCGGCATCTTCATGTACCCGTGGGACGCCCGCGAACCGGGCAAGGCCGGCAAGCTGCGCCTGATGTACGAAGCCAACCCCATGAGCTTCCTGATCGAACAGGCAGGCGGCGCGGCCATCAATGGCGTGCAGCGCATCATGGACATCCAGCCCGAGAAGCTGCATCAGCGGGTGAGCGTCATCCTGGGCTCGAAGAACGAGGTCGAACGCGTGGGCCGCTATCACGCCGAAGACGCAGGCAGCAAGGCCGCGGGCTGATTACCAGCCCCGACGCAAAAGCGAAAAGCCCCGGCCAGTTTGAAACTGGCCGGGGCTTTTTACTTTCAGGCTGTTCAGGCTGTTCAGGCTGTGCAGATTGCTCAGGCTGCCGCGGGCCTTACTTGACCTCTTCGATGGACTTCACGTCGTCCTTGTTGATCTGAACCTTCTTGCCATTCTGCTCGTATTCGTACATTCCCGACTTCTTGTCGTATTCGGGCTCATCGGGCGCTACGGTCGAAGAGCCGTCGCGTTGGTTGATAACCGAGGGCGACGAGCATCCGGCCAGCACTCCAACTCCGGTCATCACCAGGGCCAACGTCATGGTCTTCAGGTTCATGGTCGTGTTCTCCGAGTGTTGAATAGGTGATTTCACTCTATCGGAATCCGGCCCCGAAATCGTGTCGGGTTGTCGGCAAAATGCTTAAGAACGTAATCGGCCCCGACCCCAATAACGAAAAACCCCTCGCAGGGCGGGCCTGGGAGGGGTTGCAACCGAATACATGCGGCAAGCGCGATTTACACCTTGGCGTTGGCCTCGATGAAACGACGCACCGACTCGATATTGCAGTCCATGATTTCGACGCGCTGCGGCAACGATTCCAGGTCGGCGAGATTGCCCGGCGGGGTGGCGGGACGGCCCAGCGCCTCTTCGATGGTCTCGGAGAACTTGGCCGGCAAGGCGGTTTCCAGCACGAGCATCGGCACGCCGGGTTCGACGAACTCGCGAGCGACCTTCACGCCGTCGGCGGTGTGCGGATCGACCAGCACGCCGGTCGCGTCGTACACGGCGCGGATCGTGGCGAGACGATCCGTGTGCGAGCTGGCGCCCGACACGAAGCCATACCGCGATTCAAACTGGTCCTTGAGCTCGGACAGGTCGAACGACCCGTCGCGCGCCAACGCCGTCCACAATTCCTTCACGCGTCCCGTGTCGCGGCCCACCAGGTCGAAGACGAAGCGCTCGAAGTTGGAGGCGCGGGAAATATCCATCGACGGGCTGGACGTGGCGTAGGTCTGTTCCGCCGGGCGGGGGCGATACACGCCGGTGCGGAAGAATTCTTCCAGCACGTTGTTCTCGTTCGTGGCCAGCACGAGGCGGCGGATGGGCAGGCCCATGCTGCGCGCGATGTGGCCCGACAGGATGTTGCCGAAATTGCCCGACGGCACGGCAAACGACACCTGCTGTCCGGCGCGTTCGGTGGCGCGCAGCCAGCCGTGGAAGTAGTACACGACCTGGGCGGCGATGCGCGCCCAGTTGATCGAGTTCACGGCGCCCAGGCGGTACTGGGTCTTGAAGGCCAGGTCGCTGGCCAGCGCCTTGACGATGTCCTGCGCTTCGTCGAACACGCCGCGCACGGCGATGTTGTGGATGTTCTCGTCCTGCAGGGAGTACATCTGCGCGCGCTGGAAGGCGCTCATGCGGCCATGGGGCGACAGCATGAACACCGCCACGCCCTTCTTGCCGCGCAAGGCGTATTCCGCCGCCGAGCCGGTATCGCCGGACGTGGCGCCCACGATGTTGAGCGTGGTGCCGCGCTTGGCGAGCACGTACTCGAACACCTGGCCGAGGAACTGCATGGCCATGTCCTTGAAGGCCAGCGTCGGACCTTCCGACAGGCCCAGCAACGACAGTCCGCCATCCAGCGGACGCAGGGGAACGATGTCTTCGCTGTTGAAGATCTGCGGCGTGTAGGCGGCGCGGGTCAGGCGGCGCAGGTCTTGCGCGGGGATGTCCGTCGCGAACAGCGACAGCACCTCGAAAGCCAGGTCGGCGTACGACAGGCCGCGCCACGATTCCAGCGTTTCAGCCGGTACCTGCGGCAGCGTCTGCGGCACCGCCAGGCCGCCGTCGGGCGCCAGGCCTTCGAGCAGGATGTCGGAAAATTCCTGCGCGGCCATGCCGCCGCGCGTCGAGATGTATTTCATGTCAATTGCTCCACGATGCGCCAGCCTTGCCGGATCCGGTCCGCGCGCAGGCCCCCTTGAAGGGGGACCGCCCAGGGGAAAGCGCCAGAGGCGCTCCGGAGTCGGTCTTGCTCACGTCAGGTTCTCCACGCGCAGGCGCGTGACCTTGGACCGCACGAAGGGCAGCGATTCGATGCGCTCGATGGCCTGGTTGACGTTGCCTTCCACCGCCTCATGCGTGAGGAAGATGATGTCGGCGCCGCCGATGTGCGAGGGCTGCTGGATCATCGAACCGATGGAGATGGAACGGTCGGCCAGGAGGCGCGCAATGTCGGCCAGCACGCCAGGCTGGTCGTCCACGCGCAGGCGCAGGTAGTACGACGTGCTGACCTGTTCGATCGGCAGGATCGGCGTGTCCGACATGGCATCGGGCTGGAACGCCAGGTGCGGCACGCGGTTGCCGGGATCGGCGGTATGCAGGCGCGTCACGTCGACCAGGTCGGCCACGACCGCCGAGGCGGTGGGTTCTTCGCCCGCGCCTTGTCCGTAGTACAGCGTCGGGCCGACCGCGTCGCCCTTGACCAGCACGGCGTTCATCGCGCCTTCGACATTGGCCAGCAGGCGCTCGGCGGGCACCAGCGCCGGATGCACGCGCAATTCGATGCCGTCCGGGCGGCGCTTGGTGATGCCCAGGAGCTTGATGCGATAGCCCAGGCGTTCGGCATGCTCGATGTCTTCGGCGGCCAGTTGCGAGATGCCCTCGATGTAGGCGCGATCGAATTGCACCGGCACGCCAAAGGCCAGCGAGGCCAGCAGCGTCAGCTTGTGCGCGGCATCCACGCCTTCGACGTCGAAGGTCGGATCGGCTTCGGCGTAGCCCAGGCGCTGGGCTTCGGCCAGCACGTCGGCGAACGGCAGCCCGCGCGAGCGCATCTCAGACAGGATGAAGTTCGTGGTGCCGTTGATGATGCCGGCAACCCACTGGATGCGATTGGCCGTCAGGCCTTCGCGAATCGCCTTGATGATGGGGATGCCGCCGGCGACGGCGGCTTCGAAGTTCACCATCACGCCGCGTTCGGAGGCGGCGGCGAATATCTCATTGCCGTGCTTGGCCAGGAGCGCCTTGTTGGCGGTGACCACATGCTTGCCGTTGGCGATGGCTTCGAGCACCAGATCGCGCGCCAGCGTATCGCCGCCGATGAGTTCCACGACGATGTCGATCTCGGGATCGCGCACCAGCGCATGCACGTCGGTGTCGACCAGGATGGAGTCGCCCACGCGGGCACGCGCCTTCTCCACGTCGCGCACGGCGGCGCGGGTGACTTCAATGCGGCGGCCGGCGCGGCGGGCGATTTCCTCGGCGTTGCGCGACAGCACGGTCCACGTGCCGCCGCCCACCACGCCAAGACCCAGCAGGCCCACTTTCATGGGGTTCATCGCGCCGCCCTCTGCGGGCGGGCGTTGAGGGGAATTCATTTCAGTTCTCCATAATGCTGTGCAAGGGACACCCTACTTGGCAGCACCCAGCGCGGCCGCGCGGAGCCGGCTTCGCCGGTCCGCTGCGGCGCCCCTTGGGGGGAAGCGCGCAGCGCTGCGGGGGGGGGCCCTATTTCAGCAATCCGTCCTTGCGGAACATATCTTTGATGCCGCGCACCGCCTGGCGGGTGCGCTGCTCGTTTTCGATGAGCGCGAAGCGCACGTATTCGTCGCCATACTCGCCGAAGCCGATCCCGGGGGAAACGGCCACTTTCGCATCCGACAGGACACGCTTGGCAAATTCCAAAGAGCCCATCGCCCGGTAGGGTTCGGGGATCTGCGCCCAGATGTACATGGACGCCTTGGGAATCTCCACATTCCAACCTGCTTCGTGCAGGCCGCGCGCGAGCACGTCGCGGCGGCTCTGGTACTGCGCCACGATTTCGTTCACGCAGTCCTGCGGACCGTCCAGCGCGGCGATGGAAGCCACCTGGATCGGCGTGAACGTGCCGTAGTCGTGATAACTCTTGATGCGCGCGAGCGCGTTGACGAGCTCGCGGTTGCCGACCATATAGCCGATGCGCCAGCCCGCCATGTTGTAGCTCTTGCTCATCGTGAAGAACTCGACCGCGACATCGCGCGCGCCGGGAACCTGCATGATGGAGGGCGCCACGTAGCCGTCGAAGGTGATGTCGGCATAGGCCAGGTCATGCACGACGAGGATGTCGTGTTCCTTGGCCAGCGCCACCACGCGTTCGAAGAACGACAGGTCCACGCATTGCGCGGTGGGGTTGCTGGGAAAGCCCAGCACCATCATCTTGGGCTTCGGGATGGATTCGCGCACGGCGCGTTCCAGTTCCTCGAAGAAATCCACGCCCGGCGTCATGCGCACGGAGCGGATGTTGGCGCCCGCGATGACCGCGCCGTAGATGTGAATCGGGTAGCTGGGGTTGGGCACCAGCACGGTGTCGCCGCGATCCAGCGTGGCCAGCATCAGGTGGGCCAGGCCCTCTTTCGAACCGATGGTGACGATGGCTTCGGAATCCGGATCGAATTCGACTGCGTAGCGGCGCTGGTACCAGTCACAGATCGCCTTGCGCAGGCGCGGAATGCCCTTGGATACGGAATAGCCATGCGTGGTGGGGCGGCAGGTCGCCTCCACCATCTTGTCCACGATGTGCTTGGGCGTTGCGCCGTCCGGATTGCCCATCGACATGTCGATGATATCTTCGCCGCGCCGACGCGCCGCCATCTTGAGCTCGCCGGTGATGTTGAAAACGTACGGGGGCAAACGCTCGATGCGAGAGAACTTCCTCATGATGGGAATCCTTAGGGGCGAAAAGGCAAAAAGACCAGGGCGCGGTCGCGCGAAGGGAAAGGGGCTCAAAGCCGCGCCGGCACACGTTTGCAGCGCAGCAAAACCCTGTAATCTAGCGCAACGACGCCCGGGCGGCAAATGAGGCAAAAAAAGCCACTTTCCCCTCGTGGATACGTTGCAACATGCGGCGTGTCCTATGCGCTATTATCAAGCACGTAAAGCCGGAGTTCTTATTGAAGCTGCATACCGATCCTGCGACGGCCGCTCTTAACACTGTCACCGCTTATGGCGATGGCTACATCGAGGTCAACCAGGTACGTTTTTCTTCGTCGGTCGCGTTTGGCCCCGAAGGCGAAGTTACCGTCTGGCCCGTTGAGTCGCCGGCCGACATCACCTCCTCCCTCTTGCTCCAGGCAGCCGGATTGTCCGAGCCCGCCCGCGACCCCATGGATTTCCTGGACGCCCCGGAATCCTCGCCCAGCCGCCCGGCCAATGCGCCCGAGGTCCTGCTGGTGGGCACCGGCGGCAAGCAACGGTTCCTGCGCCCCGAAGTATTACGTCCCCTATTGGCCGTGGGCATCGGCGTGGAAACGATGGATACCCACGCCGCCTCGCGCACCTACAACATCCTGATGGCCGAGGGCCGGCGCGTGGTCGTCGCCCTCATCCCTCCCAATGGAGCAACCAGTCAATGACGCCGAGCATAGGCAAACCCGCCCCGCTGTTCACCGCCGAAAGCACGATAGGCCCCATCAGCCTTGAGCAGTGCCAGGGGCGGGCGGTGATCCTGTATTTCTATCCCAAGGACAACACGCCCGGCTGCACCACCGAGAGCCAGGATTTCCGCGACCTGCACGCCGAGTTCCTGGCGGCCAGCGCGATCGTGATCGGCATCTCGCGCGACTCGCTGAAGTCGCACGAGAATTTCAAGGCCAAGTACGAGCTTCCCTTCCCTCTCATCTCCGACGCCGACGAAACCGTCTGCAATCTGTTCGGCGTCATCAAGCAAAAGAACATGTATGGAAAGCAGGTGCGCGGCATCGAACGCAGCACCTTCTTGATCGATGCCTATGGCGTGCTGGTGCAGGAGTGGCGCGGGGTGAAGGTCCCGGGCCACGCCAAGGAAGTCCTGCAAGCCGCCAAAAGCATCGGTTAGCCGCACAGGAATACCCGTCAGGCGCTATAGCCGGCCCAAACAGGAGAGTGACGCATATGCCGCTTCCGAAGTTGCCTACCCGCCCCGCAGCCATCCTGACCTTCCCCTCGGGCGACTCCGCCCGGGCGCAGGCCCGCACCACCAAGACTGCCGCTGCGCGGTCCAACACCCAGGCCGCCCTCGCCGAAGACGAGGACGAACTGCTGGTCCAGCCAGAACTTGATGGCATGGCCGCGCCGGCGCGCAAGGCCCACACGCCATCCCCCGCTCGCGAGGTGCCGCCGCCCGCGCCCGCCACGCCGGCCGCGCGCGCGCCCGCCCGCCAACAGGCCAAGACCGCGCCGGCACCCGCCAAGCGCGGCAAGGCCCGCGCCGAGAACGCCCCGCGCAAGCTGTTCGTGCTGGACACGAACGTGCTGCTGCACGACCCCAGCTCGCTGTTCCGCTTCGAGGAACACGACATCTTCCTGCCGATGATGACGCTGGAAGAGCTGGACCACCAGAAAAAGGGCATGTCCGAAGTGGCGCGCAATGCGCGCCAGGTCAGCCGGTCCCTGGACTCGCTGGTGCAGGACGCCACGCACCTGGACGAAGGCCTGGAGCTGGCCAAGCTGGGCAACAAGGACGCCACCGGGCGCCTGATGTTCCAGACCACGGCCATTCACAGCACCCTGCCCTCGGACCTGCCGATGGGCAAGGCCGACAACCAGATCCTTGGCGTGGTGCGCGCGCTGCAGGAAAAATACCCGCAGCGCGAAGTGGTGCTGGTGTCCAAGGACATCAACATGCGCCTGAAGGCCCGCGCGCTGGGCATGGCCGCCGAAGACTACTTCAACGACCATGTGCTGGAAGACTCGGACCTGATGTATTCGGGCGTGATGCAACTGCCCGAGGACTTCTGGAACAAGCACGGCAAGGACGTCGAATCCTGGCAACAGGGCGGCACGACCTTCTACCGCATCCATGGCCCGCTGTGTTCACAGTTCGTGGTCAACCAGTTCGTCTATTTCGAAGGCCAGATGCCGCTGTACGCGCAGGTGCGTGAAGTGAGCGGCAAGATGGCGGTGCTGGCCACGCTGCGCGATTACACCCACGGCAAGAACAATGTCTGGGGCATCACGGCGCGCAACCGAGAGCAGAACTTCGCCATGAACCTGCTGATGAACCCGGAATGCGATTTCGTGTCGCTGCTGGGCCAGGCCGGCACGGGCAAGACGCTGCTGGCGCTGGCGGCGGGCATCACGCAGGTGCTGGAGACCAAGCGCTACACCGAGATCATCATGACGCGCGTCACGGTTCCGGTCGGCGAAGACATCGGTTTCCTGCCCGGCACCGAAGAAGAAAAGATGCTGCCCTGGATGGGCGCGCTGGAAGACAACCTGGACGTGCTGAACATGGGCGACGGCGAAGGCAACGGGGACTGGGGCCGCGCCGCCACCATGGACCTGATCCGCTCGCGCATCAAGGTGAAATCCCTGAACTTCATGCGCGGCCGCACCTTCCTGAACAAGTACCTCATCATCGACGAGGCGCAGAACCTGACGCCCAAGCAGATGAAGACGCTGGTGACCCGCGCGGGCCCCGGCACCAAGGTGATCTGCCTGGGCAACATCGCCCAGATCGATACGCCCTACCTGACGGAAGGCAGCTCGGGCCTGACGTTCGTCGTCGACCGCTTCAAGGGCTGGCCGCACTCGGGCCACGTCACGCTGCAACGCGGCGAACGGTCTCGCCTGGCCGACTACGCGGGCGACGTGCTGTAGGTCCAGGTCCGCACGTCATCGCTTCGGCAACGAAAAAGCCCCTTGATCGCTCAAGGGGCTTTTTCTTACCGCGGCGAGCCGATTATTTGTCGGCCGCGTTGGTGATGGCATTGCCCGCCCGGGACATGTCCTTGCCCATGCCGGCCACGGTATTGCAACCGGCCAGCACGAAGCCGAACACGACAAAGGCAGTCAGCACGATCTTGCCGCGCATGCTGTAGCTCCTGAATGAAAAAAATGAAGACGCCCGGCCCTAGACGATCTGCACGCGCAGTTCGCCCAGCCCCTCGACGCCGCCCGTGATCACGTCACCCTGGCGCACGGCGCCCACGCCTTCGGGCGTGCCGGTGAAGATGATGTCGCCGGGCTGCAGCTCGAACAGGCCCGACAGGTACGAAATGCTTTCCGGCACGTTCCACAGCATCTGCGAAATATCGCTGGACTGCTTGCGCTCGCCGTTGACGTCCAGCCAGATGGCGCCCTTGTCGAGTGTGCCGACGACGCTACGCGGATGGATGGGGCCCAACGGCGCGGATTGGTCGAACGCCTTGCCGATTTCCCAGGGACGGCCCTGCTTCTTCATTTCACCTTGCAGGTCGCGGCGGGTCATGTCCAGGCCCAGCGCGTAGCCCCACACGCATTCATTGGCCTGCTCGACGGGGATGTCGCGGCCACCCTTGCCCAGCACCACGACCAGTTCCATCTCGTAGTGCAGGTTGGAGGTCTTGGACGGATACGGCATCTTGCCGGTCTCGCCGTCGGCCACGAACAGCACGGCGTCGGCGGGCTTGCAGAAGAAGAACGGGTCTTCGCGGCCGGTGAATCCCATTTCCTTGGCATGCTCGGCGTAGTTGCGGCCCACGCAGTAGACGCGACGCACGGGGAACAGCGCAGCGCTGCCGGCAACGGGAACCGCGACGGGGGGCTGGGGAGGTAAAACGTAGTCCATGAGCTATCAACCTATGACAAATACGTGACCGGAAAACCGGCGAAACATGTTACCCCGACGCCGCGCGCTTGGCATGCCCTGTCACCCCGCGATTGGGGCGTTGTTGTTCTTGGGCGGCCGGGCGTTTGAAAAGCACTCGCGAGTGTATCCCTTTCTGCGCCGCGTGCGCGGACCGGATGTGGTCGGCGTCCATAACGCAACGGCGCGGCGGCGACCGGCGCGCAGCCGTCGCGGCCGCGCCGCTTCGCATGGCCGGCCGGCGCAATGCCGGCACGGCCCGATCCCGATCAGCCCTTCGCGTAGCGCTCGGCGCTGCGCACGATTTCCTCGTGCGCGGCATCGACGCCCTTCCAGCCCTTGACCTTGACCCACTTGCCCTTTTCCAGGTCCTTATAGTGCTCGAAGAAGTGCTGGATGCGGGAGATGTCTTCCGCCGGCAGATCTTCATAGGACTTGATGTTGCGGTACGGGGGGTACAGCTTTTCGATCGGCACGGCCAGCAGCTTGGCGTCGCCACCCGACTCATCGTCCATTTCCAGCACGCCGATGGCGCGGCAGCGCACGACGGCGCCGATCTGGATGGGGAACGGGGTCAGGACCAGCACGTCGGCGGGGTCGCCGTCTTCGGACAGGGTCTGGGGAATGTAGCCGTAGTTGCACGGGTAGTGCATGGCCGTCAGCATGAAGCGGTCAACGAAGATCGCACCGGAATCCTTGTCGACCTCGTATTTCACCGGGTCGGCGTTCATGGGGATTTCGATGATGACGTTGAAGTCTTCCGGCAGCTTCTTGCCAGGGGAGACGCGATCAAGACTCATGGTTCAACCTTGTTTGTCTGAAAGGATATTCAAATCGAGCCGTCGTCCTTGAACGGCGGCTTGGTGGTCGGCACGGGCGCCGCGGGCGGCGTGGGCTTGGGAGCGGGCGCCGCAGGGGCCGGCGCGGGGGAGTACGTGGGCACCGGCTCATCGAAAGCAGCCGCGGGAATCGGGGCGCTGTCGAAATACTCTTCGATGTCGGACGTGCCGCGGGCCAGCGGGGCGTCCTCGGGGGCCAGGGCGCGGTCGCGCTGCGCGTTGCTGACGCGCGCGTCCGGGTCCAGCACGTAGTCGGAGGCGGACGCCGCGACGGCCGGCGGCAGGGACGGGTAGTCGCCGCCGACGTCCGCATCGGTGTCCGTATCGGACAGGCCCACGGCATAGCCGCCTTCGGCATCGACGCGATAGGGATCCGAGCCCGTGTCGGCGGCAGGCAGCGCCGCGTCCGAGGCCAGCACCGGCAAGGCCATGCTGGCGGCCGTTGCCAGGCGCCAGTGGCGGACCGCATCGACCGGACGGTCGAGCCGATCATAAAGACTGCCGAGCAACGCGTGCGTCTGCGCATCGCTGCGCCGCGCGAGGCTGCGCAGCAGGTAGCGTTCGGCCTGACCCCATAGCTGTCCGTTCAGGCACAGCATGCCCAGGGCGGTCAGCAGATCGGGATCGGTCGGACGCTGCTGCAGCCAGGTCTCGGCCTTGGCAAGGCGCCGCGACACCTGCTCGGCTTCGCAGCGTGCGTAGGCAGCCACCAGGGCGGGATTGAATTTGACCGCGACGGCCGATTCCAGGACGCGGGCCGCTTCGTTGGCTTCGCCCGCGGCTTCGAACGCCGCCGCGCCCGCCAGGGCGATCTCGGGCAAGAGGCGTTCCTCGGCTTTCAGGTCTTTCCAGATGGCGCGCCAGGCATCGCTGCCCGCGGCGGCGCGCAGGCGCGCGGACCCGGCGGCGTCGATCAGGAGATCGGCTTCGTGGCGGCCCATCGCGTTGCGGCGCAGGAGTCCGCGCGCCAAGGTGAAGACCTGTTCGGGGTGATTCAGCGCGGTATGCGCCCGCAGCAGCAGGCGCATCGTGTGCAGGTGGCGTGCGCCGCCGTCGGCCAGGGGCGCCAGCACGGTCAGCGCCCGTTCGGCGCGGCCCTGGTCGAGCAGCATGTCGGCCGACACCGTGGCCGTGGCTTCGACCAGGCCGGGATCCGTGCCGGCCTGCTCCTGGGCGGTGGCCAGCAGGCGGTCGCGCCGGTCGAATTCGCCCAGGCCGTGGGCAGCGCGGCCCGCCGACAATGCCGCCAGAACGCGGCGCGTGCGCACCTTGGTCTGGTCCAGCAGCTTGGTCAGGTCTTTTTCGGCGTGGGTGTAGCGGCCTTCGAGCAGGCCGATCCAGCCGCGTTCGAGCAATTCGTGGTCGCGCGCCTGCGCACGCTTGCCGCGCCAGGCCCGGACACGGTCCGGGATGGCGAGCAGCCAGGCCAGCAGGCGCAAGCCCACGTACAGGATGACGAAGGTCGCGACGATGAGCAGGACGGCGAGCGTCAGCGACATGTCGATGCGCCACGGCCACACCAGCAACAGCACGTTGCCCGAATGCGAACGCAGCACCACCGCCAGGGCGACGGCGACGACGGCGAGCAGAAGGGTCCAGAACCAGGTACGCATAAGCCTCAGTCCTGATCGCTGGTCTTGAAGCCGGCGGCCCGCAAGGCGGCCACGGCGTTCAGGCTGTCCGCCACGTCCGGCATGCGCACGGCGATGTCGGTCTGGGCCAGTTCGCGCGCCAGGTTCTGGGCGGCCACGGTGTCGGGCGAGCGGCCATCGAAATACTTGGAGAGCGTGGAGCCGACGTTGTCGAGTTCGCTCTTCCAGACCGAGGGCTGGCGCATCAGCATGGCCAGTTGCGCCGTCAGCAGGCGCTGGCGCAGCGTGCCGCGCACCTGGTCGGCCTGTTCGGGCGACAGCAGCAGCGCGGCCGGCTCGTCCACGCGCTGAATGGTGATAAGCCCGCCAAGTTCATGGGCCAGCGCGGACCCCGCGCGGCCGGGCCAGGAGGCCACCTCGGCGCGCCAGCGCTGCCACCAGGGCGCATCGGCAGGCAGGTCGGCCTGGGGATCGACGGCGGGGGCCGGCGCAGGCGGTTGGGCCTGGCCAACCGGCGCCACGCCCGGGGACACGGCATCGGGCACCAGCAGCGGCGCCTTGCCGACCAGGGCAACCAGACGTTCGATGCGCGCGGATTGCGCCGGGATGTCGACGGTGGACACGGCGCGCAGGCGGTCCAGGTCGCCGTTGATGGATTGCTGCAGGCTGGAGAAACGCGGACGGTCCGCGCGCGCCAGTCGAGACTGGGCGGTTTCCAGGGCAACGATGGCGTTGGAAACATTGCCCGCCAGGCGCAGTTGCTGGTTGGCGATGGTCAGCAGGCGCTCGACGTCGTTGGCCAGCAGCTCGTCGCTGGCGCTGTCGTTGAAGTTCTGCCAGGCCTGCTGCAGGGCGTTGTACTGGCTTTGCGTTTCGCGCAGGGTGTCTTCGAGTTCCGCCACGCGCCCCGCCTGCGCCTGCGCAAGGGCGAGGGCTTCGCGGGTGTCCTTGCGGGCTTGCGCCACGTCAGCGCTCAACGTGTCGATGCGGGTGGCCACTTCGCGGCCGGCGGACACGAACTGGGTGCGCTGCTTCCACAGCGCATACCCAAGGCCCACGGCCAGCAGGATGACGATTATCAGGGCGGTGACCATCGGGCCACTGCGGCGCTTGGCCGGACGGGCCTTGACGGAGTCGGCCGGGGCCGATGCGGACGCGCTTGCGTCCGGGGCGGCCGGATGAACGGCCGGATCGGTAGCGGGAGTCTTGTCTGTCATGACGCGATTGTATTCGGTGTCAGTCCGAACCAACGAATCAAGCAGCAACAAAAGCCTGGAATATCGACTCGTCGTTGGGCAAGCAGATTTTTACCATCGCCGGACCGCCCGCGCCATCGCCCGCCTGCGGCACGCGCCGCGCCAGCGAGGGATGCGTCAGCACGAAACGACAGCGCCCCCACCAGTCGGCGAGACCCGCGGATTCGAGCTGGCCGCGGATGGCATCGGCGCCCTCCCCGCTGGTGACCAGCCAGGTGGCGGCGACGCCCGCATCCGCCCAGTGGCGCAGGGCGTCAAGCTGGGCGGGCGTCCATGCGGCCGGCCGCCGCTGGTACGCAGCATGGCGCGTGACGCTGACCCCATGCGCCTGGAGCGTGTCGCCCAGCCAGTCGCGGCCCTGGGTGCCGCGCACCAGCAGCACGCGGGCGGGCAGGCTCGGCTGCGCCTGCAGCACGCGCCACAGGGCCTCGGAATCGTGGCTGGGCGCGGATTCGTCGGGGTGCAGTACTGTTGTATTCGCGCCAAAATGACCGGTCTGGCGCAGCGCCAGCGCGCTGGCGGGGCCCACGGTGGCTGCGGCCACGTGCGCGGGCCAGGCGACGGCGCCGTCCGCGAAGGCGATCTGGTCCAGATACTGGCGGGCCGCATTGCCGCTGACGAACACGACCAGGTCGTAGTCGGCAGGCCGCGGCAAGTCCTCGGACGCAATGGACAGGGGATGGATTTCGAGGGCCGGCAGGATAGAGGCCTGCCAACCGGCGCCGCGCAAGCGGTCGGCAAGCGTTTCGTTGCGCCCGGCGGGCCGCGTCAGTACGGCGATGCGCGGCCCAGGGGCGGCTGCAAACGCCGGGCCCATCAGCCGGGTCCGTCGGGATGGAGCAAGTCGCGAAGAATGGCCTGCGCGCCCCCGTCCAGCAATTCGTTCGCGGCAGCTTCGCCGATGGCCTCGGCCTCGCTGACAGGACCCGTGCGGACTGCCCGGACGATACGGGCGCCATCGGGTGAAGCCACCAGGGCGCGCAGCGACAACGTGTCGCCGGAAATCTGGGCGAACGCCGCCAGGGGCACCTGGCACGAACCGCCCAGCTTGCGCGACACGGCACGCTCGGCCAGCACGCAGGAGGTCGTGTCCGCGCTGACGAGCGGCGCCAACCAGGCGCGCATGTCGTCGCGGTCGTCGCGGATTTCGATGCCCAAGGCGCCCTGCCCGGCGGCCGGCAGGCTGTCGGCGGGGTCCAGCAGGCTGCGGATGCGCTCGCCCAGGCCCAATCGGTCCAGGCCCGCCGCCGCCAGCACGATGGCGTCGTAGTCGCCCTTGTCGAGCTTGCCCAGGCGCGTATCCAGGTTGCCGCGCAGGGGCTTGACCACCAGGGCGGGGAACCGGGCGCGGATCTGGGATTCGCGGCGCAGGCTGGACGTGCCGACGACGGCGCCCGCGGGCAAGTCGGCCAGCGAGGCATAGCGGTTGGATACGAAGGCATCGCGCGGATCCGCGCGATCGAGGACGGCGCAAAGCTCGAACGGGGCATGCAGCTCAACCGGCACGTCCTTGAGGGAGTGGACGGCGAGATCTGCGCGCCCGTCGAGCAGCGCGGTTTCGAGTTCCTTGACGAACAGGCCCTTGCCGCCCACCTTGGACAGCGTGCGGTCGAGGATCTGGTCGCCTCGGGTCGTCAGGGTAAGAAGTTCAACCGCGCACGCTGGGTACAGCGTGCGCAGCCGATCGCGCACATGCTCGGCTTGCCACAGGGCAAGCCGGCTGGCGCGGGTCGCGATGACCAGGCGTTGCGGTAGAGACACGTGACGCCATCAAACGAAGTTGGAGACGATGACCGTCGCGACTACCCCGAGGATGGCCAGCACGAACAGGCCTTGAAGAAGGCTAAGGCCCGATTCGGATTGCTGGGGATCGGTGGATCTACGCAGACTCATGTGCTGATTCCTTGGAAGCGTTCTTGCGGCTTGCAAGCCACCGTCCAAGGACAACAACCAGCAAGGCGCCAATGATTTCAGCCGCGATTTTAACCGTAGTCGGCTGAACACCGAATTGACGTTCGACAATGACGTCGGTGATCAGCATGCCGCCGGCGATCCAGCCCAGGAGCGCAGCGCCGAACGTGACGACCAGCGGATAGCGGTCGATGAGCTTGAGCACCAGCGTGCTGCCCCAGATGATGATCGGCACACTGACGATCAGGCCGAAGGCAACCAGGCCGATCTGGTGGTCGGCGTGGGCGTTCTGGGCCGCGCCGGCAATGGCGATGACGTTGTCCAGGCTCATCACGAAGTCAGCGATGATGATGGTCTTGATGGCGGCGGCGATGGATGTTCCGCCCTTCACGTTGCCATGGGCATCGTCTTCGGGAACGAGGAGCTTGACGCCGATCCAGACGAGCAACAGGCCGCCCACGACCTTCAGGAACGGGATGGACAGGAGCGTCAGGGCAAAGGCGATCAGGACGACACGCAGAAGGATCGCACCCGCGGTGCCCCACAGGATGCCTTGCATCCGCTGCTTGGGCGCCAGGTTGCGACAAGCCAGCGCGATCACGACGGCATTGTCGCCGCCGAGCAGGATGTCGATGAGGATGATCTGGAATACCGCTGCCCAACTCAGCGTCTGGAAAAACTCAAGCACTTTGAACCCCCGAAGGCATTTATAAAAAGAGTGGCCGGTCCCGGCCCGGCCGCTCCTGCCGTGCTTGCGCACGGCAGGAAATTTCAGAAAAACATATTATTGTAGTTCAGCTTTCAGTCAGCTTTCTGACGCATCAGCAAAACTTTACCAATCAACAGGACCATCACCGCACCCAATGCCCCCGACATCAGCGCGAAACTGTGCTGTGTCACACCCAACGCGGCATCGATGCGCGCCACGGGTTCCTGCAAGGCGGGATCGCCCACCAGCAGTTCGCCTGCAATGAAGCCCAGCAGCGCCGCGCCGACCCAGACGATGAGCGGGAAGCGTTCAATGACTTTCAAGAGCAACGTGCTGCCAAAGATAACCAGGGGAATGCTGATTGCCAAACCAAGCACGAGCAAGGTTGTGTCACCCATTGCCGCGGCGGCCACTGCCACCACGTTGTCCAGGCTCATGACCAGGTCGGCGATCATGATGGTGCGGATGGCGGTGAGCAGGTTGCCATGCGACTTGCCGGCGCCGTCTTCTTCACCTTCGGGCAGCAGCAAGGTCACGCCAATATAGACCAGGAGCAGCGCGCCGATCAGCTTGAGCCACGGCAACAGCAACAGCTTGGCCGCGACGAGCGTGAGCACGATACGCATGATGATCGCAGCGGCGGAACCGACCACGATCGCTTTCTTCTGTTGCGCCGGAGGCAGTGAACGCGCCGCCAGCGCAATAACCACGGCGTTGTCGCCTGATAGCAGAATGTTGACCCAAATGATCTGGAGCAACGCGATCCAGAATGCCGCTGAACTGAGTTCCATGCCTCTCTTTCCTAGGTGTGATCCCCCTAGGACAAAACCAAATTAATGGATGAAATGAAGAAAACAACGTACTGACCGTCTTGGTGCGAGCCCGACGGCATTCTTGCTGGGTACGTGCGAAATTTCTTTCATTATAGTTTCGTTCAGCTTTCCGTATGATTGGCTCGACCGCGTCCTGGACGCGGGATTACCCTAGGAAAAGCTAAAAAATCCAGACGAAAAAAAGCCCGCCGAAGCGGGCTTTTTGCAGCGCAATGCTGAAACTTACAGCACCGACTTGAGCAGCTTGCCCATTTCGGAGGGGTTGCGCGTGGTGCGGATGCCGCAGGCTTCCATGACTTCCAGCTTGGCGTCGGCCGTGTCGGCGCCGCCGGAGATCAGCGCGCCGGCGTGGCCCATGCGCTTTCCGGGAGGCGCGGTGACGCCAGCGATGAAGCCGACGACCGGCTTCTTCATGTTGTCCTTGGCCCACTCGGCGGCGTTGACTTCGTCCGGACCGCCGATTTCGCCGATCATGATGACGGCGTCGGTGTCGGGATCGTCATTGAACAGCTTGAGCACGTCGACGTGCTTCAGGCCGTTGATGGGGTCGCCGCCGATACCGACAGCGCTGGATTGGCCCAGGCCCAGTTCGGTGACTTGCGCCACGGCTTCGTACGTCAGGGTGCCCGAACGGCTGACGATGCCGATGCGGCCCTTGCGGTGGATGTGACCCGGCATGATGCCGATCTTGATTTCGTCGGGGGTGATCAGACCCGGGCAGTTCGGGCCCAGCAGCAGCGTCTTGCTGCCCTTGGCCTTCATGCGGTTCTTGACTTCCAGCATGTCGCGGACGGGAATGCCTTCGGTGATGCAGATCACCAGGTCCAGTTCGGCTTCGACAGCTTCCCAGATGGCGGCAGCAGCGCCCGCGGGCGGCACGTAGATGACGGACACGGTGGCGCCGGTGTCGGCCTTGGCTTCCTTGACCGACGCGAAGATCGGCACGCCTTCGAAGTCTTCACCCGCCTTCTTGGGGTTCACGCCGGCCACGAAGGCGGCCTTGCCATTGGCGTACTCACGGCACATGCGGGTGTGGAACTGGCCCGTCTTGCCCGTGATGCCCTGGGTGATGACCTTGGTGTCCTTGTTGATCAGAATCGACATTGTGAATCCTTGATTTTCTCTTTACTTGACGGCGGCTACGACGCGGGTGGCGGCTTCGGCCATCGTGTCGGCGCTGATGATCGGCAGACCCGAATCGGCCAGCATCTTCTTGCCGAGTTCTTCGTTCGTGCCCTTCATGCGAACGACCAGCGGCACGTTCAGGTTCACGGCCTTGCACGCGGTGATCACGCCTTCGGCGATGACGTCGCAGCGCATGATGCCGCCGAAGATGTTGACCAGGATGGCCTTGACGCTCTTGTTGGCCAGCATGATCTTGAAGGCTTCGGTGACCTTCTCGGCCGTGGCGCCGCCGCCGACGTCCAGGAAGTTGGCCGGCTCGCCGCCGAACAGCTTGATGGTGTCCATGGTGGCCATGGCCAGGCCGGCGCCGTTCACCAGGCAGCCGATGTTGCCGTCGAGCTGGATGTAGGCCAGGTCGAACTTGCTGGCTTCGATTTCAGCGGGATCTTCTTCGTCCAGGTCGCGGTAGGCGACGATTTCCGGGTGACGGAACAGGGCGTTGGAGTCGAAGTTGAACTTGGCGTCCAGGGCGATGATGTTGCCCTTGCTGTCGCGGTTCAGGGGGTTGATTTCGACCAGGGAGGCGTCGGTGTCCATGTAGCACTTGTAGAGCTTCTGGAACACGTCCACGGCTTGGGCGGTCGAGTCGGCAGGCAGGCCGATCGCGTTGGCGATCTTGGTGGCTTGCTCGGCGGACAGGCCGGTCAGCGGGTCGATGTATTCGGTGATGATCTTTTCGGGGGTGGAGTGAGCCACTTCCTCGATGTCCATGCCGCCTTCGCTGGAGGCGATGAAGGCGACCTTCTGCGTGGCGCGGTCGGTGACCAGCGAAACGTAGTATTCCTTCTGGATGTCGGCGCCGTCTTCGATGTACAGGCGACGGACCTTCTGGCCTTCGGGGCCGGTCTGGTGCGTGATCAGCTGCATGCCCAGGATTTCGGATGCCAGCTTGCGGACGTCATCCAGCGAGCGGGCCAGCTTGACGCCGCCGCCCTTGCCGCGGCCGCCAGCGTGGATCTGTGCCTTGACGACCCAGACCGGTCCACCCAGCTTTTCAGCGGCAGCCACGGCCTCGTCGACGGAAAGAGCGGGGATCCCGCGCGGCACGGGGACGCCAAATTGCTTCAGCAGTTCCTTGCCTTGATACTCGTGGATTTTCATGTGTTACCTGTCAGGACGTATGAGAAAAAGAAGGTGAATCGGAGGACGACTCGGCCGATGCCTCAGCGCTACCCCCGGTGTACCACTCGGGATAATGCTCAGCCACCACAGGGCCGCCAGTGCTGAGCGCATGGCAGCCGTCCAGTTGGAATGGACGCCGGTTCGGGTTGATTTCCTGCCGCCGGCGGTTGGCCATGGTCTGGACCGCCGCGGTGGGAAGCACCTGCGACAGTTCGGTCATGTGCGTACAGCCTTCCACATGCCCGAACCGCTCCTTGACCTGGCGACGGAACCCCTTTAGGAGGTTCATGCCGATCAGGTCAGTGTACGCCGGCTCGATGGCCTTGCAATGCTCGCCATAAGGCGCCGCGTCATAGACGGCCTGGGCCGCCACGATCGAGAATTCCTCGTCGATGGTGATGCGCAGGAGCATGTGGTGGATGGGTTGCCCGGCCTTGAACATCTCGCCGTCGCGCTTGGGAAAATCGTACGCCTTGACGTCGATAAGCTCGGCTTCCAGATCCCAGTTGCCGTCATCGCGCGCGTACGACTGCACACGTATGGAACGCGTATGCAGCGGTTGGCGAGGACAATCCGGCGGTGGCAAGGGCATGCGTGGGGCCTGCGGGGCAAAGATGGCCTGCGCAAATGGTGCGCGGCAACAAAACCTTCAAAGTATAGCGCAGGCCGCCACGCAACAATCGTATTAATTGGCCGGCCGGTGTTTCCTGGCGGCCCGGATCCGGTTCCATGGCGCGAAACCCGGCTGGCGCCTGGGCGCGAGCCGGGTTTCTGGGTGGGCCGTCGGGGGCGGCCGCCGGGGTCGGAATACCCGGCTTGGGCGCCGGGCCAGGCGCCGCGCCGGGGCCGGACGGGTGTCAGGCCGCTTCGCGCAGTGCGCGGGCCGCCTGCACCATGCCGATCAGCGCAGCCTGCGTTTCGGGCCAGGCGCGCGTCTTCAGGCCGCAGTCGGGGTTGACCCACAGACGCTCCTTGGGCAGCCGGGCGGCGGCCTTGTTCATCAGGTCCACCATCCAGCTCACCTCGGGTACGTTCGGCGAATGGATGTCATACACCCCCGGACCGATGTCGTTCGGGTAGCGGAAGTCCTCGAACGCCTTGAGCAGCTCCATGTTGGAGCGGGACGTTTCGATCGTGATCACGTCCGCGTCCATCGCCGCAATGGATTCGATGATGTCGTTGAACTCCGAGTAGCACATGTGGGTGTGGATCTGCGTTTCCTCGCGCACGCCGGCGGTCGACAGGCGGAAGCAGTCCACGGCCCAGTCCAGGTAGGCCTGCCAATCGGCGCGGCGCAGCGGCAGGCCTTCGCGGATGGCGGGCTCGTCGATCTGGATCACGCTGATGCCGGCGGCTTCCAGGTCAATCACCTCATCGCGCAGGGCCAGCGCCAGTTGCCGGCAGGTCTGCTCGCGCGGCTGGTCGTCGCGCACGAAGGACCACTGCAGGATGGTGACCGGGCCGGTCAGCATGCCCTTGACCGGCTTGTCGGTCAGCGATTGCGCATAGGACGACCACCCCACCGTCATGGGCGCGGGCCGGGCGACGTCGCCGAAGATGATCGGCGGCTTCACGCAGCGCGAGCCATAGCTCTGCACCCAGCCGTTTTTGGTGAAGGCGAAACCGGCCAGCAGCTCGCCGAAATACTCCACCATGTCGTTGCGCTCGGGTTCGCCGTGGACCAGCACGTCCAGGCCCACCTTCTCCTGGAAGCGGATGACTTCCTCGATCTCCTTGCGGATGGCGCGCTCGTAGGCGGAATCGGTCAGCGCGCCGGCCTTCCAGTCGCGGCGCAGCGCGCGGATCTCGGCGGTCTGCGGGAAGGAGCCGATCGTGGTGGTCGGATAGGCGGGCAGGCCCAGTTGCGCTTGCTGGCGAGCGATGCGGGCGGCGAACGGCGCGCGGTCGCGCGACACGCCCGCGGCCGCGGCCATGCGCTGCGCCACGGCCGGATTATGGATGCGGGTGGAGGCGCGGCGGGCGGCCAGGGCAGCACGCTGCCGGACCAGGCCCTCCTGCACTGACGGATCGGTGGCGTTGGCCAGCGCACGGCCCAGCAGGCTCAATTCATCCAGCTTCTGGGTGGCAAAGGACAGCCAGCTCTTGAGTTCGGCGTCCAGCTCGGTTTCGTTGTCCAGGTCGACGGGCACATGCAGCAGCGAGCAAGAAGGCGCCAGCCACAGGCGGTCGCCCAACTGGCGCGCGATCGGCGCCAGCGTGGCGATAGCGGCGTCCAGGTCGGTGCGCCAGATGTTGCGTCCATTGATGATGCCCGCGGACAGGACCTGCCCGTCATTCAGACCGGCAACCACCTCAGCAAATTGCTCGGGCGCGCGCACCAGGTCCACATGCAGACCAGCCACCGGCAGGGCCTGCGCCGTCGACAGGTTGTCCTTCAGGCCGTCGAAGTAGGT
The DNA here is from genome assembly GCF_900156745.1 of Achromobacter sp. MFA1 R4. Classification (NCBI taxonomy): domain Bacteria; kingdom Pseudomonadati; phylum Pseudomonadota; class Betaproteobacteria; order Burkholderiales; family Alcaligenaceae; genus Achromobacter; species Achromobacter sp. MFA1 R4. Next base: position 3,807,503 of record NZ_LT707065.1, on the reverse strand, counting down.
GGCGACCAGCAGCTTCACGGGGCTGGCGGACAGCGTGGCATAGGACTGCAGGAACGCCTCGCGCCAGGCCTGCGGCAGGTCCAGCGCCAGGATGGGCTCGTCGATCTGCACCCACTGCACGCCCAATTTGCCCAGGCGCGCCAGCACTTCCTCATACACCGGCAGCAGCGCCGCCAGGAGTTGCAGCTTGCCGGCGTCGGCGGCGCCATCGGCAAAGGCGTCGCCCTTGCCCAGATACAGCCAGGTCAGGGGTCCGGGGATCACCGGCTTGACCTCCAGCCCCAGCGCCAGGGCTTCATTGACCTGTTCAAACAGGGATTCGCGCGCGATGCGGAAGTTCTGCCCGGGCACCAGCTCGGGGACGATGTAGTGATAGTTGGTGTCGAACCACTTCGTCATTTCGCACGCGGCGGCCGGGTTGCCGGACGGGGCGCGGCCGCGGCCCATGCGAAACAGCGTATCCAGCGAGACCGGCTCATTGTCTTTCTGGCCAAAGCGCGCGGGCACCGCGCCCAGCAGCGTCGTCCACTCCAGGATCTGGTCGTACCAGGCGAAATCGCCCACCGGCACGAACTTCATGCCGGTGGCGGCCTGCAGCCTCCAATGCCGGGCGCGCAGCTCGCGGCCCGTTTCTTCCAGCGCGTCGGCGCCCTGCCTGCCGGCCCAGTAGGCCTCGACCGCGCGCTTGAGTTCGCGCTGGGCGCCGATGCGGGGGAACCCCAAATTATGAATCGTAGTCATGTGAACACCGCCATTCGACAAATTTTGTTCAAGTGACGATCATTCTGAGGCCAAATCAAAATGAATCAAAATCAATGTCTACATTCATAAGATGAAAAAATCTCATAAACTAGCGAGAACGCCAACCTGTCCTGGCCCAGAGCCCGCAGCCTCCCTTCCCTGCCGGGATCCGGTTCGAACGCCTGAAATGATCGCACCCTCATGCTAGAAATCCGCCATCTCGAAACGCTGACCGCCATCCGCGAAGGCGGCAGTCTCCAGGAGGCCGCCGAGCGCCTGCACCTGACGCAATCGGCCCTATCCCACCAGTTGCGCGACCTCGAAGCCCGGCTGGGCACGCCCTTGCTGAATCGCCGGACCCGCCCAGCGCGGCTGACCACCGCCGGCCTGCGCGTGTTGGCTCTGGCCGACGAGGTTCTCCCCCGCATCCGCGCCACCGAGCGGGACCTGCAGCGCCTGGCGGCCGGGCGCACCGGACGGCTGCACCTGGCGATCGATTGCCATTCCTGCTTCCAGTGGCTGATGCCGGCGCTGGACGCCTTTCGCGTCCAATGGCCCGATGTGGCCCTGGACCTGTCCGCGGCGTTCTCTTTCGCCCCCCTGCCCGCGCTGGTGCGCGGCGACCTGGACCTGGTCATCACGTCGGACCCGCAACCGCTGGACGCGGTGGAATACCTGCCGCTCTTCAAGTACGAGCTGGTGCTGGCGGTGTCCGAATCCAATCCGCTGGCCGCCAGCAAGTTCGTCATGCCGGAGCAACTGGCGGACCAGACGCTGATCACCTACCCGGTGGACAAGCAGCGCCTGGACGTCTTCACGGCCTTCCTGGACCCGGCGGACGTGGAGCCCGCCGCGATCCGAAAGGCGGAGCTGACGCCCATCATCGCGCAGCTCGTCGCCAGCAACCGTGGCGTGGCGGCCCTGCCCAACTGGGCGCTCACCGAATACATGAACCAGGGATGGCTGCGGCTTTGCCGCCTGGGCCCGCAGGGCGTGTGGCGCACGTTGTATGCCACCGTGCGCAGCGAGGACACGGAGGCCTCGTACATCGACGAGTTCCTGACCATCACCCGCGACGTGTGCTTCAAGACCCTGTCGGGGATCAAGTCGGCGAAATAGCGGGACTTGCTTCGGCCTGCGGGCGCCGGCCCATGCGGGAGCCGGCGTCAGTCTTCGTCGCCCTCGCCCAGGATGCGCCGGATCACGTCGTGCGCGAAACCGCGGCTGGCCAGAAAGCGCGCCTGCTTGGCGTAGGCCGCGCGGTCGTCGGGCTTGGCGCCGAAGCGCTTTTTCCAGACTTCCAGCGCCCGGTCGTATTCGGTGGCGCGAAGCTGGTCGCGCAGTTCGGCGACCTGGTTGTCGTCGACGCCGTGCTGGCGCAGTTCCTGCACGATGCGCGCCGCCCCTTGGCGCGAGGCGCGCCGATGGACCAGGCTTTGCGCGAAGCGTTCAGTGGACAGCCAGCCCTCTTTTTCGAGCGCATCGAGCACGGTGGCGACTTCATCGGGATCTTCGGCGTGGGGCGCAAGCTTGCGAGCCAGTTCTTCGCGCGCATGTTCGCGCCGCGACAGATAGCCCACCGCGCGCATCTTCAGCGATGGCCCTTTGCGGGCCGGCCTGCCGTCAGCGGGTGTCGCGTCGTCGCCGTCCGACTCGGCGCGTCGCTGACGACCTGCGCTGCGTTGTTCGGAACTGCGTTGTTCGGAGCTGCGTTGCCAGACAGGTGCGCAATCATCGGTAGCGTCGTCCGCCACAACGGCGGGCTCGCGCGGCAGACGCGCATCGGAGGTGCGCCGCAAGCCTTGCGGTTTGGCGACCGTTTCGAATTCGTCATCCAGCTTGGCGCGTAGGCGCTCGGCTGACGCGGGAGTCGATTTCCAGCTCATGCGCGTTCCTGCTTGCTGTACACCATGCAAAACGGCAGGCCCGTCCAGGCGCCTGCCGCAGTTCGCCGATCCCGCATGAGGAACGGCAAGGGGTCGCGGCCGCAAGCGGGCTTGCGGCCGGTGAAGTGCCCCGATTACTCGGCGGCGTCTTCCGCGGTGGGCACGAATTCGGCGGCGCGGCTGACAATGCCCTGGTTTTCGCGGACACGGTTTTCGATTTCGATGGCCATGTCCTTGTGCTCTTTCAGGTATTCACGGACGTTGTCCTTGCCCTGGCCGATGCGGTTGCCGTTGTAGCTGTACCAGGCGCCGGACTTGTCGACCACGTTGGCGGCCACGCCCAGGTCGATGATTTCGCCTTCGCGCGAGATGCCGGCACCGTACATGATGTCGAACTCGGCCTGTTTGAACGGCGGCGCGACCTTGTTCTTGACGACCTTGACGCGGGTTTCGTTGCCGACGACCTCATCGCCCTTCTTGATGGAGCCGATGCGGCGGATGTCCAGGCGCACGGACGCGTAGAACTTGAGCGCGTTGCCGCCGGTGGTGGTTTCGGGGTTGCCGAACATGACGCCGATCTTCATCCGGATCTGGTTGATGAAGATGACCATGCAGTTGGTCTTTTTGATGGTGGCGGTGAGCTTGCGCAGCGCTTGGCTCATCAGGCGGGCCTGCAGGCCGGGCAGCGAATCGCCCATTTCGCCTTCGATTTCAGCCTTGGGCACCAGGGCAGCCACCGAGTCGACGACGATCAGGTCGACCGAACCGGAGCGCACCAGCGCATCGGTGATTTCCAGCGCCTGTTCGCCCGTGTCCGGCTGCGAGATCAGCAGGTCGGCCAGGTTGACGCCCAGCTTGGAGGCGTACTGGACGTCCAGGGCGTGTTCCGCGTCGACGAAGGCGCACGTGCCGCCCAGCTTTTGCATTTCGGCGACGACCTGGAGCGTGAGGGTGGTCTTGCCCGACGATTCCGGACCGTAGATTTCGACCACGCGGCCGCGCGGCAGGCCGCCGACGCCCAGCGCGATATCCAGACCCAGCGAACCCGTGGACACCACCTGGATGTCATGCGAGACCTCGTTGTCGCCGTAGCGCATGATCGAGCCCTTGCCGAACTGCTTTTCGATCTGCGAAAGCGCCGCGGCAAGCGCCTTGGCCTTTTCCGAAGCGGCGGCCTTGGTGGTTTTGTCGTCCATGAGGAGTCCTGTCTGTAACGTATCTGGAAGTCGGGAAAATGCGGTTCTGACAGCGAAGTCAGACGGTCGAATCTGGCGGCCGGAGCGGACGGTTCCGTCGGCGCCTTGAGCTACGGGTCAGATTATGGCATCGGATTGTACTGGACAAAAACCCAGTGTGCCAGTCTTTTGCACGTATACCCTGAGTGGCAAGCCCCGCGCCATATGACAGAATCCAGAGCGATCCCGGTATTTTCCCCTTTTTCCGCCGCCGGGCCGCCCCAGGCGGAAAGCGCGCCGCCCAGCGGCGGAAGGCGCGGCGGGTTTCATTCTTGCAGCAGCCCATGCGTATCCTGATCGCCGAAGACGACAGCATCCTGGCCGACGGCCTGTCCCGCTCGTTGCGCCACAACGGCTATGCCGTCGACGCCGTGCGCGACGGGCTGGCCGCGGACTCCGCGCTGGCCGCCCAGGCCTTCGACCTGCTCATCCTGGACCTCGGGCTGCCGCAACTGGCGGGTCTGGAAGTGCTGCGCCGCCTGCGCGCCCGCAATTCCGCCCTGCCCGTTCTCATCCTGACCGCCGCCGACAGCATCGAGCAGCGCGTCAAGGGCCTGGACCTGGGCGCGGACGACTACATGGCCAAACCCTTTGCGCTGTCCGAGCTCGAAGCCCGAGTCCGGGCGTTGACCCGGCGCGGCGCGGGCGGCGGCGCCACCATGATCAAGCACGGCCGGCTGCTGTTCGACCAGACCGGCCGCGTCGCCATCGTGGACGACCAGACGCTGGACCTGTCGGCGCGCGAGGTCAGCCTGCTCGAAATCCTCCTGACCCGCAGCGGTCGCATGGTCAGCAAGACCCAGCTCGTGGACCACCTCTGCGAGTGGGGAGAGGAAGTCAGCACCAATGCCATCGAGGTCTACGTGCATCGCCTGCGCAAGAAGCTCGAACCCAGCGGCGTGAAGATCGTCACCGTGCGCGGCCTGGGCTACTGTCTTGAGCGGGACCAGGGTGCGGCGTACCTCGCAAGCTGAGCCCTCGCCGGAGCCGCTCAACCAGGAAGCCCTGGATATCATGCAAGCCGGGTCCAAGGGCCCGAGCTTCGCGCCCCCGCAGCGTTCGCTGCTGGGCGAGATCCTGGACTGGATGCTGGCGCCCCTGTTTCTCCTTTGGCCGATGAGCGTCGCCATCACGTACGTGGTCGCGCAGAACATCGCCAATGTCCCGTATGACCGCGCGCTGGCCAACAACCTGCACGTCCTGACCCGGCAGGTCCACGCCCAGGACGGGCGCGCGGTGCTGAAGATGACCGATGCCGCGCGCGACGTGTTGCGCGCCGACGAGACCGACAGCGTGTTCTGGCTGGCGCTGGGCAGCCGGGGCGAATACCTGGGCGGCGACCGCGCGCTGCCCCTGCCGACCACCGTGGGACAGCCCCGGCCCGGCGAGGTGCAGTACGAAGACGACACGCTGCGCGGCTTCGGCATCCGGCTCGCGTTCACGTGGGTGGACCTGCACCTGCCCGGCACGCAACCCGCGCTGCTGATCGTGGCCGAGACCGTCGAAAAGCGCACGCAGCTGGCCAACGACATCATCAAGGGCGTGATCATTCCGCAGTTCGTGGTGCTGCCCATCGCCGTGCTGCTGGTCTGGTTCGGCCTGTCGCGCGGAGTCGCGCCGCTGAATGCGCTGCAGCAGCGGCTGCGGGCGCGGCGGCCCGACGACCTCTCGCCCATCGACGAGCGCGCCGCGCCGTCCGAGATCGCGCCGCTGGTCGCGGCCATGAACGACCTGCTGGACCGCCTGTCCGCCAACGTGCAGGCGCAGCGCCGCTTCGTGGCCGACGCCGCGCACCAACTGAAAACGCCGCTGGCCGGATTGCGCACGCAGGCCGAACTGGCGCTGCGCGATGCCAGCCCCGAGGAAATGCAATCCAGCCTGCGCCAACTGGTGACCGGCTCGGAACGCGCGACGCGGCTCGTCAACCAGTTGCTGCTGCTGGCGCGCGCCGAGAATCCCAGCGCCATCGGCCTGACGCGCACCGACATCAACGCCATCGCCTACGAACAGACCATGCACTGGGTCCCGCTGGCGCTGTCGCTCAGCACCGACCTGGGCTTCGAGGGCTCGGATACCCCGGTCGAAATCAATGGCAACCCCCTGCTGCTCGCCGAACTGCTCAACAACCTGGTGGACAACGCCTTGCGCTACACGCCCAGCGGCGGCCACATCACCGTGCGCGTACTGCAGGCGGACGGCCAGGGCGTGCTCGAAGTCGAGGACTCGGGCCCGGGCATCCCGCCCGACGAGCGCGAGCGCGTGTTCGACCGCTTCTATCGCGTATTGGGCACGTCGTCCGATGGCAGCGGCCTGGGCCTGGCCATCGTGCGCGAGATCTCCCAGAAGCACCGGGCGACGGTTGTGATCGGCGACCACCCCACCGAATATTCCGACCTGCCCGGGACCCGGATCCGCGTCGCTTTCCCCCTGTATTCCCCGGCTTCCGAGCCGCTGGAAAGCTAAGGACTATCCCTAGCCTCCCCAGGAGCGATTACTATTTGTTTCAATTTTAAGATTCAAGTAAGGGTCACGTCAGAACCTCGTCAGCGTCGCCCCGCAATGTGACGCATAGCTCGATGTCGGCCCCGCCGGCGGAGGGTGATGCACGGCGGAAAACCGCCGGCCAAAAACGAGGAGACATCATGAGCACAACTACCATGGCAGGCCGCGGTCCATCCGCGGAACCGCGTCCGATGACCAAGGAGGAGCGCAAGGTCATCTTCGCGTCATCGCTCGGCACGGTGTTCGAGTGGTATGACTTTTATCTGTATGGCTCGCTCGCGGCCATCATTGCCCAACACTTTTTCTCTGGCGTAAATCCCACCGCGGGGTTCATCTTCGCGCTGCTGGCCTTCGCAGCCGGTTTCGCGGTGCGTCCTTTCGGCGCGCTGGTGTTCGGCCGGCTAGGCGACCTGGTCGGACGTAAGTACACCTTCCTGGTCACGATCGTGATCATGGGCCTGTCCACGTTCCTCGTGGGCATCCTGCCCAGCTACGCCAGCATCGGCCTGGCGGCCCCCGCCATCCTGATCGTCCTGCGCCTGCTGCAAGGCCTGGCGCTGGGCGGCGAATACGGCGGCGCGGCCACCTACGTCGCCGAGCACGCCCCGCACGGACGCCGCGGTTTCTACACGTCGTGGATCCAGACCACCGCAACGCTGGGCCTGTTCCTGTCGCTGCTGGTCATCCTGGGCATCCGCACGTTCATGGGCGAAGACGAGTTCAAGGCCTGGGGCTGGCGCATTCCGTTCCTGATCTCGGTGGTGCTCCTGGGCATCTCGGTGTGGATCCGGCTGCAACTGAACGAATCCCCCACCTTCAAGCGCATGAAAGAAGAAGGCAAGGGCTCCAAGGCGCCGATCGCCGAATCGTTCGGCCAATGGAAGAACCTGAAGGTCGTGCTGCTGGCGCTGCTTGGCCTGACCGCCGGCCAGGCCGTGGTCTGGTACACGGGCCAGTTCTATGCCCTGTTCTTCCTGACGCAGACGCTGAAGGTCGACGCCAACACCGCCAACATCATGATCGCCATTGCGCTCCTGATCGGCACGCCGTTCTTCGTGGTGTTCGGCGCGCTGTCCGACAGGATCGGCCGCAAGCCCATCATCATGGCGGGCTGCCTGATCGCCGCAGCGACCTACTTCCCGATCTTCCAGGGCCTCACGCACTTCGCCAATCCGGCGCTGGCAAAGGCGCAAGCCACCGCGCCGGTCACGGTGATCGCCGATCCCAGCACCTGCTCGTTCCAGTTCAACCCGGTGGGCACGGCGTCGTTCACCAGCTCGTGCGACGTGGTCAAGTCGTTCATGGCCCGCAACTCGGTGAACTACCGCAACGAAGCGGCCCCCGCCGGCTCGGTGGCCCGCGTGAAGATCGGCAACGATGAGTTCGCGTCGTTCGACGGCAAGTCGATGGCCCCGGCCGAATTCAAGGCCAAGGCCGCTGAACTCGACAAGGCGCTGACGGCAGCCATCCGCAGCCACGGTTACCCGGCCAAGGCCGACCCCGCCCAGACCAACAGCGTCATGGTCGTGGTGCTGCTGACCATCCTGGTCCTGTTCGTGACCATGGTGTACGGCCCCATCGCCGCCATGCTGGTCGAAATGTTCCCGACGCGCATCCGCTACACGTCGATGAGCCTGCCGTACCACATCGGCAACGGCTGGTTCGGCGGCTTCCTGCCTCCCGTCGCATTCGCGGTGGTGGCGGCCACCGGCAACATCTACGATGGCCTGTGGTACCCGATCATCATCGCGGTCATGACCCTGGTCATCGGCACGCTCTTCGTGCGCGAATCCAAGGACAACGACATCAACGCCTGATAGACCATCCCCCGCCGGGCGGGACTGCTGCGCCTGCCCGGCCTTTCAAAAGCTCCTTATGGAGCTTTTTTTTTGCGCCCCACTTTCAGGACCATGTCAGACCGGCGCCGGTAGACTGAGCGCTCAGATTACGGCCTTGCGCAAGATTGCCTGACGATTGATCCCCCTGTCAGACGATTGCAGGGCTGGTGTTCTGACACCGATACCGCGTTCCCCGCGAGCCTTTTATGACGCGGTATTGCGTGCTCCCGTACCGGCCCGACTCTTCACTGAGCCGGGCCGCTTTTTTGGGCCCGCGCAAAAGAATGGCGGCCGCAAACGCAGCCGCCACCATCTCGCCTCGATCCTCGCAGCCGGCCTGGGGGCCGGCGTCGATCATCGACGCATGCCCACGCCGATCGCCACCACGCCCGCCACGATGGCGGCAATGCCTGCCCAGGTCGGGATCGGCACCGACTTCTCGGTTTCCGCGGTTGCCTTCACGGAACCGATCTGCAGGACCGTTTCCTCGGACTTGTAGCTGAAGCCCTTGTACGCCAGGGCGGCCACGCCCAGGACGATCAGGATCGCGCCAATGATTTTCATGTTTTCTCTCCAAGTGCACGCTGGTGCGCCGGACATTACCGGATAGGCCGACCCGTGTCAGTGACAGAACGTGTCGCCTGTTGCCGGTGCGTCAAGCCGCTTCGGCAAAGCGGCCGCGTCGTATAGAATCAACCCTTTTGGCCGACGCTCATGTGGTTCAAGAATCTCAAGATTTATCGCCTCTCCTCGCCCTGGACTCTGACGGGCGAACAGCTTGAAGAAACGCTGGCGCGGCATGCCTACCAAGCCGGCAACAACCTGGAAATGCAAAGCCTCGGATGGGTTCCTCCGCGCGAAAACGGCGGGCTTGCCCACGAGGTCAACGGCCAGATACTGCTTAGCCTGCGCGCGGAAAAGAAGCTGCTGCCCGGCACCGTGATCAACCAGGTCGCCAAAGCGCGCGCCCAGGAGATCGAAGAGCAGCAAGGCTACAAGCCGGGCCGCAAGCAGATGAAGGAAATCAAGGAACGCGTCACGGACGAGCTCCTGCCGCGCGCCTTCAGCGTGTATCGCGACACGCGCGTGTGGATCGACCCGAAGAACAACTGGCTGGTCATCGACGCGGCCGCCTCGGCCAAGGCCGACGAAGTCATCGGCCTGCTGGCCAAGTGCGTCGATCCCTTCCCGCTGGAAAACCTGTACGTGGCCCAATCGCCCGCCTCGGCCATGACCGGCTGGTTGGCCGAAGACGAGGCCCCGACCAACTTCACCATCGACCAGGACACCGAACTGCGCTCGTCCGGAGAAAGCGGCGCGGCGATCCGCTACGTCAAGCACTCCATCGATGCCGATGACGTGCGCCGTCACATCCAGTCGGGCAAGCAGTGCACCCGCCTGGCCATGACCTGGGCCGACCGCGTGTCGTTCGTGCTGACCGAGGGGCTGGACGTCAAGCGCGTTGCGCCGCTGGACGTGCTGAAGGAAGGCAACGAAGGCATCGCCGCGAACGACGACGAGAAGTTCGATTCCGACATGATGCTCATGACCGGCGAGCTGGCCAAGATGATGGCCGAGCTGGTCGAAGCGCTGGGCGGCGAAAAGAAGGTCTGATCCTTCCCCCCGCGTGGACATGCACAGGGCCGCCCCTTTCGGGGCGGCCTTTTTCATGCGGCGACGCTGCGGTCGCGACCAGCCTGCTTGGCGCGGTACAGCGCCTGGTCGGCGCGATCGATCAGATAGGCGTAGTCGGGATGCCCATCGAAAGTCGCCACGCCGATGCTGGCCGTCACGGGCAGCGCGCCGGACTCGGCAATCGTGAAGCGGTGCCGACGGATCTCGGCGTTGAGCTTTTTGGCGGCGGCGAGCGCCGCCTCTCCTCCGGTGTCCACCAGCACCACGAGAAACTCTTCGCCGCCATATCGGAACACGAAGTCGCTCGAGCGACAGGTCTGGTGCACCAGCTCGGCGAACTGGCGCAGAATCTGGTCGCCGCCCGAATGGCCGTACTCGTCATTGATGGCCTTGAAGTGATCGATGTCCAGCAACAGCACCGAAAAGTCCGAGCGCTGGCGCCGCGCAATCGAGATCTCGCGCCCGATGACCGACGGCAGGAAACGCCGGTTGAGCACGTTGGTGAGCGGATCGCTGCCGCTTTCGATCTCGGCCACCATGTCGAACAGACCGTTGAGCAGATGCTTGATGCGCGCCACCAGCTCCTGCAGTTCCCGCACCTGGTCCGGCAGCGAGCCTTGCCCCGGCGCATCGCCGTGCATCATCCGGGGCAGCACCGTGTCGTCCAGGCGCGCCACGGCGTCCATGATCTGGCGCAGGGCCGGGGCGCTCTCGAAGAGCACCGCGCCCTTGTGCTGCAGCCACAGGCCGAATTCGGATGCGGCCAGGCGCGGCAGCGCCTGCTCGGGCGTCCGGTAGTGCAGGCCGATAAGCACCGCCTGGCTCCATTCGAGCAGCGCGGCCCGTTGCCGTTCCCGCTCGGTGGATATGTTCTGCCCCAACGCGAAGAGACGATAGGCCTCGTCGTTGCGGGCCCCGCGGTTGATGTCGCGCATGAAGGCGCGGCTCATCTGCTCGATCGCGAGGTCGAAGAGATTGCAGACATATTGCGTCGCCACGGATGCGGCCTTGCCGTCCAGGTCGCTGGCGCGCAGGCGCTGAGCGATCTCGTTCTTCAGGACGCGGGCGCCGGCCATCACCAGATGGATCGGAATGTGGACGCGCGCATGGACCTCGCCGACCTTCTTCTGCGTGGCCATCAGGACGTCGATATCGCCCTGGTCGCGCACACAGAGCAGGCCGTGCAGCCAGTGCTTCATGCCGCTGTGCAGGCGGGTCGAGACGATTTCATGGGAGAGCCGCGGCCCCGCCTCGGCATCGGCGAGCAAGGTGGAATAAAAGGCGTCCACCAGTTGCGTCGCGCTGTCGGCCACCACCGCCGCGACCTGCCCGCGCGTATAAGGATCGACCGACTGATAGACGGCTTCCCAGGCTTGCGCGTTGGATGCGCTCAGGTAGCAATCCTGGCCGCTGGGCGCAGCGACGCCGGCCGGAGAAGGAGGAACATCGGTACTGCTCGAAGACATAAGCTCATCCGCCCAAGAACTGCCTGCGCGCGCGGTTGGGGCACGCGCCTGAAAACCAGGGCGGATTATGCTTGAATTCTCCGTGGCAAGGCCGCTGGCGCGGCCTCGCCACGGGCGGACCCCGTCAATCCAGGCCGTGGAAGACGGAATCGTCCGGGCCGATGTGCGACGGATGTTGCCAGGTCACGTCGCGCAGCGAATGCTGCACCAGGCCCTCCACGCCCAGCAGCACCGCGAAGATCGCCATGCGGATGGGAATGCCGTTGTCGGTCTGGCGGAAGATCGCCAGGCGGGGGTCATGGTTCAGGTCCACGCTCAGGTCGTTGGCGCCCGGCCGGCTGTCGCGCGGCAGCGGGTGCATCACGATCGTCTCGGGGCTGCAATAGGCGTCGATGATGGCGCGGTTGATCTGGAAGTCCGGCGTGTAGCCTTCGTTCTCTTCGTTGGCGAAGCGCTCTTTCTGCACGCGCGTCGCGTAGATCACGTCGGCGCCCGCCAGGCCTTCGGCCAGCGAGGACTTCTGTTCGATGATGTTGCCGTTGCGGCTCGCCTGCTCGACGACGTAGGTCGGCATCTCCAGGCCCTTGGGCGACACCAGCGAGAATTTCACGTTCTTGTACAGCGCCATCAGCTTGATGAGCGAGTGCACGGTGCGGCCGTACTTCAGGTCGCCGACCATGGCAATGTGCGCGCCGTCCAGCAACTTACCCAGGCGCGAAAACTCGGTCAGGATGGTGTAGAGATCCAGCAGGGCCTGGCTGGGGTGCTCGCCGGGGCCGTCGCCGCCGTTGACCACGGGAATGTTCGTGGCCCGAGCGAATTCGGCGACCGAACCCTGGTCGGGGTGGCGGATCACCATGGCGTCGACGTAGCCGCTCATGACGCGGCTGGTGTCGTAAATGGACTCGCCCTTGGCCATCGAGGAAAACGTGAAGCCGGTCGTGTCGCAGACCGAACCGCCCAGGCGGCAGAACGCGGATCCGAAGCTCACGCGCGTGCGGGTGCTGGCCTCGAAGAACAGGTTGCCCAGCACGGCGCCTTCCAGGACGCGCGACACCTTCTGGCGGCGCGCGATGGGCTGCATCATGTCGGCCACGCGGAACAGGTCTTCCACGGAATCGCGCGTGAACTGGTCCACCGACAGCAATTGGTGCTTGCCTTCGACGGCAATGCGGTCACGCAGGGGACCGTCTTGTACGCTTTGCGTATATTTTTCCAGCAAAACGCCGTTCTGCACGATCTCACTGACGAATCGCTGCACCACTTCCGGCATGGCGCGGAATTCCTGCGAGCCTTCTGGCAACAGCCAGGTATCGAGGGCGCGGCGCTTGACGCCGATGCGGGTCGCGAACACGTCGCGGGTGAGGTTGAGGCGGCGCATGGCGTCGCGCAGAAAGGCTTGCTGGGAGATGCTCATGACGGGCCCCAAGAAGAGGAGTTATATACGCAGTGCGCATATTATTCCGTGCAACTACACAAGTCCAACAATTTTGCGCACTCGGGTTAACCCGAGTATTTTCAGCGTTGCGCGTACACCGCAGCCTGCGGCGCATCCGTGACCGCCTGCCCGGCCGCAAGCCAGCACGCGCCACAGAACGCCAGCGCGCTGGCCAGGTAACACAGCACGGCCAACAGCTGCGCAGGCCAATGGCCGCGCGTCAGGTGTCCGGTGTAGCCCTGACGCAACAGGCTGACCTGCGCCAGATAGGCGAACACCACGCCCAGGCAGGCCAGCAGCAGGCCGGCCAGAAAGAGCACCAGGGGAATCTGCAGGTCGGGCGCGGCGATGTCGGCGCCCACGATCCCCAATGAAAATCCGACCAGGATCAGGGCTGCGCCCCCGTTCAGCCACCCGAGAAACCGGAACGCACCCGAAAACAGCGCAAAAGCCATGCCGCTGGCGCGGATCTGCTGGGTGCGAGGATCCATGGGTCAGCCGCCGCGGGCGCTACGGCAAACCGGCGTGGCGCTCTGGATCGACTTGCGCGCCGCTTCGATCTCGGCCTCATCCCAGCGCCCTTCGCCCAGCACCGTCACCGTGACCTTGGCATTGGCGGGCCCATCGGCCTCCGCCGAAATCAGCTCCAGCACCGTGGCGGGCTGGCCGACCTTGTAGAGCTGGATTTCGTCCGGCGCGCCTTTCTCGCCCAGGGTGTGGCGCCATGCATAGGACACGCCATAGGGGTGCTGGACCTGCGTGTGGCACGCGCGCACGTATTCACCGGCGCGGCGGAAGGCCGCCTGGTAATTGGTGTCGACGCTGAAGGTTTCCTTCTTTGCGGTTTCGGACTCGTAGACCCCGGTGCTGGCGCAGCCGGCCAGCATGGCCGCCAACGTTACACCCACCCACACAGACTTGCGCATGATTCTTCCCGCCATTGCTATTCGGACTTTCGCGATTATGCCAGCGGCTGCAAAAAGGCCACGCCCGAAATGCCGTTTACATTTCTCGCGTGGCCTGGGGGCCGTCATGGCGGCAGCGGCGTGCGCCGCCCTACTTCTTTTCAGCAGCCTGTTCGATCTTTTCGCCGCCACGCTGGATATCTTTTCCGGCGCCGGCGACGGTGTTGCATCCCGCCGAAAGCGCAGCAATCGAAAGCAACATGACGAGAAAGACTCTGTTCTTCATGGACTTCTCCTGTCTGGGCATGGAACCGAAGCCCAGCATACCTCAAGGGCCGCGATTTGCGCAGATGCCGGGTCGGGGCGAAACCTGTAACAACGCCGAAGGAAAACCGTCACCACCCTTACGCGCCGGTCACACAAAACTGGCATTTCCGCCTGTCGCGCATTTGCCGCCAATGGATTAGGATGCGCACATGACGAAGACACACGCATCGCAAACCGCCGGCGCCGGCCCGCAACGCTGGGGCTGGGAGCAGCCGCAATGTCGCGGACAGGCCGCATTGGCGCTGTTCATCGACGACCTGCATCGCATTCTGCAGGCGCATGCCGCGGGCAAGCTGGCTGACAGCAGCACCCTCGAGGACGCGCAGGAACAGGTCAATGAATTGTTGGCGCGGTATAACGAAACCGCCGCCGCGCCGGATATTTTCCTTGGGCAGTCAGTCCAACTCAAAGAAGGCGTCGACCGCAGCGGCGTCGCGCATACGGTGCCGATATTTTCGCCGCGCCTGAAGCAATCGCTGGTGTCGATGCTGGGACAAGGTCCCGGTTGAACACCAGGCAATCAGCCCCCCCCACCGGCGATCGATCAGAACAGCCCCCGAAGGAGACCACAAGATGAGCACGGATAACGTCGTAGAGTTTCTCCGCCTGCTGTCCCTGGACGTTACGCTGGGCACCGCCGCGCAGCACGCCGCCAGTCAGGCTGACGCGCCGCTGGCTCTCGCGCGCCTGGCCACGTCCCATGGACTGCCGTGTAGCGCCTCGGATTGGTCGTCCTTTGCGCGCAACTGCCTGGACAACCTCGATCTCACCGAGGGCGATACCGGCATGGCCAACGCCACGATCTGGCAATTGGTGCAGGATCCCGCGCACGGCACAGCCGTTCCGGCCAGCGCCATCACCCGCGTCATCGGCATCATCTCCCAGCCGGAGGGCACGCCCCCGGTCGTAGGCCACGTCGTCGGCGACCTCGCGCCGCGGGCGCCGATGGTCACCATGGCGCCGCATCCGTCAGGTTCGTGACGCCCCCAGTGCGGCGGCCCGCGTAGGGCGGCCCGCGCAGGGTCTCCGATTACGGGCGCCCGTTCAGGAAATCGATGACGCCGGCCGCGCCAAAGGCGCCGCTGGCCATGCAGGCCGTCAACAGGTAGCCGCCCGTCGGCGCCTCCCAATCCAGCATCTCCCCGACACAGAAAACGCCCGGCACGGCCGTGAGCATCAAGCCGGCGGTCAGCCCGTCGAACGACACCCCGCCGGCAGTGCTGATCGCCTCATCGATCGGCCGGGGCCGCCGCAGCGTCAGCGGCAGCGCCTTGATCCGCCGGCCCAGGCGCGCCGGGTCTTTGAAGTCGTCGGCGCTGGCGCATTCGCGCAGCAGGCCCGCCTTGACACCCGTAAGTCCCAGCCTGCTCTGCAGATGGCTGGACATGGACCGCGCGCCGCGCGGATGCGTCACCGCGGCCATCACCTTCTCGTCGGACCAATCCGGCGCAAGATCGAGCATCGCCACTGCGCTGCCGTCGGCGTCGATGCGGTCCCGCACGACCGCGGACAGCGCATAGACGAGGCTGCCTTCGATGCCGGTCTCGGAAACGACGAACTCGCCCTGCCGCGCCGGTCCGCCGCAGGCCATGGACACGGACTTGACCGGCTGCCCGGCAAAGCGGCTGCGAAAGTGATCCGACCAGTCCACGTCGAAACCGCAATTGGCCGGCCGCAGCGGCGCGACGGGCACGCCGAGCGCCTGCAATCCCGGCGCCCAGGCGCCATCCGACCCCAGCTTGGCCCAACTGCCGCCTCCCAAGGCAAGGACGACGGCGTCGGCGGCGTGGCAGACCGGACCGGCGGGCGTGTCGAATCGCAGCGCCTGCGCGCCCGGCGCGTCATCGCGCCAGCCCAGCCACCGGTGCCGCATGTGAAAGCGCACGCCCTGCCCGCGCAGCCGGGCCAGCCAGGCCCGCAACAGCGGCGCCGCCTTCATTTCCTGTGGAAACACCCGGCCCGACGAGCCGACGAATGTCTGGATGCCCAATTCATGCGCCCAGTCCCGCAGGCGGGTGGCGTCCATCATGCGCAGCCACGGCGCCACGGCCGCGGCCCGGTCGCCGTAGCGGGCGAGGAACGGCCCCGCTGGCTCGCTATGCGTCAGGTTCAGGCCACCTCGCCCGGCCATCAGGAATTTCCTGCCGACCGAAGGCATGGCGTCGAACACGTCCACCTGCGCCCCCGCCTCGCTCAACTTTTCCGCCGCCATCAGGCCGGCGGGGCCGCCGCCGATGACGGCAACACGTCGGGCCGCCAGGCTCATGGCGCCTTCGCCTTGATGGCGGGACAAGGAACGGGTGAAGCGAAATGCATGGGGAGGAATCGGGACAAGAAGGGACGAACAGGCGCTCGGGCCACAAGACGCTGATTGTCTCACGGCGGCCCCGGCCGGGCGGCGGCAGGGATACGCGGGGCGTGGTCACGAGGTGGGGGTAACAGGGACGTGGATACTCTGGTGCGGACGCCAGGATGCGGACCCAAAAAAGACCGGCGCCGGCCAATTGTTGACCGCAGGCGCCAAGTCTTTGTATTTACAGGGGAAATCGAATATACGCAGCAACTATCCCAAGGCTTTTCCACAATCCCTGTGGGTAACTGCCCTTCCCCTTGCCGAGCGCCTCAGGCGCGCTCGGCGGCCTGCATCGGCCCGGACCAGGGTTCGGCGTCGAGCTGGAAGCGCAGCTCCTGGTACTCGCCATCGACCGCGACGGTGCGCAGCAGCCCGGCATTGAGCGCCTGCCCCAGCGCACGGCGGCACAGGGTTTCGGGATCGTCCGGCAGGGACTGGAACACGCCGTCCGGGATACGCAGCCGCAACAGGGCATGGGGATCACCGCGGTCAGCCGGTCGGCCGATATGGATATGGGCAGGATAGCCGTGCGGACACCAGATGCCCACGTGGTACTGGCCGTCGGCGCCCGTGTCGGCAACATAGCCGGGATGATCGTATTTTGCGGTTCCCATGGACACTCCTTCGGTGCGGCAACGTAGCGCGCGTGACCCATGGTAGCGCAGCGTTGCGCACGTGTGCGTCCGCCGCACCCCGGGAAACTCCGGACGACGGGGCGGGATGACCCAGCGCAACCGACGGACGAAAAAAAGCCGCGACAGTGTCGCGGCTTTTTTGGCGGGACCTGCCCGGCTGCGCTTGAAACACATGCGCCGGCAGATCCGGTACTGCTTGAAACTGGTTGCGGGGGCAGGATTTGAACCTACGACCTTCGGGTTATGAGCCCGACGAGCTGCCAGACTGCTCCACCCCGCGTCTGATGTGTGAATCATACATCATTTTGAAATCTTGTGCAGCGCACCCACGCGGATGTTTCCGGTTTTCGACAAAATTCGATGAAAAAAGGCGCCGCCGCGGCGCAGGAATGAGGTCACCGGGCCGGCCGCGTCCAGGCATATCACCTGCGCGCCGCCGATCGCCGTGAGACGCACCGCGCCGCCGTACGACACCCCGTGGGCTTCCCCCGCATTGAGACGGACCGACACCACGCGATGCAGTCCTCCTGCGGCCTCGCAGCCATTGGCAGCTTCTTCGACGCGCATGCTGCCTGAGGTGCAGATCAAGGTGGCGCCGGCACGCAGGGCGAACAGGCGGCTGGCGCCGGACGGAAGATCCAGGCGCAGTCCAGGGGTGTCGGGGGCGGTGTGGGGGGTCATGGTCATCTCCAAACGGACCCTCACAGGCTACGCGCGCCCTGCTTTGCGCAACAGCCACACAAGCCGGCTTTCTGTACCGATGCAGAGACTCGATTTTGCCGCTGTTATGGTGTACTTTGCCTACATCTGTGCCTACCCACAGCCCAACCCCGGGGAGCAAGATCGGCGCATGGAAGCACAACCCCTGTACCTACGCCTGGCCAATCACTATCGGCGGGCGATCCAGACCGGCGTCCTTGCCCCGGCCCAGCGCATGCCTTCGGTCCGCACGCTGGTGCGCACGCATCACGTCAGCCTGTCCACCGCGTTGCAGGCCTGCCGCCAACTGGAGGACGACGGCCTGATCGAGGCCCGGCCCCGCTCGGGATACTTCGTCCTCAAGCCCCGGCGCAACAGCATTCCGCCCGTCGGCGAGCCCGACATCCGCCAGACGCTCGGAGCCGCGCAGTACGTGGGCATCCACGACCGCGTCTCGGACTTCATCGCGAAGTGCGGGGCGCACCCGGTCAGCGCCAACTTCGCCCTGGCGGCGGCCGTGCCGCAGGCCTATCCGATGGACGCGCTCAAGCAGGCGATGACGCGCGCCTTGCGGCAGGCCCCCGAGGTGCTGGTGAGCCCGGTGCCGCCTCAAGGACATCCCGACCTGCGCGGCGTGCTGGCCCGCCGCGCGCTCGCCAACGGCATCAACGCCACGCCCGACGACGTGATCGTCACGCATGGCTGCATCGAGGCCCTGAATCTGGCGCTGCGCGCGGTCGCGCGGCCCGGCGACACCATCGCCGTGGAATCGCCCGCGTATTTCGGCCTGCTGCAGATCCTGGAAAGCCTGGGCATGCGCGCGCTCGAGATTCCCACCAGCCCTCAGCATGGACTGTCGATCGAAGCCCTGGACCTGGCTTTCCAGACCCACGGCAACATCCGCGCCGTGGTCGTGGTGCCGAACTTCCACAATCCGCTGGGGTGCGTCATGCCCGATGGCCACAAGGCGCGGCTCGTGGCGCTGTGCGAACGCCAGCAGGTGCCGCTCATCGAGGACGACACCTACGGCGCCCTGACCGACGACGACGCGCCCCTGGCGGCCGCCAAGTCCTGGGACGCCACCGGCAACGTCATCTACTGCTCATCCATGCACAAGACGCTGGCGCCCGGGATGCGGCTGGGCTGGCTGCTGGGCGGCCGCTGGAAGGCCCGCATTGCCATGCTCAAGTTCGCGCAGAGCCGCCCCAATGAACCGCTGGCGCAGATCGCCGTGGCCGAATTCATGGGCTCGCGCGCCTATGACCGTCACCTGACGCGGCTGCGGCGGGAACTGAAGACGCAGCGCGACCTGACCGCGGAGGCGATCGCCGCGCATTTTCCACGGGGCACGCGCCTGAGCGTGCCGCAAGGCGGCATGCTGCTCTGGGTGGAGATGCCCGAAGGTGTGTCGGGAATGGAGGTCTTCGAGGCCGGGCTGCGGCAAGGGATACGCGTGGCGCCCGGGGCCATGTTTTCGAATGGCACGCGGTACGACCATTTCCTGCGCATCAGTTGCGGGCAACGCATCACGCCCGAGGTCTCGCGCGCGCTGGTGACGCTGGCGCGTATCGTGGAAGAACGGACAGCATGAATCCGGCCCTGCATCAGTTCATCGCCGACTACGGCTTGTGGGCCGTACTGGGCGGCACCTTCCTGGAAGGCGAGAGCGTGGTGGTATTCGCCGGCTTCCTGGCGCACCAGGGGCTGTTTCTCCTGCCCCACGTCATGCTCTGCGCGTTCGCCGGGTCGTTCCTGGCGGACCAGTTGCTGTTTTATGTGGGCCGTCGCTACCGCGATCATCGCTACGTGCGGCGCATCCGCGAAAAGCCCGCCTTCGACAAGGCGCTGGCCGCCATCGACCGCTATCCGAACGGCTTCATCCTGACTCTGCGCTTTTTGTACGGCTTGCGCACGGTCGGGCCCGCGGCCCTGGGCGTATCCAGGGTGTCGCCACTGCGCTATCTGGTACTGAATGCCGTGGCCGCGGCGATCTGGGCGGCGTGCTTCAGCCTGCTGGGCTATGTGTTCGGGCGGACGATCGAGGCGTTGCTCGGACGCATCCAAGGCGTGGAAATCAAACTGGCCATCGCGGCCGCGCTGGGCATCCTGGTCTGGCTGGCCTACTGGTTCCACGCGCGCCGGCGCCGCTAGCGCAGACCGCGCTTTCAGAAGACCAGCTTGCCGCTCGCCCGCAGTACGTGCCGCCGGCGCGCCTTGCGATACAGGGCGCCAATGAACGGCAGCCGCGCGAAGCGACGCAGGATCGGGTGCCGCTGGTCGAAGTCGTGCCACGCCTTGAAGCCATGCCCCATGCGCTCCCAGCTCTCGCGCGCCTTGGGCGAGAGCCTGCCGGGGTCGAACGCCGCCAGCTTTGCCGCTTCCGAAACACGCGCCTTCAAGACGAGGTTCCGGCCTTCCAATGAATACTGATTCCGCATGGGGGCGCATATTACCCGGGCTTGGCGTCCCGTGGCGCCGCGCGGCATGCGTTCGCCGGGGAGCTCAGGGAGCGGCCTTTGACCGCTCCGCCCAAGCCCTTGTAATCAAAGGGATTTGTGCATCTATGCCCGGACTATCCCAAGGCTTGTCCACAGAAGCTGTGGGTAACTGGGAGCGCCCACGTCACGTTGGGCCGCCCCCATCACTTCAGGGCGGCCACGATCATGTCGCGCACGCTTTCGAAACCCGCGACGTATTGCGGATTCTCGGAACGCGCCAGCAGGCTGGAATAGTTTTGCTCCAACTGCGCTTCGATGGCTTCGCGCAGGCCCGGCGAGCCCTTCACCAGATGCAGCATCGATACCAGCGTGGAATTGAGCGCATCGATGCGGCCGCCCTGGTGCGAGATGGTGTGCACGACGACGGCGATTTGTTCCTGGATATCCATGATGTAAGCCTCCTGGCATTGAATGACGGCGCAAATCCTAGCATGGCGCTCCCGCGCTGCCGGGCCTGCCCGCCCGGCAGCGATCGGCCCCGGGCGGCTAGGCAAGCGCCGGGGGCGGCGCTAGCATGAAGCGTAGCCGCACGGGCACCGCGGCGCATGCCGCCGGCGCTGCTTCGGGGCGCCCGGCACAACCGGAGCGCAGTCATGAAAACGATCCAGAACTACGTCCCGCCCAACGCCCAGTCGCTGCGGCGTCTCCAGGACAGACTGGGCTTCAGTGACGCCAGGATGGCCGAGCTGGCCGGGCTGGACGCATCGACCCCTTGGCCCAGCTTCGTGGGCGGCCCGGAGCCGCGCACGCTGGGGCGGCAGCGTCTCTTCTACATGATGGCCCGCCTGACGCTGGAGGATCAGGAATGGCAGCGGGTGTTGGACGCGATGCGCGAAGCCGGCGCGCACTTCGACTGCAAGGACGCGCAGGCGAACGACGCCCCGCCGCCGCCGGAGCCGATGGCGGACGAAGAGCGCAAGTTCGGCATGCTGCTGGTCAGCCGCAACGGCTCGTTCCACGAGATGGAGCAATTGCGCGAGTTCGCGCATTTCGCGCACGAGGCGGACGTGAGCCGCTTCGTGCACAGCGCGTTCTACGACAGCGACATCGACCTGTGCCGCTTCAGCTTCGCGGACCACGACGGCCTGGACGACGCCAGCCGCGACCGCATCTTCGATGCCGCGCACAAGACCATCACGCGCTTCGAGTTCGACGGCCGCATCTATCACGGCGGCATCCCGCCCGAGTCGGACGGCTAGCCGACGCATTGACGCCGGCACGCCGACGCCTGTACCGTCGCCACTTCGCCCTTCGGCCCAACGCCACCGCCTGCGCGCATGAACGAACGACTCGACGACATCGACCGGCAATTGCTCAGCCTGCTGCAGGCCAATGCGCGCGAACCCGCCGCCATCCTGGCGCGCAAGCTGGGCCTGGCGCGCACGACGGTGGTCGCGCGCATCGCGCGGCTGGAGCGCGAGAGCATCGTGGCGGGCTATGGCGTGCGCCTGGGACGGCGGCTGGAAGAGGCCGCGGTGCGCGCTTATTGCTTCATCAGCGTGCTGCCCAAGACGCCGGCGGCGGTGATCCGGGAGCTGGAAAAGATGCCCGAGGTCGAGGAAGTGTCGTCGGTCAGCGGCCCCTACGATTACCTGATCTTCCTGCGCTGCGAAACGCACGAACAACTGGATGCGCTGCTGGACCGCATCGGCCTGATCGACGGCGTCAAGCAAACGCAGACATCCATCGTGCTCAGCCGCAAGGTCGACCGCCGCAGCGCGGTCGGCGCGCCCTGAAACGGCGGTCTACGGCCCGGCCCGCCTTTCCCGCTGGCGCGACATGGTGGTGTAATGGGGCCTGTCGCGAATCCTGGACTTTTCATGCTTGCACGCCTTGCCCCCGCCGCCGCCCTCCTCGCCCTGCTGACCGCTTGTTCCAGCATGAGCGAAGTCACGTCCGTCGACAAGGACCTCTACAGCGTCACCTACAGCTCGGGCACGCAATTGCTGAGCTGGGTCGAAATCAAGAACCAGGCTTTGCAACGCGCCGACCAATACTGCCAGTCGCTGGGCCGCAAGCTGGTCAAGCCCAAGGTGACGTCCAATCACGCGACGGGCCTGGGCTCCAAGCGCGCCACGGTCACGTTCGAATGCGCCGCCATCGATCCGCCCAAGAACGCGGCCCAGTAAGCGCGCGCGGCCCTGCCCGGGATCGGGTGTAGCATTGTCCGCATCCCTTTAGCCCTCTTGCCTGCACCGTGAACACTCCCCAACCCGTGGGCGTCACCATGGGCGATGCCGCCGGCATCGGTCCCGAAATTGTCGTCAAGGCCTACGCGCATGGCTTGAATGCGCCCTGTGTGGTGTACGGCGATGCCGGCGCGTTGCGACGGGCGGCGGCCCAGCTCGGCGCCCGGCTGAACATCGCCGAGATCGCCAGCATCGACCAGGCGCGGCCCGATCCGGGCTGCATCCAGGTGGTGGCCTGCAGCCCTGCCCTGCCCGCCGACCTGGCCCTGGGCAAGGTCAGCGCCCTGGCGGGGCGCGCCGCCTACGACTACGTCTGCGCCGCCATCGACGACGCGCAGGCCGGACGCATCCGCGCCATCGTGACCGCGCCGCTGAACAAGAAATCCATGCACGAGGCCGGCATCGACTTTCCGGGCCACACCGAAATCCTGGCGGACCGCTCGGCCACGCAGGACTTCGCCATGATGCTGGCCAACGATGAACTGCGCGTGCTGCTGGTGACCATCCACGTCGCGCTGGCCGACGTCATCGCGCGCATCACGCCCCAGGCCGAACTGACCGCGATGCGCCTTGCCGACCGGGCCTGCCGGCAGATGGGCATCGCGCGCCCGCGCGTCGCCGTCGCGGGCCTGAATCCGCACGCGGGCGAAGGCGGCAAGTTCGGCCGCGAAGACGTCGACATCATCGAACCGGCCATCGCCGCCGCGCGCGCCGAAGGCATCGACGCCAGCGGCCCCTGGCCGGGAGACACCGTCTTCATGCGCGCCCGCCGCGGCGAATTCGACATCGTCGTCGCCCAGTACCATGACCAGGGCCTCATCCCCGTGAAGTACCTGGGCCTGGACCACGGCGTGAACGTGACCGTCGGGCTGCCCTTCGTGCGCACCAGCGTGGACCACGGCACCGCGTTCGACATCGCCGGCAAGGGACTGGCGGACCACGCCTCGCTGGTCGCGGCGTTCGACCTGGCGCTGGCGATGACGCCCTGACCCGACACATCTGCTGCCTGCCTCGGCGCCTGGACGCTCGAGGGCCGCCGCAGCGCGGGCCGCGCCGTACCGGGTCTACAATACGCCCCGTTTCCGGCGCCCCGCGCCGCCGCTTTCTGTCTTCCCTTCCATCCTCATGTCCCGCCTCGTTCGACTCCTGCCCGACCGCTTCACCCTCTATCTGATCTGCACCGTCATCATCGCCAGCATCGTGCCCGCGCACGGGCAAGGCGTGGTCGTCTTCGGCTGGATCACCAACGTCGCCGTCGGCCTCCTGTTCTTCCTGCACGGCGCGCGCCTGTCCCGCGAGGCCATCATTGCGGGTCTGACGCACTGGAAGCTGCACCTGACCATTTTCTCGGCCACGTTCCTGATGTTCCCGCTGCTGGGCCTGGCGCTCAAGCCGGTGCTGGAACCGCTGGTCACGCCCGAGCTCTATCTGGGCATCCTGTTCCTGTGCTGCCTGCCGGCCACCGTGCAGTCGGCCATCGCGTTCACCTCGATGGCGCGCGGCAATGTCCCCGCCGCGGTATGCAGCGCCTCGGCCTCCAGCCTGCTGGGCATCTTCATCACGCCGCTTCTGGTCGGCACCGTCGTGGCCAATGCCGGCAGTGCGCCGATCTCGTTCGACGCGGTCGGCAAGATCATGCTGCAGTTGCTCCTGCCCTTCGTGCTGGGCCAGTTCGCGCGCCGCTGGATTGGCGCCTGGGTGCACAAGCGCAAGGCGATGCTGAAATTCGTGGACCAGGGTTCCATCCTGCTGGTGGTCTACACGGCCTTCTCCGAAGCCATCAACGAGGGGCTGTGGAGCAGCACGCCCATCCCCGCGCTGGTCGGCCTGGTCGTGAGCTGCTGCGTCATCCTGGCGCTGGCGCTGGGCCTGTCGGCCCTGGCGGGCAGGGTCTTCGGGTTCAAGATCGAGGACCGCATCACGCTGCTGTTCTGCGGCTCGAAAAAGAGCCTGGCCAGCGGCATTCCCATGGCCCAGGTGCTGTTCGCCGGCCACGCCGTGGGCGCGGTGGTGCTGCCGCTGATGCTGTTCCACCAGATCCAGCTCATGGTCTGCGGCGTCCTCGCCGCGCGCTATGGCAAGCGGCCGGAAACCACCCACTGACCGGGTCAGCAATAAAAAAACCGCGCTTCACACATGAAGCGCGGTTTTTTATTTGGGCGCCGCCGAGGCAGGATCAGTACATGTCCCGCGGCTGCGCGCCGGAGAAGTTCAAGAAGCGCGTGCTGGACCCCTGGAACGTCAGGCGCACGGTTCCGATGGGGCCGTTACGCTGCTTGCCGATGATGATCTCGGCCGTGCCCTTGTCCGGCGAATCGGGGTTGTAGACCTCGTCGCGGTAGATGAACAGGATCACGTCCGCGTCCTGTTCGATGGCGCCGGATTCGCGCAGGTCGCTCATCACGGGACGCTTGTTGGGACGTTGTTCCAGGCTTCGGTTGAGCTGGGACAGCGCGATCAGCGGGCAGTTCAGCTCCTTGGCCAGACCCTTGAGCGAACGGCTGATTTCAGACACTTCGGTGGCCCGGTTTTCGCCGGAACCGTTGCCTGACATGAGCTGCAGGTAGTCGATGATGATGAGCCCGAGCTGGCCGCACTGGCGCGCCAGACGGCGCGCGCGGGCGCGCACTTCCATGGGACTGAGCGCCGGCGATTCGTCGATGTAGACCTGGGCGTCCTGCATGAGCTGCACGGCGTGCGTGACGCGCGGCCAGTCTTCGGCGATGAGCTTGCCGGTACGCATCCGGTGCTGGTCCAGCAGGCCCACGGAACCCAGCATACGCATGGCAAGCTGCACGGCGCCCATTTCCATGGAGAACACCGCCACGGGCAAGCCTTCTTCGATGGCGACGTGCTCGCCGATGTTCATGGAGAACGAGGTCTTGCCCATGGACGGGCGGCCGGCCACGATGATCAGGTCGCCGCCCTGCATGCCGGACGTCATCTTGTCCAGGTCCGTGAAGCCCGTGGGCACGCCCGTCACATCGGAGGTGCCCTCGCGGTGATAGAGCTCGTCGATACGCTCGACCACCTGGGTCAGGAGCGGCTGGATCTCCTGGAAGCCCGCGGCGCCGCGCGCGCCTTCCTGCGCGATCTGGAAGACCTTGGATTCGGCCTCGTCCAGCAGTTGCCGCGCCTCCTTGCCCTGCGGGTTCATGGCCGCCGAGGAGATTTCGTCGGCGATGGACACCAGCTTGCGCAGCATGGCGCGCTCTCGCACGATCTCGCCGTAGCGCCGGATGTTGGCCGCCGACGGCGTGTTGTGCGCCAGCGCATTCAGATAGGCCAGCCCGCCGGCGTCGTCGGCCTTGCCCGCGCTGACCAGCGACTCGTGCACGGTAATCACGTCGGCCGGCCGCGCCAGGCCGATCAAGCGAGCGATGTGGTGCCAGATCAGCCGATGGTCGTGGCGGTAGAAATCCTCTTCGATCAGCACGTCCGCGATGCGGTCCCATGCCGCATTGTCCAGCAGCAGTCCGCCGAGGACCGACTGTTCCGCCTCGATGGAATGGGGAGGGACGCGCAGGTATTCGAGCTGGGAATCGGCGGGTGTGGTCATGGCTTCAATAGTAACGGCTGCAGGATATCCGCGACGCGGAAAAACCCTTGGATATCGCGCGAGGGGAAGCGGCTCAGGATGGGGCGCAACGGCATCGCAAAGGCGCAGAGCACGCGCGCCAGGCGCCTGAGGCACGCCCTGACCTCGGGATCGGGGTTGCTGTCCAGGTAGACGTCCAGCGCCAGCTTGCCCAGCGTCCTGGCGTCGCGGTCGCCCAGCTTGCGCAGGGACACCAGCGAGGCAAGCATCTGGAACATGTCATAGGCCTGCGCCAGCGGGCGCGACAGCGTCGCGCCGATGTTTTCCTCGAAGTCGATACGCCAGATCTCGCCATCGCGCAGCGTCAGGTTTCGGATCTGCGCACCGCCGTGCCACATGCCGCGCCCATGAAAGGCCGCCAGGTCGGCCGCGGCCGCGCGCGTCAGCCACAGGCGCGAGGTGGAGTCTTCTTTGCGGATCAGGTCCGCCAGGTCTTCGCCTACGAACTCCAGCACGAGCAGGTTCTGCTCCTGCCACCAGACCTCGGGGACACGGCAGCCGGCCTCCAGCAATTGCGACAGGCGCCGGGCTTCATGGGCCAGGCCATTGCGCAGCAGTACGCCGGGCCGCGGAAACTCGCCCAGGAAAATCTTGCATCCCACGGCGAGGAACAAGGCGCGCACGTAGCGCAGCACGTAGCTCACGCCTCGCAGGATGCCGGGCCGGCGCCGCTTGATGATGCAGCGCACGCCGTCTATCTTCACATCCCGCACCGAAGGTTCACGCGACGCATCCACGCTGTCGAGCCAGGCTCGCAGGCCGGGCGGCGCGTTGTGATGGACAGGCGGATGAGTCAAGAGGTCCTCTGGATGACAGCGTGAAACGGGCGGCGGGCGTCGCCGGGTCGGGGCGGACCGGGCGCGGCGCCCCAAAAAAGAAAAAAAGCCGGCGCGCGGGCCGGCTTCTTTTTACCGCGACTGCCGGATCAGGACAGTTCGCCTTCGACCACGACCGTGACGTCAACGACGACATCGGCGTGCAGGGCGACCTGGACCGGGTACTCGCCGATGGCCTTCAGTTGGCCATTGGGCAGACGCACCTGGGCCTTTTCGACGGCTTCGAACGAAGCCTTCTTCAGACCTTCGGCGATGTCGGCGTTGGTGACCGAACCGAACAGGCGACCGTCGACGCCAGCCTTCTGGCTGATCTTCAACTGGTAGCCGTTCATGCGCTCGCCCAGGGCTTGGGCGGCAGCCAGCTTTTCAGCCTGGGCCTTTTCCAGCTCGGCGCGGCGGGCTTCGAATTCCTTCAGGGCGGCGTCGGTTGCGCGACGGGCCTTCTTCTGGGGAATCAGGAAGTTGCGGGCGTAGCCATCGCGCACGCGCACGACTTCACCCAGGTTGCCCAGATTCAGGACTTTTTCGAGCAGAATAACTTGCATTTCAGTGCCCCGGATTAGTTGTGGTTGTCGGTGTAAGGCAACAGGGCCAGGAAGCGCGCGCGCTTGATGGCGGTGTCCAGCTGGCGCTGGTAGATTGCCTTGGTGCCGGTCAGGCGAGCCGGGATGATCTTGCCGTTTTCTTGCACGAAGTCGCGCAGGGTGTCCAGATCCTTGTAGTCGATCTCTTCGACGCCGGCTGCGGTGAAGCGGCAGAACTTGCGACGCTTGAAGAGCGGGTTCTGCTGCGTGAATTTGCGTTTTTCTTTGCGTTTTCCGAAGAAAGCCATGATATGTGCCTTTATGTTTGAGGGGACTGGGTCATAACCGGGTTCTTCAATGACCGGGCCCAACTCCCCGTAACCTATCCGTATTCAGAAGGCGCTCTCGCACCCTTGGACTCATTCCCTTCAAGCTACCTGCGGATCGCTTCCAGCGCTTCCGCCAATCTTGCGCGCCTGCTGCAAATGCAGCTTGATCTTCACCGAGTCCTTGCGGGCGGGAGCCAGAAACCCCTGCACCAGCAATTCGGACCCCAAAGCGGTGTTCCTCAAGAGCAGCGCCAGATCTCCCAGTGCCACGGCGGCGATCGTCAATTCGACACGGCGCGGGTGGCCGGCTTCGATGACCTCCGACTCGTGCGCCAGCAGCATTTCCAGCGCTGGCAAACCGGCGGGCGTGTGGCGCAAAGGCTCGCATTCGAGAACGCGGGCGCTGAGTTCCAGCTTGTTCATCCTGCCAGGCACCGAGGGGACTTGAGACAATGAGCTCTGCGTGAGCCCTGCTTACTCGGCCTGAGCCGGGGCAGCTTCCGCCGAAGCCTTGCGGGCTTCTTCGCGTTCGACCGACTTCATCATGATCGACGGAGCGGTCTGGGCCTTCTTGGTCTTGATGACCAGGTGACGCAGAACGGCGTCGTTGTAGCGGAACGAGTGTTCCAGCTCATCCAGCGTGGCTTGGCCGCACTCGATGTTCAGGCACACGTAGTGAGCCTTGACGAGCTTCTGGATCGGGTAGGCCAGTTGACGGCGACCCCAGTCTTCCAGGCGGTGGACCGAGCCGCCTTGGCCCGTGACCAGCGCTTGGTAACGCTCGACCATGGCGGGCACTTGCTCGCTCTGGTCGGGGTGAACGATAAACACTACTTCGTAGTGACGCATGGATAAAACTCCTTGAGGATGTCTTGCCGGCCGGCCGTCTTGCACCCGCGCTTTCCATCATGGGTGGATTTTCATCTTGGAGACGATCGCCGCAAGGGGCAGCCCGCTACCCAAAAAACCATGGGTGGTCGAGCAAGAAAGCTCTCGATTATCGCCGATTGGGCAAACGCTTGCAAGCAGCAAAAAATGGCGCGTCAGGAAATGAGGGACGCGTTATTTGCGGGCACGGCGGCTGGCGCGGCCGGCAGATCGGCCGCCTCGATGGCGCGCGGCCGGTTGACGGCGCTCACCATGACATAGCTGATGATCATCAGCAGGAACCAGGAACCCAGCTTGGCGATGGACACGAGTTGCCAGACCTGCGACTGGTTGGGATAGCGCCAGGCATTGGCGAAGGTGCCGATGTTCTCGGCGAACCAGATGAAGAGCGCCACCAGCACGAAGCCCAGCAACAGCGGCATGCGGCGGTAGACCTGCCAGATGCGGAAGTACACCCAGGTGCGCGCGAACAGCAGCGCCGTCATCGCGAACAACGCCCAGCGCAAATCCATGACGTAATGGTGCGCGAAGAAGTTCAGGTAGATCAGCACCGAAAGCGCCGCCGTGGCGGCAAGCGGCGGATGCGCCCGGAAGCGGAAATCGAAGAGGCGCCACACGCGGGCAAGGTAGCTGCCCACCGCGGCATACATGAAGCCGGTGAATAGCGGCACCCCGCCGATGCGCAGCACGCTCGGCTCGGGGTAGATCCACGAACCGGCGGCGGTCTTGAAGATTTCCATGCAGGTGCCGACGACATGGAACATCAGGATCACGCGCGCCTCGCCCCAGGTTTCCATGCGCAGCGCGAGCAGCGCGGCCTGGATGCCCAGCGCGGCCAGCGTCAGGAAGTCGTAGCGCGCCAGGAACGCGTCCTTGGGATACCACCAGTGCGTGCCCAGCAGCAGCGCGCACATCAGGCCGCCAAAAAGGCATGCCCAGGCCTGCTTTACGCCAAAGCGGAAGAACTCGTAGAGCGCGACGCCGAAACGCCCGCGGCTGGCCAGGTTGCCGGCCAGCCGCGTTTCCCACTGCTGCAGGCCGGCGATGAGCGGCCAGTCGCTGGCCGCCGGATGGCGCATGGGCGCTCAGCCTTCGACGACGGCGTAGGCCGAGTGGTTGTGGATGGATTCGAAGTTTTCGGCTTCGACGCGATAGCGCGCAATGCCGGGATGCGCGTTCAGGCGGGCGGCCACGTCTCGCACCAGGTCCTCGACGAACTTGGGATTGTCGTAGGCGCGTTCGGTCACGAACTTTTCGTCGGGGCGCTTGAGCAGCCCCCACAATTCGCAGGAGCCCTCGTCCTCGACCAGGCGGATCACGCCGTCCATCGAGATATCTTCATCGAGGATGGCCGAGACGGTGACGTGCGAGCGCTGGTTGTGCGCGCCGTATTCGGAAATGGCCTTGGAACACGGGCACAGGCTGGTGACAGGCACCTGCACGACGAGTTCGAACTCGACGTGGCCGGCCTGCGCGCGGGCGATCCACTGGACCTCGTAGTCCAGCAGGCTCTGCACGCCGGAGATCGGCGCGGACTTGTTGATGAAGTACGGGAACGTCGCGGTGAGGTCGCCGCGCTCGGCATGCAGCAGCGGCAGCATGTCGCCCGCCATGGCGCGAAACGCCGCCGGCGTCATGGGCGTGCTGCGATACCGCTCGAGCAGGGCCACGAAGCGGGACATGTGCGTGCCCTTTTCCTCGGGCGGCAGGGCCACGGTCAACGTCCAGTTGGCCACGGTGCCCTGGACCGAGCCATCGCCGCTCTGGACCAGCATGGGATGACGCACGCCGCGGATGCCGACGCGCTGGATCGGGATGTGCCGCGTATCCGTGGCGCTCTGCACGTCGGGCATCACGATGGCGGGGTCGATCGGAGAATTCATTTCGGCTTACCTGTCCGGGCCAGTCTGCCGCACGAACACGGGCAGGCCCAGTAGTCTAGAAAGGCGCTCATTATCGCCCACGCTTGCGCGATCGGACGAGGTACCCCTTCGGATCACATGCCGGCGCGGCCGGAACAGTGTGTTTCATCCTTGCGGCCGAAAGCGTGCGCCCTCGGCCTCAAGGATGAACCCGAAGTCACTTCAGCAGCGCGGCATAGCGCGTGCGGATCGACTGCTCGATGCCGGCCGCGTCCAGCCCCAGTCCGGCCAGCAGGGCCGATTGCTCGCCATGGTCGATGAACTCGTCCGGCAGGCCCAGTTGCAACACGGGGATCAGCACACCGGCGGCGCTCAGGACTTCCAGCACGGCGCTGCCCGCGCCGCCCATGATGCAGGCGTCTTCCAGGGTGACGAGCGCATCGTGGCGGCTCGCCAGGTCGAGGATCAGGTCGCGGTCGATCGGCTTGACGAAGCGCATGTCCGCCACGGTGGCGTCCAGCTTGTCGGCGGCGCCCAGCGCCGCCTGGACCAGCGTACCGAAGCCCACGATGGCGATCTTCTTGCCTTCGCGCCGGATCACGCCCTTGCCCAGTTCGACGGTATCCAGGCCCTCGCCTTCCGCCGCGCCGCAGCCCGCGCCGCGCGGATAGCGCACCGATGCGGGGCCGGGATGCTGATAACAGGTCGACAGCAGCAGACGGGTTTCGTTTTCGTCGGATGGCGTGGCGACCACCATGTTCGGCACGCAGCGCAGGAAGGCGATGTCGTAGTTGCCCGCGTGCGTGGCGCCGTCCGCGCCCACGATGCCGGCGCGGTCCAGCGCGAACGTGACGTCCAGGTTCTGCAACGCGACGTCATGGATGAACTGGTCGTAACCACGCTGCAGGAACGTGGAGTAGATGGCGACAACCGGCTTCTGGCCTTCGCACGCCACGCCAGCGGCGAACGTGACGGCATGCTGTTCGGCGATGCCCACGTCGAAGTACCGCTGCGCAAAGCGCTGCTCAAACTCCACCAGCCCGCTGCCCTCGCGCATGGCCGGCGTGACGGCGACCAGGCGCGTGTCCTGCTGGGCCGTGTCGCAAAGCCACTTGCCGAACACCTGGGTGAACGTGCGCTTGCCCGGCGCCTTGGACTGCTGGATGCCGACCGCCGGATCGAATTTGCCGGGTCCGTGGTAGAGCACCGGATCGGCCTCGGCGAGCTTGTAGCCCTGCCCCTTGCGCGTGACCACATGCAGGAACTGCAGCCCTTCGAGGGCCTTCAGGTTCTGCAGCGTGGGCACCAGCGCATCCAGATCGTGGCCGTCGATGGGACCGACGTAATTGAAGCCGAATTCCTCGAACAGCGTGGCCGGCGTGACCATGCCCTTGGCATGTTCCTCGAAGCGGCGGGCCAGTTCGAGCACGGGCGGCACGTGCTGCAGGACGGCGCGGCCCACGTTCTTGGCCGCGGCATAGAAGCGACCCGACATCAGGCGCGCCAGGTAGCGGTTCAGCGCCCCGACCGGCGGCGAGATCGACATGTCGTTGTCGTTCAGGATCACCAGCAGGTTGATGTTGGGCGTGACGCCCGCGTTGTTCATGGCCTCGAAGGCCATGCCGGCCGACATGGCGCCGTCGCCGATCACGGCGATGTGCTGGCGCTGCACGCCCGCATTGCGCGACGCGACCGCCATGCCCAGGGCCGCGGAGATCGACGTGGACGAATGCGCGGTGCCGAACGCGTCGTACTCGGATTCGCTGCGCTTGGGGAACCCGGAAATGCCGCCCTGCTGGCGCAGCTTGGCCATGCCGGCACGGCGCCCCGTCAGGATCTTGTGCGGATAGGACTGGTGCCCCACGTCCCAGACGATGCGATCGTGCGGCGTATCGAACACCTGGTGCAGCGCCAGCGTGAGCTCGACGGTGCCCAGGTTGGACGACAGGTGTCCGCCCGTTTTGGATACCGACTCCAGCACGAAGCCGCGCAGTTCGTCGGCGAGCTTTTTAAGCTCGCGACGATCCAGGCGCTTGAGGTCAGCCGGCGATTGAATGCGGTCCAGTAAATCTGTCGTCATGCTTTTATGTGGTTCGTTGGCCCGGCCTGCGCGGGCCGGGCTGATCACGGATCAGCGGTCTCGAAGAACGATGAAGTCGGCAAGCTGGGCCAGGCGCGCGCCCGCGTCGCCCAGCGGCGCCAGCGCAGCCAGGGCCGCCACGCGCAGTTCCTCGGCGAAGGCCCGGGCGTCGGCCAGCCCCAGCAAAGACACGTAGGTGGGCTTGTTTTCGGCGGCATCCTTGCCTGGCGTCTTGCCCAGGCTGGCGCTGTCGGCGGTGACATCGAGTATGTCGTCGACCACCTGGAACGCCAACCCCATGGCCTGCGCGTAGGCATCGAGCGCCTGGCGCGACGCCGAGCTTGCGCCCGCCACGATGCCGCCCAGGGCCACGCTGCAAGCCAGCATGGCGCCGGTCTTCATGCCATGCATCATCTGCAGCTCGTCGCGCGACAACGCGCGGCCGACGCTGAAGAGGTCGATAGCCTGGCCCCCCGCCATGCCCTGGCTGCCGGCGGCGCGCGCCAGCGACTGGGTGGCCTGCACGATCAGCGCCGGCGCGATCGGCATGGACGCCACCAGTTCGAAGGCAAGCGGCTGCAGGGCGTCGCCCGCCAGCATGGCCGTGGCCTCGTCGAACTGCACATGCGTGGTGGGCCGGCCTCGGCGCAGGGTGTCGTCGTCCATGCAGGGCAGGTCGTCGTGCACCAGCGAATAGGCATGGATCAGTTCGACGGCCGCGGCGGCGCGGTCGAGCGAGGCTTCGATGGCCAGTACGCTGCCGCTCACGGGGCAGGCCTGTCCTGCGGCATAGACCAGGGCGGCGCGCACGCGCTTGCCGCCGCCGAGCACGGCGTATCGCATGGCCTCATGCAAGCGGGCTGGCGCCTGGTCCGCCGGCGGCAGGAGGTCGTCGAGCACGTCTTCGACGTGCCGCGCACGGCCTTGCAGCCACTCGGGAAAAGCGAGTTGAATTTGCTTCATCGGATGTTTATTCGTCGTCCAGCGCCGCGGGATCCAGGGGCCGGAGCAGGTCGCCCTCGAGCACCTTCACCTGCTGTTCGGCCTGCGCCAGGCGCTCCTGGCAGACCCGCGTGAGCGCCACGCCACGCTTGTAGGCGGCCAGCGATTGCTCAAGCGGCAGCGAGCCGTCTTCCATGGCCGCCACGAGCGATTCCAGTTCGGCCAGCGCCGTTTCGAAATCCTGGGGCAAGGGACGATCGTCGTTCTGCGGATCAGCGGGGATGGGATTGGCCAAACGGGGCCTCCGGGGGCACTAGGGGTGGATTAATCCGTGAATTGTACGAGATAGCCATGCGCGGACCGGATGCGCCCCGCGCCTCAGGCTGGCGCCCCCGCCAGGCCTGCCACCGCGGCCAGCAGCGCCGGCGCCACGCGAGCCCGCAGATGCGACGCTTCGAGCAGGCTGGCCGGTCCGCCGCAGCTCATGACGAAGACGCCCTCGCCCGTGATGGACGTGAAAGGCACCGCCACGGCATTGATGCCGGACTGCCATTCCCCGATGGCGAAGCAGCAGCCTTCCTGGGCCAGTTCCGCACGGGCCCGCGCGATGGCCTCGGGCGCCGGCGCCCCCTCTCCCAGGCGCGCCAGCACGGCCTCGCATTCCTGCTCGGGCAGGCTGGCCAGGTAGGCCCGGCCCATGGCGCTGTCCAGCGTGGCGCGGTAGCCGACCGGCAGCCGCAGATACAGCGCGGACGAGCCGTGAATGGCCTCGACATAGGTCATGGCATCGCCGTCGAACGCCCCCAGCGCGACGGCGCCCCCGGTCTCGCGGGCCAGGTCGGTCATCGAAGCCTTGGCCAGCTCGCGGACCTCCAGCCCGGCCAGCAGCCCGAACCCCAGGGCCAGGACGCCGTATCCGGGCGAGTACTTGCCGGTGTCCGGGTGATAACGCAGGTAGCCCAGTTCGGTCAGCGTGTAGGTGATGCGGCTGATGGTGGGCTTGGGCAGGCCGGTCAGGCGCGCCAGGTCCAGGTTGCCCAGGGCGGTCACGCCGTGCCGAAAGCACCGCAGCACATCCAGCCCGCGCGCCAGGGCGGTGATGAAATCCGGCGACTGGGCGCCGCCCCCCGCGCCCGCGCCCCGTTTGCGGCGCGCGGGCAGGCTCAGTTCGAGCTTCTCGTCGGGCTTGGAGGGGGGATGGGCGGTGCGCCTGGGGTCAGAAAATGATTGCATTTCTATTCGCTTCGTTTTTATAGTTTATTTCGAATGACAAAATTAAATTCCATATAACGGAATTTAAACCATCCAAGGAGACCTGGCAAGCGACGCGACGCGCGGCATCGCACCCGCCAAGCCAGGCCCGGCGATCCACTCCGACCATGCGATTTCAAGGGGAAAACATGATTCGCAACAGCTTCAAACTGCTCGCCACCCTGATGCTCAGCGCCGCCGCGCTGGGAGCCCAGGCCGATACCTATCCCTCACGGCCGATCAAGGTGATTTCGCCCTTCCCGGCCGGCGGCGCCACCGACGTGCTGACGCGCGTGCTGGCCGAGCGGATGGCCAAGAACCTGGGCCAGCCCATGATCGTCGAAAACAAGGCCGGCGCGGGCACCTCCATTGGCGCGGCCTACGTTTCGCGTGAAAACCCCGACGGCTACACCATCCTGATGGCCACCAACTCGACGCTGGTGACCAACCGTTATCTGTATAAGGAACTGCCCTACGACCCGGACAGCTTCGCCAGGATCGGCATGGTGGGCATTGGTCCGCTCGTCCTGTTGTCCTCGCCCAAGCGGCCCTTCAACAGCACGCAGGACGTCGTGGCCTACGCCAAGCAGAATCCGGGCAAGCTGACCTTTGCCACCTTCGGCCCCGGCACGTCTTCGCACCTGGCCGGCGAACTGTTCAAGTCACGCGCGGGCATCGACATCCTGCACGTGCCGTTCAAGGGAGCCACCCAGGCCCTGCCGGCCCTGATCAGCGGCGACGTGGACCTGTTCTTCGACATGGTCGCCACCGGCATGCCGCAGGCAGACGCCGGCAAGGTGAAGGTGTTCGCGATCACCAGCCCCACGCGCCTGGCGACGCAGCCCAACGTGAGCACGCTGGCCGAACAAGGCTATCCCTCGTTCGACATGACCGCCTGGTTCAGTTTCGTGGCCCCCAAGGGCACCCCCGCTCCGGTCGTGGAGCGCCTGCAGGCCGCGCTGACCGAGACCCTGCAGGACGAAGCCGTGAAGAAGCGCCTGCTGGACATGGGCATCGATCCGCGTTCCGGCACGGCGGCGGAACTGGACAAGCAGATCAAGACCGAACAGCCCATCGTGTCGCAGCTCATCAAGCAGGCCAACATCGTCCTGCAATGAGCGTGCACGACCGCCCGGTTTCGTGACAAAACGTTCGCGGACCGCCGGCCCGCGATCGGCCTGTCCGCAGCCCCGGCGCGAACAGGCCTTTTCCCCGACAGCGCCGCCTTGGCCCTGTCGGTTTTTTACGCGCGGCCTAACCCCTGGATACAGAAATCGTCTCGCCCCCGCTGATAAGGTAAGGCCGGAAAAGCCGACCAATCCGCCGACATCCCCGGGAGCCCGATGCCTCAATCCGAAGACCGATATGCCCGCCTGGACTCAGCCCGATGGCTGGCTGCGCTGGCCGTCGTTCTGCTGCACAGCGCCGCCCTCGTCGTGAGCGATCCCGGCGCGCATGGCCGCGGCGCATGGCTGGCCGCCAATCTCTACGATTCCGCCGCGCGCTGGTGCGTGCCCGTCTTCGTGATGGTGAGCGGCGCGCTGCTCCTCGATCCCGGCAAGCCGCAGGACGCCAGGCGCTTCTACAGCCGCCGCATGGCGCGGATCTGCGCGCCGCTGCTGTTCTGGACGATCTTCTACCTGACGTGGCGCACGGGCCTGGACTGGTGGGACGACGGCCGCATCGATTTTTCGTTCTGGCCGCGCAAGGTCGTCCAGGGGGAGCCCTACTATCACCTGTGGTACCTGTACATGATCGTGGGCCTGTACCTGTTCGCGCCGCTGGTCCGCGTGCTCTATTCGCGCAGCACGCCGCGGGCGCGCGCGCTGTGGGTCGTCGGCATCCTGGGCGTGGCGATCCTGGACGCCCTGTACCGCCGCGCGCTGGGCGCGCCGCATGGTTTCTTTTTGACCTGGTTCCTGCCCTACCTGGGCTACTTCGTGGCGGGACGGCTCATTTTCGACGGCGAGATGCGGATTCCGCGCCCCGGCCTGATGCTGGCCGCGACCGTGGCCGCGACCGCGCTGGGCGTGACGATCATGTCCAACGGCCACGTGCTGGACACCTACTTCTACGATTACTTCAGCCTGACGGTGCCGTTCATGTCGCTGGCCGCATTCCAGTGGATCGTGTCCTCGCCC
The DNA here is from genome assembly GCF_900156745.1 of Achromobacter sp. MFA1 R4. Taxonomy (NCBI): domain Bacteria; kingdom Pseudomonadati; phylum Pseudomonadota; class Betaproteobacteria; order Burkholderiales; family Alcaligenaceae; genus Achromobacter; species Achromobacter sp. MFA1 R4. The sequence continues at coordinate 3,770,705 of NZ_LT707065.1, read as the reverse complement.
CGATTGCCCAGGCTGGCGGCGCTGGCGCCGCTGACGTTTGGCGTATACCTCATTCATCCGGTGTTCCTGGACATCGCGCGCCGCGCCGGCGCCTTTTCCGGCGACGACCGCGACGCGTGGACCTTGCCCTTGCTCACGATGGCGGTGTTCGCGCTGTCGGCCGCCAGCAGTTGGTTGCTCAGGCGCCATCCGGCCACGCGCCGCCTCGTCTGAAGGGTCTACGGCGCCAAGGTTGATCGCGGTTTACGCCAGCGCAGGACGGCCGGGGGATTTTCCAAAGCAGGCGCGCCGATCCGGACGGGCGGCGCACAAGCCCTTGGGGTACAATTCACGGCTTATTTGATCGGCCAGACACCGATTTTTCTTCGCGCCAGAACGGATTTAGCCAGGCTCGAATTCATGAACAGGCCTTCGCACGCCAGCGGAGGAATACCTGGACTTGAACAAAAGCGCCTGGCAAGGCTCAAACCGTCCTGGCTTTTTCATCCGAGCGGAGGGAATCATGACCGACATCGGTCGGATGGCACATGTCGTGCCAGCTCGCACCCAGCTACCCGTCAGCGCATATTTTGACGAAGCCCTCTTTGCCCGCGAGCAAGAACTCATTTTCAAGCAATCCTCGCTCTACGTCGGCCACCAGAAATTGGTGCCCGAAATCGGGGATTGGCGTACGTTGGTCCAGGAAAACGGAGGGCGCACGCTGGTTCGCAACCAGCACGGCGTCGATCTCATCTCAAATGTCTGCCGCCACCGTCAGGCATTGATGCTTGGCGGCGAAGCCGGCAACGTGGCCGGCAACTGCAACACGCACGGCAACCTGAAGGCCACGGGCGGCAACATCGTCTGCCCGCTGCACCGCTGGACGTACAACAACCGGGGTGAGTTGCTGGGCGCGCCGCAGTTCGAGACCACGCCCTGCATGAACCTGCAGAAGTACCGCCTGCGCGATTGCCATGGGCTGCTCTTCGAAGGCCCGCGCGATCCCGCCGCCGACATGGCGCCGCTGTTCGCGCGACCCGAGTTCGACTTCGGCGATTACGTGCTGGACCATGTCGAGGTCCATCAGTGCAACTACAACTGGAAGACCTTCATCGAGGTCTACCTCGAGGACTACCACGTCGGCCCGTTCCATCCGGGACTGGGGCGCTTCGTCACGTGCGACGACCTGACCTGGGAGTTCAACGACTGGTACAGCCTGCAGAAGGTGGGCGTGCACAATGCGCTGGCGCAGCCGGGTTCCGACGTGTACAAGCAGTGGCACGACCGCCTGCTGTCGTTCCGCGAAGGCGACGCGCCGGACTTCGGCGCCGTGTGGGTCACGTATTTCCCGACGCACATGATCGAGCTCTACCCGCACGTGCTGGTGCTGTCCACGCTGTACCCGAAGGGTCCGCAGGAAACGGTCAACGTCGTCGAGTTCTACTACCCCGAGGAAATCGCCGCCTTCGAGCGCGAGTTCGTCGAGGCGCAGCGCGCGGCCTACATGGAAACGGCCATCGAGGACGACGAGATCGCCGAACGCATGGATGCGGGCCGCAAGGCCCTGATGCTGCGCGGCGTGAACGAGACCGGCCCCTACCAGTCGCCCATGGAAGACGGCATGCAGCATTTCCATGAGTGGTACCGCCGCATCATGCAAGAGGTGTAGGTTCCCTGCTCCCCGCATGCATGACAAAGGGCCTCGCGAAATCCGTTCGGATTCGCGAGGCCCTTTTTTCATCCGGAAGCGGCGGGGCGCTTCAGCGCCCGATCACGCCGGCGACGGTCCGTTCGCCGATCGCCAGGCCCACCGTCATGCCGACGCCGGAATGCATGACCGCCACGGTCGTCGCCGCATCGACCGGCATGACCGAGAACGGCGCCGGCCCATGCGCGCCGTAGACGCCCTGCCACCGCTCAAGCACCCGCAGCCGCGCGCCCAGCGCCTGGGACGCGAGATCCAGCATGGCGTTGTCGACGGCCTCGTCGTTGAACGGCAACGCGTCCTCGCCATACCGGTGCGAGTCGCCGATGATCAGTTCGCCGTAGGGCGTGGGGCTGATCAGCAGGTGAATGCCGTTTTCCAGCAGCATGGGCGTGCGCGCCTGGATCACGTCGCGCAGCGCCTGTGCGGACGGCAGGTCCGAAAATGCGCCGTAGTGCACGCAAGAAAGACCCGTCAGCAGCGGGCGGTCCAGCGCGATGGGATGGGTGTCGAAGGCCGCGCGCAGCATCTGCAGGCGGGTGACCTCCAGGTTCAGCGGCGCGAAGCGTTCGGGCAGCAAGGTGAGGTAGTCGTGGCCGGGGCAGACGAACACATGCGATGCCTTGAAGTCGCCCGCCGTGGTGCTGACTTCGCCGTTCTCCACCGCGCGCGCCAGCGTTCCCGTGATGAAGGCCACGCCCAGCGTGGATTGCAGGTAATGCGTGATGGCCGGCAGCGCCTCGCGCGAATAGATCTGCAGGTCGTCGAGGCCGCGCAGCGCCATGCAGTGGTGCGCGAGCTGTCCGCCGTACAGGCCCGCCACCTCGCGCCCGGACATCAGCTCGGCGCGATACCCTTCCTGCCGCAGCCGCGTGTCCGCGAATTCCTGCAGCACGTCGGCCTCGTCGGCGTTGCGGGCCAGCACCAGCGCACCGTTGGCGCGCACATGAAAGCCCGCCTTGCCGGCCAGGTCGAGCCATAGCTCGCGCGACTGCTGGGCGTGCGACAACATGGTGCCGGGCGCCTGGCCCGTCACGATGACCTGGCCGAAATTGCGGATCGTGGCGCCATGCGCCTGGCGGCTGCGCTCGATGACGGCCACGGACTGGCCGCGCTTGGCGGCGGCCCAGGCATGCGCGATGCCGAGCATGCCCGCGCCCACCACGATTACGTCGAATGTTCTCATCTTCGGAATACTGCAAGAGGGATGACGGGAAGCCCGTCGCGGGCCTCCCGGTGCGCGGCGGCACGTCGCCGCCGCGTGGGTCACGGACTTACTTCTTCTTGGGCTCGGACTTGCCGTCGTAGCGCTTGGTCCACTCGGCGATGATGCGGTCGCGGTTCGTGGCGGCCCAGGTGAAGTCGTTCTTGATCATGCGCGAGGTCAGGTCGGCCGGCAGGTTGGGGTTCGCCGTCGCGATCGACGGAATCGCCAGCACCGCGAAGTTCGCCTTGTACAGCTCGTTGGCCTCGCGGCTGGCCGAAAAGTCGGCCAGCTTGCGGGCGGCGTCCAGGTTCTTGGTGCCCTTCATGATGGCGGTGGCTTCCACTTCCCAGCCCAGGCCCTCGGACGGGAACACGGCCTCGACGGGCGCGCCGTCGGCCTTCAGCTTGGCCGCGCGGTAGTCGAACGAGATGCCGATGGGGAATTCACCCGCGGCGGCCATGTTGCAGGGCTTGGAGCCCGAGTGCGTGTACGAGCCCACGTTCTTGTGCAGGGCGTCCATGTAGGCCCAGCCCTTCTCTTCGCCGAACATCTGCAGCCAGGCGCTCACGTCCAGGAAACCCGTGCCCGAGGACGCCGGGTTCGGCATGACGATCTTGCCGGCGTACACCGGCTTGGTCAGGTCCTGCCACGACGTGGGCTTGGGCAGCTTCTGCTTGTCGGCTTCGATCGTGTTAAAGCAAATGGCGGCGGCGTAGCCGTCCATGCCGACCCACGCGGGTACGGCCTTGGCGTCACGCATGTTGGCGGCGATCTGGTCCAGTCCCTTCGGGGCGTAAGGCTGCAGCATGCCTTCCTTGTCCATCAGGCCCAGCGCGGTGCCGGCCAGGCCCCAGATCACGTCGGCCTTGGGATTGTTTTTCTCGGCCAGCAGCTTGGCGGCGATGATGCCGGTGGAGTCGCGCACCCACTGGATCTTGATGTCGGGATTGGCCTTTTCAAACGCGGCCTGGTAGGCCTTGATCTGGTCGGCTTCCAGCGCGGTGTAGACGGTCAGCGTGGTCTCGGCCGAGGCGGCGCCCATCACGCCCGTCAGGGCGGCGGCCAGTGCAAGCAGCTTGTAGCGATTCATGAACAACTCCGTGGGTGAGCGGAAAACAGGGTGAACGAGGTCCCCACGGCCGGCGGGTGCCGGCTGCGGAGCAGGGAATCAGGGGTGGCCCGGTGCGCCGGGCGGCGGGCGTCTAGATCAAGGGCGTTCGCCTCGCGCCAGACGGGCTTCGATAGCGTCGACCACGGCCGGCAGGTCGGCCACCGTGTCGATCAGGTAGTGCGGAGAAACGGGCGCCAGCGCTTCGCGGGCGGCGGCGCGCGCCGCGGCGCGGGCCGGCTCGTCCAGGGCAAGGTACTCGTCCAGCGTCAGGCCGGCGGCGTTGCCCGACAGGAGCAGGCCCACGGTCCACATGCCGGCGCGGCGGCCCTCTTCGATGCCCGGCGCGGTGTCGTCGACCTTGATGCAGCCGGCCACGTCGGACAGGCCTAGCTCCACCACGTTCTTCAGGGCCATGGCGGGCGCGGGACGCGCGCGCGGCACCTCGTCGCTGGCGACGATGCAGTCCGGGGTCAGCCCCTCGGCGGCGGCGCGCTCGACAACGCGCTGCATGACGCTGCCCGGATAGCCGGAGCACGAGCCAATCTTCAGGCCGCGCTGGCGCAAGGCGTGCAACACGTCGGCGGCGCCCGGAATGGCCGCGGAGTACTGCGCGACCTTTTCCAGCTGCATCGGCAGGAAGCGTTCATAGATGGCGGTCACATCGTCATCGCTCGGCAGGCGGCCGAAGCGGGCCTGGTACTGGGCGGCGATGGCCGGCTGGTCGCACAGGGTCCGGATGTGGTCCCACTTGCCCATGCCCATCGGGCCGCGGGCTTCCTGCAGGGACACGTCCATGCCGAACTGCGCGAACGCATCCACGAACACCTTGGTGGGCGCGAAGGAGCCAAAATCGACCAGCGTGCCGGCCCAGTCGAATATCACCGCCTCGAGACGGACGGGCAAGGGTTGAACAGTCATGGAAATCATCCTGAAAAAAGGGGTCGATCAACGGGCCGCAGGCTGTCGCCAGGCCTGGCTGCGCGCCACCAGGGCGCGGCTTGCCAGGTACAGCAGCAGCGCGGCGGCGGCCGAGCTGGCCATGATGACCGTGCACATGGCGGCGGCCGGTCCGATGAAACCGGCGTCGTCCATGTTGAGCACGGCGACGGCGGCCAGCACCGTGGACGGGCTGTACAGGAACACCACGGCGGACACGGTGGTCATCGCGGAAACGAAGAGATAGCGGGCCACGTCCAGCGCCGCGGGCAGGCACATGGGCAGGGTCACGCGCAGGAAGGTCGTCAGGCGCGGCACCTTCAGGGACGCGGAGGCGGCCTCGAATTCCGGATCCAGCGCATTGAGCGCGGTGGCGGTGGTCAGGTGGGCGCTGGTGTAGAAATGCACGACCGTGCACAGCACCAGCAGCGGCATCGTTCCGTACAGCACGTTCAGCGGATTCGCGGGGCTGTTGAAGAAGAAGATGTAGCCCAGGCCCAGCACCAGTCCCGGCACGGCCATCGGCATCAGCGCCAGCATGCCTGCCATGCCGCGCAGGCCGCGGGCCGTCGCGCCGCGGGCGGGCACTTTCTCCATCATCCATGCGCCGGCGAAGACCACGACGGTGCCCACGAGCGCCGTGCAGAACGCAAGCTGCAGACTGTTGCGCCACGCGAGCCAGCCGCCGCCGTCCATGTTGTCGAAATCGTACGAGCGCAGCGACATCGACAGGTTGTACGGCCACATTTTCACGAACGAGGCCCAGACCGCCACGCCGATGATGACCAGCAGGAAGGCAGCCATCACCCCGGCCAGCGCCAGAAACGCCGCATCACGCCGGCCGTTCGGGGCGGCCGCGTAAGCCTGCGCGCGCCCGCTCATCTGCGCGCCCTGCCGGGCACGCAGGCGCCGGTCCAGCACGAAGGTCAGCAGCGCCGGCAGGAGCAACAGGATGCCGATCGCCGCCCCCTTGGGAAAGTTCTGCTGGCCGACCACCGCCTTGTAGGCTTCCATGGCCAGCACGTTGTAGTCGCCGCCCACCACCTTGGGCACGCCGAAATCGGTGACGGTCAGGGTGAACACCACGCAGCAGGCCGAGAACACCGCGTAGCGCGTGCCCGGCAGCGTGACGGTCAGGAAAGTGCGCCACGGTCCCGCGCCCATGGCGCGCGCCGCGTCGTAGAGGCGGCCGTCCGCCAGCGCCAGGCCGGTCAGCAGGATCATGAGCGCGTGGGGAAACGTGTAGAACGCTTCGCCCACGACGATGCCCCAGAAGCCGTAGATGGTGGCGCCGCCGGTCAGCCCCTTGAGCAGGCCCTGGTTGCCCAGCAGATAGACCAGCGCGATACCGGGCAACAGCGAAGGCGCCAGCAACGGCAGCAGCGCGATCGTGCGCAGCATGCCCTTGCCGGGCAGCCGGGTGCGGGTCAGCGCATAGGCAAACGCATAGGCGCAGGGCACGACCAGCAAGGTCGTCACCACGCCCACGGCAAGGCTGCGTCCCACCATGGCCAGGAAGCCGTCGGCGCCGATGATGCCCGCGATGACCGACAGGCCCGCCCAGCCGCCTTCGGCATCGGTGACGGATTTGACCAGGATCGCCGCCAGCGGCAGCGCCAGGAATATGAGCAGGCCGAGCGCCAGGCCGCCCTGCCCCAGCGTCAGGCCCAGCGCGCCGATCCAGGCGGGCAGCGGGCGCCGTCCCAGCGCGGGCAGCGGCGCGGACGCGGCCAGGGTGGCGGGCCGGGCGGCGGAGGCGGAAATCGGGGCCGGCTGGGCCATGGCGCGGGAATCGTTCATGGCCGGATCAAGCGTAGGCGCGTATCGCATGGCGCGGCAGCTCCACCCAGCAGCGGCTGGCGGCGTGAGGGCCCAACAGGGCGTCTCCGGTTTCAGGGGGCACGATGGAGTGGATGGTGGCGCCGGGCACGCCCTCCAGGCGCAAGGCCAGGCGATAGCTGCGGCCCAGGAACACGCCGTCCAGCACGTCGGCCAGCATGGCGTTGGACGCTTCGGGCCTGGCCATGCTGACGCGCACCGCCTCGGGCCGCACGAAAAGCTTGCCGGCGCCTGCCTCCAGCGCGGCGTCCACCGCCAGTTCCTGGCGGCCCACGCGCGCCCGGTGCGCGTCGATGCGTTCGAACGGCAGCCAGTTGGCCTCGCCCACGAAATCGGCGATGAACGCCGAACCCGGCTGGCGATACAGCTCGCGCGGCGTGCCGTACTGTTCGATGACGCCGCCATTCATGACCGCGATGCGGTCGGCCATCACCATGGCTTCTTCCTGGTCATGCGTCACCATCAGCGTGGTGATGGACAGGCGCTTCTGCAGCGCGCGCAGCTCGATCCGCAGGTGTTCGCGCACCCGCGCATCCAGCGCCGACATGGGCTCATCCAGCAACAGCAGAGACGGCGACGGCGCCAGGGCGCGCGCCAACGCCACGCGCTGCTGCTGGCCGCCGGAGATCTGCCCGGGGTATTTCTGCGCCGCGCCGGCCAGGCCGACCAGCGTCAGCATTTCCTCGACGCGGCTGGCGACGTGGCTGCGATGCGCGCGCTTGCCGCTCAACCCGTAGGCCACGTTCTGGGCCACCGTCAGGTTCGGGAACAGCGCGTAGGACTGGAACAGGATGCCGTAGTCGCGCGCCTGCGGCTCGGCATGGGAGATGTCGCGGCCCGACAGCACGATGGTTCCGCTGTCCTGCCGCTCCAGCCCCGCGATCGCCCGCAGCAGCGTCGTCTTGCCGCAGCCCGAGGGCCCCAGCAGGCACACCAGCTCTCCGGCACGGATATCCAGGGAAACGTCGGCCAGCGCCGTGTGGCTGCCGAATCGCTTCACGAGATTCTGCACGGATAGAAAGGCGGTATCGCGTTGGGCCATGGGGCCTCCGGTCTGGGAACGAAGGCAGTATGGAAGCCGCGTATTGAGCGTTTATGACACTTCGCGCAAATGCAGTAATAAAAACATCAAATTATTTTGGTGTACTGGCGGTCTTGCGCATTGCGTCCAACCATCGCTCCGACCGTGCTTGTCGCCGAACTCAAATCCTTCTACGCCGTGGCCCGCTGCGGCACCGTCACCAAGGCCGCCGCCCAGTTGGGCGTCAGCCAGCCCACCGTGACGGGGCAACTGCGCCAGCTCGAATCGCGCTACGGCATCGAACTGTTCCACCGGCAGGGACGGGGCATGCGGTTGTCGGACGCGGGGCAAAACCTGATGCCCATGGTGGAAAAGCTGGTGCAGCAGGAGACCGAAATCGATTTCCGGCTGCGCGACGCCAGCGACCTGCGCGAAGGCAACCTGCGCATCGGGGCGACGGGCCCCTACTACATCATGGATACCGTGCGCCGCTACAACCAGCGCTATCCCGGCATCGACCTGACCGTCACGATCGGCAACTCGCAATCGATGCTCCAGGCGCTGCAGGATTACCGCATCGAGATTGCCACGTCTTCCTTTCTGATGGATGACAAGCACGTGTACCGGCGCAAGATCGCGGCGGACCCGATCCGCGTCGTGGCGCATCGCGCCCATCCGCTGGCCCGGCGGGGACAGGTCCGGCTGGCCGACCTGGCCGAGCACGCCCTGCTGCTGCGCGAGCCCGGCTCGATGACGCGCCAGCTCACCGAAGAGGCGCTGGCCGCGGCCGGCGTCACCGTGCGCCGCACGCTGGAAATCGGCAGCCGCGAATCGATCCGGCAGGCCATCCTGTGCGAGCTCGGGATCAGCCTGATCCCCTCCCGCGAAATCCCGTCCCATCCCGACCTGGCCGCCCTGGACATCCAGGACGCCGACATCGTGATGAATGAATACCTGTACTGCCTGCGCGAGCGCCAACCGGTGCAGCTCATCGCGCGCTTTCTGGAGATGGCGCCGGCAGCCGGCTGACCTTTCGCGGTCACTGCCCGCCTCTTCCCCTTGCGGCCACTCAGGAGACAACCATGGCCTTGACCCTGCAGGATATCGAACAGATCTTCCTGGAACGCGGACACCGTTCCTATGACGGCGAATCCGTCAGCCATCTGCGCCACGCGCTGCAGACGGCGACCCTGGCCGAGCGGCACGGCGCCAATGCCCATCTCATCACGGCCTGCCTGCTGCACGACCTGGGCCACCTGATCGCCGACCGGCCCGGCACGCCCACGTTGCGCGGCCTCGACGACAAGCACCAGTATTTCGTGCTGCCCTTCCTGCGCGGCCTGTTCAGCGCCGCCGTGCTGGATCCGATCCGGCTGCACGTGGAAGCCAAGCGCTACCTCTGCTACGTCGAGCCGCAGTACGAGGCCACGCTGTCGGAGGACTCGCGGCGCAGCCTGGCGCTGCAGGGCGGCAGTTTCGATGCCGGCCAGGCGGTCGATTTCGCCAGCATGCCCGGGGCGCCCGATGCAATCCGCCTGCGGCGCTGGGACGACATGGCCAAGGTGCCGGGCCTGGCCACGCCGCCGCTGGATCACTTCCTGGAGATCGCCGAAAGCGTGTCCGGACGGGTCAAGCTGGCCGCCGTCTGGTAGCGGCTGACCGGCGTCCATGAAAAAAGCCAGGGCGCGATGCCCTGGCCTGTGCTTTCGCTCACTCGCCCTTGGCCACCGGCCGGGCGGGATCGCTGCACCATTCGCTCCAGGATCCCGGATAGAGGCGCGATCCCGGCAGGCCCGCAATTTCCATGGCCAGCAGGTTGTGGCAGGCCGTAATGCCCGAGCCGCACTGGTGGACGATGGAAGCCGGCTCGCGCCCCGCCAGCAGGCGGGAAAATTCCTCGCGCAGCTGCTCGGCCGTCTTGAATCGGCCGTCCTGCTGGAGGTTTTCGCCGTTCGGCCGGTTCAGCGCGCCCGGGATATGGCCCGCCACCGGGTCCATGGGTTCGACTTCGCCGCGATAGCGGTTGGCCGCGCGCGCATCGATCACGGTAAAGGACGGCTGCGAGAGGTTGGCCAGCACCGCCTGGGCATCCACGGCGCCGGCCAGCGCGGCGCCCGGCTCGACCGGCTGGCCCGGCTGCACGGCCGGCGCGGGTTCGTGGCTGACCGGCAGGCCGGCGGCCGCCCAGGCCTGCCAGCCGCCGTCCAGCACGGCGACACGGTCGTGGCCCAGCCAGCGCAGCATCCACCACAGGTGCGCGGCGTACATGCCGCCGCTTGCGTCGTAGGCCACCACCAGCGTTTGCGGGGTGACGCCGTGCGCGGCCATCAGGGCGCCGAATTGCGCCCGGTCCGGCAGCGGATGCCGGCCGTTCTTGCCCGTGCGGGCGGCGGCCAGCTCGGTTTCGTGGTCCAGGTAGCGGGCGCCGGGAATGTGGCCCGCGTCGTAGGCCTGCCGGCCCGCCGAATGATTGGTCAGGTCATGGCGCACGTCGAACACGCGCACGTCGGACGTGTCGAGGCGAGCGGCCAGATCGGCGGCGGAAATCAGTGTCGTCGTCATTCAGAGGGGCTCCTGGTCGGGATGGCGGCGGGCGCCGGCTTTCAGGCCGGCTTGGGGTCGCGCATGGTGCGCCACACCGACAGCAGGCCCGCGAAGATGATGAGGCCCATGCCGGCCCAGGCCAGGGCGTCCAGATGGTCGCCCCAGAAGCCCATGCCCAGCAGCGCCGCGAAGATGATGGTGCTGTATTGCAAGGCGGCGGTCAGCAGCGCCGATCCCATGCCGAACGCCCGGGTCATGGCGAGCTGGCCGAACAGCCCGGCCAGCCCAACGCCCAGCAGCGACAAGTACCCGGTCCAGTCGGCCGTGCCCCAGCCTTCGACAGCCAGGCCCGCGCCGCTGGACGCGCACACGGCCACCGAAAAGAACAGCACGGTGCGCCATTCGGGTTCGCCGATGCGACCGAGTTCGCGGATCTGCATCATGGCGATCGCGGACATGGCGCCGGCGCCCATGCCCAGCAGGGCCGCGAGCCACTGGTCTTCGGTGATGCTGGGCCGCAGGACGGCGATCACGCCCAGGAATCCCAGCGCCACCGCCAGGATCCGCACGGGATCGCGCTGCGCCCCGCCCCACCCCAGCATCCAACAGGCAATGAAGAGCGGCGCGGTGTAGTTCAGGCTGGTGGCGGTGGCCAGCGGCAGGTGGGAGATGGCGAAAAAACCCAGCCACATCGACGTCACGCCGGACAGGTTGCGCCAGACGTGCAGTTTCCAGCTCGTGGGAATGATGGACTGGCGGCCGGCGCGCGCCCAGATCAGCAACAGGATCACCGAGGGCAGGCCGCGAAAGAGCACGATCTGGGGCAGCGAGGCGCCGTGCTCGGTGCCGAGCTTCACGAACGACCCCATGATGGCGAACATGGCGGACGCCAGCAACATCCAAAGAGCCTGCATGCGGGTCTACGCTAAGGGAAAAGTGGGGGGAGGAATAAGGGAAAGCGATACTATACTCTCCGTCACCGGTAGCGGAGCCGGCGAGTCGGGGAACTGGCGAGGCCCCGCCATGTCGAATTCCGCGTATTTGCCGCTCGCAGAGGAATAAAAAAACATGAAACGCATTGTTCTGTTCGTCATTACCAACCTGGCCGTCATGCTCGTGCTGTCGGCCACGCTGCGCATCCTGGGCGTGGACCGCATCATCACGGCCAACGGGATCAACTTCAACGCCCTCCTGATCTTCTCGGTCGTGGTGGGCTTTACCGGCGCCATCATCTCGCTCCTCATGAGCAAGCCGATGGCCAAATGGAGCACCGGCGCCCAGGTGCTGGACCCCAACGCGCCGCGCAACCAGCGCGAGGCCTGGCTGGTGGACACGGTCCACCAACTGGCCGATCGCGCCGGCATCGGCCGCCCCGAAGTCGCCATCTACGAAGGCGCGCCCAACGCGTTCGCCACGGGCGCCTTCAAGAACGACTCCCTGGTCGCCGTCTCCACGGGCCTGCTCGAAAGCATGACCGAGGAAGAAGTCGCCGCCGTGCTGGCGCACGAGGTCGCGCACATCGCCAACGGCGACATGGTCACCCTGACCCTGATCCAGGGCGTGGTGAACACGTTCGTCATCTTCTTGGCGCGCGTGGTCGGCTACTTCATCGACCGCGTGGTGTTCAAGAACGAGCGCGGCATCGGCCCGGGCTACTTCGTCACCGTGCTGGTCTGTGAAATCATCTTCGGCGTCCTGGCCTCCATCATCGTGGCCTGGTTCTCGCGCCAGCGCGAATACCGCGCCGACGCGGGCTCGGCGCACCTGATGGGCGCGCGCGAACCGATGATCCGTGCCCTGGCCCGCCTGGGCGGCCTGGAGCCGGGCGAACTGCCCAAGTCGTTCGAAGCGTCCGGCATCACCGGCAAGGGCGGCCTGGCGGCCATGTTCGCCTCGCACCCGCCGATCCCGGCCCGCATCGCCGCTCTGCAAAACGCCCGCGTGATCTGATCCGCCCGCCGGCCGCAGTAAAAAAGCCCCGCGAGGGGCTTTTTCATTGGCGGCCGCAAAGCGCGTTCAGCATTCGACGATGTTCACCGCCAGGCCGCCGCGGGCCGTTTCCTTGTATTTGGTCTTCATGTCGGCGCCGGTTTCGCGCATGGTCTTGATGACCGAATCCAGCGACACATAGTGCTGCCCGTCGCCGCGCAGCGCCATGCGGGCGGCATTGACCGCCTTGACCGACGCCATCGCATTGCGCTCGATACAGGGGATCTGCACCAGGCCGCCCACGGGGTCGCAGGTCAGGCCCAGGTTGTGTTCCATGCCGATCTCGGCCGCGTTTTCCACCTGCTCGACCGAGCCGCCCAGGGCGGCGGCCAGTCCGCCGGCGGCCATCGAACAGGCCACGCCCACCTCGCCCTGGCAGCCCACCTCGGCGCCGGACAACGAGGCGTTGTACTTGTAGAGCAGGCCGATGGCCCCGGCGGTCAGCAGGAATTCGCGCACGCCCTCGCGGTTGGCGCCGGGCACGAAGCGGTCGTAGTAATGCAGCACGGCCGGGATGATGCCCGCCGCGCCGTTGGTCGGCGCCGTGACCACGCGGCCACCGGCGGCGTTCTCTTCGTTGACGGCCATCGCGTACAGGTTGACCCAGTCCATGACCGACAGCGGGTCGGACAGCGTGCGTTCCGCGCGCTGCGTCAGGTTGCGGTACAGCTCGGGCGCGCGGCGGCGCACCCGCAGCGGACCGGGCAGTTCGCCATCGGCCTCGGGGTAGTTGATGCCGCAACCGCGCGCCACGCAGTCCTGCATGACCTGCCAAATGCGGTCCAGGCCCGCATTCACTTCGGACGCCTCGCGCCAGGTCAGCTCGTTCTGCATCATGATGCCGGCGACGGTCATGCCGTTTTCCTGGCACATGGCCAGCAATTCGCGGCCCATGCGGAACGGATACGGCAACTGGTCGTGCGCCGCGATGACCTGGCTGTTGGATGCGCCCGCGGTGACCACGAAGCCGCCGCCCACCGACAGGTAACGCGATTCGCGCAGCGTCTGGCCGTCGGCGTCAAACGCGTGGAATTTCATGCCGTTGGGGTGTTCAGCCATCGCTTCGCGGCGGTAGAACATCAGGTGGTCCTTCTCCACGAAGGGCAGCGGGTACTTGCCCAGCAGGGGCAATTGGCGGCTGGCGCGCACGGACGCGATCATGCCGGCGATGGCGGCGGGATCGACGGTGTCTGGCGCCTCGCCCATCAGGCCCAGCAGCACGCCCTTGTCGGTGCCGTGCCCCTTGCCGGTGGCGCCCAGCGACCCGTAGAGTTCGGCCCGCACGCTGGCGACGCGCGGAATCAGGCCGTCACGCTCCAGCCCCTGGGCGAACAGCAGCGCCGCGCGCATCGGGCCCACCGTGTGGGAACTGGATGGGCCTATGCCTACCTTGAACAGATCGAAAACGGAAACGGCCACGCAAAACTCCAGTACATCCACGGTGATGAGGCAATGATACGCGCAGCCCAGGGCGCGCGCAGCAAAGCCCCCCGGGCGTATCCTGTCTCTTCCCGCCGGGTGTCAAAGGCCGCCGGGGCGTGCGATCATTACAGAATTATTACTTGTCATAAAAAGAACGGAACTACGCCTGGATGTCTGGACTCATTATTCTGCTTGACTTCGCCGGCTACGTGGCGCTGCTCCTCTGGGGCGTGCATATGGTCCAAACGGGCGTGCAGCGCGCTTTCGGGGCGGCGCTCGGCGCCGCGCTCGGACGCGCCCTGGGCACGCGGCTGCGCGCATTCGGGGCGGGCCTGGGAATCACGGCCGCCCTGCAGAGCAGCACCGCCACCGGGCTCATGATCACCGGCTTCGCCGCTGGCGGGGTCGTCGGCCTGGCACCGGCCCTGGCGGCCATGCTGGGCGCCAACGTGGGCACCACGCTGATCGTCCAGCTCCTGTCCTTCGACCTGACCGAACTGGCGCCCATCCTGATTCTCGCCGGCGTCTGGATGTTCCGGCGCTATCCGCCAGGCCGCACGCGCGACCTGGGCCGGGTATTCATCGGGCTGGGCCTGTTGCTGTTGTCGCTGCACCAGTTGGTGGAGCTGTTCGCCCCGTTCCAGACCGCCCCGATGCTGGGGGTGATGCTGGATGCCCTGGCCACCCAGCCCGTGGCGGCGGTGCTGCTGTCCGCGGCGTTCACGTGGGCGGCCCACTCCAGCGTGGCCGTGGTGGTGCTGGTGATGTCCCTGGCCAGCCACAACATGGTGGCGCCGCACGTGGCGTTCGCGCTGGTGCTGGGCGCCAACCTGGGCACCGCGATCAACCCGATGATCGAAGGCGTGACGGGAGACGACCCGGCGGCCCGCCGCCTGCCGCTGGGCAACCTGCTGACGCGGGTACTGGGCGTGCTGGCCGGGCTGATGCTGCTGCCTTTCCTGCAACCGTGGATGACCGGGATGGCGAACGATCCCGCGCGCGCGGTCGCCAACTTCCACACCTTGTTCAACGCGGTCATCGCCCTGGTCTTTTTGCCGATCCTGACGCCCTACGCCGCCCTGCTCACCCGCTGGCTGCCCAAGCGCGCCGATCCGAACGACCCGTCCCGCCCCCAATACCTGGACGAATGGGCCCACGATGTGCCCGCCGTGGCCTTGGGCAACGCCGCGCGCGAAGCCTTGCGCATGGCCGACATGCTGCAGACGCTGCTGCTCTACGCGCGGGCCGGCTTCAAGCGCGACAACCGCCACCGCATGGTGCAGGCGCGCCAGCTCGACGGCGCGCTGGACAAGCTGGAGAACGCCATCACGACCTACCTGGCCACGCTGGACCAGGAAAACATGACGCGCGAAGACATTCAACGGCTGGACGACATCCTGGCCTTCACCAGCAACATCGGGCATGCGGGCGACATCGCCCACCACGGGCTTCTCAGCCACGTCGCCAAGCTGCGCAAGCAGGGCTGGGTCTTGTCGCCCGAGCAGCGCGCCAGCCTGGACGACACGCTGGGCCAGCTCATCGCGAACCAGCGCACGGCCGCCGCGCTCTTCGTCAACGACGACCTGCGCCAGGCCCGCGCGCTGGCCGGCGAGAAGGCGCGGTTCCGCAGCATCGAGACGCAGGCTGCCGACACGCACCTGCAGAAGATCAAGGCCGGCGAAGTCGACGCCGCCGAAGTCGGCGCGCTGTACCTGGACATCCTGCGGGACATGAAGGGCATCAATTCCCATCTGGTGGGCGCCGCCGCCTATCCCTTGCTGGCGCGTCACGGCGAGCTGCTGCCGAGCCGGCTGCGCGAAGCCGGCAACTGACAGCCCTAGCCTTCACGCAGAAAAAAGCCGATCCCAGGATCGGCTTTTTGTTTCCGGGCTCAGGATTGCCGGCTCAGAATAGTTGGCTCAGCATTGCCGCCTCACCCCGCCTGGCTCACACATACCGCTTGAACCACTCCAGCATCCGCTTCCAGCCATCCTGGGCAGCTTCGGCGTGGTAGCTGGCGCGGTAGTCCGCCAGGAAAGCATGGTCGGCCTCGGGGTAGACGACGATCTCGGACAGCTTTGCCGCGGCGTTGCCGGCGGCCAGCTTGGCCTTCATGGTTTCGACGTCGGACAGCGGGATGCTGGCATCGCGGCCGCCATAAAGGCCCAGGACGGGGCCCTGCAACTCGTCGACCACGTCGAACGCCACGCGCTTGATGAGGGGGCCATGGCCCACGCTGAGCTTGCCATACCAGGCCACGCCGGCCTTCACGTCGGGATTGTGCGCCGCGTACATCCAGGTCAGCCTTCCGCCCCAGCAAAAGCCCGTCACGGCCACACGGCGCGCGTCTCCGCCATTGGCCGCGGCCCATGCCACGCTGGCGTCCAGGTCGCCGAACACCTGTTCGTCCGGCACCTTGCTGACCAGTTCCGCGATGAGCTTGGGAATGTCGGTATACGCCGACGCGTCGCCCTGGCGCTGGTAAAGATTGGCAGCGACCGCCAGATAGCCCGCCTTGGCAAGGCGGCGGCAGATGTCCTTGATGTGTTCGTGAACGCCGAAGATTTCCTGGATCACCAGCACGATCGGCAGATCGCGCTGGCCCTGCGGCGCGGCATAGTAGGCGTCGATCGGGCCGTCCGTCACGGGAAGCTGGAAATCCCCGTGGACTAGTCCCTGCGTATCGGTGTGGATGACGGTGGCGGCGACATTGCCGGCGGCGGCGGAAAAACTCATGGAGAACTCCTTTGAGGGGTGGACGAAACCGGCCATCCCCCACCGCCCCGTCGGCGCTAGTGCGAGTGGCCGTGCTCCGCATGGGGCGCGCCATGGTCCTCATGCGCGCCATGTTCGTGCCCGTGATGCATCAGGGTCGTGACGCTGTAGATCAGCGCCACGCCGATGCCGACCAGCAGCAGTTGCGGAACGGCATCGGAAAGGGATACCCGCTCGTGCATTTGCGGCATCAGGTCAGCCACCGAGATATACAGGAAGCTGCTTGCGGCCACCACCAGAATGTACGGCACCCAGCCCTGCGCCTGCTGCAGCACGAAGTACCCTATTATGCCGCCCACCGCTGAACACAAGCTGGTGAAGAGCATCAGCGCAAAGGCGCGGCGGCGGCGCAGCCCGGCATTCAGCAGCACCACGAAATCGCCCAGCTTGTGCGGCACCTCGTGGATGATGATCGATGCGGCCGTCAACACGCCCAACAGCGGATCCGTCAGGAACGCCGCGGCGATCAGGACGCCATCGCACAGGTTGTGCAGCGAGCTGCCGATCAGGATCAGCACGCCGCCCCGCCCTGCCTCGTGACGGTCATGCCCCTTGTGGTGGTGATGGCCGTCTCCTTCGTGGTGATGGCTGTGGCGCAGCAGCGCGATCTTCTCCAGCACGAAAAAGCCGATCAGCGACGCCAGCATCAGCCCGAACAGCACATGGGCATTGCCGACGCCGGTTTCGAAGGCCTCGGGCAGCAGATGCAGCAAGGCCACCGACAGCAGCACGCCCACCGACAGGCTCACCATGTGATGCAGGTATTTGGCAAAAACCTTGTACGCGAGCCAGCTCGCGATGAGGACGGCAATCAGGCCGCCGGTGATGGTGGCAAGCAGGACCCAGAGCAGCAACATGAGTGAGGGGGGACGAAAAAAGGGCGGGGAAAGCGCAACATTATATTGTTGCAAACTGAAAAGCGGAAATGGGCCGCTCGAAGGCAGCCCATCGGTGCGCGCAGGCCAAACCCGCAACGGCCATGCGCCCCGACAGGCCCCGCCCGGGGCGGCGTGCCGCCCGCCAGGACGGTGGCGCCGCCACGTTCCGGCCCTATTAGTGCGCCTGCTCCCAGTTCTTGCCGACGCCCACCTCGGCCACGAGCGGCACGCGCAGCGTCGCCACGTTGCACATCAGGCGCGGCAGGGCTTCCCTGACCACCTCCAGCTCGTCGTCAGGCGCTTCCAGCACCAGTTCATCGTGCACCTGCATGATCATGCGCGTCTTCAGGTTCTCGGCATCGAGCCAATTCTGCACCGCCACCATGGCCATCTTGATCAGGTCGGCCGCGGTGCCCTGCATGGGCGCATTGATGGCTGCCCGCTCGGCGCCCTGCCGGCGCGGGCCCGAAGCGCCCCGGATTTCCGGCAACTGCAGCCGCCGCCCGAAGACCGTTTCCACGTACCCCTGCTCGCGCGCGAGACGCCGCGTGTTGTCCATGTACATGGCCACGCCCGGATAGCGCGCGAAGTAGCGGTCGATGTAGGCCTGCGCGGCGTCGCGCGTAATGCCCAGGTTGGACGCCAGGCCAAACACCCCCATGCCGTAGATCAACCCGAAGTTGATGGCCTTGGCGGCACGCCGCTGTTCCGTGGTGACGCCTTCCAGCGGCACGCCGAACACCTCGGATGCGGTGGCGCGGTGGATGTCCTCGCCAGCCGCGAAGGCGCGTTGCAGGTTGGCGTCGTCCGACACGTGCGCCATGATGCGCAGCTCGATCTGCGAATAGTCGGCCGACAGCAGCATGCCCTGCTCGGCGATGAACGCCTCGCGCACGCGCCGGCCGGCCTCGGTGCGGACCGGGATGTTCTGCAGGTTCGGATCCGACGAGGCAAGACGCCCCGTGATCACGGCCGCCTGCGAATAGTGCGTATGCACGCGGCCGGTCGCCGGATTGATCATGCGCGGCAGCTTGTCGGTGTAGGTCGACTTCAGCTTGGACAGGCCGCGGTATTCCAGCAGCACCTGCGGCAGCGGATAGTCCAGCGCCAGCTTGCTGAGCACTTCCTCGTCGGTCGACGGCGCGCCGCTCGCGGTCTTGCGCACCACGGGAAGCTGCATGCGGCCGAACAGGATCTCGCCCAGCTGCTTGGGGGAATTCAGGTTGAACGGCTGGCCCGCAAGCTCGTAGGCCTTCTGTTCAAGTTGCAGCATCTCCTGACCCAGCTTGTTGCTCTGGCGGCCCAGTTCCGCGGCGTCGACCTTCACCCCGTTGCGTTCGATGGTGGTCAGCACGGCCGACACCTGCATTTCCAGGCGGTAGATGCGTTCCAGCCCGGCATCGGCGGCGACCATCGGGCGCAGCACCTGGTGCAGTTGCAGCGTGAAATCGGCGTCCTCGGCGGCGTAATGCCCCGCCTTGTCCACCGCCACTTCGTCAAAGCCGATCTGCTTGGCGCCCTTGCCGCAGAGGTCTTCGTAGGAAACGCCGCTGCGGCCCAGGTAGCGTTGCGCCAGGTCGTTCAGGCCCACGCCGCGATGGGACTCCAGCACGTAGGCCTGCAGCATGGTGTCCTCGGCTACGCCGGCCAGGCGGATGCCTTCATTGGCGAACACATGCGTGTCGTACTTGGCGTGGTGCAGCAGCTTGGCGCGCGCCGGGTCTTCCAGCCAGGGCTTGAGCCGCGCCAGCACCTCGTCCTTGGGCAATTGAACGGCGCCATCCGGACCGCGGTGCGCGACCGGGATGTAGCAGGCCACGCCCGGCGCGACCGACATCGACAGGCCCACCAGCCGGGCCTGCATCTCGTCCAGCGACGTCGTCTCGGTGTCCAGCGCCACGATCGATGCCTCGCCCATCGCCGTCATCCACGCGTCAAAGGCGGCCCAGTCGGAGATGATGCGGTAATCGGTGGTGGCAGGCGCGGCCGGCGCTTCGTGCGCGATGCGCGCATCGCCCGTGGGCACGCGCTCGGCATCGCCGGTCAGGTCGCGCAGCCACGTGCGGAACCCGTAGCGTTCATACAGTTCGGTGAGCGTGGCATCGTCGCGCGGACGCGGCGCCAGGTCATCCACGCTGTCCACGTGTCCGGTCAGGTCGCAATCGCACTTGACCGTGAGGAGCTGTCGCGTCAGCGGAAACTTGGGAATGGCTTCGCGCAGGTTGTTGCCGGCCACGCCCTTGATGCCGTCGGCGCCTTCGACCAGCTTGTCGATCGAGCCGAATTCCGTAATCCATTTGGCGGCCGTCTTGGGTCCCACCTTGGTGACGCCGGGCACATTGTCCACGGTATCGCCCACCAGCATGAGGTAGTCCACGATACGGTCGGGCGGCACGCCGAACTTGTTGACAACGCCGGCCTCGTCCAGGACTTCGCCGCTCATGGTGTTGACCAGCGTGACGTGGCTGTTCACAAGCTGCGCCAGGTCCTTGTCGCCGGTGGAGACGATGGTGTGCACGTCTTGCTGGGCGGCGCGATGCGCCAGCGTGCCAATCACGTCATCCGCCTCGACGCCTTCGATCGCCAGCACCGGCCAGCCCAGCGCGCGCACGGCGCGGTGGATGGGCTCGATCTGGGCCGCCAGGTCCTCGGGCATCGGGGGTCGGTGCGATTTGTAGTCCGGGTACAGGTCGTCCCGGAACGTCTTGCCGCGAGCATCGAAAATACATGCGGCATACTCTGCCTTATGGTCAGATACAAGCTTGCGCAGCATATTGACCACGCCATAGAGCGCACCCGTAGGTTCGCCTTGCGCGTTGCGCAAATCAGGCATAGCGTGGAAAGCGCGGTACAAGTAACTTGAACCGTCGACCAGTAATAAGGTTTTTTTCATGGTTACAAAGGCAGATATGGATACACCCGCCGGCAAACAAATTCCGCTGATTATGTCAGAGATACGGACGGCGGCAGACAAGCTCGCCCACATCGGGCCCGCGGTCAGCGTTTTCGGCAGCGCACGAGTCAGCCGCAATTCTCCGTACTATGAAACCACCATCGCAATTTCCGCAGCCCTGGCCGAAGCCGGTTTCGCCATCATCGCGGGCGGCGGCCCCGGCATCATGGAGGCCGCGAACAAGGGCGCGTTTGAAGCAGGAGGCACGAGCGTCGGGTTGAACATCAGCCTGCCTCACGAAGCGCACAACAACGAATACCAGACCATCAGCCTGTCCTTCGAATACTTCTTTCCCCGGAAGGCGGCGTTCTTCATGCACAGCTTCGCCTATGTGGCGATGCCGGGCGGATTCGGCACCCTGGATGAACTTTTCGAAGCCCTGACGCTGATCCAGACGGGCAAGGTCCCGCCTGCCCCGATCGTGCTGGTCGGCAGCGAATACTGGTCGGGACTGGCCGAATGGCTGGGCGACCAGGTGCTCGGAAACGGCATGATCGCCGCGCACGACCTGGATCTTTTCATCATCGAAGACGATCCGGTCAAGGTGGTGCGCAAGGTTGTTGAATTCCACGAACGGGTCACGTCGGACGAACAGTACGCCCCGTCCATGCCCGCCTGAACGGCCCTGGCCGCGGCGGGCGCGAACGTCCCTCAACGCCCGCCTGCGCGCCGCCTCCGGCCACGCGCCTACGACATCGCCGTCACGATGGCCTGGCGCGCCAGCCCCACGAATTCGCTTTCGCCGGGGCGGGCGGCGAGCAGCCGGAATTCCACTGACGGCAGCGCCGGCAGGCCGGGCGCGTGCAACCTCGCCATCCCTGCCCCCAGCGCGGATTCGTTCAGGCAGGCGACGCCCAGGCCGGCCGCCACGGCAAGCTGCAGGCCCGCCACGCCTGAGGCCACGTGCGCCACCGAATACGCCTGGCCGCGCCGCGACAGCAGCCGCTCCACATATTGGCGCAGCGCGCAGGTCTCCGGCAGCACCAGCAGCGGCAGCGGATCGGCCGTAGGAGCCGCCGCGCGTTGCGCCGCCATCCACAGCAGCGGCTCGCGGCGCAGCAACGCGCCTTGCGCCCGGCCACGCGTCCCCCCGCGCTCCTGGATGACCATCGAAATGCCCACGTCGATCTCGCCGCGCTCATAGGCGGCCTCGATCGCCCCGCTCTTCATGATGGTGACGTGCAGGCGCACCCGCGGATACTGCTCGTTCAGGCGCCGCAACATGCGCGCCACGTCCCCGGGCCGATAGTAGTCGGTGATGCACAGCCTCAGTTCGCCCTGCAGCGCCACGCCGCGCAGGTCGCGCCAGGCTTCGTCGCTCAGCGCCAGGATGCGGCGCGCGTGCGCCAGCAGGCGCTCGCCCGCCGGCGTGGCGCGCACGCCGGCCTTGCCGCGCACCAGCAGCGGCTGGCCGGCGCGTTCCTCCAGCTTGCGCATCTGTTCGCTGACCGACGACTGGGACAGGAACACTTTGGGCGCGGCCGCCGTCAGGCTGCCTGCATCCAGCACCGCCACCAGCGTCCGCAGCAGATCCAGGTCAAATCCCGACACGATTCATCCAACGGTTATATCGATGGGTGAAATCGTAAAATCCCGCTTTTCCGATGTCAACGGCTTCCCTAGACTGGTTGCGTGCCATTCAACCAGGAGCCCCCTCATGCCGCACATCGTCATCCACCTCTCCGGCGCGCCGGACGCCGCCACTGACCGCCGCATCGTCGATGCGGTAGCCGGGCTGACCCAATCGGAGCTGGGCAAGAAGCTGCCCGTCATCGCGATCACCCTCCAGCACATTGCGCACGACCAGTGGTACATCGGCGGCGAACCGCTGTCGGCGCTTGGCAAGAACGCGTTCCACCTCGACATCAGCGTGACTGACGAAACCAATACCAAGGCCGAGAAGGCGCGCTTCATCAAGGCGATCTACAGCGCATTCCAGGACATCCTGGGCGAACTGCACGAGTGCTCGTACGTGCACGTCATCGACGCGCGCGCGGCCGCCTATGGCTATGGCGGACTGACGCAGGAGCATCGCCACCAGCACGGCGCCGCGTAAGCCGCGCCTCCAAAGAAAAAGCCGCGCATCCTTCAGGATGCGCGGCTTTTTGTCTGTCGGCCGGGATGTCCCCGGCCCGACGCCATCAGGCTCAGACCGCGGCTTCGCGCGCGGCGCGCTTGCGCTCGTTTTCGAGCAGGTAGCGCTTGCGCAGGCGGATCGACTTCGGGGTGATTTCCACCAGTTCGTCGTCGTCGATGAATTCCACGGCGTATTCCAGCGACATCTGGATCGGCGGAACCAGGCGCACGGCCTCGTCGGTGCCCGAGGCGCGCACGTTGGTCAACTGCTTGCCCTTGATCGGGTTCACGACCAGGTCGTTGTCGCGGCTGTGGATGCCGATGATCATGCCTTCGTACAGCGCATCGCCCGGATTGACGAACATGCGGCCGCGATCCTGCAGCTTCCAGAGCGCGTAGGCCACGGCATCGCCGTTGTCCTGGCTGATCAGCACGCCGTTGCGGCGTTCGCCGATCGAGCCTTCCTTGATGGGCGCGTACTCGTGGAAGATGTGGCTCATCAGGCCCGTGCCGCGCGTCAGCGTCAGGAATTCGTTCTGGAAGCCGATCAGGCCGCGGGCCGGGATCAGGTATTCCAGGCGGGTACGGCCACGGCCGTCCGGCTGCATGTCCTGCAGGTCGCCCTTGCGGCGGCCCAGCTCTTCCATGACGCCGCCCTGGTGGGCGTCTTCCACGTCGACGGTCAGGGACTCGAACGGCTCGCACTTCACGCCGTCGACTTCCTTGAACACGACACGCGGGCGCGACACGGCCAGCTCGTAGCCTTCACGACGCATCGTTTCCAGCAGGATGGTCAGGTGCAGTTCACCGCGGCCCGACACTTCGAACACGGTGTCGTCGCCCGTGTCGCGCACGCGCAGCGCCACGTTGGACTTCAGTTCGCGATCAAGGCGGTCACGAAGCTGGCGGCTGGTGACGAATTTGCCTTCGCGGCCGGCCAGCGGCGAGGTGTTCACCATGAAGTTCATGGTCAGCGTCGGCTCGTCGATGCGCAGCATCGGCAGCGGATCCTGGGTGACCGGGTCGGTCACCGTGCAACCGATACCCAGTTCTTCGATGCCGTTGATCAGCACGATGTCGCCGGCTTCGGCTTCGTTCACGACGACGCGCTCCAGGCCGTGGAACTTCAGGACCTGGTTGATGCGGCCGCGGCCGCCCTGGCCTTCGGGACCGAACTTGTAGGCCACTTCCATGCCCGGGCGCATGCGGCCACGGTTGATGCGGCCCACGCCGATCTTGCCGACGTAGCTGTTGTAGTCCAGCGAGATGATCTGCATCTGCAGCGGACCATTGGGATCGTCGTCGCGCTGCGGCACGTGCTGCAGGATGGCTTCAAACAGCGGACGCATGTCGCCTTCGCGCACGTCCGGGGTAAGGCCAGCGTAGCCCGACAGGCCCGAGGCGTACACCACCGGGAAGTCCAGCTGCTCGTCGGTAGCGCCCAGCTTGTCGAACAGGTCGAACGTGGCGTTGATGACGAAGTCCGGGCGAGCGCCGGGACGGTCGACCTTGTTGACCACGACGATCGGCTTCAGGCCCAGGGCCAGCGCCTTGCGGGTCACGAAAATCGTCTGCGGCATCGGGCCTTCGACGGCGTCCACCAGCAGCAGCACGCCGTCGACCATGGACAGCACGCGCTCGACTTCACCGCCGAAGTCCGCGTGTCCCGGGGTGTCGACGATGTTGATGTGGGTGCCTTCGTATTCCACGGCACAGTTCTTGGCCAGAATCGTGATGCCGCGTTCTTTTTCCAGGTCGTTCGAGTCCATGACCCGTTCGGTCAGCGCCTGGTTTTCGCGGAAGGTGCCGGATTGGCGCAGCAGCTGGTCGACCAGGGTGGTTTTACCGTGGTCAACGTGGGCGATGATGGCGACGTTGCGCAAGGCGCGAGTCATAGCGAGTCCTTTAAGGTCAGGGTGGAGGGCAGCAAGCCCTCCGGCAATTCGTTCAGTGCAAGCAATGCCTGCTTGGGATCTGGCATGGCCTGCAAGGCTTCCAGTTCAACGGCGCGATCCAGAGAAAATGGCCCGACGTGCGTGCGCCGCAGCGCCGTCAGGTGGGCGAAACAGCCCAGCACGCGCCCGATGTCCTGGGCCAGTGTCCGGATGTATGTGCCTTTACTGCAAGCCACATCGATCTCTGCCTGCGTCCCGCTCAGGGACAACAGCTCGATGCGGTAAATCGTGATCTGGCGCGGCGGCCGTTCAAGTTCAATGCCGGCGCGCGCGTACTCGTACAGGGGCTTGCCGTCGCGCTTGAGCGCGGAATACATCGGCGGAATCTGCTCGATGGTGCCCGAGAAACGTGACAGCGCATCGCGCAGCGCCTGTTCCTCGACGACGAAACCCGGTTCGGCGGTCGCCGTGACGTTGCCCGTCAGGTCGCCGGAATCGGTTTCCGATCCAAATTGCAGCGTAGCGCGATACGCCTTGTCGGCGTCAAGCATCGCGCCGGAAATTTTGGTCGCACGTCCCATGCAGCACACCAGCAGGCCGGTGGCAAAAGGGTCCAGCGTGCCGGTATGGCCGGCTTTCGCCGCGTCCATGGCGCGTTTGGCGCGCTGCAAGGCGTGATTGCTCGACAAACCCACAGGTTTGTCGAGCAACAGCACACCGTCGAGCGCAAGCCCGCGTCGTTTAGCCATCGTCGAAATCCGGAAAATGAAGCAGTGACGACAGCCCGGTCAGGACTGGTCTTCTGGCTCGTCGGGAACGCCCGAATGCGGGCCGGGGCGGTTTGCGCGGTCGATGAGGATCGACATCTCGATGCCACGGGCGACTTGCTCGTCGTGGAAAAAGCGCAAAGTGGGGACGGTGTGAATGTGCAACAGCTTGTAGAGCTGCGAATGCAGCCAGCCGGCCTTCTCGTTCAGCAAGGTGGTGGCGGCTTCGGGCTCGGCGCCCAAAACCGTGAACCACACCTTGGCATGCGCGTAGTCGGTCGACAGTTCCACACCTGAGATCGTGATCAGTCCAGCGCGACTCATGTCGATTTCGCGCTGGATGATCCCGGCCAGATCCTTCTGGATCTGGTCGGCCAG
This sequence comes from Achromobacter sp. MFA1 R4, assembly GCF_900156745.1. Classification (NCBI taxonomy): domain Bacteria; kingdom Pseudomonadati; phylum Pseudomonadota; class Betaproteobacteria; order Burkholderiales; family Alcaligenaceae; genus Achromobacter; species Achromobacter sp. MFA1 R4. The sequence continues at coordinate 3,745,230 of NZ_LT707065.1, read as the reverse complement.
CCGCAGATTGCGGCCAGGAATGGCTTTGGACTTGTGACGGCTCATTAGAAATAATGCCTGGCGCCTGCTTTACAGCGTGCGCGCGATTTCCTTGATTTCAAAGACTTCCAGCTGGTCGCCCACCTGGATGTCGTTGTTGCCGCGCAGCGTCAGACCGCAATCGAAGCCCGACTTGACTTCCTTGACGTCGTCCTTGAACCGGCGCAGGGAATCGAGATGCCCCGTCCAGTGAACCACGTTGTTGCGCAGCAGGCGGACCTGGGAATCGCGCCGCACGATGCCATCGAGCACCATGCAACCCGCGATGTTGCCGAGGCGGGAGATGCTGTACACCTCGCGGATCTCGACCAGGCCGATGATTTCTTCCTTCTTCTCGGGCGCCAGCATGCCCGACATGGCGGCCTTCACCTCATCCACGGCGTCGTAGATGATGTTGTAGTAGCGCACGTCGATGCCGTTGTTCTCGGCCAGCTTCTTGGCGCTGGCGTCGGCGCGCACGTTGAAGCCGATGACGACGGCGTGCGAGGCGATGGCCAGGTTGATGTCGGTTTCCGAGATGCCGCCCACGGCCGCATGCACGACCTGGACGCGGACTTCGTCGGTGGACAGCTTGACCAGCGACTGCACCAGCGCTTCCTGCGAACCCTGCACATCGGTCTTGACGATGAGCGTGAGGGTCTGGGTGCCTTCGCCCAGGTTGTCGAACATCGATTCCAGCTTGGCGGCCTGTTGGCGCGCCAGCTTGACGTCGCGGAACTTGCCCTGGCGGAACAGCGCGATTTCGCGCGCCTTGCGCTCGTCGGACAGCGCCATCAGCTCGTCGCCGGCGGCCGGCACTTCGGTCAGGCCCTGGATTTCGACGGGGATGGAGGGACCGGCCGACTGGATCGGCTTGCCGTTTTCGTCCAGCATGGCGCGCACGCGGCCAAAGCTTGCGCCGGCCAGCACGACGTCGCCGCGCTTGAGCGTGCCGCTCTGCACCAGGATCGTCGCGACCGGGCCGCGGCCCTTGTCCAGACGGGCTTCGATGACCAGGCCCTTGGCGGGCGCGTCTTCCGGCGCCTTGAGTTCCAGCACTTCGGCTTGCAGCAGCACGTTTTCGAGGAGATCGTCGATGCCCTGGCCGGTCTTGGCGGACACGCCCACGAACGGCACGTCGCCACCGTATTCTTCCGGCACGACCTCTTCGGCAACCAGTTCCTGCTTCACGCGGTCCGGGTTGGCGGCGGGCTTGTCGATCTTGGTCACGGCCACGACGATGGGCACGCCCGCGGCCTTGGCATGGTGGATGGCTTCGCGCGTCTGCGGCATCACGCCGTCGTCGGCGGCAACCACCAGGATCACGATGTCGGTCGCCTTGGCGCCGCGGGCACGCATGGCGGTGAACGCCTCGTGGCCCGGGGTGTCAAGGAAGGTCACCATGCCGCGCTCGGTGCGGACATGATAGGCGCCGATGTGCTGCGTAATGCCGCCGGCTTCGCCCGCGGCGACCTTGGCGCGGCGGATGTAGTCCAGCAGCGAGGTCTTGCCGTGGTCGACGTGGCCCATGACGGTCACGACCGGCGCGCGCGGCAGCTGCTCGGCTTCGGATTGCGTGGCGGATTCGTCCAGGAACGCTTCCGGATCGTCCAGCTTGGCGGCGATGGCCACGTGGCCCAGTTCCTCGACCACGATCATGGCCGTTTCCTGGTCCAGCACCTGGTTGATGGTGACCATCTGGCCAAGCTTCATCAGTTGCTTGATGACTTCAGCGGCCTTGACGGACATCTTGTGGGCCAGGTCGGCCACGCTGATGGTTTCAGGCACGTGGACTTCGCGTGCGATGAATTCCTGCGGCGCCGGCTCGTTGCGGCGGTCGTTCTGCTGGTTGCGGCCGCCTCGGCCGCCGGACTTGCCACCGCCCTTGCCGCCTGCGCGCCAGCCATCGCGGCTGGCCGGGGTTGCCGGCTTGTCAGCGGGCTTCTTGCGCGACGAATCATCGGACCAGGTCGACGACACTTCGGCCGTCTTAATGGTCTTCTTGGCGCCGGGCGCGGCCGGCTTGGCGTCCTTCTTGGCCGCAGGCGCGGCGCCGGGCTTGCCTGCCGGCTTGTGCAGCGTGCCGGAGATCGGCGCGGCGGCAGGCGCCTCCGGCTCGGGCGCGCGCAGCACCTTGCGGGGACGGTTCAGCATTTCACGCAGCGCGGCGGCTTCAGCCTCGGCGGCCCGGCGGGCCTCGTCGCGGGCGGCCGGCGCGGCGGATGCGGCGAGCGGCGGACCAGCACGGCGGTTGTCGGCGCGGTTGCCCACCCTGGGGGCGGCCACCGGCGCGGCAGCCTCGGGCTTCGCTGCGGGCTTCACGGGTTCGGACTTCGCGCCAGGCTGGGCCTGGGCGGCAGGCGCGGCGGCCTGGGAGGAAGATGTTTCGGACTTATTGGCTAGCACAGCAGGTTCCGGCTTGGCTTCTTCAGCCTTGGGCTCGGTGGGTTCAGTCTTGATTTCGGGCTTGGCCTCTTCGGCCACGGGCTCGGCAGGAGCAGGCGCCGGCGTCGGTTCGGGTTCAGGCTGTGCCTGGACTTCAGGCACTTGGGCCTCGACGGGGGCGGACGCTTCGGCCGCGACGGATTCGGTTGCCGCGGGCGCTTCGACCGGCGCAGCAGCCTCTACGGCAGGCTCTTGGGCCGGCGCGGCTGCGGGAGCAGGCGCTTCGGCGGTCACAGGTGCCGCTTCGCGGGGCTCGGCGGCGGCAGGCGCCTCCGGGGCTGCCGGCTCGGCCGGAGCCGAGACCTGCGCCGCGGCTTCCGCCGCCACGTCTTCTTCGGGACGGGCGGAGGCAGCCTGCTCCAGGGCGAGTTCGGACGGGTCGCGCTTGACGAACACGCGCTTTTTGCGCACTTCGACCTGGATCGTGCGCGAGCGGCCCGTGGCATCGGCCTGCCGGATCTCGGAAGTCTGGCGGCGCGTCAGCGTGATCTTCTTGCCTTCGGTTGCGCCGTGTGCGCGACGCAGCGATTCGAGCAATTTCGCCTTGTCGCTGTCGGTGACGGAGTCGTCGACCGATTTGAGGTCAACGCCAGCCGAGCGCAGCTGATCCAGCAGCACATTGGCAGGCATTTTCAGCTCGGTAGCGAACTGGGCGACGGTATTACTCGACATTAGGCTCTCTCTTCCCTATAGGCAGCTATTACAAACAACGTGAACTTGCGGTGGACGATGCAAGGCTTCCCCCACCGCAGATCCGTGTCCTTATGGTTATTCTTCGTCGAACCAATGGGCACGGGCACGCATGATGAGATCGCTGGCTTCCTCTTCGGTCAGACCGGCGATTTCCGCCAGTTCGTCCGTGGCCAATTCGGCCAGATCATCACGCGTATGCACTTGACGCTCGGCCAGCTTGGCGGCCAGTTCCGGCGTCATGCCTTCGAGTTCAAGCAAATCCTGTGCGGTCTCAAGGCGCTCTTCCTGGGCAATTGCCTCGGTCAGCAGCGCATTGCGGGCACGGGCGCGCAACTCGTTGATGGTGTCTTCGTCAAACGCCTCGATTTCCAGCAATTCCTGCATGGGAACGTAGGCGATTTCCTCGATACCGGTGAAACCTTCATCGATCAGGATGTCAGCGACTTCCTCATCGACGTCCAGCTTGCTCATGAACGTGGTGCGCAGGCCCGAACGCTCGACTTCCTGGCGGTTCAGGCTTTCTTCCGGCGTCATGATGTTGATCTGCCAGCCGGTCAATTCCGATGCCAGGCGCACGTTCTGACCCTTGGCGCCAATCGCCTTGGGCAGGTTTTCCTCGTCCACCACGACGTCCATGGCGTGCTTGTCTTCGTCGACGACGATGGACTCGACATTGGCCGGCGCCAGGGCGCCGATGACGAACTGCGCGGGGTCTTCCGACCACAGCACGATATCGACCTGCTCGCCGCCGAGTTCATTGCGCACGGCGGTCACGCGCGAACCGCGCATGCCCACGCACGTCCCGATGGGATCGATACGCTTATCGTATGCCACGACGGCGATCTTCGCACGCACGCCGGCGTCGCGGGCGGCAGCCTTGATCTCAAGGAGACCTTGTTCGATCTCGGGCACTTCGTTCTCGAAGAGCTGGCGGATGAATTCGGGCGAGGTGCGCGAAAGAATCACCTGCTGGCCACGCGCGGCGTGGTCCACACGCAACACGAAGGCGCGCACGCGGTCGGCCACCCGCAGGTTTTCCTTGGGGATCATTTCGGAACGCGGCAAGCGCGCTTCGATCTTGCCCGTTTCGACGATGGCGTCGCCCTTGTCCATGCGCTTGATCGTTCCGGACACGATGGTTTCACCACGGTCCAGGAAGTCGTTCAGCACCTGCTCGCGCTCGGCATCGCGGATCTTCTGCAGGATGGCCTGCTTGGCCGCCTGCGCGCCGATACGGCCGAACTCGATGGGTTCGAGGGGCTCTTCGATGTACTCGCCTTCCTTGATGCCGGGAACGATTTCGACCGCGTCCGACAGCATTTCCTGCTTGTCGGGCTCTTGCAGGCCAGCCTCGTCGGGCACGACCAGCCAACGGCGGAAGCCTTCGTGGTCACCGGTTTCCCTATCGATGGAAACACGAATGTCCGCATCATCCTTGAAGCGCTTTTTCATGGCCGAGGCCAGCGCACTTTCGAGAGCGCCGAACACGACGTCACGCGTGACGTTCTTTTCACGCGCCAAGGCATCGACCAACAGAAGAATTTCGCGACTCATCGCTTTTTGCCCTTGAAATCCAGAACGGGATCCAGTTTTGCACGCTCGATGTCATCGACCGAGAAGTTCAACACCTGGACTTCGTTCTTTTTTGCCTCAAATTCGAGACCGAACACGGTCTTGTGCATTCCTGCAGCGTCGGAGGCTGCGGCGCCGTCTTCCGGCACGGTCAGCGTGCCCGAAAAGACCTTGCGGCCGTCCAATGCCTCGCGCAGCTTGATTTCGATGCGCTCACCTGCGAAGCGGCGAAATTCAGCCTCATTGCGCAGCGGGCGGTCCACGCCCGGCGAACCGACTTCCAGCCGCTTGTAGTCGATGTTCTCGACCTCATAGACCCGCGACAACTGGCGGGAAACCTGCTCGCAGTCTTCGATGCGCACACCGCCGACCCGATCGATCGTGACGCGCAAAAGGCCCAGGGCGGCACGCTCGACGTCGACAAGTTCGACGTCCATGCCAGCCAGAGCCTCTTCGGTCAATGCGAATAAATCAGCCATATACTCAAAAAAAATGGGCTGCACGCCCAGCCCACCGATATTGCACAGAGCCCAGCCGCTTCCCTACTGCACGTAAGGAGCAATGCTGGGCAGCGCCCTATATTGCGACCTAATTTTTGGCTTGCGCCGCCCTGCCTGCCCGACGTAAGTCCGGGGTGCCGCGGAGCCTGTGCGCCGCCCGCAGATTGCGGCCGCGCCAAGGAGACTGCTGCATACAGCGCCCGGCAAACATGCCAGCACAACAGCGATGCGCCCGGCCGGCAGAAACGCCGCCGATGTGCCTTTTGCGGTAAAGCGCACTGCAAAAACCCGTGCATCCGGCAAAAAGCAAATGACGCGAAGCCATGAAAACCATTGATTTTACCAGATAAACTGGAAAAACGCCTGATTCGTCACGGGCTTACGTTTATATGGGACGCATCCACGGGGATGCGTCCGATGCGGCAGCGCGTTTGCACTGCCGCCCCACAGGGATCAGCGTCCCTGACGCCCCCGGCCGCCGCCCACGACGCCCAGGCGGGACTCGTGCGCGGAAGCGCTGCGGGGCTGCCAGTCGTCGCCACGTTGCGACCCCTCGCCACGGGAGGAACCGCCGCCGCGCGGCGTGCGCGGCTTGCCGCCCGCACCCGGTCCCTTGTTGCCACCCGTGCGCGCGCCCTCGGCCTTGCCGCCGCCACGGCCGCCCGCCGCCGGCTTGGCGCCGCGGCCGACATTGCCGCCGCGTGCGCCCGCCGGCTTACCACCAGCGGGCTTGCCGCCCGACTTACCGCCGGGCCGGCGCCCTGCGCCGGCAGGAGCCTCGGCCGGGCTGCCGGCCGCCACGTTGCCCGACGCCACATTGCCGGCCGGCGCGTTGGCTGCGGCCCGCGGGCCGCGCGGCTTGCCGCCGGAACGTCCGCCCGTTTTTCCACCGGACTTGCCGCCGCCCGCGGCGCGGGGTCCGGCCTTGCCCTTGCGATTACCCAGGCCGCCTTCGCCCGAGATGGGATGGCCGTTGGCATAACCGCCGGCGATCATCAGGCCCGTACCAAAGGGATCGGACGGACACGCGAGCGTCTGGCCCGCGCTGCCCGGCCCGCCGCCCTGCAGCTTGCCGCGGCGGCCGATACGGGCGCCGTTCATGCCATTGCGGTCCAGCGTGCCGAAGCCCGGAGGCAGGGCGCTGTCGTGCGACTGCGGCTGCTTGGAGCGGCGGCGGTTGCCCGACGCGTCGTCGTCTTCACGCAACAATCCCAACTGGACCATCAGCGCCGTCACCAGCGAGGCGTCCAATTCGTCCCAGCGGCCCCGGCGCAGCGTGCGCGGCAGGACCACATCGCCGAAGCGGGTGCGGATCAGGCGGCTGACCGTGACGCCGACCGCTTCGAACATGCGGCGGACTTCGCGATTGCGGCCCTCCTGCAGCGTGACGCGATACCAGCGGTTGCTGCCGTCGCCGCCCAGGTAGTCCAGCGAACCGAACGCGGCCAGGCCGTCTTCGAGTTCGATGCCGTCCACCAGCGACTGGCGCGTCGCCTCGTCCATTTCGCCCAGGACGCGGACCGCGTATTCGCGCTCGGTGCCGTAGCGCGGATGCATGATCCGGTTGGCCATGTCGCCCGAGGTCGTGAAGATCAACAGGCCCTCGGTGTTCAGGTCCAGGCGACCGACGGACAGCCACTTGCCCGTGCGCAGCTTGGGCAGGCGCGCGAAGACGCTGGCGCGGCCGCCTGGGTCGTCGTGACTGACGATTTCGCCGGCGGGCTTGTGATACAGGATCACACGCGGCGGCTTCTTGGTGTTCGTGCGCATGATGGGCTTGCCATTGACGCGCACCTGATCGTTCGGACCGACGCGCTGGCCGATATGCGCCGGCTCGCCGTTGACCGACACCCGGCCGGCGACGATCAGTTCTTCCATTTCGCGGCGCGAACCAATGCCCGCATCGGCCAGCACCTTGTGCAGCTTGGGCATGACCGCTTCGCTGTTCAGGTACTTGCCCAGCCGCTGCTCCATGCGATCGGCCGTGTCCAGGTAGGCCAGGGCCTGCTCGGCTTCCTGCTCACCACCACGTGAGTCCGCGGACTCGGCCGGGGCTGCCGGCGCGGCGGCTTGCCCTTCGGCGCCGGGAGCCTGCTCGGCGGCGGCATCGCCCCGACGGCGGCGGAACGGCGTCCTCAGCTTGCGTCCGCGGCCGCGGCCGCCGGCATCGCCTTCGACGGCCGGTTCGCGCGCGGCGGAGGATTCCGGCTGCGCGCCGGCAACGGCGTCATCCGAGCGGGGGGTGTCGTCCTGAATTGCTGTATTCGTTGTCACTGGGACAGCTCCGAATTTCAAACTTGGGTAGGCCTGCCGGGAGCAGGCACGTCATCATCTGGGGACGCCGAATCGTGACCCGACCCGGACCGCTCGGGGTCCGCCTCTTCCGAGGCCGCGGTTGCGGTATCGGGGTCAGGCTGAACGGGATTGCCAAGACCGTGAACGGGCTCACGCCTGGCGTCGCCAGGGGCCACGGTATCGGTCTTGTCAGTCGGGTCAGTCGGTTCCGCGTGTTTTGCGTTCTCGACTCTTTCCTCTGCAGCACCTGCCTCAAAGGCATCGGCGGCCATATTGGAAATGTCGTTGCCAGCCCTGTCGTCAGGAAGATCGGACGAGGGCGGCGTATCGGACAAGCCTTCGGCTTGCTCCCGGACGGTGAATTCGTCTGCGGGATCCGCGCCTTCTTCTGTGCGCGAAAGCAGCGATTCTACGCTATCGATGGCAGCTATGGGGGCATCATCTTCCGAAACAGACAATTCCGCAACGGAGAAGTTTTCGCCGCTTTCCGCGCCCGGGGCCTCGGAAGGCGCATTTTCGCCGTCCTGGAGGGCCGGTTGCGGCTCGCCGTCCGGACCTTGCCCGGCCGCGTCGAGATCGGGAACGCTTGAATCAGGGGCGGCGGCGTCCTGCTCGCCGGCCTCGCCCTGCCCCGGCGCCGGCGTCTCGCCCAGGACCTGCTGCACTTCGCCCAGATCCAGGCCTGCCAGCGCCGCGGCGGCGTGGGCGGTTTCCAGCGGCGGCAACTCATCCAGCGCGCGCAATCCCAAATCATCCAGGAACTGGCGCGTCGTGCCAAACAGCGCCGGTCGCCCCGGCGCGTCGCGGTGGCCGATGACTTCGATCCAGCCCCGGTCCTCGAGCGCCTTCACGATCTGTGACGAAACCGTCACGCCGCGAATGTCTTCGATGTCGCCGCGCGTCACGGGCTGGCGCCACGCCACGATGGCCAGCGTTTCCATGACTGCGCGCGAATACTTGGGCGGCTTTTCGGGGCTCAACCGCTCCAGGTAACGCTGCATGGCGGGACGGCTTTGGAAACGCCAGCCGGAGGCGAGCTGCACGAGCTCCAGCCCGGCATCGGCCCAATTGCCCTGCAGCGTCTCCAGAAGCCTGCGCACGGTGGCATGGTCGAATTGTTCATCATCCCCGAACAGCTTGCGCATATCGGAAATCTGCATCGGCTGCACCGCGCAAAGCAGCGCGGTTTCCAGCACGAGTATTGCCTCGCTATCGTTCATCGACATCCAAATTCAAAAAGGGGCTAACTTGCGCTAGGTTGGAAATAGGGTTAATATTCTTTTCTCAGACGCGGGGTGGAGCAGTCTGGCAGCTCGTCGGGCTCATAACCCGAAGGTCGTAGGTTCAAATCCTGCCCCCGCAACCAAATTGATGAAGGCCTGGCGATTCGCCGGGCCTTTTTCATTTGCGCCGGCGCAGAGTCGATGCATGGCGAGAACACGGGCGGCGAGAACACGGGCAGCGCGAACGCCCGTGAAGCAGCAACCGCAGCGACGGCGACCAGCATCGATGCCGCCGGCAGCGCCATGCGACAAAATACAAGCCCCCGAGGGGCGCTCAGTTTCGAAAGAAATCCCGCGTTCGCCTCGGACCGCACCGACATCCGCCCCACCCTGCCCGAGGCGCGGGCCATCCCGCCGCCCGTCCGCATACAACCCACCCGCAAACACCGCAGCCACCGCATGAGCGGTGCCGCAACAATCGATGTTGGTTTGCGTACTTATCACTGGGTTCCTGTTTCACCGACGCGCCCGCCCCATGCAGCGGCCATGCGCGAACCTGCCGCTCCGACGCCCGTGAGGCGGAACGCCTGCCGCGGCAGCGCTGCTGCGGCAAACGCCTGAGCAAATTCTGGAAAAGCTGGCGCCAGCAATGCTGACGCGAATTGCCAATATGGCTGCGGAACGCGCCGGAACCTCCGGCGCCAATTCAATTCCGCGGAAATTGATCGCAAAGACTAGAACCAACAGGCATCGGCCACCGCGGCGCGGCGGAAAACGCCGCCTGCAAGACCGACACGCCCCCTCGCACAGGCGGAGCCCGGCTCCGCGTTGCGCCGGCCTGCCAGCAGGCCGGAACGTTTGTTAGGTTTTTCTAAGGTCGAATGCTGGCGCGAAACGGCCTGCCGCACTGCGCCTTCAAAGAAACCGCCTTCAAAGCAAAACCCTTGAAAGGAATTTCCCGAGCGCCCGGCCTGGCCAGACACGCCAAAAACTGCGGCAAATTATACCGCCTTATATTCCCCCCTCAAGCCGCGCCGAGCCGGGAAACCTAGCCCGCCGGCTTGTCCCACGGCGCGGATCCAAGCCGGTCCACCAGAAAATCCAGCATCGACCGCAGAATCAGCGGCATCTGGCGGCGCGAGACGTAGACGCCATAAATACCAAGTTCCGGCGGCTTGCACTGGGGCAGAATCACCTGCAGCTTGCCGGACGCGATGTATTGCGCCGCATAGTAGGTGGGCAGCATGGCAATGCCGGCACCCTCCACCGCGGCGCTGCACAATACCGACACCTCGTTCGCACTGATGCTTCCGCTTACGGGCACATCGACCGGCTCGCCGTCGCGCTCGAAACGCCACAGGCTTTTGCCAAAATAAGAATGGGTGAGACAGTTGCGCAACGACAGGTCTTCGATGCGCGCCGGCACGCCTTCGCGCGCCAGGTACTCCGGCGACGCGCAAACGACCGATCGGCAGACCGCCAGCTTGCGGGCGATCAGGTTGGGATCCAGGTCGTTCGTGATGCGCACTGCCAGGTCGACGCGCTCTTCCACCAGATTGACCGCACGCTCGACCAGCATCAGGTCGACCGACGTGCCCGGATGCCGCTTGACGTAGTCCGTCACGGCGGGAGCCAGAAGACGCGCACCGAACGACATGCTCGTGGTGATGCGAAGCAGGCCGCGCGGCGTGTCTTCGGGAGTGGCCACGGCGCTGTGCAGATCGCCGACCATATCGAGCATCTGGCGGCAACGGGGCAAGGTTTCGGCACCGGCCGGCGTCAGACTCAAGCGCCGGGTGGTGCGATGCAATAGACGCACGCCGACCCATTGCTCCATCTCGGCCAGGTAGCGGGACACCATGGCGCGCGACATGTCCAGATGGACGGCAGCCGCCGACAGGCTACCCCGGTCGGCAACCTCGACGAACACCTGCATGGCTTTCAGACGGTCCATGATTGTCTCGGTACGTGCATCAGACCGTACCGGTTATACCGTATTTCAGCGGCGCATCAGCAACGGAATATCGGCCAATGAAACGGGGTCCTTCGGAATGGATCAGTCAGCCGACTGACCCAGCGCGCTGCGCACGGCGGCAGCCACTTCCGGCGCTGGCAGTCCGCGAACAATAAACACCAGCCGCGAGGCGCGCTCATCATCCGGCCACTCGCTCAAGGGTCGCAGCGGGTAGAGCTCGCCATGCACCCCGTGCACCTCGCAAGGCAGCGGTTCGCCTTCGAAGCAGACCAGACCCTTGATCCGAAGCACACCCTGCCCGTAACGCTCCTGGATGCGAGCAATTCCCGCAAGAAACGCAGACCGGCGCAGCGCGGTCTCCAGTTCGACCGAAAAACTGCTGACGTCCGCATGCCGCACCGCGGTGCGCGTGGAAAAGGCACGCAGCCATTGCGACGTGCCCGCCCCATCCCGCCGCGCAAAAAGGTCCGGGCCGTCGCGCAGCGGGGCGGCCAGCGGCGCATCCGGACGCTGCATGCAGCGCCAGGCGCCAGGATTGACCGCAGCCACCGCCGCCTGGACATCATGCAATTGCGCCGCATCGACCAGGTCGGACTTGCTGACCACCACGATGTCGGCAAGCGCAAGCTGCCGAGCCGCCTCGGGCTGCGCATCGAGTTGCGCGGCACCATGCGAAGCCGACACCACGACGATCGCGCCCCGGTAGGCGTACCGTTCGGCAAGGAACCTGTCATGTTTCAGGGTGAAGAGGATGGGCGCGGGATCGGCCAGCCCGCTCGTCTCGATGATCACATGCCGGAACGGCTTGATCTTGCGACCGAGGGCCTGCATGAAAAGGTCGCGCAGGGTGTCGACGACCGACCCGCTGACCACGCAGCACAGGCAGCCGCCCTCGACCAGCACCACACTGTCGGGCGCGAGCCGCACCAGATGATGGTCGACGCCGACATCGCCGTATTCGTTGACGATGACCACCGCATCGGCATAGGCCGGCTCTTGCAGCAGGCGGTTAAGGAGCGAGGTCTTGCCGCTGCCCAGGAATCCGGAGATCACCGTGACGCCGATGCGCTTGTCCTGCGCGGCCGCCTTCTGGCCGGACCCGCCCTCATTGCGCCGATCCGGGACACCCTTGTCGTCATCGTCGTTCATGCCGATCGATCCCATCGATGCCGCGCAAAGGCGCGGGCGCATGTAAAAAAGCGCAAAAACGCCAAAAACCCCAAAAACCCCAAAAACCAAAAGGGCCACTCACTTGCGTGAGCGGCCCAAAAATTCTTTGGCTCCCCGAGCTGGGCTCGAACCAGCGACCTGCGGATTAACAGTCCGTCGCTCTACCGACTGAGCTATCGGGGATCTGCCAAGACCGAAATTATGAACGAAAATTCTGGCGGATGCAAATCCGATATTTTTCCAACTTTTTTCAGGCGCGCTTTGCCCATCGCCAAAAAATTCTGATATGATTTCGGTCGTTCCAGATCGGGCCCCAAAAAAGGCAACGAACCGGGAAAGAAAAAGATGTTTTGCTTAGCGCTTTCCGGCCTGGTCCAGAAACAAAAGCAAATGGTCTTGCCGGCATAGCTCAGTTGGTAGAGCAGCGCATTCGTAATGCGAAGGTCGTAGGTTCGACTCCTATTGCCGGCACCAGAATTCCAAAAAAGCAGCCTTCGGGCTGCTTTTTTTCGTTTCCGCGAACCACCGCAGGCGGGGAACTCGCGCCGATCGCCGCGCGTCCAACCATCTGGACCACCCCTGCGGAAACCACCATGCGCATTCTTCTCGTGGAAGACGACATCATGATCGGCGAAAGCGTATTGGACTGCCTGCGCGCGGAACACTACGCCGTCGACTGGGTGAAGGACGGCAGCGCGGCGGATTCGGCGCTGCGCACCGATCCCTACGACCTCGTCCTGCTCGACCTGGGCCTGCCCAAACGTGATGGCCTGACCCTGCTGCGCGACCTGCGCGCGCGCAAGGACCGCACGCCGGTGCTCATCGCCACGGCGCGCGACGCGGTCAGCGACCGTATTGCCGGGCTGGACGCGGGCGCGGACGACTACATCGTCAAACCCTATGACGTGGACGAACTGCTGGCCCGCATGCGCGCCCTGATCCGCCGCAGCGCGGGCCGGGCCGAACCCATCTTCGAGCACGACGGCATCACGATCGACCCGCAGTCCCATGCCGCCATGGTCGATGGCGCGCCCGTGGCGCTGACCGCCCGCGAATGGGCCGTGCTCGAGCCCTTGATCGCACGCCCCGGCATGATTTTTTCGCGCGCCCAGCTCGAGGAAAAGCTCTATAGCTGGAAAGACAGCATCAGCAGCAATGCGGTTGAGGTTTATATTCATGGCCTGCGCAAGAAACTGGGTCCGAACCTGATCCAGAACGTCAGAGGCGTCGGCTATGTCATTCCCAAAGCATGAGCATTCCGCTTAGCTACTCACTGAGAGCCAGGCTGCTTTTCTTTCTGTTGGCGGCAATCGCGGTCGGCGCACTGGTGCAGGGCACGATTGCCTACCGCAGCACCTTGGCGCAAGCCGACGACATCTTCGATTCGCTGCTGCAACGCACGGCGCTGTCGCTGGGCACTGGCGACGGCCTGCTCAGTACCGGGCCGACCCACGCGCGCGGGTCGGCCTCGCCGGTCGCCGATGACCTCATCATCCAGATCTGGACGCCGGACGGCCTGCGCGTCTTCAATTCGCGCTCGCGCCTGCGCCTGCCCAGCCAGATCGTGCTGGGTTTCTCCGACGCCCGCCTCGAAGGCGAAACCTACCGCGTGTATTCGCTGGCCACGCCCTTCCAGGTGATCCAGGTCGCGCAGGACATGCGCGTGCGCAAGAACATGGCAAGCGCCCTGGCGCTGCGCACCGTCGCGCCGATTGCCGCGGCGGCCCCGCTGCTGATGCTGATCATCTGGTGCGTCGTGAGCTGGTCGCTGCGCCCGGTCAAGCGGGCGCGCGCGCAATTGGCCGCACGCCAGCCCGAAGACCTCTCGCCCGTGAGCGTGCAAGGGCTGCCCGATGAAATCCGCCCGCTGGTGCAGGAGCTGAACCTGCTGCTCGAGCGCATGCGGGGCGCGTTTGCGCAACAAAAGCAGTTCGTGGGCGACGCGGCGCACGAACTGCGCTCCCCGCTGGCGGCTTTGCGCCTGCAGATGCAGGCGCTGCAACGCGCGGCCGACCCCGATGCCCGCCAGCTTGCCGAACAGCGCCTGACGGCTGGCATCGACCGCGCCACGCGCCTGGTCGAGCAACTGCTGTCGATGGCCCGTCAGGAAGGCGCGCAGGAGCGGACACCGCTCGCGCCCGTGGAACTGACCGACGTACTGCGCCAGGCCCTGTCCGAAACCCTGCCGCAGGCGAACGCCAGGTCGATCGACATCGAACTCGAGGACGATGCGCATGCGCAAGTGCAGGGCGATCGCGATGCGCTGGTGCTGCTGGTGCGCAACCTGCTGGATAACGCCATCAAGCACTCGCCTGCCGGCGGGCGCATCGCCATGCGCGTGGACCACAAGGCGAACCGGGCTTCGCTGCTGATCGACGATGAGGGGCCTGGCATCCCCGCCCACGAGCGGGAACGCGTGTTCGACCGGTTCTACCGCGCCGAGGGCAACACCGAGCATGGCAGCGGCCTGGGGCTGGCCATTGCACGCACCATCGCCGACCGCCATGGCGCGACCATCACCCTTGAAAGCGCGCCCGCCGGCCATGGCCTGCGCGCCCGGGTGGATTTTCCCGCTTAAGTTTCACCTAAGTGTCAGGCCCGAAGATAGCGCCATGTTCCCAACATGATCGCAGGAGCCGACATGAAGACCACGCAAATCAAACCCTCGCGCCTCGTCCTGGCGCTGCTGGCCGCCGGCGCCATTGGCGGCGCAGGCGCAACCGCCCTGACCGGCGGCGTCTCGATGGCCGCCGACGCCCCCGCCGCTGTTTCCCAGCCGATCAGCGCCTCCGTGCCGCCCAACTTCGCGCAGATCACGCGCGATTTCGGCCCGGCCGTCGTCAACATCAGCGTGAGCGGCACGCGCAAGGTGTCCGCCGAGGACAGCGACGATCCGTTCGCGCAATTCTTCGGGCAGATCCCCGGTTACCAAGGCCGCGCGCCGGCCCGTGAAGTGCCCATGCGCGGCGAAGGTTCGGGCTTTATCGTCAGCCCGGACGGCATCATTCTGACCAATGCGCACGTGGTCCAGGACGCCAAGGAAGTGACCGTGAAGATGACCGACCGCCGCGAGTACAAGGCCAAGGTCCTGGGCGCCGATCCGCAGACCGACGTCGCCGTGATCAAGATCGAGGCGAAGAACCTGCCGGTGGTCAAGGTGGGCGACGTCAACCGGCTGCAGGTGGGCGAATGGGTCCTGGCCATCGGCTCGCCCTACGGCCTGGAAAACACGGCCACCGCGGGCATCGTCAGCGCCAAGGGCCGCTCGCTGCCGGACGACACCTCCGTCCCCTTCATCCAGACCGACGTGGCCGTGAACCCCGGCAACTCGGGCGGTCCGCTGTTCAATGACCGCGGCGAAGTGGTGGGCATCAACTCGCAGATCTACAGCCGCACCGGCGGCTTCCAGGGCCTGTCGTTCTCGATCCCCATCGACCTGGCCTACAAGATCAAGGACCAGATCCTGGAGCACGGCAAGGTGCAGCATGCCCGCCTGGGCGTGACGGTGCAGGAAGTGAACCAGGACCTGGCCGATTCGTTCAAGCTGGATTCGCCGTCGGGCGCGCTGGTGTCCAGCGTCGAGAAGGGCAGCGCGGCCGCCAAGGCCGGCTTGCAGCCGGGCGACGTGGTGCGCAAGATCGACGGCAAGACCATCGTGTCATCGGGCGACCTGGCTTCGACCATCACCATGGCCGTCCCCGGCGAGAAGATCAAGCTGGACGTGTGGCGCAATGGCGGACAGAAGGAGCTCGTCGCCACGCTGGGCGGAATGCCCAAGGACAAGTCGGAAGCGTCGGCGGACGGCCAGGAAGTGCAACGCGGCCAGCTCGGCCTGGCGCTGCGCCCCCTGAGCCCGCAGGAACAGCAGGCGTCCGGCTCGGAAGGACTGCTGATCGAGCGGTCGGTCGGCCCCGCCGCCAAGGCCGGCATTCAGCCCGGCGACGTGCTGCTGTCGCTCAATGGCGTACCGGTGCACAACATCGGCCAGGTCAAGGCCGAACTGTCGAAGGCGGGCAAGACCGTTGCCCTGCTGGTGCAGCGCGGCGAAGACAAGATCTTCGTGCCGGTGCAGGTCGGCTGATCCGCCCTTCGGCTCACTCCGCGTCGGGCTGCTTGCCCGGCGCGGCCGCTTCGAACGCCGGCAGGGCCCGGCACGCCGCATCGATGCGCAGCACATTGGGCATGGCCGAAAGGTCGCACTCAAAACGCTGCGCATTGGCCACTTGCGGCACCAGGCACAGGTCGGCGATGGTGGGCGTGTCGCCATGGCAGAACTTGCCGGTGGCGCTGGAGTTTGCCAACTGGGCCTCCAGGGCCTCGAGCCCCTGATGCACCCAGTGCTTGTACCAGGCGGTCTTGGCGGCTTCGTCCACGCCCAGCGTGTGCTTCAGATACTTCAGCACGCGCAGGTTGTTCAGCGGATGCGTGTCGCAGGCAATGCCCAGCGCCAGGTCGCGCACCCGCGCGCGGCCGATGGCGTCGGCCGGCAGCAGCGGCGTCTCGGGATGCGTTTCTTCCAGGTATTCGATGATCGCCAGCGATTGGCCGATCACCGCATCGCCATCGACCAGGGTGGGCACCAGCGCAGTCGGGTTCACCTTGCGGTAGTCGACGGAGAGTTGCTGGCCGCCGTCCTTCAGCAGATGCACCGGCACATAGTCGTACGGCAGGCCCTTGAGATTCAGGGCAATGCGCACCCGGTACGCGGCCGAGCTGCGGAAGTAGCTGTAAAGCTGCATGGAGTCTCCTCGGAGTTTTTCTGGCGCCGCCCCAACGGGCGGCGCTTGTTCATTCCAGCGATTCGGTCTTGGCCGCCTTGCGCGACAGGCCCTTGGGCAGCGGGAACGCCACGTTCTCTTCGAGCCCGGGCATCTTGCGCACCGAGACGGCGCCCAGTTCCTTGACGCGCGAGATCACCTGCTGCACCAGGACCTCGGGCGCGGAGGCGCCGGCGGTCACGCCGATGCGCTTGCGGCCGGCCAGCCAGGCCGGATCGATCGAGTCCGCGCCATCGATGAGATACGACGCCACGCCCTTGCGCTCGGCGACTTCGCGCAGGCGATTGGAGTTCGAGCTGTTCGGACTGCCCACGACCAGCACCAGATCACATTCGGGCGCCATGACCTTGACCGCGTCCTGACGGTTCTGCGTGGCATAGCAGATGTCGCTTTTCTTGGGTTCGGCGATGCTGGGAAACCGCGCCTTGAGCGCCTGCGCCACCGCGGCCGCGTCGTCCACGGACAGCGTGGTCTGCGTCACGTAGGCCAGATTTTCGGGATCCGTAACCGCAAGGCTGGCCACGTCGTCGACGGTTTCAACGAGGTACATGCCGCCCTGCGCCTGGCCCAGGGTGCCCTCGACCTCGGGATGCCCCTTGTGGCCGATCATGATGATCTCGCGGCCGGCGGCGCGCATGCGCGCGACTTCGATATGCACCTTGGTGACCAGGGGGCAGGTGGCGTCGAACACCTGCAGGCCGCGCGACTCCGCTTCGGCGCGCACGGCCTTGGACACGCCGTGCGCCGAAAACACCACGATGGCGCCCGCCGGCGCGTCCTCGAGCTCGTCGATGAAGATGGCGCCCTTGGCGCGCAGGTCTTCCACGACATAGCGGTTGTGGACGATCTCGTGGCGCACGTAGATGGGCGCGCCGTGCAGTTCGATGGCCCGCTCGACGATGTCGATGGCGCGATCCACGCCGGCACAGAAGCCGCGCGGTTGCGCCAACAGGACTTCGGCGTCGGACGCGGTGACGACCTGGCTCATCAAAGAACCCCCAGCAGCGCCACATCCACCTTCAGGCTGATGCCCGCCAGCGGGTGGTTGAAATCGAACAGCGCGGAGTCGTCGTTGATTTCCTTGAGGACGCCCGAATAGCGTCCGCCATTGGGCGCGGTGAATTCCACCAGGTCGCCGGGTTCGAACGTGGCGTCCGCGCCCGCGTGTTCGGCGAGCATGGCGCGCGTCACGCGCTGGATGAGTTCGGGATTGCGGTCGCCATAGGCGTCGGCCGGCGCGATGGTGACGCTGAACTTCTCGCCTTCCGCCCGGCCCACCAAGGCCGCTTCCAGGCCGGGCGCCCACTGGCCGCCGCCCATCTGCAGCGTGCCGGGCCGGCCGTCGAAGGTGTCGGCAAACACCGAACCTTCGCCGGGGCCGGAGGCCAGCGTGATCCGGTAATGCAGCGTCAGGTAGGAATCCGGACGGACCAAAACGTTCACTTCATTAGAGGCGATGCTCACGATCTGCCACCGTATGGAATTTGAGTAAACCCTGATTTTAGAGCCTCTTATGAAATTGTCCGCCCGGCTGTCGAAACAAGAGCGTCCCCGAGAGCGCCTCATGCGCCACGGGCCGGCCTCGATCCAGGACGCGGAACTGCTGGCCATCGCCCTGCGCACGGGGGTGCCGGGCCTGAATGTGGTCGATCTGTGCCGCCAGTTGCTGGACCGGTTCGGGGGCCTGCGCGGCCTGCTCGGCACGCCGCCCGAAGAGCTGATGACCGTCACCGGGCTGGGGGCGGCCAAGGCCTGCACCCTGGCCGCCCTGCTGGAACTGGCCCGCCGGGCCCTCGAAGAGGACCTCACGCGGGAAAGCCCGATGAACCATCCCGCCCGGGTGAAACAATATTGCAAGGCGGCCCTGGCGCATCGCCAGGTGGAATACTGCATCGCGCTCTACCTGGACGCGCAGTTGCGCCTGATCGCCACCGGCGAACTGGCGCGCGGCACCCTGTCGCAGGCCGCCGTCTATCCCCGGGAGGTCGTGCGCGAGGCCTTGCGCCACCACGCGGCCGCCCTGATCGTCGCCCACAACCATCCGTCCGGCGTGGCGGCGCCCAGCGCCGCCGACCACGGCTTCACCCGGCACCTGAAGGAAGCGCTGGCGCTGGTGGACATCCGGCTGGTGGATCACCTGATCGTGGCCGGCGGCACGGCCGTGTCGCTCGCCGAGCTGGGCTGCCTCTGACGGCGGCAGGCGCCAGAATTCCGTTAGACTACCGGCCAATATTGCTTTAGGCTTAACCTAATTCCGGCCCTCGCGACCCCGCTTTGCCCGCCATGAAACGCCTGTGGGACATTTCCCCGCCCGTCTCGACGGCTTCGCCCGTCTTTCCGGGCGACACGCCGTACCGCCAGCAATGGAAGTGGTCGCTCGCGCCCGGCTGTCCGGTCAATGTGAGCGAGATTACGCTGTCGCCCCACATCGGCGCGCATGCCGACGCCCCGCTGCACTACGAAAACGGCGCCGCGGCCATCGGCGCGGTCTCGCTGGAACCCTTTCTCGGCCCCTGTCGCGTCATCCACGCGATCGACTGCGGCCCGCTCATCACGCCCGAACACCTGGCCCACGCGGCGGCGAACCTGCCGCCTCGCGTCCTGGTGCGCACCGCCAAGCATGCCGCGCAGGAATGGTGGACGGACGACTTCTCCGCCTACGCGCCGCAGACGATCGAATGGCTGGCTGAACGCGGCGTCATGCTGATCGGTCTGGATACCGCCAGCATCGACCCCGCTTCCAGCAAGACCCTGGACAGCCACCATACGATCTTGCGGCACGACATGCGGGTACTGGAGAACCTGGTGCTCGACGACGTGCCCGAAGGCGATTACGAGTTGATCGCCTTGCCGTTGGCGCTGGTCCAGGCCGATGCCAGCCCGGTCCGCGCGGTCCTGCGCGAACTGTAGGCTGTTTCGCCGGCCCGGGCGCGGCCGACCCGTTTCGGCCGCCCCCGCTTAGAGAAACGACCATGGAATACTCCATTGCGCCCCATTGGCGCGCCCTGCCTGCCTCCGCCCGCCGCGCCGCCCCGCCCTGCCTGGGAGACCGCGCATGAGCCAGTCCGAACGCCCCGAAGACATCGTCCGCCAGGAAAAAGCGCAGCTCGACTTCACGCGCGACATGACCTACGGCGACTACCTGCACCTGGACGAACTGCTCGGCGCCCAGCACCCGCTGTCGCCCGAGCACAACGAAATGCTATTCATCATCCAGCACCAGACCAGCGAACTCTGGATGAAGCTGATGTTGCATGAACTGCGCGCGGCGATCGCCAGCGTGGCGGCCGACCGCCTGCAGCCCGCCTTCAAGATGCTGGCGCGCGTCAGCAAGATCATGGAGCAGCTCGTGCACGCCTGGGACGTGCTGGCGACCATGACCCCGCCCGAATACTCCGCGCTGCGGCCGTACCTGGCGCGCTCGAGCGGGTTCCAGAGCTATCAGTACCGCCAGATCGAATTCCTGCTGGGCAACAAGAACGCAGCCATGCTCAAGCCCCACTCGCACCGCGCCGACCTGCTGGCCCAGGTGCAGAGCGCCTACGAGGCCCCGTCGCTGTATGACGAGGCGCTGCGCCTGCTGGCCCGCCATGGCCTGGACATCCCCGCCGACCACCTGGAGCGCGACTGGACGCTGCCCTACTCGTCCTCGGCCGCCGTCGAAGCCGCCTGGCTGACGGTCTACCGCGACACGGACCGCTACTGGGAGCTCTACCAGCTGGGCGAAAAGCTCACCGACCTGGAGGACGCCTTCCGACTGTGGCGCTTCCGCCACGTCACGACGGTCGAACGGGTCATCGGCTTCAAGCGCGGCACGGGCGGCACGTCGGGGGTGGATTACCTGCGGCGCATGCTGGAAGTGGTGCTTTTCCCGGAAATCTGGAAGCTGCGCACGGATCTCTGAATCCCGTCCCGCTGTAAAACCCGGGCTGCCTCGCGGCCCGGGGGCCGATTTCCGGCTGGCCTGACGGCTTGATCGCATGCTAGAATGCGGGGTTACTTTTTGGATACGTGGCTAGCGCCTTTCGCCCCACCCCCTGGCGGCGATCCCTGGCAGCTTGGCTGGCGACCCTAACAACCTGAAAGAGGCTCGATCGAGCCCTAGGAAAGCACCATGAAAGAAGGCATTCACCCCGAATACCGCGAAGTCGTCTTCGCCGACCTGCAAACGGGCAGCAAGTTCATCACCCGTTCGACCGTCCAGACTCGCGAATCCATCGAACTCGATGGCAAGACGTACCCGCTCTTCAAGTGCGACGTGACCTCCGAATCGCACCCGTTCTACACGGGCGCCCAGACCCGCATCGTCGAAACCGGCCGCGTGGAAAAGTTCCGCGCCCGTTTCGCCCGCACGGCTGGCACGGTCAAGTCCGCTTCCTGATCCTGTCGCTCCTGCGGGAGTCACAGCAAAAAGGCAGCCTTCGGGCTGCTTTTTTTTCCCTCCTCGGCAGTCGTTTTTTCCCCGCGAGGGGGTGGCGCATTCCGACCACTCGGTTACATTAACGCCCGTGTCCCCACTTTCCATTTCCACCCCGGCCCGGCTGACGTCGGTGGCCACCGCAAAACTGCCCCGCCTCATCCTGCTGGGGCTGTCCCTGGCCTATATCGTGGCCGGGCTGTTCATGCGCGACCCGTGGAAAACCGACGACGCCGTCGGACTGGCGACCATGATCACCGCCATCCGCGAAGGCGGCCTGACCTGGCTGCTGCCGCAGGTGGGGCATCTGGCCCACGCCGAGGAAGGACCGCTGATCACGTGGGTGGGCGCGATCAGTATCTGGCTGTTCGGCCCCTTCATCGGCGACATCACGGCGGGGCGGCTGCCCAATCTGCTGTGGTTCGGCATCACGGCGTCCAGCGTGTGGTACGGCACCTACCTGCTGGGCCGCCGCGCCGAAGCCCAGCCGCTCGCGCTGCCCTTCGGCGGCGAGCCTGAACCGCGCGACTACGGCCGCATGCTGGCCGATGCCGCCCTTCTGCTGCTGCTCGCCACGGTCGGCATCCTGCAGCGCACGCATGAAACGACGGTCGTGCCCGCGATCATGGCCTGCCAGGCATTGGCTTTCTACTCGCTGGCGCGCACGGTGGACCGGCCCGTCACGGGCGCCACCACGTTGGGCATCGCGCTGGCCGCCAGCTTCCTGACGCGCGGCTGGGTGGGCGCCCTGCCCATCATGGCCGGCGCCGCGCTTGCCTTCTACCCCCGCAGCCAGCTATGGAAATGCAAGCGCTGGATGCTCTGGGCCGCCGTCCTGGCCGCCGGCCTGATCCTGGCCTGGTGGATTCCCGCGACCCAGGGCAGCGAATACTGGGTCCGCAACTGGAAGGCCTGGAATCTGTCCTCGTTCGCCATGCCCACCCTGCACGATGCGGGGCGCACGCTGCGCGACCTTCCCTGGTATCTGTGGCCGACCTGGCCGCTGGCGCTGCTGGCCATCTGGCGCTGGCGCGCATGGATCTACGCCCCGCACATCTGGCTGCCCTTGATGCTGCTGAGCTGCTCGGCACTGATCCTCTTTTTCCTGGATGAAGCCTCGGACTCCGAATTCGTGCTGTTGGCCGTGCCATGCGCCGTGCTGGGCGCGTTCTCGCTGCCGACCCTGCGCCGCGGCGTCGTGAACACGCTGGACTGGTTCGCCGTCATGTGCTTTTCGCTGACCGCCGCCACAGCATGGCTCGGCTGGGTAGCCCTGCACTTCCAGTGGCCCGCGCAGATCTCCCGCAACATCGGCCGCCAGACTACCGGCTACGAGCCCGTCATCTCCTGGGTGGCCTTTGCCCTGGCCGTCGTTTTCACGCTGGCCTGGATTGCCCTGGTCGTGTGGCGCCTGCGCGTGCGCCCCCAGGCGCTCTGGCGCGGCACGGTGCTGTCCGCCGGCGGGCTGACCGTGACCTGGATCCTGCTGGTTCTGCTGTGGCAGCCCGCGGTCGACTACGCCCGCAGCTATCGCACCATGTCGGGCCAGCTGGCCCAGGCGATCGCGCAGCACAAGCGTCCCGGCGAGTGCGTCCGCGGCCTGAGTTTGGGTAGCGGCCAGCGCGCGTCGTTCCTCATCTTCAACAACCTGTCGTTCCCGTTCGACACGCGTTGCACGCTGGTCCTGCAACAGACCACCAACCAGAGCCTGCGCGACGGCACCGCCGCCTACAGCGAAGGGGTGCAGGTCCTGTGGCAGGGCGGCCGCCGCGCCGACCGTTCCGAAGTCTTCCGCCTGTTGCGCACCAGCCCCAAGCCATGATGGCAGCTTCCCCGGCGCCGACGAGTTTCGGCGCCACCCTGCGCGGCATCACCAAGCAAGCCTGGCCCGTGCTGATCAGCCAGTGGGCCGGCATTTCGTTCGGCGTGCTGGATACCGCCATGACCGGCCACTCCAGCCCGGACGACCTGGCGGCGATGGCGCTGTCCGCCTCTATCTACATCACCATCTTCGTAGGCCTGATGGGCGTGGTGCATGCCCTCATTCCGATCCTGGCGCAGCAGTTCGGCGCCGGCAACAACCTCGAAGTCGGCAAGAGCTGGGGCCAGGGCGTGTGGCTGGCGCTGGGACTGTCGCTCGTGGGCGCGGTGTTGATGCTGTTTCCGGACATGTGGCTTTTCATGTCCGGGGACGTCGCCCCGGCCGTGCGCGACCGCATCGCGTCCTACCTCCAGGCGCTGGTGGTGGCCCTGCCCGCCGCGCTGGTGTTCCGCACCATCTACGCGCTGGGCACCGCCGTGTCGCGGCCCAAGCTCGTCATGGCCATCAACCTGTCGATCATCGGCTTCAAGGCGCTGTTCAACTGGATCTTCATCTACGGCAAGCTGGGCCTGCCCGCGATGGGCGCGGCCGGCGCGGGCCTGGCGACCGCCGTCGTGTCATGGATGAGCCTGGGGCTGGGGCTGTGGGTCATCACGCATGACCGCTACTACCGGCGCTTCCAGCTTCGCATCGGCAAGCCCGACTGGCAGGCGCTGAAAGAGCTGCTGCGCCTGGGCATTCCCATGGGCGGTTCGTACCTCGTGGAGGTGTCGGCGTTCACGTTCATGGCACTGCTGGTCGCGCGCGAGGGCACCTTTGTGACCGGGGGACACCAGATCATGTCGAACCTGGCGGCCCTCTGCTACATGATGCCGATGGCGCTGGGCGTGGCCACCGCGTCGCTGACGGCGCAGGCCATTGGCGCGGGCGACTACGCGCGCGCCCACCGCACCGGCATGGCGGGACTGGCGTTGGGCCTGATGGGCGCGCTGCTGACGGCGGCGGTGCTGCTGGCCGGCCGTCCGCTGATCCTGGCGGCCTACACGGATGACGCCGCGGTCGCCGCGGTGGCGACCACGCTGCTGGCCGTCCTGCCGCTGTTCCATCTGTTCGACTGCATGCAGTGCATCAATTCGTACCTGCTGCGCGCCTACAAGATCGCCGTGGTGCCGCTGATCCTGCAGACGGTCGCGCTGGCCGGCGTGGGCCTGGTCGGCGGCTGGTGGTTCGGCTTTGGTCCCGGCAAAGGCGGCCTGGACGGATTACGCGACCTGCTCGTGCCGGGCTCGCCGCAGGGCGCGGGCAGCATGTGGCTGATGGCCATGCTTGGCCTGGCGCTGTCGGCCGCCCTGCTCCATTACTGGTACCGGCGCATCCTGCGGACGGTGGGGCGCTAGCGGCGCGTGAAACAAACAAAAGGCAGCCCGCAGGCTGCCTTTTTTACGCGCCGCGCACGTCGCGCGTGGGGCTTCAGGACTTCGGCCGCTTGTCGATCACACGGCGCGCCTTGCCGGTCAGCGTGCGCTCGACATGGCCCGCATCCGACACCTGGATACGCGCGCTGACGCCGATGTGCGTCTTGACCGCGTGCTGCAACTGCTTGCCCAGGTTGGCGCGTTCGGCATCGGACAGGCCCGAGAACTCCGCGCGCACTTCGGTCAGGATCTCCAGCTCGTCCATGTTGCCCGTGCGGGACAGCACCAACTGGTAGTGCGGCGCCAACTGCGCGATCTTCAGGACCAGCTCTTCGACCTGCGTGGGGAACATGTTCACGCCGCGCACGATCAGCATGTCGTCGCTGCGGCCGGTGATCTTGCCGATGCGGCGCATGCTGCGCGCGGTGGGCGGCAGCAGGCGGGTCAGGTCGCGCGTGCGGTAGCGCACGATGGGCATCGCTTCCTTGGTCAGCGACGTGAAGACCAGCTCGCCGGGTTCGCCGTCGGCCACGGGTTCGCCGGTATCCGGGTTGATGATCTCTGCGTAGAAGTGATCCTCCCACACCACCGGGCCGTCCTTGGTCTCGACGCATTCACTCGCCACGCCCGGGCCCATCACTTCGGACAGGCCATAGATGTCGACGGCGTCGATGCCGGCTTCGGCCTCGATGTCGGCGCGCATCTGGCCCGTCCAGGGCTCGGCGCCGAAAATGCCGATGCGCAGCGAACTTTGACGCGGATCAATGCCCTGGCGGCGCTGCTCCTCCAGAATGTTGCAGAAGTAGGACGGCGTGACCATGATGATGTCCGGCCGGAAATCGCTGATCAGCTGAACCTGTTTTTCCGTCTGTCCGCCCGACATCGGAATGACCGTGCACCCCAGGCGCTCGGCCCCGTAATGCGCGCCCAGGCCGCCCGTGAAGAGGCCGTAGCCATAGGCCACGTGCACCGTGTCGCCGGGCTTGCCGCCCGCCGCACGGATGGAGCGCGCCACCAGGTTGGCCCAGTTGTCCAAGTCGCCCTTGGTGTAGCCCACCACGGTCGGCTTGCCCGTCGTGCCGCTGGACGCGTGAATGCGCGAAATGCGCTCGCGCGGCACGGCGAACATGCCGAACGGATAGTTTTCGCGCAGTTCCTTCTTGGTCGTGAACGGGAACTTCGCAATATCGGACAACTGCTTCAGGTCGTCCGGATGCACGCCAGCCTCGTCGAACGCCTTCTTGTAGTGCGGGACGTTTTCGTAGGCGTGCTTGAGGGTCCACTTCAAGCGTTCGAGCTGCAAGGCCCGCAGTTCGTCCTGGCTGGCATGCTCGATGGGATCCAGTCCCGGCTTGCTCATGGTGTTGGGCATGATGATGTCTCTCCTGAAATTCTCTGCGCCCCGGCTCGGGCGGCGCGCCGCGTGCGGCGCATGCTCCGGCCCGGGTCCTGCTCTTTGGTTCGGCTGTGTGGTCAGGCGTCCGTGGGCACCCCGACGATCTGGCCTTTGATGCGATAGGAACGGCCCCTGAACAAGGCCACGTTGCGGCCGTCCTGGTTGGTGACGGTGACGTCGTAGACGCCCGTGCGTCCGGCAAGCGATCGCTCTTGCGCCACGGCGGTCAGCAGGTCGCCTTCGAATCCCGGCGCCAGATAATCGATCGTGCAGCCCGAGGCCACGGTACTGACGTTGCGGGAGTTGCAGGAGAACGCGAACGCGCTGTCGGCCAGGGCGAAGATGAAGCCGCCATGGCAGGTCTTGTGGCCGTTCAGCATGTCGGGCCGCACGCGCATGGTCAGCCGCGCATAGCCCGGGGCCATTTCCTCGACCTTCATGTCCAGGCCTTGCGAGGCCGCGTCGCCGGCATACATCACCGAGCCCACGGCCTGCGCCAGCTCCTGGGGATCGGACGGCGCTTCAACGGGGGGAACGTGCACGCTCATCATTGCCCCTTGAATTGCGGTTCACGCTTGCCCAGGAAGGCGGCGACGCCTTCCGCGTAATCCGCGCTGCGGCCCAGTTCGCGCATCATGTCGCGTTCCAGGTCGAGTTGCGTGGACAGGTCATTGCCCAGGCTGGCCTGCAGGGCCCGCTTGGTGAAGGCCAGGCCCTTGGTGGGCGCGGCCGCGAAATGCGTGGCCAGGCGCTCCAGCGTGGCGTCGAATTCCTCGTCGGCCACGCATTGCCAGATCAGGCCCCACTCTTCGGCCTGCTTGGCGCTCAGCTTGTCGCCCAGCATGGCCAGGCCCATGGCCCGGGCGCGGCCCACCAGACGGGGCAGCGCGAACGTGCCCCCCGTGTCGGGGATGAGGCCCAGGCGGCAGAACGACTGGATGAAGCTGGCCGAGGCCTTGGCGATGACGATGTCGCCCGCGAAGGCCAGATTGGCCCCCGCCCCCGCGGCCACGCCGTTCACGCCCACCACCACCGGCATGGGCAAGGCGTTGAGCCGGCGCACCAGCGGCGCGTAGAACTTGTCGACGGTCTCGCCCAGGTCGGGCGGCGTGCCGTCCGGCGCGGGCTTGCGCTCGCTCAGGTCCTGGCCGGCGCAGAAGCCGCGCCCTGCCCCGGTCAGCACCAGCACGCGCGCGCCTTCGGTCTCGATGCGGGTCAGCGCATCGGCCACTTCGGCATGCATGTTGGCCGTGAAGCTGTTCAGCTTGTCCGGGCGGTTCAGCGTCAGACGCGCGATGCCGCCGGACAGGTCGAATTGGATATCCTGATAGCTCATGTGCGATCGCCCGGGCTTAGATGTGACGGCGGGTTTGCACCACGCGGAAGCGGTTCGAGACGAACGCCGTGTCCGACAGCGCCGCATTGGCCGCCGGGTTGGCGCCGGTGCCGTGGAAGTCGCTGAAGGCGGCGGTCTGGTTGACGAACACCGCGCCCGTCAGGTTGAGCGAGAGCGACACGCCCGACACTTCCGCGGCGTCCTGGATCTGCTCGGCCACGCGGTCGTCCGTCGTGTAGGCGGACAGGGACAGCGCGCCATGCTGGATGACGCTGTCGCGCGCGAGCTGGATGCTGTGGGCGGTGGAATCGGTGGCCACGACAAAGGCGATGGGGCCGAACCATTCCTGGCCGAGGGCCGCATTGCCGGCCTCGGTGCGCAGCAGCAGCGGCGTGCGCACGCGGGCGTTCTCGAATTGGGGATGGGCCAGCGCCTTGCTGTCCGCCACGACGGGCAGACCGAGGGCGCGCGCTTTTTCAATGCGCTCGACGATGCCGTCGTTCTGGATGGCGCCCGTCAGTTCGACGGCCTTGGCGGCATCCGCGCCGAGCTTTTCCAGCGCCACGCCCAGCGCGGCGGCCACGTCATCGAAGCTGACACGGCCTTCCGGCGTGTTGATGCCGTCGCGGGGCACGTAGATGTTCTGCGGCGCCGTGCACATCTGGCCCGAATACAGGGCCAGCGAGAACGCCAGGTTGCGCGCCACGCCCTTCAGGTCGTTGGTCGAATCGATGATGACCTGGTTCACGCCGGCCTTCTCGGTGTAGACCTGGGCCTGGCGGGCATTCTCTTCGAGCCAGTTGCCGTTGGCGGTGCTGCCGGTGAAGTCGACGATCTTGACGGCCGGGTCCAGCGCCAGTTTCTGCGCGGTGTCGTCGCCCGCTTCGTGCGCGGCCAGTTGCACCACGTCGGGATCAAAGCCCGCTTCCTGCAGCACCTCGCGCGCCACCTTTACGGTGATGGCCAGCGGCAGGATCGCGCCCGGATGCGGTTTGACGATGACGGTGTTGCCCGTCGCCAGGCTGGCAAACAGGCCGGGATAGCCGTTCCAGGTGGGGAAGGTCGAGCAGCCGATCACCAGCGCGACGCCGCGCGGCACGATCGTGAAATGCTTTTCCATGCGGATGGGATCGTTCTTGCCCTGCGGCTTTTCCCAGACGGCGATGCCCGGAATGCGCGACATTTCCTGCCACGCATAGGTGACGGCTTCAAAGCCGCGATCCTGCGCGTGCGGGCCGCCCGCCTGGAAGGCCATCATGAAGCCCTGGCCGGTGGTGTGCTGGACCGCGTAGGCGATCTGGAAGCTCAGCTTGTTCAGGCGCGCCAGGATTTCCAGCGACACGCCGACCCAGGCGCGCGGACCGGCGCGGCGCCAGTCTTCGAGCGCACGCTTGGACGCGGCGATCAGCTTGTCGGCCGGTACACGCGGGTACGTGATGCCCAGGTCGAAACCATAGGGCGACTTCTCGCCGCCCACGACGCCGTCGGCGTCATGCAGGTTCAACGGAAAAGGCTTGCCCTTGAGCGCTTCAAAGGCGGCGCGGCCTTCGTCGTTGGCGGTCTCGCCATAGTTGCGCGGGCTGGGCGACTCGGCAAACGGGCTCCAGTAGCCGCGCAGCGCGGCGGCTGCCAGGGATTGTTCCAGCAGGGGCTGGTGGCGTTCGAAGAATTTCTGGGACACGCTCGTCTCTCCAATAAGATTTGAATGCTTGCCTGGCGCGCGCCGGGTCAGGTTTCCTGGTCGAAGTCGATGACCAGCCGGTCGCTGACCGGGAAGCTCTGGCAGCTCAGGATGAATCCGCGCGCCACTTCGTAGTCTTCGAGGGCGAAGTTGGCATCCATGTCCACTTCGCCTTCGATCACCTTGCAACGGCAGGTGGAACACACCCCGCCCTTGCACGAGTACGGCAGTTCGATGCCCTGCGCCAGCGCGGAATCCAGCACGCTGTCTTTGTTCTTGTCGATGACGAACATGCGGCTATGTCCGTCCTGCACCACGGTGACCTCGCACTGCCCCTTGCCGGGCGCCTGCCGCGCGTCCTGGCCGGTGCGCAACGCGCGCGGGCCCTTGGGCGCGCCGAAGAGTTCGAACTTGATGTTCGCCTTCGGGATGCCGCGGGCCTGCAGCCGTTCGACCACGCTTTCTGTCATGGTCTGGGGACCACAGACAAAAGCGTAATCGATATCCTCCGGGCTCATCCAGGCCGACATGAGCTGGTCGACCTTGTCGCCGTCCAGGCGGCCGTTGAAGAGCTCGATGTCCTGGGTTTCGCGGCTCATGACATAGACCAGCGAAAACCGGTCCATGTAGAGGTTCTTCAGGTCTTCGATTTCTTCGCGGAACAGCACCGCGGACGAGGCGCGGTTGCCGAAGAACAGCGTGAATTTGCTGCGCGGCTCGGTGGACAGGGCGGTCTTGACCAGGGAAAACACGGGGGTGATGCCGCTGCCCACGGCGAAGGCGACGTAATGGCGCGCGTTCTCGGGCGAAAAATCCACCGTGAAATTGCCCGCGGGCGCCATCACCTCGAGGGTCTGGCCGGGCTGCAGTTCGTGGTTGGCCCAACTGGAAAAAGCGCCCTCGTCGACCTTCTTGATCGCCACGCGCAAGAGCTTGTCGTGCGGCGCCGAACAGATGGAATACGACCGGCGCAGTTCTTCGCCGTTGAGCTGCGTGCGCAGCGTCAGGTACTGGCCCGGCAGGAAGGCGAATTCATCCGCCAACGCCTCGGGCAGGTCGAAGGTCACGACCACGGCGTCGCGCGTATTGCGCGCGACCGACGCCACCTTCAATGCATGGAATTGGTTCTGGCTCATCTCGAAACCACGCTTTAGTGAGTCTTGAAATAATCGAAGGGCTCGTGGCAGGACACGCAGCGGTACAGCGCCTTGCACGAGGTCGATCCAAAATTGCTGACCAGGCGCGTGTCGCGCGAGCCGCAGCGCGGACACGCGATGGCCGGGCCGGCCGCACGGCGGCTGATGCCGGAGATATCGATGGCGCGTTCGGCGGGCGCGGCGATGCCGTAGCCCTTGAGCGCCTCTCGGCCCTTCTCGCTCATCCAGTCGGTCGTCCAGGCCGGCGCCAGGCGCGTTTCCACGCGGACCTGGGCGACGCCGTGGCGTTCCAGCGTCTGGCGGATATCCTGGGTGATTTCGCGCATGGCCGGGCAGCCCGAATAGGTGGGCGTGATCACGACCACACAGGCGTCGCCGTCCCACGAGACGTCCCGCACCACGCCCAGGTCCACCACGGACAGCACGGGAATCTCCGGATCGGGGACCTCCTGCAGCCAGGCGTAGACCTGGTCGGCGGCAATGGGCGCGTGGGCGTTCACCACGTCGCTCCCGGATAGGCGCGAGGCAGGTACTGCATTTCGGCCAGCACGTAACCCAGGGCCTCGGTGTGCCTACCCTGGCGGCCGCCCCGGTGCGCCAGATGATTCGCGGCGGCTTCGTCGGGGACGGTCAGCGTGGCTTCTTCCAGCACTTCCCGCACGTGCGCGAGCCAGGGCTGGCGCAGCGCGGACAATTCACAGCCGATGCCGCGCGAGGCGATGTCCAGGTCGATGGCGTCGTCGGCGAACAGCTCGCCCGTGAAGCGCCAGGCGTCGTCGATGGCGGCCTGCATCTTGGCATGGCTCTCGGCCGTGCCGTCGCCCAGGCGCACCACCATGTCGGAAGAACGGCGCACGTGGTAGGTCACTTCCTTGAGCGACTTGGCCGCGATGGCGGCGATGCGCTCGTCGGCGGATTTTTCCAGGCGCTGCAGCAGGAAGTAATGCCAGACGTCGAACAGGAACTGCCGCGCCATGGTGTCGGCATAGTTGCCGTTGTCGCGCTCGACCAGCAGCACGTTGCGGAACTCGTGCGCGTCGCGCAGATAGGCCAGCGCGTCCTCGTCGCGCCCGGCGCCCTCGACCTCGCCGGCCAGCGTCAGCCACATGCGGGCCTGGCCCAGCAGGTCCAGCGCGGTGTTGGTCAGCGCCAGGTCCTCTTCCAGGATGGGACCGTGGCCGGTCCATTCGCCCAGGCGCTGCGACAGGATGAGCGACGTATCGCCCAGGCGCAGCAGGTATTCAAAGAGTGCTTTGTCCATGTCTCCCCCGCCCGCCTTACATGTGCTTGATTTCTTCGGGCATCGGGAAGAAGGTCGGATGCCGGTAGACCTTGCTGTTGGCCGGTTCGAACAGCGGGTCCTTGTCGCCCGGGCTGCTGGCCGAGATATCGGAGGCGCGCACAACCCAGATGCTCAGGCCCTCATTGCGGCGCGTGTAGACGTCGCGGGCATGGTTGATCGCCATTTCGGCGTCCGGGGCGTGCAGGCTGCCCACATGCTTGTGCGCCAGGCCGTGCTGGCTGCGGATGAAGACTTCCCACAGAGGCCAGTCTTTGCTCATGATGGATTTCCTCAAGTGCCGGGCGCGCGGGGCGCGACCGGTCTGCAATAAATGAATAGTTAGAAGTCGCTCAAAAAATCGTCATCCCCCGACGCGCCAGCGAGGGCCAGCGGGGCCGCGCGGATCCGGGCTCCGCCGGTCCGCTGCGGCGCCCCCCTGGGGGGGAAGCGCGCAGCGCTCCGGGGGGGGGCCTCTCCTCTACGCCGCCTTCCGCGCGGACTGTTTATCGGCGTGGGCGACCAGCGCGTCGCGCACCCAGGCGCCTTCCTCGTGCGCCTTGACGCGCGCCGCGAGGCGCTCGCGGTTGCACGGACCATTGCCCTTGAGCACGGCGTAGAACTCGCTCCAGTCGATTTCGCCGAAGTCGTAGTGCCCGCGCTCGGCGTTCCACTTCAACTCGGGATCGGGAATGGTCAGGCCCAGATATTCGGCCTGGGGCACGGTCTGGTCGACCATCTTCTGGCGCAGTTCGTCGTTGGAGAAGAGCTTGATCTTCCAGGCCATGGACTGGGCGCTGTTGGGCGAATCGGCGTCCGACGGGCCGAACATCATCAGCGCCGGCCACCACCAGCGGTTGAGCGAGTCCTGGACCATCGCCTTCTGTTCGGGCGTGCCGTGCAGGCACATCTGCATGAGCAGGTCATAGCCCTGGCGCTGGTGGAAGGACTCTTCCTTACAGACGCGCACCATGGCCCGCGCGTACGGGCCATAGGAACAGCGGCACAGCGGGATCTGGTTGATGATGGCCGAGCCGTCGACCAGCCAGCCGATCATGCCGATGTCGGCCCAGCTGAGCGTGGGGTAATTGAAGATGCTGGAGTACTTGGCGCGCCCGGCGTGCAGATCGTCGATCAAGTCGTCGCGGGACACGCCCAGGGTTTCGGCGGCGCTGTACAGATAGAGCCCGTGGCCTGCTTCGTCCTGCACCTTGGCCAGCAGGATGGCCTTGCGCTTGAGCGACGGCGCGCGGGTGATCCAGTTGCCTTCGGGCAGCATGCCCACGATTTCGGAGTGCGCGTGCTGCGAGATCTGGCGCACGAGCGTCTTGCGGTAGGCCTCCGGCATCCAGTCCTTGGCCTCGATGCGAACGCCGTCGTCGATGCGCCGCTGGAACGTCTGTTCCAGGCCTTCGAGCTGGTCCGCGGTCTTGACCTGCTTGACGCCGGTTTCGACGAGTTGAGCGTACATGGTTGTCTCCTTGAGACGGTTTGCGAAAACGCAAGGCAAACGCTGCGCAGTGCCGTCATGTCATAGGCGGATTATTTAATACAAAAAATTCATTGTCAAACTCAAATCTGTATCACATTGGATTTATGTATCATATCCAGGATCCCGATATCGGCCGTCTCCGGCCCCTCTTATGGCAAACCCTCAGTCGCCCCTGGAACGCACGCTGTCCCGCTTATTGAAAAGCGATCCGCCTCGCGCAAAATCGCTGTGTGTCAGTGTGCTGGGCGATGCGCTGGCCCCGCATGGCGGCGCCATCTGGCTGGGCAGCCTGATCGAGCTGCTGGCGCCCCTGGGCATCAATGAACGCCTGCTGCGCACCAGCGTCTTTCGACTGGTGGCGCAGAACTGGCTGCAATCCGAACGCCACGGCCGGCGCAGCCTGTACCTGATTTCGGAACAGGGCGCGCGCCATACCTCGCACGCGTCGCAGCGCATCTACGAAGGGGCGGCGCAGGACTGGAACGGGGAATGGACGCTGGTCGCGCTGCCGCGCACGGGCAACGGCCTGGCCGAGCGCGGCGAACTGCGCCGCGAACTCACGTGGGAAGGTTTCGGGATGATCGCGCCCGGCCTCTTCGCGCATCCGCACACCGAGGCGCGCGCCGCGCACGACATCCTCGAAAAGCTGGGCATTCCGGACCGCGCCCTGGTGCTGTCGGCCCGCGACCTGGCCGGCGCGGGCGGGCTGCCCATCGCCAGCCTGGCCAGCCAATGCTGGAACCTGGACGACGTGGCCGAGCAGTACCGGCTGTTCTCGCGCAATTTCGGCCCGCTGGAAAAGCTGCTGGAAGAGGCGCCCTCGCCCGCCGAGGCCTTCATGGTGCGGGTCATGGTGCTGCACAACTGGCGCCGGATCGTGCTGCACGATCCGCAACTGCCCGCCCCCATGCTGCCCGACAACTGGCCCGGCCACGCCGCGCGCGACCTGTGCGGGCGGCTTTACTGGAAAGTATTCACGCATTCCGAAATCCACCTGGATGCGCTGGCCGGGCAGGACAACGAACGCTATACGCCCCTGACGGCCGAGGTCGAGTCGCGGTTCGGCGGACGGCCGGCCTGACGCGGCCCCCGCGCGGGTCATCCGCGGCGCGGCTTCAGGACTGAGGATCTGGCTCGGCGGGCATGGCCACGCCCAGGGTGTCGACGTGGCATTCCCCCGCCGCGTCGCGCCCGGGTCCCGGGCGCGCCAGTCCGCGGCTGGCCGCGATGAAAGACAGCGTCCACCGGGCCCGGATCGGCCGGCCCAGCGCCGCGCCGGAATCGGCGTCGATGCCGCTGGGCACGTCCAGGGCCAGCACCGGCGTGTGCATGGCGTTGACGGCATCGATCAGCGATTGCCAGGAAGCATCAAGGGGACGGTTCAGACCGATGCCGAAGAGGCCGTCGATGACCAGGTCTGGCGGCGGTCCAGGCGGTAGCGCGGCGTGGGTGCGGGCTTGCCCGCCAGCGGCCAGCCAGCCGGTCCAGGCGCGGGCGGCGTCTGCGGGCAGCCTGGCCGGCCCGGAAGGCAGCACCACGTGGACGTCAAAGCCCTGCCGCAGCAACAAAGCCGCGGCTTC
Organism: Achromobacter sp. MFA1 R4; assembly: GCF_900156745.1. Classification (NCBI taxonomy): domain Bacteria; kingdom Pseudomonadati; phylum Pseudomonadota; class Betaproteobacteria; order Burkholderiales; family Alcaligenaceae; genus Achromobacter; species Achromobacter sp. MFA1 R4. The sequence goes on along the minus strand of NZ_LT707065.1, from coordinate 3,710,986 downwards.
CAGCGCGTCCCCGCCATTGTTGCCGGGACCGGCCAGCGCCAGGATGGATGCCGTGGCGGGAAACCGGGCCGTGACGAAAGCCGCCGCCGCCGCGCCGGCCAGCGGCATCAGGGCGCGCCCCGACGCCAGGGCGCGCTGTTCGGCCAAGCGGATTTGCGGGACGGAATAGGACGGCATGAGGATTGGGGCGGCCACTCGCCCAGGACACGGTCTGATGCCGAGTGTACGCCGCGACGCTCAGGCGTTCACTCAGACCTTCAGGAAGTGCTCGCGGTAATACTTGAGCTCATCGATGGACTCGTAGATGTCGGCCAGCGCTTCGTGGCGGCTCTTTTTCTCGAAGCCCTTGTAGACCGCGGGCGCCCAGCGGCGCGCCAGTTCCTTGAGCGTGCTGACGTCCAGGTTGCGGTAATGGAAGAATTGCTCCAGGCGCGGCATGTACGCAAACATGAAACGCCGATCCTGGCTGATGGTGTTTCCGCACATCGGCGACTTGCCGGCCGGCACATGCTGCGCCAGAAACGCCAACAGCGTATCCTCTGCCTGCGCCTCGGTCACCGTGGACGCCTTGACCTTGTCGATCAGGCCGCTCTTGCCGTGGGTGGACTTGTTCCAGCTATCCATGGCGTCGAGCAGGCTGTCGGGCTGGTGCACCACGATCACCGGCCCCTCGGCCACGACCGTCAGGTCAGGCTCGGTCACCACGACGGCGACTTCGATGATCCGTTCTTTTTCAGGGTCCAGCCCGGTCATTTCCATGTCGAGCCAGATCAGGCGATTTTCGTTCGCAGCCATATAATTTGCCTATAAAACACGCGATTTTCGCACATCCCTTCTTGAGCAGACGCATTGCCCATGTTCACACTGCTGTTCGTTGCCTTCCTGCTGACCGATATTGCCGTGCGCATGTGGCTGGCGTCCCGGCAGATCCGCCACGTCGCCCGCCATCGCGACCAGGTGCCTGCGGAATTCTCCCATCGCATCGGGCTGACCAGCCATCAGCGGGCGGCCGACTACACCGTGGCGCGAGTCAGGCTGGGCATGCTGGAGCGGACCTATGACGCCCTGGTGCTGGTGGCGCTGACGCTGCTGGGCGGACTGCAATGGATCGATCTGACGGTCAGCCAGCTTACCAGCAACGACTTCGTGCGCCAGATGCTGCTGCTGGTCGTGGTGGCGCTGGTGCTGGGCCTCTTGGGCCTGCCCTTTACCCTGTGGCGCCAGTTCAAGCTGGAGGCGCGCTTTGGCTTTAACCGCATGACGCCGGGCCTGTTCGTGGCCGACGCCGCCAAGGGCCTGCTGGTGGCGGCAGTGCTGGGCTTGCCGCTGGCAGCCGCGGTCTTGTGGCTGATGGGCAGCGCCGGCGCCTACTGGTGGGTCTGGGCATGGGCGCTGTGGACGGCGTTCAATCTGGCGCTGCTGATCATCTACCCGATGTTCATCGCGCCCCTATTCAACAAATTCACGCCGCTGTCCGATCCCGAACTGGCCGGCCGCATCCAGCGCCTGGCGCAGCGCTGCGGCTTTGCCTTGAATGGCCTCTTCGTGATGGACGGCTCGCGCCGCTCGGCCCATGGCAACGCCTATTTCACGGGCTTTGGAAAGTCGCGCCGCATCGTGTTCTTCGACACCCTGCTGGCCCGCCTGAACCCCGACGAGATCGAGGCGGTGCTGGCGCACGAGCTGGGGCATTTCGCCAAGCGCCACATCATCAAGCGCGTCATCTTCAGCTTTGGCGCCGCGCTGGCGTTCTTTGCGATCCTGGGCTGGATCGCCCAACAGCCGTGGTTCTATGTGGGCCTGGGCGTGCTGCCGCAATTGGGCGGGCGCAACGACGCCATGGCGCTGCTGCTGTTCTTCCTGGTCATCCCCGTATTTACCTTCATGTTGACCCCGCTGGCCAGCTGGTATTCGCGCCGCGACGAGTTCGAAGCGGATCGCTATGCCGCCGAACAGAGTTCGCCGGACCGCCTGGTCTCCGCGCTGGTCAAGCTTTACGACGACAACGCTGCAACCCTGACACCCGACCCCGTGCATTCCGCCTTTTACGACAGCCATCCCCCCGCCGCCGTGCGCATTCGCCACTTGATGGCGGCCGCCGCATGAGCGCCCCCTTGGAAGGCCGCATCATTGCCGCCCATGGCCGCCACTACACGGTGGAACTGGCGGACGGCGCCCTGCGCAAGTGCTTTCCGCGCGGCAAGAAAGCCGGGGCCGCGGTGGGCGACCGCGTCAGGATCACGCCGCAGGGCAAGGACGAAGGCGCCATCGACGCCATCCTGCCGCGCAGCAATCTGCTGTATCGGTCCGATGAGATGCGGTCCAAGCAGTTCGCATCCAATGTAGACCAGTTGCTGATCGTCATCGCGGTGCGGCCCACCTTTTCGGACGATCTCACCGGCCGCGCGCTGGCAGGCGCGTGGAGCGCGGGCATCTCGCCGCTCATCATCCTGAACAAGACCGACCTGACCGACGACCTGCCGGCCGCCCGCGCGCGCCTGGCCCCGATCGCCGCGCTGGGGGTGGACGTAATAGAACTGAGCGCGCTGGAGCCCCAGAACGTGCAGACGCTGCTGGCTCCGCGCCTGGCCGGACGCACGAGCCTGCTGCTTGGCCAGAGCGGCATGGGCAAGTCCACGCTGCTCAACGCACTGGTGCCCGACGCCGCCGCGGCCACGCGCGAGCATTCAACGGCGCTGGACATGGGCAAGCACACCACGACCAGCACCCGCCTCTATCACCTGCCCGCTCCCGGCGGTGACCTGATCGACTCGCCCGGATTCCAGGCCTTCGGGCTGCAGCACCTTACCCGCGAAGACATCATCCGCGGGTTCCCGGAGTTCACCCAGCCCATCGAGCAATGCCGCTTCTACAACTGCACGCATCGCCACGAACCCGGCTGCGGCGTGGTGGCGGCCTTGCAGGCGGGCACCATCGATCCGGCGCGCTACGCGCTGTACCAGCGCATCCTGGAAGAAAACCTGGCTGGCCAGCAGCGTTATTGACGCCTAGCGCGGCGTGAACCCGTGGCGCAGCAGGTGATACAGATTGCGCAACATGCCGGCGGTCGCGCCCCAGATGAAGTACTTGCCATACGGCATGCCGTAATACTGGCGCACGCGGCCGTCATCGAGCCTGGCTTCATAGAGGCGATGATTGGCCGGATCCATCAGGAAAGACAGCGGCACCTCGAAGACCTCGGCCACCTCGAACGCATCGGGCGCCAGCTCGAAACCCGGACGCACCAGCGACACCACGGGAATGATGGAAAAGCCGGTGGCCGTCAGATACGGCGGCATGCTGCCCAGCACTTCCACGTGGTTGGCCGGCAGGCCGGTTTCTTCCTGTGCTTCGCGCAGCGCCGCCGCGACGGGGGTGGCGTCGCTGGTCTCGATGCGGCCGCCCGGAAAGCTGATCTGGCCGGCGTGATCATGCAGGTGCGCGGCGCGCTGCGTCAGCATGATGTGTACGCCCTCGTCTCGCGTCACCAGCGGAATCAGCACGGCGGCCGGCACCGGCGTGCCTTCGCGGCCGGGATAGCGCAGATCGTTGTCGCGTGAAAGCTCCAGCGTCCACGTGGAGGGCTGGCTCAGCGTGCCCCGCAGCGAATCCGGCGTGAGCAGACTGGTGGGCACGGGAGGCAGCGATTCGTTGGCCACCACCCACGGCTGCGTCGCCGGGTCGAATCCGGGACGTGCCAGCGGCCTTCGAGGCCGCGCGGAAGACGAGGTATCAGACATTCGGCTCAGAAAATAGAAAAAGGCACCCTCGCAGGTGCCTTTTTAACCCGGAAACCCGTGCCGGACGGAAACGCGGATTGGCGTGAACGTCCGACACTGGCAGGGCCGTGTACCGATAAGCGATCAAGCCGCGGAGGCTTGCTTGCTGACCAGCTTTTCCTTGATGCGAGCCGACTTGCCCGAGCGCGAGCGCAGGTAGTACAGCTTGGCGCGGCGCACGTCGCCGCGGCGCTTCACTTCGATGCTGGCGATTTGCGGCGAGTAGAGCTGGAAAGTACGTTCCACGGCTTCACCCGACGAAATCTTGCGCACGGTGAACGCGGAGTTCAGGCCGCGATTGCGCTTGGCGATCACAACGCCTTCGAAAGCCTGCACGCGCTTGCGGGTGCCTTCAACGACGTTGACGCTCACGATGACGGTGTCACCAGGAGCAAATTCAGGCTTGGCTTGACCGCCGGTCAGACGGGCAATTTCTTCCTGTTCCAGGATAGCGATGAGGTTCATGAGAACTCCTAGATCATCATGCCTTTGCGGGCTAAGACTTTTGCCGTTCGATGTTGTTCACGCGTAGCTGTCATGCGGCCCAGGCGACGATATCGAATCCGATATCAGCATCCAGGTCGATTCCAGCCAAATGCGTGCGCATTGCAACCGGCTTTCAGGAAGATCCGACAGGCGGATTTCCGGCTTGCTCGGGTTGCGTTGCCATGCCGCAAGCAGAGGATGAGATTTGGCAAACCGATGATTCTACACCAAAAATTCCGCGCCGCCTCGGGTAACATGTGCGGCGCGAGCCAGCTTTGCGGTACCCTTCCACCTTCCTGTAACAAACACGTCATCTGACGCTGTTCCCCCCATGTCGTACTCGTCCCTGATATTGGTCGTCCTGGCGGCAATGGCCCACGCCACGTGGAACCTCATTGCCAAGCGCGCGGCCATGGTGGGCGCGCCCTTCGTCTTTGCCTACGGCCTCTGTGCCTCGGTGCTCTATGCGCCGTGGGTAATCTGGGTGCTGGCGCACGACGGCATGACGTGGACCTGGCCCGTCGTCGGGGCGATCCTGGCATCCAGCCTGTTGCATCTAGGCTACAGCCTGTGCCTGCAGCGCGGCTATCAGGTGGCCGATCTGTCGGTGGTGTATCCGATTGCCCGGGGCACCGGCCCCCTGCTTTCCACCACGGGCGCCTTCCTGCTGCTGGGTGAGCCCGCCACCAGCACCGGCATCGCCGGCATGTTGTGCGTGGTGGCCGGGGTGCTGCTCATTGCCACCCAGGGACGGCTTGCCATCTTTCAGCAGGCCCAGGCGTGGGTGGGCGTGCGCTGGGGCGTGGTGATCGGTTTGTTCATTGCGGCGTACACGGTGGTGGACGCCTACGGCGTGAAAGTGCTGCTGATCAGCCCGGTGCTGTTCGACTGGTTCACCTGTGTGACCCGCACCGCGATGATGACGCCGCACATGCTGCGCCGCCCCGCGCACTCATGGGAATCCATGCGCGGCCACTGGCATCTGGCCCTGGCCGTGGGATTTCTGTCGCCGCTGGGGTACATCCTTGTGCTGTATGCGCTGCGCAACGGCGCGCCGCTCAGCCTGGTCGCGCCAGCCCGGGAAATGTCCATGATGCTGGGCACCCTGGCGGGCATGTTCCTGCTTCGGGAAAAGGTGGGCATCGGCCGGCTGGCCGGCTGCGTGTCGATCCTGGCGGGGGTGATTTTGCTCGGCGCCAGTTGACGGCGCACGGCGGTCGCAGACAACCAATCAGAATCCGCCCGCAACGCCCAACCACATCAAGCCGGGGATCATCGCGCCCCAGGCCAGCACCAGCAACACGTCGGTGACCATGGCTTTCATGGTCAGCTGGTTGGCCACCGGCTGAACCTTGGCGTCCCCAATACTGTGGTCGCGCGCCGTTGCCGCGGGCGCGGCGGCCGCGCTCGGACTGTGGTCGCGCGCCGTTGCCGCAGGCACGGCAGGCGCGCTCGGCGCGATGGCGGGCGCGGGAGTGCGCGTCGGCATGGCGGTCGAGGCTTCATCCGGCGTCGGCGCGGGCGGAAACGGCCAGCGGGCGGCGCTCGAGCGCGGGCTCGACGCGGTGGCGCCCCAGGGCATGGCCAATCCGCTCAAGCGGGCGTAAAACGCGCGGGCGCGGTTGGAGCCGCGGCGCAGCGGGTTCAGGGAGACGGCAAGCTCATCCTGCAGGACGGAAATATCAGCGGTGTTCATGGGAACTCCTTGGAGTAACGTTCCAACGCCGAGGCGGATCGCCCTGGCATGCACCCGAGGCAACGGCAGCCTGCGGTCAATCGAACAAGGACAATTGGCCGGCCGCCATGGCGCGCAATTGGCGCTCGCCGCGCCCGTATGCGCCGCTGACCGCAGGCAAACCACCAGGAAAAGGGACCCCTGAAGACGCTTTCGCGCCAACCGGGGATGGGAAATCGGAAGCGGCATTGCCACGGACAGCGCCAGATGAACCGGCAGCCCCGCCGTCGAACAAGGAGGCCGAGGCGCCGGGCCCGGCGGGCGGCTGGAAGCGACTGCAATCGAGCGACAGGCGCGTACGGTTGAGCCCGAGCTTGCGCGTGGCGACCTCGAAGCGCTGACGCAGCAGGTCTGCCCAGATACCGGTTCCGCGCATGCGCGAGCCGAAATTCGGATCGTTGCGGCGGCCGTTGCGCAGGTCTTCGATGCGGTGCAGGACACGCTGCGCGCGGTCCGGGTAGTGGGCGTTGAGCCAGTCTTCGAACAGGGTCTTGACCTCCCAGGGCAGGCGCAGGACGGTGTAGCTGGCGTAGTGGGCGCCGGCGGCCTTGGCCTCGTGGAGGATGTGTTCCAGGGATTCGTCGTTGATGAAGGGAATGACCGGCGCCACCAGCACGCCCACCGGCACGCCGGCGTCGGTGAGGCTGCGCACGGCTTCCAGGCGACGCCACGGGGCGGCCGCCCGGGGCTCCAGCGTGCGCGCCATGCCGGCATCCAGCGTGGTGATGCTGACGTAGACCACCACGAGGTTCTGCTGGGCCAGCGCCGCCAGCAAATCCAGGTCGCGGGCGACCAGGGCGTTCTTGGTGACGATGGTGACCGGATGCCGGGTTTCAAGCATGAGTTCAAGCATGCCGCGGGTCAGGCGCCAGTCGCGCTCGATGGGCTGGTAGGCGTCGGTGGCCGACCCGATATTGATCGGTGACGGCTTGTAGCCGGGCCGGGCAAGCTCCGTGCGCAGCGCCTGCACGGCATTGGCCTTGGCGACCAGGCGCGTTTCGAAGTCCAGCCCGGGGGAATAGCCCAGGTAGGAATGCGTGGGCCGCGCATAGCAATACACGCAGCCATGCTCGCAGCCGCGATAGGGGTTGGCGGCCACGTCAAAGGGGATATCGGGCGAATCGTTGCGCGACAGCATTTTGCGCGCCTCTTCTGCGGTGACCGTGGTCTTGGGCGCAGGCGGCGCGCAACGGGTGTCGGGCAGGATGGGAATGACCGGAGAGCCGGCAACGGCGCCGGCAGCCGGGGAAATATCGTGGAAAGAATCGGGGGCAGAATCGGGGACAGAATCCACGAAATCGGCAGGCAGGCCGGAAGCGGACCAGCCATCGTCGACCTGCACACGGTCATCGCGTTGGAAGCGATGCCGAACATTAGTAACCGCACCCCGACCGCGCAAGGCGGCGGGGGCGGCAGCCGGGGACCCAGAACCGGCGGGAAAAGAATGATCGGTGCGTGCCATAAAAACTACTGTACAAAAACACAGTGGTTTTGACAAGCACCAAAAGCCCTTTTCGTAAGACAGTCCAACTTTACCGCAAGAAGAAGACATCGTCTGAACAATTCGATTTCATCTTGCGATATCGCCCGCAAACCCTTGCCAGCATTGGGTTTGGACGAAAAACAACACGAAATTCCCGGGCTGGAAGGGCGATTTCCAGCCCGTTTGCGGCCTACCGAAGCATGCCTGCGGCAGCCGTCTGATGCGTGGCTTCATCGATCAGGATGAAGGCGCCGGTCGCCGCGACATCGTCGTACCGATCGACCGCGAGCGACTCGCGCGTGGTGAGCGTCACGCGGCCGATGTCGTTCATGCGCAAGGTGCCTTCGGTGTTCTCGACCTCTTGCAACTCATGGATGTCCCGATGCGACAACACCGCGCGCACCTTCGCGGACGTGAGCCGCGTGCCGGACTTGAGCAGATACTTGCGTGCGGGATTCAACGCCTGCGCGTCCAGCCAGCACAGCTCGGCTTCGAACTCGCGCGACACCTGGGCCGGCGCGGCCGTGTGCACGATCACGTCGCCGCGCGAGACGTCGACGTCGCGGTCCAGCACCAGCGTGATCGAATCGCCAGCCACCGCTTCATCCAGCGCGCGATCGAAGGCGCGGACCTCCTGCACCACCGCGCTTACGCCCGACGGCTGCACCGTCACCGCGTCGCCCGGGCGCACCACGCCGCTGGCCACCCGGCCGGCGTAACCGCGGAAGTCGTCCGTGCGATCGCCGCCGTGGCGCGCCACCCATTGCACCGGAAAGCGCAGCGGCGTGGCGCGGCCATCGCCCGACAGGTCCAGCGATTCCAGCAGCGCCAGCAGCGGCTGGCCCTCGTACCACGGCGTCTTGCCGGAGAGCGTGACGACGTTCTCGCCGCCCAGCGCCGACAAGGGCAGCGCGTCGAAATGCGCGATGCCCAGCTTGCCCGCCAGGTCCGCGTACGCATCGCGGATGCGCTCGAACACCGCGCGGTCCCAGTCGACCAGGTCCATCTTGTTCACCGCGACGACGATGTGGCGTATGCCCAGCAGGCGCGCGATGGTGCTGTGCCGCTTGGTCTGCGGCAGCAGCTTGCCGTCGGCCGCGCGGGTCGCATCGATCAGGATGACGGCGACATCGGCCGTCGACGCCCCGGTCACCATGTTGCGCGTGTACTGCTCGTGGCCGGGCGCATCGGCAATGATGAACTTGCGCGTGGGCGTGGAAAAGTAGCGGTAGGCGACATCGATGGTGATGCCCTGCTCCCGCTCGGCCTCCAGGCCATCGGTCAGCAGCGAGAAGTCGATGCCGTCGCCAGCCACCCGTTTGTGCTTGGCGCGCGAGATTGCGTCCAGCTGGTCGGCGAAGACCCCCTTGCTGTCATACAGCAGGCGGCCGATCAGCGTGGACTTGCCGTCGTCGACGGAGCCCGCCGTGATGAGGCGCAGCACGCCGTTGTCGGCGCCGGAAAGAAAGGAATCGTTCAGTGCGTTCATGTGGTTCCCCAGGCGCCGGCTTGGGCCGGCGCGTCTTGCATTCAGAAATAGCCTTCCTTCTTGCGGCGCTCCATCGAGGCCTCGGAAGTCTGGTCGTCCATGCGCGTGGCGCCGCGCTCGGTGATGTCGGTCACCGCCGTCTCGGCGATGATGGCCAGCGTGTCGGCGGCATCGGATGCGACCGGGCAGGTGCAGGAAATGTCGCCCACCGTGCGGAACCGCACGGACAGGCGCTCGACCTGTTCGCCGTCCGCCGGCGGCGTCAGGCGCGTGACCGGCACCAGCAGCCCCTTGCGGCGCACGACCTCGCGCTCATGGGCGTAGTAGATCGACGGCAGCGCCAGCTGCTCGCGCTGGATGTACTGCCAGACGTCCAGTTCGGTCCAGTTCGAGATCGGGAAGACGCGCATGTTCTCGCCGCGGTGCACGCGGGTGTTGAACAGGTTCCAGAGCTCGGGCCGCTGGGCCTTGGGATCCCACTGGCCGAACTCGTCGCGGAACGAAAAGATGCGCTCCTTGGCGCGCGCCTTTTCCTCGTCGCGGCGGGCGCCCCCGATGCAGGCATCGAAGCCGAACTCCTCGATGGCCTCCAGCAGCGTCACCGCCTGCGCCGCGTTGCGCGAGTCGGTCTCGCGGCGCAGCACGACGCTGCCGCGCTTGATCGAGTCTTCGACGCTGCGCACGATCAGGGTTTCGCCCAGTTCGGCCGCGCGCGCATCGCGAAAGGCGATGACTTCGTCGAAGTTGTGGGCGGTGTCGATGTGCATCAGCGGGAACGGAAAGCGTCCCGGCCGGAAAGCCTTTTCGGCCAGGCGCAGCAGCACCACGGAGTCCTTGCCGCCCGAAAACAGCAGGACGGGCTTTTCGCATTCGGCGGCCACTTCGCGCAGGATGAAGATCGCTTCCGATTCCAGCCAATCCAGGTGGCTGCGTTGGATCACAGCAGACATAGGTATTCCCCTAAAACGATTTTGAATTCATGGCCGCGTCAGTCGGCGCGCGCCGCAATGTTGATGACCCGGTTGCCCGCATGCAGTCCGCATTCCTTGGAATCGGACGACTCCCACCACCAGCGCCCTGCCCGCAGGTCCTCGCCGGGCCGGATCGCGCGCGTACAGGGTTCGCAACCGATGGACGGATAGCCCTGGTCGTGCAGCGGGTTGTAGGGAATGCCGAGCGTCCGGATGACGGCCCAGACGTCTTCCTCGCTCCATTCGGCCAGCGGGTTGAACTTGTAGAGGCCGAAGGTCTTGTCGTCTTCTTCGAACGGCAATTCCCCGCGCGTGGTCGACTGCGCGCGGCGCTGACCGGTGATCCAGGCGCCGCGCCCCGCCAGTGCGCGCTTGAGCGGCTCGACCTTGCGGATCTGGCAACAGGCCTTTCGCAGTTCCACGCTTTCGTAGAAGGCGTAGGCGCCGTGCGCCGCCACATGCGCGTCGACCGCCGCCGCGACCGGGCGGTACACCGTGACCTCGCGCCCGTAGCGCGCGCTCACCGCGTCCAGCACGCCCAGCGTTTCGGCGTGCAGCCGGCCTGTGTCCAGCGTGAAGACTTCCAGGTCCAGGCCCGAGTCGTAGATGGCGTGGGTCAGCACCATGTCTTCGGCCGCCAGCGAAGACGCCAGCGCGGCATCCGGGTAGCGCCGCCGGACATCCTGCAGCCGCGAGATCAGCTCGCGCCAGCGCGCCGCCAGGGCAGGTTCGAGTTCAGTAGATTCGGTAGAGAGAGTCGTCATGGTTGCACCGCGAAAATACGAGCGCGCCGGGGACGCGCCAGCAGGATCTCGCCATCCTGCAGGTTCAGTTCCTGATAGAGCGATTCCGGCACCTCGGCCTCGATGATGGCGTCCGAGTCCTGGCGCGCCAGTTCGAGATAGGCGCTGGGGCCGGCCAGATAGGCGTGCGACAGGCGCACCGGAATGCCGTCGGCGCCGGCGCGATAACGCTCGACCTCGAATTCGTGCGGCCGCACATATGCGGTGGCGCGCTGCGCATCGGGCTGCGCCAGGTCCGGGGCCGGCAGCGACAGCCCGGCGCCTTCCCACACACCGCGCGCGGCCGTGCCCTGCAGCTGGTTCACGTCGCCCAGGAAGCCATAGACGAACGGCGTGGCCGGGCCTTCCCAGACTTCGAGCGGCGTGCCCACCTGTTCGATGCGGCCAGCGTTCATCAGCACCACCCGGTCGGACACTTCCAGCGCCTCTTCCTGGTCATGCGTCACGAACACGCTGGCCACGTGCAGTTCGTCGTGCAGCCGCCGCAACCAGCGGCGCAGTTCCTTGCGCACCTTGGCGTCCAGCGCGCCGAAGGGTTCGTCCAGCAACAGCACGCGCGGCTCGACCGCCAGCGCGCGCGCCAGGGCGATGCGCTGGCGCTGCCCGCCCGACAGTTGCGCCGGATAGCGGTCGGCCAGCCAGTCCAGTTGCACCAGCCCCAGCAGGTCGTGCACCTTGCGCCGGATCTGGTCCTCGGACGGGCGCTGCGAACGATGCTTGACGCGCAGGCCGAAGGCCACGTTCTCGAACACCGTCATGTGCTTGAAGAGCGCGTAGTGCTGGAACACGAACCCGACCTGGCGCTGGCGCACGTCCACCGCGGTGGCGTCCTCGCCCGCGAACAGCACGCTGCCGGAATCGGCCGACTCCAGCCCCGCGATGATGCGCAGCAGCGTCGTCTTGCCACAGCCCGACGGTCCCAGCAGCGCCACCAGCTCGCCGGTCTCGATGTGCAGCGACACATCGTTCAGCGCGCGGAACTGGCCGAACCGCTTGGATAGATTGCGTACTTCGATACTCATGCCTGTCTCCTTGGCCAGTGCGTCGCGTCAGGCGACCGCCGGCTTGATGGATGCCGCGGGGCCGGGATACTCCACCGGCTGGTCCGCGCCCTGCAGAAGGCGCGCGTTGCGCCACTCGACCACGTTCTTCGCCACCAGGGTCACCAGCGCCAGCAGGGCCAGCAGCGAGGCGACGGCGAACGCCGCGGAATACTGGTACTCGTTGTAGAGAATCTCGACGTGCAGCGTCATCGTGTTGGTCAGCCCGCGGATCTGGCCCGACACCACCGACACCGCGCCGAATTCACCCATGGCCCGCGCATTGCACAGGATGGCCCCGTACAGAAGGCCCCACTTGATGTTGGGCAGCGTGACGCGCCAGAAAATCTGCCAGCCGCTGGCGCCCAGCGTCAGCGCCGCCTGCTCTTCCTCGCTGCCCTGCGCCTGCATCAGCGGAATGAGCTCGCGCGCCACGAACGGAAAGGTCACGAACAGCGTCGCCAGGATGATGCCGGGCACCGCATAGACGATCTTGATGTCGTGCGCCTGCAGCCATTCGCCGAACCAGCCCTGCGAACCGAACAGCAGCACGAACACCAGCCCCGCCACCACGGGCGACACCGAGAAAGGCAGGTCGATCAGCGTGATGAGGAATTGCTTGCCACGGAACTGGAACTTGGTGATGGCCCAGGCGGCGGCAACGCCAAACACCAGGTTCACGGGCAAGGCAATCGCCGCGACCAGCAGCGTCAGCCGGATGGCGGCCCAGGCGTCGGGCTCGACGATGGCGTCCAGATACAGCGCCCATCCCTTGCGGAACGCCTCGGCGAACACCGCCGCCAGCGGCACCAGCAGAAAGAGCGCCAGGAATCCCAAGGCGATGAACAGCAGGACGCCGCGCACCCAGCGCGGCTCGGTCAGGTGAGCCGGATAATCCGCTGCGCTCATGACAGCCTCCCCAGGCCGCGGCGCGCCTGCCAGCCCTGCAACAGATTGATGATGAGGAGCAGCACGAACGACAGGACCAGCATCACGGTCGCAATGGCGGCCGCGCCGGCGTAGTCGAACTGCTCCAGTTTGGAAATGATCAGGAGCGGCGTGATCTCGGACACCATCGGCATGTTGCCGGCAATGAACACCACCGACCCGTACTCGCCCACCGCGCGGGCGAACGCCAGCGCAAACCCCGTCATCAGGGCGGGCATGATCGTGGGCAGCAGCACGCGGCGAAAGGTCTGCCAGCGGTCGGCGCCCAGGCTGGCGGCGGCTTCTTCGATTTCGCGCTCCACGTCTTCGAGCACCGGCTGCACCGTGCGCACCACGAACGGCACGCCGATGAAGATGAGCGCGATGACAATGCCCAGCGGCGTGAACGCCACCTTCAGGCCGAACCATTCGGACAGCGGCCCGCCCAGCCAGCCCTTTTGCGAGTACAGCGCGGTCAGGGCGATGCCCGCCACGGCCGTCGGCAACGCGAACGGCAGGTCGACCAACGCATCCAGGATCTTCTTGCCGGGAAAGCGGTAGCGCACCAGGACCCACGCGACGACGGTGCCGAACACCAGGTTCACCAGCGCCGCAATGAACGACGCGCCGAACGTCAGTTGGTACGAGGCGAGCACGCGTGGCGCGGTCACCGCGTCCCAGAAGCCCTGCCATCCCAGCCCCGCGCTCTTGATGGGCAAGGCGGCCAGCGGGATCAGCACGAGCACGCTGAGATACAGCACCGCATAGCCCATGGAAATGCCGAATCCGGGTAGCACGCCCGGGCTGTTGCGCCGCACGGCAAAAGGCGCTTGCGCGCCGTTTGCCGCCGGGTTCGAGGCTGAAGTCATGGCCGTCGTCCGAACGTTATGCAATTACTTTTTCTGAGGCTGGTAGATCTGGTCGAACGTGCCGCCGTCGCTGAAGTGGTCCTTCTGCGCCTTGCGCCAGCCGCCGAAGATCTTGTCGTCGATGGTGACGAGCTTGACCTTGGGGAACTTGGCCTCGTATTTGGCGGCGACCGTCTTGTCCAGGGGCCGGTAGTAGTTCTTGGCGATGATTTCCTGCGCGGCCGGGGTGTACAGGAACTCAAGGTAGGCCTGCGCGGCGGCGCGGGTGCCCTTCTTGTCCACGACCTTGTCGACGACGGCCACCGGCGGCTCGGCCAGGATGGACAGCGACGGCACCACGATGTCGAACTTGTCCGGACCCAGCTCTTCCAGCGCCAGGAAGGCCTCGTTCTCCCAGGCGAGCAGCACGTCGCCCACGCCGCGCTCCACGAACGTGGTGGTGGCGCCGCGCGCGCCGGTGTCCAGCACCGGCACATGCTTGAGCAGGTCGCCAACGAAGGCGCGCGCCTTTTCCTCGCTGCCGCCGTTCTTGTCCAGCGCATAGGCCCAGGCGGCCAGGTAGTTCCAGCGGGCGCCGCCCGAGGTCTTGGGATTGGGGGTGATGACCTGCACGCCGTCCTTGACCAGGTCGTCCCAGTCCTTGATCTGCTTGGGATTGCCCTTGCGCACCAGGAACACGATGGTGGACGTGTAGGGCGCGCTGTTCTGCGGCAGGCGGGCCTGCCAGTTCTCGGGCAGCAGGCCGCGGTCGGCGATGGCGTCGATGTCGTAGGCCAGCGCCAGGGTCACCACGTCGGCTTCCAGCCCGTCGATGACCGAGCGCGCCTGGCGGCCAGAACCGCCGTGCGACTGGCGGATCGTCAAGTCGACGTTGGCCTTTTCCTTGTAGTGCTTGACGAAGGCGTCATCGATGGCGCGGTAGAGCTCGCGCGTCGGGTCGTAGGACACGTTCAGCAGCGTCTGCTTCTGCGGCGCCTGCGCGTGCGCGGGCGACAACGCGGCAAACGACACCGTCACTGCGGCCAACGCGGCCGTCGCGGCCAACCAACCGGCTTTCCTGAAAGACATCCCTTGCTCCCTGAATTCTGCAATGTGGAGGCAAGTGTGCGGGCTGGCCGATCTGAACGGAACGAATCATTTTTTGATTGCTCATCGCTGGCAGGCATATAGGACGGGCGTCCCAACAACGAAAAACCGCCGCAATCCTCTATGGGAATTGCGGCGGTCCTGGCGGCCTGGAGCCGCTTGGAAACCGGGGGAACACCCCCCTGTTTTTGGAATTTACTTATTCGGTTGCGGCGTGATGCGCAGGTACGGACGCACGGCCTTGTAGCCCTTCGGGAACTTCTCTTTGATGACCGCCTCGTCCTGCAGGGACGGAACGATGATCACGTCGTCGCCGTCTTCCCAGTTCACCGGCGTGGCCACGCTGTGGCTGTCGGTAAGTTGCAGGGAATCGATGACGCGCAGGATTTCGTTGAAGTTGCGTCCGGTGCTGGCCGGATACGTGATGGTCAGGCGCACCTTCTTGTTCGGATCGATGACGAACACCGAGCGCACGGTCGCCGTGGCGCTGGCATTCGGGTGGATCATGTCGTAAAGCTCGGAAACCTTGCGGTCCTTGTCGGCGATGATCGGGAAGTTGACCGTCGTCGACTGCGTATCGTTGATGTCCTCGATCCACTTGGTATGCGAGTCGGTCCCGTCAACCGACAGGGCCAGGACCTTCACATTGCGCTTGGCGAATTCGTCGGCCAGCTTGGCCGTATAGCCCAGCTCGGTCGTGCAGACGGGCGTGAAGTCGGCCGGATGCGAAAACAGCACCCCCCAGCTGTTGCCCAGGTACTCATGGAAGCGGATGGGGCCAGCCGAGGATTCCTGCTCGAAATCAGGGGCGGTATCGCCCAGGCGTAGTTGACTCATGGTGTCTCCTGTACGGGATTCAGTTGATGGGGCTAGCAGGCGGACCGGCTGGGACCGCCGCGCAGCGGTAGCGTTTCCTGGCGCAGTTTGCCGCGCATGAAACGATTCTTCCATCAAACCTTTACGTGAGGAAATACGCAAGTCATATAACCTTATGCAATATTCGAAGAGGCTTTGCCAACCCGCCGGACTCAGCTCAAGTGGTAGGCCAGCGACACGATGATCGGCCCCAGCACCGGGAGCAGCACGTTGGCAATGGCGTACGTCACCGTGTAACCCAGCAGCGGCACGGAGCTGCCGCTGGCCGTCAGGATGGCGCTGATGGCCGGGGTGCTGACGTGCTGGCCGGCGATGGCGCCCACCAGCAGCGGGCCTTCGATCTTCAGCAGTTTGTGGCCCACCCACAGCGACAGGCAGGCCGGTCCCAGCGACACCAGCAGTCCGATCAGCGGCAGCACCGCGCCGTGCTCGCGGATCAGCGACAGCGCGTCGGGCCCGGCCGACAGCCCCACGCAGGCCACGAAGATCGCCAGCCCCAGGTCCTTGAGCAATTGCACCGCATGGGCCGGCATATGGCCGATCGACGGCCGCTTGGCATTGATCCAGCCGCAGACCAGGCCGCTGACCAGCGCCCCGCCCCCGCTGCCCAGCGACACCGGGATCCCCCAGAGCCTTGCCCCCAGGCTGCCCAGCATCAGGCCGGCAAGAATGCCGAACGCCAGGAAGACCAGGTCGGTCACGCCGCTGCGGCGCAGTTCGGAACCCAGCGCGGCCATCGCCTCCGACAGCTCGGGTTCCGCGCCCACCAGCGTGACCAGGTCGCCATACTGCACCACGGTCGCGGGCGTGATCGGCAGCACGTGCCCGGACCGTGAAATGGATTGCAGGAATACGCCCCGCGCGCGCCGGGCGTTGGGCCGCTGGGCCAGCTCGCCCACGGTATGGCCGTTAACGGACTTCTGGCTGACGACGACCTGCCGCTCGCTGAGCTGCAGGTCGTCCGCGTGCGCCTCGGGGAGCTGGATTTCCGGGCCGATGACCGATCCGGCCCGCAGCGCAAAGCGTCGCGGGCCCAGCACGACCACGACGTCGCCGGTGGCGAGCACGTACTCGGGCATGGCGTCGACCGCTTCGCCGTCGCGCAGGACACGACTGATCACGGTTCGGCCGCCCAACTGCGCCTCCACGTCGCCCACGCGCCAACCGTCCACGTCCTTGACCACATGGGCGCGCCCCACCAGGCGCGGCAGCGTCGGCAGGCTGGCTTCATCGTTGTCGCCCGGCGAAGCGCCCAGCTTCGCCTCCAGCGCCTTGGACGCCTCGCGCAGATTGATCCGCAGCAGCGCGGGCGCCACCTGGCTGGTGAAAAAGACGATGCTGATGAGGCCGACCAGGTAGGTCAGTGTGTAGGCCGTGGCGATGTTGGCCTCCATGCGCTGGACTTCCGCGTCCGGCAGGCCCAGGTGCTTGAGGGCCTCGGCCGCCGTGCCCACCACGGCCGATTCCGTGGCCGCGCCCGCCGCCAGGCCTGCGGCGGTACCGGCATCCAGCCCGAACAGCGGCACGGCCGCCAGCACGATGCCAAGCACCAGCGCCGCCTCGATGATCGGCAGCACGACATAGCGCAGGCTGGACCGGTTGAGATTGGCGAAGAACTGCGGGCCGCCGGAGTAACCCATGGCGAAGATAAACAGGGCGAACGCCACCTCCTTCAGGTCGCCGCGCATCTGGCAGCCCGTCTGGCCGATCAGCAGGGCGACGATGAGCGTTCCGCACACCCCGCCCAGCTGTATCGGCCCGACCTTCAGCTTGCCGATCAGATATCCCAGCCCCACCGTGACGAACAGCACCGCGATGGGGACGCTAGCGAAAAACCCGACCGTACACGTCATGAGTGCGCGCCGCCCTGTGATGGCCTATTTTGCCGATGCCTTCTTGGCCGCATGGGCCGACTTGGCCGCCGTGTCCGCCTTCTTCACGGCCTTTTTCACCGCCTTCTTCACGGCCTTCTTGGCCGCCGTCTTGCCGGCGGCCGTGCGCTTCTTGGCGGCCGATGCCTTGACCGTCTGGCCCTTGCCGGCGGTCGGGCCGGAAAGCACCAGTTCGGACGCCTTCCACGCCTCGACGTACTCGGTCGCGGATTCGACCATGTACTTGCCGATCTTGGCGTAGTCTCCGTCGTCCAGATTGGCCAGCGAGATGCGGATCGACCAGGGCGGGCCGCCGAAGCCTCCGCCGTCCATCAGCACCACCCCGGTCTTTTCCGCCAGCCGGAACAGGAAGTCCACCGGCTCGTAGTTATCGATCATGTACTTGCAAAAGGCGTCGCCGTACATGACCTTGGCCCAGACCATGAAGTCCAGTTCCACGTAGTACCAGGCCCGCATCGGGTCTTCGGGCGGCATGGGGATGCCCAGGCCGCGCCACAGCGCGTCGCGGCGGCCGCGCACGATCTGCATGGTCAGGTGCTTGTAGGCGTCCTTCAGGTCCAGCAGGTGGGACAGCGCGAAAAGTCCCATCTGCACCTGTTGCGGCAATGACAGCCCCGCCGTGTGGTTCAGCGCGACGTCGCGGCTGTCGGCGACCAGGCGGTCGATGAACTTCAGCTTCTCGGGCTCCATCGTCATGGCGCCGTATCGCTTGTCCAGCCGCTTCTTCCACGCGGCCGGCAGTTCGGCGATGCGCCGGTCCATCGTGTTGGTCTCGTGCGTGGCGATCACGCCCAGGCGCCATCCCGTGCAGCCGAAGTTCTTCGAGAACGAGTACACGCAGATCGTGTTCTGCGGCACTTCCGCCATCAGCGACCGGAAGTTCGGCACAAAGGTGCCGTAGACGTCATCGGTCACCAGCACCAGGTCGGGATTCTTGCGGATCAGGCGCACGATCTGCTTCATTTCGACCGGGCTGAACGCCACCGACGGCGGGTTGCTGGGATTGACCGTGACCGCCAGCTTGATCTTGGGATCCTCCAACTTGGCGATTTCCGACGCGGGATAGTGCCAGTCGTGCGTGCCGTCAGCGCGCATGCTGTTGGCGTTGATCGCGACGATGTTGAACTGGAAGCGCTCCAGATGCGCGATCTCGATATAGGGCGTGAACGTGGGCAGGAACAGCGCGATGGTGTCGCCCTGCTTCAGGAGGCCATTGGTCATCAGCGAGTCGAAGATGTAGCACATGGCCGCCGTGCCGCCTTCCACCGGAAAGAGGTCGAACTTGCCCTTGGGCGGGCGCCCGTCGCACATTTCCTTGACCAGGTAGTCGTGGACGATCTGCTCGATATGCACCAGCGCGCGCGGCGGCACGGGGTAGTGGTCGCCGATGATGCTGTCGGTCAGTTCGTGGATCCACTCGTCCGGGTCGAAGCCCTTGATCTTCACGCCGTATTCCAGCACGCCGACCAGGAAGTCGTAGCCGTCCTCGCTCTTGTGCTTGGAAAGGAACTTGCGCAGCCGGTCGGCGCAGCCTTTCTTGGCCGGCATGCCGGCCAGGATGCCGTCGTCGCGCACGCGGCGCGCCTCTTTCATGGCGAACCGCCCCAGCAGGAAGAACGCATCGCGCGGTTCGGTGGCGATCCAGTTGGGGTTGCCGCGGCCAGCGTTCAGCATGGTCGACACCGACGCCTGCTGACTGTCCTTGGCCAATGTGATCAGGTAATCCTTCAGTTCGAACGGCGAGAGCTGTTCCAGGTCGCGCTGATGGGAACGCGTGGTTTTCAAGGCCGAGGCCAGGCTGACGGTGACGGGAGTGGCGGGAGCGGTGGTGGAAGCCATGTTGTGTACTCCTGGTTTGCGTGAGGACCGGCGCCGGGACGGCGGACGCCATGACGAGTGCCGCGTTTGCTGTCGCGCCGGCAAGCCGCGGCTTGCCGGCTGCCCTGCTGTCCTGCTGTCCTGCTGTTCTGCTGTCCTGCTAGGCCATCAGCATGACGATGACAATCCCCCAGATGATGAGCAGGGTATTGCCGATGGCGTAAGGCACCGTGTAGCCCAGCGCCGGCACCTGGCTCTTGGCGGTCTCGGTGATCTGACCGATGGCCGCGGTGGTGGTCCGCGCCCCGGCGCATACGCCCAAGGCGATGGCGGGGTGGAACTTGAAGACATATCGCGCGATGAACACGCCCAGGATCATCGGGATGCTGGTGGCGATGACGCCCGCGATGAAGAGCTTTGCGCCGAGCTGCTGGAAGCCCTGCACGAAGCCCGGTCCCGACACGATCCCCACCACGGCGACGAAGGCGGTCAGGCCGACCGAAGTCAGGAACCAGTGCACGGGCTCGGGCACGCGGCCGAACGTCGGATGGACTGACCGCAGATAACCGAAGACCAGGCCGGAAATCAGCGCCCCGCCGGAAGTGGACAACGTGATGGGAATGCCGCCCACGGTCAGCACCAGCGTGCCGAACAGGCCGCCCAGCAGGATGCCGAAGCCAACGAACACCATGTCCGTCTGGTTGGTGGCGCGATCCACATAACCCAGTTTGCCCACCGCCCGTTCGACGTCGCGCTTGGCGCCCACGATGAAGAGCCGGTCGCCGCGGTCCAGCTTCAGGCCCCAGTTGACCGGCATCTCGTGCCCACCGCGCGTGACCTTGCGCAGGAACACGCCGCGCCCCAACTGGCGCACGGTCTCATTGTCGGCAAGCTCCTTGAGCGTCTTGCCTGCCACGTTCTTGTTGGTCAGCACGACCTCGACGATCTCCGCGGGCAGGTTGATGACGTCGCGGTCCTCGACCTCGGTGCCGATGAGGCCGGAAGCCTGCAGGACCAGCGCGTCATGCCGGCCGGTCACGCCCAGCACGTCGCCGGCCTGCAGCGCGGTGGTGGAGTCGGCATCGATGATCTGGTCGCCGCGGCGGATGCGTTCGACAAAGACGCGCGCGTCGACGAACTTCGCCTCCAGATCGCCCACCGTCTTGCCCACGTAGTCCGCGTTGTCCAACCGGTAAGCTCGCGCCGTGAACTTGCGGTAGCCGGACAGTTCCATCGAGTCGGCCCCGCCGGACATCTTCGCCTCGTACTCCTGGCACTCCTTCACGATGTCCACGCGCATCAGCTTGGGTCCCAAAGACGCAAGCAGCCAGGCGCTGCCGACCGTGCCGTAGATGTAGCAGACGGCATAGGCCACGGGAATGCTGTCGATCCATTGTTTCTTGGTCGCCGCGTCGATGGACAGGCCGTTGATCGTGTCGGTCGCCACCCCCATGACCGCCGATATGGTCTGCGCGCCGGACAGCAACCCGGCTCCGGTGCCGGCATCGAATCCGAACGCCACCGCGGTCCCCCACGTGACCAGCAGGCAGATGACGCAGATGATGACCGCGAAGATGACCTGGGGAAGGCCGTCGCTTTTCATGCCGCGGAAGAATTGCGGTCCGACGCCGTAGCCCAGACCAAAAAGAAAAAGCAGGAAGAACACCTGCTTGAGAATTGGAGCAATCGTGATGTTGAGCTGGCCGACCAGCACGCCTACCAACAATGTCCCTGTCACCGCGCCCAGATTGAAGCCGAAGATCTTCTTCGCTCCTATCCAGTAACCCAGGCCAAGGGTCAGGAAAATGGCCAGTTCCGGGTACTTCCGTAGCGTGTCAAAGAACCATTCCATCACGAATCTCCTTCGTTCTGTACAGGTCAAGCACAATCGCAAACGTGGGTAGCGCGCGAAATACCATATCAGAGTATTTCTTAAAATCAAACAATTTCGAAAATCTTGATAGCGCATTGCGCGCATAAAAAAACCGCGGGCTTGAGGCCCGCGGCTTTTTCTGTGACGTTCCCGCTGCGACTTACAGCGCGTTGGTCAGTTCAGGCACGACGGTGAACAGGTCGCCGACCAGGCCGTAATCGGCCACGCCGAAAATCGGCGCCTCGGCATCCTTGTTGATGGCGACGATGACCTTCGAGTCCTTCATGCCGGCCAGATGCTGGATGGCGCCGGAGATGCCGACGGCCACGTACAGTTGCGGCGCGACGATCTTGCCGGTCTGGCCAACCTGCCAGTCGTTCGGCGCGTAGCCGGCGTCGACCGCGGCGCGCGAGGCGCCCAGTGCGGCGCCCAGCTTGTCGGCCAGCGGATCCAGGATCTTGAAGTTCTCGGCGCTGCCCAGACCGCGGCCGCCCGACACCACGACACGCGCACCGGCCAGTTCGGGACGGTCGCTCTTGGCGACTTCGCGGCCCACGAACGTGGACAGCCCCGAATCGGCCACGGCGGCCGCGTCTTCGACCGAGGCGGAACCGCCTTGGGCGGCGACGGCGTCAAAGCCGGTCGTGCGCACGGTGATGACCTTGACGGCGTCGGCCGATTGCACGGTGGCGATGGCGTTGCCGGCGTAGATCGGGCGCTGGAACGTGTCGGCGGATTCGACGCCGATGATGTCCGAGATCTGCGCCACGTCCAGCTTGGCCGCGACGCGGGGCGCCACGTTCTTGCCCGAGGCGGTGGCCGGGAACAGGATGTGGCTGTAGCTCGAGGCCACGGCCAGCACCTGGGCCGCCACGTTTTCAGCCAGGCCATCGGCCAGTTGCGGCGCATCGGCCAGCAGCACCTTGGCCACGCCGGCGGCCTGGGCGGCCTGGTCGGCCACGGCGCGCGCGTTCGAGCCGGCGACCAGCACGTGCACGTCGCCTCCGATCTTGGCGGCGGCGGCGATGGCGTTCAGGGTTGCGCCCTTGAGATGGGCGTTATCGTGTTCGGCAATAACCAGCGTCGTCATGTCAGACCACCTTCGCTTCGTTCTTGAGTTTGTCCACCAGGGCCGCGACATCGGCCACCTTGATGCCGGCCTTGCGGGCGGGCGGCTCGCTGACCTTCAGCGTCTTCAGGCGCGGCGCCGGATCCACGCCCAGGTCCTGCGGCGTGACGGTGTCCAACTGCTTTTTCTTGGCCTTCATGATGTTCGGCAGCGTGACGTAGCGCGGCTCGTTCAGGCGCAGGTCGGTCGTGACGATGGCCGGCAGCTTCAGCGACAGGGTTTCGAGACCGCCGTCCACTTCGCGCGTCACGGTGACCTTGCCGTCGGCCAATTCGACCTTGCTGGCGAACGTGGCTTGCGGCCAGTCCAGCAGCGCAGCCAGCATCTGGCCGGTCTGGTTGGCGTCGTCATCGATGGCCTGCTTGCCCAGGATCACGAGCTGGGGCTGTTCCTTGTCCACCAGCGCCTTGAGCAGCTTGGCCACGGCCAGCGGCTGCAGCTCGGCGTCGGTCTGGACCAGCACGCCGCGATCGGCGCCGATGGCCATGGCGGTGCGCAGCGTCTCCTGGCATTGCGCAACGCCGCAAGAAACCGCCACGACTTCAGCGACGGCGCCCTTTTCCTTCAGGCGGGTCGCTTCCTCGACGGCGATTTCGTCAAAGGGGTTCATGGACATCTTCACATTGGCGATATCCACGCCGGTCTGATCAGACTTGACGCGCACCTTGACGTTGTAGTCAACGACGCGCTTGACAGGTACCAACACCTTCATCCCGCTGCCTCCAAATGGAAAATAATGAACCCGGCATGCGCCGGGATCGCATTGCACAATTTTTTCCTGATTCTACAGCTTCGCCAGCGCGCGTATGTGGGCGACCACGCTGCGGCCCAAGGCTGACAAGTTGTAACCACCCTCGAGCGTGCTCACGATCCGGCCCTGGCAGTGGCGGTCGGCCACGTCCACGAGCTGCTCGGTGATCCAGGCGTAGTCCGCTTCGACCAAGCCCATCTGGCCCATGTCGTCCTCGCGATGGGCGTCAAAGCCGGCCGACACCAGGATCAGCTCCGGACGGTGCGCTTCCAGCCGCGGCAGCCACTTGTCCGTGACGATGGTCCTGACCGCGGCGCCCGCGGTATAGGCCGGCACGGGCACGTTCAGCATGTTCGCGGCCGTCTGGTCGGCGCCGCTATTGGGAAAGAACGGATGCTGGAAGAAGCTGCACATCAGCACCCGGTCGTCGCCCGCGAAGACGTCCTCGGTGCCGTTGCCGTGATGGACGTCGAAATCCACGATCGCCACGCGCGTCAGGCCATGCACATCCATGGCATGCTGCGCCGCAATGGCGACGTTGTTGAAAAAGCAGAAGCCCATCGCCTGCGAACGGCACGCATGATGCCCTGGCGGACGCACGGCGCAGAAGGCCGTGCGCGCCTCGCCGCCCAGCACCGCGTCCACCGCCGCCACCCCTGCCCCCGCCGCATGCAGCGCGGCCTCGTAGGTGTGGGGATTCATCAGGGTGTCGGGATCGATAGGGTAATACCCTTGGTCGGGGGTATGTTTTTGCAAAGTGTCCAGATGCTGGACAGTGTGCACGCGCAGCAGGTCGCTGCGGGACGCTTGCGGCGCCTGCCGATCGTGCAGGTACGGCATCAAACCGCTTGCGAGCAACTGGTCGGAGATGGCGTCCAGCCTCTGCGGGCTTTCCGGATGCCAGCTTCCCATTTCATGCAAGCGGCATGCCGGGTGGGTAAGATACATGGTCTCCATAAGGAAGATTATGTTCATCTGTCGGCGAATACTGCAACTCGGCGCACTTTCTGCCCTGCTGGCGGGGTGCTCCACCACCGCCCCCACCGCAGCACCCTCCCCCTCTCTTGCTTCGCAAACCGCCCAGGCTTCAGGGACCACGCCCATCCGCATCGGGCCCAGCGCGCCGCCCCCCGGCCCGGAACTGGCCGACGACGCGCCCGCCACGCTGACGCCGTCCGGCGCGCTGCGTCCCGAGGTCCGCAGCTTTGTCGAGGATCTGGCCGCCGAGCGGCAGCTTCCGCTCGCGCCGATGGTGTCCGCGCTGGAAAGCTCGCGCTACAACGCCACGGTGGCCCGGCTCATCGCCCCCTCGCCGCCGGGCAAGAAGATCTGGCGCAGCTGGCTGACCTACCGCTCGCGCTTTGTCGAACCCAAGCGTATCGCCTGGGGCGTCGAGTTCTACAACGAGAACCGCGACCTGCTGAACCAGGCCGCGCAGCGCTTTGGCGTGCCGGCGCCGATCATCGCATCCATCATCGGCGTCGAAACGCTGTACGGCCGCAACATGGGCAATTTCCGCGTGCTCGATGCGCTGGCGACCCTGGCCTTCGACTATCCGGATCCCGCCAAGCCGGAACGCGCCACCATGTTCCGCAACCAGTTGGCGGACTTCCTGACGCTCGTGATGAAGGACAAGCTGGAACTGGAAACCAAGGGGTCGTATGCGGGCGCCATCGGCATGCCGCAGTTCATGCCCACCAGCGTGATGCACTACGCGGTGGACGGCGACAGCAACGGGCATATCGACCTGACCAACAATACGCAGGACGCGATCATGTCGGTGGGCAGCTTCCTGGCGCAGCATGGGTGGCAACGCGGCCTGCCGGTGTTTGCGCCCGTCGCGCTGCCCGCCGATCCCACGGCGCTGGTGGACGGCGGCCTGGAGCCCAAGCAGAGCTGGAGCACGCTGTCGGCGGCCGGCTCGCGCCTTGCGCCCGGCGCGTCCAGCGACGGCTGGATCAGCCAGCCGCTGGGCGTGGTGGACCTGGTCGAAGAAGCGCGGGGCACGGCGCAGTACCGCGTCGGCACTCCCAACTTCTTCGCGCTGACCAAGTACAACCGCAGCTATTTCTACGCGACGTCGGTGGCCGACCTGGCCGCGGAGATCGAATCCCGCGTGGCGCGCTGAAATCAGACTGGAAGAAAGGAAGACGCCCCGGCGGAAGGCATCCGCCGGGGCGTCTTGTTGTGTGAGGCAAGCTGTCGCAGCCTGCGCGGCCGCCGCCCGGCAGGCGCTAGTTGAACACGCCCGTGGACAGGTAGCGGTCGCCGCGATCGCACACGATGAACACGATGGTCGCATCGTTCACGCGTTCCGCCACCCGCAGCGCCGCGACCAGCGCGCCCGCCGACGAAATCCCGCCGAAGATGCCTTCTTCGGCGGCAAGGCGGCGCGCCATGATTTCGGCCTCGGACTGCTGGATGGATTCATAGGCGTCCACGCGGCTGCGGTCGAAGATCTTGGGCATGTAGGCCTCGGGCCATTTGCGGATGCCCGGGATCTGCGACCCTTCAGCCGGTTGCGCGCCGACCACCTGCACGGCGGGGTTGCGCGACTTCAGGTAGGTCGACACGCCCATGATCGTGCCCGTCGTGCCCATGGCGCTCACGAAATGCGTGACACGTCCGTCGGTCTGATTCCAGATCTCCGGCCCCGTGGTCTCGACGTGCGCGCGCGGGTTGTCGGGATTGGCAAACTGGTCCAGCACCAGCCCGCGGCCATCGGCCTGCATCTCGGTCGCCAGGTCGCGGGCATACTCCATGCCGCCCTTGTCGGCGGGCGTCAGGATGAGTTCGGCGCCGTAGGCCGCCATGGCCGCGCGGCGCTCGACGGACAGGTTGTCCGGCATGATGAGGATCATGCGGTAGCCCTTCATGGCGGCCGCCATGGCCAGCGCGATGCCGGTGTTGCCGCTGGTGGCTTCGATGAGGGTATCGCCCGGCTTGATGTCGCCGCGCTCTTCCGCGTGCTGGATCATCGACAAGGCCGGGCGGTCCTTCACGGAACCGGCCGGGTTGTTGCCTTCCAGCTTGGCCAGGATGACGTTGCCGCGCGCGTCGCCCGCCGCTCCCGGAATGCGCTGCAGGCGCACCAGGGGCGTGTTGCCGACGGTCTGCTCGATAGTGGGGTAGGTAGTATTCATGCGGTCGATCATAACTCTGCCTGGCGCCGGCCGGCGTCAAAAGCCGCGCCCGCGCCAGGGGTTCCTGCGGCCGCGTCGGCTCAGGGCCGGGCGCGGGCCGGCGCGGATGCGGCCGGGGTGGCCGATGCCCCCGTCGCCGCCGGCCGGGCGCTTGACGCCGAGCCCCCCGACGCCGCCGGCTTGCCCGCGGCCGGCTTGCCGGGCGCCGGGCGGGATGCGGTCGACGCGCCTGCTTCGGGCGCGGCCGCGCCGCCGATCGTCAGCCCCGCCGCCTGCAGCGCCTGAGCCTTTTTCTGGCCGATGCCGCGCACACGTTCGCTCAGGTCTTCGAGCGATTCGAAATTGCCGCCGCGTTCGCGCTCGCGCACGATGATTTCGGCGGTGCGCGGGCCGATGCCGCGCACGCTTTCCAGTTGGGCCGCGGTAGCCTGGTTGATGTCCACCGCATGGGCGGGCGGCGCGGCCACGCCCAGGCCGGCGGTCAGCAACAACGCGCCGATTGCCCGCCGCAGTGCGAGTCGGGCGGCGCGCGGACCGCCGGGTGTGCGGGCGCGGCGCGGCCCGCGCCATTGCGCCAGCGGCAGGTGGCGGGCGACGGTGGAATGGACGAACGGATTCATGGGGCTCTCCTGACAAGTCCGGACGCGACGGTTGCCGCGCCACGTTTCCATCATCGCGGCCGGATGGGCCCGGCGCCCGGCCGGTGAACCAAAACATCCACCCCGGCAATCACGCGGGCGAAAAAAAGCCACCGGATTGCGGTGGCCTGATCGGATGCCCGGGAGACGGACTATTTCCGGGCGCGCCAATAGCGCACGTACTCGGCCACGCCGGTCTGCACGTCGCGCATCGGCGACGTAAAGCCCGCCGCCCGAAGCTGGGTCACGTCCGCCTGGGTGTAGCTCTGGTAGCGGCCCTTCAAGTCGTCCGGAAACGGGATGTAGCGGATCAGATCCAGCTCGGCCAACTGGGCCAGCGACAGCTCGGCCTCGCCACGCTCGGCGCGCAGCGTGTTGACCACGGCTGCCGCGACGTCGTTGAAGGGCTGCGCCTTGCCCGTGCCGCAATTGAAAATGCCGGATTGCTCGGGGTGGTCCAGAAAGTGCAGATTGACGGCGACCACGTCCTCGACCGAGATGAAATCGCGGCTCTGGCCGCCATCCACATAACCGTCCCAGCCCGCAAAGAGGCGCACGTGGCCGTGCTCGAGGAACTGGTTCATGTTGTGAAAGGCCACCGAGGCCATGCGCCCCTTGTGCTGCTCATGCGGGCCATAGACATTGAAATAGCGCAGGCCCACGACCTGCGCCGTCAGGCTGTCCATGCGCTTGCGCAGCACCTGGTCGAACAGCAGCTTGGAATAGCCGTAGACGTTCAGCGGGCCTTCGTTGTCGGGATGCTCGACGTACGTCGTCGAGCCGCCATACACGGCGGCGGAGGACGCGTACAGGAAGGGAATGCGGCGCGCCTGGCAGAACTCGAACAGTTCGAGCGTCACGCGGTAGTTGTTGTCCAGCATGTAGCGACCGTTGCGCTCGGTGGTATCCGAGCAAGCGCCCTGGTGCAGCACGGCGCGGACGTCGGTCAGGCTGCCGTCGGCGACGCGCCGGCGGAAGTCGTCCTTGTCCATGTAATCGGCGATCTTGCAGTCGACGAGGTTGACGAACTTGTCGCCTTCGGTCAGGTCATCGACGGCAATGATGTCCTCGATGCCGCGGCGATTGAGCCCGCGAACCAGGTTGCTGCCAATGAAGCCCGCGGCTCCGGTAACGACGATCATGAGGTTTCTCCTGCCAATTCCGCTGCGGTGACGACGGACGTGCCCAGCTTGCCCACGGCAATGCCGCCGGCCTTGTTGGCCCAGCCCATGGCATCGGCCCACGGCAGGCCGATGGCGCGCGTGACGGCCAGCGTGGCGAGCACGGTGTCGCCCGCGCCGGACACGTCGAACACTTCGTGCGCCTGCGCATCGGTGTGGTCGCGGCCCGCATCGGAAAACAAAGTCATGCCCTGCTCGGACCGCGTCACGAGCAAGGCTTCCAGGTCCAGTTCGGCGCGCAGGCGCTGCGCGCGATCGGTCAATTCGGCTTCGGAATTCCAGCGGCCGACGGCCTGCTGCATTTCCGAGCGGTTGGGCGTGACCAGCGTCGCGCCGCGATAGCGCGAGTAATCGTCGCCCTTGGGGTCCACCAGCACCGGGATGCCCGCATTGCGCGCCAGGGCAATCAGGGATTCGACGCGGGCAAGCACGCCCTTGGCGTAGTCCGACAGCACGACGATATCGTGGTTGGCCATGTGGCGGGCCAACGCGGCGTCCACGGCGTCCAGCGACGCCTGGGAAGGATGCTGTTCGAAATCCACGCGCAGCAGCTGCTGCTGGCGTCCGAGCACGCGCATCTTCAGGGTGGTGTGAAGCTGCTCGTCGGCGATCAGGTCGCCCTGGATGCCGGCTTCGGCGGCCAGGCGGCGCACGCTGTCGCCCGCCTCGTCGTGGCCCAGCACGCCGACCAAGGTGACATGGCCACCCAGCGCCGCGACGTTGCGCGCCACGTTGGCGGCGCCGCCCAGGCGGTCCTCGCGGCGCGCGACACGCACGACGGGCACGGGCGCCTCGGGCGAGATGCGCTCCACTTCGCCGAACCAATAGCGGTCCAGCATCACGTCGCCAACCACGAGCACGCGGCTACGCGAAATGGCTTCGGCGGGAAAAGAGTTCATTCAAGTTCTTCCAGACGACGCGGCGCATAGGTTTCCCAGGCGTTGCAGCCGGGACATTGCCAGTAAAAGCGACGCGCTTGAAAACCGCAACTGCGGCAAGCATAGCGATCGAGCCGTTGCGTATGTTTGTGGATCAGGCTGCGCAGCAAAGTCAGATCGGCGCCGGGCACCGGGCCATGGTCGGCATCGCCCTCGCCGTTGGCGAGTTCGGCCTCCAGCAGGCGGTCCAGGCCCAGCAGCGAAGGATGGCTGCGCAAGGCGCCGCGGGCGAAGGCCCAGGCCGGCGCCGCGCCCTGTTGCACGCGCAGTTCCCTGAACACCACGTTGAAGAGGTCCAGCGACGCATGGCGGCTGTACTGCTTTTGCAGGAACTCCAGCCCCGCCGCGGCCTGATTGGCGTTGCGATAGTTGGCCAGCAATTGATCGGCCACCAGTCCGGCGTACTCGGGCGCGTCAGTCATGACCGATTCCAGGTACAGCCGTTCGCGCTTCGGGTCCTGCTCGATCAGGGCCAGCCGCGCGCGCAGCATGGCCGTGCGCACCATGGCGCCCTTGCTGGTCGCGGTGTCGGTGGTCGCCAGGGCGTGGTCCGCGGCATCCAGCGCCTTGTGCGCGGCCTCGACATCGGCGGGTTTGGCGGCCAAAGCGGACTGGGCCTGCTCGCAGTAGTAGTGCACGATCTGGGGGACGGGCTCATCGACCAGGCCCTGCAGCGTCTTGACGGCCTCGATGGCGCGCGGCCAATCGTGTTCGGATTCGTAGATGCGGATCAGCGAACGCAGCGCCGGCAAGGCGTAGCGCGTGTCCTTCAACTGTTCGAAGCCGCTCTCGGCGCGGTCCAGCATCCCAGCCTTCAGGAAGTCCTGCGCCAGCTCATGCTGCGCGTGCTCGCGCTCGGCCTGCGGCAGGTCGGAGCGGTTCAGCAGGCTTTGGTGCACGCGGATGGCGCGCTCCATTTCGCCGCGACGCCGGAACAGGCTGCCCAGCGCGAAATGCAGCTCGGTGGTTTCGGGGTCCAGCTTGGCGACTTCGACGAAAGCGTCGATGGCGCGGTCCGGCTCTTCGTTGAGCAGGAAGTTCAGTCCGCGGAAATAAGAGTCCGGCAGGCTGCGCGTCTCACGCAGCATCTGCCGGATATCGAAGCGCGCGGCCAGCCAGCCCAGCGCAAACAGCACCGGCACGAAAATCAACCACCAAGGTTCAAAATCCACTATTCGGACTCATGCAGTAATTCGGTGCAAAAAAGGGGCGGCGCGAGATCACAGCGGCGACATGGGGGCGACGGCCTCCGGCGGCACGACCGGGGCGTTGCCGCTGGCGGCGGCCTGGATACGATCCAGTTCCCGGCGCAGGCGGATGGCCTCGCGGCGGCGGCGCAGCGCGGCGGGCACGGTCAGCAGCAGCCCGAACACGGCGCCCAGCACGAACACCACCAGCATGACGACGATCAGCGGAACGTCCTGGATGACGTAGTCGGCGTAGAACTTCACCGCGACGGGGTCGGTGTTCTTCAAGGCGAACATCAACACCGCAACAAACACGAGCAATCGCAGGGCCCAGACGAGATAGCGCATGGCGCATGCTCCAGATGATTCGAGACCGTCAATTGTAAGCGACGTCTTCGCGGCCAGAGAAAAAAAAGCCCGGGGCCGACGGCGCGCGGCACGAAACGGCGGCGCAAAAACAAAGCCCCTTGATTTCTCAAGGGGCTATGTTCGCGGTCCGATCTGCCCGAAGGCAGCCCTGCCTGGCCGACGCGTCAATGCATGGCGTGCAAACCTGCCATGGACGACGACATCGACTCGCTCGATCCAGAGGATTGAGCGTCCTCGTCATTGCCGCCGACCAGGTCCACCCGTTCGCGCAATTCCTTGCCCGCCTTGAAGTGCGGCACCTGTTTTCCAGGTACCAGCACCTGCTCGCCGGATTTGGGATTGCGCCCGACACGGGGAGACCGCTGCGACAACGAAAAGCTGCCAAAACCGCGGATCTCGATGCGCTGACCCGAGGCCAGGGCCTGGGTCATTGCATCCAGTACGGTCTTGACCGCGAAGTCCGTGTCGCGGGCGGCCAGCTGAGGATAGCGGGCCGCCAAGGCGGCGATCAGCTCCGACTTGGTCACGAATTAACCGTCGTTGCGCTGTTGGTCCAGCTTGGCCTTCAGCAGCGCGCCGAGGTTGGTGGTGCCGGACGAAGCGCTGGCGTCGGACATGCGCTGGATCGTGTCGGCGGTTTCGGCGTTGTCACGGGCCTTGATCGACAGCTGGATCGAACGCGTCTTGCGGTCGATGTTGACGATCATGGCTTCGATGTTCTCGCCGGCGGTCAGGACGGTGGTGGCATCTTCGACGCGGCCCGAGGAGATCTCGGAAGCGCGCAGGTAGCCTTCGACGTCCACGGACAGCGTGACGACAGCGCCCTTGGCTTCGACGGACTTGATGGTGCCCGGAACGACGGCGCCCTTGTCAAACGTGGCGACGAAGTTGTTGAAGGGGTCGCCTTCCAGCTGCTTGATGCCCAGCGAGATGCGTTCCTTGTCGGTATCGATGCCCAGAACCACGGCTTCGATCTCGTCGCCCTTCTTGAAGTTGCGCACGGCTTCTTCGCCCGCTTCCGTCCAGGACAGGTCGGACAGGTGGACCAGGCCGTCGATGCCGCCGGGCAGGCCGACGAACACGCCGAAGTCGGTGATCGACTTGATGGCGCCGCGGACCTTGTCGCCGCGCTTGAAGTTCGTGGCGAACTCTTCCCACGGGTTCTGGCGGCACTGCTTCATGCCCAGCGAAATGCGACGACGGTCTTCGTCGATTTCCAGGACCATGACTTCGACTTCTTCGCCCAGGGTGACAACCTTGCGCGGATCGACGTTCTTGTTGGTCCAGTCCATTTCGGACACGTGGACCAGGCCTTCGATGCCGGCTTCGACTTCAACGAACGCGCCGTAGTCGGTCAGGTTGGTGACCTTGCCGAACAGGCGGGTGCCTTGCGGGTAGCGGCGAGCCAGGCCCACCCACGGATCTTCGCCCAGTTGCTTGACGCCCAGGGAGACGCGGCTCTTTTCCTGGTCGAACTTGAGCACCTTGGCTTCGACTTCCTGACCCACTTGCAGGACTTCGGAGGGGTGACGGACACGGCGCCAGGCCATGTCGGTGATGTGCAGCAGGCCGTCGATACCGCCCAGGTCGACGAACGCGCCGTAGTCGGTGATGTTCTTGACCACGCCCTTGACCACGGCACCTTCGTGCAGGGTTTCGAGCAGCTTCTGGCGCTCTTCGCCCATGCTGGCTTCCAGCACCTGGCGACGCGACAGCACGACGTTGTTGCGCTTGCGGTCGAGCTTGATGACCTTGAATTCGAGGGTCTTGCCTTCGTACGGGGTGGTGTCCTTGACCGGACGCAGGTCGACCAGCGAGCCCGGCAGGAACGCGCGGATGCCGTTGGTCATGACGGTCAGGCCGCCCTTCACCTTGCCGGTGATGGTGCCGGTAACCAGTTCGCCGTTCTCCAGGGCCTTTTCCAGCTGCAGCCAGGCCGACAGGCGCTTGGCGCGGTCACGCGACAGGATGGTGTCGCCGTAGCCGTTTTCCAGGGAATCGATGGCCACCGAGACGAAATCGCCAGGTTGCACTTCGAGCTCGCCCTGGTCGTTCAGGAACTCTTCCAGGGGGATCAGCGCTTCGGACTTCAGGCCGGCGTTGACGACGACGAAATTGTGGTCGACGCGCACGACTTCGGCGCTGATGACCTCGCCGGACTTCATGTCCTGGCTCTTGAGGCTTTGTGCGAAAAGGTCGGCGAAGCTTTCGCCGCCGGTGGCGGTAGTGGAAACGGAAGACATGGGGTTGAAATCCATTGGGCCGAAATGGCCGTTAAGAACACACCGCAGCGGATTGCCCGCCACAGTGGAGTCAAAATACCTGCCTGCTGGCTTACCCTTGCGGGGTGGCCCGTGGGGGTGTCGCCTGGCTTGAGCAGGGCCTAATCAAAAAAACAAAAACTCAAAACTGCCTTGAGCTGCGCAGCGGCGGATTCCGTCAAGGACCGGCGGGTCTGCCCAGGCTTGTCGGGGTAGCGCTTCGGGGATGGCCCCGGGCTTCAGCCCCGCTCTGGCGCCTGGTGCCCGGCCTGCGCCTGTTGCCAGAAATCCAGTATTGCCTGCACCGTTTCCGCAATCGTCAGGTTCGACGAATCCAGCACGTGCGCATCTGTTGCGGGAGCAAGTGGCGCGGCAGCGCGCCCGGTATCGCGCGCATCACGTTCGCGCATGTCCCGCAAAAGGTCATCTAGATTAGCAGAAATTCCCTTTTCGATCAACTGCTTACGCCGCCTCTCAGCCCGGGCGACGACGTCGGCGACCAGAAAGACCTTCAGGGACGCATCCGGGAACACCACGGTGCCCATGTCGCGCCCGTCGGCCACCAGGCCGGGCGGCAGCCGGAAGGCGCGCTGGCGCGCCAGCAGGGCCTGGCGCACGCCGGGGAAGGCGGCCACGCGGGACGCGAAGTTGCCGACTTCCTCGCGGCGGATGTCGTGGCCGGCGTCCACGCCCTCGAGGTAGACGTGGGGCCCCTCGAAGCGCACGTCCAGCGTCTCGGCCACGCGCGCCACGGCGGGTTCGTCCTCGGCCGCGATGCCGCGGTTGATGGCGGCCAGGGCGGTCAGCCGGTACAGCGCGCCGCTGTCCAGCACCGCCCAGCCCAGCGCCTTGGCGACGCGGTGAGCCACGGTGCCCTTGCCGGATGCGGTGGGGCCGTCGATCGTGATGACCGGGGCGGAAGACGCGGAGTTTGAAGCAGTCAAAGTCATGGATGCGATGCAGCGCTAGGCCGAAACCAGGCCGGCGTAGACGTCAAAATAACCCGGGAACGTCTTGCTGACGCAGCCGGGATCAAGAATGCGGACCGCCGCCGGGCCAAAAGCTGCCAGCGAAAAACACATCGCCATGCGGTGGTCGTCCCAGGTGCCGATGTGCGCGTCGCGCCACGTGCCCTGCGCGGGAGGCGTCACCTGCAGCCAGTCGGGGCCGGATTCGACCTGCGCGCCGAGCTTTTCCAATTCGGTCTGCATGGCGTGGATGCGATCCGTTTCCTTGACGCGCCAGCTGCCGATGTTGCGCAGCCTGCAGGGGCCATCCGCATACAGCGCCAGCGCGGCGGCCGTCATGGCGGCGTCCGGGATCAGGTTGAAATCGGTGTCGAAGGCCTTGAGCCGGGCACCGTCGGCGACTTCCACGCCCGACACCTCGATCCAGTCGGGCCCGTAGGTGACGCGGGCGCGCATGTCGGAAAGCGTGCTGGCAAAGCCCACATCGCCCTGGATGCTGTCCGCGCCCACGCCCGTCACCCGCACGGGGCCGCCGCCGATGGCGCCGAGCGCCAGGAAATAGGACGCCGTCGATGCGTCCCCTTCCACGGCGATCTGGCCCGGACTGCGATAGGCAGCGCCGGCCTCGATCACGAACCGGCTCCAGCCATCGCGCTGCACCAGCACGCCGAAACGCGCCATGAGGTTCAACGTGATCTCGATGTAAGGCTTGGAAATCAGCTCGCCCGCCACCTCGATGGTCACCGGCCGGCCACTGCGCGCGGCCTGTAGCGGCGCGGCCAGCAGCAAGGCGGTCAGGAACTGGCTGGACACCGAGCCCTGCACGCGCGTCACGGCGTTCTCGGCGATATCGCCGCGGCCGATGTGCAGCGGCGGATAGCCCGGCTGGCCCAGGTAATCGATGCGCGCGCCCAGCGCGTTCAGGGCGTCGACGAGGTCGCCGATGGGACGTTCATGCATCCGGGGCACGCCGGACAGGCGGTAGTCGCCGCCCATGAGCGCCAGCGCGGCGGTCAGGGGCCGGATCGCGGTGCCGGCATTGCCCATGAAGAGGTCGGCGCCTTCCACGGGAAAGCGCCGCACGCCCTGCACGGTGACCCGGCCCGCGTCCAGGTCGGACACTTGCACGCCCAGCTGGCGCAAGGCGGCAAGCATGACCCGCGTATCGTCGGAATCCAGCAGGCCGGTGATGGCCGTCTCGCCCTCGGCGATGGCCGACAGCAGCAGCACGCGGTTGGAAATGCTCTTGGAGCCCGGCAGGGCCATCGTGCCCTGCGCGCGCCGCACGCGCGGCAGGTCCAGGTAAGGCAAATTGCCCATCTCAGCTACTCCTTGCGCCAGGCGCGGCGCGCGCGCGCCGCCGTGTCCAGCAGCGTCAGCAAAGCCTCGCCGTCGCCATCGGCGATGGCGCGCTCGGCACGGTCCAGCACCCCGCGCACGGCGGCCAGCTCGGCCAGCATCGCGTCACGGTTGGACAGAAAGATATCGCGCCACATCTCGGGCGATCCGGCGGCGATGCGGGTGAAGTCGCGAAAGCCGCTGCCCGCCAGCTCAAGCCGGGTGGCGGCATCGGCGGCCGTGGCCACCTGTTCCATATACACCGAGGACAGCAGGTGCGGCAGATGGCTCACCGAGGCGAGCACACGGTCGTGCGCCTCGGCGTCCATGTCGATGACGTCCGCGCCGCACGCCTGCCATGCCTGGCGCACGAGCGTCGTGGCCGCCGCGCCGTTTTCCGGCATGGGCGTGAGGATGACGGTGCGCCCGCGGTACAGGCTGGCGTCGGCGGCCTCGGGGCCGGTGCGCTCGGCGCCCGCGATCGGGTGACCGGGCACGAACTGCCCGATGCGATCGCCCAGCGCGTCGCGGGCGGCCAGGACCACCTCAGCCTTCGTGCTGCCCCCATCGGTCAGCACCGTGGCGGGGCCCAGGTGCGGCCGCATTTGCGACAGCACGTTCGTCAACCCGCCCACAGGCGTGGCCAACATGATGAGGTCCGCCCGGGCCGCGGCCGCTTCGGCCGTCACGGCTTCGTCGATGAGGCCCAGCTCCACGGCGCGCGCCAGCGATTGCGCATTGCGCCCCACGCCCAGCACCCGGCCGACCTGCCCCGCCTGCCGCAAGGCCGCGGCAAAGGAGCCGCCGATCAGGCCCACGCCAACCACCGCCAATACAGGAATCAGGGGGCCCGCGGCCCCCTGATTGGAAGAAGGCAACGCGTCGTTCATGCGGACAGGATGGCGGTCAAGGCGTCGATGAAGCGGGCGTTCTCCTGCGGCAGTCCGATGGAAACACGCAGCCACTCGGGCAGGCCGTCTCCGGCCACCGGCCGCACGATGACGCCGCGCTTGAGCAGTTCGAGGTTGATCCGCGGCGCGTCGCCAACGTGCACCAGCACGAAATTGCCGAAACTGGGCACGTAGCGCAGGTTCAGCTTTTCGAAGGCGGCGCAGAGCTGCGCCTTGCCCGCCTTGTTGGACGCGTAGGCTTCTTCGAGGTAGGCGGCGTCGCCCAGCGCGGCGATGGCCGCGGCCTGGGCCAGCGTGTTGACGTTGAACGGCTGGCGCACGCGGTTCAGCAGGTCGGTCAGGCCGGGCTGGGCGACCGAGAATCCGACTCGCAGGCCCGCCAGGCCGTAGGCCTTGGAAAAGGTGCGCGAGACGATCAGATTCGGATAGCGGCGCGCCAGCGCGGTGCTGTCAAAGCGCAATTCCGGATCCAGGTATTCGTTGTAGGCCTCGTCCAGGACGACCGTGACACGGTCGCCGTGCGCGGCGTGCACACGCTCCAGGAATTCGGCCACCTTGTCGCCCGGCACGAAGGTGCCGGTCGGGTTGTTCGGGTTGGCGATGAACACGAGACGCGTGTCATCGGCGATCGCGTCGAACATCGCATCCAGATCGTGGCCGTAGTCCACGGCGGGCACCACGATGTGGCGGGCACCGCGCGCTTGCGTGGCCAGGCGATAGACCGCGAACGAGTGCTGCGCATAGACCGCCGACGTGCCAGGCTCCAGCAGCGCCAGCGCCGCGATTTCCAGGATGTCGTTGGACCCGTTGCCCAGCGTGATCCAGCTCATCGGCACGCCGTAACGCTCGGCGAGCGCCGCCTTCAGGTCAAAGCCGTTGGGATCGGGATAGCGCGCCAGCGATTCGGCCGCGGCCAACATGGCCGCGCGCGCCGACTTGGGCATGCCCAAGGGGTTTTCATTGGAGGCCAGCTTGACGATGGTGGCCGGATCCAGCCCGAACTCGCGGGCCAGTTCTTCGATCGGCTTGCCTGCCTGATAGGGCGCGATGGCGCTGACGTGCGCGGGGGCGACGAGGGGCTTGGATGCGTTGGTCATCATGGTGTGGGATGTCACTGCGCCGGGTACGAGCCCAGCACTTTCAGATAGGCAACCTGCGCCTGCAATGTGGCCAGGGCGCGCTCGACATTCGGATCGCCCTGGTGACCCAGGACGTCGACGTAGAAATAATATTCCCACTGGCCCGTGCGCGCGGGACGCGACTCGAAGCGCGTCATCGACACGCCGTTGGCGGCCAGCGGCGCCAGCATTTCATAGACGGCGCCCGCGCGGTTCGGCACGGCCAGGATCAGGCTGGTCTTGTCCTTGCCGCTGGCGAGCGGCTCGATGTTGCCGATCGCCAGGAAACGGGTACGGTTGTGCGGATCGTCCTGGATGCCCGCAGCGATGATCTGCAGGTTCCATGCGGGCGCGGCCACCTCGCCCGCAATCGCGGCGATGCTCGGATCGCCCGCCGCGGCGCGCGCCGCTTCGGAATTGCTGGAAGCGGCCACGCGTTCGACGTCGGGATAATTGCGCGTCAGCCAGCCCTGGCACTGGGCCAGCGCCTGCGGATGCGCGGAGATCGTCCGGACCCCGTCCATGCTGCCCGATTGCGACATCAGGCAATGGCGGATGACGAGCGAACGCTCGCCAAGGATCTTGAGCGGCGTATTGAGCAGCAGGTCCAGGCTGCGGTTGACGGCGCCCTCGGTGGAGTTTTCCACCGGCACCATGCCCACGTCGGCCTGGCCGGCTTCGACCGCGCGAAAGACCTCGTCAAACGACGCGCAAGGCAGCTTCTGCACCGCGTGGCCGAAATGCTCCAGGGCAGCCTGCTCGGAGAACGAGCCCTGCGGCCCCAGGAATGCCACCGTCATGCCGCGCTCCAGGCCGCGGCAGGCGGAGATGATCTCGGTCCAGACCGAGGCCACGCCGGCATTGGGGAACGGGCCGGGATTGATTTGCTGAAGACGGCGGATGACTTCGGCCTCACGCTCGGGGCGCAGCACCGGACCGTCGGCCTGGACGGCATGCTTGGCCTCGCCCACTTCCAGCGCGGCGCGGGCGCGCTGAGACAGGAGATCGAGGATCTGCGCATCGAGCTCGTCGATGCGCTTGCGCAGGGGGAGCAGCTTGCGCTGCAGCTCATCAGCCATGGCGACGCTCGAATTCCTTCAGGTACTCGACCAGCGCCGCCACACCTTCCATGGGCACGGCGTTGTAGATGGAGGCACGCATGCCGCCCACGCTCTTGTGGCCCTTCAACTGCGTCAGGCCGGCCGCATCGGCGCCCTTCAGGAAGGCGTCGTTGAGCGACTCATCCCGCAGCACGAACGGCACGTTCATGCGGGAACGCACGGGCTTGTGGATGGGATTCGCGTAGAAGTCGGTGCCGTCCAGGTAGCCGTACAGCAGTTCGGCCTTGGCCTTGTTGGCCGCTTCCATGCCGGCCACGCCGCCATTGGCCTTGATCCACTTGAACACGAGCCCCGCGATGTAGATCGCGAAGGTGGGCGGCGTGTTGTAGCGCGAATGCTCGGCGGCGACGTTGGCGTAGTCGAAGGCAGACGGGCAGATCGGCAGCGCCTGGCCGATCAGGTCGCGGCGCGCGATGACCATGGTGACGCCCGCGGGGCCGGCGTTCTTCTGTGCGCCCGCATACACCATGCCGCAGCGCGACACGTCCATCGGACGCGACAGGAAATGCGACGAGGCGTCCACGACCAGCGGCACGTCGGGCGCGCCGAGGTCGGCGGCGTCGGGCCAGTCCATGAACTCGACGCCGCCGATGGTTTCATTGCTGCACAGGTGCAGGTAGGCCGATTCCTTGCGCACCTGCCAGGTTTCCACCGGCGGCACCCAGGTCAGCGGCGCCTGCTCGCGCCCGTCGATCACGGCAGCCTGCTCGCTGCTGGCGGCCACGTGCGTGCTGCCGTAGCGGCCGGCTTCCTTGTAGGAACGCTTGGACCAATGGCCCGTCACGACGAAATCCGCAGCCGGCGCGCCGCGGCGCCCCATGAGGTTCATGGGGACGATGGCGTTTTCCCCGGAACCGCCGCCCTGCATGAACATGACGGCGTAGTCCGCCGGCAGGCCCAGCAGTTCGCGCAGATCGGATTCTGCTTCGTCGCAGATCTGCACGAAGTGCTTGCCGCGATGGCTCATTTCCATCACGGACATGCCGCTGCCGTGCCAATCCAACATTTCTGCAGCGGCTTGCTGCAGCACCACCTCGGGCAAGGCCGAGGGGCCTGCCGAGAAGTTCCAGGGGCGGGCCATTATTGCTCCGTAGGTTCCGTCGAATCCGCTGCGTCGCTGCTGTCGTCGCCACCGGCTTGCTGGCCGTCTTCGTCCAGTTCGCCATCGTCGTCCGCATCGCTTTCCACGACGCGGCGCACGCCGGACAGCGTGCTGCCGTCGTCGACGTTGATCAGCGTGACGCCCTGCGTCGCACGGCCCATTTCGCGGATTTCCGCGACGCGGGTGCGCACCAGGACGCCGCCGGTGGTGATGAGCATGATTTCATCAGAAGGCATGACCAGCACCGCACCCACCACCTTGCCGTTGCGCGAGGTGGTCTGGATGGCGATCATGCCCTTGGTGCCACGGCCGTGGCGGGTGTACTCCGCGATCGGCGTGCGCTTGCCATAGCCGTTTTCAGTGGCCGTCAGCACGGTCTGCGTCTCGTCGCCAGCCACCAGCAGCGCGATCACCGTCTGCGTGTCTTCGAGCATCATGCCGCGCACGCCGCGCGCATTGCGGCCCATCGGGCGCACGTCGTTCTCGTCGAAGCGCACGGCCTTGCCGGCGTCCGAGAACAGCATGACGTCATGCTTGCCGTCGGTGAGGTCGGCGCCGATCAGGTAGTCGCCATCGTCAAGGTCGACGGCGATGATGCCGGCCTTGCGGGGGTTGGAGAAGTCGGACAGCGGGGTCTTCTTGACCGTGCCGCGCGAGGTCGCCATGAAGACATAGTGGTCTTCGCTGAATTCCTTGACCGGCAGCACCACCGTGATCTTCTCGCCTTCGGCCAGCGGGAACATGTTGACGATGGGCTTGCCGCGCGAATTGCGCGTGCCCTGCGGCACTTCCCAGACCTTCAGCCAGTACACGCGGCCGCGGTTGGAGAAGCACAGCAGGAAGTCGTGCGTGTTGGCGATGAAGAGCTGGTCGATCCAGTCGTTTTCCTTCATGGCCGTCGCCTGCTTGCCGCGACCGCCGCGCTTTTGCGATCGGTACTCGGACAGCGGCTGGCTCTTGATGTAGCCGCCGTGCGACAGCGTGACCACCATGTCGGTCGGCGTGATCAGGTCTTCGGTGTCGAGCTCGGTCGCGTTCAGTTCGATTTCCGAACGGCGCGAATCCTTGGCGCCGGTCGAGAACTCGGCCTTGATGGCCTGCAGTTCGTCGCTGATGATGGTCGTGATGCGCTCGGGGCGGGCCAGGATGTCGAGCAGGTCGGCGATCGTGGACATGATGTCGCGGTATTCGCCGACGATCTTGTCCTGTTCCAGCCCGGTCAGGCGCTGCAGGCGCATGTTCAGGATTTCCTGCGCCTGCGTGTCGCTCAGGCGATACAGGCCATCGCCCTGCAGGCCGAATTCGGCGCTCAGGTCGTCCGGTCGGAAAGCCGCGCGGCCGCCAGGCGTGTCGCCATCGGCGCGCGACAGCATTTCGCGCACCAGCGACGAATCCCAGGACTTCGCCATCAGTTCCTGACGGGCGACCGGCGGGGTCGGCGCCGCCTTGATGATCGCGATGAAATCGTCGATGTTGGCCAGCGCCACCGCCAGGCCTTCCAGCACGTGGCCGCGCTCGCGGGCCTTGCGCAACTGGAACACGGTGCGGCGCGTGACGACTTCCCGGCGATGCTGCAGGAAGTAGTCGATCATCTGCTTCAGGTTGAGCAGGCGGGGCTGGCCGTCGACCAGCGCCACCAGGTTCATCCCGAAGGTGTCCTGCAGCTGCGTATTCTTATAGAGGTTGTTCAGCACGACCTCGGGCACTTCACCGCGCTTGAGCTCGATGACCAGGCGCATGCCATCCTTGTCGGATTCGTCCCGGATATCCGAGATGCCTTCGATCTTCTTGTCGTTGACCAGCTCGGCGATGCGTTCCTGCAGGGTCTTCTTGTTGACCTGGTAGGGAATCGCGTCGATGACGATCGCCTGGCGATTGCCCTTCTCCATGTCTTCGAAGTGCGTCTTGGCGCGCATGATGACGCGGCCGCGACCCGTGCGATAGCCTTCGCGCACGCCGGACATGCCGTAGATGATGCCGCCCGTGGGGAAGTCCGGCGCCGGGATGAGCTCGATCAGCTCATCGACCGTGCACGCCGGATTGCGCAGGCAGTACAGGCAGCCGTCGACCACTTCCTGGAGGTTGTGCGGCGGAATGTTGGTGGCCATGCCCACCGCGATGCCCGAGCTGCCGTTGACCAGCAGGTTGGGCAGGCGCGACGGCAAGAGCAGCGGTTCCTGCTCGCTGCCGTCGTAGTTGGGGCCGAAGTCGACGGTTTCCTGGTCGATGTCGGCCAGGAGCTCGTGGGCAATCTTGGCCAGGCGGATTTCGGTGTAACGCATCGCCGCGGCGTTGTCGCCGTCGATGGAACCGAAGTTGCCCTGGCCGTCGACCAGCATGTAGCGCATGGAGAAATCCTGCGCCATGCGGACGATCGTGTCGTAGACGGACTGGTCGCCGTGGGGGTGGTACTTACCGATGACGTCCCCGACGATACGCGCGGACTTCTTGTAGGCGCGGTTCCAGTCGTTGTTCAGCTCGTGCATCGCGTAGAGCACGCGCCGGTGGACGGGCTTGAGGCCGTCCCGCACATCCGGTAGCGCCCGACCGACGATCACGCTCATTGCGTAATCGAGGTAACTGCGGCGCATCTCTTCTTCCAGCGATACCGGAAGCGTCTCCTTGGCAAAGGAATCCATATATATAACGACAGAATCGTGTAAGGAGGAACCCGGGCCGGGTAAACAGGAAATTCTATCATTCGATTGGCGGGGCGACCTGAAGGCCGACGTGAACGCGTCTCAACCGGGCCGGAACGGGGCGACCGGAAGCGCCGCCCGGCCACGCCCACCCAAGCCCCAAGGGCCTGTTGTCAAAAACCAACATGGGAAACGGAAGGAGCGCCGAAAACGTCATATCCAGCATTAATGCGCCTGTCCAGGGAAGCCAAAGCCCCCCAAATGCCTTAAGATTGTTTCCAGCACGCAGGAAACCCAGTAGCTATTCCTTTGAACCAGCTCTTGGCGTTGCTATACTGGCCCCGTTTTCCTGATATGCGGCGGGGGTTCGCTGCGAGTCACTTATCCAGCTTCAAGCTCAACGAGGAGAAACATGAACAAACCCTCCAAATTCGCTCTGGCGCTCGCCTTCGCCGCCGTCACGGCCTCTGGTGTAGCTTCCGCGCAAACCGTGGACAACTGGCGCAACCCGTTCGGTGACGTTTGGAAGAACGGCACGAACGAACTGTGCTGGCGCGATGCCTTCTGGACCCCGGCCACCGGCATCCCCGGCTGCGACGGCGTCCCGGTTGCCCAACAGAAGGCGAAGCCGGCCCCGATGGCGGCAAAGGTCGTGTTCAATGCTGACACGTTCTTCGACTTCGACAAGTCGGTCCTGAAGCCTGAAGGTCGCCAACTGCTGCAGCAAGTCGCTCAGCAAGTTCGCACGATCGATCTGGAAACCATCATCGCCGTCGGCCACACCGACTCGATCGGTACCGAACAGTACAACCAGAAGCTGTCCGAGCGCCGCGCCGCTTCGGTTAAGGCTTACCTGGTCAGCCTCGGCATCGACCCCAACCGTATCTACACGGAAGGCAAGGGCGAACTGCAGCCGATCGCTTCCAACAAGACGAAGGAAGGTCGCGCCCAGAACCGTCGCGTTGAGATCGAAATCGTGGGTAGCCGCAAGTAATTGCCGGACTAGCTACAATAAGGGGGCCTCGCATAGCGAGGCCCTTTTTTTCGCCGGCAATGCACCCAACTGGTGCAATGCCGCGCCCTCCTCGCCTTGTGCGCTGGACCCCTCTATATATAGAGCTGCCTTATGCCGGACTGCCCATGAACACGCAATCTCACGACACCGCGCAAGCCTCCATCAACGCCGACCAGGCTGAAATCGACAAGTTCAGCGCCCTGGCCAGCCGCTGGTGGGACCCCGAAAGCGAGTTCAAGCCGCTGCATGCGATCAATCCGCTGCGGCTGGAATGGATCCAGGAGTGCGCGGGCAGCCTTGCCGGACGCAAGGTGCTGGACGTGGGCTGCGGTGGCGGCATCCTGTCCGAAGCCATGGCCCGCGGCGGCGCCGACGTGACGGGCATCGACCTGGCCGACAAGTCCCTGAAGATCGCACGCCTGCATGGCCTGGAATCCGGCGTGAAGGTGGAATACCGCAAGGTGCCCGCGGAGGAACTGGCTGTCGAGCAGCCCGGCCAATACGACGTGGTGACCTGCATGGAAATGCTGGAGCATGTGCCGGACCCCGCCTCGATCGTGCGCGCCTGCGCCACGCTGGTCAAACCTGGCGGCTGGGTCTTCTTTTCGACGCTGAACCGCAACCCGAAGTCGTTCCTTTTTGCGATCATCGGCGCCGAATACGTGCTGCGTCTGTTGCCTCGTGGCACGCACACCTACGACCAGTTCATCAAGCCGAGCGAGCTGTCGGCGGCGGCGCGCGGCGCGGGCCTGGAACCGGTCGGCATGCGCGGCATGGAATACAACCCGATCACCCAGATCTACACACTGTCGTCCGACACGTCGGTCAACTACCTGATGGCTACCCGCAAATGAGCGCCCTGATCCTGTTCGATTTCGACGGCACCCTGGCCGACACCGCCCCCGACCTGGCCGCCGCCGCAAACCGCCAGCGCACCCGTCGCGGACTGGAGCCGATGGCCTACGAGGCGCTGCGGCCCGTGGCCTCGCAGGGCGCGCGCGGGCTGTTGCGGGTGGCGCTCGACCTGCAGCCCGGCGACCCGGATTACGAGCCGACGCGGCTGCAGTTCCTGGAAGACTACGCCGCCAGTTCGACGGTGCACAGCAAGCTCTTTCCCGGCATCGAAGACCTGCTGGCCGACATCCGCGGCCGCGGCATGTCCTGGGGCATCGTCACCA
Source organism: Achromobacter sp. MFA1 R4 (assembly GCF_900156745.1). Classification (NCBI taxonomy): domain Bacteria; kingdom Pseudomonadati; phylum Pseudomonadota; class Betaproteobacteria; order Burkholderiales; family Alcaligenaceae; genus Achromobacter; species Achromobacter sp. MFA1 R4. The sequence continues at coordinate 3,666,872 of NZ_LT707065.1, read as the reverse complement.
ACAAGGTCACCTACCTGACCTTGCCCATCGTCGAATTCCTGGACCTGACGCGCGACAGCGCCGTGCTGGTTTGCGGCGACACCACCGCCCACGCCAAGCCGCATCCCCTGCCTTTGCAGCACGCCGCCCGCGAGGCGGGCTTTGCGACCGATCGCTGTGTCTACGTCGGCGATGACCTGCGCGACATCCAGGCCGCGCACGCCGCGGGCATGCCCGCCGTGGCGGCCGCCTACGGCTACGTCGGCGAAGACGACGACGTCATTGCGTGGCAGGCGGAAACCTGCGCCCACTCGCCCGCGGACCTGTGGTCCGCCATCGAACCGCTGCTGCCGCGCGACCTGCGCTGACGCGCAACTCAGGCCCGCCCGCCGGGCGGCCTGGTGCGGCGCCGGCGTGCCGGCTTCGCCCGCGATGATCCGTCTTCCTCGCCGCCCCAACCTCTTTTCGTCACGGCTCGTCTGTGCGGCCGTGGATTGTCCAGGCCGATTAGCGCTTCGGGCCGACTAATCTATCCGGATGCCGAGGGTTTATCCGGCAGCCCATGTCCCCTACAGTGTGAACCGTGCATGGCGCTCCGGATTTTCCCGGATTGCATGCTTTCCGGCCCGTGCCGGCGTTGCGGCCTTTCCAGGCCGCAACGAATTCGATGCCGGCGGGCCCTGCGCCTGCCGCCCCTGCCCCGCCATCGCCAGGCGGCGCACCTCTGACCGCTGGACCACACGCTCCACCGCCCTGACCGCGCGGCGCCATTCGGCGTCGCGTCCTAGGAATGCCTATGCTTTTGCCTATCTTGCTTCTGTCCGCTGCCGGCTTCACCATCCTGACCACCGAATTCCTGATCGTGGGGCTGCTGCCCGCCCTGGCCCGCGACCTGGACGTGACGGTTTCCCAGGCCGGCTTGCTGGTGACCCTGTTTGCCTTCACCGTCGCGGCGACCGGCCCCCTGTTGACCGCCCTGATGGCGAACCTGGAACGCAAGCGCCTCTTCATTGGCGTGCTTGCGCTGTTTGGCCTGTCCAATGCCCTGGCGGCCGTGGCGCCCAACATCTGGGTCATGGCGATCGCCCGCTTCGTGCCGGCGCTGGCTCTGCCGGTGTTCTGGTCGCTTGCCAGCGCCACCGCGGTGGAAATCGTCGGACCGGCGCGGGCCGGGCGGGCCATTTCGACGGTCGCCTTTGGCATCGTGGCGGCCACGGTGTTCGGCATTCCCATCGGCGTCCTGATCTCGGACGCATTCGGATGGCGCGCCGCGTTCTGGGTGCTGTCGGCCGTGGCATTCGCCAAAGCCCTGCTGCTGCTCGTCGCCTTTCCCAAAACCCGCGTCCGCACCGAGAACGTGCGACTCGTCACGCAGGTGCGCATCCTGCGCAACCCCATGGTGGTGGGCCACGTGCTGCTGTCGCTGCTGGTGTTCACGGGCATGTTCACGGCCTACACGTATCTGGCGGACATGCTGGAACGGCTGGCTGGCTTTGACGGCGAGACGGTGGGCTGGACGATGATGGCGTTTGGCGCGGTCGGCCTGGTCGGCAACACTTTGGGCGGGCGGATCGTGGACCGCAGCCCGCTGGGCGCCACGAGCCTGTTCTCGGCGCTGATGGCGGTGGGTCTGGCGTTCGTCGCGCCGGTCATGCAGTCGCCCGGCCTGCTCGCCGTGGCGCTTGGGATCTGGGGCATTGCGCAGGCCGCGCTATTCATCGTGTGCCACGTACGGCTGATGAAGTCCGCCCCCGAGGCGCCCGCGTTTGCCGCATCCCTGAACATTTCCGGCGCCAACATCGGCATCGGGCTGGGCGCGGTCGTGGGCGGCCATGTGATCGACCAGTACGGGCTGGCGACCCTGGGCTGGGCCGCCGCCGCGATCGTGGGCATATCCGTGGCTTTGGCGGCGCTGATGATGGCGGCGTCGCGCGCCGGCCGGCCATCCAAGGCCGAGTGCGCGAATGCGGCCTGAACCGGGCGCTTCACCCGCGCCACACCGGCAATGATGGACCGCGCCTATGGCGGGCTATTGTGTTTGCCAGTACAATAGAATTTCTTGGGGCCGATCCGGATTCGACGTGGGTCGCGAAACAACTCAGGGCATGCCGAGCACCAGTACGCTCGTTAAACCACTGGAACACTACAAACGCCAACGACGAGCGTTTCGCTCTCGCCGCTTAAGCGGTGAGCCGCTGCACTGATCTGTCCTTGGGTCAGGCGGAGGAAGGCAACTTCCTAGGGGGGTAACCCTCGAACCGCAGCAGCGACATTCACAAGGAATCGGTCTGCGCTGGGGTCACACGGCTCAGATTTAAATTACGTGAATCGCTTTGGTCCGGCCTGTCGGTTGGCTAAGTCCAAAGTTAAAACCAAATAAATCGACTACGCATGTAGAACTGGTTGCGGAGGGCTTGCGGACGGGGGTTCAATTCCCCCCGGCTCCACCAAATACTCTAGCAATATCAAGCACTTAGGAAAGGCCAACTTTAAAAGTTGGCTTTTTTTTTGGGGCTGTTTTGGGCTGAGTGGTCAGCATTTAAATACGAGTCTCCGCGCTCAATTGCGCAATCGGACCGCTCGGAAACACATTCCAATATGTGTAACAATAAGGGATTCTTGGTTCGTCGCTCTTCTACTATGAAAAGAATTCCGCTCGAACAGGCCTTAATGGCTCTACGCCGCCGGCCCGCGCTGGACCTTCAAAAAAGAAAGCGTATTGCGGCGCAACGCCGTCGGCGTGGGCTGAGCACGGAAAGCGGCGAGCGGCGCGACCTGTTCGGACCTAGGTCGAAGGTCATCGGCCTGCTTGCTCGACACGCCTTCAGAAGCCTGGCGGCTCAAAAACGAAAAATAACCGTCAAAGTGCCACCCGTGCTGTCCATACTGGACGCCCCCGAGGACGCCATAGTGCTGGCTTGCTCGTTCGCAAGGGCACTGCACGAGGGAAAGTCGATACGAACGATTACGTTCCACCACCAGCAACTGCGAAAGTACGACCTGGCGGCCAACGCGCTGTTGGACATTGTGGCATCCGAATTTGAGGCTCAGTTCAAGATTAAACGCAGTCGAGCGAGACTGCGGTTCAATGGCTATCTCCCCAATGAGGCGAGTGTTCAGCGGTTTATTCGCGCGATAGGCATCATCAAACACCTCGGAGTCGAACACGAAGCGCCCAGCGAAGCCGAAGCCAGCCAGCTCGAAGTCTTTGACTCTCGGCAAAAGCACTACTCCCCCAAAAAAAAAGGGACAGGTGCCGGCAAGGTCGACTCCACCGCTCGCAGGTTTGTGGATCACATCAACAAGTGCCTCAACACCACGAAACACGAACTCACTCCAGACGGTTTGAACAGCCTCACTGAGTACATCACGGAGATCCTCAACAATGCGGAGGAACACCCCGGCTTCGTCGACTGGACATTGCAGGGCTATTTGGATCAAAGTGCCCCCACCCCATGGTGCGAGATCGCGATCTTTAACTTTGGTCGATCAATTGCGGAATCCCTCTTGCAACTGCCCAAGCCATGTTACACATGGGACCAAATCGGCCCCTACGTCGAAATGCACAGCGGAAAGCGTTTATTTAGCCCTGACTGGCGTGAGCAAGACTTGACCACGGTCGTGGCGCTCCAGCCTGATGTCAGCTCTAAGAACAGGACGGTGGAGGATACCCGCGGCCAAGGTACGGTCGATCTGATCCAATTTTTTCAAAGAGTGTACGAAGAATGCACTAACGCAAAAAACTGCGCGGCGGAGATGGCAATTCTGTCGGGAAGCACCTATATTAGGTTTGACGGCACTCACAAATTGGCGTCTGACGAGCCTGGCGGACGTAGGAAGATTGCGTTCAATGCGACTAATGACTTGAACGAACGGCCCGACCCCACGTTTGTGCGGCCGCTGGGTAAGTTACATTTCCCGGGTACAATCATCAGCATCAGGTTTCCCCTAACCTCTGCAACCTTGGTCGGGGAGAGCGAGAATGGAACAGAAAGTGATGAAGATTGACTTAGCGAACTTCGAAGGTCCGGTGTACTCCGGCCGTGAGCGCGGTGAGACGATTCGCAAGCAAGTCCAACTCGACAACGCGGATGCTGACGCCAGTTTGCTGGTGGATGTGGTCGTCCCGCGAAACGCGTACAGCGTCACGAGTTCCTTCTTTCTAGGCTTGTTTGGTCCGAGCATTGTGACCGCCGGGTCTCGGGAGCGTTTCTATCGCAAGTTCCGCTTTGCCGCGCAGCCAACTATCCTCAAACGCATGGACTCCTTTGTTGTCCGCGCGTTGCAACGAAAGGCGCTGTTTGGCTAGCGCCCACATTGCGTTTCAGCACCATTGCGGCCGCTCACGAGCGGCCGCAATCATGTATTGCATAGTGCTCCTCGCTACCGCTTCAGGGGCCCTTGGCGCGCGGATCGCGAACGCAAATCCGAGCCCATCTAAGGACGTTGCGACGGCCCCGAATTCTTCGACCCCGGGGCACGTGCCGCCCGGTTCGAAAAGTGCGGAACAGCCCGCAGGGAAGGAGCAAGCCCCTTCCGCTGCACGACCCGCCGCGGCAGACGTGGTGGTTCGACCTTCCGGGCTCGCCCCGGGCGAAAAGGAGACGTCAAATCCAAAGCCGGTCTCCGTGCCGCCGCCTACTCCCAAAGGCGGCGCCGTGGGCGGCTCCGCCCCCCACGAGAACACAACTGACCCGGCCAACTCGCTCGCCAAAGAAACGTTCGCCAGCAACGCGCTACCATCGCCTGACGTTACTCTCGGAGACCTGGGCCGAGCCACCCCTCTCAAGGTGGAGATGGTGCCTGCGGAATCATTTTTTGAGAAGCAGGTTGTCGCCATCCTGGCTCTGATCGCATCTCTCATCGGGTTTTGGTTCACGTGGTTTATGACCTCCCGCACCCGTAAACAATCCATCCACGACGAGTTCTGGATGCGGCAGGTCACCTATCCACGTATCGTGGAGCCAATCATTCAGTACATGGCGGAAGTGGTGCAGCAGCTACCGGGGGAGGCCACATTGGAAGAGCCATCGACCGAAGCGGATTCGTTCGGTCAGGAATTCGCAGCAAAGGTAGAGGGTTTGAGATCATCCCTGGTGCTCCTTAAAGCAACGATGAGCGAGCACGTTGCCCAACAGGTTTACGATACGATGGAGGCCGCCCTGGAAGATATAGAAGATGCTGTGACCAGCTACTGTTCATTGCACTCCGATCCGATTTCGGTTGCCCCTCCGCCGCTCACACACACCTCCACCCTTCAGGCGATTCAAGTCGGCATGGGCAAGTTGGTCGGTTCTTTGAGAGACTTTCAACAGAGGGCTTAAAGCAGCCCATCGCAGAGCGAAACGTGTGCAGCCACTACCAGACGCTGAGCTGCTGCTGAAGAAGTTCGGCGTGACCCGGCCCGGCATCCTGGGTAAGTACGACATGTGGCCGCGGTATCAAGGGATCTTCGTCCCCCGGACTCCGGAGCATGATGCCGGCGACGAGGCGGTGCCGAGCCTGGAGGCCATCACAGGCCGCTGGGGCCTGGTCTCTGGATCCACTCGGCCGGACGCGCTCCCCGGCGCAGAGAAGCTGTCCACCTTCAATGCTCGCGACGACCGGGTCGCCAACGCCTTCCTTCCGGAACGCCTGGCACCGGGCGCAGCACTCGATCATCCCTGCTGATGCGATCTTTGAACCCGATCTGCGGCGGAAAGGCGATCAGCCAATCCGCAAGACTCTGTGGCAGCCGGCCCTGAAGCGCGCCAAGGTGCGTTACAGGGTTCCACATTAGACCCGGCATACATACGTCTCAATGATGCTGTCCGCCGGAGAGCATCTCATGTGGGTTGCCAATCAGATGGGGCACGCGGACTGGGGCATGATTCGGCGGGTCTATGGCCGCTGGATGCCGGACGCCGCCCCCGACGCAAGGTCCAAGGCAGAAGCTCTGTGGCGCCTCAAATGGTCAGAATTTGGTCAACATCATCCCCAAGACCCGCATAAACACTGGCTAGCCCGGGGGTTCAATTCCCCCCGGCTCCACCAAATTCCGTTCAGCAACGTCAGCTGAAACCAAAAATCCTCAAGGATGCCGATCCTTGAGGATTTTTTTCGTCCCGGCGGGCCGTAGCCCCGCAGTCATTGCCGGTTGACCCAATCCTGTGCGCCTTCGATGAACCACGGCAGGTTCAGCCGTTCGCCCTCTCCGGACTGGATGGTCAGGCGCTGGCCGGAGGGATTGGGGTTGGTGGCGGACGGGGGCGAGTCCAGGGGACGGCTGCGGTAGTCCAGGTCGGTTCGCTGGGGCTGCGTGTCGGCGCAGGCGGCGATCGAGGCGAATGCCGCGATGGCGAGGACCAGCCGCAGCGCTACGTGGGGAGTCTTCATGGTGTTCGGGTTCCTGCTGGCGGCACGGGCCGGGGTGCCGGGCATTCTAGGCCGCTACCCTTAACCTTACTCGCAATCGGGTGCCCTGCGGGCGCCCCGTCCCTGTGGCGCGTCGACCACAAATGGCCCGGCCGGACCGGCCGTCGTCTGTATCAGTATTTCACCGGCCCGCGTCGGCCAGGATACGCAACGCGACCGGGGAAGGCCCATTGCGGCCTAAGCCCCGACCCGATGCAACTGAAATAGGTTGTTTCACGCCATCAGCCCTCCTCGCGGTAACGCCGCGCCGCTGATCGGACCCCGAATTTGGCCGCCAAACCCGCATGGGCATTGGGAGTCGAAGAATCGGCCTGGGTCAGGGAGACGGACCAGTCCATGGAATGGTTCGACATAATCAGACACATATTACGAATGCTTTCAAGACACAATGAACGCCAAAAATGCCACCGGCGCTGGAGGCCCGTTCGCGCTATGAAAGTCCTGTCGATATTTGGCACGCGCCCGGAGGCCATCAAGATGGCGCCGCTGGTTACGGCGCTGCAGCGCGAGCCGACGATCCATAGCGTGGTCTGCGTGACCGGACAACATCGGGAGATGCTGGACCAGGTGCTGACGCTGTTTGACGTGAAGGCGCAGCACGACCTGGACATCATGGTGCCCAACCAGTCGCTGAACGGTTTGTATGCCCGCCTGATCAGCCGCGTCGACGGCGTGCTGGAAGCGGAGAAGCCCGATTGCGTGCTGGTGCATGGCGACACGAGCACGGCATCGGCCTGCGCGCTGGCGTCGTTCCACCGGCGCGTGCGCATCGGGCACGTGGAGGCGGGACTGCGCACGGGCAATCTGGCGATGCCCTTCCCCGAGGAAATGAACCGCCGCGTGGTCGATGCGGTAGGCAATCTGCTCTTCGCGCCGACCACGGAATCGCGCGGCAATCTGCTGCGCGAGAACCTGGCCGGGAGCATCACGGTGACCGGCAATACGGTGATCGACGCGCTGGCGATGACCTGCGCCAAGCTGACCGCCGGCGGCGCGCTGGACCATGCGCTGCGGACCCGGTACGCCTGGCTAGACCCGAACCGGCGGCTGCTGCTGGTGACGGGCCACCGGCGCGAGAGCTTCGGCGAGGGGTTTCGCAACATCTGCGCGGCGCTGGCCGAACTGGCGCGGCGGCCGGACCTGCAGATCGTCTACCCGGTCCATTTGAACCCCCAGGTCCGTGGCGTGGTGATGAGCGAGTTGTCCGGACGGCCGAACGTGCACCTGATCGAGCCCCTGGATTACCTCGACTTCGTCTGGTTCATGCGGCGGTCTCATCTGATCCTCACCGATTCCGGCGGCGTGCAGGAAGAGGCGCCCTACCTGGGCAAGCCGGTGCTGGTGATGCGCGACGTCACGGAGCGGCCGGAAGCGGTGCGGGCCGGCACGGTGGCGCTGGTGGGCACCGATGTGCGCCGCATCGTCGGCGAAGTGGGCCGGTTGCTCGATGACCCCGCGCTGCACGGCGCCTTTTCGCGCCGGATCAATCCGTATGGCGACGGCAAGGCCAGCCAGCGCATCGTGGATGCGCTCTGCGCGCGCCCCGTGGCGGAATTCGATCCCTACGCCGCCTCTCCCGTCTGAACCCCTGCCGCGATGCCTTTCCTGCCTGGAGCCTTCATGCCCCTTTCCTTACGAGCCACCGATGTCCGTGAGCTGTGCCGCGCCCTGATTGCGGCCGGACTGCTGGCGCCGCTGGGCGCGCTTGCCAGTCCCGCGGGCGACGCGCTGCGCAGCCTGCAACGTGACGTCCTGGTGACGCGCAGCGCCACGCTGGAAGACCTGGGCATCACCGAGCCCGTCGTGCTGAGCAACAGCGATGCGCGCCAGGAGTTCTATCTGCCGGTGCCGCGCGGCGTGCCGATCACGGACGCCACGCTGGATTTCGATGCGCGCTACACCAAGGGCGAACCGGGCCGGACCAGCATGGTGCTGTGGGTCGACGGCGTGCCGCAGGTTGCGCAGCGGATCGCGGATGGCGACGGGTCGGCCAGCCGCGCCTTGCACGTCGACCCCCGTATCCGCGAGTCGGGTTTTCTGCGCGTGGGCGTGGACTGGCAATCCGACATCGCGCGGCGCCAATGTGAAAGCAACCGCGCCACGGGCAATGCGCTGAGGATCTCGCCGCAGACGCGGCTGAGCTACCGCTATGACGCGTCGGCAATCAACAGCCTGGACGATGCGTGGGGCTCGCTGCCCGCCCGGCCCGTGCTCATGGTCGCCGGCCGCAAGCTGGACCAGCAGGCCTTTGACAGCGCCTGGCGCCTGGGCGTGGCGATGGAGCGCGGCGGCAAGCGAGTGGCGGTCAAGGCCTTCCCGTCGGTGGGCGACGAGGTCGACACGCGCGGCCTGCAGGTCCCCGCGGGGCTGGCGCAGGTGCCGGCGTTTGCCGCGGTGGCCGGCAAAGAAACGCACACGCTCGCCAACCCTGCGGAAATCGGCGCCCTGCTGGTGATGGGCGCGCCGTCCGTGGCCGGCGACGTGGTGATTGCCGATGCCGCGCTCGGCACGAAATACAACGCGGCGCTGGACGCCCTGCAGGCGCAGCTTGCCTCGGACGCCGACGCCGCGGACGCCTTCAAGGCGTGGCGCCAGCAGCGCATGCCGCTGGCGGGCGCGGGACTGCCTTCCAAAACGATCCGCCTGGCGCCGCTGGGCCGGCAGGCGGTGATCGCCGTGGCGCCCGACGCGGGCGCGCAGGGCGCGGGCGTGTTCGACACCGCCTGGCGCCGCATCCTGGCCAGCCGCCAGGTGCAGGTGCAGACGGCCACGCCCCCGCAGTCGATGCCGGACGGCGGCGTGCGCCTGTCCAGCCTGGGCGGCTCGTCGGCGAGCTTTGACGTGGTGGCGCGCGGCGACTGGAACGCGGTTTTCCCGCTGGCCGCCGTGACCGCCGACGGCCGCGTGCCGGATGAGCTGGTCATGGATGTGGCCGCCGCGCCCGGCGCATCGTCGACGCGTCCGGTGGCGTCTGTGTTCTGGAACGGCATCCTGCTGGGCGCCCGGCAATTGGAAGCCGACGGGCATCCGGAACGCCTGACCGCGCGGGTGCCCACCTATGCGCTGGGCGTGACCAACACCGTGCGCGTGACCTTCCAGCGCCAGCCCGTGTCCGTGGACTGCAATGAGATTCCGCAGGGCTTTCCCGTCAACGTGCTGCCGACCAGCTATGTGAAGCCGGGGAAGGCGCAGCCGGACGGCACGTTCGTGGGCCTGCTGCCGCTGATGGCCGGCTCGCCCCAGGTGCTGATTCCGGACAGCTATCTGGCCGACGCGCCCGACAACATCAAGCGCGTGATCGGCATCGCGGCGGCCAGCGGCGTGTCGGCCACGCGCGCCGAGCTGTCGGTCTCTCCCGCGGGCCAGCCGGTCAAACCGGCGCGCCCCTTCCTGGCGATGGAATTGCCGGTGGAAGGCGCAAAGGCCGCGGTCCAGGTCACCGAGCGCAAGCAGTTGCAGGTGGCCGGCAAGGACACGACGTGGCTGGACATTGCCGGCCTCACCCGCCTGAGCACGGCCGAGGTGGTCAGCGCCGGCGGCCAGGACGGCATCCTGTGGCACACGCTGGGGCAGCAGCCGGGCATGACGGACGCCCCCTTCGTGCTCAATCGCGGCAACATCGCGCTCATCGGCGCGGCGGGCCCGGTGGCCTGGATCGACAGCGCCAACCCGGACGCGAGCCATCCGCCCGGCGCGGGCGAGAGCGCCTTTTTCGAGTGGCGCCGCTATATCTCGTGGAGCGTGCCGGCCGTCAGCATCAGCCTGCTGGTGCTGCTGCTGATCCTGATCCTGGCGATGCGCGTGAGCCGCAGGAAGAAGAAGGAACCCAGGTAATCCGAAAGGACCAGGCGCCATGTCCTCGCTCTACTGGCCCTACCTGATCGCGGACTACTACCGCGGCCTGGAGGTCGTCACCGCCGTGGTGGGCGTGATCATCCTGCTGTCCAGCCTGGATGATCTGTTCATCGACGGCTGGTACTGGGTGCGCGAGCTGTGGCGGTCGCTGACCATCAAGCGCCGCTACACGCCGCTGACCGCCGCGCAGCTTCGCGCCAAGGAAGAGCAGCCGCTCGCGATCATGGTGCCGGCCTGGCTGGAGTACGACGTGATCGCGTCGATGCTGGAGACCATGGTGTCGACGCTGGAATACAAGAACTACATGATCTTTGCCGGCACCTACCGGAACGACGAGCGCACGATCAAGGAAGTGGAGCGGATGCGCCGCCGCTATCGCCAACTGATCCGCGTGGAGGTGCCGCACGACGGTCCGACCTGCAAGGCGGATTGCCTGAACTGGATCGTGCAGGCGATCTTCGCGCAGGATGCCAAGCAGCCCGTGCCATTCGCCGGCGTGATCCTGCACGACAGCGAGGACGTGCTGCACCCGCTGGAGCTCAAGTACTACAACTACCTGCTGCCGCGTATCGACTTCATCCAGCTTCCCGTGACGTCGCTGGAGCGGCACTGGTACGAGCTGGTGGCGGGCACCTACATGGATGAGTTCGCGGAATGGCACACCAAGGATCTGGTGGTGCGCGAGAGCCTGTCGAAGATGGTGCCGTCGGCCGGCGTGGGCACGTGCTTTTCGCGCCGCGCGCTGCTGGAGCTGGCGGCCGAGACGAATAACCAGCCGTTCAACACGGACACGCTGACCGAGGACTACGACATCGGCGCGCGGTTGGCCCAGCGCGGCATGCGCCAGATCTTCGGCAAATTCCCCGTCGAATACGTGACGCGCCGCCAGTCCTGGTTCGGCATGGGCAAGGAACGCGTCGCGCCCCTGCGCATGCCGCTGGGCGTGCGCGAATACTTTCCCAACACGTTCCGCACCGCCTACCGGCAGAAGGCGCGCTGGACGCTGGGGATCGGCCTGCAAGGCTGGCAGCAGGTGGGATGGACGGGATCCCTCGCGACCCGGTACCTGCTGTTCCGCGACCGCAAGGGCCTGGTCACGTCCTTCATTGCGATCCTGGCCTATGTGCTGCTGGCCAATTTCTTTGTCTTTTACCTGGCCGACCTGTTTGGCTGGTGGACGGTGTACTACCCCTCTTACTTCCGGCCCGGCGGCTGGCTGGTGACGCTGATGTGGGCCAATGCCGTCGCGCTGCTGCTGCGCGTGGTGCAGCGCGCCTATTTCGTCGGCCGGATGTACGGCTGGGAACATGCGCTGCTGTCGATTCCCCGGATGATCGTGGGCAACTTCATCAACGCCATGGCGGCGGCGCGGGCCTGGCGTTTGTTCATCGGCCACCTGATCACGGGCAAGCGGCTGGCGTGGGACAAGACCATGCATGACTTTCCGTCCACCGACCAGCTCGCGCAGCAGCGCCAGCGGCTGGGCGAGCTGCTGCTGTCCTGGCAGGCGATCGACCAGTCCACGCTGGAACGGGCGCTGGAGATCCAGGCCCGCGAGAACAAGCCGCTGGGCCAGATCCTGACCGAACAAGGCTGGCTGGACGAAGGCACGCTGCACGAAGCCATCCAATTCCAACAGGCCGGACAAGGCGAACCGCCCGCCGCCCCCGGCACCAAACCCGCTGCGCCATGACGTCTTTTCCCCGATCGCTCGTTCTGTCCGCCGCCCTGGCCTGTGCCTGGGCCGCGGCGCCTGCGGGCGTCCAGGCCGAGGCCAGGACCGAAGCGCCGCTGGAAGGCGCCGCGTGGCAGTTCGCCGACGAGGGCTACAAGAACTACGACGCGGGCAACTATGCGCTGGCGCAGCAGCAGGCCGAATCGGCCATCGTCCTGCGCCCCGACGTCGAGCGCCTGCGGCTGCTGTTGATCTATTCCCTGCAGAAACAGGGCAAGATCCAGGAAGCCGACAAGGCGGCCGCCGACGCCATCGCCAGCGGCCTGGACACGCCCGCCCTGCGCCAGGCGCGCGCCAACCTGCGCCCCGCCGCGGCCCGACCTGACGCGGCCCGACCGGCCGCCGCAGCCAGGCCTGCCAGCGCTTATCAGCGCGGCTTTCCGATCGCCACCCGCGCCTACGCGGACTACAACCGCGCGGACTACCCCGCGGCCGAGCGCGGCGCCGAACGCGCGTTCCGGATCGATCCCAAACAAGGCGCCTGGGCCATGCTGTGGCTCGACGCGCTGGAAGCACAAGGCAAATACGCCGAGGCCGAGGCGGCGGCCGCCCGGGCGCTGGCGCTGGGCGCGCCCAACCGGAATGACCTGGCCGCGCGCCAGCAGACGCTCAAGCGCCGGATGGCGGTCAAGCCGGCCGAGGCGGGTTACCAGGCGCTGATCGCCAACCGCCCGGGCGACGCCGTGCCGCTCGCGCGGCAGGCCGTCGCGCTGGCCCCGGAAAGCCCCAGCCACCGCCTGCTGCTGATTACCGCCCTCATGCTGGACAACCAGCTCGACGCGGCGGAGCAGGCCGCCACGGACGCCATGCTGCAGGACGACGAGAATACGGTCGCGCTGTTGATGCGCGGCTATCTGCGCCAGCGCCAGGGCAAGACGCAAGAGGCCGACGCGGACTTCGACGCGGCGCTCGGCCAGGACTGGCTGGACGACGAACAGCGGCGCAACGTGCGCCTGATCGCGGCCGACGCGGCGCTGGCGGCCGGCGAAAACGCGCGCGCGCTGGCGCTGGTCGAACCGCTGGGCGGCAAGGACGAGGCGGCGGCGCAGCGCATCAAACGCGCGCGCGCCCGCCCCGCCATCCCCGCCACCCTGACGCTGGCCAACTATCCCGCCCCGGTGCAGGACTGCCGCGACACGCCCTACGGCACGTCCTGCGAGCTGTTGCCGTCGGACGCCGCGGGCAGCGGCGGTCCCGCGTCGCTGGCCTATGCCGCCTATGCGCGCGAGGATTACCCGGAAGCGATCCGCCAGGCGCGCAAGGCGGTCGAGCAGGACCCCGCCAACAAGGAGTACCAGCGCCTGCTGACCACCACGCTGGCGGCCGGCAACCCCGCGCAGCTGGCCGAGGCCAATGCCCGCATGAGCGAGGCCCTGGCTGCGCAGCCCGACGATCCCGCGCTGCTGATGCAGCGCGGCTACCTGCACCAGCGCATGCGCCAGCCTGGACTGGCGCTGCAGGATTTCCAGGCCGCGCGCGCCACCGGCAAAGCCCCGCCCACGGTGATCCTGGACGAAGGCTACGCGCTGGCCGGCACGGGCGACAAGCGGGGCGCCGTCGATCGGCTCAAGGAGGCCATCGACGAGAACGATGCGGGCAAGCTCGACCTGACGCCCCAGCAGCGATTCGATACGCGCAATGCCATCGGCGGCCTGGCGCGCGAATGGGGCGGCTATTTCTCGGCCGGCTACCGCGGCGCGCGGCCGGCCTCGTCCGGGCTGGGCGGCGCGGCCATCACGGTGCCCGGGGACGCCGTGTTCAGCACCGCCGAGATCTTCTGGCGGCCGTCGGATTTCCTGAACTCGTCGACGCGCACCTTCGAACTCTATGGCCGTCTGTCCAACACCCTGTACGACAAGGGAGGCAGGACCGCCAGCCAGACCGTGTCCGATCCGTGCGGCGGGACCGTCGACATCCAGGAAGCCACCAATCAGGGCATCTCCGGCATTCCCACGACCATCGGCTCGCTGGGCATGCGATTCACGCCGTCCACCGAAGTGGGCGTGACGTTCGGCCTGGAGCGCCAGTTCAACCTGGGCAGCGCCACGCGCCGCGGCACGTTCAGCCCCGACCCGGCGGCGCTGCGCTGCGCGCTCAACCGCGACAACCAGACGGCGCACTACCAGACGGATGCCGGCAGCGGCGGCTGGCTGGCCTATGTGACCTACGGACTCTATGAAGGCACCACGCTGCGCATCGACCGTCCCGACTGGTTCACGATGGAGGGCTACGTCCAGGCCGGTTATTCGTGGCAGGACATGCCCGCGAAGTTCTGGCTGCGCGACAACGCGACGGGCGTGGACGGCGAGAAGTCGTCGGGCCGCTTGAAGCGCGACCAGGCCTTCGGCGCCGGCGAACTGCGCGTGGGCCGCAGCTACCGCGTGGACGCGATCAGCGAACGCCTGGTGTTCTTTCCGTATGCGGTGATCGGCGCGGACTGGCTGTGGAACAAGAACCGGGTGACGGGCTTTGACATCGACGGTTCCGACTCCTACCGGCTGCTGGGCGACAACGCCTCGTGGTCGATGGGCGCGGGCCCCGGCTTCAACTTGCGCTACTGGTTCCGGGAAGACCACTACACCGCGCCCATGTCCTATCTGGACCTGACGACCCAATACCGTTTCAACATCGGCGGCGGGCAGGCCGACCGGGCCAAGGGCCTGTTCATCAACCTGACCCTGTCGTACTGACGGCACGCCGACCCGCATCAAAAGGAGAGTCTTCGCATGCACCTCGCAAACCGCCTCCCGAAGCGCGCCCTGCCCGGCCTGGCCCGCGCGCTGGCGTCGGCCGCCCTGATGGCGGCCTGCGCCGCCGCGCAGGCGCAGCAGGCATCGTCCATCGTCATCCAGGGCAAGGACAACTGGCTTTTCCCGGGCTGGGGCAGCCTGACGCAGGTGGACATGCGCGGCATCGACGCGTCCACGCAGCTCGTGCGCGAGACGCGCGACGCGCTGGCGGCCAGGGGCATCCAGCTCGAAGTGCTGGTGCTGCCGGACAAGACGCTGTTCTATCAGGACAAGCTGCCGGACGGCAAGGCGCTCAGCGCCGACGTGAAGAAGCGCTACCAGACCATCCAGGACAAGCTCAGGCAGGCCGGCATTTCCACCATCGACGACGAGGCGGTGCTGCGGCGGGTCAAGAACGGCGGCCAGGACGTCTTCTACCGCACCGACCAGCACTGGACGCAGGCGGCCGCCGACGCCACCGCCGAAGCGATGGCCCAGCGCATCAAACAGGACGTGAAGACGCTGGCCGGCAAGCCCGGCACCGGCATGCCGCTGGGCAGCGTCGTCAACGAACGCCGCTATGGCGATCTGGCCGAGCTCTTTCTCACGCCGGACCAGCGCAAGCAGGCAGGCCGCGAAACCTTCACGGTGCGGCGCCAGGCCGAGGGCCAGAGCCTGCTGGACGACACGCCGGCGCCCGTGCATGTCACCGGCCACAGCATGGTGCAGCCCTACTTCGGCTTTCCGCAGAAGCTGTCCAATGTCCTGGACCGCCCGGTGTCGGTGAACTGGAAGCCCGGCAATGTGGGCCACTGGGTCATGCTGCTGGAGTACCTGGAGTCGCCGGCGTTCAGGCAGAACAAGCCCCAGGTGCTGGTCTGGCAGATGTTCGAGCCCACCTACGCGCAGGGCCCGGACGCCCGCGGGCTGTGGGACAACGCCTCCCTCATGAGCGCCGACGCCTGGCGCGCCCGCATGAAAGCGGCGCTCGGGAAATAAGCGCGTGAAACCGTCGGACAAACCGGACACTGCCGGACGCCCTGACGCGGGCCGCCCTGACGCCGGCCACCGTCTTACCGCCTGCGTCGTCGCCATCCTGCTGGCGGCCGGGCTGGGCTGGGGCGGCTGGCGGCTGGCGCAGGCCCGCCTCTCGGGGGCCGACCTGGCGCCGTCCGCGTGGCTGGACGGCTCGGCGGGCGCGGTGCTGAACCAGGCGCTGGCCTTGCCGCGCCAGGCCGACGTCGACACCTGGAACGCCGCGCTGCGTTATCGGCTCCTGGGCGACCTGGGCGATCAGGTTGCGATGGGTTGCCCGCAATGGCTGTTCTACCGCGACGGCCTGCGGCCGCCGCCCGGCGTGCACGTCCTTGACGAACGCCTGCGCCTGATGCGGCATTGGGTGCGGGAACTGCGCGCCAGGCAGGTCCAGGTGCTGGTCGTCGCGGTGCCCGACAAGTCGCGCATCGAATCCGCCCAGCTTTGCGGCCTGCCGGTGTCGCAACCGATGCGCCAGGTCCTGGACGACTGGCAGGCGGCGCTGCGCGCGGACGGCGTGCCCTTTGTGGACCTGCGCGAGGCGCTGCGGGCGGCGCCCGCCCCCCGGTTTTTCCGCACCGACGTGCACATGAATGCCCAGGGCGCGCAGGCCGCCGCCGCGCGGGTGGCCGAGGCGGCGCTGCCCCTGCTGAGCGGCGCGGGGACGCAGGCGTTCAAGACCGATCCGGCGCCCGCGCCGCAGCCGCGCATGGGAGACCTGATCGTGCTGGCGGGCCTGGAGCGCGCGCCGCCCGGCTGGCGGCCCGACCTGGAGCAGGTGTCGGAAGCGAAGATCGAGCCGGTGCGCGGCGGCGGCCTGCTGGACGAGCCGGCGCCGGTGGACGTGCTGCTGGCGGGCACCTCGAACGGCCGCCGCAGCCAGTTCGCCGAACGCCTGGGCATGGGGCTGGGCCGCGAGGTGTGGAACATGAGCCTGGACGGCGGACAGTTCTCGGGCTCGCTGACGATGGCGCTGAACCAGCGTGCGCAGTGGCCCGCCAGCCTGAAGCTCGTGATCTGGGAGTTCTCGGAAAACGCCCTGTCGCTGCCGCTGACCGCGGACGAACTCGCCCTGCTGGCCCGCATCCCGTAGCGAACCGACATGCTATTCAATTCCTACCTGTTCCTGTTCATCTTCCTGCCCGTCACGCTGGCGGCGTACTACGCGCTGGGGCCGCTGAACGTGCGGCTGGCGGCGTTGTGGCTGTGCCTGACCTCGCTGGTCTTCTACGGCTGGTGGAATCCGCAGTTCGTCGTGCTGCTGGCCGGTTCCATCGCCTTCAATTACATCGTCAGCCAATTGATATTGCACTACGCCGGGCGGCCCCGGCTGCAAGGGCTGATCGTGGGCCTGGGCGTGGGCGCCGACCTGGCGCTGCTGTTTCACTACAAGTATTTCGCGACGCTGCTGAATTTCCTGAACGACCTGGGCATGACGGCATCGACGGCGGACGACATCATCCTGCCGCTGGGCATTTCGTTCTTCACGTTCACGCAGATCGGCTACCTGCTGGACTGCAAGGCGGGCGTGGTGAAGGAACGCAGCCTGCTGAGCTACGTGCTCTTCGTGACCTTCTTTCCGCACCTGATCGCCGGCCCCATCCTGCACCACAAAGAGATGATGCCGCAGTTCGCGCAGCCGGAGAATTACCGGTTCCGGGCCGAGAACCTGTCGGTGGGTGCGATGCTGTTCGTGATCGGACTGGCCAAGAAGGTGCTGCTGGCCGACGGCATCGCGCCGTATGCGGATGCCGGGTTCGCCGCGCCGGGCGAGCTGCAGTTCTTCGGCGCGTGGGGCGCCAGCCTCTGCTATGCGCTGCAGCTCTATTTCGATTTCTCGGGCTATTCGGACATGGCGCTGGGCCTGGCCAAGATGTTCGGCATCCGCTTCCCGCTGAACTTCAATTCGCCCTACAAGGCCGGCAACATCATCGAATTCTGGGCACGCTGGCACATGACGCTGACGCGCTACATCACCGCCTATCTGTACTACCCGGTAGCGGTGGCCGTGAACAAGTGGCGCACGAACCGCAACCTGCCGGTGGGCTCGGCGGGCCTGAAGACGCCGGGCGGTTTTGCGGGCAGCATCGCGTTGCCCACGCTCTTCACGATGACGCTGGCGGGCGTGTGGCACGGAGCGGGCTTCCAGTTTGTCGTGTTCGGCCTGCTGCACGCGATGTACCTGTCGGTGAACCATGCGTGGCGCATCTTCGTGGTGGGCCGCAAGCCCGCGGCGGCGCGCAACACCCATCCGGCCACGCGCGCGCTCTGCGTGCTGGTGACCTTTGTCGCGGTGCTGGTCGCGCAGGCGTTCTTCCGCGCCCACGGGGTGGGCGATGCGGTGCTGCTGCTGCAGGGCATGGCGGGCGCGCGCGGCATGGAAGCGCTGGACCTGTCCACGCATGTCTCGGGCCTGGCGGCGGGCGATGCGTGGCGCCTCGTCGCCGGCCATCACCTGCAGTTCATCTACGCCGCCGTGCTGCTGGGCATCGCGTGGTTCACGCCCAATTCGCACCAGATCCTGGGCCGCTGGTCGCCCGCCCTTTTCAAGCCGCACGAGGCCCCGCAGGCCTTCATGCGCTGGCGCCCCAACCTCGCCTGGATGGCGGTCATGCTGGCGCTGCTGGTTTTCTGCCTGGTCAACCTGCACAAGGAAACCCGGTTCCTTTACTTCCAATTCTGACCGCACACACGGTCGCGGAGCATTCCATGGACATCAACGCTATCGAAGCCAAAGTGGCGCAACTCGTCGAAGGCATCATCCTCACCCAGGTCGACCCCGACACGCTGCTGATCGAATCGGGCCTGGTCGACTCGCTGGCCGCCGTCGACGTGGCGCTCGCCGTGGAGCGTGAGTTCGGCTGCAAGATTCCGCCCACCGAGATCGACGTGCACCTGGAATCGGTGCACACGCTGGCCGCCTTCATCGCGCAGCACAGCCGCGCCTAGCGCGCGCCGAGCGGAGGGCCGGACCATGCGTTTCGATTTCAATGCCTGCGAATTCGTGGATACGCAGGGCGGCGCGGACGCCATCGCCGTGGTGGACGCGCGCGGCGCGACCTCGTGGGGCGCGCTGCGCGCGGCCACCGAAGCGTGGGAAAAGGCCGCGCGCGACGCCGGCGCGCGGTCCGACGTCCCGCTGGTGATCTCCGGCCACAAGGAGACCGCCTTCCTGGTGGCCATGCTGGGCTGCCTGCGCCTGGGCTTGCCCTTCGTGCCGGTGGACGTGATCAACCCGCCCGAGCGCATCGCGCGCATCGGCGAGCTGGTCCGCGCCGGCCTGCGCTACGACGCGCAGGCGCAGTCTTTCAGTCCCGCGGGCGACGCGTCCCCGTTGGCCGAAGCCGGCCTGGCCTACATCATGTTCACGTCCGGCAGCACGGGCGATCCGAAGGGCGTGCAGATCGGCCGCGAGAGCGTGGCGCTCTTTGCCGGGTGGATACGCGATTGCCTTGCGCTGGGCCCCGCGCCGGTGTTCATGGACCAGATGCTGTTCAGCTTCGATTTCTCGCTGTTCAACTGGGTCGGCGCGCTGACGCTGGGCGGCGCCTGCGTGCTGTGCCCGCGCGAGACCATCGCGCAGCGGGACCGCTTCGTGCAGTACCTGGCGGGCACGCGCATCGGCGTCTGGGCGTCCACGCCCTCGTTCGTGCGGCAGCAGCTCTTCAATCCCGATTTCGACCACGTCCACCTGCCGGACCTGCGCGTGTTCGTCTTCGGCGCGGAGTCGCTCACGCCGGCCCTGGCCGAGGAAATCTGGCAGCGCTTTCCGCAGGTCCGCATCGTCAATTCCTATGGCCCGACCGAGGCCACTTGCTCCACGACCTGGGTCGAGATCGACCCGGCGCTGCGCGCGGCGGCGCCGAATCCTTTTCCGATCGGCCGCGCCAAGCCCTATGCCGACGTGTTCATCGAGCACGGCGAAATCTGCATCGCGGGCGACCATGTCATGCGGGGCTATCTGAACCGTCCCGACCTGAACGCGACGCGCATGTTCACGCGCGACGGCAAGCGCGGCTACCGCAGCGGCGACCTGGGCGAGATGGACGCGCAGGGACGGGTCACCTTCTGCGGACGCATCGATGACCAGATCAAGCTGCACGGCTACCGTATCGAGCTGGCCGAGATCGATGCCGCCCTTGCCGCCCTGCCCGGCGCGCGGGCCGGCGCGACGGTGGCGCTGCGCCGGCCCGACGGGGCCATCGTCCGGCTGATCGGGTTCGTGGAACCGGCCGCGAGCGGTCCGGCAGGCCTGCAGCCGCTGCCCGCGCACCTCGCCGACTGGAAAGACACGCTGGCCCGACGCCTGCCACCCTACATGATTCCTTCCGAGCTGCTGGCCTGCCAGCGCTTTCCCACCACCAGCACGGACAAGGCGGACCGCAAGCAGCTTGAACGCCTGTACCTCGAAGCGCGCCTCAGCAAGAAACCGGAGCAGCAAGCATGACACGCACGACCCATCGCCTCGCCCTCGCCATCGCCCTGGCGGCCGCCTGCGCCAGCGCCGCCGCCGAAGGCGTGCTGGCGCAACTCTATGCCGCGCGCCCGCCCGCCGGCTCGTCCTTCGTGCGTGTGGTCAATCCCCACGTGCATCCGCTGCAGGCGCAGGTGGCGCAGGGTCCGGTCCAGGAGATCGGCCCCGACAGGCAGGCCACCACCTACGCCATCGTGAAGGGCAACCAGCCCTTCGACGTGCGCATCGACGGCAAGCTCGCGGGCACGCTGCAGGTCGCGCCCGACACGTTCAGCACACTGGTTCCGCGGCGCGACGGCGGCAGGCTGTCGTTCAGCGTCATCGACGACAGCGCCGGCGCGATGGATGCGCTGAAGGCGGAACTGCGCTTCTACAACCTCGCGGCGGACTGCGCCGCCGGACAATTGGCGGTCAGCCCGCCGGGCCCCGTCCTGTTCAAGGACGTCGATCCTGGCAGTTCCGCCGCGCGCGCCATCAACCCGGTCAGCGCCACGCTGGTCGCCGGCTGCGGCGCGGCCGTGTCGCCAGCCCTTGCCCTGCCCGCCCTGCAGCCGGGCGACCACTACAGCCTGTTCCTCACGGGCACGCCGCAGGCGCCCGTCCTGAAAGGCCAGGCCAGCGGCACGGACCCCTACAAGAAATAGGAAGACTCTCATGCGCCGCGTATTCCGGGACGACCACGAACTTTTCCGCGACCAGGTCAAGCGCTTCATCGCCAGCGAAATCGCTCCCCACTACGCCGAGTGGGAGCAGGCCGGCGTGACGCCGCGCGCGTTGTGGCGGCGGGCGGGCGAAGAAGGACTGCTCAATTGCGCGCTGCCGGATCCCTATGGGCCGGGCGGCGACTTCGGGCACGCCGCCGTGGTGATCGAGGAACTGGCCCGCGCGAACTTCCTGGGCATCGGCTTTTCGATCCATTCCGACATGGTCGCGCCCTACCTGCTGAACGTCGGCACCGACGCGCAGAAGGCCCGCTGGCTGCCGGCCATGACGCGCGGCGAGACGATCGGCGCGATCGCGCTGACCGAGCCGGACGCTGGCAGCGATCTGAAGGCCATCCGGACGCGCGCGCGGCGCGACGGCGACCACTACGTGCTCAGCGGGCAGAAGACCTTCATCACCAATGGCGTCAACGCCGGACTGGCCATCGTGCTGGCCAGCACCGATCCCGACCTGGGCGCCCGCGGGCTGTCGCTCTTTTGCGTGGAGGAAGGCCTGCCCGGCTACACGAAGGGCGCGCCGCTGCACAAGATTGGCCAGCACAGCCAGGACACCTGCGAGCTGTTCTTCAATGAGGCGCGCGTGCCGGCCGATTGCCTGCTGGGCCCGCCCAATGCCGCGTTCGAGATCATGACGCGCGAACTGGCGCGCGAGCGCCTGGCGATCGCGCTGCGCGCGGCGGCCTCACAGGAAGGCATGCTGGAACAGGCCGCGCAATACACCCGCGACCGCAAGGTGTTCGGACGCCGCGTGATCGACTATCAGAACACGCGGTTCAAGCTGGCCAACGCAAGGGCCCAGAGCGCCATGCTGCGCGTCTTCCTGGACGACTGCCTCGCGCGCATGCTGGACGGCGAGCTGGACGCCACGACGGCCGCGATCGCCAAGCTCAATGCCACCGAGATGCAGGGCCGCATCCTGGATGACCTGCTCCAGCTCTATGGCGGCTATGGCTACATGGCCGAGGTCGGCATCGGCCGCGCGTGGGCCGACGCGCGCGCGCTGCGCATCTTCGGCGGCACCAACGAGGTCATGCTGGAGATCATCGGCCGCAGCTTCCATTGACGCTGCGCAGCCGGCTTCAGATCCGCGCGTCCATCCAGGCCCGCATCAGCGCGCGCGCCTCGGGCGTGTCGTCGATGACCCAGGGGTCCAGCGCGAAAGCCACGATGCGCTTGGCGCCATAGCCCCGGGCCACTTCCCATTGCTCGCGCACGCGTTCGAAGTCGGCCGAGCGCGCCTTGAAGGTCGAGCCATCGGTGGCGCCGGAGGGCAGTTCCTCGAACAGTTCCAGGATGAGGTCGAACGAGGCGTGGCGGGCCCGCAGCATGTCGTGCAGCGGCGCCAGCGCGCGCAGGTTGGCCGGGCCCGCCACGCCCACGCCGTCCTGGATCATGGGATGGATGGCCACGCGATCCAGGATGCGGCTCCACAGCGTCGCCAGCGATCCCTCGCCCGGCAACCGGCTGTGATACGTGGAAATGCAGGGGACCCCGCGGCTGGTGGCCTGGGCCGCGCGCGACAGCGCGTCCAGCCACGGCACCAGCAGCGCCTGGCGTTCGGCGGCCGCCCAGTTGTACTGCTCCAGCTCATACGGCAGATACCATCCGCGGAACGCGCGGCGCTCGTTCCAGCCGGATTGCTGCATGTAGGCGATGCCGCGCGCGCGCGTCTGATCCAGGTAGGCGGCCAGCGACGTCGTGTCCGCGCGGGCCAGCACGTCCCACCAGCGCTGGTCGTAGGGCAGGCCCACGTGGATGCCCAGCCCCTGGCGCGCGGCTTCGTCGAACAGGGTGTCCAGCAGCGTCCCGGGCGCCATCCAGTCGTCCGGGCGCCCGCCTTCCAGCCCGGTCCATTGCAGAAAGATCTCGCGGCAGCCCAGCCGCCGGAAGCTGCGCAGACGCAGCCGCCAATCGTCGGGCGTCAGGTCCGCGTGGCTGCGCCAGAGCTGCAGAAAGGTGGCGTTCAGGGACAGCGGCGGCGAGCAGGCGGCCAGCGGCGCCAGCGCGCCCAGGGCCAGCGCCTGGAACAGGCGCCGGCGCAGGCGGGACTTGATCTGCGGATGTACCAGGAGACTGCCCTGCCCTTATCCGCGATTGCCGAACAGGCCCGACAGCGAGCCGAGCAGGTCCGCCGGATTGAATTGCTGGCCGGGCTGCACCGCACCTTCCGGCGTGGCCTTGTCGACCAGTTGCGGCAGCAGGGCCGACAGCGAATCCAGCACGGAAGTGGTGTCCTGCCCGGTCTTGGCGGCCAGTTCGTCCACGACGCCGGGTTCCAGCACCGCGCCGAGCTGGCTGGGGCTGACGGGCAGATTCTGGCCGGTTCCCACCCAGGAGGCCACGATCTCGCCCAGCCCGCCCTTCTGGAAGCTGGCGATCAGGCCGGTCAGCCCGCCGGGATATTTGTTCAGTTGCTCAATCAATGCAGGCAACAGCGAGGCCGATCCGCCCTGCTGACCGCCGCCGGCCATCGAGGCCAAAGTGTCCAATAGGCTCATTGCCGCGCTCCTGGAAAAGTCGGAAAACCAGTATAGGCCGACGAAAAGCGTCGCGCGCGCCGGTGCGCCCGCTGCCGGGCTCGACTTTGCAAAAGTTGTAAATCAGGCCGGGCGGCTCATCCTTTCGGCGGGGGCGTCGATGCTCTCAGCGCCTTCAGCGCCTTCTGGCCCGCGCGCCCGTCGGCCGGCAAGCCCAATTCGCGCTGCGCGGCCTGCAGGGCCTGGCGCGTTCGGGCGCCGACCATGCCATCGGGCTCGCCCACGTCATAGCCGCGGGCGATCAGCAGGCGCTGCAGTTCGCGCCGTTCGGCGCGCGACAGGCCCGGGTCGTCCGTAGGCCAGGCCTGGACGAACGGACCGCCGCCGCGCAAGCGGTCGGACAGATGCGCGATGGCCAGCGCATAGCTTTCGGCGGCGTTGTAGGAATACAGGGCGTCGAAATTGCGCGTGACCAGGAACGCCGGGCCGCCGCGGCCCGCGGGCAGCAGCAGGCCGGCCGGCGTGTCGCCGCCCGGCAAGGGCTGGCCGTCGGCGCGGGTCACGCCCTGTTTTACCCAGGACGACATCGGACGCTTGTTCTTGCGGCCCGCGCCGGCAGTGTCCAGCCCGGCGGGCAGCCTGACCTCGTAGCCCCAGGCCAGCGCCGGATTCCAGCCCGCGCGCTTCAGGAAGTTGGCGGTGGACGCCAGCGCGTCGGGCACGCTGTCGACCAGGTCTCGGCGGCCGTCGCCATCGAAGTCCACCGCCAGCCGCAGATAGGTGGACGGCATGAACTGCGTCTGGCCGAACGCGCCCGCCCAGGAGCCGACAAGGCGGTCGGGCGCGATGTGCTCGTCCTGGATGATCTTGAGCGTGGCGAAGAATTCGCCCCGGAAATACGCCTGGCGCCGGCCGAAGCACGACAGCGTGGACAGGGACGTCAGGAGCGGCCGGCCGCCCAAGGTGCGGCCGAAGTTGCTTTCCACGCCCCACACCGCGGCGATGGTGGCCGGATCCACGCCATAGCGCAGCGATGCGCGCTCCAGCTCGGCCTGCCAGCGCGCCATGCCGGCCTGCCCGTCGGCCACGCGCTCGTCGTCCACCAGGCCCGCCATGTAGTCCCAGATGGGCGTCTTGAATTCGGGCTGCGCGTCCAGCAGGTCGATCACCGCCATGTCGGGCGCGAGCCCGGCGGTATGCGTGTCGAAGGTCGCGGCCGCGACGCCGGCCTTCAAGGCGGGCCCGCGCAACTGCGACAGGCACGCGGCAAATGGGTCGGCGGCCAGCGCCGCGGACGCCGGCAGGACCAGCGCGGCGCTGGCCAGCGCGCGGATCAACAGGGAGGTCATGCTTGGGATTCCTTGGGAGATGCGATCGCGGCGTCGCCTTGCAGGCGCCGCGTCCAGTCTTCGACTTCGCCGGCGTGCGCGCGCTTTTCAAACAGCGTGCGCCAGTTGGGCGACAGTTCGGGCAGCGCCGCCAGCGCGCGCAGCACATCCGGATCGAGCACGCGGCGGTTCAGGATGTCCTGCACGCGCGCCAGCGTCCATTGCGGATGCGGCCGCTCCTGCAGCGACAGCGTGTCGCCGGGCGCGAGCCAGCCGGCCTGCAGCACGCGGTAGTACCAGCCGGTCATGCCGCCGGCCTGCACCTGCGCCGCCATGCCCTTGTGCTGGAACCGGTGATCCAGCTTCCAGCACGGCTGGCGCGCCTGCGACACTTGGATCAGCGCGGCGCCCGCGCGGTAGATGTCGCCCACGCACACGTCGCGTTCCGTCATGCCGGTCGTCGACAGGTTCTCGCCGAAGGCCCCGGGCGCGCGCAGCACCGCGCGGTCGCCCAGCGCCGCAAGCCAGGCCGGATAGTGCTCGCGCGCGTAATGATGCAGCGCCTTTTCCGGGCCGCCGTGAAAGCGCCGGTCGGCCTGCGCGTCCCCGTCCAGCCCTTCGGGCCCCAGCCACCGCCGCTCGGCCACGGGATGTTTGTCGATGCCGCTGTCGCGCCCCGAATCGCCCAGCGGGCGGACCGTGCCCGTCAGCAGCGCGTCGATCGTGATGTCCATCTGGATGCCTTCCTCAGCCGGCTTGCAGCGCGGCAAGCTCGTCGTCGTCGAAGCCGGCGGCGCGCCGCGCCTCCAGGTTGAAGGGGCCGCGCAGACGCGGCGCGTCATATTGTCTGGCCAGTTCGGCATAGCAGGCCACCGGTTCCTTGCCCGCCAGCGCGCACTGCTGCTTGTACCAGTGGTTGCCGATGGCGACGTGGCCGATTTCGTCGCGCAGGATGATGTCGACGATGGCCGCGCTTTGCGCGTCGCCCGCGCCGGCCAGCTTGTTGCGGATCATGGGCGAGGCGTCCAGTCCGCGCGCCTCCAGCGTGCG
The DNA here is from genome assembly GCF_900156745.1 of Achromobacter sp. MFA1 R4. Taxonomy (NCBI): domain Bacteria; kingdom Pseudomonadati; phylum Pseudomonadota; class Betaproteobacteria; order Burkholderiales; family Alcaligenaceae; genus Achromobacter; species Achromobacter sp. MFA1 R4. The sequence goes on along the minus strand of NZ_LT707065.1, from coordinate 3,641,074 downwards.
CGGCACCAGCGCCAGCCGGGCGAGCAGGTCGTCGCGGGTTCTCTCGGCCATTTCCCACAGCCCGTTGTGCGCGGGAAAATCGCCGTAGGCATAGCCCAGGGCGTCCAGGCGCTGGCGCAGCAGGTCGAAGTGCAGCGCCTCTTCGCGCGCAACGCGCAGCCAGTCCCGGTAGAAAGCCTCGGGCATGCCGGCAAAGCGCCACATGATGTCGAGCGCGAGGTTCACCGCGTTGAACTCGATGTGGGCCAGGGCGTGCAGCAGCGCCGCCCTGCCCTCCTGCGTGGCCATGGAGCGCTGGCTGACCTCGGCGGGCGCGACCAGCGCAGGCCGCGCCGGACGGCCGGGCAATCCGGCAACAGGCGCGAAGACCCGCTCGCAATCCAGCCTGGCGTCGTCCGCAATGGCGCGCACCCGCGCCAGCTTGTCGGGCCATGCCGTGGCGGCCAGCGCCGCCAGCGCCTGCGCACGCATGCCGAGCGCCTCGTCCCCCTGTGCCATCGGGGCTGTCCTGCTGGTGTTCATGTTGCCGTCGTCCCGGGCCGCGCGCGGCCGCTTCGAATCCTGCTTGTATTCCTGCATCAAATACTGCTTCAAATCCTGCTTCAAAGCCCGCTTCAAATCCCTTCCAGCGCCATGGTCCGGACACCAGGCGCACCCGAAGACTTTATCATTCGCGGATGGATTCCCTGCGCCTGACCCTAGAAACCGATCTGTCCCGCATCGACGCCCGGCAATGGGACGCGCTCGCGGGCGACCAGCCCTTTCTGCGCCACGCCTTCCTGCTCGCCCTGCACGAGACGGGCTGCGCTTCGCCGCGCACCGGCTGGGCGCCCCACTTTCTGGCGCTGTGGCGCGGCGATGCGCTCGCGGCCGCGGCGCCCCTGTACCTGAAATCGCACTCGCGCGGCGAATACGTCTTTGATTATGCGTGGGCCGACGCCTTCCAGCGGCACGGCATGCGCTACTACCCCAAGCTGCTGTCGGCCATCCCGTTCACGCCGGTCACGGGCCCCCGGCTGCTGGCGGCCAACGACGAAGACCGCGACGCCCTGGTGCGCGGGCTGGTGGCGTTTGCGCAAGAGATCAACGTGTCGTCCCTGCATCTGCTTTTTCCCGACGACGCGGACGTGCGCGTGCTGCGGGAGGCTGGCTTCATGATCCGCGAGAGCGTGCAGTTCCACTGGACCAACGCCGGCTACGCGGATTTCGACGCATTCCTGGCCGCCATGAGCCACGACAAGCGCAAGAAGATCCGCCAGGACCGCAAGAAGGTCGCCGCGGCCGGCCTTGCGTTCCGCTGGCTGCGCGGCGGCGAGATCGGCGCGCAGGAGCTGGCGTTCTTCTACGACTGTTATTGCCGCACCTACTTCGACCACGGCAACCCGCCCTACCTGAGCCGCGCGTTCTTCGAGCGCGCGCACCGCGACCAGCCCGAGGCCTTCGTGCTGATCCTGGCCGAACGCGATGGCGAGCCGGTGGCGGCCGCGCTCAACCTGGCCGGCGGCGATGCGCTATATGGCCGCTATTGGGGCGCGACGGAGTATGTGCCGGGCCTGCATTTCGAGACCTGCTACATGCAGGCCATCGCCTATTGCATCGCGCACGGCATCGCGCGCTTTGAGGGCGGCGCGCAGGGCGAGCACAAGATGGCGCGCGGCCTGCTGCCCACGCCGACGTGGTCGGCGCATTGGGTGGCCCACCCCGGATTCGCCGAAGCGATCCAGAATTTCCTGGACGAGGAAACCGCCGCCGTGACGGACTACCTGGGCGAACTGGAATCGCATACGCCGTTCAAGGGCGCTTCGTAGGTGTCTGCGGCACTGGGTGTCTGACACCGCAGACGCCGCAGCCGCCGCAACCGCTTCAGAGGAAGCGGTCCAGCAGCTTGCGGCTGTGCTTGTCCAGCGCCTGGATGTCGCGCACCAGATAGAAGATGCCGTGATTGTCGGCGATGAGCAAGGTCTGCGCCGACAGGCGGCGGATGTCTTCTTCGCCGCGCAGCGTGAATGACGTCGGGCCGCGGTCGGTCTCGACCTTCCAGACGCTGGGCGTGGCGTAGGTCGAGACGCTGGACAGCTTGCGGATCTCGGGCATGAATTCGCGGCTCGCGAGTTCTTCTTCGATCAGGGCGCGCGGTTCGGCCGGCACGTCGGACAGGTGTTCGATCCAGAGCAGCTCGTGCCCGTCGCTGGTCACCAGCGACAGGCCGCGGCCCGCTTCGCTGATGGGAAAGGCGCGCACCGGAATGACGCCTTCGTGCGATTCGCCGTCGGCGGACTGGAATTCCAGGCGCCCGAAGGCATTGCGGCGCAATTGAAAGAACGGCAAGGTCATGATGGGTTCCGTCTGGGCGTCCGGGCGTCAGGCCACCGCGGCCATGTCTTCGCTGCCCGACGCCTGCGCGTCGGCTTCGGCCTGGCGCGCCTGCGCCTGGTACAGGCGATAGTAGGCGCCCTCGCGGGCCATCAATGCTTCGTGCGGCCCCTGCTCGACGATCTGGCCGCGATCCAGGACCACCAGCCGGTCGGCCTTGCGCAGGGTGCTCAGTCGATGCGCGATGGCAATCGTGGTGCGGCCGCGCACCAGGTTGTCCAGGGCCTTCTGGATTTCCTTTTCGGTCGTGGTGTCCACCGACGACGTCGCTTCGTCCAGGATCAGGATGCGCGGGTCGATCAGCAGCGCGCGCGCGATCGAGATGCGCTGGCGCTCGCCGCCGGACAAGGCCTGGCCGCGCTCGCCCACCAGCGAGTCATAGCCATGCGGCAGGCGCAGGATGAACTCGTGCGCATGCGCGGCGCGGGCCGCGGCCACGATCTCGTCGCGCGTCGCGTCGGGCCGGCCGTAGGCGATGTTCTCGGCGATGGTGCCGAAAAACAGAAACGGCTCCTGCAGCACCAGGCCGATGTTTTGCCGGTAGTCCGCCACCCGCACCGAACGGATGTCGGCGCCATCGACCAGGACCGCGCCTTCGGACACATCGTAGAACCGGCAGATCAGGTTGATCAGCGTGCTCTTGCCGGATCCGCTGTGCCCCACCAGGCCGATCATCTCGCCGGGCGCGATGGTCAGGTTCAGGCCACGGATGACCTGGCGGTTGCCATAGCGGAACCCCACGTCGCGCAGTTCGATGCGGCCATTGATGTGCGGCAGCTTGGCCGGATTCAACGGTTCGGGCACGCTGGACACGTGGTCCAGGATGTCGAAGATGCGCTTGGCGCCCGCCGCGGCCTTCTGCGTGACCGACACGATGCGGCTCATGGAATCCAGGCGCATGTAGAAGCGGCCGATATACGCCAGGAACGCCGCCAGCACACCCACCGTGATCTGCCGCTGCGACACCTGCCAGATACCGAAGATCCACACCACCAGCAGGCCCACCTCGGTCAGCAAGGTGACGGTCGGCGAGAACAGCGACCAGGTGGTGTTGACGCGGTCGTTGACTTCCAGGTTGCGGTTGTTGGCTTCGCGGAACCGCGCGACCTCGCGCTTTTCCTGGGCGAACGCCTTGACCACGCGGATGCCGGGAATGGTGTCGGCCAGCACGTTGGTGATCTCGGACCAGATGCGGTCGACCTTTTCGAAGCCATGCCGCAGGCGGTCGCGCACCGCATGGATCATCCAGATGATGAAGGGCAGCGGCACCAGCGTGACCAGCGCAAGCCAGGGATTGATGCTGATCAGGATGACCGCCGTCATGGCGATCATGAGGATGTCGGTGGCGAAGTCCAGCAGGTGCAGCGACAGGAACACACAGATGCGGTCGGTTTCGCTGCCGATGCGCGAAATCAGGTCGCCGGTGCGCTTGCCGCCGAAATACTCAAGCGAGAGTTGCTGCAGGTGCGCATAGGTGGTCGTGCGCAGATCGGCGCCGATGCGTTCGCTGACCCAGGCCAGGATGTAGGTCCGCGCCCAGCCCAACCCCCACGCCAGGATGGCCGACCCCAGCAGGCCGCCCAGATACAGCCGAACCAGGCCGTAATCGATGGGCGCGCCGTTCTGGAACGGAATCAGCACATCGTCCATCAACGGCATCGTCAGGTACGGCGGCACCAGGGTGGCGGCGGTGCCCAGCAGCGTCAACAGAAAGCCGGCGAACAGCGGGCCGCGGTAGGGCCGCGCAAACCGCCACAGCCGCAGCAGCGCCCAGGTGGTCGACGGCGCGGCCTGTTCCTGGTTGCATGTCGGGCATTCTTCCTCGCCCGCCGGGATGACGTTATTGCAGATGGTGCAGGTGCGTTCCGACAGCTCTTCGGGCGGTTTGCCGGAAAGCCGGATGGACTGCTGCGTTTCGAACTGGGCCAGCAGGCGCAGCGCGGCCGGGTTGCACGCCAACGTAAAACGCCAGGCGGCAAGGCGCCCGGCGTCGTCGTGCAGCTCCAGCACGGCGGCGCCGGCATGGTCGCTGAGGGATAGCTTTAATTGGGGGCCATATGGCCAGGATTCCCAACCGGAATTGTCGGGAAGGCGCGCGATCAGCCGTTTATCGGTCACGGCGACCAGGCCGGGATGGAATTTCAGCCGCTGATCGAGGTCTATCTCGACCCAGGCCAGTAGGGTTTCGTCATCCGCCAGTTCGGTGCGGATCTCATCCCGCCAGCGGGCAGGAAATGCGTCGGCAAGGCCGGAAAGCAGGTTTGGTTTTTTCATTGGAACGCATACCGGGCCAGGACTCTGCCCTACTAGGCGGCAACCGGTTCGACGCCAGTGGCGGCAAACGTGTCCCTTCCTTACAACACAACGAGTTCACGCCTTGAAGGCGTCGTATAGTAGCAGCCGATTTTTCTAATTAGGAATATCTGGGATCCCCCGACTCGTTGGCATTATTCTTAAGGCGCAACCCCAATAAACTCGCGGTCTAGCACAGGGGCGTCCGCGCGTGCCAACCTGCTTCTCGAGCAAATTAAAACATGAAAAAGAAAGACATTGAATTTATCGATGTCGTGGCTTTGCGCGGCCCGAACATTTGGACGTATCGCCCGGTCCTTGAAGCATGGGTGGATATCGGCGAGCTGGAGGACTACCCCTCCAACACGATTCCCGGATTCTATGAACGGCTGACCGAATGGCTGCCGACCCTGATCGAGCACCGGTGCAGCCCCGGGGTGCGCGGCGGCTTTCTGGCCCGCCTGAAGGAAGGCACCTGGCCCGGCCACATTCTTGAGCATGTGACGCTTGAACTGCAGAACCTGGCCGGCTTGCGCGGCGGGTTCGGCAAGGCGCGTGAAACCTCGCAACGCGGGGTCTACAAGGTCGTCGTGCGCGCCTGGCAGGAACAGGTCACCCGCACCGCCCTGAACGAAGCGCGCGATCTGGTCATGGCCGCCATCGAAGACCGGCCGTTCGACGTGCCCGCCACCATCGCCAAGCTGCGCAGCCTGATCGACCGCCACTGCCTCGGTCCCAGCACCGCCTGCATCGTGGACGCGGCCGACGACCGGGACATCCCCTACATCCGCCTTTTCGAGGGCAACCTCGTCCAGTTCGGCTACGGCGCCGCGCAGCGCCGTATCTGGACGGCCGAGACCGACCGCACGAGCGCCATCGCCGAAGGCATTTCGCGCGACAAGGACCTGACCAAGGAGCTGCTGTCCACCTGCGGCGTGCCGGTGCCCGAAGGGCGCCTGGTCAAAAGCGAGGAAGACGCCTGGGATGCCGCCGAGGACATCGGCCTGCCCGTGGTGGTCAAGCCCTACGACGGCAACCATGGCCGCGGCGTCTTCACCAACCTGACGACGCGCGAAGAAGTGGTCTCCGCCTACCGCGTCGCCGTGGACGAAGGCAGCGGCGTCATCGTCGAACGCTTCGTGCTGGGCAACGAACACCGCCTGCTGGTGGTGGGCGACCGCATGGTCGCCGCCGCCGCCGGCGAGCCGGCCTGGGTGACGGGCGACGGCACGTCCACCATCACCGAGCTCATCGACAGCCAGATCAACACCGACCCGCGCCGCGGCCGCACCGAAAACCACCCGCTCAATTTCGTGCGCCTGGACTCCGCCGCCCGGCTGGAGATCGCGCGCCAGGGCCTGACGGAAGACAGCATTCCGCCCGAAGGCCAGCGCGTGCTGGTCCAGCGCAGCGGCAACGTTGCGTTCGACGTCACCGACCGCGTGCATCCCAGCGTGGCGGCCACCGTGACCCTGGCCGCGCGCATCGTCGGCCTGGACATTGCCGGCGTGGACCTGGTGGCCGAGGACATCTCGCGCCCGCTGGACGAACAGCGCGGCGCCATCGTCGAAGTCAACGCCGGGCCCGGACTGCTGATGCACCTGAAGCCGGCCGACGGCGCGCCGCGGCCCGTGGGCCGCGCCATCGTCGACCACCTGTTCCCGGACGGCGACGCGGGCCGCATTCCCATCGTGGGGGTGACGGGCACCAACGGCAAGACCGTCGTCGCCCGCCTGGTGGCGCGCCTGCTGCACCTGTCGGGCAAGCGCACCGGCCTGGCGTGCAGCGAAGGCCTCTACCTGGACCGCCGTCTCGTGCAAAAGGGCGATCGCGCCGACTTCGCCTCGGGCTCGCGCCTGCTCATGAACCGCAACGTGGACGCCGCCGTCATCGAGAACGACAGCGGCGTGATCCTCGGCCAGGGCCTGGCCTACGACCGCTGCCAGGTCGGCGTGGTCACCAACATCGACGACGGCGACCATCTGGGCGATTTCGACATCAACGAGACGGACCGCCTGTTCAACGTGTTCCGCACGCAGGTGGACGTGGTCCTGCCGGACGGCGTGGCCGTCCTCAATGCGCGGGATCCGCGCGTGGTCGAGATGGCCGAGCTCTGCGACGGCGCCGTCATCTTCTTCGGCATCGACCCCGCCCTGCCCGCCATCGCGCAACACCTGGCGCAGGATGGCCGCGCCGTGTTCGTGCGCGACGGCAGCATCATGCTGGCGCGCGGCGCGCACGAAGAACGGCTGGCCGACGTGGCCGCCATCCCGCTGACGCATGGCGGACGCGTGGCCTTCCAGGTCGAGAACGTGCTGGCGGCCGTGGGCTCGGCCTGGGCGCTGGACATCCCGGTGGAACTGATCCGCGCCGGCATCGAGACCTTCGACATCGACCAGGCGGATGCCCCGTGGCAGTTCACGCTGTTCGAACGCAACGACGCCACCGTCGTGGTGGACGACGCGCACAACGCTTCGGCGCTGCGCCCGCTGATTACGGCCATCGATCAGTTCTCGTCCCAGACGCGCACCGCGGTCTACTCGGCCGGCGCCGACCGCCGCGACGCGGACCTGATCGAACAAGGCAAGCTGCTGGGAGACGCCTTCGACCGCGTGGTCCTCTATGACGACGCGACCGTGCGCAGCAAGCGCCCCGCGGGCGAGGCGCGCGCGCTGCTGCGCCAGGGCCTGGCGCAAGGCTGCCGCGTCAAGGACATCCAGGAAGAGCCCGACCACGGCACGGCCATCGGCGGCGTACTGGACGGCATCGCGTCCGGGGATTTCGTCCTGCTGCAATCCGACGAAGCCTTCTCCGGCCCGACCATCGACCTGGTCCGCCGCTGGATCCAACAACACTGACACATACGCGCGCGCGCCCGCCCCCTACCGCGGACGCGCGCCAGACGACAGGAATCCCTGCCATGGAAGTCTCCCGTATCCGAGCATTGCGCGGCCCCAATCTGTGGAGCAAGAACACCGCGATCGAGGCCATCGTGTCGTGCGCCGACGCCGAATGCTCCATCGACAACCTGCCCGAATTCGAAGCGCGCCTGCGCGCGCGCCTGCCGCAGACCGGCCTGCTGCGCCCCGAAGGCCACCAGGACGCGGTGTCCATCGCCCACGTGCTGCAGATCGTCGCGCTGACGATGCAGGCGCACGCCGGCTGCCCCGTCACGTTCGGGCGCACCGCGTCCACGATCGAGCCGGGCGTGTTCCAGGTGGTGGTCGAGTACAGCGAAGAAGAAGTCGGCAGGCTGGCGATGGACCTGGCCCAGCAACTGGTGCGCGCCGCGCTCGACGACACGCCGTTCGACATTGCCGACGCCCTGAAGCGCCTGCGCGAACTGGACGAGGACGTGCGCCTGGGCCCCAGCACCGGCTCCATCGTGAACGCCGCCACGGCCCGCAACATTCCCTACCGCCGCCTGACGCAGGGCAGCATGGTGCAGTTCGGCTGGGGCAGCAAGCAGCGCCGCATCCAGGCCGCCGAAACCGACCTGACCAGCGCCATCTCGGAATCCATCGCGCAGGACAAGGACCTGACCAAAATGCTGCTGGACGCCGCCGGCGTGCCCGTGCCCAAGGGCCGCTCCGTGACCAGCGCCGAAGAGGCCTGGGAAGCGGCGCAGGAACTGGGCGGCCCTGTCGTGGTCAAGCCGCGCGATGGCAGCCAGGGCCGCGGCGTCGCGGTCAACATCGAAACCCGCGAGCGCGTGATCCAGGCCTTTGAAGTGGCCGAGGAGATCAGCTCGGAAGTCATCGTCGAACGCTATATCCCGGGCCACGACTTCCGCCTGCTGGTCGTCGGCGGCGCGCTGGTCGCGGCGTCGCGCCGCGATCCGCCGCAGGTCACGGGCGATGGGCAACAGACCATTCGCCAACTGGTGGACCAGGTCAACGCCGACCCCTTGCGCGGCGACGGCCACGCCACCTCGCTCACCAAGATCCGCTTTGACGACATCGCGCTGGCGACGCTGAAAAAACAGGGCTTTGACGCCGATTCCGTGCCCCCCGCCGGCACGCTGATCTTCCTGCGCAACAACGCCAACCTGAGCACCGGCGGTTCCGCCACGGACGTGACGGACGAGGTCCACCCCGAAATGGCGGCGCGCGCGGTGTCCGCGGCCCGCATGATCGGCCTGGACATCTGCGGCGTGGACGTGGTGGCCGAAAGCGTGCACCACCCGCTGGAAGACCAGCACGGCGGCGTGGTCGAGGTCAACGCCGCGCCCGGCCTGCGCATGCACCTGAACCCCTCGTTCGGCAAGGGCCGCGCGGTGGGCGAAGCCATCATCGCCAACATGTACGCGGATGGCGACGACGGCCGCATCCCGGTGGTGGCGGTCGCGGGCACCAACGGCAAGACGACCACGGTGCGCCTGACCGCGCACCTGTTGGGAGTGGCCGGCAACCGCGTGGGCATGACGAATTCCGACGGCGTCTACGTGGACAACCTGCGCATCGACACCGGCGATTGCAGCGGTCCGCGCAGCGCGCGCAGCGTGCTGATGCACCCCGACGTGGACGCCGCGGTGTTCGAAACGGCGCGCGGCGGCATCCTGCGCGAGGGCCTGGCCTTCGACCGCTGCAACGTCGCCATCGTCACCAACATCGGCATGGGCGACCATCTGGGCCTGGGCTACATCAGCACGGTCGAGGACCTGGCCGTGGTCAAGCGCGTCATCGTCCAGCACGTGCATCCGTCGGGCATGGCGGTGCTGAACGCCGCCGATCCCATCGTCGCCGAGATGGCCTCCAGCTGCCCCGGTTCGGTCACGTACTTCGCCGAAGACCGCAACCATCCCGTGCTGGTCACGCACCGCGCGCAGGGCCAGCGTGCGGTCTATCGCGACGGCGACGCGATCGTCGCGGCGCAGGGCGCGGACGAGGTCCGTTTCCCGCTGGCGCAGATCCCGCTCACGCGCGGCGGCACGATCACGTTCCAGGTCGAGAACGCCATGGCGTCGATCGCCGCGGCGTGGGCGCTGGACCTGGGCTGGGACGTCATCCGCCGCGGCCTGGCCACCTTCGTCAACGACGCGCAGACCGCTCCCGGGCGCTTTAACGTGTTCGACTATCGCGGGGCCACGGTGATCGCCGACTACGGCCACAATCCGGACGCCATCCAGGCCCTGGTGCGCGCGGTGGACGCCATGCCGTCCCATCGCCGCGTCGTGGTCATCAGCGGCGCGGGCGACCGCCGCGACGAAGACATCCGCATGCAGACAGAGATCCTGGGCGCGGCGTTCGACGACGTGCTGCTCTACCAGGACCAATGCCAGCGCGGCCGCGAAGACGGCGAAGTGCTGGCCCTGCTGCAGCAAGGCCTGGTGGGCGCCAGCCGCACGACGCACATCGAGGAGATCCACGGCGAATTCCTGGCCATCGATACGGCGCTGGCGCGCCTGAATCCCGGCGATCTGTGCCTGATCCTGGTGGACCAGGTGGAAGAGGCGCTGGCGCACATCGCGGCGCGCATCGCCCAGCCCTGATCGGGGCGGCGGGAACGCAAACGGGGCGCTTCACGGCGCCCCGTTTTTTTTACCGGCGTGGTGCACGCGTATCCTGCACGTGTATCCGCAGTCGCGGGCGCGCAGCACCCCGCAGCGCTATCCGCGGCCGATCGTCCCCGCCCCTAGCCCCGCGGCGCCACGTCGGCCGCCGAAGCCTGATACCGGTCCGTCACGTGCGTGCAACCCATGGCCGCCATGGCGCCGAGCGCCAGCAAGATGGCGCTGCAAAGTCGTTTCGTCATGCGAGTTTTTCTCCCGTTACGTGTCGAACCGCCAGCCGGTTCCGTCTGGACTATACCGGCATGCTTTGCCGCCGGCCACCCGCGCCAGCGCCTGCCATAGAGCGGATCGGTTACGAGCCGCGCTCAAAAGGGGTCAAATCGTTGCTCAAATGTAACTCGGCCCTGAGGTAATTCGAGGCGGATTTCTCGTCTCAAACCGCCGGTTTTTCCCGCATCGGCGCCGTTACATTTCTCCACAGCGTCGTTTGACACCCCCTGAGGCCGACTCGTACGTTAGAGGCTAGCTGATCAGTGCCCAACACACCGCGAAACGGCAGGTTTATAGGCCATAAACCCGCCGCCGCAAGCAACCAGAGAGAGGTCACCATGAACAACGACATCATCGCCGGAAAGTGGAAGCAACTGACGGGCAAGGCCAAGGCGGCCTGGGGTGAGCTCACCGACGACGAACTGACGCGCACGGAAGGCAACGCCGAACGTCTGGCAGGCCTGATCCAGGAGCGCTACGGCAAGACCAAGGAAGAGGCACAAAAGGAAGTCCGGGATTTCTTCGACCGCAATCCCTGATACCCATAACAACCAGGAGAAGCTGACATGTTGCATTACGCCGTAGTTTTCTTCGTTATCGCCATCATCGCGGCTGTCCTGGGTTTCGGCGGCATCGCCGCCGGCGCCGCGGGGATTGCCAAGATCCTGTTCTTCGTTTTTCTGGTCCTGGCACTGCTGTCCATCCTGGGCGGCGCCTTCCGCAAGAAATAGCACCAGCGAAATAGAACCACTGAGCCATCTCATATCGTCATTGCGTCTAGAACGAGAACGCGCTGAACACCACTAACAAGGAGCATTACTATGGAAATTCGCAAGCTGATCGCCGCCGCCGCACTGGGTACGGGCGCTGTCTTCACTTCCATGGCTTTTGCCGCCGATGACGGCAAGCCGAAACAGTCCGTGGGTGAATACGCGTCCGACGCCACCGTGACCACCAAGGTCAAGGCCGCCTTCGTTGCCGACAAGCAGCTGAGCGCCCTGGAAATCGCCGTCGAAACCAACAACGGCGTCGCCACGCTGACCGGCACCGTGGGCACCGCAGCCGAAGCGGATCACGCCGCCAAGGTCGCCCGAGGCGTCGAAGGCGTCAAGCAGGTCAAGAACAACATCAAGGTTGATCCGGCCAAGAACCGCAAGTAAGGGCAGGATCGTCAAGATCCACGCCTGAATACAAAGCGGCGCCTGAGGCAACTCGGCGCCGCTTTTTTCATGGCCGCAAATTCCGGGGGATAGCCCCTCAGACCGTCACGGCGCCGCGGCCGATCTCCAGCGCGCGGCCTCCCACCTGGATCCGGCCGTCGGCCAGGACCTCCAGCAGCAGTCGGCATGGCCGGCCCATCTGGTCGCCCTGTTCGACCACGATGCTGGCCGGCAAGGGGTAGCCGCGGTGCTGCAGCCAACCGCCCAGGTTGGCGCAGGCCGACCCGGTGCCCGCGTCTTCGTCGACGCCGCCGCCCGCCTTGGCGAAGAAATACCTGGCCACCACGACCTGGCGCCCGCCTTGCAGCCTGCCTTCGTCAAAGGCAAACACATACATTGTCTTGCGTCCCAGGCTGCTGGCCTGCCAGCGCGCCAGCTTGGCGGCATCGGGGGCGGCCCGGCGCACGGCGTCCACGCTGGCAAGCGGCACCAGCAACTGGTCTGCGCCGGTATCGACCCAGATGGGCTCGGCCAGCAGGTCATCGCGATCCAATCCGACCAGCCCCGCGATCTCGGCGCCGTCCAGCTCGGGCCTGGCGGTTCGCACCCCGTCGGGGCATGGCGCGGTAAACGTCCAGGCATCGCCGTTGGCCACCACGGGAACGACGCCCGCCTTGAATTCCAGCGTGAGCGCATCGCCCGTTTGCAGAAGGTCGCGCACCACCTGCGAGGTGCCGATGGTGGGATGGCCGGCGAACTTCATCTCGTAGCCCGGCGTAAAGATCCGCACCCGCGCGTTTGCGCGGTCCGAGGGCAGGATGAAGGTGGTCTCGGACAGGTTGAACTGCGCAGCCAGGTTCAGCATGGTGGCGTCGTCCATGCCCCGCGCATCTTCGAATACGCAAAGCTGATTGCCGCTGAAAGTGGAGGAAGCGAAAACGTTGAGCAGACGGAACGCGTAGGTGGCCATGGCGAAACGGAAATGAGGGAATGCCGGCGGCGCCGGCGCGGTCCCCACTTTATCGCAATGCGCGCGAAGCCGGACTACCAGATGGCGAAGAACAGCACCCAGGCCAGGCAGAACGGCGCCAATCCCGCCGCCAGCACCACGCCCGCGCCGAGCTTGCGGGCCAGGCCCACCGGACGCGGCTTGAGCAGGCGCGCATAGAGGCGCAGCGTCCACAGCACCGCCAGCGTCAACAGCGTGAACCGCACGGGCGTCGCCCAGGCCGCCTGCACGCCCTCGTGCTTGAGCAGCGTGATGGTGGTGGCCGACAGGCCAAGAAACACGCCGATGCCGGCGGACGGGATCAGGGCCTGCGCCAGTTTGTGCAGGCCCGGGCGTCCCCAGCGCGAGGCGGACACCCCCGGCGCGGGCGCGGCCGGCGCGATGCGGTCGGCAATCCACAGCGACAGAAACGCCGCGCCGCCCACGCACACCGTGGCGCCGACGACGAACAGCAGGATGCCCGCGCCGTCCAGCCACGAGAAGCTGTCATTCACATCCGGGTAATGCGTCAGGATGAACCAGGGCGCGTTGTCCATCAGCGGCCACAGGATGTCGCGCTCGACCAGCCAGGTCGCGGCCCATTGCTTGGCCGTCACGTACCACGGGCTGGCGCTCCAGAGGAATGCGCCGATCGCGATGCCCATCAGGCCGAAGCACAGCAAGGCCGTCTGCCAGGGGTCGCCGTCGGCGACGTGCACGATTTCTTCTTCCGGCGACCGCGGCGTCAGCGCGATGGCGCCGCGATAGCCGCTGCAGCGGCCGCAGACGTGGCAGTCGCCCGCGCCCTTCATGTGGCGCAGCGGCACCAGCGGCGCGCAGTTGATGGGTTCGATACGGATGACCGGATGGCGCCACTTTTCCTCGTCGACCTTGAAATGCCAGGGCGCCAGCTTGGCCAGCAGGTTGAACACGCCATTCACCGGGCACAGGTACTTGCACCATACCCGCTTGCTGCGGCCGTAGCGCCAGCCGACGATCATGGCCGCCACGGTCGACCCGCCCAGCACGGCCAGCACCGCCAGCGGATATTGATAGACGCTGACGAGCTGACCGTAGACCGTCGTCAGCGCGAACGCCACGAACGGCCAGCCGCCCCAGCGCATCCACTTCGGGATGGCGCGGCCCTGTCCGCGCTCGCTGGCCCATTCGGTCAGCATGCCTTCCGGACACAGCCAGCCGCACCACGCGCGGCCGAGGATCGGCATGGAAATGAGCACGAACGGCCACCACACGCCCCAGAACGCAAACTGCGCCACGACCGTCAGATTGTTGAACACCGAGGCGGCGTTGTCGGGCAACGGCAGCAGCGCGGGCACGATCAGGAGGAACGCGTACAACGCGACAATGCCCCACTGCAGCTTGCGCAACAGCGGGGCATGGTCTCGGAGGAAGTCGGCGATGCGGGAGGTCGCCCTCCCGATTGCAGCAGCCATGGTCAAACCTTCAAATATTCAGTCCGGCGGGACAGACCGGAATCAGGATGCCCCCCGGGCGGCGGCCACCGGCGCGGGCTTGCTGCCCACCCAGCGCAGCAGCGCCCAGACGACGATCCAGTACGCCACCCACAGCAGCACCGAGGTCAGCGCCGGCAGCGCGCGGTAGCCGGCGAAGTCGGCCAGCACCTTGCCCAGGCCAGTGCTGTCGCTGAGCAGCCAGGAGCTGTCCCAGACCGGATCGACGAGGGTCGGCAGCACGTCCAGCGAAATCAGATGGTCCAGGCCGCCCACCAGCAGCGAACTGGCCAGGAGCAGCAGCAGGATTTCGGTCACGAGGAAGAAGCGGCGCCAGGTGATGAGCTTGCCGCCCAGTTGCAGCAGCCAGAACGTCAGCAGCGCCACGGCGAAGCCCGCCACGCCCGCCAGGGCCAGCATCAACATGTCGCTGCCGCCCTGCCCGGCCGACACCGTGCCATACAGGAACACCACGGTCTCGCTGCCTTCGCGGGCGACGGCGATGGCGACCAGCACCAGCAGGCCCCACCAGTTGTCGCTGGCCACGGAGGCGCGCGCGCCGCTTTCCAGTTCGCCCTTGAGCGTGTGGCCGTGCTTCTTCATCCAGACGACCATCTGCACCACGAGCGCGCAGGCCGCCAGCGACATGATGGCCTGGAACCATTCCTGCCCCTCGTCGCTGAGCCAGGACGACACGCCCAGCAGCACCAGCGCCAGCGCCACGGCCAGCGCCAGGCCGGCCGCGACGCCGCCCCACAGGTAGGGCAGCCCGCGCTTGCCTTCCGGCGTGGCGCGCAGCCAGGTATAGAGGATGCCCACCACGAGCAGGGCTTCGACGCTTTCGCGCCAGACGATGAAAAGTACCTGTTCCATGCTTGGATGCCGCTTTATTCCTTGGGCTTGACGACCAAGGTGCCTTTCACGCTCTGGTGAAAGTCGTCAAAAAAGGGATACTCGCCCGGCCGCGAGATCGTGATCACCACAAAGGATTTCACGCCCGGCCCAAGGACTTTTTCCTTGCGCAGCGGAATGCTTTCGAACTCCACCGGCTCATTGCTTTCGTTGATCAGTTCGATCTTGAACCGGCCCGCGGGGACTTCCAACGTGGCGGGCTCGAACGTGCCGTCCGGCTTGAAGGTCAACGTGAACGTGGGCAGATCGGCCGCCTGCGCGGGCGTCATGCCCGCCACGCCGGCCAAGCCGATCAGCAGTGCGGCAAGAACGCGAAGCAGGCGGCGCACGATCAATACCCGCCCTTCTTGCCGGTGCCGGCGTAGACGAATTCATATTCCAGGTCGAACGGTTCGAACCATTCGCCCACGCCCGTTTCCTTGTCGACGTGGCGGCCGAAATGGCTCATCTTGTTCGCCGTCGGCGGCAGGATCGAGTACTTGAGCTTGTACTTGCCGGGACCTTCCAGCTTGACGTTCTCGCCATAGTGCGGACCGTCGTTGGCCACCATGGGCATGAACGTGCCCTTCTGCACATTCTGGCTGCCCACCTTCTGGATCTCGTAGTTCACGACCAGGTAAGGCACCCACTCGCCTTCCGGAAAGCCCGTCTTGTTGCCGGCGGTGGCGTGGATGTCGGCTTCCAGGTGCACGTCGGAATCCTTGGCCGGACGCATCATGCCGGGCGGGTCCATTTCGATCGGCTGCAGGTACACCGCGCCGATTTCCATGCCGCCCTTCTCGACCGGCTTGCCGATGGGGTATTCGGCCGCGTGGGCGGCGGACACGCTCAACGCGACAATGGCCAGCGCCAAGGCTTTCTTGATCATGTGCATTAATCCTCGAAACACAAACACAAACGAAAACAGCGGTTCTCAAAACACAAACAAGAACCGTTTTCATTAATTTAGAGGATTTTGCTGACACATCCCTGAACCTGGCCGCACGATAAGTGCCGGATCATTGCGTTGGGTCAAGCAACAAAAAAGCCGCCCGGGCTGATGCCGAGGCGGCTGGCTGTCCTGGCGCCCCCCCCCCGCGAGGGGCCGCCGCGAATCCCGTGAATCCGCCCTTACTTGCGCCCCGCGCCCGGCGTGCCGCCGGGCGTGAACGGGAAGGTGGAGAACATCGCGCGCGTCTGGTCCTGCATCTGGTCCTGCATCTGCACGAACAGGTTTTTGCTCTGGTCGATGTAGTTGTTCATCATGTTCTGCAGCATGGGGGTCTGCACGTTCATGAATTGCGTCCAGGCTTCCGGACCGAACTGGCTGCCGTACAGGCCCTTGGACTGTTCAGCCATGCGCTGCTGGATCTCCATGAAGGCCTGGATGTTCTTTTCAAGGTAGGAACCCATGATGCCTTGCATGGCATGGCCGTAGAAACGGATGATCTGCGACAGCATGTTGGAGGAGAACATGGGCATGCCGCCGCTCTCCTCTTCAAGGATGATCTGCAAAAGAATGCTGCGCGTCAGATCTTCGCTGCTCTTGGCATCGACGACCTGGAATTCCTCGTTGGCCAGGACCAGTTGCTTGACATCTGCCAGGGTGATGTAGGTGCTGGTCCGGGTGTCGTATAAGCGACGGTTGGGGTACTTTTTAATCAGGCGCAGGCTGGCGCCGGTTTGTGCTTGCGTCATGGTTGTCCCCGGATCGGGCGATCTCTTAGGCTTTCGATAAGGTGAGTGTAATGCCGGACGGCCCTCTGGCCGAGGCCGTCCGGCGCCATGGGGCCGCCTTCGGGCGGCCCGGCCGGGTCAGCCCATGTGCAGGCCGCCGTTCAGCGAGAAGTCCGCGCCGGTCGAAAAGCCGGATTCGTCCGAAGCCAGCCACGAGACCATGGATGCGATTTCCTCGGGCGTGCCCAGGCGGCGCACCGGAATCGTCGCGACGATCTTCTCCAGCACGTCCGGGCGGATGGCCCGGACCATGTCGGTGCCGATATACCCGGGCGAGATCGTGTTGACGGTCACGCCCTTGCTGGCCACTTCCTGCGCGAGCGCCATGGTGAAGCCATGGATGCCGGCCTTCGCCGTGGAGTAGTTGGTCTGGCCGAACTGCCCCTTCTGGCCGTTGACCGAGCTGATGTTGATGACCCGCCCCCACTGACGCTCGACCATGCCGTCGATGACCTGCTTGGTCACGTTGAACAGGCTGTTCAGGTTGGTGTCGATGACCGCCCGCCAATCGTCGGCGCTCATTTTCCGGAACAGCCCGTCGCGGGTGATGCCCGCGTTGTTGACCAGCACGTCGACCGGCCCGAGCTCGTTGGTGATCTTTTCGAATGCGGCAACCGTGGAGTCCCAATCGGACACGTTGCCCACCGACGCGTGGAACGTAAAGCCCTGCGCGGCCTGCTCATCCAGCCATTGCTGGTAATTGCGGCTGGGGCCGCAACCTGCCACCACGCGAAAGCCATCCTTGGCCAAGCGCTGGCAAATAGAGGTGCCAATCCCGCCCATCCCGCCTGTTACGTAAGCCAGTTTTCCGCTCATTGGACTTCCTCCTGTGTGCGACGGACGCCTCGTTGATTAACTTTCTTCATGACCGGGGATCGATCGCGAATCGCGGTCTATGCCGCCCGGACCTTCACGTACCTGCCAGGAGCCGGCTCTATGGGCCGGTACTTGGCATTGCCTGCCTTCGTCCTTGCTTTGACCTGCTTGCCGGAATGGCCGGCCAGCCAGGCGGCCCAGTCGGGCCACCAGCTTCCCGGGTGCTCCACCGCCTGCGAGAACCAGGCATTCGGGTCGCCCGGCAGCGGGCCGGGCTGGTCCAGTGCGTCGGCCGACCAGTAGCTGCGGCGCTTCTTGGCGGGCGGATTGACCACGCCCGCGATGTGGCCCGATGCGCCCAGCACGAAACGCTGCGGTCCGCGCAGCAGCTGCGTGGATGCGTAGGCCGACACCCAGGGCACGATGTGGTCTTCGCGCGATCCGAATATATAGGCCGGCATCTTCAGCCGCGTCAGGTCCAGCGGCATGCCGGCAGCCTGCGCGCGGCCCGGCACCTTGAGATTGTTCTCAAGGTAGGTATTGCGGAAATACCAGGAAAAGAAGGGTCCCGGCAGGTTCGTGCTGTCGCCGTTCCAGAACAGCAGGTCGAAGGCCGGCGGCTTCTGTCCCTTCAGGTAATTGCCGACCACGTAGTTCCAGACCAGCTCGTTGGGGCGCAGGAACGAGAATGTGGTGGCCAGGTCGCGGCCCGGCATCAGGCCGCCGTTGCCCAACTGGTGATCGCGCATGAGCGCGTGCGCTTCGTCGACGAAGACCTTCAGGATGCCGGTGTCGTGGAAATCGAGCAGCGAGGTCAGCAGGGTCAGCGAAGCCACCGGATGCTCGCCGCGCGCCTCGGCCAGCGCCAGCGCGGAGGCCAGCATCGTGCCGCCGACGCAGAAGCCCAGTGCGTTGACCTGCGGCTGCCCGGTGATGTCGCTGGCCACGCGCAGCGCCTGCAGCACGGCATCGTCCAGGTAGTCGGACCAGGTGGCGCGGTCCACGCCGTCGGTGTCGGCGGCGACCGGATTGCGCCAGGAAATCAGGAAGACCGTGTAGCCCTGCTCCACGGCATGGCGCACGAAGGAATTTTCCGGCTGCAGGTCCAGGATGTAGAACTTGTTGATGTTCGGCGGCACGATGACCAGCGGCCGCTCATGGACGGTGGCGGTCGAGGGTGCGTACTGGATGAGCTGGAACAGCTTGTTTTCGAAGACGACGTCGCCGGGCGTCGTGGCCACGTTGCGGCCAATCTCGAATTGGGATTCGTCGGTCTGCGTGATGCGGCCCTTCTGCACGTCGCCCAGCAGGTTCGCCAGGCCTTCGTTCAGGGCGCGGCCCGCGCTTTCGACGATGGAACGCTGGGCGTCGGGGTTCAGCGCCAGGAAGTTGGACGGCGACAGCGCGTCGACCCACTGCATGATCGAGAACCGAAGCCGGTCGCGCATGGGTTCGCTGACCTGGGCGGCGTCGACCATGCGCTGCATGGCGCGGGCTGACAACAGATAGGTGTGCGCCAGCAGCAGGTGCGACGCGTTGGCGGCCCAGGCCTCGCCGGAAAAGCGGCGATCGGACGGCGGCGCGAGCGCGCCGCGCCGGGCATCGTCGCAAATGCGTTGCCATTCACGAGAGAACTCTGCCTGGATGTCAGCCAGGACTTCCGGTGCCACGCTCACCGGAATGGGACCTGCGGAGAGATTGGCATTCACTTCGACACCTTGTTATCGAAACTTCGCGATTGATGTTGCATTCCGGGTCCAGGACTGTCAATGCGGGTATACAAGGAGGGCTGCAAGAGTAGGACGCAAGGCCAGCCCGGGCCTTTGCGCGAGATCAAACCGGGGCTAGCCAGGCCAGCATCGCCATGCGTCCGGTCACCCCGTCGCGGCGGTAGGAAAAGTACCGGTCCGCGCGCGTCACCGTGCATTCCCCGCTGAGCACCACCTCTTGTACCCCGGCGCGCCGCAGCCGGAAATCCGCCAATCCGGCGAGGTCCGCCAGCCATTTGCCCGCGATGCCGGGACGGGGCGCGAAAAAGCGCGCCGTGGCGGGATCGTCGCCCGTGAAGGCGTCCAGTACGTCCTGCCCGACCTCGAAGTGCCGCGGACCGATGCCCGGCCCGACCCAGGCCCGCCAACCGTCCGCCTGCGGGGCCTTGGCCCGCATGGCGGCCAGCGTCCGTTCCAACACGCCGCCCGCCAGGCCGCGCCAGCCCGCATGCGCCGCGCCCAGTACGGTGCCCTCGGCATCGGCGATCACGACCGGCAGGCAGTCGGCCACCATGACGGCCAGCACCCGGCCGGGCTGGGCCGTGACGCTGGCGTCCACCGCGGGTTCGGCGGGCACGTCGGGCCGGTCGGCGTCCACGACCTCGCTGCCATGGACCTGGCGCAGCCACAGGGGCGCGGACGGCACGGCCGCGCGCACGCGGCGGCGGTTCTCGGCCACGGCCTCGGGGTTGTCCTCGGCCCGCAGCCCAAGATTCAGGGTGTCGTGCGGCGCCACCCCCACCCCGCCCGACCGCGTCGTGCAGAAGTAGTTCACCCCTTGCCATTCGGGTCCCGTGACGACGGGCAGGCCCGCGATCAGGCGTTCCATGCAATGTTCTCCTGGACCTGCGCCATGTCGGCGGGCACCGGCGCGGCAAACCGGACCTCGCCCTGGCCGCCTGGATCGTCGAAATGCAGCGCGCGGGCGTGCAGCATCTGGCGCAGCGCCCCCGCGATGTTCTTGCCGCCGTAGAGGGTATCGGCCAAGAGCGGATGCCCCAGGCTGGCCATGTGCACGCGGATCTGGTGGGTCCGGCCGGTTTCCAGGCGGCACACCACTTCGGTCACCCGGCCGCCCGGCTCCACCATGCCGCGGCGGGCCGGTGCGTAATTGGTAATGGCCGGCTTGGGCGCCACGGGCCGCTCGACGCTCATGCGCACCGGCACGCGGGGATCGCGCCCGATGGCGCGGTCGACCTTGCCGGCGGCGGCCACCCAGCCATGCGCCAGCGCCACGTATTCGCGGCCCATGCTGCGCGCCTGGAGCTGGCGCACCAGGTGGGTCTGCGCGGTGTCGTTGCGAGCCACCACCATCAGCCCGGACGTATCCTTGTCCAGCCGGTGCACGATGCCGGCGCGGGCAACGTGGGCGAGTTCCGGATAGCGATGCAGCAGGCCGTTGAGCAGCGTGCCGCTCCAGTTGCCGGCCCCCGGATGGGTGACCAGGCCGGCGGGCTTGTCGACCACGATCCAGTCGGGACTTTCGGCGACGACGCCGAATTCGACGGGTTCCGCGGTGAAGGCCAGCGCGTCCGGCGCGGGCTGCGCCCAGATGGTGAGTTCGTCCCCCGGCCCGACCGTCTGGCGGATCTTGCCAGGCGCCCCGTTGACCAGGACGTTGCCGGATTCGATCCAGCCCTGCAGGCGGTTGCGGGAGTGGTCGGGCAAGAGGCCCGCCAGCACCTTGTCCAGCCGGTCGGCGCGCGTGGCGGACGGCACGGTTACAAATTGCGGCTCGCCGCGGCTGGTTTCGTCGAGATTTTCGTCGGCGCTATCGTCGGAAACAAGATCTGCGCGGGCGGCTGTATCAGACATGGAGACAAATCATATAATCAGCCTGCCATGCTACCACCAAGGATACGATTCTCGTGATTCACCACCCTGCAGCTCCCTCGAACCCCGCCTCCCGCAGCGGGCCGGTTTTGCGCGTGGTTCTTGCGCTACTTGCCGTCATGGTCATCGCCGGTTGCAGCGGCACGGACAGCAAGTACGACAAGACCACCAACTGGAGCGCAGAACAGCTCTACGCGGACGCCAAGGCTGAAATGTCGTCGGGCGGCTGGAAAGAAGCGCGCGAACGCCTGACCGCCATCGAGAGCCGCTACCCCTTCGGCGTGTACGCGCAGCAGGCGCTGCTCGAGCTGGCCTACGTCAACTGGAAGGACGGTGAAAACGAGCAGGCGCTGGCGGCCATCGACCGCTTCCAGCAGCTCTATCCCAATCACCCCGGCACCGACTACGCGCTGTACCTGAAGGGCCTGATCAACTTCACGCCGGCCAGCGCCTTCATGAGCAACATCACCGGCCAGGACCCGGCCGAGCGCGATCCCAAGGGGCTGCGCGCGTCCTACGACGCCTTCACCGAGCTGA
Organism: Achromobacter sp. MFA1 R4; assembly: GCF_900156745.1. Lineage (NCBI taxonomy): Bacteria > Pseudomonadati > Pseudomonadota > Betaproteobacteria > Burkholderiales > Alcaligenaceae > Achromobacter > Achromobacter sp. MFA1 R4. The sequence continues at coordinate 3,619,424 of NZ_LT707065.1, read as the reverse complement.
TCAAGCGCTATCCGGAAAGCAAGTACAGCGTCGACGCCGAAAAGCGCGTGGCGTGGCTGGTCAACACCATCGCCATGAACGAAGTCCACGTCGCCCGCTACTACTACGAGCGCGGCGCCTACGTGGCCGCGGCCAACCGCGCGCAGACGGTGATCACCGATTTCGAGGGCGCGCCCGCCACCGAAGAGGCGCTCTACCTGATGGTCCAGTCGTACGACAAACTGAATATGACGGAACTGAAGAACGACGCCCAGCGCGTGTACGACAAGAACTACCCGAACAGCGAGTTCCGGACCAAGGGCCTGAAGGCCGACAAGAGCTGGTGGAATCCGTTCAACTGATCGGATCCCGCCCGCATGGGAAAGAAAATGGCCCTTCTTCGGAAGGGCCATTTTTTTGCCTGCGCCCAGCCGACCCGGCCCGGCTTGGCTTGACTTGGCTTCATGCGTCGTCGGAACCGCGCTTGCGCCGGTAGAACGCCAGCACCTCTTCCAGTTCGCGGGTGCGCGCAAACGGCGGCAGACCGCGCCACAGGCGCTTGCCGTAGGGTTTTTCGACGAGCCGCGCGTCGCCCACCATCAGCACGCCCCAATCGGATTCCGTGCGGATCAGCCGGCCCGCGCCCTGCTTGAGCGAGATGGCGGCTTCGGGAAGCTGGTATTCCGCGAACGGATTGCCGCCCTGCGCGCGGCAGGCGCGCAGGCGCGCCTCGATGACCGGATCGTCGGGCGGCGCGAAAGGCAGCTTGTCGATCGCCACCAGCGTCAGCACGTCGCCCGGCAGATCGATGCCTTCCCAGAAGCTTGCGCTGCCCACCAGCACCGGATGCGTGAGCTTGCAGAAGCGGTCCAGCAGATCGCGGCGGGTGCCCTCGCCCTGCTTGAGCAGCGGCCAGTCGTGCCCCGCGTCGTCGAAGGCGTCGGCAAGCAGGTTCGCCACCTTGTCCACCGCGCGCAGCGTGGTACAGAGGACCAGCGTGCCGCCGGGGCTGGCTTCCAGCAGCGGCATCAAGGTCTGGACGAAGCGGTCCAGGAATTGCGGGGACTGGGGCTCGGGCATGCCGCGCGGCACGAACAGCAGCGCCTGCTCGGGGTAGTCGAACGGCGACTCCCACTTGCCGGTGCGCGCGCGGTCCAGGCCGAGCTGGCTGGTGAAGTGCGTGAATTCGCCATTCACCGACAGCGTGGCCGAGGTCATGATCCAGGCCTGGCCAGGCTTGCGGAACTTGGAGAAGGCCTGCGCCACCGACAGCGGCGCCGAGTGCAGGCGCACGTGATGCAGGCCGTGCTCGACCCAGCGCACCGCCGGGCCGGTCCATTGCTCGGCCAGCGCGGCGCCTTCCAGCAGGGCGGCCGGCGTGGACGGCCCGTCGCCCAGCGCGTCCTGCGCGGGCGCCTGGTCGTCACGGCCCCAGCCTTCGTCGTCCAGCGCGGCGCCGCCGCGTCCGGGCGTCGCCCAGCGCTTGAGCTTGACCGAGATTTCGGCGCCCATGCGCGCGGCCGTGAGCAGGTCGGGGTGTTTTTCGGCCACCGCGCCCAGCGCCTTGGTGGCGCCGTCCACGGCTTCGCGCAGCGCCAGCAGCGCCTCGTCGAATTCCTCGGGATTGGGGATGGCCTCGAAGGTGGCCTTGCGGCCCGGCATCTTGTCCAGCGGCGCGCAGACCAGGCGCAATTCGCGCGCGGCGGTTTCCAGGTGGCGGCTGACGTCGCTCCATTTGGCCGCTTCGCGCGCATAGGCCAGCCCCGCCACTTCGAGGGCGCGGCCGAAGTCCATCAACTGGTGCGTGGACACGCTGCTGCCCAGAAAGCGCGTGGCGGTGTCGGGCAATTGGTGCGCTTCGTCGAAGATGACGGTGTCGGCTTCGGGCAGCAGGTCGGTCACGCCTTCTTCGCGCAGCATCAGGTCGGCCATGAAGAGCGCGTGGTTGACGACCACCACGTCGGCCTCCTGTGCCTGGCGGCGCGCCTTGACCACGAAGCAATCGCGGATGCGCGGACACTCCTGGCCCAGGCAGTTCTCGCGCGTGGAGGTCACGCGCTGCCAGATGTCGGCGTCTTCCGGCACCTGCGCGAGGTCGCCGCGGTCGCCGGTCTTAGAAATGCCCGCGAACACCTGGATCTGGCGCAGTTGCTGGATCTCGGTGCGCGACTTCAGCGCGCGCTCGTCGCCCTGCAGGCGTTCGAGGTGATAGTGGCACACGTAATTGCCGCGGCCCTTGAGCAGCGCGGCGGTCACGGGCGCGCCCAGCGCCGCGCGCACGCGCGGCAGATCGCGCGTGTAGAGCTGATCCTGCAGGGTGCGCGTGCCGGTGGAGATCAGCACCTTGCCGCCCTGGATGAACGCGGGTACAAGATAGGCCCAGGTCTTGCCGATGCCGGTCCCGGCCTCGGCCACCAGCGTGGCGCGGTCCTGGATGGCCTGGCCGATGGCCTGCGACAGCTCCACCTGCGAGGGACGCGGCTTGTAGCCGGGCATGGCGGTGGCCAGCGGCCCGTCGTCGTCGAAGAATTCGGAAATGTCCAGGTCCAGCATTACAGCAGCCTAGTGTCGGTCGGAGGATGGGGTGAACCGGTGCCGGGACGATCGGTTCGGGCGCCAGACACTGAATTGGGAAGGACCCAAATGATACCCGCTGCCGCCGCGCTTTTCGGCTCGCGGGCTACCGCAAGGCCGTTGCCAGAGGGACAGATCGGTCCCTCCGGGCACGTTCTGTAACAACGGCTTATGGCACAATCCGCCCCTCGTTTTCCCTTTTTGCCGTCGTATAGAGATGTCTGAAACTTCCACTATCACGAACGTCGCCGCCGGCGTCGACAACGCCCGCATCGTCGCACAGCTCGCCACCGAGCTGGGCGCGCGCGCCTCCCAGATCGCTGCGGCGGTGGAACTGCTGGATGACGGTGCAACCGTGCCCTTCATCGCCCGCTATCGCAAGGAAGCGACCGGCGGCCTGGACGACACCGTGCTGCGCAACCTGGAAGTCCGCCTGGGTTACCTGCGCGAACTCGAAGAGCGCCGCGGCGCCATCCTGGAGTCCATTTCCCAGCAAGGCAAGCTGACGCCCGAGCTGCAGCAGGAAATCGCCGACGCCGACACCAAGCAGCGCCTGGAAGACCTGTACGCGCCGTACAAGCCCAAGCGCCGCACGCGCGCCCAGATCGCCCGCGAGGCCGGCCTCGAGCCCCTGGCCGACGCCATCCTGGCCGATCCCGCCTGCGATCCCGCCGCGCTGGCCGCGCAATACCTGAATCCCGAAGCCGCCATCAACGACGCCAAGGCGGCGCTGGACGGCGCGCGCGACATCCTGGCCGAACGCTACGCGGAAAACGCCGACCTGCTCGCCGACATGCGCGAGCACCTGTGGTCCACGGGCCTGCTCTACTCCAAGATGATCGAGGGCAAGGAAACCGAAGGCGCCAACTTCCGCGACTGGTTCGACTTCAACGAGCCGCTGCGCACCCTGCCCTCGCACCGCATCCTGGCGCTGCTGCGCGGCCGCCAGCAAGGCGTGCTGGAACTGCGCCTGGGCCTGGAAGCCGACCTCGAGGCCCAGACCCCGCACCCGTGCGTCGCCCGCATCGCCAATTTCCTGAAGCTGGGCAACGGCCTGTTCGCCCTGGACGCACCGCCGCGCGCGCGCTGGCTGGGCGAGGTCTGCCGCTGGACCTGGCGCGTGAAGCTGCTGACGGCATTCGAAAGCGAACTGATCGGCCGCCTGCGCGAAAGCGGCGAAGCCGAGGCGATCCGCGTGTTCGCGGCCAACCTGAAAGACCTGCTGCTGGCCGCGCCCGCCGGCCCCAAGGCCGTGCTGGGGCTGGACCCCGGCATCCGCACGGGCTGCAAGGTCGCGGTCATCGACAAGACCGGCAAGGTCGTCGACACCACCACCGTCTACCCGTTCGAACCCCGCCGCGACCGCGACGGCACGATCAACACGCTGGCCGCGCTGGTCGCGCGCCACAAGGTGGACCTGATCGCCATCGGCAACGGCACGGCCTCGCGCGAAAGCGAAAAGCTCGTGGGCGACATGATGGAACGCTTCCCCGACCTCAAGGTCACCCGCGTGGTGGTGTCCGAAGCGGGCGCCTCGGTGTATTCGGCATCGGAAACCGCCGCCCAGGAATTCCCCGACCTAGACGTGACCCTGCGCGGCGCCGTGTCCATCGCCCGCCGCCTGCAGGACCCGCTGGCCGAACTGGTCAAGATCGACCCCAAGGCCATCGGCGTGGGCCAGTACCAGCATGACGTCAACCAGCGCGAACTGGCGCGCTCGCTGGACGCCGTGGTCGAAGACTGCGTGAACGCCGTGGGCGTCGACGTGAACACGGCGTCGGCGGCGCTGCTGGCGCGGGTGTCGGGCCTGAACTCGCTGCTGGCCAAGAACATCGTGGCCTTCCGCGACGAAAACGGCGCCTTCCCCACGCGCGAGATCCTGCGCAAGGTGCCGCGCTTTGGCGACAAGGCGTTTGAGCAGGCCGCCGGCTTCCTGCGCATTCCCAACGGCGACAACCCGCTGGACGCATCGGCCGTGCACCCCGAGGCCTATCCCGTCGTCGAGCGCATCGTCGCCAAGATCAAGGCCGACGTGCAGCAGATCATCGGCCAGCGCGAAGCGCTCAAGGGCGTGTCGCCGTCGGACTTCACCGACGAACGCTTCGGCCTTCCCACGGTGAAGGATATCTTCGCCGAACTCGAAAAGCCCGGCCGCGATCCGCGTCCGGAATTCAAGACGGCGCAGTTCAAGGAAGGCGTGGAAACGCTGAACGACCTGTACCCGGGCATGGTGCTGGAAGGCGTGGTGACCAACGTGGCCAACTTCGGCGCCTTCGTCGACATCGGCGTGCACCAGGACGGCCTGGTTCACATCTCGGCGCTGGCCGAGAAGTTCGTGAAGGATCCGCGCGACGTGGTACGCGTGGGCCAGACCGTCAGCGTCAAAGTGCTGGAAGTGGACGCGGCGCGCAAGCGCGTGGCCCTCACCATGCGCCTGAACGACACCGCCGCGCCGGCCCGCCGCAGCGGCGACGCCCCCAAGGGCGGCGACCGTCCGCGCCGCCAGGGCGACGGCGGCCGCGGGGCGGGGGCAGCCGCGGGGTCGATGAACAGCGCCATGGCTGACGCGTTCGCCAAGCTCAAGCGCTGATCTGCTGATCCACGGGTTCCGACGTTCCGGCGTCCGACCTTCCGCAAAAAACCGGTGCCTCGCGCACCGGTTTTTTTTCGCCCCGTTTTTTTCGCCCCGGCCACGCCGCAGCACCTAGGGGTTTCCCGTAAATCGCCCGCTTTCGTTGCGTTCGCTCAATTCGACATTCCAAAAATAAGTGAAAATATCGAATTGTGTCCAAATAATAAAAATCACACGCAAGGGTGAGAACCGGACGACGTTCCGGCGACGCAAAAATCCACGATCAGGCGAGCTGCGGCGCGAAACGTCTATCGGGTAGCAGCATCAGAACAAGAGCGCGCCCCCCTGATAGACCGGAGATCCGTCCGCCATGCTCAGCACCATTACGCTTGCCGCCAACGAAACCGCAATCATTACCGAAAAAGAAGCCGCGCCCAGCGGCGTATACGGCGACGTCACGTTGGGGCAGTATTCGCACCTGATCGTCGACGGCGCCGACGTGACCTTCAAGCACGTCACGCTGGAACGCCTGGGCAGCCGGGTCATTGAATTGCGCAACCAGGCGCAATTGCATGTCGGCGCGCTGGGCTTTGCCAGCATGGGCGCCAGCATCGTCTACCGCATCGGCACCGGATGCGTGCTGACCTACGACGCCAGCCAATGGGACCCGGAAGTCGTCGCCAACACCACGTTCGATTTCGCCAGCCAGGGCAGCGGCACGCTCAAGTACTTTCCGTTCATCAACCCGGAATGGCTGGACTGCCCCAATGTCACGGGCTATTCGCAGGGCGATCTGCTTGAAATCGCGGGCCAGGGCCACGTGCAGCGCTTCCAGGTGCGCGACGGCCGCATCGTGGCCAGCGCGCGCCTGAACTAGGGGCGCGGCTGCGCGAAGCGCTGGCCGCAACCGGCGGCGCGCATGGCGCGCGCCGCCCCGGTCCGTGGGCTATTCCTGCGACAGAGACAGCAGCGCGTCGCGCGTACGCGCCAGCAGCGTGGCGGGCTCGCCCTGGGCGCCAGCAGGCGCCGTGGCCACGGTCACGCCATCGACCACCGCGCCGACGCCTTGCGCATCGGCCTGCAACACGCTGTCGGCGGGCTCGGACTGCAGACGGCGCATCACGGCGCCGGCTTGTTTGGGATCGGCAAAGCGTTGCGACAGCAGCAATTCCTCGCCGTCGGCGGCCAGCAGGCGGAAGCGGAAGCCGCCATCCTCGTCGCGGAAGCTGACGAAGCGCGCGCCTTTGGACTTTTCTTTCTTGCCCGGGGCGCCCTTGCCCGCCACCGCCCCCGCGCCCAGATTGCGCAGGCCCACGGCTTCGCGCAGTTCCTGCATGAACGGCACGGCCAGCTTGCGCGCCTTGGCCGCGCCGGCCTGCAGGATGTCTTCGATGCGGCCGGGATTGGCGATCAGGTCGACGTACTTTTCCCGCATGGGCGCCAGCAGGGTTTCCAAGTGTTCATACAGCGCCTGCTTGGCGTCGCCCCAGCCCATGCCCTCTTCGAGCTGCTTGCGAAACGCCGCCGACTGCGCGGGCGTGGCGAACGCGCGATACAGCGTGTACAGATGCGAGGACTCGGCGTCCTTGGGCTCGCCGGGTTCGCGCGAGTCGGTCACGATGCGCATCACGGAAGCGCGCAAGGCCTTGGCGCCGCCTTCGAACAGGGGAATCGTGTTGTTGTAGCTCTTGGACATCTTGCGGCCGTCCAGGCCCGGCAGCGTCGCCACGTCTTCCTCGATGACCACTTCGGGCAGCGTGAAGTAATCGCGCCCGTACAGGTGGTTGAAGCGCTGGGCGATGTCGCGGGCCATTTCCAGGTGCTGGATCTGGTCGCGGCCCACCGGCACCTTGTTCGCGTTGAACATGACGATGTCGGCGGCCATCAGGATGGGGTACGAGAACAGACCCATGGTGATGCCGTCATCCGGATCGACGTTCTTGGCCACGTTCTGGTCCACCGAGGCCTTGTACGCGTGCGCGCGGTTCATCAGGCCCTTGGCCGTCACGCAGGTCAGCAGCCAGCTCAGTTCGGGGATCTCGGGAATGTCCGATTGGCGGTAGAACGTCACGCGCTCGTGGTCCAGGCCCACCGCCAGCCAGGTGGCGGCGATCTCCAGGCGCGAGCGGGCGACCCGCGCCGGGTCGTCGCATTTGATCAGCGCGTGGTAGTCCGCCAGGAAGAAAAATGCGTCCACGCCGGGTTGCGTACTGGCCTGGACCGCCGGGCGGATCGCGCCTGCGTAGTTGCCGAGATGGGGAGTGCCAGTGGTGGTGATGCCGGTAAGGACGCGGGTATTCATGAGGCGAAATGGCGGTTTGCTGGGGAAGCCGTCAGTGTAACGTGCCGCGGCGCGCCGGCCCCGCCGCCTACCACACCGCCAGCACCGGCGCGGCCAGCGCGCACAGGCCGCCGGCGGTCAGGGCCGCGCGCGGCCGGAACGTCAGGAACCAGATCAGCAGCAGGCCCGCGATGCTGAGAATGCCGATCCATTCGACCGTCCCGTAGCTCCACCCCCAGACCGCCGCCGACGCCCACAAGGACAGCGCAAGCGCGCCCCAGCCGAACAGCCGCAACGGCACCCGATGGCGGCGCGGCAGGACCCGGTCGAACAGGTCTTCGTAGTGACGGTCCATGCCCAGGCACAGCGCGGAAAACCCCGCGTAGGCCAGGCAGAAGGCGGCCAGCGTCATGGCGTCTCACCTCGCGGTTCAAGTGGGGTCTGCGGCCGCGCAGCCGGGACGGCCGGTTCGTGCGGGGCGGGGAAAACGGCGGCTGTGGAGGAAGCAGCAGGGGTCGCAGCAGGAGTCGCAGCAGGAGATGCGGCGGCAACGGCGGCCTTGACCGTCTCGCTGCGCGCGGCGCGCGGCTTGCCCGCCGTCCGGGTGGGCGCCTGGCGCGCCATGGCGGCCCTGCGCGCCATCCAGCCGAACACCAGGGCGCTCGCCAGGCAGGTCAGGTCAAAACCCGCCATCACCCAGTCGCCTTGCGGCAGGGAGACGCCCAGATGCCGGTTCGTGGTCAGCGCATTGACCACCGGCACCAGGGCCAGCGCGGCCGCGGCAACGGCCAGCAGGTCGCGCCACTTGCGGCGCGGGAACAGGAAGGCGTAGACCAGGGACCCGCCCCAGGCCAGGAAAAAAGCACGAACCTCCCAGACCTGGCGGCCAGGCATGTCGGCCGGCAGCAGCCGGTTGGCCAGGAACACCGCGGCCACGCCGAACACGACGCCGGCGATGGTGCCCGCGTTCAGGCCATCCACCAGGCGCAGCGAGAACGCTTCTCGCGCGTCGCCCGGCCGCGCCTTCTGGCGACGCTTGGCGATCCACAGCACCAGGCCCGTCGCCACCATGGCCGTGCCGGCCAGGCTGACCAGGAAATACAACCAGCGCAGCACGGGTTCGGCGAACAGGCCCAGATGCAGGCCGGTGATCACGCCCGCCGTCGCCGCGGTGGCGCTGCGTTCGTCCTGGGCTTCCTGGAGCGCGCCCGTGGCGCCGTCAAAACGCATATAGGGCGCCAACAGGCCGTACGACACCCCGTCGCTCACGCTGCGCACGAGCGTGATGGTGGCGCCCGCGTCGCCCGGGTTATTGACGGTCACGCGGCCGAGCCGTCCCTGCCAATGCTGCTGCGCCTGTTCCACCAGCGGGGCGATGGCAACCAACGGCGCGGGCCGGTTCTGCGGCGGCGTGACCTGGGAGGATTTGAAGACCTCGTTCGTATAGGCGCGCGGCGTGTCGTACACGGCCAGGATGCCCGCGGGCATCAGCATCACCATGAAGAGCACCAGGCCGCTGAACGTGATCATCAGGTGGAACGGCAGGCCGAGCACCGACAACACGTTATGGCCATCCATCCAGGCGCGCTGGCCGCCCTTTTTCGGGCGGAAGGTGAAGAAGTCGGCGAAGATCTTCTTGTGCGTGATGATGCCGCTGATGATCGCCACCAGCATGAACATGCCCGCGATGCTGGCCAGCCAGCGTCCCCACGGAAACGCGGTTTCCAGCTCGAAATGAAAGCGGTAGAAGAAGTCGCCGCCGCGCGTCTGCCGCGCCGTCACGGCCTGGCCGGTGGCCGGGTCCAGCTTCACGCGCACGAAGCCGCGTTCGCCCGGCTTGGGCTTGGGCGTCTGATATAGCAACTGGATGAGCGGCTCGCGATCCGAGGGCGGCGTGATGAACCAGCGCCTGGCGTCGGGCGCATGGTCCGCCAGATAGCGCTGCGCCGTCTCGACCGCCTGGACGGCGGGCGCTGGCTGCACCTGGATCTCGGGCTGCATCCAGCGCGTGATCTCGGGCCGGAAAAAGGCCAGCGAGCCGGTCAGGAACATGGCGAACAGCACCCAGCCGAAGATGAGGCCCGCCCACGTGTGCAGCCAGGACATGGACTGGCGCAGGCCCTCTTCGCCGGGCGCCTTGGGCTGGGCGGCCTTCATGCGGCCGCCGCCAGACGATGGGCCAGGAACAGTCCGCCCAGCAGCGCGGCCGGGCCCAGGATGCCGGCCCAGGCGCGCCAGGCGTTGCGTGTCGCGAACACCCAGATCACGCCGCAGGCGTAGACCACGAAGGACAGCATCTGCGCCGCAGTCACGGCGTCCGCCCGTCCCAGCGGCAGCCAGACCGCCAGGCAGGCCGCCGCCGCCGAGGCCAGGGCATAGCCGCCCAGGATGGCGGCCGTCGCGCGGGAAAGAACGGCGAATCGGTAGCGCATCATGCCTGCGCCGGCTGCGGGAGCTTTCACGTGGAGTATCAGGTGGTTGCGGGACGGTGGCGGACCCGGGGGTGGGAGGGGGCCCGAGCTTATCCGCCTTTCCCTGTATAAGGCCTGAATTATAACGATTCTCGTTAAGACAAAAAGACCCGATCGACGTGCAAAGCGCAGGCGACCCGCCGCGCGGGCCGCCCTTCCCCCGGCTTACCAGCGATACCGCAAGCTGGCCTTGATGGAGCGCTGGTAGCCGAACCAGCACCACGAATCGCCCGAGCACGAGGCGACGTATTCTTTGTCGAACAGGTTCTGCACGTTCAGCGCGACCTGCATGCCCTTGAGCGCGGGCGACGCGCGGCCCAGGTCGTAGTCCAGCATCAGGTCGACCAGCGTGACCTTCGGCACCTTCATGGTGTTGGCCTCGTTGGCGTAGGACGACCCGATATAGCGCACGCCACCGCCCACGCCCAGGCCGGCGAGCGGCCCTTCCTGCAGCTGGTAGCGCGCCCACGCCGACGCCTGCTGCGACGGCAGCGCGACGGGCGTCTTGCCGGTCAGGTCAAAGCCGGACGCGTTCGGATAAGCCTTGGTGTATTCGTTGTTCATGAGCGAATACGCGGCGATCAGCGACAGGCCGCGCATCGGCTCGGTCTTGGCCTCCAGTTCGATGCCCTGCGTGCGCAGCTCGCCCGCCTGGATCGAGCAGCGGCCGCCCGCCGTGCCGCACAGGTGCGTCGGATCGGGATCGGTGGTGGTCATGTTCTCGCGCCGGATATCGAAGGCCGCGAAGGTCAGCATCGTGGCCGAACCCGGCGGCTGGTACTTGATGCCCACTTCGTACTGCTTGCCCTCGATCGGCTTGAACGGCGTGTTGTTCCACCCCGTGCCGGACTGCGGCTCGAACGATTCCGAATAGCTGAAGTACGGCGCCACGCCGTTGTCGAAGTTGTAGATCGCGCCGAACCGGCCCGAGAACGCTTCCGCGTTCAGCGCCGACGGCGTGACGCGGCCCGAGGCGATGGCCTTCGTCTCGCCCACGTTGCGCGACCAGTCATAGCGCCCGCCCAGGAGGAACGACAGGCGGTCGATCCGGATCTGGTCCTGGAAGTACACGCCGGTCTGGTACTGCGTGGTGGAGGCGTCGCTGGAGAACGCCGGCACCGGAATGTTCTGGAAATTGTCCGGGTTCTTCACATACAGCGGCGGCGCCGAGCCAAAGCCCGACAGCGTGTCGGTCTTGACGTGCTGGTAGTCAAAGCCCACCAGCACGTTGTGGCCGATCCTGCCGGTGTCGAACCGCGCCTGCAGGTTGTTGTCCAGGGTCAGCGCGCCCACGTCCACGTCCGTCGCGATCGACGCCCGCTGGTGGTACAGATAGCTGCTGTCCGTGTAGCCGTAGTAGTTGGTCATCGCGCCGTAGACGCTGCGGTACTTCGCGTCCGAATGCGTCCAGCGCAGGCTTTGCGACGCCTTGAAGGTGTCGTTGAAGCGATGATCCAGGATATAGCCCAGCGAATAGCTCTTGCGGTCGCTTTTCTCGAAGTTGGCGTCGCCGTCGTAGTAGTCCGCCGGCAGCTGGAAGCCATCGGGCGCGCGCAGCAGGGTGCGCATGGCCGGCAAGGCGCCGTACGAACCCATGTCGGGATCGTGCTGGAAATTCGTAAGGATCGTCAGCGAGGTATCGGCATTGGGCTTCCAGGCGAATGCCGGCGACACGAAATAGCGGCGCTCCTTCGTGTCCCGCACCTGGCCGTCGGACATGTAGCCCGAACCCACCAGGCGGTAGAGGAACTTGCCTTCTTCATCGATGGGGCCGCCGAAGTCCACGTTCGCGCGGCGGAAATCGTAGTTGCCGACCTGCAGCCCCACTTCGCGCAGCGGCTCGTCCAGCGGCCGCTTGCTGACCTGGTTCACCACGCCGCCGGGGCCGCCCTGCCCGTACATGACCGACGCCGGCCCCTTGAGCACGTCCACGCGTTCCAGGCGGAAGGCGTCCACCTGCGGCAGCGCATCGCGGCCGCCGAACACGCGCAGCCCGTCCAGGTAGGTGGACGCCGAAAACCCGCGCACGGTGAACTGGTCCAGGCGCGTCGCCGTGGCGCCGCGCGACTCCGTGGCCACGCCGGCGGTGTAGCGCAGCACCTGGTTCAGCGTCTGCGCGCCCTGCTCGGTGATCTGTTCGCGCGTGATCACCGACACCGACTGGGGCGTCTCGATCAGCGGCGTATCGGTCTTGGTGGCGCTGGCGCTGGCGGTGGCCACGTATCCCACCGTGGGCGCGTAGGCGCTGTCCGACAGGCCCGTGACCGTCACGGGCGCCAGCGTGTGCGCATCGCCGGTAGAGACCGGCGCGGGCGCCAGGGTCCAGGCATTGCCCGACCGCGCGCGCGCCTGCAGGCCGCTGCCCGCCAGGATGCGCGCAAAGCCCGCGCCCACCGTGTAGGCGCCGTCCAGCCCTTCCGAACGCCGGCCCCGGACCAGCGCCGGATCGAACGAAAGCACCACCCCCGCGCTGCGCGCGAACTGCGTCAGCACATCGGCCAGCGGCCCGGCCGGAATCTGAAAAGTGCGTTGCGCGTTGACGGTGGCGGGCGCCGCGGCCGGCGTGGACTGCGCCCAGGCCGCCGGCGCGCCGGCGACCAGCGCGCCCGCGCAGGTGGCGGCCAGCATGGCCTGGCGGCCGGCGGTCATCGGTGCGCGCAGGCGCGGATGGAATGAAGCGGACACGAAGATCTCCCTGTACGGTGGTTTCTTCTGCTTTCCGTACGGGGATGCAAAACCTGCAATGCGCCGGCAAGAAAATGTGTAACAGTCAGGCGTCGCGGGGGCCGACCTGCAGCCAATACTGCGTATGGCGCGTGACGGTGATGGGCAAGGTGTGCTCCAGCGCCTTGAGCGCCCGTTCGGCGTCGTCCAGCGGAAACACGCCCGACAACCGCAGATGCGCCACCGCGGGATCGACGCGGATCACGCCCACCCGCTGACGCGCCAGATAGCCGGCAAAGTCGTCCAGGCGCCACTCCTTGGCCACCACCATGCCGTCCACCCAGGCGAGACCATCCGGGTCCGCCGCGGCGCGGCCGAGGTCGGCATCGTCGGCATAGGCCAGCCGTTCGCCGGCGCTCAGGGGCGTCAGGACACCCTGGCGCAGCAGCGCGACGCTGCCTTCGTACACGCCGACGCGCACGTCGTCGGCCGTGCGCCGCAGGTCGAAGCGCGCACGCTCGGCGCGCAATTCGCCATGGCCGGTGTCCACCCGCAGCGCCTGCGCGCCGGGGCGCGGGTCGGCCTGCACCAGCATTTCGCCGCGCAGCAGATCGATGTCGCGCGCGCTGCCGCGGACGTTGACGCGCACCGCCGAGTCGCTGTTGAGCGTGACGCGCAGGCCGTCCGCCAGGGCGAGCGCGCGGCGCTCGCCCACGGCGGTGCTGTAGTCCGCGACCAGGCGCTGCCAGGGCGCGTGGCGATAGCCCGTCCACCCGGTGGCGGCCACGCCGGCCACCGCGAGCAGGCTGCGCAGGGCGGTGCGCCGCCCGCGCGATGCCGGCGCGTGCAGCGCGGTGTGCGCCAACGCCGCCGGCACCCGGCGCGCATCGCGACCGATGGCCTGCAGCCGGTCCCACGCCACGCGGTGGGCGGGATCCTGGGCCAGCCAGTCGCGACAGGACTGCTGCTCGCCCGCGTCGGCCACCCCGGATTGCAGCCGCGTCCACCAGGCGATGGCCTCGCGCACCACGGCGTCCGATGGCGCGCCGTTTGCGGCGTCGGCGGCGTCAGGCATGGATCGCCGCATAGCACGCGGACATCGCACGCACCATGTACTGTTGCACCGAGCTCAATGACACGCCCAGTCGTTCGGCGATCTCGGGATAGGTCAGGCCGTCCAGCTGCGACAGCAGGAACGCCGCGCGGGCCTTGGGCGGCAGCCCGTCCAACAGGCGGTCCAGTTCGACCAGCGCCTGCAACTGCTCGGCCTGCGCTTCGGGAGACGGCGCATAGGATTCTGGCACGGCGGCCAGATAGGCAAGGTAGGCATGCTCCAGCGCGGCATGGCGCTGGTGATCCACCACCAGGCCCTTGGCAATGGTGGTGAGCAGTGCGCGGGCCTCATGGGCGCGCACCTGCTTGCGGCCCTGGATCACCCGGACAAATACGTCCTGCGCCAGGTCCTCGGCGCGGTGCTCGCAGCCGAGCTTGCGGCGCAGCCATCCGAACAGCCAGGGGCGATGTTCGCGATACAAGCCATCGACGGGCGCGGCCGGGGTGTCGACGCACGGACCCGACGAGGAAAGCAAGGTGGAGGACAAGGTTGAGACTGCGGCGGTGAACCAAAGTCTCGGAATCTTAATTGATAATGACTTGCATTAACAATGACAGACGGCCCCGGTCCTTGAAAATAGGACCGGGTGAGGCATTGCTACAACGTCGCGGCCAGGCGGCGCTCCGATTCCAGGTATTCGCGCGACTGCATTTCAAGAATGCGCGAGACCGTGCGATGGAACTCGTTGGCCAGCGCGCCCTGCGTGTAGATCTCTTCGGGCTCGCACTCGGCGGACATGATGAGCTTGACGCGGTGGTCATAGAACACGTCGATCAGCCAGGTAAAGCGACGCGCCTCGGACGCCTGGCGGGGGCCCATGCGCGGCACGCCAGAAAGAATCACCGCGTGGAAGCGGTTGGCCAGTTCCAGATAGTCGTTCTGCGAACGCGGACCGCCGCACAGCGTGGCGAAATCGAACCACACCACCGAGCCGCCCAGCGCCAGCGCGCGGATCTCGCGATGCTCGATGTGCAGCACGGGCTCCTGCGGCGGCGTATCGGCCAGCGCATCGAAGGCCGCCTGCAGCGCCTGCTGCGCGTGCTCGTCCAGCGGCGTGTGGTAGCTCTGCACCTGCTCCAGCGAGCGGCGGCGGTAGTCCACGCCCGCATCCACGTTCATGACGTCCATGCGCGACTGGATCAGCGCGATGGCGGGCAGCACGCGGTCGCGGTGCAGCCCGTCGGTGTACAGCGTGGACGGTTCGTAGTTGGACGTCATCACGAAGGACGTGCCGTATTCGAACAGCTTGAGCAGCAAGCGGTGCAGGATCATCGCGTCCGCCACATCGGACACGTGGAATTCATCGAAGCAGATCAGCCGGTAGCGCTTGGCCACGCGCTTGGCGACCTCGTCCAGCGGATCCTGCATGCCCTTCACTTCCTCCAGCTCGCGGTGCACGCCGCGCATGAATTCGTGAAAGTGCAGGCGCGTCTTGCGCACGACCGGCACGGTGGCGTAGAACGCATCCATCAGGAAGCTCTTGCCGCGGCCCACGCCGCCCCACAGATAGACGCCCCGGGGCACGTCGGGACGGTTCAACAGCTTCTTGAGCGCGTTCGAGCGCATCGACTTGAACTTGACCCATTCGTCGTAATAGCGCTGCAAGCGGTCGATCGCCTTCTTCTGCGCTTCGTCGGGCTTGTAGCCGCGTTCGGCCAAGGCGTGTTCGTAGTATTCGCTGACGTTCATGTGGGAACCGGATCAGGCTGAATGAAAAAAGGCGATAAACAACAGGGCAATAAAGAAAAGGGCGGGTCCTGGAACCCGCCCCGGTCTTGCAGAGGTCAAGCGCGGCTTAGAAGTTCAGCGCGCGCTTGTCCACGGCCAGAGCGGCTTCCTTCACGGCTTCCGACAGCGTCGGGTGCGCGTGGCAGATGCGGGCGATGTCTTCGGCGGCGCCGCGGAATTCCATGATGGTCACGGCTTCCGAGATCAGTTCCGAGGCCATCGGGCCCACGATGTGCACGCCCAGGACTTCATCGGTCTTGGCATCGGCGATCACCTTGGCAAAGCCGGTGGTGTCGCCCAGCGCGCGGGCGCGGCCGTTGGCCAGGAACGGGAAGCTGCCGGCCTTGTACTCGCGGCCTTCGGCCTTGAGCTGCTGCTCGGTCTTGCCGACCCAGGCGATTTCCGGCGAGGTGTAGATGACCCACGGCACGGTGTCGAAGTTGACGTGGCCGTGCTGGCCGGCGATGCGCTCGGCAACCGCCACGCCCTCTTCTTCGGCCTTGTGCGCCAGCATCGGGCCGCGCACCACGTCGCCCACCGCCCAGACGTTCGGCAGGTTGGTCTTGCAGTCGCCGTCCACGGCCACGAAGCCGCGTTCGTCCAGCTTCAGGCCCACGGCGTCGGCGTTCAGGCCGCCGGTGTAGGGCACGCGGCCGATCGAGACGATCAGCTTGTCCACGACCAGCTTCTGCTCGGCGCCCTTGGCGTCGACGTAAGGCACGGTCACCGACTTGGCGGTCGCCTTGATCTCACCGATCTTGACGCCCATCTGGATGTTCAGGCCTTGCTTGGTGAAGGCCTTCAGGGCTTCCTTGGCCACTTGCTGGTCGGCGGCGGCCAGGAATTCCGGCATCGCTTCCAGGATGGTGACGTCGGAACCCAGGCGGCGCCACACGCTGCCCATTTCCAGGCCGATCACGCCAGCGCCGATGACGCCCAGCGTCTTGGGCACGGCGCCGATGTTCAGTGCGCCGTCGTTGGACAGCACGACCTTTTCGTCGAACGGCAGGCCGGGCAGTTCACGCGCCGACGAGCCCGTGGCGACGACGACATGCTTGGCGATCAGGTCTTCCTCGGCGGTGCCGGTGACCTTGATGGCCCAGCCGCCTTCCACCTGGCCGCTGAACGCGCCCTTGCCGTGGAAGAACGTGACCTTGTTCTTCTTGAACAGGTACAGGATGCCGTCGTTGTTCTGCTTGACCACCGTGTTCTTGCGGCCGATCAGCGTGTCGAGCTTCAGGCTGACGCCCTTGACTTCGATGCCGTGCTCGGCGAAGTGGTGGTTGGCCTGCTCGTAGTGTTCGGACGATTGCAGCAGCGCCTTGGACGGGATGCAGCCGACGTTGGTGCAGGTGCCGCCGGGAGCCGGGCCGCCTTGGCCATTCTGCCAGGCGTCGATGCAGGCGACCGACATGCCGAGCTGCGCGGCGCGGATGGCGGCGATGTAGCCGCCGGGGCCTGCGCCGATCACGACGACGTCAAATTGTTTGGACATAGTGTTCTCGCGGATGAGGGATGAAGAAGCGCACTTCCTGCCCAGCGTGGTCGTGCTGCGGGCCGGCGGGGAGCCGGCCCGGGCGCCGCGCGACTTGCGGGTCGCGCGCGGCGCCGGCCAGGGGCGTCGAGATTACAGGTCCAGCAACAGGCGCTGCGGATCTTCCAGGGCGTCCTTCATGGCGACCAGGCCCAGCACGGCTTCGCGGCCGTCGATGATGCGGTGGTCGTAGGACAGGGCCAGGTAGTTCATCGGGCGGATGACGATCTGGCCGTTTTCGACGACGGCGCGATCCTTGGTGGCGTGCACGCCCAGGATGGCCGATTGCGGCGGGTTGATGATCGGGGTCGACAGCATCGAACCGAACACGCCGCCGTTGGAGATCGAGAACGTGCCACCGGTCATTTCTTCGATGCCCAGCTTGCCGTCAGCGGCGCGGCGGCCGAAGTCGGCGATGGTCTTTTCGATGTCGGCGATGGACAGCTGGTCGGCGTTGCGCAGGATCGGCACCACCAGGCCACGCGGGCTGCCGACAGCGATACCGATGTCGAAGTAGCCGTGGTAGATGATGTCCTTGCCATCGATCGAGGCGTTGATCAGCGGGTACTTCTTCAGCGCGGCAACGGCGGCCTTGACGAAGAACGACATGAAGCCCAGCTTGATGCCGTGTTCCTTTTCGAACTTGTCCTTGTACTTGGCGCGCAGGTCGATCACGGCCTGCATATTGACTTCGTTGAACGTCGTCAGGATCGCGTTTTCTTGTTGCGATTGCAGCAGGCGCTCGGCGATGCGGGCGCGCAGGCGGCTCATCGGCACGCGCTGTTCCGGACGGCCATCCAGCGACAGCGTGGTCGGGGCGGGCGCGGCGGCAGCCTTGGCGGGCGCGGCCTTGGGCTGCGCGCTGGCGGCCAGGGCGTCGCCCTTGGTCACGCGGCCGTCGCGGCCGGTGCCAGCCACGGAAGCGGCGTCAACGCCCTTCTCGGCCAGGATCTTGGAGGCGGCGGGCGACGCGACGCCAGCGGCGGCCGTCGAGGCCGGGGCAGCAGCGGCGGGGGCCGGCGCGGCGGCGGCTTGTTCAGCGGCCTTGGGGGCTTCGGCGGGCGCGGTGGCGGCGGCGCCAGCCTTGGCGGCCGTGTCGATGCGGGCCAGCACTTCGCCGGAGGTCACGGTGCTGCCATCGCCCTTGACGATTTCGGACAGCACGCCCGAGGCGGGGGCCGGCACTTCCAGCACGACCTTGTCGGTTTCGACTTCGATCAGGATTTCGTCCGCTTCAACGGCAGCGCCGGGCTGCTTCTTCCAGGTCAGCAGGGTCGCTTCGGAGACGGATTCGGAAAGTTGGGGAACGACGACGTCGGTAATAGCCATTTTGTTTATTCCGTAGAGAGTGTGTTCTTGTCACGCGGCGCGGCAAGGTTCGAAACGGGGTTCCGGAACGCTTGCCGCCCGCGGCGCGTGCATCAAGTAAAGGTTACTTCGTCAACATGACCTTGAACTTGGGCGCGAAGGCCGTTTCGATCAGGGCCTTCTGCTGCTCCTGGTGCTTGGCCAGGTAGCCCACGGCCGGCGATGCCGACGCGGCACGGCCTGCGTAGCCCAGCTTCTGGCCTTCGACCATGTTCTCGTACACGTGATGCTGAACGTAGAACCAGGCGCCTTGGTTCTGGGGTTCGTCCTGCACCCAGATGACTTCGGTGGCCTTCGGATACTTGCGCAGTTCGGCTTCGAACGACTTGTGCGCAAACGGATAGAGCTGCTCGACACGGACGATGGCGACGTGGTCGGCGCCACGCTCGCGGCGGGCGTTGACCAGGTCGTAGTACACCTTGCCCGAGCAAGCCAGCACGCGCTTGACCTTGCCGGCGTCGATGGCCTCGTCGACCTCGCCGATGACCGGGCGGAAGCTGCCGCCGGCCAGGTCGGTCAGGGGCGAACCCGCGTCCTTGTTGCGCAGCAGCGACTTCGGCGTGAACAGCACCAGCGGCTTGCGGAACGGGCGGATCATCTGGCGGCGCAGAACGTGGAAGATCTGCGAGGCCGAGGTCGGCTGGACCACTTGCATGTTGTTGTCGGCGCACAGCTGCAGGAAGCGCTCGATGCGGCCCGACGAGTGCTCGGGGCCCTGGCCTTCGTAGCCGTGCGGCAGCATCAGGGTCAGGCCCGACTGGCGGCCCCACTTGGCTTCGCCGGAGCTGATGAACTGGTCGATCACGACCTGGGCGCCGTTGACGAAGTCGCCGAACTGGCCTTCCCAGATGGTCAGCGTGTTGGGCTCGGCGCTGGAGTAGCCGTATTCAAAGCCCAGCACCGCCTCTTCGGACAGCACGGAGTCGATGACGGTGAACGGCGCCTGGCCTTCCGACACGTTCTGCAGCGGAATGTAGGTGCCGTCGTTCCAGCGTTCGCGGTTCTGGTCGTGCAGCACGGCGTGGCGGTGCGTGAACGTGCCGCGGCCCGAGTCCTGGCCGGTGATGCGGATGGCGTAGCCCGAGGACACCAGGGTCGCGAAGGCGAGGTGCTCGCCCATGCCCCAGTCCAGGTTCATTTCGCCCTTGGCCATGGTGCGGCGGTCGTTCAGCAGCTTGGCGACCAGCGGGTGCACCGTGAAGCCTTCCGGCACGGTGGTGATGCGTTCGCCGATGCGCTTCAGTTCAGCCAGCGGCACGGCGGTGTCGGCCTGGTCGGTCCACTTGGCGCCCAGGAACGGCGACCAGTCGATGGCGTACTTGCTCTTGTAGTCGGTCAGCACCGGTTCGATGGTGCGCTGGCCGTCTTCCATGAGCTGGCGGTAGTCCTTGACGAGCTGATCGGCTTCGCCTTCGGCCAGCACGCCTTGCGTGGTCAGCTTGTCGGCGTACAGCTTGCGCGTGCCGGGGTGGTGGCCGATGCGCTTGTACATCAGGGGCTGCGTCAGCGACGGGGTGTCTTGTTCGTTGTGGCCCAGCTTGCGGAAGCAGACGATGTCCACGACGACGTCGTGGCGGAACTGCAGGCGGTAGTCCAGGGCCAGCTTGGTGACGAACACCACGGCTTCGGGGTCGTCGCCGTTGACGTGGAACACCGGGGCTTCGATCATCTTGACCACGTCGGTGCAATACAGCGTCGAACGCGAGTCGCGCGGGTCGGACGTGGTGAAGCCGATCTGGTTGTTGATGACGATGTGCAGGGTGCCGCCCGTACCGTAGCCGCGCGTCTGGGCCAGGTTCAGGGTTTCCATCACGACGCCCTGGCCGGCAAAGGCCGCGTCGCCGTGCACCAGCACCGGCAGCACTTGCTTGCCTTCGGCATCGCCGCGGCGTTCCTGGCGCGCGCGGGCGCTGCCTTCGACGACGGGGTTGACGATTTCAAGGTGCGACGGGTTGAAGGCCAGCGACAGGTGGACGGGGCCGCCGCGCGTGGACAGGTCGCTGGAGAAGCCGTTGTGGTACTTCACGTCGCCGTCGGTCAGGCCTTCGGCGTGCTTGCCTTCGAACTCGGCGAACAGGTCGCCGGGCATCTTGCCCATGATGTTCACGAGCAGGTTCAGGCGGCCGCGGTGGGCCATGCCGACCACGATTTCCTGGACGCCGTTTTCACCGGCGTGGTTGACCACTTCGTCCATCGAGGCGATGAAGCTTTCGCCGCCTTCCAGCGAGAAGCGCTTCTGGCCGACGTACTTGGTGTGCAGGAAGCGTTCCAGTCCTTCGGACTCGGTGAGCTGCTGCAGGATGTGGCGCTTTTCTTCCGCCGTGTACGTGGGCGCGCCCAGCGTGGTTTCCAGGCGTTCCTGGATCCAGCGCTTGGCGGCGGGATCGGAGATGTGGGTGAATTCTGCACCGATGCTGCGGCAGTACGTGTCGCGCAGCGCCTTCAGGATGTCGCGCAGCGTCATCGTGCTGGCGGTCGTGAAGTAGGTGTTGGTGGCCGAGTAGGTCTGGTCCAGATCGGCTTCGGTCAGGCCGTAGAAGGCGGGATCGAGTTCGGGGATCGGCGGACGTTCCTGGCGCTTGAGCGGATCCAGGTCGGCCCAGCGCGAGCCCAGCGAGCGGTAGGCGGCAATCAGCGATTGCACCGACACTTGCTTGCTGGCGACGCTCAGGTCGGGTTCGGCGGCGCGTTGCACGAAGGCATTGGCCTTGGCGCGCTGGGCGAACGATTCGACGATGGGAGCGTGGGCCTGGTCGCGGGTGGATTCCTGGCCGTCGGTCGCGGGAGCGTGCTGCAATTGGTCGAAATATTCGCGCCAGTTGTCAGGAACCGAACCGGGGTTATCGAGGTAGGCTTCGTAAAGCTCCTCGACATAGGGGGCATTACCCCCAAAGAGGTAAGACGTGGATAGAGATTCTATTTCCGAAGACATATCGCTTCACCTTTACGAGTGCTTCACTCGATACGATGCAGGAAAACCTTCCGCGACACGGGCTTCCCGTTAAGCGGATAGCAGGGGCAGAAGGCGCGTACAAGCCCTGAAAGCCTATGGTCGAAGAGTATAACCCTTTGAGTTTACGGGCGTCTTCCGGCAATTTTGTGCCGCGCAAAGCGCTTTCGGAATGCTTTCATGCGGCATCGGAATGTCCATTGAACCCCTGGCATTGCGCCGTCTACGCGCCACCAAAATCTGGCAATCCAAAATGCCGCAGCGCGTCATTTTGATTTGCCTGAAAGCCAAGTGTTGCATTTAAGCCGCGTCAAACCGGAAGCGCGGTGGTCGACATGATCTCTTTCAGGACGAAAAACGTACGGATCTGGCGTACGCCAGGCAGCTTGATGATCTCGCCCGCATGCAGCTTGTTGAAGCGTTCCAGATCCCGTATGCGCAGCATGAGGAAGTAGTCGAACTCCCCCGCGACCAGATGGCATTCCAGGCAGCCGCTGATGCCCTTGGCCGCTTCCTCGAAGTCGGTGAACGAGTCGGGCGTGGAGCGGTCCAGCACCACGCCCACGATGACCAGCGTGGCCATGTCCACGTCGGCGGGCTCCAGCAGCGCCACGGTCTTTCTGATGACGCCTTCGCTCCTTAGCCGTTCGACGCGCCGCAGGCACGCGGCCGGACTCAGGTGCACGCGCGCGCTCAGGTCCAGGTTGGTGATCTGCGCGTCCTCCTGGAGGATGCGCAGAATCTGCCGGTCGATGCGGTCGAGCGTGAAAACGGCGGTCATGCGATACGTCCCTGAAAATTATATTTCGTGGCGGATTTTGTTTTCGAAATAATAAATCCATTAATCCGAATAAACGATTTTTTGATTTAACGATTTAAAAAAATACGCAATTGACCCCGCAACCCCATGATTTCTATGATTTTTGCAAGTCCCGCCGCTGGCGCGGACCCTGCCAGGATCACCAGGAGCCCCCATGGATCTGCAACGTTTCCCCCGCCATCGCCTGACCTTCGGCGACACCCCCATTGAAAAGCTCGACCGCCTGTCCCAGCACCTGGGCGGCAAGGTCGAGATCTACGCCAAGCGCGAGGACTGCAACAGCGGCCTGGCCTTCGGCGGCAACAAGCTGCGCAAGCTCGAATACCTGATCCCGCAGGCGTTGGAGCAAGGCTGCGACACGCTCGTCACCATCGGCGGCATCCAGTCCAACCACACCCGCATGGTCGCGGCGGTAGCCGCCAAGCTGGGCCTGGCCTGCGTGCTGGTCCAGGAGAACTGGGTGGATTATTCGGACGCGGTCTACGACCGCGTCGGCAACATCATGATGAGCCGCCTGATGGGCGCGGACGTGCGGCTGGTGGACCAGGGTTTTGACATCGGCTTTCGCCAGAGCTGGGAAGAGGCGCTGGAAGACGTCAAACGGCGCGGCGGCAAGCCCTACGCGATTCCGGCGGGCGCCTCGGACCATGAACTGGGCGGGCTGGGCTACGTGGGCTTTGCCGAAGAGGTGCGGCGCCAGGAGGCCGAGCTGGGCTTCAAGTTCGACTACATCGTCGTCTGCGCGGTCACGGGCAGCACCCAGGCCGGCATGGTCGTGGGCTTTGCGGCCGACGGGCGCGCCGACCGCGTCATCGGCATCGACGCATCGGCCACGCCCGACCAGACTCGGGCCCAGATCCTGCGCATTGCGCGGCGCACCGCCGATCTGGTGGGACTTGAAAAGCCGATCGAAGACAAGGACGTGGTGCTGGACACGCGCTATGCCTATCCGGCCTACGGCCTGCCCTCGCCCGAAACCAATGACGCCATCCGCACCTGCGCCCGGCTGGAAGGCATGATGACCGACCCCGTGTACGAAGGAAAATCCATGCAGGGGATGATGGACATCATCCGCAAAGGGGAGATTCCCGCCGGATCGAAGGTTCTGTATGCGCACCTGGGAGGGGTGCCGGCGATCAACGCCTACAGCTTTCTCTACCGCAACGGATAACGGCGGCTTCGGCGTTACGGGGTGGCCCTGCGGGGATCTGCGGTAAGGCCGGCGCCTCGCCCGCGCTGCCCCGGAAAGCCGTGACGGCTGGCCGCGCCCGCCACCACCAGCGTCGCGGCCAGCAGTGCCAGCAGCGCGGGCGAGAATGCGGCGACGCCCGCGCGGGCGAGCAGGACGCCCCCGACGATCCCTCCGCCCGCAATCGCCAGGTTCCAGGCCGTGACCAGCATCGATTGCGCCACGTCGGCCGCACCGCCGGCGGTATGCGCGATCGCCGTCTGGAACAGCGTCGGCGCGCCCCCGAAAGCCAGGCCCCATGCGGCCACGGCCACGATCACCACGACGGGTTCATCGCCCCGCACGCCCAGGGCCAGCGCGGACAAGGCGAACAACGCCGTGCTGGCCAGCGTCAGCGCGCGCAGATGGGTGTCGATGAGAACGCCGATGACCCACAGTCCCAGCAAGGACGAAAGGCCGAACACCAGCAGCATCGCGTCCGTGCGATCCGCCATGCCTGCCGCGGCCAGGAAGGGCGCAATGTAGGTGTAGAGAATGTTGTGCGCCAGGACGAACGCGAACACCACGAACAGCACCGCGCGCACGCCCGGCGTCGTGAAGACGCGCCGCAGCGGCGCCCGCTCGCCGGCCGCCTGCCCGGCGAAGTCCGGCACCTGCACGCGCACCCACGCCATCAGGATCAACGCCAACGCGCTCATGATGCCGAAGCACGACCGCCAGCCCACCAGATTGCCCAGAAAGGTGCCTGCCGGCACACCGAGAGACAACGCCAGGGGCGTGCCCACCATGGCAATCGCGATGGCGCGCCCTTTATGGCGCTCCGGCACCATGCGGGCGGCGTAACCTGCCGCCAGCGCCCACAGCAGCCCGGCCGACACGCCCGCCAGGAAACGCGCCGCCATGATCCATTCAAAGCGCGTGGATACCGTGGTGACGGTATTGGCGATGACGAATCCGCCAATCGCCGCCAGCAGCAACCGTCGCCGGCGCACGCCCTGTGTCGCGGCGGTCAGGGGGATCGCCGCCACGAGCGAGCCGATGGCGTAGACGGTCACCATCTGGCCGGCCATCGCTTCGGAAATGCCCAGGCCGGCACTGATCTGCGGGAGCAGGCCCGCAGGCAGCGCTTCGGTCAGGATCGTGATGAAACCTGCCAACGCCAGCGCCAGCAGCGATGCAATCGGCAGGCGCGCCCCATCCGCGCCGCCCTCGGGAATCCGGGTTGTTGAACTGCTCATGCTCTGCCTTGTTGAAGCCCGGCCCGCGCTGACTGTGGGCGCCGGGCTGGACGGGTTGATCGAAGGCAGCCAAGGTCGCGCCCAGAGGGGCTCGCGACAATAATGCTAATGTTCAAAACAATTCCGACAAATTTTCCTTAATCCTGCATGGTCGAATCCCTGAGCGCCATTGCCTTCTTCGTGCAGGCCGCCGAAACGCGCAATTTTTCCGAGGCGGCCCGCAGCCTCGGCGTGTCCTCGTCCACGGTCGGCAAGGGCATCTGCCGGCTGGAAGCGCGGCTGGGCGTGCGTCTGTTCCATCGCAGCACGCGCAGCATCACGCTGACCGCCGAGGGTGCGCTGTTCCTCGAGCGTTGCCGCCGCATTCTGTGCGAAGTCGAATCGGCCGAACTCGAACTGTCCGAGACCCGGCAAGCGCCTGCCGGCCGGCTGCGGATCAGCCTGCCTCTGGTGGGCATGCTGGTCATGCCGGCGCTGACGGACTTCATGCACCGCTACCCCGCCATCGAGCTGGACGTGGATTTTTCGGACCGCCTGGTCGACGTGATCAACGAGGGCTTTGACGTCGTCATGCGCACCGGCGAGCCCACCGACTCGCGCCTGGTGTCGCGTCCGGTCGGCACGTACCGGCTGCTGCTGGTCGCGTCGCCCGCCTACCTGGCAGATCGCGGAACGCCGGCATCGCCCGCCGACCTGGCGCATCACGCCTGTCTGCAGCACAAATTTCCCACCACCGGAAAACTCGAACCCTGGCCCTGGACGCGCGCCCCCGACGCGCCGGAATGGGCGCTGCCGGTCTCGATGACCTGCAACACGTCCGCGGCCCTGCTGGATGTCGCGCTGGCGGGCCTGGGCATCGCGTGCCTGCCCGACTTCCTGGTCCGGCCGTCGCTGGAACGGGGCGACTTGGTATCGGTGCTGGACCGGCACGTGCAGCACGAGGGCACCTTCCGGCTGCTGTGGCCATCGAGCAAGCATCTGGCGCCAAAGCTGCGGGTCTTCATCGACTTCATGGGCGCCGCGTTGTTCAAAGATTGCAACACCGATCTCCCCGGAATCGCCGGAAATGACAGTGCGGGCCCCGGCTAGGGCAATCTCGGGTGGCCGGGCGCTGGTATTTGATGTACATACTTTGTATACATGAAAGACCATGAAAACCCCGTGCAAGACCGATGCAACACCGGCGAACCGCCAGGCTCGCCGCCCCCCTTCCCCTAGCCGCCCGCCCTTTGCCGTCCCGCCGATGCCCGCCTACGACGCCACGCTGCCCTACCCCCGCGACCTCATCGGATACGGACGCAATCCTCCCCACGCCCGATGGCCGGGCAACGCGCGCATCGCCGTGCAGTTCGTGCTGAATTACGAAGAAGGCGGCGAAAACAGCGCGTTGCATGGGGACGCGGGATCGGAGCAGTTCCTGTCCGAGATGTTCAATCCGGCAAGCTACCCGGACCGCCATCTCAGCATGGAGGGCATCTATGAATATGGCTCGCGGGCCGGCGTGTGGCGGATCCTGCGCGAATTCGAAAAGCGGCAATTGCCGCTGACCGTGTTCGGCGTCGGGATGGCCCTGCAGCGCCATCCCGACCTCGCCGCCGCGTTCGTCGAACTGGGCCACGAGATCGCCTGCCATGGCTGGCGCTGGATCCACTACCAGGACGTGGACGAAGCCACGGAACGCGAACACATGCGCCTGGCCATGGACGCCATCACGGCGCTGACCGGCACACGTCCGCTGGGCTGGTACACGGGACGCGACAGCCCCCGCACGCGCCGGCTGGTGGCCGATTACGGCGGCTTCGAGTACGACAGCGACTACTACGGCGACGACCTGCCGTTCTGGATGCAGGTGCGCAAGACCGACGGCTCGGTGGCGCCGCAACTCATCGTGCCCTACACCCTGGACTGCAACGACATGCGCTTCGCGCTGCCGCAGGGCTACTCGCACGCCGAGCCCTTCTTCCAGTACATGAAAGACAGCTTCGACGCGCTCTACGCCGAGGGCGACGACTCGCCCAAGATGCTCAGCATCGGCATGCACTGCCGCCTGCTGGGCCGGCCCGGGCGCATCGTCGCGCTGCAGCGATTCCTGGACCACATCGCGCGCCACGACCGCGTCTGGGTGTGCCGACGCCTGGACATCGCGCGCCACTGGAAAGCCACGCACCCTTTTGATCCCGCCCGTTGAACAGGACCCACATGGCCGACCCTTTAGACGATCTCAACGCCGCCCCGGCTGCCCAGGCCCAGGCGCAGCTTGCCGATCTGTACCCGCACGCGCCCTGGGTCGCCGAGCAGGCGCTGCGCTCGCGACCCTTTCGGTCCGTCGCCGACCTGCGCCAGCGCCTGCGCCAGGCGGTGGACGACGCCAGCCTTGACACGCGCCTGGCATTGCTGCGCGCCCAACCCGCCTTCGGGCCCCTGCCCGGCGCCGATGCTGCGGACGCCGAGCGCCTGGCGCAGCTCACGGCGCAATACGCGGCCCGCTTCGGCTTCGGATTCATCGCCGCCGATCGCGGCCCCCGCGGCACGCCGCTGGACGGGGCGAGCCTCCTGGAAGACCTGTCGCGGCGCCTGGACAATCCGCCTGACGCCGAACAGGAAGAAGCGCTGCGCCAATTGCACCGGATGGCCGAACTGCGTCTGCGCGCGCGCTTCGGCGAACCCGCCCTCGGCAACGACATCTGGGACTGGCATGAAGCGCTCAGCGCCTACAGCGATCCCGGCTACGCCGAAAAGGGCCAGCTCACGGTCACGTACCTGACCGACGCGCACCGGGCCTGCGCCGCGCGCCTGTCGCAATGGATGCACGACTGCGGCTTTGACGAGGTCGGGATCGACGCGGTCGGCAACGTGGTCGGCCGCTACCGCGCCGATCGGCCCGGCGCGCCCGTCCTCATGACCGGCAGCCACTACGACACCGTGCGCAATGCCGGCAAGTACGACGGGCGGCTCGGGATCTTCGTGCCCATGGCCTGCGTGCGCGCCCTGCACCGGCAGGGCCGGCGCCTGTCGTTCGACATTGAAGTGATCGCCTTCGCCGAAGAAGAAGGCCAGCGCTACCGGGCCACCTTCCTGGGATCGGGCGCGCTGATCGGCGGCTTCAACCCCGGATGGCTGGAGCAGAAGGATGCCGACGGCGTCACCATGCGCGAGGCCATGGCGCACGCCGGCCTCGATATCGACGGCATCGCGGCGCTGCGGCGCGATCCCGCCGCCTACCTGGGCTTTGTCGAGGTGCACATCGAACAGGGGCCCGTCCTGTATGAACTGGGCCTGCCGCTAGGCGTCGTCACGTCCATCAATGGCTGCGTGCGGCACCAGGTGCAGATCCTGGGACTGGCCAGCCACGCGGGCACCACGCCCATGGACCGCCGGCGCGACGCGGCCGTGGCCGCCGCCGAACTGGCGCTCTACGTCGAACGGCGCGCCGCCAGCGATGGCGACTCGGTCGGCACCGTGGGCATGTTCGAGGTCCCCAGCGGGTCGATCAATGTCGTGCCGGGCGAATGCCGTTTCAGCCTGGACCTGCGCGCGCCCAGCGATGCGCAGCGCGACGCGCTGGTGGACGACGTGCTGGCCGAGCTGGCCGCCATCTGCCAGCGGCGCGGCCTGCGCTACGCGATCGAGGAAACCATGCGCGCGGCCGCCGCGCCCAGCGACCCGCGCTGGCAGCAGCGTTGGGAACGCGCCGTGGACGCCCTGGGCGTGCCCGTGCACCGCATGCCCAGCGGCGCGGGCCACGACGCCATGAAGCTGCACGAGATCATGCCCCAGGCCATGCTGTTCGTGCGCGGCCAGAACAGCGGCATCAGCCACAACCCCCGCGAATCCACCACCAGCGACGACATCGAACTTGCCGCGCAGGCCATGCTCGGCCTGCTGGACGCGCTATCCAACGACACCACGACGTAAAACCATGACCGACTACGCCCGACTCGACGCCTGGGTGGACGCCCATTTCGACGAAGAAGTCCGCTTCCTGCAGGAACTGGTGCGCGTGCCCACCGACACGCCGCCCGGCAACAACGCGCCGCACGCCGCGCGCACCGCGCAACTGCTGCAGGCGTTCGGCCTCGAGGCCGAAGCGCATCGCGTGCCGGCCCAGGCGGTCGCGGACTACGGCATGCAGTCCATCACCAACCTCATCGTGCGCCGCGAGTATGGCGGCGCCGGCCCGCGCATCGCGCTCAATGCCCACGGCGACGTGGTGCCGCCCGGCGACGGCTGGACCCACGACCCCTACGGCGCGGACATCGAAAACGGCAGCCTGTACGGCCGCGCCGCCGCGGTCAGCAAGAGCGACTTCGCCAGCTTCACCTTCGCCGTGCGCGCACTGGAAGCCGTGGCCAGGCCGGCGCGCGGCGCGGTCGAGCTGCACTTCACCTATGACGAGGAATTCGGCGGCCTGCTGGGGCCCGGCTGGCTGCTCGGGCAGGGCCTGACCCGGCCCGACCTGCTGATCGCGGCGGGCTTCAGTTATGAAGTCGTGACCGCGCACAACGGCTGCCTGCAGATGGAAGTGACGGTGCACGGCAAGATGGCCCACGCCGCCATTCCGAGCAGCGGCGTGGACGCGCTGCAGGGCGCCGTCGGCATCCTCAACGCCCTTTACGCGCAGAACGCGCTGTACCGCAAGATCACGTCGCAGGTGCCGGGCATCTCGCATCCGTACCTGAACGTGGGCCGGATCGAAGGCGGCACCAACACGAACGTGGTGCCCGGCAAGGTCAGCTTCAAGCTGGACCGCCGCATGATTCCCGAAGAAAACGCCGTCGAGGTCGAGGCCGACATCCGGCGCATCATCGAAGAGGCCGCGGCCTCGCAGCCGGGCATCCGGGTGGACATCAAGCGGCTGCTGCTCGCCAACGCGATGCGCCCCCTGCCCGGCGCGCAACCGCTGGTGCACGCCATCCAGAAGCATGGAGAAGCGGTCTTCGGCGAACCGATACCGGCGATGGGCACACCGCTCTACACCGACGTGCGGCTCTATGCCGAAGCCGGCATACCCGGCGTGATCTATGGCGCCGGCCCGCGCACGGTGCTGGAATCGCACGCCAAGCGCAGCGACGAACGCATCGTGCTGGAAGACCTGCGCCGCGCCACCAAGGTCATCGCCCGCGCGCTGTCGGATTTGCTGCGGGCCGAAGGTGACTGAAGGTGACTGACATTCCCTGGAGACCGTCTCCCCAGGGTGTCAGACACCGCCCTCCCGGCCGGCCGCGCTACGAAAGCCGCAGCACGCGGCGCGAGAACAGCACGGCCACCAGCACGAATACCGCCAACCCCAGGTAGGACGCGGTCGTGGCGAAGCCTTCGCCCGCGATCGCCAGCGGCGCCTCGGTGCCCGCGGCGCCGATGATCGCCGCCATCAGCACGCCCACCAGGCTCTCGCCCACGATCAACCCGGACGCGATCAGCACGCCGCGCCGGTTGGCCGCCTCGGCATAGCTGTCGTAGGGCTGCCCGGCGGCGGCCGCGCGGCGCCGCAGCACGCGTTCCAGCAGCCAGGCCAGCAGCGCGCCCGCCACGATGGGCGCGGCCACGGTCGGCGGCAGGTAGATGCCGATACCGACGGCCAGCACCGGGATGCGCGCGACCTTGCAAGTGCGCTTGAGGATTTCGTCCACCACGATCAGGCCCACGCCGACGGCCATGCCGATCAGGATCATGGTCCAGTTGAGCTGGTGGGTGAAGATGCCGCGCGTGATCGCCAGCATCAGCGTGGCCTGCGGCGCGGACAGCGCCTGCGATGCATCCATGCCTTCGCGCGGCATCGCGTCCGCGAAACCGTAGGCGTTGTACAGCAGTTCAAGCACGGGGGAGATCACCGCCGCGCCCACCACGCAGCCGATCAGCAGCGCGACCTGCTGGCGCCACGGCGTGGCGCCCACCAGCCAACCCGTTTTCAGGTCCTGCAGGTTGTCGTTCGAAATGGAAGCGACCGCCACCACCGCCGAGGTGCTGAAGATCGCCAGCGCGATCGCCATCTGCACGCCGTTTTCGATCGCCATCAGCTCGCCGCCCACGCCCAGCATCAGCAATGAAACCAGGACAATGGCGACGATCCCCACCCCGGAGATCGGGCTGGTCGAGGAGCCCACCAGGCCCGCCATGTAGCCGCAAGCCGCGGCCACCAGGAAACCGAACACGAAGGCGAACAGGACCGCATAGGCCACCAGCTTCCAGATGGCGCCAGCCGACAGCGGCACGCCTGACAGGAACACCTGGAACGTGATGACCAGGATCACCACCAGCACCAGCGTCACGGCCGATATCCAACCCGCCGACAAGTCGCGCTCGGTGCGCGGCGCGGTACCGGCGCGGGCCGCGCCTTCCTTGGTCAGCGCGGAAAACGAGGCCTTCACGCCGCGCGCCATCGGCACGAACAGCGTCGCCAGCGTCCAGATCGCGCCCACGCCGATGACGCCCGCGCCGATGAAGCGCACCTGCGAGGACCACACCCCGGTGGCATAGGACGCCAGCGTTGCGCCGGCCGGCATGTCGCCCATCGCGGTCAGGATGGGCACCGCGATGCCCCACGAAATGATCAGGCCCGTCAGCATCGCCAGGCCCGCCACGATGCCGATCAGATAGCCCGCGCCCAGCAGCGCCAGCGAGAAGCCCATGGGCAGCCGGAACACCGCGCCGCCCAGCTCGAACCAGCGGCTGACGCCGTCGCCCAGCACGCGCAGGCCGCTGGCGGCAAAGCTGACCACGGCCGCCGCGATGCCGCCGGCCACGATGTCGCCCATGCCGGTCGCGGCAGGTTTGCCGGCGGGCGGCAAACCCGATTCCAGCTCGTCCTGCTCGCGCTCAGCGCTGCCCACCCGCAGGATCTCGGCCGCCGCCACGCCTTCCGGATAGGGCAGGTTGCTCTGCACCACCATCACGTGGCGCAGCGGAATCGTGAACATCACGCCCAGCATGCCGCCGGCCGCGCAGATGCCCAGCGTCTGCCAGAACGGAAAGCCCTGCCAGTGGCCCATCATGACCAGGGCCGGCAGGATGAAGATGATGGCGGACAGCGTGCCGGCCGCGGAGGCCTGCGTCTGCACCATATTGTTTTCAAGGATGTTGGCGTCCTTGAACATGCGCAGGACCGACATCGAGATCACCGCCGCCGGGATGGCGGACGAAAACGTCAGGCCGACCTTCAATCCCAGGAACACGTTGGAGGCGGTGAAGATCACGGTGATCAGCGCCCCGAGCAGGACGCCCCGGAACGTCAGTTCCGGCAGGGTGACCTCCGCAGGGACGCGCATGGGCTCAGTCATGGGTTTCTCCGGTTTCTCCCAATTGATAGCCGCGAATTCTAGCGCCTTGGCGTCCACCCCGTGCTCACCAGCCGTAAGCGGGGTTTCTCGGTAGAAGCTGCCGTAACGGCAAAACCTCACGACACAATATGCTGATTCGTGCCGGCTTCGCCCTGGATTTTGATTACCCATGCCACAGGCAAGGGTCTAGCATGGTCGTAAAACAGGAGACGACAACACCATGCTCGACCCTCGCCAGCCCCATGCCGCGCCGGCCCTCCAGGACGACGCCGACCCCGCCGAGACCGCCGAATGGCGCGACGCGCTGCAATCCCTGCTCCAGGCCGACGGGGCCGGGCGAGCGGGCTACGTGCTGGACAGCCTGCTGGGCCACGCCGCCACCCTGGGGCTGCGCGCCAACAGCCAGACCCGCACCGCCTACCTGAACACCATCCCCGCCGACCAGGAACCGCCTTTCCCCGGCAACCTGGCCGTCGAGGAACGCATCGCCCGCATCAACCGCTGGAACGCCCTGGCCATGGTGGTGCGCGCCAATCAGGCCCACGGCGAACTGGGCGGCCACATCGCCAGCTACGCGTCGGCCGCCGATCTGTTCGAAGTCGGATTCAATCACTTCTTCCGCGCGCGCACGGCCGCCAGCCCCGGCGACATCGTCTACATGCAGCCCCACTCGGCGCCCGGCGTCTACGCCCGCGCCTACCTGGAGGGCTTCCTGGGCGAAGCGGACCTGGCCCACTTCCGCCAGGAAATCACCGCGACCGCGCGCGGGCTGCGCGGCCTGTCCTCTTATCCCCACCCCTGGCTGATGCCGGATTTCTGGCAGTTCCCCACCGGGTCCATGGGCATCGGTCCCATCAACGCCATCTACCAGGCGCGATTCACGCGCTACCTGGAGCACCGTTCGCTGGTGCCCGGCGGCGACCGCAAGGTCTGGGGCATCTTCGGCGACGGCGAAATGGACGAGCCCGAATCCATCGCCGCCCTGACGCTGGCCGCGCGCGAAAAGCTCGACAACCTGATCTTCGTCGTCAACTGCAACCTGCAGCGCCTGGACGGCCCGGTGCGCGGCAACGGCCGCATCATCGACGAGCTGGAAACCCTGTACGCCGGCGCGGGCTGGAACGTCATCAAGCTTGTCTGGGGCAGCGACTGGGACGCGCTGCTGCGCCGGGACACCGGCGGCGCGCTGGCCCGCGCCTTCGCCAACACCGTCGACGGCCAGTTCCAGACCTTCGCGGCCAACGATGGCGCCTTCAACCGCGCCCATTTCTTCAACCAGAACCCGGAGCTGGCCGCGCTGGTGGCCGACTGGTCGGACGAGGCCATCGACCGCCTGCACCGCGGCGGCCACGACATGGTGAAGATCCATGCCGCCTACCACCGCGCGGTGCGCCACCGCGGGCAGCCCACCGTCATCCTGGCCCAGACCAAGAAGGGTTTCGGCATGGGCGCGGCGGGCCAGGGCAAGATGACCACGCACCAGCAGAAGAAGCTGGACGACGAAGCCCTGCTCGCCTTCCGCGACCGCTTTGCCCTGCCGATCTCCGATGCCGACTGCCTGGCCCTGAAGTTCTACCGTCCCGCCGACGACAGCGCCGAAATGCGTCACCTGCAGGCGCGCCGCGCCGCGTTGGGCGGGTACATCCCGCGCCGCAATGCCGAGGCGCCACGCCTGGCGCCGCCGCCGGCCGATCAGTGGGCGCGCTTTGCGCTGGCTGCCGACGGCAAGGAAATGTCGTCCACGATGGCCATCGTGCGCATGCTCACCGCCCTGCTCAAGGACTCCACGGTGGGGCCGCGCATCGTGCCCATCGTCGCGGACGAGGCGCGCACCTTCGGCATGGCCAACCTGTTCCGGCAGATCGGCATCTATTCCGCGCAGGGCCAGCTCTACGAGCCCGAGGACATCGGCTCGGTGCTGTACTACCGCGAAGCCCGCGACGGACAGATCCTGGAAGAAGGCATCACCGAGGCCGGCGCCATCTCGTCATGGACCGCCGCCGGCACCAGCTATTCGGTCAACGGCCTGCCGATGCTGCCGTTCTATATCTATTACTCGATGTTCGGATTCCAGCGCATCGGCGACCTGATCTGGGCCGCCGCCGACCAGCGCGCGCGCGGCTTCCTGATCGGGGCGACCTCCGGCCGCACGACGCTGGGCGGCGAAGGACTGCAGCACCAGGACGGCTCCAGCCACGTCATGGCCGCCGCCGTGCCCAACTGCCGCGCCTACGATCCGGCCTACGCCTATGAGGTGGCCGTCATCGTGGATCACGGCATGCGCCGCATGCTGGACGAGCAGCGCGATGAGTTCTTCTACCTGACCGTCACCAACGAGAACCTGGCGCAGCCCGACATGCCGCAGGATCCCGAGACCCGCGCGGGCATCCTGCGCGGCCTCTACCGGCTGCGGCCGGCGCGCGGCAAGGCCCAGGTGCGGCTGCTGGGCGCCGGCCCCATGCTGCGCGAGGCCGAGACGGCCGCTGCCCGCCTGCATGACGAATACGGCGTGGACGCGGAAGTCTGGAGCGTCACCAGCTTCTCGGAACTGGCCCGCAGCGGGCGCCAGGCCGAGCGCGCGCGCGTGCTGGGCCTGGAAGCCGGCGCGGACGATGACTGGGTGCGCACGTGCCTGGCGGGCAGCGACGCGCCGGTCATCGCCGCCAGCGACTACGTGCGCGCGGTGCCCGAACAGATCCGCGCCTGGGTGCCTGCGCCCTACCGCACGCTGGGCACGGACGGCTTCGGCCGCAGCGACACCCGCGCCCAGCTGCGCGATTTCTTCGAGGTGAGCGCGGACTGGATCACGCTGTACGCGCTGGACAGCCTTGACCGTCAGGACGACGCGCGCGCGCTGCGCCAGAAACTCAACGCCGCCAGCCGCCAGTCCCCTCCCTGGGAAATCTAGCCCGCTTTCCTCTCCGCTCATCCTCCCAGACTCATCCGGCCGACCGAGGCGGCGTTCGCTTCCACTTGATCAAAAGCGAACGCTCGCTGCAGTGCAGCAACCAAGCACCCGCGCTTTCTGGTGAAATACGGGTGTTCCCTATGCATTTCGCAAAGAATACGGCGGGCCGCGAGCCCGCCTTGTTTTGTCATCCCCGTTTTCTATCTCCGTTTTTTTCCGTTAGCCCTTTCAGGCCCCGATCCCATGGACGAAACTCTCACCAAACTGGCGTTGGACTACCACGCCTATCCCACCCCCGGCAAAATCTCGGTCACCCCGACCAAGACCCTGGCCAACCAGGACGACCTGTCCCTGGCCTACTCCCCCGGCGTGGCTGCGGCTTGCATGGCCATTTTCGACCAGGGCGACGACGCGGCCTCGAAGTACACCTCGCGCGGCAACCTGGTGGGCGTGATCACCAACGGCACCGCTGTGCTGGGCCTGGGCAACATCGGCCCCCTGGCCGCCAAGCCCGTGATGGAAGGCAAGGGTTGCCTCTTCAAGAAATTCGCCGGCATCGACGTCTTCGACATCGAGCTGGCCGAGAACGATCCGGACAAGCTCGTCGACATCATCGCCGCGCTCGAGCCCACGCTGGGCGGCGTCAACCTTGAAGACATCAAGGCGCCCGAGTGCTTCTACATCGAGAAGAAGCTGCGCGAGCGCATGAAGATCCCCGTCTTCCACGACGACCAGCACGGCACCGCGATCATTTCGTCCGCCGCCATCCTGAACGGCCTGAAGGTCGTGAACAAGGACATCGGCTCGGTCAAGCTGGCCTGCTCCGGCGCCGGCGCCGCCGCCATCGCCTGCCTGGACCTCCTGGTCCACCTGGGCATCAAGCGCGAAAACATCTACGTGGTGGACTCGCGCGGCGTCATCTGGGACGGCCGCGACGAGAACATGGAAGCCAACAAGAAGCGCTACGCGCAGAAGACCGACGCGCGCACGCTGGCCGACGTGGTCAACGGCGCCGACGTGTTCCTGGGCTGCTCCACCGCCGGCGTGCTGACCGGCGACATGGTCAAGACCATGGCCGACCGCCCGCTGATCCTGGCACTGGCCAATCCGGAGCCGGAAATCCGCCCCGAAGTCGCCAAGGCCGCGCGCCCCGACTGCATCATCGCCACCGGCCGTTCGGACTACCCGAACCAGGTCAACAACGTGCTGTGCTTCCCCTTCATCTTCCGCGGCGCCATGGATGCCGGCGCCTCGCGCATCACCGAGGAAATGAAGCTGGCCTGCGTCAAGGCCATCGCCGAGCTGGCCCAGGCCGAGCAGAACGATGAAGTGGCCCGCGCCTACGCCGGCCAGGAACTGTCGTTCGGCCCGGACTACATCATTCCCAAGCCCTTCGACCCGCGCCTGATCGTCCAGATCGCGCCGGCCGTGGCGCAGGCCGCCGCCGACTCCGGCGTGGCCGCCCGCCCCATCGAGGACATCGAAGCCTACCGCCAGAAGCTGATGGGCTTCGTGTACCACTCCGGCCAGCTGATGCGTCCGCTGTTCGCCCAGGCCAAGAAGGCGCCCAAGCGCGTCATCTACGCCGACGGCGAAGACGAGCGCGTCCTGCGCGCCGTGCAGACGGTTGCCGATGAAAAGCTGGCGTTCCCCATCCTGATCGGCCGCCCCGCCGTCATCGAGATGCGCATCCAGAAGGCCGGCCTGCGCCTCATCGCCGGTCAGCACTTCGAGATCGTGGATCCGGAAGACGACAGCCGCTTCAACGAAACCTGGAACGCGTACTACCAGTTGAAGGGCCGCGAAGGCGTGACGCCGGCCATCGCCAAGGCGATGATCCGCAAGCACAACACGCTGATCGGCGCGATGCTGCTGCGCCGTGGCGACGCCGATGCGCTGCTGTGCGGCGTGGCCAGCAAGTACGACAACCAGCTCAAGTACATCGACGAAATCATCGGCAAAAAGGAAGGCCAGACCTACGCCGCCCTGAACGTGCTGATGCTGCCCGACCAGACGCTGTTCATCACCGACACCCACGTCAACGAAAACCCGACGGCCGAAGAAGTCGCCAACATCACCATCCAGGCCGCCGACGAGATGCTGCGTTTCGGCGTGGTGCCCAAGATCGCGCTCCTGTCGCACTCCAACTTCGGCAGCCGCGTCACGGAATCGTCGCGCAAGATGTCGGCCGCGCGCCAGATCGTGCAGGATCGCGCGCCGGACCTGGAAGTCGACGGCGAAATGCACGCCGACGCCGCCCTGTCCGAAAAGATCCGTGTCCTGGCCTACCCGGACAGCACGCTCAAGGGCCCGGCCAACCTGCTGGTCATGCCCAACCTGGACACCGGCAACATCACGTACAACATGCTGAAGATGACCGGCAGCAATGGCGTCGCGATGGGTCCGATCCTGCTGGGCGCCGCGCGTCCCGTGCACATCCTGACCACCAGCGCCACCGTGCGCCGCATCGTCAACATGACGGCGCTGGCCGTGGTGGATGCGCAGCAGGAAGCCGCCGAAGAAGCCAAGAAGCGCCGCCGCTGATCGGACGGTGCCGCAGTAACGCCTCGGGCGCCCCAAACGGGGCGCCCGTTGTTTTTCCGGGATGCCCGGCCCGGCCGATGCCCCAATGCCACAATGCCACAATGCCCGCATGACGCGCCGCGCACGCGACAGCGCTGGTCCGCACCCCTACGCCAGTGGTAAAACGCTAGCTTGTCATTTTTCCTGGAGACGACATGCTGGCCGATGCAATGTATGCCTGGTTCCACTACCTGGCGATTTTCGTGCTGGTGGTCGTCCTGACCGCTGAAGCCGTGCTGCTGCGTCCGGACCTGACGCCCTCGGGCGTGAAGCGCCTCATCGTCTATGACCGCCTGTATGGCGTGAGCGCCGTCATCGTGCTCATCACCGGCGTGCTGCGCCTGATGCTCGGCGCCAAGGGCGCCGCGTTCTACATGAGCAACCCCTGGTTCCACGCCAAGATTGCGCTCTTCGTCATCATCGCGATCTGTTCGATCCCGCCCACGCTGACCTTCCTGCGCTGGGCCAGGCAGCGGCGGCAACAGCCTGAATTCGTCCCCGCCCTGCACGAAATCCAGCGCGCGCGGCGCTGGGTGATGATCGGGGCACACCTCTTCATCTTCCTGCCGCTCTTTGCCGTGCTGATGGCGCGCGGGATCGGCTTCTGACGAAGCCCTGCCGAAGCAGCGGGCATCGAAGCAGCGGGCACCGCAGCAGCCGGCACCGCAGCAGCCGGCACCGCAGCAGCCTGCTATGGGCAGCGGGCGCGCGCCGGCGTTTCCGGCTCCTTGCCGTCGACGATGAAGGTGTCGAAGCGGAACACGCCCGCCGCGTCGTTCTTCACGACCTCCAGCACCTCGCCCTGCAGCGTCTGCATCACGGACATGCCCTCGGGCACGTGCTCGGCGCCGGCCCGCGCGGCCGACTGGCCGTGCCACGGACTGAAAACCAGGACGCCGGGGTACGGCCCGCGCTCGGTTCCTGACCCCAGCCTGGCGGTCTTGACCTGCGTGCCCGCCGCATAGGTCATGACGCCGAACTGCATCGGGCAGGCCAACTCCGCCCCCGTCACGCGCAACAGCCTGCGCGCATCGTCCAGGTACACGGTCGGCCTGCTCAGAAACATTCCCAATAGCCGCACGGCCGTGTCGTCATTCACATCGATCCGCCAGCGGTCCGGATCGCGCGACCCATCAGTGTAAACAGTGCCGGCAGAGCCGCGCACCACGGCCCCGTGGCCCAGCGTCAGTCCCGCAGCCTGGTTGCCCGCCGCCAGCACGCATTGCGTCAGCATCTTCATGGCCCCATCGGGCGCCACCTCGAACTCGATGTCCTGCGTGGCGTCGCACCGCCAGCCCTGAACGTCCTGCTCGCCCGCGCCGCGCAGGATGACCGTGCGCGGGCGCCGCGCCACGATGTTGTATTCCTTGTCGTATTCGGTATCCAGATAACGCCGCACCGACGTCGCCTGTACGCCCAGGATCGCCACCGCCTGCGGAAAAGCCGCTTCAAGGTAGGTATCGAGCTGCCCCTTGTCCTGCACCTTCAGCCGCGTGCCGGCGGGCATGGCCACGCCGCCCACCGTCGTCGGCGCCTGCAACGTGACATGGTGCGCCGCTTCCTCGCGCCGGATGTCCCGTTCCAATTGCCACATCATGGCCTGGAACCAGGCATAGAAGCTGAACGGCGCCAACAGCGCCAGGCACAGCACCGTGGAGGTCTTCCAATACTTGCGGACCGTGCGCCGCGCGCCACCGCTGACGCCCAGGACCAGCGCCCAGCCCAACAGCAGAATACCCGCGAAGAAGCCTGCGGTAAGCAGAATGAAAAAGCCGGCGGAAGGCAGTGCGACAGGAATCATGGGACGGATGATATCCGCAATTTTCCTGGCCGCGCGCGGGCGAAAAAAAGCCGCCCCGATGCACTGCCCCACATGTATTGGACCGGGCCCCGAGCGCGGGGACGCTTACCTGCCGAAGTGTGATGAGCTGTCCGCGAAGCGATCGGCGCTCATGCGCCCAGCCCGAAAGCAATGACACCTTGCGTTGCGTGGCACATGGCCGCGGGCTGTCCCGGCATATCAGACAGTACTGATGGAAATCGATCGCGCTTTACGGGACATTGGTCACACTGTCAAAAGATGGGGACACAGATGGACGACGAATCGAGCATCAGCATTGTGCTCACGCCAGTGCAACTGGCAGCGATACTGCAAGGCGACTCGATCAGCAGTGAATCAACGGTATCCAATCGCTTCTGGGGCAGCCTCAGACTAGTTGGCGGCATCGCCGAAATGATCGGAGGCGCCGCGCTATGTGCTGTGCCGGAGCCAACCGGCGCGACAAAGGTTGGATGCGTGGTTTTGGGTGGTCACGGCATCGATACAGCCTCAACAGGTCTGCAGGAGATCTGGACCGGTCAGGAAATTCGATCATTGACGGAGAGGGGGCTTATAGAGCTAGCCACCAGGCTTGGTGCGGAGCCCGGATCTGGCAAAGCACTGGGCATGTCAGTCGAGCTAGCTGTGCCAATTGGATTTGCTAGTGCAATAAAGGCTGCGCGAGTGACGAGCGTTGCTGCCGGCCGGCTTTCACTATCCCGGCACGAGGCCTCCGTGTTTGGCGCGCGCGGAGGTCACACAATTGCCCAACACGTTGGAAAATCGACGGCGTATTTGGAAGCAAGGTTGGCCGCAAATCCTTATCTTCAAAAGACCTCAACCTTTCATTCGGTTCAAGATGCGGAAGCGGCAATAAATACCGTGCTGCGCCTTAGAGCCGACAAAGTTGCCAGTTGGGCGGAGTCCGCCCAAGCTGGAAGTACACTGCCATTGATCGGCCCCACCGTGGGAGACATTGGCGTCGTGCTGATTCGAGGTGCTTCCCAGCTCATGCAAGGACGAATCGTTAAGGTTGTACTGAAAAAGCAGCCATTCAACGGCATGCCTTACTTCGTGTTGACCGCTTACTTGGACATTTGATGATGGTCGATCTAGAACGGTATCCGGCGCTCAACAACCTGCTCGCGGGCTACTTCCACGAAGACTATGACCTATTTGGCGAGACGATAGAAGAAGTCGCACTCGCTTATAGGCAGGTGACGTCTTTGCAAGAAATCGCTGAAGTTTGCCGCGAAATGGATAGGTTTATCGTCGAGTTTGGAAGCGGCGCGGCAGCGGCGTATGCGGAACACTGGGGATCGTTCAACCCGGCGGGTGGTGGCTATACCATCCCCGCATTCTTTGATGAGCTGAAGCGAATTCTGAATAGCTAGATCAATCGGATCGACCCCCTCTGACCTGCTCCCCGAGCCTGGTGCGAAGCCAATCTTGAAAAAGGAAAAGCCCCCGAAAGTTGGATCCACATCCAACTTTCGGGGGCCTGTTCTTTCAGCCTGCTTTTCCTGCCGAAGCAGGACCAGCGATCAGCGCTTGTCCATCGGGGGCACGTCGCGCGTGACCGAACCGGTGAAGAGCTGGCGCGGACGGCCGATCTTGTAGTCGGGATCCGACAGCATTTCGTTCCACTGGGCAATCCAGCCCACCGTGCGAGCCAGCGCGAAGATGGCCGTGAACAGCGAGGTCGGGATGCCGATGGCGCGCTGGACGATACCCGAGTAGAAGTCCACGTTCGGGTACAGTTTGCGCTGCACGAAGTACGGATCTTCCAGGGCGATGCGTTCCAGTTCCATGGCCAGCTTGAACAGCGGGTCGTTTTCCAGGCCCAGGGCCGAGAGCACTTCCTTGCAGGTTTCCTGCATCAGCTTGGCGCGCGGGTCGTAGTTCTTGTAGACGCGGTGGCCAAAGCCCATCAGGCGCACGCCCGAGTTCTTGTCCTTGACCTTCTCCATGAACTCGCCGACCTTGGCGATGCCGCCGTTGGCTTGCAGTTCTTCCAGCATCTGCAGGCAGGCTTCGTTGGCGCCGCCGTGAGCCGGGCCCCACAGGCAAGCCACGCCGGCCGAGATGGCGGCGAACGGGTTGGTGCCCGACGAGCCGCACAGGCGGACGGTCGAGGTCGACGCGTTCTGCTCGTGGTCGGCGTGCAGGATGAAGATGCGGTCCAGCGCGCGCTCGACGACTTCATTGACCTTGTACTCTTCGCACGGCGTGGCGAACATCATGCGCAGGAAGTTGCCCGTGTAGGACAGGTCGTTCTGCGGATAGATGAACGGTTGGCCTTGCGAGTACTTGTACGCCATCGCAACCAGCGTCGGCATCTTGGCGATCAGGCGGATGGCCGAGATGTGGCGATGCTGCGGGTTCGTGATGTCGGTGGAGTCGTGGTAGAACGCCGACAGCGCGCCGACCAGGCCCGTCAGGACGGCCATCGGGTGGGCGTCGCGGCGGAAACCACGCAGGAAGAAATGCAGCTGCTCGTTGACCATCGTGTGATGGGTCACTTGCGAATCGAAATCGGCCTTCTGTTCCTGGTTGGGCAGTTCGCCGTTCAGGATCAGGTAGCAGATGTCCATGAAGTCGCAATTGACGGCCAATTGCTCGATCGGGAAGCCGCGGTACAGCAGCTCGCCCTTGTCGCCGTCGATGTACGTGATGCCCGATTCGCAGGCCGCCGTCGACATGAAGCCGGGGTCAAACGTAAACATGCCCGTCTGGCCGTACAGCTTGCGGATGTCGATCACATCCGGACCGACCGTGCCCTTGTACACAGGGAACTCAATGGGTGCGCTGCCATCCGAGAAGGATAGAGTGGCTTTTTTGTCAGACAGGTTCATGTTTATTCCTCTCAATTAATCAGAGCGCGCGCATCTGGCCAATAATCGTTCGAAGCCGGGGGGTATCCAGGTCGCCTTCGAGTTCCTTACGGGCCAGCAGCAGATCGAGAAGATCGTTGTCTCCCATCTCGAAAAGCTGGGTCAATGCGGCCACATCATCATCGGTAAGTTCAGCCTCATGGGCATCCAGATACCGGGTGATGATCAAGTCGTTTTCGAGCAGGCCGCGGCGCGCCCGCCAACGCAGTCGCGCCCGCTCCAGTTCAGTCAGCCTGCTCATGCTTCACACCTTAAATACACAAAAAACTAGACCGTGCGACGGACCATCAGTTCCTTGATCTTGCCGATCGCCTTGGTCGGGTTCAGCCCCTTGGGACAGACGTCGACGCAGTTCATGATGGTGTGGCAACGGAACAGGCGGTACGGGTCTTCCAGGTTGTCCAGACGCTCGCCGGTGGCTTCGTCGCGGCTGTCGGCGATGAAACGGTAGGCTTGCAGCAGGCCGGCCGGGCCGACGAACTTGTCCGGATTCCACCAGAACGACGGGCAGGAAGTGGAACAGCACGCGCACAGGATGCACTCGTACAGGCCGTCCAGCTCTTCGCGCGCCTCGGGCGACTGCAGGCGCTCTTTTTCGGGCGGCGGCGTGTCGTTGATGAGGTACGGGCGGATCGAGTGGTACTGGTTGAAGAAGTGCGTCATGTCCACGATCAGATCGCGGATGACCGGCAGGCCCGGCAGCGGACGCAGGACGATCGGTTCCTTCAGTTCGCGCAGGTTCGTGGTGCAGGCCAGGCCGTTCTTGCCGTTGATGTTCATGGCGTCCGAACCGCACACGCCTTCACGGCACGAGCGGCGCAGGGCCAGGCTGTCATCGACGTCGTTCTTGATGCGCACCAGCGCATCAAGCAGCATCTTGTCGGTGGGCTGGAGTTCGACTTCCAGCTTCTGCATGTAGGGACGCTCGTCCTTGTCCGGATCGTAGCGGTAGATTTCGAACTTGACGATTCTCTTGTTGCTCATAGTAGGCTCAATCCGGACTTAGAAGGTACGCGCCTTGGGCGGGAAGGACTCGACCGTCAGGGGCTTCATCTGCACAGGCTTGTAATCCAGGCGGCTGCCTTCGGAGTACCACAGCGTGTGCTTCAGCCAGTTCTCGTCGTCGCGGGTCGGGTGGTCGTCCAGCGCATGCGCGCCGCGGCTTTCGGTGCGGGCGGCGGCCGACTTGATCGTGGCGCGGGCCACTTCGGTCATGTTCGCCAGCTCCAGCGCCTCGACGCGGGCGGTGTTGAACACCTTGGACTTGTCCTTGAAGTAGATATTGTCGGCTTGCTTGGCCAGGTCTTCGATCTGGGTCACGCCTTCGTTCAGCAGTTCCAGCGTGCGGAACACGCCGCAGTGGCGCTGCATCGAGAAGCGGATGGCATTGCCGATGTCCTGCGTCTTTTCGCCGGAGGTACGCGATTCCAGCTTGTTGATGCGGTCCAGCGAGAACTCGACGGCCTGCTTGGGCAGGTCCTGGTGCGCGTGCTGGCGCTCCGGGTGCGAATTCACGATGTGGTTGCCGGTGGCGCGTCCGAACACGATCAGGTCCAGCAGCGAGTTCGTGCCCAGGCGGTTCGCGCCGTGCACCGACACCGCGGCGCATTCGCCGATGGCGTACAGGCCGTTGACGATCTTGTTCTCGCCGTTTTCGCGCGTCAGCACCTGGCCGTGGTAGTTGGCCGGGATGCCGCCCATCTGGTAGTGGATGGTCGGAACGACGGGGATCGGTTCCTTGATCGGGTCCACGTTGCCGAACTTGATGGCGATTTCGCGGATCGAGGGCAGGCGCTTGTTGATGACGTCGGCGCCCAGGTGGTCGAGCTTGAGCACCACGTAGCTGCCGTCCGGACCGCAGCCGCGGCCTTCCTTGATTTCCTGGTCCATCGAGCGCGACACGAAGTCGCGCGGCGCCAGATCCTTCAGCGTGGGCGCATAGCGCTCCATGAAGCGTTCGCCATCCTTGTTCAGCAGGATGCCGCCTTCGCCGCGCACGCCTTCCGTGATCAGCACGCCCGCGCCGGCCACGCCGGTCGGGTGGAACTGCCAGAATTCCATGTCTTGCAGCGGGATGCCGGCGCGGGCA
The DNA here is from genome assembly GCF_900156745.1 of Achromobacter sp. MFA1 R4. NCBI lineage: Bacteria > Pseudomonadati > Pseudomonadota > Betaproteobacteria > Burkholderiales > Alcaligenaceae > Achromobacter > Achromobacter sp. MFA1 R4. The sequence continues at coordinate 3,575,372 of NZ_LT707065.1, read as the reverse complement.
GCCATGCCCAGGCCGTCGCCGGTGTTGATGAAGGCGTTCGTGGAAGCGGCCCAGATGCGGCCAGCGCCGCCGGTGGCCAGCACCGTGGTCTTGGCTTCGAGGATGTAGATTTCGCCCGTTTCCATTTCGAGGGCGGTCACGCCCACGACGTCGCCGGCTTCGTTGCGCAGCAGGTCCAGCGCCATCCATTCGACGAAGAACTGGGTGCGCGCGGCCACGTTGCGCTGGTAGAGCGTGTGCAGCAGCGCGTGGCCGGTGCGGTCGGCGGCGGCACAGGCGCGCTGGACCGGCTTTTCACCGAAGTTGGCGGTGTGGCCGCCGAACGGACGCTGGTAGATCGTGCCATCGGGGTTGCGGTCGAACGGCATGCCGAAGTGCTCGAGCTCGTACACGGCGTTCGGCGCTTCGCGGCACATGAATTCGATGGCATCCTGGTCGCCCAGCCAGTCCGAACCCTTGACGGTGTCGTACATGTGCCAGTACCAGTTGTCTTCGCTCATGTTGCCCAGCGAGGCGCTCACGCCGCCTTGTGCGGCAACCGTGTGCGAACGCGTGGGGAACACCTTGGAGAGCACCGCAACGGACAGCCCCGCTTGGGACAGTTGCAGCGAACAACGCATGCCGGCTCCGCCGGCGCCAACGACCACCACATCAAACTGGCGGCGCGGCAGGGATTTCAGGACAGAGACCACGGCTTAAATGCTCCAGAGGATTTGCGCGAAGTAAACGACCGAACCGATCAACCAGAGGATCGTCAGCACTTGCAGCAGCAGGCGCACGCCCACCGACTTGACGTAGTCCATCCAGATGTCGCGCACGCCGATCCAGGCATGCCAGGCCAGCGCAATGAATGCAAGGGTGGCCAGGATCTGGCCAACCGGAAGAACGCCCACGTAGAAGTTGAACAGCGCGGTCCAGTGTTCGTACGTGAAGGCCGGCATCATCAGGATGCCGATGAGCAGCACCAGCGTGTACACGGCCATGATGACGGCGGTGATGCGCTGGATGATGAAATCCATGACGCCGTAGTGGGCGCCGACGACCAGGCGCTTGGGTCCGTAGTTTTTAGCGGCGGCCATTTACAGCACTCCGAACAGTTTGAGAGCGAACACCAGGGTCAGCGCGAGGCTGACGCCGAACACCACGCCGGCGGTCTTCTTGGACGATTGCTTGTCGATACCGATGTGCAGATCCAGGATCAGGTACCGGATGCCCGCACAAAAGTGATGCAGGTAGCCCCAGATGAGGACCAGGAGGACGAGCTTGACGATCGGATTGCCGGCGTACGCGGCCACGGCGGCGAACGTCTGGGGTGCGGCCACGCTGGCCGCGAACAACGGCAGGATGACCAAGGGAAGACAGAGGAACAACAACGCGCCGCTGACGCGGTGCAGGATGGACAGCTTGCCGGCCAGGGGCAGGCGGTAACTGGCAATTTGCGCAATACCAATATTGCGAAACTGCGGACGTGGCTTGGCAGCGGTGTCGGACATGACGGCCTCGGTGTTTCGGAACTAGGGAATCGTTACGGCTAAATCGCCGCGGCCCTTGCGGGCAAACGCGGTATTTTCGCCCAGAGACGGGTTGGTATCAAATCGTAGGTAAAAAGCTCATCAATTCAGACTATTGCGGTAGTGGTATCGATCGGTCAAGTACAACCCCCGGCGAATTTCCATGGGGCGGTCACCGTATGTGTAAGACACCCGGTCTACCTGCAACAACGGCGTGCCGGCGGCAACATTAAGCAGCGTACAGGCTTCGGCCGGCGCGGCGACCGCGCGCAGCTTCTCGTCCGCGCGCACCATGCTGACGCCGAATTCGGATTCAAACAGGCCATAGAGCGGCGCCTTGTTGGCGGTCAGCAGCTCGAGGGTGAGGCCACGGAAAATGGAGCCGGGCAGCCAGATGTCGTCCAGCACGGTGGGTGTCTGCCCCATGGACAGCAGGCGGCGGATCATGACGACCGTCTCGCCGGCCCGCAGGTCCAGGGCGCGCGCAATCTCGGCCGGCGCGCGCATGCGGCGGCATTCCAGGATGCGGCTTTCCGCGCGGCCGGCCTCGCCCTCTTCGTCGGGGGCCAGGCGCAGGAACCGGTAGCGCACGCGGGCTTCGTGGTGGGTGGCGACAAAAGTGCCCTTGCCCTGGCGGCGCAACAGCATGTGCTCGGCAGCCAGCTCATCGACCGCCTTGCGCACCGTGCCCTGGCTCACCTGAAAACGGGCGGCCAGATCGATTTCGCTGGGGATGAGCTCGCCGGGCTTCCATTCGCCGCGTTCGAGGCTTTGGACAAGCAGATCCTTGATCTGGCGATAGAGTGGACTGAAAGCGGCCCCCTCGCCCGTCGGACGGGCGGCGCGTGTGCGTAAGGAGGTTTCGGGCCGAGGCTCTGCCATGGATCTTCTTGAAAGTGTCATGTTCATCCGGATGAATGAGAGGGCAACGCAAAGGATGCAAACCCATCCGCAATGCGCTGCTGCCGCCGGTCTTGCAGACTGGCCCAGACGCACGGCCGAGCGGGGCCGCGGCGCATTCGAACAAACGCTCTATTGTGGCATATCGGGAGGCGAGCTGTCCAACGTCTTATGTCTTATATAAGATAGAAGAGCAATTGACGCACACGTAAATCCGATCTAGGATTCAAAGCTGCCCGCGCCCCGCGCAGAGCGGCCGTGCACGCGCTGATTCCCGCGCCCAACGATTACACTGATTGGTGAGATCCATTCTCGCCAAACCATTACGGAGAACGTTCATGTCCAAGCCTGCCTTGCGTGTCGCCGTCACCGGCGCCGCCGGCCAAATCGGTTACGCACTGCTATTCCGCATCGCCTCGGGCGAAATGCTGGGTAAAGATCAACCCGTCATCCTGCAACTGCTGGAAATCCCCGACGAGAAAGCGCAAAAGGCCCTGAAGGGCGTCATCATGGAACTGGATGACTGCGCCTTCCCGCTGCTGCAGGAAGTCACCGCGCACAGCGACCCGCGCACCGCGTTCAAAGACGCCGACGTGGCCCTGCTGGTTGGCGCCCGCCCCCGCGGCCCGGGCATGGAACGCAAGGACCTGCTGTCGGTCAACGCCCAGATCTTCACGGCCCAGGGCAAGGCCCTGAACGACGTCGCCAGCCGCAACGTCAAGGTCCTGGTCGTCGGCAACCCCGCCAACACCAACGCCTACATCGCCATGAAGTCGGCGCCGGACCTGCCGGCCAAGAACTTCACCGCCATGCTGCGCCTGGACCACAACCGCGCCCTGTCGCAACTGGCCGCCAAGTCTGGCAAGGCCGTCGCCGACATCGAAAAGCTGGTCGTGTGGGGCAACCACTCGCCCACCATGTACCCCGACTACCGCTTCGCCACGGTCGGCGGCGAATCGCTCGCCAAGCTGATCAACGACGACGCCTGGAACCGCGACACGTTCATCCCCACCGTGGGCAAGCGCGGCGCCGCCATCATCGAAGCCCGTGGCCTGTCCTCGGCCGCTTCGGCCGCCAACGCCGCCATCGACCACGTCCGTGACTGGGTCCTGGGCAGCAACGGCAAGTGGGTCACGATGGGCATCCCGTCGGACGGCTCCTACGGCATCCCCGAAGGCATCATCTACGGCGTGCCGGTCATCACCGAAAACGGCGAGTACAAGCGCGTCGAAGGCCTGGAAATCGACGCCTTCTCGCGTGAGCGCCTGGACTTCACGCTGAAAGAGCTCCTCGAAGAGCGCGACGGCGTCAAGGACCTGCTGAAGTAAGCAGCGCGCAGTAAAGGTTTGGGCCCGTTCATGCGGGCCCATTCCTTAAGCGGGACCGGAATACGCGGTCCCGCCCCCTCGGCAGTACCGGCAAATACACCTGTCTCATTGCCCAGCCACAACCGATTGTCGTGCAGGGGACAGATTTATTTTTCGGACCCACGCTAAGGTCGTGGGCGACCAAGAACAGGAGACAACCATGTCCAGACCCGAATCGCCCGGCGCCCTCTTTCGCCGCGCGCTCGCCGAAGAGCATCCCCTGCAGATCATCGGCGCCATCAACGCGAACCACGCCCTGCTGGCCAAGCGCGCCGGCTACCGCGCCATCTACCTGTCCGGCGGCGGCGTCGCCGCCGGCTCGCTGGGTCTGCCGGACCTGGGCATCAACACCATGGACGACGTCCTGACCGACGTGCGCCGCATCACCGACGTGTGCGACGTGCCGCTGCTGGTGGACATCGACACCGGCTTCGGGCCGTCGGCATTCAACATTGCCCGCACCGTCAAGAGCCTGATCAAGTTCGGCGCCGCCGCCTGCCACATCGAGGACCAGGTCGGCGCCAAGCGCTGCGGCCACCGTCCGGGCAAGGAAATCGTCACCACCGAGGAAATGGCCGACCGCGTGAAGGCCGCCGCCGACGCGCGCACCGACAGCGACTTTTATCTCATCGCCCGCACCGACGCGATCGCCTCGCACGGCGTGGACGCCGCCATCGAGCGCGCGCTGGCCTGCGTGGAAGCGGGCGCCGACGCGATCTTCGCCGAAGCCGCCTACGACCTGCCCACGTACGACCGCTTCGTCAAGGCAGTCAAGGTGCCAGTGCTGGCCAACATCACCGAATTCGGCAAGACCCCGCTCTTCTCGGTCGAAGAACTCAAGAGCGTGGGCGTGGGCATGGTGCTCTACCCGCTGTCCGCCTTCCGCGCCATGAACAAGGCCGCCGAGGCCGTCTACACCGCCATCCGCCGCGATGGCCACCAGAAGAACGTGGTCGACCTGATGCAGACGCGCGAAGAGCTCTACGACCGCATCGGCTACCACGAATTCGAATCCAGACTGGATGCGCTCTTCCAGAAGGGCAAAGCGTAATCCCGCAACGACCAGGCCACGCCGCGGCAGACCCGCGGTGTGGCCCGCCACCCATTGCATCGTCCATCGCGTAAGGAAAGGAGTAGAGACATGAGCACGGCTCCCAAGAAGCAAGAAGCCAAGTCGGACGCCAAGCCGGAAGAAAAAGCCGGTTTCAAGCCCAAGAAGTCGGTTGCGCTGTCCGGCGTGGTCGCGGGCAACACCGCACTGTGCACCGTCGGCCGCAGCGGCAACGACCTGCACTACCGCGGCTATGACATCCTGGACATCGCGCACACCAGCGAGTTCGAGGAAATCGCCCACTTGCTGGTCCATGGCAAGCTGCCCAACAAGGCCGAACTGAAGGCCTACAAGGAAAAGCTGCGCAGCCTGCGCGGCCTGCCCACGCAGCTTCAGATCGCCCTGGAAGCCCTGCCCGCCGCCAGCCACCCGATGGACGTGATGCGCACGGCCGTGTCGGTGCTGGGCTGCGTGCTGCCCGAAAAGGACGACCACAACACCCCGGGCGCGCGCGACATCGCCGACCGCCTGATGGCCAACCTGGGTTCGGCCCTGCTCTACTGGTACCACTACAGCCACAACGGCCGCACCATCGACGTGCAGACCGACGACGACAGCATCGGCGGCCATTTCCTGCACCTGCTGCACGGCGAAAAGCCCAGCGACGAATGGGTCAAGGCGATGCACATCTCCCTGAACCTGTACGCCGAGCACGAATTCAACGCGTCCACGTTCACGGCCCGCGTCATCGCCGGCACCGGGTCGGACATGTTCTCGGCCATCTCCGGCGCCATCGGCGCCCTGCGCGGCCCCAAGCACGGCGGCGCCAACGAAGTGGCCTTCGAGGTCCAGAAGCGCTACGAGACGCCCGAAGAAGCCGAGGCCGACATCCGCCGCCGCGTCGAAGCCAAGGAAGTCATCATCGGCTTCGGCCATCCGGTCTACACGGTCTCCGATCCGCGCAACAAGGTCATCAAGGAAGTCGCCAAGAAGCTGTCCAAGAAGGCCGGCACGACCAAGATGTTCGACATCGCCGAACGCCTGGAAACCGTCATGTGGGACGTCAAGAAGATGTTCCCCAACCTCGACTGGTTCTCGGCCGTGAGCTATCACATGATGGGCGTGCCCACCGCCATGTTCACCCCGCTGTTCGTCATCGCGCGCACCGCGGGCTGGTCGGCCCACATCATCGAACAGCGCATCGACAACAAGATCATCCGCCCCACCGCCAACTACGTGGGCCCGGAAGACCAGAAGTTCGTGCCCATCGACAAGCGCAAGTAAGACGGGATCGAGGGCGCGTCATGGCCACCTGTATCCACTTTCCGAAAGAGGTACCGCGATGTCTGCCCCGATCTCCAACGTACGTCCCGATCCCGACCAGGTCCTGGCCGACATCGCGGACTACGTTCTCAACTACGAAATCCGCAGCGAGCTGGCGTACGAAACCGCGCGCAACTGCCTGATCGACACGCTGGGCTGCGGCCTGGAGGCGCTGGAATATCCGGCGTGCCGCAAGCTGCTGGGCCCGGTCGTGCCGGGCACCGTGGTGCCCCATGGCGCCAAGGTGCCCGGCACGCAGTTCCAGCTCGATCCGGTCCAGGCCGCGTTCAACATCGGCGCGATGATCCGCTGGCTGGATTTCAACGACACCTGGCTGGCGGCCGAATGGGGCCACCCGTCCGACAACCTGGGCGGCATCCTGGCCACGGCCGACTGGCTGTCGCGCACGGCGGTCGCTTCAGGCAAACCGCCGCTGTCCATGCGCGACGTGCTGACCGGCATGATCAAGGCGCACGAGATCCAGGGCTGCATCGCGCTGGAAAATTCCTTCAACAAGGTCGGCCTGGACCACGTGGTGCTGGTCAAAGTGGCCTCCACGGCCGTCGTCGCGCAGATGCTGGGCCTGACCCGCGACGAAGTGATCAACGCAGTGTCGCTGGCCTGGGTCGACGGCCAGAGCCTGCGCACCTACCGCCACGCGCCCAATACCGGCAGCCGCAAGAGCTGGGCGGCCGGCGATGCGACCAGCCGCGCGGTGCGGCTCGCGCTCATCGCGCGGACCGGCGAAATGGGCTACCCCTCCGTGCTGACCGCCAAGACCTGGGGCTTTTACGACGTGCTCTTCAAGGGCCAACCATTCAAGTTCCAGCGCCCCTACGGCAGCTACGTGATGGAGAACGTGCTGTTCAAGATCTCGTTCCCCGCCGAGTTCCACGCGCAGACCGCGGTGGAATGCGCCATGCAGATCCACGACCGGCTCAAATCGCTGGGCAAGACCGCGGACGACATCGCGCAGATCCGCATCCGCACGCACGAAGCCTGCATCCGCATCATCGACAAGAAGGGTCCGCTGGACAATCCCGCCGACCGCGACCACTGCATCCAGTACATGGTGGCCGTGCCCGTGCTGTTCGGCCGCCTGACCGCCGCCGACTACGAAGACGACGTCGCGCAGGATCCGCGCATCGATGCGCTGCGCGACAGGATCGTCTGCGTCGAGGACCCGGCCTACACCAGCGACTATCACAACCCGGCCAAGCGCTCGATCGCCAATGCGCTCACCGTGCAATTCAAGGACGGCACCGCGCTGGACGAAATCGTCTGCGAGTACCCCATCGGCCACAAGCGCCGCCGCCCCGAGGGCATACCGCTGCTGGAAGCCAAGTTCCGCACCAACCTGGCCCGCGTGTTCCCGGCGCGCCAGCAGCAGCGCATCCTCGCCGCCTCGCTGGACCAGCAGACGCTGGAGGCGATGCCGGTCCACGAATATGTGGATCTGTATGTGATCTGAGGGGTGTCTGACACCCTTGGCACATCCGCCCAGGCTGACGCCCGTCTCCCTCGGGCGTCAAACATCGGGGGCACTGGCTGGCGCACGCCCCTGGAGGCTTACAATGCGGCTTTCCTCGATCGGATCGCGCCATGGCCATGCTCTGGGTCAAGACTTTTCACATCGTCTTCATCGCTTCCTGGTTTGCCGGCCTGTTCTACCTGCCGCGCATCTTCGTGAACCTGGCGCAGCAGTCGGACCAGGCCGTCCAGGCGACGCTGCTCGGCATGGCGCGCCGCCTGTATCGTTTCACCACCATCCTGGCCGTCGTGGCCATCATCTTCGGGATGTGGCTGTACCTGGGCTACCGCATCGGCGTGGGCCCCGGCAACGGCTGGATGCACGCCAAACTCTTTTTCGTGCTGCTCGTCATCGGCTACCATCACGCCTGTGGCCTCATGCTACGCAAATTCGAACAGGGCAAGAACACCCGTTCGCACACGTTTTATCGCTGGTTCAACGAAGTTCCCGTCTTGCTGCTCTTGGTGGTGGTGGCGCTGGTCGTCGTCAAACCCTTCTGATACCCCTACCTTTGCACATTCGCCAGGATTCGTATGTCCTCTGATGAACAGGACCGCCCGCGCAAGACGCTGACGATCAAGAAAACGGCCCGCGACGCCCACGCCGAAGGCACGGCCAAGCGCACCCGCACCGGCGCGCGCGCGCGCCTGGTTGCGCAGATCGAGCGCAGCCGCGAAAACATCGAACGCCAGAAAGACCCCGTCGGCTACCAGCGGCGCCAGGAAGAAGAAGCCCGCGGCGCGCGCAAATCCCCGGCCGGCGGCCGCGGCGACAGCGCACGCGGTCCGGCAGGCCGCGCCGGCCAGCCCGAACGCAGTCGCTCCGAACGCAGCCAAGGCGAACGTGGGCAGTACGCGCGCGGACAGGGCGAACGCGCCCCGGCGGATCGTCCCGCACCCCGCCGCGGCGCGTCCGACGCGGGCCGCGGGGACTCGGCGCGCGACGCAGCGCCCGGCTCGCGCTCGGGGCGCCCCCCGCAGCGCGCCCCGCGCCTGCGCGACGACCAATACATCGCCCCGGCCACGCCGGCCGGCCGCTTCTACGATCCCTTCGAGGACGACGGCCCCGCGCCGGAGTTCGCGCCGGAGCCGGACTACGCGGACGAACCGGCCTTTGCCGGGGATGCCGACGCCTCGCGCGAGCCCGCCTACTCCGAGGATGCCGACACCTTCCGCGAGCGCGCCGCGCCACGCATCGAAACCCGCACCCGCCGCCCCCGCGAGCCGCGCCAAGCCGAGATCTTCACGGTCTTCGCTCCCTGCCCGCAGGGCCTGGAAGAGGCGCTGACCGCCGAAATGCAGGCGCTCGGTTACGAAGATGCCAAGGCGGGCCGGGCGGGCTGCTCGTTCACGTCCGACTGGTCCGGCATCCAGCGCGCCAATCTGTATTCGCGCCTGGCCACGCGCATCCTGGTGCAGGTGGCGCACGCCGAGATCTCGCACGAAGACGACATCCTGGACCTGGCGCGCGACACCCCCTGGGAACGCTGGTTCGGCGCCGAACAGACGTTGCGCGTGGACACCTCGGCCATCAAGAGCCCGGTGCAAAGCCTGCAGTACTGCAACCTGCGCGCCAAGGACGGCATCTGCGACCGGCTGCGCGAACTCGAAGGCGAACGTCCCAGCATCGACACGGTGCGCCCGGACGCCCGCGTGCACCTTTTCCTGACGGGCCATACCGCCACGCTGTACCTGGACACCTCGGGCGAGTCCCTCTTCAAACGCGGGTGGCGGCTGGACAAGGGCGAGGCGCCGCTGCGTGAAAACCTGGCGGCCGGCATGCTGGCGCTGGCCGGGTGGGACCCCGCCGCGCCGCTGCTGGACCCCTTCTGCGGCTCCGGCACCATCCTGATCGAAGGGGCCTGGATCGCCCTGGGCGTGCCGCCCGGCATTTCCCGTCCGTTCGGTTTCGAGCGCCTGCGCGATCACGACGCCTATCGCTGGCGCGACCTGAAGGAAGACGCCCGCGCCCGCATCCTGCCGCAACTCGAAGCCCCGCTGGTCGGCTACGACCTGAATCCGCAGGCCATCGAGTACGCCCGCAACAACGCCGAACGCGCCTGGCTGACCGCCGATTCCATCCGGTTCGAAGTCGGCGACGCCCGCCATGTGACGGCGCCCGCCGACCACGGCTGGATCGTCACCAATCCGCCCTACGGCGAACGCATGGGCGCCGAACAGGACCCCGACCTGTGGCGCGAATGGGCCACGTGCCTGAAGCACAATTTCGCGGGATGGGAGCTGCACGTCATCACCAGCGACCTGACGCTACCCAACCAGATGCGCCTGAAGCCCAAACGCCGCATCCCGCTGCACAACGGCGCGCTTGACTGCCGCCTGTTCGGCTTCGAACTGGTGGCCGCGGGCTACCGCGACGCCTGACCGTCGCCCCCGGGGCAGCAACCGCGTTCCTCGAACGTAGGGGCGGCGCGTTGTAAAAGCGCCGCAACATGACGCCCCTATCTTTGCTCATGGTCCCCGGCCGCGCGGTTTTGGGGCATCATCAGCACCAAGGTGTTGCCAAGTTGCACCAGCGTGCACCCACCACTTGCATAGTTTCAGGGTAAACCCCTATAATTCGGGTTATCCCTAGTAGCAAACAACTGTGCAAGCCCGTGGAGGCTATTGTGATCAACGCGAACAACACCATCCGCCTGACCGACGAACTCGAGCGTCAACTGATGCTCCAGGCTATTGAAGAACAATTCCGTCCGCACCCGATGCGGGCGTTGGCTGCAGGCCTGCGCAAGCTGGCCCTCGGCATCAAGGCCCTGGCTGGCAAGACGAGCGCCAAGAACGCGCATTCCGCTGCCTGATCATGGCCCAGGCCCTCGGGCCTAAAGATTTTCCCCTTGGGGGCTGCATAGCCCCTTTTATAGACCCGCCCTTACCGGCGGGTTTTTTTTCGTCCCTCGCCGATTTATGGATAATACCGGTCCATGACCGACGCCCCCCTCGACCAGACCCCCAATCGGCTGCGCCGATTCGCCTGCATGATGTACGAAGCCGTGTTGCTGTTTGGCGTGGTGTTCCTGGCGGGCTACCTGATGGATACGCTGACCCAGAGCAGGAATGCCCTGGAGCTGCGGGCGGCCAGGCAGGCCTGGCTGTTCGTGGCGATCGGCGCCTATTTCGTCCTGTGCTGGCGTCGCCGCGGCCAGACGCTGCCCATGAAGACATGGAACATCCGGCTGGTGGACCGCCATGGCAACACCCCGTCCACCGGCTTGCTGGTCCTGCGCTACCTTCTCGCGTGGCCGCTGGTGCTGGCGGGCGCGGCCGTGGTCTGGGCGGCCGCCGCCGCCACGGGTTGGCCCTCGGTGGACATGTTCATCGTCGCGGCGCCCTTCACGATTTTCATCTGGTCCTGGCTCGATCCCGACGGGCAGTTCCTGCACGACCGGATCCTCGGGACGCGGCTGCGCAACGCGCCGCAGGCAAAGGGCAAAAAGGCCCGCTGAAGGCATTACCGCGCCCGGGCGCCGCCCTTCCGGACACATCCCGTTTCACGCCCGCGCGGCGCTTGTGACGTTGGGTGAGTGTTCAGAAAGATGACAGGCGACCGCCAAGACAATGAGGCCCCATTTAACTGACGGCTTCACTCTCCCCATGCGCGCACTCATTACCCGCCTGTCGCTGGCCTTCGCCAGTGCGCTGTTGCTCCTGCCTGCCGGCGCGTCCGCCCAGAACGCATCGGCCCAGCAAGAAATCGAACTGGCGACCAAAGCCGCTTTTGCCGCGGCGCTGCAAGGCCCCACTGATGTCACCCTTGGCGACCAGGCAACCCTGAAACTGCCGCAAAGCATGTTCTTCGTGCCGCGCACGCAGGCCGAACGGCTGATGCAGGCCTATGGCAACGGCAAGGACCCGTCGCTGCTGGGCGTGGTGATGCCCAAAAGCGATGACGAGGACTGGGTGGTCACCGTCAATTTCGACAAGGCCGGCTACATCAAGGACGACGACGCCCGGAACTGGAACGTCGGCGAGTTGCTGGACAGCCTGCGTGAAGGCACGGAAGCGTCCAACGAGGAACGCAGGAAGCGCGGATTCCCGGAGTTGACGGTGGACGGCTGGGTGGAAGCGCCCAAGTACGACAGCGCCACGCAGCGCCTCGTCTGGTCGGTGGCCGCCAAGCACAAGGACGCCGGGGCGCAAGACGACGCCACGGTCAACTACAACACCTACGCCCTGGGGCGGGACGGCTACATCACGCTGGACCTCATCACCGAAAAGGGCAACGTGCCCACGGACAAAGCCGCCGTGCTCGCGCTGCTGGACAACCTGAAATACGTCGAAGGCAAGCGCTACGCAGACTTTGACGCCTCCAGCGACAAGGTGGCCGAGTACGGGCTGGCAGCCCTGGTGGCGGGCGTGGCGGCCAAGAAGCTGGGGTTGTTCGCGGTGATCGCCGCTTTCCTGGCCAAGTTCGCCAAGGCCGGCATCCTGGCGGCGGCCGTCCTGGGCGGCGCCGTATGGAAACGGATCAAGGGCAAAAAAGCCCCCGGACAGTCCTGATCCGGCCGGCCGGGCGGCGCGCGGGCGCCGCCGCCCGGCCGTCACAACTACGTCACGGATTCGTCACGCGCGCGTCATCGCGCGATGGTCTCATTCCCAAGCATGACCACAGCCCACAGGGACGCGACCGTGAACGACATCCAACCCACGCACTGGCGCGCCCTCTGGATTTCCGATATTCACCTGGGCACTGCCGGGTGCAAGGCGGAATTCCTGCTCGATTTCCTGGATCACAACGATTCGGACACCCTCTACCTGGTCGGCGACATCGTCGACGGCTGGCAATTACGCAAGCACTGGCACTGGCCCCGGGCACACAACGACGTGGTGCAGCGCATCCTGCGCAAGGCGCGCAACGGCACGCGCGTGGTGTTCATCCCCGGCAACCACGACGAGTTTGCCCGGGAATTCGCGGGCTTTGCCTTTGGCGACATCGAGGTCCTGGACGAGGACGTGCACGTCACGGCCAAGGGCCTGCGCCTTTTGGTGCTGCACGGCGACCAGTTCGATGGCGTCATCCAGCACAGCCGCTGGCTGGCGCACCTGGGCGACGGGCTCTATCAGCTTGCGCTGTGGATCAACCACCATTTCAACCGGCTGCGCCACCGGCTGGGCCTGCATTACTGGTCGCTTTCCCAGTACCTGAAGCACAAGGTCAAGAACGCGGTGTCTTTCATCACCGACTTCGAGGAAGCCCTGGCGGGCGAGGCCCGCCGGCGCGGTCTGGACGGCGTGGTCTGCGGCCACATCCACAAGGCCGAACTGCGCGACGTGGGCGGCATCCTGTACTGCAACGACGGCGACTGGGTGGAAAGCCTGTCGGCCCTGGCGGAAACCCACGACGGCCAGCTCCAGCTCCTGGACTGGGCGGTGATGCAGGCGGAACGCCAGCGCGATCCGGCCAACCGCCCCCCGCGCTCCCTGACGCTGCCCGCCCTGCCCTCGGCGCTGCGCCGCCAGGGCAAATACCCGTGATAACCCGTATGCGTCCCCGTTACGCAACGGGTATATTGCAGTTCACGCCCCTCTAGGTCATGCTTGCAACTGGGTAACGGGCGTCATGGCCCGTTCACGCTGCAACATGCTCACAACATAGGGCCATGAACGACCAATATCAGGCGCTCTACCAAACATTCCGCTGGCTGGTGCCCACCCAGTTCAACATCGCGGAAGCGTGCTGCCACCGCTGGGCATCCAGTAGTCCGGATGCGCGGCGCATTGCCATCTACTACGAAGATGAATCCGGCAACCGCGAGGTCTGGACCTTCGCCCGCCTGGCGGAAGCCGCCAATCAACTGGCCAACGGCCTGGTGAAAATGGGCGTGGGCCGGGGCGACCGGGTCGGTGTGGTATTGGGACAACGCCCTGAGACGGTGGTCGCCCACATGGCCATCTATAGCGTCGGCGCCGTGGTGTTGCCCCTGTCGGCGCTGTTCGGACCCGAGGCGCTGCAAAGCCGCCTCTGCGACGCCGAAGCCCGCGTCGCCATCGTCGATCATGCTTCCAGCGCCAACCTGCTGTCGGTCAGCGACAACTGCCCGGCGCTGCAGCAGGTCATCGGCATCGGCTTTGCCGACGAGCGCGTCCTGCCCTGGCGCAGCCTGCTTGCCCGGCAACCCAACGAATTCAAGGCCGTGCTTACCCGCGCGTCGGACCCGGCCATCCTGCTCTATACCTCCGGCACCACGGGCGCCCCCAAGGGCGCGCTGCTTCCCCACAGCGCGCTGATTGGCAACCTGCCGGGCTTCGTCGCCTCGCAGGACTGGTTCCCCAAGCCCGCCGACGTGTTCTGGTCGCCCGCCGACTGGGCCTGGACGGGCGGCATGATGGACGCGCTGCTGCCCACGCTGTACTTCGGCCACCCCATCGTGGGCACGCGCGGCCGCTTCTCGGTCGAGCGCGCCTTCGAGCTGCTGGAGCGCTACCAGGTCACGAACACGTTCCTGTTCCCCACCGCCCTCAAGATGATGATGAAGGCGGTGCCCGAACCCCGCCAACGCTACCAGCTTGCCCTGCGCGCCATCATGAGCGCCGGCGAAAGCGTGGGCGAAACGGTGTTCGACTGGTGCAGGAGCGCGCTGGGCGTGACGCCCAACGAGATGTTCGGCCAGACCGAAATGAACTACGTGGTGGGCAACAGCAACAAGCGCTGGCCCGCCAAGCCCGGCTCCATGGGCCGGCCGTATCCGGGCCACAACGTGGCCGTGCTGGACGACGAAGGCGTCCCCGTCGCCGCCGGCGGGACGGGCGAGATCGCCGTCAACCGCCTCGACATCCACGGCTTTCCCGACCCGGTGATGTTCCTGGGCTACTGGCGCAACGAGCCCGCCACGCAGGCCAAGTTCAAGGGCGACTGGTGCCTGACGGGCGACCTCGCCACGGTCGACGAGGACGGCTACCTCTGGTACGCCGGCCGGGCCGACGACGTGTTCAAGTCCGCCGGCTACCGGATCGGCCCGGGCGAAATCGAAAGCTGCCTGGTCGGACACCCGGCCGTCGCCAATGCGGCGGTGGTGCCCAAGCCGGACGCCGAGCGCGGGGCGCTGGTCAAGGCGTACGTCGTACTGACCCCGGAATTCGCGCAGCGCGACCGCGCTGAAATCACCGAGAACCTGCAGGAACACGTGCGCGAGCGCCTGGCGCCCTACGAGTACCCCAAGGAAATCGAATACGTGGACGAATTGCCCATGACCACCACGGGCAAGATCCAGCGGCGCATCCTGCGCCAGCGCGAGGAAGAACGCGCGCAGGCAGTTGCGCCCACGACAGACGTTGGAGCGCCCGTTGCCGCCCCGGCGCGGCAAACGGAGACCTAGGCATGGCCATCTACCAACTCAACGACCTCATCCCGCGCATCGACCCGCAGGCCTACGTGGCCGACAGCGCCGACATCATCGGCAACGTGACGTTGGAAGCCGGGGTCAGCATCTGGTCGCAGGTGTCGATCCGGGCCGATAACGATGCCATCGTGATCCGCCAGGGCACCAACATCCAGGAATCCAGCGTCCTGCACGTCGATGCCGGCTGTCCGATGACCATCGGACCGAACGTCACGGTCGGGCACCAGGCCATGCTGCACGGCTGCACCATCCATGAGGGCGCCCTGGTCGGCATGCAGGCCATCGTCCTGAACAATGCGGTGATCGGCCGCAACTGCCTGATCGGCGCCGGCGCCATCATTCCCGAAGACCGCGTCATTCCGGACAACTCCCTGGTGATCGGCATCGGCAAGATCGTGCGGGAGCTCTCGGAAGAAGAAATCGCCAATCTGCACAAGAACACCGCCCACTACGTGGCGCGCGGCCAACAGTACAAGACGGCCCTGAAGCGGCTGGCCTGATCCGCCCCGGCGGATGCCCCAACCCCTGCTGCCAGCAGGGGGAATACCCTCCTCCGATCGGCTAACATTCCTTTATGACCGATCAGCTCAAAAAATACCTCACCGAAGACCGCAGCGTCCGCGTGCAAGCGGTTCGCATGTCTGCCACCTGGAAGGCCGTCCAGGCCAACCACGACTATCCGCCAGCCATCACCCATCTCCTGGGAGAACTGGTGGCCGCTTCCACGCTGCTCGCCGCCAACATCAAGTTCGACGGCTCGCTGGTGCTCCAGATCCAGGGCGACGGCCCCATCGCCCTGCTGGTGGTGGAATGCCGCTCCGACCTCAGCCTGCGTGCCACCGTCAAGATGCGTGAAGGCCATGACGTGCCCACCGACGGCAACATGCAAAGCCTGCTCAACCCCGGCGGCAACGGGCGGTTCATCGTCGTGCTGGACCCGCAGCGCAAGCTGCCGGGCCAGCAGGCCTACCAGGGCATCGTGCCCCTCGAGGGCGAAACCGTAGCCGAAGCCTTGCAGCACTACATGAAGGCCTCCGAGCAGCTCGATACCCGCCTGTGGCTGTACGCCGACGCCGACCACGCCGTGGGCATGCTGCTGCAGCGGCTGCCGCACCATGGCGGCGCCGACGCGCAGGTGCTGAGCGAACAGGCCGCCACCGAGACCTGGGAGCGCATCGGCGCCCTGGCTGGCACCCTCAAGCGCGACGAGATGCTGGAAGCCGACATCGACACGCTGATTCACCGCCTGTTCTGGGAAGAGACGCTCATCGCCTTCGAACCGCAGCCGGTGAGCTGGCACTGCCCCTGCACCCGCGAACGCGTGGCCAACATGCTGCGCTCGCTGGGCCAGGAAGAGGTCAACAGCATCCTGGCCGAGCGCGGGCAGGTCGACGTGGCCTGCGATTTCTGCGGCAAGCCCTACGAGTTCGATGCCGTGGACTGCGCGGCGCTGTTCTCCGCCAACCAGCCGGCTGCCGGAGAGCAGCCCCCCACGGTGCACTGATCCGCCTGGCGGCAAGTCCGCCGGGCCGTTTTCGTCACGCCGGTTTGTCCTCATCGACAGGCGGTCATGGGCGCGCCACACTGCGCAGCCATGACCGCCTTTGTTTTTGCTCCCCGCCTTCGCCCCGCCAGCCGGCACCGTGGCGCCGCCGCCATCGAATTCGCCGTGGCGGGCGCCATCGTGCTGCTGCTGGGCCTGCTGGCGGTCGAGGCCGCCCGCTGGCACGCCGCGCGCCAGATGGCGCTTCTGGCGCTGACGGAGGCGGCGCGCGCCGGCGCCACCGGTCATGCCGACCCGGCCCGGATGCGGTCGGCGTTTCTTCTGGCGCTCCTGCCGCTGCATGCGGACGCCGACGGGCAGGCGGGCGCAACGCGCCGGCTGGACGACGCGATGGCCGAACTGCAGGCGCAGACCGGGTCGGACCCCTGGCGTATTGAAGTGCTGCAGCCCGACGAGCGCGCGTTCCGCGAGCACGGACGGCCCGGCTTGAAGGTGCCCGCGGCGCCCGGCCTGCCGGCCATCGACAACGACTACCAGGACCTGCAGCACGCGCGCCGCCCGCCCCGCGCAGGCGGGCAGGATATCTTCCGCGCCAACACCCTGAAACTGCGCCTGACCTACCTGCACAAGCCATTGCTGCCCGCGCTGCGGGCACTGCTGGCCTTGCTGGGTCGGCAGGACGACAGCTACGCCGGCCACGCGCAGACCAAGGGCCTGTTGCCCATCGTGGTCGAGCTGGAGCAGGAAATGCACTCGCATCCCGTGGACTGGGCCCGCAGGAGGCCGCATCCGCCAGGGGTGGTCTATGGGGCGTGCCGACGCAAACAGTGCGATCCGGAATGAATCGTCGCGGCGCCGCGGCCGGGCCAGGCGGACGATCCGCAGGTTGTCGGGCCGGGGGCAAGCGCCGGCCGCGGCTGGGGTCGATGCCCAGCGTCGGCGGCGTCAGGGAAATGCGCGCCCGGCCTCAGTGGCGGGCGGCGGTGTTGGAAGTCGTGGCGCCGTTGGCGGCGGGGCGGGCAGGCGCAGCCGACGCAGGCCGGGCGGCCGGTGCGGTGGCGCGTGCCGGCGCGGCAGACGCCGCGGGCTTGGGCGCGGTCTCGGCGGACAGCGAGGCACCGGCAGGCGGCTGGGTATTTTGCGGAAGGATGTGCACGAACACTTCCCCTTCGCGCATCATGCCCAGTTCCCCGCGCGCCCGCTCCTCGATGGCGCCGGAACCGCCTTCCAGATCCCGCACTTCGGCTTCAAGCGCGGCGTTGCGCGCGCGCAGGCCTTCATTGGTCTCGCGCTGCTCGGCCACCTGGCGTTGCAGATCCCAGACCTTGAACCACCCGCCCTTACCCAGCCACAGCGGGTATTGGATCAGGCCTAGCAGCACGAACAGCACCAGGAACAGCAGGCGCATACGCGGGAACCTCAGCAGTCGTGGCGTGGATGCGGCCCGGGCTGGGTGCCGGGGCCGCGCTTCTTATCAACGCAGGTTGTAGAAGGCTTCCAGGCCAGGATACGACGCGACTTCAGCCAGTTCCTCTTCGATGCGCAGGAGCTGGTTGTACTTGGCCATGCGATCCGAGCGCGACAGCGAGCCGGTCTTGATCTGCATGGCGTTGGTCGCCACGGCGATGTCGGCGATGGTGGAGTCTTCGGTTTCGCCCGAACGGTGCGACACGACGGCGGTGTAGCCGGCGCGCTTGGCCATTTCGATGGCGGCGAAGGTTTCCGTCAGGGTGCCGATCTGGTTGATCTTGATGAGGATCGAGTTGGCGACGCCCTTCTGGATGCCTTCACGCAGGATCTTGGTGTTGGTGACGAACAGGTCGTCGCCCACCAGTTGCACCTTCTTGCCGAGCTGGTCGGTCAGCAGCTTCCAGCCTTCCCAGTCGTTTTCGGCCATGCCGTCTTCGATGGAAATGATGGGGTACTTGTCGCACCACGTGGCCAGCAGGTTGGTGAATTCCTGCGAGGACAGCGAGATGCCGCCTTCGCCGGCCAGCGTGTACTTGCCATCGCGGTAGAACTCGGAGCTGGCGCAGTCCAGGCCCAGGGCGATCTGCGTGCCCGGCTCGTAGCCGGCTTCGGTGATGGCCTTCAGGATGAGCTGGATGGCGGCCTCGTGGCTGGGCACGTTGGGCGCGAAACCGCCCTCGTCGCCCACGGCGGTGGACATGCCCTGGCCGTGAATCAGCTTCTTGAGCATGTGGAAGACTTCGGCGCCCCAGCGCAGGGCTTCGCGGAAGCTGCCCGCGCCCACCGGCAGGATCATCAGTTCCTGCAGGTCGAGCGTGTTGTTGGCGTGCGCGCCGCCGTTGATGACGTTCATCATCGGGACGGGCATGCTCATGGGGCCGCTGCCGCCGAAATAGCGGTACAGGGACAGGCCCGATTCGTCGGCGGCGGCGCGGGCCACGGCCATGCTGGCCGCCAGGATGGCGTTGGCGCCCAGGCGTTCCTTGGATTCGGTGCCGTCCAGTTCGATCAGCGTGCGATCGACGAACGTCTGTTCCTGGGCGTCCAGGCCCATCAGGGCTTCGGAGATTTCCGTATTCAGGTTTTCAACGGCGCGCAGCACGCCCTTGCCCAGATAACGGCCCTTGTCGCCGTCGCGCAGCTCGATGGCTTCGCGGGCGCCGGTGGATGCGCCGGACGGCACGGCCGCGCGGCCCATGGCGCCGGATTCCAGCAGCACATCGCATTCCACGGTGGGGTTGCCGCGCGAATCCAGAATCTCGCGGCCGATGATGTCGACGATTGCACTCATGACTTTACATTCCCTGAACGATAAACATATTCATGACGGCCGCGCCTTCGCGGGCATTGCGGGCACGGCGGTACTGCCAGGAGTCGTAGAACGCCTGCGCCGCGGCCATGGACGGAAATTCCATGACGACGGTGCGGCCGGGTTCACGCCCCTCGAGGTGCTTGGACTCGCCGCCGCGCACCAGGACCTTGGCATCGTACGCGCGCATGGCGAGCGTGGACAGGCGCTTGTAGTCTTCGTACTGCGCGGGCTTGGTCACATTGACGTCGGCGATGAGATAGGCACTCATGGGGTTCCTTCAGAGCAGTGGCGTTGATTTCGGTCTGGCGCCGGATACGGCGCCGCCGCCAGTGTCGCGCAAGGCGCACGGGCGACGCATATCCGATGCTAATCGGTTGTATCCGAAAGAAGCGCCGCCGTATAGGGCGGCGCTGGGAAATCGGCCCGCGGCCCCGAGGATCCGCTTACGGAACTCGAGGCCGCGGACACGCATCAGGCCTCCTGGCCGCGGCGAGCCTTCTGCTCGATGGCGGCGCGGATGTAGCTGGAGAACAGCGGATGGCCGTCGCGCGGGGTGGACGTGAACTCCGGGTGGAACTGCACGCCCACGAACCACGGGTGGTTGGGCAATTCCATCATTTCCGGCAGGTTCTCGGTCGGGGTGCGGGCGCTGATCACCATGCCGGCTTCTTCGAGGCGCGGCACGTAGACGTTGTTGACCTCGTAGCGGTGACGGTGACGCTCGTTCACCTCGTCGCCGTAGATGGCCTGCGCGCGGGTGCCGGCCTTGATCGGCACGCGCTGCGCGCCCTTGCGCATGGTGCCGCCCAGGTCGGACGTCGTGTCGCGCTTTTCGACCTTGCCTTCGCGGTCCATCCACTCGGTGATGAGGGCGACGACCGGATGCGGCGCGGAGGGATCGAATTCCGTGCTGTTGGCGCCGCCCAGGCCGGCGACGTGGCGCGCGAACTCGATGACGGCCAACTGCATGCCCAGGCAGATGCCCAGGTAGGGCACGCCGTTTTCACGGGCGTAGCGGATCGCGGCGATCTTGCCCTCGGTGCCGCGCTTGCCGAAGCCGCCCGGAACCAGGATGGCGTCCAGGTGCTTGAGCTGGTCGGTGCCGCGGGTTTCGATGTCTTCCGAGTCGATGTACTCGATGTTGATCTTCGAGCGCGTGTGGATGCCGGCGTGGACCAGCGCTTCGGTCAGCGACTTATACGACTCGGTCAGGTCGACGTACTTGCCGACCATGCCGATGGTGAGCTGGTGCTCGGGGTGTTCCAGCGCCTCGACCAGGTTGTCCCACATGGACAGGTCGGCCGGCGGCGGGGTCAGGCCCAGGGCCTCGCACACGATGTTGTCCACGCCCTGCTTGTGCAGCATGGCGGGGATCTTGTAGATGGAGTCGGCGTCCCAGACGGAGATGACCGCGTCCAGGGGCACGTTGGAGAACATCGAGATCTTGGCGCGCTCGTCGTCCGGAATGGGACGGTCGGCGCGGCACAGCAGCGCGTTCGGGTAGATGCCGATCTCGCGCAGCTTCTGCACCGAGTGCTGCGTGGGCTTGGTCTTCAGTTCGCCGGCGGAGGCGATGAAGGGCACCAGCGTCAGGTGGACGAAGGCCGCGTTGTTGCGGCCCATGCGCAGGCTCATCTGGCGAGCGGCTTCGAGGAACGGCAGGGACTCGATGTCGCCCACCGTGCCGCCGATCTCGACGATGGCAACGTCGGTGTTGCCATTCCAGCCGGCTTCGGCGCCACGGGCGATGAAGTCCTGGATTTCGTTCGTGATGTGGGGAATCACCTGGACGGTCTTGCCCAGGTAGTCGCCACGGCGCTCCTTGCGCAGCACGGATTCGTAGATCTGGCCGGTGGTGAAGTTGTTCACCTTGTGCATGCGAGCGGAAATGAAGCGCTCGTAGTGGCCCAGGTCCAGGTCGGTCTCGGCGCCGTCTTCCGTGACGAACACTTCACCATGCTGGAACGGGCTCATCGTGCCCGGATCGACGTTGATGTAGGGGTCGAGCTTCAGCATGGTTACCTGCAAACCACGCGACTCAAGGATGGCGGCAAGCGACGCGGCGGCGATGCCCTTGCCCAGGGAAGACACCACACCGCCGGTGACAAATACGTATTTGGTCATCGTAATGAGCGCCCGGGACGAGCGGGCGCGTGCGGGAAATTTGGATTATAGCCGGGCGAGACGACTTGTTTGGGTTTTCCCCTAGCGCCCGTTGCGTAACATTTGAATGCACACGACACGTCCCTGCGGCGCGGCGTCGGCGCGGACGTGCTATGGTCGCTCCCTGTTTTCAGCCGCTGCCGTTCGCCAGCGCCCCCTGTTCATACGCCGCGCCGATGACCGACCTCGCCCGTCCTGCCCCTTCCCTCGCCTGGCGCATCGCCGTCGCCGCCGTGCTGCTGCGGCTGGCGTACACCGCGCTCGTGCAGGCCTATTCGCTGATGGGGCCTTCGCCCTACCTGGACCAGGTCCGGGAAAGCTTCACGCAGCCCCCGGTGCTGGCCCCGCTGCTAGCCAACGTGGCGTCCACCCTGCTGATCGTCGGCGTGGCGGCCTGGGGCGCGACGCGCCAGTGGCTGGCGCGCCACAATGCCAGCGCCGTCGACCAGCCGGGCAGGCTGCTCGGCACGTTTCTCGCCCTGCAGGCCCTATACACGCTGTGCCTGACGAGCGGCGTGGCCATCGCGCAGAATGCGATGCTGGCAACCCTGATCAAGAGCGGATCGCTGCTGGAGACATGGTTCGGGCTGGACATCGCCGGACGGTTCATCGCGATGAATCTCCTGATCCGCGTCGTCACCGTCCTGCTGGACATCATCGGGATCTGCCTGGCGCTGCGCATCGCGGCCTGGACGGCCGCCCCCGCCGGACCGCCCGGCAGCCCGGCCATGAAGCGGCGCGACGTTGCCTGGATTTGCGGCCTGACCGTCCTGGCCTGGCAGACGAGCGTGTCGATCATCCTGGGCGGCTATCTGCAGATGCAGACGCTGGACGCAGGCTGGGCGCAGTACGCGCTGGGCTACTGGGTGCTGCCCGTGGTCCTGCTGGCGCTGACCGTGCTGGTCTGCCTGAAGGTGCTGCCGCGTCCCCTGGAACGCCCCGGCATCGGCCGCGCCGTGGCGCTGGGCAGTGTTGCGTTCTGGTTCGCCCAGGCGTTGGGCATCGGACTGGGCCTGATCGTGCTGATGTCGATGACCTGGAACCAGCTCGCCTGGGCGGCCCAATCGCACGCCGCGGCCGGCCTGTCCCTGCTGGCCTACGGCGCGCTGCTGGCGCTGGGCTGCCTGGTGGCCGCACGCTGGCTCCACCGCCGCGACGGCGCGGCGGCACGGTAAACGGGGCCGCGCGCCCCGCCATGCAAAAGGCCGCGGCGCCATGCCCCGCGGCCTTCTTTTTTGGGCCGGCGTATCGGGAGGCCGGCGCTTCCGGCGGCCCCTTGCGCGACGTCAGATCGCGGCGCAGCGCCGCGTCAGCCAGTCCAGCGCCTCGCCCTCGACCAGCGGCGACAGGCGCTCGAACACCGTCTTGTGATAGTCGTTCAGCCAGTCGATCTCGTCCTCGCGCATCAGCGAAGGTTCGATGCAGCGCGTGTCGATCGGACACATCGTCAGCGTTTCGAAGCAGAGGAATTCACCCAGCTCCGAGGTCAGCCAGCTGCGGTTGGCGACGAGATTCTCGATGCGCACGCCCCAACGGCCCGGACGGTAGATGCCCGGCTCGTTCGAGGTGATCATGCCCGGCTCCATGGCCGTGTGCGGCCCCGGCATCGCGCGGTACGAAATGACCTGCGGCCCTTCGTGCACATTCAGGAAATAGCCCACGCCGTGGCCGGTGCCGTGGCCGTACTCCGCGCCGCCCTCCCAGATGGGCGCGCGGGCGATGGCGTCCAGCATCGGCGACGGCGTGCCGCGCGGGAACGACGCGCGCGACAGCGCGATCATGCCCTTGAGCACCAGCGTGAAATCGACCTTCTGGTCCGGGCTGGGCGTGCCGACGGCCACCACGCGGGTGATGTCGGTGGTGCCGCCCAGGTACTGGCCGCCCGAATCGATGAGCAGCAGGCCATCGCCTTCGATGGTGGCGTGCGATTCCGGCGTGGCGCGGTAATGCGGCATGGCGCCGTTGGCGTTGAAGCCCGCGATGGTGGCGAAGCTGGGGCAGACGTAGGCCGGCCGGCGGGCGCGCGCGGCCGTGATTTTCTCGTCGATGGTCAGTTCGGTGATGGTTTCCTTGCCCAGCGCGCCCTCGAACCAGGCGAAGAACTCGCACAGCGCCGCGCCGTCCTGCGCCATCGCCTGCCGCACGTTGGCGAGTTCGGCCTCGGTCTTCCTGGATTTCAGCAAGGTGGAGGGATTGATGGCTTCCACGCGCGGCACGCCCGGATCCATGGCATGGAACACCCCGCAGGTCACGCGGGCCGGATCGATCAGCAGCTTCTGGTCCAGCTCCAGCGAGGCCAGGGCGTCCGCGGCCTGCGCGTAGTCCGCGACTTGCACGCCGTCGGCGGCCAGGATGGCGCACAGGGCGTCGTCGATCTTGCCGTCCGCCACGAACAGGGTCGCGTGATCCAGGCCCACCAGTGCGTGGGCGACAAAGACCGGGTTGTAGTCCACGTCCGCGCCGCGCAGGTTGAACAGCCACGCGATGTCGTCCAGCGTGGAAATGAAATGCACGTCAGCGCCGTGCGCGCGCATGGCCTCGCGCACCTGGGCCAGCTTGTCGGCGCGGGTCACGCAGGCCTCGGGGGCCACGTGTTCGTAGATGGCCGCTTGCGGCAGGCCCGCGCGATCCGGCCAGACCTCGTCCAGCAGGTCCTCGCGGATCTCCAGCGCGGCGCCGGACGCGGCCACGGCGGCGGACAAGGCGCGGAAAGCGCCCAGGCCCAGCACCTGGCCATCTACGCCGATGACGTCGCCCGCCTTCGTGTTGGCGGCCAGCCAGTCCACGTGGCCCGGCGTCGTGGCCAGCGCGATCTTCATCAATTGCACGCCCGTGCCGGCGAGCTGCGCTTCGGCCTGCACCCAATAGCGGCTGTCCACCCACAGGCCGGCAAAGTCGGCCGTCACCACCAGCGTGCCCACCGAGCCCGTGAAGCCCGACAGCCAGCGCCGCCCCTGCCAGCGGGCCGGCAGGTATTCGGACAGGTGCGGGTCCGAGGACGGAACGATGTAGGCGGTCAGGCCGCGGCGGCTCATGGCCTGCCGCAGTTGGGCAATACGGGCGTCGGTGCTAGACATGGGAGGAAGGATCCTTAGCGCAACATGAAAGACATGGCGGCCAGGCTGTTCAACGTGCGGACGGCGGACTGCATGCTGTCCGTGGTGAACCGCAAGGTGACGCCGTCCACGCGTTCCAGCGTGGGCCACATGCAGAACAGGTCGGCCAGCGCCGCGCTCTGCGTCTGCAACCGGCATTCTATAGGGGCGGGAATGCGGAACGGAACGGCTTTCTTGTCGCCGCCGCGCTTGAAGTTGCGCACCGCGGCTTCGGCGGCCGCGGCAATCGCGCGGCGGGACGCGGCGGGCGACAGCGTCACGCCGCTGCCCTGGCCGTGCGCGACCTTGGTCTGCACCCACTCGGCGCCGGGAAAGGTGTCGCGGGTTTCCTCGATGAACACGTCATCGCCGGTGCCCAGGATGACGGGCACGCCCAGCTCGCCGGCCAGCGCGCCGTACAGGCCCGCTTCGCCAAGTTCCATGCCGTTGATGACGACGCGCGCGAACGCGAAGCTGTTG
Source organism: Achromobacter sp. MFA1 R4 (assembly GCF_900156745.1). Taxonomy (NCBI): domain Bacteria; kingdom Pseudomonadati; phylum Pseudomonadota; class Betaproteobacteria; order Burkholderiales; family Alcaligenaceae; genus Achromobacter; species Achromobacter sp. MFA1 R4. The sequence continues at coordinate 3,550,311 of NZ_LT707065.1, read as the reverse complement.
ATGGTGTGGGCGAGGATGCCGCGGCCCTGCGAGCGCGAGTGGTAGCCGATCATGAAGACGGCGTCGCAGCCCTCTTCCAGCCCGCCCATCATGCCCAGGTAGCGCGGCTTGCCCAGCACCAGGCGCGCGCGTTCGTCCAGGCCGTCGGGCAGCAGGTTGCGAAAGCCGCCATGCGAGTCGTTGACCAGGATCTCTTCGGCCCCGCCCGCGATGGCGCCTTGCACGGCCGCGTTGGCCTCGGCGGTCATCCAGGCGCGGGCGCGCTCGTATTCGCCATTGCCGGCCCGGACCTGCTCGGCGTGAAAGACGCCAGCGACGCCTTCGATATCGGTGGAAATCAGGATCTTCATGAAATGCGCCTTCGAAATGTTCAGAATTCGGTGTCGGACAGCCACTGGCGCCACTCGGGCGCGGCGTGGCGGATGGAATCGCGGTGGTGGCCGTCGCGGCCGGTCACGCCCTCGGCGTGCCACAGCGCGGAAATGATGGCCTGTTCGCACGCCTCGGCGGCCGCCTCGAACAGCGGGTCGATGCGCGCCTCGTGCAGCATCGCGATCGCCGGCATGGGCGTTTCTGCCAACTGGGGAATCGTGTACGCGGTCGAGAAAGCCAGCGCGATGTCGCCGCTGCCATGCCCGAAGACCGAGCCCGTGCGCGCCAGGCCCGCCCCCGCGCGCAGCGACAGGCGGCGCAACTGGCGCGAATCCAGCGGCGCGTCGGTAGCCACCAGCAGGATGATCGAGCCCTTTTCGGGCGCGATCACGGCGTTCTCGCCCTGCTGCGCGATCCCCCGGTCGATCCGGTCCGCCAGCCGCCGGCCAAAGGGCCGCCCGGCCACCGTCAGGTTCGGAAGGCGGCCGAAGTTGGCCAGCACCAGCGCGCCGACGCTGTACCGCTGCCCCGGCTGGATCTGCGCCAGGCGCGAGGCCGAACCGATGCCGCCCTTGAACGAAAAGCACGACATGCCGCGGCCGGCGCCGACAGAGCCCTGTGCCACATGCCTGTCCGCCGCCGCCAGCGCCTCGGCATAGTGCGATTCCTGGATCGCCATCGCCTGGATGTCGTTCAGGTAGCCGTCGTTGCATTCGAAGACCAGCGGATTGACCGTCGCCAGGCCGCGGCCGATGCCCGGATTGGCCGCGACGGCGGCGCGGATCTGGGCATTGGCCACCGTGCCGACGCCAAAGGTGTTGGTCAGCGCGATGGGCGTTTCCAGCACGCCCAGCTCCTGCACCTGAACCAGGCCGGTGCTCTTGCCGAAGCCGTTCAGCACGGTGGCCGCGGCCGGCGTCTTGTCCAGAAAGGCATCGCCGCCATGCGTGCGCACGACGGTCACGCCGGTCTGCAGCGGGCCATCGGCCAGCGTGCAGTGGCCGACGGTGATCTCACCCACGTCGCAAAGGGAGTCCAGCGGCCCCGAGGGCAGGACGCCGATACGGGGAATGTCCAGCGCTTGTTTGTCCATGTTCGTCTACGTGTCGCCACGCTCCAGAATGCAAAACGCCGCCACCCTGGGTCCGGGACACGCGCGGGCAAGCGCGTGGCGGACGGAGGCGGCGGCGGAAAAATCGCCCTCCACGCCGGCCCTCGTGGGAGGCTCCGGCGGCAGGTTTACTTGCGGTCGATCTTGGGGTCCAGCGCGTCGCGCAGGCCGTCGCCCAGCAGGTTGAACGCCAGCACGGTCAGGAAGATCGCCAGCGCCGGGAAGATCGCCACGTGCGGCGCGATGACCATGTCGGCGCGGGCTTCGTTCAGCATGGCGCCCCACTCCGGCGTGGGAGGCGAAGCGCCCATGCCCAGGAACGACAGGCTGGCGGCGGTGATGATCGAGGTGCCGATCCGCATCGTGCCGTACACCACGATGGGCGAGATCGTGCCGGGCAGGATGTGGCGCATGATGATCGTCCAGTCGGACGCGCCCACGCTCTTGACCGCCTCGACGTAGGTCATCTGCTTGATCGACAGCGTGTTGCCGCGCACCAGGCGGGCAAACGCGGGCACGCTGAACACGGCCACGGCGACGATCACGTTGACCATGCTGGAACCCAGGATGGCGACCACGCCGATGGCCAGCAGCATGCCCGGGAAGGCCAGCAGCACGTCGGAGATGCGCATCGTGATGCGCTCCCACCAGCCCTCGTAGTAGCCCGCCATCAGGCCCATGAAGGTGCCGACGATGGCGCCCATGGCGACCGACAGGAAGCCGGCGGCCAGCGAAATGCGCGCGCCCATGATGATGCGGCTGAAGATGTCGCGGCCCAGCGAGTCCACGCCCAGCCAGTGGGTCATGGACGGGCCGGCGTTCAGCGCGTCGTAGTCGAAGAAGTTCTCCGGGTCGAACGGCACGATCCACGGCGCGAAGACCGCGACGATGACCAGCAGCAGGACGAAGAGGCCCGCGCCCACGGCGAGCTTCTGCTTCTTGAATTTGCGCCAGAACTCGGTGGCGGGCGTGCGCACGTCGTTCTTGGGAACGGCGGCAATGGTCGCGGCGGGTGTCGTATTGCTCATGGCCGCCTCACTTGTAACGGATGCTGGGATTGATGACGCCATAGAGCACGTCGACAATCAGGTTGATCAGGATGAATTCCAGCGAGAACAGCAGCACGAGGCCCTGGATCACCGGATAGTCGCGCTGGGTCACGGCGTCCACCAGCAGGCGGCCGAGGCCGGGCCAGTTGAACACGGTCTCGACCACGATCGAGCCGCCCAGCAGGAAGCCGAACTGCAGGCCCATCATGGTCACGACGGGAATCAGCGCGTTGCGCAGCGCATGCTTGATGATGACGCGGCGCTCGGACAGCCCCTTGGCGCGGGCGGTGCGCACGAAGTCCTCTTGCACGACTTCAACGAACGACGCCCGCGTGAAGCGCGCCATCACGGCGGCCACGGCGGCGCCCAGCGTGATGGAAGGAAGAATGTAGTGTTGCCAGGTGGAAGCGCCCACGGTGGGGAGCCAGCCCAGGTTCACCGAGAAGATCTGCATCAGCATCATGCCCAGCGCGAACGCGGGGAACGAGATGCCGGACACCGCCAGCGTCATGCCGAGGCGGTCGGGCCAGCGATTGCGCCATACCGCCGACACGATGCCGATGACCATGCCGAAGACCACGGACCACACCATGCTGGCGATCGTGAGCCACAAGGTGGGCATGAAGCGGTCGGCGATTTCGGTCGAGACGGGGCGCTTGGTGCGCAGCGAGGTCCCGAGGTCGCCTTGCAGCATGTGGCTGAAATAGCGCACGAACTGCTGCGGCAGGGGCTGATCCAGCCCGAGTTCCTTGCGCACGAGTTCGACGGTCTGCTGGTCGGCCTCGGGGCCCGCGGCCAGTCGCGCCGGGTCGCCCGGAAGCATGTGCACAAACAGGAACACGACCACGGCTACCAGCAGCAGCGTGGGGATCATGCCCAAAAGACGTTTGACGATGTAGGTCAGCATTGAAATTCCTGCAACATCGGCGGGGACACCGCGCCCCCGCCGTATGTGGCCTTACAAGGGCCCGTGGGCCCCGAGAGTTACTGCTTGGTTTACTGCTTCAGGTCGATGTCGCCGAACCAGAACGAGGTGTCCGGTTCCACGTACACGCCCGACAGGTTCTTGGACTTAACGTACAGGTTGTTCTGGGTCACCAGGAAGGCCCACGGGGCATCCTTCCAGATGGTTTCCTGAACGTTCTTGTAGATCTCGGTCTTCTTGGCGCGATCGGTGGTGGCCAGGGCTTGCTGGACGCCTTCGTCAACCGACTTGTTCGAGTAGTACGACACGTTGTTCAGCACCGGCGGGAACGCGGCGGTGGTCAGCAGCGGACGCAGGCCCCAGTCGGCTTCGCCGGTCGACGACGACCAGCCGGCGTAGTACATGCGGACCTTGGCGTCCTCGGGCTTTTGCACCTGCTGCACACGCTGCACGCGCTGGCCGGATTCCAGGACTTCCACGGAAACCTTGATGCCGACCTGGGCGAGCTGCTGCTGCAGGAACTGAACCACCTTCACCGAGGTGCCGTCGTTGTAGGCGGACCACAGCGTGCTTTCGAAGCCGTTGGGGTAGCCGGCTTCGGCCAGCAGGGCCTTGGCCTTCTTGATGTCATACGGCCACGCGCCGATCTTGTGCGCGTAGTCCACGCCTTGCGGCACGACGCCGTCGATGACGGTGGCGTAGCCCGAGAAAGCGACCTTGGCCAGCGCTTCCTTGTTGATGGCGTAGTTGATGGCTTCACGCACCTTGACGTTGTCGAACGGCTTTTGCTGCGTGTTCATCGACAGGTAGCGGGCCATGATCGAGTTCTGGTGATCGACCACGTCCAGCTTCTCGTTCTTCTTCAGCACGGCGGCCTGCTCGAACGGCACCGGGAACGCGAAGTGCGCTTCACCCGTCTGCACCACGGCGGCGCGGGTGTTGTTGTCGGTGACGGTGCGGAAGGTCAGCGTGTCGACCTTCGGGTAGCCCTTCTTCCAGTAGCCGTCGAACTTCTTGACCTTCAGGTATTCGGCCGGCTTCCATTCGACGAATTCGAAGGGGCCGGTGCCGACCGGGTGAAAGCCGATGTCCTTGCCATACTTGGCCAGCGCGGCGGGCGAGATCATCATGGCGGCCGGGTGGGCCAGCGCGTTGATGAAAGCCGAGAACGGCTTCTTCAGCGTGATCTTGACGGTCATCGGGTCGACCACTTCGGTCTTTTCGATGACGCTGAACTGGATGTAGCGCGACAGGCGGTTGTCCGGGTTGGCCGGACGATCGAAGTTGATCTTGACCGCTTCGGCGTTGAAGTCGGTGCCGTCATGGAACTTCACGCCGGGACGCAGCTTGAACGTGTAGACCAGGCCGTCTTCGCTGACGGTGTAGTCGGTCGCCAGGACCTTCTGGACCTTCAGGTCCTTGTCGAATTCGAACAGGCCTTCGTAGTAGGCCTTGCCGGCCGCCTGGTTCAGCGTGCTGTTGGTGTTGTAGGGGTCGAGCGTTTCCAGCGCGATGGAAACGGCAAACGTCACGTCCTTGGCGGCGTGCGCCATCGGCGCGGTGAGCACGCCGAAGGCCAACGCGGCAGCGGCCATCAGCTTGGTGGGGCGCAGAACTTTCATCATTGCAACTCCTGGTTCCAAAAAAAGGTCAACTACTGAGTCAATACGCGCCGCCGACGGGGTGGCGGGCTACAAAATGATCCGTACCGACCTGGACCAGCGGTTGCACCACCGGTTCATCGTTCAGTTTGCGGATCGGGCTGGGGATTTCATCGGACAGCAAGGTGCGCTTCATGTGGCGGCGCGCCGGATCGGCGATCGGCACGGCCGACATCAGCTTCTTGGTGTAGGGATGCTGCGGGTTCTCGAAGATCGCGCGGCGCGGGCCGATCTCGACGATCTGGCCCAGGTACATCACCGCCACGCGGTGGCTGACGCGTTCGACCACGGCCATGTCGTGCGAGATGAACAGGAACGAGATGCCCATGTCGCGCTGCAGGTCGATCAAGAGATTCACGATCTGCGCCTGGATCGACACGTCCAGCGCGGACACGGATTCGTCCGCGATCACGACCTTGGGGTTCAGGGCCAGGGCGCGCGCGATGCAGATGCGCTGGCGCTGGCCGCCCGAGAATTCGTGCGGGTAGCGCTGCGCCATTTCCGGCGGCAGGCCCACGCGTTCCAGCAGTTCGGCCACGCGGCGCTCGGCATCCTTGCCCTTGGCGACGCCGTGCACCAGCAGCGGCTCCATGATGGAGAAGCCCACGGTCACGCGCGGATCCAGCGAGGCGAACGGATCCTGGAACACGAACTGGATGTCGCGGCGCAGGGATTGCAGCTCGGTGTTCTTCAGGCGCACGATGTCGCGGCCGCCGAAGCGGATCTCGCCGCCCTGGCTGTCCACCAGGCGCAGCAGCGAACGGCCCGTCGTGGACTTGCCGCAGCCGGACTCGCCGACCAGCGACAGGGTCTCGCCGGGATACAGGTCGAAGCTGACCTTCTCCACGGCGTGCACGCGACGCTGCACGCGGCTCATGATGCCGCCGCGCAGGTCAAAGCGCGTCACCAGGTTGCGCACGCTCAGGATGGGCTCGCGCTTGGCGGCGGGCACTTCCTGCGTGCTGGCCGCGCCGGCTTCGGCCACCGGCTGGACCTGGCCTTCGACCTGCAGCAGCGGGAAGCGCGCGGGCAGGTCCGTGCCCTGCATGGCGCCGAGCTTCGGCACGGCCGACAGCAGCGCCTTCGTGTACGAATGCTGGGGCGCGGCGAACACCTGTTCGGACGGGCCTTCCTCGACCTTGTCGCCGCGGAACATGACCAGCACGCGGTCGGCCACTTCGGCCACCACGCCCATGTCGTGGGTGATGAACACCACGCCCATGTGCATTTCTTCCTGCAGTTGGCGGATCAGTTGCAGGATCTGGGCCTGGATGGTCACGTCCAGCGCCGTGGTCGGCTCGTCGGCGATCAGCAGGGCCGGCTTGCATGCCAGCGCCATGGCGATCATGACGCGCTGGCGCATGCCGCCCGACAGTTGATGCGGATAGCGGTCCAGCACCGACTTGGCTTCGGGAATCCGGACCTGTTCCAGCATGCGCAGCGCTTCCGCGCGCGCCGCCGCCGCATCCATGCCCTGGTGCTCGCGGATCGATTCGGCGATCTGGTCGCCGGCCGTGAACACCGGGTTCAAGGAGGTCATCGGCTCCTGGAAAATCATCGCCATGTCGGCGCCGCGCACGTTGCGCATGACACGCTGGTTGGCGTTGGCCAGATCGATCACGGAGCCGTTGCGCCGGCGCAGGGCCATCCTGCCCTGGGCGATGCGCCCGCCGCCGTGTTCCACCAGACGCATCAGCGCCAGCGACGTCACCGACTTGCCCGAACCCGATTCGCCCACGATGGCCAGGGTTTCGCCCCGGTCCACATGGAACGACAGATTGCGCACGGCTTCGACCGTGCGCTCGGAACCCACGAAGCGCACCGTCAGGTCGTCGACCTGGACCACGCGGTTATCCGGCAGCGCCAGGCTGTTTGCGCGATCAACCATCTCTTCTCATTCCCAAAATAAACCTACAGATCCAAACCGCCGCCGCTCATCGGTAGATGGCGGCCACCGGCTTCTCGCCTACGCGGGCGTAACCCCGGTACATGCCTTCCGTGTTGAACGGCAAGGCCACATTGCCCTGGGCGTCGACGGCCACCAGGCCGCCCTTGCCGCCGATGGTGGGCAGTTTTTCCATCACGACGCGGTCCGCCGCCGCTTCCAGCGAGGCGCCGCAGTATTCCATCTGGGCCGCGACGTCGTACGCGGCGACCATGCGGATGAACATTTCGCCCGTGCCGGTGGTGGACACGGCGCAAGTCTTGTTGCTGGCATAGGTGCCGGCGCCGATCAGGGGCGCATCGCCCACGCGGCCGACCTGCTTGTTGGTGATGCCGCCCGTGGACGTGGCGGCGGCCAGGTTGCCCTGGGCGTCGACGGCCACGGCGCCGACGGTGCCGAACTTCTTGTCGGCGTCCAGCGGATCGGCCGGCGCGGGCTGGCCGCGCGCGACCATGGCCTGGCCGTCGTGGTCCAGCACGGCGGCGTCCGGCGTTTCGCGCTGCACGCGCAGCAGCTGCTCGCGGCGGGCCTCGGTCGAAAAGTACGACGGGTCGACCAGTTCGACGCCTTCCTGGCGGGCGAACGTTTCGGCGCCCTCGCCAACGAAGAACACGTGCTTGCTGTTTTCCATGACCTTGCGCGCGGCAACGATCGGGTTGCGCACGCAGTTCACGTTGGCGATCGCGCCCGAACGCAGCGTCGCGCCGTCCATGATGGCGGCGTCAAGCTCGTGGGTGCCGGCGCTGGTGAACACGGCGCCGTGGCCCGCGTTGAACAACGGGCAGTCTTCAAGCAGGCGCACGGCCTCGGTGACGGCGTCCAGCGCGCTGCCGCCCTTGGCCAGCACGGCCTGGCCGGCGGTCAGGATGGACTGCAGGGCCGCGAGGTATTCCTGTTCTTTTTCGGGAGACATGGCCGCGCGGGACATCGCGCCGGCGCCACCGTGAATGGCAATCACGGGTTGAATCATCGTTTACCTACTCCATGGATGAGCCACGGCATCACGGACTGGGTGACCCCAGCGGCGGCCGCGACGGAATTCTTGGCCCGATAGGCCACCGCCGCGGATAGGGCTTCGATGAGCCCCAACGCGGCGGTTTCGGAATTGGGAATGAGCTGGCGTGCGGAGTACGCGTACAGCACGACGGAGGCAGTTGGCGCCAGCGGCGACGTGGGCTTGTCCGTCAGCACCAGCACCGGCACGCCTGCCTGCTTGGCAGCGCCGGCCAGCGTCACGGTGTCGGCCAGGTAGCGCGGAAAGCCGATGGCGATGACCAGGTCCTTGCCCGTCATGCGCGACATCTGGCGCGCGGCGTGCGACACGCCGCCGGGACCGGCCAGCGATTCGACCGAATGCAGGTGCATGCACAGGCCGCGTTGCAGCAGGCCCGCGAGAAACCCGCTGGCCCCGAAACCGATGATGAAAACGCGCTCGGCGGCCAGGATCGCCTCGACCGCCTGCTCACAGGCGGCCGAATCCAGGGCCTGCAGGTTGCGCTGCGCGTTGCGGATGTCTTCTTCCAGCGTGGCGGCGAAGATCTGGACGGCGCTGGCGGAGTGCGCCAGTTCGGTGCGCAGCTTTTCGACAGGTTCCAGCGCGGCTTCGAAGCCGCGGGCCAGTTCGGCGCGGAATTGCGGGTAGCCCGGCAGATCCAGGGCGCGCGCAAAACGGTTGGCCGTGGCGACCGACACGCCCACGGCCGCCGCGAATTCGTCGATGGTCATGGTGGCGACGCGGAACTGGTGCGCCAACACGTACTCGGCCATCTTGTGCTGGGTCCGGCTCAGCGCGGGCTGGGCCCGGGCGATCCGATCAGCAATCGTAAGTACGGCCTTGTTCATCAAAACGGGGGGAAGTCGGAGGCGGGTTTATGTAAATCTGTTTACACGCAAATTTTAGTTAAGAAAATTGATTTTCATACTAAGGGTATACCCGTGATTAGTTGTAACAATCGCTCGGATTAAATCGGGGCCGGTTTGAGGTACGCTTGTTGCCCCCTTCATTTCTCGCTATCTGGAATGCCCGCATGCTGCCCGCCTGGACTTGCAAACCCCATGCCGACCTGACCCCCGCTGAGCTCTATGCCATCCTGCGGCTGCGTTCGGCGGTTTTCGTGGTGGAACAGAACTGCGTGTTCCTGGACATGGACGGCAAGGACCTGCAAGGGCAGACCGAGCACCTGATGGCGTGGCGCGACGGCGAACTGATCGCGTATTGCCGCCTGCTGGAGCCAGCGTTGAACGACGGCAACGCCGTCATCGGACGGGTCATCACCGCCCCCGCTGCCCGCGGCACGGGCCTGGGCCACGAGCTCATGCGCCGCGCCAAAGTGGAAGTGCAGCGCCTCTGGCCCGGCCAGCCGGTCTACCTGGGCGCGCAGGCGCGGCTCAAGGGCTACTACGGCGGCCACGGCTTCGTGCCGGTCACCGAGGAATACATGGAAGACGGCATCCCGCACGTGGGCATGTTGCTGCAGGAGACCGCATAGCGGCGCGGCCGCGCCGGAATGAAAAAGCGCCCCTCGCGGGGCGCCTTCGAATGGACGGCCGGCGGACTGCCGGCGGCCCCGGGGGTTACTGAACCGCCGACACGTCCAGCTTCGCGCCGGTCTTGGACTTGATCTCGTCCACCGTCACGCCCGGTGCCGTTTCCAGCAATTTCAGGCCGTTTTCGGTGACTTCCATCACGCCCAGGTCGGTGATGATGAGGTCGACCACGCCCACGCCCGTGAGCGGCAGCGTGCACTCGGGCAGCAGCTTGATGTCTTCGGAGCCGTCCTTCTTCTTGGCCACATGCTCCATCAGCACGACCACGCGGCCGACACCGGCCACCAGGTCCATCGCGCCGCCCATGCCCTTGACCATCTTGCCCGGGATCATCCAGTTGGCCAGGTCGCCTTTTTCAGAGACCTGCATCGCGCCCAGGATGGCCAGGTTGATCTTGCCGCCGCGGATCATCGCGAACGAGTCGGCCGACGAGAAGATCGACGAGCCGGGCAGCGTCGTGACCGTCTGCTTGCCGGCGTTGATCAGGTCGGCGTCGACCTGGTCGTCGGTGGGGAACGGGCCGATGCCGAGCAGGCCGTTTTCGGATTGCAGCCACACTTCCACGCCCTTGGGCACGTGGTTGGCGACCAGCGTGGGCAGGCCGATGCCCAGGTTCACATAAAAGCCGTCTTGCAGCTCGCGCGCGGCGCGCGCCGCCATTTCATCGCGGGACCATGCCATGTCGTCTTCTCCTTAGGCCGGGCGAGTGGTGCGTTGTTCGATGCGCTTTTCGGGCGTGGCGTTCAGCACGATCCGTTGCACATAGATGCCGGGCAGGTGGATCTGATCCGGGTCCAGGCTGCCGGTGTCGACGATTTCTTCGACTTCGACCACCGTGAACTTGCCCGCCATGGCGACGTTGGGATTGAAGTTGCGGGCCGTCTTGCGAAACACCAGGTTGCCGCTGCGGTCGGCGATGTGCGCCTTCACGAGCGACACGTCCGGCACCAGCGAACGTTCCATGACGTACTGATGGCCGTCGAACTCGCGGATTTCCTTGCCGTCGGCGACGATGGTGCCCACGCCCGTGCGGGTGAAGAACGCCGGAATGCCGGCGCCGCCCGCGCGCAGCTTTTCGGCCAGCGTGCCCTGGGGCGTGAATTCAAGCTCGAGTTCGCCGGACAGGTACTGACGTTCGAATTCCTTGTTCTCGCCGACGTAGGACGCGATCATCTTGCGCACCTGGCGCGTATTGAGCAACTGGCCCAGGCCAAAGCCATCGACGCCCGCATTGTTGCTGATGCAGGTGAGATCCTTGACGCCCGAATCGCGCAGCGCGGCGATCAGCGCCTCGGGGATACCGCACAGGCCGAAACCGCCCACGGCGATCATCTGACCGTCCTTGACGATGCCTGCCAGCGCCTCCTGGGCGCTTGCATAAACCTTGTCCATCGCTCCAACTCCTAGTTAAGGTCGAACCAAAGTAAGCCTGCCCGCCGCTACCCGCGCACGGGTCCCGGAAAAATCGGGGAAATCGGGGCAGACCCAGTCTTTCCTTGGGGCGCGGCTGCTGGCGCTTGCCACACGGGCATCGCGGCTGGGCCCGATTTCCGTGGAACGGCTGCGCCGTGGGTGGCGCGCCCTCATTGCTTTTGTGATTTTGCGCTAGATTTTACCGGCATGTCCGGCCAAAGCACGCGCTATTTTGGCGGGGCCGCGCCCGCGCTGCCCGCGCGGCCCACGTGGATTACGCTGCCGCGGTGAATTGCGTGCCCAGTTGCGCCAGCACTTCCTGCGGCCACGGCGCGGACGTATTGGCCACGTAGTCCATCCAGACCAGGACGTTGCGGCCGCGGGCATAAGGGCCCACGTCGTCGCCCACTTTCTCGAGCAGCAACTCGAATTCGGCGCTGGAACGGCCGATGCGCGTCACGGTGTGCGTGACCCGCACCGTGGCCGGATAGGTCAGCGGACGCAGGAAATCGCACGACGCATGCGCCAGGATGGCGCCATTGTCGGCGGGCAGCTCGAAACCCGCGCCATACAGGATCTGCATGCGGGCCTCTTCCATGAGTCGGAAATACAGCGTGTTGTTCAGATGGTTCAAAGCGTCTGAATCGCCCCAACGCAAAGGCAATTCGAGCTGATGGGTGTCGCCCACCGAAAGAAGCCGCGCCGACGGATTGTCCGGGTTCACCAATTACTCCTGAAGGCTAAAAGAAATGCGAAGGCATACAGGACCCTCGCCTGCAATACAATCGCCGATAATACTTCCAGCCAAATATGGAATACATACGGGGAGCTTTGCAAATGTCTGAACGCGAGTCGATGGAATATGACGTGGTCGTGGTTGGCGGTGGACCCGCTGGCCTGGCCACCGCAATCCGTCTCAAGCAACTGGCCGCTGAGAAGAATCAGGAGATCGGCGTCTGCGTGCTCGAAAAGGGCGCGGAACTTGGCGCGCACATCCTGTCCGGCGCCGTCATGGACCCGCTGGCGCTGACCGAACTCATCCCCGACTGGAAAGAGAAAGGCGCGCCGCTGAACGTGCCCGTCACGCAGGACAAGTTCCTGTTCTTGTCCGAGACCGGCGCGCGCGCCACGCCGAACTGGCTGCTGCCGCAGTGCTTCCACAACGAGGGCAACTACATCGTCCGCCTGGGCGACGTCGTCAAATGGATGGGCGAGCAGGCCGAGGCGCTGGGCGTGGACATCTTCCCCGGCTTTGCCGCCGTCGAAGTGCTGTACGACGAGAACGGCGCCGTCCGTGGCGTGGCCACCGGCGACATGGGCGTGGCCCGCGACGGCAGCCACACCGACCACTACCAGCCCGGCATGGAACTGCATGCCCGCTACACAGTGTTCGGCGAAGGCGCGCGCGGCCAGCTCGGCCGCCAGCTCATCGAACGCTACAAGCTGGACGACGGCCGCAATCCGCAGTCCTACGGCATCGGCATCAAGGAAATGTGGGAAGTCGATCCGGCGCAGTCCAAGCCCGGCCTCGTGGTCCACACCGCCGGCTGGCCGCTGGACGCCGACACCTACGGCGGCTCGTTCCTCTATCACCTGGACAACAACCTGGTGGCCGTGGGCATGATCGTCGGCCTGGACTACGCCAACCCCTGGCTGTCGCCCTTCGACGAATTCCAGCGCTACAAGACGCACCCCGCCATCCGCGGCACCTTCGAAGGCGGCAAGCGCATCGCCTACGGCGCCCGCGCCATCACGGCGGGCGGGCTGCTGGCGCTGCCCAAGCTCACGTTCCCCGGCGGCGTGCTGGTCGGCTGCGAGGCCGGCTTCCTGAATGCCTCGCGCATCAAGGGCAGCCACGCCGCGATCAAGTCGGGCAAGCTGGCCGCCGAAGCCGCGTTCGATGCGCTCACCGCCGACCGCCGCCAGGATGAACTGACCGCCTATCCCAAGGCCTTCGAGTCGTCCTGGCTGCATGCCGAACTGAACAAGGCACGCAATTTCAAGCAGTGGTTCAAGAAGGGCCGCACCGTCGCCACGCTGATGACCGGCATCGAGCAATGGCTGCTCAAGGGCAAGATGCCCTGGACGCTGCGCCACAACAAGCCCGACCACGCCTGTCTGCAGCCGGCGTCGCAGTGCGCGCGCATCGACTACCCCAAGCCGGACGGCAAGCTCACGTTCGACAAGCTGAGCTCGGTGTTCATCTCCAACACCAACCACGACGAGAACGAACCGGTCCACCTGACCCTGAAGGATCCGTCCGTGCCGGTGAAGGTGAACCTGGCCAAGTACGGCGGCCCCGAAGCGCGCTATTGCCCGGCCGGCGTGTACGAGTTCGTCAAGGACGATCACGGCGAAGACCGCCTGCAGATCAACGCGCAGAACTGTGTGCACTGCAAGACCTGCGACATCAAGGACCCCACGCAGAACATCGTCTGGGTGGCGCCGCAGGGCGGCGAAGGGCCGGTCTACAGCGGCATGTAATTCCATCGGGCGCCCGCGCCCGGCCACAAGGCGCCCCGCGGGGCGCCTTTTTTTCCGACCATCTGGAGCGACACCATGAGCGAACGCGTACTTCTCACCGGCTGCGGCGACCTGGGCCTGCGCGCGGCGCGGCGCTTGCTGGCGCGCGGCGCCGAGGTCCATGCCCTGCGCCGCCATCCGCCCGCCGGGGACACCAGCGGCATTCGATGGCTGCAGGGCGACATCACCCGTCCCGACACGCTGACGGCCCTGCCGCAAGGCGTGACCCGGCTGATCCACCTGCCCTCGCCCGGCGCGCGCGATCCGCAGGCCTACCGCGGCGTCTTCGTCGATGGCCTGGCCAATGTGCTCAAGGCGCTGGACGCGTCCCGTCTGGCCCGCATCGTCTTCGTGTCCTCCAGCGCGGTGTACGGCGAGCATCATGGCGCCTGGGTGGACGAAGACACCCCGCCCGCGCCCCAGGGGTTCAATGGCCGCGTGCTGCTCGAGGCCGAGGCCGCGCTGGCGGCGCAGCCCGTCTCGTCCACGGCCCTGCGCCTTGCGGGCCTGTATGGACCCGGACGCATGCAGCTCATCGAGCGTTTGCGTAGCGGCGCGGCCGGCGCGCCCGTGCAGCCTGAACATTGGGCCAACCGCATCCACATCGACGACGCGGCCGCCGCGGTGGTCCATCTGGCGCTGCTGCCTGACGTGGCGCCGGTGTATATCGGCTGCGACGACACGCCCCTGCCCCTGCACGTCCTGTATGCGGAACTGGCCAGAATGATCGGCGCCCCCGCGCCGCGCGTGGCGCTGGCGCCCGCCAACGTCGGCAGCAAGAAACTCAGCAACGCCCGCCTGCGCGCCAGCGGCCTGACGCTGCAGTGGCCCGATTCCCGCCTGGGCTACGCCGCCCTGCTGGCCGAAGGCGGCGCGGCGCAGGCATAGTTCGCCCAGCACCGAATCGTTGTGGGCGGCGCTGGCAGATACTGACGGCCATCTTCACTGCCGGCCATTGCCATGCCCCCCGCCCATCCCCTGGACGCCGTCACCCACCCCGACCCCTATCCCTACTACGCCGCGCTGGCGCGCGACCGGCCGCTCTATCGGGACGGGGCGCTGGACCTGTGGGTCGCGGCGCATCCCGATAGCATCACCGCCATTCTGCGGCACCCCGCCGCCCGCGTGCGCCCCCTGGCGGAGCCGGTGCCGCGCGGTTTGTGCCCAGGGCCGGCGGCAGATCTGTTCGGCCGATTCGTCCGCATGAACGACAGCGCGGCGCATGCGCGATTGAAGGCGTTGCTGGCGGCATTCATCCAGCAGCAGCAACGACAAGGCGAGGATGTGCACGCCCCGCCTGCGTGGCTACCCGCCGCGCCGCGCGATGCCGCCGGCATCGACCGCTACCTGTATGCCGCGCCTGTCCACGCGCAGGCCGCCTTGCTTGGCCTTGCGCCGTCCCTGCATGCCGATTGCGCGCACGACATCGTCATGTTCCTGGGCGCGGTGCACGCCAGTGCCAGAGCCAATACAAATGCAGGTGCCCGTGCGGAAGCGGACGCGGCACGCATCGTCGCCGGCCAGGCCGCCGCCGCGCGCCTGCAGGCTCGCCTGGAAGCCCACTTGTCCGGACCGCTGGCCTCGCCCGCGCTGCGCAAGCTGGGCGCAGACGCGGCGCACGCCGGCATCGCGCCTGGCATGGTGGCCGCCAACCTGGCCGGCCTGCTGTTCCAATCTTGCGAGGCGGGCGCGGGGCTGCTGGGCAACGCGCTCGTCATGGCGGGACGCCGCGGCCCGCAAGCCCCGGCCACCCGCAGGCACGCCCTTGCCCTGATCGACGAGGTGTTACGCCGCGATCCGCCCCTGCACAACACCCGGCGTTTCATGGCCGAGCCCGTCGAGATCGACGGGCAGCGCATCGAGGCCGGCCAGGCCGTCCTGCTCGTGCTCGCGGCCGCGGCCATGGCCGAACCGGACGCGGGCTGGATCTTCGGCGCGCAGCGCCATGCCTGCCCGGGCGCAGTGCCGGCCAGGAGCCATGCCGCCGACGCGCTCCTGCACGTGCTGGGCGCGGGCGTGGATGCGGCCGCGCTGGCGGCGCGATTCCGCTATCGCCCCTTGCCCAACGCGCGCATCCCCCAGTTCGATTTTCAAGAGGAGACCCGCCCATGATCGCCGTGATTTTCGAGGTCGAGCCCGCCCATGGCGACCCCGCCCCTTATCTGGACATCGCCGCCAGCCTGATCGACGAATTGCGCACCATCGACGGCTTCATTTCCGTCGAACGCTTCCAGAGCCTGTCCGCGCCCGGCAAGCTGCTGTCGCTATCGTTCTGGCGCGATGAGGCCGCGGTGCTGCGCTGGCGTTCGCTGGAATCGCACCGCCGCGCGCAGGAGGCCGGCCGCGGCGGCGTGTTCCAGAATTACCGTCTGCGCGTCGCGCAGGTGTTGCGCGACTACGGCATGGCGCAGCGCGACGAGGCGCCCGCCGACAGCCGCCAGCGCCACGGCTGACGGGCAACGGCTGACGGGCCCCGGTCCGCGCCAGCCGGTCCGGCGGTTAGCCCATCAACCGGGCCACTGCCTGGACCACGCGCCGCACGTCGTCGGTCGACACGTCCAGGTGTGTCACCAGACGCGTCGGACCGCCGTAGACGGCGCGCATCAGGATGTCTTCATGGGCGAGCGCCGCGGTCAGCGCCTCGCAGCGCGACGGCTCGAATTCCGCGAACACCATGTTGGTGTCCTGGCTCAGCACCTTGACGCCGGGAATGGACCGCAAGCCTTCGGCCAGCAGGCGCGCGTTGTCGTGGTCCTGGGCCAGCCGGTCCACGTTGTGCTCCAGCGCATACAGGCAGGCGGCCGCCAGCACGCCGGACTGGCGCAGACCGCCGCCCAGCATCTTGCGCCAGCGGCGGGCGCGCGCGATCAGTTCCTCGCTGCCGACCAGCACCGATCCCACCGGCGCGCCCAGGCCCTTCGAAAAGCAGATGGACACCGAGTCGAACGGCTGGCACAAATCCGCCACGGGCCTGCCGCTGGCCACTGCCGCATTGAACACGCGGGCGCCGTCCAGGTGCGTGGAAAGGCCCTGCTCGCGCGCCCAGGACGTCGCGGCCTGGATGTAGGCGGCCGGGATCAGCTTGCCGTGGAAGGTGTTCTCCAGCGCCAGCAGGCGCGTGCGCGCAAAGTGCGGATCGCCGGCGGGCTTGAGCGCCGCGGCCAGCTTTTCCAGCGGCAGGGAACCGTCCGGCGCATGCTCGATGGGCTGCGGCTGGATGCTGCCCAGCACCGCCGCCCCGCCGCCTTCGTATTTATAGGTGTGCGCAAGCTGGCCCACGAGGTATTCGTCGCCCCGTTCGCAATGCGCCATCAGGGCCGCCAGGTTGCTTTGCGTGCCCGACGGAAAGAACAGGCCCGCGGCCTTGCCGGTGCGTTCGGCCAGCGCCTTCTGCAGGCGGATCACGGTGGGGTCGTCGCCCATCACGTCGTCGCCCAGCGGGGCGCTGGCCATCGCCTGCAACATGCCGGCGCCGGGCCGGGTGACGGTATCGCTACGCAGATCGATCATGAAAATATTCCAGGTAGAGGGAAAGTCGGATGTCGGCCGGATCAGTCGGCGCGCGCCGCAGGCGCTGCGCGGCTCACGACAAATATGCCAGCCAGGATCAGCGCCATGCCGCCCAGCTCGACGGGCGTGGGCCGTTCGGACAGGATCGCCCACGCCAGCAGCATGGCGACCACGGGCACGCCCAGGCTGGACAGGCCGGCGATGGATGCGGGCACCCGGCGCACGACCTGCAGCCACAGCAGCCAGCCCGCCGCGGTCGCGATCAGCACAATGTAGGTCATGCCGGTCCAAAGCTGCCAGCCCCATTGGGCGGTCATCTGCGGCACCAGGTAGGCCACCGGCACCATGACCAGGCCGCCGAACAGCATCTGCCACGCGGTGAAGGTCATCACGTCGGGCGCGTGTCGGTCGAACATGCGCTTGGACAGCACCGTTCCCACGCCCCAGCACAGGCCGCTACCCAGGCCCAGCAGCACGGTGCGGATATCGCCAAGCCCGTTCCAGGGCTCGACGAAACAGACGAGGCCGATGGCGGCCAACGCGATGCCGGCCGCGTGCCGGGCGGTGGGCCGTTCGCCCAGCAGCCACCAGGCAAACAGAACCACCCAGAAGGGCATGGTGTAAGCCATGAGCGACACCTTGCCCACGCCACCGCTCACCAGCGCCGTCTGCACGAAGCCCTGGAAGCCGGCCGTCTGCGTCAGGCCGATCAGCAGGGTCAGCTTCCACGGCGGCATAGCCAGCGGCCGGTGCGTGACAAAAGCGAGCAGGAAGAGCACCAGGCTGCCCGTCACGTAGCGCAGCGCCACGAAATCGAAGGGCCCGATGTACGGCACGATCAGCTTCATCGCGATCCAGCTTCCCGCCCAGACCAGGATGGTGCTGAACATCAGGGCAAGCCCTGCGCGATCGAAACTGCTGCTCACGGGTGCGGCTCCGTAGGAAGGAATCGGGGATCAGGAAAGACTACGCCCGTGCCGCATCATGCCGGCACGGGCGTAGACATTATGCGCCTGTCGCGCTGCAGCGGCCGGAGGCATCCGGCCGGCTGCGATCACAGCGGCTTGGAGAGCTGCTCCAGGATGGCGGGATTTTCAAGGGTGGACACGTCCTGCGTGATCTCTTCGCCCTTGGCGACCACGCGCAGCAGGCGGCGCATGATCTTGCCCGAACGGGTCTTGGGCAGGTTGTCGCCAAAACGGATGTCCTTGGGCTTGGCGATGGGGCCGATTTCACGGGCCACCCAGTCGCGCAGCTGCTTGGCAATGGCTTGGGCCTCTTCGCCTTCCGGACGCGAACGCTTGAGCACCACGAAGGCCACGACGGCTTCGCCGGTGGTGTCGTCGGGACGCCCCACCACCGCGGCCTCGGCCACCATTTCGTGCGCGACCAGCGCGGATTCGACTTCCATCGTGCCCAGGCGATGGCCCGAGACGTTCAGGACGTCATCGATGCGGCCCATGATCCAGAAATAGCCGTCCGCGTCGCGCTGCGCGCCGTCGCCCGCCAGGTAGTAACCGCGCAGTTCCGGCGGGAAATAGCTTTTCTTGAAGCGCTCCGGGTCGCCCCAGATGTTGCGGATCATGGCGGGCCACGGGCGCTTGATGACCAGGAATCCGCCGTTGCCCTTTTCGACGTCGCCGCCGGTTTCATCGACGATGGCGGCGGCGATGCCCGGCAGGGGCAGCGTGCACGAGCCCGGCTTGGTGGGCGTGGCGCCGGGCAGCGGCGTGATCATGTGCCCGCCGGTTTCGGTTTGCCACCACGTGTCCACGATGGGGCAGCGCTCACGGCCGACGTTCTTGTGATACCAGATCCAGGCTTCGGGATTGATGGGCTCGCCCACCGTGCCGATGATGCGCAGGGAGTCCAGGTCGTAGTTCTGCGGATGCGATTGCGGCGTGGCCTCGGCCGCCTTGATCAGCGAGCGGATCGCCGTGGGCGCCGTGTAGAACGTGGTGACCTTGTGGCGCGCGATCATGTCCCAGAAACGGCCGGCGTTCGGGTAGGTGGGCACGCCTTCGAAGACGATCTGCGTCAGGCCCGCAGCGAGCGGACCGTAGGTAATGTACGTGTGGCCCGTGACCCAGCCCACGTCGGCCGTGCACCAGTAGACGTCGTCCTTGCGCGCATCGAAGGTCCATTTGACGGTCAGCAGCGCCCACAGCAGATAGCCCGCGGACGAGTGCTGCACGCCCTTGGGCTTGCCGGTGGACCCGGACGTGTACAGGATGAACAGCGGATGCTCGGCGTTGACCGGGACCGGTTCGCAGGTGTCGGGCTGACCGGCTTCGACATCGTGCATCCAGAGGTCGCGGCTGTCGTTCCATTGCACCTTGCCGCCCGTGCGGCGGTACACGACGACCTTGGTGACAGCCTCGCAGCCGCCCATGGCGATGGCTTCTTCCACGGCGGGCTTGAGCGGAATGGTCTTGCCGCCGCGCACCTGTTCATCGGCGGTGATGACGAGTGATGCGCCCACGTCGACGATGCGCTCCTGCAGGCTTTTGGCCGAGAAGCCGCCGAACACCACCGAGTGCGTCACGCCCAGGCGCGCGCAGGCCTGCATGGCCACGACGGCTTCGATGGACATGGGCATGTAGATGATGGCGCGGTCGCCCTTCTTGTAGCCCAGCGCGGCCAGTCCGTTGGCGAAGCGGCACACGCGCGCCAGCAGTTCGCGGTAGGTGACCTTGTCGACCTTGCCGTCGTCGGATTCGAAGATGATGGCGGTCTTGTCGGCGTTGCCGTTGGTCAGGTGCACGTCCAGGCAGTTGGCCGAGACGTTCAGCTCGCCGTCGCCGAACCAGCGGTAGAACGGCGCATCGGATTCGTCCAGGACCTGGGTGAAGGGCTTGGTCCATTGCAGGTTGTCGCGCGCCTGCCCCGCCCAGAATCCGTCGAAGTCGTTCTCGACCTGCGCGCACAGCGCGTTGTAGGCGTCCATGCTGGGAATCGCGGCGCCCTGCGCGGCGCGCTCGGGCGGCGGAAACACGCGGTTTTCCACCAGTACGGACTGAATAGCGTTCGACATGATCTTGTCTCCAATAGGTGATTCTGTTGTTTATGCTGCTTTTTTATTACCCATCTGCAACCGTATCGCCGCGCTCTTACGGGCACCTTACGCAAAATGCGGGCCGGAGCCCGCGGCGTGGCGCGCCGCGGCGGCGCCGGACCTGGGCAGGAAGACGCCATGAGGCATCCGCCAGGCAGCATGCACAAGCCTGCGCCGCGCCGCCGCGTTGCCGACCCGCAGGTCGGTTCAGCCGCGACGCAAGGCAGCCCATAAGGATAGCAGCCGCCGCAGCCCGGGCGAATACCGCATTCAGGCGGTCCGGCGCGCCAGGCCGCGATGCATGTCCACGCGCGACAATAGGACCAGTCCTCCGACGAAGAACAGCCCCGTCACGAGGATGGCCAGGCGATGATTGCCGTGCGTGGCCCAGGTGACCAGCCCGTAGGTCAACGGGCCGATCACCGCGGCAAGCTGCACCGCAAAGGTCCACAGCGAATAGAACTCGGCCAGCCGGCCCGCGGGGGCAAGCGCCCCGGTCATCGCGCGGCCCGCGCTCTGCGTGGTGCCCATGCACAACCCGGCCAGCGCGGCGGCGATCCAGAACACCGGCGCCGTCACGGCCGCGTAGGCCACCAGCACCATCACGATCCACCCGACGAGCGTGATGGCCAGCGCCGGCTTGTGGCCGATTCGGTCCTGCACGTAGCCGAACGAAAACGCCCCCGCCGCCGCGCCGATGTTCACCGTGAACACCAGCAGCATGATCTGCGGCGTGGTGAAGCCCATGACT
The DNA here is from genome assembly GCF_900156745.1 of Achromobacter sp. MFA1 R4. NCBI lineage: Bacteria > Pseudomonadati > Pseudomonadota > Betaproteobacteria > Burkholderiales > Alcaligenaceae > Achromobacter > Achromobacter sp. MFA1 R4. Next base: position 3,529,449 of record NZ_LT707065.1, on the reverse strand, counting down.
TCCGACGCATACACCGCGGCCAACGTGATGACGACGGAGATGCCGGCCTGGTAGCACGCGATGCACATCAAGAGGCGCCGGAATTCCGGAAAGTGCAGGCCGGTCTCACGCCAGGCAAACGCCAGCCGCCTGAGCATGTGCAACGCGGCCGGATTGCCGGACTTCGGTTTGGCGCGTTCGCGCAGCAGGAAGAACGAGGGCAACGCGGCCAGGGCGAACACCGTCGCGGTGACCACGATGACCCACGGCACGAAGTGTTCGGCCGTCGCGCCGCGCGCCTCGGCCAGCGTCACCACGACGAGCGACAGGCCCAGCGTGAGCATGCCGCCGCAATAGCCGAAGCTCCAGCCCCAACCCGAAACGCGTCCCAGCGCCTGCGGCTTGGCCAGTTCGGGCAGAAAGGCCGCGACCACGGACTCGCCCACGCAATAGCAGTAGTTCGACACGACGATGGCCGCGAGCGCCAGCCACACGTCTCCCGGCCCGGCCTGTGTGAGCACCAGCGTGGCCGCCACGCAGCCGGTCGTACTGGTGTAGAGCAGCCGGCGCTTGCTGGCCCGCGCATCCGCGCGCGCGCCCAGCGTGGGCATCGTCAGCATGATGAGCAGGTAGGACAGCGACAGCGCCGCGGTCCATGCCAGCGTGGCCCACGGGGCGCGCCCGCCGACCACGCCGACGAAATAGGTGCTGAAGACCGCCGTGAGGATCACGGTGGTGTAGCCGGAATTCGCGAAGTCGTACATGGCCCATGCCCAGACTTCGCGCCGGGTCACGCCCGGGTTCAGCGGACTGTCGTCCGCCGCCCGGGGGTCCTGCGCGGAAACGCCGGCCGGCGTTTCCGGCGGCAGCGCCTGGCTCATAGGCCCAGCGCGGCGATGCCTGCTTGCGCGATCTGCACGTCCTCGGTCGACTTCACGCCCGAGACGCCCACCGCGCCGACGACCTGGCCGTCGGCCACGACCGGCACGCCGCCCTCGAGCATGCCTTCGATCAGCGGCGCCGACAGGAACGAGTAGCGGCCGTTGTTGATGAGCTCTTCATAGACGCGCGACTCGCGGCGGCCCAGCGCGGCCGTCTTGGCCTTGGCGGGCGCGATGTGCGACGAGATGGGAGCCGCGTCGTCCAGGCGCAGCATGCCCAGCAGATGGCCGCCATCGTCGGTCACGGCGATGGTGACGGCCCATTTGTTCTGCAAGGCGTGTGCTTCGGCCGCGGCCAGGATCTTTTTGACGTCGTCGGCGCTCAGCACGGGTTTGGTTTTCATTGCAGTGACTCCTTGATCTGTTCGAGGGCGTTGGGGTCTTCCATGGTGGTCAGGTCGCCGGGATCGCGCGACTCGCACACCGCGACGATCGCGCGGCGCAGCACCTTGCCGGAACGGGTCTTGGGCAGGGCGCCCACGAACCGGATCCTGGCCGGCCTTGCCACCGCCCCAAGCTGTTCTTCCACCAGCCGCATGATATCGCCTTCCAGCCGCTTTGCCGCTTCCGGCGTATCGGCGCCGGCGGGATTCTTCAACACGGCGAAGGCCATGGCGACCTGCCCCTTGAGCGGATCGGCCACGCCCACCACCGCGCATTCCGCGATGCCGCTGTGGCTGTTGACCGACTCCTCGATTTCGCGCGTGCCGAGCCGGTGGCCCGCCACATTGATCACGTCGTCCGTGCGGCCAAGGATGAACCAGTAGCCGTCCGCGTCCACCCGCCCCCAGTCGAAGGTGGAATACACCTGCCGATCCGGGATGGCCGTGAAATACGTCTGCACGAAGCGCTCGTCGTCGCCCCAGATGGTGGACATCGCGCCGGGCGGCAGCGGGGGCACGATGGCGACCACGCCCTTCTGGTCAGGGCCCAGGTCTTCGCCGGTGGATTCGCTGACGATGCGGACGTCAAATCCATAGACGGGAAACGAAGGGCTGCCGAACCGGGTGGGCACCTTTTCGATCCCGGGCTGGGCCGACAGGATCGGCCAGCCGGATTCCGTCTGCCAGTAATTGTCGATGATGGGCTTGCCCAGCCCTTCGGAAATCCATTGCGCCGTCGGCTCGTCCAGCGGCTCGCCGGCCAGATAGACGGCGCGCAGCGTGGACAGGTCATGCCGCTTGAGCAGCGCCGGATCCTGGCGCTTGAGGACGCGCACGGCCGTGGGCGCCGAAAAAAGCGTGTTCACGCCGTATTGCTCGACCAGTTTCCAGAGGATGGCGCCGTCCGGGCGTACCGGCGTGCCCTCGTAGAGGATGGTTGACTGCCCGCCGATCAGCGGCCCATAGACAATGTAGGAATGCCCCACCACCCAGCCGATGTCGCTGGTGCAGAAGTACGTGTCGCCGGGACGGCCATCGAACAGGTATTCCATGGACGAGGCCAGCGCCACCGCATAACCGCCGGTATCGCGCTGCACGCCCTTGGGCCGGCCCGTGGTGCCGGAGGTATACAGGATGTAGCTGGGCTCGGACGATTCAAGCCATTCGACCGGCACGCGCGCGCCGCGGTGACGTTCGCGCAAGGTGGCGTAGTCCAGGTCGCGTCCCGCCACCGGCTCGAACGGCGACAGGCCGCGGTCGAACACCACCACCGACGCGGGCGGCGATTTGGCAAGGCTGAGCGCGCGGTCCAGAAGCGGCTTGTAGGCCACGACCTTGCCGGCCCGCGACCCGCCGTCGGTGCAGACCACCACCTTGGGCGCGGCGTCGTCGATGCGCTGCGCCAGATTCACGGACGCAAAGCCGCCGAACACCACGGAGTGGACGGCGCCGATGCGCGCGCAGGCCAGCATGGTGAACACCGCTTCCGGCACCATCGGCATGTAGAGCAGGACGCGGTCGCCCCGCCCTACCCCGAGTTCGCGCAGCATCGCGGCGGCGGCGTTCACTTCTTCGTAGACGTCCTGCCGGGTGTAGACCTGCTCGCGGTCCACTTCGGTCGACACCCAGATGAGCGCGGGGCTGTCCGCCTGGGTGGGCAGCCAGCGGTCGACCGCGTTGTAGCAAAGATTGGTCCGACCGCCTACGAACCACTTGGCGAATGGCGGCCGGGAGAAATCCAGCACAGACTCGAAAGGCGTCTCCCAATGGATGCGGCTGGCTTCCTCGCGCCAGAACGCGTCACGGTCATGAACCGAGCGATAGTGGAAATCCCGGGTTCTTTGCATAGTTGTCTCCTGGTATTGTTCATACGCCTTAAGGCTGATTGATTTGTTGTCAAATCTTTTCGGTCATTCTGGTAGGCAAACCTTGCACGAGGCTTGCCGCAAGTCAAAAAATTCTTCCAGATGTCCACGCTGCATGGATATTTAGGGCCGTTACGTCACGAATCGGTCTTGAAAGTTTGGTAGAATCCCCGCGAAGTTGCACATAATTGTTGAATTTGCTGACATTTCGGCCCCATCCGCGGCTAATACGCCGGTTGTTGCCGTCTTCAGTGATTCATCCCCAGGCGAATGCATCGACACTCCATACTCGCGCGATTCAATTCAACCAATGGCCATGCAAAGCGCGGTTTGCGCATGCTCGCGTTGGTTGCGTGCGTCGCGGGTGTGGCCGGTTGTGCAAGCAATAGCCAAAAGTCAACCGCCCATACGTCCGAGATCGATCCCTACGAGATGGAATGGGTCGCCACCGCCGATGACCCGATCGGTATGCTGGTGGTGCAAAAATTCAAGCGTGAACGCCAACGCAACCTTGCCGGTGTCTCCACGGACAACGCCATGGTCAGCGAGGCCCTGAACCACCTGGGCATCCGCTACCGCTTCGGCGGCAGCTCCCCCGACACCGGTTTCGACTGCAGCGGCCTGGTGGCCTACTCGGCCGAACGCGGGCTGGGCCTGAAACTGCCCCGCAATGCCGCGGAAATCGCGCGCCAAGGCGTGGCCGTCGCCAAAAATGAGCTCAAGGCCGGCGATCTCGTCTTCTTCAACACGATGGGCCGCCGCTATTCCCACGTAGGCATCTACCTGGGCGACGATCGCTTCGTGCATTCCCCCAGCGCCGGCGGCGTGGTGCGTGTCGAAAACATGACCATGGCCTACTGGAGCAAACGCTACAACGGCGCCCGCCGCCTGGACAACACCTTGATGGCGTCGGCCCGCGCGGCAAACTGACCGCCCCGCCCTTCGCCGGCATCTTCGCACGCAGCGCGCCCGGCGCGCCATCCTCCAAAAATGCAAAACGCCGCCAGACGATCCCGTCCGGCGGCGTTTTTATTTTTTCTCTTCGCGGCGTTTCAGGCCGCAGGCCGTATCGGCCTCCCCAGTTCTTCGTGAATGCGCGGCAAGACGCGTTCGGTCAATGTACCGTGCCGGCGCGCGGGCAAAGGCCGCACTGCTGCAGGGCTTGCTGCATGCTGCACACCGAGCGGCGACAAGCCACGACCCGGATGCCGCCGCGCTGCGCCGCGTTGCGGAAGGTCTTCATGACGTTGTGGCCGAGGAAATCGGTCAGCAGGATGACCAGTTGCGTGCCCGAGGGCAGTTGCAAGGTCTTCTTTTGATGCGAGGGATCACGACCGCTGATGTGGTGCGTGATCGAAATGTTGTGTCCTTTGAGCAGATCGGGAATATTGCCGAGGCGGTCGGCGCCCACTACCACTGCACTAAGTCCTGCCGTCATGATGTACCTCACTGGGTCGTTGAGCCTGGATGTAATGATAATGATTCCTATTTTTTCGTCAACTTAAATGAGATCAGTTCTTATTTAATTATTTTTATGAGATGACGCCAGGGGATAGCCGGCAGGCCCCGCGCGCTGGGCCGGGGCAAAAAAAACGCGACGTCATCGAGACGTCGCGCTTGGGGCGGCGCAGGCAGCCGGGACCGCCCTACTTGGGCACGCCTTGCACCGCGTCGGTGACCACGGCCCGGGTCAGCGACGGCGCCAGCATCTCCAGGAAGGTGTAGACGTAGTCGCGCAGGAACACGCCGGCCTTCACGCCCACGCGGGTGGTGTGCGTGCCGAACAGGTGCCCCACCGGCAGACCGACCAGATTCGAATCACGGCGCGGATCGTAGGCGACGCCGGCGATGATGCCGATGCCCAGGCCCACGTCCACATAGGTCTTGATCACGTCGGCATCGATGGCTTCGAGCACGATGTCCGGATGGATGCCCTGGTTGGCGAAAATCTCGTCGATCGTGCTGCGGCCGGTGAAGGCGCGGTCATAGGTGACGATGGGATATTCGGCCAGTTGCGCCAGCGACAGGCGCTTGGCCGCGCTGGAGGTCAGCTCGGCAAGCGGGTGGTCCGGACGCACGACCACGGTGTGTTCCCACGCATAGACGGGCAAGGTGGCCAGGCCCGGCGTCAGGGCCAGCGATTCGGTCGCCAGCGCCAGGTCGGCCTGTTCATGCAGCACCATTTCGGCAAGCTGGGCCGGACTGCCCTCGGCCAACGACAGGTGGACCTTCGGGAATTGCTTGCGGAACGCGGGGATCACACGCGGCAGCAGATAGCGCGCCTGGGTGTGGGTGCAGGCAATGACCAGTCCGCCTTCGTCACGGCGCGCGAATTCGTCGCTGACCTTCTTCAGGTTGTCGACCTCGCGCATGATGCGGTCGATCACCTGGGACACGGCGAGGCCGGGCTTGGTCAGCCCCTTGATGCGTTTGCCGTGCCGCTCGAAGATCTTGATGCCCAGCTCGTCTTCGAATTCGATGATGGCCTTGGACACGCCTGGCTGCGAGGTATAGAGCATCCGGGCGGCTTCGGTCAGGTTGAAGTCGCGCCGGATGGTTTCACGCACGAAACGAAATTGCTGGAGGTTCATTAATCGGCCCCTGATAGACGGGCCAATTATAAGTAATAAGAACGCCTTGCTATATGAATTATTCGTATAAGCTTAGGAGCAAGGCGTCCCTCCTTTTAGCGCATCGAGATCGTGGTGTTGACCGTCTTGGCATGCGCCGACCAGCGCGCCGTCACGGTCTTGGTCTGCGTCCAGAATTGCACCGCCTGCTTGCCGTTCGGACCCAGGTCGCCCAGCTTGGAGCCGCGCGAACCCGTGAAGCTGAACCACGCCACCGGCACCGGAATGGGCACATTGATGCCGACCTGGCCCACATCGATGTTGTTCTGGAAGTAGCGCGCCGCGCCCCCGTCCTGCGTAAACAGGGCAACGCCGTTGCCGTTGGGGTTGCGGTTGATGAACGCCACCGCGTCTTCCAGCGTCTCGACGCCGACGCAGCACAGGACCGGTCCGAAGATTTCCTCGGTGTAGATGGTCATGTCTTCGGCCACCGCATCGAACACGGTCGGACCCACGAAATTGCCCGACTCAAAGCCCGACACCTTGAGGTTGCGGCCATCGAGCAGCAGCTTGGCGCCTTCGTCCACGCCCTTCTGGATCAGGCTTTCGACGCGCTTCTTGGCGTTGGGCGACACCAGGGGCCCGAGATCGGCTTCGCGATCCGTGCCGACGTTGACCTTGAGCTTCTTGGCGCGCTCGACGAAGTCGGGCAGCCAATTGCGGGCCTCGCCCACCAGCACGGCCACCGACGAGGCCATGCAGCGCTGGCCGGCCGCGCCGAAGGCGGCGCCCAGCAACTGGTTCAGCGCCACTTCCGGATCGGCGTCCGGCAGGATCACGCAGTGGTTCTTGGCGCCCATCATGGACTGGCAGCGCTTGCCGGCGGCGGAGGCGCGGTTGTAGATCTCGGTGCCCACGCGGGTCGAGCCGATGAACGACACCGCCTTGATGTCCGGATGCTCGCACAGGCCGTTGGCCGTCTCGGGGCCGCCGTGCACGACGTTCAGCACGCCCGGCGGCAGGCCGGCTTCCAGCGCCAGTTGGGCCAGGAACAGCGAGGACGTCGGATCCTGCTCGGACGGCTTGAGCACGAAGGTATTGCCGCAGGCCACGGCGATCGGGAACATGAAGCACGGCAGCATCACCGGGAAGTTGAACGCGGTGATGCCCGCGCACACGCCCAGCGGCTGGATCAGGGTGTAGACGTCGATGCCGGACGCGGCGTTTTCGGCGTATTCGCCCAACTGCAAATTGGCGATGGAGCACGCATGCTCGACCACTTCCAGGCCGCGGCCGACTTCGCCTTCGGCGTCGGGCAGCGTCTTGCCGTGCTCGCGGGTGATCATCTCGGCCAGCTTGCCGGTGTTGGCGCGCAGCAGCTCCTGGAACTTCAGCATGACGCGCATCCGCGCGCCCTGCCCGCTGTTGCGCCAGGTCTTGAAAGCCTCCTTGGCGTTGGAGACGGCCAGGTCCAGTTCTTCGCGCGTGGCGAAGGGCACCTTGGCGACGACCTCCTGGGTGGCGGGGTTGATCACGTCTCGCCATTCGGTGGTTTTGGACTGTACGAGCTTGCCGCCGATCAGTAGCGGGACGCGCGGGACTTCACTCATTTTGATGCTCCTCACACTGCGTAGTCGATGCGGATGGACATCCGCGTTCTTGGATCTTGCGGCGCCCCGGCGCGCGGCCGGGGCGCGCGCAGGCTATTTCTTCACCAGCGGGCAGGTGGAGTCGGCCAGGGGCTGGAAGGCTTCTGCCGCCGGGATGGTGGCCACGAGCTTGGAATAGTCCCAGCCGCCCTTGGAGTCCGCGGGCTTCTTGACTTCATACAGGTACATGTCGTGAATGACCCGGCCATCGGGACGGATCGACGCATTGCGCATGATCGGATCCTTGATGGGCAGGTCACGCATCTTGTCGGCCACCACTTTGCCATCGGTGCTGTTGGCGGCGGCCACGGCGCGCAGGTAATGCAGCACGCTGGAATACACGCCGGCCTGCGTCATGGTGGGCTTCAGGCCGCGGAACGCCTTTTCGAAGCGCGAAGACCATTCGCGCGACGCATCGTCGTAATCCCAGTAAAAGCCGTCCACATAAGACAGGCCCTGCGCGTTTTCCAGGCCGAGCGCACGCAGGTCGGACAGGAAGATCAGCAGCGACACGAGCCGCTGGCCGCCCGCCACGATGCCGAACTCGCGCGCCTGCTTGACGGCGTTCACGGTGTCCTGGCCGCCATTGGCCAGCGCCACCACCTGCGCCTTGGAACTTTGCGCCTGCAGCAGGTAGGACGCGAAGTCCGGCGCGTTCAGGGGATGGCGCACGTTGCCGGCCACGCTGCCGCCCAGCGCCTGCACGGCCTTGGCGGTGTCGGCTTCCAGCGAATGGCCGAAGGCGTAATCGACGGTGATGAAGAACCAGGACTTGCCGCCCGCCCGGACGGTGGCCTTGGCGCCGCCCGCCGACTGCGAGTACGTGTCGAACATCCAGTGAAAGCCGACCGGCGAGCATTCCTTGTTGGTCAACGCCGTGGTGGCGGGACCGGAGAACATCACGACCTTGTTCTTTTCGCGGGCGATGCCCTGCACGGCCAGCGCCACCGCGGAATTGGTCAGGTCGGCGATGGCGGTGACGCCGTCGCGGTCGAACCATTCGCGCGCCCGGGCGGCGCCGACGTCCGCCTTGTTCTGGTTGTCCGCGGACACCAGGTCGATCTTCATGCCCTTGCACTCCGCGGCCAGGCAGTCGTCGATGGCCAACTGCGCCGCCGCGACCGAGCCCGCTCCCCCCATCCCGGCATAGGTACCGGACATGTCCGTCAGAATGCCGATCTTCACTGGCGGCTTGTCCGCCGCGAGGGCTTGCCCAAGCAATCCGGCGCCCAGACACAAGCCTGCGGCGAGCCCGCGTGCGTGCAATTTCATGGATTTGTCTCCTGAGTATTTATGCGCTGAGTATTAGCGTTATGGCGCCGTCTTTGCGGCCTGCGGTCCCAGGGCTTAGCCCAAGGCCAGCCGATCCAGTGTAGATGTGTGAAAATCAACAAGCAACACCAGAAATGCACATTCCTTGTGCATCCATGCACATACCAACATCGCCTCTCGCGCGTTGCGTCGCCAGGGGCTGGAGCGCCGGATCTTGCTTGATTGGGACAGTCTGCGATATTTCCTGGAAGTGGCCCGCACCCAGCGTGTCAGCGCGGCGGCGCGCAAGCTCGGCGTCGAGCACACCACCGTGTCGCGCCGCATCCGCGCGCTCGAAACGGAACTGGACACCCTGCTGTTCGAAAAATCCCGCAGCGCGGGTTTCGTGCTGACGGACGACGGCCAGCGGCTGTTCGTCCACGCCGAACAGATGGAAAGCGTCGTGCACACCGCGCGCGAAAACCTGTCCGGGATCGGGCAGGCGCTATCGGGGCACCTGCGCATCGGCGCCACCGAAGGTTTCGGCAGCTACGTGCTGACGCCGCTTGCCGCGGACTTCCAGCGGCGCTATCCGCACATCACGCTGGACATCCTGCCCGTGCCGCGCTTTGTCAGCCTGTCCAAGCGCGAAGCGGACCTGGCCATCACCATCGAGCGCCCGCAGCGCGGGCCCTATGTGTGCAGCAAGCTGTGCGACTACACGCTGCGCCTGTACGGCACGCCGGGCTACCTGGCCAAGCACGCCCCCATCAACGAGCGCGCGGACCTCGCGGACCACACCTTCATCGGGTATGTGGACGAGCTGCTGTTCAGCGAACGCCTGCGCTACCTGGAGGACGTGCTGCCCGCCAGCAAGGTGGTATTGCGCAGCACGAGCGTGGTGGCCCAGTATCACGCGGCGCTGCAGGGACAGTCGCTCGCGATCCTGCCCTGCTTCATCGCGGCGCAGGATCCCAGGCTCAAACCCGTGCTGGAGGACGAGATCGCGATCACGCGCTCGTTCTGGATGTATTGCCACGAAGACCTGCGCAAACTCAAGCGCGTGACCGCGCTGTGGGAGTTCATCCGCAAATCGGTGTTGAAGAACGCCGACCTGCTGGCCGGCCGGCGCGGAACGATGAAGTATCTGCCCTGAAAGACGGCGCCCGGCGTTCTCCGCAAGGCGCCGCTTCGCTATGCGGCGTTCTTGGGCGCCTTGACGCGCAGGCGGCGCATCAGCAGGAAGGCGGTCAGCAGCGCGACCGCGCCGTGGATCGCCCACACGCCCAGTCCGAAGCTGAGCTTGCCGCTGGAGATCCAGGCGCGCGACAGGTTGATCAGGTTCATATAGAGCAACCCGACCAGGCCGGCGATGAGCAGGTCCCCCGAGCGGCCCAGCCGCGGATTCACCGCGCCAAGCGGAATGGCCAGCAATGCCAGGTTCAGCGCCGCCAGCGGCAGCGAGATCCGCCACATGACCTGCGACCAGCTGCTGTCGGTGTTGTCTTCGATGAGCTGCGGCGTGGAACGCGCCTTGGACGAGCGTTCCGCGGCGGCGCGAGCTTCGGCCACCGGGTCGCCGCCGGACTTGCTTTCGAGGCGAACGCCGTATTTTTCGAAATGCACCAGGCGCAACTCCGGGGTGCCCGGCTTCAGGTCGTAGCGGTGGCCTTCGCCCAGCACCAGGAAGCGGTCGCCATTGGGCAGGGTCTCGCTGTGCGCGCTGCTGGCGGTCAGCACGCTGAGCCATTCGGGGCCGATTTCGCGCGCGAACACGTTGCCGAGTTCGTCGCTGGGAGTGACGGGGTCTTCCGCGAAGAATACGCGGTTGCCGCCGGAGGATTCGGCGAACTGCCCGGCCGTGACCTTGGACAGGTCGGAGCGCTGTTCGAAGCGCTCGTGGTATTCGCCGATCTGGCGATAGGCCCAGGGCGAGGCCACCAGCGTCAGGCCCGCGACCGCGATCGCGACAGGAACGGCCACGCGCAGCACGGGCTTGAGCCAATCGGCCAGCGACAGGCCGCTGGCAAACCACACCACCATTTCCGATTCACGGTAATTGCGGGTGACGGTGGTGAGCACGGCGATGAAGATCGAGACCGCCAGGATGGTCGGCAGCGCGGTGATGGTCGAGAGCGCGGCCAGCACCACGACCACGTCGGCTCCGATGTTGCCTCCCGCGGCCTCGCCGAGCAGGCGCACGAGAAGCACGCTGAGCCACACGACGAGCAACGTGGAAAAGACAACGCCAGCGTGACTGGTGATCTCGCTGACGACAGAGCGTTTGAATAGAGACATGGGAGAATATGCGGGATAATCGACCGCATCATACACAGACGCACACGGGAAACCCTCATGGAATTTAGCACACAGACCACTGCTTCCCTGCACCAGGTCAAAACCGCCGCCCTCGCCGTCGGCGTGTACGCGGACGGCGTGTTGAGCCCCGCCGCCGACATCATCGACCGCGCGTCCAACGGCGCCGTGCGTTCGGTCGTCAAGACCGAATTCCGCGGCCGCTCCGGCTCCACACTGGTCCTGCGCAATCTGCCGGGCGTGGCCGCGCAGCGCGTGGTCCTGGTCGGTCTGGGCAAGCAGGAAGAATATTCGGCCCGCACGCATGCGTCGGCCGAACAGGCTTTCGCCGCCGCCTGCGTCGCGGCGCAGCTTGCCGAGGGCGTCTCCACCCTGGTCGCCAACCCCATCGCGGACGTCGAACTCATCGCGCGCGCGCGCAGCGCAGCCATTGCCGCGGGCAACGCCACCTACCACTACGACGCCAGCTTCGGCAAGCCCGACCGCGATGCGCGTCCCAAGCTCAAGAAGATCGTGCAGATCGTCGAACGCGCCGACGCGGCCCAGGTCCAGAAGGGCCTGCGCGAAGGCAGCGCCATCGCCAACGGCATGGACCTGACCCGCACGCTGGGCAACCTGCCGGGCAACATCTGCACCCCCACCTATCTGGGCGACACGGCCAAGCGCCTGGCGCGCGAATTCAAGTCGATCAAGGTCGAAGTGCTGGACCGCAAGCAGGTCGAGGCGCTGGGCATGGGCTCGTTCCTGTCGGTCGCGCGCGGCTCCGATGAAGCGCTGCGCTTCATCGTGCTGCGCCATGCCGGCGCCAAGGTTGTCAAGAAGGGCGCCAAGGCCGCGCAGGGTCCGATCGTGCTGGTCGGCAAGGGCATCACGTTCGATGCGGGCGGCATCTCGCTCAAGCCCGCGGCCACCATGGACGAAATGAAGTACGACATGTGCGGCGCCGCCAGCGTGCTCGGTTCGTTCCGCGCCCTGGCCGAACTGGAGCTGCCCCTGGACGTCGTCGGCCTGATACCCGCCTGCGAGAACCTGCCCAGCGGCAAGGCCAACAAGCCGGGCGACGTGGTCACCAGCATGGCGGGCCTGACCATCGAGATCCTGAACACCGACGCCGAAGGCCGCCTCGTGCTGTGCGACGCGCTGACCTACGCCGAACGCTTCAAGCCGTCGGCCGTGATCGACATCGCCACCCTGACCGGGGCCTGCGTCGTCGCGCTGGGCCACGTCAACACCGGGCTGTTCTCCAAGGACGACGCACTGGCGGACGCGCTGGCGGCGGCCGGCCGCCGTTCGCTGGACACCGCATGGCGCATGCCGATGGACGACGCCTACCAGGAACAGCTCAAGTCCAATTTCGCCGACCTCGCGAACATCGGCGGCCCCCCGGCCGGCGCCGTCACGGCGGCCTGCTTCCTGTCGCGCTTCGCCAAGGCCTACCCCTGGGCGCACCTGGACATCGCCGGGACCGCCTGGCGCGGCGGCAAGGACAAGGGCGCGACCGGACGCCCGGTGCCGCTGCTGATGCAGTACCTGCTGGACCAGGCTTGAAGCGCCAGACGCCGGAAGCCGCGTGATGCGCATCGATTTCGCCTTCGGCGCGCCCGACCGCCTGCGCATGGCCTGCCAGGTCGTGCGCAAGCGCGTCCTGGCGGGACAGCGGCTGGTGGTGTACTGTAAAGACGGCTCACGGCTGGCCGCGTTCGACCGGATGCTCTGGGCATTCGACGACACGGCCTTCGTGCCGCACGTGCTGGCCAACGACCCGCTGGCCAGCGAAACCCCGGTGGTGCTCACCGCGGGCGACCCGCGCGAGGCCGCGCAGGCGGCCGGCCAGCCCGACCAGCCGCAGCCCTGGCTGCTGAACCTGGACGACGACTGCCCGCCCGGCTTCGACGCCTTCGACCGCCTGCTCGAAATCGTCTCGGACGATCCCGACGACCGGCAGGCGGCCCGCCAGCGCTGGCGGATTTACCAGACGGCCGGACACGCGCCCCAGAGCCACGACCTGAGCCGCAAGACCCCGGGCGCCTGACCGCCCCGCCCATCGCGCGCCCCGGCGCCGCATCCACAAGCATTTCGGGAGTCCACATGCCCTCTCGCTCATCCGACCCCGGTATCCCCACCCTGACCCACCGGGCCGAGCCCTCCTTCCACGCCCCCGTCGTCGACGAGGCCGATGCGCCGCTGCTGACGGAGCTGGCCGACGAGGTCGGCCCCGTCTATGAGAACGACCCGTTTCCCGTGTTGACGGATGTGGCGGATGTTGCAGATGGGCCGGACCTGGGGCAGCCCGACGAACCGGCGCCACCCGTTCCCGGCCTGACCGCCGCGCCCCTGCCGCAACGCGCGCCCGCCCTGGAACCGGCCGCGGCGCCGCCCGCGCCGGCCCTGCCCGAGGCCACCGTGCTGGCCGCGCGGCTGCAGGCCGAGGTGGAACAGCTCATGCGGCAAGCCCTGGCCGACGCCGTCACGCAACTGCAGGACCGCATGGACGCGGAATTGCCTGCTATCGTGTCCCGTGTGCTCAACGATGTGAGGCGCGGTTGAACCGCCCGCCTGCCCGTCCGGCAGCCCCCGGGTTCATTCTTCCTGCAACTGGATTCTTCAGGGAACTGTAAGGTATCCTTCGCATCTAAGCCTTCTAGGCAATCACCATATTTGCCGTAAACAGGAGTTCTCCATGAACGAATATCGTCCGTCCCCTTTTAACCGTTCCGGCTCGGTCGCCGGCGCGCCGGGCGAGGTCGCTCGCAACCAGGTCCTGCGCAACACGTACTGGCTCCTGGCCCTGTCGCTGATCCCCACGGTGCTGGGCGCGGCGGTCGGCCTCTACACCGGCATCAACCAGGTCATGGGCGCCAGCCCCGGCCTGTCGGCCATCGTTTTCCTGGTCGGCGCCTTCGGCCTGATGTTCGCCATCGAAAAGAACAAGAACAGCTCGCTGGGCGTGGTCCTGCTGCTGGCCTTCACGTTCTTCATGGGCGTCATGCTGTCGCGACTGCTCGGCTTCGTGATGGGCATGAGCAACGGCTCGCAGCTCGTCATGACGGCGTTCGGCGGCACGGCGATCGTGTTCGGCACCATGGCCACCCTGGCCACGACCATCAAGCGCGATCTCTCCGGACTGCAGAAGTTCCTGTTCATCGGCGCCGTCGTGATCCTGGTGGCTGCGCTGGCCAACATCTTCCTGCAGCTGCCCGCCCTGATGCTGACCATCTCGGTGCTGGCCATCGTGATTTTCTCGGCGTTCATGCTGGTGGACCTGCAGCGCGTGGTCAACGGCGGCGAGACCAACTACGTCTCCGCCACCCTGGCCATCTACCTTGACGTCTACAACGTCTTCTCGAACCTGCTGATGCTGCTGGGCATCTTCGGCGGCAATCGCGAGTAACACGCCGCCGCCAGACCAGCACCCAAGGGGCCTGCATGTACATGTAGGCCCTTTTTCATTGGCCTTTCCCCTTGATTTCCCGTCAGACGGAGCCACGCCATGCCCGACCGCCGCCGCTTCCTCCAGTCCGCCGCCAGCGCCGCCCTCTTCGGAACCGCGTGGCCGGCATGGGCAGCCAGTTCCGGGCAGGCCATGCTCAAGCGCGCAATCCCCTCGTCGGGCGAAACCTTGCCGGTCGTCGGGCTGGGCACCGCGGACACCTTCAACGTGGCCCCCGACGACGCCGCGGCCATGGCGCCCCTGGCCCAGGTGCTTGAAACGCTGCTCAAGGCCGGCGGCACGCTGATCGACACCGCCCCAAGCTATGGCCAGGCCGAGGCCGTAACCGGGGCGCTGCTGGCCCGCGAGAGCGGCCTGCGCAAGCGGGTGTTCCTGGCCACCAAGATCAGCACGCGCGGGCACGAATCGGCCATGCGCCAGGTGCGCCAGTCGCAGCAGGCCCTGGGCAGCGACAAGCTGGACCTGATACAGGTCCACAACCTCATCGACACGCGCAATCAACTCGCCCTGCTGCGCGAGCTGAAGCAACAGGGGGTGACGCGTTACATCGGCATCACCCACTACACCGACCATGCCCACGACGACCTGACCGAACTGGTCGAACGGGAAAAGCCCGATTTCGTGCAGGTGAACCTGTCGATCGCCTCGCGCAGCGCCGAAAAGCGCCTGCTGCCCGCCTGCCAGGCGAACGGCGTCGCGGTGCTCATCAATCGGCCGTTCGAGGACGGGGCGCTGTTCCGGCAGGTCAAGGGCGTGGCGCTGCCCAAGCTGGCGGCCGAGATCGATTGCACGTCCTGGGCGCAGATCTTCCTGAAGTTCATCATCGGCCACCCCGCCGTCACGGCCGTCATCCCCGCCACCTCCAAGCCCGTGAACATGGCCGACAACGCGCGCGCCGGATTCGGCCGCCAGCCCGACGCGGCCCTGCGCGACCGCATCGCCGCGCTGCTCGCCTGACGCCATGGCGGTCATTCCCATGCCGTGGCGCGCGCGCGCCGCGCGGACCCTGGGCATCCACGAAGACGAACTCGCGCCCGCCGCCTGCGGCTTCGCGTTTTTCTTCTTCCTCTTCTGCGGCTACTTCATGCTGCGGCCGATCCGCGAGACCATGGGCATCCAGGCGGGCGTGAACCAGCTGCAATGGTTGTTCACCGCCACCTTTCTTGCCACGCTGGCCGTGGTGCCGTGCTTTGGCTGGATTTCCACCCGCGTGCCGCGGGCCACGCTGGTGACCTGGGTCTACGCCATCTTCGCGCTGACCATGGCGGGCTTTGCCGCCCTGCTGCACCTGCAGCCCGGCAGCGTCTGGGCGGCGCGCGCGTTCTACGTCTGGCTGTCGGTCTTCAATTTGTTTGTCGTCTCCATCGCCTGGAGCCTCATGGCCGACGTCTTCCGCATGGAGTCGGCCAAGCGGCTGTTCGCGTTGATCGCCGCCGGCGCCAGCGCGGGCGGCCTCTGCGGCCCGTTGCTGGGCGCCCTGCTGGCGGGCAGCCTGGGACCGCCAGGCCTGCTGCTGTTGTCGGCGCTGCTGCTGACCGCCACGCTGCCGCTCAAGCAGTGGCTGCTGGGCTGGCGCGCGGCCTCGCGGCCCGACACCGGCCTGCAGGATATGCGGCATCCCATCGAAGGCACGATCCTGGCGGGGCTGGCGCGCATCTTCCAGTCGCGCTATCTGCTGGGCATCTCGCTGCTGGTCGTGCTGCTGGCCACGTTGAACACCTTCCTCTACATGGAGCAGGCGCGGCTGGTGGCCGATGCGTTTCCCGACACGGCCCAGCGCATCCGCGTTTTCAGCGCGCTGGATTTCACGGTGCAGACGCTGGCGCTGCTGTCGCAGGTCTTCATCACCGGCCGGGTGGCCGCCCGCCTGGGCCTGCGCTTTCTGCTGACCGCGGTGCCGCTTGCCGTGGCGATCGCCTTCCTGGCGCTCGCCGCCTATCCGGTGTTCGGCGTGCTGGCGGGCGCCATGATCCTGCGCCGCGCGGGCGAATATGCGCTAATCCGTCCCGGACGGGAAATGCTGTTCACGGCGGTCACGCCCGAGGACAAGTACAAGACCAAGAATGTCATCGACACCGTGGTCTACCGCGGCGGCGATGCCGCCAGCGGCTGGGTCAAGACCGGCATCGACATGCTGGGCTATGGCGCCGCGCTGATTGCGCTATTGGGCGCCGCGGTGGCGCTGGGCGCGGCCGCCGTCGGCTACGGGCTGGGCAAGCGGGCCGACCGGCGCGACGGCGACATCAGCTAGTTTTTTTGCGCGACCATCTCAATGAAGCAAACATATTGACGCGAAGGCCGCCGCGCCATGGCGCGGCGCGCTCAGATGCGCTGCAGGTCGAGCAGCACCCGGCGCGTGGACAGGGGACGGCCGGCCAGGATCTCGGCCAGGCGCGCGCGCAGGTCGCTGCGCAGCGCGGGTTCGATCGCCGGATCATCGAAGTCCGGCGGCGGCTCGTCCACGCCGTAGCCGGTCTCGCGCAGCAGGGTCCATTCGAAGCGGCGCAGCGCGCCGGCCGCGCGCGTGCCGGCGGACAGTTGCTGCAAGGCCATGTCGTACGCGTCGAACAGCAGCGGATGCGCGTCCTCGCGCGGCAAGAGACGCAGCAGCAGTTCGTTCATGTACCAGGCCGACATCAGCGCGGCGCCGGCCAGCGGCCGGATGCCGGCGATCTCGGCGCGTGTCAGCGTCTTGACTTCGCCGTTGCCCGTCCAGGACAACAGCAGCGGCTGAAAAGCCGACAGGACGGGACGAAGCACGGAATAAGGGCGCTTGGCGCCCTTGGCGACCATGGCCACGCAGCCGTGATCGCGCGAGAAGGTTTGGACAATCAGTGAGGTTTCACGCCACGCCGTGGCATGGAGCATGAACCCCGGTCGATCCTGGACGCGTGGCGCCCTTCTACTCATATCCCAGGTCGCGCAGCGCACCCTCGCGGTCGGACCAGCCCTTGCGCACCTTGATGTAAACCTCCAGGTGCACCGGCTTGTCCAGCAGCTTGGCAATGTCCTGCCGCGCCTCCGTGGCAATCCGCTTCATGTGCATGCCGCCCGCGCCCAGGAGGATGGGCTTGTGGCTGTCGCGCTCGACGACGACGCAGGCATTGATGGTGGCGCCCTTGGCGGTCTCTTCCCACTGCTCGATGACGACCGTGCAGCCGTAAGGCAGTTCGTCGCCCACCAGGCGGAAGATCTTCTCGCGCACCAGTTCGGCGGCGATGAAGCGCATGGGCCGGTCCGTCAGCGTGTCTTCTTCGAACATCGGCTCGCCTTCCGGCAGACGCGATGCGATCTCGTCGAGCAGTTGGTCCAGTTGCTGGTTCTTGGTGGCGCTGACCGGCACCACGGCGCCGAACGGATGCAGCGCCATGATCTTGGAGACGAACGCAAACAGGTCGTCGCGGTTCTTCAGCGCGTCGATCTTGGAAACCACCAGGATGGTGCGCTCGGGGCTGGGCAACAGCGGCAGCAGCTTGGCGTCGCCCTCGGACCATTTGCCGGCCTCGACGACGTGCACAACCACGTCCACGTCGGCCAGCGCCTGCGTCACGACGCGGTTCATCATGCGGTTCATCGCGCCGCCGTGGCGCGTCTGGAAACCCGGGGTGTCGACGAACACGAACTGCTCGTGCTCGCGGGTCAGCACACCGTGGATACGATGGCGCGTGGTCTGCGCCTTGCGCGACACGATGGAGATCTTGGAACCGATCAGGGCGTTCGTGAGCGTGGACTTGCCCACATTGGGGCGGCCGACGATGGCAACGAAGCCGGTACGAAAAGGGGTATCGCTCATTTAGTCTCTTGAGCCACTGCCACAGGCAGCGACAATTGCGCGGTTTTGCGCGCCTTGCCCGACTTGCGGGCAGCCTTGGTGGCCGGGCTGATGGCCAGCGCGGCCTCCAGCGCCAGCTTGGCCGCCGATTGCTCGGCGGCGCGGCGGCTGGCGCCGGGCGCCATCACCTTGATATCGAGCGCCGGAATGGCGCATTCGACTTCGAACTGCTGGCTGTGGGCCGCGCCATGCGTGGCCACCACCGTGTACAGCGGCAGGGCCAGCTTGCGGCCCTGCAGAAATTCCTGCAGCAGGGTCTTGGCGTCCTTGCCCAGGGTCTTGGGATCCACGGACGCCAGCACGGGCTGGTACTGCCGCACGATGACGCGGCGCGCCGCGTCGAAGCCCGCATCCAGGAAGACCGCGCCGAAGATGGCTTCGACGGTGTCAGCCAGGATGGACGGCCGGCGGAATCCGCCGCTCTTGAGCTCGCCCTCGCCCAGGCGCAGATACTGCGACAGTTCCAGCCGCTGGGCGATATCCGCCAGCGACGCCTGCTTGACCAGATTGGCCCGCAGGCGCGACAGATCGCCTTCGTCGATCTTGGCGTAGCGTTCAAACAGCATCGCCGCCACGACGAAGTTCAGCACGGAATCCCCAAGGAATTCCAACCGCTCGTTATGGCGCGCGCCATGGCTGCGATGCGTGAGCGCCTGTTCAAGCAGGGCCTGATCACCGAAGTGGTAATCCAGGCGGTTTTCCAGCGTGGCTAGCGACATAATCAGTTGAATCGGCCGATGCGGCTGAGATCGCTGAAGTTCATCCAGATGAAGAAAGCGCGGCCGACGATATTGGCTTCCGGAACGAAGCCCCAGTACCGGCTGTCTGCGCTGTTGTCCCGATTATCGCCCATGGCGAAATAATTCCCTTCGGGTACCTTGCAGCGTACCCCATTGCGGCTGTATTGGCAGTTTTGGCGGTTGGGAAATTGCCACATGGGTGAATAATCTTGCTGTTTGTTCTCATCCAGCAGGATCTTGTGCTCAACGTCGCCCAATTTCTCTTTATATTGCGCGATATACGAAACCCGGTCCGGTTCGAAGTAATCGCCGTCGCGGACATGCGGCACCAATTGGCCGTTCACGTAGAGCTTTTTGTCCAGGTAGGCGATTTCGTCGCCCGGCAGGCCGACGACGCGCTTGATGTAGTCCACGTCCGGATCAACAGGATAGCGGAACACGAAGACATCGCCGCGCTGCGGCGTGCCCACGGGAATGACCTTCTTGTCGATCACCGGCAGACGCAGGCCATAGCTGAATTTGTTCACGAGGATCAGGTCGCCCGATTGCAGCGTGGGCAGCATCGATCCTGACGGAATGCGGAAGGGCTCGACCACAAACGAGCGCAGCATGAACACGAACAGGATGACGGGAAAGAAGCTGACGGCGTATTCGATCCACCAGGGCACGCGACGCGCGGCATCGCCGGCTTCGCGCCGCAGGCGCTCGGCTTCCTGGGCGTCACCGACCAGGGCCGCGTCGTACTGCGCCATTGCCGCTTGAGCGCGGCGCTCGCGCCCCTTGCGCAGCACCGCCAGATCGAGCACCCAGATTACGCCGGTAAGGACCAGCAGGATAAAAAGGATCAGGGCAAAGTTCCAACTCATCAGCTACTCGCCTTTTTGGGTTCTATTTGTCTTCCACTTGCAGGATGGCGAGGAACGCCTCCTGCGGAATTTCCACGCTGCCCACCTGCTTCATGCGCTTCTTGCCCGCCTTCTGCTTTTCCAGCAGCTTCTTCTTGCGCGAGATGTCGCCGCCATAGCACTTGGCCAGCACGTTCTTGCGCAGCGCCTTCACGTTTTCGCGCGCGATGATCTCCGCACCGATGGCCGCCTGGATGACGACATCGAACATCTGGCGCGGTATCAGGCCGCGCATGCGGGTGACGACGTCACGCGCGCGATGGCGCGCATTGCTGCGGTGGACGATCACGGCCAGCGCATCGACGCGGTCGTTGTTGATGAGCAGGTCCACCCGCACCACGTCCGCGGAACGGTACTCCAGGAACTCGTAGTCCATGGAGGCATAGCCGCGCGACACCGACTTCAGCTTGTCGAAGAAGTCCAGCACGATCTCGGCCAGCGGGATCTCGTACACCAGATGGACCTGGCGGCCGTGGTAGCTCATGTTGACCTGCACGCCGCGCTTGTTGTTGCACAGCGTCATGACCGGACCCACGTAGTCCTGCGGCATGAACAGCGTGACCTTCACGATGGGCTCGCGGATGTCCTGGATCTTGCCGATCTCGGGCATGCGGGACGGGCTTTCCACGGTGATCACCGTGCCATCGCGCTGCTCCACCTCGTACACCACCGACGGCGCGGTGGTGATGATGTCCATGTCGAACTCGCGCTCCAGGCGCTCCTGCACGATTTCCATGTGCAAGAGACCCAGGAAGCCGCAGCGGAAACCGAAGCCCAGCGCCTGCGAGACTTCGGGCTCGAACATCAGCGCAGCGTCGTTCAGCTTCAGCTTTTCGAGCGAATCGCGCAGTTGGTCGTATTCGGAGCTTTCGACGGGATACAGGCCCGCGAACACCTGCGGCTTGACTTCCTTGAAGCCGGGCAGCGGGCTCGCGGCGGGCTTGTTGGCCAGCGTGACGGTGTCGCCGACCTTGGCGTCTTCAAGCTGCTTGATGCCGGCGATGATGAAACCGACCTCGCCCGCGGACAGATGCGGGCGCTGCTGCGACTTCGGCGTGAACACGCCGGTCTGCTCGCACAGGTGGGTGGCGCCGGACGCCATCAGCAGGATCTTGTCCTTGGGCTTGAGCACGCCATTGACGATGCGCACCAGCATCACCACGCCCACGTAGTTGTCGAACCACGAGTCGATGATCAGGGCCTGCAGCGGCGCGTCCGGATCGCCCTTGGGCGGCGGGACCTGCGCCACGATGGTCTCGAGGATCTCGTCGATGCCCATGCCAGTCTTGGCGCTGGCCAGCACGGCATTCGAGGCGTCGATGCCGATCACGTCCTCGACTTCCTGGCGGGCGCCTTCGGGATCGGCCTGCGGCAGGTCCATCTTGTTCAGCACAGGCACCACTTCCACGCCCAACTCGATGGCGGTATAGCAGTTGGCCACCGTCTGCGCTTCCACGCCCTGGGAAGCGTCCACCACCAGCAGCGCGCCTTCGCAGGCGGACAGGGAACGGCTGACCTCATACGAGAAGTCCACGTGCCCCGGGGTGTCGATCAGGTTCAGGTTGTAGACCTTGCCGTCCTGTGCCTTGTAATGCAGGGCTGCCGTCTGGGCCTTGATGGTGATGCCGCGCTCGCGCTCGATTTCCATGGAATCGAGGACCTGCGCCGACATTTCGCGATCCGCCAGTCCGCCGCAGCGCTGGATCAGGCGATCGGCCAGGGTCGACTTGCCGTGATCGATGTGGGCAATGATGGAAAAGTTGCGGATATGCTGCATGCTTGAATTTATAAGGGACGGAACAGACGGCATACTGCCGGGAGACACCGCCGCCGGAGTATGCACGGCCGACGTGTGAGGCGCTGACGGGCTTTGCCCGGACAAAACTGAGGGGGCGTCAGGCGCCCCCTCTTGCGGCAACCAGCCATTTTAGCCGGTCTTGAGCCATTTTTTTTGCCCAAGGCGCGCCCCGGGACAAAAAGCGCCCTGGGGTGCGGGCGTCCGGCGGGCTCCGGCCGGATCGCCTGCCCGGCTGCGGCGCCGCAGGGACGCCGGCCGGTCCGGGCCGCCATCACTTGGCGGCCGGCACCGCCACCCACTGCGTCTGGTCGCCGCGGCGCACCAGTAGGCCAGTCGCGCGCCCCTTGTCCAGCTTGGCGACCAACTCGCCGAACTGCTTGGCGCCGGTGACGTCGGTGTCGTTCAGGGCCAACACAATGTCGCCGTCCTGCAGGCCCGCCTTTGCGGCCGCGCCCTCGGCCACCTTCACCTGGACGCCACCCTTGATGCGCAGCTTCTTCTGGACGTCGGCGGGCACGTCGACCACGCTCAGCCCCAGCGCATTGGTGACCTCGGGTTCCGGGGCCGCCTTCTTGCCGGCGGCAGCCGTCTTCTCGGAGGGGATCTCACCCACCTTGACCGACAGCGTCAGGCTCTTGCCCTTGCGCCACACTTCCATGTCGGCGCGCGTACCCGGCTTGGTCTCGCCCACGATGCGCGGCAGATCGGACCAACGCTTGATCGGTTCCTTGTTGAACTTCAGGATCACGTCGCCCGGTTGCACGCCCGCCTGCTCGGCAGGCCCTTCGGCTTCGACGCTGCTGACCAGTGCGCCTTCGGCCTTGGGCAGGCCGATGGCCTCGGCCACGTCCTTGCCGACTTCGCCGATCTGCACCCCGACCCGGCCGCGCGTCACCTTGCCCGTCGTGCGCAGCTGGTCCACCACGCGCATGGCTTCGTCGATCGGGATCGCCAGCGAAATGCCCATGAAGCCGCCGCTGCGCGAGATGATCTGGGAATTGATGCCCACGACCTCGCCGTCCAGGTTGATCAGCGGACCACCCGAATTGCCGGGATTGACCGCGACGTCCGTCTGGATGAACGGCAGGTACTCGCCGGTATCGCGGCCGATGGCGCTGACAATGCCGGAGGTGACCGTGGAATCCAGGCCAAACGGCGAGCCGATCGCCAGCACCCACTGGCCCTTCTTCAATTTCTTCGGATCGCCGACCACCAGGGGCGTCATGTCCTTGGCTTCGATCTTGATGAGCGCCACGTCGGTGCGCTCGTCGGTGCCGATGACCTTGGCCTTGAACTCGCGCCCGTCGGTCAGCGTCACGTAGATGTCCGTCGCGTCGACCACCACGTGGTTGTTCGTCAGGATGAAGCCGTCGGCCGTGATGAAGAAGCCCGAACCGACGCCTCGCGGCACGGTGCGCTCTTCGGGCGGCGTCGGCTGGGGACGCTGGCGCGGATTGGGCGAAGGCTGGCCCGGCGGCTGGAATTCGGGGCCGAAGAACCAGCGGAACAGCTCGTAGGGGTCGGTGCCGCCGGGGCCGCCGCCGCCACGCACGGGCACGGTCGCCGTGGTGCGGATGTTGACGACGGCCGGGTCGGCCTTTTCAACGATGGTCGTGAAGTCGGGCAGCCCGACGGCGGCAGGCGAGGTCTGCGCCGCCGTCACGGGCACGTAGGCGGTGGACAACACTGCCCCCGCCGCGACAGCCGCCAGAAAGCGCCGGAAAAAAGCGTTCGAGACCGTCATTGCTTTCATATGTCACTCCGAAATTGCTGCTTGCGGACAGGCGGGAACTACTTGGCCCCGCCCTCCGCCGGTGCGGCTGCCGCGGGTGCGGGAGGCACGTACTCAGTGGCTTGCGCGAGCTGCTCCAGCGTGGCCGCGGGCACTTCGCCCACTGCGGTCAGCCAGAAGTCCGCGATGCGCGTGCCATAGACGTTGATCGCGCCGCGCTGGGCCGCGCCGTGCGGCGGCTGGTGGTCGCGCTGGCTGTCATAGGGCTCGATGAACACGGAGATCGCCGCCAGGCCGTCGGATAGCACCATCTGGCTGACCGGCAAACCGCGTTTCATGGCGCGCGAGACCTGCATGATGGGCTTGAAACCCTTGGGGGCCGGGATGCGCCACCCCTGGGCTGCGAGGTCCACGTTCTTCATGGCGGCCTCGAGGACCTTCCAGCCGCGGGTGTTCCAGTGCGAGGACAACGCTTGCGGATCCACGTCCGAACCCAGCCGCAGCGACGAGAACGACACCTGCTCGACCACGCCGCGCGCGGCGTTCAGGGTCTGGGCCTTGAGCAGCAGGTTGGTCTCGACGTCCGCGCACAGACGATAGCCATAGCGCAGCTTGTCCAGCGGCTCGATGGTGATGAGCCGGCATTCGCGGCCCGCGACGCGGTGCAGCGCGGATTCGGCGCGGATCTTGTAGTGTTCGGACAGATGAGCCGGATCGCCCAGCAGCAGGCCCGGGAAACGATCGCCTCGGCGACGCTCGAGCAGCACGGTCTTGCGCTCGGGGATCAGGCACTGCACGTCCTCGTTGTGACGCAGGTATTCGCGCGGCTGGCCGTCGAGGATCTCCAGGCGTTCGCGCTCGCCGGTGCCATCGACCACGTGAACCAGCCGCGAAGACTGGATCATGTCGCCCTGCTGATACATGAAGACGCCTGCGTAGTCCTGCTTGCGAGCGGCCTGTTGAATGCGCGTGAGCAACTGCACGATGTCTTCGGCCTGGCCGGCCGCAGGCGCGTCGGCGGCGGACGCGGGACCATGCGCGGCCAGAAAGGCGGTCAGGAGCGTGGCGGCGAACCAGCCGGCGCGGTGAGCCTGCCACGAGGCAGCACGTCCCAACACCGGCCAGCGTGACGGAAGCACAAGCGCCATCAACGTCCCGCTCCGACATCGAACGACACCTGCCGCACCGCGCTGGGGCCGGCCATCTGGCGATGGGCCTCCAGGTAGTCGCGCAGGCTCGAATCGTCGGACGCCGAGGCCGAGGCCGACAGGCTGGCATCGGCCAGCACACGGACTTCAGTGGCCGGCGTGCCGGTCACATACGGCTGCGCCACCCAGGCGACCGTGGCCACGGCCGCAGCCACAGCCAGGCCGGAAAGGCCCATGCGCAAAGGCGAGCGGCGCCGGGGCGCCGCTACGATAGGCAATTCCGCGTCCAGCGCCCGTGCCAGACGGGCCTGGAAGGCCGCGCTCGGCGTCAGCGCCAGATCGGCATTGCGCAGGGAATCACCAATCAGATGATAGGTGTCCCAGGTCTGACGTCCCTCTTTGGACAACAGACTGGGAAAGATATCGTCGGAATCCTCTCCGTCCATCCAGGCGGAGACCGATTCCTCCCAGGAGGACTCGGCGATCTCAACGGATTTGGCTGCTGTTTGCATGACTGCCACTCCTTACCAGCGACGCTCGACATCGGTGTCGAGCAGTGGACGCAACTTGGTGGCGATGGCTTCGCGCGCACGAAAAATGCGGGAGCGCACCGTACCGATCGGGCAATCCATGCTCTGGGCGATGTCTTCGTAACTCATACCTTCGATTTCACGCAGGACAATTGCGGTGCGCAATTCTTCAGGCAATTCCTCAATGGCCGCGTTCACCGTCTCGGCGATTTCGCGGCTGGCAACCATGGATTCCGGCGTGCTTATATCCGTTAGGTTGTCGGTTTCGTTAAAAGTTTCACCGTCTTCCGTTTCAATCGCGTTGGGCGCGCTGGGCCGTCGCCCCTGCGAGGCGAGCCAATTCCGGGCCGTATTGATGGCGATCCGGTACAGCCAGGTGTAGAAGGCGCTTTCGCCCCGGAACTGGGGCAAGGCGCGATAGGCCTTGATGAAGGCCTCTTGCGCCACGTCCTCGATCTCGGCCGGATCGCGAATCATGCGGGCCAGCAGGCGCAGGATCTTGCGCTGGTACTTGAGCACCAGCAGGTCGAACGCCTTCTTGTCGCCGCGCTGGACGCGCTCGACGAGCTGGGCGTCGACTTCACGCTCGCTCATGAGGCCTCCTGCGTGCGGAGCGCCGGTCGTGACTGCCGCGCGGCGCCCGCGAGCAGGCGCAGACGGCGCCAGGATTCCGGTCGCAGCGTCTGCCGCCAAACGGTAAGGGTGATTTTGCTAGTGGTAAAGGCCGTACTCCCGGTGGGCAAGGGCTGCAAGGTAAGCGTCAGCCACGCTGGACCCCGTTGCTGGTCGATCAGCAGCGCATCCTGCCAGCCTTGCGGCCGGCGCAGCTGCCAACGGCCAGTCCCGGTCGCGGTACGTAGCGCCGTTACCGGGGACGGGGTCCTCCGGGCCGAGTGTAACAGCCCGGCCAGGAGGAGCGAAAACGCAAGCAGCGCGCCCGCCTCCCAGCCATGGCCCTGCCAGGACGCCGCAGTCAGCACGCTGGCGGCCGCGGCGGCCAGCGCCAGCCCGAAGAGCGCGGCGACGCCCCTGGGCTGCGAGACAGGTACGCGGAACGACCAACGCCCCCCGACCGAGCCTTCCAAATCAGACCCGGCGAACGGCCATCGAGCCGTTGGTGCCGCCAAAACCGAACGAATTGGACAAGCCCACGTCGATCTTCATCTGCCGCGCTTCGTTCGCGCAGTAATCCAGGTCGCATTCCGGATCCTGATTGAAGATGTTGATCGTCGGAGGCGAGACCTGGTTGTAGACGGCCAGGGTCGTGAACACGGCTTCGATGCCGCCGGCCGCGCCCAACAGGTGGCCGGTCATCGACTTGGTCGAGTTGACCACCAGGTTCTTGGCGTGGTCGCCGAACGCCAGCTTCAGCGCGTCGGTTTCGTTCTTGTCGCCCAGGGGCGTCGACGTGCCGTGCGCGTTGACGTACTGGACGTCTTCGGGATTCAGGCCGCCATTGCGCAGCGCGTTGATGACGCCGCGGCGCGGACCGTCCTTGTCCGGGGCGGTGATGTGGTGGGCATCGGAACTCATGCCGTAGCCAGCCAATTCACCGTAGATGCGAGCGCCGCGCTTCTTGGCGTGCTCGTATTCTTCCAGCACCAGGACGCCTGCGCCCTCGCCCAGCACGAAGCCGTCGCGGTCGCGGTCCCAGGGACGCGACGCGGTCTGAGGATCATCGTTGCGGGTCGACAGCGCGCGCATCGCGGCAAAGCCGCCAATGCCCAGCGGCGACACGGTCGATTCGGCGCCGCCCGCCACCATGACATCGGCATCGCCATATTCGATCAGACGCGCGGCATCGCCAATGCAGTGCAGGCCGGTCGTGCACGCCGACACCACGGCGTAGCTGGGGCCCTTCATGCCATAGGCGATCGACAGATGGCCGGAAATCAGGTTGATCAGCGAACCCGGGACGAAGAACGGCGAAATCCGCCGCGGTCCCTTGGCCATGTATTCGACCTGGGTTTCTTCGATGCGCGGCAGGCCGCCGATGCCGGAACCCACGATCACGCCGATGCGCTCGGCATTCTCTTCGGTGACTTCCAGGCCGCAATCGCGCCATGCCTGCATTCCGGCAGCCAGGCCGTAATGGATGAACGTATCCATCTGGCGGGCTTCCTTGGCCGAAATATAGGTACTGATGTCGAAGTCTTTGACTTCGCCAGCAATGTGGGTGGTGATGGCCGAGGGATCGAAACGGGTGATGCGGCTGATGCCAGAACGTCCGTTGACGATATTGTCCCAAGCGGTGGTCAGATCGTTTCCTACGGGAGAAACGATACCCAGGCCGGTGATGACGACACGTCGCTTCACGGATGACTCCTCAAACAGACAAAAGAAAGGCGGTTTTCGGGATGCGCTGCGCGTGTGGACCACGGAAAAGCAAGTCGGGCACTACAACGCCCTTCCCGCCGGTGGACCACACGGCACTCCAGAAACCGCCCTGATTCCGGGTTGGCCGAGGTCATCTCGGGCAACCAGGACGATATAGGCTGAGCTTACTGCTTACCGTGCGAATTGATGTAGTCAATCGCTTGTTGCACGGTCGTGATCTTTTCGGCCTCTTCGTCGGGGATCTCGGTCTCGAATTCGTCTTCGAGAGCCATGACCAGTTCGACCATGTCGAGCGAATCGGCACCGAGGTCGTCAAGGAAGGAGGACTCGTTCTTGATCTCGGCTTCGTTGACGCCAAGTTGTTCAGCGACGATCTTCTTGACGCGCTGTTCGATGCTTTCCATGCAGATCTCCAATTGGGAAAAATCCCGCGAATTATAGCCAAGCGCGGAGTGATGCAACGCCTGACCGTGACAAAAATAACACCGCGCATGTGTTCTGTCGCCGAGAGCGGCGCAGGAAGACCCATGTACGGCGTTTCCGGAGAATCGCGCGGCGCCTGGCCGGTTGCCCCGCCGCGACGCGCGATTCGTGACTTATTGCATGTACATCCCGCCGTTGACGTGCAGGGTGGTGCCGGTAATGTAACCCGCCTGCGGCCCGGACAAAAAGGCCACGGCATGAGCAATATCAGACGGCGAACCCAGACGGCCCAGCGGAATCTGCTGCAGCAGCGCCGCAGTCTGGTTTTCGCCCAGCGCGCGCGTCATGTCGGTGTCGATGAAGCCCGGGGCCACGCAGTTCACGGTGATGTTGCGGCTGCCGAGCTCACGCGCCAGCGCGCGCGACATGCCCGCCACGCCGGCCTTGGCGGCCGCGTAATTGGCCTGGCCGGCATTGCCGCTGGAACCCACCACCGAGGTGACATTGATGATGCGTCCCCAACGGGCTTTCATCATGCTGCGCAACACCGCGCGCGACAGGCGGAAGACCGAGGCCAGATTGGTGTCGATGACTGCGGACCAGTCGTCGTCCTTCATGCGCATCGCCAGCGTATCACGGGTGATCCCGGCGTTATTGACGAGGATGTGGGGACCGCCGCCTTCCTTGCCCAGCGCGTCGATCAACGCATCGCAGGCCGCGGCGTCGGTCACGTCGAGCACCACGCCCCGGCCGCCGAACGGCGCCAGCGCTTCCGTGATGCCGGCGGCGCCCGATTCGGACGTGGCGGTGCCGACGACCGTTGCGCCGCGCGCCGCCAATTCAAGGGCGATGGCCCGGCCAATGCCGCGGGTGGCGCCGGTCACCAGCGCGATCTTGCCCTGCAATTCGGTCGAGGTATTGTCCATGTGTTCAGTTTCCGTTGACGGCGGCCAATGCCGCTTCCAGCGAAGCGGGATCGGTGATGGCCAGGCCGGTGAGTTCCGGGTCGATGCGCTTGGTCAGGCCGGCGAGCACCTTGCCCGGACCGCATTCGATGACGTGCGTGACGCCTTGCGCCTTCATGGCGCGCAGGGTTTCGACCCAGCGGACAGGATGCCATGCCTGGCGCACCAGCGCATCCCGGATTGCCCCGGGTTCGGTGGGCGACGCGACGTCGACGTTGTTGATGACCTGCACCTGCGGCGCATTCACCGTCACACCGGCGAGCGCGGCCGCCAGAACGTCCGCGGCCGGCTTGAGCAGGCTGGAGTGGAACGGCGCGGAAACCGGCAGCAGCAAGGCGCGCTTGGCGCCTGCGGCCTTGGCCAATTCGCAGGCGCGTTCGACGGCAGCCTTGGTCCCGGCAATGACGACCTGGGCCGGGGCATTGAAGTTCACGGCCTCGACCACGTCGTCCTGCGCGGCCTGGGCGCACGCAGCGCGCACGGCATCGTCGTCCAGCCCCAGGATCGCGGCCATGGCGCCCGTGCCGACCGGCACGGCGGCCTGCATGGCGTCGGCGCGCACACGAACCAGGCGCACGGCATCTTCCAGCGACAACGAGCCCGCGGCGGTCAGCGCGGCGTATTCGCCCAGGCTGTGGCCCGCCACGACGTCAGGCTTGCGGCCACCCGCCGCGCACCAGGCGTTGTAGAACGCAACGCCGGCGGTCAGCATGGCCGGTTGGGTGTTGGTGGTCAGGTTGAGCTGATCCGCGGGACCCTGCGCGATCAGCGCGCCCAGGTCCTGTCCCAGGGCCTGCGAGGCCCGCGACACGGTGTCGGTGACCGCCGCCACGCCGGACCAGGCGTCCAGCATGCCGACAGCCTGCGAACCTTGGCCAGGAAAGACAAAAGCGATTTTCATGATTGAGCGTGTGGATTGATTCAGTGTCTGTGTGAGATGCAGGCTGGAATGCCAGGCGTGCTCTCCGGCCGGCAGCGGCACGCAGGCCGCCGCGACCAGGGCCGCGCCCTTACATGCGGACCAGTACCGAGCCCCAGGTGAATCCGCCGCCCACGCCTTGCATCAGGATGAGCTGACCCGGCTTGACGCGGCCGTCGCGGCGCGCGGCGTCGAGCGCAAGCGGCACGCTGGCCGCGGACGTATTGGCGTGGCTGTCGACCGTGATGACGACCTTCTCGACCGGCACATCCAGCTTGCGCGCCAGGAAATTCAGGATGCGCACGTTGGCCTGATGCGGGATCAGCCAATCGACATCCGAAACGGTGACGCCGGCTTCGGCGCACGTGTCGCGCGCGGAACGGTCCAGCACGGTGACGGCCTGCTTGAAGACGGCCTGGCCGTCCATGCGCAGGAAGGGATCGCCCGTGACGTCGCCGTAGGCCACGTTGCCAGCGGCGCTGAGGATCTTCATCTGGCTGCCGTCGGCGTGCAGTTGCGCGGCCATGATGCCGGGCTTGTCGGACGCCTTGAGCACGACGGCGCCCGCGCCGTCGCCAAACAGCACGCAGGTGCTGCGGTCATTCCAGTCCAGGATGCGCGAGAACACCTCGGCGCCGATCACGAGCGCGCAGCGCGCGCGGCCCGCCCGGATGAAGCTGTCGGCAGTGGTGAGCGCGTAGACGAAGCCGCTGCACACGGCCTGCACGTCGAACGCGGCCGACCCCTTGGCGCCGATGTTGGCCTGCACCAGGCAGGCCGTGCTGGGAAACACGAAATCCGGGGTGGACGTGGCCACGATGACGAGATCGATTTCGGAAGCGTCGACGCCTGCATCGGCCAGCGCAAGGCGCGATGCCTCGGTGGCCAGCTGGCTGGTGGTCACGCCACGCTCGGCCAGATGGCGCTGACGGATGCCCGTGCGCTCGACAATCCATTCGTCGGAAGTGGCGATGTCGCGCGTCGCCAGTTCCGCAGCCAGTTCGTCATTCGAAACCACGCGTTCCGGCAGGAAGCTGCCGGTGCCCGCGATCACGGAATATTTCATTGCGGTATCCATCAAGCGGTGTCCCCAGCCACGTTAGGCGATGCCGCCGATGGGCGATCGCCGGATTGAACGCGCTTGGTAATTTGGGCGACCGTCTGAGCGGTGCGCTCCAGCAGTTTACTCACTACGGCTTCGCGGGCGCGCTGCAAGGCAAAACCGAAGGCGTAAACGTCCGCGGAGCCGTGGCTCTTGATGACCACGCCGCGCAGGCCCAGCAAGGCTGCGCCGTTGTAGCGGCGGTTGTCGACGCGGTTGCGCAGGCGGTTCAGCACCGGCTTGGCGACAGCGCCGGCGATCAGCGTGATCAGATTGCGTTTGAATTCTTCGCGAATGATGCTGGACAGCATCTTCGCCAAGCCCTCGACGGACTTGAGCACGACGTTGCCGACAAAGCCGTCGCAGACGACGACGTCGACCGTGCCCTTGAAGATGTCATTGCCTTCGACGTTGCCGTAGAAGTTCAGCGGGCTGCCGCGCAGGAGCTCGGCGGCTTCCTTGACGACTTCGTTGCCCTTGATGACTTCTTCGCCAATGTTGAGCAAACCCACCGTGGGATTGTCGCGATGGTCCACCGCCTGCGACAGCGCGGCGCCCATGATGGCGAATTGCAGCAGGTGCTCGGCCGTGCAGTCCACGTTCGCCCCCAGGTCCAGCACCGTGGTGGCGCGACCCGTCTGGTTCGGAATGGACGTGGCGATGGCCGGGCGGTCGATGCCGTCCAGCGTCTTGAGCACGTAGCGGGAAATGGCCATCCAGGCGCCGGTATTGCCCGCGGAAACGCAGGCGTCCGCCCGCCCATCCTTGACGGACTGGGCAGCGAGGCGCATGGAGGAGTCTTTTTTGCGGCGCAGGGCGACCTCGACCGGGTCGTCCATGGTGACGACTTCGGAAGCCGCCACGATCTCAATGCGATCGCGCGCCACGTTGCGGTGCTCGGAGAGCGCCGCTTCGATGGCGTCGGGAAGCCCGACCAGCAACAGCCGGGTATCCGGAAATTGCCGGGCGAACTCGATCGCAGCCGGAATCGTGACGGGCAGACCGAAGTCTCCGCCCATACAGTCTATGGCGATGCGTATCACGGGTGCCAGGTATCAGCGCTCAGCCGAAATGGTCCGAGTACGAGTTCGGCCCGGGGGCCTTATTCGTCGGCCTTGGTCTTCAGGACCTTGCGGCCACGGTAGAAGCCGTTGGGGCTGATGTGGTGACGCAGGTGCGTTTCACCGGTGTTCGGTTCGATGGCGGTCGACGGGGCCACCAGAAAATCGTGCGAACGGTGCATACCGCGCTTGGAGGGGGACTTCTTGTTTTGTTGAACGGCCATGATGACTCCTAGAAACGGGGCGCATTGTACGCGATGTGGCCCGATGTTGATCTCAATCTTTGTGCTTCAGTTGTTCCAGCACCGCAAACGGCGACGGACGCTTGACAGCGGGCTCCTCTTCAAGAGCTTCGCTGGCCTTGGCCTGCGCGCCCGGGCATACATCATGCTTGGGCACATACGGAATGCTCAGAATGAGCTCATCTTCGATCTGGGCCAACAGATCAAAATGATGCGACCCCACCACCTTTTCAGGCAGGGAGGCCACCGAATCCTTTCCTACGCCGTCGTCGTCCTCGTCGTCGTCACCGTCGCCTTGTTCAGCAACGGAATAGCCATCGTCGAGGTCGTCTTCGGATTTGACCAGTTGCAGCACCACTTCGCTGTCGATCGGGTACGCAAACGGCGCATTGCACCGCTGGCATATGACGACCGGATTGGCCTGCACGTGCAGGCGCAGAAGCGGCTGACCCATCACCAGGCCGGTCTTGCCTTCGTCGCCTTGCACGGACCAGGTCACAAGACCCGCTTCGCCCGCAGGCTGCTCGGGCAAACCATCCACCACGCGTGCAAGCCGCACCAAGGCAATGGATCCCTGCGCCGTCTTGCGCATGCGGGCAAACGCAAACGCATCGATGGGTTTCATGACGGCATCCCTGGCGCCTGCTGACGCAGCCGCGGTCGCCTTCATACCCGCATTTATGCCCGCATTCATACCCGCAGCCACACCCGCAGTTACACCCTTCTTCGCACCTGCCGATCCGCCCGCGCGGCGACTATCGTCGCCAGGCTTTCCCTTGGGTGTCATGTTGATGTTCCTGCAAAAATGCCGCAAAACGTTAGATAATACTGTGACTTACGTATTACCGTCAAATGCCGAATGCCCCAGAAGCCTAGCCTGATCCTCGCGTCCAGCTCGCCCTACCGCAAAGAATTGCTGTCGCGGCTGCGCCTGCCCTTTATCGCGATTTCGCCCGATGTCGACGAAACGCCACAACCCGGCGAAGCGCCCGAGGCGCTGGCCTTGCGGCTGTCTGTCGCAAAGGCCATGGCCGTGGCGGCCAGGCAACCGGGCAGCATCGTGATCGGGTCGGATCAGGTGGCCACGGTGGACGGCGCGCCCGTCGGCAAGCCGGGCGATTTTCTGCGGGCACAGGCACAGTTGCGCGCCCTGTCGGGCCAACTGGTGGAGTTTCACAGCGCCCTGGCGGTGACGGACGGCCAACGAGTGGAAAAAGCCGACATCATTACCCGCTGCCGGTTCCGCCAGCTGCCGGACCGCGCCATCGACGCCTATCTGCGCGCCGAGGAACCTTACGATACCGCAGGCAGCGCCAAGGCGGAAAGCCTGGGCATTGCCCTGATGGAAAGCATCCAGAGCGACGACCCCACCGCCATCATAGGCCTGCCCCTGATCGAATTGACGCGCATGCTGGCCATTTTCGGACTGGATCCGCTCGACGCCCCGGGAGCGCCCGCATGAGCGGCACCCTGCACCTGATCCCCGTCAGCCTGGGCGACGCGCCTCCCGAACGCTGGCTGCCCGCGGACGTGCGCGCCCTCGCCGGCAGGCTGGACACGTATATCGCCGAAAACGCCAAGACGGCCCGCGCCTTCCTCAAGCTTATCGGCACCACCCGGCCGCTGCAGGAAATCACCATCCACACCCTGACCGACAAGGCCGACGCCGCGCAGATCAAGGCGTGGCTCGAACCCGTGAAGCAAGGCGCCGAGATCGGCCTGGTGTCCGAGGCCGGATGCCCCGCCGTCGCGGACCCCGGCGCCAAGGTGGTCGACGCGGCCCACCGCCTGGGAATCACCGTCAAGCCGTGGGTGGGCCCGTCGTCCATTCTCCTGGGTCTCATGGCCAGCGGCCTGGACGGCCAGCGATTCGCCTTCCACGGGTACGCGCCGGTGGATCCGGCCGAACGCGCCAAGCAGTTGCGCGCCTGGGAGCAGCACTCCGCCCGCCACAACCAGACCCAGTTGCTGATCGAGACCCCCTATCGCAACGCCGCCATGTTCGCGACGCTGGTGGCCACCCTGAAGGGCGACACCAAGCTGTGCGTGGCGCGTTCGGTGACGACCGACGACGAATGGGTCGTGACGCACACGGTGGCCGACTGGAAAAAGTTGCCCGCGCCGCAACTGGACAAGCTGCCCACGCTGTTCCTTTACCTGGCCCACTGACATGATCCGCCTGATCTGCACGCTGCTGGCCGCGGCGGCCCTGGCGGGTTGCGCCTCGCGGGGTCCCGCCGGACTCGACCTGGACACCTCGATCACCGCCGTCAGCCAGAGCAGCCGGGTGCGCGCCGTCGTCGTGCACTACACGACCGTGGACGACGCCAAATCGCTGCACCTGCTTTCCCAAGGCAAGGTCAGCGCCCACTATCTGCTGGACCTGGACGGACGCGCCTACCGCCTGGTCGATGAAAACCGCGCCGCGTGGCATGCGGGAGCGAGTTCCTGGTACGGCAATATCGCCATGAACAGCACGTCGATCGGCATCGAGATCGTCAATCCGGGCTGGACGGAGGGCGAGGACGGCAAGCCCGTCTGGCATCCTTATGACGCGCGCCAGGTGCGCGCCCTGACGATACTGCTGCGCGACATCATCCAGCGCCACGGGATCGCCGCCGAGAACGTCGTGGGCCACAGCGACATCGCGCCACAGCGCAAGGTGGACCCCGGCCCGCTCTTTCCCTGGAAGGCACTGGCGGATGCGGGCATCGGCCGCTGGTACAACGAAGCCGGCGCCGCCGAGCACCTGGCTCGCCTGCAGGCCGAAGGCACACCGGACGTGGCGTGGTTCCAGAAGCAATTGCAGCGGCTGGGCTACGCCTGTCCGCAACACGGCACGCTGGATCGCGAAACCATCAATACGTTGGCGGCATTCCAGATGCACTACCGCCCTGCCCTGCACGATGGCCAGCCGGACGCGGAGACCGCCGCCATCATGCTGGCCATGTTGTGACGACCCATGTTGTGACGACCCCCGGCGCCCGCTAAGGCCGGCGCCGCCACCAAGCCACCACGCGCCAGCCCAGCAACACCGCCAGGACCGCGCCGTATATCGCCGGCTGCGTCAGGTCGTTCTTGCCGGCCTTGTGCCACCAGTAATGCAGGATGACCAGCAAGCCGATGGCGTAAATGGCCCGGTGCAGGGTCTGCCAACGCTTTCCCATCCTGCGCATCGCCCACTGCGTGGAGGTTGCGGCCAGGGCCGTCATCAGCACGAACGCCGAAAATCCCACCATGATGAAGGGGCGTTCACCGATGTCGCGCACCATTCCCACCGGATCGAACCCCCGATCCCACCAGACCCACGCCATGAAATGCATGGCCGCGTAAAAAAACGCGAAGAGGCCGCACATGCGCCGCACGCGCACGAGCGCGGGCTGCCCGAGCAGGCGCCGCAGCGGCGTGATCGCCAGGGTGACCAGCAGGCACACCAGGGCCCACGTGCCGGACGAACGGGTCAGGAATTCAACGGGGTTGGCCGTCAGGCCGTTGTTCATGCCCAGCCAGATCCAGCGCGCAAAAGGCGCGAGACCCAGCAAGAAAAGCAGCGGCTTGAAGCGCGCAACCGTCTTGGCCGACAGTTGCGCCTTGCCCGACACCGGGGCAGAAGCCGCGCGAGGAGCGCCGACGGACATGGGGAGCCTCAGTAATTGGCCTTCAGGTCCATGCCCTGATAGAGCGACGCCACCTGATCGCCATAGCCATTGAACATCAGGGTCTTGCGCTTGGGGCTAAACAACCCGTCCTCGCCGATCCGGCGTTCAGTCGCCTGGCTCCAGCGAGGATGGGCGACGTTGGGGTTCACATTGGCGTAGAAGCCGTACTCTTGCGGCGCGGACTTCACCCACGAGGTCATCGGCTGCTTTTCGACGAGCCGGATCTTGACGAGGGACTTGCCCGATTTGAACCCGTATTTCCAGGGCACGGCCAGCCGGAGCGGCGCGCCGTTCTGGTTGGGCAATACGCGCCCATAGACGCCGAAAACCAGCATGGCCAGTGGATGCATCGCCTCATCGATGCGCAGCCCCTCCACATAGGGCCACTCCAGGATGGCGGCGCGCACGCCCGGCATGTTTTCGCGCTGCACGGCGGTGATGAACTCGACGTATTTGGCGTTGCCGTTGGGCTCGACCTGCTTGAGCACTTCGGACAGCGAATAGCCCACCCAGGGAATGACCATCGACCAGCCTTCGACGCAACGCAGGCGATACACGCGGTCTTCCATCGGGGCCAGCTTGAGCAACTCTTCGATCGTGAAGGTGCGCGGCTTGTTGACCTCGCCTTCGACGCTGACGGTCCAGGGACGTGTCTGCAACTTGCCGGCATTGGCCGCCGGATCGTCCTTATTTACGCCGAACTCGTAGTAATTGTTGTACGAGGTGACGTCCGACAGGGACGTCTGCTTGTCCATCACGCTGAAGGCGGGATTAGCCTTGCCCGGCAATGCGCCCGCCTCCTGCGCATGGGCTGCGCGCGTGGCCCATCCCGGCAACCCGACGGCGGCAGCGGCAGCGCCGGCCCGGAGCATCAGCTCGCGGCGCGACCGCCACACGGCCTCGGAGGTGATCTCGGAAGAAAGAAGGTCGTCTGGCTTGCGTATCAGCATCGTAGTCTCCGGGAAGGCGCAGGCGCCCTGAGCGCGCCCCGCGCCCTTCATGGACGCTGGACGAGCCTATGTTATTCCGCGGCGCCCGCCCACAAAACGAGAAGAACGAGAAGAACGAGAGGCGCCTTTCCGATAGACCGGCCTGCAGGGCCGACGTTCCGCGGCTGCTGGACGCCCCCCTGGAGCTAGGCGCCCGCGCCCACGCGCGGCAGCAGCCATTCGCGCATCAGCGGCACGCTGTCGAACACGGCTTGCGGGGCACATCCCTGAAGTTCTTTCAGGGTATGAGCGCCGTACGTGACGCCCAGGCCATGCACCCCCGCATTGCAGGCCATCTGCAAGTCGTGCGAGGTGTCGCCCACCATGACGACCCCGGCCGGATCCACGTCCAGTTCCTGCATCAGCTCGTGCAACATCGCCGGATGCGGCTTGCTGAAGGTTTCGTCAGCGGTACGGGTGGCGTCGAACAGCGGCCCCAGGCCCGTGGCCGCGAGCGCCCGGGTCAGCCCGACCCGGCTCTTGCCGGTGGCGACCGCCAGGCGCACGTTCTGGCCGGCAAGTTCGGTCAACAGCTCGGGAATGCCGTCGAACAGGCGCAGCTCGGGATCGCGCAACAGGTAATGCGTGCGGTAGCGCTCCAGAAAACGCGGGAGCATGGCCTGCGTCAGTTCCGGCACGGCGCGGCGCAAGGCGCTTTCGAGGGACAGACCGATGACCCAGCTCGCCTCGGACGCGGACGGCACCGCCAGATCCAGGTCGCGGCAGGCGCCCTGGATGGCGGCCACGATGCTGTGGGTGGAATCCATCAAGGTGCCATCCCAGTCAAAGACGACCAGCGAATACGACATATCAGACCGACTCCAGTGATTTCAGTATGTTCCGGCAAGCGGGCGGCAGCTCGGCGGTAAGGGTCATGACCTCGCCCGTGAGCGGATGAGGGAAGGTGAGACTGTGGGCGTGCAGGAACATGCGATTGAAGCCCTGCCGCGCGAACCGGGCGCGCACCTCGTCGTGGCCGTATTTGTCGTCCCCGACGATGGGAAAGCCGCTGGCCGCCAGGTGGACGCGGATCTGGTGGGTGCGGCCGGTGCGCAACTCGGCGTCGACCAGACTGTAGCCGCCAAACCGCTGTTTCAGCGTGACGATGGTGTGCGCCGTCTGCCCGTCCGGATCCACCTTGACGCGGCGCTCGCCCGATTGGGTGGTCCATTTGGCCAGCGACAGCTTGATGTGCTGGCGATCATTGACCCAATCGCCCTCGACCAGCGCAAAGTAATGCTTGTCGCTCCGGCCCTCGCGCAGCATGGCGTGCAGGGCCAGCAGCGCGCTGCGCTTCTTGGCGACCATGAGCAGCCCGGAGGTCTCGCGGTCGAGCCGGTGCACCAATTCCAGGAACTTGGCCTGCGGGCGGGCGGCGCGCAATTGTTCGATCACGCCGAACGACACCCCGCTGCCGCCGTGGACGGCCACGCCGGCGGGCTTGTCCACGACCAGCATCGCGTCGTCCTCGAACACGATGGGGAATTCGGCGGCCGGCACGGGCCTGGGCTTGCCCGGATCGGGCAGGCGCAGCGGCGGAATGCGCACGACATCCCCTTCTTCCACCCGGTAGTCGACCTGGATACGTCCCTTGTTGACGCGCACCTCGCCGCCGCGGATGGCCTTGTAGATGTGCGTCTTGGGCACCCCCTTGCACAAGCGCATGAGGAAGTTGTCCAGACGCTGGCCGGCGTGCTCGGCGCCCACTTCGACCATCCGGACGGCGGGCGCTGCTTTCGAGGCGAATTCAGGGGAGGAAGTTTCTTTGCGCATTGCGGAAAGCGACATATAATCGGGACAGCCTTAAGGGGCTGAACAAGCCGCCTGGCGTAGAGATGCAACCAACACGCAACTCCGTCGAGCGCGCGGGCCGCCATTGTACTGCCTGCTCATTCAACCCCTGGGTCTCTTGGTCGCCGGCGCAACCGAGCCCTGCGGGATAGTGGTGTGGCATTCATCTTGCCCGCTTTCCCGGCAGGTCCGTTGCATGCCGCAAGCGGCTCTGAAGCACTGCAAGAATCGTCGCATATTTAAAGCACCAGCTGCGTGTAGGCAACCAATCCGACCGCAGCTGCCGTTCCCAGCACACTCCGTCAAACCACATTCAGTGAAGCTGACCCTCCTGCTGAAAGAACCCCGTGCCCCACGGCACGACGTGCCCGCCTGACCCGCGGCGGATACGCCTGGGCGCCGCCCAGGTACGGTCCGCAACTTCTTGCCCGCTTCAGCCGCAGCCCGAGTGGCCCGAGGTCACGCGCCGATATCGGCGCGTCATGACAACGGAGAAACCCTCTCATGAAGCGCATGCTGTTCAATGCGACGCATCAGGAAGAATTACGCGTCGCTATCGTCGATGGGCAAAAACTCATCGACCTCGACATCGAGACTGCCGGCCGCGAACAACGCAAAGGCAACATCTACAAAGGTGTCATCACCCGGATCGAACCCGGCCTTGAAGCCTGCTTCGTCAATTACGGCGAGGACCGCCACGGCTTTCTGCCCTTCAAGGAAGTTGCCCGCAGCTTCTTCAAGGAAGGCGTGGATGTGCGCACCGCCCGCATCCAGGACGCCCTGCGCGAAGGCCAGGAACTGATCGTCCAGGTCGAAAAGGAAGAACGCGGCAACAAGGGCGCAGCCCTCACCACGTTCATCTCGCTGGCTGGCCGCTACCTGGTCCTGATGCCCAACAACCCCCGTGGCGGCGGTGTTTCGCGCCGCGTCGAGGGCGAGGACCGCCAGGAACTGCGCGACACGATGGAACAGCTCGACCTGCCCCAGGGCATGAGCATCATCGCCCGCACCGCAGGCATCGGCCGCAACGTCGAAGAACTCCAGTGGGACCTGTCCTACCTGTTGCAGCTCTGGACCGCCATCGACGGCGCCGCGCGCGACAATGCCGCGCCCATCCTGATCTACCTCGAATCCAGCCTCGTCATCCGCGCCATCCGCGATTATTTCTCGCCCGAGATCGGCGAGATCCTGATCGACACGGACGAGATCGCCGACCAGGCCACCGCCTTCATGAGCGTGGTGATGCCGGACAACGTCCAGCGCGTCAAACGCTACCGTGACGACATCCCCCTCTTCTCGCGCTTCCAGATCGAACACCAGATCGAGACGGCCTATTCGCGCACGGTGCAATTGCCCTCGGGCGGCGCCATCGTGATCGACCATACCGAAGCGCTGGTTTCCGTCGACGTCAACTCGGCCCGCTCCACCCGCGGCGCCGACATCGAGGAAACCGCGCTGCGCACCAACTCGGAAGCGGCCGACGAAGTGGCCCGCCAGTTGCGCCTGCGCGACCTGGGCGGCCTGATCGTCATCGACTTCATCGACATGGAAGACAGCAAGAACCAGCGCGCCGTCGAACAGCGCCTGCGCGATGCCCTCCATTTCGACCGCGCCCGCGTCCAGATGGGCAAGATCTCGCGCTTCGGCCTGATGGAGCTGTCGCGCCAGCGCCTGCGTCCGGCCCTGA
Organism: Achromobacter sp. MFA1 R4; assembly: GCF_900156745.1. Lineage (NCBI taxonomy): Bacteria > Pseudomonadati > Pseudomonadota > Betaproteobacteria > Burkholderiales > Alcaligenaceae > Achromobacter > Achromobacter sp. MFA1 R4. The sequence continues at coordinate 3,489,184 of NZ_LT707065.1, read as the reverse complement.
ACGAAGGCTCGCACATCACCTGCCCGCGCTGCAACGGCACCGGCGTGATCCGCGATGCCGAGTCCAGCGCCCTGCACGTGCTGCGCCTGCTGCAGGAAGAGGCCATGAAGGAAAACACCGCGGCGGTCCACGCCCAGGTGCCCGTCGACGTGGCCACGTACCTCTTGAACGAAAAGCGCGCCGACATCACCAAGATGGAAGCGCGCCTGAAGGTCAACCTGATGCTGATCCCCAACAAGCATCTGGAAACGCCGCACCATCACATCGAGCGCCTGCGCCACGACGATCCGCGCCTGGAAGAAGTGAAGACCAGCTTCGAACTGGTCGAAGCCCCGGCCACCGACGCCCCCTGGCAGCCGCGCGAAAGCGAAATCAAGTCGCGTCCGGAAGCCCTGGTCAAGGGCATCACGCCGTCGCAGCCTGCTCCGGTCTCCACCCCCGCCGCACCGGCCGCGGCCCCCGCCGCGCCCGCCACGGGCGCCGGTCTGGGCGGCCTGTTCAAGCGTCTGGTCGGCTGGCTGACCGGCGGTTCCGAACCCGCCAAGCCCGCGCCCGCCCCCGCCGAAGAGACCGCCAAGCGTGCCGCCCCCACCCGCGGCAAGGGCCGCGGCAGCCATGACGGCCAGGAGCGCCGCGGCGAACGCCACGGTTCCGACCGCAACCGCAACCGTCGCGGCGAAGCGCGCGGCGAAGGCGCCGAGGGCACGGAAGGCGCACGTCACCACGTGCGCGGCAACCGCCGCTCCGACGCCGAACGCGGCGAGCGCCAAGGTCGCGGTGAAGCCCGCGGCGAGCGCGACACGCAGTCCGCCACGCAAGCCGCCCTGGCATCGAGCCGTCCGGATCAGGCGCCCGAGCTCAACGGTGAAGACACCGGCGCCGGCCGCAACCGCCGCCGTGGCCGTGGCCGCAACCGCCGCGAGGAAGGCCAGGCCGACGCGCCGATGAGCGAACAGGAAAGCATGGTCGCCGCTTTGGCCCAGACGGTCGCCACCGCGCTGCCCGACGCCCGATCTGAACAGCAGCCCGCCGCCGAAGCCAACCTGGACGCCGACGCCCTCGAGCAGTCCGCCGATGGCCTGCCCGGTGAAGGCGCCGAAGGCGCGGCCGACCCCGAGCGCAAGCGCCGCCGCCGCCGCAGCCGCCGTGGCCGCCGCAGCCAGGAAGAAGCAGGCGTGGCCGGCAGCGACGAGCTGCTGGAAGACGGCACGGACGAAGCCGGCGAACCGCAGGCGGACGGCGTCGTTGCCGAGCCCGCGCAACCGGCCGCCGCCCAGACCGTAGCCGCCCCCGCGCAGCAGGTTCAAGCCGCTCCGGCCGCACAGCCCGAGCAGGCCGCCGCGCAACCCGCACCGGTGCAGGAAGCTGCTCCCGTGCAGGAAGCCGCGTCCGGCCAGGTCGAAACCGCCAAGCCCGAGTCCGAGTCCGCGCAGGTCGTTGCCGAGCCGGTGACGCAGCCCGAGGCCGAGCCCGTCGCACAGCCCGTGCAGACGGCGCCGCGTGAAGCCGCCCAGCCCATCGCCGTGGCGCCCGCCAGCGAAGTTTCCGTTGCCGCTGAACCGGTGCAAGCACCCGTGGAAGCGCCCGCCGTGGAACCCGTGGTCGAAGCGCCCGTAGCCGCCCCGGCACCGGCAGCACCCCCCGCGGCAGCTCCCGCGGTAGCCCCGGTCGCCGCCCCGGCGCCCGCACCGTCGGCCCCGGCCAGCGCGCAGCCCATCGTGGTGCCTGCCGCTGCCCCGGCCGCCAAGGCGCAGGCCCTGCACGACGTGGTCAATGCCGCCGGCCTGCAGTGGGTGGAAACCGATCCGGAACGCCACGCGCAGACCCAGCAGCGCATCGCCGCTTCGTATGCGCCGGTCCGCCTGGGCCGCGAGCGCAAGCCGGTGACGCCCGTCTCGAACGAGCCGCTGGTCCAGGTCGAAACCCGCCACTAAACGGCAAGCCCGCAAGGGCTTGGCCTGACAAGGCGCAACACCCCGCACGCCGGATTCGAATCCGGATTGCGGGGTGTTTTTCATGGTGCGGACGGATTCACGGGGGCCGCGCCGCGCCCTCGGGAAGGGAGCTTAGGCCCCGTCGCCCTACGCGCGGCGCGCAAGCGGATGCAGGGCCCTGCCCGCCTCCTCCACAAAGGCCTCCGCGAGCGCCGAATGCGGCATGTGCCGGGCCCACAGAATGCCCATCCGGCGCAGGGGCGCACGCCCGGGCAGCAGCACGCGCTTGACGCGGCGGCTGTCGAGCCAGTCCGGCGCCCAGTCCGGCACCAGCGACACGCCCAGGCCCTCGGAAACCATGCAGGCAATGCCCATGAGGCCATCGACCTCCAGCCGCTCGCGCGGCGCGATGCCATGCTGCCGCAGGTATTGGTCGGCCAGGCGGCCGCCCCAGACGTTGCGGTCGTAGCGGATGAAGGGTTGCGTGCGCATCAGTTCGTGGGCGTCGTTTCCCGGCGTGCCGGGCGGCGCAAGAACCACCAGCGGCTCCTCGGTCAACAGCTTCCAGGCGTAGCCCTTGGACAGGTTGAATTGCGGCTTGACGATGAACGCCGCGTCCAGGTCCCCGTTGATCACCCGGTGGTACAGGTGATTGGAGGTGCCCGGCTCCATGAAGACCGCCAGCTTGGGCAGCCGGCGGTACAGGCGGGCCAGCACGATGGGCATGATGCCCGTCAGCCCCGAGGCCGAGACCCCGAGGCGCAGTTCGCCCAGCGGCGCATCGTCCGCGGCGCTGGCCCGCAGGTCGCGCACTTCGCGCAGGACGCCGCGGGCACGCTCCAGCACTTTCAGGCCGGCTTCGGTCGCCTTGACGCTGCGCCCCACGCGCTTGACCAGCGTGGCGCCCAATTCCTCCTCCAGCGTGCGCACGCGCGCCGCGATGGCGGCGGGCGTCAGGTCCAGCCGCCGCGCCGCCTCGGCCAGCGAACCGCATTCGACCACCGACACAAAGCTCTGCACATATCGCGTATCCACCGTCTCCCCCTTGTCGATGCGTGGCTTGACCTATGGCAAACCACAATAATTTTATGGATTGAACCCATTAAACAGCAGATGTTTGCGGGCCGGATCAATGCCAGAATCGGGGATCGCAGCCGCGCGGCCGCGGCGCGTTTCTTCCCCCCAACCGATAACGAGTAGAGACATGACGACCCCTGCCCGCATTCCCGGCGTTTTTTCCCCGGTGCTGACGCCGTTCGATGAGCGCCATCGTCCGGCATTGGGCCGCTACGTGAAGCATTGCCGCTGGCTGCGCGAGCAGTCCGTCGGACTGGCCATATTTGGGACCAATTCCGAGGCGAATTCGCTGTCCCTGGCCGAAAAGCACACCCTGCTGGATGCGCTGCTCGAGTCGGGCGTGGAACCGTCGGCGCTGATGCCCGGCACGGGCGCGTGCGCGCTGCCCGACGCCATTGCGCTCACCCAGCATGCAGTGCGCAGCGGCAGCATGGGCGTGCTGGTGCTGCCGCCCTTCTACTACAAAGGCGTCAGCGACGAAGGCCTTTTCCGCTACTACGCCGGACTGATCGAGGGCGTGGGCGACGACGCGCTGCGCATGTACCTGTACCACATCCCGCCCGTCAGCCAGGTGCCCCTCAGCCTGGACCTCATCGACCGCCTGCTGGACCGCTACCCCGGCATCGTCGCGGGCGTGAAGGACAGCGGCGGCGATTGGGCCAATACGGCGGCGATGATCGAACGCTTTGCGCCGCGCGGCTTCCAGGTCTATGCGGGCAGCGAGGCATTCCTGCTGCAGACGCTGCGCGCGGGCGGCGTGGGCTGCATCACGGCGACCGGCAACGTCAATCCGGGCCCCATCGTCGCGCTGCAGCAGCGCTGGCAGGAAGCGGATGCGGACGAGCGCCAGGCGGGCCTGAACGCCACGCGCAACGTGTTCCAGCAATTTCCCATGATTCCCGCCATGAAGGCCGCCATCGCCTGGAAATCGGGCGACGCCGCGTGGGCCACGGTGCGCGCGCCGCTGGTCGAGCTGAACGCGGCGCAGAACGATGCCCTGAAGGCTGCGCTTCAGGCCAACGGCTTTGACATGCCCGGCGCGGCCGCGCTGGCCGACGCCTGATCGCTGCCTGATCGCTGCCTGATTCCTGCCTGACTCCTGCCCGCGACACGCGGACGGTCCCGCCTGACCGTCCGCGCCATGCGGATCAGCTCACGACGCCGATGTTCCAGGGCACGAACTCGTGGTCCCCCAGCCCCAGCAATTCGCTCTTGCTGCGGGCGCCCGAGGCCACGCGCAGGATCTCTTCGAAGATCCGCTGCGCCACCTCTTGCAGCGTGGCGGTGCCGTCCAGGATCTGGCCGCAATTGACGTCCATGTCCTCGGTCAGGCGCTCGAACATCGGCGTATTGGTCGCGAGCTTGATCGAAGGCACCGGCTTGGCGCCGAACATCGAGCCGCGGCCGGTGGTAAAGCAGATCATGTTCGCGCCGCCCGCGATCTGCCCCGTCGCCGACACGGGGTCAAAGCCCGGCGTATCCATGAACACCATGCCCGGCTGCCGGACGGGCTCTGCGTAGCGATACACCTCCATCAAGCCCGTCGTGCCGCCCTTCATCGAGGAACCCAGCGATTTCTCGAAGATATTGGCCAGGCCACCCATCTGATTGCCCGGACTGACCTTTCCATTGATCTGCACGTCGCGGCCGGGCGAGTATTCTTCCTTCCACCAGCGAATGCGCCGCACCAGCTTCTCGCCCACTTCGCGGCTGCGCGCGCGCGAGGTCAGCGTATGCTCTACCCCATAGATTTCCGGGGTCTCCGACAATATGGCCGTGCCGCCGTGGCGCACCAGGATGTCCATGGCCGCGCCCAGCGCCGGATTCGCGGTGATCGACGAAAACCCGTCCGACCCGCCGCACTGCAGGCCGATCTTCAGGTGCCGCGCAGGCACCGGCACACGCTGCACGTCGTTCGCCTGCGGCAGCATGGCCTTCACGGCATCGATGCCCGCTTCGATGGTTTTACGCGTGCCGCCGGTCTCCTGCATGATGAAGGTCCGCAGCCGCGCGCCCGCTTCCAGGCCCTGGTCCTTGAGCAGCGCATCGAGCTGGTTGCGCTCGCAGCCCAGCCCGACGATCAGCACCCCGGCAAAGTTCGCATGACAGGCATAGCCGCCCATCGTGCGCCGGAGCAGGTCCATCGGCTCGCCCGACATTTCCATGCCGCATCCCATGCCATGGCTCAGCGCCACCACGCCATCCACATTGGGATAGGCCGCCATCGCCTCCTGCGTGAACGCCGCGGCAATGCGATGCACCACCGTGGCGGAACAGTTCACGGTGGCCAGGATGCCGATGTAGTTGCGCGTGCCCACCTGCCCGTTGGCGCGCACGATGCCCTGGAATTGCGCCTGTTCGGACTCGGGCAGGATGCGGGTCGGCACGTAATCGCGCGCGTGCGCATAGTCGCGGTCGAACTCCTGGAAGTCCATGTTGTGCGAGTGGACGTAGGTGCCGGCCGGTATGTCCGTGGCGGCAAAGCCGATGCACACGTTGTACTTGAGGATGGGTTCGCCCGCGCGCAGGTCGCGCGCCGCGATCTTGTGCCCGGCCGGGACCTGGCTGCGGCTGACGAGGCCTTCGGCAGGCACGGCCGTGCCGATGCCCAGCGGCACGCGCGCCACCACGACGTTGTCCGCGGAGTGCAGCCGGATGACGGGACCGGCGGCGCGCTTTTCGGTGAAATCGATCATAGATAGTCTCGGGAAGGAAAAATGGGGGGCGACCGGCATCGGGCGACCGGCTGCGGGCGACCGGCGTCGGGCGACCGGCTGCGGGCGACCGGCTCCGAACGCCCGGCAGGTCCGCCCTACTCGGGCTTGATGCCGATGTCGCGGATCAGCACCGACCAGCGCGGCAGCTCGGCGCCCACGAAACGGCTGAAGGCGGCCGAATCGCTGCCCACCACCGTGAAGCCCTGCTCGCTGAGCTTGGCCTGCATATCGCGCTGGTCCAGCGCGGACCGGATCGAGGTGGAAAGCTTGTCGACCACGGCCTTGGGCGTCTTGGCCGGCGCGAAGACGCCGTACCAGGTCGAGACCTCGAAGTCCTTGAAGCCGGATTCGGCCAGCGTGGGGATCTGGGGCGCCTTGGGGTCGCGTTTCAGGCTGGTGATGGCCAGCGGGCGCACCTTGCCCGAGCTGATGTGCGGCAGCGCCACCGGCAGGTTCGCGAACATGTAGGGCACATGTCCGCCCAGCACGTCGGCAATCGCGGCCGATTCGCCCTTGTAAGGCACATGCGTCACCTTGGTGCCCACCATGTGGGCATACAGCTCTCCGGCGATGTGCTGCGGGCCGCCCTGGCCCGAGGAGGCATAGCTGAGCGCGCCGTTGCCGGCCTTCCGGATGTGGTCGGTGAGCTCGCCGACGCTCTTGACGTCGATCAGGGCGGGATTGACCACCAGGATCAACGGCATGGTGACCACTTGCGAGACCGGCGTGAAGTCCTTCTCGGGCGTGAAGGGCAACGTGGGAAACAAGGACGGCGCGACCACCATGGTGGACTGCGACCCCAGAAACAGCGAATAGCCGTCGGCGGGCGAGCGCGCCACGTTGTCGGCGGCGATCGTGCCCGTGGCGCCGGCGCGGTTCTCGACGACCACCTGCTGCCCCAGGTTTTCGGCCATCTTCGCGCCCACCAGGCGGGCCACGATGTCCGCGCCGCCTCCGGGCGCAAAGCCCACGACCATACGCAAGGGTTTGTTCGGGAATTCGTCGGCCAGCGCGATGGAGGATGCGGTGGCAAGCGCAATAGCCAGGCCGGCGGCGCCGGCCATGCGCGCCATGCGGCGCGCCTGCATACAGGGGTATTTCATCTGACGTCTCCGTGGGCCGTACTCCGGGGCGCCTGCGGGACCGCGCGGGAAGCGGCGATCAGGGCCCTGCGACGGCTCGTTGTGGTTTTGGGTGTCGCCAGGGCATTCTGGGCATAGCACTCCACACCAACAAGTACGTGGAAACGCAGTCAGAACATAATCTTTTTGAGGTGTTGAATCGTCGGGCTGCGCCCCAGCGACAGGCAGGACAGGAGGCCGGAAAAGTGGCCGGAAAATAGACCAGCTCCCGGCGCAGGGCAAAAAAAAACCACCCGGACGGGTGGTTTTGCAGGATCTGCGCGCAGGGCGCCCGCTCAGGCGAGCGCGCCCTGCGTCCATGCAGGAGGCAATCAGAACTGGTACGTGTAGGTAAGCTGCACGACGTCCAGGCCCGGATTCGGACGCTTGATGCTGGCGTTCGAGAAATGCGAATAACGCAGACCGATGCGGTTGTTCGGGGTGACCAGGAAGCCCAGGCCGACGTGGTCGCCGAACTGGAAGGCCGTGCTGATGTTTTCGTCGGCAAAGCGCGTGCTGGAAAACAGCGTGGCGCCGATACCCGCTTCGATGTAGAAGCGTTCACCGGTCCACCAGCGGAACATCGGGATGGCGCTGAATTGCCACACGTGGCCCGGCGAGCGGGAACCGTCGGCCTGCCAGTACGACGCACCGAATTCCGGCGTCAGATCAAGGCGTCCCCAATTGCCGCCAAATTGATAAGTCCAGAGCGAAGCGGTTTCGTAGTTGAGGGTCAGGCGCTTGTAGTGGTCGCCAATGCCGTAGTGCAGGCTCACGCCCCCCTGGGTGCCTTCGGACGACTGGGCGCTCGCGAAGGTGGCAACCCCTGCCAGGGCAAGGCCGGCAAGGCGCGTCAGCATTTTCTTCTTCGTCGACTGCATTGGAATAACTCCATGTGTTTCTGGACTAACGGGAGACCATAGCAAAATCCGGATCAACTGGCGTAGTGCCTGTCGCAATCTGGCAACAAATTGCCATGAAAAAGACTGTTCCGAAAATCGCGTGTTTCAGGCCTGCGATATCGCGCTAGGCGGCCTTAGCAAGCGCCGTTCCCGAGAACCGCGTCGCGCGCAGAAAAATGCCGCCGAAAGCACGAGGCTGCCGGCGGCATGTGTCACTGGACGGCCCGACCACTGGGGCCAGGCATCCAGGCAGCATTCTCAGGCGGTGACCACGTCCGCCGGCTGGTTGGTCAACAGGGCCAGCAGGCGGGCGATTTCCTCGCGCAGTTGGCGGCGGTCGACGACCATGTCGATCGCGCCCTTTTGCAGCAGGAATTCGGCGCGCTGGAAGCCTTCCGGCAGCTTTTCGCGGACGGTCTGCTCGATCACGCGCGGGCCGGCAAAGCCGATCAGCGCCTTGGGCTCCGCAATGACCACGTCGCCCATGAAGGCGAAGCTGGCCGACACGCCGCCCATGGTGGGATCGGTCAGCACGCTGATGAACGGCAGGCCGGCCGCCGACAGGCGGGTCAGCATGGCGTTCGTCTTGGCCATCTGCATCAGCGACAGCAGGCTTTCCTGCATGCGCGCGCCGCCGGAAGCGGCAACGCAGATGAAGGGGGTCTTGTTGTCCAGGGCGGCCTGCGCGCCGCGCGCGAAGCGCTCGCCGACCACCGAGCCCATGGAACCGCCCATGAACTCGAATTCAAAGCAGGCCAGCGTGGCGGGCACGCCGCGGATCGAGCCGCTCATGACCACCAGCGCGTCGGTTTCGCCCGTGGCCTTGACGGCCTCTTGCAGGCGCTCGGGATACTTGCGCGTGTCCTTGAACTTCAGCGTGTCGACCGAACGCGTGGTCTGGCCGATTTCGACGCGGCCTTCCATGTCGAGCAGCGAATCGATGCGGGCGCGAGCCCCGATCCGCATGTGGTGGTCGCACTTGGGGCAGACGTGGAGGTTGGCTGCCAGGTCTTCGCTATACAGCACCGATTCGCACGACGGGCATTTCACCCACAGGCCTTCGGGAACGCGGCGGGCGCCGCTGTCGCTGGTTTTATTGATGCGAGGAGGCAGGAGTTTATCGATCCAGCTCATTGATTATTCATCCCGTTTGAGATCGCGCCCGGCCGCTCAGGCCGACGCGTTCTCGCGTTTGACTTGATCCAGCGCCTGCCGGATGGTGCGCAGCCAGCCGCTGGCGGCGGCGACTGCGGCGTCGGTTTGCTGGGCAGCCGGCGCATTGGCGACCGCCTGTTCCATGGTTTCGATCAGTTTGCTGCCGATGACGACCGCATCGGCAACGCGCGCCACGCGCTGGGCGCTTTCGGCATCGCGGATGCCGAACCCAACGCCGACCGGGATGTCGCGCACGTGGCGGCGGATCACGGCGACGCGCTCGGCGACGTCGTCGGTGTTGAGCGAGCCGGCGCCCGTCACGCCCTTGAGCGAGACGTAGTAGACATAGCCGCGCGCCACGCCGGACACGGCCTTGATGCGGTCTTCGGTGGACGTGGGCGCCAGCAGGAAGATCGGCGCAATGCCGTGCCCGCCCAGCGTGGCGGCGAATTCGATGACTTCTTCGGGCGGATAGTCCACGACCAGCACGCCGTCCACGCCGGCCTGCGCGGCACGGCTGGCGAATTCCGCCTGGCCCATGCGCTCGATGGGATTGGCGTAGCCCATCAGGACCACGGGCGTGTCGGTGTCGCGCTGGCGGAATTCGGCCACCAGGTCGAGCACACGCGCCAGGCCCACGCCCTGCGCGATGGCGCGGTCCGCGGCGCGCTGGATCACGGGGCCGTCGGCCATCGGATCGGAGAACGGCACGCCCAGTTCGATGACGTCGGCGCCGGCCTGGACCAGCGCGTGCATCAGGGGAACCGTGGCGGCGGGGGAAGGATCGCCGGCGGCGATGTAGGGAATCAGGGCCGCGGCGCGGCCGGATTCAGCGGTGCGCGCGAAAGCCGCGGCGATGCGATCGGTGCGGGTTGTCATGGTGTCAGAGCTCGAGGCCGGCGCGTTCGGCGACGGTATGCATGTCCTTGTCGCCCCGGCCCGACAGATTGACCAGGATCACGGCGTCGCGCGGCAGCGTGGCGGCCAACTTCACGGCGTGGGCGATGGCATGGGAGGATTCCAGGGCCGGCATGATGCCTTCGATGCGGCAGCAGTCGTGGAAGGCCTTCAGGGCTTCGTCGTCCGTGATGCCCACGTATTCGGCGCGGCCCGAGTCCTTGAGCCAGGCGTGTTCGGGACCCACGCCGGGATAGTCCAGGCCGGCGGAGACGGAATGCGTTTCCTGGACCTGGCCATCGGCGTTCTGCATGACATAGGTGCGGTTGCCGTGCAGCACGCCCACCTGGCCGGCGGCCAGCGATGCGGCGTGCTTGCCGCTGTCCATGCCTTCCCCGGCAGCCTCGACGCCGATCAGGCGCACGTTTTCATACGGGATGTAGGGATGGAAGATGCCCATGGCGTTGGAACCGCCGCCCACCGCCGCCACCACGTAGTCGGGCTGGCGGCCGATGGCCTCGGGCATCTGCGTCAGGCATTCGTTGCCGATCACGGTCTGGAAGTCGCGCACCATGCGGGGATAGGGGTCCGGACCCGCCACCGTGCCGATGATGTAGAACGTGTTTTCGATGTTGGTGACCCAGTCGCGCATGGCTTCGTTCAGCGCGTCCTTCAGGGTGCGCGAACCGGAGGTCACGGGCACCACCGTGGCGCCCAGCAGCTTCATGCGGTAGACGTTGGACGCCTGACGGCGCACGTCTTCGCTGCCCATGTACACCACGCATTCCATGCCGTAGCGGGCCGCCACCGTGGCGGTGGCCACGCCGTGCTGGCCCGCGCCGGTCTCGGCGATGACGCGCGGCTTGCCCATGCGCTTGGCGAGCAGGGCCTGGCCGATACAGTTGTTGACCTTGTGGGCGCCGGTGTGGTTCAGGTCTTCGCGCTTGAACCAGATCTGGGCGCCGCCCACGAGCTCGGACCAGCGGCGGGCGTGATAGACCGGACTGGGCCGGCCCACGAAATGCTTGAGTTCGTAGTTGAACTCTTCCAGGAAGGCGGGATCGACCCGGCAACGGTCGTAGGCCGCGCGCAGCTCGTCGAGCGCGTGCATCAGCGTTTCCGCCACGAAAACACCGCCATAAGGCCCGAAATGGCCCTTGGCATCCGGAAAGTCGTAAGGTTTCACCAAAGCATCTCCCCCGGAACGCGGATAGGCCAATGCCCGCCGCAAATCCGGTTTGCAACCCGTCATTTTACCTGACGCGGGCGGCACCGGCGCGCCGCCCGCCCCTGGGGCGTCCCGCTCCTCAGAGCGACTGCCCCATGCGCCGCAGGAAGGTCTCGCACGCGGCGAGCTGGTCCAGGGCCACGTATTCGTTGGGCTTGTGGGCCTGTTCGATATGGCCGGGGCCGCAGACCACCGTGGGGATCCCGATGCCCTGGAACAGGCCGGCCTCGGTGCCGTAGGCGACCTTGCGCGTGGCGCGGTCCTCGGTCAGGGCGCGCACGAGCTGCGTGATGGCGGCTTCTTCCGAGGCTTCCAGCGCGGGCGCAGCGGCGCCGGTCTCGATGTCGATGCGGGCGCCGTCGAATTCGGCCTGCATGCGCGGGAGGAGTTCTTCGCGCACGTATTTTTCGACTTCGGCCTGGATGTCGTCGGGGCGCATGCCCGGCAGGTTGCGGAATTCGTAGGTGAATTCGCAGAGTTCAGGAATGGTGTTGACCGCGATGCCGCCCCGGATCTGGTTGGTGGTCATCGTGGAGAACGGCACGTCGTAGAACTGGTCGTAGGGCCCGTTGGCCTTGAAGCTGTCGGCCAGGTCGCGGATGCGGCAGATGAGGCGGGCGGCGTACTCGATGGCGTTGCAGCCGCGCGGCGTCAGCGACGAATGGGCCGCCTTGCCGTGGACCTTGCAGCGAAAGAGATTGATGCCCTTGTGCGCCACCACCACCTGCATGCCGGTCGGCTCGCCGACCACGCAGCCTTCGGGACGGATGCCGCGCTCGAGCAGGTCGGCCAGCATGTACGGCGCGCCCGCGCAGCCGACTTCCTCGTCGTAGGAGAACGCCAGGTGGATGGGCTTCTTGCGGGGCATGGCCATGAATTCCGGCACCAAGGCCAGCGATCCGGCGATGAAGCCCTTCATGTCGCAGCTGCCGCGCCCGTACAGCAGGCCGTCCTTTTCGACGAGCTTGAACGGATCGGTGCTCCAGTCCTGGCCGTCCACGGGCACCACGTCGGTGTGGCCCGACAGGACGATGCCGCCCTGCTGGTTGCCGTCCTGGGCGGGCAGCGTGGCGAACAGGTTGGCCTTGGTGCGCTCGGGGTTGTGCGCGAGCCAGGCATCGACGCCCTGGCCCTTGAGCCAGTCACGGACGGTTTCGATCAGGGCAAGATTGGAATTGCGGCTGGTGGTGTCAAAGCCAACCAGCGTTTCCAGCCAGGTGCGCGCGTTCATGTCACTACTCTCGTGGGGAAAAGACGCAGTGTAAAGCCAGCGGGCGCCCGCGTCGCGGACGGCCTGCGGGACCGTCCTCGCGGTAAACGCCTAGAATGTCGGCCGCATTTGACGAGCCCCCCAAGGAGAACCCGTGCAGCACAAAGCAGTCCCCACACGCAACATCGTGGCAGCAGTGATAGGCAACGCCCTCGAATGGTATGACTTCCTGGTGTTCGCGTTCATGACGCCGATCATCGCCAAGCTGTTCTTTCCCACCGATCCCAGCATCCCCGGCAGCGAACTGAACGCCATCCTCATGACCACGGCCATCTTTGGCGTGGGCTTTTTCATGCGCCCGGTGGGCGGCATCATCCTGGGCCTGTACGGCGACCGCAAGGGCCGCAAGGCCGCGATGGTGATGGTGACCTCGCTGATGGCCGTGTCCATCGCGCTGATCACGGTCGCCCCGACCTACCATGCCGCCGGCATCCTGGCGCCCATCTTCATCCTCATCGCGCGCCTCTTGCAGGGGTTCTCGGCGGGCGGCGAATTCGGCACCTCGACGGCGCTCTTGATCGAAATGGCGCCCAATGGCCGGCGCGGCTTCTACGGCTCGTGGCAGATGGCGGGCCAGATGCTGGCGCTGCTGATCGGCGCGGGCTGCGGCACGCTCATCACCGAGTTCTTCACCGAGCAGCAGATCGCCGACTGGGCATGGCGCCTGCCTTTCGCGTTCGGCCTGGTCATTGTGCCGATCGCCATCTATATCCGCCGCAACGTCGACGAAACGGATGTCTTCAAGCAAATGAAGGAAGCCGACCGCCAGGCAGCCGCGCGGGGCGAGGTGCAGCGCCTGACGCTGGGCCAGATGCTGCGCACCCACACGCGCGAGACGCTGATCGGCGTGGGCCTGGTGGTGACGGCCACGGTGTCCATCTACATCACGTTCACGTATCTGGTGACCTACTCCACGCAGATCCTGAAGCTGCCGCTGAACCACACCTTCCTGGTGCAGATGGCGGGCGCGGCCCTGATGGTGCTGCTAACCCCCTTCATGGGCGCCTGGTCCGACCGCATCGGCCGCCGCCCGCTGGTGATCGGCTCGCTGATCGGCTATCTGATCGTGCTGTACCCGCTCTACTTCTGGCTGTCGGACGCGCCCTCGATCGGCCGGTTGCTGACCGTGCAGGTCGTTGTCTGCATTTTCGTGTCGGCCTTTTTTGGCGTGTTCAGCACGGTCATGGCCGAACTGTTCCCCGCGCGCGTGCGCTCGGTGGGCCTGTCGCTGGCCTATAACGTCGCCGTGATGATCTTCGGCGGTTTCGCGCAGTTCATCGTGACCTGGCTGATCAAGACCACGGGCTCGCCCATGGCGCCCGCCTACTACGTGATGTTTGGCGTGGCCCTGGGCCTGGTCGCCGCCTTCTACATGCGCGACCGCGCGCACGAGAAGCTGGAACACTGACGCGCGGCGGGCCCCCGGCCCGCTCCGGCGACCGCGGGACAGGATCTGGCGGCGGCTCGCGCCGCCGGATCACAGCCTAGCGGCGCACCGCCGACGACACGCCCTGCACCTCGGCCAGGGCGTCCAGCGCGCGGGACAGGGATTCCCCGCCGCGCACTTCCACCGTGAACACCATGTGGGCGAGCGACTGCTTGCTCTGCGTGTTCACGCCCACCACGTTCAGGCGCAGCCGCGCGAAGACTTCGGACAGGTCGCGCAACAGGCCTGAACGGTCGTGCGCGCGCACGCTGATGTCCACCGGGTAGAAGGTGTCGGCCGTTTCGCCCCACGCCACCTCGATGACGCGTTCCGGCTCGCGGGCGGCGAGCGCCAGGTAGCTGTGGCAATCGCGGCGGTGGATGGACACGCCGCGCCCCCGCGTCACGAAACCGGAGATGGCATCGGGCGGCGCGGGCCGGCAGCAGCGGGCAAGCTGCGTGAGCAGCGATCCCACGCCCACCACCAGCACGCCGCTCTTGCCGCTTTTCTCGGCGCTGCCCGCGCTGGCGTGGCGCAGCGCGGCGGGCTGGGGTTCCGTGGCCGGTCCCGGCTGCTGGAACAGCGCGTCGATCTGCCGCAGGCTGAATTCTTCCTTGGCGGCCGCGACGTAGAGATCGTCGGCGCGGGCAAAGCCCAGATTCTGCGCGAGTTGCTCCAAGTTGACCGCGGTCTTGCCCAGGCGCTGCAGCTCTTTTTCGACCAGGGCCTGGCCCTGCGTGATGCGCTGCTGCAGCTCGATCGCGTTGAACCACATGCGCACCTTGGCGCGGGCGCGCGGGCTGGCCAGAAAGCCCAGTTGCGGATTGAGCCAGTCGCGCGACGGGCCGCCGGACTTGGCGGAGAGGATCTCCACGGTCTGGCCGGTGGACAGGCGCGTCTGCAGCGGCACCATCTGGCCGTCGACGCGCGCGCCCCGGCAGCGATGGCCCAGGTCGGTATGCAGGTGATACGCGAAATCCACCGGCGTCGCGCCCGCGGGCAGCTCGATCACGCGCGCCTGCGGCGTCAGCACGTAGATGCGGTCGTCGCCCGGCGCGGGCGCCGCGACGGCGCCGCGGCCCTTGCCGGAGGGGGCCTTGCCGGACGGGGACTTGGCCGGTTCCGGCGCCGCGTCCGCGCCCCCTTCGACCTCGCTGTTCCAGGCGAGCAACTGACGCATCCACGCAAGCTGCCGGTCGTATTCGCTGGAGGCGGCCACCTGCCCGCCCTTGGCGCCAGCTTCCTTGTAGCGCCAATGCGCGGCCATGCCGTATTCGGCGAACTGGTGCATCTCGCGCGTGCGGATCTGCACTTCAAAGGGACGGCCGTCGTCGTCGGCCACCACCGTGTGCAGGGACCGGTAGCCATTGGGCTTGGGACGCGAGATGTAGTCGTCGAACTCGTCGGAGAGCGGCGTCCACATTTCATGGACCATGCCCAGCGCCGTATAGCAGGCGCGCACGTCCTCCACGATGACGCGCAGCGCGCGCAGGTCGTACATCTGGGCGAAGTCCAGGCGCTTGACGCGCATCTTGTTCCAGATGCTGTAGATGTGCTTGGGACGCCCGCTGACTTCGGCGTCGATGCCGCCCTTGGCCAGCGCCTGCTGCAGGCGCGCGATGGCCCCGGCGATGAAGGCCTCGCGCTCGACCCGCTTTTCTTCGAGCAGGCGGGCGATCTGCTTGTATTTTTCGGGCTCCAGGAAGCGGAACGACAGGTCTTCCATTTCCCATTTGATCTGCCAGATGCCCAGCCGGTTGGCCAAGGGGGCATACAGGTCCAGGGTTTCGCGCGCAAAGCCCGGCGAGCATGGCGCCTTGCTTTCGGCGTGCCAGCGCAGCGTGCGCAGCCGCGAGGCCAGGCGCATCAGCACGATGCGCAGGTCGGCCGCCATGGCCAGCAGCATCTTGCGCTGCATTTCCTTCTGCGAGCCGCTTTCCGCGGCCACGTCGCTGGCCTGGCGGGCCACCACGCCCAGCCGCAACAGCGCATAGGTGCCCTGCACCAGACGGGCGATCTCCGCCCCGAATGCCGTGGCGATGGGGTCATTGCGCAGGGACGGCGCGGGGGCCATCAGGTCGGTGGGCAAGGCGGCCAGCAGCGCGGCGGCGCGCGTGGCGGCGTCGGTGTGCAGGCCGGCCAGGATACGGACCACGCCGGCGCCGTGTTCTGCCAGCGGCTCGCCCGTAAGCGCCTGCTGCCCCTCGAAGCGAGGCACGGCCCACTGCACCGCACGGTCGATCAGCGCCAGGCCGTCGTCATCCAGCCCGGCTCCGGCTTGCTGCCGCCAGGAAGCGTCGAATGGCGAAGGCGCATCGGGAACAGGCGGGGCGGACATAACGGACGTAGCGCAGGGGGTTTGGTTGAATATCCCGACACTCTACACTAGGCATCAGTCACCCTGAACCCACTGCCGCATCGCGGCATATCGTAGGAACCAAAGCTTATGTTGCGCTGGCTGAAGGGCCGGGGCGCCCGCCCGTCCGCGGTGGCCGACATGCAGGCCCGCATCCCGCCCGAACTCTGGAGGCAGGTGCTGGACGCCTACCCATTTTTGGCGGCGCTGACCCCCGACGAAACCGCCCAGTTGCAGGCGCGGGCCGCCTGGCTGCTGGCCAGCAAGACCATCAACGGCGCGCAGGGCCTGGCGGTCTCGGACTTCATGCGGCTGTCCATCGCGGCGCAGGCCGGCCTGCCCATCCTGAACCTCGCGCCAGAACTGTACGAAGGCTGGGACGAGATCATCGTGTATCCGGCCAGCTTCCGCATCCCCCGGTCGCGCCAGGACGAGGACGGCGTCGTCCATGAATACATCGAAGACGCCGCGGGCGAGGCCTGGGAAGGCGGACCGCTGGTCCTGTCCTGGGAAGACACGCAGTTGTCCGAAGGCGGCTTCAATGTGGTCATCCACGAATTCGCGCACAAGCTGGACCTGCGTTCGGGCGATGCGGACGGCATGCCGTCGCTGGCGGCGCATCCCGAACTCGATCCGCGCGCCTGGCGCCGGGTGCTGGACGACAGCCTGGACCGTTTCATTGCCGCCGTCGACGCCGTGGAAGCCGCCATTCCGCGCGACGTGGACCCGGAAAGCGAGGACGCGGACGCCTGGTATGGCCAGTTGCCCCTGGACCCGTATGCCGCCACGGACGAAGCGGAGTTCTTTGCCGTCAGCTCGGAACACTTCTTCGTCGACCCCCACCCCATGCAGCAGGCCCTGCCCGAGTGGTATGCCCTGCTGCGGGCTTACTACCGGCAGGACCCGGCGGAACGTTACGCATGAAACAGCTGCTGATCGTCTGGCATTCGCGCACCGGCGCGGCGCAGCAGATGGCCCAGGCTGCGGCGCGCGGCGCGGCGGCGGCGGCCGCGGCCCTGGAACAGGCGGACGATCTGCGGATCGAACTGCGGCGGGCGCAGGACGCCGATGCCGATGCGTTGCTGGCCAGCCAGGGCTATCTTTTCTGCGCCCCCGAGAATCTTGCCAGCCTGAGCGGCGAGATGAAGGAATGCTTTGACCGCAACTACTACGCCGTGCTGGACCGCATCCAGGGCCGCCCCTACGCCGCCATGATCAGCGCCGGCAGCGACGGCTCGGGCGCGGCGCGGCAGGTCGAACGCATCTGCACGGGCTGGCGCCTGACCGCCATCGCGCCGGCGCTGATCGTCAACATGGGCGCGCAGACCGCCGCCCAGATCCTGGCGCCCAAGACGGTGGCGGCCGCCGACCTGGCCCGCTGCGAGGAACTGGGCGGGCTGCTGGCGGGCATGGTGTTGATGGGCGCGTAGGGAAGTCGCGCGGTGTGGCACGGTGGGCACGGTGGGCACGATGTCTGACACCTGGACACCTGGTCCTGCCGCCTTGCGCTGCGCGACAAAAAAGCCCTCGGCACGTGCGCCAGAGGGCTTTTTTCGCTGCGCCGGCCGCAGCCGGCCATGGCCGCGCAATCAGAGGGCGGCCGTCACCACGATCTCGACCTTGTAGTCGGGATTGGCCAGGCGGGCCTCGACGGTGGCGCGCGGAGGCGAATTGCCGTCGGCGACCCACGCATCCCAGGCCTTGTTCATGCCGTCGAATTCCTTCATGTTGGCCACGTAGATCTGGGCCATCAGGATCTTGGTCTTGTCGGTGCCGGCTTCGGCCAGCAGGCGGTCGATCGTGGCCAGCACTTGCTCGGTCTGGCCGGTGATGTCCAGCGTGGCGTCGTCCGGCACCTGGCCCGCCAGGTAGGCAACGCCGTTGTACACGGCCATGTCCGACAGGCGCTTGGCCACGTGAAAGCGCTTGATGCTGCTCATGAAAATTCCCCTAGAGTCGAGTGGAGTGGGTGGAACTGGGCAAACATGCCCGCGCGCAGACGCCTCGGCGTCGTCAGGCGGGCGGCAACTGGAACACCTGGCGCAGGTAGGCCAGGTAGGCGGGATCGTCGCACATCGTCTTTTCTGGCGCGTCGGACACCTTGGCCACCGGCTGTCCGTTGCAGCGGACCATCTTCATGACGATCTGCAGCGGCTCGTGGCCCAGGTCGTTGGTGAGGTTTGTGCCGATGCCGAACGACACCTTGCAGCGGCCCGAGAACTGGCGCGCCAGTTCGATGGCACGGGGAAAGGTCAGCGCATCCGAGAACACCAGCGTCTTGGCGCGCGGATCCACGCGGTTCTTGCGGTAGTGCTCGAGCAGGCGCTCGCCCCAGATGAAAGGATCGCCGGAATCGTGGCGCGCGCCGTCGAACAGCTTGCAGAAGTACATGTCGAAATCGCGCAGGAACGCATCCATGCCGTAGACGTCGGACAGCGCGATGCCGAGGTCGCCGCGGTATTCCTTGGCCCAGACCTCCAGCGCGAACACCTGCGAATCCCGCAGGCGCGGCCCCAGCGCCTGGCACGCCTGCAGGTATTCATGGCCCATGGTGCCCAGCGGTAGCACGTCATGTTCCTTGGCGAGCAGCACGTTGCTGGTGCCGGCAAAGTGCGGCCCCATCTCGGCCTTCATGGTCGAGACGATCTCTTCGTGCCAGGCCTTGGAGAAGCGGCGCCGTGTGCCGTATTCGGCCACCCGGAAATCGGCCAGCGCGGGGTCGTCCAGCACCAGGTGCATCTTGGACTGCAGCCGCTTGCGGCCCTCTTCCCAGTCCGGATGCTTGCGCGTGTTGCGGAAATAGACCTCGTTGACGATGGCCAGCACGGGGATCTCGAACAGGATCGTGTGCAGCCACGGTCCCTTTACCTCGATGCTGATCTCGCCGGGTCCTTCGCCTTCGGCGATGTGGATGCAGCGCTCGGGCATGTGAAACAGGCCCAGAAAATCAACGAAGTCGCTTTTGATGAAGCGCAAGCTGCCCAGATATTTCAGTTCGTCTTCCGTGAAGCGCAACTGGCAAAGCTGGTGCACTTCCTGGCGGATTTCGTCCAGATAGGGGCGCAGGTCGACGCCCTGGGTTCGGCATTTGTACCGGTACTCGACCTGGGCAGCGGGAAAATGATGCAGCACCACCTGCATCATGCTGAACTTGTACAGGTCGGTGTCGAGCAGCGAAGTAATAATCATGATTGCGCGTTTCGTTTCGCGACACCATAGCATAGAGAACACGCCCTTCGGCACGATGGGCCACGCTGTCAATACGGGTATTGCCGGCACATCCGCGCGGCATTGGGTAAAATCGCACATCAAGACACATCTGCCGCCGATCCCCGGAGTTCCTGAATGACCCACGTAGTCACCGAAAACTGTATCAAGTGCAAGTACACCGATTGCGTAGACGTGTGCCCGGTGGACTGTTTTCGTGAGGGTCCGAATTTCCTCGTGATCGACCCGGACGAATGCATCGACTGCGCGGTCTGCATCCCCGAATGCCCCGCCAACGCGATCTACGCCGAAGAAGACGTGCCGCAGGACCAACTGAATTTCATCGCGCTGAACGCCGAACTTTCACCGGAATTCGCCAGCATCAGCCGCGCCAAGAAGCCCCTGCCCGACGCCGACGAATGGAACGGCAAGCAGGACAAGCTGCAATACCTGGAAAAGTAATCCGCAGGCGCCCGCCGCAACGCGGCCGGCGCTTCGTGCGATGCCCCGATGACCGACGATTCCAAATATACGCGCCAGACCATCACCAGCGTCCAGACCTGGGTGCCGGACAAACTCTTCTCCGTGCGCGTGACGCGGGATGACGCGTTTGCGTTCCTGCCCGGCCAGTTCGCCCGCGTCGGCCTGCCTGGCGCGGACGACCCCAGCGGTCCTCCCACGATATGGCGCGCCTACTCCATGGTGTCTGCGCCGCACGAGCCCTGGCTGGAGTTCTATTCGATCGTCGTCCCGGAGGGCCTCTTCAGCCCGCGCATGGCGCGCCTGCAGCCCGGCGATCCGCTCTATGTCGAAAAGGCGCCCTACGGCTTCCTGACGCTGGAACGCTTTGCCCCCGGGGGCGACCTGTGGCTGCTGGCCTCCGGCACCGGCCTGTCGGCCTACCTGTCCATCCTGCGCGACCCCGCCGTCTGGCGCGCCTACCGCCGCATCATCCTGGTGCACGGCGTGCGCACCGCGGCGGAACTGGCCTATCGCGACGAGATCGAGTCCTGGCGCCGCGATCCGGCCCTGGCCGACGTCTTCGCGGCCGATCCCGGCAAGCTCGTCTACCTGCCCATCGCCACGCGCGAAGCCGTGCCCGGCATGCCGCAGGAACGCATCACCACGCTCATTGCCGACGGCCGCCTGGAGCAGCTTGCCGGCCAGCCGCTGGATCCGGAAACCGCCAAGGTCATGCTGTGCGGCAACCCGGCCATGTTGGCCGAGGCACGAAAATTGCTGGGTGAACGTGGGTTCAAACCGGGCCGCCGCGGCATCCCGGGCAACCTGGCAGTAGAAAACTACTGGTAGTGCCGTACGATCCGGCGTAGTGCATAAATCCTCCTTTTGGTATCACCGCAAGGCATGAAAGCCGCCCTAAACTGGTGCCAAACACATGACGGGTCGCTTTTTAGCAACAGAAACCGGGACTTTGCCCGACATTCTTCAGTCTGATTGGATATATCGATACGCCCCGGAGCAATAATCGGGGCACACGCTCGACCCAGAAGGACTTCCCCGAAATGCTGTACCAATTGCACGAAATGCAGCGCGCCTTCCTGACTCCGTTCGCTGCATTCACGGACGCCGGTTCTCAGCTGTTCTCCAGCCCCTACAGCCCGCTCGCCTATACCCCGATCTCGCGCCAGTTGGCCGCCGGGTATGAGCTGATGACCCGTATCGGCAAGGAATACCAGAAGCCCGCCTGGAACCTCCCCACCACCCAGATCGGCGGCAAGTCCGTCCGGGTGATCGAAGCCGTGGCCATGGACAAGCCTTTCTGCCGCCTGGTGCATTTCCAGCGCGACGTCCGCCTGGCCGGCAAGAACGACCCCAAGGTGCTGCTGGTTGCCCCGCTTTCCGGGCACCACGCCACCCTGCTGCGCGATACCGTGCGCGCCCTGCTGCCCAACCATGACGTCTACGTGACCGACTGGGTCGACGCCCGCATGGTGCCGCTGTCGGCCGGTCCGTTCCATCTGAACGACTACGTGCGCTACGTGCAGGACTTCATCCGCCGGCTCGGCCCCGACGTGCATGTCATTTCGGTCTGCCAACCCACCGTGCCGGTGCTGGCCGCCGTGTCCCTCATGGCTTCCGCCAACGATCCCTGCCAGCCGCGCAGCATGGTGATGATGGGCGGTCCCATCGACCCGCGCCAGTCGCCCACGCAGGTCAATCGCCTGGCCACGACCAAGCCTTATTCCTGGTTCGAGAACCAGGTGATCCATCCCGTGCCGCCCCGCTATCCGGGCGCGGGCCGCAAGGTCTACCCCGGGTTCCTGCAGCATGCCGGATTCATGGCCATGAATCCCGACCGCCACATGAAGTCCCATTACGACTTCTACCTGGACCTGCTGCGGGGCGACGACAGCGACGCCGAAGCGCATCGCCGCTTCTACGACGAGTACAACGCGGTGCTGGACATGCCGGCGGAGTTCTACCTGGACACGATCCGCATGGTGTTCCAGGACTTCTCGCTGCCCAGCGGCACCTGGGAAGTCGAAGGCAAGCGGGTGCGCCCGGCCGACATCAAGGACGTCGCCCTGTTCACCATCGAAGGCGAACTGGACGACATCTCGGGCCAGGGCCAGACGCGCGCCGCCATCGAGCTGTGCAAGAACATCCCGGCCGACCGCAAGTCGCATTACACGGCGCCCAATTGCGGGCACTACGGGATTTTCTCGGGCCGCCGCTGGCGCGAAATGATCTGTCCTAAAATTGCCGAGTTCATCCGGCAATCGGCATAAGGGCGGCAGCGCTCCGTCCGCCGGGCGGGGCACGGGCAAGCGCCCGGCGCCGCCGGCAGCCTGATCCGTATCCACGGGGCCCGAGCGGCCCTTTTTCCATTATTGGCTTTACATGTCCTGTCGCTCACTCGCCGACCGCGTTGACGCCTTGCTGCCCCAGACTCAGTGCACCAAGTGCGGTTACGACGGCTGCCGGCCCTATGCCGAGGCCATCGCCGAGGGCGCCGCGCCCATCAACCGCTGCCCGCCGGGCGGCGACGAAGGCATCGCCGCGCTGTCCGCGCTGCTGGACGTTCCCGCCCTGCCGCTGGATCTTTCCCGCGGCGAACCCGGCCCGCTGCTGGTCGCCCGCATCGACGAATCGCATTGCATCGGCTGTACGCTGTGCATCCAGGCCTGTCCGGTGGACGCCATCGTCGGCGCCAACAAGCACATGCACACCGTGCTGGACGACTGGTGCACCGGTTGCGACCTGTGCGTGGCGCCCTGTCCGGTCGACTGTATCCAGATGGTCCCGGCCGGGCGCGCCTGGACGGACCAGGACGCCGCGATCAGTCGCCAGCGCCATCGCAATCACCTGGCCCGCGCCGAGCGGCTGGCCGCCGACAACGCCCGCCTGATGGCGCCGGAAACGCCCGCCCCCGCCGCGCCCGCCGCCGACGACACGCAAAAGGAAGACCGCAAGCGCTCGGCCATCGAATCCGCGCTGGCCCGCGCCCGGGCCCGCCGCAATCCCACGCAGTCATGAACGCCGCCAAACGCCGAGAAATCTTCGCCCGCCTGCACGCGGCCAATCCCACCCCCACCACCGAACTGGAATACGCCACGCCGTTCCAGTTGCTGATCGCCGTGCTGCTGTCGGCGCAGGCCACGGACAAGTCGGTCAACATCGCCACGCGCAAGTTCTTCCCGCAGTACGGCACGCCCGAGACGCTGCTGGCGCTGGGCGAAGAAGGCCTTGCCGACTACATCAAGACCATCGGCCTGTTCCGCACCAAGGCAAAGAACGCGATCGCCACCTGCAAGATCCTGATCGAGCAGCATGGCGGCCAGGTGCCGCAAACCCGCGAGGCGCTGGAAGCCCTGCCCGGCGTGGGCCGCAAGACCGCAAACGTCGTGCTCAATACCGCGTTCGGACAACCGACGATGGCGGTGGACACGCACATATTCCGCGTCGCGAATCGCACCGGAATCGCGCCCGGAAAAAATGTGCTGGAAGTCGAGCTGAAACTCGAGAAATTCGTGCCCCGCGAATATCTGCTGGATGCCCATCACTGGCTCATCCTGCATGGCCGTTATGTCTGCGTGGCGCGCAAGCCCAAATGCCCGCAATGCGGCATCTCCGATCTCTGCGAATTCAAGCAGAAAACGCCCGCCTGAATCTTCCCGCATATTGCCGCGCTGCATTTCAAAGGCCCGCGGCGCGAACCAAAAACCGGGTTTTCCCTGGCCGTCGATCGCATGTCATCCTGATGACGGTCAATGCGTATTTGCTGCATCGCATTTCCATATTGGAAAGGCTTTCTTCCCATGTCGGCACAGCATTGTCGGCATGCCGACAATTGGCCTTTCCGCAGTGCAAAACCTATGACAAACCCTCATGGAATTTTGATTGCGACGTCCGCATACTCGCCGGCAACTCATAAGAAAACTGTGCACGCAGACAGTTTTCCAACCCTGCGGGGGCCTGACGCAACGACGCCAGGTGGAGACCATATAAATACAACGCTGGTGCAGCGAACATGGATGACACAATCCTGGAGACAAAAGGCCTCACCAAGGAATTCCGCGGCTTCGTCGCGGTCAATGGGGTCGATTTGCGTATCAAGCGGGGCGAGATTCATGCCTTGATCGGGCCTAACGGCGCGGGCAAGACCACATGCTTCAACCTGCTTACGAAATTTCTCTCTCCCACTTCGGGAAGCATCAAGTTCAACGGTATCGACATTACCGGCGAGCGGCCAGCGCAGATCGCCCGGCGCGGCATCATCCGTTCATTCCAGATCTCGGCCGTGTTCCCGCACCTGACCGTGCTGGAGAACGTGCGGATCGGGCTGCAGCGCAAGACGGGCCTGTCATATCACTTCTGGCAAAGCGCCAAGCGCCTGGACGTCCTGAACGAGCCGGCCCGCGCGCTGCTCGAACAAGTGGACCTGGGCGACTTCGCCGACGAGACCACCGTCAATTTGCCGTACGGCCGCAAGCGCGCGCTCGAGATCGCCACCACGCTGGCGATGGAGCCCGAGCTCATGCTGCTGGACGAACCCACCCAGGGCATGGGCCACGAAGACGTGCATCGCGTCACGCAACTCATCAAGCGCGTCAGCGCCGGGCGCACCATCCTCATGGTGGAACACAACATGAATGTCGTGTCCTCCATTGCCAACACCATCACCGTGCTGGCGCGCGGTTCGGTGCTGGCTGAAGGTTCCTACGCCGAAGTCTCCCGCCATCCGGCCGTGATGCAGGCTTACATGGGCACGACCGACGGCGAACTTCAAGGAGCGCACGCATGAGCACCCCCGCACTCGAAATCTCGGGACTGCATGCCTGGTACGGGGAATCGCATATCCTGCACGGCGTGGACATGCGCGTGGGACAGGGCGAGGTCGTCACGCTGCTGGGCCGCAATGGCGCCGGCCGCACCACGACGTTGCGCGCGATCCTGGGCCTGACCGGCTCGCGCAAGGGTTCCGTGCGCATCCACGGCACCGAGGCCATCGACCTGCCCACCTACAAGATCGCCCACCTGGGCGTGGGCTACTGCCCCGAGGAACGCGGCATCTTCGCCAGCCTTTCGTGCGAAGAGAACCTGCTGCTTCCGCCCGTCGTGGGCTCGCTGGGCGGCGGCATGTCGCTGGCCGAGATCTACGACATGTTCCCCAACCTGCTGGAGCGCCGGAATTCCCCGGGCACGCGCCTGTCGGGCGGCGAACAGCAGATGCTCGCCGTCGCGCGCATCCTGCGCACCGGCGCGAACCTGCTGCTGCTCGATGAGATCTCCGAAGGCCTCGCGCCCGTCATCGTGCAGGCGCTGGCCCGCATGATCACCGCGCTCAAGCAGCGCGGCTACACGATCGTCATGGTGGAGCAGAACTTCCGCTTCGCCGCGCCGCTGGCCGACCGCTTCTATGTCATGGAGCACGGCCAGATCGTCGAGCATTTCGAAGCGGCCGAACTTTCAGAAAAACAGGACACGCTCAACGAACTGTTGGGCGTCTAAAACAACCTGTCATCCGCCGGAACCCCGGCAAACACCACACCGTAGGGAAGAGGAGTCATCCCATGAAGCTGCACACCATCACTGCTGCACTGGCCATGGCGGGCCTGGGATTCGCGGGGGCAACCGCCCACGCTCAAGGTATCTCCGACGATGTCATCCGCATCGGATTCATCACCGACATGTCGGGCGTCTACTCCGACATCGACGGCAAGGCCGGCCTGGACGCGGTCCGCATGGCGATCGAGGATTTCGGCGGCTCGGTCAACGGCAAGAAGATCGAAGTGGTCTCCGCCGACCACCAGAACAAGGCCGACGTGGCATCGGCCCGTGCCCGCGAATGGTTCGACCAGCAGAAGGTCGATGTCATCATCGCCGGCACCAACTCGGCCACCAGCCTGGCCATGGCGGCCGTCGCCGCCGAAAAGAAAAAGCCGTTCATCGCGGTCGGCGCCGGCTCGTCCGACCTGACCAATGCCCAGTGTTCGCCCTACACCGTGCACTACGCCTACGACACCGTGGCGCTGGCGCGCGGCACCGGGTCGGCGGTGGTCAAGGACGGCGGCAAGAGCTGGTTCTTCCTGACGGCCGACTACGCCTTCGGCCACGCGCTGGAGCGCGACACGATGGCGGTCGTCAAGGCCAACGGCGGCGACGTGAAGGGCCAGGTCCGCGCACCGCTGGGCGCCTCCGACTTCTCGTCCTTCCTGCTGCAGGCGCAGGCCTCCAAGGCGCAGATCCTGGGCATGGCCAATGCGGGCGGCGACACCATCAACACGGTCAAGGCCGCCAATGAATTCGGCGTGACCCAGACCATGAAGCTGGCCGGACTGCTGGTGTTCATCAACGACGTGCACTCGCTCGGACTGGAAGCCACCAAGGGCATGTACCTGACCGATGGCTGGTATTGGGACCAATCCGACGCCTCGCGCGCCTGGGCCAAGAAGTTCGAGTCCAAGGTCGGCCGCAAGCCGTCCATGCTGCAGGCGGGCGACTACTCGTCGGCGACCTTCTACCTGAATGCCGTCAAGGCGACGGGTTCGGACAACGGCGACGACGTCATGAAGTGGATGAAGTCGAACAAGGTGAACGATTTCTTCGCCCAGGGCGGCTTTGTGCGCGAAGACGGCCGCATGATCCACGACATGTACCTGATGCAAGTGAAGACCCCGGCCGAGTCCAAGGGTCCGTGGGACTACTACAAGGTGGTGGCGACGCTGCCCGGCGACGAGGTCTACACCAAGTTGTCCGAATCCACCTGCAAGCTGGTCAAGAAATAAACCAGCCGATGTGATCCCGGCGGCGGTCCGGGCAGACAGCCCGGCCGCCTTCATCCTGACTAGCTCGCTTCCTTCCGTACCGCGCAGGATTTTCACAAGATGACTGACATTTTCGGCATCCCCATACAGGCCTTGTTCGGCCAGTTATTACTGGGCCTGGTCAACGGTTCCTTCTATGCAATGCTGTCGCTCGGACTTGCCGTTATCTTCGGGCTGCTGAACGTCATCAACTTCGCTCACGGCGCCCTCTACATGCTGGGCGCCTTCATCGCCTGGATGGGGCTGTCGTACTTCGGCCTGAATTACTGGATCATGCTGATCCTGGCGCCGCTGATCGTGGGGCTGTTCGGCATCATCATCGAAAAGTTGCTGCTCAAGCACCTGTACAAGCTGGACCACCTGTACGGCCTGCTGCTCACGTTTGGGCTGACGCTGCTGATCGAGGGGCTGTTCCGCAGTTTCTACGGCGTCTCGGGCCAGCCCTACCCCACGCCCGACGCCCTGCGCGGCGCGACCAACCTGGGCTTCATGATCCTGCCGAACTACCGCGGCTGGGTCGTGGCGGCTTCGATCATCGTGTGCTTTGCCACGTGGTTCGTCATTGAACGCACGCGGCTGGGCGCCCTGCTGCGCGCCGGCACCGAAAATCCGCGGCTGGTGGAATCCTTCGGCGTGAACGTGCCGCGCATGATCACGCTGACGTACGGCTTCGGCGTCGCGCTGGCGGGTTTTGCCGGCGTGCTGGCCGCGCCGGTGCTGCAGATTTCGCCGCTGATGGGGTCCAACCTCATCATCGTCGTGTTCGCGGTGGTCGTGATCGGGGGCATGGGGTCGATTCTCGGCGCCATCGTCACCGGGCTGGGCCTGGGCGTGATCGAGGGCCTCACCAAGGTGTTCTGGCCCGAAGCGTCCAGCACGGTCGTCTTCATCATCATGGCCATTGTTCTGTTGATCCGCCCGGCCGGGCTGTTCGGAAAAGAAAAATGAATCGTCAATTCCTGGGCTATGCGGTCCTGGCGGTCGTGGTGGCCGCGCTCCCCTTCATGGGCGTGTACCCGATCTTCGCCATGAAGGTCATGTGCTACGCGCTCTTTGCCTGCGCCTTCAATCTGCTGTTGGGCTTCACGGGACTCCTGTCCTTCGGCCATGCCGCCTTCCTGGGCAGCGCGGCCTACGCCGCCGGGCACAGCATGAAGGTCTGGGGCCTGCCGACCGAACTCGGCCTGCTCTTTGGCGTGGGCGTGGCGGCGCTGCTGGGCCTGGCCATGGGCGCCGTCGCCATCCGACGCAGCGGCATCTACTTCGCCATGATCACGCTGGCGCTGGCGCAGATGGTGTTCTTCTTCTTCCTGCAAGCCGGCTTCACGGGCGGCGAGGACGGCCTGCAAAGCGTGCCGCGCGGCACCCTGCTGGGAATCGTCGATCTGTCCAACGACCTGAACCTGTACTACCTGGTGATGGCCATCTTCATCATTGGCTACTTCATCATCTGGCGCACGGTGCACTCGCCTTTCGGGCAGGTGCTGCAGGCCGTGCGCGAGAACGAACCCCGCGCGATTTCGCTGGGGTACGACGTGGACCGCTTCAAGCTGGTGGCCTTCGTGCTGTCGGCCGCGCTGGCCGGGCTGGCGGGCGCCACGAAGACGCTGGTGTTCGTGTCCGCCACGCTGTCGGACGCCACCTGGCAGATGTCCGGGCTGGTGATCCTGATGACGCTGATCGGTGGACTGGGCACGCTGACCGGCCCCGTGCTGGGCGCGTTCATCGTCGTGCTGCTCGAGAACAAGGTGGGCGACTTCGGCCAGATGATGGCCAAGTGGACCGGCGTGGAATGGTTCCTGCGCCTGGGCGAGTCCGTCACGATCGTGAGCGGCCTGATCTTCGTGATCTGCGTGCTGGCCTTCCGGCGCGGCATCGTGGGCGAACTGGGCGCGCTGTTCAACCGGCGCCGCGCCGCGCGGGCCTGAGGTTCGGTCGCCGCAGCATGACCCACGGGGCCGCGCACAGCGGCCCCGCTGCATTGGGGCGCGCGGGGAGCGCCCCGTACAATGTCAGGCACTCCACTACACAGGTGCCGACCATGCGCAACACGCATCTCGTTTCCGGCCTCGGCGCGCTCGCGCTGGCCGCCGCCCTGCTGTCCCCCCTGGCGGCCCACGCCGCCCCCGCCGCCCCAACTTGCGAAGTCGACCGCCCCGTGCGTTTCAGCGGCCTGAACTGGGAATCCAACCTGGTCCTGGCCGGCATCGAACGCTACGTGCTGGAACACGGCTACGGCTGCAAGACCACGGTTGAAATCGGCGAAACCCTGCCGATGCTGGCCGCGCTGCAACGCGGCGACGTCGACGTCACGCCCGAAGTGTGGCCCGGCCAGATCGAAGGCGCCTGGAAGAAGGCGCTGGCCAGCGGCAAGGTACTGGGCGTGGGCCATGTCTATGACGCTGGCGAAGGCTGGTACATCCCCCGCTACACGGCCGAACGGCACCCGGACCTGAAGTCCGCCGCCGACCTGGCGCGCTTCAAGGAGGTGTTTGCCGATCCCGAGGATCCCGGCCGCGGCCGCATCTACGGCTGCCCGGCGGGCTGGGCCTGCGGCACGCTGAACGACAACCTGCTGCGCGCCCTGAAGCTGGACAAGGACTACACCCTGTTCGCCCCCGGTTCCGGCGCCGCCCAAAAGGCCGCCATCGTGTCGGCCTACAAGCGCAAGCGCGACATCGTCTTTTATTACTGGACGCCCACGTCGCTGGTCGGTGCGCTGGACCTGGTGAAGCTGCAACTGCCGGCGTTCGACCAGGCGGCCTACACCTGCATGACCGATCCCAAGTGCGCCAACCCCGTGGCCACCGAATTCAAGCCCAATCCGGTCGTCACGGGCATGAACGCCGATTTCGCGAAGGCCGCGCCGCGCGTCACCGAATTCCTGTCCAAGCTGACCGTGCCCGACGAGGCCATCGATGCCACGCTGGGCTGGCTGGAAAACGAGGGCAAGGAACCCGAGGACGCCGCGCGCTATTTCCTCAAGCAGTACGGCCCGGTCTGGCGGCAATGGATGCCCGCGGATGTCGCCGACCGCGTGCAGGCGGCGCTGGCCAAGGAATAGCGCCCCCCCGGATCATGTATCCTGGCGTTTCGGCGGGGTGCCGAGGCGGGGCCGCCTGCGCGCGGCCGCCGAGGCGCCGCGAGCGCCAACCCGATTCACGCGAAGGAACACAATCATGGATGCCTTGTTCTGGCACAAAGGTCACTGGACCACCGAAAACCCCAAACTGCTCGGCCCGGCCGACCACGCCTTCTGGATGGCCAGCATGGTCTTCGACGGCGCGCGCGCATTCCGCGGCCTGACCCCGGACCTGGACCTGCACTGCCAGCGCGTCGTGCGCTCGGCGGAAAAGATGCTGATGAAGCCGCAGATGGGTTGGGAAGAGATCCAGGACCTGTGCCTGCAGGCCGTTGCCAAGTTTCCGGAAGGGTCTGAGCTCTACATCAAACCCATGTTCTTCTGCGCCGACGGTTTCCTGCTGCCTGACGCCGAAAAGACCCAGTTCGTGCTGCACGTCTTCAAGGTGCCGATGCCCGGCGACCAGGGATTCTCGGCCTGCTTCTCCAGCTTTGCGCGTTCGTGGCCCAACATGGCGCCCACCGACGCCAAGGCGTCCTGCCTGTACCCGAACGGCCAGCGTGCCATCCGCGAAGCGGCTGAAAAAGGCTTCGACAACGCCATCATGCTGGACGGCGCCGGCAACATCGCCGAGTTCGCCACCAGCAATCTGTGGCTGGCCAAGGACGGCGTCGTGTCCACGCCCGTGGACAACGGCACCTTCCTGAACGGCATCACCCGCCGCCGCGTGCTGGCCCTGCTCAAGGCCGACGGCGTCGAGGTCCAGGAGCGCAGCCTGACGCGCGCCGACGTCGAGGAAGCCGACGAAGTGTTCTCGTCGGGCAATTACGGCAAGGTGGTGCACGTGAACCGCGTCGAATCGCGCACGCTGGAATACGGCCCGATGGCGCGCCGCGCCCACAAGCTGTACATGGATTACGCGGAAAGCACCCGCCGGGGCTGATCGCGTCCGGCTCATTCCTCCCGCGGCGGCAGATGCAGCATCGCCACGTGGGGGGAGTCCTCCCATCGCGGGTAGCGCTGCAGCACCGCCGGATCATGGCCTGGCACCACGTGCTGGTCGGACTGCGCGGCCGCCTGCAGCCTGGCATAGCCCGACAGCATCTGCGCGGTGTTGTAGACGATGGGGAACGGGCGCTCCCGCTCCATGTTCTCGTAGTAGTGGCTGGCGTCCGACGCCAGCACCACCCAGCCGCGCGTCGTGTGCACGCGCACCGATTGCAGGCCTTTGGTGTGGCCGCCTATCTTCAATAGTTCGATGCCCGGCAGGAGCGCCTCGTCGCCGTCATGGAACACCACGCGGTCCTCGTACACCCGCCTGACCAGCGACACCACGTCCTCGACCGCGTAGGCGTGCCGCAGGGGCTGAAGGCACATGCAGCGGCCCGTGGCGTAGTCCATTTCGTCATCCTGCACGTGGAATTTCGCTTCGGGCAACAGGTCCAGGTTGCCCGCGTGGTCATAATGCAGATGCGTCAGCACCACGTGCTGCACATCCCCGGGCTGCACACCCAGTTCCGCCAGCGCGCCGATCGGGCAGTGGATGAGGTCGCGCTGCCGCTTGCGCGCCATGTCCGAATTGAAGCCCGTATCGACCAACACGACGCGGCCCGCCCCACGCACCAGCCACACGAAGAAATCCATGGGCATATCGCCGTCGTGCGGATCGCCGCCCAGGAAATTGTCGCGCCGCCGTCGCGCCATTTGGGCGTAGCGGACGGCATAGACCTCGTACTCGGGTAGCGTCATTGGCGTTGCCGAGCTCATATCAGATTCCAAGATAGGCCTTTTGCACGAAAGGATCCGCCAGCAGCTCGTCGCCCTTGCCGCTGCGGACCACTTCGCCGTGCTCGAATGCGTAAGCCTGGTGCGCAAGGCGCAGGGCCAGGCGCGCGTTCTGCTCCACCAGCACAATGGCGATACCGCTTTCACGGTTGATGCGCTGGATGGCGCCCGCGATCTCGGCCACGATCTTGGGCGCGATCCCCAGCGACGGCTCGTCCAGCATCAGCAGGCGGGGTTGCGCCATCATCGCACGTCCGATGGCCACCATCTGCTGTTCGCCGCCGGAGAGAGAACCCGCGAGCTGGGCACGCCGCTCCTGAACCCGCGGGAACAGCGCGTAGATCTCGTCCAGCCGCGTCCGCACGCCCGCACGCGAGCCGACCGCGTGGGCTCCCGCCAGCAGGTTGTCCAGGACGGTCATCCGCCCGAACAGCCGCCGTCCCTCCGGCGAGAGCGCCAGGCCAGCCGAGACGCGCGCTGCCGATCCCAATCGGGTGAAGTCGCGTCCTTCGAAGCGTACGCGCCCGCTCGCCACGGCCGCCAGTCCGATCAGCGCTTTGAGCGTGGAACTCTTGCCCGCCCCGTTCGACCCGACCAGCGCAACGATTTCGCCCTGCTCGACGTTGAAACTGACGCCACGCACCGCCTCCAGCTGCCCATAACGCACATGCAGATCCTGGACTTCAAGCATGGGCATAGTCGGGGGCTCCCAGATAGGCTTCGATCACGACCGGGTTGTCGCGGATGGATTGCGGCGTGCCTTCGGCGATCTTCTCGCCCTGCACCAGCACGACGATGCGATGGCAGAGTTCCATGACCAGCGCCATGTGATGCTCGACCAGCAGCATCGTCAGCCCTTCTTCGTCTTGCAGCCGCCGCAGCAGCCGGCCCAGCTCGTTGCATTCTTCATGGTTCAGGCCGGCCGCGGGCTCGTCCAGCAGCAGCATGCGGGGCCGGCAGGCCAGCGCGACCGCGATGCCCAGCTTCTTCTGCAGACCGTAGGCCAGCGAGCCAGCAGGCGCGTCGCGCCAAGCCTGCAGGTCCAGCAGCGTGAGCAGGCGATCGACCTCGCGCGCGACCTCGGCAGACGACAGCAGGTCCTCGCTGCGTCCCGCCAGGCGCCGCAGCCAGGAATGCCGCACGCGCGACAGCATGCCGCGATGGATATTTTCGGCCACCGTGACGTCGGGATAGGTGGACGTGGACTGGAAAGTGCGTGCCAGCCCGTGCACCACCACGCGGCTTGGCGGCGCCCCCGAAATATCGAGGCCGTCGAAGTGGACCGACCCCGCGCTGGGCGGCATGGCTCCGCTGATGACGTTGAAGGCGGTGGTCTTGCCCGCGCCGTTGGGTCCGATCAGTCCGACGATCTCTCCCTGCGCGACAGCGAACTCCAGGCCGCGCAAGGCAGTCAGGCCGCCGAAACTGCGCGACAGGCTTCTCACCTGTAATAGAGGTTGGCTCATTGTGGCTCCTTGCCCCGGCGCGCCTGCCAGGGCCCCAGCAGGCCGGCCAGGCCGGCGGGTAGAAAACGCAGGATCAGGATCAGCGCCGCGCCATAAAAGATATGCTGCGTCTGAACCGCCCCACGGAAAAGTTCGGGCAGGGGCGTCAGGACCATGGCGCCGATCAGTCCTCCCCAGACCGAACGCCGCCCCCCGATGACCAGCATGATGATGAAGCCGATGGATATGCTGGCGTTGAAGGACTCCGGCGACACATAGCCCACGTAACGCGCCTGCAATGCGCCACCGGCCGCGGCCAGCGCGCAACCGCCCACGAAAGCGCACAGCTGGATGCGCCGCACGCTCAAACCGGTGGATTCCGCCAGCGCGGGGTTTTCCGCGACGGCGTCGATGGCGTGGCCGAACGGGCGCCGCGCCACCGCGGCCAGCAGCGCCACGGAACCCAGCGCGACGCACAGCGCCAGGCCGTAGAAGCTGGCGCGCGTGTCGAACGTCACGCCCGCCAGCGCCGCGGGCTGGATGCCCGTGACGCCGTTGGCGCCGCCTGACCAGGACGACCCATCAAGTAGCACCAGGCGCACCAGCTCACCGAATGCGAACGTCACCAACACGAAGTACACCCCCTTCAAGCGCAGAATGATGGCGCCCAGCACCAGCGCGATCACGGCGGTCAGCGCCACCCCGGCCAGCGTGGACGGCACGAAGCTCCAGCCCAGGTGGCGCGCGGCCAGCACCGAGCCATAGGCCCCCACCGCGACGAAGGCCGCGTGCCCCAGCGACAACTGGCCGCAGCGGGCGATCAGCGCCAGGCCATTCACGATCAGGACGTTCAGGCAGGTCAACACCGCCAGGTGCTGTACGAAAGGTCCGGCGAACCATGGCGTCGCGGCGATGGCCGCCAGCGCCAGCCATAGCAACCACTGCACGGGCGCGGGCCGCGCCATGCCGGCTTCAAGCGAAATTACTGTCATGGCTCAGGCCTCCCCCCGTCCCAGCAGCCCCTTGGGCCGCACGACCAGCATCACGATCACGATGGCAAAGATGAGCATGTCCGCGGTGCTGCTTTCGAACAGCAGGCTGCCGTAGCTTTCCGCCAACCCCAGCGCCAGCCCTGCCACGGCGGCGCCCGGAATGCTGCCCAGTCCGCCCAGGATCACCACGATGAACGCCTTGAGCAGCGGCGTGGCGCCCACGAACGGCGACACCGAGAACAGCGGCGCCATCAGCGCGCCGGCCACGGCCGCCAGCCCCACCCCCAGGCCGAAGCCCAGCGGATAGTAGATGCGCGAACGGATGCCCTGGATGGCGGCGATCTCGAAATCCTCGACCACCGCGCGCAGCGCGCGCCCGGGCCGCGAATACCGCAGGAAGCCGTACAGCAGCGCCAGCGCCAGCAGCGCGAACAGCACCACGTACAGCCGCGAAAGCGGCATCACCACCTTGCCCATTCGGGCCGTGCCCTGGGCGACGGCCGGCATCGACAGCGGGTCGGGGCCAAAGAACATCAGCGCGAGGTTCTGCAGGATCATCGCCAGGCCGATGGTAGCGATCATGCCGTTGAGTTCGTCGCGCCGGAACGGCTTGAGGACGCCCCACTCCAGCACCGCGCCCCCCGCCACCGCCAATGCAAAGGTAAGGGCCACGGCAGGCAGAAAGGCAAAGCCCGCCTGGGTGGTCAGGTAGTACGCGCCGAACGCGCCCAGCATGTAGAACTCGCCGTGCGCGAAGTTCACCATCCGCATCACGCCGAACACCAGCGTAAAGCCCACCGCCATCAGCAGGTACAGCAGCCCCACGATCAAGCCATTTATCGTGGCCTGCGCCAGCAGAATGCTCCAATCCACGTCGTTTCCTCCGCCGCGCTAGCGGCATCCTTCGACCGTGCAGCGGGCGCGGATGACCTCGCGGCCATCCTTGACCTCGGCGACGTAGAACGGCGCATTGAGCTGGTGATCGATGCCGTACCTGGCCTTGCCGGTCCAGCTCAGCTTGCCCAGTGAGCCCTCGAAATCGTCCAGCTTCTCCAGTTCGACGCGCACGCGTTCCGTGTCCTCCACCGTGCCGGCGCGCCGCATGGCCTCGAACAGCATGTTGGTGCCGTCATAGAAGGCGGGGCTGAAGCCGTTCATCGGGTGCTTGTACTTGGCCGCGTAGCGCTGGGCATAGGCCTGGGTGGCGGGCAGTTCCGGATCGATCGGCGTATGGACCAGCATGCCTTCGGTCGCCTGCTTGCCGGCCACGTTGACGATCTCCTGGGTGGCAGGGCCGCCCGTGCGTACGATCTTGCCTTCGAATCCCAGTTCGCGCGCCTGCTTGACGATGAGGCCCGCGGTGGTGGGGGAATTGCCGTCCAGTTCAATGGCGTCGATGCCGCGCGCCATCATGCGGGTCAGGAGCGGCACGAAGTCGACGCGGTCGCGCTCGAAGAATTCCTTGGTGGCCAGCGCCGCGCCCGCTTTCTTGTAGGCGGCCTCCAGGTCCAGCGCGATCTGCTGGCCGGTTTCGTCGTTGGGGAACAGCGCGCCGACCTTGCGCAGGCCCTGCGCCTTGACGAGCCAGTCGATCTGCGGCTGCGAGACCTCGGCGGTGGTGACGTTGGGGCGGAAGGTATAGGGCTTGTCGCCGGCCAGGGCTTTGGCCGTGAATCCCAGCGTCAGCACGATGACCTTGTTCTTTTCGGTCATCGGCTGGATGGCGAGCACGGGCGCGGACCCGACGGGGCCGATCACATAGCGCACCTTGTCCTCGAACACCAGGCGGTTCGCCACGGTGACGGCCTCGTTTGCCTGGTACTTGTCGTCGTAGGCCACCACCTGCACGCGGTACTTCTTGCCGCCCACTTCCAGGCCGCCCGCCTCGTTCACCTGGTCGGCGGCGACCTCCGCGGCGTTTTTCATGCCCTGGCCCCAGGCCGCGCCGGCGCCAGAAAGCGTGACCAGCGCGCCCAGCTTCAGCGTCTCTTGGGCGTGGGCGTTGGAAGCTGCGGCCAGCGCGAAAGCGCTGGCCAGGATGATCGGATAACGCATGTTGTCTCCTGGGGAAATGCGGGCGGCAGCGGCCCGTCGGTATTGCCTGCTCTATTGGCGGGCGATGGCGTCCAGCACCGGCAGCACATAGCTGCGGAACTGACCCGGGTTTTCGCTCATCGGAAAATGGCCCAATTCGCGCATGATGGTCACCTGCGCGCCGGGAATGCCTGCCGCGGTGCGCAAGGTGTCTTCCGGCGTGCAGGAGAAGTCGTATTCCCCCGTCAGCAGGTAGAGCGGGCATCGGTCGGTGCGGATGCCGTCCAGGCGTCCACGCAGATCGCTGTCCACGCGGTAGAAGTACAGGTCGCCGCGGAAGACGCCGGGACCGCCCTGCATGTATTGCCACAGCGTCTCATGGCGATGCACGTCGGGCGACTGCGGGGCGACCAGCCCGGACACCAGCGCCGCGCAGACTTCGCCGCCGTGCACGTCGCCGCGGTGCAGCCAGGACGTGTCGTACCAGGGCTGCTGGTGGTCGGCCGCCTCGACGCCGATCAGAGCGCGAAACGCGTCGGAATGCAGATGCGCGAGCTGTAGCACGATGCGCCCGCCGATGGAGCAGCCGATGAGCGCGGGGCGGTCCAGATCCAGCGCCTGGCAGAAGGCCATCACGGTTTCGACGTACAGCTCGGTGGAGAGACGGTATTCCTGGTCCTGCCAGCCTTCAGGCGGGTAGGACTTGCCGTGCCAGGGCATGTCGAAGGCGATGACGCGAAAGCGCGACGTGATCTCCGGGTCGCACATCATGTGGCGGTACTGGCGGCCGTCCGCGCCTGCCGTGTGCAGGCATACGAGCGGAATGCCCTCGCCCGCTTCCTCGAAATAGACGCGGCAGCGCTTGCCGGCGATATCGAACGACACATAGCGTCCGACGATGGGTTCCAGTGCAGCGCTCATGCCCGCGCCTCCCTGGCCGAGGCCAGCAGGTCCTTCACGAATTGCAGGTGCGCCATCAGCGGCTGAAGATTGCCATCGATGGATAGCTCGCCGCGCTTGCTGAGCGCGAAGATGTCGTGCCAGCCCGCGTCCGGCACGACCTGCCAGAATCGCGTCCAGGCTTGCTCGGAGGCGCGCAGGGCAATGTCGCACGACGGCAGCGGAACAGCGGGAAACTCGGCGGCGGTGACCCGGCCCTCGCGGATGCGCACGAGGACGGGATGGGCGCCGAACCCGACCAGCAGGTCCATGTCGACCTGGCGTGGCCGCGAAAACGACAGCGCGCAGCGGCAAAAGCGCTGCGCGAGCTGCGCGCCGCCAGCTTCCCGCGCGGGCATGGCTTGGTTCTGCATTGTCTCTTCCTGTATTTGTCGTTCTTTTCAGCAGAACGATTATTCTTTCTGTAAGAACATTCTAAGGAGCCAAAACGATCGGTGTCAACACGGGGAAAGCACGAAAAGGGCTGGTGCCGCCGCCTGCAAGCGCCCCGCCGCAATCGCCGCCGCTTATTCCGCCGCCAGCGTCCGGCAATCGGGAGCCAGTGCCAGCGGGCAGCCTGTAAGCGCCTGCAGATCCTCGAATCTCAGCCCGGCGACCATCGCCCTCACCCGCATGCCTGCCGGCGCCACATCGATGATCGCCAGGTCGGTATAAATGCGGTCCACGACACCCGCGCCGGTCAGGGGATAGGTACATTCGCGCACGATCTTGGGCTGACCGTCCTTGGTGACGTGCTCCATCGTGATGTAGACCTGGCGCGCCCCGGCCACGAGATCCATCGCGCCGCCGACAGCTGGGATCGTGTCCGCGGCGCCCGTGTCCCAGTTGGCGAGATCGCCCTTTTCGGACACCTGGAACGCGCCCAGCACGGTCAGGTCAAGATGTCCGCCGCGCATCATGGCGAACGACACCACGTGGTCCGTGATGGACGCGCCGGGCAGCAGGGTTACGGCCTCTTTGCTGGCATTGATGAGGTCCAGGTCCAGCGGCGCGTCAGGATCGCCGGGCCCCATGCCGACAATCCCGTTCTCGGTGTGCAGGATCACGTCGCGCCCCCGGGGCAGAAATGCCGACACCAGCGTCGGAATGCCGATGCCCAGGTTTACGTAGGCGCCATCCTCGATATCCGCCGCGACGAGGCGCGCAATGCCGCGCCGGCTGAGTTTTTCATAGCCCATGACCCGCTCCCACTTGCACCACCCGCTTGACGAAGATTCCTGGCGTCATGACCTGCTCGGGCGCTATGCCGCCCAGTTCCACGATCTCATCGACCTGCGCCACTGTCATGGCGGCCGCCATGCACATGACTGGCGCGAAATTGCGGCCCGCATAGCGGTACGTCAGGTTGCCCCAGCGGTCCGCCGTCCGCGCCTTGACGAAGGCATAGTCGCCCTTGAGCGGCGACTCCAACACGTAGCCCACGCCGTCGATGATTCGCGTCTCCTTGCCACGGGCCAGCGGCGTGCCGAACGCAGTCGGCGTAAAGAATGGACCCAGGCCGGCGCCTGCCGCGCGCATGCGCTCGGCCATCGTGCCCTGCGGCACGCATTCGAGCTCGACCTTGCCGGCCCGATAGGCCTCTGCGAAGGCGGCCGCGTTTGGATTCTTGCGGTCTGACGAGCGCGCGAACGAGCAGACCATCTTGCGCACCCTCCCGGCCTGCACCAGCTCGCTCAGGCCGCGCTTGCCGTTGCCGGCGTTGTTGTTGACGATGGTCAGTTCGCGCGCGCCCTGGTCCAGCAGCGCGCAGACCAGTTCGGTCGGCACGCCCGAGGCGCCGAACCCGCCGATGAGGATTACCGCCCCGTCCTGCACACCCGCCACCGCGTCCGCCAGGGTATCGACTATCTTGTCCAGCATGGATTGCTCTCCTTCGAGGGAAGCCGTGGTTCAACGCGTGGCAGGGCCGCCCAGGATGGCGGTGGACTGGCTGGACAGCGTGCCGCCGTTGCCGTGCACCAGCGCAATGTCGGCGCCCCGCACCTGCCGTTCGCCCGCCTGCGCCCGAAGCTGGCGCACAGCCTCGATGACCAGGAAAATGCCGTACATGCCGGGATGCACGCAGGACAGCCCGCCGCCGTTCGTGTTGACGGGCAGCCGGCCGCCCGGCGCGATAGCCCCGTCCTGCACGAACGCGCCGCCCTCGCCCTTCTTGCAGAAGCCCAGGTCTTCCAGGAACAGCAGCGTATTGATCGTGAAGGCGTCGTAGAGCTCGGCCACGTCGACGTCGGCGACGTTCAGTCCCGCCATGGCGAGCGCGCGCTTGCCCGATTCCGCTGCCGCGGTGACCGTCAGGTCCTCCATCGACGAGATCTGCCGGTTCCACACGGCGGTCGCACTGCCCAGCACATAGACCGGCGGTTGCTTGAGCTGCCGCGCACGGTCCGCCCGCACCATCACGTACGCGCCGCCGCCATCGCTCACCAGGCAGCAGTCGCGCACCGTCAGGGGATCCGATACGGGACGCGAGGCCAGCACGTCGGCGATCGACAATGGATCGCGCATCGCGGCCTCCGGATTGAGCCGCGCCCAGGCACGCGCCGCGACCGCCACCTCGGCAAGCTGTTCGCGCGTGGTACCGTATTGGTGCATATGCCGCGCGGCAGCCAGCGCATAGGATGTCACCGGTTGCAGAGGCGAATACGGGTGTTCCAACGGCTGCGGGTCCAGCAGCGTGCGCGCCTTTACGCCCTCCTTGCGCCCGAACGTCGCCGTCTTCTGCGTGCTGCCGTAGCAGACCAGCACCGCGTTGCATTGTCCGGAAACCAGCGCCATCACCGAAGGCAGCAGGTGCGAGACGAAGCTGGACCCGCCCAACATCGTCGCCTCGATATAGCGCGGCCTCAAGCCCAGGTATTCGGCGACGGGCATGCTCCACATCGTGGCCGAAGAGCTGCACGTCGCCAGCCCATCGATGTCGCGCATGGTGAGGCCGGCGTCCGCCACCGCGCGCGCGGCGGCCTGCGCCAGCACTTCCATTTCCGTATGGCCATGGGCTTCGCCCAGGCCCGCGTGCCCCACGCCAGCGATGGCGACCTGGCCGCGCAGCGATTCCAGCGACATCATGCGTCCTCCGCGGGAACGAACACGACCAGCGGCTGACCCTCGCCGCGCAGCACGCGTGCCCGGACCGGCATGCCGATCCGCAGGCTGTCCAGCGCGACGCCGTCGACGCGGCTCATCATCCGCACTCCTTCCTGCAGGTCGACCAGCGCCACGTTGTAGTCGCCGCCCGACTCAGGCTTGCGCCGCACAATGCTGAACGAATAGACCGTGCCGGCGCCCGATGGCTCGGTCCACGCCAGGTCCTGCGCGCCGCAATGCATGCACAGGACGCGCGGAAAGAACTGATGCGCGCCGCAAGCCGTGCAGCGCTGGATCTGGAAATGGCCTTCGGCCAGCTTCGAAAAATACTGTTCCTGCGGCCCGCGTGGCGCGGCGCCCGCCTGTTCCCTCTGCATTTCCTGGTCTCCTGATTCTTTTGCGGGGCGCGTCAACGCCCCTTGTCCATCACAATTCCGCGAAGGTGCGCCCCTGCGCGACCAACCGTTCGAGCAAAGGCGCGGGGCGCCAGAGTTCGCCATGTTCGGCGTGAAAGCGCCGGATCGTCGCCAGCACCTGCGGCAGTCCCTGCTGGTCGGCATAGAACAACGGCCCGCCACGGTGCACGGGAAAGCCGTAGCCGTTGACGTAGATGACGTCGATGTCCGACGCGCGGCGCGCGATGCCCTCGTCCAGGATGCGCGCGGCTTCGTTGACCAGCGCATACATCGTGCGCTGCACGATTTCCTCGTCGGAGATCGCGCGGCGCGCGACGCCGTCTTCGCGCGCGCAGGTCTCGATCAGCGCCAGCACGTCCGGATCTTCCAGCGGCGCGCGACTGCCTGCCTCATAGCGGTAGAAGCCGCCGCCGGTCTTTTGCCCCAAGCGCCCCTGCTCGCAGAGGCGGTCGGCCACGCGCGAGTAGCGGACATGGGCCGGCCGGGTGGGCGCCGTGCGCTTGCGAAACGCCCAACTGATGTCCAGCCCCGCCATGTCGGCCATGCGCAGCGGCCCCATCGCCAGGCCGAAGCGTTGCAGCGCGCCGTCCACCTGCGCCGGCGTCGCGCCCTCCTCCAGCAGGAAGTGCGCCTCGCGCGTGTAGGGACTGACCATGCGGTTGCCGACGAACCCGTCGCACACCCCTACCAGCACGGGCAGCTTGCCCATCCTGCGCGCGAGACGAAACACGGCAGCGACGACGTTGCCATCGGTTTCGCGGCCCTTCACCACTTCCAGCAGCCGCATGACGTTCGCGGGACTGAAGAAGTGCATGCCCAGTACCTGGGCAGGACGGTCGGTGAACCCGGCGATTTCGTCGATATCCAACCGCGACGTGTTCGACGCGAGGATCGCGCCTGGCTTGCAGACGCGGGCCAGCAGCTGGAATATCTGGCGCTTGACGCCCATGTCCTCGAACGCGGCCTCGATCACCAGGTCGACGTCGCGCAGGTCTTCCATGTCCAGGCTGGGGCGGATACGCGCCTGACGTTCCGCGACCTGCGCGGCGGTCAGATTGCCCTTGGCCGCCGTAGCGGCGTAGTTCTTCGCAATCACCGACCAGCCGCGCTCCAGCGCCTGCGCCTCGCGCTCGACCAGCACCACGTCGAACCCCGCATTGGACAGGCTCATGGCGATGCCGCCGCCCATCGTGCCCGCGCCGACCACCCCCACCGAGGCGATGGGCGCCGCCGCGCGCCATTCAGCCGGCAGCTTGACCGCGGCGCGCTCGGCGAAGAACAGGTGGCGCTGCGCCTTGGACTGGCTGCCGTTGACCAACTCCAGGAAGCGCTCGCGCTCGAAAGCGAGCCCGTCGCCCAGCGGGGCCCGAGTGGCGTATTCCACGCAGTCCACGCAGGCGAGCGGCGCCACGCAACCGCGGTAGCGCCGCGCAGCCTCCTGCCGGGCGCGTTCATAGACGCCGGGGTCGGCGGGCGCCGGTACTGGCCGCGCACCCACGTTGCGATCGGCCAGCGGCGCGTCGGCGATCGCCAGCGCATAGGCCGCCGCCCGCGTTCTGAGGCCGTCCGCATAGACTTCGTCGACCAGTCCCCAGTCCCGAGCCAGGCTGGCGTCGACGGGATCGCCGCCGCAGATCATCGACAGCGCCCGCTCGACGCCCACAATGCGTGGCAGGCGCTGCGTGCCGCCCGCGCCGGGCAGCACGCCCAGCTTCACTTCGGGCAGGCCCAGCGACGCGCCGGCAAGCGCGACGCGGTAATGGCAGCCCAGCGCCAGCTCCAGGCCTCCGCCCAGCGCCGCGCCGTGGATGGCCGCCACCACGGGCTTGCCGGCTTCCTCAATCCGGGCGATGACGGACCGCAGCGTCGGTTCGCGCGTCGACAGTGGCGTGTTGAATTCACGGATCTCGGCGCCGCAGCAAAAAAAGTCGCCGTCACCCGCCAGCACCAGGGCGCTTACCGTGTCGTTGGCCAGCGCGGCGTCGATCGCCGCATGCAGTTCGGCGCGCAGCGCCGCGCTCATGCTGTTGACCGGCGGATTGCGCAGCGCCAGCAATGCGACGCGCCCTCCTTCCATCCGTTCCGTATGGATCAGCATGGCGGTCTCACTCCAGCTCGACCACGACCTGGCCTTCGTCCACCTCGTCGCCCTCGCCGACGAGTACGCGCGCCACGACGCCCGCGCGTTCCGCCTCCACGGGAATTTCCATCTTCATCGATTCGACCTTGGCCACGCTGTCGCCCGCCTCGACGCGCTGGCCCGGGCTGACGGTGACGGCGACCACGCGGCCGACCACGGGGGTTTCCACTTTGAACATTGTCTGCTCCTGATAGTTGTCGGTTTGAACCTGCGAACGGCCTAGGCGGGCTGCGCCTCGGCGAGAATGCGCTCCGCCATGCCGGTGCTGACCCGCCCGGCGCGGAACTCCGGGTCCTCGACCACCCGGAGCACGAACGGAATGTTGGTCTTGACGCCTTCCACGCGGAACTGCGCCAGCGCCGACCTCAGCAGATCGAGCGCCTGCTCGCGAGTGGCGGCATGCGCGATCACTTTGGCCAGCATCGGGTCGTAGTGGCTCGACACACGGCAGCCTTCGGCGTAGCCCGTTTCGACACGCACGCCAGGCATCGCGGGCGGCTGGAACACCCGCAACAGGCCGGGCGAAGGCAGGAATCGCACCGGATCCTCGGCGTAGACGCGTGCCTCGACGGCGTGTCCGTCCAGTGGCGGGACCTGCGGCAGCACGTCCTGCATGCGGTCGCCGGCCGCCAGCCTCAACTGCGCGGCCACGATGTCCACGCCCGTCACGGCTTCGGTCACGGCGTGCTCGACCTGCAGGCGGGTGTTGATCTCCAGGAAGGAGAAGCCCGATTCGGGCGTATACAGCATCTCCACCGTGCCGATCACGTCGTACCCCATGCCCGCCAGCATGGCTTCCAGCCGCGCGCCCATCTCCTTGAGCGCCGCACGTGGCAACCCGGGCGCGGGCGCCTCCTCCAGCACCTTCTGGTGGCGGCGCTGCGTGGAGCAGTCGCGCTCGTACAGGCAGCGCACCTGCCCGTGGCGGTCAGCCAGGAACTGGAATTCGACGTGGCGCGGGTTGCGCAGCAGTTTTTCCAGGTAAAGATCGGAGCCGCCGCCGAAGCTGCGTTCTGAAATCTGCCGCGCGCGCGCCCACTGCGCTTCGGCATCCTGCGGCCCCTGCAACGGGATCATGCCGATCCCGCCGCCGCCCGAAGCCGGCTTGATCAGCACCGGGTACCCCAGGTCTCCGGCGGCCTGGCGCAGCGCCGCGAGGTCATCGCCCAGCACCGCGCTGCTGGGCGCCATCGGCATGCCCAGCGCGCGCATCGCGTCGCGCGCCTGGGTCTTGTGCCCGAGCATGCGGATCCAGCGCGGCGACGGGCCCACGAAGATCAGGCCCGCCTGCTCCACGGCCTCGGCGAACGCCGCGTTCTCGGAGAGGAAGCCATATCCCGGGTGCAGGCCGTCCGCGCCAGTTTCGCGCGCGACGCGCAACAAGGTCTCCTGGTTCAGGTAGCTCTGCACCGCGGGCGATGGCCCGATCGGCACGGCCAGGTCCGCTTCGGACAGGTAGGGCATGTCGCGATCGGCCTCGGCATGGACCGCGACCGACTCGATGCCGAGCGCGCGCAAGGCGCGGATGACGCGGCGGGCGACGGCGCCCCGGTTGGCCACGATGACTCGTTTCATGTTGGGCTCCTGGCGAGGCGTCACGGACGGTAGCCGAAGGCGCGCGGGCCGGGTTCGCGCAGCGGCGCCACCAGTTCCACGAATTCCTCCAGCACCTGGCGGGTCGCGGCGGGATCGATGATGTCTTCCACGACGAAGGCTTCGGCGCTGCGGAACGGCGAGGTCAGGCTGCGCACGCGCGCTTCGATTTCGCGCATCTTGGCCTGGGGATCCTCGGCGGCTTCGATCTCGGCCTTGTACGCGACCTCCAGCCCACCCTCGACCGGCAACGAGCCCCACTGGGCCGATGGCCACGCGTAGCGGAAATTGAAGCGGCCCGCACTCTGGTGTCCGCCCGCCGCCACGCCGAATGCCTTGCGCACAATGATCGAGCACCATGGCACCGTGGATTGCGCGACAGCCGTCAGCGCGCGCACGCCGTAGCGCATGGCGCCGGCCTTTTCGGCACTGAGCCCGATCTGGAATCCGGGCACGTCGACCAGGTTCACGACCGGCAGATGAAAGGTCTCGGCCAGGTCCAGCAGACGGGTGAATTTCTCGGCCGCCGGCCCGTCCCAGCCACCGCCGTAGTGATAGGGATCGCTCCCGAACACGGCCACCGGCCAGCCGTCGATGCG
Source organism: Achromobacter sp. MFA1 R4 (assembly GCF_900156745.1). Taxonomy (NCBI): domain Bacteria; kingdom Pseudomonadati; phylum Pseudomonadota; class Betaproteobacteria; order Burkholderiales; family Alcaligenaceae; genus Achromobacter; species Achromobacter sp. MFA1 R4. The sequence goes on along the minus strand of NZ_LT707065.1, from coordinate 3,444,475 downwards.
CGCCAGGCCGGTAATGACGGCGCGCCCCCAGCGCCTGCCGATCTCCATGAAAGAGCCTGCGTCGACCAGCGCCTCGACGATGGGCCGCATCTTGTAGACCGCGCGTGGGTCGGTGGGGATGGCCGCACGCAGCCAGTCTTGCGCGCCCGCCTGGCCGGACTCGGCGGCGCGCGGCGGCAGTTCGTGCACCGAGCGCGGCAGGTAGGACAGGAAGCGCCGGACCATCGCGAAGGCGGCCTCTTCGGAATCGGCCTCGTCGTCCACTACGCCGTTGCGGGTATGGATATCGCTCCCGCCCAGCTCGTTCTTGTCCAGGTTCTGGCCGATGCGGGCGACGACGGGCGGTCCCGCGATGAAGAGCTGCGAGGTGTCGCGCACCATGACCGAATAGTGGCTGGCCGCCACCCGCGCCGCACCCAGGCCGGCCACCGAGCCCAGCGCGAGCGACGCGACAGGCACGGTCGCGAGGTTTTGCGCCATCAGCGGCCACATGCGCAGCTTAGGCAGCAGGGTGTGACCCTTGATCTCGATGCTGCGCACCGAGCCCCCTCCGCCCGTGCCGTCGACCAGCCGGATGAGCGGCAGGCGCAGGTCCTGCGCCATGCGCTCGGATTCGACCAGCTTGTCGCCGACGGCGCCATCGTTGGCGCCGCCACGCACGGTGAAGTCATCGGCCGCGACGACCACCGGGCGGCCATCGACCTTGGCCCGGCCAATCAGCAGGTTAGACGGCGTAAAGTCCGTCAGGCGACCTTCGGCGTCATATTCCCCGCTGCCCGCCAGCGCCCCCACTTCCCGGAACGATTCCGGATCGACCATCCTGCCGATACGTTCGCGCACCGGCAGCTTGCCGCCCTCGCGATGCCGGCGCACCTTCGCCTCGCCCCCCATGCGCGCCGCCAACTCCTTGCGCGACGCCAGTTCCCGCAGTTCTTTTTCCCAGGACACCTTGTGCTCCTTCCTGCCAGTTGCCGACGCGGTCCGCGCGCCGGTCAGTCGATCGTGATGTTTGCGCGCTTGATGAGCGATTCGTTCTGCTTGAGCTCGTCGGCGATCTTCTGCCGGAATTCCTTGGGCGATTGCGTCGACGGATTGCCCTGCGCCGCCAGCCGCGCTCGCACGGCGGGGTCCTTGGCGACCGAGGCGATCTCCCGGTTCAGCCGCTCCACGATGGCCGGCGGCGTGCCCACCGGCGCAAACACGCCCACCCAGAACGAAATGTCGAACTCCGGATAACCCAACTCGGCCACAGCGGGCACGTCGGGCAGGTCATGCCAGCGCTGCGCGGTGGAGACCGCCAGCGCCTTCAATTTTCCCGACTTGATGAGCGGCACGCCCGACAGCGTGTCGAAGCCAAAATCGACCTCCCGGGACAGCAGGCCCGCCTCCATCGGCGCCGCGCCCCGGTAGGGGACATGCAGCATCTGCACATTCGACATCGTGGCGAGCTGGGCGCCCGCCAGGTGCATCAGGTTGCCGTTGCCGGCGGAACCGTAGCTGACGGTGTTGGGATTGCGCCGCGCCAGTTCGACCAGCGACTTGACGTCATCGACCCCTGCCACCCGCGGATTCTCGGCGTTGATGGTGAGGATGAAGGGCACCGAGACCACCGTGGTGATCGGCTCGAAATCCTTCAGCGGGTGGTACTGCAGGTCCTTGTAGAGCAAAGGATTGACGGTGATAGAGCTGGAATTGCTGACCAGGATGGTGTAGCCGTCGGGCTTGGCCTGCGCCACCATGCGCGCGGCGATCATGCCGTTCGCGCCGGTCCGGTTTTCCACCACGAATGTCTGCCCCATGCGCGTGGACAGCGCATCGCCGACGATGCGCGCCACCAGATCGATCGTGCTGCCGGGGCTGAAGCCCACGACGAACTTGACCGGGGCATTGGGATATTCGGCGGCGCCGGACGCCGCGGGTAATGCGGCGCACCACGCGAGCGCGCCTGCTGCCAGCCATTTTGCAACTGCCATGATGTGTCTCCTCCGTGTCTGCATGGATCCGCGCCGGGCGCTGCATAGGCGCGTGGCTGCGGATTGCGTGGGTGTCTACTGCGCTGCGACGGCGCCGGAAGCCTTGACGGCCTGGCCCCATTTCTCCTCTTCCTGGTTCATGAACGCGGCGAACGCCTTGGGTGTGCTGTTCACGACTTCTCCGCCCAGCCCTTCGAGGCGCTTCTGCATGTCCGGCGTGGCGACGATCCGGGACACGTCTTCATAGATGCGCTGCGCCTGTTCCTGCGGGATCGACGCCGGCGCCAGCAGGCCGAACCACGTCGCGGCCTCGAATCCCGGCATGCCGGCTTCGGCGAACGTGGGCACGTTGCGCAGCGCCTGCACCCGCTTGCCGTTGGCGACGGCCAGCGCGCGCAGCTTGCCGGATTCGATCAGCGGCAGCGCCGACGTGATGGTGGCCAGCATCATCTGCACCTGTCCGCCCGCGAGATCCGTGAAGGCGGGCGCGTCGCCGCGGTACGGCACGTGGGTGATGCCCGATTGCGTGGCGATCTTGAAGAGCTCGCCGCTCAGGTGCTGCGCCGTGCCGTTGCCGGGCGAGGCGAAGTTCACCGAGCCGCCGTTCTGCTTCAGGTAGGCCAGAAATTCCGGCAAGGTCTTCGCCGGAACGGCGGGGTTGACCACCAGCACCAAAGGCACCTTGGTGACCAGCGTGATCGGCGCGAAATCCTTGACCGGGTCGTAGCTCAGCTTGTTGTACAGATGACCGCTGATCGTGTGCGCGGACGTGGTCATGAACAGCGTGTAGCCGTCGCCCTTCGAGCGCGCCACGGAGCTTGCGCCGATCGTCGTGCCTGCGCCAGCGCGGTTTTCGACGATGACCGATTGCCCCCACGACTGGGTGAGGCGTTCGGCCACGGCGCGCGCGACCACGTCGGTCGCGCCGCCGGCCGGATAGGGCACGACCATCGTCACGGGTTTCGAGGGATAGGTGTCGGCGTGCGCCGTCGCCGCGAACAGGGTCGCGGCACAAGCCAGCGCGCGCAGCCAATTGCATTGCATGGGTAGGTCTCCTCTTGTCATCGGTTGAAGATTCGGTTTATTCTTATCGTTCCATTAGGCAGAACGCTTATTCTATTTTATATTTTTTCAAACCCAGGCTGTCAACGAATAAATGCGCCCGGCCGTTTGCCGCCGGGGCGAAACAGAGCCCATCAAGAGAGGAACGACACTTCATGTCCGAATCATCGGAAACCCTTAAATCCATGTTGATCGGCGGCGAATGGATCGCGCAGGAAGACGCCGCGTTCGAATCCGTCAACCCCGCCACCGGGGCCCGCAACTACCTGATCAGCGCGGCCTCCGAGGCCCAGGTCGACCAGGCGGTGGAGGCCGCCTGGCAAGCGCAGCGCCAGCCCGCGTGGCGCGACATGCTGCCGCACCAGCGCGCCGCGATCCTGCGCCGCATCGCCGACGGCATGGACCAGAACGCGCCCCTGCTCGCCCGCCTGCAGATGATCGAGAACGGCAAGGTGTGGGCCGAATGCAAGGCCCAGGTCGCCAGCGCCGCCGCCACCTTCCGCTACTACGCCGGCGTGTGCGAGACGCTGGGCGCGGAAGTCACGCCGCCGCGCGGCAATTACCTGTCCATGACGCATTACGACCCGTATGGCGTCGTCGTGGCGATCACGCCGTGGAACTCGCCGCTCACGATGGAGGCGCAGAAGGTCGCGCCGGCGCTGGCCGCGGGCAACGCCGTGATCCTCAAGCCGTCCGAGATCACCTCGTCGCCCGCGCTGGCGCTGGGACGCATCGCGCTCGAAGCCGGGCTGCCGCCGGGCATTCTGAACGTCGTGACCGGACTCGGCGCGACGGTGGGCCGGCGCCTCGTCGAACACCCCGGCGTGCGCATGGTGTCGTTCACGGGCGGCACCGCCAGCGGCCGCGCGATCGCGCATGCGGCGGCCGAAAAGCTGATGCCCGTGGCCCTGGAGCTGGGCGGCAAGTCGCCGCACATTGTGTTCGAAGACGCGGACCAGGACGCCGCCATTGAAGGCGTCATCGGCGGCATCTTCGAAGGCAGCGGACAGTCCTGCGTGGCGGGCTCGCGGCTGTATGTCCAGCGCAGCATCGCAAAGGCCTTCATCGAAAAGCTCGTGGCGCGCGCCAGCCGCCTGAAGGTCGACCTGCCCGACGCCGACGGCGCGCAGATGGGGCCGATCGCGTCCTTTGGTCACCGCGAGAAGATCGAAGGCATGATCGATGCCGCGCGGCGCGACGGCGCGCACGTCCTGCTGGGCGGAGAACGGCCCGGCGGCGATGCGCTTGCGGCGGGCGCGTTCTACCGCCCCACCATCCTCGGCGGCCTGTCGCGCGACGCGCACGTGGTCCGCGAAGAGATCTTCGGGCCGGTGCTGTGCGCGCTGACCTTCGAGGACGAGGACGACCTGGTCGATCAGGCCAACGACAGCGCGTATGGCCTGGCCTCGGGCATCTGGACGGCGGACTACCGCCGCGCCTGGCGCGTTGCCAAACGCCTGGAAGCGGGCAGCGTGTGGATCAACACCTACAAGCAGCTCTCCATCTCCACGCCCTTCGGCGGCTTCAAGCAGAGCGGCATCGGCCGCGAGAAAGGCGTGAGCGGGCTGCGCCTGTACCAGCAGTCCAAGGGCATCTACTTCGGCATGTAGGCCGCGCGCCTTTTCCCAAGACCAATCATGGCCGCGCGCCGCGGCCTATCCATTACCTCATCGGAGACCATCCTCATGCCTGAATTCCAACGAGCCGGCTTCATCGGCCTGGGCGTCATGGGCGAACCCATCTGCCGCAACCTGGCCGCCAAGGGCGGCGTGCCCGTGCTGGGCTGCGACAACGACCCCGCCCCCTTGCAGCGCCTGGCGCCGCACAACGTGGCCGCGGCGACAGCACCGCAGATCATGCGCGAATGCGACGTGGTGTTCCTGTCCTTGCCGTCCGGCGAAGTCGTCGCGCAGCTTGCCCGCGCGGCCGACGGGCTGCTGGCGAATGCGCGCAGCGGCCAGTTGATCGTGGACCTGAGCACCTCGCCTGTCGACGTGACGCGCGAATTGGCCGGCGAGTTCGCCGCCAAGGGCGCGACCTTCATCGACGCGCCCGTGGCCCGCACGCGCGCCGCGGCCGAAGCCGGCACGCTGTCGGTCATGATCGGCGGGAATGAAGCGTCGTTCGCGCGCGTCAAGCCGCTGGTCTCGACCTTTGCGAACGAAATCACGCATTGCGGCCCCATCGGCAGCGGCCAGGTCGTGAAGATCCTGAACAACATGGTGCTGTTCGAAACCGTGCTGGCGCTGTCCGAAGCCCGTGCGATCGCGCACCGTTCGGGGGTCGATCCGCGCGTGCTGCTGGAGACCTTCACGCGCGGATCGGCGGACAGCTTCGCGTTGCGCAACCACGGCTTAAAGGCTATCCTGCCCGCAGACTTTCCCGAAAAAGCCTTCCCCGTGGACTACGCCCGCAAAGACCTGCGCTATGCGCTGGCGCTGGCGGAACAGACCGGCGTACAGGCGCTGGGAGCCCGCAACGTGGATCACTGGTTCGACGCAGCGATCGCCCAGGGGCACGGCAACCGCTATTTCCCGGTCATCAGCCGGGTGATCGATCCGGAGTCGGGAACCCCCACGTAATCACCCCCTATCTTTCCCATGAGTCGTACCCCTACTCAGGATAATTCCACCGACGGCGTCGCCGCCGTCGAACGCGCCCTGACCATCGTCGGGGCGGTCGCGCAACGCACCGATCCCATCACGCTTGCCGATCTTTCCCGGGCCACGGGGTTCTACAAGAGCACGCTCTTGCGGCTCATCGCTTCATTGGAAAAGGCCGCCCTGGTGGTGCGCCGCGCCGACGGGCGCTATGCCCTCGGCCCCTACGCCCACCACCTGGGCCGCGCCTACGAGGCCACCTATCGCCTGACCGAAACCATCCTGCCGCTGCTGCAGGCGCTGGTCGACAAAGGCACTGAAAGCGCGTCGTTCCACGTCTACCACGACGCGCAGACGCGCGTGTGCCTGCTGCGGGTGGATTCGCACCACTCCACGCTGGATCGCATCCGCGTCGGCGACCTGCTGCCGCTGGACAAGGGCGCGGCAGGCAAGCTGCTGACGGCCTACCTGGTCGACGGCAAATCCCCCGCCGAGGCCGGCCTGATGCTCACGTCCATGGGCGAGCGCGATCCCAACTGCGCCGCGGTGGCCAGCCCCGTGTTCGGCCCCGACGGGGACCTGTGCGGCGCCATTTCCCTGTCCGGTCCGAAAGAGCGCTATTCGCCCGCTGCCGTCAAGAAAATGGGCAAGCTCGTGCAGGACGCGGCGGCCGAGGCCACGCGCGCGCTGGGCGGCCGCTGGCCGTCAGGCAAATAACAGGAAGGCGGGCGTAAGCTGTGGGCTTTGGACCGCGAGCCCAGCCCATGCACAGCAGACGCGATTTCCTGCGCGGCAGCGCCACCCTGGCAGGCGCCGGCAGCGCGCTGGCGCTGTTTCCCGCAGCCATCCGCCGCGCCCTGGCCATCCCGGCCAACCGCCGTACCGGGTCGATCCGCGATGTGGAGCACATCGTGATCTTCATGCAGGAAAACCGGTCGTTTGACCATTATTTCGGCGGCCTGGAAGGGGTGCGTGGCTTTGGCGACCGCTTTCCAATACCGGTGCCCGACAGCCCGCAGGCGCGTCACCGCACCGTCTGGGCCCAGTACAACGACAGACCGGACGAAGGGGCGCCGCGCACCGTGCTGCCGTACCGGCTGGACACGCGGGCGGCCTACGAGGCCATGCGCCTGGCCAGCACACCGCACACCTGGTCCAACGCGCAGGACGCCTGGGACGTCGGCCGCATGGGCAACTGGCCGGCCGCCAAGAAAAACCACTCGATGGCCTACTACGGCGAGGCCGACCTGCCCTTCCAGTACGCAATGGCGCGCGCCTTCACCGTGTGCGACGCCTACCATTGCTCGTTCACCGGCGGCACCAACACCAACCGCCTGTTCCTCTGGACCGGCACCAACGACGGCCTGGCGCAAGGCAACGGCCCGGCGCTGGGCAATGCGTACAACAAGCTCACCGGCGGCGATCCGGCGCGCGCCTATACCTGGACCACGTATCCCGAACGGCTGGAACGCGCCGGCGTCAGTTGGCGCATCTACCAGGACATGGCGGACAACTACTCGCTCAATCCCACCGCCGGGTTCAAGGCCTACCGCGACGCGTATCGCGGCCTGCCCGGCGCCGTCGCGGCATTGAAGGACAAGGCGCTGACCACGCGCGGCCTGGATCTGCTGCGCCAGGACGTGCTTGACGGCACGCTGCCGCAGGTATCGTGGATCTGCGCGACCCGCGCCGGCTCCGAACATCCCAGCCCGTCCAGCCCGGCCCAGGGCGCGGACTACACCGCGCGCGTGCTCGATGCGCTGACCGCCAATCCCGCGGTGTGGAGCAAGACCGTGCTGCTGCTGATGTTCGACGAGAACGACGGCTTTTTCGATCACATGCCGCCGCCCGCGCCGCCGTCGCGCAACGCCGCGGGCGAACTGGCCGGCGCGTCCACCGTCGACACCCGGGGCGAATATCACGAACATCTTTCCGGCGTCGAACAGGACGACACGCCCGCGCACCTGCACGGCGTCTACGGGCTGGGTCCGCGCGTGCCGATGTACGTGCTGTCGCCCTGGACGAAGGGCGGCTGGGTCAATTCGCAGGTCTTCGATCACACCTCGGTGCTGCGCTTTGTCACGCAGCGCTTCGGGGTGGACGAGCCGAACATCTCGCCGTGGCGCCGGGCGGTCTGCGGCGACCTCATGTCCGTGTTCGATTTCGCCGCGCCGGACGACCAGGACCTGCTGCGCACCCTGCCCGCCACCGCCGAGCGCGCGGCGCGCGCCGCAGCCCTGCCCGGCACCGTCAAGCCGCCGGCGCCGCTCGCGCCCGCGCCGGCACGCCAGCATCCCGGCGTGCGGCCGTCGCGCGCCCTGCCCTATGCGCTGCATGCCCACGCCCGCGTCGAAGACGGCCGCGTGTTCCTGCGGTTCGAAAACACGGGCGCCGCGGGCGCGGTGCTGCACGTGTACGACCGGCTTGACCTCGCAAGCGGGCCGCGGCGCTACACGGTCGAGGCGGGCAAGGTACTGGAAGGCGCATGGAACACCGCGCCGCACGGCCGCTATGACCTTTGGGTGCTGGGCCCCAATGGCTTTCACCGGCACTGCGCCGGACAGGTCCGGCCCGCGTCACCCGCGCTGGACGTGACGGCGGCCTACCCAGGCGCTGGCGCGCTGTTGCGACTGTCGCTGCATAATCCCGACGCGCGGCCGCGCGCCTGCCGCATCGCCGCCAATGCCTACGGCCACCCAGGCACAACCGAGGTCGCGCTGGCTCCCGGCGAGACGCGCGAGCTCACCTGGGACATGTCCGCGAGCGGCGGCTGGTACGACATCAGCGTGCACGATGGGGACGACGCGGCCTTCCTGCGACGCCTGGCCGGGCGCATCGAAACCGGCGCGCACGCCACGTCGGATCCCGCAATGGGCAACGAATTGATCCTGCAATGGACGCCGCTGCCCTGAACGGGCCGGCCAAAGAAAACGCCGGCGCCTCTCGGCGGCCGGCGTTCTTGCGCGCGGTGCGGTCCCCGATCAGGCCGCCTCGGCGCCCTTGCCCAACCCCAGGTAGCTTTCGATGACCTTGGGATCGCCGGCCAGTTCGCGCGCCGGGCCGTGCAGGATGACCTCGCCGGTTTCCAGCACGTAGCCGTAATCGGCCACCTGCAGCGCCGCGCGGGCGTTCTGCTCGACCAGCAGGATCGCCACGCCGGTCTCGCGCAGCCGCGCGATGATGTGGAAGATCTCGCGCACGATGCGCGGCGCAAGCCCCAGGCTGGGCTCGTCCAGCATCAGCAGGCTGGGCTTGGCCATGAGCGCGCGCCCCACGGCCAGCATCTGGCGTTCGCCGCCGGACAGGGTGCCGGCCTGCTGGGCGCGCCGCTCGCGCAGGCGCGGGAACAGGTCGAACACTTCGTTCAGCGTGTCGCGCCAGCCGCTTTCGCGGGCGCGGTAGCGGCGAAAGCCGCCCAGCAGCAGGTTGTCTTCCACCGACATGGTGCCGAAGAGCTCGCGGCGTTCGGGCACCAGCGACATGCCGGCCGCCACGCGGCGCTCGACCATCCAGCCCGACACGTCCGCGCCGGCATACTGCACCGTGCCGGCCGCGTGACCGGTCTGCGGCAAAGAGCCCATGATGGCGTTGAGCATGGTGGACTTGCCGGCGCCGTTGGCGCCGATCACGGTGACGATGCTGCCGGCAGGCACGCTGAGCGTGGCGCCCGCCAGCGCACCGACCTTGCCATAGCGCGCCGACAGGTTGCTGACTTCGAGAACGGGAGTCGTCGTTGCGTTCATCACACGCCTCCCGCGGGCACGGGCTTGGCCTGGTCCGCTTCGGGCAGGTCGTCGTCGATGCCGCCAAGATAGGCTTCCAGCACCGCCGGGTTCTTTTGCACGTCGGCCGGCACGCCTTCGGCCAGCTTCGTGCCGAAATCCATCACCACGAGGTGGTTGGTCAGGCGCATCACAAAATCCATGTCATGTTCGACGAGCAGAATGCTCATGCCTTCCGCGCGAAGCTGTTCCAGCACGCGCGCCAGGTCCTGCTTTTCCTTGTAGCGCAAGCCGGCAGCCGGTTCGTCCAGCAGCAGCAGCACCGGATCGCAGGCAAGCGCCCGCGCGATTTCCAGGATGCGCTGCTGGCCGAGCGCAAGGTTGCCCGCCTGCTCGTACAGGAATTCGCCCAGGCCCACCCGCTTGAGCTGCTGGGCAGCTTCATGCAGGAGCTGCGCCTCGCGGGCGCGGTCCGAGTGCAGGGCGCCGGACAGCACGCCGACGTCCGAGCGCAGATGCGCGCCCAGCGCCACGTTTTCCAGCACGGTCATGCCCGGCAGGAGCTGGACGTGCTGGAACGTGCGGCCCACGCCCATCTTGGCGATCTCGCGCGCCGAGCGGTTGTCGATGCGTTGGCCCATGAACGTGACCTGGCCGCGCGTCACCGGCAGCACGCCGCTGATCAGGTTGAAGGTGGTGCTCTTGCCGGCGCCGTTCGGGCCGATCAGGCCCATGATCTCGCCGGAGCTGACCTTGAAGGAAATGTCGTTGACGGCGACCAGTCCGCCGAATTCCTTGCGGATGGCGTCGACCTCCAGCACCACCTGGCCGGCTTGCGGGCGCTCGCGCGACGGCAGCGCCGGCGCCGATGCGGGCGGCGCCAGGTTGCGGCGCGATCCGTCCGCGCCGGTGACGCTGCCCCACCAGCCCGCCAGGATCGGCCACAGGCCGTTGCGGGCGAACTGCAGCATCAGGATCAACAGCACGCCGAAGACGATCATCTCGAAGTTGGCGTTGGTGTCCAGCAGCCTGGGCAGCAGGTTCTGCAACTGGTCTTTCAGCACCAGGATGACGCTGGAGCCGAGCAAGGCGCCCCAGACGTAGCCGGCGCCGCCGACCACCGCCATGAACAGGTATTCGATGCCGTAGTTCAGGCCGAAGGGGCTGGGACTGACGGCGCGCTGCATGTGGGCATACAGCCAGCCCGACACGCAGGCCAGCAAGGCCGCCCACACGAAGATCACAATCTTGTAGGCCGCCGTGTTGACGCCCATGGACTCGGCCATGCCCGCCCCGCTCTTGAGGGCGCGGATGGCCCGGCCCGGACGCGAGTTGAGCAGGTTTCGGGTGGCCCACAGCGCCAGCAGCACGAACACCCAGATCAGGTAGTAGATGTGGCGGCCGCTGGCCAGCGAGATGCCGAAGATGCTGATGGGCTCGATGCCGGCAATGCCGTCATGCTTGCCCAGCCAGTCGATGTTGCCAAAGAGGTAATACAGCGACAGGCCCCAGGCGATGGTGCCCAGCGGCAGGTAATGGCCGGACAGGCGCAGCGTGATCGCGCCCAGCAGGTAGGCCACCACGGCGGTCAGCACCAGGCCGGCGGGCAGCGCCAGCCAGGGCGACACGTCGTATTGCGTGGTCAGGTAGGCGGTGGTGTAGGCGCCCAGGCCCACGAAGGCCGCCTGGCCGAAGGACGTCAGGCCGCCCACGCCGGTCAGCAGGACGAGGCCCAGCACGACCAGGCTGGCCAGACCGATGTAGTTGAGCTGTGTCACCCAGAACTCGGGCGTGGCCGACACCAGCGGCAGGCCCGCCAGGACGACGAGAAATACGGCAAGCAGAATGCGGTTCATGGCTTTATTCCTCTTCGTCCGCGTGATGGGTGCTGAACGAACGCCAGACGAGAACCGGAATGATCAGGGTGAAGACGATCACTTCCTTGTAGGCGCTGGCCCAGAACGAAGAGAACGATTCCAGCACGCCGACGAGCAGCGAGCCCGCCGCCGCGATGGGATAGCTGGCCAGGCCGCCGATGATGGCGCCCACGAAGCCCTTCAGGCCGATGAGGAAACCGGTGTCGTAGTAAACGGTGGTGATGGGCGCGATCAGCATGCCGGACACCGCGCCGATGCCCACGGCCAGCGTGAACGTCAGCGTACCCGACATATTGGTGCTGATGCCCACCAGCCGCGCGCCGCGGCGGTTGACGGCGGTGGCGCGCAGCGCGCGGCCGTACAGCGTCTTGCCGAAGAACAGCCACAGGGCCAGGATGAGCAGCGCGCAGGTGGCGACCACGAAGAGGCTTTGCGCCGACCAGGACATGAATCCCAGGTCGACCTGCCCGCTGACGAACGCCGGCGTGCGCCAGCCCTCGGCGCCGAAGAACACGAGCGCCAGGCCCATCAACGCGAAGTGCACGGCGACCGAGACGATCAGCAGCACCAGCACGGTGGCTTCGGCGAGCGGCTGGTAGACGATGCGATAGACCATCGGACCCATGGGGATCACCAGGAACAGCGTCAGCAGCATGTTCAGCCACAGCGAGTTGTCCGGGGCGGTGTAGCTCTTGGTCAGCCAGAACAGCGCCAGCGGCAGCACGACGCAGGTGGCAATGGTTTGAGGCAGGCCCGCGGCGTTGCGGGTGCGCAGCGCCCGCAGCAGTTCGAGCGCCAGGCAGACGAGTCCCAGCAGCGGCAGCAGATAGGCGGTGCCCGGCACTTTGCCGTCCACCAGCATGGCCAGGGTCAGGGCGCCGAACGCCACGAACTCGCCCTGGGGAATGAAAATGACGCGCGTGACGGCGAAAACCAGCACCAGAGCCATGCCCAGCAGGGCATAGATGGCGCCGTTGACGACACCGTCTTGCAGCAGGATCAGCGCAATTGATGAATCCATCGAACAACTACCTTGTGGTTTCTTGGTGTCCCGACCCCATTCGGAACACTGATACGACACACCGGCCGGAAAGGCCGGTGCGACGTACTGACGGGCTGCGCGGCAAACGGTGAGCCGCCGCGCGCCGAGCGCCCTTGGATAGGGCGGCCCGGGATAGGGCTGCCCGCGATAGGGCTACCCGCGACCGGGCGGCCCGATCGCGGGCAATCTGGGGAATCACAGGCCGGGCTGGTAGACCCACTTGCCGTTTTCCACCTTGACCATGACGCGCGAACGCTCGTCAAAGCCGGCGTGGTCCGTGGGCGACATGTTGAACACGCCTTGCGAAACGGCCAGGTCCTTCACGCCTTCCAGCGCGTCGCGCATCGCGGCGCGGAATTCCGGCGTGCCGGGCTTGGCGCCCGTCTTCAGGGCCACGGGCAAGGCGGCCACGACCAGTTGGCCGGCGTCCCACATGTGGCCGCCGAACGTGTTGGTCGAACCGGCGCCGTGGGCCTTTTCGTAGGTTTCGACGTAGGCCAGGGCCGACTTCTTGACCGGGTTGCTGTCGGGCAATTGCGCGGCGACCAGCAGCGGGCCGGCCGGCAGCAACATGCCGTTGCAGTCCTTGCCGCAGACGCGCAGCACGTCGTTGTTGGCGGCGCCGTGGGTCTGGTAGATGGTGCCGCCGTAGTTGCGCGCCTTCAGTTCCTTTTGCGGCAGCGCGGACGGGGTGCCGGCGCCGGCGATCAGGATGGCGTCGGGCTTGGCGCCGACCAGCTTGAGCACCTGGCCCGTGACGCTGGTGTCGGTGCGGCCGTACTTTTCGACGGCGACGATCTCGATGCCCTTGGCCTTGGCGGCCTTCTGCATCACGTCCAGCCAGCCGTCGCCATAGGCGTCGGCAAAGCCGATGAAGCCCAGCGTCTTGACCTTGGACTTGGCCATCGCGTCGGCCAGGGCGCTTGCCATCAGCGCGTCGTTCTGGGGAGTCTTGAAGACCCAGCGGCGCTTGTCGTCCACGGGCTCAACGATCTTGGCGCTGGCGGCCACGCTGATCATCGGCACCTTGGCCTCGGCGGCCACGTCCACCATGGCCAGCGATCCCGGCGTGATGGAGGTGCCGATCAGCACGTCGACCTTGTCGTCCGACGCCAGCTTGCGCGAGTTCTTGACGGCTTGGGTCGTGTCGGTGGCGTCGTCCAGGACGATCCATTCGATTTTCTGGCCGGCAACTTCCTTGGGCAGCAGGGCCACGGTGTTGCGCTCGGGGATGCCCAGGGAGGCGGCGGGACCGGTGCTGGCCACCGTGACGCCCACCTTGACCTGTGCGCTCGCCAGAAGCGGCAGAGTCAGGGCTACAGCGGCGGCGGCCGCGGACAAGCCGAAGTGCTTGCGCATGTTTTTGTCTCCTGTGTATGGCTCTTGTGTGCCTCGAACGAGGCGAAGCGAGCCTGTTTAAAGTTATACAGAAAAAAATATTATATGGTTAAAACAGTATCAGATGACCTGGCGCAACTACGGTAATTCCCTGATGTGCTACGGAAATGTGCTCCGGAAACCACGATCTGTCTAACGCATTTGTTAATGGCGAACTTGTACTTGAAAGGGTGGCGAGCGTCAGTTGGGGGATTCCCTTGGGATGATTGGATCTTTGCCCGGGCTGCGCCAGCCTCAGCGGCCCAGCATCGGCCACACCCGCTCGACGCGCGACGCCACCCAGGCGGCCACGACGGCCTTGACCAGGTCGCCGGGCAGGAACACGGCGACCGCCGCTGCGGCCTTGGCCAGGTCCATCTTCGCCACCGCCGACAGCCACGGCACGCCGAACGCATACACCACGGCAATGCCGCCCACGACGCAGGCGGCCACATAGCCGGCCAGGCCCATCCAGGTGCCCGATTGGCGGGCGGCCAGGCGGCGCGCCAGCCAGCCCGTCACGAAGGCGCCCGCCACCATGCCGACCAGAAACCCGCCGGTGGGACCGAAGAACGCGCCCAGACCGCCCCGGCCGCCGGGCAGCACCGGCAGGCCGACCGCCGCCAGCGCCAGGTACAGCAGGCACGCCAGCGCGCCGCGCACCGGGCCCAGCATCGCCCCGGCCAGCATGGCGCCCAGCGTCTGCAGGGTGATGGGCACCGGAATGCCGGGCATCGGAATCGGCGGCATCAGGCTCAAGACGACGATCAGCGCCGCGAAGAGCGCGACCAGCACCGTGTTACTGGATTTCATGGCTTTTCCCCCTTTGTTGATGGTTACGGCGCGCCGCCGTCAGACGCTGCGCGCATCGATCGCTTCGGAAACTTCCTGGGCCCGCTTCAAGGTCAGGACGATCAGCGGCACGATCAGCGCGACCGGGTTGGCGCCCAGTCCCCGCGCGGCCTGCGCTTCGCGGATCTCCTGGAAATTACGCCAGATTTCCGGCACGAAGCGCAGCGCCAGCGCCAGGGCCAGCGCCACCTTTTCGGCATCGACAAGGCCCGTGCGCTCCAGCGGCCGCAGCGCCCCTTCACAGACGGCGATCAGGTCCGAGGTGCGCGTGGCCAGCGTCACGGCCAGCGCCAGGCCGACCATGGCCGCCACCCGCAGCACGACGGCCAGGGCGTCGGCTGGCCCCTGAAACCAGCCGGTGAACGACGCCACGGCGAGCAATATCCAGATCAGTCCGCGCACCTGGCGCCAGACCGCGGCGGCGCCGACGCCGGTCGACCAGACCAGCGCCGCGGAAAATCCCAACGCCAGCGCCAGCCAGACCGGGTCGCGCAGCAGGAAGAGCCCCGCGCCGGCCGCCATCAGGGCCAGCAGCTTGATCCACGCCGGCAGGCGGTGCAGCGGCGTGGCGCCCGGGACGTACAGCGGCTCCATCATCCGCAGTGCTCCCGGTACCAGCGCAGCGCGGCCGCGGGCGTGTCGTCGGCCGCGATCGCGCCGTCGCGCACGACCAGCACGCGGTCAAAGTCCTCGAGCAGCTCCAGGTCGTGGCTGACAACGATGGCATCATGGGGCAGCCCGGCAATGGCGGCGCGCACGCGGTTGCGATTGCGCAGGTCGAGTTGGGTGGTGGGTTCGTCAAAGACGATGAGCGCGGGCTCCATGACCAGCACGGCAGCCAGGGCCACCAGCTGGCGCTCGCCGCCGGACAGCGTGTGGCTGCTGCGGTCGGCCAGGTGGCCGACGCCCAGGCTGTCCAGCCCGGACTCGATGCGGGCCTCGCGCTGCCGGCGGTCCGGCGCCAGGCGCTTGAGCCCGAAGGCCAGGTCCTCGCGCACGATGGGAAAGACGATCTGGTTTTCCGGGTTCTGAAAGACAAAGCCGACGCGCGCGCGCACGGCCTTCAGGTCGTGCCGCGTATCCAGCCCGTCCACCCGCACCTTGCCCGAGGACGGAATCACCAGCCCGTTGACCAGGCGCGCCAGCGTGCTCTTGCCGGCGCCGTTGGGGCCGACGATGCCGATGCGGCGTTCGGCCAGGGTGACGCTCACCCCGCGCAACACTTCCGCCTGGGGCGTGGATACTACCGCCTGGTCAAACTCGATTAACATGGGGCGGGATTATGCCCGAACCATTTCGGGCATCGCGACTCCAAGAGCTCATATGGAAAAAGTACGCAAAACCGACGCCGAATGGCGCGCCCAGCTTTCCCCCGAAGAATACGTGGTCACCCGGCAAAAGGGTACCGAACGCGCGTTCACCGGACGCTACTGGGATACCTTCACGCCCGGCATCTACCGCTGCGTGGGCTGTGGCACGGCGCTCTTCGCATCCGACACCAAATTCGACGCGGGTTGCGGCTGGCCCAGCTACTTCCAGGCGCTGGATCCCGAACTGGTCCGCGAAGAACGCGACACCAGCCACGGCATGGTGCGTACCGAGGTGCTGTGCAATGTGTGCGACGCGCACCTGGGCCACGTCTTTCCCGACGGCCCCGAGCCCACCGGCCTGCGCTACTGCATCAATTCCCTGTCGATGACGTTTGAACCCCTAGAAGACTGATGAAGAAGTTTCTGTTCGACCTGTTCCCGCTGCTCCTGTTCTTCATCGCCTACAGGTTTACGGACATCTTCATCGCCACGGGCGTCGCCATGGCGGCGGCCGTGGCGCAGATCGTCTGGCTCAAGGCCACCGGCCGCCCCACCGAAGCCATGCACTGGATCAACCTGACCGTCATCCTGGTGTTCGGCGGCGCCACCATCTGGCTGCACAGCGACGTCTTCATCAAATGGAAGCCGACGGTGCTGTACTGGATGTTCGGCGGCGCGCTGGTCTTCGCCCGCCTGTTGTTCGGTCGCAACCTGATCCGCCGCCTGATGGAAAAGCAGATCCAATTACCCGACACGGCCTGGGACCGGCTCAACATGCTCTGGGCCGCCTTCTTTCTGGTGGCCGGCGCCCTCAACCTCTATGTCGCGTTCTCCGGGCACTTCACCGAGTCGCAGTGGGTCAGCTTCAAGGCCTTCGGCCTGATGGGCCTGATGATCGTCTTCGTGGTCGGCCAGTCCCTGTGGCTGGGCAAGCACATCCAGACCGAGGAAAACACCCCGGCCGGCCCGGGCACCACGCCGCCCGGCAAGCCCTGAGCCTCCTGCGCCGCCCTCCTCCCAGGCGCGCGCGCCCCCGAAGCGGGGCCGCCGCGCCGGAACTTCCCCCTTGCTCCCATGTCAGAAACCACCGATCGCATTGCCCTGATCCGGGAACGGCTAGCCGCCCTGGAACCCCTCAGCCTGGAGATCCTGGACGACTCCCATTTGCATGCCGGCCACGAAGGCAGTAAAAACGGCGCCGGCCATTATCGCGTGATCATCGTGGCGCCTTGCTTTGCGGGGCTCTCGCCCGTCGCGCGGCATAGGCTGGTGTATCATCATTTGCAAGATTTGATCCCCTATCCGATTCATGCGCTTGCGCTTGACGCCCAGGCTCCCAAATAGAAAGTAAAAGGATATTCATGAAACGCATCGTCATGCTGGCTGCGGCCTGCGTCATCGCCGTGCCTGCTTTTGCGCAAAACGTGGCTACCGTCAACGGTAAGGCCATCACGCAAAAGAGCCTGGATCAATTCGTCAAGCTCCTGGTCGGCCAGGGCGCCACCGATTCGCCGCAACTGCGCGAACAGGTCAAGCAGGAAATGATCAACCGCCAGATCTTCGTGCAGGCCGCCGAATCCGGCGGCATCGCCAAGCAGGCGGACGTCCAGACCGAAATCGAACTGGCCCGCCAAGGCATCCTGGTCCGCGCGCTGATGGCCGACTACCTGGCCAAGCACCCGGTCACCGATGCCCAGGTCACCGCCGAATACGAGAAGATCAAGAAGGAACAGGCCGGCAAGATGGAATACAAGGTCCGTCACATCCTCGTCCAGGACGAGAAGACGGCGAATGACCTGCTGGCCCAGATCAAGAGCAACAAGGGCAAGTTCGACGACCTGGCCAAGAAGAACTCCAAGGACCCCGGCAGCGCCGAAAAGGGTGGCGACCTGGGTTGGGCGCCCCCGACCAACTACGTGCAGCCGTTCGCGCAAGCCGTGACGCAGCTCAAGAAGGGTCAAGTGGTCGACAAGCCGGTCCAGACCCAGTTCGGCTGGCACATCATCATGGTTGACGACACCCGCCCGGTCGAATTCCCGCCGATGGATCAGGTTCGCCCGCAACTGGAAGAAATGATGCGCCAGCAAACCCTGGCCGACTACCAGAAGCAACTGCGCGAAAAGGCCAAGGTCCAGTAAGGCCCCGCCAGACGAAAAACTGCCCGCTTGAAGCGGGCAGTTTTTTTTTGCGCGACGCGCGGGCGTTCGCGGTGCAGGCAGACAGGCAGGCCTGATCGGGAGACCCCGATCAGGACATGCCGAGCAATGCCTTCAAGCCGTCTTCGTCCAGCACCGGCACGCCCAGTTCCTGGGCCTTGGTCAGTTTGCTGCCGGCCTCTTCGCCGGCCACCAGATAAGCCGTCTTCTTGGACACCGAGCCGCTGACCTTGCCGCCCGCCGCCTGGATGTGCATCGACGCTTCTTCGCGCGTCCAGTTCGGCAGCGTGCCGGTCAGCACGAAGGTCTTGCCGGCCAACGTGGTGTCTTGCGGCGCGGCTTCCGCCACGGGGTTCACGCCCTGCGCCTTGAGCTGCTCGATCACGTCGCGGTTGTGCTGCTCGGCAAAGAAGTGGCGGATCGACGCCGCCACCACCGGGCCCACGTCGGGCACCGAGGACAAGGCTTCTTCGTCGGCATCCATGATGGCGTCGATGCTGCCGAAATGCCTTGCGACGTCGCGGGCCGTCGTCTCGCCCACGTGGCGGATGCCCAGCGCGAACAGCAGGCGCGCCAGGCCCGGCGAGCGCGCCTTCTCGATGGCGGCGATCAGGTTGTCGGCGGATTTCTGGCCCATGCGGTCCAGGCCGACCAGTTCCAGCGGACGCAGCCCGTACAGGTCGGCCAGCGTCTTGACGCGGCCGCTGTCCACGAGCTGGTCCACGAGCTTTTCGCCCAGCCCCTCGATATCCAGCGCCTTGCGGCTGGCCGCATGCCACAGCGTCTGCTTGCGCTGCGCGCCGCAAAACAGCCCGCCGGTGCAGCGCGCGATCGTTTCGCCTTCCAGGCGCTCGATGGCCGATCCGCAGACCGGGCACTCGGTCGGCATGACGAATTCCCGCGCATCGGCGGGCCGCTTGTCCGGGACCGGTCCCAGCACCTCGGGTATGACGTCGCCCGCGCGGCGCACGATGACCGTGTCACCGATGCGCACGTCCTTGCGGCGGATTTCGTCTTCGTTGTGCAGCGTGGCATTGGTCACGGTGACACCGCCCACGAACACAGGCTTGAGCCGCGCGACAGGCGTGATGGCGCCGGTGCGGCCCACCTGGACTTCGATGTCCAGCAAAGTGGTGGTCGCCTCTTCGGCGGCGAACTTGTGCGCCAGCGCAAAGCGGGGCGCGCGCGCCACGAAGCCCAGCACCTTCTGCGCCGGCAGCGAATCCACCTTGTAGACCACGCCGTCGATGTCGTAGGGCAGCTCGGCGCGCATGGCGCCGACCTTGGCGTAAAAGGCCATCAGCCCTTCGGCGCCCGTGGCCCGGTGGTTGTGCACGACGTTGACGGGCAGGCCCAGCGAGGCCAGCCATTCCAGCATCGCGCCGTGGGATTTCTCGGGAAGCTGCGAGGCCTGCGCCGCGCCGGCCGAGGCCTCGTCGAACAAGCCGTTCTGCGCGCCGGGCAGGCCATGGACCTCGCCCCAGCCATACGCAAAGAACCGCAGCGGCCGCTTGGCCGTGATGCGGGGATCGAGCTGGCGCAGGCTGCCCGCGGCCGCGTTGCGCGGATTGACGAAGACCTTTTCGTCGCGCTTGGCCTGCGCCTGGTTCAGTTTTTCGAAATCGGCGCGATTCATCAACACTTCGCCGCGCACCTCCAGCACCTTCGGGGCCGCGCCCTTCAGTTGCAGGGGAATCGCCTTGATCGTGCGGATGTTGGAGGTGACGTCCTCGCCCGTCTGCCCGTCGCCCCGGGTGGCGGCCTGCACCAGGCGGCCGTCCTCGTAGCGCAGGCTGATCGCCAGGCCGTCGAGCTTCAGTTCACAGAAGTAATCCGGTTGCTGCGCCGGGCCCAGCATGCCGGCGCCGCGCAGGGTGTCGGTGACGCGGCGATCGAACGCGCCGACCTCTTCCTCGGAGAAGGCATTGTTGAGCGACAGCATGGGCACCACGTGGCGCACGCTGCCAAAGGCGGACACGGGCGCCGCGCCCACGCGCTGCGTGGGCGATTCGGGCGTCACCAGTTCCGGATGCTCGGCCTCCAGGGCCTGCAGTTCCCGCATGAGCCCGTCGTACTCGGCATCCGAGATGGAGGGCTCGTCGTAGACGTAATAGCGGACGTTGTGCTGTTCGATCGCGGCGCGCAGCCGCGCCGCCGCCTGCGCCGGATTCTCGCCGGACCCACTGGCCATCAGGCAAACACCCGCTGGGCACGCTCGCTGCCGGCAGGCAGGCCCGCCTGTTCAAGCTGGCCGAACAAGACCTGCAGACGCTCGTCGATGACCGCTTCGGAGCCGTCGGCCAGGGGCTTGCCCTGGTCGTCGACCAGTTCGGCGCGCAAGCGCGCCGCCAGGTCCCGGCCCACGTCGACCATGCGGCCAAAGGCGCGGGTGTCCGCCGGGCTGCACGGGACGTCGAGCAGCAGGTAGAGGCGTTCGATGCCGCCCATGCCCGCATCGAAGGCCGCGCCGTCCGCGCGGGCCAGCGTGAAGCGGGTCACGCCGTTCTCGTTGGGCCAGGCCAGGCGGTTGCCGTCGGGAACAAAGCCGGCGTCGCGCGCCACGGCCAGCACCTCGGCGGCCGGCTGGGCCGAGCCCAGCAGCAGCGTCAGGCCGACCTGGGTGTCCAGCGCGGCGCAGGTGTCGTCCAGGCGGGCGCCCTGCTCCAGGACCGCCTGCTGGTCGGGGCCCTCGATGGTGGCGTCGAAACGTTCGGCCATGTCCTGCGCACGCGCCCAGGCCTGCGACCATTCAATCGCGGTCAGGGGGCCGCTGCGGTTGGCCAGCAGCACGGCAAGCTGCATGGACGCATAGGACTCGCCGGCATGGATGCGCGCGCGGTGGCGGCGCTGATCGGTCGAGGCGAACACGCGCATGGGCTTGCGGCCCACGCTGCGCAGGCTTTGCATGTAGGGCAGCAGGTCGGCGCCGCGCACCGGCTCGGCGAAGTTGATCTCGATGACGACTTCGCAGGCGGGATCGGGGTCTTCGGTGTCGTCGGCGTCGCTGCCCGGATCCACGCGCGCGGGCTGGCCGGGCTGCGCGCGGGCGGGTTCGCCGCCCATGCCGGGCTCACGCCGGGCCGCGGCAGTGGCCGCGGCGCCGCCGGCCGCGCCCGCACCCAGCAGCGGATCCTGTTCGGAGGTGGGGAAATGGCTCTGCATCTTGCGCCGGACGCGCCGGTCCTGCCACCAGTTGAATCCCAACACCAGCAGTATCAGCAAGACGCCCAGGGCTATCAGCCCGATCTGCAAATCACTCATGTGTAAATCCCGCGCCAGAAGGCGGCGCCTTTCTCAATATTGGGTTTATGCCGCTTCGGAGGCCATCATCTGGACGGCCGAATCTATGTCTACCGCAACGATACGCGAAACCCCTTGCTCTTGCATGGTCACGCCGATCAATTGCTTGGCCATCTGCATCGCGATCTTGTTGTGCGAGATGAACAGGAACTGCGTCTGCTCGCTCATGTTGGCGACAAGGTTCGCGTAGCGCTCGGTGTTGGCGTCGTCCAGCGGCGCGTCCACCTCGTCGAGCAGGCAGAACGGCGCGGGGTTCAACTTGAACAGCGCGAACACCAGCGCGGTGGCGGTCAGCGCCTTTTCCCCGCCCGACAGCAGGTGAATCGTGCTGTTGCGTTTGCCGGGCGGCTGGGCCATCACCTGCACGCCGGCATCGAGGATTTCCTCGCCGGTCATGCTGAGCTTGGCCTCGCCCCCGCCGAACAGCTTGGGGAAGAGTTCGCCGAAGTGCCCGTTGACGATGTTGAAGGTCTCTTGCAGCAGCTCGCGGGTTTCGCGGTCGATCTTGCGGATGGCGTCTTCCAGGGTGTCGATGGCCGTCATCAGGTCCTGATGCTGCGAATCCAGGAAGCCCTTGCGCTCGCGCGAGGTGTTCAATTCGTCCAGCGCGGCCAGGTTGACCGAGCCCAGGGCCTCGATCTGGCGCGAGATGCGTCCGACTTCCTGTTGCAGCCAGCTTGCGCGGCGCCATTCGTCGGGCTGGTTGGCCAGGAACTGGGCCAGTTCCTCGCGGTCGACTTCCCGGGCGTTGAGCTGCTCGGTGAACTGCTCTTCGGCCAGGCGCGCGGCCTGCTCCTGCAATTGCAATTCCATGATGCGCGCACGGCGCGGCTCCAGGGTCTGCTCCTGCTGCTGCCGGTCTTCATCGGCGCCGCGCAGCAGCGCCGCCAGGTTTTCGAGTTCCTGGCGCGCGCGCGACAGCGCTTCCTCGCGCTCGGCGCGCATTTCCAGCGCGTCCTGCAGGCCGGCCTGCGACGCGGACGCGTCGAGTTCCGCCAGGTCGCCCATCAGCTGTTCCAGCTCGACCGCGCCGCGCTGGCTCTGGTCCGCGGCCAGTTGCCGGTTGCGTTGCAGGTCGGTGATGCGGACCTGGATGCCGCGCTCGGCGAATTCGGCCTCCTGGGCGGCGCGCTCCAGTTCCCGCAACCGGGTGCGGGCCGCCTCGGCCTGCGCGGCCAGCGTCTCGCCGTCCATTTCGGCGTCGGCAAACCGGGACTGGTGCTCGGCAAGCTCTTCGTCCAGGGCCTCGAAGCGGGCCTCGGCCTCTTCGCGGGTGGCGCGCAGGTCTTCCTCGTGCGCCTTGATTTCTTCCAGGTCCTGGCGCAGGCGCGAGGCGCGCTCGCCGGACTGTTCGGCCTGCTGCTGCAGCCGGGAATGTTCGAGCTGGATGTCGTGCACCCGGCGCGTGACCTCGGCCACGCGCGTGCGCGCCGGGGAGATGGCCTGGGACACCTGCTGCCAGGCGGCTTCGGCCCGGGCGACCGCGGCACGCGCCTGGTCGGTGATGAGCTGCTGGGCCTTGATCTCGCGCTGCAGGTTTTCGATTTCCTGCTGGCGGGCCAGCAGGCCCGCCTGTTCGGAGTCAGGCGCGTAGAAGCGCACGCTGTGCGCGTCGATGAGGTGACCGGCCTTGACCACGCAGGCGGCGCCCGCGGGCAAGGTGGCCCGCAGGGACAGCGCCTGGGTGAGGTCATTGGCGGCGTAGACGCCGGACAGCCATTCGTTCAGCAGCGTGCGCAGGTCGGGATCGGTGATGCGCAGCAGGCTGGCCAGCGGCGTGAAGCCGGCAGGCGCGGGCGGCGTCGGGGCCGCGACGGGCAACTGGTGAAATGCCAGGCGGGCGGGCGGCGCGTCCTCGGCGAAGGCGCGCGCCCAGTCCAGGGTGCGCACTTCGATCGAGGCCATGCGCTCGCGCAGCGCGGATTCCAGGGCGGTTTCCCAGCCCGGCTCGACGTGCAGCTTCTGCCACAGGCGCGACAGCCCGGCCAGCTCGTGCTTGGCCAGCCAGGGCTCCAGCGCGCCCTGCTTCTGCACGTCTTCCTGCAGCTTCACCAGCGCCGACAGGCGGGCTTCCAGGCGGGCCAGGTTCTGGGCTTCGGTCTGGGCGGCGGCCTGGGCGCGGCTGCGCTCGGCGTCGGCCTCGGGCACGCGGCCCTCGAGGACCGCCAGTTCTTCCTGGGCCGCTTCGAGCTGGTCTTCGCCCGCGGCGCGGTCGCCGGCAAGTTGTTCCAGGCGCTCGGGATCGGGGCTGTGCAGTTCGCGCAGTTCCTGCTGCAGGCGTTCGCGCCGCTGGTCCAGGGTCTGCATCTGGCGGTCGGCGTCGCGCTGGGTCTGCGCCACCAGGGCGAGGTTCTGCTCGACGCGGGCCAGCGCGGCGCGCATTTCGTCGCGGCCAGCGGCCGCTTCGCGGACGCGCTGCTCGACGGCCGGCAGGCCGGCCTGGGCGTCTTCGGCGGTGGCGCGCGCTTCTTCGGTGCGCGCGGCGGCGGTGGCCAGGTCATCCTCGGCCTGGGCGATCTGTTCGGTGCAGTGCTCCCGCTGGCTGGTCCATTCGGCGATCTGCTGCTGCAACTGGTCGCGGCGCGACTGCAGGCGGTTGCGGGAATCGACGACGTGCCGGATCTCGGCCTCCAGGCGGCTGACCTGGGCGTTGGCTTCGTACAGCGCGCCCTGCGCGGTGTGAACGGCGTCGCTGGCGGCGTAATGGGCCTGACGCCGGGATTCGAGCGCGGCCTCGCCTGCGCGCAGGCCGGCAATCGCGGCTTCCAGTTCGTTCTGGGCCTGCGCCATTTCCTGCGCCTTCCTGGCGCGTTCCTCGCGGGCGCCCGTCTCCTTCAGCAGCCACAGCGAATGCTGCTTCTTTTCGCCGTCGGCCTGGAGTTCGCGGTAGCGCGTGGCCACTTCGGCCTGGGCTTCCAGCTTTTCAAGCTGGCTGTTCAGTTCGCGCAGGATGTCTTCGACGCGGGTGAGGTTTTCGCGGGTGTCGGACAGCCGGTTCTCGGTTTCCCGGCGGCGTTCCTTGTAGCGCGACACGCCGGCCGCTTCTTCCAGGAATACGCGCAGTTCTTCGGGCCGGGCTTCGATCAGGCGGTTGATCATGCCCTGGCCGATGATGGCGTAGCCGCGGGCGCCCAGGCCGGTGCCCAGGAAGATGTCGTGGATGTCGCGGCGGCGGACCTGCTGGTTGTTGACGAAATAACTGCTGGTGCCGTCCCGGGTCAGGACGCGGCGCACCGCGATTTCGGCGTAGCTGCTCCACTGGCCGGCGGCGCGCCCCTCGCTGTTGTCGAACACCATTTCCACCGACGCCCGCGCCGCGGGCTTGCGGTTGCCGGACCCGTTGAAAATGACGTCCTGCATGGACTCGCCGCGCAGTTCCGATGCCTTGGCCTCGCCCAGCACCCAGCGCACGGCGTCGATGATGTTCGACTTGCCGCAGCCATTGGGACCCACCACGCCGACCAGCTGGCTGGGCACGGGGATCACGGTGGGGTCGACGAAGGACTTGAAGCCGGCGAGTTTGAGCTGAGTAAGGCGCACAGTACGATGACGACGGGGTGGGTTGAACGAAAGGCGTTAACGGACCTGCCGCACAGATTGCAAACCGGCCCAAAAAGGGCCGGCTCTCATATGGACCGTATGATACCGCAGGCGGTCTGTCCCCAGAGGTTGGCACCGGTCAACCCGCGGGCAAACGCGCGATGGCCCGGCGCAAGGCTCCGGCTATACTCCCTGACACTTTTTGGCACGACACATCATCTTCAAGCGGACTGGTCAGCCTCTGGCCGAAGAACGGGGACATTCTTGAAACGTGGTTTCTATCTGGTCATGGCCGCGCAGGCCTTCTCGTCATTGGCGGACAATGCGCTGTTCATCGCAGCAATCGCCTTGATACAGGAACTGCACGGTCCTGACTGGTTGGCGCCCATGATGAAATGGTCGTTCGCGCTGGCCTACGTCGTGCTGGCCGCATTCGTCGGCGCCCTGGCGGATTCCTATCCCAAGGGCCGCGTCATGTTCTCGACCAATGCCCTCAAGGTCGCGGGCTGTCTGCTGATGTTCTCGTATGCCAGCCTGGGCATCGCCCCGCAATACCAGACCTGGCTGGTGTGCGCGGCCTACGGCGTGGTGGGCATCGGCGCCGCCGCCTACTCCCCCGCCAAATACGGCATCGTGACCGAAATGCTCCCCCCGGCGCTGCTGGTCAAGGGCAACAGCTGGATCGAGGGCCTGACGGTCTTCTCCATCATCCTGGGCACCGTCCTGGGTGGACTGCTGATATCGTCGTCCGTCTCCAGCGCCCTGCTGAGCCATTCCTTCATCGGCAAGCTGGTCAGCACGCCCGCCGAGGCGGCCATCCTGGTCATCGCCTTCGTGTACCTGCTGGCGGCGCTGTGCAACCTGCTGATCCCCCACACGCACGTGCGCTATCCGCCGCAGCAGAAAAACCCCGTGCGGCTCGTGCGCACCTTCTGGGGCTATGTCTGCGTGCTCTGGAAGGACAAGCTGGGACAGATCTCCCTGGCCGTCACCACGCTCTTCTGGGGCGCGGGGGCCACGCTGCAGCTCATCGTCATCGAATGGGGCCGCAGCCATCTGGGCTACCAGCTCGACAAGGCTTCAATGCTGATGGGCGTGGCTGCGCTGGGCACGGTGGTCGGGTCCATCCTGGCGGGCCGCATCCCGCTGCGCCGCGCGCTGGCCGTGCTGCCGGTGGGCGCCGCCATGGGCCTGGTCGTGCTGCTGATGCCGCTGGTCTACCAGCCTTGGAGCGTCTATCTCCTGTTGCTGCTGACGGGCGGTCTGGCCGGCTTCTTCGTCGTGCCCATGAACGCCCTGCTCCAGCATCGCGGCCACGTGCTGCTGTCGGCCGGCCATTCCATCGCCGTCCAGAACTTCAACGAACAGCTCAACATCCTGCTCATGGTGGCCATGTATACGCTGCTGCTTTGGCTGGAGCTGCCGATCAACATCATCATCGTGATCTTCGGCACCGTCGTGGCCGTGCTGATGGTCGTGTTCATGCGCTGGAGCAAGCGCAACATGCTGGCCAATCCGGACCTGCACGACCAGATCGGCCAGGAAGGCCACGGCCGCGCGCTGGATTCGACACACTGACCCGGTGCGCCGCGCACGCGCTGCGCCGCCAATGACAACACCCGGGCGCGCCCGGGTGTTTTTCTTTGTGGCCGGTGCGGGCTAGAGGTCGCGCGCAGCCAGCTTCAGGTCCTGCCAGGCGCGTGCCTTCTCGGAGGGGCTGCGCAGCAGATAGGCCGGATGGTAGCTGACCACGACCGGAATCTGCGCACCCTCGTCCGTCTTCAAGTGATGGACGCGGCCGCGCAGGCTGCCGATGGTGGCGTCAGTGCCCAGCAGCGTCTGCGCCGCGAAGCGGCCGAGCACCAGGATGCGTTCGGGCTTGAGCAGGGCGATCTGCCGCATCAGGTACGGACTGCAGGCGGCGATCTCCTCGGGCTTGGGATTCCGGTTTCCGGGCGGGCGGCACTTGATCACGTTGGTGATGAATACGTCGCGCTCCCGGCTCATGCCCACGGCCGCCAGCATGGCGTCCAGCAACTGGCCCGACCGCCCCACGAAGGGTTGGCCCTGGCGATCTTCCTGTTCGCCGGGGGCCTCGCCCACCACCAGCCAGCGGGTCGGCTGCGCGCCGTGGCCCACCACCGCATGGCGACGGCCCTGGCACAGGCCGCAGGCGGCGCACGCCACGACCTGCGCGGCCAATTGCTCCAGATCGGCATCCTTGACCGCCTCGGCCACCGGGATGGGCGGCGGCGCTTCTTCCTTGACCTCGACCTTCGGCGCGGGACGCGGCGGCGGGCCGCTGCGGTTCAGGATCGAGGCGGGGATGGCCGAGGCGCGACCCGATGCCGGCTCGGCCGCGGGGCTTGCCGCGGCAGCCGGCGCGGGTTTGGGTACGGCGGCCGGCTCGGCGGTGGACGCCGGGGGGACCACTGCAGATTTAACTGGCGAGGCAGGCGGCACCGCGGACGCCGCCTCCGGCGCGACGACACGCGCCGTGACCGGCGCCATGGCTGGCGGCGCAACCGGCGGGGTGCGCAGCCAAAGCCGCTCCATGCCGATCTCGCGCAGCCAGATGCGCTGCAAGGGGTTGATACGCGGCGGCGCCGGCCGCGGCACGGCATCCATGGGGCTCATGCCGGTCCCCCGCCCGTGTCGCTGAAGCGTTTCTGCATGACCAGGGCGTCCTCGCGGCCGCCCTTCTCGGCCGGGTAATACGCGCGCCGCACGCCGATCTGCAGATAGCCGTGGCGCTTATAGAAACTGATGGCGGACGTGTTGGACGGCCGGACCTCCAGCAGCAGGCCCTCCAGCCCGCGCTCGCGCGCCTGCTGTTCGCACCAGTCGAGCAGCACGCCGCCCAGGCCCTGGCGGTGCAGGTCCCGGGCCACGGCGATCACCAGCAGATGCGCCACGTCAGGCGCAAACATGAGAATGGCGAAGCCCGCCAGCCTGCCCTCGCGCCGCAAGGTCCAGGCGCCATAGCCTGCCGCCAGAGCGTCCGAGAAATTGCCGCGCGTCCAGGGAAAGGACTGCACGTGCGCCTCCAGCGCAACCACCTCGTCCAGGTCGGCCTGCGTCATGGACTGCGGGATCTGCGGCGCCAGCGAGGGCTGCGCCTTCGGATTGCCGCCCTCGCCACGCAGCCGCTCGGCGGTGGTGAATGCCACTTTGTCTCGGACATAGAGCGGCGCGGCCAGCTCGGGCGCCACGGTTTCGCCTCGCAGCCAGCCCAGGCGCGCAAGCCGCGCCACACTGGCCGCCTGCGGCCGCTGCGCGTCGCCGGCCCGGCGCCATTGCGCGGGGCAACGCATGTCGGCCGGATAAGCCTCCCAGGCGTCCCCGGCCAGGAGCGGTTCGAGCGGCTGCCCCGCCTGGGCCGACCAGTTCGGCAGATGATGCGCTGTCCAGGGCACCACCTCGGCCGCGGCGATCAACATCGGCGCCTGCAGGGTGTCCCAGACGGAATCCTCGCCAGCCGCGTCCCGGCGGCGGTAGACTGCCAGATAGACCTCGTTCATGCGGGCGTCCAGGGCCACGACGATGGCATCGGCCGGCGTCCCGGCGACCTCGGCGGCCACCGCCTGGTGCGAAACAATAGGCAACACCGGGATCCCCAGGCCGAGGGCCATGCCCTGGGCCACGCCGCAGGCCACGCGCAGACCGGTAAACCCCCCGGGGCCCTGCCCGAACGCCACGGCATGCAGGTCCGACGGCGGGATGCCGGCTTCGGCCAGCAGCTCATCGGCCATAGGGAGGAGGCGCTCGGCGTGTTCCTGGGCGCCTTCGTGTTCGCGCACGCGGATGTCCAGGCGGCCGTCGACCGCCCGCAAAAGGGCCACGCCACAGCGCGACGACGACGTTTCCAGAGCCAGCAGGTTTAGTTCCATAGAAGCAGATTGTACGAAATAAGCCGCTGTTACCCCCGGGTGTAAGGGGGATTTCAACCAGGGTTCGCAATGTGTAATATCTTGTGAACGCCCACTAGCCGCTGGTTCTTGTCACTGTTACATTTCCGGCCATGAATACGCAAAACACCACCCCCACCCGAAAAATCCTCGTCGTTGACGACGATCCGCGCTTGCGCGATCTGCTGCGCCGGTACTTGTCCGAACAGGGATTCAACGTTTTCGTCGCCGAAGACGCCAAAGAGATGGGCAAACTCTGGCAACGCGAGCATTTCGACCTGCTCGTGCTGGATCTGATGCTGCCCGGCGAGGATGGCCTGTCCATCTGCCGCCGGCTGCGCGGTGGTCACGACAACACCCCCATCATCATGCTCACGGCCAAGGCGGAAGAGATCGACCGCATCGTCGGGCTGGAGATGGGCGCGGACGACTACCTGTCCAAACCGTTCAATCCCCGGGAACTGCTGGCGCGCATCAATGCGATTCTGCGCCGCCGCGGCACCGAGGAACACCCCGGCGCCCCCAGCCAGGAGAACGAGTCCATCGCCTTCGGCCCTTACGTGCTGAACCTGTCCACCCGTACGCTCACGCGCAACGGCGAACAGGTGCCCATCACCACGGGTGAATTCTCGGTGCTCAAGGTGTTTGCGCGCCATCCGAAGATTCCCCTGTCGCGCGACAAGCTCATGGAACTGGCCCGCGGCCGCGAATACGAAGCCTTCGATCGCAGCCTCGACGTCCAGATCTCGCGCCTGCGCAAGCTGATCGAACCGAACCCGTCCAAGCCCGTATTCATCCAGACGGTCTGGGGTCTGGGATACGTGTTCGTCCCGGACGGTGGTAGCTGATCGACTCGCCCGCCCCGGGCAGGAGCGCAGCTTCGTGCCGCGCCTGCGCAGAACATTCAGGAACCTGACATCACGTTTGCGGCTGGGTTTATTCGGCCGCACGTTCCTTTTGCTCGCCGCACTGATGCTGGTCAGCCTGGGCGCGTGGCTCCAAGTATTTTTCAGCATGGAGCTGGGACCGCGCGCCAATCAGATGGCGCAGCGGGTGATCACGGCCGTCAATATCACGCGCACCGCGCTGATCTATTCGCATAACGGCGAACGCAGCAAACTTCTGCTCGACCTGGCCACCAATGAAGGCATCCAGGTCTATCCCCGCGAAGTCACCGACTTTGCCGAAGCCCTCCCCGACGACGACTACTGGCAGCGCGTGGCCCAGCACATCCGTACGCGCTTCGGCCCGGAAACGCAGATCGCCTGGGGCGTGAACCAGGTGCCGGGTTTCTGGGTCAGCTTCCAGATAGAAAAAGACCTGTACTGGCTGGTGTTCGAACGCGAACAGATCGGACTGACCGGCGGCATCGAATGGCTGGGCTGGGGCGCCACCGCGCTGCTGCTGTCCCTTGTCGGGGCCGCGGTCAGCGTCGGGTTCGTCAACCGGCCGCTATCGCGCCTGGCCCGGGCCGCCCAGGTCCTGTCGCGCGGTGAAACGCCCGCCCCCCTGCCCGAACAGGGGCCGCTCGAAATCCGCGACCTGAACGCCTCGTTCAACCGCATGGCCAAAGACCTGCGCCAGGCCGAGGCCGACCGCGAGCTCATGCTGGCCGGCATTTCGCACGACCTGCGCACCCCGCTTGCGCGCATGCGGCTGGAAATCGAGCTGAGCGGCGTGTCCGAAGACGCCCGCCAGGCCATCGACGAAGACCTCGGCCAGATCGACCACAGCATCGGCCAGCTCATGGAATACGCCCGCCCCGCGGGCACGCTGCCGCAACTGGCCACGGACATTTCCGCGGTGCTGGCCGAACTCTACGAACGCGAGCGCAGCCACACCGCGTCGCTGGGCGGCGATCTGGAAGCCGTCCTGGAACCCGGCCTGCGCGCCCGCATCACCGCCTTGGACCTCAAGCGCATCGTCAGCAACCTGATCGAAAACGCGCGCCGCTACGGCCGGTCCGACGACGGCCTGGCGCACTTGAACATGACGCTGCAGGCCGAAGGCAGCATGATCGTCATCGAGGTCTCCGACCGCGGCCCCGGCATCGCCCCCGAGGACGTGGATCGCCTGTTGCGCCCGTTCTCCCGTGGAGAAGCCGCGCGCACCGGGGTCAGCGGCGCGGGCCTGGGCCTGGCCATCGTCGAACGCCTGCTCAAGCACGTCGGCGGCTCGTTGCGCATGCTGCCGCGCGAGGGTGGCGGCCTTACCGCAAGGATAGAGCTGCCCAAAGCCAAGTTTAGGAATTATCAATTAGACAACGATAATCCATAGCGTAGAATTTATGGTTTGAGGCACTGCCTTATCTCCACCCAACAACTACGGGAGTAAACATGAAAACTGTTGGCGACAAACTCGAACCCTTCAAGGTCACCGGCGTCAAGCCCGGCTTCAACCAGCACGAAGAAAACGGCGTGTCGGCGTTCGAAGACATCACCGAAAGCTCCTTCCCCGGCAAGTGGAAGGTGATTTACTTCTACCCGAAAGACTTCACGTTTGTTTGCCCGACCGAAATCGTCGGCTTCAACAAGCTGGCCAAGGACTTCGAAGACCGCGACGCCGTCCTGCTGGGCGGTTCGACCGACAACGAATTCGTCAAGCTGGCCTGGCGCCGTGAGCACCCGGACCTGAACAAGCTGGGTCACTACCAATTCGGCGACACCACCGGCGCGCTGATCGACCAGCTCGGCGTGCGTGAGAAGGGTGCTGGCGTTGCCCTGCGCGCCACCTTCATCGTCGACCCGGACAACACGATCCAGCACGTTTCGGTGAACAACCTGAACGTCGGCCGTAACCCGGAAGAAGTGCTGCGTCTGCTCGACGGTCTGCAAACCGACGAGCTCTGCCCGTGCAACCGTACGGTTGGCGGCGCCACGCTGTAATTTCCAGCCCGGCCCGGGGCCTGTTCGCAGGCCCCGCCCGGGCTTTAACTGCGCTAGATTATAGGTAAAAACTATGGAATTTCTTACGACCATTAAGGAACAGTTGCCGGATTGGGCCAAGGACATCCGCCTGAATCTGGACGCCGTGATCGCCCGCTCGACGCTGGCTCCCGAAGACGCCATCGGCGCTGCCCTGTCCGCCGCCTATGCCGCGCGCAGCCCGGTGCTGGTTGAAGCCTTCAAGAGCGGCCTGTCGGAAGGCGACGCGAACGCCGCGCTGACCGCATCCGCCCTCATGGGCATGAACAACACCTGGTACCCCTACGTCGAGATGACCGGCGACGCCCAGCTCAAGAGCCTGCCGGCCCAGTTGCGCATGAACGCCTACGCCACCCATGGCGGCGTCGAGAAGAAGCGTTTCGAGCTCTTTGCGCTGGTGGCCTCCATCATCGGCAAGTGCCACTTCTGCGTTGCGTCGCACTATGAAAACCTGAAGAACGACGGCCTGTCGACCGAACAGTTGCGCGACGCCGGCCGTATCGCCGCCGTGGTCAACGCCGCTGCCCTGGCGCTGGCCGCCCAAGGCAAGTAAGCGGTTCCGCCGATCGGAAAAAAGCCCGCCTGCATGATGCAGGCGGGCTTTTTGCTTAATGGCGTCAGGGACGGCGGCGCGATGGCGCCCCCGTCGCGCCGCTACTTTCCGGCGGCCGGCTTGACCGGCGCGGTGGGCAGGCCGTTGGCCACCCAGGCCTCCATGCCGCCGCGATACCAATACGCGCGCCATCCCAGTGTGCCTGCACGCAGCGCCGCGTTATAGGACGAACGGTCATTCATGCCCGCGCCCATGAACACGATGGGTGCGTCGCGCCGGCCGCCCGTGTTCTTCTGGAGCCAGGCGTCGAGCGCGCCCTGCAGGTGATCCGCGACGCTGCCGTCCTGGCCCGCGTCCGCCAGCGGGTAGGCAATGGGCAGCGTGTCCCGCAGGCCGCTGGTGTCGATGATGAGAATCGACTTGTCCTTGTTGATCATCTGCACCAGGTCCGCGGTCGTGATGACCTCGGCGCGGGTGTGCTTGTTGGGCGTCGGGCCCTTGTAGGGGGACGAGAACAGCATGGACGTGGGCGGCACGCCGCTGTCCTTGAGTTCATCGAACGTGCCGCTCGGCTGCGCGGGCATCCCCTGCCCGGCGGCTGGCGGCTGCCGGGGAGCCGCGCCATCCTTGGCCACGACTTCTCCGCCCACGGTGCCCGTTTCAATGTCGGAGATCATCACCGCGATGTTCTCGATCAGGTCGTAGCACATGGTGATCGACCCTTCCCGGGGGCTGTACCAGGCGTTCAGCTGGCCGCAGTCCTTGAACACCACGTTGACCGGCCGCGGCAGCACGTAGGTCTGGCCCAGCAGCTTGATATTGTTGGTGATCGCCTCGGACAGGTTGTTCGCAAAGAGATTGCCGATCTTGCGCTTGGACGGCTCGAACACCACATTGACCGGCGCGCCCGGCGCGTCGGCCGGCTGTTGGCCGTCGGGCGTCCACGCGCCGACGCGGGTGTGCGGCGCCAGCAGCCGGCGCCAGGCGCGGTTCTGCTTGTTGAATTCGTCCGTGCAGCGCGCCTTGGTCCGGTCCTCGAAGCCCACGTGCTTAGCCACCGGCTCGAACACCGAGGGGTTGCCGCCGTACATGATGCACAGCATGTTGCGGAAACGCTTGAGATCGCCCGTGTGCTCGTCCTGCCACGCCGAATTTGCCGACGCGCCGCGCTTTTCCGCCAGCATGCCGCTGTAGTACCACTGCAGCGCGGCGTACGTCGCGGCCTCGCGGGCCATGATGTTCACGTCCTTGTCGCTGGACGGGTACATCGTGGGCTCGACGATCTGCAGCGCCGAATACATGTCGACCGCGTCTTCTTCCGCGCCCGTCGCGGGCAGTTCCAGCTCGCCGATCAGCGCATGGCCGAATTCGTGCAGGAAAATGCTGCGCATGATCCCGACGTAGACGCCGACGATGCGCAGCGTGTCGCCGCCGAACCGGGGATAGGGCCCCGCGCCGGGCAAGGCGGGCGTGTTGTTCGCGGGCGCGGGCGCCGCGGCGGGCGCCCGGGTTGACCCAGCCCCTGCCCCTGCGCCTGCGCCGCCTTGCGCACCGCCGCCGGCCGGCTGGGTGGCCAGATTGGAATTGATCGTGAAATCGGCGATGCCGAAGGTGCCTTCATCGTAGGCCATGATGCCGACTTCGCTGCCCAGCGCGGGCTCGTTCTCGACGTCGGCGATCTTCTGGCCATTGACGATGAAACGCGCCGCGCCCGGCACTTCAACCACTTTGATGCGGTCCGTGCCGTCCAGCTTCGCGACATTGGGCACCGACGCGATGTCGCGCCGCTTCTGGCCCTCGAGACAGAACAGCAGCGTGTTGCGGTCCGCCCGGATCTCCAGCAGGCACAGGCTCTTGCGCGCATTGTTGTTGAGCGCGACGCCAATGGACGCCTTGGGGCTTTTTGAGTTGACCACCACGTTGACGTCGATGATGCGGCCCGATTCGGGCGGCTGGCCCGCGTTGACATAGAACGTCTGCTCGCCGCCGGGCACGTCGCTGTTGCGCAGGGTGAACCAGCCATCCTGTTCGCCCACGTGCCACCCCTGCAGAAGCTGCTGCCTGACGGTGCCTGCCAGCGGGCCGAGCTGCTGCTCGTACTCCGCGTGCGCGGAGGTGGCAAATGCGGCAAGAACGAAAAATAGCCCCGCGCCCCGTAATTGCATCTGAATGTCCCTGATTAGTCAGATTTCAAGTGGCGCAGCGTAAGTCAGATCAAATTCACCCGCTTATTCATTTGTTAAAGATGTATGCCAACGTAAATGCCGCCTGGCGTTGCGGCGCAGGCGGCATTGAAAAGGCGTGGGGCGCGTGGCGCGGACGCCACGGACATGGCGGCGTGCGGGGTCAGCTTTCGACGCGCGCCAGCAGCGCGACCACCGTCGCCGCGATGCCTTCCTTGCGGCCCAGGTAGCCCAGCCCCTCGTTGGTCTTGGCCTTGATGTTGACCTCGGCTTCGTCCAACCCGGTATCGGCGGCGATGTTCTTCACCATGGCCGGCGCATGCGGACCGATCTTCGGCGCCTGCGCGTGCAGGGTGGCGTCGATATTGACCGGCGTCCAGCCCGCCCGGCGGACCCTGGCCATCGCCTCGCGCAGCAGCACGCGGCTGTCGGCTCCCTTGAAGGCCGGATCGGTGTCGGGAAAATGCCGGCCGATATCGCCCAGGCCCGCCGCGCCCAGCAGCGCGTCGGTGATCGCGTGCAGCAGCACGTCTGCATCGGAATGTCCCAGCAGGCCGTGGGTATGGGGAATCGTGACCCCGCCGATGATCAGCGGCCGGCCCTCGACCAGCGCATGCACGTCAAAGCCTTGCCCGACGCGGAAAGGAATGCTCATAGCCATTTTTCCATCAGTTCGAAATCGTCCGGCCACGTCACCTTGAAGTTGCGCATCGCGCCCGGAACCAGCAACGGCGCGTAGCCGGCGGCCTCGATCGCGGAGGCCTCGTCGGTGACGGTCACGCCGTCCACGCAAGCCGCGGTCAGCGCATCGCGCAGCACCCCGGCGCGGAACATCTGCGGCGTTTGCGCCAGCCACAGGCCATTGCGGTCCAGCGTGCGCTCCACGCGCTCGTGCCCGCCCTTGACCGTGTCGGCCACCGGCAGGGCCAGCAGGCCGCCCACCGGATCGACAAGGCAGGCGTCGATCAGGCGGCCCAGCGCCGAAGCGGGCAAGCCCGGCCGCGCGGCATCGTGCACCAGCACCCAGGCGTCATCCGCGACCTCGCTGTCGGCCAGCGCGCCCGCGACCGTATCGGCGCGCGTCGCGCCGCCGCAGGCGCGCCAGACGGTGCGCGGCAGGCCGGCCAGCGCGGCGTCGACCCAGCCGTCTCCCGGCGTCACCGCCACGCGCACCTGCGACACGCGCGCATCGGCCAGCAGCGCGCAAACCGCGTGGCGCAGCATGGGCTGTCCGGACAGTGGACGATATTGCTTGGGAACGGCCTCGTGCCCGGCGCGGGTGGCGCGGGCGCCGACGCCCGCGGCGGGCACGATCGCGATGATTGAGTCAGACATGGTGCGGAGATTTTATAATCTTCCGCTTGATGTCCGCTTCCAGCCTGATGCCCACCCCTTCTTCCCTCGACACGGCCGCGCCGCCCGTCCCCGCCACGGTCCCCACCCTGTCCGCGCTGAAAGCCGGCGCGCGCTACGCGCAGCCCCGGCCGCCCGGCTCGGGCGACGCCTGGCTGCTGGCGGACCTGGCACGCCAGGCCGGCGCGCCGCTGGTGATCCTGACGGCCGAGCCCCTGGAGGCCCAACGCCTGGCCGAGGAAATCCAGCTGTTCGCGCCGGGCCTGCGCGTCAGGCAACTGCCCGACTGGGAAACGCTGCCCTACGACGCCTTCTCGCCGCACCAGGACCTGATCTCCGAGCGCCTGAACACGCTGCATTCGCTGATGATGAAGACGGTGGATGTGCTGACCGTGCCCATCACCACCGCGTTGTACCGGCTGGCCCCGCCCTCGTTCCTGGCCGCCTACACGTTTTCGTTCAAACAGAAGGACAAGCTGAACGAATCGGCGCTGCGCGCGCAACTCACCCTGGCCAACTACAACCACGTCACCCAGGTGACCTCGCCCGGCGAATTCTGCCTGCGCGGCGGCCTGATCGACCTGTTCCCGATGGGCTCGGTGGTGCCGTACCGGCTGGATCTGTTCGACGACGAGATCGAGACCATCCGCAGCTTCGACGTCGACACCCAGCGCAGCCTGTACCCCGTGCGCGAAGTGCAGCTCCTGCCCGGCCGCGAGTTCCCCATGGACGAAGACTCGCGCAACCGCTTCCGCGCCCGCTTTCGCGAGGTCTTCGAAGGCGATCCGTCGCGCGCCCTGCCCTACAAGGACATCGGCAACGGCATCCCGTTCGCCGGGGTCGAGTACTACCTGCCGCTCTTCTTCGAGGAAACCGCCACGCTGTTCGACTACGTGTCCGAAGGCACGGTCATGGTCACCGTCGGCGACATCGACGATGCGATGCAGCGCTTCAGCCAGGACACCGCCAGCCGCCATGGCTTCCTGAAAAGCGACCGCGAACGCCCGGTGCTGCCGCCTTCCGCCCTGTTCCTGGACAAAGAAGCGCTGTATGGGCGGCTGAAGGAATTCCGACGCCTGTCGCTGGCCGCGGGCCAGCCGCATCCGGACTTTCGCGCGGCGCCCGACGTCAGCGTGGCGCGCCGCTCCGATGACCCCATCGCCAAGCTGCGCGCGCTGGTGCAGACGCGCCAGACCCGCGTGCTGCTGTGCGCGGACTCGGCCGGCCGGCGCGAAACCCTGGTGCAGATGCTGAACGAGTTCGGCGTCACGCCCGACGCCCAGCCGGACACCATCCAGGCCTTCCTGGCGTCGGACGCGCATTTCGGCATCGTCGCCTCGCCGCTGGGCACCGGCTTCGAACTGCCGGACGCCAACCTGGCGTTCCTGACCGAAAACGATCTCTACCCCGGACTGGCCAGCACCGGACGCCGTGGCAAGCGCGACCAGGAACGCGCGAGCAACGTCGAAGCCATGGTGCGAGACCTGTCCGAACTGCGCGAAGGCGACCCCGTCGTCCATGCGCAGCACGGCATCGGGCGCTACCACGGCCTGGTCAATATGGACATGGGCGAAGGCGAGATGGAGTTCCTCCACCTCGAATATGCCAACGGCAGCACGCTGTACGTGCCGGTGTCGCAACTGCACGTGATCGCCCGCTACAGCGGCGCCGATCCGGAAGCCGCGCCGCTGCACCAGCTGGGCTCCGGCCAATGGGACAAGGCCCGCCGCAAGGCGGCCAAGCAGGTCCGCGATACGGCCGCCGAATTGCTGGCGCTGTATGCGCAGCGCGCGGCGCGCGAAGGCTTTGCCTTCAACCTGCCGCTCAATGACTACGAAGCGTTCGCCGAAGGCTTCGGCTTTGAAGAAACGGCCGATCAGGCCGCCGCCATCCAGGCCGTGATCAGCGACATGACGTCCGGCCGTCCCATGGACCGCCTGGTGTGCGGCGACGTCGGCTTCGGCAAGACCGAAGTCGCGCTGCGCGCCGCCTTCCTGGCCGTGGCCAACGGCAAGCAGGTGGCCCTGCTGTGCCCCACCACCCTGCTTGCCGAACAGCACGCGCAGACCTTCTCCGATCGCTTTGCCGACTGGCCCGTGCGCGTGGTGGAGCTGTCGCGCTTCCGGTCCCCCAAAGAGGTGGCCAGCGCCATCGAGGGCATCAATGACGGCCGGGTCGATATCGTCATCGGCACGCACAAGATCCTGTCCAAGGACGTGAAGTTCAAGCGGCTGGGCCTGGTCATCATCGACGAGGAACACCGCTTCGGCGTGCGCCAGAAAGAGGCCCTGAAGGCGCTGCGCGCCGAAGTCGACGTGCTGACGCTGACCGCCACGCCCATCCCGCGCACGCTGGGCATGTCGCTGGAAGGCATCCGCGACTTCTCCGTGATCGCCACCGCGCCGCAGAAGCGCCTGGCCATCAAGACCTTCGTGCGCCGCGAAGACGGCAGCACCTTGCGCGAGGCCCTCTTGCGCGAGCTCAAGCGCGGCGGCCAGTGCTACTTCCTGCACAACGAGGTCGAGACCATCCACAACCGCCGCGCCCGCCTGGAAGAACTGGTGCCCGAGGCCCGGATCGCGGTGGCACACGGCCAGATGCCGGAGCGCGAACTCGAACAGGTGATGAAGGGGTTCTACCAGCAGCGCTACAACGTCCTGCTGTGCACCACCATCATCGAAACCGGCATCGACGTGCCCAGCGCGAACACCATCGTGATCCACCGCGCCGACCGCTTCGGGCTGGCCCAGCTGCACCAGTTGCGCGGGCGGGTCGGACGTTCCCACCACCAGGCCTATGCCTATCTGCTGACGCCGGGCGAGGACGCCATCACCAGCAACGCCAAGAAGCGGCTGGAAGCCATCCAGGCCATGGAAGAGCTCGGCTCGGGCTTTTACCTGGCCATGCACGACCTGGAAATCCGCGGCACCGGCGAAGTGCTGGGCGATTCGCAGTCCGGCAACATCCAGGAAGTCGGCTTCTCGATGTACAACGAGATGCTCAACGAAGCCGTGCGCGCCCTGCGGGCCGGCGAAGAACCCGACCTGGACGCGCCCTTCAACCTGGCGTGCGAGGTCAACCTGCATGCGCCGGCGCTATTGCCGTCCGACTATTGCGCCGACGTGCATGCACGCCTGGCCATCTACAAGCGGCTGGCGCACGCCGCCGACGAGGACGACCTGATCCACATCCAGGAAGAACTGATCGACCGCTTCGGCAAGCTGCCCGAGGCGGCGCAGACCCTGCTCGCGACGCACCGCCTGCGCCTTGCGGCCCAGCCCCTGGGCATCGTCAAGATCGACGCCAGCGAAAGCCAGGCGCTGCTGCAGTTCGGTCCCAAGACCACGGTCGACCCCGGCCGGATCATCGATCTCGTCCAGCGCCAGCGCCACATCAAGCTCGCCGGGCAGGACAAATTGCGCGTCGAGATCAAGGCGCCCCAGCTTGCGGCCCGCGCCGACGCCGTGCGAGCGGTCCTGCGCGCACTGAAATAATCCCAGACACCCTTCCCCATCCCGCCATGACTACCCACAACCTCGTCGTCCAATCCCCCGGCCTCGCCATCGAACATGCGGAACAGCTCGCAGCCCTGGCCCAGGCCCAGGGCATCGCGCGGATCAGCAATACCGCCGCCCGCCTGCTCGACGTGCAGCACGACGCCGAGACCCGCAGCGTGGTCACCGCCTGGGCCGATGCCCGCGGCGTCGACGCCGCTTTCGTGCCGTCCGGCCTGAAGCTGTCGCACTGCAAGGTCCTGGCCATGGACATGGACTCCACGCTGATCAACATCGAGTGCATCGACGAGATCGCGGGCGTGGTCGGCGTGAAGGACAAGGTGTCCGAGATCACCGAAGCCGCCATGCGCGGCGAAATCAAGGATTTCGCCGAGAGCCTGCGGCGCCGGGTCGCGCTGCTCAAGGGCGCGCCGGCCGGCGCGCTGGACCAGGTCTACGAGGAAAAGCTGCGACTGAACCCGGGCGCCGAGCGCCTCATCACCACCGCCCAGTCCGCGGGCATCAAGGTGCTGCTGGTGTCCGGCGGATTCACGTTCTTCACCGAGCGCCTGCGCGCCCGCCTGAACCTGGACAGCGCCCACGCCAATACCCTCGAAATCGAAAACGGCGTGCTGACCGGCCGCGTGCTGGGCGACATCCTGGACGCCGACGCCAAGGCCGCGCATCTGCGCGAG
This sequence comes from Achromobacter sp. MFA1 R4, assembly GCF_900156745.1. Classification (NCBI taxonomy): domain Bacteria; kingdom Pseudomonadati; phylum Pseudomonadota; class Betaproteobacteria; order Burkholderiales; family Alcaligenaceae; genus Achromobacter; species Achromobacter sp. MFA1 R4. The sequence goes on along the minus strand of NZ_LT707065.1, from coordinate 3,404,554 downwards.
TTCGCGCGCACGCACGGCGCCGACACGCACCAGATCATCGCGATGGGAGACGGCGCCAACGACCTGAAGATGCTGGCCAACGCGGGCTTCCCGGTGGCCTACCACGCCAAGCCGCTGGTTCGGCAGCAGACGCGCTACGCCCTGAACGTGTCGGGGCTGGACGGCGTGCTGAACTGGTTCGAGACCTGATCCGCAGATGCCCCGGTGTCTGACACCCATCAGCGCGCCGGTGCCAGCCCCCCAAAGCACAAAAGCCACCTCAAGATGAGGTGGCTTTTTCGTAGCGAGTCGGCGCCGGCTGCGCGGCGCCGCCGCTCAACGCCCCATGCTCAATACCGCATGCGCAGGGACAGCAACGCCGCCCGGCCCGTGCCCAGCGCCGCGTAGTGCGCGGCATAGGCCTTGGTGTAGTACGTTTCGTCGAAGATGTTCAGCACGTTCAACTGCGCCGAGATATGCTCGTTGAATTCGTAGGCGGCCATCGCGTCGAAGCGCCAGTACGAAGGCACCCAGCGCGCCTTGGGCGTGCCATCGGCATTCTTCGTGGCGTCCGAGTTGCCGTAGACCTTGTCAACGTAGTACGCGCCGCCGCCGACCGTCAGCTTGGGCAGGACCTTGTAGGTCGTCCACAGGCTGAAGGCATTGCGCGGCGTGTTGGGCAGGTCCTGGCCGACCGCGCCGCTGTTGTACGCGCCCTTGGTCATTTCGCTGTCCATGAACGTGTAGCCGCCGAAGACGTTCCACTTGGGCGTGATGGCGCCCGAGAAGCCGATTTCGATGCCGCGCACCTTGGCCTCGCCTACCTGCGCCACTTCGGTCGCGGACACGGCGACGCTGGTGTTCTTGCGGATGTCGTGGAAGGCCGCCGCCGAGAGCGTCAGCTTGTCATCCAGCACCTGCCACTTCGTGCCCAGTTCGACCGTCCGGCTCTTCTCGGGTTCGAGCGACGCGTTCGACAGCGACGTCGCATCGCTGACCGCGCTGCCCGCCACCGCGGACGGCGTGGACGAGGTGCCGTAGGTGGCGTAGATCGTGCCATTGGGCGCAGGCTTGTACGCCAGGCCGACCTGGTAGTTGAAGAGGTTGTCTTCGCGGCTCGTGCTGTAGAACGCGGGTGTGCCGGCCGGATCGCTGCGGCCGCGCGCGATGTTGCTGCCGCTGGTCCGGTAGTTGTCCCAGCGCGCGCCCAGGCTGGCCTGCCATTGTTCGTTGAACTTGATGGTGTCAAAGCCGTAGAGCGCGATCGTGTCCGTGTTGTAGCGGGCAGGATTGTCGTTGCGGGTCAGCTTGCCCGGGTAGTCGTCGCTGGGATCCGGATCCCACAGCGACGTGCACAGCGCCGGATTCGACAGGTCCGTCGCGCTGACCTTGCAGTCCATCGGGCCGCGGGCGATGGTCTGGGTGTAGCCGTCCTTGTCCTGCTTGATGTTGCTGTACTCGAAGCCCAGATCGAACGAATGCTTCAGGCTGCCGGTCTCGAACTCGCCGGTCAGGTCCGTCTGGTTGGCAAAGGTCTTGGTGACGTAGTAGCCCGACTTGAGCGCGCGATACACCAGCCCGTTGGGAATGTTGCCCTTGCTGTCGTCAGGATTGGTGGCGGCGAAATCGGTCGTGCCGCGGCCGTAGCGCATCACGTTGCGCAGCTGCAGCTTGTCGGAAAAATCATGCTGGAAGTCGACCGTCGCGACGTCGTCGCGCGTCTTCATGAAATCGCGTCCGGTCAGGCCGTAGAACGACTTGCGGCTCACGCCCATGGTCTCCGTCACCGGCTGGCCCGTCTTCGGGTCATACGGGATGGAGTAATCCGGCATGCTGTCGTCTTGGTAGTGGTAATAGCTGAGCGTGATGCGCGTCGGCGTGCCGACGCCCAGCATCAGGGAAGGCGCCACGCCCCAGCGTTCGAAGTCCACCGCGTTGTCGCGGCCGGGCACGTCGCCCTTGTTGCCCATGACGTTCAGACGGAAGGCCGCCTTGTCCGCCAGGCGCCAGTTGCTGTCGATGGTCGCGCGGTAATTGTTGTCCGTGCCGATCTGCGCCGTGGCTTCGGTGAAGTCCGTGGCCTTGGGCGTCTTGCTGACCATGTTGATGCTGCCGCCCGCACCACCGCGGCCGGAATAGACCGAATCCGGTCCCTTGATGATCTCGACCTGCTCCAGGTTGAACGTGTCGCGGATCTGGGTGCTGGAATCGCGGATGCCGTCCAGGAAGATGCTCCCCGCGGAATTCTGCCCGCGGATGATGGGCAGGTCGCCGCCCGGCCGGCCGCCTTCGCCGGCGCCGAAGGTGATGCCGGGCGAGTTGCGCAGCACATCCTGAAGCGACGAAGCGGCCTGGTCCTGGATCACCTGCTGGGGCACGACCTGCACCGTGCGCGGCGTATCCAGCAAGGGCGCCGTCAACTTGGGCGACTGAGCCGTGGACGTCTGGTAGGGAGAGCCTTCGCCCTCGACACGGACCGGGGACAACTGGGTCACGCCGGTGTCGGCGGACTGCGCTGCGGCATAGGGGCTGACGAACAACGCCGGCGCCGCGATGGCGGCGGCCAGCGACGTGGCGAGCGTATTCAGCGAATACGAATCTTGGGGCTTCAAACCAACTTCTCCAGAATGTGAATAGCAACGATTCTTGTTTTTTTGTCGTTTGCGATTCTGAACTGGGAGGCTGAATGAAACCTGAATGATTCGATTCCGCTCATCCGAAAGATGAAAAAACAACACTGCTGGGCGAACTTTCGACGTATTTCGAATGCTCAATTTTTGGGGGCGGATCGGGGCCGGCGATCGAAGGCGCGCGGGGCGCAGGGCTCGTCTTCGGTCCGCCCCTGCCCGCATGAACGGCCCCGCTCGTACCAGCCAGGGATAGGCGTCTCAGCCCTGCAGCCCGACGCGCCAGAACGCGCCACAGGCTGCGCCAGGCACGTTCCACAGCTTTCCATGAGCAAATGAAAAAACGCCCCTGGCGGGGCGTTTAAGGGTCTTGCCGCGTCTTCAAACGCGCAAGCGAGGGTGCCGCTTGAACAGATACCGGTACACGAACCCGGGATAGGCCAGCACCAGGTACAAACTGAGCGTGATCGCGTAGAACTCCCAGGTCTGGGCAAAGCGGTTGCCCAGCGCGGATTCAAACGCAAATCCCAGCGCGCCGACGATCGCGTAGAAAACCAGGACTTCGACCAGGCGGACCCAGAAGGGCTTGACCGCCGTGGCGCCGCCCTGCTTCCAGGGCAGCACGGCAAACACGCGTTCGGTCAGAAAGGGAAGGTTCGCGCTGACGAGCGCCAGCGCGATCAACAGCCATACCGCCAGCGTCTGGTTCATGGCTGTGATCCGTCCCTTACAGGGTCAGCGACGAGCGGATGGCCTGCACGCACAGCGCCATCAGGCCGCCGGGCAGCAGGCCCAGCACCAGGATCAGGGCGCCGTTGATCGACAGCACGCCGCGCTGGCCAGCGGTGGCCACCATCGGCGCGGCGTCGGCCGCCGGCTCGTCGAAGTACACGACCTTGACCACGCGCAGGTAGTAGAACGCGCCGATCAGCGAGAACAGCACCGCCACCACGGCCAGGGAAATATGACCGGCGCTCACCAGGGCCTGGAGCACGGCCAGCTTGGCGTAGAAGCCCACCAGCGGCGGGATGCCGGCCAGCGAGAACATCAGCAGCAGCACGATGGCGGCATGCCACGGGCTGCGGCGGTTCAGGCCCTTCAGGTCGTCGATGTGCTCGCACTCGAAACCTTGGCGCGACAGCAGCAGCACGATGCCGAAGCTGGCCAGCGTGGTCAGCACGTAGGTCAGCATGTAGAACAGCGACGCGCCGTAGGCGGCGGACGACAGTTCCGGCTTGCCCGCGACCGAGCCCGACATCAGGCCCAGCAGCACGAAGCCCATGTGCGAGATGGTCGAGTACGCCAGCATGCGCTTGAAGTTCGTCTGCGCGATGGCGGTCAGGTTGCCGATGGCCAGCGACAGGACGGCCAGGATCATGAGCATGGGCTGCCAGTCGGCGGCCAGCCCGTGCAGGCCGTCCACCAGCAGGCGCAGCGTGATCGCGAAGGCGGCCAGCTTGGGCGCGCCGCCCAGGATCAGGGTGACGGCGGTCGGCGAACCCTGGTAGACGTCAGGCACCCACATGTGGAACGGCACGGCGCCCAGCTTGAACGCCAGGCCCGACACCAGGAACACGATGCCGAACACCAGCGCCATCTTCTCGGCCTTGCCGGCGGCGATGACCTTGGAGATCTCGGCCAGGTCCAGGTGACCCGTCGCGCCGTAGATCATCGACATGCCGTACAGCAGGAAGCCCGAGGCCAGCGCGCCCAGCACGAAGTACTTCATGGCAGCTTCGGTGGCCACGACGTTGTCGCGGCGCAGGGCGATCAGCGCGTACAGCGCCAGCGACATCAGTTCCAGCCCGAGGTAGATGGAGATCAGGTTCCCGGAGGAGATCATCACCATCTGGCCCAGCAGCGCGAACAGGGTCAGGACGTACAGTTCACCGCCCTTGACCATGTCACGCACCTGCGCATAGACCCGGCCGTAGATCAGCGTCACGGCGACCGCGACGTAGGAGGCGATCTTCAGCAGATGCGACAGCTCGTCGGTGACGTACAGCCCGTTGAACGTCGAACCCGCCACGCCGTTCTTCCATTGCACGGCGGACACGACGGTCAGCACGCCCAGGGCAAGCATGGTCAGCAGGAACGTCGGCTTGCGCTCGGGGTGATTGCTGACCGCGTCGATGAGCAGGATAGCCAGGCCGAAAATCAGCAGAAGGATTTCCGGTGTCGCCAGGGCGAAATCGATTTGGGATTGCATCATTGTCTTGTCTTACAGTTTCGAGACGGCAACGTGTTGCAGCAGGGCCTCGACCGACACGTGCATCACGTCGGTAAAGGGCTTGGGATAGATCCCCATGTACAACACGGCGATCGCCATCACGCCAAGAATCACGAATTCGCGGCGATTGATATCGGTCAGCTCGCGCACGTGGTCGTTGGCGACATCGCCCAGGACGACGCGCTTGACCATCCACAGCGAATACGCCGCGCCCAGGATCAGGGCGGTGGCTGCCAGGAGGCCGATCCAGAAATTGTGCTGGACCGCGCCCATGATCACCATGAATTCGCCGACGAAACCGCTGGTGGCCGGCAGGCCGCTGTTGGCCATCGAGAACAGGATGAAGAACGTGGCAAAGCGCGGCATCACGTTGACCACGCCGCCGTAGTCGGCGATGCGGCGCGAGTGCATGCGGTCATAGAGCACGCCGATACACATGAACATGGCGCCCGACACGAAGCCGTGCGAGATCATCTGCACGATGGCGCCTTCGACGCCGGCCGTGTTGAAGATGAAGAAGCCCAGCGTGACGAAGCCCATGTGCGCGACCGACGAATAGGCCACCAGCTTCTTCATGTCGTCCTGCACGATCGCGACCAGGCCGATGTAGATCACGGCGATCAGCGACAGCGTGATCATCAGGCCGGCCAGGCTGTGCGAGGCATCAGGCGCGATCGGCAGCGAGAAGCGCAGGAAGCCGTAGGCGCCCAGCTTCAGCATGATCGCGGCCAGGACGATGGAACCGCCCGTGGGCGCTTCGACGTGGGCGTCGGGCAACCACGTGTGGACCGGCCACATCGGCACCTTGACCGCGAAGGCCGCCAGCAGCGCCACGAAGATCAGGATCTGCGGGGTGTAGCCCAGCTTGGTCTGCTGCCAGGTCAGGATGTCGAACGAACCGCCCGAGACGTTCCAGAGGTACACGAACGCCACCAGCGTCAGCAGCGAACCCATCAGGGTGTACAGGAAGAACTTGAACGCCGCATACACGCGGTTCGGTCCGCCCCAGACGCCGATGATGATGTACATCGGGATCAGCGTGGCTTCGAAGAACACGTAGAACAGCATGCCGTCCAGCGCGCAGAACACGCCCACCATCAGACCCGACAGGATCAGGAAGGCGGCCATGTATTGCGCGACGCGGCTGGTGATGACTTCCCAGCCCGCCAGCACCACGATGATGGTGATGAACGCGGTCAGGAGCACGAACCAGAGCGAAATGCCGTCGATGCCCAGGTGGTAGTTGACGTTGAAGGCCTCGATCCAGGAGGTCTTCTCGACGAACTGCATGGCAGCCGTGGAGGAATCAAAACCCGTGTAGAGCGGAATCGTGACCAGGAAGCCGGCGATCGAGCCGACCAGCGACAGGCCGCGGGTCAGGCCGGGACGATCGTCGCGGCCCACCGCCAGCACCAGCAGGCCGAATACGATCGGGACAAAGATCGCAAGCGTGAGCCAGGGAAAAGTGTTGGATGCCATCTCGCTTGCCATCATTGGGGAATCAGCACAAAGAAAGTCACCAGCGCCATGACGCCGATGATCATTGCGAACGCATAGTGATAGATGAAGCCGGACTGCAGGTGGCGGCTGATGGCTGCCACCCAGCCCACCAGGCGGGCGCTACCGTTGATCAGGATGCCGTCGATGATGCCGCGATCGCCGGTCTGCCACAGGCCGCGGCCCAGGCAGCGCAAGCCGCGCGCGATCACCTGCTCGTTGAACCAGTCCACGTAGTACTTGTTCTCGAGCACCTTGTTCACGCCCGACAGGCTGGACTTGATGGCGGCCGGAACCTTGGGATTGATCAGGTAGCAGTACCAGGAGATGACGAAGCCAGCCACGACCAGCCAGAACGGCAGGGTCTGGAAGGCATGCAGGCCGTAGGCGACCCAGCCGTGCCATTCCTCGCTCAGCACGTGCATGGCCGGATGCTGCAGCGGCAGCACCTTGATGGTGCCTTCGAAGAACTTGCCGAAGACCATCGGGTCAACCGCCCAGGCGCCGATCAGCACGGACGGGATCGCCAGCAGCACCAGCGGCAGCGTGACCACCCAGGGCGACTCGTGCGGCTTGCCGCCGTGGTGGCCATGGCCGTGGTCGACGTGGCCGTGGTCGTCATGACCGTGGCCGTGCGCGTCATGGCCGTGGCCGTGGTCGGACGTATCGAAGCGTTCCTTGCCGTGGAAGACCAGGAAGTAAACGCGGAACGAGTACAGCGAGGTGACGAACACGCCGATCAGCACCGCGTAGTACGCAAAGCTCGCGCCCCACACGTTGGCGTGGCCGGCGGCTTCGATGATGTTTTCCTTCGAGTAGAAACCCGAGAAGAACGGCGTGCCGACCAGGGCCAGCGTGCCCAGCAGGAAGGTGATCCAGGTGATGGGCATGTACTTGCGCAGGCCGCCCATGTTGCGGATGTCCTGGTCGTGGTGCATGCCGATGATGACCGAGCCCGCGCCCAGGAACAGCAGCGCCTTGAAGAACGCGTGCGTCATCAGGTGGAAGATCGCGACCGAGTAGGCCGACGCGCCCAGCGCCACGGTCATGTAGCCCAGCTGCGACAGCGTGGAGTACGCGACGACGCGCTTGATGTCGTTCTGGATGATGCCCAGGATGCCCAGGAACAGCGCGCCGATGGCGCCGATCACGATGATGAACGACAGCGCCGTGTCCGACAGCTCGAACAGGGGCGAGAAACGCGCCACCATGAAGATGCCGGCCGTCACCATGGTGGCGGCGTGGATCAGCGCGGAGATCGGGGTCGGGCCTTCCATCGAGTCGGGCAGCCAGGCGTGCAGCGGAACCTGGGCCGATTTACCCATGGCGCCGATGAACAGGCAAATACATGCGACGGTCAGCAGCATCCAGTCGGAACCGGGCAGCGTCATGCCGGCCAGCTTGTCGGCCTGGGCGAAGACTTCGCCGTAGTTCATGGTGCCGGCGTAGGCGAACAAGAGGCCGATGCCCAGCACGAAGCCGAAGTCGCCGACGCGGTTGATCAGGAACGCCTTCATGTTGGCGAAGATCGCCGTGGGACGGGTGTACCAGAAGCCGATCAGCAGGTACGACACCAGGCCCACCGCTTCCCAGCCGAAGAACAGCTGCACCATGTTGTTCGACATCACCAGCATCAGCATGGAGAACGTGAACAGCGAGATGTACGAGAAGAAGCGCTGGTAGCCGGGATCGTCGGCCATGTAGCCGATGGTGTAGATGTGCACCATCAGCGACACGGAGGTCACCACGACCATCATCATGGCCGAGAGCGGATCGATCAGGAAGCCGATTTCCAGCTTGGTCTGGCCGATGAGGCTCCAGGTGTAGACCGCGCCGTCGAAGCGCAGGCCGTTCAGCACGTCGCCCAGCACCACCACCGAACCGATGGCGGAGATGAGCACGCCCAGGATGGTGATGACGTGCGAGGCGCGGCGACCGATGGGACGGCCAAGGAACCCGGTGCCGAAAAGGCCCGCGAGAATTGCTCCGGCCAGCGGCGCCAGCGCGATGAGCAGGTAGAGATTGGGTGAGCTAGACATTTTCTTCCAATACCCCGTCAGCCCTTCAGGCGATCGAGTTCGTCAACGTTGATCGTGTTCAGGTTGCGGAACAGCAGCACCAGGATGGCCAGGCCGATCGCCGCTTCAGCGGCGGCCACGGTCAGGATGAAGAACACGAACACCTGGCCGGCGGTGTCGCCGAACCAGCTGGAGAACGCCACGAAGTTCATGTTGACGGCCAGGAGCACCAGCTCGATGGACATCAGGAGAATGATCAGGTTGCGGCGGTTCAGGAAGATGCCGAAGATCCCGATGGCGAACAGGATCGCGCCAAGGATCAGATAGTGGGCCAGCGTCAACGTCATTCTTTTTCTCCTTGGGGCGCGGCAACGCCGTTCGAAGCGTCACGCTTGGCCTGGGCGCGCTCGCTCTGGGCGGGCATGCTCACCATGCGGAAGCGGTCCTTCGAACGCACGCGGACAGCGGCGACCGGGTCGTTGTACTTCACGTCGCGGCGGCGGCGCAGGGTCAGCGCAATCGCGGCGACCATGCCGACCAGCAGCAGCGCGGCGCCGACTTCAACGGCATAGACGTACTGCGTGTACATCGCCTCGCCCAGGGCGCGGGCGTTGTTGTAGTCGCTGGCGAGCTGCGCCTGGGGGCCGGAGCCGTACCAGATGGAGCCCAGCACGAAGGACACTTCCAGCACCAGCACCAGGCCGATCACCAGGCCGAGCGGCAGGTAGGTCTTCATGCCCTGGCGCAGGGTGTCCATGCGGATGTCCAGCATCATCACGACGAAGAGGAAGAGCACCATCACGGCGCCCACGTACACCAGCACCAGCAGCAGCGCCAGGAATTCCGCGCCCAGCAGCATCCACAGCATGGCGGCGTTGGCGAACGCCAGGATCAGGTGCAGAACGGCGGTGACCGCGCTGCGTGCGGTGATCACGCGGAACGCCGCGATCACCAGCACGGCGGCCAGTATGTAGAAAAGGACAGTGGTAAAAGTCATGGATCGGACCCTGGGCTTCAGCGGTAAGGCGCGTCTTCGGCCCGGCGGCGGGCGATGTCGGCTTCGTAGCGGTCGCCCACGGCGAGCAGCATGTCTTTGGTGAAATACAGGTCGCCGCGCTTTTCGCCGTGGTATTCGTGGATATGGGTTTCCACGATGGAGTCCACGGGGCAGCTTTCCTCACAGAAGCCGCAGAAAATGCACTTGGTCAGGTCGATGTCGTAGCGCGTCGTGCGGCGGGTGCCGTCGTCACGCTGATCCGACTCGATCGTGATCGCCAGCGCCGGACACACGGCTTCGCACAGCTTGCACGCGATGCAGCGCTCTTCCCCATTGGGGTAGCGGCGCAGCGCGTGCAGGCCGCGGAAACGCGGCGACGCAGGGGTCTTTTCCTGGGGGTAGCGCAAGGTGACCTTGCGCTTGAAGAAATACTTGCCCGTCAGGCGCATGCCCTTGAGCAACTCGGTCAGCATCAGGCTGCCGAAGAAATCCTTGATCGCTTCCATATCGTGCCTCTGCTTGGCGGCTTAGCGCCAAATGTTCCAGGGCGTCTGCATCCAGATCGCCACCACGACCAGCCAGACGCCGGTCAGCGGGATGAAGATTTTCCAACCCAAACGCATGATCTGGTCGTAGCGGTAGCGCGGGAACGAGGCCCGGAACCACACGAACAACGAGACCACGACGAACGTCTTGAGACCCAGCCAGATCCAACCCGGAATCCAGGTCAGCGGCGCGATATCGATCGGGGAAGCCCAACCGCCCAGGAACATGATCGACGCCATGCACGACAGCAGGATCATGTTGGCGTATTCGCCCAGGAAGAACAGCGCGAACGCCATGCCCGAGTATTCGACCATGTGGCCGGCCACGATTTCGGATTCGCCTTCCACCACGTCGAACGGGTGGCGGTTGGTTTCCGCGACGGCCGAGATCACGTAGATCACGAACAGCGGCAACAGCGGCAGCCAGTTCCAGGACATGAACGTCAGGCCCTTCTCGGCAAACCAGCCGCGGTTCTGGACGTTCACGATCTCGGACATGTTCAGGCTGCCCGACACCAGCAGCACCGTCACCAGCACGAAGCCGATGGCCAGTTCATACGACAGCATCTGGGCCGAGGCGCGCAGCGCGCCCAGGAACGCGTACTTGGAGTTCGAGGCCCAGCCGGCGACGATCACGCCGTACACGCCGATGGACGTGATGGCCATGATGTACAGCAGGCCGGCGTTGACGTTGGCCAGCACGACGTCCGGGCCGAACGGCACGACCGCCCAGGCGGCCAGCGCGGGCATCAGCGTGACCACCGGGGCCACGATGAACAGCACCTTGTTGGCCTGGCTGGGAACGACGACTTCCTTGGTCAGCAGCTTGAACACGTCGGCGAAAGGCTGCAGCAGCCCCTTGAAACCGACGCGGTTCGGACCCATGCGCACGTGCATGGCGCCGATCATCTTGCGTTCCCAGTACGTCAGGTAGGCGACGCACAGGATGATGGGCACGGCAATGACCACGATCTTGATGAGGGTCCAGAGGACCATCCAGACCGTCGGGCCCAGCAATGCCTGACCGTGGCTTTCAAGAACATTGAGCCATTCCATCAGGCACGCTCCACGCTGATTTGACCAAATGCGCCACCCAGGGCAGCGGTAGTTTCGAAGGCTGCGGAAATGCGCACGGCGCGGTCGGCCACGGCATCATCCTGCACGGTTTCCAGTTCGACGGCGCCCTGCCCGCCCGACACGCGCACCTTGACGCCGGCCGTCAGGCCCAGGCTGGTGAGCGTGCGGCCGTTCATGGCGGCGGCGGGCTTCTTGGAAGCCGGCGAGGCCTGCAGCGGTTCCGAACGGCGCACCATGGCGTCGGTACGGTAGATCGGCACATCGGCGACGCGTTCCAGGCCGGTGAGCGCCTGGCCCAGGCCCAGCGGCGCCTTGATGTCGTTGGAAAGACGGCCTTCGATGCCACCGGCCAGCACGGCGTCGCGCACGGACTCGGAGGTCTCGTCGTCAAAGCCCGCCAGGTGCAGGACGTTGCCCAGCACGCGCAGGACTTTCCAGCCCGGACGGGTCTGGCCAAACGGCGTGACCGTGCCCTTGAAGCTCTGGGCAAGACCTTGCGCATTGACGAAGGTGCCGGAGGTTTCGGTGAACGGCGACACCGGCAGCATCACGTCGGCCCATTCGGCCGCGGCCGAACGGTAAGGCGTGAGCGCGACGGCGAACTGCGCGCCGCGCAGCGCGGCGATGGCCTGCTGGCCGTTGTCGGCGTCGAGCAGCGGCTCGGCGTGCAGGACCACGTAGGCCTTGAGCGGTTCGGCCAGCATGGCGGCGGCGGTCTTGCCGCCCTTGCCCGGGATGGCGCCGGCGAGGTAACCGCCGACCGTGTTGCCGCCCGAGGTCAGGAAGCCGAACTTGCCGCCTGCCAGGTCAGCCACGGCGCGGCCGTTGGCGGCCAGCGTGGTGGCCTGGGCGCTGGCGACGGCCAGGTTGCCCATCAGCACGGCGGTGTTGGCGCCCGACGCGAGGCTGGCGGCGATGAGCTTGGCGTTTTCGCCCGGCGTGACCGAGGCGAATTCGGCCGGCACGGCCTGCTCCTTGGCCTGGGCCAGCGCGACGGCCACTTCGGCCAGCGCGCGCGCCAGTTCGGACGGCGCGACGGTGATGCGCGCGGTCACGGGCAGCAGGGGATCGTCGGCGGCGCTGTCGACCATCAGGACCTGCGTGCCGCGCTTGGCGGCCTGGCGCAGGCGCTGGGCCATCAGGGGGTGATCCTTGCGCAGGAACGAGCCGACCACCAGGACGCGGTCCAGGTTGTCGAGTTCGGCGATGGGCATGCCCAGCCACGGCGCGCCAGTCAGCGCGGCGTCGAAGGCCGGATCGGTCTGGCGCAGGCGGAAGTCGATGTTCTCGGAACCCAGCGCGCGGACCAGGCGGCCCAGCAGCGCGTATTCCTCGGTGGTGGCGTACTCGGAGGCCAGCGCGCCGATCTGGCCGGCGCCGAAGCTGTCACGCACGCGCGACAGGCCCTGGGCCACGGCCTGCAGGGCATCGGCCCAGGAGGCTTCCTGCCACTTGCCATCGGCGCCCTTGATCATCGGGGCGGACAGGCGGTCTTCGCTGTTCAGGCCTTCATACGAGAAGCGGTCGCGGTCGCTGATCCAGCATTCGTTGACGGCTTCGTCTTCGAACGGCACCACGCGCATCACGCGGTCGCCCTTGACCTGGACCACCAGGTTGGCGCCCAGGCTGTCGTGCGGGCTGACCGAACGGCGGCGAGCCAGTTCCCAGGTGCGCGCGCTGTAGCGGAAGGGCTTGGAGGTCAGCGCGCCCACCGGACAGATGTCGATCATGTTGCCCGACAGTTCGGACTCGATCGAGCGGCCCACGAAGGTGGTGATCTCGGAGTGTTCGCCACGGCCCAGCATGCCCAGTTCCATGACGCCGGCGATTTCCTGGCCGAAGCGCACGCAGCGGGTGCAGTGGATGCAGCGGGACATTTCCTCGGCGGAAACGAGCGGGCCGAGGTCCTTGTGGAACACGACGCGCTTTTCTTCCTGGTAGCGCGACGAGGATCCGCCGTAGCCCACGGCCAGATCCTGCAGCTGGCATTCGCCGCCCTGATCGCAGATCGGGCAGTCGAGGGGGTGATTGATGAGCAAGAATTCCATCACCGACTTCTGAGCGGCGCGAGCCTTCTCCGAGCAGGTGTGGACGACCATGCCGTTGGTCACGGGCGTGGCGCAGGCGGGCAGCGCCTTGGGCGCCTTTTCCACTTCAACCAGGCACATCCGGCAGTTGGCCGCGATGGACAGTTTCTTGTGGTAGCAGAAATGCGGCACGTAAAGCCCGACTTTCTGGGCGGCATGCATGACCATGCTGCCTTCGGGCACTTCGACCTTGTTGCCGTCGACGGTTAGTTCAACCATTGCTGTTCCTGAGACCTACAGATATTGCGGGACCACACAAGACTTGTGCTCGATGTGGTGCGCGAATTCGTCGCGAAAATGCTTGAGGAAGCCACGGACGGGCATGGCGGCGGCGTCACCGAGGGCGCAGATGGTGCGGCCCATGATGTTCGCGGCCACGTTGTCCAGCAGCTCCAGATCTTCCGGACGGCCTTGACCGTTTTCGATGCGATGCACCATGCGGTAGAGCCAGCCGGTGCCTTCACGGCACGGCGTGCACTGGCCGCAGCTTTCTTCGAAATAGAAGTAAGACAGGCGCAGCAGCGACTTGACCATGCAGCGCGTCTCGTCCATGACGATGACGGCGCCCGAACCCAGCATCGAGCCGGCCTTGGCGATGGAGTCATAGTCCATCGTGCAAGCCATCATGATGTCGGCGGGCAGGACCGGGGCGCTGGAGCCGCCGGGGATGACGGCCTTGAGCTTCTTGCCGCCGCGCATGCCGCCCGCCAGTTCCAGCAGGGTCGAGAACGGGGTGCCCAGCGGGATCTCGTAGTTGCCGGGACGCTCGACGTCGCCGGTGATCGAGAACAGCTTGGTGCCGCCGTTGTTCGGCTTGCCGACTTCCAGGTAGGCCTGGCCGCCGTTGCGGATGATCCACGGCACGGCCGCGAACGTTTCCGTGTTGTTGATCGTGGTGGGCTTGCCGTACAGGCCGAAGCTGGCCGGGAACGGCGGCTTGAAGCGCGGCTGGCCCTTCTTGCCTTCCAGGGATTCCAGCAGCGCGGTTTCTTCGCCGCAGATGTAGGCGCCGTAGCCGTGGAACGCGTGGAGCTGGAAGCTGAAGTCCGAACCGAACAGGCGGTCGCCCAGGAAGCCGGCGGCGCGCGCTTCTTCCAGGGCTTCCTCGAAGCGCTCGTAGACTTCGAAGATTTCGCCGTGGATGTAGTTGTAGCCGACGCTGATGCCCATGGCGTAGGCGGCGATGGCCATGCCTTCAATCACGATGTGCGGATTGAAACGCAGGATGTCGCGGTCCTTGAACGTGCCGGGCTCGCCTTCGTCGGAGTTGCAGACCAGATACTTCTGGCCGGGGAAGGCGCGCGGCATGAAGCTCCACTTCAGGCCGGTCGGAAAGCCCGCGCCGCCGCGGCCGCGCAGGCCGGAGGCCTTGACTTCGGCGATCACGTCTTCCGGCTTCATGCCGGTGGTGAGGATCTTCTTCAGGGCTTCGTAGCCGCCGCGCTTGACGTAGTCTTCCAGGCGCCAGTTGGCGCCGTCGACGTCGGCCATGATCTGCGGCTGGATGTGCCGGCCGTGCAGGCACATGGAATTGGACAGGTCGTTCAGGGGGTTGGGATCCAGCCCTTGCGCGAACTGCTTGTACAGGTCTGGCGCGTTCATGCCGACTCTCCTTGCACCTTGAGGGCCGCGACCAGCGCGTCCAGCTTCTCGTCGGTCATGCGCACGCACATATGCTTGTTGTTCACGATCAGCACGGGGGAATCGCCGCAGGCGCCCATGCATTCGCCTTCGACCAGGGTGAACTGGCCGTCAGCGGTCGTCTCGCGGTAGTCGACGCCCAGCTTGCGCTTGAGGTATTCGCCGGCGCGGTCGCCGTCGCGCAAGGCACAGGGCAGGTTCGTGCAGACGGCGATCTTGTTCTTGCCGACGGGCTTGACGTCGAACATGTTGTAGAAGGTGGCGACTTCCTGGACCGCGATGGGCGGAACGCCAATGTACTTGGCCACGTCTTCGATGATTTCGGTAGCCAACCAGCCCTTCTCTTCTTGCGCGATGGCAAGCGAGGCCATGATGGCGGACTGCCGCTGGTCGGCCGGGAACTTGGCCAGTTCACGGTCGATTTTCTGGTAGGCCTGTTCGGAAAGCAGCATAGTTTGAATCCGGGTTATGCGGGCGTGCTCGTGACTGTCTGGACGGATCAGCGATCGATCTCGCCGAAAACGATGTCCTGCGTGCCAATGATGGTGACGGCGTCGGCGATCATGTGGCCGCGCGACATTTCATCCAGCGATTGCAGGTGGACGAAGCCAGGCGCCCGAATCTTCAGGCGGTAAGGCTTGTTGGCGCCGTCGGACACCAGGTAGATGCCGAATTCGCCCTTCGGATGCTCGACCGAGGCGTACGCCTCGCCCGGAGGCACGTGGAAACCTTCGGTGAAGAGCTTGAAGTGATGGATCAGCTCTTCCATGTTGGTCTTCATGGCGGTGCGCGACGGCGGGGCGATCTTGTGGTTCTCGATCATGACCGGGCCGGGATTGTTGCGCAGCCATTCCACGCACTGGCGGATGATGCGGTTGCTCTGGCGCATCTCGGCGACGCGGACCAGATAGCGGTCGTAGCAATCGCCGTTGACGCCGACGGGGATGTCGAAATCGAGCAGATCGTAGACTTCGTAGGGCTGCATCTTGCGCAGGTCCCAGGCCACGCCCGAACCGCGCAGCATCGGGCCGGTGAAGCCCAGCGCCTTGGCGCGCTCGGGATCGACCACGCCGATGCCGACCAGGCGCTGCTTCCAGATGCGGTTGTCGGTGAGCAGCGTTTCGTATTCGTCGACGCAGGCCGGGAAGCGGTTGGTGAAGTCTTCGATGAAGTCCAGCAGCGAGCCCGAACGCGCGTCGTTCATGGCGCGCATTTCCTTGTCGCCGCGGTACTTGCTGGTGTCGCCGTATTGCGGCATCGAATCCGGCAGGTCGCGGTAGACGCCGCCCGGACGGTAGTAGGCCGCGTGCATGCGCGCGCCCGAGACCGCTTCGTAGCAGTCCATCAGGTCTTCGCGCTCGCGGAAGGCGTACAGGAACACCGCCATCGCGCCCACGTCCAGGGCGTGCGAGCCCAGGGACATCAGGTGGTTCAGGAGGCGCGTGATTTCGTCGAACATCACGCGGATGTACTGCGCACGCAGCGGCGCCTCGATGCCCAGCAGCTTCTCGATGGCCATGACGTAGGCGTGCTCATTGCACATCATGGACACGTAGTCCAGGCGGTCCATGTAGGGCAGCGCCTGGATGTAGGTCTTGTGTTCGGCCAGCTTTTCGGTGGCACGGTGCAGCAGGCCGATGTGCGGGTCGGCGCGCTGGATGACTTCGCCGTCGAGTTCAAGCACCAGGCGCAGCACGCCGTGCGCGGCCGGGTGTTGAGGACCGAAGTTCAGGGTGTAGTTCTTGATGTCTGCCATGATTCAACGCCCCATGCCGTAGGTGTCTTCGCGCACCACGCGCGGGGTGATCTCGCGCGGATCGATCGTGACCGGCTGGTAGATGACGCGCCGTTGTTCGGGGTCGTAGCGCATTTCGACGGTGCCCGACAGCGGGAAGTCCTTGCGGAAAGGATGGCCGATGAAGCCGTAGTCCGTGAGGATGCGGCGCAGGTCGGGGTGGCCTTCGAAGACGATGCCGTACAGGTCGAAGGCTTCGCGCTCGAACCAGCCCACGGCCGGCCAGCATTCCATCAGCGAGGCGACCATCGGGAATTCGTCGTCAGGCGCCCACGTACGCACGCGCAGGCGCCAGTTGTTCTCGATGGAGAGCAGGTGCGCCACGACGGCATAACGCGAACGGTGGACCCGGACGTTGGCTTCCTCGGGAAGCTGGCGCGTGCCGTTGCCCCAGGTCAGGTAGTCGACGCCGCAGAGGTCGATACAGGTTTCAAAGCGCAGGCCGGCTTCGGTGCGCAGCTTGTTGCAGACGGAGAACCACTGCTCCGCGGGCACTTCGAGCGTCAGCTCGCCCAGCGCCTCGGTCAGCGCGATGTCCGCGCCGAGGGTGGTCTGCAAATTGTTTTTCAGGGATTCGAGCCTGGTCATCATCTTGTACGCTTAGGTGAACCGATACGCTGGCTTCGCGGGGTCCGAGGCGGCGGGGCCTGCCGTCGAACCCGTGAAGCATCAGCGCGCAATCGTGTTGGTCAGGCGGATCTTGTTCTGCATCTGCAGCAAGCCGTAGACCAGCGCCTCGGCCGTGGGCGGGCAGCCCGGCACGTAGACGTCTACCGGTACGATGCGATCGCAGCCACGGACCACCGAATACGAGTAGTGGTAGTAGCCGCCGCCATTGGCACAGGAGCCCATGGAAACCACCCAGCGCGGCTCGGGCATCTGGTCGTAGACCTTGCGCAGCGCGGGCGCCATCTTGTTGCACAACGTGCCGGCCACGATCATGAGATCGGACTGACGCGGACTGGGCCGGAAGATGATGCCGAATTGGTCCAGGTCATAGCGGGCCGCGCCCGCGTGCATCATCTCAACCGCGCAACAGGCCAGACCGAAGGTCATGGGCCACATCGAACCGGTCTTCGCCCAGTTCAGGAACTTGTCGGCGCTGGTTGTGATGAAGCCTTGCTTGAGAATGCCGTCTATAGCCATATTCGTCTCTGATAGCGTGCTGTGAAATGAACCCGGAGGTCACTCCCAGTCCAGCGCGCCCTTTTTCCATTCGTAGATGAAGCCGACGGTCAACACGGCGAGGAAAACCATGACCGTCCAGAAACCGACGAGCCCGACAGTGCCCTGGGCAATGGCCCACGGGAACAGGAACGCGATTTCCAGGTCGAAAAGAATGAACAGGATCGCCACGAGGTAGTAGCGCACGTCAAACTTCATGCGAGCATCTTCAAACGCTTCGAAGCCGCACTCGTAAGGCGAGAGCTTCTCAGCGTAAGGACGCCGCGGGCCAAGGAGGGAGCCGGCCGTTAGAAGCGCGAACCCGATAAGGGTGGCCACTACGATAAACAGCAGGACGGGAAAATACTGTTGCAGGTTCATTCAGGCGTCCGTCAAATGCGCAAACCTTAGGATTGTAGCATTCGCGCGGTTACTTCCGGCTGAACTCTGTAGCTTGAATAGCAGGCGAAAGACTGCATTCCTCAAATGGAACAATCGCAGCTTTCACAAGCACTTGTGAAGGATACACGGCTTGAAAGACAAGTCGCCGCAGTATGCCCGAATTCAACCATCAGGCGAAAAAAAACCACCCCAACGGGTGGTTCATGCGAACGGGCCGAAGCCCGTTCGCGTCAGCTTTAAATCCAGGCAGGGCTTGCGCCCTGCATTGGATTAGAAGCGGTGACGGACACCGACGCCGACGGCGGTCGACTTGATGTCTTCCACGAAGGCGTAGTTCTTGGCGTACGAACCGTAAGCGTACAGGTTGGTGCGCTTGGACAGGTCGTAGGTGTAGCCCAGCGAGAAGACGTTCATCGTCTCAGCACCGTTGATACGGTCGTTGCTGGGGTCAACCATTTGCCACGAACCGAACAGCTTGCTTGCGCCGCCGATCGGGGCGGACAGGCCGACCATGTACGAGTTGGCCTTGAAGCCATCGGCGAAGATGTTGGTGCCGATGCTCAGGGAGCCCGTGCCGGTGTTCACGCCTTGGCCAGCGAACCAGCCGTCGGTGGTGCGAGCGTAGGCCAGGGCCAGCTTCACGACTTCGAAGTCATACGAAGCGCCGATCGCGTACATACGCGGGGTGGCGTCGGTGGCTTCCGTCGGCAGACGGTTCGAAGCGTTCAGTTGGTCGTACGACAGAGCGACATTCAGCGGGCCGTTGACGTAGCGCAGACCGGTCGTGATGGCGCGGGTGTTGTCGGCAGTCTTCCAGCCGGTTTGGGCGGTGTTGTTGTCGTCAGCGTTGAACGAGTAACCAACGCCAAACTGGAAGCCGCTGAACGACGGGGTCTGATACATGACCATGTTGTCGTAGCGTTGCGTGTTGGCAGCGCTCATCGAAACGCCGATGTTGGCTTGACCGAAGCCAGCGCCGAACGGGTCGATGGAACCGAAGTACTTCGACGCGATGTTGGTTTGACGGCCGAAGTCCAGTTGGCCCCAGCTGTCGCTGGCCAGACCGACGGTGGCTTGGCGACCGAACAGACGGCCACCTTGAGCCGACTTGCCGTTACCCGAATCAAAGCCGGATTCCAGTTGGAAAACAGCGCGCAGGCCGTCACCCAGATCTTCCGAACCACGCAGACCCCAGCGCGAACCGTTTTGGACGCCGTTGATCATGCCGAAGCGGCTGCCGTTAACGGCATCGGGACCACCGCTGATCTTGTTGTAGCCGAGGCCCGTGTCGATGATGCCGTACAGGGTGACAGACGTTTCTGCCTGGGCGACACCGGCGAAACCGGCGAGCAGGGCGGCAGCGAGCAGAGTCTTTTTCATTTAAGAAATCTCCGTTGATTTGAGTGACAAGAGCAGCAATCCAGCAAACCAGCCTGCCGCCCCCCTAACTCCGCGAAGGGAAGTTGACGCTATTGCATCAAAAATCAGGGGGACTGGCTACGGTCGGCATCAGAAAAGTGCAGGTTTGCGACAGGCATGTTGGGAAGTTGCAACATCCCGCTGATGCTGGCGGAGCAACGCTAGGGCTTACCCTTATCGAACAGCCCGAGCGCGCAACCATGCGACTTTCGGCCCTGCCCCCAATTTTCCGGGCAATTCCAAAACCCATTCGTCAAGCGACTTTCTTCACGGTTCCCGCTGCCGTCCGAGGGAAATCGGAGGCGGCCGGGATGACTCCGGCACTGAAGACCATCGTAATCACAAGCGGGGCGAATAACGTTGTTATTAATAAAAATCGTCGATATTATCGATGGCATCGAATCGAGCCCGACCGACATGTCCATCCCCTCCCCGCGCGCCGAACGCAACGAACGCCTGAGTGCGCTGCGCAGGCAGATCATCCTGGACGCCGCCTTGCGGGTCTTCGAGCGCGATGGGCTGGAAAAGACCACGATCCGCGCGATCGCCAAGGAGGCCGGCTGCACGACGGGCGCCATTTACCCCTGGTTCGCGGGCAAGGAAGCGATCTATGGGGAACTGCTGGATGGGTCGTTGCAGCGGTTGCACGCGCACCTGGAGCGGGCCGCCGCCGCGCATGAGGACACGACGGCCGCGCGCGGCGCGATCCTCGCGTTCTTCGGCTATTACGCGGAACGGCGCACGGACTTTTCGCTGGGAATGTATCTGGTCCAGGGGCTGGGCCCGCGCGGACTGGGCCGGGACATGGACGAGAAACTCAATGCCCGGCTGCGGCAATGCATCGATCTGCTCGGGCATGCGCTGGCGCGCACGAAGGCCTGGGAGGCGGAAGCCGTGCAAACCGAGCAGATGAACGTCTTTACGTATCTGATGGGGCTGTTGCTGCTGCTGCACACCCGACGCCTCAAGTCCCTGGGCCAGCAGGCCGAACCGCTGCTGGACAACTATTGCCACGCCCTGGAACGACGATGACCGCAACCGCCCTGCCCCCCGACACCCGTGCGCCGCTGATCAGCCTGGCCGACTTTCATGTACTGCTGGCCGAACAGCATCCGTTCTCGATGCTGCTGGGCATCGACGTCCTCCATATCGGGCGCGGCACGGCGCACGCGGTCCTTCCCGCGCGCGACGCGCACCAGCGGCTGGGAGGCATCGTCGCCGGGCCCATGCTGATGGGACTTGCCGACCTGGCCATGTATGCGGCCGTGGTGGGCGCGACCGGCCAGGCCCACGCCGTCACGGCCAGCCTGACCATCAATTTCCTGCGCAAGAGTCCGGCAGGCGCCATCCATGCCCATGCCCGCCTGCTGAAGGTGGGCCGGCTGTCCGCGGGGGAAGTCGTGCTGACGGGCGATGGCTCGGATGAGCCGCTTGCCCATATCGTGAGCACGTGGTCGGTGCCCAAGCCATGAGCCGGCGCGTCAGCATCGTCGGCATGGGCAGCATCGGCACGCGGGCGGCGCGGCAGTTGCTGGCCGCCGATCCCGACATTGCGTTGACGCTCTACGATGTCGAAGCGGCGCGCTGCGAGGCGTTCCGCGGCAACGCAACGCTGGCGACGTCGGCGCGCGAGGCGCTGGCGGAGTCGGACACCATCGTGCTGGCCCTGCCCCGGGAGCGCGAGATCGACCGCACCCTGGAGCGGTTCAGCGACGGCCAGGTGACGGCGCCCATCGCTGGCAAGCTGATCATCGATCTGGACCCGCCGCCCGACGACCGGATGCGGCAACTCGACCGGGCCATCGCCCGCGCGGGCGGGCGCTACACGTGCGCGCCGTTGCCGACCGATGGCGTCGACCGGGCCGGGTCGTGCCTACTGGACGCGCTGAACCGCCGCCCCTGACATGTGCAGCCGTTCGCAGGCCGCCACGCATAGCACCAGCCACCCCAGGCTCACCGCCAGCCCGGCGACCACATCGCTCGCAAAATGCACCTGCAGCAGGATGCGGCTCAGGCCGATCGCCACGATGAGCGCGGTCATGCCGGCCACGCAGGGCATGCGCCAGGCGGGCGGAGCCAGGCGCCACATCAGGTAGCAGGCCGTCCCGTACACGGCCATGGCGGCCGAGGAATGACCGCTGGGGAAACTCCAGCCGCTTGCCATCGCGTAGCCGTGGTCGTGTTCCGGCCGAACGCGTTCGAAGGTGTGCTTGAGCAGCCAGTTGAGCGCCCCGCCCAGGCCGGTTGTGATGGCGCAAAAGAGCGCAAGCTGCCACATCCCGCGCCAGAGCAGGCCCAGCGTCATCAGCACGCTGAACACCGTGAGCAGGTTGCGGTCGCCCAGATAGGTGATCCAGGACAGCAGCCACAGCATCGACGTGGACATGGACATGCTCAGCGCGTCGGCCAGCGCGCTGTCGAAGGCGACGATCGTCCCGCGGCTGTCGACGGCCACGGCCAACGCCAGAAACGTCCCGAACGCTGCCAGGGCCGTGGCGGCGAAGAGCGCGGTGCGGCCGCCGGCGGACAGCCGGCCGTGCCAGCGCATGAACAGCAGCGACGCGGCGCCGGCCACGAGCGGCAGCGCGACAAACAATTGGAGGGCATGGGCCGCGGCCCATGCCGCATAGACATCGGTCATGAGTACGCCATCAAATTGAAAAAATGCGCGAAGTGCGCGCTTACTGCACCAGCGTGACCAGCGTTTTGTCGACAGGTGCGAAGGCGCTTGCGCCGGCCGCATAGTCCCACCGCTCGACGTGGCAGACCTGCTGGCCGTCTTCGACCGACCGGGTGATCAGGCCCACCGAATTGGGCACGCTGCCCCGGACACGCTGCGAACAGGCAGTGCCGGCCTGGACGATCCAGCCCGCCGGCCCCGACGATGCCGTCAGCGGCAACACGTAGGGCAAGTGTATGTGACCGCCCAGCACGAGGTCGACACCGGCCTGCGCCCACGCGGCGAGCGCGCGCTCGCGGCCGATCAGGAGATTGGACAGGTCCGATTCCACCTTGGCCCGCACGGGATGGTGCGCCACGACGATGCGCAACTGCCCGGGACGGGCCTGGCGCAGCCGCTGGGCGACGCGGGCGATCTGGGCGTCGGAGATTTCGCCGTCCTTGTGGCGCCTGGGCCGCGTGGTGTTCACGCCGATGGCCAGCACGCCGGGGCTTTCGAACACGGGTTCGAGGATCGGGCCCAGCGCGCGCTTGTAATTGCCGTAGGGGTTGAGCACCCGCGCGAAGACGTTGAACAGCGGGATGTCATGATTGCCGGGCACCGCCAGCACGGGCAGTGACAGGCGTTCGATGAATCGGCGCGCGGCGGCGAACTGGGCGCGTCGGGCGCGCTGGGTAATGTCGCCGCTCAGCACGACCAGGTCCGGCGACACCTGCCGGGCCACGTCCAGCACGGCCTCGACGACCGCCTTGCGCTCAGTGCCGAAATGCGTGTCTGACAGATGCAGGATCCGCGTCATGAGCGGTCCAGGTACTCGGCGTCCGTCGGCACCACCAGGGGCAGGCGATCGTCCGCCACCTTGAATTCGAGCGGCGTGTCCATCCAGGAGATCTCGCCGTCCATCGCGACCTTGACCCGCCGGCGGCCGCGCACGCGCACCGTCATTGTGTCGAAGGCGAAACTGATGACATGCTCGGCCTCGCCCAGCCGGCTGAGCAGGCCGCGCAGCAACAGGCCGTACAGGGCAAGCGTGCCCACGGGGCGCGCGGCCATGGCGACCAGCCGATTGCGGTCGAGCTCTTCGTTGTCGATGCCGACGTGCTCGAGCTGCAGCTTGTTGTTGCCCACCACGAGCGTTGGCGACCGCAGGCTGCGCGCCTTGCCCTCGAACTCGAGCTGCAGGCTGAGCTGGCGCGGTTCGCGCATCAGCGTGACCAGGCCCGACCACAGGGCGACCCAGCGCCTGCGGCCGTAGCGTTGCTTGTAGGCTTCGCGGTCTTCGAGCAGTTGCGGATACAGGCCGAGGCTGGCGTTGACGAGGAACGGCCGGCCGTTGAGCAGGCCGACCTGCACCGGCTGGATGCGGCCTTTCAGAAAGCCGCGCAGGGCGACTTCGGTCTCTTGCGAGATGCCGTAGGTGCGGCCGAAATAGTTGAAGGTGCCCTGCGGCAGGATGCCGAAGGGCACGCCCTGCCCCAGGACCGTGGCCGCGACGGCGTTGAGCGTGCCGTCGCCGCCCGCGGCGATGACGACGCCCTGCTCGTCCTGCGCGCGTTTGACCGCCTGCCGCGCGACGTCAGTCAGGCGCGACGGATCGTCCACCGACATCAGGTCGTATCGCCGCCCGGCCTCGTCGAGGATGCGCCGGATGGTGTCCTGCAGGACCTGCGCGTCGCCGCGCCCCGATCCGGTGTTGAGGACGATGAAAAGAGGTTCTGTTCCCGTGAGGGGTCGAGCCGCTGTAGCCAGGCTCTGCTCGGATGGCGTCATTCCACAAACATACCCTATGCGGGTAAGCCGCCGCAAGACGCCAAAAGATCCCAAAAGATCCGGAAAGACGCCACAAAACGCCACAAGACACTACAAGACGCCTCAAGTCCCGATGAATCGCCGGGCGCCGCCATGGGCCGACGTGGGCCTTCGTGAGCCGCCGTCAGCCGTCGAGAACCGCCGCTTCAGCGCCCGACCGCGTAGGCCTGCATCAGGCGCGGCGTGGCCGCCGCGTGCAGCAGGCCGTCGGGATCGCGCGAGGCCGCGGTCAGCCGTCCCACCGACCATTCCGGCACTTCCTCGATCTGGTGCCCGCGGCGGCGCAGCGCCTCGATCACCTCGGCGCCGAAGCTGGCCTCCAGCGCCAGGTGCCCCGGCTTGCGGTCACGGGGATAGAAGGACGTGGGGAAATGCATGGTGTGCGACATGGGCAGGTCGATGGCTTCCTGCAGGTTCAGGCCATGGTGCACGTGACGCAGGAAGAACAGCAACTGCCACTGCTCCTGCTGGTCGCCGCCCGGCGTGCCGAACGCCAGGTAAGGCACGCCGTCGCGCAGCGCCAGCGACGGGGTCAGCGTGGTGCGCGGACGCTTGCCCGGCGCCAGCGTGCCCGGCAAGCCCTCTTCCAGCCAGAACATCTGGGCGCGGGTGTTCAGGCCGAACCCAAGCGCCGGAATGACGGGCGAGGACTGGAACCAGCCGCCCGAAGGCGTCGCCGAGATCATGTTGCCCCAACGGTCGATGACGTCCACATGCGTGGTGTCGCCGCGCTTGGCCGAGGCGCGCATGTCGGCGAGCGTCGGCTCGTTCGTAGCGCTGCCCGGCGCGGTCACGGGCGACAGGCGTTCGAGCGTGTCCATGACGCGGGCCACCTGGGCCTCGAAGCCGGGCACCCGGCCCGGCAGCAGGTCGCGCGATGCGGTCTCGCCGATCAGCTTGCGGCGTTCGGCGCTGTAGGCATCCGAAAGCAGATGGTCCAGCGGCACGTCGATGAAGGCCGGATCGCCGTAATAGGCTTCGCGGTCCGCAAAGGCGAGCTTCATGGCCTCGGTGACGCGGTGGATGAACTCGGCGCTGGTGGGGCTGACGCCAGCCAGGTCCATATCCTTCAGGATGGCCAGCGTCTGCAGGAACACGGGGCCCTGGCTCCAGGCGCCCGCCTTGGCGACCGTGTAGCCGTGGTAGTCGTAGGTGAGCGGCGTGTCGTAGCTGGCGGACCAGCCGGCCAGGTCGTCGGCCGTGATGACGCCGCGGTGGGTCGTGCCGCTTTCGTCCATGACGTCGGTGTTGCGGGCGAAACGGTCGATTTCTTCGGCGATGAAGCCGCGGTAGAACGCGTCGCGCGCGGCCTCGATCTGGCGTTCACGGTCGGCGCCGGCCGCTTCGGCCGCTTGCAGCACGCGGGTCCAGGTGCGGGCGAGCGCCGGGTTGCGGAACAGCTTGCGGGCCTGCGGCACCTGGCCGCCCGGCACGTACACCTGGGCGGTCGTGGGCCAGTGCGTCTGGAAGAAGTCCTTCAGGCCGGCGATGGTGTTGGAGATGCGCGGCATCAGGGCGTGGCCGTGCTCGGCATAGTAGATGGCGGGTTCTAGCACGTCGCGCACGCGCATCGTGCCGTGGTCGCGCAGCAGCAGCATCCAGGCGTCGAAGGCGCCCGGGATCACGGTGGCCAGCAGGCCGTTGCCGGGAATGAGCTTGAGGCCTTCGGCGCGGTAGCGCTCGAGCGTGGCGGCGGCGGGCGTCGTGCCCTGCCCGCACAGCACCTCGACCTTGCGGGTGCGCGCGGAATAGAAGACGGCCGGCACTTCGCCGGCCGGCCCCACGAGGTGGGGTTCGACGACCTGCAGCACGAACGCCGAGGCGACGCAGGCATCGAACGCATTGCCGCCGCGCTCCAGCAGCGACATGCCGGCCGAGCTGGCCAGCCAATGGGTGGACGTCACGACACCGAAGGTGCCGAGGATTTCCGGGCGAGTCGTAAACATGGTGGGTCCTGTTGTGGGCGGGTGGGTGTCAGACACCTGCAATGTGCGCCGCGCGTGAAGAGGCCCGCATCTGCGGGCCTGGGGCTTTACTTCCTGGATACGCCCTTGAGGCGGATCAGGCCGTCGGGATAGGGCACAAACCCTTCCACCTTGCTCTGCACGCCGAACGTCCAGGGCAGGTAGAACAGATAGATGATGGGACGCTGGTCCTGCATCGCGGTCAGCACCTGGTCGTACATGGCGCGGCGCTTGGCGGTGTCGGCCTCGGCGCGGGCGTCGTTGAGCAGCTTGTCGATGCCGGCGTCGCAGAACTTGCCGTCGTTCAGGTTGCCCTTGCAGCTCAGGTATTGGTGGATATTGCCGCTGGGATCGACGCGGCCGGACCAGCCGTTCTGGCCGACCTGGAAGTCGCCGCGCGCCAGCGAGGATTGCAGCGAGGCGAATTCGACGGGACGCAGGGTGATGTCGAAGCCCGCTTCGGCGCCCATGGCCTGCACCAGTTCAAAGACCTGCTGCATCGTGGTGTTGTTGCCGAAGGTGATCTCGACCTTGACGCGGTCGTAGCCGGCTTCCTTCAGCAGGGCCTGCGCCTTTTTGGGATCGCGGCCCGCGCGGTCGAACGACTTGTTGTAGGCGAAGCTGGCCGGCGGAAACGGCTGGTACGCCGGCTGGAACATGCCTTCGCCGATCACCTGGTTCAGCACGTCGCGGTCGATGGCCAGATCCAGCGCCTGGCGGACGCGCTTGTCCTTGGCGAGCGGATGGTCGGCGCGCGCGCCGTTGGCGATGTTCACCGAGATGGACTGGAAGCCCAGGCCGGTCACCGGCGCCAGACGCAGGCTGGGATCGTCCTTGACGGCCTTGGTGTCGCTGGGCGCCACGCGCTCGATGATGTCCAGGTCGCCCGCGCGCAGGTTGTTCAGGCGCACGGTGTTGTCCGGAATCGGCGTGTAGACGAGGCGGTCAAAGTGGTAATTGGCCGCGTCCCAGTACTTGGGGAATTTCTCGAGCACGATGCGGTCGTTCTGCACGCGCTCCTTGAACTGGTACGGACCCGAGCACACGGGCTTGCCGCCGGGATCCTTGTCGAAGCTGTCGGGCGAAATCATCATGCCGGCGCGGTCGGACAGTTGGGACAGCAGGGAAGCGTCCGGCTCCGACAGGTTCAGCACCACGGTCTGGTCATCCGGCGCGTCCACGCTGGCGACGGTGGCCAGCTCGCTCTTGCGGTTGCTGTCCGGCAGCGTGCGGGCACGGTCCAGGTTGGCCTTGACGGCGGCGGCGTTGACGGGCGTGCCGTCATGGAAGACGGCATCCGTGCGCAGCTTGAAGGTCAGCGTCTTTTTGTCCGGGCCGACGGTCCAGGACTGCGCGAGCTGGGGCACGAACTTCAGGTCGGGGGTGATGTCGACCAGCTTGTCGCACAGCGACGCGAACACGATGCGGCCGACAAACGTGCGGGCGCGGGCCGGATCCAGCACGTCCGGGTCGTCCTGCAGCCCGATACGCAAGGTGGACTGGGCCTGCGCCAATCCGGTGGCCAGCATTCCCGCCATGGCCATGGCGAGGCAGAGTTTACGCATGAATGATCTCCATCGGTTCCGACAGGGCTGCCGCTTCGTGCGCCGGCGCACCGCCTGGCGGGAAGGACAGACCCCGGGGTCGTGCCGCGTCGCCGGGTCCATCCCCCGCTGCGCACGTTGTTGTTGGATTCTGCGCCAGGCGCGCGGCGATTGTATAGACCGGCGTGGGCGCGCCGCCCACTATACGCCCGTGGCGGCCGCCTTGCGGACGCCCGGATTCAGGGGATCCGGCAGGGGGCCGAAAAATCGGCGGAGGCGGCGACCGTGCCGCGCAGCATGGCGACCAGCGGCCGGGCGTCGTCGCGCCGGTATTGGAACGCGTAGGGCAAGGCGGCCAGCTCGGGCTCGCCGTGCAGGACGCGCAGGCTGCCTTCGGCCTGCAGCGTGTCGGCCCAATGGCTGGGCAGCAGCCCCACGCCGGTCCCTTCGATCAGCAGGCCGACGATGGCGCCCCAGTTGTTGCAGCAGAGGCGCTCGCCCGCGGCTTCTCGTCCGCCCAGCCAGTCGTCGATGATGCGCGTGGTGCCCGCGCCTTCCGGCAAGGTCACGAGCGGCAGCCGGGCCAGCAAGGCCATCGTCATGCGGGTGTCGCCGGGTTGCAGCACCGAGGGCGCCGCCGCCCAGGAAAAGCGCGCCTCGCCGATGGGCGACGAAGCGATGCCCGCCCGGGACGAGCGCCCGGCGATCACGGCGAAGTCCAGTTCGCCGTCCGCCACGCGCTGCTCCAGCACCTGCCCGATGTCGACATAGGGTTCCAGCACCAGCTCCGGATAGGCGGCGCGCACGGCGCCGATGAGGCGCGGCAGCCAGGTCAGCGCGGTCAGTTCGCCCACGCCGAAACGGCACCGGCCGCGCAGGCCCGGCGTCTCGGCCATGGAGGCGCGGAGCTGGTCGGCGGCGGCCAGCAGGCTGCGGGCCTGCGGCACCAGCCGCTGGCCCGCGTCGGTGAGTACGGCCTTGTGGCCGCTGCGGTCGAACAGCGGCTGGCCCAGCGCGTCTTCCAGTTCGGTGAGCCGTTTGGAGAGCGAGGACACCGACAGATGCAGCCGTTCAGCAGCCACGGCAAAACTGGCGCAGGTGGCGGCCCAGTAGAAGGCTTCGAGCTGCTTGAGGGTCATGGCCGTTCGCTGACGCGGTAGGCGCAGCGCCGCGCCCCCGCCAGGATGTGCTCTTCGCGCTCGACCCGCACGCCCTCGCCCAGCACCTTGCGAAACAGCTCCAGCTCGCTGCGGCAAAAGCCCATACAGGCCTTGGCGGCCGAACAGATGGGGCAATGGTTTTCGATGAAGATGAAATCGGCGCCGTCCTGGCGCAGTTCGGCCATGTAGCCTTCCGCGCACCGCACGCCGACCAGGCGCTCGAGCCGCGCCTTCAGGCCGGGCGCGTCCTGCATCGCCTGGCGGTAGCTGCTGAACATGGCGCTTTCGCGCACCTGCACGAGCTTGTCGATGCCTTCCTCGCCGAACACCTGGCGCACGGCGGCGATCATCTGCACCGTCATTTCGGCATGGGTGTCCGGGAAGCGGCCGTGGCCGGCCTCGGTCAGGAACCAGATCTGGGTGGGCCGGCCGCGGCCCGCGCTGCGGCTTTCGGCGTCGACCAGCCCGTCCGCGTGCAGCCGCGTCATCTGCTGGCGCACCGCCTCGGCCGTCACGTCCATCGCCCGCGCGATGACCGCGATGGATTGCGGCCCGCGCGTCTTCAGGGTCATGAGCACGCGGTCCGCGGGCTGGTGCGGCATCGCGGCGGCCGGGTGGGACAGGCTGTCAGACATGAGGGGGTTCGATGCTCCGGAAGAAGTGCCTATGGTGCCACGGACGGCGGACCTGGGTCAGCCGGGGCCGGCCCCCGTCCCCGATGCCGGCGATGGCGCCGATACCGCCGACGCCGGCTGCGGCGCCTGCCAGCCGCCGCCCAGCGCCTTGACCAGCGCGACCAGGCGCGTATAGGACTCGGTCTCGGCGACGGCCACGGCGTCCTGGGCGCGCAAAAGCGTACGCTGCGCGTCCAGGACGGTCAAATACGGGGCGCTGCCCTCGCGGTAGCGCAGCCGCGCCAGTTCGGCGGCCCGCCCGCTGTGCGCGGCGGCCTGCGCCAGGCTGCCCAGGCGCTGCTGCGTCTGGCCGAACTCCGCCAGCGCGGATTCCACTTCCTGCACCGCCCGCAGCACCGTCTGTTCGTAGCGCGCCGCCTCGCCGTCCAGACGCGCCTCGGCCCCGCGCTTGCGGGCGAAGGCCGTCGGCAGATGGAAGGCTGGCCAGTTGGCGCTGGCCGCCACGCTGAATCCGCGGCTGGCCGCCGAACCGAAGTCCGCCCCGCGCAGCGCGACAAAGCCCAGGAAGCCGCCCAGGTCGATGCGCGGGTAGAGGTCGGCCGTCGCGACGCCCACGTCGGCGTTCGCGGCGGCCAGATTGCGTTCGGCGGCCAGCACGTCCGGGCGCCGCGACAGCAAGGTGCCCACGTCGCCGATGGGAAGCCGCGCCGTCAGGGGCGCAAGCGGCCCGGCCGCTTCCAGCGCTCCCAGTTCGACGGGGCGCAGGCCCACCAGTACCGCGATCCGGTAGCGCGCCAGCCGCCGCGCCGTCTCCTGCACCGGCACGCTGGCCTGCACGGTTTCCAGTTCGGCCCGCGCGCTGGCCAGATCGCCCTCGTCGCCGCGGCCGGCCGACACCAGGGCCTGGGTCACGCGCAGGCTGTCCTGCTGGCTGACCAGGTTGGCGCGCGCCACCGCCAGCCGCTGCTCGGCGCCGCGCAGCTCGAAGTAGTTGCGCGCCACTTCGGCCGCGACGACGATGCGGGCCTGCGCCAGATCGGCGGCCTGCGCCTCGCTGCGGGCGGCGGCGCCCTCGGCGGCGCGGCGCAGCCTGCCAAAGAGGTCCAGCTCCCAGGCAGCATCGAAGCCCGCGCGGTAGCTCTCGGCCAGATTGCGCTCGCCGGCCGCGCCAGGGTTGGCCTGCGACAGGCTGCGTTCGTAGCCGCCGCCCAGCGTCACGACGGGCAGCTTGTCCAGTTCCTTTTCGTCCAGGGCCGCGCGCGATTCGGCAAGGCGCGCCTGCGCGATGCGGATGTCGTGGTTGCGCGCCAGCGCCAGGTCGATCAGGCGGTCGAGTTGCGGATCCTGCAATTGCTTCCACCAGTCGCGCTGGAGCTGGTCGGTGGGAAACAGCGCCTGCTCCGGACTGGCCAGAACGACGGGCGCCGGGTGCGGCGGCCGGTAATCGGGGCCGACCGCGCAGCCGGCGGCGGCCAGGGCCGCCAGCAGCACGATGGCGCCGCGGCGCAGCCGGGGGGAGAGATGAAGCGTGTCCATGATCGATTCCTCAGTGCCAGGCGGCCGCGCCCGTGGCGCGCCCGTCCTCGGCGTCGGCCTGCGCCAGTTCGCGGGCGCGCGGCGTGTCGTGGGCCGCCCGGTGGTCGCGGGCGAAAACGGTGTAGACGGTGGGCAGCACGAACAGCGTGAAGAGCGTGCCCACCAGCAGGCCCACCACGATGACCAGGCCCAGGCTGTAGCGGCTGTTCGCGCCCGCGCCGGTGGCGAACAGCAAGGGGATCAGGCCCATGACCATGGCGGCCGTGGTCATCAGGATGGGCCGCAGGCGGATGCGTGCGGCCTGCTCCATCGCCGCGCGCCGGTCCAGGCCATGGCTGACCTGCATTTCATTGGCGAATTCCACCATCAGGATCCCGTGCTTGCTGATCAGCCCGATCAGCGTCACCAGGCCGATCTGCGTGTAGATGTTCACCGTGGCCATGCCCAGCGCCAGGGGAATCAACGCGCCGCAGATGGACATGGGCACGCTCACCAGGATGATGAACGGATCGCGCAGGCTCTCGTACTGGGCGGCCAGCACCAGGTAGATGACGATGATGGCGAAGATGAAGGTGATCATCAGGGCCGAGCCTTCCTGCGAGAACTGGCGCGCATCGGACTGCCAGTCATAGCTGAAGCCCGCGGGCAGCGCCTGGGCCTGCTGCGTCAGGAACTGCACGGCGTCGCCCATGGTGACGCCCGGCATGGGTATGGCCTGGAACGTCGCGGCGTTCAACTGGTTGAACTGCGTGAGCTTGTTGGGCTCCACGCCCATCGAGACCGACACCAGGTTGGACAGCGGCACCTGCGCGCCCGTGGCGCTCTTGACGTGGTACTGCGCCAGCGCCTGCGGCGAGATGCGCTGCTCGGGGGAACTTTGCGGAATGACGTCATAGGAACGTCCGTCCATGCCGAAGCGGTTGACGTAGTTCTCGCCCACCAGCACCGCCAGCGTGTCGCCGATGGCCTTCATGGTGACGCCCAGGCTGTTGGCCTTGGCGCGGTCCACTTTCAACTGCACGACGGGGTTGTTGTAGTCCAGGTCGCTGTCCACCACCATGAACAGGCCGCTTTCGCGCGCGGCCCGCTTCAGGCCTTCCATGGCCTCGTAGACCACGGCGTAGTCGGAGGCGCTCATCAGCACCATCTGCACCGGCAGCCCGCCGGTGGACCCCGGCAGCGACGGCAACTGGAAGGCGAAGATGTTGCTGCCCTCGATCTGGTTCGCCATGGATTGCATGTCGGCCTGGATCTCGTCGGCCGAGCGCGTGCGGTCCTGCCAGTCCACGAAGTCCACGCCGCCGATGCTGTTGGAGACGCCGTCGGAGCCGTTGATCAGCCAGCGCCCCTTTTGCTCGGGCAGCGTCTTCATGACGTCGTCCCACTTCCTGCCGAATTTTTCGACATAGTCGATGTTGGCCTGCTGCGGCGACTTGATGGCGGTAAGGACCGTGGACTGGTCCTCGACCGGCGCCAGTTCCTGCTGCGCGGCGTTGTACAGGAATGGCAGGCTGGCCAGCACCGCCACCGCCAGCACGCCGGTGACCCAGCGATGATGCAGCGACACGTCCAGCACGCGCCCGTAGGCGTCACCCAGGCGTCCGAAGAAGTGTTCCGCCTTGCGGGCCATCCAACCGTCGGCGACCCGGCCGTTCAGGAGGAACGAGCTCATCACCGGCGACAGCGTCAGCGCGATCACGCCGGACACGACCACCGCCCCCGCCAGCGTGAACGCGAACTCCTTGAAGAGCGAGCCGGTCAGCCCGCCCATCAGCCCGATCGGGGCGTAGACCGCCGCGAGCGTGATGGTCATGGCGATCACCGGGCCCGCCACTTCGCGGGCGCCGATGAGCGCGGCGCGCACGGGCGACTTGCCCTCCTCGATGTGGCGGTGCACGTTCTCGACCACGACGATGGCGTCATCCACCACCAGCCCGATCGCCAGCACCATGGCAAGCAGGGTCAGCAGGTTCACGCTGAAGCCAAAGAGCGCCATGATGGCCGCGCCGCCCAGCATGGACAGCGGGATGGTCACCACCGGGATCAGCACGGCGCGCAAGGATCCCAGGCACAGGAAGATCACCGCCACCACGATGACGATGGCTTCGAGCAGCGTTTGCGTCACCCCGTCGATGGACGCGCTGATGAAGCGCGCCAGCTCGAACGGCACCTGCACGCTGGTGCCCGGCGGCAGGTTTTGCTTGATATTGGGCAGCAGTTCGTTCAGGCGCTTCACGATGACCAGCGGATTGCCGACCGGCGTGGCGTTCAGGCCGAAATACACGGCGGGCTCGCCGTCCATGAGACCGCTGGAATCGGTGGAGGCGGCGCCCAGTTCCACGGTGGCCACGTCGCCCAGCCGGACGATGGCGTCGCCTTCGCGCTTGACCACCATGTCGCGGAATTCGGCCACACTGACCAGGTCGGTGTTGACCTGGATGTTGGACACCACGTACAGGCCCTTGGCCTGGCCCGGCGCCGCCTGCACGTTGTTCTCGCGCAGCGCCTCGGCCAGTTCCCCGGCGGAGATGCCGCGCGCCGCCATGCGGTTGGGGTCCAGCCATACGCGCATTGCCAGCTTCTGGCCGCCGTACAGCTCGACGCTGGCCACGCCGTCGATGGACGACAACTGCGGCTGCACCACGCGCGACAGGTAATCGGTCAGCGCGGCCAGCGACAGGTCGGTGCTGGAAAAGCCCACGTAGGCGACGGCGGTCGCCTCGCCAGCGGACTTGACCAGGACGGGGTCGTAGACATCCTGCGGCAGCCGGTACTTGACTTCGTTGACCTTGGCCATCACCTCGGTCATGGCCTTGTTGGAATCGGCGTTCAGCTTCATCCGCACGGTGATCACGCTGCGGCCCTGGGTGGACGACGAGGACAGGTAATCGATGCCTTCGACCGTGGCCACGGACTGCGCAATGGGCTGTGTGACGAAGCCCTGCATCAGATCGGGCGAGGCGCCCGGATACTGGGTGGTGATGGTGATGGTGGTGCTTTCGGTCAGGGGATACTGCCTGACCGGCAGCCCGCTCAAGGCCTTGATGCCCAGCAGCAGGATCAGCGTGCTGACTACCAGCGCCAGCACGGGGCGGCGCACGAACAGATCGGTGAACTTCATGTCTGCCTCCGGGCCTTACCGCGCCTGCGCCACGGCCTGGCGGGGCGCATCCAGCGCCACGGTGTCGCCGGGCAGGATCTCGACGGCGGCGCCGTTGTGCAGCCGCAGTTGTCCAGAGGTCACGACACGGTCGCCCGCGCTCAGCCCCTCGGTCACCACCACGCGGCCGCGCAGGCGCTCGCCCGTTTTCACGTAGGTCTGCCTGACGGTCGGGGTCGGGGCCGGGGTCGGGGCCGCGCCGGCTTCGGGCGGCGTCACGACATAGACGGAATCGCCGTAGGCGCTGTAGCTCACGGCCGTCTCGGGCACGGTGATGACGCCGGGCCGGTCGGGCAGGCTGATCCGGCCATGCGCGTACATCCCGGCCGACAGCGCGCCGTCGGGATTGGCCAGTTGGGCCTGAACGCGGACGGTGCGCGTGCCCGGGTCTACCTGGGGCTCCACGGTCGTGACCTTGCCCGGGAACTCGCGCCCGGCGTGCGCGTCCACCGTCACCGTCACGGGCTGGCCGACGCGCAGCGCGCCCAGCGCCTGTTCGGGCAGCGTAAGGTTGGCGTACATGGAGGCGCCGTCGGTCAGCGACACCAGCGGGTCGCCGGCGCGCGCAAACTGCCCCAGGTTCACGCGGCGCACGCCCAGCACGCCGTCGAACGGCGCCTTGATGCGCTTCTGGTCGATCAGCGCCTGCACGCGCCGCACGTCGGCGGCGGCCTGCTCGTAGTCGGCCTGCGCCTGGTCGAGCTGCTCGCGCGTGGCGGCCTGCAGCGGCGCCAACCGGCGCGTGCGATCCAGCAAGGCCCGCGCGTTGCGCGCCTGCGCCTGCAGCCGCGCCAGTTCGCCCTGCTCGGGCGCGTCGTTCAATTGGACCAGCAACTGCCCTGCCTTGACCGCTTCGCCCGGCGTGAACAGTATCTGGGCCACGCGCCCGTCGACTTCGGCCGCCACCAGCACCTGGCGCGTCGCCTCCAGCGAGCCGATGCCGCTCAACACCACCGGGAAATCCGCCTGCACCGCCGTGGCCACGGCCACCTTGGCCGGCGCCATCGTCCACCCGCCCCCCGGCGCCGCGCCGCTGGACTTCCAGTAAAGCGCCCCGCCGGCCAATGCCGCCGCCAACGCCAGGGCGCCCGCCGCCCATGCCCCTGCTTTCGCCTTCATGTGTACGCTCACTTTATTTAAACAAGAATTTGCTTGGATAATCCACGATTCGGGGATTTTCGTCAAAGCGGATGAAGCAATGGCGCGGATAGGGCCGGGCTATGGGCGAAAAAAAGCCACGCGGTCGGCGTGGCAGGGTCGGGGTAGGCGGGGAAGCGAGGCCGGGCGGATCAGCCCCGCACCATGTGCAGGTAATGCCGGTGGCGTTCGTACTGGTCCAGGATGTCGCCGATCACGGCGTCCCGGCTCCAGCCCATGATGTCGTAGTCCTGGCCGCCCTCGCGCAGGTGGACTTCCGCGCGGAAGTACTTGCGCTCTTCTTCGTCGGCGGCCTCGTCGGGCGTGAGGCTGGGCCGCACGAAGGCCTGGGGCTGCACGGCGTAGGAGAAATCCAGGTGCTCGCCATGGGAAACCTCCAGGATCGCCCCGCCCTCGTCCTGGTCTTCCCGCACCTGCACCGCATAGCCCTGCTTGCGCAATTCGTCGGCCACGTCTTCGAAGGCCGGCCGCACCACGTCGGAAATGAAGCGCTGCACATGGGCGCGGCGCGGCATCATCACCATGTTGCGCAGGCGCCGCTCCCAGGACTGCCCGCCGCGCGCCGGCCGCGACAGCGTCAGTGACTGGTAGCGGATGCCGCGCTTGGTGGCATCGAGCTTGAGCGCCTTGAACAGGCCCCACAGCGACAGCAGCAGGATGATCGAGAACGGCAGCGCGCTGGCGATGGTGGCGGTCTGCAGCGCGGTCAGGCCGTCGGCCAGCAGCAGGGCGATGGCGACCGCGCCCATCAGCAGCGACCAGAAAATGCGCTGCCAGACAGGCGTGCGGTCCTGCCCGCCGGAAGCCAGCAAGTCCACCACCAGCGCCCCCGAGTCCGCCGAAGTGACGAAGAACACGGCGACCATCGCGATGGCCACCAGCGAAAGCACGCCGCTCAAGGGCAGATGCTCGAAAAAGGCGAACAGCGCCAGCGAGGAATCGGCCTCCACCACCTCCGCAAGACCCTGCACCCCGTCGACGAAAATCATGTGGATGGCCGTGTCGCCGAACACCGTCATCCAGAACAGGGTGAAGCCCGCGGGCACCAGCAGGACGCCGGTGACGAATTCGCGGATGGTGCGACCGCGGGAAATGCGCGCGATGAACAGGCCCACGAAGGGAGACCAGGCGATCCACCAGCCCCAGTAGAACAGCGTCCAGCCACCGATCCAGTCGGTCGGTTCATAGGCATAGAGGTTGAAGGTCTTGTTGACGATATCGGACAGATAGGTGCCCGTGTTCTGCACAAAGGTCTGGAGCAGAAACACCGTCGGTCCCACGATCAGCACGAACAGCAGCAGCACCACGGCCAATGCCAGATTGGTCTCGGACAGGATGCGGATTCCCTTGTCCAGGCCGCTTGCCACTGACACCGTCGCCAGGCCGCACGTGATGACGATCAGGATGATTTGCGAAGTCACGCCGACCGGGACGCCGAACAGATGGTTCAGCCCGCTGTTGATCTGGGCAACCCCCAGGCCCAGCGAGGTCGCCACGCCGAGCACCGTGCCCAGGATGGCAAAGATGTCAACGGCGTGACCGATCGGCCCGTGGATGCGGTTGCCGATCAAGGGGTACAGCGCCGAGCGCAGCGTCAGGGGCAGGCCGTGCCGATAGCTGAAGAACGCCAGGATCAACGCCACGATGGCGTAGATCGACCACGCATGCAGCCCCCAATGGAAGAACGTGATCTTCATGGCCTCGCGCGCGGCGATGACGGTTCCGCCTTCGCCGAAGGGCGGAGACAGGAAATGCATCAAGGGTTCGGCCACGCCGAAGAACATCAGCCCGATGCCCATGCCGGCGGAAAACAACATGGCGAACCAGGTGAAGTTGCGATAGTCGGGTTCGCTGTGGTCGGGCCCCAGCTTGATGTCGCCGTACCGGCTCACCGCCAGGAACACCACCGACAACAGGATGATGGCCACCACCAGGATGTAGAACCAGCTGACGTTGCCGAGAATCCAGCGTTGAACGGAGTCAAACAGCGTCTGCGCGGAGTCGGGCGCCAGGATGGCAAAGCCCACGAGCAGCAGGGTGACGATGGCCGCCGGAAAAAAAACGGGCCGATTGATGCTGGGTGTCCGGGTTTCCGAAGTCATGCGGCTGCTCCTTACGCCCGAGGGTGAGATCCTGCGGCGCGAGCCCCCTCAGTCCGGCCGCACGCCGTGGCTATTACTATCACGGGACAAACCTGTCTGACAACTCGCGGCCGCGCGGCCTCAATCCGGTGTGGCCTCGCCGAAGACCACGCGGCGGAAGAACCCGGCCAGCACGGCCTCCGTCATCTCGGGCGTGACGCCCTGCGGATCAAAGGCATAGCTGAACTGCATGCCGTCCGACAGCGCCAGCAGCCCCAGCGCAAGCTGCTCCGCCGGCAGCGGAAGCGGGGTGCCCACGTGCGCCGCAAACTGCTTGACGCATTCGGTGGTGGCTTCGCGCAGCTCCCGCAGACAGGCCGTGAAGCCGACGCGGAATTCCGGATCGCGGGCCGCCTGCAGCTTGCCTTCCATCCAGAGCAAAAAGCAGTCGTTCTCGCGGAAATGCGTGCTGTAGTACTGCAGAACGCGCGCTTCCATCTGCGACCGCGATTCGCCGTCCGCGAAGATGGCGCGCAAGTCGGCCATGACGCTTTCGTGGTCGCGCCGCAGCAGTTGCAGGAAGAGCTCGGACTTGCTGCCGAAATTCGAATAGAACGCGCCACGCGAGTAGCCGGCCTGCTCGGCGATGTCTTCGACGCTGGCGGCCACAAAGCCCTTGGATAGAAAAATCGATTGCGCGGCGTCGAGCAGACGCTGACGCGTCTGGTCACGGCTCTGCTCTCGAGTTAGGCGGACTTTTGACATGGCGCGAGTTTAGCATCGGCGCACATTTCAAATTCAACATTGAATCCAGATACATGACTGTATTAGAATCCAGTCCGTATCGAGTCCGGCTCGTCCCTTTTTCACCCCCCTTTTACGCCGTTCCGCGCCGCGAGGTGTTTTGTGAATTGTCCTGGCCCGTGCGCGCGCTCCATTGCGCGCGACGCCGTTGCTGATGCAGCGCCGCCCCTTTCCCCCGCCCCGTCCCGCCGGCGGACACGGCTAATGGCCCTGTCCGCGCTGGTGGCGCTGGCGGCCGCCGTGAGCGGATGCGGCCGCGAACAGGCATCCGCCCCCGCGCCGCGCCCGGTAGTCGCCATGCCGGCGCAGGCCGACGCGGCCCTGCCCGCGTGGACGCTGCCCGGCGAAGTCCAGGCCCGCTACAGCACGCCGCTGTCGTTCCGCGTGGGCGGCAAGATCATCGAGCGGCAGGTCCGGCTGGGCGACACGGTCAAGCCCGGACAGGTGGTGGCCCGGCTGGATCCGGCGGACGCCGCCAAGAATGCCGCGGCCGCGCGCGCGGCGCTGTCCGCCGCGCAGCACCAGCTTGACTACGCCCGCCAGCAACTGGACCGCGACCGGGCCCAGGCGCGCGAGAACCTGATCGCCGCCACCCAGCTTGAGCAGACCCGCAACGCCTATGCCTCGGCGCTCGCGCAGCGGGACCAGGCCGCGCAGGAAGCGGCGCTGGCGGCGGACCAGCTCAAGTACACGACGCTCCAGACCGACCACGCCGGCGTCATCACCGCCGAAGAGGCCGACACCGGGCAGAACGTGGCGGCCGGCACGCCCGTCTATCAGCTTGCGTGGTCGGGCGACATCGACGCGTTGTGCGACGTGCCCGAAAACCTGCTGGCCAGCCTGGCCATCGGCCAGCGCGCCGCCGTCACGCTGGGGCCGCTGCCCGGCCAGACGTTCACGGCCGTGCTGCGCGAGATCGCGCCGGCGGCCGACCCGCAAAGCCGCACCTACCGCGCCAAGCTCACGCTGGAATCGCCCACGCCCGAGGTGCGCCTGGGCATGACCGCCAACATCAGTTTCGACAACCGCTCGGCCAACGGCCAGGCCACCTACACCGTGCCGGCCACGGCCCTGTTCCATGACGGGCACGAGCCGGCGATCTGGATCGTCAAGCCCGAAGCCGACACGCTGGAGCTGCGGCGGGTGCAGGTGCTGCGCTACGACGCGCGCACCGTAACCCTGTCGGCGGGCTTGCAGGCAGGCGAGCGCGTGGTGTGGCAAGGCGTGCACACCGTGTCGGCCGGCGAAAAGGTGCGCGCGGTGCCGCCGCTGCATCCCGAGGATTTCGCATCATGAGCGCCCCCGGCCAGGACGCCGGTCAAGACGCGGGGCAAGACGCGGGGCAACACGCGGGGCAAGACGCCCACCGTCACGAGGAAGGCAGCTTCAACCTGTCGGCCTGGGCCTTGCGGCACCAGCCGCTGGTGATCTTCATCATCACGCTCGTCACGCTGTTCGGCGTGCTGTCGTATTCGCGGCTGGCCCAGTCCGAGGATCCGCCCTTCACCTTCCGCGTCATGGTCATCCAGACCCTCTGGTCCGGCGCCACCGCGCAACAGGTGCAGGAACAGGTCACCGACCGCATCGGCAGGAAACTCCAGGAGACCGCCAACACGGACTTCCTGCGCAGCTACTCGCGGCCCGGCGAATCCCTGATCTTCTACACGATGAAGGACTCGGCGCCCGCCAGCACCGTGGCCGAGCAGTGGTACCAGGTGCGCAAAAAGGTGGGCGACATCCGGGCCACGCTGCCCCAGGGCGTGCAGGGCCCGTTCTTCAATGACGAGTTCGGCGACGTCTACACCAACATCTACACCCTGCAGGGCGACGGGTTCTCCCCGGCGCAGTTGCGCGACTACGCTGACAAGCTGCGCACGGTGCTGCTGCGCGTGCCGGGCGTGGCCAAGGTGGATTACTTCGGCGACCAGCCCGAGCACATCTACATCGAAATCACCAACACCCAGCTCACCCGGCTGGGCGTGTCGCCCCAGCAGATCGCGCAGGCGATCAACAGCCAGAACGCCGTGCAGGGCGCGGGCACGCTGACCACGGCGGACGACCGCATCTTCGTGCGGCCCACCGGCCAGTTCGCCAACAGCCGCGCGCTGGCGGACACGCTGATCCGCGTCAACGACAAGTCCATCCGGCTGGGCGACATCGCCACGATCCGCCGCGGCTACGACGATCCGCCGACGCAGCAGATGCGCTTTGGCGGCAAGACCGTGCTGGGCATCGGCATCACCATGCAGCCCGGCCAGGACGTGGTGCGCCTGGGCAAGTCGCTGGACGTGAAGTTCAAGGAACTGCAGGCCCAGTTGCCCGCGGGCCTGACGCTGGACGAAGTCTCCAGCATGCCCACGGCCGTGTCGCATTCGGTCGATGAATTCCTGCGCTCCGTGGCGGAAGCCGTGGCCATCGTGCTGGCGGTGAGCCTGGTGTCGCTGGGGCTGCGCACCGGCA
The DNA here is from genome assembly GCF_900156745.1 of Achromobacter sp. MFA1 R4. NCBI lineage: Bacteria > Pseudomonadati > Pseudomonadota > Betaproteobacteria > Burkholderiales > Alcaligenaceae > Achromobacter > Achromobacter sp. MFA1 R4. The sequence continues at coordinate 3,364,085 of NZ_LT707065.1, read as the reverse complement.
TGGTGGTGGTGATTTCCATCCCGGTGGTGCTGGCCATCACGGCGCTCTTCATGGAGATGTTCGGCATCGGTTTGCACAAGGTGTCGCTGGGCACGCTGGTGCTGGCGCTGGGCCTGCTGGTCGACGACGCCATCATCGCCGTCGAGATGATGGCGGTGAAGCTGGAGCAGGGCTGGAACCGCACGCGCGCCGCGGCCTATGCCTACACCAGCACCGCCTTTCCCATGCTGACCGGCACCCTCGTCACGGTGGCCGGCTTCCTGCCCATTGCGTTGGCCAAGTCCAGCACGGGCGAATACACGCGCTCGATCTTCCAGGTGTCCGCCATCGCGCTGATCACGTCGTGGTTCGCCGCGGTGGTGCTGATCCCGCTGCTGGGCTATCGCCAGCTGCCCGAGCGCAAGCGCGAGGCGCACCTGCCCCACGACCACGAGCACGACATCTACGACACCCGGTTCTACCAGCGCCTGCGCGGCTGGGTCGCGTGGTGCGTAGACCGGCGCTATCTCGTGCTGACCGGCACCGTGCTCGTGTTCGCCGTGGCGATGGCCGGGTTCCGCGTCGTTCCGCAGCAGTTCTTTCCCAGCTCAGACCGCAGCGAGCTGCTGGTGGACGTGCGCCTGCAGGAAGGCGCGTCGTTCGCCGCGACATTGCGGCAGGTCGAGCGCCTGGAAAAGGCCCTGGAAGGCCGGCCCGAGATTGCGCATTCGGTGAGCTTCGTCGGCACCGGCGCGCCGCGCTTCTACCTGCCGCTGGACCAGCAACTGGCCACGCCCAACTTCGCCCAGCTCGTCATCACCACGCACTCGGTGGAAGATCGCGAAAAGCTCGCGCAGTGGCTGGAGCCGATGCTGCGCAGCGACTTCTCCGCCTTCCGCAGCCGCCTGTCGCGGCTGGAAAACGGACCGCCGGTCGGCTATCAGGTGCAGTTCCGGGTCAGCGGCGACAAGATTCCCGAGGTGCGCGCGGTGGCCGAGAAGGTGGCGGCCCAGGTGCGCGCCGACCCGCGCTCGGCCAACGTGCAGTTCGACTGGGACGAGCCATCCGAGCGCTCGGTGCGCTTCGAGGTCGACCAGCAGAAAGCGCGCGAACTGGGCATCAGCTCGGCCGACATCGCCGACTTCCTGGCGATGACGCTGTCGGGCTACACCGTGACGCAATACCGCGAACGCGACAAGTTGATCAACGTCAGCCTGCGCGCCCCGCGCGAAGAGCGGATCGACCCGGCCCGCCTCGCCACGCTGGCCATGCCCACCGCCAATGGCCCGGTGCCGCTGGGCAGCCTGGGGCAGGTGCGCTACGGGCTTGAATACGGCGTCATCTGGGAACGCGACCGCCAGCCCACGATCACCGTGCAGGCCGACGTGACCGCCGGCGCGCAAGGCATCGACGTCACGCACGCCATCGACAAAAAGCTGGACGCGCTGCGCGCCGAGCTGCCGGTGGGCTTTCGCATCGAGGTCGGCGGACCGGTGGAGGAAAGCGGCAAGGGCCAGTCGTCCATCAATGCGCAGATGCCCTTGATGGTGGTGGCGGTGCTGACGCTGCTGATGGTGCAGCTGCAGAGTTTCGCGCGCGTCCTGATGGTGGTGCTGACGGCGCCGCTGGGACTGATCGGCGTGGTGGCGGCGCTGCTGCTGTTCGGCAAGCCCTTCGGCTTTGTCGCGATGCTGGGCGTGATCGCCATGTTCGGCATCATCATGCGCAATTCGGTCATCCTGGTGGATCAGATCGAACAGGACATCCGCGCGGGCCACAAACGTGTGGACGCGATCGTCGGCGCCACCGTCCGGCGCTTCCGGCCGATCACGCTGACGGCCGCCGCGGCGGTGCTGGCGCTGATACCCTTGCTGCGCAGCAACTTCTTCGGCCCCATGGCGACCGCCCTGATGGGCGGCATCACCAGCGCCACGGTGCTGACGCTGTTCTTCCTGCCCGCGCTGTACGCCGCGTGGTTCCGCGTGCGGCACGACGAACGCGACGAACCCGAAGGCGTGCCCCCCGGCGCCAACGCGGGCGACACGGCGCAGCGAGGAGCCTGATCATGACCATGGATTTCACCCGCGCAAGCCGTCGATTCACCGTCCTGCCGCTGGTGCTGATGCTGGGCGCGTGCGCCTTCGCGCCGGACAGCAAGCCGCCCGAGGTGACGCCGCCCGCGCAGTACGGCGTGCAGGCCGTGCCCCCCGCCGGCGCGGCCGCGCAGGGCGTCGCGCAGCGTTTCGAGCGCGGGGCGCACCCCGTGCCGCAATGGTGGAAGCGCTATGGTTCCGCCGCGCTCGATGCGCTGGTCGAGGAAGGCCTGGCCAACAGTCCCGACCTGGCCGCGGCCGAACGCAATCTGGCCGGGGCACGCGAACAATTGCGCGGACAGGTCAATTCGTCGTTGCTGCCGTCCGTGGACGCGGGCGCCAGCGCCACGCGCAATCGCGCGGTGACGATGCCTGAACTGCCCGAACCCACGGCGCTCTACAACGTCTTTACCGGCCAGATCCAGGCCACGTATGACCTGGACCTGTTCGGCGCGGCGCGCTTTGCCAATACCTCGCTGGCGGCGCAGGTCGAGCAGCAGGCCTACCAGCTGGAAGCCGCGCGGCGTTCGCTGGCGGCCAATATCGTCACCGGCGCCATCACCTCGGCCTCTTTGGCCGAGCGCGTGGCGCTGACGGAAAAGCAGGTGGTGTTGCTGCGCCAGGTGGCGCGCGACACGCAGCGCCGGTACGAGCTGGGGTCGGCCTCGCAGAACGACGCGCTGGATGCGGACCAGGACGCCGCCACGCTGGAGGCGTCGCTGCCAGGACTGCGCGCGCAGTGGCATGCCACGCGCCACGCGCTGGCCGTGCTGCTGGGGCGCAGCCCCGACCAGGCGCCGCCGGACCTCGCCTTCGACGCGCTGGCCGTGCCGGACGCGGTGCCGGTGGTGGTGCCCTCGGAACTGCTGGCCGCGCGGCCCGACATCCAGGTGGCCGAGGCCGTGGTGCAGGCCGCCGCGGCCGACGTGGGGCTGGCGACCGCGCAGCTCTTTCCCAGCCTGTCGCTGTCGGCGTCCATGGGCAAGGGCGGCTTTGCGTGGGGGGACGCGCTGTCCGGGGCTGGCGCCATCTGGGCCATCGGGGCATCGCTGACCCAGCCCATCTTCCATGGCGGCGCACTGCTGGCCGAACGCAACGCGGCCAGGGACCGGTACGAAGCGGCTGTCCTGCAGTACAAGCAGACCGTGCTGACGGCGTTCCGCGACGTGGCAGACACCCTGTCGCGCCTGGAAGCCGGCGGGCAGGCGCTGGCGTCGGCCGAAGCCTCGCGCCTGGCCGCGGAGCAGTCCTACCGGAACACGGCCAAGCGCGTGCGGCTGGGCGCCCTGGCGCCCTACACCGAATACGCCGCCGAACAGCACTACGTGGCGGCCCGCCTGCGCGAACTGGAGTACGCCAACAACCGCATGACGGAAACGGCGGCGCTGTTCCAGGCCATGGGCTCGCCCGCCAGCGCCCCCCAGAAGCCGTAGCGCCCCGGCGTCAGCCCTTCTTGAAAAGGCGCTTGGCGAGGTTCACCACGCCCAGCACCACGGCCCCCGCCACGATGCCGAACAGGGCATTGAGCAAGGTGGACACCAGCGCATGCACGACGCCGCCCCCGCCGACCGCGGCGGCGGCGTGTTCGATGACCGCATGCACCGGCGGGATGCCGTGGGTCAGGATGGCGCCCCCGACCATGAACATGGCGGCCGTGCCCACCACGGACAGGGTCTTCATCAGATACGGCGCCGCGGCCACGATCCGCTCGCCCAGCCAGGCGACCCCGCGCGAGGTCTTCTGGCTCAGGTGCACGCCCAGGTCGTCCAGCTTGACGATGCCCGCGACCAGGCCATATACCCCGACCGTCATGCCGACGGCGATGATGGACAGCACCGCGACCTGGCGGGTGAAGTCGGCGCCGGCCACGGCGCCCAGGCTGATGACGATGATTTCGGCCGACAGGATGAAGTCGGTCCGCACCGCGCCCTTGATCTTCTTTTTTTCGAACGCCACCATGTCGACCGACTGGTCCTGCAGGGCCCCGGCGAGCGCGGCGTGGTGGCCTTCGGGGGATTCGCCGTGCGGCAGGAATTTGTGCGCCAGCTTCTCGACGCCTTCGTAGCAGAGGAACGCGCCGCCCAGCATCAGCAGCGGCGTCACGGCCCAGGGCGCGAATGCGCTGATCAGGAGCGCCGCCGGCACGAGAATCAGCTTGTTGATGAAGGAGCCCTTGGCCACCGCCCAGACCACCGGCAGCTCGCGCTTGACCGGCACGCCGGTGACCTGCTGGGCATTGAGCGCCAGGTCGTCGCCCAGCACGCCCGCGGTTTTCTTGGCCGCCACCTTGGTCATGACGGAAACGTCATCCAGGATGGTGGCGATATCGTCGAACAACGCAAAGAAACTGCTTCCGGCCATCGAAACCCCCTCTCCCCTGTAAGGTGTTCCGAGTGTACAGGCGGCGGGCGGCGGATTCACGCCCCCGGCCCGTGCGTCCGGCCCGCGGCCGCAAGGCAGGCAACTTCCTGGGCCGGCATCCCGCCAGCACCGAGCGCAAGCACCGCCCGGTGGACGCCCAAGCGCATGCCGGGCTACGCCGCGCCCTTGAGGGCGTGGCGCCCGAGGACCGGCAGGCCGCTAGGCCTGCGCGCGCGCGGCTGCGTTATCGAAGAGGATGTTGTTTTCCAGATGGATGTGCGCCATCAGGTCTTCCTTGAATTGCCGGATGCCCAGGTACAGCGCGCGCCACGTGTTGCAGGCCGCGCGCGGCAGCGTCACGTTGTTGGTCAGCGCCAGCAGGCGTTCCAGCGCGACGCCGTGGTCGTCGTGCTCCATGCGCATCACCATGATCGGCATGGTCGCCATGGCGCCATGGCCGCGCGCCAGCATCGGAAACAGCACCTGTTCCTCTTTCTGCATATGGCTTTCCAGTTCCTGCTGCATGGTGCGCAGGTGGTCGGCCAGGCCGGCCGGGCAATCCGGGCTGTCGGCGTGGACCTGCTCCACCTTCAGCGCCAGGCGGATCAGTTCGGGCAGTTGCTGGCGATGGACCTCGTGATAGCGCGACAGGATGTGGTCGACCAGTTCGGCCGGCGAGGCCTGGCTCCAGTCCGTCTCCTGCGAGGGGTTTTGCGCCAGGGCCATCAGGCGCGCTTCGATCGTGGCCGGATCCAGCGAACGCTGGGCGGCCGCCTCGGCCAGGCTCTTTTTGCCGCCACAGCAGAAGTCCAGCTCGAATTCATGAAACACCTGCGTGGCGCCCGGAATGCTGCGGGCCAACTGCCCCAGGGATTGCTCAACCATGCTCATCGCGTCTCTCCATTGATCATGACGGTGCATCTACCCATGCGAAAACCGTGCCAGGAAAAACTTGCGATTTATCAACCACCTGCAAATTAAAGGGTGAATTTCACCATTCATAGCCAGGGTTTAATTCACCCCGCGACGGTAGAATCCACCCATGCAAAACCTCCTGCTTGCCGACCTGGTCGCGGACCTGCCCCCTGCCATCCGCCTGCAGCGCCTGGTCTCCAGCCTGCGCACCCATTTCCGCTGTGGCGCCGTGGCCTTGCTGCAGCTTGAAGAAGACCACCTGCGCCCCATCGCGGTGGACGGCCTGACGCAGGACGCGCTGGGCCGCCGCTTCGCGGTGCAGCAGCACCCGCGGCTCGCGGCCATCCTTGCGCGCCGCGGCGTCACCTGTTTCCATCACGACAGCACCCTGCCCGACCCGTACGATGGCCTCATCAACGGCATGGCGGGCGAGCCGCTGCCGGTGCACGACTGCATGGGCACCAGCCTGCACGTCGAAGGCAAGACCTGGGGCGTGCTGACACTGGACGCGCTGGAGGTCGGCACTTTCGACATGGACGCCCAGGCCGACCTGCGCGACTACATCGTGCTGCTGGAGGCCGCGTTGCGCACCACCCGCCTGGAGGCTGAAATCCGCGCCCTGCGCGTGGCGCGCGGGCAGGCGCCGGCGGACAGCGCCGCGCCCGCCGGCAGCGAGATCCTGGGCCAGAGCGAATCCATCGGACGGCTGCTGCACGAGATCGCCGTCGTCGCCGACTCCGAACTGCCCATCCTGCTGCTGGGCGAGACTGGCGTCGGCAAGGAGCTGTTCGCGCGCCGGGTGCACGCGCTGTCACGCCGCCGCGACCGGCCGCTGATCCATGTGAACTGCGCCGCGCTGCCCGAGTCCCTGGCCGAAAGCGAACTGTTCGGCCACGCGAAAGGCGCGTTTTCGGGCGCCGTCGCCGACCGTCCGGGCCGTTTCGAGGCCGCCAATGGCGGCACGTTGTTCCTGGACGAAGTGGGCGAGCTGCCGCTGCTGGTGCAGGCCAAGCTGCTGCGCACCTTGCAGAACGGCGAGATCCAGCGGCTGGGCGACGACCGTCCGCGCACGGTGGATGTGCGCATCGTGGCGGCCACCAACCGCAGCCTGCGCGACCTGGTGCGCGCGGGCGATTTCCGCGCCGATCTCTACCACCGGCTGTCGGTCTATCCGATTCCGATCCCGCCATTGCGCGACCGCGGCAACGACGTGCTGCTGCTGGCCGGCCGCTATCTGGAACTGAACCGCGCGCGGCTCGGCCTTCGCAGCCTGCGGCTGTCGCCCGAAGCCGAGGACATGCTGCGCCGATACCGCTGGCCCGGCAATGTGCGCGAACTTGAACACGTCATCAGCCGCGCCGCGATCAAGGCGGTCAGCCACGGCGCCAGCCGCAACGAAATCGTGACGCTGGGCGCCAAGCTGCTGGACCTGTCGGACGGGGACATGCCGCTTGCCGTGGAAAGCGAAGCGGCGGATGCGTGCGCGCCGGCCGGGCCCACGCAGTCGCTGCGCGACGCGGTGGACGCCTGCCAGCGGCAGGTCATCCGGCGGACGCTGGACGCCAACCAGGGCAACTGGGCCATGGCGGCGCGGGCGCTTGACGTGGATGCCAGCAACCTGCACAAGCTGGCGAGGCGGCTGGGCCTGAAGCCCTGAGGCGGCAGGTTCACGGCCCGCGCTCGCGGGCCGGTTCAATCAAACGGGATCAGACAGGCCGGGCCTGCGCATCGACCACGCTGCGGCCATGCTGGATCGCGGCATCCACCGCCATACCGGGGCTGGAAACCACGCCGCCCGAGACGAACAGCGGCACGAGGTGAGGTTCGCCGAGCCCGTCCTGGTCGCCCGCGAGTTCCACGGCGACGGTGGCGGTAAAGGCGGGCTGGCTGGCGCCTGCCGCATCAGCGCGGGAGACGCGCGCGGTAAGCCGGTATCCCTTGTAGACCATGTTGTTGTGAAGCATGTGACCTCCAATACGGATCAAAAGGCCTTGCGGCCCTTGATCACAGCGCGCGGATCTGGGTCGCGTGAGGACCCTTGGCGCCCTGCGCGGTCACGTAGCTGACACGCTGGTTTTCGAGTAGCACCTTATGGCCGTCGCTGACGATTTCCGAGAAATGCGCGAACAAATCCTTGCCGCCATTTTCGGGCATGATGAAGCCAAAACCCTTGGCATCGTTGAACCACTTCACAATTCCGGTTTCCATGATTTTTTCCTTTGACTGCGGGCTGCGGGTTGCCCCGCGAAATGAGCCAGTCAAGGAAAGGACCGCGAACAATGAAGCGCCCCGCAAAGGGTGCAAGACCGGACGAAAATCACGATGCTCGAAAAGCTTCAAACCCACTATGGGTGCAGGCCGGGGTAATGTCAACCGGCGTTTCCAAATACCACCCCGATGCCCCGATGCGCGCGTTTTCCGCGGTTTTCCGATGCAATGCGCGAGTGTTCGAGCCCGATTGCGCTTAATGCGTAACCAATCGGTCTTTTGCACCGTGCCGGCGCATAAAGGGCGTATGCTCGACGCGTGGTGCTTGAACGCGCGTTGCCTCGCCGTATCGCCATACAGGAGTTCCAACATGGCCATACCGCGCAAGCGCATGCCGCAAGTCCCCGTTTTCCTCGATGCCCACGGGCTGATGGCAGCCGCGCGTTGAGCGCCATCGGAAGGTCCATCGCCCGATTCGCAAACGCGTGCGTCAAACGGCTTCCTTCGGCGCCTCCGCCCCCGGGCGGCGGTGAAACCAAGCGCGAGCCCCGTGCCATCCACGCCGCGATTTCATCGCCGTGGCGCATCTACCGCATCTACGCCCGTCCCGGCCATCTGCTGATGCGCGACGAGCGGGGCCACATCCTGAACCTGGGCGTGATGAAAGGGTCCGAACCCAACCTGACCTATCGCCTCTTCGCGCGCGATCTGCAGGGCAAGGGCTTTGCCACGCGCACGCAGTTGCTGGACGACATCGCACGGCGCATCGAAGCCGGCGAAGTCAGCAAGGAACTGCTCAGCCTGCCCGAATGGGACCAACCGATGGGCGCGGACCTGGATCGCGGCACGCATACGGACGTGTCGATGAAGCTGAATCGCTAGGCGCGGTCCGGCTCAGGCCATTTCCGCCGCGGTATCCAGGATGGCGCGCCGGAACTCGTTCATCAGCGGCGACCAGGTCGTGCCTTGCCGCGAGATCAGCGCGATCGAACGCGGCAGCGGCGGCCCCAGCGCCACCGGCAGCGCCACCACATCCCTGGCGGCCGCCAGCGCGCTTTGCGGCAACAGCGCCAACAGGTCGGAATGCGCCAGCAGCTCCAGCGTGCCCTTGGAGAAATGCTCCACTTCGAGCGCGGCCGCCGGCAGCGGCAGGCCGTTTTCCGCGTAACGCGCGTCCAGCGCATTGCGCGCGATGGATGAAGGCTTGGGCAGGATCCACCGCAGGCCCGCCAGGTCGCGCAACGCCAGCTTGCGCCGCGCGGTCAGCGGATGCCGGCGGCTGGCGGCCACGCACAGCCGGTCCTCGACGATCAATTCCTGGTGCAACGACACGGGCACGTCGGCGTAGATGGGCGTCACCGCCAGGTCGAGCGCGCCGCTGGCGACCTGCTCGTTCAAATCATCCGACAGGCCCTGCGTCAATTGCACCCGCAGCGCCGGACGCCGCGGCAGCAGGCGGCGCATCGCCGGCATCGCCACACTGTCGACCGTCGCGCCCGTCACGCCCACGCGCAACAGCCCCGCCTGCCCCACGCGCAATTCGGTCGCGTGCCGCACCGCATCCCGGTACTCCGCCCAGAGCTTTCTTGCGTGTTCCAGGAACACGAGCCCCGACGACGTCAGGCGCAGTCCGCGGCGGCTGCGGTCCAGCAGCGCCAGGCCCGTGTCGGCCTCCAGCCGCTGCAGCGACTTCGACAGCGCGGGCTGGCTCACGCCACACGAAGCCGCGGCGCGGTCCAGGTTGCCATGCTCGACCGCGGCAAGGAAGTATTCGATGTCCCGCAACGACAGATTCATAACTCTTGGTTATCCATAAGCTCCGTATTGGGAATTTTATGTTGCCCCTCCCCTCCTAGAATCCTGGGATCAACCCGCGCATTCGCAACGGCGCTGGACATGGAAAAAAGGGGAACCGCAGTTGGACAACAAGCCCAATATCGTCTTGATCGTGGCCGACAACCTGGGGTGGGGGGAACTCGGCTGCTACGGCGGCGGCGCCCTGCGCGGCGCGCCCACGCCCCACATCGACCGCCTGGCCGCCGAAGGCCTGCTGCTGCAGAACTTCAACGTGGAAAGCGACTGCGTGCCCACGCGCTCGGCGCTGATGAGCGGGCGGCATCCGATCCGCACGGGCTGCCTGCAATCCGTGCCGCCGGGCCTGCCGCAGGGGCTCACGCGCGACGAGATCACGCTGGCCCAGCAACTGTCGGGCCAGGGTTACGCCACCGCGCATTTCGGCAAATGGCATCTGGGCGATGTGCCCGGGCGCTACCCGTCGGACCGCGGCTTCGATGAGTGGTATGGCATCCCGCGCACCACCGACGAAAGCCAGTTCACGGCCTCGGTGGGGTTCGATCCGTCGGTGGCGGATATCCCGTACATCATGCAGGGCCAGGCGGGCGGCCCGTCCGAGAACGTCAAGGTCTACGATCTGGACACGCGCCGCGGCATCGACGCCGAACTGGTGGACCGGTCCATCGACTTTATGCGCCGCAACGTGCAGGCCGCGCGCCCCTTCTTCCTGTATCTGCCCCTGGTGCACCTGCACTTTCCGACCCTGCCCCATCCCGACTTTGCCGGGCGCACCGGCGCGGGGGACTTCGCGGATTCGATGGTCGAAATGGACCACCGGGTTGGCCAGATCGTGCAAGCCGTGGATGCGCTGAACCTGCGCGACGACACAGTGTTCATCTTCTGCAGCGACAACGGCCCCGAGTACCGCCGGCCCTACCGGGGCACCGCCGGCCCCTGGAGCGGCACGTACCACACCGCCATGGAAGGCAGCCTGCGCGTGCCTTTCATCATCCGCTGGCCGGGCCGCGTGCAGCCCGGCCAGGTGTCCAACGAAATGGTCCACGTCACCGACCTGTACACCACGCTGTCGCGCATCGGCGGCGCGGAGATTCCGCAGGACCGTCCCATCGACGGCATCGACCAGACCGATTTCTTCACGGGGGCCAGCGCGACGTCGCTGCGGGAAGGCTTTCTGTTCTACATCAAGAACGACCTGCGCGCCGTCAAATGGCGCGACTGGAAGCTGCACTTCTACTGGGAGCCCGAGGTCAACGAGGGCAAGGGCAAGCTGGAATCGCCCTATCTCTTCAACGTGAAGCAGGACCCCAAGGAGGAAAGCGATGTCCTCATCTTCAATACGTGGGTGCTGGGGCCCATGCTGAAAATGGTGCAGGCCTTCAACCAGTCCTGCGCCGCGCATCCGAACACCCCGCCCGGAAAACTGGACCCCAGTTGATGCCGTGGCGGTTCACTCGATAGCAGAAATCAAGGGGAAAACATGAAATTCGCTATCCCATGCGGCGCGCTGGTCCTGGCGCTTGCACTGCCCGCCGCCGCGGCCGGCGCGGCCGACGGCAAGCAGGACTGGCCGGCCAAGCAGATCACCTGGGTCGTGGGCTTCGTGCCCGGCGGCACCGCGGACGTGCTGACGCGCATCGCCGCGCAGGAACTGGCGCGCAAGACCGGCCTGAACGTCATCGTGGAAAACCGCCCAGGCGCATCCGGCGCGATCGCCCTGCAACTGGTGGCGCGCAGCAAGCCCGCCGACGGCTATCTCATCACCGTGCCGGGACCGCTGATCTATCCCACGCCGCAACCCGAGATCGGCCGCGAACTGGCGCCCGTGATGCTGATGGCGCAAGGCCCCATGGTGATCGTCGGCCCAGCCCGCGACGCCAAGGACAGCCTGCAGGACGTGCTGGCTGACGCGAAGCGCCGGCCGGAAGCCTGGAGCTATGGCAGCTCCGGCAACGGCACCTCGCAGAACCTGGCGGGCGAACTCCTGAACCAGTACGCCGGCACCCGCATCGTGCACGTGCCCTACAAGGGCGGCGGGCAGGCGGTGGCGGACGTGGCGGGCGGGCAGATTCCGCTGGCCATCCTGGGCTCCGCGCCGGTGATGCCGCAGATCAAGGCTGGCGCCTTGAAGGCCTATGCGGTCACCACGCCCTATCGCCTGGACAGCCTGCCCGGCGTGCCGACCGTGGCGGAATCGGGATTCAAAGGCTACGCCGCCACCCAATGGTTCTCGGTGGCGGCCAGCAACGCGATCACCGGCGAACAGCTCGAACCGATCAACGCCGCGCTGCGCGCCGCCGTCGCAACGCCCGAATTCAAGGCCGCGGTGGACAACGCCGGCATGCTGGCGGGCGGCGGCTCGCGGGAAGACCTGATGAAATTCATCCAGGCCGACAACGCCAAATGGAAGGCATTGATCGACAGCGGCGCGGTGAAGCTGGCGAACTGAACGGCGCAGTTCAGCTCATGGGTTCAGCTCAGGGGTTCAGCTCAGGGGTTCAGCTCATGTACACGCCGCCGTTGATCGCGTAGTTGGCGCCCGTGACGAACGCCGCATCGTCCGACGCCAGCCACACGCACAGCCCGGCGAGGTCCTGGGCCGTGCCCAGCCGGCCGACCGGGACGCTTTCCACGATGCGGTCCAGCAATGCGGGCGGGAAGGCGCGCACGGTGTCGTCGGCAATGAAGCCCGGCGACGCCAGGTTCACCGTCACGCCGCGCGCCGCGACCTCCTGGGCCAATGACCGCGTAAAGCCGATGACCGCGCCCTTGGCCGTGGCGAAGTTGATCTGGCCGATCTGGCCTTTCTCGGCCGCGACCGACCCGATGTTGATGATGCGCCCCCAGCCGCGGTCCGCCATGCGGTCGACCACCTGCTTGGTGCTGTTGAACAGCGTGTCCAGGTTGCTGCGCAGGACCGCGGACCAGTCGGCGTGGGTCATCTGCCGAAAGCGCATGTCCAGCATGGAGCCGGCGTTGTTGACCAGCACGTCGATCTCGCCGACCTCGCGCCGCACCTTGGCGAACGCGGCCTCGGTGGAGGCCCAGTCGGTGGCGTCGCCTTCCGAGGCGATGAAGTCGTAGCCCAGCGACTTCTGCTCCTTGAGCCAGTGGTCCTTGCGGGACGAGCGCGGCCCGCAGCCCGCGACCACGCGATGCCCGGCGCGATGCAGCGCCTGGCAGATCGCGGTGCCCGTGTGGCCCATGCCGCTGGTGACGTAGGCAATGCGCAAAGCCATGGTTCTTCCTTTTGAAAGTCGTGCGGCTCGCGCCGCGGGAGATCAGGCGGCGCCCACCAGGGGGAACAGGCCGAACGCCAGGGCGGCCGCCAGCATGACCAGGCAAACCATCGTGGCCCACTTCAGCGCATAGCGCTGGTGATCGCCGAATTCCACGCCGGCCAGGCCGACCAGCAGATAGGTGGACGGCACGAGCGGGCTGAGCAGATGCACCGGCTGGCCGATGAGCGAGGCGCGCGCCATCTCGACGGGCGAGATCCCGTAGCCCTGCGCCGCTTCGCTCAGGATGGGCAGCACGCCGAAGTAGAAGGCGTCGTTCGACATGAAGAACGTGAACGGCAGGCTGACCAGCGCGGTGATGCCCGCGAGATACGGGCCCAGCGCGTCCGGGATCACGGCGAGCAGGCTGCGCGACATGGCCTCGACCATGCCGGTGCCCGACAGGATGCCTGTGAAGATGCCCGCCGCGAAGATCAGCGACACGACCGACAGCACGTTGCCCGCATGCTGCGCCACGCGGCGGCGCTGCTCGGCCAGGTTCGGGTAGTTGATGATCAGCGCCACCGCGAACGCGATCATGAACAGCACCGGCAGCGGCAGCACGCCCAGCACCAGGCTCACCATCAGCGCCAGCGTCAGGCCGGCATTCACCCACAGCAGCTTGGGGCGGCGCAGGTCGTGGTCGACTTCGATCTCGGGCAGGTTCTTGGGGCCGTCCTCGTCGTAGCCGGCATGCAGCGACGCGCCCTCGGGCAAGGACAGCACGCCCAGCCGGCGACGTTCGCGCAGGCCAAGAAAGAACGCCAGGACCAGGATGGCGACGATGGACACGCCCATCACGGGCACCAGCGGCACGAAGATGTCGCCCGCGTCCACGTGCAGGGCGCTGGCGGCGCGCGCCGTCGGCCCGCCCCACGGCGTCAGGTTCATGACGCCGCTGGCCAGCATCGCCAGGCAGGTCATGGACAGCGCGTTCATCTTCAGGCGCCGGTACAGCGGCAGCATCGACGCCACCACGATCATGTACGTGGTCGATCCATCCCCGTCCAGCGAGATCACCAGCGCCAGCACCGTCGTGCCCACCACGATCTTCAGCGGATCGCCCTTCACCGCGCGCAGGATGCGGCCGACGATCGGGTCGAACAGCCCGGCGTCGATCATCACGCCGAAGTACAGGATGGCGAACATCAGCATCACGCCCGTGGGCGCGATCTTGCGGATGCCGTCCAGCATCATCTTGTCGATGCCGGCGCCAAAGCCGCCCAGCAGGGCAAAGATAATGGGGACAAGGATAAGCGCAACAAGAGGCGACAGGCGCTTGGTCATGATCAGCGTCATGAACGTGATCACCATGCCGAAGCCAAGCAGGGTCAGAAGCATGAGGGGTTATCTCCAGCTAGTCGTTGTTATGTGTGCGTGCCTCCGGCTTGGGAAGCAAGACCGCAAGGCTAGGAAGAAAAGCTGTCTGGAACCTGTCGCTTTTTGTTGGCTGCGGAGATGCGTGCGCGGCGTGGGGGCCCCTTTCCCCGCCGGGCCGTCCCCAAGGGGAAAGCGCCCCCTCGGGGGGCAGCTAGCGCGCGAAGCGCGCGCGGCGTGGGGGCCACGTCTCCACCATGCGACAATCGCCGCATGCGCATCCTGGTGATCGAAGACGATGAGGATCTGGCCGACGCACTCGTGCGCCGGCTGCGCCGTCTCGGCCATGCGGTCGACTGCCAAAACGACGGCCTGAGCGCCGACGGCGTCCTGCAATACGAGACCTTCGACCTCGTCATCCTGGACATCGGCCTGCCCCGCATGTCGGGCTTCGACATCCTGCACCGGCTGCGCGACCGCGGCAGCAAGACGCCGGTGCTGGCGCTGACCGCGCGCATCGACATCGAAGACCGCGTCCACGCCCTGGATACCGGCGCGGACGACTACCTGGCCAAGCCCTTCGACTTCCGCGAGCTGGAAGCCCGCTGCCGCGCCCTGCTGCGCCGTCCCAGCCCGCAAGCTACCGGCACCCTGCGCTTCGGCGACCTGGTGATCGACAGCGCGGCGCGCCAGGTGACGCTGGCCGGCCGGCGCATCGACCTGCCCAAGCGCGAATTCAGCCTGCTGGAAATCCTGCTCGCCGGCATGAACCGCGCCGTCAGCAAGACGGAAATCGCGAACAAGCTGTTCGCCTTCGACGACGACGCCGCGCCCAACGCCATCGAGGTCTATATCGCCCGGCTGCGCCGCAAGCTGGAAGGGTCGCCCCTGCGCATCGAGACCCAACGCGGGACGGGCTACCTGCTGACGGCGACGGGCGGCGCGGATGGGGATCCGGCCGCCACGCCGCGCGCCTAGGCGCCGACGCATGGACCGGCCGCGCACCCCGCCTCCCCGCCGCATTTCCATCCGCCGCCGCCTGCTGACGGTGCTGCTGGCGCTGTTCGCGGTGGGCCTGGGCGCGATCTTCCTGCTGGTGCGCGGCTACGCCAACCAGACGGCCGACACCACCTACGACCAGCTTCTGCGCGCCTCCGCGCTGTCGATCGCCGACAGCCTGCAACTGGTGCAGGACGCCTGGCAGATGGACATGCCGTACGCGGCGCTCGCGCTGCTGGAACAGGCGCCGCGCGACCGCGTCTTCTACCGCGTCGCCGCCGGCGGCGGCGCGCTCATCTCGGGATACGGTGACCTGCCAGCGCCGCCCGCGCGCGGCCAGGGCGACGCCAGCACCCCGCAGCTATACGCCGCCGCCTACCGCGGCGAGCCCGTGCGCATCGCCTGGATGGAACGCAAGATCGCCGGCCCGCGCGAGACCGAAACCGCGATCATCCAGGTCGCCCAGACGCGCGAGGCGCGCAACGCGCTGGCCCGGCGCATCCTGTGGCAGGGCACGCTGGCGCTCATCGGATTTGCGGCCGCCGCGCTGGCGCTGGCGTACTGGGGCCTGCGGCGCTCCCTGGCGCCGATCCGGTGCGTCGAGCGCGAGCTGGCCGGGCGCAGCGCGTCCGACCTGCATCCCATCGCCGCGCCCGTGCCCGAGGAACTGGACATGCTGGTGCACGCGCTGGACGGCTTCATGGCCCGGCTGTCCGAGAACCTGGACACGCTGCGCCTGTTCATCGCGGAAGCCGCGCACCAGCTCCGCACGCCGCTGGCCGCGCTGCATGCGCAGATGGAGGTGGCGCTGGACGAGGACGATCCGGCCGAGCAGCGCCGCAGCCTGCTGGCCGTGCTGCGCAACGCCGAAAAGCTCTCGCGCCTGGTCAACCAGCTGCTCAGCGACGCCAGCGTCATCCATCGCAGCAACGTCAGGCAGTTCCACCCCGTCGACCTGGCCGAGCTGCTGAGCCAGGCCGTGTACGACACCGTGCCGCAGGCCGACCCGCAGCCCGACGTCCGCCTGCACTTGCCGCCCGCCGGCGCCGGCGACGCCCCGCGCGTGCCGGGCGACAGCCTGATGCTGCGCGAAGCCTTCAAGAACCTCATCGACAACGCCTTGCGCCACGGCGCCAACGACGCCGGCCACATCGACGTCCGGCTGGACCGCCACGACGGCGGCTGGCGCATCATGGTGTCCGACCAAGGCCCGGGCATCCCGCCCGCGCTGGCCAACACCGCGTTCGAGCGCTTTGCGCGGGGTCCCGATCCCCGCTCGCCCGGCGCCGGCCTGGGCCTGTCCATCATCAAGCGGGTGGTCGACATCCACGGCGGCAGCCTCAGCCTGAGCAACCGCGTGGGCGGCGGCCTGGACGCCGTCATCACCCTGCCTGCGAGCGCCGGCCATGCGTAGCGCCCTGTCCTTCCTGCGCGGCCTGGCCGCCAGCGCCGCGCTGGCGGTGGCGGTGGCGCTGGCGCCCACGGCCCACGCCGCGGAGGTGAGCGACGGCGGCCTGGTGCTGGGTCCCGCCGACAGCAGCGATGTGCTGGTCGTGCATGCATCCAATAGCGTGGAGGTGTTTCGGGGCGTGCTGGAAGAGTTCAGCCGCCTGAACCCGTCCGTGCGGCTGGAATACACCGAACTGTCCACGCAGGATCTCTACAACGACGCCGTGGACCGCGCCGCGAAGGCGCCCGGCGTGCCGTCCGGGCCGGACCTCGTCATCAGCAGTGCCATGGACCTGCAGACCAAGCTCGTCAACGACGGCTATGCGCGTCCCCACGTGTCGCCGCAGACGCGGTCCCTGCCGGGCTGGGCCAACTGGCGCGACGAAGTGTTCAGCATCGGCACCGATCCCATCGTCATGGTCTACGACACGCGCAGGCTCGACGCCGCCCGCACGCCGCACACCCGCCGCGAACTGCTGTCGCTGCTGCAGGCGCCCGACCAGCCGCTGGCCGGACGGATCTCCACCTACGACGTCCAAGGCAGCGGCATCGGCTACCTGGCCGCCACGCAGGACACGCGCCTGGACAGCATGGCGGGCGCACTCCTTGCCGCCTTCGGACGCAACGGCGTGACGCTCCACGCGTCCACCGAACATGCGCTGGACAAGCTGGAAAGCGGCGACGTCACGCTGGCCTACAACCTGCTGGAATCCTATACCCGGCATCGCATCGACCAGGGCGCGCCGCTCGCGATCATCTATCCGCAGGATTACACGCTGATGCTGTCGCGCTCGGCCATCATTCCGCGGCAGGCGCCGCGCGGCGACCTGGGCGCGCTGTTTCTCGACTATCTGCTGTCCGCGCGCGGCCAGGAAACGCTGGCGCGGGTCTCCGGCATGCGGCCGGTCAGCGCTTCGGTCGTGCCCGCGGCCGGCGTGCGGCCCATGGCGCTGGGCGTCGGCCTGCTGGTGTACCTGGACCCGCTGAAAAAGCGCCACTTCCTGGACCTGTGGCGCGCGGCGATCCTGCCGCCGCGCTGACGCCGCCGGCCGCGCCTAGCGCAGCGCCACGCTCATGCCGCCGTCGGCCATCACCACGGCGCCCACGATGTAGCTGGCTTTTGGCGACGCCAGGAACGCGATCACCTCCGCGATCTCGCTCGGCTCGGCCGCGCGCCGGATCGGCGCGTTCCTGCCATGCTCGGCGAGGAATTTCGGTCCATCGGCGTGGATATGGTTGGTGATGTTGGTGACCACGTCCCCCGACCCCACGGCGTTCACGCGGATGCCGTGCTCGATCGCCTCCAGCGACAGCGCGCGCGTCAATTGCGCCAGCGCGCCCTTGGACGCGGCGTAGGCCGCGATGGTGGGAAACGCCTGGTAGCAGGCATAGGAGCCCACATTGACGATGGCGCCGCGGCCCGCGGGCACCATCGCGCGCATGGCCTCGCGCGAAAACAGGAAGGCGCCGGTGGAATTGACCGCCTGGATGCCGTTCCAGTCGTCCAGGGTCATGTCGACCACCGGCTTGTTGATGATGATCCCGGCGTTGTTCACCAGGATGTCCAGGCGGCCGTAGCGCGCCAGCGCGGTCCTGACGGCCAGCTCGGCGCTCTCTTCGCGCGCGATGTCGGCCACCAGGGGCTCGACCCCGGGGCGCGCCAGCGCGCGCACGCTTTCCTGCCGGTCCACCGCCACCACGCTGGCCCCCTGCGCATGCAGAAGTTCCAGCGTGGCCTGGCCGATGCCGCTGGCCGCCCCCGTCACGATGGCGGCCTGGCCGGCAAAGGGGCGGGTTGCGTCGTACGTCGTCGTCATGATGTCTTTCCTCTCAATGGGTTGTTCAATACGGGCTGGCCGTCGGCCGCACCACCACTTCGCTGACGTCCACGTCGTCGGGCTGATCGATGGCATAGGCAATGGCGCGGGCGATGGCGTCCGGGTGCAGCGCCACGCGGCGGAATTCCTGCATCGCCACGCGCGCGGTGTCATCGGTGATGGTGTCCGCCAGCTCTGACTCGACCACGCCCGGGCAGACGACCGTCACGCGGATCTTGTCGGTCTCCTGGCGCAGGCCGTCCGAGATCGCGCGCACCGCGAACTTCGTCGCGCAGTACACCGCCGCCGTCGGCGACACGCTCAGCCCGCCGATGGACGACACGTTGATCACCTGTCCCCGGCCCCGGCGTTCCATGCCGGGCAGCACCGCGGCAATGCCGTGCAGCACGCCGCGGATGTTCACGTCGATCATGCGGTCCCACTCGTTCACCTTCAGCGAGGACAAGGGCGACAGGGGCATCACCCCCGCGTTGTTGACGATCACGTCGACCGGCCCGTAGGCCGCTTCCGCGGCACGCACAAAGGCCTGCATGTCCTCGGCCGAGGTGACGTCCAGCGCGCGAAACGCCGCCGTGCCGCCCTTTGCCTGAATCTCTTGCACCAGCCGTTCCAGCCGGTCGGTGCGGCGCGCCCCCGCATACACGCGGTGGCCCTGCGCGGCCAGCAGGCGCGCGGTCGCCTCGCCGATGCCGCTGCTGGCGCCCGTGATGAGCACCACTTTGGATTGCCGGGATTGTTGGGATTGCGTCGTGGTCATGGTCGTTCTCCTAAGTTGGAACCATGACTGGAATGCTAAGGACGGCGCCGCCTCGCGCGAATACCCGGCCCTATCGCACCCTTGCCCATTCCTATTGAAGGCCGTTTTTTGCAGGGACGCGGACCGGTAGAATGCCCGGAACCGGAAACCGAATCACGAAGGCCCCATGACACTGCCGTCCAATCCGCTGTCGCAAGAGATGATCGCCCTGGTCGAACGCCTGGCGCCCAACGAGGGATACAGCCTGTCCGCGCTGGACGGCGTGCGTTTCATGCGGTCGGACCGGCCGCTGGGCCGCACGCCGGTGCTTTACGAACCCGGCATCGTCATCGTGTGCCAGGGCCGCAAGCTGGGCTTCCTGGGCGACGAGGTCTATGTCTACGACGCGCAGCACTACCTGGTGCTGTCCGTGCCCCTGCCCTTCTCCACGGAAACGCAGGCCAGCAAAGAAGAGCCCCTGCTGGCCGTCTCGATCCGGCTGGACCTGGCCACGGTGGCGGACCTGGCGCTGGCGATCGACGCGCACGACGCCGCGCGGCGCGAGGGCGGCCCCCGCGAGGGTGGCCCCCACGAAGGCGGCCCCCGCGAGGTCGCGCCCCGCGATCACGCGCCGCTGGGAATCGCGTCCACGCCGCTGTCCGGCGAACTGGCCGATGCCACGGTGCGCCTGTTGCGCGCGCTGTGCAGTCCGCTCGATGCCCAGGTCCTCGGCCCGGCGCTGGTGCGCGAGATCGGCTTTCGCGTCCTGAGCGGCGAGCAAGGCGGCGCGCTGCGCGCCGCGCTGGCGCACCAGGGACGCTTCGGGCGCGTGGCCAGGGCGCTGCGCCGCATCCACACCGACTTCGCCCAGCCGCTGGACGTGACACACCTGGCGCAGGAGGCCGGCATGAGCGTGCCCGCCTTTCACGTCAACTTCAAGGCGGTCACGCAGACCTCGCCGATCCAATACATCAAGTCGACGCGGCTGCACCAGGCAAGGCTCATGATGATCCGCGACGGCCTGACGGCCGCGTCGGCCTCGGCCCGCGTGGGCTACGAGAGCGCGTCGCAATTCAGCCGCGAGTTCAAGCGCTTCTTCGGCCGCGCGCCGGTCGAGGAAGTGCGCGACATGAAGGCGTCGTTCGCGCTGTCGCCCGCCGTCGCCATCGGCGAGTTCGCGGCCCCGCATTGAAATTGCCGGATGCCCAGGGCGTGTGCCGCATCGTGTAGCATTCCGCGCACTTGCAGCCACTCCATGCATCATGAGCTCTGACGTATCCCGCGCCATTGGCGTGCATCACAAGACCGCCCGCCAGATCCAGGATGAAGCGCTCGCCGCCATCCATGGCTGGTTCGACAAGCTGCAAGCGCGCGACGACGTCGATGCCATCGTGGCCCGCACACCGCTGCAAGCCGGCATCCACAGCGAGATCCTGCTGGAATACGAGCCCACGCGCATCGTGTTCGATGTCATGCCGGGATGGGAGCCGGACGACGAGGACGGGCTGCACGCCGAGGGCGGCGGCGGTCCGCTCAGCCCCGAAGCGGTCCAGGAATCCCTGGCGCCCGTGCTGCGCGAGGCCGTGCTCGAACGCATCGCCCGGCTTGCCGGCAAGCCGCACCTGAATCACCACTTCCGTTTTCGCGCGCAGTTCCCCACCACCGGGGGCCGGCTGCGCCTGACGCTGGTGGACCACACCGACGCGCACAAGCAGCAGTGGCTGCGCGAGCGCGTGGCGCAGTACATCGACCAAGCCGTGCTCAATGGCAGCCAACCCACCGATCCGCTGCATGTCAGCCTGCTGTGCGGCCACCTGCTGGATGCGCGCCTCTTTCCCGAACCGGACTACGCGCGGCTGGTCTGCATCTTCCAGCGCCTGCTCGCCCTGAACGCGGGACAGCCGTCGCTGGCCGAGCTGCGCGGCTCCCTCATCCACGCGCTGCGCCGCTGGTCCGAGCAGCAGTACCTGCCGCGTTACGTCGACGTCTCGCAGGACCCCTTCCGCCAGAACATCTATGCGCGCAAGCCCGGCGCCGCGCTCGATCCCCAGGACCGCGGCATCGACCTGCTGCTCTACGCCGCGACGCTGATCCTGCGCCACGAGCCCGGCTATGCGCGTCCCACCGGCCTGGGATTCCTGGAAATCGCGCGCGACCTGGGCAGCGCGCGCGCGGCGGCCATGCTGGCCGAAGGCAGCGGCGCGCATCCGGCCGAATGCACCCGGCTGACGGACGAGCTCGTGGATTGCGCCGCCAACGACGTGCTCGCCACCGTGACCATCGCGATCCGGCAGGAAACGCCGGCTGCCTACGTCCGGTCGCTGGAATTCATCACGCGCCTGCTGCGCGCAGGCTTTCCCGCCGGTTACCGCATCGCGTTCAAGAGCACGGCGCGCCACTACCTGCCGGTCAAGGGCCTCGCCCGGTCCGACATGCACCGCTTCTTTGCCAACGCCGCGCAGCACCCGCAGGCGCATGACGCGCTGCAGGCCTATGCCTGCGCCGCGATCCAGCCCTACGAGTGGTACACCGACGCCGAAGCCGAGAAGGCCTGCCTGTCCGGCACCTATGCCGCCTTTGCGCTGGGCCTGGCCGACGCCAGCCGCTTTGCGCTGCTGCGGCACTACATGGATCAGGTGGATGACGAACATCAGTCGGTGCAGGACCGCTATACCGCCGTCTTTCTTGAACACCATGGGCTGACGCCCGACACCGTCTCCACCGCGGTCGCGTGCCTGCGCCGCTGCACCGACGGCTTCAAGCTGCCCGCCAGGTTCGCGGTCGACGATGCGCAGACACTGACACTACTGGCCGACGCGCTTGCCGACCTGCCCGAGCATGAACGAGCGCATGTGCGTGCACACGTGCGTGCGCGGTTGTTCGGTTCCGACAAGAAGCTGGCCGCGCTGGCGCGCAAGGCCGACGATGCGCGCAAGGCGCCGCTGCTGCGGCTGCTGGAGCCCTAGCCGGGCGGCGCGCGCGCACGCCGTTGCGCGCCGGTTGAATTATCCCGGTATCGCCGCATCACCACGCGCGCCGCCCCGATTTTCATGGCCTGTATTCGCAGGGAATCTCGCCGTGCGCGAGGATTTGAGACGATAATTTGCGCTTGGGCCCGCTGCCGATCACGCGTTCATGCGCGGCGCGCCCAGCCGCTTTGATCCGCAGCAGCGGTGCGCCGCCATCCCTGACCGGCCGGCGCCACCTACCACCATCTGTGACACGTAGCAACGTTTACGTCTGAACCAGAGTTGGAGGCACGCCATGCCCGATCATCGAATCGCAATGCGCCGCGCCGTCGAGGCCGTGGACCATCTGACCGACCCGGATCCGCCATGGGCCGACATCCTCAGCACGGCCCGTGACCTGGTCGGCGCCGACAGCGGCGCCCTCATCGTGTTCGATGCCCGGAACAAGCTGCTGACCCTGTCGGCCATCGGGCTGTCCGATGCGTGCGCGGCGGATTACCAGGCGCACTACTTCAGCTGCGACATCGTGGAACAGGACTCCCGCAACGCGCCCGCGGGCACCTGGCTGGACACCGCGCGCATGTACGACGCGGCCCAGTTGCGCCGCACCGAGTTCTACGCGGACTTCATGACCAAGCACCGCATGGCGCAGGTGCTGGCGCTCATCATCGAATCCAACACCGTGCTGCACGCCGCCATCGGCTTTCAGCGCTCGTCCGTCGATCTCAAGGCCAGCGAGCGGCTGCAATCCGGCGACTATGCCCGGTACTTTCGCACGCTGCGCAACCAGTTGGCGCTGCGAGAGCGCAACCGGACCATCGGATGGAAATCGCTGGAAAGCGCCTTCTCGGAGGTGCAGGAAGCGGTGCTGCTCATCAGCATGGATTGCATGGTGGACAAGTTGTCGCCGCTGGCAGTCGGTTACCTGGGCGACACCAACGGCTGGACCCTGCACGGCCGCAGGCTGCGCCACGCGGACGCCAAGGTGCAGCGGCTGTTCGATGCGCATTGCGCCGCCGTGGCGCGCGACGGCCAGATGCGCTCGATGGCCACGGCCTCCGGCTGGGGGGAACTCTTCTGGGTCGACATCAGCGCGGCGCCGCAGGCGCTCAGCCTGATCGGCGGCAGGATGCTGCTGGTGCGCCTGCGCAAGAAAAGCGCCTTCGCCATGCCTGACGTCACCAAGCTGCAATCCGTGTTCTCCATCACGCATGCCGAGGCCGCGGTGCTGGCGGGCCTGGCCGCCGGGCACAGCGTCGAGGAGGTCGCCACCCTGCGCCATGCCTCGGTGCTTACCGTGCGCAAGCAGGTGGCCTCTTTGCTTACCAAGATGGAGTGCAGCCGGCAGTCCGAACTGGTGAGACTCGCCTCGCTGCTGTAGGCGCAGGACGACGGCCGAGGCCGCCGGGAGCGTACTCAAATTTGAGTATGCGGGCTGCACCCATGCGGTCCTACGATGAGCACAAAGGCATGAGACCCGGGCCGCCGCGCCCCGCCGGGTCACCCCCCCGGCCTGCCCCCCCGCGCCGAACAGGCCATCGCGCCAGCGCGCCGCGCCGGACCATGACCGTCGCGTATCCGGTCCGCAGCTATCTTCGGCCAGCGCCGCGCCACGGCGCGCGCTTCGAGGACACCGGCCCCAATGCTGCGTCTCCCCCTGAAGCCTTAGGAGTCATCCATGAAGCCTGACCTGACATTCCGCGCCCTCGTCCCGGCCGCGCTGGCGGTGTTCGCCCTGCTGTCCAGCCCGGCCGGCGCCCAGTCGGCCGCTTCCGCGCCCACCACCGCCGCGCCCGCCCCCGACTACACCCCCACCCGCGCCGACGTCGAGCGCGACCTCGCCGCATGGCGAGAGTCAGGGCTGGAAGCCCAGTGGGCCGGCGATGAAACCCCGGACATCAACAGTCCGGTGTACATCTCCGACTATCGCAAGTACCAGAGCACCGTCCACGGCAGCGGCATGTCGCAGCCGGCATCGCAGTCCCAGACGGAACCGCAGCGTCGCTGGTGACTCGGCCTTTGCACCGTACCGGCCCACGACGCGCGCGCAGTTGCGCGCGCGCGTCGTCGGTGTGACCAAACCTGTCCGGGCCGCCCGCCCGGCTTGGCGCCCCGCGCAGCCGCCCCGTTACAGGTCCTTCCACATTTAGCCAAATGACACAGTGCTTCCTCCGCTTCTGATTTAGTTCTACTCGTTGCTTGCTGTGGCGTCCGGCGCGACTTTCAGCGCCTGCGTACCGCGGGCAGAGAAAAAATCAATAACCCGGAGGAGAAGTCTATGCGTACGTTCAAGCGCAGGGCCGCCGCATTGCTGGCAAGCGGCCTGATCGTCGTGCTGGCCGGTTGCGCCGCGCCCGGCGGCAAGAAAGACACGGTCGCCATGGCGGGCCTGTCGCAGCCCGTGGAGATCGTCAGGGACAAGCACGGCGTATCCCACATTTATGCCAAGAATCAGGCGGACCTGTTCTTCGCGCAGGGCTTTTCCGCCGCGCGCGACCGGCTGTGGCAACTGGACCTGTGGCGCCGCCAGGGCGAAGGCAAGATGGCCGAGCAGTTCGGACCGCGCTTCATCGAACAGGACCGCGCCGCGCGCCTCTTCCTGTATCGCGGCGACATGCAGGCGGAATTCGCCAGCTACCACCCCGAAGGCAAGGCCATCCTCACTGCGTTCGCCAACGGCATCAACGCCTACGTGAACTGGGTCAAGGCCAATCCCGACCAGATGCCGCCGGAGTTCAAGCTGACGGGCACCGAGCCCGGCTACTGGAGCGCGGAGACTTCGCTGATCCGCATCTACGGCCTGACGCGCAACCTCAGCGAGGAGGTCCGTATGTCGGAGCGGATCGCCGCCCTGGGCCTGAACACCGTGCAGGGATTGAGCACCTTCGAGCCGCCCTTGGCGCTGCAGATTCCCGCTGGCCTGGACGTGCGCCAGATCGACAAATCGGTGCTGGCCACTTACCGGCTTGCGCGCGACGGACAGAAGTTCGAGGCCGGCGATTTCCCGCGCAGCCCGCTCGCCGCCGACGACCGCGCCAGGCTGGCGAGCGCCCTGTCCGAGGGCAGGCTCGCGTCGCTGGACCCCGGCTTCGACCCCCTGGCCGCCCGCTACGAAAGCAATAACTGGACCCTGAGCGGCGAGCGCACCGCCACCGGCAAGCCCATCCTGGCAGGCGACCCGCACCGATCCATCGCCATGCCGTCCTTGCGCTACATGGTCCACCTGAACGCCCCGGGCTGGAACGTGATCGGCGCCGGCGAACCGTCGCTGCCCGGCGTCTCGATGGGCCACAACGACCGCATCGCGTTCGGGTTGACCATCTTTGCATTCGCCGACGAAGAGGATCTCTACGTCTACGAAACCAATCCCGCGAACCCCGGCGAATACCGCTACCAGGGCCGGTGGGAAAAGATGCGCCAGGTCGACGAGACCATCCCGGTGCGCGGCGCCGCTCCCGCCGTGCGCAGCTTGAAGTTCACGCGCCACGGACCCGTCATCCACGAAGATCCGGTGCGCCGCAAGGCTTACGCGGTGCGCGCCGCCTATCTGGAATTCCCGGGCACGGCGGCCTACCTGGCCAGCCTGCGGCTGAACCAGGCGCAGAACTGGAATGAGTTCGTGGCGGGCATGGAAAAGCACTACACGCCCAGCGAAAACATGGTCTACGCCGACGTGGACGGCAACATCGGCTGGTTTGGCGGCAGCATCGCGCCGATCCGTCCGCGCAACGACTGGTCGGGCATGCTGCCCGTGCCCGGCAACGGCGACTTCGAATGGCGCGGCGTGCTGCCCGGCAACTCCCTGCCCCGCGTCTACAACCCGCCCGAGGGCTACGTCGCAACGGCCAACGAGTACAACCTGCCCGCTGATTACCCCTACCGGGACATGTCGGCACGCACCTGGGCGGAACCCTACCGCGTCCAGCGCATCCGCGAGGTGGTGGCCGAAGGCCGCGGGCTGACGGTGCAGCAGTCGCAGGACCTGCAGTTCGACAACCTGTCGATTCCGGCCCGTACGCTGGGGGGCTACGCCAAGGCCCTGAACTCGGCCGACCCGAACGTCGGCGCGGCGCTGCGCCTGCTGAAGGACTGGGATTACCGCATGGACACCGATTCGCGGGCCGCGACGGTCTATGCGTTCTGGCTGCCTGAAGTCGTCAAGCGCGTGACCGACCTGTACGTGCCGGCAAGCGGGCGTGCGGCGTTCGGCGAGCTTTCCACCCGCAAGACCCTGGAAAAGCTCGCCACGCCCGACGCCGCCTTCGGCGCCCGGCCGGAGCAGGGCCGCGACGCCCTCTTGCTGCAGGCGCTGGCGGACGGGCTGCAGAAGCTCAGCGCCAAGATGGGACCGGATTCGACGCAGTGGCAATGGGGCAAGCTGCACCACATCCAGTTCGATCACAGCCTGGCCGCCCTGCTGCCGCCCGACACCGCCAAGGCGTGGGGCACGCCGCGCTATCCGGTCGGCGGCGACAACGACACGGTGCATCGCGCCACATTCCGCAAGTGCGATTTCCGCCAGACCAGCGGCGCGTCGTACCGGCAGGTGATCGACGTGTCCGACTGGGACAACTCGCGCGTGCAGAACGTGCCGGGCCAGTCCGCGGATCCGCGCAGCCCGCACTATCAGGACTTGCTCAAGGGCTGGGCGACCGGGGAGTATTTTCCGATGGCGTTCAGCCGGGCGAAGGTGGACAGCCAGCGCTCGGACACGCTGACGCTCACGCCGGCGGGGAACTGACCGGACGCCGCGGGCGGCCTCCAGCCGGCCTGTCCGGCTTGACGTTCGGCTTGATGTTCGGCTTGATGTTCGTCATGCCGCCCGCCGCGCCGCGGGCGGACAATGTCCCGCAGAACCTCCGGGACCAGGGCGGCAGGCGCCGCGCCGTTGCAGCGCCCCTGCCGCTCTCGCGTCCGCCATATCCCGGGCGCCGCCATGACCGTCTATCCCGTGCTGCTCATCCTGCACCTGCTTGCCGCCTTTCTTTTTGTCGGCACGGTGTCCTTCGAGGTGCTGTTCCTTGAGCCCGTGCAGCGTCGCCTGCCGCCCGACGTGCGCAAGGCGCTGGGCAGCCAGCTCGGTCCGCGTGTGCGCAGCGTGGCGCCGTGGTCGGTGTTGGTGCTGTACGTGGCCGGCATCGGCCTCGCGTGGCAGCACCGGGGCGCGCTGTCCGCGCCCTGGGCATCGTCCTTTGGACTGCTGCTGTCGATCAAGATCGCGCTGGCGCTCAGCGTGCTGGTCCATGTGGCGAGCGCGCTGGCGCTGGCCCGTCGCCGCCGGCTGACGGGCGCGGTGCAGGGCCGCATGCACCTGAGCGTCTTCTGCCACATGATCGCCATCGTCGTGTTGGCGAAGGCGATGTTCTATCTGACGTGGTGAGCCGGGCCGTGCGGTGCGCCTGCGCTAGCGGGCCTGCTTGCCCGAGGCGTCCTGCTCCACCACCATGTCCAGCACGTAGACCTTGGAGGGCGCATCGGCCGGCGGATTCTTCCAGTCATAGCGCTTGACGCGCAGCACGGTGCGCACGCCGTCCTGGTGTTCGAAGCCCTCGATGGACTGATAGAGCGGTTGCCATTTGTCCGGCGCCGGCAGCGCGATGCCCGCCTCGTTGAACTTGCGCTCGCGCACCATCAGGCACTGGTAGTGCGGAATCATGGGATGGCTGCATTCGGCGCGCTTGGCGGCCACTTCCAGGAACATGATCTGCCCCGTGCTGCCGTACAGCGTCTCGGGCGTGGGTTCGCCGATGAACTTGAGCACGGTTCCGTCCTGCGCCGCCAGTTCCAGCGCCGGTTCGGCCTTGTCGCCCGACAGCGCGACGCGCAGGTCACCCTTCAGGCGCTGGCCGATTTCGGCGTCCAGCTGCATCAGGCTCTGTTCGCAGGCCTTCATCGTGGACGCCAGGTTCGCGATGGTCAGCACCCCGTTCTTGTAGGTGTAGCCGCCGAACTGCGCATTGCAGCCGCCGCGGATGTTCAGGCCATCGGCCGTGAAGCTCAGGCGCACCTGGTGCTCGATGCCCTTCTGGAGGGCGGCGATCGACTGGCCCGCCGCATCGGTGGCCGAGGTCAAGCGCCAGTGGTAGGCAGTCAGGGTCGCCTGGGTCTCGGCGGCGGCGGACGGCGTAACGGCGGAAGCAGGCATGGCGGACGATCCTTCGCGGGGAGAGGTAGCGGGCGCGCAGGCGGAAAGCAGCGCGGCGCATACGGATGCAAGAAGGATGGTTTTTTTCATGATTGGTTCCTGTCAGCCGGATGGCCCTGATCGAAAAGCGGCATTCTACGTCCGTGGCGTGGACGAAAATGCCGGGCCACCGCCCAGACAGTTTCCAAATCTTGCGGTGCGGGCGTGCGGCCGGCGAGCGATTACAGTCTGACACCTTCGCCGCCGGCCGCACGCATGCGCCGACCCCGCGCTACAACGCCGAGGCCATCGCCAGCCGCTCCGCGTAGTGCGGAATCGACAGGCGCTCGATAACGGCCTGCTGCTGCGCGCCGAACACATCGCGCTCGTCCGGCGAGGCCGAGATATTCGGACGGTCGATCGTCAGCTTGATCGCGTTGCAGCTATCCACGAAGAACGCGCCGACGACGCGCTCGGGCGGCACCCCCAGCACCCGCGCCACGCTGGCGGGGCAGAACACGTTGGAACGCAGCGCGGCCTCGTAGTCGGCGGCGGAGTTGAACACGATGTCGAACGTGAGCCGGTTGATGCCCGCGTCCTTGCTGCGGATCACCACGGCCATGTCGAGCAGCGGCTGTTCGCGCTGGGGGCTGCCGTCGGGTGGCGCGTCGGCGATCAGCGACAGCGTGCGGTCATCCAGGTTGCCTTCGTAGCGCGTGGTGCCGATGTCGTCGTAGCGGGGCCGGCCGGACCCGCTTTCGGTCCATGCAGAACCATTGGCGCGAAAGTACGTGATCGGGAACATGCGCTGCTTGATCAGGTCTTCGTTCTGGAGCAGGTGGTAAAGCGTCCATTCATAGGCGTCGCCCGCGTCCAGGTTCATGCGCGAGCCTTCGCGGGCGGGGGCCAGCGCAAGCAGGCCGTCCAGGTCGGCGCGGTGGCGCGCGGCAAGCCGGGCGGGATCGCGGTCGATGGTGCGCAGCAGCGCCACCGGGCGGTCGGCCCCGGCTTCATGGATCTGCCAGGCCGCGTCGCGCAAGGCATCCGGAAACTCCGTCTGCACCAGCTTGATCACCGCCTCCCAGATCATCGCGTAATTCGCCTGGAACACCGGATCGCGCGTGCCGCTGGGCACGACCGCGCCGTACTGCCCGTCCTCGCGCTGGAAACTCACCAGATTGGGCGACAGCGGATAGGCAATGTTGCCGGCGGTGGCCTTACGCCCAGCATAGCCATAGTGGATCAGGTAGTGGGTGAGCAGGCTGGCCAGCGTTTCGGCGGCCTGGGGCGTGGCGGCGCGCGTCTCCACGATGAGGCCCAGCTCCTCTTCGCCATCCCGCACGGGCGTGGCCTGCACGCCGTTGCGGCCATACACCAGGACGTCCTCGGGGACGCGCGGCAGGTCGGCGGGGTCCAGATGGACCAGCGACACCTTGCGCTTGCCCAGCAAGCGCGCGCCCTCCAGCTTGATGCTCCACGGCCATGGCTTGCCCGCGTGCACGAACTGGCTGTTGCGGATGCCGGCGGTGCGCGCGTCGCGCGCGAAGAACTCGGTGTGTTCCATCGCCAGGATGCCCTCGGGGTAGAACTGGAGCTGGGGATGGCTTTCCTCGTACAGCGAATGCGCCGCGATCGAATAGGGCGTGCAGCGCCGCGCCGGATCCGGCGCCACGAAGAGCGCCGTACCGTCGTCATAGATCTCCGCCACCAGGCAATCCGACGGCGACCCGGGGTCGCACGCCAGCGCGCCGCATTCCAGCACATGGCCCACGTGGTACGCGAGGCCGGGATCGATGCCGCGGCGGATCATGTCCGACGCGAACAGCGCAATGTCGCACGCCCGGCCAGCCAGCACGTACTTGGCGCCGCTTTCCAGCGCGGTGATGAGGGGATGCACGCCCATCTGGCCCACGATGACGCTCTCTTCGAGCGCCGCCTCGTCCAGGTCGGGACCGGCGCCCGTGGCCCGCAGCGCCCCCGCCCGGTATTCGCGGATGACGCTCGCCGGATCCAGCTCGGAACGGATGACCGCCACGCTGCGGTCGCGCACGCCCAGCTCCTCGAAGACTTCCTTGGCGACGGCGATCATCCAGTCCAGGTTGCGGTTGCCGCCCGCCATGCCGCAGCTCCCCAGGATGACCGGCCCGTCGATGCGTTCGCCCGCCTCGACCATGTTGCGAAAGTCCGCCTTCACGGCTTCGCGTTCAAAGTACTCGGTTCCGGTACCCAGGTAATACGGGCCGGCGTCCATCGACCCCGCATCCGAGATCACGGCGTCGATGCGCCCTTCCAGGGCCTTCTGCAGCGATTCCCGGGGAAATCCATATCCCAGCGCGCCGCACGCGGACACCACGCGATAAACCAGCTTTGCCATCGTCACTCTCCTTGTCGCGCAGGCCGCCGAGGTTGGGGAACCTGCATGGGAGTGAAGCTTGCGCCGGTCTGGGGCGGGCAAAAAATACTATGTCGATATGCGGGTATAGGCGGGCGATATGGTCAGGGCGTCAGCAGCTCCGCGCCCGCCAGCCCCTTTTCCCGCACCTGCTGCATGACGACGTCGCTCAGCAGCCCCCGCACCGCCTCCGCGGGCGGGGCCAGCGGCACATCGGCCGACGCGATGACCGCAGCCGTCAGGTAAACCGGCGGCTCGATCAGCGCCGCCGACACCATGGCGCGTCCGGGCAGGCCGGAAAAATCGCCCCGCGGCAGGATCGTGTGGCCGATGCCGGCCTGCACCGCGGACAGCATGCCGGAGAACACCTCGGTCTCGGCCACGACCTGCGGCACGATGCCGGCCTCGGAGAAGAGGCGGTCCAGCATCCCGCGCGTGATGTTGGGATGCGCGGGCAGAATGAGCGGCATGTCCGCAAGCCGCTCGAACCGCAAGGCCGTTGGCCGTCGCCCGGGTTTGCACGGGCTGACCACGAAAAGCCGCTGCCGGAACAACGGTTCGCGCGCGAACCCCGTGGTCGGCTGGTCCTCGAACACCAGCGCCAGGTCGAGCGAGCTGTCGCGGATGCGCGCGCCCAACTGGCCGCTGGCGTCGCTGCTGAACCGCAGGCTGATCTTGGGCAGCACGGCCCGGCACTTTTCCATCAGTTCGCCGGCCAGGAACGACGCCAGCGTGGACGACATGCCGATACGCACGACGCCCTGGATCTCGCCGTCAAGCGACCGGACGATCTGCGGAATGCGCTCCATGCGGCTCAGGATGGAGGCCGCCTCCGTGTAGAACGCGGCGCCCGCCGCCGTGGGCCGCGCGCCGCGCGCGCTGCGGTGCAGCAGCACCACGCCCAGTTCCTCTTCCAGCGCGGCGATCTGCTGGCTGAGCGCCGGCTGCGCCACCGGAATGAGCGCCGCCGCGCGGGAGAAGCTGCCCGCCTCGACGATCTTCACGAAATACCGGAGGTGGCGCAATTGCACGGACGGGCTCCGGTCAGAACGTCACCTTGACCGACGGCGCACTGCGCTCGGCTGCGCCATGAAACACCGCCTCGATGTTGTTGCCGTCCGGATCCAACACGAATGCGCCGTAATAACCGGGGTGGTAATCGCGCAATCCCGGCGCGCCGTTGTCCTTGCCGCCGTGGGCCAGCGCCGCCTGGTAAAACGCATCCACCATCGCGGCGTCGCGCGCCTGGAACGCAAGGTGATGGCGCCCGGTCAACTGGCCAAGCGCGGCCTGGCTGTCGGCCGTCGATACGAACAGTTCGTCGGCCCAGAAGTAGTCGTCTGCCGTGCCGCCCATGGGCACCTCCAGGGCGTCGAACACGGCCTGGTAGAACCTCAGGCTGGCGGGCAGGTCGCGCACGACGAGCTGGATGTGATCGATCAGGCGGCCGCGATGGATCTCGTGGGTCTGCATGAGGTCTCCGTCCTGGTGAAAAGGCTCGGTTGACTATAGCGCCATCCGCCGCGGATCAACCGGGGCTCGATCAAATGGTGTCCACCCGCCGCGTCCGGCCCCGGAAAAAACGAGGCCCGCATTCCTCTTGCGAGCCATGCGGGCCTGACGTGAAACTCAGGTATCCGGCGCGGCGCCCGGCAGGTCGTGCCGCGAACGGTGGCGCACTGGCACCTTCGCCGCTACTTCGCGGCCGGATACGCCGGGTCGGCCAGGCAGGCCTGCACCCATTCGTAGTCGTCCGCGTCGTAGACCTCGCCGTCGATCTTTGGCAGCGGATCGGCCGCATACACGTACTGCGGCTGGGCCGGCGTGCGATTCCATTTCGTCTTGCCTTCGCTGTCGGAGCATGCCTGGTCCGCGTCGTTGTAGGAGCAGGACGCGACGACCTTGGGCTTGCCGTTCACGACATTGGCGACGTAGCGCCGGGTATACACGCCGCCCGATGCCCACGACTCGTCGATCGAACACACGTGGTCGTGGTTCTGGTAATGGCGAATCGCGAAGCACGCGTAATCCGTGTAGTCGCGCGGCAGGACGTCGCATGAGGTCCAATAGCCCGCGAACGCCCCGCCAGTGAACTGGGCCAGGAACTGCCGTTGTTCCAGCGCGCGGCGGATCATGCGTGGCACCGCGTCGCCTTTTTCCGTTTCCTTGAACTGCGCGCTGCGCGCGCGGATGAGATCGCGCCCGGCCTGGGCGGCGGTCTTGCCGTCGGGCAGCGCGTCGGGCGTCTCGATCAGCGCCTCCAGCGCCTTGTCCCGCGCGACCAGCCAGCGCTTCTGGCTGTTCACCAGCATCGCACGGATCTCGGCGTCGGGCGCCTGCTTGAGCAGCGCGGCGTAGTTCCGGTTCAACTCGGCATCGGCCGCGACCGCGCCGCGGTCCGAGCAGATCAGTTTCTCGACGTCCGTGGCGGCCTTCTTGCAATCGATGGCCAACGCGGGGGCCGACACTGCAAACAGCCCGGCCAGGGACAACAGGCGCAACGCGGGAGTTCCAGGTTTCATCCGATCTTTCTTGGGTTCAGTGGCGGGGCCGCCGGGCATGGCGGTTGAGGTGCCCGCCATTCTGGCATGAAACGGGGTCTGTCCCGAACATGCCGCGCTCGGTGGCGGACCTGGCCTGCCAACCGGAGGCCCGATCAAATGGCGTCCACCCGCCGCGTCCGGCTCCGGCAAAAACGAGGCCCGCATTCCTCTTGCGAGCAATGCGGGCCTGATACCGCGGTCATGCAGGGGCCTGCGATACGCCCCGGGACGCCCCGGGACGCCCCGGGACGCCCCGGGACGCCCCGGGCAGATCAGCCGAACACGCGGAAGCGCTCGGCGTCGTCCATGAAGGGCTTGTCGCCGAAGCCGGCTTCGTTCGAGCCGAACGGCATCTGCGCACGCAGTTTCCACCACGCCGGCACGTTCCATTCACGCGCCACGGCGGCGTCGATCAGCGGGTTGTAGTGCTGCAGGCTGGCGCCGACGCCGGCATTGGCCAGCGCGGTCCAGACCGACAGTTGGGCCATGCCGCCCGACTGCTCCGACCAGACCGGGAAATTGTCGGCGTACAGCGCAAACTTTTCCTGCAGGCTGCGCACCACGTCCTGGTCTTCGAAGAACAGGATCGTGCCCACGCCCGCGGCAAAGCTCTTGAGCTTGGCTTCGGTCTTGTCGAAACCCTCGGCCGGCGCAACCTTGCGCACTTCCTCGGTGGCCAGGTTCCAGAGCTTGTCGCTTTCGGCGCCGAACAGGATCACGGCGCGCGAGCTCTGCGAATTGAAGGACGAGGGGCTGTGCTTGATGGCGTCCTGGATGAGGGCCGTCAGTTCTTCCTTGGAGGCCGACAGGTTGCGGCCCAGCGAATACTGCGTGCGGCGTTTCTTGAGTGCGTCGAGATATGCGTTGCTCATGAGATATGACCTTTCGACCAGTAGATAGAGGTGACGATGAAAGGCATTCTACTGGCTGACCCATGACACGAACACCCGTTCAGCCGTACGTTCGCCGGAACAAACTGTTCCATTGATGGCAATAAAGCGGGAAAAGTGCGCATCCCTGCGCCGAATCAATCGCGGGGATCACGCCCCGGACGGCCGGCGGCGGACCTCGCCATCCAGCCAGTCCTGCAGCGCCTGCACGCGAGGATCGTCCCGGCTGCCGGCGGGATACACCAGGTGATAGGCATAGTCCGGCGCGACCTTGACGCCCACGTCGAACAGCCGAACCAGCCGGCCCTGCTCCAGTTCGCGGTCCACCAGCTCCAGTTCGACCAGGCCGGCCGCCCCGCCCTCCAGCACCGCCTGCACGACGTGGCTCGACTCGGCGAACGCCACGCAGCGGCGGCCATCGAAGTCCGGCACGCCCGCCGCCGCCATCCACATGGGCCAGTCCGGCCACACAATACCGCCGGGCCGGCAGTCCACGTAGCACAGCGTGTGGGCGGCCAGGTCCTCGGGCCGGGCGATGGCGGGCCCGCGCGCCAGCAAGGCGGGGCTGCACACAGGCACGACCACGGTGTCAAACAGCCGATGCGAAACCGCCCCGGCGTACCGGCCCGCGCCGTAGCGGATGGCGACGTCCACGTCGTCCCCCGCGAAGTCCCGCACGTCGTCGCTGATGTCGAAGGTAAGGTCCAGCCCCGGATGCGCGGCGCGCCATTGCGGCAGGCGGGGCAGCAGCCAGTTGGTGGCGAATCGCGCGCCCACCGACAGGCGCAGATGATGCGCGTCCCGGCCAAGCTTGCGCGCACGCGCGGCGGCGCGCCGCAAGGTGTCCAGCGCTTCGCCTGCCGCCTCGACCAGCACGGCGCCGGCTGCCGTCAGGCGGATGGTCCGGCTGGTGCGCGTGAACAGCACCAGGCCGAGCTGGTCTTCGATCTCTTTGATCTGATAGCTGACGGCGGCGGGAGTCAGCCCGACTTCGTTCGCCGCGCGCGTGAAATTCAGGTGCCGGCCCGCGGCTTCGAGGGTTCGCAATGCGCGCGTGCCGGGCAGCGGTCGATTCATGATCTTCAAGCCAGATTTGATGATGACTTGAAAACTACTGGTTTCCCCTGGCGTTGGCAATCGCGGATAGTAGGAATTCTTGAAGATAAACCGGCGGGACGGCATCGTCCCCCTTCACGCTTGGAGTCTCCCATGTCCGCCAGCCCGGCAACTTTCGTGATTCACCGCAACGGCCAGCCCGCGAGCGCCGCCGATCTGGGGCCGCTCGCCTTCGCGGGCTACGCGCACTTCACCGCGATGCAGGTGCGCGACGGCCGGGTGCGCGGGTTGGACCTGCATCTGGCCCGGCTGCGGTCGGCGTCGATGGAAATGTTCGGCCAGGCGCTGCCCGACGACACGGTGCGCCACCGCCTGCGCACGGCGATCCAGGCAAGCCCCGCCGATCATTCGCTGGTCGCCACCGTCTACACGCCGGCCGGCGAGTTCACCGTGGCCGGCCCCGACGCCGGGCTGGACATCCTGGTGCGCTCGAGCCCGCCTGCCGATGGGCCATCGGGCCCCCTGGCGCTGGCGGCGTTCGAGCACGAACGCATGCTGCCGCAGGTCAAGCACGTGGGCGAAATCGCGAAGACGTATCTGCTGCGCGAGGCCGCCGCGCGGGGCTTCGATGACGCGGCCTTCATGGACCGCCAGGGACGGCTGAGCGAGGCGTCGATCTGGAACCTGGCGTTCTGGGACGGCGCGGCGGTGATCTGGCCGGAAGCGGCCATGCTGCGCGGCACGACGATGGGCATCGTGCAGCGGCAGCTCGCGCGCCTGGGCGTGCCGCAGCACACGCGCGCGGTCACGCTGGCGGACCTGCCGGGCTTGCGCGGCGCGGCCGTGATGAACTCGTGGACGCCCGGGGTGGCGGTCAGCCGGATTGGGGAAGCCCGGATGCCGCCCGCGCCGGCCTTCCTGCAATGGCTGCATCAGGCCTATGCCGCCGAGCCGGCTGCCGCGCCCTGAAGCTGCCGGGCTGCCAGGCGGCCGGGCGAGCCGCGCCCGATGCGGCGCGGCACGACCGGCGCGTTGCATCAATCGGCCCGAAAGCCCGTCGCCTTCACCACGTCCGCCCAGCGCTTCGATTCCGAAGCCAGCAAGGCCTGCAGCGCCTGCCGATCCGAGCCCACGACGGCAAAGCCCGCGTCCCCCAGCGTTTTCACGGCGGCCGGCTGACGCAGCGCGGCCGCGCTGTCCGCCTGCAGGCGCGTCAGCACGGCCTCGGGCGTGCCGGCCGGCGCGAACAGCGCAAACCACGCCCCGAAGTTGACCGCCGGCAAGCCGCGCTCGGCGAAGGTCGGCACGTCGGCCAGGGCGGGCGATCGCTGCGCGCCGGTGGTGGCCAGGGCGCGCAGCTTGCCCCCCTGCACCTGGGGCGCGGCCAGCGCAGTCGTCACGAAGGCCGCCTGGACGCCACCGGACACCAGCCCCGACACCGCGTCGCCGGTCGAGCGGTAATGGATCGCCTCGATCTTCAGCCCCGCCTCGCGTGCAAAGAGTTCGGCGCCGAAGTGACCCGGCGTGCCCGCGCCAAACGTCGCGAAGTTCAGGCGGTCGGGCGCCTTCCTGGCCGCGTCGACAAAGGCGGTCAGGTCCCGATACGGCGAACTGGCCGGCACCACCAGCACGAAGTCGGCGCGCACCACCTCGGAAATCGGGGCGAAATCGCGCGGCGGATCGTAGTTCAGGTTGCGGTAGGTGGCGGGGGAAATGCTGATCGAGCCCACCTCGCCCAGCAGCAGGGTCTGCCCGTCCGCCGGGCTGCGCGCCACGGTCTGCGCCGCGATCTGCCCGCCCGCGCCGACCTTGTTTTCCACCACCACGCTTTCGCCCAGCAGCGGTCCCATGTGCTGGGACAGGGTCCGGGCCACGATGTCCGGTCCCGTACCGGGCGGAAAGCCCACGTTCAGGCGCACTGGCCCGTTGGGAAACTGCGCGGCCGCCGCAAGCGGCACGCACAGCAGGAATCCGCCCAGCAGGCGGCGCAGCATTGTTTGCATGGTTGTCTCCTGGTTTTTTTAATGCCGCGGCGCATGCCGCGGGGTCAGCAAATGCGATAAAAGCGCAGCTCGACGCGGTCGGGATACCGCGCGCCCGTGCCGATGAACAGGCTCTCGTTCATCCAGCCCAGCGCGGGCGACGACGTTTCAAAGCGCGGATAGCTGCGGAAATAGATGCGGGCGGGATCCACCGCCTCGCCGCGCGCCAGGCGCGCGATGTCCTCGGCGCTGCCCGTGCGGATGCCGGTGTTCTCCACGTAGACGCGTTCGCCGTCGGGCGTTTCGATCACGTAGCGCGCGTGGATGTCCGTATACGTGGCCGACCGGATGATCTGGAAGTCCGCCCCGCCCGGCAGCACCTTGCCGCGCAGGCGCGGCCCCTCGACCGTGCCGCCGGTGATGGGAATGACGCGGCGCCGGCCCTGCGGCGTATCGCCGACTTCCTGCGGCGCGCCCACGTCGACCACCACGGTGGCCACATGCTCGAGCCGGGGCGGCGGGATCTCGTTGACTGCCGTGTTGCCGCTCATGGCTTTTCTCCACGGGCCAGGCGCAGCGCCGCCGGGTCGAACCCCGCAAGCTGCTTGTAGCGCAGCGACACCGCCGCCAGCTCCTCGCCCGAAATCACGTCGTTCACGTCCGCGAACCCTGCCGGGGCGCGCTCTTCGGCCATCTGCATGACCTGCTCCGGCCCGTTCAGGCGGTTGCGCAGCACGATGCCCGCGGTGCGCGGCAGCCGTTCGGCCTCGTACTCCAGCAGCGCGATCTCCGGCGAACGCGTCTTGCCCCGCAGCGCCTGATCCAGCCAGTCGGCCAGACAGCGCGCGTCCAGAATCGCCTGGGCCGAACCGTTCGAGCCGATGGGATACATCGGATGCGCGGCATCGCCCAGCAGCGTGAACCGGCCCCCCGTCCAGCGCGGCAGTGGATCGCGGTCCACCAGCGGAAATTCATAGATCGCCTGCGCGCCGTCGATGATGGCGGGGATGTCGATCCAGTCCCAGCGCCAGTCGGCGAAGCGGTCGGCAAACACGGACTTGTCGACCTTGCGGTTCCAGTCCGTGGCGGGCAGTTCCGCGCCGGGAATCGACAGCTCGGCAATCCAGTTGATCAGCGAACGGCCTTGCCGGCGCAGCGGTTCCGAAATCGGATAGCAGACGAATTTCTGGTCCTGGTGGCCCGCCATGAACATGCTGCGCCCATCCAGGTAGGGCGGCGCCTCGGTCACGGCGCGCCACAGCATGCGCCCGGAAAACCGCGGCTCGTCGCCCACGGGATGGAGCTGGCGGCGCAGCGCCGAATGAATGCCGTCCGCCCCCACCAGAATGTCGCCCCGCACGGTCTGCAGTTCGCCATCGGCGCGGCGGCGAAATTGCGCCTGCACGCCGGACGCGTCCTGGCTGGCCGATTCGAGCACCATCCCCGGGACGATGGCATCCGGCCCCAGCCGGTCGCGCACGGTCTGCGCGAGCAGCATCTGGAATTCGCCGCGGTGCACCGAGAACTGCGGCAGCGGATAGCCCGCCTCCAGCCCGCGCGGCTCGCGCCAGATGGGCTGGCCGAACTTGTTGTAGTAATGGAGCTGCGAGGTCTCGATGGCGCGTTCGGCCAACGCGGGCATCAGGCCCAGTTGCTCGATCTCGCTTACCGCGTGCGGCAGCAGATTGATGCCCACGCCCAAGGGCCGCAGTTCCTGCGCGCTTTCATAGATGCGGCAGCCGATGCCGCGCCGATGCAGCATCAAGGCAAGGGTCAGCCCGCCGATGCCGGCGCCGGCAATGACGATTTGCATGTCTACTCCTGGTCTTATTTGTTATGCAACATAACAAAATAGACCGGCTTTCCGCACGAGGGATTTCCCGCAATCCGGTGGCGCGGCGACAATGCCTGCATTAGTGTTGAGGCCCCCGAGCCGCCATCCGCCCCCAATGTCCAGAGCTTCCGTCCAACACCCTCGCCGCCCTGCCGCCCGCGGCGAACACTTCGATCCGCACGTTCCCGGCATCCAGTACGGGGCGCTGGACGATCTGGTCGGCTACGCCATCCGCCGCGCGCAGATCCTGATCTACGAAGACTTTCTCGCGGCGCTGGCGCCGTGGGACATCACGCCGCAGCGCTACTCGGCGCTCACGCTGATCGCCGCCAACCAGCATCTCAAGCTGACCGACCTGGCCCGCATCCTGGGCATCGCGCGCTCGGGCGCGGTGCAGATCGTCAATCAATTGCAGGAACTGGGCTACGTCGAGCGCCAGGAGGCCGAACGCGACCGGCGGGCCTACTCCCTGGCCATGACCCGGGCCGGCCACGAAGCGCTGGCCGCCATCACCCGCGCCGTCCAGGCGCACGACGCACGCATCAGCGCCAAGCTGGGCGCGGCCGAACGCCGCAGGCTGATCGGACTGCTGGGCAAGCTGGGCTAGCGGCCGCCGCCGCCCCGCCCGCTTATCAGGGCATTCCCCTATTACGTCCGCCCCGCCGAAAAACTATCGTATTCGAGAATTATCAAATACGAGAATTTTCAGATACGAGAATTTTCACGAAATGACTCCCCGCACCCGACACCATGACTGCTGACACCCTATACGATTTTGCCGTGGTCGGCGCCGGCATCGCCGGCGCCTCCGTGGCCTACCGCCTGAGCGCCACGGCCTCCGTGGCGGTGCTGGAGCGCGAATCCCAACCCGGGTATCACTCCACCGGCCGTTCCGCCGCCATGTTCATGGAGACCTACGGCACGACGCAGATCAAGGCGCTCACGCGCGCCAGCCGCGACTTCTACGAGCATCCCCCGGAAGGCTTCTGCGAACACCCGCTGCTGGCCCCGCGCGGCGTGCTGTACATCGCCACGCCGGAGCAGAAGGATCTGCTGCGGGAGGTGTTCGACGACCTGCATCGCCAGTCCCCCAACGTGACCCTGATCGACGCCGCACAGGCGCTGGCGCGCGTGCCCTGCCTGCGCGAAGACCAGCTCTGCGGCGCGATCGAAGAGCCGGATGCGCGCGACATTGACGTGCACGCCCTGCACCAGGGTTTCCTGCGCGGCATGAGCCGCCAGGGCGCCGTGCTGCACAACAACGCCGAACTCGTGGCGTCGGCGTACGCCGACGGCGTCTGGACGCTGACCCTGGCCGATGGCCGCAGCCTGCGGGCGCGCGCCGTGGTCAACGCCGCGGGCGCGTGGGCGGACCACGCCGCCACAGTGTGCGGCGCGGCGCCCATCGGCCTGCAGCCCTGCCGCCGCACCGCCTTCACCTTCAGCGGTCCCGAGGGCGTCGACTTCTCCCACTGGCCCGCCGTCGTCGGCGTGGACGAGAGCTACTACTTCAAGCCCGACGCCGGCCAGTTGCTGGGGTCTCCCGCCAATGCCGACCCGGTCGACGCGCACGACGTCGTCCCCGAGGAGCTGGACGTGGCCACCGGCATCTACCGCATCGAGACCGCCACCACGCTGACGATCCGGCGCCCGAAACACACCTGGGCCGGCCTGCGCTCGTTCGTGCGCGACGGCGATTTCGTGATCGGCTGGGACGCGGACACGCCCGCCTTCTTCTGGCTGGCGGCGCAAGGCGGCTACGGCATCCAGACCGCCGCGGCCGCCTCCGAACTGGCCGCGGCGGTCCTGACGCGCCAGCCCATCCCCGACCCCCTGCAGGCGCATGGCGTCGACGCCGACGCCATGCGCCCCGAGCGCCTGCGCTGACCCTGCTTTCCACCGACCGAGATCCCGACATGACCGCCATCACCCGCTACCCCAGCACCCTGCCCCTGCCCTTCTCGCGCGCCACCCAGGCGGGCGGCTTCCTGTTCCTGTCTGGCCAGATCCCGATGG
The DNA here is from genome assembly GCF_900156745.1 of Achromobacter sp. MFA1 R4. Lineage (NCBI taxonomy): Bacteria > Pseudomonadati > Pseudomonadota > Betaproteobacteria > Burkholderiales > Alcaligenaceae > Achromobacter > Achromobacter sp. MFA1 R4. The sequence continues at coordinate 3,323,294 of NZ_LT707065.1, read as the reverse complement.
ACGCCGCCGGCCAGGTCGTGCGCGGCGACATCACCGCCCAGACGCACGCCGCCATCGAGCGCATCAAGGAAACGCTGGCGGTGGCCGGCGCCAGCCTCAAGGATGTGGTGCGCGTGACGGTGTGGCTGTCGGACCTGGCGCTTTTCGCGCAGTTCAACGACGCCTATCGCAGCCATTTTTCCTCGGATTTTCCCTCGCGCTCCACCGTCGAGGCCAAGCTGGCCATGGACGTGGACGTGGAAATCGAAGTGCAGGCGTGGCTGGGCGATGCCCCGGCCAAGGGCCCTGCGGCGGCCGCCTGAAGCCCTTGCCGATCGATAGCATGACACCGCCAGACCGCGACATGGCCTCAACCGGCAACACATCCCCGCCCGAAATCGTGGGCAAGGAAGAAATGGGCACCCGCCTGCGCGCCGAGCGCAAGGCCAGGAAAATGACCCTGCAGGCGCTGTCCAAGGCCAGCGGCATCGCGGTATCGACGCTATCGAAGGCCGAACTCGGCCAGATCGCCCTCAGCTACGAAAAATTCGCCGCCCTGGCCCGCGCGCTCGACATCGACATGACGCGCCTGTTCATGCTGCGCGACGCGGCCCAGGCCGCCGTCGCGCCCACCTACGTCAAGAACAAGCTCAGCGACGCCCGCGACTACATCACCGAGAACTACCACTACCGCCTGCTGATGGGCGAATACCCGGGCAAGAAGATGCTGCCCATGGTCGCGATGATCGACTCGCGCAAGGTCGTCGAGTTCGAGGACTACATCCGCCACCCGGGACAGGAATTCGTCGTGGTCCTGTCGGGCAAGGTCCGGATCCAGTTCGAGAACGGCGACAGCGTCGTGCTCAACCGGCTGGAGTCCGCGTATTTCGACAGCAGCATCGGGCACGTGTACCTGTCGGTGAGCAAAAAGCCTGCGGAGGTGCTGGCGGTTTGCAGCGAGGCGGAGGATGTGGCGGACAGGCTGAAGGGCGGATAACGGATAAGGGCCGGGACGTTGCATCCCGAACGCGGAAACGGGCCCTGGCCGGGCCCGTTTTTCGTTTGTGCCGGTCGTTCTCGCGGTTGAGTACGTCGACGCGGCGCGTGCCCGCCAGCGATTCGCCGATGGCCCTTAGCGCCGGTTCTTCCCCGCCGCCATGAGTTTCTTGGTCATCGTGTCGTACTTGCGCAGGATGCGCCGGCCGTTCAGCGCCTTGCTCCACGAATACAGCGGAAACAATTGCTTGGACCCGTATCCATCCACCAGATACAGCCCTTCCCGCCCGTTGGCGTTGAATCCCAGGACGATGTTGCTCGCGCTGACGTCGTTGAAGATCACGTGCGCATCGATCAACGCCATGAAGAATTCATGGACGAGATAACGCAGTTGCGGGCTGTATCCCTGACGCGCCACCACTTCCTTGAGCGTGGGGGCAAGGTTTCCGTGCGCGTCGACGATCCGTTCCACGACCAGGCCCAGGCCCTTGGACGTCAGGACCAGGCCGAAAATGCGCGCCATCAGCATGTTGCCCATGTGGGCCCCCTGCTGCGCCGTGGTGGCGATGTATTCGACGGTTTCCGCAATGAAAACGCGATGCGCGTCCTCGCGCTGGAAACGCTTGTGCCAGGGGCGCTTGCGACGCAGCTCGCTGCTGCGCGCGCGATTGATGGTCTTGATGAGCAGGGCGTCGTCGGCGGGGTGCAGATACACATCGCGCTCGCTGCCGGCCGCGGCGACGGTCAGCTGCCTCAGGTCCAGGACCTCGAACGGGTTGAATGATCCGGGAGACGCAAGCGCCAGCCGAGGCATGACCTCCAGACCGCTATACGGAGCGGCCGCTTGGGTGATGCGCTGCCGGACAGATACATTTAGCATGGCAAGCGTTCAACCCGACTGCTGCACCGCGGCCGGCCCGCAGGCCCCGCGTTGCGCGAGCCATGTCTGGTAGACCTGCTCCGTGCGCTTGGCCAGCCCGGCCAGCGAGAACTTGCCCTCGCCGTACACCATGCGCCTGCCGGCCTCCCCCATGCGCGCGCGCAGCGCCTCGTCATCGATCAGGCTGGCCAGCGCCGCACGCAGTTTTGCGATATCGCCGGCCGGCACCAGGATTCCCGTCTCTCCGTCGTTCACCATCTCGCTGACGCCCCCCACGTCCACCCCGACGACGGGCAGCCCCGCGGCCGAGGCCTCGACGTAGACGGTGCCCGAGGCCTCTTTCTGCGTCGCCAGCGCAAAGATGTCGCTGCCGGCCAGGATGCTGGGCACGTCATGGCGGAATCCCAGCATGTGGATGCGGTCGGCCAGGCCGATCTCGGCGATCAGCGCCTGCAGCTGTTCGAACAACGGCGCGCCGTTGCCGACCAGCACCAGATGCACCTGAGGCCGCTGCGCCATCAGGGGCCGCAGCGCTTCGATAAGCTCGCGATGCCCCTTTGTCGCCCGGAGAATGGCCACGCAGCAGACCACGATGGCATCGGCCGGCAGCTTGAGTTCCTCGCGCAGGCCGGACGTGATGCCGGGCGGCGGCAAGTTGATGGGGGAATAGACCGTTTCCACGCGATCCGCGGGCACACCCCGCTCGATCAGGTATTCCCTGACGTGATTGCTGACGGTGGTGATGCGATGCGGCACCCAGGTATAGGCCAGCATCGAATTCACCCGATTGGTCAGGTGCCGCGTCCGCACGATCAATGGCGTGCCGGCCATGCGCGCCCCCAGGCCCGCCAGCAAGGTGTCGATGCGGCTGTGGGTGTTGAGCACATCGAAACGCCCCTTGCGCAGGATGCGGGCAACCTTGGGTGCGCCCCGGAGCAGATTCACCAAGCCCCCCATGCGCAGCGTGTGGACCGTAATGCCGGCATCCGCCGCGGCCTGGACGAGTTTCGCCTCCGGCCGGCAGATCAGTTCCACATGATGCCCGCGTTCGCGCATCGCCTGCATTTCCTTGAGGATTCGGCGTTCCTGCCCGGCATAGCCCAAAGCCGCTTCAGCGTGCGCGATGCGCAAAGGTCTTGATGTATCGGAAGACATTAGGAGAGGGAGAGGCAGTCTCTCGACTCGAACGAAAGGACTCGAACGAAAGGCGAAAGAGGTAAGACGAAGGAGGAAAGACGAAAGACTGCAATATTTTCTTGTTAGCTCGGTGGGCACATGGTATTCGCGGGACTTCGCCCGCACAAGCGAGCATTGCAGCGCAAGAGGATGGGGTTTCCCCTGAATTCCCCGTATTTTCACGGGATTGGCGTCGTCGCGGGCTTTTATTCCGGATTGTGGAAATGTGTTTTCCAGCGCCGGGGACCCAGCAAGAGGCAACCCGGAAAGGGGCAACCCAGAAAGGGGCAACCCAGAAACCTACAACAAAAAACCCGCATCCTCATAGGAGAGATGCGGGTTCTTTGCGCCCAGGAACAACCTGGACAAATTCTTGGTGCCGACGGCGAGACTCGAACTCGCACAGCTTTCGCCACTACCCCCTCAAGATAGCGTGTCTACCAATTTCACCACGTCGGCTTGACCATCACGGCAAGGCGTACCTTGCTGGAAAGTCGAGCATTCTATCACGTAAATTTGAAAGCGGGAAAGCTGTCCCGCTTTATCCGTGACGGGTCCGCGCCGGCCCTGTCCCGGCGCCGGCGCGGACCGCCTGCGGGATCAGTTGATCTGCAGGTTGGTCGCCTTGACGACCTCGCCCCATTTGCGGGTCTCGCTTTCCATGAAGGCCTTGAAGGCCTGCGGAGTATTGGGCGGCGGCGGGAGCAGGAAGCCGTTGGTCTGGTAGCTGGCGGCCAGGGCCGAGTCCGAGGTCAGTGCCTTGTTGATGGCGGCGTTGACCTTCTGGACGATTTCGGGCGGGGTGCCTGCCGGCGCGAAGAGGCCGAACCAGGCGGCGACGTCGAAGCCCGGCACGCCGGATTCGGCGATGGTCGGGATGTCGGGCGCGAACGGCACGCGGCTGCCGGTGGTGACGGCCAGGCCGGTCAGCTTGCCGGCGCGCACGTGGGGCAGGAGCGGCGGCAGGTTGTCGAAGATGGAGTCCACCTGTCCGCCCAACAGGTCGGCCACGGCGGGGCCGCTGCCGCGATACGGCACGTGCAGGAGGTCGATGCCGGTCTTCATCTTGAAGAGCTCGCAGCCCAGGTGGGCGGACGAACCGTTGCCGGGCGAGGCGCAGGTCAGCTTGCCCGGGTTCTTCTTGGCGTAGTCGATGTATTCCTGCACGGTCTTGACCGGCACGTTCGCGTTGACCGCCAGGATGTTGGGCACGACGTTCAGCAGCGCGACGGCGTCCAGGTCCTTGAGCGCGTCGTAGGACATCTTGGAATACAAGGACTGGTTGATCGCCGTGGAGATCGATCCCACAAAAAACGTGTAGCCGTCGGCGGGCGAGCGGGTGACGGATTCGGCGCCGATGTTGCTGTTGGCGCCGGGCTTGTTCTCCACCACGAAGGTCTGGCCGAACTCCTTGCCCAGCACGTCCGCGATCATGCGGGCGCTGATGTCGGTCGTGCCGCCCGGCGCGTAGCCCACGACCAGCCGAACGGGCTTGGTGGGATAGGCGTCCGCCTGGGCCTGGACGGGCCCGGTGACGACGCAGGCAAGCGCCGCCGCAATGCCGGCGAGCCTGGAATGGATCTTTCTCATGTTTCCTCCTTTTGAGAACGGTGGGGCGCGACGGGTCGTGCGCGCCGCATTTTTTTGTTGTGGGTGCCGGCGGGGCCGGCTGGATTCAGGCAGGGGCCGGCGGGTGCCAGGGGCCGCTCGGGCGCACCGGCGCGATCAGGTCCGGCGTGACTTCGCCCAGCGTGGCGCAGCCGAGCAGCGCCATATTGGTGGAGATCTCGCTGTGGAATATGCGGGCGACCTTGCGGATGCCCGCCGCCCCGGCCACGGCGGCGCCGAAGAGCTGCGGCCTGCCGGTAAATACGAGGCGCGCGCCCAGGGCCACGGCTTTGAGCACGTCGGCGCCGCGCCGGAAGCCCCCGTCGACCATCACGGGAAAATCCGCCGGCACCGCCTGCACGACGTCGTGCAGTGCCTGCAAGGGCGAGATGCAGCCGTCGAGCTGGCGCCCGCCGTGGTTCGACACGATCAGGCCGTCGACGCCCGCGGCGCAGGCCAGTCGCGCGTCGTCGGGATGCATGACGCCTTTGAGCACCAGCTTGCCGGGCCAATTCTGGCGGATCCAGCGGATGTGGTCCCACGAGAGCTTGTCGCGCTCGCCCCGGAATCCGTTGGGCGGATCCTGCGTGATGGGCGGGCCGATCTCTTCGTACAGGTTCGAGAACCGGGGCACGCCGCTGCCCAGCAGGGTTCGCATGAAGACGTTCAGGGTCCAGCGCGGATGCCGCATGCCGTCCAGCACGACGCTTGCGCTCATCTTGAACGGGACGGTGAACGCCAGCCGCTGCAGGTTCTCGCGATTGGCGCCCACGCAGGTGTCGATGGTAACGACCAGCACCGGGATGCTCGCCTGGCGCAGCCGGTCCAGCAGCTTGGCGATGCGCTCGATGTTGCCCGGCAGGTAGGCCTGGTACCAGCAGCGGTTGCCGGTGGCTTCCTGCAGGCGTTCGAGCGGGACGCTGGAGGCGCCGCTGATGATGAACGGAATCCGGGCTTCCTGGGCGGCGCGCGCCAGGGCCAGATCGCATTCGTGCATGACGATGGCCGAAAAGCCGGTCGGCGCGAAACCGACGGGCATGGCGTAGTCCTGGCCGAACAGGCTGACCTGGCTGCTGCGCTGGTCCACCACGCGCAGTCCGCGCGGCCGGAAGCCGATGTCGCGCGGGGCGCGGACGCTTTCCGCGAGCGAGGCGCCGTCCTCGGTGCCGCCGCAGATGTAGCCTTCGACACAGCGCGGCATGATGCGCCGCGCCTCGCGTTCGAAGTCGCCCACCGACAGGCAGCGGTCCAGCCGGCTCATGCGGCCACCGGCTCACCGGTTTGCACGCCCAGCGCCTGCAAGCAGCCCGCCAGCGAGCGCGCCTGGGTGTCGTCGTACAGCGCCAGCTCGTCCATCACGGGGGCGCCCAGCGCCGCTTCAAACGCGGCCTGGCTGGCGTTCTGCGCGTACTCGGCCTGCGCCTTGTCGCCCAGGTTCGACTGGAAGATGCCGGCCGCGCTGACCGGCAGGAAGTCTTCGTACACCAGCGGTTCGAACTGGATGTAGCCCTGCTCGATCAGGGCCGGCAGCGTCGATGCTTCCGGGGCGCCTTGCTTGCCGGTCAGGAAATAGCGGAAGTACGCCAGCCCCTGGTCATGCAGTTGCGCGTAGTCGTCCGGAAAGGCCGCAAAACAGTCGCGCAAGTTCTGCATGTAGGCAGCCGCGTTGCCTTCATTGGGCGCGCCGCTGATGCGGCTGCGCGCCAGATCCAGCAGTTGGTCGTACAGGGCGCGGCCCTTGCGGGTCAGCGCCACGCCGCGCTGCTCGATCTCGCCGAAACGGGCCGTATGGCTGCCCACGGAGCTGGCGCCGTCCGGACCGGCAAAGCGCACGGGCTCCTCCAGCGCCTTGAAGCTGGTCTGGCGCAGCAGGATCGGGCACTTGCGCGGCGGCGGGCCTTCGATGACGGCCTTGGCCGACACGCCGCGCCGCGGCATCTCGGCCTGCGCTTCGTCGATGTCCAATGTGCGGGGCGTCAGGTGGTTAATGTGCGGACCCTTGAACGCCACCACGTCGGCGATCAGGCGATGCTGGCCGTGCAGTTCGCGGTAGTCGTCCAGGCTGACGGTGGCCTCGCTGTGCCAGCGGAAGGTGTGCAGGGCCTCGGCGACGAATTCCCGGGCGTCGGACTCGTCCAGTCCGCCTTGCGTCTCGAAACGCGCGGTCAGCGCCAGCACGCGCTCGGTGAAGATCCGGCGCGCTGCCAGGATGCGCGCGGCCTTCTCGCGCAGGGCCGCATCGTCGATCAGTTCCAGGCGCAGCAGCGAGGTGAAGACGCGGAACGGGCTGGCCTGCAGCGCGGCTTCGTGCGTGGCGCGAAAAGCGGTCGAATGCACCGGCACCCCGGCGGTCGACAGGTCGTAGTAGCCGACCGGCTGCATGCCCATCACGGCGAACACGCGGCGCAGGTTGGCCAATTCCTGTGGCGTGCCGACGCGGATCGCGCCGTGGCGCTCGATGTCCAGGCGCTCGATCTCGCCCGTGCGCGCCAGTTGCGCGGCGAGATCCGGCTGCTCGGCCATCGTCTTCGCGTTGACCTGGGCGACCAGGTCCAGCAACGTGTCGTACAGCGGGACTTCCTGCTTGTACATGTCGGACATGGCGCGGGAAAACCAGGCGCGGATCTGATCGGGATTGACGAAATTCTGACTCATGGCGGGCTCGGCACATCGGTGAACAAAGGATGGCCCGCATGAAATCACGCCCGGCGGGGCGCGATCAAATGAAAAAATTCGGCCTAGTCAGTCCGTTTTTTCATGGACCGCCCGCGCGGCCCGCCGCGGCCGTCCTGCTGGCGCGCCTGGTCTTGCACCCACGCCACGAATTGCTTGATCTTCGGCACCTCGGCGGAGTGTTCGGAATACGCCACGAAATACGCGCCGCCGCTGGGCTGCACATAGCCCCAGGGAATGACCAGCTTGCCGGCCTGCAGCTCTTCTTCGGCCAAGAGGCGCGGCGTCAGCGCGATGCCGCAGCCGCCCTCGGCCGCGCGCACGCACATGTAGAAGGTATCGAAGCGCGGACCGTGGTAGCTGCGGTCGGACTGGAATTGCTGGTGGGAGAAATAATCGTGCCAGGCCTCCGGGCGCGACGCGCACTGGATCAGCGTCTGGGCGCCCAATTCTTCCAGGCTGGCGACCGTGTCGCCGCGCAGGAATCCGGGCGCGCACACCGGCACGACGTCGGCCTCGAACAGCTCCAGGCATTGCGCGCCGGGCAGCGTGCCATGGCCGAAGAAGAACGAAATGTCGATCTTGGCCTGCATCAGGTCGAACGGCCGGGTTTCGCTGCGCACCTTCACCTGGATGTCCGGATGCGCCGCCATGAAGCGCTGCAGGCGCGGGATCAGCCAGCGCGCGCCGAACGTGGGCTGGGTGCCGATGGTCAGCACCTGCGTCTCGCTGCCGTAGGTGAGGATGTAGCGCGAGGACATGTCTACCTGGTTCAGGATCGCCCTGACCTCGGACTGGTAGAGCGCGCCTGCGGGGGTCAGCTGCAGCCGGCGGCGCACGCGCAGGAACAGCGGGTTGCGCAGCAGCGCCTCCAGCTGCGCGATCTGCTTGCTGATCGCGCTCTGCGTCATGTGGAGCTCTTCGGCGGCGCGCGTGACGCTCATGTGCCGCGCCACCGCCTCGAAACACTGGAGCGCCATCATCGACGGCATCAATCGCTTTTCCATGGGGCCTCCGCGCGGATCAGGTCATTGCTGCAAGCGAAAAAAAAGCCGGCATGCGCCGGCTTTCTTGTCCTGCCACCTTACTTTGCCGGCGCGGCGGGCGTTTCCGCCGGCTTCTCGGCAGCGGGCGCGGCCGGAGCAGCCGGCGCGGAGGGCACCGAGGCGTCGGGCTTGGCGGCGGGAGCGGGGGCTGCGCCGGGAACCGACGAAGCGCCCGGCACCGACGAGGCGCCCGGGGCGGCAGGCACCGAACCCGGCGCCTGCGGCACCGAACGGTCGGCCGGGAAGCTCTGCATCACGCCAGAGTCCACGGCGGGGCCGCTGCTGCCCTTGTGGCTGACATAGGCCAGGCCGGCGGTGGACGCGAAGAACACGACGGCGGACCACTTGGTCGCGCGCGACAGGAAGTTCGCCGCGCCGGTGGCGCCGAACAGGCTGCCCGACGAGCCGCTACCGAAAGCGGAGCCCATGTCGGCGCCTTTGCCCTGCTGAAGCAGGACCAGGACGATGATAGCCAGCGCCGAGATCACTTGGACGGCCAGCAGGATTTTGAGCATCAGGGGCATTACAGACTCCGGAACGGAAACTTAGATGGCGGCAATTCGCAAAAACTCTTCAGCCACGAGCGACGCGCCGCCGACCAGGGCTCCGTCGATATCAGTCATGGCGAACAAACTGGAGGCGTTGGCGGCCTTGACGCTGCCGCCGTACAACACTTGCACCTGGGCGGCGCCCAGGGCGCGCAGCGCGGCGCGGATGGCGCCGTGGACTTCCTGCGCCTGCTCGGGCGTGGCCGTGCGGCCGGTGCCGATGGCCCAGACGGGCTCGTAGGCCAGGACCATGCGGGAGACGGCGTCGGCGCCCAGGGCCAGCACGGGCTTGAGCTGCCGCTCGATGACGGCCAGCGTGTTGCCGGCTTCGCGGTCGGCCAGGGATTCGCCCACGCAGACCACGGGAGTCAGCCCGGCGGCCAGCGCGGCCTGGGCCTTGGCGGCGACGATCTCGTCGGTTTCGCCGTGCAGCACGCGGCGCTCGGAGTGGCCGGCCAGCGCCCAGCGGCAGCCGAATTCCTTCAGCATCGATGCGGAGACTTCACCCGTATAGGCGCCCTTGTCGTGCGCGCTGACGTCTTGCGCGCCCCAGGACACGCTGCTGCCGGTCAGGGCCGAGGCGGCCTGCGCCAGGTAGGGAAACGGCACGCAGATGCCGATTTCGCAGTGGCCCGCAGCATCCGCGGCACGAAGCTCGGTCAGCAACGCGGCATTCTCGGCCAGGTTGCCGTGCATCTTCCAGTTGCCCAGCACGAGGCGGGCGCGGTTTTCGACTGAAGTCATGGCGAATTTGTCTGACGATTGGGTCTGAGGTGGTGAGCCGGATTCGGGTTGCCCCTGGCAAGACGCCCCACGCCGAACCGGGCCTGGAGGACCTGAAAGAGGGGCCGGGTGCAGCAACCGCCCACGGGCCTGCCTGGAAAAAATTCCAGGCGAAACCCGAGATTGTATCCTGTTGCGCGGCGATACGCCGAACGCCGCGCGTTTCTTACATAGTCAGGATGATTTTGCCGATGTTTTCCCCGCCTTCCATCATGGCGTGGGCCTTGGCGGCCTCGGCCAGCGGGAAGGTGGCGTGGACGATCGGCTTGATGGCCCCCTTTTCCAGCAAGGGCCAGGCGTGCTCGCGCAGCGCGCGGGCAATGGCGCCCTTGAACGCCACCGGACGGGGACGCAAGGTGGAGCCGGTGATCGTCAGGCGGCGGCGCATGACCTGGGCCGTGTCCACGTTGGCATGCGAACCGCCGAGCTGGGCGATGATGACGATGCGGCCGTCGTCGGCCAGGCACTGCATGTCGCGGGCGATGTAGTCGCCGGCCACCATGTCCAGGATCACGTCCACGCCGCGTCCGCCGGTGGCGTCCAGCACTTCCTTCACGAAATCCTGCGTCTTGTAATTGATGCCCTTGTCGGCGCCCAGCGCCTCGACGGCGCGGGCGCGGTCGTCGCTGCCGACCGTGGCATAGACCTTGTGGCCCATGGCGCGGGCGAGCTGGATCGCCGTGGTGCCGATGCCGCTGGCGCCGCCGTGCACCAGCAGGGCCTCGCCCTCGGACAGGCGGCCGCGGTCGAACACGTTGCTCCAGACTGTGAAATAGGTTTCCGGCAGGCCGGCGGCCTCGATGTCGGACAAGCCCTTGGGGATGGGCAGGCATTGCGCCACCGGCGCGACGCAGTATTCGGCGTAGCCGCCGCCCGCCACCAGGGCGCACACCTTGTCGCCCACGGCAAAGCCGCTGCCGGCCACGTCGCCGCCCACGATCTCGCCGGCCACTTCCAGGCCCGGCAGGTCGGAAGCGCCGCGCGGGGGTGCATAGTTGCCCTTGCGCTGGAACACGTCGGGGCGGTTGATGCCCGCGGCGGTCACTTTGATCAGAACTTCCCCCGCGCCTGCCTCGGGCGTGGGACGTTCCACGGGGACGAGGACTTCGGGGCCGCCGGGGCGGGTGATTTCAACAGCGTGCATCGCGTGCCTCCTTTGCAGCAAATGGATTATTATTGCGCCCTTTGCGGCATATCGCGTTTTCGTTCGGGCAGAATGTTTGCCTGGCGGCCGCAATATCGCGGCAAACCCCGGAAGCGTGGCAGAGTGGTCGATTGCACCGGTCTTGAAAACCGGCAACGGGCAACCGTTCGTGAGTTCGAATCTCACCGCTTCCGCCAAAATCAAAGGCAACCGTCCCCAGCGGGCGTACCATGGACGCAGATTCCACCCTGGAGGTTGCCATGTTCAAGCACATACTCATCCCCATCGACGGATCCAGCCTGGCCAATTCCGGCCTGGAGCAAGGCCTTGCGCTCGCCCGCGAACTGGGCGCCAGCGTGACGGTGCTGACGGTGTACAGCGCCTTGCAGATGCCCTCCATCGAGACCGTCCACCTCGAAGGCATGCGCAAAGTCTACGAAGACCAGGCGCGCGAACTGGCCAGCTCCTACCTGTCCGAAGCCGCCGGCAAGGCCAGCGCGGCGGGCGTGGCCTGCGCCACCGAAATGCGCGAGAGCGATTCGCCCCACCAGGTGATCGTCGACGTGGCGATGACGCGCGGTTGCGACCTGATCGCCATGTCGTCGCACGGGCGTGGCGGGGTGGCGGCCTTCCTGCTGGGCAGCCAGACGCAGAAGGTGCTGGCGCACAGCACCTTGCCGGTGCTGGTGTACCGCTGATCCTATCCGCCTGAGTAGGTCCCTGGGATGCCGGCGGCGGCCACGCCGCCGCGCAGGGTTTCCTGCGGCAACGCGCCCGCCAGCAGCGGCCGCGCGGCGAGCAGCCGGGACAGGTCGATCCCGGTCCGGTAGCCCATGCTTTCCAGCATGAACACCAGGTCCTCGGTGACGATGTTGCCCGAGGCGCCCGGCGCGAACGGGCAACCGCCCAGGCCCCCCAGGCACGCATCGAAGGCGCGGATGCCTTCGTCCAGCCCGGCCAGGGCGTTGGCCAGGCCCAGCCCCATCGTATCGTGCAGGTGCAGCTTGGTGAGCGCGGCGCCCACCGCGTCCTGGGTGGCGCGCACCGCCTCGCGCACCCGCCCCGGATGCGCGTAGCCCACCGTATCGGCCAGCGCGATTTCGTCGGCGCCCGCGCGCGCCGCCGCTGCGGCCACCTCGGCCACGCGCCGCACCGGCACCTGCCCTTCCAGCGAACATCCGAACGCCGTCGCGACGGCGGCATCGATGCGCATGGGCCGCGCCTGCGCGCGGATCCAGTCCACGATCGATTCCAGCATCGCGATCTGCGCGTCGGTGCCCTTGCCGACGTTGGCGCGGCTGTGGGTGTCGCTGACCGACACCGGAAACGCCAGCACGTGCGCGCCCGCCTCGTAGGCGGCGATGGCGCCCTTCAGGTTGCAGGCCAGCGCGCAGACGGTCAGCCCATCGATCTTCAGGACCTCGGGCAGGATGTCGCCCGTGTCCGCCATCTGCGGCACCCGCCGCGGCGACACGAAGCTGCCCACCTCGATCTCGCGCAGGCCGGCATCGGCCAGTTGCCGGATCCAGCGCACCTTGTCGGCGCGCGACATCATGCCCTTGGCCATCTGCAGCCCGTCGCGCGGCCCCACTTCGCAAAGCCTGACTTCCTGGTTCATGTGCTGTCCTGTCGTCCGTGCGGGCCTATTGCTGGATGACGATGCCCGCGCTCTTGATGGTCTGGCGCGCCTTGCCGATGTCCGACTGGATCAGCGCGGCGAACTGCGCGCTGGAAACGGGGTCGGTTTCCAGCCCCTGGGACGCCAGCGCCTCCTTCACGTCCTGGCGCGCCAGCAGCGTGTTGAAATCGCTGTTCAGCCGCGAGACGATGGCATCGGGCGTCTTGGCCGGGGCCAGCACGCCGTAGTAGGTCACCACGCTGAAATCCTTGTAGCCAAGCTCCGCCACCGTGGGCACGTCGGGCAAGGCGGGGTTGCGCTTGGGCGAGGTCACCGCCAGCGCGCGCACCTTGCCGGATTTGATGAGCGTGGCCGCCGACGAGATCGACGAGCCCGCGAACTGCAGATGGCCGCCCATCAGGTCGGCCAGCGCCGGGGCGGACCCCTTGTACGGCACGTGCTGCATCTTGAAGCCGGCCGCGTGCTGCAGCATTTCCATGGCGATGTGCACGCCGCCGCCCGTGCCGGACGTCCCGTACGAGATCGTGTTGGGCGCCTTCCTGGCCGCCTCGATCACCTCGGGCAGCGTCTTGTAGGGCGAGCCCTCGGCCACCAGCAGCACCATCGGCGTGGTCGCCACCAGCGCCACCGGCGTCAGGTCCTTGACCGGGTCGTAGGCCACTTTCATCAGCAGCGGAATCAGCGTGACGTTGTCGGACTGGCCGATCACTAGGTCATAGCCCTGCGCGGGCGCACGCGCCGCCTCGGCCAGGCCGAGCGCGGTGCCGGCGCCGGGCTTGTTCTCCGGCACCACGGCCCAGCCGTTCAGTTCGTGCAGCTTGGTGCTCATCAGCCGCCCGATGTAATCCGTGCCGCCGCCCGGCGTGGACGGGATGATGATGCGGATGGGCTTGCTGGGATAGTCCTGGGCATGGGCGGCGCATGCGACCGCCAGCGCGGCCAGCGCAACGAGTTTGCGGATCATGGGTGTCTCCTCTTCGATGGACGTCTTGGCGGTCTGGCGCCGCCTCGACAGGGGTAAAGCGCTAATGCCCGGTTTTCATGCGATCACTCCCGCGGCGCGCAAGGCGTCGATGCGCGCGGCATCCAGGCCCAGGCCCTGCAGAATGGCGTGGGTCTGGGCGCCTTGGCCGGGCGGATCGGACCGCTTGCCCGCCTTGCGGCCATCGAACTCGATGGGCAGCGCGGCGGCCGAGATCTCGCCGCCGTCCGGCAGCCGGGTCGGCAGCAGCGCGCCGCCCGCTCTCAGGTGGGCGTCGTCCAGCAGGTCGTGCGGCTGGCGGATCGGGCCATACGACAGATTGGCGGCCTCGAGCGCGGCGCACAGCTCGTCGGTTTTCCAGGTCTTCAGGATTTCGCCCACGCCCGGCACCAGCCACGACCGGGCGGCCTCGCGGTCGACGGCGGTGGCCAGGCGCGGGTCCGCGGACCATTCGGGCGGCAGGAATTTCTGCGCGAAGCTGCGCCATTGCGCATCGCCCACCACGGCGACGAACACGCGGCCGTCGGCGGTCTCGAAAACGTCGTACACGCCCCATGGCGGTTTGCGTTCCGCCCCCATGGGCCGGGGCGCGGCGCCCGTCAACTGGAATTGCGCGATGAACTGCGCCACCAGCAGCAGGTTGTTTTCGAAGAGGCCGGATCGCACATGGCGCCCCCGGCCCGTCGCGTGGCGGTCATGCAGCGCGGCCAGCGCCCCCACCACCCCGAACGTGCCGCCCAGGATGTCATTGACGGAGGCCGCCACCCGCTGGGGCGTGTCCGCGCCGCCATTGATATAGGCCAGCCCGCCCATCATCTGCACCACCTCGTCCAGCGCCGTGCGGTGCTTGTAGGGACCGGAGAGAAAGCCCTTGAGCGACACATAGATCAGCCGCGGATTTCCGGCCGACAGGGATTCGTAGTCCAGCCCGTACTGCGCCAGGCTCCCGTCGCGGAAGTTCTCCACGATCATGTCGCTCTGGAGCGCCAGCTTGCGCACGACCTCCTGCCCCGCCGGCGACTTGAGGTCGATCGCCAGGCTCTGCTTGTTGCGGTTGAAGACCGGAAAATAGCCGCTGCCGGACCCCTTCAGCCGCCGCGTGCGGTCGCCGTCGATGGGTTCGACCTTGATCACCTCGGCGCCCAGGTCCGCCAGCGACAGGCCGGCGGCCGGCCCCATGATCATGTGGGACAGCTCCAGGACCTTGATGCCGCGCAGGGGCAGTTCGGTGCTGTCCATGAAGGGTGAAGCCGGTGCTGCTGTCATCTGCGGTTCCTCTTGCCTGCCAGTTCGACGGATGCGCGGCGGCAGGATCGGAAGCTCGCCCGCCTCCCCCGCCAGCATGCCCCCATGATCGGGGGCCTGCGGCCGGGGCGGGTAGCGGTCTTTCAGCACGGGGGCATTCTCGTTTCGGAACGTCCGGGTTAGCCCTGACCCGCGGCGCCGCTCACGCCGTCGCAGCGGGCAGCACGCCCAGGTGCGCCAGCAGCGCCCGCGCGGCCGGCGACAGTGCGTCCGGATCCCGCACGGCAATACAGAGCGGCGTGCTGGACCACGGCCCCTTCAGCGCAATGAAGCGGATGTCCAGATGCGCCAGCCGCGGCTTCAGGTAATGCGGCACGACGGCAACGCCCATGCCGCGCGCCACCAGCAGGCAGATGGTTTCGTGCGAACTGACGCGCGCGCTGATGCGGCGCGTCATGCCCGCGTCGCGCGCCGCCTGCTCGAACACGCTGCTGATGCCATTGTCGCGGTTCAGCTCGATCTGCTCGAACGGCAGCAACTGCGCGTAGTCCAGCGCCTCGCGGTCCGCCAGCAGGTGCTGGCCCGGCACCACCGCCGCCAGTTCGCAGCGGCCAAAAGGAAACACCTGCAGCCCCTCGTGGCCGAAATCGGACCCCGCCGCCACGTCCGCCTGGCCGTCCAGCACGGCGCGAAACGCCGTCTGCGTGGTGTCTTCTTCCAGCGAAATATCGATCTGCGGATACGCGCGCCGGAACGACTGGATCTGCGCCGGCAGGTCGCCCGACAGGGCGGCAAAGCTCACCGCCAGCCGGATATGCCCGCGCACGCCGGTCGCAAATCCCGCCATGTCGCGGCGCATGCGGTCCATATCCTCCAGCACGCGGCGCACGTGCGCGGCCAGCGCGTCGCCGGCCGGCGTCGGCTGCACGCCCTTGACGCCGCGCTCCAGCAGCGGCACGCCGAACGCGTCCTCCATTTCCGACATGCGCTTGCTGACGGCGGACGGCACGATGTTCTCGCGCGCGGCGGCGCGCGCCAGGCTCCCTTCTTCCAGCGCGGCCAGGAAGAGGCGCAATGAAACGGGATCGATATCTCGGATGGGCGGGGCGGGCGGGGTCGGCTTCATGGCGCAAAGTGTCGTCCCTGGGCTACCCCGGCCGGGATCGGGGTTTTCCCGGCCGCAGCCGGCTTTTCGGCCTCCCGGCGATCCAGGCCGGTCGCCATTCGCCGGAACCGGTAGACCCGCGTATCATCCGCAGTCCCGCCGCCCCGGCCCCGATATCCGCGCCACACGCTCCATGCAATGCCCCCGCTGCAATTGGCAGAATCCGGCCGCCCACACGGTGTGCTTCAGCTGCAATAGCCCCCTGCCGGTCAAATCCGCCGCGCCGCCAGCCCAGCGTGCCCGGACCGGCAATGCCCCGGTGTTTCCCGGCATCTGGCCGCGGCTTGGCGCCACGGCGATCGACGCCCTCTTCATGCTGGCGGCGATCGCCGTCCTGTGCCTGGCGGCCTCGTATACCTATCAAGGCCTGACGGGCGAAAACCGGCCGTTGGTGCTAATGGCGGCGGCGGGGCTGCTGGGCTGGCTGCTGCCCGCCTTCATGGACGCCTGGGGCAATGGTTCGCCCGGCAAGCGGCTGCTGAAGCTGCGGGTCGTCACCCGCAAGGGCAGCGCTCCCGGGCTGTTGCGCGCGATCTGGCGGCATAACCTGAAATTCACGCTGAACGTGGCGCTGCCGGGCATCTTCCACCACCTGCAGCAGACCATTTTTGGCGAACGCGCCATGCACAACGCCTTGGCGGGCACGCATGTGATATCCAGCCAGGCCGATCCCCGCGCCGTGCTGCCCGCGCTGGCCCAGGCCCGCACCGTCACGGGCGCCGGCAAATTCCTGTTCGTTTTGTTCGGCGTCGCGGCCCTGGTCCTGGCCGGCGTGGTCATCGGCGTGGTCGGACTGGACAAGGACGAGGGCGACAATCCCCTGCGATCCGAGGTCATCCATCTGGACCAGGTGTCGGACCCCGTTCGCAGGCTGGCGGAAAGCCACTACCAGCGCACGCGGACGTTCGCGCCCGACATGGCCGCCCTCGGCGTGACGCAGGCTTCGCTGCAAGCCAGCGGCTTCAGCAAGCTGGACGTGAACCCGGTCAACGGCGTGCTGCGCTTCACCATCGCCGGTGAGCCGGGCACGGCGGACGCGCCCACGCTGGGCGGCAAGCACCTGGTCTACCTGCCCGAACTGCGCTCCGAAAAAAAGGGCGGCGGCATACGGCGCTGGCAGTGCGGCAGCGACGACATCCCCCGCGCAGACCGCCCCTACAGCTGCCGTCACGAAGCCGGCGCCCTGGCGCGTTGACCCGCCCCCCTGAATACGGAACCGCATGTCCAGCCTGATCGACTCCATACACCGTGCCGATGACGGCCACGACGACGCGCAGATGCTGGCCCTGTGCGAACAGGGGCTGCGCGAACAGCCCGCTTCGGCGGTCATGTGGGCGTTGCGCGCCCGTTATCACGACAAGCGCCGCGCGCACGCGCAACGGGATGCGGACCTGAACCGCGCGCTGGCGCTGGACCCGCAATGCAGCGATGCCATCCGCGTGCGCGCCACCGCGCTCTACGACGCGGGAGAGCGCGAGCAAGCCTGGCGCATCCTGCGCGACGCCCGGCAACGCGCGCCGTCGCACTTCGGGCTGCTGATGGCTGAAGGCTACCTGCTGATCAACGACCGCCGGCTTGACGACGCCATCGCCAGTTGGACCGCCGCCTCGCAAGTGCGGCCCTCTGCCGCGGCGCCGCACTGCTATATCGGATCGAACCTGCATAACGCCGGCCGCTACCGGGATGCGCTGCCCTACCATGAGCGCGCCGTGGCGCTGGCGCCCAACAACGGCAACTTCCTGTACGACGCCGGAAACAACTACCGCCGCCTGGGCGACCTGGACAACGCCATCGCGATGTTCGACCGCGCCCGCGCCATCCTGGGCGAACAAAACGCCATCCAGCACAATCGGGCTTCCTGCCTGCAGGCGCTGGAACGCCACGAAGACGCGGTCGAAGAATGGACCAGCCTGCTGCGCCGCGAACCCGACTGGGACTGGCCATTGGAAGGCAAGGCGCGTTCGCTGCATCGGCTGGGGCGGGCTGACGAGGCGGCGCCGCTGTGGCGGCATCTGGACGCGCTGTCGGACAGCGGCTGGGACGGCCGCCGCGAACAGGCCCGGGAATATGTGCGCAGCGGCGATCCCGAACTGGCGGAACAGGTCCTGCAGGGACTGGACCCGCTCACCAGCGGCGACTCCGAACTGCTGTTCGTGGCCGGCAATGCCCAGCGCGACCAGCGCTGCTGGGAAGAGGCGCTGGCCTGCTACCAATGCGGCTACGCGCTTGCGCCCGGCAACGACTTCCTGCCCGGCAACGCCGCCGACATGCTGAACCGGCTGGAACGCTACGACGAAGCCCTGCCCTTGTCGGAAGTCGCGATCTCGCTGGATCCGGACTGGCTGAAATGGCGCCGCGCCCGCATCGAGGCGCTGACCGGCCTGGGCCGCGCAGCCGAAGCCGTCGCCGATGCCGACCGGGCCATGGAACGCTGGCCGGATAACGGGGCGCTGCATGCCGACCGCATCAATGCGCTGGTCGCCGCAGCCCGGTACGATGAGGCGCTCTCCGCCTGCGACCGCCTCATCGCGCTGGATCCGGATTTCCGCAGCTGGGCCCTGTACTCGCGCGGCCAAACCTACGGCCACATGAAGCGCCATGCCGAGTCGGCCATGGCCTTCCGTCAGGCATCGGCCTCTTACCAGCAGAACGGCAAGCCCCACTTCCAGGAGCTGTCCCTCAAGCATGCGCTGGCTGCCGAAGCCGCCGCGGCCGCTCCGCGCGGACTCCTGGGCCGCCTGTTCGGCCGCAAATAAGCGCAGCGCGCAAATCGCCGCGATGTGTTTCTAGGTGGCCGCCCAGTCAAAACTGTTCAGCAGGCCCAGCAGGGTACGCCTGACGGCCGCCACCGCCGGATCGCGCAAGGCGTCGCCGCGCCAGCCCATTTCGATCGCATACCCGGGCATCGCGACCGGGCACGGCAGCAGCCGCAGGCCCGACGCCTCGGCCAGGCCGCGCGCCGCATGCGTCGGCAGCGTCGCCAGCGACTCTCCGCCGCGCAGCAGGAAAGCCAGCGCGGAGAAATGCGTGGTCGACGCCTGCACCCGGCGCGTCAGGCCCAGGCCGTGCAGCACTTCGTCCACCACCCCGATAAAGCCGCCCGAAGACACCAGCACATGCTGGCGGCGCGTGAACTCGTCGACCGTCAGGCTGGACTGGCCCGGCGCCAGCGAGTCCGGATCCAGCAGGCAGGCATAGCCGCCCTGCCCCACGGTCACGTGCTGCAGCGCCGGCGCGGTCAGGCCGCCCGATGCGATCACCAGATCCACTTCGCGCGCCATCAGCATCTCGGCCGCCAGCCTGCTGTGCGTCTGGCGGAAAATGATGCGCAGGCCGGGCGCGCTGTCCGCCAACGCGTGGATCGCCTCGCGCCCCAGCGCGATCTCGAAATCGTCCGACAGGCCCAGCGTCACCGACCGCCCCTCATAGCCTTGCGCGCCGGGGCGCACCAGCGACAGGCTCTGCCGGACCTTGTCCAGCGCCTCGCCGATGATCGGCCGCAATTCGCGGGCGCGCAGGCTGGGCGTCAGGCCCCGCCCCGTACGCGTGAACAGCGCGTCCCCATACAGCACGCGCAACCGTCCCAGCGCCGCACTCACGGCCGATTGCGTCACGCCCAGCCGCAAGGCGGCCCGGCCCGCGCCCCCCTCGTCATAGATGGCCTCGAAGACCTTGAGCAGGTTCAGGTCGGCCGACTCGATATCGATCTGGTTCATATCATTTATCTTTAGGCGGGATTGATTGATTTTAGGACGGGCCAGACACTACCTGCTCCCGCCCACTTCCGCCTAGGAATCGCCATGACCTCCACCACCGTCGCCGCCCTGCAGATCGGCTCCGCCCCCGAGGGCAAGGCCCGCACCCTGGAACAGATCCTTGCGTTCGAATCCGACATCGCCGCCTCGGGCGCCTCGCTGGTGGTCATGCCCGAGGCGCTGCTGGGCGGCTACCCCAAGGGCGAGATCTTCGGCACCCGGCTGGGCTACCGGCTCCCCGAAGGACGCGAGGCGTTTGCGCGCTACTACGACAACGCGATCGACGTGCCCGGCCCCGAGACCGAGGCGCTCGCCGGCCTGTCCCAGCGCATGGGCGCCAGCCTGGTCGTGGGCGTGATCGAGCGCGGCGGCAACACGCTCTACTGCACCGCCCTGTTCTTCGAACCCGGCATCGGCCTGGCCGGCCGGCATCGCAAGCTCATGCCGACCGGCACCGAACGCCTGATCTGGGGCCAGGGCGACGGCTCGACCCTGCCCGTCATCGACGCCGCGGCGGGGCGGATCGGCGGCGCCATCTGCTGGGAGAACCACATGCCGCTGTTGCGCACCGCCATGTACGCCAAGGGCGTCGAGATCTGGTGCGCGCCCACGGTCGACGAACGAGACATCTGGCAATGCTCGATGCGCCACATCGCCCACGAAGGCCGCTGCTTCGTCGTCAGCGCCTGCCAGGTGCAGCCCTCGCCCGCCGACCTGGGCGTGGACGTGCCCGGCTGGGACGCCGGCCGTCCGCTGATCAACGGCGGCTCGGTCATCGTCGGGCCGCTCGGCGACGTGCTGGCTGGTCCGCTGCGTGGCGGCACGGGCCTCTTGACCGCCCGGATCGACACGGCGGACCTTGTGCGCGCCCGCTACGATTTCGACGTGGTGGGCCACTATTCCCGCCCCGACATCTTCTCGCTGACCGTGGACGAACGCCCCCGCCCGCCCGTGCGATTCATTTCGTGATTACCCTCGCTTTGGCGTTGCCCGGCAAAATCCCTGCGGGCAAGATGGTATAGTCTCGCCCGCTGCCGGCCCGCCACGGGCCGCGCAACGCCCGAGTGGTGAAATTGGTAGACACAAGGGACTTGAACTAATTTGAGCCCTTCGGAGGAAACTCCAAAGGTGAAGCCCGTCAAACTCGGCGAAGGCCCTGGACCCGTTCCGCGCTAACGCCGAGCCAAGCCCCGGTTCCACAACCGGGGAAGGTGTAGAGAGCAGACGGCGGGCACCTAAGGCCAACAGGCTATGGTGAAGGCGTGCTCCAGACCACGAACAGCAAGCCCTTGCTGGCGGCGAAAGCCGAAGTGGTAAGAAAATCCCTCGGCCTCGCGGCCGTACCGGTTCGATTCCGGTCTCGGGCACCACCCCGTAACACCACCCCGCGCCACATTACGCCACCCTACGCCATCTTCATAGGCGTTTGGTGGTGCCGGTCAGAATCCGCCCCGCCACTCGGCACCACATCCCACCACTGTTTTTGCTAATCTCGTACGCCAAACGTACGCCAGAGATTACGCCAATGCCCACTTTCAGAAAGCGCGGGGATTCGTGGCGGGCCGAAGTCGCCCGCAACGGCCACCGCGAAAGCAAGACCTTTTCCACCAAACGAGAGGCCATGGACTGGGCCAACCGGCGCGAGCTGGAGCTGGCGAACGTGCGCGCGGGCAAGGTCACGCGCTGGACGCTCGCCGACGTCATGCAGCGGTACGCCGACGAGGTGAGCCCGGAGAAGGCGGGCGAGAGGTGGGAGAGGGCGCGGATCGCGGCCATGAAGACGGATCAGGTCGCCAAGATGGTCATGCAGGACATCGGACCCGCTGATCTGGCGGCATGGCGGGATCGCCGCCTTGCCAAGGTCCAGGGCGCCACGGTGCTGCGCGAGATCGGCTTGCTGCGCGCCATCTGGACCAGGGCCAAGCTGGGCGAATGGCGGTACGTGGACCATGACCCCTGGCCCGACGTCATCAAGCCGAAGGACAACCCGGCGCGCAAGACGATCTTCCAGGAGGGCCAGGCCGAGCGCATCGTGGCCGCGCTGGGCTATAAGGGCGGCACTCCCAAGGACAAACGCGAGCAGACGGCAGTCGCGTTCCTGCTGGCCCTGGAAACGGCCATGCGCTCGGGCGAGATCCTGACGCTGGAATGGCAGCACGTGCATCTGGAACGGCGCATGCTCCATCTGCCCAAGTCGAAGAACGGCGACGCCCGGGATGTGCCGCTGTCGCGGCGAGCGATGGAGCTGCTGGAAGCCATGGCCGGCATCGACGAAGAGAAGGTCTTCACCGTGAACGCCGGGCTGCGCGACGCCTACTTCCGTCAGGGGAAGGCGCTTGCCAAGGTCGACGGCCCCACCTTCCACGACGCGCGCGCCACGGCGATCACCCGGCTGGCCAAGAAGCTGGAGCTGCTGGAGCTGGCGCGCATGGTGGGGCACCGCGACCCGCGCAGCCTCATGATCTACTACCGCGAGAGCGCCACAGAGATCGCCAACAAACTGGACTGAGCATGAACGACAACGGAATCCTGGAGCAGGTCCCCGGGCAGTACGTCGGCGAGGCGCTGAAGACACTCCCGCCCGCTGCGACCGCCGAAGACCGGGAATACCCGGTGGAAATCGACGCCCGCCACGCCGGCCGCGTCCGCATCTTCTTCCGCAAGCAGAAGGCCAAGCGCGGCAAGTTCAGCCACTGGTTCTGGGTGGCAAAGCGGGCGGAGCGGGTGCAGGTCGCCAAAGGCTAGAATCGAACCCGCCATATAGTTGGGTCACCGAGGGAAGGGATGAAAAACAAGAAATTTGCGGCCATGGGTTTGACCGTCCTCGACGGTTACGAGCCGAGAAAGTTTAGGTTTGAGCAGGGTGTGACCCTCGGGAAGTGCGAAGTCCTCGCCGGCGCCGCCTTCGGCTTTCAGTCGTACATGAACAGCGGATTCGTTCGAAGCTCTGTGATCGTCGGCCGCTACTGTTCCATCGGGCGCAACGTGACACTTGGATCGGGCGCGCATGACTTGAGCGCCCTTTCCACCAGCCCATTCTTTCAGACGAACAGCAATCCCCCTGTCCTGAAGTTCGCCGACCCGGCTCGCCGCATTCGAGTTCTTGTTGGTCACGACGTGTGGATTGGTGACAACGCCTACATCATGTCCGGCGTCACAATCGGGGATGGCGCGGTCGTAGCAACGGGCTCCGTCGTGACCCGCGATGTGGCGCCATATTCCATCGTGGTGGGAACGCCGGCGAAACACTTCAAATGGCGGTTCGAAGATGAGTCGATCCGCCGCCGGCTGGCCGCGCTGCGGTGGCACGAGTTCGACCCAGAGCGGCTGAAGGGGCTGGATATCGGCCAGATCGAAACGGCGATAGCTGAAATGGAGGCTTGGCCCGCGTCAGCCCGCACGCACAAGGCAGTCAACTACCAGACGACCTGAAACTATGGTTTCGTCTTGGCCAGCAACTCGGACTTCTTCTGCCCGCCGGCAGTGCTGCCGAAGTAGTAGGAAATGATGCTGGTCCATGCCGTGCCCAGCGAGCCGAGCAGGATGTACAGCGGTTCCTTGCTGGCGGCCGGGATCGCGGCGAACACCATCACCGACAGCATGCCGAAGAATCCGGCGGTCACCAGGTAGGCGAGGATTCGCGGCGTCCAGTCCTGGCGCTCAATCTCGCGGTGCCGCGCGTCGGCCCGGTCGTCTGCCGCGATCTTTTCAAGGTCCGCCTCGCTCTTGAAGCCGAGTTCCGCCATGCGGGTGGCGAAATCCTGCTCGGCCTTCTTGATCTGCAGGAGCGTGTCAGGGCTGGCGGTTGCCAGCTTCTTAGCGATTTCTGCGTCTGATGCATCGGGCCCTAAGCCCAGCGCCTCGGTAATCGCGGCGACGGCACCGCCAGCCAACGGCCCGAGCAGTGCTGTGGCAAGCATTGGGGCTACATTACCCAGAGCGCCCTTCCAGTCGAAGTTCATCAGATGTCCCCGGCGGCGTACCGCAGATTGGCGACCACGCGCCGCGACCAGCCTTTGCCGAAACTGGGCCAGGTCTTCAGATCGGTGTAGAACTGCTCGCGCTCCGCGTTGAACAGCAGCAGGATGGACGCCGCACCGCGCGCCGTGATCGCCGCCAGCGTCTTGGGCCCGATGATCCCGTCGTCCGCCACGCCGGCCGCGCGCTGAAGGAACTTGGCCGCCTGCCCGTTGCCGTGATTCACCGCGGCGTCAAACACCTGGAACGCCACCGCGAACGGCAGGCTGTCGGCCTTCACCTTGTCCCAATACTGCGCACGGTAAATCGCTTTGGCGGTCTCGCGCGGCATGCTGCGCATCGGTCCGGCATATCCGCTGGCGCGCGCCACCGCGACCGTGACGCCCCACATCGTTTCGCCGCCAGGATCGTCCGGATGGTTGCTGTAGCCGCCCTCGTGACCGATGAGCCGGTCGAATGCCGTGTCGAAGTTCAGTTGCATCTATTCACGCTCCTGGGAACTTGAAACATCCGAGTTCCCCTTTTTTAAGAGGGTTGAGAGAAGTTTCCAGGCGCGGTCCTGCCGTTCCTGCTCCCGCTTCATCACGGCGATATCGACTTGCATGGTCGCCTGTCCGATCTGAGACGTTGTCAGCATGTCGGCGATTTTTTCCATCCGCCGCACGCCCTCATTGGCGTACCAGACGTACCCGCCGCTCATGATCACGACGGCTGCCGCCACGCCACAGCCCCAGTAGTAGTACTTGTCGACGCGCTGTTCCAGGCGTGAAACGCGCGCAGGAAGATCGTGGTCCATGTTGCTTAGAACCCCGTCAACGCAAAGAAGAAAGCGGCGTCAACTGCCACCCCCGCGTTATCGCGGGTCGTGACGTCTATAGTGGAAGCGTCGATGATCGAGCACATAGCCGATATCGGGGACGTGCCCTTGCCTGTAGCTTGGGGGAACAGGGTCTGATTCGTGGTGGCTGGGGTGCTCAGCACCACCCGCACCACCCCAACACCTGTCCTGGTGACAGAGGCGATTCCCTTCGCGACCACAATCGTCGCCGTGCCGTTGTTGTTGATGTTCCCCACCGCAAGGCTTTTTTGCACGAAGGGACTGTCTTGCCTGATAAACGCGGCGGTGGAATTGAACGGCGTGATGTTGCCCACAAAGGAAAGATCCATGCCGACCTTTGCGCCATACCCAGCGCTCGGGCTAGCCGCGCTGATGGCGATCATCGTGTCGGCAGTATCCGTTTTGCGGAACACCACGCCGTCAATGACACCACGCTGCGTCGCCGCCTGCGAATTGATGCCGGTACAAGCGCCACCGGACGTGATTCCGATGTCCTGAATCACGCCCTTTCCAATCGTGTATTCCTCGACGGTGTTCTGGAAGTTGATGCCGGCGCGAAGACCGCCGCGGATCGTGAAATCACCGATCACCACCCGCCGGTAGTTGCTGACGACCACGTTTCCATCAATAACCTGCTGCCCAAAGCCTTCGACATGGTTCCCGGTCAGCTCCAGATCCTCACCGATGTTCTGTTCGGTCGCATCGTGGGCCACCGCGAAAATGCCCGCGCGGTTTCCTGCGGAGTTCGAGGGGGCGGCGATGATGATGTTGCCGCGAACCTTCAGGCGGCGCGGTGGGGCATAGCCATCCGCCGCATTGAATCCGCCCTTGTCCAGCCCGATGCCGATGTGGGCATTGAAGATGACGTTGTCTGCGAAGGTGATGTCGGTACCGCCGTGCGTGTCCAGCGCCTTCCAGGACGGGCAATGGCGCACGACGTTCAGGGCGATCTGCCCATAGGCGCTGTTGCGATAGTCCGTCAGCGTGCCGTCGGCGTTCGTGCAGTGGTAGATTCGAGTCGCCGTGATGCCATACACGTTGTTGTTGGGGTCTATGCCCTCGGCGGGGAAGCCGGGCGCCATGTACTCGATCTTGTTGCTGGTCACGTCGAATTCACGGCAGCCGTACATGCGCACACCGTCACGGCCGCAGTGTCGGATGCGGTTGAAGCTCGCGGAAAATCGATCGATCTGGTCGGCGATGATCCCCGACTGGCCCCAGCCTTCAATGACGCAGTGGCGCACCACGATGTCCGACGAGGTGCCCGAGACAGGCGTCGGCGGATTGGCCGGGTAGTTGGGGTTGTTGTAGAAATACTGGTCGTAGCGGCCCGAGATGCTAATACCGATGGACCGATAGATTGGCTGGACCGTGAGCCCGTAGAAGGGTCCGCGCAGATCAAGGCCGTTGAACTCGATCCCCGTTGAACCAGGTTCAACCCGGAACCCGCAATACTCGGTGCCGACCGATCCCGTGGCCGAGGCGTCGTAATTGCCCTGGATGATGATGGCTCCTTGCCCGATGACTTTGGTCCCGGACCGGACCGTGGGGCCATTCCCGGCCCAGCGGTAGGTTCCCGGAGGAAGAACCACGACAGGATGACCGGC
Organism: Achromobacter sp. MFA1 R4; assembly: GCF_900156745.1. NCBI lineage: Bacteria > Pseudomonadati > Pseudomonadota > Betaproteobacteria > Burkholderiales > Alcaligenaceae > Achromobacter > Achromobacter sp. MFA1 R4. The sequence continues at coordinate 3,297,252 of NZ_LT707065.1, read as the reverse complement.
GTCCAGCGCCTTCTGCACGACGACCTCATCACCCGGATTGCCAAGTCCAACTTCTCCGAAATCCTTCACGCTGACGCTGTCGCGCATCTTGGCCTGGAAGGTCCGGTAGACAGCCCCGACACCAGATTGCAGGAACCAGCCGAACCCGCCCACCACGCCAGCGATTGCCGTCTCGACGTATTCCCACATCGAACGACGATTCACGGCATCCTGGTCAGCGATCGGATCACCGAGATCCTGGATGCGATTTCCCTTCGCGCGGTAGGCGCCTGCGCCATCAACGTCGGAATCGCCCAGCCGCGGCACTCGATTCAGGAATCCGAACGCCTGCTGGATGGCCAGCCACAACCGGTCAAAGTCGAAATTGACGGTCTTGGCGAAGAGGTCGCCATTGGTCTGATAGTCCGTCTCGCGGTCCAGCACCATGTCCAACTGGATGACGATCTGGGCTTGGTCCGCTGGCGCAGCAAGGAAGGTCACGTCCCCGCCGCTGCTCTGCCCGATGTTGGACACGGTATAGGCGGACGGGTCAACGACGGCGCCCGCTACGATCACCTGAAGATCGCGCGCGGCGAGACATAGAAAATCGTAGGCAAATACGGTGGTGACGCCATTGCCGACATGGGCGGTGCGCGTTGGCTGCTGGGGGACGGTCACGGTGGCGGCTCCGACTCTTGCGCCGGGCCCGCCGGCGGCTAGGTTTCGAGGGTGACCTCGTGCACACCCCCTGTTGGGCGCCAATCTTCCCGCCCATGACCGGTCGGAATCCCGACTTTTTCCCTGACCATCCGGCCGATGCGGACCGGTGCCTGAAGGATCGCGCCAGCGCCGCTGTCCAGGTAGTCGTCAGGCTGCTCCTTGATCTCCGGGTTCCAGTCCTTCATTTGGTCCCACATGGGGCCGTCAAGCACGTCGACGTGCGCCCACATGACGCCGGATTTCATGGGCGGTTCCAGGCCGTCCAGGATGCGGGCGTTCTTGTTCTGCCCCACCTGGATGTCGGTCACGCCGCAGCGCAAGCCCTGCTGCTTGAGCGCCTGGCGCAGGAGCTGGGGAACGAAGGCGCCGTTGCCGTTCGTCTCGACATAGACGTTGGGGATGTTGAACCGCTCGATCAGAGCGCAGGCCTGCATAACCTGGCCGCCGATGATCTTGGCGTTGCGCGCGTCCGAGAACTCGGCAAACTCGCCCATCATGGCCTCGGCGACGTGCCAGTAGATGTTCCCCGCCGCGTCGTCCAGCACCAGGGAGAAGGCCGACACGTCGCCGCGGATCTTGCCCAGGGCGCAATCCCAATAGGCGCGCGCGCTGACGATCTGGACATTGCCCAGCATCATGCGCACCGCCCGGTTGGCCAGCTCGACGCGCGGATGCACGGCATAGGGCTTGATCTTTTCGGGGTCCAATCGTGACTCCTTGATGGGCTTGGCCTGCAGCTGATACTGCGAGTCCCAGTAGTTCAGCGTCCGGGTCTTCTTGCGCCGGATCTCGATTTCCGCGCGCGTGAAGCGCTCCGGCCATGCGCATCGCGCGTAGATGTCCAGCACGGCGCCGCCGGGCGGCTTGGCGAATACGACCTCACCGCGCTCGTAGCGGTAGTCCCGCCCTTCCACCAGTAGCCGCGCATGTTTGTAGATGCCGAGCATGACGTACAGCCCGTCCGCCGCCGGCTTGAATGGCACCGGGTAGCGGGTGCGCTTCGTCGTTTCCTCGTACCGGATCTGGTCTTCCAGCAGCGGGATGGTCAACGACGCCGCACCGCCGGCGATCATTTCCGGGTAGATGGAATCGTGCGTGTGCGGCGTGCCGATGTAGGTCTCCTGCCCGCCGGGCACCAGGATGAAGGTCGCCTCCTGGATCTTGGCGCGCAGGTTCTCGCGGGCGTCCGCCGTCTTGATGTTCTTCGGCACCTCGACGTCGTCGTAGTCGATGTCACGCGCGCGGGCGCTGGTGACGTTCTGATTTACGCCCACGGCGGTCATGCTGGCGTTGCGCGGGTCGTTCGACCCGGACACCCAGAACATCTGCGAGCCCGGCTTGGTGGGCAGCATGCCGCCGCACAGAGGGTGCCGGCGCAGCACGTTGATGGTGTCACGCGTCAGCTTCTTGGCCAGCGGACCGTCTGCCGCCCAGATGAGCGATACCCATGTGCCATCGCAGTAGAGCTGCCAGGCCTTGTATACCGCGTAGATCGTGGACTTCGCAGCGCCGCGGAAGACCTGCAGGACGCGCACCGGCTCGCTGCATGTGTCCAGCCAGTGGCAGATTCGGACGTGCAGGTCGGGGACGGTCCAGCCCTGCACCTTCGACCACATCAAAAAGAAGGCCAGGAAGGAAATCTTGCGCTTCATCGCGTGGCGCCGGCCGCCTTCTGGACCTTCTCCAGGAACTTGGCCGCCTCCTTCTCTGCCCGCTTGACCTCGCCTTCCAGCCCGTCGTCGGCCTCGGGGTGATCGTCCACCGCCGCCGCGCCGCCGTCGCCCGCCGTCTGGCGCCGCGTCAGGTCGATCAGGCTGTTCAGCTTCATGGCCAGCGTGACAGTGGCGATGGGGTTTTTCTTCGCCCAGAACCGATCACCGCGCGTCTGCGCATCCATCATATTCGGGTCGACGCCATGCCCGGGCCAGTTGTCCGGGTTCATCTCCTGCACCAGCACGTCGATCAGCTTCTCGGCGTATTCGGTCAGGCGTTCAAATTGGTCTTGGCGCATCATCGACTCCAGGCACGGGAAAGGTCGGGGCCGCGCTCCGGCAGGCCCGGGCCGAGCTGCCACCAGTAATCCTGATCATGCTGGCGCGCGGCGCGGCGTTCCACACGGCTCAAGTATCCCGGGCTGAGGTTTTCTTGCAAGGCGTGAAAGAAGGTGTGGTCGATGGCGCCGGACAGCCACCACAGGTTCTGATACGGCAGCGTGCCGCGGATCGTGCGCGCCGCGCCGGCGCCCAGGTTCAGGTCGTCGCCGCTGGCCGCGCGCCATGCGTTCTCGACGCCCAGGCCCACCACGTCGAACAGGGTGCCAGCAGACGGGCCAAGCACGGTGCCGCCCACCGATGCGGCGAATCCGCCCGGGGTTTCGCGCGGGTCCTGGAAGAGCATGTCGCCCACGATGGACAGGCCGCCGCCCTGCAGCAGAGCCTCGGACCAGAACCGGCCGCTGTTCACCGCCAGCGGATCCCGGCCGGACAGCATTTCCTTGATCTGGAAGGCGATGCCGCCGGCGATGGTGGTGCCCAACATGACGGCGGTGCCGTAGGCCAGACGGTTAGCGGCCGCCGGCGCGCCATCCAGCCCGCGCGGCGCGTCCAGCATGCGCCGGTAATGCCGGGAAATCATGGCCATGGGAAAGCTCTTGAACTGCATGACCGAGCGGGCGAGCTCGCCGCCGATGGTGCCTGCCTGCTGGCCGCCCCAGGTCTGCGCCGCGCGGGTGGCCAGGTCAGGATTGATCACCGCGTATTCCGACTCGTCGCGGATCAGGCCCAGCACCTTGGACACCAGCTGCGGCGCGTTGTCGGCGCCCGTGGCCATGATCGACTCGGGCGTCAGGTATTGCTGCCCGCGGTACTCGGTCGGCTGCACCTTGCTGATGACCGCCCAGTCGTCCTCGGTGATGCCTTTGCGCGCCAGGTGCGAGCGGTCCCATTCTGTCAGTGCGCCCCATTCCTTGCCGGCCATTTTGCCCAGGCCGCCCATCATGGTCATCTGGAAAGCCCGGCGCATGCTGTCGGTCCAGGCGTTCATGAGGGACAGCTTCATGACGCTGTTGGCGACCTTGCCGGACCAGTTGTTGCGGATGTGGTCGCCCGAAAAGCGGTTCAGGTCGGACACCAGGGATTCGGCGATCAGGCCATGCGCGTTCAGGAATTCCCGCGTCTCGCCACTGGCCTGGCCGCCGATGTTCTTGAGCGCCTGCCAGTAGGGCAGCTTGTTGTAGCCGGCCGTCACCAGGTAGGTGGGAATGTCGGACAGGGACGCCCAGACCGCGCGGCCCAGCTTGGAGGCGACATTGAGGTTTCGCAGGTCCGCCGCGACGCGCGCCAGGTTAGCGTTCTGCACGGCGCCGGCGTTGCCGGTCAGCACGTCGAAATAGGCCTCGGGCTGGTTGATGAATGAGCGCTTGACGCCGCCGTCCTGCTTCTCGGCGATATCAGCCTGCACGCGGAACTGGTGCGCCGGGCTCGGGCCGTAGCGCTCGACCAGCGCGATATCGCGCGCCAGCCCGGAGATATGCCCGTTCATGGCGTCGTACATGCTGCCCTGGCCGAATTCGCCCATGTACTCGATATAGGCCTGGCCGTCGCGCCAGTGGAGCTGCCGGGCCTGGCTGCCCCGGTTGGCGCGCGCGCCGGTGCCTCGGAACCCGCCCGGCTCCAACTTGTTCAGGCCGCCCGAGGACAGGGTTTCCCAGGTCGCGCGCAGGAACGCCGTCATTTCCGCGTCATCCATCAGGCTGCCATCAGGGCGCACGTAGCGGCTGCGGTCCAGCTTCGGCAGCGTCTGCTTCACCCAGGCGTCTTGGCCGGCAGCCAGCACGCGGCCCTGGTCACTGCCCTGCGGGAGGTAGCCGTATTCCAGCCGGCCGACGTCGCCGCCCGCGTTGTTGAATCGCTGGCGCATCGTCTCGACCGTCGTTCCCCAGGCCTTGGCCGCCTCCACGGCCAGCCGGTTGCCCGTGCCGCCCTCGCCACGCGCGAACACCTCGACAGCCAGATCCCGCGTCATCTGCGGGTTTTCGACGTCGAACAGGAACTGCAGCGCGCGGCGCCCTGCCGATACACCCTCGGACGAGGCCGCGGCGTCGAACAGGCTGCGCAACTGGGACCAGTATTGGTCCTTGACGCCCTTGATGTAGGCGTCCGTCTGCTCCATGTGCCGCACCAGGGCGCGGGACCGGCTGTCCCCGAACAGATCCTGGATGCTGGCAATCTCGGCGTCCACATCGGCGCGCTTTATCAGTTGGAGTTGCTGGCGCTGAAGCTTGAGCCGTGCTTCAGCGCGGGCGTCCTGCATGGCGCGCTCGGCAGCGGCCAGGGTGCGCTGGGCGGGCGTGAGCGCCAGCCAGGCGGCGCGGTCCTGGCGGGCCAGCGTTGCGGCCGTGCCGGCAATCCGGTCATCAATCGACTTGATTTCGGACTGGCTGAGGGTGCGGCCGGCAGCCGCGTTCACCTGGTCGATACATTTTTTCAGCATGTCGTTTCCTTATGCCGCGCTGATAAAGCAGTTGGCGGCCACGGCCAGCAGGTCAGCGTCGGCGTCATCCCTGGCCAGTTGTTCGTTCAGGCGGCGGATTGCCTCGGAGAGCGGCACGTCTTCTGCGTCGCCGTCCATGCGGACAGGCAGGTCCGGCTGGGCGGCTTCGATTTCCGCCAGGCGCGTCGTGACATAGGCGTCGCTGGTGGCTTGAGCCGTGGTGGTGGGCAGCTTGGCCGGTGGCGCGATCGGATCGACGTCGGCGCGGGAAGCTGTCGGCGTCACCAGGTCGGTGCCGGATGCGAATTCCTGGCCGCCCGGCAGCGTGCCGCCGGCCTCGGCGCGCGCGGCGGCCGGTTGCCGGCCGCGCTCCGGGATCTGGAACGGTGATTCAGCAGCACGGGCAGCCTCACGCACGCCAGCGGCAACCGGCGTCATGGCGGTGGCCGGCGCGTCGATCGCCGCGCGCTCGGCGCGCATCTGCTCGATCCGTTCGTCCAGCACCGCCAGCGCTTGGCGCGCGGCCATGGCCTCGGCGTTGCTTTCGATCTGGGCTTCCAGCGCGGCGATGCGCGCGTCTGTCTCCTGCGCACGCGCGTCCAGTTCCTGCCGCGCGCGGTTCAGCGCCGCCCGCGCCCCGGTGCGCGGCTCATTGGCGCGGATCTGGTCAGCCAGGGCCCGCAGCTCCACATCGTCGCCCGCAGAGCGCCGCGCCTGGGCCAGCTCCTGGATCTCGGTGCGCAGCGCCCGGATGGCGCCCGGGTCGGCCAGTGCCTCGGCCTGCGGCAGCAGTTCCGCCCGCGCGGCCTCCGACCGGGACACCATCGTTTCCAGAGCGCGCGCGGCGTAGGCATCCTTCATCGGGAACTGGTCTGCCACGTAGACCGACAGGCCGTCGGCCATCTGCGACGAGGCGCGCATGACCGACATCATTGCGTCATTGGCGGCGCGCACGTCGCTGGCATCGCCCAGGTTCCAGGAATCGACCACCTCACGCACGCGCTGCACGCGCGCGGCGTCGACCAGCTCCTGCTGCATCGGGCCGCGCGGCGCTTCTGCGCCTTCTGCCGCCTGCGCCGCCACGGGTGCCGGCTGGCCTTCCCGGGCCGCCGCGCGCGTCCTGCCGCGCAGCGCCCAGGCGCCGAACGCCGCCGGCACCAGGGTGGAAACCGCCAGGCCCACCGGGTCAAACGGGTCATACTGGTCGGCCAGGTTGCTGTAGTCGGCGTTGTTCAGGATGTCGCGCGTCATCTGCTGCTGGGCGATGAACAGGCCCGGGCCGCCACCCGCGGCATAGCCCAGCGTGCCCGCCAGCGTCTTGCCTGCCACGGGAAGCGCGACACCCACGCCGGTGGTCACGCCGGTGACGGCGCCCACGCTCGCGCGGGTGGCAAGGTCGACACCCTGTCGACGCAGTTCGTCCGAAGCGGTCACGCCTTCATCCGCGCCGGTCAGCATCGCCCCGGTCAGCGGGTTTCCGGTGGCCACCGTGTAGCCGACCGCCTTGGTGATGGTCTTGGCAAAGCCGAACATCATCTGTTCGGCGGTGCTGGCGGTCTGCGGGTTCGGGCCGAGCCAGCGGCTCGCATCGCGCAAGGTGTCGCCAGTGTCGCTGCTGAAAGCCGTACCCTCGTCCAGCGCCTTGCGCGCCGCACCGGCCCCCTGCTCGCGCCAGATGCGCTGTTCTTCCGTCTCGGCAAACGGAAGAACGCCCGTGGTGCCCGTGGACGCCATGGCCGAGCCGAACGCACCCACAGTGTCGGACAGGAAGGCGCCGGCCTCTACGGCGCCGGCCGCCGCGCCGGTGAATGGCGCCTTCGCCATGCCCCAAAAGCTAAAGCCCCGCTCGGGGCCTGGCGCTATCGGCGCGAGCTGCGCGCGGTTGCGCAGCGCTTCGTTTATCTCGCCCTGGTAGGCATCATCGAGTGCCATTGCTCACCCTCACGATGACCGGCTGGCCGGCCTGATTCAGCACGACGCCCGTACCGGACGACACGGTGTAGCGGCCCTGGCCGGCGTGGCGCAGTACCGCGTTGGGCAGACCCTTGACGAATTCGTCCACGGGCACCGCCTTGCCTGCGACAAAGACATTGCCGTCCGGCGCCTGGTCGGTGAAGCTGTCCGGGGTCAGCGCCACCAGCCCGCGTTCGAACTGGCTTTCGGTCATGCCCAGGGGAAGCGGGATCTTGCCGCCGTTGAAGTCGACAATGCCGCCGGCCACGGTTTCGATGGCGCTGCGGATGCTTCGGCCCTCGCGGCGCACATCTGCATCAGCCCGGACGCGCACGGCCGAGTCGATCACGGCGTTCTCCATCTCCGGCGTGGCGAAGACGCCCCGGACCTCCGCAGCAATTTCCGAACGCCAGCGGCTCACGTCCGCCTCGGCAATGCGCTTGTCCTTGATGGCCTGCTCGCCGCGCAGCACCTGTTCCGAAACCAGTCCGCCATTCGGGCGCTGCTGGTCGCCCAGCGCGGCCGCCAGGGCCAGGGTGCGGTCCTTGCTGTCCAGTTGCGCAGCAATGGCAGACATCGTGCGCGTGCCTACCGCCTTGGACAGGGCCGCGATGCTGGTGGCGCGCTGGTCGGGCGGCAGCGCATTGAACACGCTGGCGACCTGCATTGCCTCGTCCGACGTGAACGGCGACACCGGGCGCCCAGCGACAACCTCGACCTGCTGGGCCTGCTGAAGCCGCTCCTGCACTCCCTGCGTGATCCCGGCGATGCCGCCGCTCATGTCCAGCGGCGCCAGCTCGGGCAGCACGTTCCGGTCGACCGCGGCGCGCAGCGGGTCCTCTTTGTACTCGCGCTGGGACGCCTCGTAGGACTTTTGCGCCTTGTCGTAGAACTCCTGGCGCGTGGGGGTCCAGCCGACGCGGTTGCCTTCGGCCAGCAGCCCGTCCAGCATCTCGCGTTGATCGGACAGCGGCTGCATGGCGAATGCCGTGCCGGCCGGGGCTTGTTCCAGGGCAGAGGCAAGCGCGGGCTCGTAGGGGGTTCCCCGGACCGCCTCAGCAGCATCTGCCGCAAACCCCGGATCAATCTTTTTCCCCTGCGTGGTCAATTGCTGCACCTGGGCGAAGATCCCAGCGGCCTGGCGCTCGCGCTTGGCGGCATTGATCTCCGCCCGCTGCGCCGCGGCCACCGCGCGCTGCTCGAGCGCCGCCTTGTACCCGGCCGTGGTGTTCAGCAGCACCGCGCGGCGCTGCGGATCAAGGTCGTTGAATTCGTCCGACGTCAGCCGGCGTTCCACTTCATTGAGCGCTGCGCCGTTGTTCCTGGCCCCGTTCACCAGCTCGAAAGCAACGGTGTTGGCCGAGTTTTCCTTGAAGCGCAGCACGTCCTTTTCGATCTGCGCGGGCGTCATCCCGGCTTGCGGGCCCATGGCGCGGACGGTCTGCTCATATTTGGCGTTCGCGCCCGCCCGGTCCCGTACGGCCTCGCGCTCAAGTTGGCCGCCCAGGGCCACCAGCTCGCCGCCGATGTCCTGCTGGTTGCGCCTCACCACCGCATCGCCCACCCGCCGCCCCAGCGAAGCCGTGGTTTCCGCCAGTTGGGCATCCACGACGGCGCGGTGCGATCCGCTGATCCCCTTCAGGCTCTGCTCCAACTGCTTGGGCGCCAGCTCCTGCCAGCGCGCCGACGCTTCGGCCGCCGGGACCGTACCGTCAGCAATGCCCCGCGTCAGCTCGTCTTCCAGGTTGTAGAGGCCGTTCTTGGCCTCGGCCATGGTGCGGATGGCCTTCACACGGTTCAGCTCGTTCTGGGTGTCGGCGATCTGGTTGCCGAGGCCGGTAAGTGCCTGCCCCGTTTGAACCGCCGCCTGCGCTTCAGCCGCGCCGAATGCCGCCGCCGGCGCGTTGATGGCCTGGCCGGGCTGGGCCACCACGTTGCCAAGATTTCCAGTGGGGATCTTCATTGGTTCTTCTTCCAGGCTGAATAGGTGCTGCCCGCCGTGCTAAGGAGGCTGCCGGTTGCCCCGCGCTGGCCCGCCGTCGCCATCGACGATCCAGTCCGGCGGGAGATGGCGGCCTGTGCTTCCAGCGCATCAGCGCGCCGGTTTCCGGTCAGGATCGTGTTGTAGGCGTCCGACTCGGTGTCGTTCTGGATCTGCTCATTGATCAGGACCGGGGTGCCGGATCCGATCGAAACGCCCGAGGCGGAATACGCGGCCCTCGCTTCCGACGCCTGCGCGCGCCCGATGCGCCGGATCTTCTCGGCCTGCTCCCGATATGCCTGCCGCGTCTGCGCAGCCTCAATCTCGTCCTGCTCGGCATTGAAGTTGGCGGCCTCCTGCTGCGACCGCCCTGCATCCATCTGCCCTTTCGCTTGCATCACACCGCCCACGGCGGCCAGTACCAAAGGTGCCCAAGCCATTACAGCCCCCAAGAATAGAGATTGCCCACGTTCGTACCGCCGAAGCGCTCATACAGCGCGCCGGTGCGGTCGGTGGTGATGTCGGTGGTGATCGCCATATTCTTGTAGCGGGCGCCGCGTTCGTCGGACCATTCCAGGAATTCAGCCACCAGTCGCGGCCCGGCCATCGAGCCGCGGTAAGCCGGCGCCACATAGACGCCGTATTCGAACGAGAACCGGTCGTCGCCGAAGTAGTCCTCGCCGATGCCGCCGGCCAGAAACCCCACCAGCTCGCCGCCGACCTCGACCGCCAGCATGCAACCGTTCTCCTGTTCGACTAGGCCGGCGAACAGCACCACCACCTTGTCCAGGTTGAAATTCAATTCCCGGAAGCGGGATTCGGCGTGCATGTCGCGCGCCAGCTCGGCCAGGCGCTCGACGTCCGCAAGGGTTGCGTGTCTGATCATGAGTTGGTCGTCCAGTGGCGCACGATGGCCAGTACGTGAAAAGGTAGGGGCTGCTCCTGGGTGATCTCGACTTCCATCTCACCTTCCTGCCATCCGGTTTCGGCGACGCCTTTCCATCCGGAGAAAGGCTCGGGCGGCTTGTCCAGGATGTTCGCGCCGAACTGGCGGAACTGGATTTCTTTGCCGTTGATGGTGGCGCCGATGGTGTTCAGCACCAGAACGTTTAGCTTGTGCGCGCGCATCTGGCTGTTCTGCGCGGTGCCCGTCTGGGTCTGCACCTCGGGGCGCAGCAGCTTCACGCGCGGGCGCACGCGCAGCCCCGCCTGGATGGAATTGGCGAGCCGCGGCAAGGTGATCTGCCCGGCCACGACAGGGATCATTCCCTGGGGGGAACCGTCCGCCAGCACATCCACCTGCTTCCCCTCCAGGTGGTCAAGGCCGCCCCAGACCTGCGCGCCGGAGGGGTTCGTGCCCACGATGCCGCTGTGCACCATGTAGGAAGGGTTCAGACGCTCGACGTAGCGCACCGTATTCCCGTCGATAACGCGGCGCACCACCACCAGCACCTCATCGGTGGATCCGGCCGGCGCGGCCGATATCGACTCGTAGAAGCCATCGGTATCGTGCGGCGTCCAGGCGATCACGCCCTCGTCCCGGTCGATGGTCATGGCTGCCAGCTTTCCATTGGCCAGCACGCACCACAGGACCGAGCCCGGCTCCTGCTGATAGGCCATCTCGACCACGCCGGATTCCGTGATGTGCTCGGCCAGCGTCGTCAGGTTCGGCGCGCTGTATGCGTCAGACGCTGCCTGGTAGCTCATGGCCCGAACCTTGCGCCCGGCGCGCTGCACAAACAGCAGCTCGTCGCCCACGCGCACCGGGCGCGGGTTGCTGCAGCCATACACCGTCTGGTCCTTGGCGTTCACGTTCGTCGGCGTCAGCGGCTTTTCCACGCCGCCGACCATCGTCCATTCGGTCCCGGGCGTCAGGGCTATCAGCGCGCGCACGGATGCCAGATGCTCGATACCGTTGCTCTCGCCGTCCAGTGCGTAGAAGAAGCCGTCGGCATCGTTGACGCCCTGGCTGAAATCGAAGTATTCGCCGCTCCGGCTGCCCCATACCCCATTCGGGTAGCGCGTCGTGCCGGCGGCGACTAGGCGCTGCTGGTTGATCGTGACCGCCGTCGGGTAGCCCTCATTGGCGCCCCAGACCGGGCCCTGCAGCGTCCAGGCGCTGGCCTCGGCCGCCGTGTCGGCATCCATGTCGGCCTTGACCACGCCTGTCGCCACGGTGGCGCTGGAAACGCCCGTGATCAGCACCAGCCCGCGGTTGATCCCCACGTACTTGCCGACGTCTTCGGCGCGCCAGCCGTCGGCGGTCAGCGTCAGGGTGATCGCCAGTCCAACGGTTCCCTTCACGCTGGGCGTGCACGTCGTTTGCGGCGAGTCCTCCAACACCCACTGGAGGGCGGGAAGGCTCGTGCTGGGAAACTGGGAAGTGATCTCGGCCGTCACGCTGGTGGACGATCCGAATGCGGTGATGATGGCAATGCCCGTTTCGTAGGTGATCCGGCGCCCGACGTCCGATGCCATGAACGCGGCGCTGCCAGCCGTGATGGTGCGGCCGGTGCCCACCGTGGCAGCGCTCAGCGTCAGGGCCGTATTGAACCGGGCGCCGGTCTCAGCGAACGGCAGGACGGTGAACGGCACCGCAGACAGCACCCAGCTATCGTCGGCCAGGCGGCGCAGCATCTGCATCGGGAACGCCGGGTGGGCGAAGAACATGGCATTGGGAGCCTGAGCCCAGCGCAAGTCGGCGACCTGCTCCGCCGTGTATGGTGTGCCGATCTCGTACGGCACGCCAGCGGAAAGAACCTGGCCGGCGCCCGCCTTGAATACCCGCATGACGCCGAATCCGAACTCCAGGTGATACGCCGTGTCGCGGTTCAGCACGAAGGGGATGAGCCGGCTGGGGTTCACCGAGGATGCGTTCGGCGCCACATACTCCGTTCCCGGGGCGCGCGCCGCGCCACCGTAAATGTCGACCACCATGTTGTCCATGGCCTCGGCACCGTTCTGGTACCGCGCGATATCGGTGCGGCCGCGCACCTTCGGCGAGATTTCGCCCGCCGTGAAATTGGTCTGGATGGAATCGAGACGGGGCATTACCACCTCCCGCCGAATCGTGCCTCGATCAGATCAGACCCGCCCAGCACCTCGGGAGGCTCGTCTTGTCCGTCAACGGCCTTGGCCATCTTCTCGGCCATCGCCGCTTCCTGGAAGCAGGTATCGCGCAGGGTCGTCGACGCGGTGACCGGGTAGGCCAGAACCGCCATCATCTTGAGCTCGGCGACGTCAACCAGGGCGTCGTCCCAGGTGCCTGGGTTGTCGTTCAGCCAGATATAGACCAGCGGCAACTGCGTGACGTTGGCCAGGATGCGCCGGCCTTCCTGTCGGAACGGGATCGGGCAATCCTTCTTCCCGACCTGCAGCGTGCGCAGCCAGTCGCTCGGCAACTGGAATTGATACTGGAAGTCGAAGGCTGGCGCCGCTTCCATCGGCGCCAGGATCACGCGCTTGGTAGCGCAATTCCACGGGTAGGCCCGCAGAAGCTTGTTGCGCACGGTCGGCCACAGATTGGCGCACTGCCCGGCCTGCGTGCTGGGTTCTTCGAAGCTGGCGATTGCCTTGCCGCCCAGGCGCAGCAGCGCGTTGGAGCAGATGGAAACGGGATTGGCTGACGACATTTTCGGGCACCTGAAACAAAAAACCGGGGGACGAGCCCCCGGCGAATTCCACCTGGATGCCAGGGGAGATGACCAACCGTGTGATCAGTCCGTGACGTAGGGGATCTCGAAGCGCATCTGCTGGTTGGCGGCCAGCACAGCGCCCTTGACCGTGGCGTAGACGTCCACTTCGGTCGCCGTCAGCGCGTCAGCAGCGGCGGCGATGAGGGCCCCGGTATCGGCGGCGATCTTCCCCGCTGCCGAGATATCCACGCCAACGGCGATGCCGTCAGCGTCGACGACCGCCTGGGTGACCGTATTGCGCGTGCCGATATCCACCGTGGAGCTGGCCGTGCCGGCACCACCCACGCTGATCACCGCGCCGGTCAGAAAGCGCGTGTTGGCGGGCACGCGGCCCAGGAAGATGGTGTCGTTGATCGCATACGCGGCATGCGTCGCCGGAAGCGTTGCGATCAGAATGCGCTGGCGGCCGTGGGATTCGGCGGGCAGCAACTTCTGACCCGCGACGATCTTGGCGCCCTGCACGCTGTTAACTTCTGCCATGGTGTTCTCCTGAAGTCTTGAAAGAGGTGTCGGGGCTTAGAAGGTGAATTCGATGGCCACGACGCCGATTTCCCAGACGCGGACAGCGCCGTGGGATGCGGCCATGGACACCTGCATCAGGTCCTTCTTGTCGGCGCGGCGGGATGCCTTGCCCTCGACAAAGCCGGTGCCGAAGTGCACAGCCGACTTGGCCCAGGCGGCGGTCGTCGCGGTGCTGCCGTTGATCTTGAGGCGCTCGTAGGGCTCCCACTTGAAGCCCATCCACTTGCCCGACACGTCGCCGTCCTGCAGCATCTTCACGGCCAGGAAGTCCGCGCTGGTCAGCGTGGTGTCCGAAAGGATGTCTTCCAGCATGTCGGCGTTGTAGGCGATGTGCAGCTCTTCGCCGTTGTGCTCGTCGGCCTCGTTCTTGCGGAACATCTTGCGGGCTGCGATCAGCTTGGCCTTGGTGAAGCCGGTGGCGCTGGCCGTGATGATCTGCGAGGAAGGCAGCGCGATCAGGGCGCCATCCTTGGTCTGCGAGTTGCCCAGCAGCGCGTCGAACGTGATGCTGTCCTTGCGGCGGTTGTGGGCGGCCTGCAGCGATTCGTTGTAGCTGCCGCTCAGCGGGTTGGCCAACAGCTTGGGCTCGTCGTTGCGGTCGACCGGCAGCGCCTGGTAGAAGTCACGCATGATGGCCACGCGGGTCGAATGCTCGGCTTCCGACCAGGTGGTGTCGCCATGGCGCACGGTGTTCTCGGGGGTGTCTTCCAGCGGCGCCAGTCGGTTGGCCGTGAAGGACTCGCCGGTGATCGAGCCGCGGTCGAAGACGTTGCCGGCAATGCGGCTGGTCTTCTGCTGGGATTGCAGCCGGATCGAGGTGTCCCACTGCTTGACGAATGCTTGGGTGATGGTGTTCGACATGGATTGCTCCGAAGGTGAATTGATCTGCTCTATTCGCCTTGCGGGGTGTCCGCGAACGGGCCCGGAGTTCGCCCACTGGTACCGGCTACCGCACCACTGGGAGGGCTATTTCCGGGTATCCGCGCGCCAGTGCGGGCCGGTGAATTGCCCGCAATGGTCGCGCTGGGGGGGTGTCGGAATCCCGACTTTTTGAGGGGTGTACTACGCGGCGGCTTCGGTGCCGTAGCGTCGGTCGTAGAACTTCTTGACCGTGGCGCTGACGCGCTCATGGTCCTTGTGCTTCGGATCGCGGTAGGCCTCGGACATTTCCATGGTGCGGATGTCGTCTTCCGTGACCGCCTTGAAGCTGGCCGCGCCAGGCGTGCTGTCTTCCTGGAACTCGGGACCCAGGGCCGCCATCAAGCGCAGGAAGGTCGGGTTGTTGCCCAGCTCGGCGTAAGCCTGGTCCATCGAGATTCCGGCTTTCTCAGCGGCCGCGGCGGTGGCGACGTGCGCCAGGCCGGCATTGCGCTTGAAGTCGGCGTCGGTGGTCCAGACCTGCTTGAGCGCCGTTTCAGCGGCTTCGGCGGTGGCTTCAGCGCCAGCGCCAGCCAGCAACGGGGCCATCTTGAAGTAGCTGGCCAGCGCGACGTCGATCTGCTTCTGGCTGTACCCGGCCTTGTGGGCTTCGCTCAAGAACTCCTGCATCTCCGCGTCGTCGGTGAAGTCGATGTCCTTGAAGTCATCGGGCGGCGTGATCGCGTAATCGGTGTGGGCCTTGGGCGGCGCATCGCCGCTGCCCAGTCGCTTTTCCAGGCTGCCATGGGCCTCGGCCAGCTTGCGGGCGGAAGCCTCGATATCCAGCGTGCCGTCTTCCTTCGTGACGCGGTATTTCTCGGGGATGAATTCGGTGGCCGCGGGTTCTTCAACGCCCTGCTTCAGCAGGTTCGTCGGTTGCGCTGCAGGTGCGGCTTCGGCCGGCGGGGTGGTGCTGGCGGGGGCTGCATCGCCGACGGGGGGCTGGTCATTGACGGCGGAGCCACCGGCCCCGGGATCGCCACCACCGCTGCCACCAGCGTCCGCGGCGCCCGCTTCGTTCATGAGGGGGAAGCGCTTTTTCCACATTGGTCACTCTCCTTGGTCGGCGTTCGGGTCCGGGACGCCGTTAGCCCGGTTGATCTGGTTCGTGATGTGCTCGACCACGCTGCGCATACCGTCGCGCTGGTAGGTCTTCAGGATGGCGTCGATGCCGCCCGTGGTGACGGCGGGCCGCGCGAATCGCTGGATCAGGTCTTCCAGGATGGCGGCACCGCGCCGGTCGTCTTCGAAGATCGCCTTGTAGAGGGCGGGGGTGATTTCGCTCATGCTGCCTCGGCCATGCGGGTTGCAGCAGCCTCGCCGGCCACCTGGGCAATCTGTTGCTGCTGGGCCTGCTGCTGCTCTGCGGCCTGCTGTTCGGCGCGGCGCTGGCGGATGGCCGCTACTTCCTCGGCGGTGTTGCCGATCTTGGCCGGAGCGCCGCGGCCTTCCACGATGACGCGCACGGCCTCGTCGGAATTGATGTTGTCCCAGACGGACGGGTCCTGCTTTGCCTCGGCTACGGCGGCGACCGATGCCAGGGTGCTTTCCGTCGCGCTCACCTCTTCCAGCTTCTGGCTCTTGGCCATGGGCGACATGTAGGTGATCGTGTAGGTGCGGCCACCCAGGGACTCGGGCGGCGTATCGAACAGGCCGGCGCGGAAGGCCAGGCCGAAGCAGCGCTGGATCAGCGGCTTGAGGTATTCGGCTTGCAGGCGGCCGTAGACGGGCCCCAGCAGTTGGCGAATGAGCTGCACGCGGACATGCACCTCGGTCGCGGTCATGGCGGGGCCGTCCTGCGGCTGCAGCTGGTCGGCCATCAGGAGCTTGCGGATTGCGGCGGTCAGCTCGGCGCGCTTCGTGAACGAGTAGCTGAAGTCCGAGCCGGATTTCAGTTCCTTCATCGAATCCACGCTGTTCGCCACGATGATCTTGCGCGGGCCGACCTTGACCGTGCGCGGGTTCAACACGCCGTCGTCCTCGGCGATCCACATGCCGGCCGTGGCCAGGTCGCCATTGATCAGCTCGGTTTGGCTCATCTGGTTGAGCGTTCTGATATCGGGCAGCGCGTCGAACATGGGGCCGACCGCGTAGACCGACTTCGGGATGACCGTCCAGCGCGGCGCCGCGAAGGGCTTTTCGTGGTAGCCGGATTCGCGCAGCACCGCCTTGTCG
This sequence comes from Achromobacter sp. MFA1 R4, assembly GCF_900156745.1. Classification (NCBI taxonomy): domain Bacteria; kingdom Pseudomonadati; phylum Pseudomonadota; class Betaproteobacteria; order Burkholderiales; family Alcaligenaceae; genus Achromobacter; species Achromobacter sp. MFA1 R4. The sequence continues at coordinate 3,280,818 of NZ_LT707065.1, read as the reverse complement.
TCGCAGTCGACGTGCACGGACGCATAGGGCAGGTTCTTGGCGCGCTTGGCATTGACCACCGACACGCGGCGCGGGTAGATGGCGTGCACGATGTTGATCATCTCGTCGTACTTGCCCTCGATGTATAGCCGGCGCACCTTCTCGCTGGCCTTGGCCAGGCCGAATTCGCTCACGCACTGCTCGACGGTCAGCTGGTACGGGCGGTAGATCGTGTCGATTTCGCCGCCAGGCTTGGACGCCGCGCAGTAACAGCCGGAGATAGGCCATTGCTCGAAGCGCAGGCCTGTCACCGACCCGTCGTCGTCCTTCTGGTTGTCGATGAACAGGACGAACCAGCCGGCGCCCACGATGTCCAGCTGGGATTCGAAGGCGTCCGCGTCGAAGTTGCTGGCGTGAATGCTTTCCCACAGCCGCTCGGCCGACTCGTCCAGCCAGCGGCGTTCCTCGTCCGTCTCATCCCAGACCGTCATGCCGAACCAGCGCGAGTTCGCCGGGGTCATGCCGCTCTGGATGCCGGACGCCAGGATGCGGCCCGCGTCGGTGGACGTGGAATCGAACAGGCGGGCCCGCTTGCCCGCCACGCTCTGGATGTCCTCGGTGTCCCCGTTGAAACCCTGGGACCGGATCGGGAACGACAGGTCGAAGCATTCCCGCCAGATGTCTTCGTGCGGTGCGCGCAGGCCCTTGAGGGTGCCAAGACGGCGGATGATGTCGCACGCGAGCTGATCTTCTGCCACGGTGGGCTACTCCCCGAAGGTGCGTTTGCCGTATGCGAGGACGGATGACGTCTGCGCGTTGCCGCCGTTCCCGCCAGACGCCAGCAGGCTGCCGGCGCGTCGCTGCTTGGCACGCTCGGCGGTGGCGCGGTTGGCCAGGGCGGCCGCTTCCTGCTCGTCCTTCAGGCGCTGTTCCTCGGCCGAGGCCGTGCCGGCGCCTGCTGTGGACTCCACCGGCTCAGCGCCGCCCAGCATGTCGCCCACGTCGCTGGCGGTTGGCAGGCCGGCCTTGTTGAGCTGCTTGTCCACTTGCCGGCCGATGGGGTCGATCTTGTTGACGACCTTTGCGACCTTCTTGATGACCTTGCCCATGATCAGGCCTTGGGCAGCGGGATCACCCAGCCGTCGCGGGACAGCACGGGCGCGGTAATCGCGGCGGGGTCGATGTCGGCGGCGGGCGTCGTGGCGTACTCGGCGCGCGTCTTGGGCGCCTTGCCGCGCGGCGCGGCCTTGGGCTGCTCGTCGTTGGGTGCCGGCGAGGCAGCGGCGGGTTCGGCGGGCGCGGTGGCCGCGGCGGGGGTTTGATCGTCGCCGGGCTGCGTGGCGCCGGTGGCGCTGGAATCGTCGTCCTGCGTGGTCGTGGGCACTTCGCCCGGGGTTTGAATGTTGTGGGTGCGCTTGGACATGCTCGGCTCCGTCTTGGGGAAGATCGGAGCCGATTGTGGTTCTGCGCGCTGGTCGGAATCCCGACTTTTTAAGTTCTGGCCTCGGCCAAGCGGCTGGCAAAAGCCACCGGGCTACGCTCCGGCAGCGCTTCGCGGGGCTGCTGGGTGGCCTCGGTCCAGAACTTGATGATCGTCTCGCCGTCCTGGTGGCGGGGCTCGGCGCCCTGCATCCACCCCATCATCGTGCCCCTGGGGATCCGGGTGTAGGCGGCCACGTCGTGCAGCGTGTAGCCCTCGCTGCGCAGGGTCAGGAACACGCGGTTCCAGTCGATGGGCGGGGCGGGCGTGATGGGCGTCATGCGTCGACCTCCAGGCGGCGCCAGTTGTCCACCGTGCTGACGGCGTGCACCAGGGGCCGCTGGGCCTGGGCGGCACGGGCAGCCGCGGCGCGCAGCCACCGGTCCAGGCGGTATGGCTCGGCGTGCAGCGGCTTGCGCTCACGGCTGGGCGCGGGCACGCCCTCGGGCATGCTGGCGAAGCGCTGCAGGTATTCGATGCTCGCGCCGCGCTCGGGCAGCGGCCAGCCGGTGATGCGGTGGATGGCGGCCACGGCTTCGGCCTCGGTCGCGGCCTTCTTGGCGAAGCGGTAGCCCATGCGGCGCAGCTTCGTCGCGGCCTGAGTGCGCGCTTTGCTGGCCGCGATGATTTCGTCAGGAGTTCTGGGCATCGTCGTCTCCGTACTCTTCGGCTTCGCGCCGGTATGCCGCTGCCTTCGCCCAGATCGCCAGGAACGCGCACAGGGCGATGAAAGCCAGAACGGCCAGGGTGATCTGCCACCAGGTCATGCTGCACGCTCCTGTGCGACTGCCCAGTCCAGCACGGCGAGGGCGTCGGCGTCGTTGTCGGTTTCGGGACGGAAGCCACGGGCGCGGGCCTGGGCGACCATGGCGGCCTTGTCCGCCCCACCCTTCCCCGTCCAGTGGCGTTTTACCGTCTGGACGTTCGTTCCGACAAGCTCGATGTTGCGGCGATCGGCGGCCATTTCCACCAGCGCGCGGAAGGCGCCGTAGCAGTGGGCATCCCGGACGCCGGCGTGAAAGCTGACGTGTTCGTAGGCGATGCGCTGGACGTGGTGCAGATCCAGCACCTCGGCCAGCCAAGACTGGAAGCGCAGCCACCGTTGGCCGTCCGTCCACGACTTGCGCGGCGCAAAGCTCTGCGTGCCGTGCACGACCTTGCCGTCGCGCTTGCGCACCGCGTAGCCCGTCTTCGTGCCCAGGTCCAGCGCCAGGATGCAGACGTTGACCGACGCGGCGGGCGTCTCAGGGGCGAACAGGCCGGCCTGCGCCACGTCCAGCCCGAGGGGCGGCGAAACGTGCGCGCGCGCGACGGTGGGCGACAGAGCGGTGCCCGCGAACGGCTCGTAGGCTTCCAGGTCGGGCTGGGAAAGGATCGTGTCGTTCATGCGTCCCTCGAGTAGGTCGGTTCGGCGATGGCGGCCTGCGCCATGCGGATGATGGTGGGAGTGAAGGTTCCGCCCTTCTCGGCGCACTCGATGATTCGGTGCGCCCATGCGCGGTGGTCGGTGATTGGGCCGAGAAGTCCCTTGCCGGTTTTTTCCTTGATTTCGCGCAGGAAGCTCTGCGCCTCTTCGCGGGTAGCCACGGTGCCGCCCGGTGCGACCAGCGCGAGGCTGGGAGCTGGCACGGGTTCCCAGCGGCCTTGGGCCATGATGTCGCGTAGGGCGTACTCCCAGCGGGTCTTGATCGCTTGCCAGCCCTGGTTCAGCAGGTCGTGCTGACTGATCCGCATGGCTGCCCAGTAGACGGCCGGGTGGGTCCATGTGCCGGGCTCACCACGCGCTCGGGCGGACATCCCGGCCACGGCTTCGTGATACGCCGCTTCCGGGTTCAGCGTCGGGCGGCATAGGCCCAGGAACTCGGGCAGCGTGGGCGGGAAGGTGCGGCCGCGGCAGGATGCCAGCCCGCGCTGGATTTCCTCGGCGCTGTAGCCGGCGATTTCCTCGGCCCAGACCTCGGCAAGCCTGGCGGGCGCGATGCCGTCCCACTGCTGGGCGAACTTCAGGCCGTACAGCGCCTGCATGCGCTCGATGAGCCGGGCGGCCCATGCCACGGGCAAGACGCGCGCGGCGTCAGTCGTGTGTGCCAGTTGCATCGATGACTCCCATGTCGATTTCTCGGGGTTGGCGGTTGTCGGCTTGGCCGATCACGGCTTGCAGCTCGGCGTTCCAAGCGGCGCGGCGTTCGGTGGTGGTGGCCGGACGTTCGGATCGTTCCGGTACGCCTTGCGCAGCGCGTTCGCGTTGCGTCTCCAGGACCCGGGCGAGATACGGCCAGGTCATCGGGCTGGGCGCGGTCTTCGATGTGCGGGCGGCTTCCAAGCCGGCCATCGCTTCGTCGGCGGTCAGGCCTTTGTCGACCCAGGCACGCAGGACCGGGTTGCCGGGGTTGGCATCGGCGAGACCCTGGGCCCGCAGCAGCTTGGCCATGGCGCCGTAGGGCGTCGGGGTGGTCAGGTATTCGCCGGGTTCTGCCCCGGACCTGTCACGCGATCCTGGTGGAGATGATGGGGGCTCCCCCCCTATTGGTTCTTGGTTATTGGTTATTGGCTTATGGATAGCCGTTGCGTCACGCGTGACAGGTGGCGTGACAGGTGCGTGACCGGCCTTGCTTTCTACGCGTGACAGTTCTTCCTGTAACTCTGCCGTTGCCGTGTCCCAGGCCGGCGTGATTCCGTGACCGCGCAGGGCTTCGAACAGGTCGGCGCGGCGTTGCCGGTGGCGGCGCTGGCGCTCCTTTTCGTTCTCGCGTTTGGTGTCTCCGCCCTCGGTCTTGCCACGGCTGCGGCTCAGTTCTTCCTCGCAGCGGCGGTGCATCCAGCCGTCTTCTCCGGGGCTGAAATACTCGTCCAGGATCGTGTCGATCGCCTTCTTTTCGGCCGGGCTCGATGCTCGGGCGAGGCGGTACACCTGGCGCTTTTCGACGGGCAACGGCTGCTCGTGCAGGTAGTACAGGTCGATCAGCCGACGGTAGGCGCCGTCCTCAATCATCGTAAGGTGCGCCGTGTCCTTCAGGTAGTCCCCGATGTGGTGCGGGTAGTAATTCATGCGGCCGTCCTATAGGCAAACGGCTTGCGCACCAGCTCGTGAAAGAGGTGGCACGCTTGCGGGTCGTGGTCCAGCTCGGCGCGCGATTCAACGTGGCACACGCGCCGGATGTAGTCGGCGGCTTCGTCCGGATTGCGGGCGCTGCAGAAGGCCAGGAACTCAGGATTGCGGCACAGGCTCCCGGCCAGGCGGGCAATGCGGCCGCCCTTCGCTTGCGGGTTGGCGGCTCTCATCTTCAGGGCCGCCCGCATTCGCCCATGCCAGCGCGCACGCAGTAGCAGGCCGTGCCCACCTGCGCGCCATAGGCCAGGAAGTCCAGGTACTTGCGCGTCGTTATCACCATGGACAGGCATTCGATCGCGGCATCGATCTTGTCGATCGTCAGGCCCATCTGGCCCGATAGAAAGCGGCTCACCTGGGAGTCATCCCAGCCGAGACGGTCACGCACAGCTGCTCGCACGCTCGGATCGGTCAACGCCTGACGAAAGGCGCGCTCCATCGAGGGCTTTTGCATCTGGAATTGCACCGGTGCAGGCGCGTTCATGGTGAAACATCCTTGTTCAAAAAGAGCTGCGTGCTGATGCACGCGGGGCCGCGCAACATGGCGGCATGGAAAAACTGACCGAAACCGAAAAGCTGCTGCGGCACGCCGAGCAGATCGCCCGCCGAACCTTCACGGAGCCCAGCGAACAGGCCGTGCTTGATGTGTTCGAAGCCCTGCTTGCCGAGCGCGACCGCATGACGTGGGCGACCGATGGGCGCGAAGGCGCCACGGTGCATTGATGCCTTCATGCGGCTTCCTTGTTCGTGGGCAGCGGGTCGCCGAGCAGCGCGCCGGGCAGCAGCTTCCGGGCGATTGCAGCGACAACGCGGTCCTGCAGGCGCGGCGGCAGATCCTCCGGCCACTGGTAATAGGCTTGCGGCGTGATGCCCATTGCTTGGGCGGCGGCCGCGGTAGTGCCGCCAAGCAGTCGGGTAGCGTCAGTTTTCTTCATGGGCCAATTAAAGCATTCTTTATTTATCGGAGCAACCATGCTTTGTCCGAATGAAAGTACGCTTGCGCCCATGAAAAGCACGTACGGGTCTCGATTGGCCGAAGCGCTGCGCCTAGCCGGGCGTGAGCGCCAAGAACTCGCGGCCGCCATTTCGGTGAGCGTCCAGGCCATCGGCCAGGTGATCATGGGAAAGACGAAGGCGCTGACCGCCGAGAATTCGGAGCGCGCCGCGCGGTATCTGGGGGTGAACCCCTACTGGCTCGCCACGGGCGAAGAACAGCCATATATGGCGCCGTCAGCGGGATGGCCGTTCACCGCCGTAACCGTGGAACAATGGAACGCGCTCAGCGATTCCCAAAAGGGTCGCGTGGAAGGTTTCGCAGAAGGCGTTCTGAAAGAATCCATAGGTGTCAAAAGCCCTGGCGCCCCGCGCGCGGCTTAGGCCTGAATGGATAAAGCTGGTCTGGTCCTGTGAGGAACAAGAAGCAAATGGGTAAAAAATCGCTCGTAGCAGCTTTTGCACTCTCGACGGTGTTTTGTCATCTTGGCGCCGTGGCTTCCGACTTTGATAACGGAAATGTTTGGCTCGAAAGGTGCAAATCCAAAGACCCCACGCATACCCTTTCCTGCATGTCATTTGTCGCCGGCTTCAGCAATGGAGTTACCGCCCAGGCAATAGGGAGTCACGCACCGAAGATTTATTGCCAGCCGGAAGGAGTGACGTACGGGCAGTCTGCGGACATCTGGGTGAAGTACATGCAGGAGAACCCTTCTCAAAGACATTCTTTGGGCGGCGTGCTATTCATGCTTTCACATATCCAGGCATTCCCTTGTCCTGCAGGGAAAAAATGAGCCTCGCCGAACTCATCGCGCCCTATGTGGCGCTTCCGTCTGCCGCCTTCATTCTGTGGCTTGCCTTCGGCGACCTGTTTTCCGCCAGCAAACGAGCGCTGCTATTCGCCGAGTGGAAACGCGCGCCGGTCGCCCAATCGCTCATCCTGCTGGCCGGCCTATCGCTGGCCATGTTCTTCGTCTGGATTGGCACGCACGGTAGCGTCGGCAGCGGGCACTTCGGCTGGGTCTCAGCCGTCGGCCTGATCGCTGGGTTGGCAATCCCGAGAAAGCCCCGAAGGGCATAAACGCCAACTGCACCGCCCTCCCGGGCGGTTTTTTTTGCGCTTTTGATAAAGCATGCTTGTTTTCTAAAAGAAAGAATGCTTTAATTTCTCCCATGCACTCACCACCCGGTGAGCAAACGGGAGAAACCATGAACCGCACTCGAATCGAACGCCGCGCCGCGCGTATCGGCGCTGTCGGCCGGGCATACCTGCTGAGCGTGTCGAAGCTGCGCGCCGTTGTGCGCGACTACTCGCGGGACCGCATCGCGGGCTACCGCATCAATCCGGCGAACCGCCCCAGCGCTCAGGACAAGGTGTTCCAGGCGCGCAAGTTCTGGTTTGGCGACCAGTTCAGTGAGCCGGCCAGCCCTGCCGATCGTGCTGCGCTGCGCGTGGCGTGCGACATGGGCTCGGATTTCCTGGCCTTCCGTGCCAAGTGGATGCCCGGCTATTTCCTGCGCCTGCTGGCGAGCCGCCGCGCTCCGACCGTGCCGCGCGCTGGTGTCTTGGCTGCTGCCTACGAAAACGAAGGGCGGAACTGACATGGCCAACCTCGCCTACCCCACTCCCTGCGGCACGGCCGCGATCATCCCGCCGCTGACGGAGACGCAGCGCCGCACGGCTGCCCTGCGCGAAATGGACGCCGACCTGCACCGCGTGCTGATTCAGGACCTGATGGTGGTCCGCCAGCACGAAGCCGACCAGCGCGCTGCCGAGGCGCTGTATGCGGCGACGGAGGCCCGGCCGGCTGCCGAGCTGGCGTTTGCGATGGCCGTGGCTTCGTCGGTGCGCGGCGACGAGCTCGCCGTTGTCGGCGCGCACTTCCGCCAGTGGGCGCTGCTGGCCCAGGGCCATCTGGTTTCGGATCTGGTCGACCTGTGCGACGACGGCCAGCGCGTGACGTTTGCCCGCCGTGGCTGGAGCAAAGCATGACGACGAAACACACGCCCGGAAACTGGACCGTCGGCAAGACGGGCGGCGCCGTGGTGTCCGACCAGCCGTTGCCCAACTACAGCATCAACGGCGGGCACGACCATGTCGACTACTACGGCGGCCACTTGATCGCCGAAAGCATCTGGCGCGCAGAGGACGCCCGCCTGATCTCCGCCGCGCCCGACCTGGTGGAGGCGCTTGAGGCCGAGGAAGAATGGCGCGGCCGAGAAGCCGCCGGCGAGCTCGACCCCGAATGGGACTACGACACGATGGTGGCGGCCAAGCGCCGCGCCGCCATCGCCAAGGCCCGAGGTGCCCAATGATCCGCCGCCTCCTGCGCGACCGCGACGCCCGCCTGTCCGCGTTCATCGTCGCCGCCGTCCTGACCGCCCTGCTCTTCGGCTACGGCGACCGCCAGCAGCGCGACGAGCAGGCCCAAACCCTTACCGCCCAGGACGGCGGCCGCAAGACTGCGGTTGCCGCCCGCCAACCCTGAGAGACCACCACCATGACCACAGTTGCAGACGAAGTGCTGGACGCGCCCGCCGCGCTCGCCGAATTCAACCCCGTGCATAAGGGCCTGGCCGAGCTGCGCAAGGAACTGGCCGGCGTGCAGTTCGACGTCACTACCACGGCCGGCGACAAGGCAGCGCGCGCGGCGCGCTCGCGCTGCGTCACCATTCGCACGTCGGCAGACGCCGCCTACGAGGGCTGGAACAAGCCGATGCTGGCGAAGCAGCGCGAAATGCGCGCCATCCTGGCCAAGATCAAGGATGAGGTGAAGGCCATCGAAGAGCCGATCGACGCCCAGATCAAGGCGGAAGAGGCGCGCAAGGCCGAAATCAAGGCGGCGAAGGAAGCGGCCGAGCTGGCGCGTCAGCAGGCGATCCAGGAGCGCCTGGACCATATCCGCGCATTCGCCACCAGCGCGGCCGGCCTGCCGTCGGCGGAGATCGCCGCCATGCGCGACACGCTGGCCGAGTTTCCGTTGACCACCGAACTGTACGAACACCGCGCCGGCGAGGCCATGCAGTTGCACGCCGAAGTCGTCGCTAAGCTGGACCAGATGCACGGGGCCGCGCTGGCACAGGAACAGGAAGCCGCCCGCCTGGCCGCTGAGCGCGCCGAGCTCGAGCGCCAGCGCCAGGAGCAGGAAGCGGCTGCCGCCGCCGCCCGCAAGGCAGAAGACGAGCGCCTGGCGAAGGAGCGCGCGGAGCTGGAAGAGCAGCAGCGCCGCCTGCAGGCCGAGCGCGAGGCCGAGAACGCCCGCCAGGAAGCCGCGCGCGCCGAGCAGGCCCGCAAGGATGCCGAAGCAGCCGCGGCGCTCAAGAGCCAGCAGGATGAGGCGGCGGCCGCGCTGCGCGCCCAGCAGGAAGAAATCGACCGCCAGCGCCGCGAGTTCGAAGAGCAGCAGGCCGCCGCGCGCCGCGTTGAGCAGGAAAAGGCGGAAGCCGCGGCCCGCGAGCAGCAGGAAAAGCAAGCCGCCGCGCGCGCCGAAGCCGAGCGGGCCGAACGTGCGCGCCAGGAAGAAGCCGCGCGCCGCGAGCGCGAGAACTTCGAGAAGGATGGCCCGGGCGCCACCGCCATCGCCCATGCCGTCGCCGAGCATTTCGGCGTCGACGTGCAGGTCGCCGTCGCCTGGCTCACGGAATTCGACGCCGCGAGCGTCGAGCAGATCACCGAATAACCACCCCTATACGCCCGGCCGAGTCTCGGGCAAGGAGAACCACATGGCAGCCGCCCTTACCGTCAGCAACTTCACTTCCTCCCTGGCCACGAAACTCGCCGAGCGCTTCGGCATGGACGCCAACCCGGAAATCATCGACGTCCTCAAGAAGACCGCCTTCAAGGGCGACGTGTCCGACGCGCAGATGGGCGCGCTGCTGGTCGTCGCCAACCAGTACGGCCTGAATCCCTGGGTCAAGGAAATCTACGCATTCCCGGACAAGGGCAGCATCGTGCCGGTGGTGGGCGTCGACGGCTGGGCGCGCATCGTGAACGACCATCCGCAGTTCAACGGAGCCGAGTTCGATATCGCCGACGACGGCAGCAAGGTGACGTGCACGATCTACCGCAAGGACCGCGAGCACCCGACGCGCGTCACCGAGTATCTGGCCGAGTGCAAGCGCGAGACGCAGCCCTGGAAGTCGCACCCGCGCCGCATGCTGCGCCACAAGGCGTTCATGCAGTGCGGCCGCTTGGCCTTTGGCTTCACGGGCATCTACGACCGCGACGAGGCCGAAGCCATTGTCGAGAAGGACATGGGCGCCGCGCAGCAGGTGCCGCGCACGGCGCAGCAGTTCGCCGAGCAGGCCAAGCCGCAGCCGGCCGCCGAGGTGGACCGCGAACAGGTTGTGCGCGACTTGGAAATGATCGCGCGCAGTGACGACCCAGCGGAGAAGCGCATCGCCGACCTTGAGAGCGCCTGGAAGGGGTTGACCAAGGACGAGCGCGCCGCTGTGGGAGCCGCAGAGATCAAGCGCCTCAAAGCCCTGGCTGCCGCCGAAGACGCCACGCCGGCGCCGGTGCAGCAGGACGGCGCGGCAGCCACGCAAGCCACCGACGACAACCCCTTCGATGGAGTTGACGAATGAATGCGCCCGCCGAACAACGAACCGAGGAATGGCGTCAGGAGCGCGCCGGCAAGATCACGGCCAGCAACTTCGGCGCCGCGATCTCCATCACCCCCGGCGAGGGCGTCTACAAGACCGGACCGCGAAAGGGCCAGGTGAAGGTTCCTGAACCGACCCTGGAGCGCACCCGCCTGATGCGCACGCTGGCATTCGAGCGACTGGCCGGCATCCCTAAGCGCGAGGTCGGCGCGAAATCCCTTTCCTGGGGCCGTGACCTGGAAGATGCCGCCAAGGAGGCCTACATGGTCGACACCGGCGCGCTGGTTGAGGATAGCGGCTTCGTGCTGCACCCCGTGCACACGTTCATCGGTGCCAGCCCGGACGGCCTCATCGGCACGGACGGCGGCATCGAAATGAAGTGCCCGCACGACGAACAGGTGCATATCCAGACCTGGCTGGAGGGAATGCCGAAAGACCACGTTGCCCAGGTGCAGGGAAACATGCTCGTGACCGGCCGCCAGTGGTGGGACTTCATCAGCTACGACCCGCGCATGACCGAACCCTGGCGCCTGTACGTGCAGCGCATCCCGCGGGACGACGCCTACATCAAGACCCTCCTGACCGGGCTGCTGCAGTTCGAAGCCGAGCTGCGCGCGATGGTCGACACCCTGCGCCGCAAGGCCGCCTGATCTCCCCAGGGCGGCGCCTCACCAACGGAGGCATCCCCGGCGCCGCCCGCCTTATTTCCCCACCTGGAGCAACCCGAGCATGCAAACGAACTTCCAGCTTGACCGCCAGAGCGTGACCTTCACCAACATGCGCATCCGCGCGGAACTGCAGGACGAGAACCCCTTGCCGGACATCGACCTGTTCTTCCAGGCCCGCATGGGCAACGACTCGCTGGCGCTGCTGGCGCCCGACATGCGCTCGCTGCTCTACAAGAAGGGCGACCAGCAGACCACGGACGGATCGGAACCGGGCCTGACCGTGCTGCGCTTTCCCGAGCTGGGCCGCCAGCGCATCAAGAAGGAAATCATCGGCGCCGAGGTCACCGTGCACTACGGCGTCGGCGAGTCGAACGGCAAGTCCACCGACATCGTGATCGCCGAGGCCATCGTTGATCGCTTCTTCGTGGATCCGATGGAAGGCGGCACGATCATCCTGGGCTGGCGCGTGCGCGGCAAGCCGACGGGCGAAGAAAACGGCCGGCTGACCCTGATACTGGGCCGCGAAACCACGCTGACGGTGGTACCGCCCGAGGAAAAGCAGGGCTCGCTGGGCCTGGACCAATAACCCCTTTCGGCCGGCCCGGCGGCGGGACTCCCTCCCCCACCCCCCCCGCACCGCTGCCGGTGCCCGGCCACCTGATAACGAGAAGACCATGAGCAAACGCTACGGACGGAACCAGAAACGGCGCGCGCGGGAACGCATCGCGCAGCTGGAGTCCGCTTACGCCAGGGAACAACAGCTGCTCGCGCACATCCGCGGCGATCTACGGTCTGCCGAAGACGTGATCGACCATGCGCGGTCCGTGCTGGGGCACGACGTGGCGCTGCCTCCCGTCATGCGCGGCAATCATCCGCATCCGCTGGGCGGCGACTTTGTGATGGCAGTGCCCTGCCGCATCGACGAGCCGATGCCGCTGACGCTCGACATGAAGGTCATCCAGATGCGTCAGCTCCTGGCCGGCCTGGAATATCAGGACTACCGTCCCGCCCTGCACTTCTACGTGAAGCTTGATGACGGCCACGCGGCGTATGTGATCGACGAGCGCGACTTCGCACAGATGCACCGCGATGAACTCGCCGCCACATTGCACGGGCCTATCGCTAAAGCCCTTGCGCGTCTGCTCGCTGACCATCTGAAAGGCCGTTGACCATGACCCACGCCCGCAAGCCCCGCCGCAAGCAGTACCGTCCGCGCGCCGTCCGCGCGCCCATGCTCGTCGCCACCGACCTGGTGCTGCGCCCTCTTGAAGCCATCATCGACCAGATCAACCGCGACGGCACGGTCCACACCGACGCCAAGGGCATCCCGCAATTCCGCGCGGGCGACGGCAAGTGGTACGAGTCCGCCGGCGCAATCGAGGGCGTTATCTGGCATTTCGAAATGTGGTGCACCCGGCACGGCCGCGCGCTGCCCCTGGAGCCGCTGCGCGAGCTGCACATCGCCCTGAAGTACCTGGTGCCGATCCGCGCCGAGACGATGGCAGGCCTGGCCACCACCATGCCCGCCCTGCGCCGCGCCATGGCCACCGCTGACCCGGACGACCAAACCGACCTTCTTCTGCAAACCCAGATCCGCGCCGAGCTCGACGCCGCGCGCGCCACCGGAGCGTGAACAAATGACACAACAATGGAAGTTGGTCCCGGTTGAGCCGACGCCCGAGATGTGGGCTGCCGTCAACAAGCTGGATGACGAAATGGCCGCTGGTGCCTACGATGGCAAGGGCGCGTCCATCGAGCAAGTCTGGAACTGCTTGGTGGATGCCGCCCCTGGTGCGCCGGCTATTGATGGCTGGCTAGATATCGCCTCTGCGCCGAAGACAGGGCGCACGCTGCTGCTCGGGTACTGGAACTCGCACGGAAAGTGGCGCACGGTTCGCGGACAGTGGATGTCTGCTGAATACATCGGCCGGGAATGGGAAGACCCGGATGGGGTCGAGGCAGGGTGGTTTGAAACAGCCGTCGAAGCAGATGACGAGCCAAATTGCTGGCCGGTCAACCCTTCTCACTGGCAACCCATGCCGGTGCCTCCCTGCCTTACCTGCAATGACCAGGGCGCGGTCGGCAACGTCTTGAACGCCCAGCCGTGCCCGGATTGCCCCCCTCCCGCCAGCGCACAGGACGATGCGAAGGACGAGCAGGTAGCGTTTGAAGCGTGGGGGATGGCTGGCTGCGAAATGGTCGATGACCCGCAAAGCGGCCGGTTCGACATCGCACGCCATTGCGCGTGGGAAGCCTGGAAAGCCCGCGCTTCCGTTGCCGACCCCGCTGCTGGCGATGCGCTGCGCCGGACGGAAATGTATCGCCTTGAGCGCGACTACGAGCGCGCCAAGAACGAGCGCCTAATCGCGATTCTGGTTGGCATCCACAACCTGACGCTTCCGGCACCGGTTGAGGTGGACGGCAAGACCTACGTCTTCACGCCGCCGGAAGCCGTCGAGATCCTGCGCGGGCTGTCTGATCGAATCCGCGCAATACCCGGCGAGATTGCAGCCTCTCAGCAGCAGGAGGGGTAGACATGGCCGAAATGATCTTCCTGCTCGTCGTCGCCCACGCGCTCTGCGACTACCCGCTGCAAGGCGATTTCCTGGCCCGCGCCAAGGACCGCAACACCAAGCTTGGCAAGATGTTCTGGCCGCACGCCCTCTTCGCCCATTCCATGATCCATGGCGGCGCGGTCCTGCTGATTACCGGACTTCTGCCCCTGGCTATTGCCGAGGTCATCATTCACGCCGTCACCGACTGGCTGAAATGCGAAAAGCGGATTGGCCTGAACACTGATCAGGCAATCCACCTGCTCTGCAAAATCGTCTGGGCGGCTGTTGCTGCCTTTGGAGTTCTCCATGTCTAACAACACCCCAGCCCCGGCGCATGAAGCTGTGCGTAACGAAGCGATCGAAGAGTATTTCTGGAACAGGATGTGGCTAAAGACCCCGGACAACGTAAAACTTTTCGAGGCCGGATTCGACCACGCCTACGCCCTGCTGTCCAAGCTGCGCGCCCCTGTAGCCGATGAGCGGGACCGTAACGCCACTATCAGCGAAGTGGTTGGCCTGTGCAACCGCATCCCCGGCGCTACCACATGGAACGCCGCTGAGTTCATGTACGACGAAATGCACCGCCGCGCCGCGCTGGCAAGCGCCCCTGTAGCCGGGGAGGCGCAGCCGGTGGCGTGGTTCCGCAAGACCGATATCACCGAGTGGACGGACACCGAGCCGGAAACCGATGGCTGGACGCCGCTGTATGAGCATGCCGCGCCCCAGGCCAGCGAGGCGGTGCGCCAGCAGCGCGCCGGGGACGTGGTCGCTGTCTTGGTCTACAGGAGCAAGGGCAGATCTGGTGTACACGGCCAAACCATCGGCGCCGACGGCGCGGGAGAATTTGCCGTGCTTTATCGCGGCGACGAATTTGCAGCGCTCGTGAAGGCCAACGAGGAAATCCGCGCGCTGGAAGCCGCCGGCCATCGTCTTGACTTTGCCGAGATCATCCACGGCGAAGGATATTCCGGCCCGATGCTTCGGCAGGAGTACGTGACCCGCGCTGCCCTGTCCGCGCAACCGGGCGCGCAGAAGAACGGAGGCAGCGATGCAGAGTGACCGCGAATTGCTGGAGCTGGCGGCCCGCGCAGCACTTGGACGAACCAGCATCCCCGACCAGCACATGGAAATGGTTCGCAGAGGCTGGAATCCCTTGGAAGACGACGCAGCTGCCATCCGCCTTGCTGTTCGCCTGTACATGACAGTTCAGCGTAAGACAGACCGGGCCATAGCCCACGCTGAACACCCCATGTGCACCAGCACTATAGAAGTGCCATTCCTGGCCGAAGACCAGGGCGAGTTCATCGGCGTGCGGAGAGCGATTGTGCTGGCGGCTGCGGAAATTGGAGCTGCCCAGGCCCACCCCGACCACAAGGACGGAGGCCGACATGGCTGACATGAACCAGAAGATCGAGCGACTGAAGGGGAAACTGTCGCTCGCCGTAGACCTTTTGCGCCCATTCGCTGCCGAGCTTGCCGAGTGGGAGGGCCTTGGCTGTCCCGACGACTTCCGCCCCACCTGGGCCGATTTCTATAGCGGCGGCGAGGCCAAGTTCACCTACGGCGACCTGATGCGGGCCGCGGCTTTTGTGGCTGCAAATGACCACAAGGACGGAGGCGCAAATGGCCAGGATTGAACAGACTTTCCGCACGGCATACCGAGCTCCCACGCGCGGCCGCACGTATCTCAATCCCCGGTCGGCGGCGAAAGCAGAAGCCGCCGCGATGATCCAGGACAGATACCCGACCGAGCACGCGGAATATGAAGACGGCCATTGCTACCACCCCGGCTTTCACTGGAGCAGCGACGAGCGCCTAATGCGCGTCCACAAGCGGCTGGCAAGGTTCATCCTTCGCGCTTTGCGGCGCGCCACCGACAACAAGGAGCAGTAATGGCACACGCAGCCCAACACCAAGCACCGGCCGCGGCGCCGAAGGAGCAATGATGCGACGGGAGAAAGTAGAACTCCAGCGCGGGATGCCCGTGCTGACCACCACTGAAGTCGGCGAGCGGCTGGGCCTGAGGCCGTCCGTGGACTCGCTGCTGGCGTTGGGTATCCAGCCTGTCCAGCGCACGCTGCTGGGCGTCTATTGGGCGCTCAGCGACATGCCCGCCATCCGCAACGCGGTCGCCGCGCGCGTCCTGCAAATCCAACCTGACGAGGTATCACGGTCATGACCGAACGCGACCTGATCGACACCAACAAGATCGCCGAACTGCTCGGCGGCATGAACCCGGCGCACGTGCGCGACCGGGTTTGCGAGCGTGCGGACTTCCCGCGGCCGTTTAGAATCGGGGGCAGAAAGCTCTACGATCGGGCCGAAATCCTCGAATGGATTGAATCTCGCCGGCAGGCACCCGACGGGCGGCGCACGCCACCATTACGCCAAACTCCCTCGCAGCCCGCATAAACACTGGGGTTCAGGTGTCCGGTCTCGGGCACCAAATTACCGTCTAGATTGATCTAGCACAGTACTTCAAACCCGCACCAGTCAACGCTGTGCGGGTTTTTTGTTGTCTGGGGTAATCTCTGTTCGTCTACCATGACGGCGCGGCCCTGTATTCGCTGCATGGGGGCGGGGCATGAGCGCCCCCATCAGATCGGACGAAGCCAGTCAGGCCGCTCTTTTCGAAAGTGGAGCGATCTTTGGGCGCGGCTGCTGCTCTGCCTGCCACAAGTCCCAATGCGCCTGCATTCCCATCCAGAAATCAGGCGTCGTGCCCAACCAAGCGGAAAGGCGCAGCGCCATATTGGCCGTCACGTTCGCCTTTCCGTTCAGCAGGTTGGACAGCGTGACGCGATTGACCTCAAGCGCTTGCGCCGCCTCCGTTACGGTCACATCGTCGGGGATCCAGTCGCGCAGCACCTCGCCGGGGTGCGCCGGATTGTGCATCTTCATCGATGGCTCCTTAGTGATAGTCCTGGTAATCGACCAGTTCGGCGTCCTGCCCAATGAAAGTGAAGGTCAAGCGCCAATTGCCGTTGACCCACACCGACCAATGTCCGGCCAAGCCGCCGCTCAAGGGGTGAAGCTTCCAATTCGGCGCGGCCATATCCTGCGGCCCCTTTGCATGGGTCAATGCGGTAAGCAAGATCGTCAGCTTGTTGGCGTGGTGGGCCTGGATACCCGCCTTGCTGCCCGTCAGATAGAACGCCTCAAGACCCTTATGCCGGAAGCTCTTAATCATCGGCAAATTGTAGCCTAGGGGGCTACACCGCACAATCCGATACGGTCTGCCGTTCTCTGTGGTTGTACTGCCTTTCGCGCCCCCGTGCCGAAATCTGGCAGGGCCTGCGAAGCGCGACGCTTTATTCCGGTCTCCCTCCCCGCCCCTCCCCCAGCTAGACAAACCGCGCGCCGCCGCGGCAAGCTTGGACGTCCAGGAGGCGCCCCTCGCCTCCCGCCGTCCGGGAGCCGTGCATGTGTTCGCACTATCAGACGCTTAAGGATGCCGAGCTGCTGCTGAAGAAATTCGGCGCGCGCCGCAGGCCCGCCGCCATCGGCAAGTACGACATGTGGCCCAGATACGAAGGCGTGTTCCTGCGCCGCCCGCCCGAACACGACGCCGGCGACGACGCCGTGCCCGAGCGCGAAGCCGTCGCTGGCCGCTGGGGCCTGATCAGCGCCATGACTCGGCCGGACGGTCTGGACCGCGCCGGCAAGCTGTCCACCTTCAATGCCCGCGCCGAAACGGCCGCCGCCTCGTACACCTTCGGCAACGCCTGGCGCCGCGCGCAGCATTGCGTCATTCCGGCCGATGCGATCTTCGAACCGGATTGGCGCTCCGGCAAGGCCGTCCCCACCCGCTTCACCCGCGCCAACGGCGAGCCGCTGGGCATCGCGGGCCTGTGGGACCGGTACCGCGATGCCGCCGGACAATGGCGCGAGAGCTACACCATGCTGACCATCAACGCGGACAAGGATCCCCTGTTCAGCCAGTACCACCAGGCGGGCAAGGAAAAGCGCATGGTCGTCATCCTGCCCGAGGGCGCCTGGAGCGACTGGATGACGGCCACGGCGCAACAGAGCCGCGAGTTTCTGGTCCCGTTCCCGGCAGACAAGCTGATGGCCACGCCGATGCCGTGAACCCGACCGTCAGCGTCGAGGCGCGCCCTTGCCCGCCGCCACCCTGGCGTCCGCCTTCGCCTTGCCCGGCCATTCCGCCAGCAGCGTGCGCGGCAGCGCGAAGCCATCGAACAACGGCTGCGTGAAGGGATTGTTGGCCTTCTCCGCCGACACCCGGTAGCGCATCGCGCCATCGCTGGCCGCGAAACTCAGGTCCACGCTGGTGGCCGTGGCGCTGTCCAGGCGGGCCTGGCTGAGCAGGCGGAACATGGACCAGGCCCCCCGGTACACCAGGCTGCTGCTCGTGCCGCCGCCCACCAGGGTGATGCGGCTTTCGGTGTTGGCACCCAGGCTGTTGGGCCAGATCAGTCCGACGCTGTTGGCCGCGCCGTGGCTGTAGGAGATCAACTGGCCTTCCACGCTCAGCACGCTGCTGCGCCGCGTGGGCGCCAGGCCCAGGGGCTCCACGCTGAACTGCACGCCCAGCGCGCCGCGGCTGTTGAAGAACGCGTCGCGGATGCGGTCGGCGGCCTCCAATTGCTTCAGCACATCCATGCGCACCAGATACCCGCCGCGACGCTCGGAATACAGCGCCTCCAGATTGTCTTCAAGGAACAGCTTTAGATACTGGTCCTTGAACTGGGCCAGCCGCCCCTGCGGACCGAACATGACCGTGAAGTCTTCCAGCGAGGCGTCGACCCGGCTGGCGGGGTTGAACGGATAGCGGTTGGCGAGCCGTTCGTCGTAGTAACGGTAGACCTCGGTGTTCCAGCGGCGCTCCAGCTCTTTCAGCGCCTCGATCACGAGGACCTGCGACGACTCGTCGGCCAGCTTCTTCACTTGCCGGTTGAGCGGTTCGGGCATGCCGGCGGCGATGCGCTGCAGGTTGCCGATCGGGTCCGTGCCTTTCAGCGCAAAGCGGTCGAGCACCACGCTCAATGCAGCCTTGCCCGGATCGGGACTGTCCTGCACGCTCTTGACCACGTCATGGACGCGGGCGACGGCCGCCATGCTTTCGTCCAGATACGAAGGCTTGTTCTCGGTGGCGACCAGCACATCGGTCAACGGCGCAAAAGGACGCGCGATGGCGGCCACCTGCTGGGCCTTCGCGACGCCCGCGGGGGTCGGCGCGGGGCCATCCGCCTTGGCCGACGCAACGCGCACGTCCAGGGGCTGCAGGCTGGTGTTGTCGCGCACCGTCTCCACCAGCCGGCGCAATGGCGCGGCCGGACTGGTGACGCTGCCCAGCACGCTGACCGCCTGCGCAATATCGTCGAAGTCGGCAACCTCCAGCCGGTTCAGGCTGCGCTGCCAGGTGTCGACGTAGTCGCGGTTGTAGATGGCGCGCACCCGGACCGCCAGCGCCTGCTTATCGGCCTCGGAATAATCGATGCGGTCGCGCTCGCCCAGCGTCCATTGGTCGATCAGGGCCAGATCGGTGAAATCCTGGCTGCGCGGCTCGAAGTAGGTCCGATAACCCCGCGCCGTGAGCAAGGCATCGATGCGCGTATCGCGTTCGGCGTGGCCTGCGCCCCCGTACACGATGTCGAAGGCCGGACCGACTTCGTTGCGCAGGTCCAGCGGCGCCTGCAGCGCCTTGCCGGCCTGTTCGCGCATGCTCATGTACACGCGCTGCGGCATCGGCACCTGCCGCAGGCGCCGCTGGATCTCTTCCACCCGCTCGCGGTACATGGGCAGGTCGGCGCGCGCGTACTTCATGGCATAGGAAAGATGCCGCATCAGGCCGCCCTGCACCGCGCCGTCGCCCGGAAACGCCGCCTGCCATTGGCGGCTCATCCAGTCCTGCACGATGGGCGCGCGGCGGTTGTCGATGTCTTCGATCATCCGGTAGACGCGCAGCGCGGCCAGTTGCTCGTCGCTATCCGCGGGCGCCGCGTTCACGGCCTGCATCACGCCGCCAGCCAGTTCGGGCAGGAAGCGCCGGGACAGCAACTTCAGATAGGCCTCGTCCACCTTCGGGCCGATCTTGCGGCCCTGGTACAGCCCCAGGTCCGCCACGACCGGCCAGGCGTCGCGGTAATCCCCGAATACCGCGACCGCGCTGCTGATCTGGTCCAGCGGCGCCAGCAGATTGCGGCCCGTCGGATCGGAACGGCCGTCGATCTGGAAGGCGCTGAAGTCCCGGCTTCGTTCGAGCACGCGCGTGGCCATGTCGCGATTGATGCCGTAGTAGCGGTACCAGCCGCCGATCAGCACCAGGCTGCCCAACGCCGCCACGGCGAACCCCACCCGCAGGACGCGCCGCTTGTCGGCCAGCACCTTCAGGTTGTCGCCCGCCAGGCCGGCCTCGGGATAAATGATGCGCTGGAACACGCGCTGGGCGAAATAGACGACCGCCCGCCCGGCGGGCTGCGTGTCGGCCAGCGGCTCGCTCAGGCCATACGACTGCGACGCGGCGTTGATGAAGGCGTTGCAGAGCAATCCCTGCTGATAGACCGACGAGAAGTACACGCCGCGCGGCAGCGCGGGCGTGATGTAGCGGTCGCTACCCAGGACGTCGGCCAGAAAACCCAGCAGCACGGGGCGCATGCCGGCCAGCTGGCCCACCAGCGAGAACAGCGCCTCCCGCGTTTCCAGCGCGTTCGCGTCGCTCAGGGCGTCGAACACCCGCTCGTTCAGCCGGGCGATGAAGCCGTCGTAGCGGCCGGCCAGCTCCGCCAGCCAGGCGTCGTAGTTCTTTACCGAATCCAGGGTGAACGTGAAGCCGAAGATCTCTTCGCGCACCGAGCGCGGCAGCCGCGCGAAGAACGGCTCAAATCCGGCCAGCAGGTCGAACTTGCTGAGCACCACGTAAAGCGGCGGGCGCGTGCCCAAATGCCGGCTCAGTTCGCTCAGGCGCGTGCGCAGCAGGATGGCAAGCGCCTTGCGGTCGCTGGCCTTCTGGTTCAGCAGCGTCACCAGGTCCACCATCAGCACCACGCCATTGAGGGGCCGCCGGCTGCGATTGCGGCCCAGCCAGTCGATCAGGCCTTCCCACAGGCGCCCGTGCAGGCCGGCGGGCAAGGCTTTTCCGGATGGCGCGGGCGGCGCGGCCGACGCGTCCTCCGATGCCGCGGCAGGCTCGGCGGCGGCGGGCTCAGTCTGGCTGATCAGCTCGCCGGGCGGATCGATCAGCACGGCCTCGTCGCCCATCCACCAGTCGATGCTGTAGGCGAGGTCCGGATCCACGAACACGCGCCTGCTGCCCGCCTTGATCTCTCCGGTCAACGAAAAACTCTGGCTCGACCGGTTGATGAAGCTGGTCTTGCCCGAGTTCTGCTGGCCCAGGACCAGATACCACGGCAGTTCGTACAGGGCGTTGCGGCTCTTCAGGTTCGCGCGCAGCGCGGCCAGGCTCGAATCGAGCGCGCGTTCCTGCGCCTGCACGTACCGCAGGGCCGGATCTTCCTTGCGCTGCGCCGCGTGTTCGCGCTCCGCCTCCAGCCGCCGGTTGCGGCGACGCAAGGCAAAGAGCCACATGAGCAGCGGCGCCATCAGCACCCCCAACGTCGCGAGCAGGCGCGCCGGCATGTCGGCCAGCGGCCGGCTCGCGTTCCAGTTCAGCTCGGGGCCCTGCCACCAAATGCCGATCAACAGGAACAGAACGCCCAACAGCAACAGCACCGGCATTGCGCTCTTGAACTGGCGCAGCACGGGCAAGCCAAAGCGCTTGAGATAAGCCCAGATCCTAGACATCGTATTTCCTTCTAAAAATTCCGCTCTAGCGTTGATCTTCGGCGCCCTGCCGGTCCGCCAGGTGCTGCCCCAGGAGGCCGAACAGCTCGGGCTCCCACAGGCTGGCCGGCATGTCCCGCATGACCCGGTCCACGCCGGCATACAGGTCCTCTGCCAGCCACGTCAGCCCGCGCGCCGCAAGCATGTCCGCCGCGATCACGCGGGCATGCCCGCGCCACCGCGGGGTCGCGTCGTCGCCCTGCATCTCCTGCAGGCGGCGCAACACCACCTCCACGCCCTCGCTCTCCAGCTGTGCCGCCAGCTCCTCGCGCAAGGCCCGGAATTCCAGGGGCGCCTGCCGCCCTTGCCCATCCGCGTCCGCGCCGCTCAGCCATCCCCGCGTCTCGCTGTCGACGAACGGGCGGCCGTCGTTGAACTGCAGGTCGACCAGGATGGGGATGCGGCGCACGAAGCGTTCGGTCGCCAGGCGGATGGCCACCGCGACCTCCTTCATTTCGAGGCGCTGCGCGATGCTCGCCGCCAGAAAGCTGCCGCGGATCCAGTAAGGCGAGGCCACCACGCTTTTCTCCACCCGCTGGAGCAGCGCGGGATTGACGATGTTGGCCGACAGGGCTTCGCGATAGCCTTCGACGATGTCGGCGGGCACGGCCATCAACTCGGTGCGCATCTCCTTGCGCACCGGCGGCGCCGCATGCAGATGGGCCCACAGCGCAAAGCGCCGCAGCTGGTAGCCCGTGGGGTCGTACGCGTCCTGCTGGTTGATGAACTCGGCCACGCTCAGCAGCGAGCGCCGGCTTTCGCGTTCGTCTCCCAGCTTCAGGGCCTCGTCGGGCGCACTGAAAAACGCTTCGCTGATCGCCGGCCCGCCCCGCCGGTCCAGCGTGGCCGGCGGCGGCGCGGGCTCTGGATAGCGAAGCTGTTCCACACGGCGCGCGAACTGCGCCTCCAGCCGCGTCAGCATGGCGACTTCCAGCTTCGCCATGGGGGCTTGCGCCTGCAGCGCATCCAGCGCCTTGCGCGCCGCTTCCTGATGCTCGCGGGCATCGTCCTGCGCCTCCAGGCCGGCCAATGCCGCGCCCAGGCGCTCGACCTGCAACGCCACGAACTTGCGCTTGCCCAGGTAGCCGGTCGGGCCCGGCTTGGGGTGGCCTGTTTCCCAATATCCTTCCACCATGCAGGCCAGCACGCCCGCAGCCTCGGCCCAGCCGCGCCAGGAGCCCGCACGCAGGCGCGCCGCGATCAGATGCCCGGCAACGCGGAAGTGCTTGCATTGCGAAGACAGGTACTGGCGCGAGGCCTCATCGACATAGGCCCAATCCATGCGCGGCTCGTGCAGACCGCCCAGCTTGACCATCTCGTGGTCGATGCCTTGGAAGGTCTCGTCTTCTTCATCGAAATAGCCCGCCGGGTCGATCGCATCCAGCGGCGCGGCCAGTTTTTCCAGGTCCAGGGGTGGGTAATCGATCACCAATGACACGCCTCCCGCTGTTGCGCGATCAGGCCGTGCAGGCCGGTCGCATCGAACATCAGTCCATGGATGGCGGCATCGTCGCTTTCGAGCCGCAGCCGTCCGCCCGACGAGAACTGCCGCAGCAGATCGACGGCCACCAGTCCGCGTCCGGCGTCGATCACATTGCCCGGCTCCATCGCCTGCCAGGTCCGGGGGGCCGACAGGGGCCGGTCATCGATATACAGCCGGATGCGAATCTGGTTGCGCTCGGACGGCCGGGGCAGGAGCAATTGCAGCCGGGAGATGTTCGCAATGCAGCTGATCGCGAGAAACGCCGACTCGGCAGCGCCATCCAGCGCCGGCGCCGAGATCAGGACCCGGGTCTGCCCGGGCAGCGCGTCTTCGACGCTGGAGATCAGAAACGAAAAGTCCCCGGCCGCGCGCCCCGCTTCGTTCTGGCGGACCAGATCGGCAATCTGCGGAGTGGACGGCGGATGGCCGGGCCTTGCCGATGGGGCGGCAGCGGGTCCGGCGCCGCCGGGAATGGGCGACGCCGGCGTGCCCGCGGCGCGGTCGAAACACGCCAGCCGCTCCAGATCGGACACGATCGCGCGGCAATCGTCTTTCGCGGCGCCGGGCGCCGGGCCGGCCTGGCAGATCGCTGCAGCCAGCATCGAAACAAGGAATGCGCTAGAAAATTTCATGAGTGGGAGTCCTCGCGGTCCAGATTCCACGCCTGGCATCGGCGCGCGAGCGTGCGCTTCGGTATGCCCAGGCTTTGCGCGGCGCGGCTGCGCGAGCCTTCCAGCGCCTGCAGGCGCGCCGTGACGAGCATCCGCTCGAACGTATCGAGGGCGTGCGGCAGGTTGTCGGTTTGAAAGAGGCCGTGCAGGTTGCGGTCCAGGCCGTTGGCCGCGCCGCGCTCCGCGCCGCCATCCTGCAGTTGCCCCAGGATCTGGCGGCAGATCGAGACGCCGGGGCCCGCCCGCTCCGCGGCAACCAGCAGCAGGCTGCGCAGCTCACGCACGTTCCCCGGGAAAGCCTGGCCTTCCAGGTACGACAGCGCGTCGGGCGCCAGGCCCCCGACGCGGGTGCGCCGCTCGCGGTTGTGCTGCAGGATGATGTGCGCAGCCAGGGGCGCAATGTCATCCGGACGGTCGCGCAGCGCGGGCAGGTGCAGCGTCTGCTGCCGGATTCGGAAGTACAGGTCTTCGCGGAACCGGCCCGCCTGGATCAGTTGCGCCAGCGGCTGGTGGGTGGCGCAGATAAGGCGGAAATCCGATGGGAATTCGCGCGTGCCGCCAAGCGGCCGGTACTTTTTTTCGTTGAGCAGGCGCAGCAAGGCGGCCTGCAGCGCCATCGGCATGTCGCCGATCTCGTCCAGGAACAGCGTGCCCCCGTCCGCTTCGGCCACCAGGCCCGCGCGCGCCTGCGTCGCGCCCGTGTAGGCGCCGCGGACATTGCCGAAGAGTTCCGCCTCGATCAGGTCCTTCGGAATGGCGGCGCAATTCACCGGCACGAACTTGCCGCCGCGCGGCGACGCCTGATGGATGAGCCAGGCGACATGGTCCTTGCCGGTGCCGGTTTCCCCCGTCAGCAGCACCGCCAGCGCGGACTCCGCAAAGCGCAGGATGTCTTCCCGCACGCGCTTTGCGTCCGCGCTGACCCCGATGAATTCAGCCGCCAGCAGCCGGGCCGCTCGCAGGCTGCGGCGCTCTTCCTGCGGCTGACGCAGGCTGCGCTGGTAGCGCGCGCTTTCCGATGCGCTCATCTGGTCGTAGAGACGGGCGGACAGGGTTTCGTAGACCTGCAGGAGCATCTGCCACAACGGATCGTCGCGCCAGGCGGCGAGGCTGCGCGCGTCGCCGGCCACGGCGACCACGGACGCCACCTGCTGGCGGCTGTCGCGCTGCGGCCAGGTCAGCAGCGCATGGCGTGGCCCCAGGCATTCGGCCAGCCGCTCGAAGCCGGCGCCCACGTCCACCATGCCGGACAGGCGCTCGACGAAACACGGCTGGCCCGTCGTCAGGCTGTAGACCAGCGGATCGTCCAGGGCCTCCATGTCGATCGCGGCAAGCCGTTCAAGCTCGAATGGCGCACAGGCCAGGGGAAGCAGCTGGTCGCCCGCCGCGTCGCGGCTGTACACGCAGGCGGCGCGCAGGCCGGCCTGGCGCGTCGCGGCGGAAAGAAAGGCAAGCGCGAGCCCGTGCGGACTGTCGGCCAGAATCAGGTCCCGCGCAATTGCTGCCACTTCCAGCGCATCCATCGGCATGCCCTAGTCCACGCTCGCCGTGAACGCGCCGGACTGCCACTGCAGCCGCGCGTTGCCGAACGGCGCGCCGCTGGCCAGGCGCTGCAACACCGCCAGGGACAAGGGCGGCAGCAGCTCGCCGTCGATGCTGGCATCGAGCAGGCGGGCGCCGTTCTCGTGACGGCTGCAGCGGCGGCGCAGCTCGTCGCGCGCTTGCGTGTCGATGTCCAGCACGGCCTCGTATCGCGCGCGGAACTGCTGCTGCAGGCGCAGCAGCCGGCCGTCGACGATCTCGCCCAGCACGGTCTCGTCCAGATACCGGTACGGAATCAGTTGCATGCGGGCGAGCAGCGCGGGCTTGAAGAACGCCAGGAGGCGCTGCCGCAAGGCTTCCTCGGACAGATCCGCCAGCGCGCCATCCTGCTGGTCGAAGCCCAGGTTGGACGTCAGGAAGAACAGCACATTCCTGCAATCGATCTGCCGCCCTTCCCCGTCGGCCAGTTCGCCTTTGTCGAAGGCCTGATAAAAGATGTTCAACACTTCGGGATGGGCTTTCTCGACCTCGTCCAGCAGCACCACCGAATACGGCTGCTTGCGAATGGCCTCGGTCAACACGCCGCCTTCGCCATAGCCCACATAGCCGGGCGGCGCGCCGAGCAGGCGGGACACCGTGTGTTTTTCCTGGAACTCCGACATGTTGATGACGGTCAGGAAATTCTTGCCGCCGAACATCGCATCGGCCAGCGCGAGCGCCGTCTCGGTCTTGCCCACCCCGCTGGGTCCCACCAGCAGAAAGGCGCCCAGCGGCGTGCCCGGCCGGCGCAGGTCCGCCATCGCGGTGAGCAGGTGTTTGTGCACGCGCTCGATCGCAATATCCTGCCCCTTGACCCGCTCATGCAGCAGCGCGGGCAGGTGCGCCAGACGCTCCATCTGGCTACGGTTGATGGTTGTGGCCGGGATGCCGGTCCAGTCCGCGATCACCTGCGCGATCTGTTCCCGGCCCACGTCGGCGTGCAGCAAGGCGCCGTCGCGCTGCAGTTCCGACAATTGCGCGACCTTGGCCACAAGATCACCCTCGTCGCCATCGTCGCCCGCCGTTTCGCCTTCGCCTTCGCCTTCGCCGTCGCCTTGGCGGCTACGCAGCACCCGAATCTCGTCGACGAGCTGCTTCTGAAGAGTCCAGGACGCGCGCAGCGCCTCGGTCTGACGTTGCACATCCTGCGCTGCCGTCTGCAGGGCCGCCAGGCGCCCATTCTGGGCCTTTCG
The DNA here is from genome assembly GCF_900156745.1 of Achromobacter sp. MFA1 R4. NCBI lineage: Bacteria > Pseudomonadati > Pseudomonadota > Betaproteobacteria > Burkholderiales > Alcaligenaceae > Achromobacter > Achromobacter sp. MFA1 R4. The sequence goes on along the minus strand of NZ_LT707065.1, from coordinate 3,254,698 downwards.
GCCCGCGCGCGCGTCGCGCTGCAATACAGCCGTCTCCGCTTCAATCTGGCGTTGCTGCTGATCCAGGCGCGCCAGCCGGCGGGGCGGCTCCGCCAACGCGGTGGCAACGCGCGCGCATGCCGTGTCCAGGACGTCGATCGCCTTGTCCGGCAACTGGCGCCCGGACAGATAACGAGCGGAAAGCGCCACGGCCGCTTGCACCGCGTCATCGCTGACGTCGACGCCGTGCGCCTGCTCGTAGGTCTGGCGCAGCCCGCGCAGGATGTGGACGGCGCTTTCCTGGCTGGGCTCGTCCAGCTTCACAAGCTGGAAGCGCCGCGCCAACGCGGGGTCTCTTTCAAAGTACTTCTTGTACTCCGACCACGTCGTCGCGGCGATGGTGCGCAGTTCGCCACGCGCGAGCGCGGGCTTGAGCAGATTGGCGGCATCGCCGCCGCCGGCCGCGTTGCCCGCGCCAATCAGGGTGTGCGCCTCGTCGATGAAAAGAATGATCGGCCGGCTGGATGCCTTGACCTCGTCGATGACCGCCTTCAGACGCTTTTCGAACTCGCCTTTGACGGAAGCGCCGGCCTGCAGGGCGCCCAGGTCCAGCACCCACACCGCCACCTGGCGCAGCGGCTCGGGCACACGCTCCTGGACGATGCGCAGCGCCAGCCCCTCGATGACCGCGCTCTTGCCGACGCCGGCATCGCCGACCACGATGGGATTGTTCTTGCGGCGGCGAGACAGGATATCGATCATGAGATCGATCTCCGCGTCCCGGCACAGCACCGGATCGATGCGGCCGTCGCGCGCCTGGGCCGTCAAGTCGTGGCCAAACCGGGCAAGCGCGCTGTCGTCGCCGGCGGCGGCCAGCGCCGGCGACCTGCCGGACGCCGCATCGGCGGGCGCCTCCGAGGAATCGGCCAGCAGCGTGCCGAAGTTCTTGCGCAGCGCTTCGCGGTTGACGTTCTCAAAGAGCGACGCCGCCGCCAGAGGCAGGTAGCGCCCCGGGTTGAGCAGCGCCGCCAGCAGCAGGCTGCCTCCCCGGATATCCGTCAGGCCCAGTTCCAGCGAACCGATCAGCCAGGCTTCCTGTAACAGCTCGATCAACAGCGGGGAGAAGGTCGGGTACTGGTCCGGATTGTCGGCCTGAAACGAAGTGCCGCCCGAGACGGCACGCCGAACGTCGTCGACGTCCAGACCCGCATGCCGCAACAGGAGCCTCACGTCGCCCAGCGGCTGGTCCAACAGCTTTGATACCACCAGGGGAACGGTCACCTCCGTACCGCGCTGGCTGATGCACAGACTGGCCGCTTCCTCCAGCGCCTGCCGGCACGCTGGATTCAAACGCTGAATAACTGCCGGTAAATCAATTCTGATCATGGATTGCACTCATCCGACGTCGTGAGGGTTTTTATTCTTGATATTCCCTGAACCGTCCGGTTAATAAAAACTTAATCCCGGCGGTTATAGGAACAACCCGAAATACGCGGCAAGAATATGCGATCAAACACAAGATAAACAAGCATTTATTTTTCGAATTTCTATTATTTTTGGCGCACTCCAATACCTTTAGGATCGCCCCAATTCGTATTTCCAAATCCTGCATTAATAAAGCCGATTTTCCGTCCGCAACCCAAAACTGAACGGCGTCCGGCAAGCCTCAAATAATCTCCAAAAACTTCCAAAACACCGCCCTGTTTATTCAGGGCAAACCCCGTTGTTGTTTCCGCGTTATTAACCAGGAATTCACATGGCAAAAAAATCGGCCTCGGTCGCCCCGCAAGAACGGATCAACATCAAGTACGTGCCAGCGACTGGCGATCAGCAAACTGAAATGGAATTGCCGCTGAAGCTGCTCGTCACCGGCGATTTCAAGGGACATGGGGAAGAGGCCGCGCTCGAAGAGCGTCCGCTGGTCCGCGTCGACAAGGACAACTTCGACGAGGTGATGGCGGGTGCGGGGCTGCAGGTCGCGATGCAGGTGCCTTCGCGCCTGGGCGAAGGGCAGGATGAGGACACGCTGAGCGTCGCCCTGCAATTCAAGGGAATCAAGGACTTCTCGCCGGACTCCATTGCCCGCCAGGTGCCGGAACTGAACAAACTGCTCGAACTGCGGGAAGCACTGGTGGCGCTCAAGGGACCACTGGGCAACGTACCCGCATTCCGCAAGCAATTGCAGGCCCTGCTCGCCGACGACAAGGCGCGCAGCGCATTGGCCAAGGAACTGGACCTGGTCCTGGATTCGGCGGCTTCCTGAGCCTCCGCCCCTTTTCACTCCCCGCCCCCTCGGTATAAAAGGACAAGCGCATGAAGGCCCAAGCCAGCGTTGCACCGGACATGAAACAAAGCCAAGGACTGCTCGAGCAGATCATGGCGCAAACCCGAATCGAACCCACCCATGAGGGTTACGCGGTCGCCGAACGCGGCGTCGCGGCATTCATCGGCGAAATTCTCAAGAGCGAAGAACGCGAGCAACAGGTCAACAAGCAGCTGGTCGACCAGATGATCGCCGAGATCGACCGCAAGATCGGCCACCAGATGGATGCGATTCTTCACCAGAAGCCGCTGCAGGAGCTCGAATCCGCGTGGCGCGGCCTGAAGCTCCTGGTCGACCGCACCGATTTCCGCGAGAACATCAAGATCGAAATCCTGCACGTCACGAAAGACGAATTGCTGGATGACTTCGAAAGCTGCGGCGACATCACGCGCAGCGGCCTTTACAAACACGTATACACGGCCGAATACGGGCAGTTCGGCGGCGAGCCGATAGCCGCCATCATGGGCAACTACACGTTCGGCCCGTCCGCGCCCGACATCAAGCTGCTCAGCTACGCGGCCTCGGTCGGCGCAATGTCCCACGCCCCGTTCCTGGCGGCGGCGGGCGCCGAATTCCTGAACCTCAAGAGTTTCCAGGACCTGCCGAACCTGAAAGAGGTCAAGGACATCTTCGAAGGCCCGCGCTTTGCCAAGTGGCGCGGCCTGCGCGAATCCGAAGACGCGCGCTACCTGGGTCTGACCATGCCGCGTTTCCTACTGCGCCAGCCCTACGATCCCCTCGAAAACCCGACCCGCAGCTTCGTGTACCGCGAAACGATCGACGGCGACCACGAGAATTATCTGTGGGGCAACACGTCGTACCTGCTTGCCAGCCGCATCACCGACAGCTTCGCCAAGTACCGCTGGTGCCCGAACATCATCGGCCCGCAGTCGGGCGGCGCCGTCGACGACCTGCCGGTGCACCTGTACGAATCGCTGGGCCAGTTGCAGGCCAAGATCCCCACCGAAGTGCTGGTGTCGGACCGCAAGGAATTCGAATTGTCCGAAGAGGGGTTCATTCCCCTGACCATGCGCAAGGACAGCGACAACGCCGCGTTCTTCTCGGCCAATTCGGTGCAAAAGCCCAAGCTCTTCCAGAAGACGCCCGAAGGCCAGGCCGCGCAGACCAACTACAAGCTGGGCACGCAACTGCCCTACATGTTCATCATCAACCGCCTCGCCCACTACATCAAAGTGCTGCAGCGCGAGCAGATCGGCAGCTGGAAAGAGCGCCAGGACCTGGAGCGCGAGCTCAACGGATGGCTCAAGCAGTACATCGCCGACCAGGAAAGCCCGTCCTCCGACGTGCGCAGCCGCCGCCCGCTGCGCGCCGCCAAAGTGCAGGTGCAGGATGTCGCGGGCAATCCGGGCTGGTACCAGGTGGCGCTGGCCGTGCGGCCGCATTTCAAGTACATGGGCGCCAACTTCGAGTTGTCGCTAGTGGGTCGCCTGGACAAGGAGTAAGGCGGCATGCCCAGGTCATCGGGACAGGGCAGCCTGTTCGAGCGGCTGGAGCCGGACGCGCCGCCGCGGCGCGTCCGGTCCCGCCAGGACGCCGCGGCGGCGCGCATTCGCGCCATCAAGCGGCATCTCGAACTCATCCTCAACAGCCGGCGAGGCTGCTCGATAAGTTCGCCTGGCCTGGGCCTGCTGGACTTCAACGACGCCGCGACCGGAAGCGCCGACCTGTTGCTGCGCATCAGCCAGGACATCCGCCAGTCCGTGGCCGAGTTCGAACCCCGCGTCCGGGTGCTGGCGGTGCATGCGCGCCCGGACGGCGCGCGACCGCTGGACCTGACCTTCCGCCTGGACTGCCTGGTGCCGCTGGCCAACGCCGAGGAACAGGTGGAGATCGACCTCATCATCCACCGCCCGGACCGATACGCGCGGATCGTATAGCCAACGCCCAAGGAGGCGCATAGAACATGCCGTTGCGGGGAAAATTCCGCGAAGAAATGGATTACCTGCGCCGGCTCGGCCGCGAGTTCGCGCGCGACAATCCACAGCTCTCCCAGTTCCTGGGCGACGAGGCGGCCGATCCCGACGTGGAGCGGCTGCTGGAAGGCTTCGCGTTCCTCACCGCCAAGTTGCGCCTGAAGATCGAGGACGACCTTCCCGAACTGACGCATTCGCTGCTGCAGCTCTTGTGGCCGAATTACCTGCGTCCGTTGCCCAGCGTGACCATCATGCGCTTCGATCCGATCGACCGCGCCATCACGACGCGGCAGGTGATCCCCAAGGGCACGCAGGTCCTGTCCCGGCCCGTCGAGGGCATGCGCTGCGAATTCCGCACCTGCTCGGACGTCACGATCTATCCGCTGCGGATCCAGGACGTCAGCGATGCGCACACGCGCGAAAAGTCCATCGTGCGCGTCGACCTGGCGCCCATGGCGGGCAATGCGCTGGACAGCTTCGACTGCGACCAGTTGGATTTCCACCTGAGCGGAGACGACACGACCGCCCTCACCCTGTACCTGTGGCTGTCGCGCTACCTGGGCGAGATACGGGTCGAGGTCGACGGGCAGACGCGTCGGCTGTCGCCGCGCCAGGTCAGCTTTCCCGGCTTCTCCGCCGATGAAGCATTGCTGCCGTATCCCAAGAACGTCTTCGACGGGTATCGGATTCTGCAGGAATACTTCATCTTTCCGCGCCGCTTCCAATTCTTCAGCCTGACGGGGCTGCGTTCGCTGTGGCCGGCGCAGAGCACCAGCGCCGTCCGGATCGAATTCCATTTCAATCGCCCCATGCCGGCCGACATACGGCTGCGCAACGGCGACCTGATGCTGTATTGCACGCCGGCCGTGAACCTGTTCGCGCATGACGCCGAGCCCATCAACCTGAACGGACGCCTTGCCGAACAGCGGATCGTGCCAGGCGGACAGCGGCCCGACGCCTACGAGATCTTCAGCATCGACGACGTGAGCGGCTGGCATCGCAAGACCGATGGGCAACGCGGAAAATTCCTGCGCACCTTTCATCCCTTCGAATCCCTGCAGCACGAGATCGAGCACGCGCAGGGCCGCTCGGCGCTCTACTACCGCACGCGGATCGAGAAGGCGCTGGCCTCGGACGGGGTGCTGCATCGCGTGTCGTTCATCCGCAGCGACGAGACCGACTACATCGACGAGGACGAGACGGTCTCCCTGGCGCTGACGTGCACCAACAAGGATCTTCCGCTAGCCCTGGGCGTAGGCGACATCTGCCTGCAAACCCAGACCACGCCCACGTTTGCGAGCTACAGCAACGTCACGCGCCCGACGCCTTCCTATCGCCCTGTGCTGGACGGGGAACTGCAATGGACGCTCATTTCCAACCTGTCGCTCAACTACCTGTCGCTGCTGTCCACGGAACCGCTCAAGGCGGTCCTGCGCGGCTACGACTTCGCCGCGCTGCACGACATCCAGCGCGCGCGCGCCACCCGCAAGCGGCTGGACGGAATCGAGGACGCCGTCACCACGCCCACCGACCTGCTGATGAAGGGCCTGCCGATCCGCGGGCTGAAAACCCGCATCAGGCTGGACCCGCAGGCCTTCCTGTGTGAAGGCGACCTGTATCTCTTTGGCACCGTACTCAGCCACTTTCTTGCCCTGTACGCGAGCATCAATTCCTTTCATCTGCTGGAAGCGACCAACACCGGCAACAACGAGCACTACGAATGGCCACTGCAGACCGGCAAACAACCGTTGATCTAGCCGACCATCTGCTGGCCGACGCGAAGAACTACGACTTCTTCCGCCTGCTCGAGCAACTGCACGGCTTGCACGACGACAATCTGGAGGCGCCCGAGAGCGCGGAACCGGAGCGTCAGCGCGTCCGCCTGAGCAGCTATGCTGGACTGGGCTTTCCCGCTTCGGACGTCTCGCTGGCCGAACGGATGCCCGCATCGGCCAGCAGCGACTACCGCGTGCAGGCGACGTTCTTCGGCCTGCACGGGCCGGATTCTCCCTTGCCCGGCCACTACCTGGACCGCCTGGCCTACGAATACGGCCAGGGCGTCGGCATACGGCCGGCATTCCTGGACTTCTTTCACCACCGGCTGCTGACGCTGCTGCATCACGCGTGGCGCAAATACCGGTACTACGTGCGATTCCGGCGCGAGGCGCAGGACCGGTTCTCGCGCTATGTCTTTGCCATGGTGGGGCTGGGCGACGTCGAGTTGCGTGGCGTGACGCCCATCGCCTGGAGCCGGTTGCTGAGCTATGCGGGCGCGATTGCGGGCCGCAGCCGTTCCGCGCAGGTCGTCGCGGGCATCATCGCGCACTGCTTTGATTTGAAGACAGTGCATATCCGCGAATTTGAACCCCGGTACATGCACATCACGCCGGGACAGCGGCTCGCGCTGGGCGAACGCAACGGGGTGCTGGGCGACACCTTTGTCATCGGCAGCCGCGTGCGCACGCGCTACAGCAAGTTCACCATCGTCATTCCCGACCTCGACCAGCGGCGCTTTCGCGAATTCCTGCCCAGCGGCGAGAACTTCGAGCGTCTGCGCAAGCTGATCGACTTCCTGTTGCGCGACCCCGCCGCCTATGACCTGGACCTGGGCCTGCGTCAGGAAGAAGTGCCGCCGTTCAACCTGGGGCGCGCCAGCGGCGCCCATCTGGGCTGGACGAGCTTTGTCGCGCACACGGTCGTGCGCCGGTCCTCCCACGTCAGAATAAAGGCGCGCCTATGACACCCGCCCCCTCCGAGTGCGGCATCGCGCTCGTCGTCGCCAATCCCCAGGCGCTGCAGCATGGCAGCACGCCCCGGCACCGGTTCGGCATCGCCGGCGGCACCATCGGCAGCCACGGCGCGAGCTGGACGCTGGTCGACAAGGCCGGCCGCGTGCAGCCGGTCCACTGCGAAATCCGCCACAGCGACGGCGCCTTCTGCGTGATCGACCGTTCGGGCCTAACCCATGTCAACGGCGCGCGCGATCCGTTGGGCGCACAGGTCGGCGCACGCCTGAGCGACGGCGACATCCTGCACATCGGCCCCTATCAGGTTGCCGTGCACCTGCACGATGCGCAGCACGCGCTGCCGGACGCGTCCCGCCACCTTGCGCAGTACGAGGTGAGCGAAATCCTCAACGACCAGGGCGGCGGCATGGACGATTTGCCACGGGACCGCTACGTATTCGAGCGGGAAGGCGGCGCGCCTGCGCAGGACGCCGTCTTCCGGGCCCTGGCTGCGCCGCACGATCCCCACGCCGACCTGGACCCGTTGCGCGCCCTGGATGCCGCGGAACAGGCGGCGTCGGCCGCGCCGATGTCGCCCGACGCCGCTGACGCACTCAAGCCGTACGCGGCCCATGTGCCCACCCAACCGGACCTGGCCTCCACCCGCTATGCCGCGGTCGCCGGCTCGCCCAAGACCCCTACTGGAGATTTCCGCATGCCGCAGTCACGCGAACATTATCTTTCCGACCCGGCCTGGACGGCCGCATCGCCCGAGGCGGCCGGCGATACGCCGCAGGCGGCCGCGGCGCTGCTGCAGGGCATGGGCATTGCGCTCGACGATCTGGATACCCCGGCCAGCCGGACCCTGCTGCTCGAAGCCGGGCAGGCGCTGGGCGCGGCCATACGCGGCATTGCCGCGCTGTACGGCGCCGGGGCGGACCCGGCGCCGCGCATGGCGATGAACGCGCTGACCCTGCAGCCCATCGAAGACAATCCACTGCGCCTTGGCCAGAGCTATCCGGACACCCTGCGCGCCATGTTCTCCAGCAAGCGCAGCGTCGTGCATCTGTCGCCCATGGCCGCGGTCGAAGAAAGCATGACGCAACTGAAGCTGCACCAGGCGTCGGTGGTCAAGGGCATCGAGTCCGGGCTGGAAGCCCTGCTGCACGCCTTCTCGCCCGAGCACCTGCTGCAGCGTTTTCGCCGCTATCGTCCCGACCAGCCGGCGCAGGGCGACGACGGCGATTGGGCGTGGCGCATGTATGCCCATTACTACGATGAACTCAGCTCGGCGCGCCAACGCGGGTTCGAAAAGCTTTTCTGGGAAATCTTTGCGCAGGCCTATGACCGCGCACTGCGCGCGGAGGCCCAATGAGGCGCCTGGTTCCCCTCGGGCTGGCGTGCAGCCTGCTGGCCGGGTGCGGCTCGGTGGGCGAGGTCCTGACCAAGACCGGGCAGATCCTGATGGACCCATCGATCCCGGTGGGCGCGCCCGACGATCAGCCCAGCCAGATCGGCCTGAGCCTGTTCGCCGCCGAAGACGTCAACCCCAACCCCGAAAGCGCCCCCGCGCCGCAGCCGATCGACTCGCCCGCGGCTGCCGCGCTCGCGCGCGACAGTGGCGAGGGCCCCTTCGAGGTCAATCTCAAATCAGGCAGCCGGCGCGAGCTGATCGCCGGCCTGCGCGGCCTGCTGGACGAGCTGGAAGACACCGCGCCCGCGTCGCAGCCGCTCAGCCGCGTCGATCGGGGATCGTCTCGCATCGCGCAGCCCAAGGCCGCCGCGGCCCCCGCGCCGCTGCCCGAGGCGCTCGCCGCGTCGCCTCACTACCTGCCCAACCGCCGGTTCGGCGCTGGCCCGGCGCTGGCGAACCAGGGCGTGACGCGCGCGCCGTTGCCGCTGGCGCTCGAGAGCGGGGACGAGGCCGATGCGGACGCGCAGGGCCTGGAGCGCGGTCTGGGCCAGTACAGCCAGGGCACGAGCCACGCATTCACGGAGCCGGCCGCGCCGGCGCGCAGCATGGCCACGCCCATCGCATTCAAAGTGCTGCAGCTCAAGGATGATTCGCTCCTGCTGAACGCGGACCCGCTGCTGCTGGCGCGGGACCTGAAGAAGGCGCTGGGCACCACGTTCGTGACCGAGGACGACTATGTCCTGCAGCCAGGACAGTTCAAGTACATCGATTTCGCGCGCATCCAGGAGGACACGCGCTACGTCGCCATCGTGGCCGACTTCCATGAACAGAATGGCGCCGTGTGGAAGCAGGCCTTCCGGATCGAGCCAAAAGGGCGCAAATACGCCCTGCTGCTGACCCTGCGCGGTACCCGCGTCGCCATTACCGACGAAAGCCGCCGCCCCTCGCCTTCGAGTCCCCAACCATGACATCACGCAATCCCGTTATCTGGAGCGAGGGGCTTTTCGTCAAGCCCCAGCATTTCCAGCAGCACGCCCGCGCCGCCGAGCATCACGTCAACCAGCGCGTGAACGGCGTCAGCGAGCACCTCTATGGCTTCAGCGAGCTGGAGCTCAACCAGGAGTACCTGAGCTTCGGCAAGATCGCGATCGTGCGCGCGCGCGGCGTCATGCCGGACGGGAGCGTGTTCGACATCCCCAACGATCAGCCGCCGCCCGTGCCCCTGCCCATCACCGACGCGTCGGCCGTCAACCAGACGGTGTACCTGACCCTGCCGCTGCGCTCCGACGGCGTGCTGGAGGTGCAATGGCCCGACACCTACGCCAATGCCCGCTACGTGACGCGCAGCGAAGAGGTCCGCGACACGCACAGCCAGGAAGGCGACTACGTGCCCATGAACCTGGCCGCGTTGAACCTGCAATTGGCGCTGGAGCGCGACGACCGCAGCGCGTTTACCGGCATTGCCCTGTGCCGCCTGCTGGACCGGCGGCCCGACGGCAGCCTGTTGCTGGACGAGACGTTCTATCCCACCGGCATTTCGCTGAACGCGATTCCTCCGCTCAAGCGCTATCTCGGGGAAATTGCCGGGCTGATGCGAGAGCGCGCGAAGAACATCGCCGAGCGCATCGGCTCGCCCGGCCAGGCTGGCGTGGCCGATGTGACCGATTTCAATCTGCTGCTGGTGCTCAACCGCCTGCACCCCTTGTTCCTGCACCTGTCCCGATTAAGGCGCGTCCACCCGGAACAGCTTTACATCGCGTTCAGCCAGGCCTGCGGCGAGCTGGTCACGTTTACCGACGAAGGCCGCCTGCCCCAGGAGTATCCGGCCTACCAGCACGACGACCCGCGCGCCTCGTTCCGCGTGCTCGAAGAGACGCTGCGCCGCGCGCTGAGCACCGTGCTGCAGCCCCGCGCCGTATCGCTGCCCATCGAGCGCCAGCAGTACGGCGTGCTGACCGCGGCGGTGCACGACCGGCGCCTGTATGCCGAGGCCGATTTCATCCTGGCCGTGCGTGCGCGCATGCCGCTGGACAAGCTGCGGCAGCAGTTCGTGCAGCAGGCGAAGGTGACATCGATGGAAAGGCTGGGCGAACTGGTCAGCCTGCAGCTTCCCGGCATCCCCCTCTTGCCCCTGCCCGTCGCGCCCCGGCATCTGCCCTTTCATGCCGGATTCACGTACTTCCAGTTCGACCGCAGCCACCCGAGCTGGCAGATGATGCGCGAGACCGCCGGCTTTGGTTTCCACATTGCGGGGGACTATCCAGAAATGGAATTGCAGTTCTGGGCAATCAGGAGCCAATGACATGAAACCCATCAAGAATGCCCATTCCGGTCCTGGCGGATTTTTGCGCACCAGTCCCGTCGCGGTGATCGACCAGAAAGGAATAATCGCGTTCGACACCATCGAGAATATAGACCGCGACGCCGATCTGGGATTCCAGCTTCGCGGACACGGCTACAACCCCCTGGTGGACGGGGCGCTGCCGTTATTCGGACTGGTCATCCGCCTGCGCAAGCTTGACGCCTACGAAGGCATCGAACAGTTATACGGCGCCGTGCGCGACCAGATTTCCGCACTGGACGAAGAAATCCGCCAGCACGGCTATGACAGCGCCACGCAGCTCGCCTATCGCTATGCGCTGTGCACCTTCATCGACGAGGCGGTCATGGGCACGCCGTGGGGCGCGCATTCGCGCTGGGCCGAGCGGTCGCTGCTCAGCGTGAATCACAACGAAACCTGGGGCGGGGAAAAGTTCTTCACGGTGCTTTCGCGCATGATGATGGACCCGGCCAAATACCGCGACGTGCTGGAATTCAAATACCTGTGCCTGTGCCTGGGATTCAAAGGCAAATACGGCATGCAACATAATCAGGTCGAAGCGCTCCAGTCGATTATTACCAAACTGCACCGGGAACTGCGGGCGATGCGGGGAGAAACGCCGGAGGCCCTGACCGACGCACAGGAAAACATCGTGTCCAGCCGTTATCGGGTGGGCCGGCTGTGGCCGTGGTGGACGCCATGGGTGGGCGCGCTGGCGCTGTTGGTGGTCGTCTATGCGGTTTTCGCGACCAGCCTGCACGGCACGAGCGAGCTGGTGCTGAAGGCGCTGGACGAAATACTCAAAAAGTGACGGCCGCGGCGGCAAGGCGCCGAAAAAAACACTATTCTTCTGCCTTGCCCTCAATTCAAGCCCGGCCCGGCCGCCCACGCGTCTTGCCCAAGCCGGTGACAGATCACATCTTGACCTCCCCCCCGTCCTCCCCGCCGTTCATCGTCCTGGACGCCTGCGTCCTCATGTCTGGAATCCTGCGCCGGCTGTTGCTGCGGCTGGCCGAGGCCGGGGTGTTCCAGCCGGTCTGGACCGAACGCATCGGCGAGGAATGGCGCCGCAATGCCTGCCGCATCTGGGACATCCCGCCGGAGGTGATGGCCGAATTCTGGGTCGACATGAATGCGCGGTTTCCGGGGGCCATGGAAACCGACACGCAGGTCTATGAGGCGTCGCTGCGCTACAGCGACCCCAAGGACTTCCATGTCATCGCGGCGGGACTGGCGCGGCGCGCCCGTTGCGGGCTGCCTCAGACGCCGACGGTGCAGGTCCTGACCTGGAACCTGAAGGATTTCAACCGGTCGGAGCTGCGCCGCCAGGGTTTGGACGTCTACAACCCGGACCGGATGCTGGTGCAGTGGTGGCACGCGGGGTCCGCGAACATGCAGGACGCCATCGCCATGATCCCGGCCGATTATGTGGCGCTGGGCCGCGAGCCCGAGCCCTTGACCGCCACCCTGCACCGCGAGCGCCTGTACGGCCTGAAGAACCTGGTGGCCCGGCAGTAAAAAAAGGGGCCTGGCCAGCTTGCGCCAAACCAGACCCGGAGCCAACCAATAGCCGGAAAGTCAGTCAGTCGGTCAGTCGACCTCGACGAAGGCTTCCTCGCGTTTCTTGCGCAGCGCGGGCAGCGCGACCAGGACCAGCAGAATGACGGCCAAGCCAAGCAGCGTGGCCGACAGCGGCCGCGTGACGAAGGTGGAGAATTCGCCGCGCGACAGCAGCAGCGCCCGGCGGAAGTTCTCTTCCATCATCGGACCCAGCACCAGGCCAAGCAGCAGCGGCGCGCCTTCGCAGCCCAGCTTGCTCCAGACGTAGCCCACGATGCCGAAGATGGCGAACATGAAGATGTCGAACGCGTTGTAGTTCAGTGAATACACGCCGATCGTGCAGAACACCAGGATCGCGGGGAACAGCATGCGGTAAGGCACGCGCAGCAGTTTCACCCAGATGCCGATCAGGGGCAGGTTCAGCACCACCAGCATCAGGTTGCCGATCCACATCGAGGCGATCAGGCCCCAGAAGAGCTCGGGGTGGCTGGACATGACCTGCGGCCCCGGCTGGATGTTGTGGATGGTCATCGCGCCCACCATCAGCGCCATCACCGCATTGCCCGGGATGCCCAGGGTCAGCAGCGGGATGAACGAGGTCTGCGCGCCCGCGTTGTTGGCGGACTCGGGACCCGCCAGCCCGGCGGGATGGCCCTTGCCGAAACGCTCCGGTTCCTTCGAGAGCTTCTTTTCCATCGTGTAGGACGCGAAGGCCGACAGCACCGACCCGCCGCCGGGCAGGATGCCCAGGGCCGAGCCCAGCGCGGTGCCGCGCACGATGGCCGGCGCGGCCTCGCGGAATTCCTGGCGGCTGGGATACAGCGACCCGACCTTGTCGGTGATCTCGACCCGGTTCTCCTTGAGCTCTAGATTGCTCATGATTTCCGACAGGCCGAACACGCCCATGGCCACGATGGCAAAGTCGATGCCGTCCTGCAGTTCCGGGATGCTGAAGTCATAGCGCGCGACGCCCGAGTTGACGTCGGTGCCCACCATGCCCAGCAAGAGGCCCAGCAGGATCATGCAGATGGCCTTGGGCAGCGAGCCCGAGGCCAACACCACGGCGCCGATCAGGCCCAGGGCCATCAGCGAGAAGTACTCGGCCGGGCCGAACGCGAACGCCACTTCGGCCAGCGGCGGCGCGAAGGCGGCGATCAGCACGGTGGCCACGCTGCCCGCAAAGAACGAACCGATGGCGGCCAGCGATAACGCGGCGCCGGCGCGGCCGTTGCGGGCCATCTGGTGCCCGTCCAGCACGGTCACCACCGCCGAGGTCTCGCCCGGCAGGTTCACCAGGATGGCCGTGGTCGAGCCGCCGTATTGGGTGCCGTAATAGATGCCGGCCAGCATGATGAGGCCCGCGGTGGGCGGCAGCACATAGGTGATGGGCAGCAGCATGGCGATGGTGGGCACCGGGCCCAGGCCCGGCAGGACGCCGACCAGCGTGCCCAGCAGGCAGCCGATGAAGGCGTAAGTCAGGTTTTCCGGCGTGAAAGCCACCGAAAACCCCAGCATCAGGTTCTGAAGCAGTTCCATGTCCGGTCCTTAATTGGTGAGCACGCTGGGCCACAGCGGAAAGATCAGTCCCAACCCGCGAATGAACGCAAGGTAGGAAAACGCCACGAGGAACAGGCCGTTGGCGACGGCGACCTTCCAGTTGAATTCGTGGCTGGCGACGCTGCTGATGACGACCAGCATGAAGACCGAGAGATACAGCCCCAGATAGCGCAGCGCAAAGCCATAGAGAAAGACCGAGCCGACCACCAGGAAGAGGATGCGGAAGTCGTAGCGGCTGACCGTGGTGGTCTCGGCACGCGGCGACAAGGCGCTCATCAGCACCGTCGCGCCCATCAGCGCCAGCACGATGCCCAGCCAGAACGGAAAGTAGCCCGGCCCCATGCGGGCGGCGCTGCCCATGGAGTACTGGGTAGCCTGCACGGCAAAGGCTCCCCCCAAAACAATGAACATCACACCGGACCAGAAATCCTGTCGGTTTTTTATCAAGCTGCTGTCTCCCTAAACTGCCGCGCGGGGCGGATCGATGCCTGCCAAGGCGCGTATTTCTCATCCAACGCAACCGCCCGGAAGCGGCGGCAACGTCATGAACGCCGGATGGTAAATCGTGGAACGACACAGTTCCTATCCGTACCAACCATGATTTTGTTGGGGATATTCCCGTGACCATGGACCGGACGCCCGGGGGGCGAATGGTGCTTGCGCAAGGGTGGTTTCACACCAGAACCGGCCGGGAGAGCGCGCGGATGCTACGGGTTTCGCAAATTCAGGAAAGTTCCCGGTTTCGCAAAAATAATTTTTACTGAAACATTAAGATGCATTTTCCCTTTCCACGGCCGCCTGCCCGAGCGGTCTTGCCAAGCGCAGGCATCGCGCGCGGACAAGCCGCAATGGGGATGTCGACGCGCAAAAAAATTCAGCCGGCAGGCGCATGATTGCGCATGCCGGCTGGCGGACAAGTTGACAGGCAGGTTAAAGCAATTTGAAAGCTTCATGCCGGCGCCCGGCGCCGGCGGACCGATCAATGATCGTGATTGCTGGCGGCAAAGCCCGCCGCATTCAGGATGTCGATCACTTCCTGGATGTGCTCGGGACCGCGCGTCTGGAGCACGAAGTCGACCTCGACATTGCGCACCGGCAAGGAGGTAAACGCGCGCTGGTGATGGACCTCGGTGATGTTGGCCTGGGCATCGGCGATGAGCTTGGTGGCATGGGCCAACGCCCCCGGCAGATCGCGCAGGTCGACGCGAATGCGGGCCAGGCGGCCGGCGCGCA
Organism: Achromobacter sp. MFA1 R4; assembly: GCF_900156745.1. Lineage (NCBI taxonomy): Bacteria > Pseudomonadati > Pseudomonadota > Betaproteobacteria > Burkholderiales > Alcaligenaceae > Achromobacter > Achromobacter sp. MFA1 R4. Next base: position 3,239,652 of record NZ_LT707065.1, on the reverse strand, counting down.
CCATGCCCCGCTCGATGAGTTCGCCCAGCATCAGCGGATCGATATTGCCGCCGGTCAGGACCAGCCCGATGCGCTTGCCCTTGTAGCGGTCGCTGCCTTCTTCCTGGGCGCGCAGCAGCGCCGCCAGGCCGGCGGCCCCCGCCCCTTCGACGACGGTCTTTTCGATTTCCAGCAGCACCACGATGGCGTGTTCGATGTCCGCCTCGCTGACCAGTTCGATGCGGTCGACCAGCCGCTGCACGATGGGCAGCGTCAGGTCGCCGGGCGACTTGACGGCGATGCCCTCGGCGATGGTGTACTGCCCGGGCGGCATGGTCGTCCCCTTGACCGCCGCGTACATGGCGGGAAAGCGCTCGGTCTGGACGCCGACGATCTCGATGCCGGGCTTGACCGCCTTGGCAGCCGTGGCGATGCCCGAAATCAGGCCGCCCCCGCCGATGGCGATGACGAGCGTGTCGAGCGCCGGCTGGTCTTCCAGCATTTCCAGCGCGACCGTTCCCTGCCCCGCGATCACGGCTTCGTCGTCGTAGGGATGGATCATGATGAGGCCGCGTTCGCGCGCCAGCTCGTAGCCGCGCGCCTTGGCGTCGTCAAAGGTGTCGCCCGCCAGGACGACTTCCGCACCGAACCGCCGCGTGTTGGCGACCTTGACGGTCGGCGTGAAGCGCGGCATCACGATCACGGCGGGCACGCCCATGCGCTGCGCATGATAGGCCACGCCCTGCGCGTGGTTGCCGGCCGACACGGCGATCACGCCCTTGGCGCGCTCCTCGTCCGAGAGCGTGAGCATGCGGTTCAGCGCGCCCCGTTCCTTGAAAGAGGCGGTGAACTGCAGATTCTCGAACTTCAGCCAGATTTCGGCACCGAAGATGTCGGACAGCGTGCGCGACAGGGTAAATGGGGTCTTCAGCACCTGGCCGCGCAGGTTGTCGCGGGCGGTCTGGATGGAGGCGATATCGATCACGATGGAAATCCTGTTAACGCACAGGCAGGAAGTTGAATAGCAAGAGGCCCTGGGCGTAGTTGATGCCGATGCGCCGGGAGTTTTCGCCCAGCAGGTTGGCGATCAGGTCCAGCCGGCCGATGATGGCGCCGAACTCGCGCTCGAAGCTGAGATTGGTGGCGTCCGGGGAAATTTCATTGGCGAGCAGCAGCAATTCGCCCTGGTTGTTGCGGCGCGTGGCCAGGAGCCAGGCCGCCGCCTCGACGTTCCGTGCGGCATTGTAGACCCGCTGGCCGTCCAGGGCGTCGGTGGCGTAGAGGCGCGTCTTGCCGTTGTGGGCGGCGATGATGGTGTCCGCCAGGCCGTAGATGAAGGCGCCGACCCGGTCGCCCGAATAGTTGGGATCCAGCGCCACCGCCAGGATCTGGATATCGCGCAGCCCGGCGAGGTCGCTGGGCGGGACGCGGACTTCGATGGAATGCTTGACGCGGTTGACCGCGGCGGCCAGGTCCGGCACGCCGGTCTTGCGCCATTCGCGCGGATTGCGCCGGTACAGCTTGTCGAGCAGCGCATACAGGCTGGCAAGGTTGTCGCGCACTTCCAGGGTGACGGTGCGGTTGAAGTCCGTCTGCGCAAACTGGTCGGCGGACATGTCTTCGCCCTTGGGGCCGCGCTGGCCCGCCGTGGGCGTCATGCACCCGGTCAGCAGCGCTGCCAGCAGCGCCGCCGTGGCTGCGGTTATCGGCCACGCCGTCATGCCTTGCTCATCCGAATGCCCCCTTTTCGATGATGCGTCGAGCGCGCGCCTGCGGCAAACGGGCGGCGCCTCTCTCGCGCAAGACTTTACCGTAAGCCAGGCGGACAGGGGAACCACGGCGCCGGGGACGCGCCCGCCTGGACGAGGGCAAAAAAAAACGGCGCCCGATCGTCGCGGCGCCGTTCTTCAATCAGGATGCTGCAGGCTTATTCGGCTTGCGGTTCCGATTGGGGGGCAGCTTCGGGAGCGGCAGCGGGCTGCTGCTGCTCGATGCCGCCGATCGCCTTGATGGACAGGCGCAGGCGGCCCTTGTCGTCGGCCTCGATGACCTTGACGCGGACTTGCTGGCCGACCTTCAGCACATCGTTGATGTTCGCGATGCGGTAGTTGGCGATTTCGGAGATGTGCAGCAGGCCGTCGCGGCCCGGCAGCACTTGCACGATGGCGCCGAAGTCCAGCAGGCGCAGGACCGAGCCTTCGTAGATCTGGCCCACTTCGACGTCGGCGGTCAGTTCGACGATGCGGCGTTGGGCTTCCTTGGCCTGCGTTTCGTCGACGCTGGCGATCACGATCGTGCCGTCGTCGGAGATGTCGATCTGCGTGCCGGTCTCTTCGGTCAGCGCGCGGATGGTGGCGCCGCCCTTGCCGATCACGTCACGGATCTTCTCGGGGTTGATCTTGATGGTCAGCATGCGCGGCGCGAAAGCCGACAGCTCGCCGCGCGAACCGTCCAGGGCTTCCTTCATCTTGCCGAGGATGTGCAGACGGCCTTCGCGGGCCTGGTCCAGCGCAACCTGCATGATTTCCTTGGTGATGCCCTGGATCTTGATGTCCATCTGCAGTGCGGTGACGCCGTTTTCGGTGCCCGCAACCTTGAAGTCCATGTCGCCCAGGTGATCTTCGTCGCCCAGGATGTCCGTCAGCACGGCGAACTTGCCGCCGTCCAGGATCAGGCCCATGGCCACGCCGGCCACGTGATCCTTGACCGGCACGCCGGCGTCCATCATGGCGAGCGAGCCGCCGCAGACCGAGGCCATCGACGAGGAGCCGTTGGATTCGGTGATTTCCGACACGAGGCGGATCGTGTACTGGAAGTCTTCGGGCGCCGGCAGCAGCGGCACCAGCGAGCGCTTGGCGAGGCGGCCGTGGCCGATTTCACGGCGCTTGGGCACACCGATGCGGCCCGTTTCGCCGGTGGCGAACGGAGGCATGTTGTAGTGCATCATGAAGCGGTCACGGTATTCGCCCATGAGCGCGTCGATGATCTGCTCGTCCTGCTTGGTGCCCAGCGTGGCCACGACCAGCGCCTGGGTTTCACCGCGGGTGAACAGGGCGCTGCCGTGCGCGCGGGGCAGCACGCCCAGGCGCACGCTGATCGGGCGCACCGTGCGGGTGTCGCGGCCGTCGATGCGCGGCTCGCCGTTCAGGATCTGGCCGCGGACGATGGCCGATTCCAGCGAGAACAGGATGTTGTCGACCGTGACGGCGTCCGGGGCGGATTCGCCCTTTTCGGCGGCAGCGGCGGCCAGCTTGGCCGACACGTCCGAGTAGACTTCGCGCAGCTTGGTGGTGCGAGCCTGCTTTTCGCGGATCTGGTAGGCGGCGTTCAGGCCTTCCTGGGCAGCGGCGGTGACCGCGGCGATCAGGGCCTCGTCCTTGGCGGGAGCTTGCCATTCCCAATCGGGCTTGCCAGCGTCCTTCACCAATTCGTGAATGGCGTTGATGACGGTCTGCATTTGCTGGTGGCCGTAGACCACGCCGCCCAGCATGACTTCTTCGGACAGCTGGTCAGCTTCCGATTCCACCATCAGCACGGCGTTTTCGGTACCGGCGACAACCAGGTTCAGCTTGGACGACTTCAGGTCCGAGGCGGTCGGGTTGATGGTGTACTGACCATCGATGTAACCCACGCGCGCGGCGCCGATCGGGCCGTTGAACGGGATGCCCGAGATGGCCAGCGCGGCGGAGGCGCCGATCATGGCGGGGATGTCGGGATCGATTTCAGGATTGACCGACAGCGTGTGCAGGACCACCTGGACTTCGTTGTAGAAGTCTTCGGGGAACAGCGGACGCAGGGGACGGTCGATCAGGCGCGAGGTCAGCGTTTCCTTTTCGGACGGCTTGCCTTCGCGCTTGAAGAACCCACCCGGGATGCGGCCGGCGGCGTAGGTCTTTTCGATGTAGTCGACGGTCAGCGGGAAGAACGTCTGGCCCGGCTTGGCCTTCTTGGAAGCCACGACAGTGGCCAGGACGACGGTGTCCTCGATCGACACCACCACGGCGCCGGAGGCCTGGCGAGCGATCTCGCCAGTTTCCAGGACGACCGTGTGCTGGCCGTACTGGAACGATTTAGTCACTTTATTGAACATGACGATTATTCCTTACAAATGAAAAACCGTGGCCGCTGCGACATGCGTCGCACCGACCACGGTTGCGTCATGGGGAGCCAGCCCCGTCGATCACTTGCGCAGACCGAGTTTTTCGATCAGTGCGCGGTACGAATCGGGATTGCGGCCCTTGAGATAGTCGAGCAGCTTGCGGCGACGGCTGACCATACGCAGCAGACCGCGGCGCGAGTGATGGTCCTTCATGTGTTCTTTGAAGTGACCAGTCAGTTCGTTGATACGGGCGGTGAGCAGAGCCACCTGGACTTCGGGGGAGCCGGTATCGCCTTGAGCGCGTTGGAATTGCGCAACGATATCGGATTTCTTGATGTCAGCTACAGACATTGATGACCTCTTCGGACATGCGACAGGGCCGAGGCGCCCTGACGTGGTTTGGAAAAAATTTGCGCGAGCCAGGCTTGAATTCGCTTTCTCACTGCTGCCGTTGGCGGGATCGGGCGGCGCCTGTACATGGGGCTGTGCGCCATGTTGAGGGCGTCTGCGCTATCCCCCTGCGGCTGGCGCAAAGGATCTTGCAGAATCAATACATTTGATAAAGCTCGATGATTATAGCCGATTCGCTAGAATTACCCCAGCAAGGACACCGGCCCCGGCCCAGGGCCAACCCCGGGGCCAGGCGCACCCGACAGGAGCATGGACATGACTAGCTTTTACCGAACGGCCCGCGTGGCCCTGGCGTCGATCTCTCTGGCCGGGCTGGCCGCCTGCGCAAACATGGCCCAGGTTCCGCCCGGCACGCCGCTCTCGCAGGTGCAGGCGCAATTCGGCGCGCCCAACTTCGAATGTCCGCAGGCGGGCGGCGGACGGCGGGTGATCTGGACGCAGCAACCGATGGGCCAATACGCCTGGGGCGCAAACGTCGCCCCGGACGGGCGCGTTGACCGCGTGCTGCCGCTTTTGACCGACGCGCACTTCAAGGTGCTGGAAACGGGCGATTGGGGGCCGGAACGGGTCCGATGCGAATTCGGGCCGCCGGCCCGCATCGACCTGGTGGGCCTGGGCGAAAAGCGCGAGGTCGTCTGGTCGTACCGCTATAAAGAAAACAGCGTGTGGAATTCGCTGATGTACGTGTACATGAGCCGCGACGGCAGCAAGGTGACGCACTTTCACCCCGGCCCCGATCCCATGTACGACGCCGACCGCTTCAACTGGTGGTAAACGCCGGCAGGCCCTGCGGCCTGCCCGGCCCGCCCGCCACGCAAACGAAAAACAATACGGAAATTGGCGGGTTTTGCTTTGGGCTTGCCCATCACCTCATCTGGCAATCAGGCAATCACGCAACGGCGCGACTACGCGATTACGCAATCAGGACGAGTGGCCCCGGCGCTCCTGCTGCAGGCGGCGCACCTTGTTCCAGCGCCATGCCCACGTGACCCAGCCCGACAGGCCATAGAGCACGAACAGGCCGAAGAGGACCACCGGAGGATCGCTGGACACGAACACGAACACCGCGACGACGAGCAGGATGCCCCAGAACGGCACGCTGCGGCCCAGCGCGAAGCTCTTGCCGCTGAAGAACGGCGCGTTCGACACCATGGTGATGCCCGCGTACATGGTGAGCGTAAAGGCCACCCAGGCCATCAGGCTGTCATGGATGGGCAACTTGTTGTCGACGGCCAGCCAGACGAAACCCGCCACCAGCGCCGCGGCGGCCGGGCTGGGCAGCCCCTGGAAGAATCGCTTGTCGACCACGGCGATATTGGTGTTGAAGCGCGCCAGGCGCAGCGCGGCGCCGGAGACGTAGACAAACGCCGCCAACCAGCCCCAGCGGCCCAGGTCGTTCAGGATCCATTCGTACATGACGAGCGCGGGCGCCACGCCAAAGGACGTCATGTCCGACAGCGAGTCGTATTGCTCGCCGAACGCGGACTGCGTATTGGTCAGGCGGGCCACCCGGCCGTCCATGCCATCCAGGACCATGGCAACGAAAATGGCGATGGCGGCGACTTCGAAGCGGTCGTTCATGGCCTGCACAACGGCATAGAACCCGGCGAACAAAGCGGCGGTGGTGAACGCGTTCGGGAGCAAGTAGATGCTCCGGTGGCGGTTCTCGGAATCGCGCATGGAAAAATTGGGCATGGTCTCAATAACTTACAACGGACTTTGAAAGGTTAACCTATCTGGCACGGCTTGCGGGACCGCAGCAAGCATCGTGCCTGCCCCAAATGGGGCCCTGCGACGCAAACGACCAAAAAAAACGGCATGCCCGTGCAGGCATGCCGCTTCGGTCCAGACCGGCGGGGCCGCGCCCCGCCCGCCCAGGCGGATCAGTTCTTGGACTTGTCCACCAGCTTGTTGGCGGCGATCCAGGGCATCATGGCGCGCAGCTTGCCACCCACCTGCTCGATCTGCGATTCCGCGTTGATGCGGCGGCGCGAGGTCAGCGTCGGGGCGCCGGCGGCGTTTTCCAGGATGAACTTCTTGGCGTATTCGCCGGTCTGGATGTCCGTCAGGCACTGGCGCATGGCCTTGCGGGTTTCTTCCGTGACGATCTTGGGGCCCGTTTCGTATTCGCCGAATTCGGCGTTGTTCGAAATCGAGTAGTTCATGTTGGCGATGCCGCCTTCATAGATCAGGTCGACGATCAGCTTCAGTTCGTGCAGGCACTCGAAGTAAGCCATTTCGGGCGCGTAGCCGGCTTCCACCAGCGTGTCGAAACCGGCCTTGATCAGTTCGACGGTACCGCCGCACAGCACGGCCTGTTCGCCGAACAGGTCGGTTTCGGTTTCTTCGCGGAAGTTGGTTTCGATGATGCCGGCACGGCCGCCGCCGTTGGCGCTGGCGTACGACAGGGCCACGTCGCGCGCGGCGCCCGACTTGTCCTGGTACACGGCCACCAGGTGGGGCACGCCGCCGCCCTGCTTGTACGTGTTGCGCACCGTGTGGCCCGGGGCCTTGGGGGCGATCATGATGACGTCGATGTCTTCACGCGGCACGACCTGGCCGTAGTGGACGTTGAAGCCGTGGGCGAACGCCAGGGCGGCGCCGGCCTTGATGTTGCCGTGGACTTCCTTGTTGTAGACCGAGGCGATGTTTTCGTCGGGCAGCAGCATCATGACGATGTCGGCCGACTTGACGGCGTCCGCGACTTCCTTGACTTCCAGGCCGGCGTTGGCGGCCTTGTTCCACGAGGCGCCGCCCTTGCGCAGGCCGACGACGACCTTCACGCCCGACTCATGCAGGTTCAGCGCGTGCGCGTGGCCTTGCGAGCCGTAGCCGATGATGGCGACGGTCTTGCCTTTGATGAGGGACAGATCGCAGTCTTTGTCGTAGAAAACTTTCATGGTGTGCTCCAGATTCCAGTATTTGGATATTCGTTTGATTCAGATGTAGGGGGTGGCCGCGCCTGGCAGGCCGGTCAAATCTTCAAGATCCGTTCACCGCGTCCGATGCCGGACACGCCGGTGCGCACGGTTTCAAGGATGGCACTGCGGTCCAGGGCCTCGAGGAAGGCCTGTACTTTTTCCTGCACCCCGGTCAATTCGATGGTGTAGGACTTGTCGGTGACGTCGATGATGCGGCCGCGGAAGATATCCGCCATGCGCTTCATTTCCTCGCGTTCCTTGCCCACGGCGCGCACCTTCACGAGCATCAGCTCGCGCTCGATGTGGGCGCCTTCGGTCAGGTCCACCACCTTCACGACATCGACCAGGCGGTTCAGGTGCTTGGTGATCTGTTCGATGACCTCGTCCGAACCGGTCGTGACGATGGTCATGCGCGACAGCGTGGGATCCTCGGTGGGCGCCACGGTCAGGGTTTCGATGTTGTAGCCCCGTGCCGAAAACAGGCCCACCACGCGCGACAGCGCGCCGGGTTCGTTTTCGAGGAGGACGGAAATCACGTGCTTCATTGTCGGAGCCTCCTTACAGGTCTTCAGAGCCGAGCAGCATTTCAGTCAGCCCACGGCCGGCCTTGACCATCGGCCACACGTTTTCGGTGCGGTCGGTGATGAAGTCCAGGAAGACCAGGCGCTCCTTGTGCTTGCCGAACGCTTCACGCAGCGCCGGCTCGACGTCGGCCGGACGCTCGATGCGCAGGCCCACGTGGCCGTAGGCTTCGGCGACCTTGACGAAGTCGGGCAGCGAATCCATGTACGACTCGGAATAGCGCGAGCCGTAGTCGATCTGCTGCCATTGGCGCACCATGCCCAGAAACCGGTTGTTCAGGCAGACGATCTTGGGCGTCAGGCGGTACTGGTGACAGGTCGACAGTTCCTGGATGTTCATCTGGATCGAGGCTTCGCCGGTGATGACGGCGACGTCCTTGCCCGGATTGGCCATCTGCACGCCCATGGCGTACGGCAGGCCCACCCCCATGGTGCCCAGGCCGCCGGAGTTGATCCAGCGGCGCGGCTTGTCGAACTTGTAGTACTGCGCGGCCCACATCTGGTGCTGGCCGACGTCGGAGGTGACGAAGGCGTCGCCGCCGGTCACTTCCCAGAGCTTTTCCACCACGTACTGCGGCTTGATGACTTCGTTCGAGTTGGCGAACTTCAGGCATTCCTTGCCGCGCCAGGTCTCGACCTGATCCCACCACTTGGCGATGGAGGCCGGCTTGTGCTCGGCGGCGGCGATCTCGAATTGCGCGCTGAGATCGGCCAGGACGTCCTTGACGTTGCCCACGATCGGGACATCCACGCGCACGCGCTTGGAAATCGACGAGGGATCGATGTCGATGTGGATGATCTTGCGGGCGTTCTGCGCGAAGTGCTTGGGGTTGCCGATCACGCGGTCATCGAAGCGGGCGCCGATGGCCAGCAGCACGTCGCAGTGCTGCATGGCCATGTTGGCCTCGTACGTGCCGTGCATGCCGGGCATGCCCAGGAACTGGCCGCTGCTGGCCGGGAAGCCGCCCAGGCCCATCAGGGTGCTGGTGCAGGGCGCGCCCAGCTGCGTCACGAGCTTGTTGAGCTCGGGCGCGGCATTCGACAGGATGACGCCGCCGCCGGTGTAGATCATGGGCCGCTCGGCGGCCAGCAGCATCTGCACGGCTTTCTTGATCTGCCCCTGGTGGCCCTTGTTGACGGGCGCGTAGGAACGCATCGAGATCTCGCCCTTGGGCGGCACGTACTTGCACTGCGCGACGGTGATGTCCTTGGGGATATCCACCAGCACCGGACCGGGACGGCCCGTGCGCGCGATGTAGAACGCGCGGCGCATGGTTTCGGCCAGGTCCTTGACGTCGCGCACCAGGAAGTTGTGCTTGACGCAGGGCCGCGTGATGCCGACGGTGTCGCATTCCTGGAAGGCGTCTTCGCCGATGGCCGCAGTGGGCACCTGCCCGCTGATGATGACCATCGGGATGGAGTCCATGTAGGCGGTGGCGATGCCGGTCACGGCATTGGTCACGCCCGGGCCGCTGGTCACGATGCAGACGCCGACCTTCTGCGACGAGCGCGAATAGGCATCGGCCGCGTGCACGGCAGCTTGCTCGTGACGAACCAGGATATGCTGGAATTTGTCTTGCTTGAAGATTGCGTCGTAGATGTAAAGCACCGCGCCGCCGGGGTAGCCGAAAACGTGTTCCACGCCTTCATCGGCCAGGCAGCGCACGACGATATCGGCGCCATTCATTTCCATGTTGTAGTTCCTTTCAAAACCGGCCCTGCAACCCTGACTGCTGCGCGCCCGGATACGGCGGCAACTGAACCCATACCGGTTACGACAACATATCCGGCGCTTAGCGGCTCACGGAGCCACGCCACCCGGACACCTTGCCGACCCGGCACACGCTCGACAGAACGCAGTGCAAACGCCCCTTGGGGACGCTGGAGGTCGAAATGGAAGCCTTGGCAACACACGCTTGTGGCGCGGCCAACGGCAAATATGACTTGCTGCAGGACGGCTGGGATGTGACCCTGGCCGTTCGCATCAACGCTCCGGTTTCGGATAGGCAGACCGAAGCAAGTGGAGCAATTTACCGCGTTGCGTCAACGGTGGCAAATCGGCTTTTGCCGACCGTTGCGCGGATGGTTCGGTAACCATCCGACCCCAAAACCCACGGCGGCCTCTCTATACTTGTTCCGTCGTCCAGAACCGAGCCGCCGCCCATGGATTTGCGCATTGCCAGCATTCGCCGCTTTCTCTATAGCCACTACTTCTTCGGAGGCGTGCGCCAGGGAGTCGGCATGCTGTTGCCCGTGCTGGTGCTGGGAGGCATATTCGGCAATTACACGACCGGCCTGGTCGCGACGTTCGGCGCGCAGTGCCTGGCCATCATCGACCAGCCGGGCGGCCCGCAGCGGCACCGCACCAACGAAATGCTGGGCGGCGCGGCGCTGGGCACCATCACGGTCATCATCACCGGGCTGGCGTCCACGCACCCCGTGCTGATCTGGCTGGCGGTCATCGTCCAGTGCTTCGTCTATTCGATGTTCACCGTCTTCGGCAAGCGCGGCGGCCTGATCGGCTTTGCCGGCCTGCTGCTGATGACGCTGACCATGCATTCGCCGCTGGAACCGCACCAGGTCCTGGCCCACGCCGCCGCCACGCTGGGCGGCGCGCTGTTCTACGTTGTGTTCAGCCTGGGATTCTCAAGGCTGTTCTGGCTGCGCGAAGAGCAGCAGGCCATGTCGGTGGCGCTCTTTGCGACCGCCGATTACGTGGCGGCGCGGGCGTCCTTCTACGATGAGACCTCCGACCTGGACGAAGCCTACCGCACGCTGATCCAACGCCAGTCCGTGATGACGGAGAAGCACCAGGCCGCGCGCGACATGGTGCTGCGCGCCCTGCCTCGCGGCAAGGGGCTGGGCGACCGCCAGCGCGTGATGATCTGGAACATGTTCGTGGACATGCTGCAGCTGCTGGACACGCTGGTCGCCACGCATACCGACTACGCGGCCCTGCGCCGCACGCTGGCCGGCAACGACTGCCTGATGTTCATGCGCGATGCGCTGGTGAAGATGTCGCTGGAGCTGAACCGTATCGCGCTGGACGTGTCGCGCGGCCGCAAGGTGCAGTACCGCAGCAGCGCCAAGGCCGAGCTGCGCGCCATCGAATACGAGATCGAACAGCTCAAGCAACAGGGCCTGGGCGAACGCGACCCGGAAATGCTGGCGCTCATCATCCAGGTGCTGCGGCGCCTGCGCAATTCGGCGCGCATCGTGGACCGGCTGGCCGACCACACCGCGGCGTCGCCCGACGCCAAGCCCACCGACGTGCTGCGCATCAACAAATCGCTGACGCGGTTCATTTCACGCCAGGAGTTCCGCTTCGGCCTCCTGACCAGCAACCTGAGGCTGGACTCGCCGCATTTCCGCTACGCGCTGCGGGTGACGGCGGCGGCAGCCATCGCCATGACGCTGGCCAGCCGCTGGCTGTCGCCCGCGTTCTCGGCGCACAACTACTGGATCATGCTGACCATCGTCATCATCATGAAGCCGGGGTTTGCGCTGACGCGCCAACGCAACGGCTGGCGGCTGATGGGAACGCTGATCGGCTGCATCGCCGCGCTGCTGCTCTTTAGCCTGACCGACGAGCCCAGCATCCTGTTCGCCGTCCTGCTGGGCGCGTGCATCATGGGCAACAGCCTGGTGCAGCTGAACTACATGGCCAGCGCGATCTTCAACACCCTGTTCGTGGTGCTGGTCTTTCACTTCGTGTCGCCGGGCACCGTATCCATGTCGGTGATCGGTGAACGCGCCATCGACACGCTGCTGGGCTGCGCGCTGGCGCTGGTCTGCAGCTACATCCTGCCGTGGTGGGAAGCGCGCTACCTCAAGCCGCTGGCCTCGGCCGCGACGCGCGCCAACCGCGAATACCTGCTGGCGGGGCTGCGCTATGTCGACGCGATGCAGGCGCACGGCGCGCCCATGGGCGCGGCCGCCGCCGAGACGCCCGCGGTGACGGACGCCGACCTCGCGTGGCGCCTGGCCCGCAAGAACGTGCACATCGCGTTCAGCAATTTCGCGGAAGCGTTCTACCGGATGATGAGCGAACCCAAGTCGCACCAGGTGGACGTGCCCGAGCTCAACAATCTGCTGATCCAGAACCATGTGCTGGCGTCGCAGATCACCGCGGCGATTCCGATCCTGGCGGCGCTGCCCGCCACGCCCGAGCCGATACGGCAGGCGCTGGACGGCATGGCGGTCCTGCTCGATGAAAACAGCCCGCGCGCGCCGCTGGACCTGCCCACGCAATTCGACACCTCGGGCGACCAGGCCGCGCTGGCCTATCCGCTCAAGCAGATGCTCAAGGCCGCGCACATGATCCGCCAGGAATTGCAGGCGCTGGCCGATCCGCTGCATGCGCCGCCGGTGGCTGCGGCGGCGTCCTAGGTTCCGCGCGTCGACCCGCGACGAAAAAAATTCCGGCCCGGGAATCCCGGGCCGGCATTGGATGAGTGCCTGACGACAGCAATCAATCCAGCTTGCGGCGGAACACCAGCTTGTCGTCCGACGAGGCCGACGCGTCGTACGCATAGCCTTCCAGGTCAAAGCCCTGCAAGCCTTCCGGCTTGGCGACCTTGTGCTGGATGGCGTAGCGGGCCATCAGGCCCCGCGCGCGCTTGGCATGGAAGCTGATGACCTTCCAGGCGCCGTTTTTCCAGTCCTGGAACACGCACTGCACCACCCGCGCCTTCAAGACCTTCTGGTCGACCGACTTGAAATACTCTTCGGACGCCAGGTTGATGATGACCGGCGACTTCTGGCCGGCCTGGCGCTCGTTCAGGTAGTCGGCGATGGTGCTGCCCCAGTACTCGTACAGGTTCTTGCCCTTGGGGTTTTCCAGGCGCGTGCCCATTTCGAGGCGGTAAGGCTGCATCAGGTCGAGCGGGCGCAGCACGCCGTAGAGACCACTGAGGATCGCGACGTGCTCTTGCGCCCAGTCGAGCTGCTTGGCCGACAGGGTGGCGGCGTCCAGGCCTTCGTAGACGTCGCCGTTGAAGGCCAGCACCGCCTGGCGCGAGTTGGCCTGCGTGAAGCTGCGCTTCCAGTGCGCGTAGCGCTGGACGTTCAGCTCGGACAGGGCCGGGCTCAGGCTCATGAGTGCCGAGATGTCCTCGGCGGTCTTGGTCTTCAGGACCTTGATCAGGCCGGCAGCCTGATCCACGAACAGCGGCTGGGTGTGCGTCTCGATGTGCAGCGGCGAGTCGTAGTCCAGCTTCTTGGCGGGGGAAAGCAACAACAGCATTCAGGGTTTCCTTGTTTAGCGCGCCGTCCAGCCGCCATCGACGGAGACGGTGGTGCCGGTGATTTGCGCGGCGGCGTCCGAGGCCAGGAACACGGCGGTGCCGCCCAGCTGTTCCGGCGTCACGAATTGCAGCGACGGCTGCTTTTCGCTGAGCAGGTCACGGGCGGCGGTTTCCTGGTCCACGCCGTTCTTTTCCGCCAGCGCGGTGATCTGCTTTTCCACGAGCGGCGTGCGGACCCAGCCCGGGCAGATGGCGTTGGCCGTGATGCCCTGCCCCGCGGTTTCCAGCGCGGTGACCTTGGTGAAGCCCACCACGCCGTGCTTGGCGGCCACGTAGGCCGACTTGCTGGCCGAGGCCACCAGGCCATGCGCCGATGCGATATTGATGATGCGGCCGGAGCCTTGCTTCTTCATGTGCGGCAAGGCGGCGGCGGTGCCGTGGAACACCGCGGACAGGTTCAGCGCCAGGATGGCGTCCCATTTCTCGGCCGGAAAGTCCTCGATCAGCGCGGTGTGCTGGATGCCGGCGTTGTTGACCAGGATGTCGATGCGGCCCAGTTGGCGGACGGTGCTTTCGACCAGTTCGCGCACGGCCGCGCCCTTGGACAGGTCCGCGCCGTCATAGATGACTTTTACGCCATGCTTGTCCGCCAGTTCCGCGCGCAGCTTTTCGATTTCAGCCGCATCGCCAAAACCGTTCAGGACGATGTCGGCGCCCTGCTGGGCAAATGCCGTGGCGATACCCAGGCCGATACCGCTGGTGGAACCGGTGACGAGCGCTACTTTTCCTTTGAGCATGAGCTTTCTCCTGTGAGCGGGCGCATAAATGGGGAAACGGAACGGGAAGCGAATGGGCTTCAAGTGTAGCCGCCCGGCAAGGCGGTCATCATGCCATGCCCTGGCCTGACGCGGCTCAACCGGCGGGGGGCTTGTCCGCGCCGGAGGACGGGCCGGCGTCCACGGCCGGGGCGGCGTCCGCCACGGGCAGGCCCGCCATGCCGCCGTACTTTTCCGGCACCCGTTCCAGCAGCTTGATCAGCACCGGGACGACGCCCATCGAGATGGCCACGATCACCGACAGCACGTCGCGCTGCTCCAGGTTGACCAGATGGTTGTCCCACGCTTCGTTGAAGATGGCAAAGCTGAACTCGCCGCCCTGCGCCAGCACCAGCGCGAACAGCAGCCGATGGTAGCGGGGCAAGCCCAGGAATCGCGCAAAGCCATAGAGGATGATGGCCTTGACCGCCAGCAGCGCCGCCACGCCGGCGCCGATGAACATCCAGTGATGCGCCACCACCTTGAGGTTGATCGACATGCCGATGGCCACGAAGAACAGCCCCAGCAGCAATCCCTTGAAGGGGTCGATCGCCTTTTCCAGATCGTGCCGGTAGCGCGACTCGGCCATCATCACGCCCACCAGGAACCCGCCCAGGCCGGCCGACAGGCCCGCATAGTCGAAGAGCTGCGCGGCGCCCACCACCATCAGCAGCGCCGCGGCGGTGAACAGCTCGTTCAATTCGGCCTTGGCCGCCCAGCCGAGCAGCCGCAGCCGGTAGGCCAGCGCCACGACCGCCACGGCCACCAGCGCCTCCTTGAAGGACGGGGCCGACGTCCCGTCCGACCCCAGCAGGCCCGCGGCCACCAGCATGGGGATGGCGGCCATGTCCTGGAACAGCAGCACCCCCAGCGCCGAGCGCCCGAGTGGCGTGCGGGTCAGTTGGCGTTCATCGAGCAGGCGCAGCGCCACCGCCGTGGACGACAGCGCCAGCGACAGGCCGCACAGCACCGCCGCCTGCCATTCCATGCCCGCCAGGTGCCGCAAGGCCGCGCCGAACACCAGCCCGAGCAGCAGGCCGCAAACCAGCATCTGCAGGGTGCCCAGGATGAAGACCTCGCTGCGCATCGCCCACAGGCGCTTGGGCGACAGTTCCAGCCCGATGATGAATAGCATCATCACGACGCCCCACTGCGACACGCCGATCATCGTGTCCACGTTCGTGACCAGCTTCAGGCACGAGGGCCCGACCAGCACGCCGGCCGCCAGATAGCCGGGAATGGCGCCCAGCCCGAGCATTTGGGTGATGGGCACGCACAGCACGGCCGCGAGCAGAAGGATGAGGATGAGGTCCATGGAGGGGCCGTTATGCGGAATGGGGAGAATTCTGTCCAAACTTCGGCCGGCCTGGAAGCCGGATGAAACCCGCTGTGTACGTTTTACCCCTGCTTGTTGGCTACCGCTTTACACAAACAAAAAAAATCATGTAGAATTGCGGGCTTCGCTGCTCCGACAACGAAGATCCTTCCGACCAGGGATCTCTTGTGAAAGACCCGTTATTAAAAACAACGGCGATTTCAACGTTACGGAATCCAGCCACGGAGAGGTGGCAGAGTGGTCGAATGTACCTGACTCGAAATCAGGCGTACGGTATCCCCGTACCGTGGGTTCGAATCCCACCCTCTCCGCCAGTATTCAAGAACGAAGCCCCTGAGAAATCAGGGGCTTTTTTCTTTGTCTTCGGATTGGTGCTGAACTTATTTGGACGAAACTGCGGGTACGAACCTGCGGGCACGAACCCGTCGGCGCTCAAATGCGGCGGGCCGGAATGCATCGGCCCGCCCCTTCATAAAACTCAATACGCAGCAAGCCGCAGCGAGGTGGGCGCGCCGGCCGCCCCCACAGCCCCAACCGTCTCCACCGCAATCGCCCCCTGCCCCGCCCCCGGCAGCCTGAACGCGCTGACCGCCCGCGTCAGTTCCGCCGATTGATCCTGCATCGAACCCGCCGCGGCGGCGGCTTCTTCCACCAGCGCCGCGTTCTGCTGCGTGACCTCGTCCATCTGCGAGACGGCGCGGTTGACCTGTTCGATGCCGTCGGCCTGTTCGGCCGAGGCGGCGGCGATCTCGCCCATGATGTCGGTCACACGCTGCACCGAACTGACGATTTCCTGCATGGTCGCGCCGGCGCGTTCGGCGCTGCCCGAACCCTGGCCGATCTTCTGGACGGTGTCTTCGATCAGGATCTTGATTTCCTTGGCCGCCTGCGCGCTGCGCTGTGCGAGCGTGCGCACCTCGGCCGCCACGACGGCGAAGCCCTTGCCCTGCTCGCCGGCCCGCGCGGCTTCCACGGCGGCGTTCAATGCCAGGATGTTGGTCTGGAACGCGATGCCGTCGATGACGGACACGATGTCGGAAATCTTCACCGAGCTGGCGGAAATGGCGTTCATGGTGCTCACGACCTCCGACACGGTGGCGCCGCCGCGCGAGGCGGTTTCGGAGGCCGCCGCGGCGAGCTGGTTGGCCTGCTTGGCGCTGTCGGCATTCTGCTTGACGGTGGACGACAACTGCTCCATGGAGGCGGCCGTTTCTTCCAGCGAGGCGGCTTGCTGCTCCGTGCGGGTGGACAGGTCGGTATTGCCGGCCGCGATCTCGCTGGAGGCGGACGCGATGCTGTCCACGCCCGTGCGGATCCGGGCGACGGTGCCCGCCAGATTGGCGTTCATGGTTTCCAGCGCCCGCAGCAACTGCCCGATTTCGTCGCGGGACGTCACGACGATGGTGCTGGTCAGGTCGTTGGCGGCCACGGTGCGCGCCACGCGCACGGCGTCGGACAGCGGACGGGTGATGCTGCGCGTCAGCAGCACGGCCAGCAGCAGGCCGCTCACGACGGCAATCGAACCGATGACGATCATCCAGAGGTTCGCGGCGCCGTACGAGGCTTCGATCTCCGTGGCCCGGGCGTCGATGTCGGCGCGCTGCAGATCAGACAGGCGCGTGATCTGGTCGAGGAACTGGCGCGTCGCCGGCAGGAATTCCTGCGTGAAGATCTTGTTGGCGGCGTCCACGTTGCCTTCCTGCTTGGCCTTGAAGATGCCGTCGCGGGTGCGCAGGTAGTCGCCGCGCGCCTTGCTTATGCCTTGCCACAGCGCCTTTTCCTCGTCGGTTTCGATCAGCGGCTCGATGCTTTTCTGCAAGGCCGACGAATTGCGGGTCGACGCCGCCGCTTCCTCGGCGAAAAAGCCCGCCAGGCTGGCGTCGGCGCTCTTGGCGATCGCGGTGGTGCGGGTGACGCCCGCCTGGATATTGCGCGCCCAGTCGTTGATCAGGCGTTCCTTGGTCAGGGAGCGCTGCGTCAGCGTTTCGACCGAGTCGTTGATGTTGGCCAGGCTGACCAGCCCGACGATGCTCATGACCATGATCATGGCCAGCAGGATCGCGAAACCACCCGCCAGGCGGGTTCCAAGCTTCATGTTTTTCATACTGCCTCCGGCGACTTCCAGGGCGAGTGTGAATGCGTGCTCGGGCGGATGCCTCGGCGGCGGGATTGCGCCGCCGCCAATTCAAGCCAGATGCTCGCAAGCCCCTGGTTATCCGCCCCCAATAAAGGTGTCCGTTGTGTCTGAGAAATGCCGTCGGGGAATTCGATTTCGAGGGTTCCCGCGACGGTCCAACGGATGCTAGCAGCCCGGATTTAGGGGACATCTGGCGAAGTGGGGACCTTATTGACGCAAGCTCTACGCATTGCGCCCGGCACGCCGGCAACGTTGTAAAAAAGCCGCTGCCGGCGGCAGAAAATGGCGGCCCGCAGGCCGCCGACCGCCTACGTCGGCGAGGTTGGCCGCGCGAGCTGGAACGTGTCCGTGCTGCGCGCATACCAGCCACCGCCGTGCATGCGGGCGATCAAACCCAGCGCCGGCGTGTCCACGTGGCCGCGTTCGGCGTCGCGCACGCAGGCGTCGTCCACGTGCGCGCCCAGCACCCGTCCGATGACGACGATCTGCCGCGGACCGGTCACGACCGTTGCCTGGCTGACACACTCCAGCGACACGGGACTGCCCTGGATGCGGGGCGGGCGCACGTGCGTGGCCGGCAGCGCCGTCAGGCCCGCCGCCGCCAACTCGTCGACGTCGGCCGGATAGTCGGCGCAGGTCTGGTTCATTTCGCGCACCAGCGACTCGGGCACGAGGTTCACCACGAATTCGCCGTTCTCGATGATGTTGGCGCCGGTGTCCTTGAAATCTCCGTCGGGATGGCGCATCAGGCCGATGGCGACGGTGGGCGGCTGGTGCCCCATCACGTTGAAGAAGCTGAACGGCGCCGCGTTGACGACGCCTTTGTCCGACAGCGTGGTGACCCAGGCGATCGGACGCGGCGTGACGGTCGAGGTGAGGATGTTGTAGACCGTCTGCGCCGGCAAGGCGCTGAAATCAAAATGCATCGATCAGGCCTCCTGCTGCGGCGCGGCGGCGCCGACCGCCGACACCGCGCGTTTTTCGCGGGTGTCGACCTGGAGCTGGAAGACGTCGGGGCGGGCATAGTGCCCGGCGACGTCGAAATCGTATTTGCCGCGCAGGATCTGGTGGGGGTCGATGTCGGCGTACAGGATGGTCTCGTCCGAGAAATCCGGGCCGGCCAGCACCTCGCCCAGCGGGCCGATGATGGCGCTGCCGCCGCGCATCAGCACCGTGTCCGGCGCGTCGCCCAGCGCGCATTCGAAGTCCTCGGGGTAGGCGCTGCGGCGCAGGTGCTGGCAGGCCGTCAGCACGTAGCAGCGGCCTTCCAGCGCGATGTGGCGCATGCTGGGCAGCCAGGTGTCGCGATCGTCGGCCGTGGGCGCGCAGTACAGCGCCACCCCCTGGCTGTACATGTACATGCGCAGCATGGGCATGTAGTTTTCCCAGCAGATGACGGCGCCGATCTTGCCGTAGGGCGTGTCGATGACGGGCAGGGTCGAGCCGTCGCCAAAGCCCCAGATCAGGCGTTCGCCGGCGGTGGGCATCAGCTTGCGGTGCTTGCCGGCCAGGCCTTCCTGGCCGTTGAAGTACAGCACGGTGCAATACAGCGTGCCGCCGTCGACCTCGATGCAGCCCATGACGACGACGCTGCCGGTGTCGGCCGCGGCCTGCGCCACCAGCGCGACCTCTTCGCCGTCCAGCCGGATGGCCTGCTGGTGGTAGCTGGCGAACGCGTCGCGGCCCTCAGGCTTGCGCATGCCGATGGGCGCGCCGAAGGAATTGCCCTTGGGATAGCCGCCCAGGAACGCCTCCGGGAACACCTGCACGCGGGCGCCCTGCTCGGCCGCCTGGCGGATCAGCGAAGCCGCCTTGCGGGCGCAGGCCACGCTGTCGGTGGGAATGGACGCCGCCTGGATGACGGCGGCCTTGAAGGTTTTTTGCTCGGACATGTGTCTGCTCGCTTGTCTCGGGATTCTGCTTTTTTCGTTAATGGGCCGGGTCTTCGTCGATGGCCTGGGCGCGCGTGTTGGGCAGCAGCAGGCTGCCGATGATGCCCACGATCACCATCACCGTCACCGGATACATCAGGCCGCCGAAGATATTGCCGCTGGCCTGCGCCAGGTACGTGGCGGTAAAGGGGACGATACCGCCAAATATGCCGGCGCCGATGTGATACGGAAACGACAGCGCGGTGTAGCGGATGCGCGCGGGGAACAATTCGACCAGATAGGACGCGACCGGTCCATACACCATGGCGACGACGGCGGTCATGAGCACCAGGATCAGGATGATGGTGGCGCGGTCGATGCGCGCGGGGTCCGCCTTGTCGGGGTAGCCCGCCGCGGCCAGCGCCTTGGCATAGCCGGCCCGGTCAAAGCCGTTGACGGTAACGCCGCCCACGCTCATCGCGATCTCCTGCCCCGGAATCGGCGCGGCGTATTCGAAGTTGATGCCCTTGCCGACCAGGAATTTCTTGGCCTGCACGCAGACCTTCTTGTGGTCGGCGTGGCTGCCGATCATGGCCGCCTGCAGCCCGAAGTCGCACGCGCCGCCACGGGTGTCGGCATGCACACGGACGGGCGTTGTCTGCATGGCCTGCGCCAGCGCCGGGTTGCCGGCGCTGAGCAGCACGTCGAACATGGCGTGGTAGCCCACGGCGCCGATGAACAGGCCCGCCATCATGATCCACTTGCGGCCGATCTTGTCGGACAGCCAGCCGAACAGCACGAAGGTCGGCGCGCCGATGATGAAGCCGATCAGGATCAGCGTGTAGACAGTGGTCTGGTCCAGCTGCGCGGCCTGCTGCAGGAAGATCATGACGTAGAACTGGCCGGTGAAGTAGGTCGCGCCCTGCCCGGCGGTGACGCCGATCAGCGCCAGCAGCACGAGGCGCAGGCTGGGCCATTGGCCGAACGTTTCCTTGACCGGGTTCTTGGACAGGCGGTTCTGCTGCTTCATGCGCGTGAAGACCGGCGACTCGTGCAGCTTGGCGCGCACGTAGATCGAAATGGCCAGCATGACGATGGACAGGATGAACGGCAGGCGCCATCCCCACTGGCGGAAGTCCTCGGCGCTCATCGACGCCTGCACGCACAGGATCACCACCAGCGACAGGATCAGGCCGGCCGACGAGGTGATCTGGATCCAGCCGGTCAACAGCCCCCGGCGCCTGGGCTCGCAGTGCTCGGCGACGTAGATCACGGCGCCGCCGTATTCGCCGCCCACGGCCAGGCCCTGCACCACGCGCAGCGTCAGCAGCAGAATCCACGACAGGTGGCCCGCCGACTGGTAGGTGGGCAGGCATCCGATCAGCACCGTGGCCCCGCCCATCATCACGACCGTGATGAGGAACGTGTATTTACGTCCCAGCTTGTCGCCCAGGTAGCCGAACATCACCGCGCCCAGCGGCCGGATGATGAAGCCCACCGCCAGCGCGCCCAGGGCGGCCAGCAGCGCGACCGTCGGGTTGTCCTGCGGGAAGAGAACCTGGCTCATGAAGACGGCCAGCGTTCCGTAGATGAAAAAGTCATACCACTCGAACAGCGTGCCCAGGGTCGAGGCGACCACGACCTGGCGTTCTTCCTTGCGGCTCAGCGTAGGCCCGGCGTCGAGCCTGGGCAGTGCGACATTTGCTTCCATGCTTGCTTTCCCCTGTCGTTTTAGATTGATACTGCTGTATGCATTAACTATTATCAAACTTAAAACGGGGCTGGAAAAAGCTAGGGGAAACCCGGCGCGGCGCGGGGGCGCGGCACGGCAAGGCCGGCAAAAGCCGCTGCTACACTGCCGCCACAAACACAGTGGAGGCAGCAATGGCAAGGCCCGCCGGCAAGGCTGAAAAGAATTCGGAACAGGCGCCGGCCACGGCGCGCAGGGGCATCCAATCGATCGAGGTGGGGTTCCGGATCCTGGACGTGATCCGCAAGGCCGGCCGCCCGCTGCCCCTGAAGGAAATCGCCGACGCCTGTGAACTGACGGTCCCCAACGTCCACTATTACCTCGTGAGTTTCCAGAAGGTGGGCGTGGTGCAGCAGCATGCCGACACCGGCCACTATGGCCTGGGGCCCTATGCCTTGCGGCTGGGGCTGGCGGCCCTGGAACAGTTCGACGTGTTCACGACGGCCCGGCCCATCATGGCCGAGGTGGCCGCGGCCACCGGGCATACCGTGTTCCTGGGGGTGTGGGGCAACAAGGGGCCGACCATCGTCTATCGCGTCGAAGGCAGCCGCAGCCGGCCCTTGCTGGAGTTGCGCGTGGGCACGGTGATGCCCCTGCTGTCGTCGGCGCTGGGCCGCAACTTCCTCGCGCACCTGCCGGATGCGCTGACCCGTGAATTGCTGGAACAGGAAATGGCCTCGTCGGTGCCGGAAAGCCACGGCGGCACGGCGGGCAACGCCTACACGATGGCGGACGTGCAGGCCATCCGCGACGAAGTGCGCAAGCACCACATCAGCCGCTGCCGCCACGCGCTGCTGCCTCACTTCACGTCGCTGTCAGCGCCCATCTTCGACATGCTCGGCGAAATGAAGGCGGCCATTACGCTGATGGGGCCGGTGGGCGCCGTGGACGACGACCTGGAGTCCG
This sequence comes from Achromobacter sp. MFA1 R4, assembly GCF_900156745.1. Taxonomy (NCBI): domain Bacteria; kingdom Pseudomonadati; phylum Pseudomonadota; class Betaproteobacteria; order Burkholderiales; family Alcaligenaceae; genus Achromobacter; species Achromobacter sp. MFA1 R4. The sequence goes on along the minus strand of NZ_LT707065.1, from coordinate 3,217,600 downwards.
ACACCGCGCGGCTGCTCAGCGAAAAGGCCCGCTCGATCTCGGCCACGGCGGGCTGGGTGGACCCGGAGGCCCGCTGAGGGAGGCGCGCTGAGGAAGGCCCGCTTTCCCGGTGCCAGACACCGGGAACGCATCACCCCTGCGCGACGATCTTCGCGTCCTGGATCGTCTTTGCGTACTTCTTCTGCTCGCTCTTCATGAAGTCGGCAAAGCGCTGCGCGCCCCCGCCGCCGTCTTCCGCGCCCACCTGCGCCAGCTTCTGCTGCACGTCGGCCATCGCCAGGACCTGGTCGATGTCGCGGCTCATGCGCTGGACCATGCCGGGGGGCATTCCGCCAGGGCCGACCATGCCGAACCAGATGCTGGCCTCGAAACCCGGATAGCCCTGCTCGGCCACCGTCGGCACGTTGGGGTGGCTCTTGGAGCGCTGCTGCAGCGTCTGCGCCAGGGCGACGACCTTGCCGGACTGGATCAGCGGCGTGGCGGTCGTCATGCCCTCGAAGCAGTACTGCACATGCCCGCCCAGCAGATCGTTCATCAGCGGCGCCGATCCCTTGTACGGCACGTGCAGCACGTCGATGCCCGCGCGCGCCTTGAAGATTTCCAGCGCAAGGTGCTGCGCCGATCCGCTGCCCGCGGAGCCGAACACGATCTTGCCGGGCTGCGCGCGGCAAAGCTGGACGAGTTCGGGCAGGGTCTTTGCCGGCTGGCCAGCGCCCCCGATCAGGATGGTGGGCGTCTTGCCGACCAGGGCGATCGGCGTGAAGTCCCTGTCCACCGAATACCCCAGATTGGGCTGCAGCCCCGGCGCGATGCCGTGGCTGTTCACGTGCGCCATCAGCAAGGTATTGCCGTCGTTGGGCTGGCGGGCGACCTGCTCGGCCGCGATGACGCCGGCCGCGCCCGCGCGGTTTTCCACGATGACGGGCAGGTTCCACAACACCCCCAGCTTCTGGCCCAGCAGCCGGGCCAGCACATCGGTGCCGCCGCCCGCGGGAAAGCCGACCACGATCTTCACCGGCCCGGCCGGCATGTCCTGCGCCCGCGCCGCCGCCGGCAGCACGAGCGCCGCCCCCAGCGCCGCGGCGCCGGTCATGAATTGCCTACGTTGCATTGTTGTCTCCTCGCGCGCCGGTCCAAGGGCCGGCATCGGGTTATGTGGACACTGCCTCCTTCGGATGCATCCGGCCGTCTGTCGCGGCCTGGATGCGGGACTGCTGCACGACACCTGCGGGCACGCGCGATGCGCGTGCCTTGCTCCCGGTCAGCGGGCGACGCGCGTCCACTTGCCGTAGCGGTCGACCATGCGCTCATCAAAGCCGAAGCCCAGGCCCGGTTCCTGGTGCAGGATCACGCGGCCCTGCTTGTGGGACAGCTGGCGGTCGACCAGCTTGCGGAAGTTCAGCACCTGGTCGTCCCAGAAGAATTCGACATAGCGCGCGTTGGGCGTGGCCGCGACCAGGGGCGCGTGCACGTCGTGGAACCAGTGCGGGCACACCACCACGCCGTAACTGGCCGCGGTGGCGGCGATGCGCTTCCATTCGGTGATGCCGCCGCAGACCGCGGCGTCCGTCTGCAGGATGCCGGCGGCGCCCTTGTCCAGCAGCTCCTTGTGATACCAGCGGCCGTAGCCGATCTCGGCGGTGGCGATGGGCAGGTGCGTTAGTCGCGCCAGCTTGGCGTGGCTGTCGATGTCGTCGGGGCCGAAGGGCTCTTCGATGAAATACGGTTCGTACTGTTCGAAGCGGCGGATGTATTGCATGGCCTGCGTCACGTCCTGCCAGGCGTTATTGCAGTCCATCATCAGTTCGACGTCCGGCCCCACGGCCTCGCGCGCGGCCTTCAGGCGCGCTTCTTCTTCGCGCGGCGTGAGGCGGCCGGTTTTCATCTTGACGGCGCCAAAGCCCTTTTCCACATAACTGGCCATTTCCTCGCCCAGGTGCTGCGGGGTCTTGCCATCGAGGTAATAGCCGCCGCTGGCATAGGCCGGCACGGATTCAAGCTCGACCGCGCCCAGGAACTTGTGCAGCGGCAAGCCCGCCGTCTTGGCGTTCAGGTCCCACAGTGCGATGTCCAGCGCGCTCAGCGCGCGCATCACCGTGCCCTGGCGGCCCTGCAGCAACGCCTCCTGGTACATGGCCTGCCACAGTCCTTCGACCGCGTGCGAGTCCTTGCCGAGCAGCACCGGGCCCAGCAGGCTCTGAACAGCCGCCTCGAAGATGGCGCCGCCGGCGCTGCCGACGTAGCAAAAGCCGATGCCCTCGACGCCGTCGGTCGAGCGCACCTTGACCAGGCCGTAGTGGCGCGTGGACACGGTGCGGTTGGAAAACGAGGTGACCTTATCCAGAGGCACCGCCGCGGCGCATACGTCTATGGATTCAATGATGGGCACGGGGGGCTCCTTGGTAGCAGTGAAGTCGACAGGGCCGACCGGCGCGCCGTGCGCTGCCTGATCGCCTGGACGTATTCTTCCCGCCGCCAAAGAAAACAACAATTATCTTCATGCATCTTTAGAATATGGAAAAAACATCTTTCAAGGAGACAGCCCGCCGTGGACTCGCGCTTTCTGCAAACGTATGTGCACGTGGTGGAGCTGGGTTCGATCGCCCAGGCGGCCAGGCACCAGGGACTGACGCCGGCCACCGTGCAGCAGCGGCTGCGCGCGCTGGAGGCGGACGTGGGCAGTGCGCTGATCGCGCGCTCGGGGCGCACGGTCAAGCCCACGCCGGCCGGCGTGCGCATCCTGGAACGCGCGCGGGCCATCCTGCGCGACGTGCGCGACCTGCGGTCCGCCGCCTCGGAGACCGATCTGCCGGCCGGCCCGTTGCGGCTAGGCGCCACGCCCACCGCGCTGACCGGCATCATGCCGCCCGTGCTGCGCACCTGGGCGGCGCGCCACCCGGGCATCGAAATTTATATCGAGCCCGCGCCGACCACGCTGCTCTACAGCAAGGTGCTGTCGGGCGAACTGGACGGCGCGCTGCTGGTGCATCCGCTGTTTGCCATTCCCAAGACCTGCGCCTGGCGCGATCTGCGGCACGAACCGCTGGTGCTCGTCACCCCGGTCGACATGAAGGTGGATGATCCGCTGGCCGTCATCGCGCGCGAACCCTACATCTGCTATGACCGCAGCGTGGTGGGCGGCAAGATGGCCGATGACTACCTGCGCGCGCGCAGCCTGCGGCCCCGGGTCCGGTTTGAACTGGACGGCATCGAATCCATTGCCAAGCTGGTGTCCGAGGGGCTGGGCGTGGCGTTGCTGCCCGATTGGGCCAGCACCGGCACGCCGCCGGCGCACGTAAAGCGCTGGCCGCTGCCCGCGCCCTGCCCGGTGCGCACGGTGGGCGCCATCTGGCTCCGGTCGGGGGTGCGGTCGGAATTGATGCGGGCGTTCGTGGAATTGGCCGAGTCGCAGCTCGGCCTGGGATGAGCGGGCAGGAAGCAGAACCGCTAGGCGATGGCGTCTTCGCCGTTGCGCGCCACGACCTTGCCGCCTGACACCACAAGGCGCCGGGGCGGGCGCTGCACCACGGCCTGCGCGATGCAGCCGGCATCGACCAGCACGAGGTCGGCGCGCGCGCCGGGCGCCAGGCCATAGTCCGCAAACCCGCAGGCGCGGGCGGCGGCGCCGGTCACGCAATCGAACGCCCATTCGATTTCATCGTCGCGGCGCAGGTCGTTGCGCAGGCCGATCAAGGCCGCGCGCTCCAGCATGTCGGGACTGCCATACGGTGTCCAGGTATCCCGGATGCCGTCATTGCCGCCGAAAATCGTCACCCCCGCCTCGCGGCAGGCGCGCACCGCCGGCACCGGCCGGGACGCCGGCGCGGTGGTCAGCAACGCCACATCCAGCAGCGCAAGCCGGCGCAGCAGGCCATCCAGCCGCCGGGCATCGACCCCGCCCAGGCAAAAGGCATGGCTGATGACGACCTTGCCCTTCATGTCCAACGCCTGGATGCGATCCAGAATCAATTCAAGGGTGAAGGCGCCCAGTTCGCCGGGCTCGTGCAGATGGATGTCCAGCGGCTTGCCGTGCCTGTCGGCCAGCCCGAAGAGGACGTCCAGGGATTTGACGGGATCGCGGTCGATGGCGCACGGGTCCAGCCCGCCGAGCCCATCGGCCCCTTCCGCGAGCGCCCTGTCCAGCAACTCCGCCGTGCCCGGGCGCGCCAACAGGCCGGACTGCGGAAAGGCCACGGTCTGGATCTCTACGCGGCCAGCCAGTTCCTGGCGCGTGGCATGCACGCCGTCCAGGTGTTTCAGGCCGGCCTCGGTGTCGATGTCGACGTGGGTGCGGATGCGGGTGGCGCCCGCCCGCAGGAAGGCCAGGGCCAGGGCGCGAGAATGGCTCGCGGCATCGTGGCCGGTGTCGGCACGCCACTTGCGCTCGTTGTCGATGCGGTCGGTGAGCGACGGTCCGACCTTGTTGACGTACCAGGCCGAGCCCCAGGTCGTCTTGTCCAGGTGGGTGTGCCCTTCGATGAAAGCCGGCAGCAGCAATGCGCCGCCGCCGTCTTCCCGCGGGACGGCAGAGTCGGCATCGAGTCCCGGGCCCACTTGCAGGATGCGGCCGCCGCGCACCAGAACGTCGACGGCCTCGCCTTGCGGGGTGCGGACGTTCGTCAGGAGCAGATCCGCCATCAGACTTGGGGCGGCTCGATCCAGAAGAAGCGTTCGCCTTGCCGGACCATGTCGGCCACGCCTTCGGCGCCGATGCGATAGTCGGTGCCCATGAGCGTGGCGCCGCCATCCTCATGAATATGGATGACGGCCAACGGGTCATTGGCCATGGTGTACCAGTAGTAACCGGGCTTGAGATCGTGCAGGTCAGTAGTCATGCGTCGAGTATACAAATAACGCCTCGCCGTTTTCAAAAAGACAACACTCCGAAGGCCGCATCCTGACAGTCAGGTCGTGACACGTCATACTCCTTCTGCAGAGCTTGATTAAACCTCTGGCAGATTGCAGGTGCCGGCCCCGGCCACAACAGCAAGAGGCGCGCAAGCGTTGATCGCGAGGGAAACAGCTAGCACATGAAACGGCAGTCACTTCAGTTTAGCGAACCGCTTAAAAAGGCCGTCCTGGATGGCGCCAAGGTGCAGAGCCGGCGCATCCTGAAGCCGCAGCCGTCCAAGTTCACCACGGTCTGGTATGCGGACGCCGCGGATTCGGGCAGGTGGGTAGCCATGGGCCCCTCGCCCGATAATCCTTCCGAATTGCGCAAGACCTCCAGCTGGGTGCGCTGCCCCTACGGAAAATCCGGGGAAACCATCATCCTCACCGATGAAGCTGGCACCCCGTTTGCCACCGCCGTCGTGGTGGGCGTGCGCATCCAGCGCCTGCAGCACCTGACCGAAGCCGACGCGCGTGCCGAAGGCACGCACGCCCTCTATCAGAGTTCGGCGCTATTGCCCGGCGTGCCGCTGCAGACCGCATTTGCCCTGATGTGGTGTGAGCGCTACGGAGCCCACGCCTGGGCCGCGAATCCGTGGGTATGGGTGGTCGAATATCGCCAATCCGTGCCCTACGAATCCGCGGACGCGTGACCCGCCGGGGCGCGGCCGCAACATGCGTTACCCGTGACGCTCCGCACATAGTGACGACATGTAACCCGGGCGCCCCGCTTCAGCACATTCCAGGCTATTTCAATCGACTTCAATACCGGATCCGCCAGAGCGGGCGCCCGCTGCCGCAGTGCAGCAACTGCTTGCATTTGAAATGGGGTGCGGTTGCGGATTGTCGCCATTGCGCCCGCGTTGCTTACGAATAGCTGGCGCAAACCGCCGAAAATAGCGTCAACGAATACTCAACTTTGCTGCGTCAGGCAGTAGGCAGGTGCAAGATGAAAAAATGGCTTATCGCAAGTGTGGGTGCCGCGGGTCTGCTGATCTCCAGCGTCGCCATGGCGCGCGTGGACGTCGGCATCTCCATCGGCATCCCGGGCGTCGTCTACCCGGCGCCCGTCTATGTCGCGCCGCAGCCGGTCTACGTGCCGCCGCCGCCCGTCTATTACCGGCCCGCGCCGGTCTACGTGGCGCCGCCCGTGGTTTATCCGGCGCCGGTGTATTACCGCGGCGGCCGCTATTATGACCGCGGGCATTATCACGGGCCCAAGCATGGTCACGGCCATTACCGCGGCCGCGGTCATGGACACGGACGCGACGACTGAACCCGCGCAATCCCGCACGAACAAAAAAAGGCCACTCGATGAGTGGCCTTATTTTCGTGGGGGCAATGTCCGGTGCCCCGGCGCTTGACCTGTCAGGCTGCGGGAGCCTGGACGGGTTTGACGGCCAGCGGAGCCGGTTGCTGCGGCACCTGCTTGACCTTGTCGTCGGCCCAGCGCGGTGATTCCTGAACGAGATCGATCCATCGACGGGGCGCACTCGACGCCCGCCACCAGCCATTATGCGGACGCATGAGCAAACTCCGGTTCACCGTTGAAACGCACACCATTGATACCCTGGAACAAGTGACGGCTTTCCTGTTCTGCTTCGTGCAAGTCTGCGAACGGCGCCTGTCCCGGCACGGTCCAGCATTTTTCCGGTGCGGTTCCGCCGATACGGCGCGTCCATATTTGCACGCGGTAGCCTTGCTCGTCTTCCTTGGCCACAGAGCATCTCACACGAAAATCTCCAATCATTCTTGAAGTCATGGACAACTCCTTGTTATATAAGTGAATGAAGCGTGTAGAACGCCGGTGTATTGTGCCGTAACTATCCGGCCCTTTTATGGCAAATACACAATTGCTCACATCAAAAATCAAGCACTCACGCGAGCAGAATAGCGTTCCAAAGCGACAGGATTATGTCGCAATGATAAAAAAAAACGGAGCCCGAAGGCTCCGTCTTTTTATCGGCCATATGGCCGATGGACACGGCGCGGTTATCAGGGTTTGAGCACCGTCAGACCGCCCATATAAGGCTGCAGCGCTTCGGGAATCAGCACGCTGCCGTCGGCCTGCTGGTGGTTTTCCAGCACGGCGACCAGCGCGCGGCCCACGGCCAATCCCGACCCGTTCAACGTGTGCACGTATTCCGGCTTGCCCTGCGCGTTGCGGAAACGGGCCTGCATGCGGCGGGCCTGGAAGGTTTCGCAATTGGAGACCGACGAGATTTCGCGCCACGTGTTCTGGGCCGGCAGCCACACTTCCAGGTCATAGGTCTTGGCGGAACCGAAACCCATGTCGCCCGTGCACAGCAGCACCACGCGGTAAGGCAGGTTCAGCAATTGCAGCACGCGCTCGGCGTGGCCGACCATTTCCTCGAGGGCCTCGTACGACTGGTCCGGCTGCGTGATCTGCACCATTTCGACCTTGTCGAATTGGTGCTGGCGGATCATGCCGCGCGTGTCGCGGCCGCCGCTGCCGGCTTCGGAGCGGAAGCACGGGGTGTGGGCCGTCAGCTTGAGCGGCAGGTCGGCGGCAGCCTGGATGGCGCCGCTGGCCACGCTGGTCAGCGTGATTTCGGACGTGGAGATCAGGTACTGGTCTTCGCGCACATACGGCTTGCCCTGGTCGTCGACCTTGGGATCGTCATCGCCGCCGCCCTTGGAGACCGCGAACATGTCGTCCTTGAACTTGGGGAGCTGGCCCGTGCCGAACAGCGTCGAGGCGTTGACGATATACGGGGTGTAGCACTCGGTATAGCCGTGCGTGCCGGTCTGCAGGTCCAGCATGAACTGGGCCAGCGCGCGGTGCAGCCGGGCGATGGGACCCCGCATGAACGAGAAGCGCGCGCCCGACAGCTTGGCAGCCATGTCGAAATCCAGGCCCAGCGGCTCGCCCAGCGCGACGTGATCGCGCGGCTCGAAGCCCAGCGCGGGCGGATTGCCGTCGGGACCGGCCTCGGCGGGCAGCCAGCGGCGGACCTCGACGTTGTCGTCCGCGGATTCGCCCAGCGGCACGCTGGCGTGCGGCAGGTTCGGCACCGACATGAGCAGGTCATTGAGGGGCTGCTGCAGGGCAGCCAGCTCTTCCTCGAGCTGCTTCAGGCGCTCGGGCACGGCCTGGGATTCCGCCATGACGGCGCTGGCGTCCTCGCCCTTGGCCTTCAATTGGCCGATCTGCTTGGCCAGCGCATTGCGGCGGGCTTGCAGGGATTCGGTCTCGGTCTGGACGGCCTTGCGGCGAGACTCCAGGTCGTTGAACCGTTCCGTGTCGAAGGCGACGCCGCGGGTCTTGAGGCGGTCCACGACGGTTTGCAGGTCTTTGCGCAGCAGTATCGGGTCTAGCATGGTGAGGTCGGTGAGGTTGCGAGAGGCGACGGGGCTTGCCCGTCACCGGTTCTTGGCACGTTCCTGCGCGTCCAGCTCGCGCAGGAATGCCAGCTTCTGCTGGATTTTAGCCTCCAGGCCGCGATCGGTCGGCCGATAGAAGGAAGGCTTGAGTCCATCCGGGAAATATTGCTCGCCCGCGGCGTAGCCGTGGGGCTCGTCGTGCGCGTAGCGATAGGCCTTGCCGTGGCCCAGTTGCTTCATCAATTTGGTCGGCGCGTTGCGCAGGTGGATGGGCACCGGCGCGCTGCCATGTTCGGCCGCGAATTTGCGGGCCTGGTTGTACGCGTTGTAGACGGCGTTGGATTTGGCCGCGCACGCCATGTAGACCACCGCCTGCGCCAGCGCGAGCTCGCCTTCGGGCGAGCCGAGGCGTTCGTAGATGTCGGCGCCGTTCACCGCCAGGTCGGTGGCGCGCGGGTCGGCCAGGCCGATGTCTTCCACCGCCATCCGCACCAGGCGGCGCGACAGGTATTTGGGATCGGCGCCGCCGTCGATCATGCGGCAGAACCAGTAGAGCGCGGCATCGGGGTTGGAGCCGCGCACCGATTTGTGCAGCGCGCTGATCTGGTCGTAGAAGGCGTCGCCGCCCTTGTCGAAGCGGCGCAGGTTCTGCGACAGCGAGATCTCCAGCCAGGCGGCGTCCACGGTGTCGCGGCCCGCGGCCTGCGCCGATTCGGCCACGACTTCCACCGCGCTGATCAGGCGGCGCGCATCGCCGTCGGCCCAGGCAGCAAGCTGCTCGCGGGCGTCGGGCTCGATGCGGATGGCCTCGCCGGCCTCCAGCCCTTCGTTGAGCGCCTGCACGGCGCGGTCGACGAGCAGCTGCAGTTCCTCGGCGGTCAGCGATTGCAGGACATAGACGCGCGCCCGCGACAACAACGCGGAGTTGACCTCGAACGACGGATTTTCGGTGGTGGCGCCGATGAACGTGAACAGGCCGCTTTCCACATAGGGCAGGAAGGCATCCTGCTGGGCCTTGTTGAAACGATGGACCTCGTCGACGAAGAGGATCGTGCGGCGGCCCTGCCCTTGCGCCACCTGCGCCACGGTCACGGCGTCGCGGATGTCCTTCACGCCGCCCAGCACGGCCGAAATGGCGATGAACTGCGCATCGAAGCCGTCGGCCATCAGGCGCGCGAGCGTGGTCTTGCCCACGCCGGGCGGCCCCCAGAAGATCATGGAGTGCGGACGGCCGGACTCGAAGGCGACGCGCAGGGGCTTGTCGGCGCCCAGCAGATGCGACTGGCCGACCACGTCGGACAGGGTGCGCGGGCGCAGGCGTTCGGCCAGGGGCACGTAGGGCCGATGCGCAGGATCGGCCGCGAAGAGATCGTTGCTCATTGGCAGCAGATGAAGGGAGACAGCAAGGATTTCAAGTCCGCATTACACCATGCCGGACGCCGGCGACCCTGCCGCCCGCCCCCACGGGAAGGCGCCGCGCGTCGCGCACCGTTCCCCCCGTGACCGCGCGGGGACGGCGGACTGGGGCGGACCTACGCCAATTCCGGCGGCGCGAAACGCCGGTTGGCCAGCACGGGCAACACCTTGCGGGCATGGGCCAGCCGCTCGGGGTCGATGTCGGCAAACACCAGGGCGGGCGCTTCGCCGGCCCGGGCCGTGACCACGCCCAGGGGGTCCACCACCATGCTGCAGCCGATGTTGCGTTCGCCGCATTCGCCGGTGGCCGCCACGTAGCAGGTGTTCTCCAGCGCACGCGCCGTGACCAGCACCTCCCAGTGCATTTCCTTGAGCGGGCCGCGCACCCAGGCGGCGGGCAGCACCAGCAGGTCCGCGCCGTCCAGCGCCAGCCGGCGGGCCAGCTCGGGAAAGCGCACGTCATAGCAGGTCATGAGACCCACGCGCAGCCCGGCGATGTCCAGCAGCGGCGGAATCTCGGTGCCGGGGGTGACGTTGGTGGATTCCTTCATGGTGAAGGCGTCGTACAGATGCAGCTTGCGGTACTGCGACAGGATCTGGCCGTCGCGGATCGTGACCAGCGTGTTCCACACGCGGCCGTCGCCCGCCGGGACGTGGACGCACATCATGGTCGCCAGGTCCGAGCCGCGGCTGGCCTCCACGAGGCGGGTGATGAACGGGCCATCCAGCGGCTGCGCCGCCTTCAGCACGATCTGCGGATCGGTGATGTCGCGGGCCAGGATGCCTTCGGGCAGGACCAGCAGGCCGGCGCCGCCGGCGCGAGCGCGTTCCATCAGGTCGACGCAGACCTGCGCATTCTCTTCCCAGACGCGGCTGACGGCGAACTGGCCCAGGGCGACTTTCAGCATGGCTTTTCCTTGGTTGGGGCACGGGCGCGCCTGGGCGGCGCGCGGCATGGACCTATTTTCCCATCGTCGGCGCGGCGCCGGCTACGGGAAACTCCTAGCTCCCGCTTGAAAATTTCTTTCACGATAATTAAAAAAATCATCTGACACGTAAATAATTTCCAAATCGGGCGACCGCCATGACCAACTCCTCCTCCCCCGCAGCGCTTCTGGATGTGAACGGCAAAGGCCTGGGCGCGTTTCCCGAGTCCTGTACCACCGCCGACGTGGCGGCGCTGAACTGGAATCTGCTGGCCGAGGACGTGAGCCTGCCCGTGGCCGTGCTGTACGAAACCCGCATGCGCCATAACCTGCAGTGGATGCAGCAGTTCATGGAGGCCTATCACGTCAGGCTGGCGCCCCACGGCAAGACGACGATGAGCCCGGCGCTCTTCAAGCGCCAGATCGACAACGGCGCGTGGGGCATCACCCTGGCGACCGCGCCGCAGGTCCTGGCGGCCTACCAGCACGGCGTGCGCCGGGTGCTGATGGCCAACCAGCTGGTGGGCCGCGCCAACATGGCCATCATCGCCCGCCTCCTGCAGGACCCGGCCTTCACGTTCTTCTGCATCGTGGATTCGGCCGTCAATGCCGCGCAGCTTGGCCGTTTTTTTGGCGAACAGGGGCTGGTGCTGCCGGTCCTGATCGAACTGGGCCCGGCGGGCGGGCGCACCGGCGTGCGCGACGAGGCGCAGTTGCAGGCGGTGGCCGACGAGATCGCCCGCTGGCCCGGCCTGGCGCTGGCCGGCATTGAAGTCTACGAGGGTGTGCTGCAGGAAGAAGGCGCCATCCGCGCGTTCCTGCGCCGCGCCACCGACGCGCTGCGCGGGCTGGCTGCGGCCGGCCGGCTGCGCAAGCACGGCCCGGCCCTGATCTCCGGCGCGGGCTCGGCGTGGTTCGACGTCGTGGCCGAGGAATTCTCGCAATTGGACATCGGCGGACCGCTGGAAGTGGTGCTGCGTCCGGGCTGCTACCTGTCGCACGACGTGGGCATCTACCGCACGGCGGCCGAACGCATCAACGCGCAGAACCCGGTGGCGCGCAAGATGGAGCCCGGCCTGCAACCCGCCCTGCAGGTCTGGGCCTACGTGCAGTCCCTGCCCGAACCGGGACGCGCCATCATCGCCCTGGGCAAGCGCGACGCCGCCTTCGACGCGGGCCTGCCCACGCCCGCCCTCGTGTACCGGCCCGGCCAGCCGCAGCCCGGTGCCGCGCCCGGCCACTGGAAGCTGTCCGCCATGATGGACCAGCACGCCTTCATGCAGATCGGCGAGTCCGACGACATCCAGGTGGGCGACATGATCGCCTTCGACATCTCCCATCCCTGCCTGACGTTCGACAAGTGGCGTCAGATCCTGCTGGTGGACGAGCAATACGGCGTCACCGGCGTGGCCGAAACCTTTTTCTAGTCCCCCTGCCCGCGGCACCGCGCCTGGCCCCAAGGGGACCCGCAGCACCAGGGCACCCGGCGCTCAACCCATACCACGCGACAACCTGTTTCTGACCCTCTGGAGAGAGAATCATGAACTTCCGACCCTCCCGGCGAGGCGGCGGGCTGAAAAGCCTGCTCGCGGCCGGCGCAATTGGCTTGACCGCTTTGTCGACCCCCGCCCTCTGTGCCACGCCGGTCAAGGGAGGCACGATCTCCGTCGCCACCATCGGCGAGCCGCCCACGCTGGATCCGATGACCAGCACCGCGGACCTGGTGGGCATCCTGACCCAGCACTTCTTCGAAACGCTGTACACCTTTGACGCCAAGTGGAACCTGACGCCGCTGCTGGCCGACAAGATGCCGGAAGTCAGCGCCGACGGACTGGTCTACACGATCCCGCTGCGCCAGGGCATCACGTTCCATGACGGCTCGAAGATGGATTCGTCGGACGTGCTGGCGTCGCTCAAGCGCTGGACCGAGACCGCCACGCGCGGCAAGATGGCCGCCAAGATCATCGCGAACATCGAAGCCCCGGACGCGAACACGATCCGCATCACGCTCAAGCAGCCCTATGCGCCGCTGACCGCGCTGCTGGCCATGAACAATAGCGCCGCGGTGGTCATGCCCAAGGGCAAGATCGCGCCAGCCCTGACCGAATTCATCGGCACCGGCCCCTATCAGCTCAAGGCCCGCGTGCCCGACCAGTACGTGCAGCTGGTGCGCTTTGACGGCTACAAGCAGCGCGAAGGCGAACCCGATGGCTACGGCGGCGCGCGCAAGCAATACCTGGACGAGATCCGCTTCGTGCCGGTCAGCAATGCCAACACCCGCGTGGAAAGCGCCGTGGCCGGCCAGTTCGATTACGTCGACTCGCTGCCCGTGGAGTCCCTGGCCAAGCTCAAGAACGGCCGCTCGGACCCCGTGATGCTCAAGCCCTTCGGCTGGCCCCGCCTGGTGCTCAACACCAAACAGGGCATCATGTCGAATCAGGCCGTGCGCCAGGCGGTGCAGCTTGCCCTGAACGAAGAGGACATGCTGTTCGCGGCCTTTGGCGACAAGAACTTCTACAAGCTCAATGGCGACCTGTATCCGGAAGGCTATCCGTGGGCGACGTCGCTGGGCGGCAAGGTCTACAACAAGGGCGACGCGGCGGCGGCCAAGAAACTGGTGGACGGCGCCAACGTGCAGGACCGCAAGATCCGCATCCTGACCAGCCAGCAGTACGAGTTCCACTACAAGATGGCGCTGGTCGCCGCCGAATACCTGAAGGCCGCGGGCTTCACGGTGGACATGCAGGTCGTGGACTGGGCCACGCTGACGCAGCGCCGCCAGGACCCGGCCGTGTGGGACATCTTCATCACGCACAGCCCCTTCCTGCCCGAGCCGGCGCTGATCGACTTCCCGTCCAAGGACGCGCCGGGCTGGTGGGACACGCCGCGCCGCAACCAGGTGCTGGACGCCTTCAACCAGGCCGGTTCGCAGGAAGAGCGCGTCAAGCGCTGGGCCGACGTGCAGCAGGCCGTGTATGACGAGGTGCCGTTTATCAAGGTCGGCGACTTCAATGCGCAGGCCGCGCGCTCGCCCGCGCTGCAAGGCACGCGGGCGGTGCCGTGGCCGTACTTCTGGAACGCCTGGAAGGCGCCCAAGTAAGCGCCGGCCCGGCGGGCGGCCCCTGCCGCCCGCCGCCGGCACCCGCACGCGATCCGTTCGCGCCCGCGCAATGACTTCTAGGACTCCACCGTGTTGCGTTATCTCTTGAACCGGCTGGTCGGCCTGGTGGCCGTGATGTTCATCGTCGCGACCATCGTGTTCGTGATCATCCGTCTCACGCCCGGCGACCCGGCCGCCGTGATGCTGGGGCCGCAGGCCAGCCAGCAGGACATCGCCGCGCTGCGCACGCAGCTCGGGCTGGACCAGCCCGTGGCGGTGCAGTATGTGTCCTGGCTAGGCAAGCTGCTGCAAGGCGACCTGGGCCAGTCCATCTTCATGAACAAGCCGGTGCTGTCGGCGCTGGCCGACCGCGCCGAGCCGACGATCCTGCTGACGCTGATGTCGCTGCTGATCGCCAGCGCCATCGCCCTGCCGGTGGGTATTCTGTCCGCGGTCAAGCGGGGCACCGCGCTGGACCAGTCGGTGCTGTCGTTCTCGATGTTCACGTCCAGCGTGCCCAGCTTCTGGCTGGGGCTGCTGCTGATGCAGGTGTTTTCGGTGAAGCTGGGCTGGCTGCCGGTGGCCGGGTATGGCGGGCCGGACGCCTCCCTGGCCACGCGCCTGTCGCACCTGATACTGCCCGCCGTGGTGCTGGGCCTGGTGAACTCGGCGCTGATCACCCGCTTCATCCGCGCCAGCATGCTGGATGTGCTGCGCGACGACTACGTGCGCACGGCGCGGGCCAAGGGGCTGCCCGAACGCCGCGTCATCCTGAAGCATGCGGTGCGCAACGCGCTGATCCCGATCCTGACGGTGCTGGGCCTGACCACGGCGCTGCTGATCAGCGGCGCGGTCGTGACCGAAACCGTGTTCGGCCTGCCCGGCGTGGGCAGCCTGGTGGTCTCTGCCGTGCTGCGCCGGGACTATCCCGTCATCCAGGGCGCGCTGCTCATCATTGCGGCGATCTACGTTTTGATCAATCTGTTCATCGACCTGCTGTACCTGGTGGTCGATCCCCGGGTGCGCTACTAGAATGGCTATCGCAACTTCCACTCATAACGGCGCCGGCGCCGACCGCTGGCAAGTCCTGCGCCTGCTCGTAGCGCGCAAGACAGTGCTGATCAGCCTGATCGTGATCGTCGTGCTCACGGTCGCCGCGCTGCTGGCGCCGTGGATCAGTCCGTACGATCCCTTCAAGCTGTCCATCATGAACCGGCTGAAGGCGCCCGGCGCCGCGCACTGGTTCGGCACCGACGACTTCGGGCGCGACGTGTTCAGCCGCGTGATCCACGGCGGCCGACTGTCGCTGATGGTGGGCTTTTCCGTCGTCATTCTGTCCAGCGTGCTGGGCATCGCGCTGGGGCTGGTCGCGGGGTTTTTCCGCACCGCCGACAAGTTCGTGTCGCGGCTGATCGACGCGATGATGGCGTTCCCCGACATCCTGCTGGCCATCTCGCTGGTGGCGGCGCTGGGACCGTCGCTGGTCAATGTGGTGATCGCGCTGGGCATCGTCTACACGCCGCGCCTGGCGCGCATCGTGCGGGCCTCGACGCTGGTGATCCGCGAACTGCCCTTCGTGGAGGCCGCCCGCGCGCTGGGGGTGCCCACCTGGCGCATCGTCACCGTGCACGTGCTGCGCAACCTGGTGTCGCCGATTCTGGTGCAGGGCACGTTCATCTTCGCCTACGCGATCCTGGCCGAGGCGGGCCTGTCGTTCCTGGGCGTGGGCGTGTCGCCCGACATCCCGACCTGGGGCACCATGATCAACGCCGGCCAGCAGTACATGGGCTCGGCGGACTGGATCATGATCTTTCCCGGCATCGCCATCGTGCTGTCCGTGCTGTCGCTGCAACTGGTGGGCGACGGCCTGCGCGACGTCCTCGATCCGCGCCTGCGCAAGGAGCTGTAAACATGACGGCAAGCACCCGAGACATCGTGCTGTCCGTGCAAGGGCTGAAGACCTGGTTCCACAGCCGCGACGGCATCGCCAAATCCGTGGACGGCGTCACCTTCGACCTGGCCCGCGGCGAAACCCTGGCCATCGTCGGCGAGTCCGGTTCGGGCAAGTCGGTGACCAGCCTGTCCATCATGGGCCTCTTGCCCAAGCCGGCCGGCCGCATCGAGGCGGGCCGGATCCTGTTCCGCGACCGCCAGGGCACGCAGCACGACCTGGCCCGCGCGACGCCCGCCACCTTGCAGCGGATCCGCGGGGCCGAGATCGCCATGATCTTCCAGGAGCCCATGACCAGCCTGAACCCGCTGTACACGGTGGGCGACCAGATCGCCGAGGCCGTGCTGCAGCACGAGGGCGGCTCGCGCGCCGCGGCGCTCAAGCGCGCCCGCGAGATGCTGGAGCGCGTGGAGATTCCCGCGGCCGACCGGCGCGTCAACGAATACCCACACCAGATGTCGGGCGGCATGCGCCAGCGCGTGATGATCGCGCTGGCGCTGGCCTGCAACCCGGCCGTGCTGATCGCCGACGAGCCCACCACGGCGCTGGACGTGACGGTGCAGGCGCAGATCCTGGACCTCTTGCGCCGCCTGCAGGCCGAGATGAACATGAGCATCCTGTTCATCACGCACAACCTGGGCGTGGTGGCCGAGATCGCGCATCGCGTGGCCGTCATGTACGCCGGCCGCGTGGTGGAAGACGCCGGGGTCTACGACCTCTTTGAAAAGCCCACGCATCCGTACACGCGCGGCCTGCTGTCCTGCCTGCCGACCGCCGCGCTGCTGGCCTCGGGCGAGCGCCTGCGCGCCATCCCCGGCAACGTGCCCAGCGTGCTGTCCCTGCCTGCGGGCTGTACCTTCGCGCCGCGCTGCCCGCTGGCCGCGGACGACTGCCGCGCCGCCGTGCCCGAACTGGTGACCGTGCAGGCCGAACACCGCGCGCGCTGCATCAAGGTGAATCCGATATGACGAGCAACCCGACTCCGCGCGCCGGCGATCCGCTGGTGCGCATCGAGGACCTGAAGGTCCACTTCCCCACCTCGCAGTCGCGCCACGCACCCGTGGTCCGGGCGGTGGACGGGGTGAGCTTCGAGGTGCCCCGCAACACCATCGTCGGCCTGGTCGGCGAATCCGGGTCCGGCAAGACCACGACCGGCCGCGCCTTGCTGCGCCTGTTCGCGCCCACCGCCGGCCGCATCGTGTTCGACGGGCACGACATCACGACCCTCAATGAAAAGCAGATGCTGCCGTGGCGCCGCCGCATGCAGATCGTGTTCCAGGACCCGTACGCCAGCCTCAACCCGCGCATGACGGTGGCCGAGATCCTGGGCGAGGCGCTGGACACCCACAAACTGGCGCGCGAGCGCCGCGCCGAGCGGATCGGCGAACTCCTGGAACGCGTCGGCCTGAACGCCGACCATCGTCGCCGCTATCCGCATGAATTTTCCGGCGGCCAACGCCAGCGCATCGGCATCGCGCGCGCCCTGGCGGTGGAACCGGATTTCATCGTGGCCGACGAGCCGGTGTCCGCGCTGGACGTCTCGGTGCAGGCGCAGGTGCTGAACCTGCTGCAGGACCTGCAGCGCGACCTGGGGCTGACCATGCTGTTCGTGGCCCACGACCTGGCGGTGGTGGACTACCTGTGCGACGACGTGGTGGTGATGTACCTGGGCCGCGTCATGGAGCGCGGCCCGACCCGCGAGGTCTATGCCCGCCCCCGCCACCCCTACACGCGCGCCCTGCTGTCCGCCGCGCCCGTGCCGGATCCGCGCGCCCCGCGTTCGCGTATCCTCCTGAAAGGCGACATCCCCAGCCCGGTGAACCCGCCTTCCGGCTGCGTGTTCCGCACGCGATGCCCGCACGCCATCGAGGCCTGCGCGGCCGCCGTGCCGCCGGCCGTGGGCGTGAGCGCGGACCATTTCGTGTCCTGCATCCGCCTCGACGATCCCGCGCTCGCGGCCTAGGCCCGCCCGATTTGATCCAGGAAACCCACATGAACATCATCCGCGACATCGTCTTCCAGATACGCAGTCGGCGGGACGCATTGAGCGTGACCGAACGCAAGGTGGCCGACGCCATCCTGGACGACATCATCTGGAGCGCCAGCGCCACCGTCGACCAGTTGGCGGCCAAGGCGGGCGTCAGCATCGCCACGATCTCGCGCTTCGCGCGCACGGTCGGCTGCGACGACACGCGCGACCTGAAAATGAAGCTGGCGCAGGCCAGCACGGTGGGCAGCCGCTTCCTGGATCCCAGCGCGCCGGCCGAGGAAAGCACGTTCTACGCGCGCATCTACGCCGACATCGAAAGCACGCTGCGCGCGCACCTGCCGACCTTCACCGAGCCGCTCTTCGAAGCGGCCGCGTCCATCGTGGATGGCGCGCGCATGATCTACGTCTTCGGCATGGGCGGCGCGTCGGCCGTCCTGGCGCAGGAAGTCCAGTCGCGCCTGGTGCGGCTGGGCTATCCCATCGCCGTGTACAGCGACGCCGTGCTGCTGCGCATGGTGGCGGCCACGCTGGACGAGCGCGATGCGGTGCTGGTGCTGTCGGCGTCGGGCCTCACGCCCGAAATCGTCGGCGCGGCGCGCATCGTCAAGCAATACAACGCGCGCATCGTCGCCATCACCGACGCGTCCTCGGAGCTGGCCGGGCTGGCCGACGTGGTGCTGCCGATCCGCACCGACGAGACCGACTTCATCTACAAGCCGTCCGCCTCGCGCTACGCGATGATGCTGGCCATCGATCTGCTGTCGACCGAACTGGCCATGCTGAACCAGGAAGAAAACCGCGAACGCCTGCGCCGCATCAAGCTGGCGCTGGACGAGCACCGCGGCGGCCCGAACCGCCTGCCGCTGGGCGATTGATCTGGAACCCAAGATGTACGACACCCTCATAGGCAACGTCCGGATCCTGGACGGCTCCGGCGGCCCGGAAATCCGCGCCAGCGTGGCGCTGGCCGACGGCCGCATTGCCGCCATCGGCGACCTGCCCGGCGCCCCGGCCCGCCAGATCGTCGACGGCACCGACCTGGCGCTGGCGCCCGGCTTCATCGACGTGCACACCCACGACGACACCAACGTCATCCGCACGCCGGACATGCTGCCCAAGCTGTCGCAGGGCGTGACGACCGTGGTGGTGGGCAATTGCGGCATCAGCGCGTCGCCCGTCACGCTGCGGGCCGACCCGCCGGACCCGATGAACCTGCTGGGCAAGCGGGAAGATTTCCAATACCCCACCTTTGCCGACTACACCCGCGCGATCGACGCCGCGCGCCCCGCGGTGAACGTGGCCGCGCTGGTGGGCCACACGGCCTTGCGCAACAACCACATGGACCGGCTGGACCGGTCCGCGACGCACGACGAAGTGATGGCGATGCGCGCCCAGTTGCGCGACGCCCTGGCGCACGGCGCGATCGGCCTGAGCACCGGCCTGGCGTATGCCTCGGCGTTCGACGCCGACACGGCCGAGGTCAAGCTGTTGGCCGAGACGCTGGACGAGTTCGGTGCGCTGTACACCACGCACCTGCGGTCGGAGTTCGCGGCCATCCTGGAGGCGATGCAGGAGGCGTTCGACATCGCGCTGCATGCCCGCGTGCCGGTGGTCGTGTCGCACCTGAAGTGCGCCGGCGCGGGCAACTGGGGCCGCACGAAGGAGGTGCTGTTCAAGCTGGAGAACGCGGGCCGCATGCAGCACGTGGGCTGCGACTGCTATCCCTATTCCGCCAGCTCGTCCACGCTGGACCTCAAGCAGGTCACGGACGAGTTCGACATCGACATCACCTGGTCCGAGCCGCATCCGGAACAGGCCCGCCGCAAGCTGGCGGCCATCGCGGCCGACTGGGGCGTCACGTTGCTTGAGGCGGCGCAACGCCTGCAGCCGGCGGGCGCCGTCTATCACAACATGCACGAGGACGACGTGCGCAGCGTGCTGTCGCACCGGCTCACGATGGTGGGCTCGGACGGCCTGCCGAACGACCCCATGCCGCATCCGCGCCTGTGGGGCGCCTTTCCCCGCGTGCTGGGCCATTACAGCCGCGACGTGGGACTGTTCCCGCTGGCGCAGGCGGTGCACAAGATGACGGGTCTGTCGGCCGCGCGCTTCGGCCTGGCCGAGCGCGGGCTGGTGCGCGAGGGTTACCACGCGGACCTGGTGCTGTTCAACCCAGACACCGTCATCGACCGCGCCACCTTTGCCGCGCCGGTGCAGACCGCCGCAGGCATCGAAGGCGTCTGGGTCAACGGCGTCCTGTCGTATCGCAAGGGCCAGGCCACCGGCGAGCGCGCCGGCCGCTGGCTGCCGCGCAATGGCGACCTGCGCGCGTCGTATCCCGAGTTACCGGCGGCCTAGCCACGGCCGCCATTGATTACCAGCGGCGTCGCCACGGCCGCCTTTGGACATCCCTACCAGGAGAACCTCCCATGAGCGCTACCCCCACCCCCGACAACAACGGCATCACCCGCTACGGCGTGGCAGGCGGCACCGGCCAGGGCGGCTCGCACATGCCCTTCGCCCGCGCCGTCGCGGCCGACGGCTGGCTGTACGTTTCCGGCCAGGTGCCGATGGACAACGGCGAAGTGATCGAAGGCGGGATCGTGGCGCAAAGCCACAAGGCCATCCAGCAGGTGCTCGCCATCCTGAAGGAAGCCGGCTACGGCCCCGAACACGTCGTGCGCTGCGGCGTCTGGCTGGACGACGCCCGCGACTTCGCGTCGTTCAACAAGGTCTTCAAGGAATACTTCGGCGAAAACCCGCCCGCGCGGGCGTGCGTGCAGTCGAGCCTGGTAGTGGATGCAAAGGTGGAAGTGGATTGTGTGGCGTATAAGGGCCCCCACGCCGCGCCCACTAACGTGGGCTAGCTGCCCCCCGAGGGGGCTGCCCCCACGCCGCCCCTACATCTTCACCACATCCACACCCTTGGGCGCGGTGAACTGGAATTCCTTGGCGGGCAATTGCGGATTGGCCTGGATGCCCGACAGGTCCACGCGGGTGGTCTGGCCGAATGAGTCCAGCAGTTCCACGCGCACGGGCAGGTTGTCTTTCATGCCGATGTCGACGCGGGAAAAGCCGGCGTCTGCCGTGCGCGGCTTGGCGCGCAGCCAGTCCACGCCGTCCTTGGCCGGCAGCGCGGAGACATCGAAGGATTGTTCGAGCGAGCCGGACCCAAAGAGGATCGCGGCCGGCGAGGTGCCGATGGCGGCGTCGACCTTGCGCTCGGTGACCTGGGCCAGGTCAGGGTCATACTGGAACACCTGGCGGCCGTCGGAGATGACCAGCTGTTCGTAGGGCTTTTGCACGGCCCACTTGAACTTGCCGGGACGCTGGAACGAAAACACCCCGGTCTGCGCGGGCTGCGTGCGGCCCTGGTTGTTCACGGTGTACTGCGAGAACGAACCGGTGGCCGACGTGACCGTGGACACGAAGGCGCGCAACTGTTCCTGCGCGCTGGCGGCAAGCGCCAGGGCCGGCGACAGGCCCAGCAGCGCGACGGCGGCCAGGCGGGTAAACGTCTTCATCATGCTTCCTCTCGGGCGGCGGCAGCGGCGGGAACGAGGATCTCGCGGTTGCCATTGGACTGCATCGCCGACACCATACCCGATTGCTCCATCTGCTCAAGTAACCGGGCCGCACGGTTGTAACCAATCCGCAGATGCCGCTGCACCAGCGAGATGGACGCGCGGCGGTGCTTGAGCACGACCTCGCAGGCCTGGTCGTACATGGGGTCCGATTCCGCATCGCCGCCGATGCCGGTGACGCTGCTGGCGCCCTCGGCCCCGTCGCCTTCCAGCCCGCCTTCGAGCAGGCCTTCCACGTAGTTCGGTTCGCCCTGCGCCTTCAGGCTTTCGACGACGCGGTGGACCTCGTCATCGCTGCAGAAGGCGCCGTGCACGCGCACCGGCAGGCCGGTGCCCGGCGGCATGTACAGCATGTCGCCCTGGCCCAGCAGGGTTTCCGCGCCCATCTGGTCAAGAATGGTGCGCGAGTCGATCTTGGACGACACCTGGAACGCGATGCGCGTCGGGATGTTGGCCTTGATCAGGCCGGTGATCACGTCCACGCTGGGACGCTGCGTGGCCAGAATGAGATGGATGCCGGCCGCGCGCGCCTTCTGGGCCAGGCGGGCGATGAGTTCTTCGATTTTCTTGCCGACCACCATCATCAGGTCGGCCAGCTCGTCGATGACGACCACGATGGTGGGCAGCGGCGCCAGGGGCTCGGGCTGGTCCGGAGTCAGCGAGAACGGATTGGGGATCGGCTCCTCGCGCTTGATGGCGTCGCGGATCTTGGTGTTGTAGCCCGCCAGGTTGCGCACGCCCATCTTGCTCATGAGGCGATAGCGCTTTTCCATTTCGCCGACGCACCAGTTCAGCGCGTTGGACGCCTGGCGCATGTCGGTGACGACGGGCGCCAGCAGATGCGGAATGCCTTCGTAGACGCTCATTTCGAGCATCTTCGGATCGATCAGGATCAGGCGCGTGTGCGAGGCGTCGGCCTTGTAGAGCAGCGACAGGATCATGGCGTTGATCCCGACGGACTTGCCCGAACCGGTGGTGCCCGCCACCAGCAGGTGAGGCATCTTGGCCAGGTCGGCGACCACCGGATTGCCGGCGATGTCCTTGCCCAGCGCCATGGTCACCACCGAATGGCTGGCATGGTAGGTCTGCGAGCCCAGGATTTCGGACAGACGCACCATCTGGCGGCGCGGATTGGGCAATTCCAGGCCCATCAGGTTCTTGCCCGGAATGGTTTCCACGACCCGGATGCTGACCAGGCTGAGCGCGCGCGCCAGGTCCTTGGCCAGGTTGACGATCTGGCTGCCCTTGACGCCGGTGGCCGGCTCGATTTCGTAGCGGGTGATGACCGGGCCGGCCTGCGCGGCCACCACGGTGACCGAAACGCCGAAGTCGGCGAGCTTCTTTTCGATCAGGCGCGAGGTGAACTCGATGGTCTCGGCCGAGACGGTTTCCTGGTTGTTCAGGGGCGGATCCAGCAGGCTGATGGCCGGCAGGTCGCCTTCGGCGCCAGGCGCGGGCGCGAAAAACAGCGACTGCTGCTTTTCCTTTTCGACGCGCTCGGACTTGGGCACCACGGTGATGGCCGGCTCGATGCGGACCGGCTGCTCGTGCACCAGCTTTTCCTGCTTGGCGACGACCTGCTCATTGCGCACGGTCTTGGCGACTTCGCCGACCTTGCGGTCCTGGCGGGCGGTATAGGAATTGCGCACCTTGCGGACCAGGCCTTCCAGCCAGGCCCCCACGCGCTCGGCGACCGCGAGCCAGGAGAACGAGAAAAACAGACTGAGTCCGATCGCGAGCATGACCAGGAACGCCAGCGTCGCGCCCGTGAAGCCGATGCTGTTGCCGATCAGGTCGGACAGCATCTGTCCGATGACCCCGCCCGCGCCGCTGGCGGTTTCGGATGCGCCGGGCAGATGGGTGCCGCGGCTGGCCAGCCGCAGGGCTTCCATGCCCAGCGATCCGACCATCAGCAGGAAAAAGCCGATGCCTTCTTCCCAGTGGACGCGCGGCAGCACTTCGGGCTGCTTGCTGTTGGCCACGCGCAACTGCGCCGCCAGACGGCGGTAGCCGGCGCGCACGCGGTGCAGCAGCAGGACGACCCACCACCAGGCCGAAAAACCGAACAAATAAAGGAGGATGTCCGCCAGATAGGCGCCCAGCCGGCCGCCCTGGTTGCGCACCACGTCGCCCGGCACCGAGTGCGACCAACCGGGGTCGGACGCGCTCCAGGTGGCGAGCACCAGGGTAAGCCAGGCCGCCAGGGCGGCAAACAGGATCCAGCGGGCTTCGCGCAGCAACGCGGAAATGCGCGTTTGCAGCGGCGAGGGTCCGTTGCGGGTGTTGCGCGAGGCGCGCGGAGAAGCAGTGGAGATACGCGGCATGCGGCTCATTATAATTGGGCGTTACCCTAAAGATACCCGCCCATGTCCACGCCTACGCACGCTAAAGTTTTGATACTCGGTTCCGGCCCCGCCGGTTACACGGCGGCCGTCTATGCGGCACGCGCCAATTTGAACCCTGTTCTTGTTACAGGTCTGGCCCAAGGCGGCCAGCTCATGACCACCACCGACGTCGACAACTGGCCGGCCGACGCGGACGGCGTGCAGGGTCCGGACCTGATGCAGCGCTTCCAGAAGCACGCCGAACGCTTCAACACGGAAATGCTGTTCGACCACATCGCCAAGGTCGACCTCTCCAAGCGCCCCTTCACCCTGACCGGCGACACCGGCAAGATCTACACCTGCGACGCGCTGATCATCGCGACGGGCGCCTCGGCCAAGTACCTGGGCCTGCCGTCCGAGCAGTCCTTCATGGGCCGCGGCGTGTCGGGCTGCGCCACCTGCGACGGCTTTTTCTACCGTAACCAGGACGTGGTGGTGGTCGGCGGCGGCAATACGGCCGTCGAGGAAGCCCTCTACCTGTCCAACATCTGCCGCAAGGTCACCCTGATCCACCGCCGCGACAAGTTCCGCGCCGAACCCATCCTGGTCGACAAGCTCATGAGCAAGGTCGAAAACGGCAACATGGAACTCAAGCTGTTCCACACGCTGGAAGAAGTGCTGGGCGACGACAGCGGCGTGACTGGCGTGCGTGTCCGTCACGTGGACACTGGCGCCACCGAAGACATGGCCGTCACGGGCGCGTTCATCGCCATCGGCCACCAGCCCAACACGGAAATCTTCCAGGGCCAGCTCGAGATGAAGGACGGCTACATCGTCACCAAGAGCGGCCTGTCCGGCATGGCCACCATGACCTCGGTGCCCGGCGTGTTCGCCGCCGGCGACGTGCAGGACCACGTCTACCGCCAGGCCATCACCAGCGCCGGCACCGGCTGCATGGCCGCCCTGGATGCTCAGCGGTGGTTGGAGAATGCGGGGCAGTAAGGTCGGCCTGGCCGACCTGAAACGCCTGAAGAAGGAACTGCAGGACGAGCGCGAGCGCGCCGCCCTCGCCCCGGCGCGGGCGGTGGTGGCTAAGGCCCCGAAGGAATCGCCCCCCGAGGACGATCTGGCGGCGTTCAAGCGCTCGATGAAGTCCGTCACGCCGATCCGTCACGCGGCTCGCGTCGCGCACAAGCCCGTCGCGGAGCCCGCGCCCGCCTTGCGCCGCGCCAATGCGCTGGGCGAAACGCCCAATCGGGCCGATGCGGGCGTGTCCGATGGCGGCGAGATCACGCACCTGCTGTCGGAAGGCGGCACGGCCTTCGTGCGCAGCGATGTCGCGCCCGACACCGCGCGCAACCTGCGCCGCGGCCAGTGGCGCGCGGGCGCGGAGCTGGACCTGCACGGGCTGCGGGTCGAACAGGCCCGCCATGCCCTGCTGTCGTTCCTGGACGAATGCCAGGAACATGGCATCCGCTGCGTGCGCATCGTGCACGGCAAGGGCTACAACTCCGAAGGCCTGGAGCCGGTGCTCAAGGACAAGGCGCGCACCTGGCTGGTCCAGAAAGCCGAGGTGATGGCGTTCTCC
Organism: Achromobacter sp. MFA1 R4; assembly: GCF_900156745.1. Taxonomy (NCBI): domain Bacteria; kingdom Pseudomonadati; phylum Pseudomonadota; class Betaproteobacteria; order Burkholderiales; family Alcaligenaceae; genus Achromobacter; species Achromobacter sp. MFA1 R4. The sequence goes on along the minus strand of NZ_LT707065.1, from coordinate 3,192,486 downwards.
GAGGCGCCCGAACGCGAAGGCGGCGGCGGCGCCCTGCTGGTGCTGCTGCGGCAGTCCGAGGGACCGCGCAAATGAAGTGGCTGTACCTTGCCGTGGCGATCGTCGCCGAGATCTTCGCCACCAGCGCGCTCAAGGGCTCCGAGGGCTTCACGCGCCTCGTGCCCTCGGTGATCACCGTCTTCGGCTACCTCATCTCCTTCTATTTCCTGTCGCTGACGCTGCGCGAGATTCCCGTGGGCATTGCCTACGCCATCTGGTCCGGCGTCGGCATCGTGCTGATTTCCATCGTGGGCGCGGTGCTGTTCAAGCAGCACCTGGATACGCCCGCGCTCATCGGCATCGGCCTCATCATCGCCGGCGTGGTGGTGATGAACGTCTTCTCCAAGTCCGTTTCGCATTGATGGCGGGCGCGGCGATCCTCGCGCAGTGCCTGCGGGCGCCGGGCTTCCTGCGGCGTGTGCTGACGGCTTGCCTGTTCCTGGCCTGGCTGCTGGCGGGCAACGCCATGGCCCAGGAATTCGACCGCGCCGCCGAACTCAAACGCTATCGCGCCTGGCTGAGTGTCTTCACGCAGGACATGGACCGGCTGGCGGCCACCCGCGGCCCCCTGACCGACGCGCAACTGGACGCCCTGTTCGAGCGGTCCGTGGTGCCCGGTTCGCGCGGGGCGGGTTTCATCCGCGGGGCCTTCGCCCGCCAGACCGGCGACGGCGCGTATCGGTCGCACTACGGACCGCGTCCGGTCTTCATGGGCGTGCTAGAGAGCGGCATCCCCGCCGGCCAGGGCGGCCGCTATCCCGAAACGGACGACACGCTCGCCAGCACGGACCTGACCGTCTGGTACCTGCACGTGGACGTGGGCGACATGACCAACACCTACCTGCTGTCATCCGGCGAGTTCACCCCGTACCGGCTGCCGCCCGCGGGCACGTTCGAACGCAAGGCCTACCCCTTCCTGCTGATGGAGTCCCGCGAAGGGGCCCTGCGGCTGGGCGGCGTCAGCGCCGAGCTGTGGGGCCTGGTCACCTGGCTGCACAATGCCGCGCACTGATCCAGCCTTGCGCCTGCTTACCGCGGCCACGCTGGCCGCGCTGTCCGCGCTCCCGGGCCTGAGCTGGGCGCTGTGCGCGCCAATGGCCGCCGGCGACCGCCAGACGATCGTCGCGGATATCCGGCTGGACGACACGAACACCCTGCTGGGCCTGGACGGCTCCCGCATCCGGACCTGGCTGCCGCCGGTGCAGGTGGAGGTGCAGGAGCAGCCCGGGCCGCGCGCCACGCCCGTGATCTGGGCCGAAAGCGTGGACTGGTCCGTCTACGCCGCCGACCCCGGCGCCCGCATCGGCGTCACGGTGCTGCGCTTCGAGCGCGGCGCCGACGGCATCCGGCATCTTTGCGGCATCGCCCAATACAGTCCGCGTCGCGTGGACGAGGCGCGCGCCTCGCCCGGCACGGCCCTGCCGCCGCCGGACAACGAAACGCGCTTTCGTTATGACCCGTCCGGCCGGCTGACCGGCTACGAATTGCGCTCGCGCACCTGGGACGGCCGCGCAAATCCCGCCGTCCGCCAATGCCTGCGCTATGACGACAACGGCTGGCTGGCGCAACTGGCCGACGGCGACTGCAAGGGCACATCGCGGCCAGTGGCAAGCTATGTGCATGACGCGTCCGGCCGCCTCCTGCGCACCATCCGCCATGCGCCGGAAAACGGCGACGCGAGCGAGGTCATCGTCCATGACGCCACGGGCCAGCCCGTGCAGCGCTACCTGCGTCCGGTCCGCGAAGGCGCGGACGGAAAAGTCGTGACGTCCGCACTGCCGTACCGCGACGTGCAGACCGAACACCGGGTGCTGGTGTTGCCGGGACCGGCCTGGCAGCCCCCCGCCCTGGGGTCCTACCACTACAACTGGGCCATCGTGCAGCGGCGCCCCGGCGCCGACGTCTACGACGCCAGGCGCGATCCGTCCTCCGTGCTGGCCAGCGGCAACAGCGGCGACGGCGGGCGATTCGACATGAGCGCCGACGCACGCCAGCGCGTCTGGGCGGCCGCGGGCCGCCATCCGGGCCGGGTGCAGTGGCTCTGGGCCCCCGGCCAGGTGCTGACCCTGTTGCAGGCCATGCCCGACGCCGCCTGGGCCTCGTGCGCCGATCCGAGCAACCACGGTCCGGCCGCCTGCCCCGCCCCCTACTGACTCTTGGGAGGCGGGTTGCCCGGGCCCGGATTGCGCAGGTAGTCCACCAGCGCCAGCGTCGCCCGGTCGGGCGGCGGCGTCAGCAGCGACACCACCACGATCGTCAGGAACGCCACCGGCGCGCCGAAGACGCCCGCCGCGATGGGCTGGATGCCCCACCACAGGTCCACCGGCTGCGTGCGCGCAATGCCAAGCACCGATTCCCGCAGCCACGGATGCGTGTGCGTCATGTAGGCAAACGTCACCGCCAGGCCGGCCGCCATGCCCAGCGTGGCGCCCCACTTGTTGGCGCGCCGCCAGAAGACGCCCATGACCAGCGCCGGAAAGAACGACGAGGCCGCGAACGAGAATGCCGCCGAGACCATGAACAGGATGTCCGCGGGCTTGCGCGCCGCCACCCACGCCGCGCCGAAGGCCACCACCAGCAGCAGGATCTTGGACACCATCACCCGGCGCGCGGCCGACATGCGGGGCGAGACGACGCGATACCACATGTCGTGCGACAGGGAGTTGGACAGGGTCAGCAGCAGCCCGTCGGCCGTGGACAGCGCCGCGGCCAGCCCACCCGCCGCCACCAGCCCCGAAATCACATAGGGCAGGCCGCCGATCTCGGGCATGGCCAGCACCACCACGTCCGCCCCCATGCTGATCTCGCTGAGCTGCACGACGCCGTCGCGGTTGATGTCGGAGACGTCGAGCAGGTTCGTGTCGACCGCGCTCCAGGCATGCACCCAGTTCGGCAGGCTGAGGAAATTCGATCCCACGACCTGGGTGTAGATCTCGAATTTCACCAGCAGCGCCAGCGCGGGCGCCATGAAATACAGCAGCAGGATAAAGAGCAGCGACCAGCACACCGACTTGCGGGCCTCGATCACGGACGGCGTCGTATAGGACCGCATCAGGATGTGCGGCATGCCCGCGGTGCCCAGCATCAGGCACAGCACCATCGCCAGGAAATTGATGCGCGTGTTGCTGCGCTCTTGGGGATCCTCCGCCGGGAAAGGTTCGGCGTGCGGCGTGGGCGGCGCGGCGCGGGCCTCGAAGGTCGCCTTGGCCTGCGACCAGGTGACGCGCGCGTCCTCGATCGTGGGCGGGTAGGCGGCCAGCTCGCGCTCGGCCGACCGGATCTCGACCATGGGCGCGTCGCCGGCGTTCAACTGCGCCAGCCGGCTGCGCAGCTTGTCCTTTTCCAGCGTCCAGGAGTCGGGCAGCGCCTCCAGGCGGCGCGACATCTGATCGGCGCGCTCCTGCCAGATCCGGCGCACCTCGATCTCGGACGGGTCGTTGCGCAGGTAGACCTCTTTCTCGGTGACCTGCTGCAGCACCGCGCCGCCCGACAGTTGCGGCAGCGGCATGTTGGTGTGCTTGACCGACAGCCAGATCACCGGCACCAGATAGGCGATGACCAGGATGATGTACTGCCCGACCTGCGTCCAGGTGACCGCGCGCATGCCGCCCAGGAACGAGCAGACCAGCATGCCCCCCAGCGCCACGAAGATGCCCAGCTCGAAGGAAATGCCGGTCATGCGCGTGGTGATGATGCCCACGCCGTAGATCTGGGCGACCAGGTAGGTGAACGAACAAAGGATGGCGCAGGCGACCCCGGCCAGGCGCGGCAGGTTGCCGCCGTAGCGCGCGCCCATGAAATCGGGAAGGGTGTATTGGCCGAAGCGCCGCAGGTAGGGCGCCAGCAGCATGGCCACCAGCACGTAGCCGCCGGTCCAGCCCATGATGTAGGCCAGTCCGCCGTAGCCGGTCAGGTAGAGGGTGCCCGCAACCCCGATGAAGGACGCCACCGACATCCAGTCCGCGGCCGTGGCCATGCCGTTGTAGATGGCAGGCACCCGGCGCCCCGCCACGTAATACTCCACCTGGTCGGAGGTGCGGCAGACGATGCCGATGCCGGCGTACAGGCTGACGGTGACCAGCAGGAACACATATCCGATCCAATTGCGCGGCATGCCCAGGATCTCGGCCAGCGCCATCAGCAGGATCATCAGCGCGAAGCCCGCCGTGTACAGCACATAGATGCGCCGCAGGCGGATGCGGAACTGGTGCGGCGTGTCTCCGCTGAAAAACGGCATCAGCGCGGCTCCCCGGCTTCTTCGGCGCGCTCATCGGCGCGATTCATGACCCGGGCGTAGACGGCGATGATGATCAGGTAGGCCAGCGGGGCGCCATAGGCGGCCATCCAGAAGGCGAAGGGCCAGCCGATGAAATCGAAGCTCAGGCTGCGCGCAAGATAGGAAGGAACGAAGGTCAGCGCCGCCCAGGCGATAAGCAGCAGCAGGATCAGCCGCCGGTTGCGGCGCCAATAGGGCGTGACGGATGTCGGGGTTGGAGTCAGGCGCGTTTGCGGCATAGCTTGGATGAGCAGATCCCATCTGAATATCGCGAAACGCAGCGCTTGAAAAGCCCTGAATCGAGAAATGCCGGCTTTTTATGCGACAACGGCTGGCACTTCCTGGTGCCAGCCGTTGTGCGTTTGCTTTTTTTGAGTACTGCTTTACTTTTTTTATGTACCGGTGCCGCCGGTATTTGCCCATGCAGGGCTTTGTCTCCTCACCTGCATGGGAAGAGATTCTGCACCAGATGCGGGAATGTCACACTAGGGGAATGCCCTAAGACGGAGCATTCATTTACATATTCCCTGCACCATATAAGTGCAATTTCGGCCTCCCGTACTAAATATTGGGATTTTTCCCGGATTTTCCCCCGGCTTTCGGCCTAGATCTTGAGCGTTGCTCAGTTAGTGAGCATGCCCGATGGCGGCGCGCCACAAGCCGGTGCCGCGCCCGATGCCCGAATCCGGGCACGGCGCACCGCGCCGTCCGCGGGCCCTATTTATATCCTGTTTACACCCCGCCTCCGAAGCTATACCCCGTTTTTATCCCCCGCTCCGTAACCTGCCCGTGTCCTGATTGGCGACCGCTGACTGCTGGCCGCCGTCTGCTGACGGGTTACTTCGCCTGCCCGGCGCGCATCCACCCTTGCCGCGCAGGCTGTCATTCGAAGGGAGCACGCCTCCCGGGGAGAAAAACGTGGATCTCATCTATATCGCCCTCTTCGCCGCGATGGCCGGGCTGACCTGGGGGCTGCTGCGCTTCTGCGCCGCCTTGTCCACCGGAGCCCAGCCATGAATGGTCTCTATTGGTTGAGCGGCCTGACGGCCGCGTTCCTCTTTGTGTACCTGCTGGTCGCGCTGTTCAAACCGGAGAAATTCTGATGACTCCCGAATACCTCGGGCTGCTGGGCCTGTACCTTGCGGTCCTGCTTGCGATCGCGCCCCTGCTCGGGCGCTACATCCGCATCGCCATGGAAGATGGCCGCTCCCGCCTGACCGCCTGGGGCCGGCCGATCGAGCGCGGCATCTACCGGCTGGCGGGCGTCGATCCCCAGGCCGAAATGGGATGGAAGCGCTACGCCCTGGCCGTGCTGGCCTTCAATATCATCGGCGTCGCGGCCGTCTACGCGCTGCAGCGCCTGCAGGGTGTCCTGCCGCTGAATCCCGCCGCCATGGGCGCCGTGACGCCGGACTCCGCGCTGAACACGGCGATCAGCTTCGTCACCAACACCAACTGGCAGGGCTATGGCGGCGAGTCGACCATGAGCTACCTGACCCAGATGCTGGCGCTCACGGTGCAGAACTTCGTGTCGGCCGCGACCGGCATCACCGTGCTGTTCGCGCTGATCCGCGGGCTCGCCCGGCACTGTTCCGCCACGGTGGGCAACTTCTGGACCGACATGGTCCGCTGCACGCTCTACGTGCTGCTGCCGCTCTCGCTCGTGCTGGCGCTGGCGCTGGTCAGCCAGGGCGTGATCCAGAACGTCAGCCCGTACCAGGAGGTCCAGACGGTCGAAGCCGTGCGCTACGACGCGCCGCGCCTGGACGCGCAGGGCCAGCCGGTCCTGGATGCGGCCGGCAAAGCGGTCACCGACCCGGTCACGGCCAATACGCAACTGATCGCCATGGGACCGGTCGCGTCGCAGGAAGCGATCAAGATGCTGGGCACCAACGGCGGCGGCTTCTTCAACGCCAATTCGGCGCACCCGTTCGAAAATCCCACGCCCCTGTCCAACTTCCTGCAGATGCTGGCCATTCTGTCGATACCCGCCGCGCTGTGCTTTACGTTCGGCGAAATGGTGGGCAGCCGGCGCCAGGGGATCGCGGTCCTGGCGGCGATGACGGCGCTGTTCGTGGCATTCGCCCTGTCCACCGCGTGGTTCGAGCAGCAGGCCAATCCCATGGCCGTCCAGGCCGGCGTCACCACGCCCGGCGGCAACATGGAAGGCAAGGAAACCCGCTTCGGCATCGGCGCGACCTCGTTGTTTGCCACGATCACCACCGCGGCCTCCTGCGGCGCGGTGAACGGCATGCACGACTCGCTGACGGCGATGGGCGGGCTGTCCCCCATGCTGCTGATGCAGTTGGGCGAGGTGGTGTACGGCGGCGTCGGCTCGGGCCTGTACGGCATGCTGGCCTTTGCGATCCTGGGCGTCTTCATCGCCGGGTTGATGATCGGACGCACGCCGGAATACCTGGGCAAGAAGATCGAGGCCTTCGACATGAAGATGGTTTCCATCGTCATCCTGGCCACGCCGGTGCTGGTGCTGGGCGGGACGGCCCTGGCCGTCTCCCTGTCGGCCGGCCAGGCCGGCGTGCTGAACCCCGGCATCCACGGCTTCTCGGAAATCCTCTACGGGCTCTCGTCGGCGGCTAACAACAACGGCAGCGCCTTTGCCGGACTGTCGGCCAACACCCCGTTCTACAACGTGCTGCTGGGCATCGCGATGTGGTTCGGCCGGTTCGCCGTGATCGTGGCCGTGCTGGCCATGGCCGGCTCCCTGGCCGCCAAGCGCCGCTTGCCCGCCGGCCCCGGCAGCATGCCGACCACGGGCCCGCTTTTCGTGACGCTCCTGATCGGCGCCGTGCTGCTGGTCGGCGCGCTCACCTATGTGCCCGCGCTGGCCCTGGGCCCGGTCGCGGAACACCTGCAACCCTGATGCAACAGGCTAGGAAAGAACATGGCCAAGATTGAAATGCAAACTACCGGCACGGGCGGCGCCGCCGCCCAAAAGGTCCGGCCCGACACGGCCCGGCCTCACGCCGCCCGACCTGACGCGGCCCCGCCTAACGCGGCCCGTCCCTTCGGAATGTGGTCGCGGGCGCTGGTCGGGCCCGCCCTGGTCGACAGCCTGCGCAAGCTGTCGCCGGCCGCCCAGCTCAAGAACCCCGTGATGTTCGTGGTCTATGTGGGCAGCCTGCTCACCACCGTGCTGTGGATCATGGCGCTGCGCGGCCAGGCCGAGGCGCCCGCGGGATTCATCCTGGGCATCACCGTGTGGCTGTGGTTCACCGTGCTGTTCGCCAACTTCGCCGAAGCGCTGGCCGAAGGCCGCGGCAAACAGCAGGCGGCCACGCTGCGCGGCCTGCGCACCACCATCGACGCGCGCCTGCTCAAAGGCTTTCGCGACGCGGACGTGCATGACGCGGATCCCGCGCAATGGCGTGCGCAGGCCACCCGCCAGCCCTCGGGCCTGCTGCGCCGCGGCGACGTCGTGCTGGTCGAAGCCGGCGACACCGTGCCGGGCGATGGGCAGGTGATCGCGGGCGTGGCCTCGGTGGACGAAAGCGCCATCACCGGCGAATCGGCGCCCGTCATCCGCGAATCCGGTGGCGACTTCTCGTCCGTCACCGGCGGCACGCGGGTGCTGTCCGACTGGATCTTCGTGCGCATCGCGGCCGATCCCGGCGAAAGCTTCCTGGACCGCATGATCTCGATGGTCGAGGGCGCCAAGCGCCAGAAGACGCCCAACGAACTGGCGCTGACCATCCTGCTGGTGGGCCTGACGGTGGTGTTCCTGCTGGTCGTCGTCACCCTGATGCCGTTCTCGCTTTACGCGGTTTCCGCGGCGGGCGGCGGCGCCGTGGTCACCGTGACCGTGCTGGTGGCGCTGCTGGTCTGCCTGATCCCCACCACCATCGGCGGCCTCCTGTCGGCCATCGGCGTGGCCGGCATGAGCCGCATGATGAGCGCCAACGTGATCGCCACGTCCGGCCGCGCGGTCGAAGCCGCCGGCGACGTCGACGTGCTGCTGCTGGACAAGACCGGCACCATCACCTTCGGCAACCGACAGGCGTCGACCTTCCTGCCCGCGCCCGGCGTGTCGCCGCTGGAGCTTGCGCAGGCCGCACGCCTGGCCTCGCTGGCCGACGAGACGCCCGAAGGCCGCAGCATCGTGGCGCTGGCGGACAAGAGCATCCAGGCGCCCGCGCCGACCCTGACCGGCCTGGAATTCGTGCCGTTCACCGCGCAGTCCCGCATGAGCGGCGTCGACCACGGCGAGCGCAGGATCCGCAAAGGCGCGGTCGACGCGATCCAGGCCTGGCTCGCCGCGCAGGACGCCACGGTGCCCGACGAGGCGCTGCGCCTGGCCGAAGACGTGGCGCGACGCGGCAGCACGCCGCTCATGGTCAGCGACGGCAACCGCGCGCTGGGCGTGGTCGAGCTCAAGGACATCGTCAAGCCCGGCATCCAGTCGCGCTTTGCCGAACTGCGCCGCATGGGCATCAAGACCGTGATGATCACCGGCGACAACAAGCTGACCGCCGCGTCCATCGCGGCTGAAGCCGGCGTCGACGACTTCCTGGCCGAAGCCACGCCCGAGGCCAAGCTCAAGCTCATCCGCAACTACCAGGCGGAAGGCCGGCTGGTGGCGATGACGGGCGACGGCACCAACGACGCGCCCGCGCTGGCGCAGGCCGACGTGGCCGTCGCGATGAACTCGGGCACCCAGGCCGCCAAGGAAGCGGGCAACATGGTGGACCTGGACTCCAATCCCACGAAGCTCATCGAGATCGTCGAGATCGGCAAGCAGATGCTGATGACGCGCGGCGCGCTGACCACGTTCAGCGTGGCCAACGACGTGGCCAAGTACTTCGCCATCATCCCGGCCGCCTTCGCCACGGTCTACCCGCAGCTTGGCGTGCTCAACATCATGGGCCTGGCGACGCCGTCCTCGGCCATTCTGTCGGCCGTAATCTTCAACGCGCTCATCATCGTGGTGCTGATCCCGCTGGCGCTCAAGGGCGTGCGCTACCGCCCGCTGGGCGCATCGGTGCTGCTGCGCCGCAACCTCCTCATCTATGGCCTGGGCGGACTGCTCGTGCCCTTCGCCGGCATCAAGCTGGTCGACATGGTGCTGGCCGCGCTGGGCTGGGCGTAACGCCCGCCGCCACCAAAAGGAAATCGTCATGAACGCCACTACCCCCACGCCGCGCCAGGGCGGCATCCTGCGCCCCGCCCTGACCATCTTTGCCGCGCTCTCGCTCGTCACAGGCCTGGCCTACCCCTTGCTCACCACGGGCATCGCCTCCGCCGTCTTTCCGCACCAGGCGGGCGGCTCGCTCATCGAGCGGGACGGCAAGGTCGTCGGCTCGGAATGGATCGGCCAGTCATTCACCTCGCCGCAGTACTTCTGGGGCCGCCCGTCGGCCACCGCCCCCATGCCGTACAACGCTGCGGCCTCGGGCGGCTCCAATCTCGGCCCGAGCAATCCGGCGCTGGCCGAGGCCATCCGGGCGCGGGTCGACGCCCTGAAGGCGGTCGACCCGGACAATGCCGCGCCGGTCCCGGTCGACCTCGTCACCGCGTCCGGCAGCGGACTGGATCCCCACATCAGCCCCGCCGCCGCGGCCTACCAGGCCGCCCGCGTGGCGCGCGTCCGGGGCCTGCCGCGCGCCGAGGTCGACGCGCTGATCCAGGCCCACACGGCCAAGCCCGCGCTGAGCGTGCTGGGCGAACCCTCGGTCAACGTGCTGACGCTGAATCTGGCGCTGGACAAGCAGCGCGCGGCACGACAATGACGCGGCGTATAGTATTGCCAGCCGTTCCCTCCCCTCACCTGCGCGTTCATGGCTGACATTGCTGACGAGCGTCCCGACCCGGACGCGCTCTTGAAAACCCTGGACGCCGCCGAGCGGCAGGCCGTGCGCGGCAAGCTGCGCGTGTACTTCGGGGCGTCGGCCGGGGTGGGCAAGACCTACGCCATGCTGGCGGCCGCGCGCGCCCAGGCCGCGCAGGGCGTGGACGTGCTGGCCGGCATCGTTGAAACGCACGGCCGCCGCGAGACCGCGACGCTGCTGGAAGGCCTGCCGGTCCTGCCGCTCAAGGACGTGGCCTACCGGGGCCACGTGCTCAAGGAATTCGACCTGGACGGCGCCCTGCGGCGCCGCCCCGCCCTCGTGCTGGTGGACGAACTGGCCCACTCCAATGCGCCGGGCTCGCGCCACGCCAAGCGCTGGCAGGACATCCAGGAACTGCTCGCGGCCGGGATCGACGTCTGGACGACGCTGAATGTGCAGCACCTGGACAGCCTGAACGAAGCCGTCGGCAGCATTACCGGCGTCCGGGTCTGGGAAACCGTGCCCGACGACGTGTTCGACGCGGCCGACGAGGTCATGCTGGTCGACCTGTCGGCCGATGAACTGCTGCGCCGCCTGAAGGAAGGCAAGGTCTACCTGCCCGAACAGGCCCGCCACGCCGCCAGCAATTTCTTCCGCAAGGGCAACCTGATCGCGCTGCGCGAACTGGCGCTGCGGCGCACGGCCGAACACGTGGACGATGACGTGCAGGCCTACCGCCGCGACCGCGCCATCGAGCCGGTGTGGCGCACGCGCGAGGCCATCGTGGCCTGCATCGGGCCAGACGCCGACGCCGAATACGTGATCCGCAGCGCCCATCGCATGAGCCAGCAGCTCGATTGCGATCTGCACGTCGTCACCATCGACACGCCACGCGCCGCGCCGCCCGCGCCGGCCGAAATCGAGCGGCTGCAGCACAGCCTGGCGCTGGCCGATTCCCTGGGCGCGCGCTCCGAGACGCTGGCCGGCGGCGACATGGTCGACGCGGTGGTCCGCTATGTCCGCCGCCACAACATCACCAAAGCGATCGTCGGCCGCACGCGCGCGGGCGGGCTGCAGCGCCTGCGGCCGTCGCTGTCGGCGTTGCTGACCGCCGTCATGTCCCCCGGCTGGCTGTGGCGGCGCCACAGCTTTGCCGACATGCTGGCCGCGGGCTGCCCGGAAATCGACATCATCCGGCTGGGCGCGCCCCCCATTCCCGCGCGTGCGCCCGCCGGCCGCGATCCGCTCGCAGGCGGCCGCCGCGCCGGGCCGGCCGACGACGAGCGCGGGACGCGTCCGCTGGCGGGCTATGCCTGGGCGCTCAGCTATTGCGTCGCGGCCACGGCCCTGTCCGCACTGGCGTTTCCGGCCCTGCACCAGACGAACATCGTCATGCTCTTTCTGCTGGCGGTGGTGGCGGTCGCGCTGCGCCATGGCCGGGGGCCGGCCGCGCTTGCCTCCGTCGTCAGCGTGGGCCTGTTCGACTTTTTCTTCGTGCAGCCCCTGTCGTCATTCGCCGTGTCCGACGTGCAATACCTGCTGACCTTCGCCGTGCTGCTGGGCGTGGGGCTGCTGATCGGCCAGCTTACCGCCGGCCTGCGGCTGCAGGCGCAGGCCTCGGTCAAGCGCGAGGCCGATGCGCGCAGCCTGTACGAATTTGCGCGCGAACTCTCGTCCGCCCTGCTGCCCGAGCAGATCGTGGCGCTGGCCGGCTCCTTCGTGCATGCCACGTTCGGCTCGCGCTGCGCGCTCTACATCCTGGGCCTGGACGACCGCCTGCGGCTGGCGCCGCCCGTCGATGGCGAGATGCCGGCGCCGGCGTCCGCGCTGGCGCAGTGGGTCCACGACCACGGCCAGCCGGCGGGCGCGGGCACCACCACGCTGTCCAACACCGACCTGCTGTACATGCCGCTCAAGGCGCCCATGCGCACACGGGGCGTGCTGGTGCTGGCCGCGCCGCGCCGCAGCCTCTATACGCACCCCGACACGCGCCGGCAGATCGAGGCCTACGCCACCCTCATCGCCATCGCGCTCGAACGCCTGCACTACGTCGAGGTGGCGCAGCAGGCCCTGGTCAGCATGGAGTCCGAAAAACTGCGCAATTCGCTGCTGGCCGCGGTGTCGCACGACCTGCGCACGCCGCTGACCAGCCTGGTGGGCATGACCGATACGCTGATGCGCCAGCAAGCCGAACTGCCCGCGGGCGTGCTGGACACGGTGCGCGCCATGCGCGACCAGGCCCAGCGCATGCACGCGCTGGTGGCCAACCTGCTGGACATGGCGCGGCTGCAAAGCCGCGACGCGCCGCTGCGCCTGGAATGGCAGTCCATCGAAGAACTGGTCGGCGCCGCGCTGGCCGCCATGCGCGAACCGCTGGCGGGCCACCGGATCGAGGTCGACACCCTGTCGGCACTGCCGCTGGTGGAGTGCGACGGCGTCCTGATCGAGCGCGTGCTGTGCAATCTGCTGGAGAACGCGGCCAAATACACCCCCGCCGGCAGCACCCTGCGCATCCACGCGTCGGTCCACGAAGCCGAGATGCACGTCGCCATCGCCGACAACGGCCCCGGCGTCGCGCCGGGCGCCGAGCGCCGCATCTTCGAGAAATTCACCCGCGGAGAACGCGAATCCGCCACGCCCGGCGTCGGACTGGGACTGGCCGTGTGCGAAGCCATCGTCGCCGCCCATCACGGCCGTATCTGGGTGGAGCACGCGCCGGGGCAAGCCAGCGGCGCGCAGTTCGTCTTCAGCCTGCCGCTGGGCACGCCGCCCGACATCAAACCCGAAACCGCCTGATTCAACCTGCTTGAGCCATTCCATGTTCGATTTCCAGCCCGTGGTCCTGATCATCGAAGACGACGCCAACATCCGCCGGTTCGTCCGCCAGGCCCTGGAGAGCGAGGGTTGCGTCGTGCACGAGGCCGACACCGTCAAACGCGGCCTGATCGAGGCCGGGACCCGGCAGCCCGACGCCATCGTGCTGGACCTGGGGCTGCCCGACGAAGACGGCATGACGCTGATCCGCGAGCTGCGCGGCTGGACCGAGGTGCCGGTGCTGGTGCTGTCGGCGCGCAGCGCCGAGGCGGACAAGGTGGCGGCGTTGGACGCGGGCGCCGACGACTATCTGGCCAAGCCCTTCGGCTTGAGCGAGCTGCTGGCGCGCCTGCGCGTCCTGCTGCGCCGCCACGCCCGCGGCGGCGCGGGCAATGCCGCCGAGATCGCGTTTGGCGACGTGCGCGTGGACTTCTCGCGGCGCACCGTCGAGCGCGCGGGCCAGCACGTTCACCTGACCGCCATGGAGTACCGCCTGCTCGCGGCGCTGCTCGCCCATCGCGGCAAGGTCATGACCCATCGCGAGCTGTTGCGGCAGGTCTGGGGGCCGTCCCATGTCGAAAGCAACCACTACCTGCGGATCTACATGGGCCACCTGCGCCAGAAGCTCGAAGCCGACCCCGCGCAGCCGGTGTTCCTGCTGACCGAGATCGGGGTGGGCTACCGCTTCGCGGGCTGATCGCGGCCGCGATACGCTGCTTTGGCGAGAACTCTGAACCGGCCATTGACGCGGACATTGACGCGCCATTTACGCGCAGGGCGCGTGTCTTGACTCGCGCTTTATGCCGATCCTCCTATTGTTGCGGTCCGTTCAACAGCTGGAGGCTTCCATGTCCCGCAACACCCTCGCCGCGCTGGCGCTGCTTGCCATCGTTCCCACAGTCCACGCCAGCGACGCCCCGCCGGCCGTCGACACCGCATCGCGCTACACGCTGTCGGCCAACGTCACGCTCGCCAGCCAGTACCGCTATCGCGGCCTCATGCAGACCAACAACCAGCCCGCCATCCAGGGGGGCTTCGATCTCGCGCACGCCAGCGGGTTTTACATCGGCAACTGGAACTCCAGCATCAGCTGGCTGGACGACAGCAACAGCGACGTGTCCGCCCCCGTGGAAATGGATTTCTACGGCGGCTACAAGGGCAACCTCGTCGAGGGCGTGCCCGTGGACCTGGGTGTGCTGCAGTACTACTACCCGGGCGACTTTCCGTCCGGCTACACCAACCCCGACACGACCGAACTCTATGCCGGCATCGGCTATGGTCCGATGTCCTTCAAGTACTCCATCGCGCTGACCAACCTGTTCGGCTTTGCCGACAGCAAGTACAGCCAGTATTTCGACCTGTCGGGCAACTTCGACACCGGGCTCTGGGGCCTGACCGTCAATGCCCACGTGGGCCGCCAGATCGTGCGCAACGTGGACAACGGCTCCTACACCGACTGGAAGCTGGGCCTCACGAAGGACTTCGGCGATGGGCTGTCGGTGTCGCTCGCCTATCTGGACACCAATGCCGACCGCGCCGTCTACACCAACACCCGCGGCCGCGACATGGGCCGCGCGACAGGCCTGCTGTCGGTGACCAAGACGTTCTGAGGGGCCCCGCGCGTTGACGCGTTTTTTACGCGACGCGCACGCTTTTATCGGCAGGTTTTACGGCGCGATTCCTATAGTGGAATCGTCGCCAACCACCGGACCCTCGGGTCGCCTGCCAAGGCCCCCGCCCCCGACCGCCATGATTCCCCGACCGCTACGCCATGATCGCAAGTCCCAATCCCCCGCGGCAGCCTCCACGCCGCAGCCCCGATGCAGCCTGGTCGCGCTGACCGTGCGCATCGATACGCTGGACGCCCTGAATGTGCGCCTGGCGCTGCATCGCGAGCTGGGCGACCGCATCGGCGTGTACCTGCTGTCCGTGGACCACGCTCATGCGCGTAGCACGCTCCAATTGCAATGCGAACGGGACGAACTGGACACGCTGATGCGTGCCGTCATGCGCGGCCTGCCCCGGGCGGAATTCGGCCAGCTGCGGCCCGCCGCCGCCCTGACGGAGCGTTGAACCATGGACATGCCCGCCAAACCCGTGTTCGAGGGCATCTGGCTGCCCATGGTGACGCCGATGCGCGGCGGCCATGTGGACCTGGACGCCGCGCAGGCGCTGGCCCGCTACTACCGCAATGCCGGCATGGCCGGCCTCGTCCTCTTCGGTTCCACCGGCGAGGGCAACCTGGTCGGCACGCCGGAAAAGATCGACATGATCGAAGCCATTGCCAGCGACGCGCATGCGCTGCCCCTGGTCCTGGGCGTGGGCGGCGTCGACACGCGCGGCGTGGCGGCGGCGGTGCGCCGGCTGGACCGGTACGCGCCCGCCGGCTACCTGGTGCCGCCGCCGTATTACCTGGGACCCTCGCAAGCCGGCATCGCATGGCATTACCGCCAGATCGCCTGGGCCACCGAGCGCCCCATCATTCTCTACAACATTCCCAAGCGCGCGGGCGTCGCCATGACGGTCGAGACCATGGAGGCGCTGGCCGCGATGCCGAACTTCGGCGCCGTGAAGGAATGCAACCCGTCGGTGCTGGCCGCGCTGAACGCGCGCGGCAGGCTGGATGCGCTGTGCGGCGAAGACCTGGCCCTGCTGGACCACTTCCTGGCGGGCGGCCGGGGCGCCATACCGGCGGCCGCGCATCTGTATCCCGAGCGCTTCGTCGAGATCATGCACCTTGCGCGCGATGGCCAGGCCCACGCCGCGCGGGAACGGTTCGAACCGCTGGTTCCCCTGATCCGCCTGCTGTTCAGCGAACCCAACCCCGCGCCGATCAAGCGCGCGCTCGCCATGCAGGGCCTCATCGCCGACGAATTGCGCATGCCCATGACGCCCGCCAGCCGCGAGCTGGGCTCGCGGCTGCAACGCGCGATGAAGCGGATGCCGGATCCGGTCAGCCGGCTGCAGACAGCCTGAAGATCGACACGGCGCGCGCCAGGTCTCCCGCCTGGTCGTGCAGCGTGGCCGCCGAGGCGGCAAACTCCTGCACCAGCGCCGCGTTCTGCTGGGTCGCGCCGTCCAGGTGCGTCACGGTGAGGTTGATCTGCTCGATCCCCACGCTCTGTTCGCCGGACGCCGTGGCGATCTCGCGCATCAGCGGCGCGCTGGTGGCGGCCGATTCCAGCACGCTGCCCATCGTGGCGCTCGCCTGCTCCACCCGCTGGCTGCCCCGCGTCACGGAGTCGGACGACGCTTCGATCAGCGTCTTGATCTCCTTGGCCGCCGTGGCCGAACGCTGCGCCAGCGCCCGCACCTCGCCCGCCACCACCGCAAACCCGCGCCCCTGCTCGCCGGCCCGCGCCGCTTCGACGGCGGCGTTCAGCGCCAGGATATTCGTCTGGAATGCGATCTCATCGATCAACCGGATGATCTCGTCGATACGCTGCGAACTGCGCGATATCTCGCGCATGGCATCGATGGCGTGCTGCGTCTCGTCGCTGCCCTGTTGCGCCAGCCGGGCCGCCTCGCCGGCCAGCGCACTGACCTCGCGCACGTGCTCGGCGCTCTGCCGCGCGGTCGCGGTGATTTCTTCCACGCTGGCCGCCGTCTGTTCCAGGGCGGCCGCCTGCTTTTCCGTGCGATCGGACAAGTCCATGCTGCCTGCGGCGATCTGGCGGGAAGCGGCCGCGATCGACGCGGTGGAATGCACGATGCTGCGCACCGCCGTGTCCAGGCGTTGCTGCATGCGCGCCATCGCGTCGAACAACTGGCCGATCTCGCCCCGGTGATGGCGCGAGATGGCGCTGGACAGATCGCCGTTGGCCACGCGCTCGCACACCGCCACCGCTTCGTCCAGCGGCCGCAGGATGTGCGTGCTGAAAAAGCGCAGCGCCGCCGCCAGCACCAGCGCCAGCAGGCCCAGCGTCACGCTGCCCTGCCGCCAGAGCGTGCCGTAGAAGGCCGCGTCGACGTCGTCCACATACAGGCCCGTGAACATCAGCCAGCCCCAGTCCGGGTCGTAGGCCGCGTAGGTGATCTTGGGCAGCGCGTCGTCGGCGCCGGGGCGCGGGAACAGGTAGCGCACGTAGCCCCCGCCCGCCTTGCCCTGCGCATACAGGTTTTCGAAGAGCGGCTGGCCTTCGCCGTCCCGGATTCCCCGCACGTTGGTGCCTACCAGTTTGGCGTCGGGATGGATCAGCAGCGCGTAGTCGTCGCCAAAGGCGCCCACGTACCCGTCCTCGCCATATCGCATCTGCGACAGCTGGCGCGCGGCATCGCGCTTGGCCTCGGTCAGGGGCACGCCCTCCCGCACCCGCTGCTTGCCGTCGCGCACGATGCCCGCCGCCAGATCCAGCACGTGGCGCAACGCCGCCTTGCGGTCATCCACCATCTCGGCGCGGCGCTGCCAGGCGTCCCATACGCCCAGCGCCAGGACGGCGGCGCCGATGGCAAACACGAACCACAACAATTCCCTACGCAAGCTGGAACGACTCATCGACTCTCTTCTGCATTCCACAGTCGAAACAAATCACTGCGAAATATGACGGTTTATTTACTAAAGGTCGGCCAGCATACCGTTTCAAACGTTGTTTTGATAAGAATTAACTAGTCACTTTGATCTAGCTCAAATCCAATGCCAATAAGAAAAACGCAAGGCGGGTCGCGCCTTGCGTTGTCGGGAAGCCGGACGGCGGGCCTTGCGCCCGCGCCGCCTACGGCCCGGGGCGGCCGGCACGTTGCGTACGCGCCGTGGTCAATGCAATCAGCGTCACCGTGATCAGCGCGTAGGTCGGCACGCTGCGCATGTTGCGGAACATCATCTCGGTCAGGCTGAAGGCGCAATAACCCAGGCAGAAAAGCAGCCCCATCTGCGCCCCCACACGGATCACCCGGTCGTCGCTGGCCAGGCGCCGGAAGAAGATGGCCGCCGGCAGCAGGTACAGCGTCAGCATGCTCAGCAGGCCCAGCAGGCCGTAACCGGCCAGGGCCGCCAGCAGATCATTGTGGGGCTCGCCGAATCCATCCACGACCTCCTGCGTCACGATGCCCTGCCCCTGCAGCACGCGCAGCTCTTCGCGGAACTTGCTGGGGCCGATGCCGACGATCGGGCTCTTTTCGAACATCAGGATCGAGGCATGCCACAGTTGCAGCCGGATGCCGAACGAGGTGTCGCGATTGGCCGACGTGGCAAAGCCTTGCACGTCGTGGGTGATCTCCTGCATGCGGCTGCTGTAGTTCCAGATGGCGGCCGCGCTGGCCACCAGCGCCACGCACACGGCCAGCGCGCAGTACACCTTGTGGCGCCGCCGCCAATTGCGCAGGCCCAGCAGGAACACCAGTCCCAGGATGGGCAGCAGCATCCAGCTGCTGCGAGTTTCGGACATCCATGTGGCGCACACGGCCAGGGCCGCGGCCAGCAGCTTCAGGCCGGTCTCGAGGCGCGGCCATCGCGATCCGGGCCCCCAGCCGAGCGACAGCAGGGTCATGCTGCCGAACAGTAGCACCATGTTGGCAAAGGCCACGGCGTTGTAGCGTCCGCCAACCTCGACCACCGCCCCGCGGCCGCCGGTCATCATCGTGAAAATCAGAAGCCCGGACCCCGCCAGCGCCCCCGCGAGCAGGGTCCATTCGACGTGGCGCAGCAGCCGTTGCGGCGCGCGCAGCAGCAGCCACAGCACGGGCAGCGCCAGCGCAAAGCGCAGCAGTTTTTCGAGTTCGGAATTGCTCCACACGCCCAGCACCGAGGACGTGATCAGCATACAGGCAAGGGGCGACAGCAACGCCAACGCCATGGGCCATAGCGCCCGCAAGTCCATGGGCTCATAGCGCTTGACCGCATTCGCGGCGATGGCGAAAAGCGCGATCAGCGCGCTCAGGTACAGCACGGCGGGGCCGCCCACCGGACTGGTCAACGCCAGGGCGGGCATCAGAAGCACCAGCCAGGCGGCCAGGGTTACATACATTCGGGGCACAACAATCAACCTGGAAAAAACTGAGCACGCGCGTCGCGCGTCATGCCGGTCGGTTAGACAAAACCCGCCCGCCATGACGGCGGGCGGGTTTTGCGGAACATGCGGGTCCAGGGCCGGTGCGCGGGGCGGACAGCCTCGCGCGACGGCCCTGGCCGCGGATTACATGTTTTCGATCATCACCTGGCCAAAGCCCGAGCACGACACCTGCGTCGCGCCTTCGAGCAGGCGGGCAAAGTCGTACGTGACCTTCTTGGACTGGATGGACTTTTCCATGCTGGAGATGATGAGGTCGGCGGCTTCGGTCCAGCCCATGTGGCGCAGCATCATTTCGGCGGACAGGATCTCGGAACCGGGGTTCACGTAGTCCTTGCCGGCGTACTTGGGCGCTGTGCCGTGGGTGGCTTCGAACATGGCCACGGAATCGGACAGGTTAGCACCCGGGGCGATGCCGATGCCCCCCACCTGCGCGGCCAGCGCGTCAGAGATGTAGTCGCCGTTCAGGTTCAGGGTGGCGATGACGTCGTATTCGGCCGGGCGCAGCAGGATCTGCTGCAGGAAGGCGTCCGCAATCACGTCCTTGACGATGACCTCGCGGCCGGTCTTCGGATTCTTGAATTTGCACCACGGGCCGCCGTCGATCAGTTGCGCGCCGAATTCCTTCTGCAGGAGCTCATAGCCCCAGTCGCGGAAGCCCCCTTCGGTGAACTTCATGATGTTGCCCTTGTGCACCAGCGTCAGCGACGAGCGGTCGTTGTCGATGACGTACTGGGCGGCCTTGCGCACCAGGCGCTCGGTGCCTTCGCGCGACACGGGCTTGATGCCGATGGACGAGGTGTTGGGGAAACGGATCTTCTTGACGCCGAGCTTGGTCTGCAGGAACTGGATCAGCTCCTTGGCCTGCTCGCTTTCGGCCATGTATTCGATGCCGGCATAGATGTCTTCCGAGTTCTCGCGGAAGATCACCATGTTGGTCTTTTCGGGCTCGCGCACCGGGGACGGCACGCCCTTGAAGTACGCCACCGGACGCAGGCACACGTACAGGTCGAGTTGCTGGCGCAGGGCCACGTTCAGCGACCGGATGCCGCCGCCGACCGGCGTGGTCAGCGGCCCCTTGATGGAAACCACGTAGTCTTTGACGACTTCCAGGGTTTCGTCGGGCAGCCACACGTCCGGACCGTAGACCTTGGTGGCCTTTTCGCCGGCGTAGACCTCCATCCAATGGATCTTGCGCTTGCCGCCGTAGGCCTTCTGCACGGCCGCGTCGACGACCTTGATCATCACGGGGGTGATGTCGGCGCCCGTGCCATCGCCTTCGATGAAGGGGACGATGGGCTGGTCAGGCACGTTCAGCGAGAAATCGGCGTTGACCGTGATTTTCTGGCCGCCGGCGGGAACCTTGATATGTTGGTAGGACATGAATGCTCCATTTGCTCCGGGTGGTTTTTCTGCACGCGCCAGAATCGGACAGCGTCCGATTCCGCGGGTCGTACCGCCTCCTGCGAACCGCACACCGGATGGCGGATAGCAACCCATTCTATATCGCAAAGCGGCGGGCGAAACCGGCGGTCCCCATGGGGCGGTAAAATAATGCGACCACATCCTGCTTTTGGCCCCCTCCCGATGTTCAATCCCTCCCGCGACCAAGTCCGCGAATTCTTTATCGAAACCTGGCGCAAGCATCGCGCCAGCGAGGTGCTGACCCCGCTCGAGGCCATCGCGCTGGACTGGATCATCGAACACCCGGAATACCACGCCGACCTCGAAAGCCCGGAAGCCATGGCCACCGAATACGCCGTGGAAAAAGGCCGGACCAATCCTTTCCTGCACCTGTCCATGCACCTGGCCATCGCGGAACAGTTGTCGATCGACCATCCGCCCGGCATCCGCCAGGCCTACCAGCAGCTCACCGCGCGCTCGGACGCGCACCACGCCGCCCATGAAATCATGGAATGCCTGGGGCAGGTGGTCTGGGAGGCGCAACGCCTGGGCACGCCGCTGGACAGCGACACCTACATCGATCTGATTCGCCGCCGCGCCAGTCTCTGAAAGCCCTTCGGGCAAAGAAAAACCCTCGTTTCCGAGGGTTCTCGTCGTCTGCTGACGCCTTGCGTATGCCTTAGCGGCGCACGCCCAGGTCGCTGGGCAGCGATGCCAGCCAGGCCGACACGTTGGAGATGTCCTGGTCGGACAGTTGCGTGGCGAAGGCGCCCATGATGGGGTTCTTGCGCACATTGGCCGTGGCCGCGCTGCCGGAGGCGCCGCGCTTGTAGGCCTTCAAGGCATGGGCCAGATAGTCGGCATGCTGGCCGGCCAGCGTGGGATACGCGGGATCCACCGCGGTCTTGGCATCGGCGCCGTGGCAGGATGCGCAATTGAATTTTTCGAAGACGGCCTTGCCGGCCGCCAGGTCCTGCGCCTGGGCGGCTGCGCCCGAGATGGCCAGGGTCGCGCCCGCAAGGGCAAGCATGGTGCGATTCATGGTGTTGCCCCCTTATTTGAGATTCGAGTAGTACGCGGCCAGGTCGGCGATGTCCTGGTCGGACAGGCTGCCGGCAATGGCGTCCATCGTGGGATGGCTGCGCGCGCCTTTCTTGTACTCGTTGAGGGCGGTTTCGATGTACTTGGCGTTCTGGCCAGCAATCATCGGAACATGGTACAGCTCGGGAAACGTCGCCTTGTAGCCCGGAATGCCATGGCAACCGATGCACATGGAGACCTTGTCGCGGGCGTTCTGGGCATTACCGACCGGCGCTGCGTCTGCAGCAACAGCCTGGCCGGCGATCGCACAGGATGCCATCGTGGCCAACACGGAAACCGTGTACTTCAGAGAGGTTCGCAACTTCATTGGAATGACTCTTCTTGGTATGGCTAAGGACTAGGGCCTGCTCACACGAAAAGGCCCTCTGCAAACACGTTGCGGGTGGAACCCAAAGCAAAACCGCCTGATTGTACGATAATTGCTCAGGATTAATACCTTGCGTTAGTGTTGATCCCCATCAAACCACAGAAGCCATCAGACCATGCCCGCAGCCCAGACCGCCTCATCCGCCAAGCCAGTCCGCTTCGATGGCACCGACACCTACGTCGCCACCGATGACCTCAAGCTCGCCGTCAACGCCGCCCTGACCCTGCAACGCCCGCTCCTGATCAAGGGCGAGCCCGGCACCGGCAAGACGATGCTGGCCGAAGAAGTCGCCCGCGCGCTGGGACGGCCGCTGCTGCAATGGCACATCAAATCCACCACCAAGGCGCACCAGGGCCTGTACGAATACGACGCGGTGTCGCGCCTGCGCGATTCGCAGCTTGGCGACGAAAAGGTCCGCGACATCCGCAACTACATCGTGCAGGGCACGCTGTGGCAGGCGTTCCAGTCGCATGAGCCGGTGGTGCTGCTGATCGACGAAATCGACAAGGCCGACATCGAATTCCCCAATGACCTGCTGCGCGAGCTGGACCGCATGGAGTTCCACGTGTACGAAACGCGCGAGACCATCGCCGCGCGCCACCGTCCGCTGGTCATCATCACGTCCAACAACGAAAAAGACCTGCCCGACGCCTTCCTGCGCCGCTGCTTTTTCCACTACATCCGCTTCCCGGACCGCGACACGATGCGCGACATCGTGGCCGTCCACTACCCAGACCTGAAGCAGGACGTGCTGCGTGCCGCGCTGGACACGTTCTTCGCGCTGCGCGATGCGCCCGGCCTGAAGAAAAAGCCCTCCACCTCCGAATTGCTGGACTGGCTGCGCCTCTTGCTGGCCGAGGACGTCTCGGCCGCGCAGATCGACGCCCACGCCGCCACGGCAGTGCCCATGATGGCCGGCGCGCTGCTCAAGAACGAGCAGGACGTGCATCTGCTCGAACGCCTGGCTGCCATGACGCGCGGCGGCCAGCGCCGCTGATCCGGCATCCACGGGCGGCCCGCACATGCTGATCGACTTCTTCTACCATCTCAGGGCGCACAAGCTGCCCGTCTCGGTCAAGGAATACCTGACGCTGGTCGATGCCCTGCGCCAGGACCTGATGTCGCCCACGCTGGACGAGTTCTACTTTCTTGCGCGCGCCACGCTGGTCAAGGACGAGTCGCTCTACGACCGCTATGACAAGGCGTTTGGCGCCTATTACCGGGGCATCGAGGCCGCGCTGCCGGCGGGCAAGGAGATCCCGCTCGACTGGCTGATCAAGCAGTTCGAAAAAAGCCTGTCGCCCGAAGACAAGGCCGCCATCGAAAAGCACGGCTGGGACAAGCTCATGGAGCTCTTCAAAGAGCGCCTGGACGAGCAGAAGGAACGCCACGCGGGCGGCAGCAAATGGATCGGCACCGGGGGCACCTCGCCCTTCGGCAACGGCGGCTACCACCCGGAAGGCATCCGCGTGGGCGGCGCGTCGGCCGGCAACCGCACGGCGGTCAAGGTCTGGGACATGCGCCAGTTCAAGGACTACGACGACCAGGTGGAACTGGGCACGCGCAACTTCAAGGTAGCCCTGCGGCGGCTGCGCCGCTTCGCGCGCGAAGGCGCCGACATGGAATTGGACCTGGACGACACCATCGCCAGCACCGCGCGCAATGCCGGCCACCTGGACCTGCGCATGGTCCCGGAGCGCCACAACACGGTCAAGGTGCTGATGCTGCTGGACGTGGGCGGCAGCATGGACGACCACATCGGCCGCGTCGAAGAACTGTTCTCCGCGGCCCGCAGCGAGTTCCGCAACCTGGAGGTGTACTACTTCCACAACTGCCCGTACGAAAGCCTGTGGCAAAGCAACCGCCGCCGCCAGACCGAACGCTTCGACACCTGGGACGTGCTGCGCAAGTACAACCCCGACTGGCGCCTGATCATCGTGGGCGACGCCACCATGAGCCCCTACGAAATCCTGCAGCCCGGGGGGTCCGTCGAGCACTACAACAAGGAGCCCGGCGCTGAATGGATGCGCCGGCTGCTGGACGCCTGGCCCAAATCGGTCTGGCTGAATCCCGAGCCCACGGCCTCGTGGCAGTACCGCCAGTCCATCGCGCTGATGCGCGACATCATGCAGGACCGCATGTATCCCGTGACGGTCGCCGGCCTGGAGCAGGCGATGCGGATGCTGTCCAAGTAAAGGCGGGGCCCTGCGCGGATTCGGCCGATCAGCCGTCCACCGGGTTTTCCGGCGTGTCCAGCGTGAGCTGATAGAACGCCAGGTCAAGCCAGCGCCCGAACTTGAAGCCCGCCTCGCGAATGGTGCCGGCGTGCACGAAGCCCAGTTTTTCGTGCAGCCGGATGCTCCCCTGATTGGACGCGTCGATGCCGCCGATCAGGACATGCACCCCATTGGCGCGCGCCCGTTCGATCAGCACGCGCATCAGCGCTTCGCCCAGCCCGCGCCCCCGAAAGCGCGCATCCACGTACACCGAGTGCTCGACGGAATACTTGTAGGCGGGCCACGCGCGGAACGTGCCGTAGCTGGCGAACGCCATCAGTTCGCCGGCCTCGTTCTCCAGTCCCACGACCGGAAAGCCGCCCTGCTGCTTGGCCTGGAACCACCCCTGCATGGCCTCGCGGGGCCGCGGCTTGTAGTCGTAGAGCGCGGTGGACGTGGCAATGGCGTCATTGAAGATGGCCAGGATCTGGTCGGCATGGCGCGCGTGCGTGCAGTCGACCAGTGCGGCGCCTTGCGGGGCGTGAAGTTCGGCGGGCGTGTTCATGCCCGGGATTTTAGCCAGTGCGGCGGACGGTGCGCCCGGCTCAGGGCAAAAATGCGGCGCGGCCGCCACAGGCAAAAAAAACCGGCGAGGACGCCGGTTCAGTGAGGTGTTGCCGCTTCTGGCCACTCTCAGGCGGCGCGGCTCTCCACAGATCGTTGGACGTTTTGCGCCGTATGGCGCAACCCTGGGCATTGCCGCCAGGCCAGTTCATCGGCGTCCATATCCAGGTCGAACAAATCCTGCGCGGCGGGCCACGGATGGGTGCGCGCGGAGGCGCCCTCCATTTCAAGCACATGGCCGGCAAATCCGCGGGGCGATCCCCCACACTCCGCGAAATACCGCTGCGTATTCAAGTCCACCACGTACGTGGTCAGGTCATGGGTCAATATGGCCACGTATTGGCCGTCATCACTGGCATATGCGTATTGAAACTGTCCTTTGATGCCATCGCCGCTGAGGGCGTTGCCGGTCAATTGGGACAAGGCACGCGTGACGAGCTCGGTCAGCATGGGTCGTTCCTCCGTAGAATGCGCCGGCAGGATGCCGGCGGCGAAGGCGCGAACGACAAGCACCGGCGCCGCGCTGCGGCGGCGTCTGGCGTTGGACGGGAAGCCGGTAAGACGGCCGTCGCGCATCCCGTCAACAACAGCAAAATCGTCCTTAAGAGCTTACACCCGTGCCCCGGACGGGTTCAAATCCCCAGGGAAAACGGGTCTGCTGCATCGCAGCATGACAGTTGGCGCGGCTTGGCGCGGCTTGGCGCGGCTTGGCGCGGCTTGGCGCCGCCCGGTGCCCCTTACGCCCCTTACGCCCCTCACGCCCCTTACCCCCTTATGCCCCTTACGCCCCTTACGCGGCCGGGAATATCTCGCCGTCGCGGGCGCCGTTGCCGTCCTGCTGGCGGCGCCAGCTGGCTCGGGCAATGCGGTACAGGACATGCGGGCGCAGCGGATGTCCGGCCGGGACGGCGGGATGGTCGAAGCTGCCGGCGTCGGCCGTCATGCCCAGGCGGTCCATCACCGCACGGGACCGCTGGTTGCCGGTGGCCGTGAACGCGACGATTTCATCGGCCCCGACCTGTTCGAAGCCCACCCGCAGCGCCGCGTCGGCCGCCTCGCTGGCGTAGCCCCGTCCCCAAAATGGCTGGGCGAGACGCCAGCCGATCTCCACGCCCGGCCCGAACGGCAGGCTGCTCGCCAGGGGCTTGATGCCCACGAAGCCGATGAAGGGAGCTACACCCGGCGCTTCCACCGCCCAGAACCCCCAGCCGTGCTCGTCGATGCCCGCCGCCAGCCGGTCGGCCAGGGCATCGCTCTCCTGCGCGGTGAGAGGCAGCAGAAACTGCGTCACCTGCGGATCGCCGTTGAGCGCGGCAAACGGTTTGCGGTCGGCGGCCCGCCATTGCCGCAGCACGAGGCGCGACGTTTCGACTTCCACGGTCAGGGACATAGGGGCTTCCTCAGATTGCGGCCGGCGCCGGCGCGCCGCGGCCAGGGCGGCCGGCATGCCCGCCTGAACCATTGCCAACGTATACACTCCAACGGATTCTGCCATGCCAAAGGAATGATCCGCCATGCGCTTGTCCCTGTCGAAGCTGCCGCGCCCATTGGGCGTGCTGCTGTTTTCCTCCTTCCTGGCCTTCCAGGCCGGGGCCGCCAGCCTGCCGGCGGGCGTCACGGAGGCCGCCTCGATCGAAGGCATTACCGAATATCGGCTGGCCAATGGCCTGCGGGTGCTGCTGGTGCCCGACGAATCCAAGCCGTCCACCACGGTCAACATGACGTACCTGGTGGGCTCGCGCAATGAGAACTACGGCCAGACCGGCATGGCGCACCTGCTGGAACACATGCTGTTCAAAGGCACGTCCACCACCCGCAACGCCATGGGCGAGTTCTCGCGCCGCGGCCTGCAGGCCAATGGCTCGACCTCCAGCGACCGCACCAATTATTTCGCCAGCTTCGCGGCCAATCCCGAGACGCTGAAGTGGTATCTGGGCTGGCAGGCCGACGCGATGGTCAATTCGCTGATCGCCAAGGAAGACCTGGACTCGGAAATGACGGTCGTCCGCAACGAAATGGAAAGCGGCGAGAACAATCCGTTCCGCATCCTGATGCAGAAGATGCAGGCGGCGGCGTTCCAGTGGCACAGCTACGGCAAGAACACGATCGGCGCGCGTTCCGACGTCGAGAACGTGGACATCGGCCAGCTCCGCGCCTTCTATCACGAGTACTACCAGCCCGATAACGCCGTGCTGATCGTGGCGGGCAAGTTCGATCCGCAGACGACGCTGGCGGACATCGAGGCCACGCTGGGCAAGCTGCCCAAGCCCGACCGCAAGCTGCCGCCCGAGTACACGGTGGAACCGGTGCAGGACGGCGAGCGCTCGGTGACGCTGCGCCGCACGGGCGGCACGCCGCTGGTGGCGGCGATGTACCACATCCCGGCGGGCGCCAGCCCTGATTTCGTGCCGTTCGACCTGGCCACCACGATCCTGTCCGACACGCCGTCGGGCCGCCTTTACCATGCGCTGGTCCCGACCAAGCTGGCCTCGGGCGTGTTCGGTTTCACGATGGAAAACCTGGACCCGGGGCTGGCGATGTTCGCCGCCCAACTGACACCAGGCAAGGACCTGGACGCGGCAATGAAGGCGCTGACGGGCACGCTGGAGTCCCTGGACAAGAAGCCCTTCACGCAGCAGGAGCTGGACCGCGCGCGCAGCAAGTGGCTGACCGCCTGGGAGCAGACGTACAGCGATCCCGAACAGGTGGGCGTGGCGCTGTCCGAGGCCATCGCCGCGGGCGACTGGCGCCTCTTCTTCCTGCAGCGCGACCGCGCGCGCCAGGCGACGCTGGCCGAGGTGCAAAAGGCCGCGACGACCTATCTGGTGCAGAGCAACCGCGTCGAAGGCCGCTATATCCCCACGGAAAAGCCGGAGCGCGCGCCGCAGACGCAGCGCGTGGACCTGACCGCGGTGTTCAAGGACTACAAGGGCGATCCGGATTTCAAGGCCGCTTCGGCGTTCGACCCCTCGCCTGAAAACATCGACAAGCTCACCCAGCGCAAGACGCTGGAACTGCCCAATGGCCCGGTGAAGCTGGCGCTGCTGCCCAAGGCGACGCGCGGCAGCCGCGTGCAGGCGCAGATGCTGATCCAGTTCGGCAACGAGAAGGACCTGCTGGGCCAGCGCGTGAATTCGAGCGCGGCGGCCGATCTGCTGCTGCGCGGCACGGACAAGCTGTCGCGCCAGGACATCCAGGACCGGCTGGACAAGCTGCAGGCCGAGCTGGGGTTCAGCGGCGGCGGCACGACGCTGAAGGTGGCGATGTCGACCAAGGGCGAGAACCTGCCGGAACTGACGGCGCTGGCGCTGGAGATCATCCGCAACGCCAGCTTCCCGAAGGAACAAGTCGAGGAATACCAGCGCCAGCTTGAAACGTCGATCCAGAACGCCATGACCGAACCCTCGGCCCTGGCTGGCCGCACCCTGGCCCGCCACGACAATCCGTGGCCTGCGGACGACCTGCGCTATGTGCCCACCTTCGAGGAGTCGCTGGCGGGCGTGCGCGCGCTGAACCGCGAGGCGCTGGCCAAGTTCCATGCCCAGTTCTATGGCGCGGGGGACATCGAGTTTTCCGCCGTGGGCGATTTCGAGCCGCAGGCCGTCGAAAAGGCCCTCAGCACGGGCCTTGCCGGCTGGAAGAAGGCGCCGGCCTACACCCGTGTGCCCAATCCGTACCGCGACGTGCCGCCCAAGCAGTTCGACATCAATACGCCGGACAAGGCCAATGCGTTCTATCTGTCGCGCCTGCCGCTGAAGCTGCAGGACACGGACGCGGATTACGCGGCGCTGTATCTGGCCAATTACCTGTTCGGCGCCTCGGAGACGTCACGCCTGTGGAACCGGGTGCGCGAGACGGAAGGCCTGTCCTACAACGTGCGCAGTTCGCTGTCGGTGTCGTCGTTCGAGCCGTCGGCCAGCTGGAGCATCTATGCCATCTATGCGCCGCAGAATCGTGAACGCCTGGAGAAGGCGGTCAACGAGGAACTGGCGCGGGTGCTGAAGGACGGCTTTTCGGACAAGGAAATCACGGAAGGCATCACGGCGCTGCTGAACTATCGCAATCTGGCGCGCGC
Source organism: Achromobacter sp. MFA1 R4 (assembly GCF_900156745.1). NCBI lineage: Bacteria > Pseudomonadati > Pseudomonadota > Betaproteobacteria > Burkholderiales > Alcaligenaceae > Achromobacter > Achromobacter sp. MFA1 R4. The sequence continues at coordinate 3,163,782 of NZ_LT707065.1, read as the reverse complement.
CCAGGACGATGTGCTGGCGAGCACGTGGGTGGACTATCTGGACCGGGGCCGCACGTTTGCCTGGTCCGCGGAGATGGACAAGAAGATTGCCGCCTTGACGCCGGAATCCGTGAATGCGGCGCTGCGCAAGTATCTGCGTCCGGAAGGATTCAGCACGGCGCTGGCGGGCGACTTCAAGAAGCCTGCCAAGCCCTGATACGGGCTGGCTTTGCTGCTGGATAAACCCCTGCTTCGGCAGGGTTTTTTTTGCATGATGAGGGGTGGGGAAAGCGCCTGTCATGGGCGGCAGGGGCCATGACCATGCCAATAATGGGTGAATTTAGGCATCCAAATCCGATTACTCGGTTATTTGGAAAGATGTTTTCACGGAATCAGGGTTTATCCCAGGTTGGATGACGCGCACAATTCAGTCATCGGGAACAGCAAACGAACCACGACGGAGTACCGCCGGATTCGGTCCCACTTAATGACGAATTGGAGGTCTCACCATGAAAACCCTAGCCACTACCCTTTTCCTATCCCTGGCCCTGGCCGGAGCCGGCGCGCAAGCCGCAGGCGTCGAACAAGCGAAGAGCCGCGCCCAGGTGGCGACCGAGTTGCAACAAGCGAAGGCGAACGGCCAGTACACGTTCGGCGAGCTGGACTATCCGCCCGCCCTGCCCCAGACGACCAGCCTGAGCGCGCAGGAAGTGCAGGCTCAGTTGCAGCAAGCCAAGGTCAGCGGCCAATACACCTTCGGTGAACTGGAATACCCCCCCGTCGCCGCGGCGACCGGCAGCGCCAAGTCGCGCGCCGATGTCCAGGCGGAACTGGCGCAAGCGAAGGCCAGCGGTCAATACACGTTCGGCGAGCTCGAGTACCCGCCGATCAGCCGGTGAGCTGCTTGCTGTAGCCCGACCGGCCTCGGGTGGCATCATGGCCTGAGGCCGGTATTTTCGGCGGTACAGCGGCGGTTGAAGTAGTAGTAGTAGTAGTAGTAGTAGTAGTAGTAGTAGTAGTAGTAGTAGTAGTAGTAGTAGTAGTAGTAGTAGTAGTAGTAGTAGTAGTAGTAGTAGTTGAAGTTGCTGTGATGCAGTTGGTAGTTGTAGTCAGCAGTTGCAGTGCGCAGTAGCAGTAGCAGTAGCAGTAGCAGTAGCGAAGGGACCGGGGCGCGAGCCGCGGTCCCTTTTTTGTGTGCATGAGTGGGTCGGGCGGTCGCGGGTTCTTTAGCCGCCCGGCGCGGCCGCGCCCCCCAGCGCGCGGGGCCACGATTGCGGTCCGGAGCCTTCGCTCCGGACTTCCCCTGCCTCATCCTCGTCATCGCCTGCGGCGATTCCTTCGGATTCCGTTGGGCTTATCGACGCCCCGCACGCTGGGGGGCACGGCCACACCAGGCTTGCGTTGTTGAATGGCCTCGAGCGCTGGGACGGGTGGTTTTCTTGGCGTTCTTCTTGGCGTTTTGAGCTGATAGGAAGATCTTGCGGGGCCCGCGCTGCGTCGGCCGCGCGGGCGGCCTGGCAGCGCTTACGCAATGAGTCGCGTCAGGGGGAGGCCGCTGCGCGCTTGGTGGAGAGCCTGCGTCAAGGGTGGGCACTGCGTGCTGATTTAGCGCCCGCTTCGGGATTGAGCGACGCTTTGCTGGTGGAGGGCGTCTTGGCTTCGTAATTCTGCATTGCAAATTTTCGAAACCCTTCGATTTTTCGCAAACGTGGGAGGTGATTTCATCCCGTGCGGGTCTTTGCCGAGATTTTGGCGTCCAGCGCCTGGCCATCGGAATCAACAGATGGACCACGACAGAAGGCCGCCGGGCTCGGTCTCATTTAAAACAATCTGGAGGTCTCACTTATGAAAATACTGGCCACGACGCTGTTTTTTTCCCTGGCCCTGGCAAGTGCCGGCGCTCACGCCGCTGGCGATGAACAATCCAAATCCCGCGCCCAGGTCGCAGCCGAACTGCAAGAAGCCAAGCTCAGCGGCCAATACGCTTTCGGCGAGCTGGATTATCCCGCGGCGCAGCCTCACACCTCCAGCCTGACCGAACAGGACGTGCGCGCCCAGCTTCAACAAGCCAAAGTCAACGGCGAATACACCTTCGGCGAGCTCGACTACCCGCCCGCCACCCGCTAAGCGGCTCGCCGTTCTACGGGATCCCGCAATCCCATCGGTAGCGCGCCAGGCACGCCCGAAAAAAAAGCCGCGACGAACGTCGCGGCTTTTTTGCGCTGATCGGCAGCGCAATCAGCTGAAGAATTCCTTCACCCGATCCGTCCACGACTTGCTCTGCGGCGAGTGGCGGTCGCCGCCGTCGTTCAGCGAGGCCTCGAACTGGCGCAGGATGCTCTTCTGGTCGTCGCTCAGGCGCACGGGCGTTTCGACCACGACATGGCAGTACAGGTCGCCCGGGTAACTGCCGCGCACGCCGCGGATGCCTTTGCCGCGCAGGCGGAAGGTTTTGCCGGATTGCGTGCCTTCAGGGATGGAGATTTCGGCCTTGCCGCCCAGCGTGGGGACCTGGAGCTCGCCGCCCAGCGCCGCCGTGGTGAACGGGATGGTCAGTTCGCAGTGCAGGTCGTCGCCGTCGCGCTGGAAGATCTTGTGCTGCTTGATGTGGATTTCCACATACAGGTCGCCCGGAGGACCGCCATTGATGCCGGGTTCGCCGTTGCCGCTGGAGCGGATGCGCATGCCGTCGTCGATGCCGGCCGGGATCTTGACCTGCAGGGTCTTGTTGCGGCGGATGCGGCCGACGCCGTCGCAGGCCTGGCACGGATCGGTGATTTCCTTGCCGTTGCCGTGGCAGGTGGGGCAGGTCTGCTGGACGCTGAAAAAGCCCTGCTGCATGCGCACGGCGCCGGAACCGCCGCAGGTGCGGCAGGTCTTGGGCGAGGTGCCGGGCTTGGCGCCGGAACCGTGGCAGGTGTCGCAGTTTTCCCAGCTGGGAACGCGGATCTCGGTGTCGAAGCCGGCTGCGGCCTGTTCCAGGGAGATTTCCAGCGCGTATTTGAGGTCGGCGCCGCGGTAGACCTGCGGGCCGCCGCCGCGACGTCCGCCGCCGCCGCCGAAAATTTCGCCGAAGATGTCGCCGAAGGCGTCGGCGAAGCCGCCGCCCATGCCCGCGCCGCCCATGCCGGCGGCGTTGGGGTCCACGCCCGCATGACCGTAGCGGTCGTATGCGGCGCGTTTTTGTTCATCGCCCAGGACCTCGTAGGCTTCCTTGGCTTCCTTGAACTTCTCTTCGGCTTCTTTGCTGTCCGGATTGCGGTCCGGATGGTATTTCATGGCCAGCTTTCGATAGGCCTTCTTGAGATCGTCGTCCGAGGCATTCTTTGCCACACCCAGGACGTCGTAATAGTCGCGTTTTGCCATGATCCGTGGGCTCAAAAATCGAGCCTTCTTTTCAGTGCTACAGAATGAGTTCGCCCGGTAGACGGATTTCTCCGACTACCGGGCGGCAGAGGCAGGTCAGCGCCCGGCCATTATTGGTCGCGCTTGACTTCCTTGAAGTCGGCGTCGACGACGTTGTCGTCCACCGGCTTCGCGTTGTCGGCGGCCTGCTGCTGGCCAGCGGCCTGTTGCGCCTGCATGTCGGCGTACATCTTCTCGCCCAGCTTCTGCGATGCCGTGGACAGCGCTTCGACCTTGGCGTCGATCGCGGCCTTGTCGCCTTCCTTCAGCGTGTCTTCCAGGTCCTTGATCGCGGCTTCGATGCTTTCCTTCTCGGACGCTTCGAGCTTGTCGCCGTACTCGGTCAACGACTTGCGGGTGGCGTGCACCAGCGCGTCGGCCTGGTTGCGCGACTGGGCCAGTTCGGCAATGCGGTGATCTTCCTCGGCGTTGGCCTCGGCATCCTTGACCATGCGCTGGATCTCGTCTTCCGACAGACCCGAGTTGGCCTTGATGGTGATCTTGTTTTCCTTGCCGGTACCCTTGTCCTTGGCGGACACGTGCAGGATGCCGTTGGCGTCGATGTCGAACGTGACTTCGATCTGCGGCATGCCGCGCGGCGACGGCGGAATGCCTTCGAGGTTGAACTCGCCCAGGGCCTTGTTGCCCGCGGCGATTTCGCGTTCGCCCTGGAACACCTTGATGGTCACGGCCGGCTGGTTGTCGTCGGCGGTCGAGAACGTCTGCGAGAACCGGGTCGGGATCGTGGTGTTCTTCTGGATCATCTTGGTCATCACGCCGCCCAGGGTTTCGATACCCAGCGACAGCGGCGTCACGTCCAGCAGCAGCACGTCCTTGCGGTCGCCCGACAGCACGGAGCCCTGGATGGCGGCGCCAGCGGCGACGGCTTCATCGGGGTTCACGTCCTTGCGCGGATCCTTGCCGAAGAATTCCTTCACCTTTTCCTGGACCTTGGGCATGCGGGTCATGCCGCCGACCAGGATCACGTCGTCGATGTCGGAAACCTTCACGCCGGCGTCCTTGATGGCGACGCGGCAGGGCTCGATCGTGCGTTCGATCAGTTCTTCGACCAGCGCTTCCAGCTTGGCGCGCGTGATCTTCAGGTTCAGGTGCTTGGGACCGGAGGCATCCGCCGTGATGTACGGCAGGTTGATTTCGGTCTGCTGCGCGGAGGACAGCTCGATCTTGGCCTTTTCGGCGGCTTCCTTCAGGCGCTGCAGGGCCAGCACGTCCTTGGACAGGTCGACGCCTTGTTCCTTCTTGAACTCGGCGATGATGTAGTCGATGATGCGCTGGTCGAAGTCTTCGCCGCCCAGGAAGGTGTCGCCGTTGGTCGACAGCACTTCGAACTGCTTTTCACCGTCCACGTCGGCGATTTCGATGATGGACACGTCGAACGTGCCGCCGCCCAGGTCATAGACGGCGATCTTGCGGTCGCCCTTTTCGGTCTTGTCCAGGCCGAACGCCAGCGCCGCAGCGGTGGGTTCGTTGATGATGCGCTTGACTTCCAGGCCCGCGATGCGGCCGGCGTCCTTGGTGGCCTGGCGCTGGCTGTCGTTGAAGTAGGCGGGCACGGTGATGACGGCCTCGGTCACTTCTTCGCCCAGGTAGTCCTCGGCGGTCTTCTTCATCTTGCGCAGCACGTCGGCCGACACTTGGGGAGGCGCCATCTTCTTGCCGCGCACTTCCACCCAGGCGTCGCCGTTGTCGGCCTTGACGATGGCGTAGGGCATCAGGTTGATGTCCTTCTGCACCGCCTTTTCTTCGAACTTGCGGCCGATCAGGCGCTTCACCGCGTACAGGGTGTTGCGCGGGTTGGTCACGGCCTGGCGCTTGGCCGGCGCGCCGACCAGGGTCTCGCCGTCATCCATGTAGGCAACGATGGAGGGAGTGGTGCGAGCGCCTTCCGCGTTTTCGATGATCTTGACCTGCCCGCCGTCCATGACAGCCACGCAGCTGTTGGTCGTTCCCAGGTCAATGCCAATAATCTTGCTCATGGTGGGTTACCTTGATTATTAAATCTATGAAAATTTGGGGAAAACTGCTTGTCCCCCCATAACTGGGGCTGCCCGAGGGGTTTTTCAAGACGCCGGGCGGGAAATTTCCGCACCCGGTTCCTGCAGGCGGTGGATCGCCGCCGTGAACTGGGGCAATCCGGGCCAGCCGGTGATGCGCCCCAGCCGTTTCCCGGACCGGTAAAGCACAAAAGTGGGGACGCCATGCAACGAAAAGCGCCGGCCCAGCGGTTCGTCCGCATAGACGTCGGCCTCGAACCAGGTCAGGCCCAGGCCCAGCAGCGTTTCCTGGTGCAGCAGCGCGGCCTGCTTGAACAGGTTGCAGTTGTAGCAGTCCTGCCCCCACAGGAACACGCAGCGCAGGTCCGAGCCGGGCGCCTGCACGACCGCCGCATCGAATCCGGCCGTGTCGACATGACGCATGCCGAACACCTGGAATACCTGCGCCGGATCGAAGCGGGGGTCCGTCATGGCGGAGAAACCAATCAGCCCTGGCCGGCCGACACGACCACCAGCGCCGGGCGCAGGGTACGGTCGGCAATCACGTAGCCCTTCTGCAGCAATTGCACCACCGTGTTGGCGGGCTGCTCGTTGGGAATGGACGAAATGGCCTGGTGCTGGTGCGGATCGAACTTGTCGCCCTGCGCCGGCGCGATTTCCTTGAGCAGGTTGCGCTCGAAGGCGGCGGCAAGCTGCTTGAGGGTGACTTCGACGCCTTCGCGCAGCGTGTCGACCGTCTGGTCAGGCTGGGCCAGCGCGGCTTCCAGGCTGTCCTTGACCGGAACCAGGCTTTCGGCGAACGATTCGATGCCGAACTTGCGCGCCTTGGACACTTCTTCCTGGGCGCGGCGGCGCACGTTCTCGGCCTCGGCGTGCACACGCAGAAGCTGGTCGTGCTGCTCGTTGACGGTAGCCTGGGCGGCGTCCAGTTGGGCGCGCAACTCGTTCAGCTCGGCCTGCGTAGCGTCCTGGGCGGCGGGTGCCGCGTCGGCGCTCTGGCCGACTTCGGGCGCCTGCTCAGCAGGCTCGTGGGGTGCCGTCATGGGGAATCCTCCAAAAAGAATGGCTTTCTCAGACATGAATGGGGGCCAATACCCCTATTTCAAGCCCGGGTAAGTGAAAAATTCCCTCACGGCGGCGGCCAGGGCGCCGCGTGAACGGACCGCCCTGGATTTCGAACCGCTTACTTCTTGCTGGGCTGCGCCGGCGCGACGGGGTCGCTGGCCGGAAAACTTTCCTTCAATGCGCGGTCGACACGCTTGTCATCCGCATCCGGATTGGAGGGAATGGCGACCGGGTCGCTGGCCGGAAAGGTGTCGGCCAGGGCTTCGTCCAGCTCGTGTTCGACGTGGTCTTCTTCGGCCGGGGTGCTTACCTTTCCCTTCTTTTCCGACTTGCCAGTCTTGGGATCATGCTGCATGCGCCTTCTCCTTCAAGTCAGTGGTGCCTGGAACCCATCCCTGCAAGTGCCGTGCCACCAAGCCGGACAGGCCGGCGATCCAGGCCTCGTCGTCGTTGATGGCCGGGATGTAACGGAACTGCCTGCCCCCCGCCTCGAGGAAGGCGTCGCGGCATTCCAGGCTGATTTCTTCCAGGGTTTCAAGACAGTCTGCCACAAATCCCGGGCACACCACATCGACCTCGGTGACGCCCGAGGCGGCCAGCGCCTTGAGCGTCGGCTCGGTGTAGGGCTCCAGCCAGCGGGCGGTGCCGAACCGGCTCTGGAACGTCACTTCGATCTGGTCGCGCGGCAGGGACAGGCGCTGCGTCAAGAGCCGGGCCGTCTCCAGGCAATCGCGGTAGTAGGGGTCGCCAAGCTCGATCGAATAGCGCGGCAGGCCGTGAAAACTCATGACCAGCTTCTGGGGCTTGCCGTGCTCCAGCCAGTACCGCTCGATGCGCGCGGCCAGCGGGTCCAGGTAGGCCGGATCGTCGTGGAAGCGCTTGATGAAGCGCATCTCGGGCTGGTCGCGCAGCCTGCCCGCATGGCGGGTGACCGCATCGACCACCGTGGCGGTGGTGCTGGCGGCGTACTGCGGATACAGCGGCACGGTGAGGATGCTCTCGCAGCCCTGCTTGCGCAGGGCCGAGATGGCATCGGGGATGGAGGGATTGCCGTAGCGCATGCCCAGTTCGACCACGGCGTCCACGCCCGCGGCGTGCAAAGCGGCGCGCACGCCGTCCGCCTGCCGCTTGCTGTAGACCATCAGGGGCGAGCCCTCCTGCATCCAGATGCCGGCATAGCGCGGCTCCAGCCGCTTGGGACGGCGGACCAGCACGATGCCGTGCAGGATGGGCTTCCAGAGGTAGCGCGGGATCTCGATGACGCGGGGATCGGAAAGAAATTCACCGAGGTACTTGCGGATGTCCTTGGCCGTCGGGGTGTCCGGCGTGCCCAGGTTCACCAGCAGCACGCCGACCTTGCCCGGCACGCGCGGCGGCGGATCTTCGTTGAAGGGGTCTTCTTGCTGGGGTTCAGGAAGGTAGCGCTCAGGCCAGAGATACTTGAACAGGCGAAGAAACACAAAAACTCCCGTTCCTCCGCAAGGAGGATGTAGCTTTGAATGGAACTACTGATTGTGGCTGAGGGCGTTGGACAGCAAGCGCGCCGTGATGTCCACGATGGGAATGACGCGTTCGTAGGCCATGCGGGTCGGCCCGATCACGCCCAGGGTGCCCACCACCTTGCCATCCACGCCGTAGGGCGCGGTGATGACGGAGACGTCCTCCATGGGCACGAGCTGCGAATCGCCGCCAATGTAGATCTGCACGCCCTGCGCCCGGCTGGACACGTCCAGCAACTGCAGCAGATCGGTCTTTTTCTCGAACAGCGAGAACATCTTGCGCAACCGGTCCATGTCGGACGCGATGTCGGTCACGTCCAGCAGCTTGCGTTCGCCCGAAATGACCACGGCATCGCCGTCTTCGGCGGCTTCGGCGCTGGCCTCGACGGCGGCCTGCATCAGGCGGGAGATGTCTTCGCGCAGTTGGGCCAGTTCGGTCGACAGCGTCTGCCGGACGGCATTGAAGGACTTGCCGGCGAAATGCATGTTGAAGAAGTTGCCGGCCTCGAGCAGCTCGGATTCGGAGTAATCGCGCTGCACGAAAAGAATGCGGTTCTGGACGTCGCCGTCGGGCGTCACGATGATGAGCAGGACGCGCTTGTCCGACAGGCGAATGAATTCGATCTGGCGAAAGACCTGCGCGCGCTTGGGCGTGAGCACCACGCCCGCGAACTGGGTCAGGTTCGACAGCAGCGCCGCGGCCGCGTTGACGGCGCGGGTGGGCTCGGCCGCCGAGAGCATTTCGCCCATGTTGTGCGGCTGCAGCTGGTACGACTGCACCGACAGCAGCGAATCGACGAACATGCGGTAGCCGCGCGGCGTGGGTACGCGGCCCGCCGAGGTGTGCGGACTATGGATCAGCCCCAGCTCTTCCAGGTCCGCCATGACGTTGCGGATGGTGGCCGGGGACAAATCGAAGACTTTAGATAGCGTCCGCGAGCCGACTGGCTGCCCATCGGCGATGTAGCGTTCTATCAACGCTTTCAGTAATGCGCGTGCGCGGTCATCCATAACGGCTATTTTAGGGAATCTTTTCCAATTGAGGCGATTTTTGTCCCGCAACCCGATATACGGCCCCATATAATCGGCTAACCGGCTCATTTCGGGCTGGATTCGGCTTTCCGGTTTCGCCCTTCTCACTTTTGACGCAGCCATGCATTTTCCTATCGTCGCCCTGATCGGCAGATACCAGGACACCGGCCTGGATACACCGCTGAGAGCGCTTGCGCACGCGCTCACGCAGGCGGGCCGGCAGGTGCTGATCGACGCGGACACGGCGCGCAACACCGGGCTGACCGAATACCCCATCGCCACGCTCGAAGAAATCGGCAAGACCGCCTCGCTCGCCGTCGTGATGGGCGGCGACGGCACGGTGCTGGGCGCCAGCCGCCACCTCGCGCCTTACGGCATGCCGCTGGTGGGCATCAACCACGGGCGGCTGGGCTTCATCACCGACATCGCCCTGCAGGACGCGCACGCCGCGCTTGCCCGCGTGCTGGAAGGCAGCTTCCAGATCGAAGACCGCATGCTGCTCGAAGGCAGCGTCTGGCGCGGCGACCAGAAAATGTATTCCGCGTCGGCCCTGAACGACGTGGTCCTGAATCGCGCGGGACGCGGGGGCATGATCGAGGTGCGGGTCGAGCTGGACGGCGCCTTCATGTACACGCAGCGCGCCGACGGCCTGATCATCGCCACCCCCACCGGGTCCACCGCCTATGCGCTGTCGGCCAACGGGCCCATCCTGCACCCCGGCATGAACGCCCTGGTGCTGGTGCCGGTGGCGCCGCAAACACTGTCGAACCGCCCCATCGTCATTCCGGACACGGGCGTGCTGAACATGACCCTCACGGCCATGGGCCGCGTCGAAGTCGGCGCCAGCGTGCACTTCGACATGCAGACCTGGTCCGACCTGCAACCGGGCGACCGCATCGTCGTGCAGCGCGCGCCCTATACCATCCGCTTCGTGCATCCCGAAGGCTACAGCTTCTTCTCCACCCTGCGCCGCAAGCTGCACTGGAACCTGATGCCCGAAGCCTCCGACAACGTAGAGTAGTTGGCGCCCCCCATGCTGCGCACCCTGCACATCCGAGACTTCGTCATCGTCGAACAGACCGAGATCCACTTCGGTCCCGGCTTCACCGTCTTTTCCGGCGAAACCGGCGCGGGCAAATCCATCCTGGTGGATGCGCTGGCGCTCACGCTGGGCGAACGCGGCGACGCCAGCATGCTGCGCGAAGGCGCGGCCCGTGCCGACATCACCGCGGTGTTCGACACGCCCAAGGCGCTGCATGCCTGGCTGGCCGAGCGTGAAATCGACGCCGACGAAGAACTCTCGCTGCGGCGCGTCATCGACGCGCAGGGCCGCAGCCGCGCCTATATCAACGGCACCCCCGCCACCGTCGCGCAATTGCGCGAACTCGGCGACAGCCTGGTCGACATCCACGGACAGCACGCGCACCAGAGCCTGATGCGCCCCGACGCCCAACGCGACCTGCTGGACGCCCACGGCGGCCATGCCGAGCTTCGCCACGCCGTGGGTCAGGCCTGGAAGCAGTGGCGCGCCCTGGCGCGGCAACTGGAGTCCGCCGAAAAAGACGCCGAGAGCCTGGCCTCCGACCGCGAGCGCCTGCAATGGCAGGTCGATGAACTCGACCAACTGAACCTCGGGCCGGACGAATGGGAAGCCCTGCAATCCGAACACACGCGGCTTTCCCACTCGCAGTCGCTGCTCGACGGCGCTTCGCAGATCCTCGAAGCGCTCGATGGCGAAGGCGACTCCGCCCATCACCGCCTGACGGCGGCCAACCAGCGCATCCAGCAGATGTTGCGGCACGATCCGGGCCTGAAGGGCGTCCAGGACGAACTTGAATCGGCCCGCATCGCCATCAGCGAAGCCGTGTCGGACCTGAACAACTACGTCAGCCGCGTCGAACTGGACCCCAAGCGGCTCGCCGACGTGGAAGCGCGGCTGGGACTCGTCTTCGAAACCGCCCGCAAGTTCCGCGTCGAACCCGACGCGCTGTGCGACCTGCGCGAATCGCTGCATTCGGAGCTTGCCGCCCTGCAGGCCGCCGGGGACATCGACGCCCTGCGCGCCCAGGCGGCCGCGGCACAGGCGCAGTACGACACGGCCGCCGCCAAGCTCAGCACGGCGCGCCGCAAGATCGCCAAGGACCTCGCCAAGCAGGTCACGCAGGCCATGCAGACGCTGGCGATGCAGGGTGGCCGCTTCGAGCCCACCCTTGCGCCTTCCGCCCCTTCCGCGCATGGCAGCGAACAGGTTGAATTCCTGGTGGCCGGCCATGCCGGCACCACGCCGCGCCCGCTGGCCAAGGTGGCGTCAGGCGGCGAACTGTCGCGGATTTCGCTCGCGTTGTCGGTCATCGCCAGCCGTGCGGCGCGCGTCCCGACGCTGATCTTCGACGAAGTCGACAGCGGCGTGGGCGGCGCGGTCGCCGAAGCCGTCGGCAAGCTGCTGCGTGAACTGGGCGAGCGCCATCAGGTGCTGTGCGTCACCCACCTGCCCCAGGTCGCGGCTTGCGCCAACAACCAGTTCCTGGTCAGCAAGACCGAATCGCGCGGCACCACGCGTTCCAGCATCGAAGAACTGGACCCGTCCGCCCGCGTCGAAGAGATCGCGCGGATGCTGGGCGGCATGACGCTCACCGCCACCACGCGCGAACATGCGCGCGAAATGCTGGAAGGTTTCGGACAGGCGGCGTCTTAAGCCGCGCCCGCCCAGGAAGCTGCGCGCGCCCGATCCCCCCTGTCTGCGGACAACAAAAAGCCCCTTCTCTATGAAGGGGCTTTTGCGCTTGGCGGGGCCGTGGTCCAAGGGCCCGGCCTTCCGCTTGCCGATCCGGGTTCAACGACCCTTCAGGCAGCTTCCGCAAATGCCATACAGCACCATTGCGTGGCTTTCCAGCGCAAAGGCGTTGTCCTTGGCAATCTTCTGCTGGCGCTTTTCGATCTCGGGATCCGAGAACTCGACGACCTTGCCGCAGTTGGTGCAGATCAGGTGATCATGGTGGTCGCCGTCGTTCAGTTCGAAAACGGCCTTGCCGCTGTCGAACTGGCTGCGCGCCAGGATGCCGGCCTGCTCGAACTGCGTCAGCACGCGGTAAACGGTTGCCAGGCCGATTTCGACGTTTTCGCCGATCAGGGCGCGATAGACGTCTTCGGCGCTCAGGTGACGCTCACCGGATTTGCGGAAAATATCAAGAATCTTCAGGCGAGGAAAAGTCGCCTTCAAACCCATGTTTTTCAGTTCGCTTTGGTCGCTCATGGTGTAATCGCTCTCCGTCCGCGTTGGCATGGGCAAGGACAGGGGTCACCGCAAGACGGCTCGCCGAATTCATGCCGCCACGCGGAACTATCCTTATGAAACCTTTATGATAACGGTTTTGCTTGCTTCCAAATAATAGGGGCGCGTAGTGTCCATGTTTGCACGTATTCCCTCCCGCACGCTGAAGACCAGTTTGGCCATCGCCGCCCTGGCCGTTGCCCTGGCCGGCTGCACCTCGACCAAATGGGGCTTCCCGTACAAGGCCCCCGTCCAGCAGGGCAACTGGATCACGCAGGAGCAGGTTGCGCTGCTTCAGCCCGGCATGACCCGCGAGCAAGTCCGCTTCGCCCTTGGCAGTCCCACGCTCACCAGCGTGCTGCACGCCAACCGCTGGGACTACCCGTACTACTTCAAGCCCGGCTACGGCGACGCGCAGGAGCGCAAGTTCACCGTCTGGTTCGAAAACGACCGGCTCGTGCGATGGGAAGGCGACAAGCAGCCCGACCTGCAGCCCTACCAGATCAACACCCCGGACGCCGTCGCCGACGAAAAGACCGACCTGCGCCTGGACCAGGACGAAGCCCGCATGAAGCAAGAGCAGGACGAGCAAAAGCGGGACGCCGATGCGCCCGTCAGTCCGATCAACCAATACCCCGGCCAGCCCGGCAATGCGCCCGAGCCGCTGCTCTGACACCAAGGATTTCTTATGCGTATTGCTATTGCCGGCGCCAACGGCCGCATGGGCCAGATGTTGATCGAAGCCGTCCTGAAGGCCGACGGCCTGGAACTGGCCGTCGCGCTGGACGTCCCGGGCTCCAGCGCGGTCGGGCGCGATGCCGGCGCCACGCTGGGCAAGCAGACGGGCGTGGCCATCACCGACGACCTGGATGCGCTGGCGGGCGCCGATTGCCTGATCGATTTCACCCGTCCCGAGGGCACGCTCAAGCATCTGCAGGCCTGCGTCAAGCACGGCGTGAAGGCCGTCATCGGCACCACCGGCTTTGACGACAATGGCCGCGCCGCGATCGAAGTGGCCGCCCAGAAGACGGCCATCGTGTTTGCCCCGAACATGAGCGTGGGCGTCAACGCCACGCTCAAGCTGCTGGACATGGCGGCCCGCATCCTGAACTCGGGCTACGACGTCGAAGTCTTCGAAGCCCACCACCGCAACAAGGTGGATGCGCCTTCGGGCACCGCGCTGAAGATGGGTGAAACCATCGCGTCCGCATGGGAAGTCGCGCTGCCTGACGTGGCCACCTGGAGCCGCCATGGCGACACCGGCGTGCGCAAGCCCGGCACCATCGGCTTTTCGGTGCTGCGCGGCGGCGATATCGTCGGCGACCACACCGTCTCGTTCTGCGGCATCGGCGAGCGCATCGAGATCACGCACAAGTCGTCCAGCCGCGCGACCTACGCGGAAGGCGCGCTGCGCGCGGCGCGCTTCCTCGAAGGCAAGCACAACGGGCTCTACGACATGCAGTCCGTGCTGGGACTCTGATCCTGGCGCAAAAAAAACAGGACCCACGCAGGGTCCTGTTTTTTTTGGGCCGGCGAATCAGACCACTACGGGTTCCGGTTCGAGTTTCACGCCGTAGCGCTCGGCCACGGCACCCTGCACGGCGCGCGCCAGCCCCATGATGTCGACAGCGGTCGCGCCGCCCCGATTGACCAGCACCAGCGCCTGGCGGTCATGCACGCCCGCCGCGCCCAACGCCCGGCCCTTCCAGCCGCACTGGTCGATCAGCCAGCCCGCCGCCAGCTTATAGCGGCCGTCTGGCTGCGCGTACGACACCAGACCCGGAAAACGCCCCGCCAGCGCATCGCGTTGCGCGGCCGGGACGATGGGATTCTTGAAGAAGCTGCCCGCGTTGCCGGTGACTGCCGGGTCCGGCAGCTTGGCGCGACGGATCTCGCAGACCGCGTCGAACACGTCGCGGGCGGTTGGCGATGCGCCCGACAGCCGCGCATGGCGCTGCAGGTCGGGATACGCCAGCATGGGACGCCATGGCCGCGGCAGGGAAAAACGCACGCGCACGATGACCCAACGCCCGGGCTCGTCATGCTTGAACGCGCTATCCCGATAAGCGAAACGGCAATCGGCCGCCTGCATGTCGACATAGCGCCCTTCGCGCACATCCCAAGCCGTCAGGCTGTGAAAGCGCTCCTGCAGTTCGACGCCATAGGCGCCGATGTTCTGCACGGGCGCGGCGCCCACGGTGCCGGGAATCAAGGCCAGGTTTTCCAGGCCATCCCACCCTTGCGCCACGCACGCCGACACGAAGCCATGCCAGCTCTCCCCGCCCGCGGCTTCGACCAGCCACGCTTGCGGTCCGGCCTCCAACAGGCGCACGCCCTGGAACGCCACGCGCGCAACCAGGCCCGGCACGCGCTCGGGCAACACCAGATTGCTGCCGCCGCCCAGCACCAGCAGCGAACGCGCCTGGCTTGCCAACGCGGACAGGGCAGGCAGTTGCGCGGGGTCGCGCAGCGTGACGAATGCGTCGGCCCGGGATGCCAGCCCCAGCGTATTCAGCCCGGTGAGGTCCTGCACGGCCGGTGACAAAGCCTCGGGCGCGTCGGAATCGGGCGCGAGCCCCGCGAAGGAATTTGACATGGATGCTACGAGGTGTGCTATAGTTGCGGTCTTCGCTCAGTTTACTTGATTGAGTGCTTGACCCGAACCAAAGCCGGCAAGACAGGCTTTAAATCAAGCTCAGGACAAGCTCAAAAAATCGTGCTAGACTGCGCGCCTTCTGATCGATAACCAAGTTGATCAGAGTGAATAAGAAATGCGGTTCTGAGCAGTTTACGGAACCAATGCGGGAGTAGCTCAGTTGGTAGAGCGCAACCTTGCCAAGGTTGAGGTCGCGAGTTCGAGACTCGTCTCCCGCTCCAAATTCAGCGCTGCAGCGTTTTTTGATTCTGCAGTGCATTGAGACAAGGGCCGAAAGGCCCTTTTTTCATGTGTGAATTTCATGCCAGAAAGCCAGCCAGGTCCGCGCAAGCGCCCGGCTTGATGGATGAAAAAAGTAATGTATACTCTCGCCTCGCTGATTGGGCAGCCGCCCGAATCGACGACGAATCCGCAAGGCATTCGCCAGATTCAACGGTCAATCAGCAATGCGGGACGCGGTGCAAATCGCGGGAGTAGCTCAGTTGGTAGAGCGCAACCTTGCCAAGGTTGAGGTCGCGAGTTCGAGACTCGTCTCCCGCTCCAATTTCGGTCTGAATGCGTTCGGTCTGAATGCGAAGCCCCGAAAAGCATGTATAATCGCTGTCTTTGGTGAACAGCCCTGTTGGCAAAACAGGTTTTCATCAACGGTACAGCAGATAGCAGTACCTCCGCGGGAGTAGCTCAGTTGGTAGAGCGCAACCTTGCCAAGGTTGAGGTCGCGAGTTCGAGACTCGTCTCCCGCTCCAAATACAAAGAGGAAGCAACGGCCAACACCGCGCTTCCTTTTTTCTTGCAAGTGCTGGCGCAATGGCAGAGTGGTTATGCAGCGGATTGCAAATCCGTGTACGTCGGTTCGATTCCGGCTTGCGCCTCCAGCATCTTTTCTTCCCCCTCCCCCAGCATCTCGTTACCCATCACTACGCCCGGTCAGCCGGATGATTGCTATGGTGACCCCGTTTTCATTTGAACGATGAGTCCATGCATAACATCCCGGTTTCGCAGCCGCGCGCGAGCCATCGCGCCTCTTTCCTGACCCTGTCCGCCGCCGCGCTGATTGCATTGGCGCCGGTTGCCGCCGAGGCGGGCGACCGGCACCATCATCACCATCGCCATAAAGGCGGGGAGTACAAGGAAAAGTACTGGGATGGCGCCTGTAAGGTCGAGCGCAAATGGAAGCGCAACGGCGACTACAGCGAAAAGCGCAAGTGCCGCGACGGCTATGCTTATGGTTACGCGCCGCAGCCCGTGGCGGTGCCCGTGATGCCGGCAGCGCCCGCCATCGTCATCAACCCGCCCCCGATCATCATTCGCCCCTGACCATGGACCAATCGGTGAAAGACGCCCTCGCCCGCTGGCCGAACGTGCCGGCGGTGTACGGCTGGCTGTCGCTCGATGCGCGCGGACGCTGGCGCCTGCATCCGCAGGGCCTGGCAAACGAAGGCGCGCCGGGCGAACCGATCACCAACACGCAGATCCTGGATTTCATCAGCCGCAATTACGACCACGATGATTCAGGCCGCTGGTTTTTCCAGAACGGCCCGCAACGGGTCTACGTACGGCTGGACGCGGCGCCTTATGTGCTGCGCCTTGCGGACGACGGCCGCGGACTGGTCACGCATACGAACGCGCGCGTCGCATCGGTCAGCGGCTGGTGGCTTGATGATGAGGGCCGGCTCTACGCGACGACGCCCCTGGGCGCAGGCATCGTGCTGGACCGCGACCTGCAACCGCTGCTGGACAAGATGCGGACGGCAGACGGGGCGCCCCTGCTGGACGCCCTGGCGGCCATGGCGCCTGGCCAGTCGGTCCCTGCGGCGTACGACGATGTCTACGCGGCCGCGCCGCTGGAATCGATCGCGCAGGCGGATATTGCCGGACGGCTGGGCTTTGAGCCGCGCCCGCAGGCCGATCCGACCTGACTGCGTCAGGGCTGCCTGCGAAAGTCCCGATGAGAGATGGCGCATCCGGGCCGCATGCGGCCCGGCGGGCTGATCGTTGCGATCAGCGGCGGCCGCTTTTGACCAGCGCGAACTTGCCGTCGCCCAGCAGCGCCAGCACAGCCGCCGCCACGGTCAGGAAAATGGGGTATTCCCAGCCACCGCCCGGGTTGCCGAAGCCCCAGCCATTGCCGAAGTGGACGGTCGAGGCGACGAAAAGCTGGATCACCGCCACAGCGGCCACCCAGCGTGGCACGACGCCCAGGATCAGCAGGATGCCCGCGGCCACTTCGAAGAACGTGACGGGATAGGCCAGCCATCCGGCAAAGCCGATCTTGCCGAAGAACTGCGCGGTGCCGGGCAGCGTGAAAACGAGCAGCTTGGTCAGGCCATGGGCCAGGAACATCACGCCAAGCGCCACGCGCAGCAGCAGCGCAGCGTAGGGCGCGGTACGGGTATCGATCATTGCAGTCATCCTTGTGCGGAAAAGCGAAGCTCCCGGTACGGGAGAATTCTTCTGGGGCGTATTCTTGCGATTCCAAAAACAAAGATAAACATGCAGAATTGCAAATTATTGTTCCCCGAAAGGAAACAATCTTGGATACCCATACTGCCATGCAGACCTATGCCAAGGTCGTCGAACTGGGCTCATTCGCGGCGGCGGCCGACAAGATGGGCCAGGCGCGTTCCGTGGTCACCCGGCAGATCGCCTACCTGGAACAGAAGTACGGCGTGCGGCTGCTCAACCGCACCACGCGCAAGCTCAGCATGACCGATGCCGGCCGGGCATTCTACGAGCGCGTGCGCCCCATCCTGGCCGAAGTCGCCGACCTGGAGCTGTCGCTGCAGGCCGAGGGCCAGCGGCCCAGCGGCCGGCTGCGGATCAGCGCGCCCGTGTCTTTCGGCATCCTGCACCTGGGCCCGGCCATTGCCGAGTACCTCCTGCGCTATCCCGACGTGGTGATCGACCTGGACCTGAACGACCGCGTGGTCGACCTGGTGGAAGACGGCTACGACGTCGCCGTGCGCATCGGGCCGCTGGTGGATTCGTCGCTCGTGGCCCGTCCCCTGGCACCGCAGCAGTTGCTGGTCTGCGCCGCGCCGTCCTACCTGAAGCAGCACGGCGCGCCCCGCGTGCCCGAAGACCTGAAGCAGCACCGCTGCCTGCACTATGCCTACGCCAGCACGGGCAACGAATGGCACTTCGAAAAAGACGGCGTAACCCACCTGGTGCGCGTGAATGCCGCGCTTCGCGCCAATAACGGCGACGTGCTGCGCACGGCGGCGCTGGCGGGCCACGGCATCATCCTGCAGCCGGAATTCCTGGTGGGCGAGGACATCCGCGCGGGACGCCTCACGGCGCTCCTGACGGACTATGCCCACACGCCCATCTCGATGGTGGCCGTCTACCCGCACCGGCGATTCCTGTCGCCGAAAGTGAGATCCTTCGTCGAACACCTGGAAGCGCGCTTCGGCAGCCCCGCCGCCACGCCGCCCGGCCGGCGCGCCACGCCCCGCCGCAGCCGTTAGAATCGTACCCATGACCGCCAAACCGCCCCTCGAATACTTCCCCGCCCCGCGCCGTTCCCATTTCTGCAGCCAATGCGGCTCGCCGGTAAACCGCCGGGTGCCGGAAGGCGACAACCGCGAGCGCGACATCTGCGATCACTGCGGTGCGATCCATTACCAGAATCCCCGGCTGGTGGTCGGCACCGTACCCGTCTGGGACAACCGCGTGCTGCTTTGCCGCCGCGCGATCGAGCCGCGCTACAACACCTGGACGCTGCCCGCGGGGTTCATGGAGCTGGGCGAGAGCACCGCACAGGGCGCGGCGCGCGAAACGCTGGAGGAATCCGGCGCAAAGATCCAGCTGGGAGAGATCTACACCATCATCGACGTGCCGCAGATCGAACAGGTGCATGTGTTCTACCTGGCGCAGGCGTTGGGTCCCGAGCTGGATCCCGGGCCCGAAAGCCTGGAGGCCCGCTACTACGACGAGGCCGACATTCCCTGGGACGACCTGGCCTTTCGCACCGTCGCGAGCACCCTGCGCCTCTTTTTCGAGGACCGCAAGCGCGGCACCTTCGGTCCTCACCACTACACCCTAGAATCGCACCGTTGAAACTGCCCTGGCTTGCCGCCGACACCCCGTTCCCTCCTGCGGAATTCGCGCTGACGGATCCGGACGGCCTGCTGGCCGCCGGGGCGGACCTGTCCACGGCCCGGCTGACCCAGGCGTACTCCAACGGCATCTTCCCCTGGTACTCGGAAGGCGAGCCCCTCCTGTGGTGGAGCCCGGATCCGCGCATGGTGCTGGCCGTCAAGGATTTCGCGCCGTCCCACTCGTTGCGCAAGCTGCTGCGGCAGATCGCCGCCCGGGAACACGACGCCACCCCGCGCGTGCAGGTGCGGGTCGACACCGCCTTTGCGCGGGTCATGGCCGCCTGCGCCGCGCCGCGCGATGGCCAGCCCGGCACCTGGATCACCGCGGCCATGCAGGAGGCCTACCGGGACTGGCATGCCGCCGGGGTCGTGCACAGCATCGAAACCTGGATCGACGGCGAACTGGCGGGCGGGCTGTATGGAATCAGCCTGGGACGCATGTTCTTCGGCGAATCCATGTTCACGCGCGTGCCCAATGCGTCCAAGCTGGCGCTGGCTTACCTGGTGCGCTACCTGGACGCCCAGGGGGTCGAATGGATCGATTGCCAGCAGCAGACGCGCCACCTGGCCAGCATGGGCGCCCGCCCGCTGCCGCGCGAACGCTTTCTGCGGCACGTGCGCACCGCCACGGCGCAACTGGGCATCCCGTGGTTCCGCGGCACCCTGGACAGCCAGGGCCAGTTGCATCCGGACGCAGCCGGGGACGCGGATTGCAATGCGGGTTAGGCGTTAATATTAGCCATTCCCGTCACGGGCTTGCCGCCGTCATGCGGGATTTCCAATGAGCCAGCTCAAAGAACTTCCCTTCTCCACGCTGCAGTTCTATGCAACCGCCCCCTACCCCTGCAGCTATCTGCCGGGGCGGCAGGCCCGGTCGCAGGTCGCCGCGCCCGGCCATCTGATCAATGCGGGCACGTATTCCCAGTTGGTCGAACAGGGCTTTCGCCGCAGCGGTCTCTTTACCTACCGCCCCCATTGCGACAACTGCCAGGCGTGCATTCCGGTGCGCGTGGATACGGCGGGCTTTGCGCCCAATCGCAGCCAGCGCCGCGCGTGGCGCAACCACCAGCACTTGCAGTCGTTCGTGGCGGAACTGGCCTGGTCTCCCGAGCACTACCGACTGTACACGCGCTACCAGCAGGGACGCCATCCGGGCGGCGGCATGGACGAAGACAGCCGCACGCAATACGCCCAGTTCCTGCTGACCAGCCGCGTCAACACCCGGCTGGTGGAATTCCGCGACCCCGAGGGCGTGCTGGTGATGGTCTCCATCATCGACGTGCTGGACGACGGCCTTTCCTCGGTCTACACGTTCTATGACCCCGATATCGCCGACGGCCTGGGCACCTACAGCATCCTGTGGCAGGTCGAACAATGCCGCGCGCTGAACCTGCCGTGGCTCTACTTGGGCTACTGGATCGCGGAAAGCCGCAAGATGTCCTATAAATCCGCCTTCCGGCCCGCCCAGTTCCTGGTCGACGGCGAATGGCGCGACAACGCGGAGCGCGCGCCCGCCTGATTTCCCCGGCAGCCATGCCGCCGCCAGGGACGGATCAATTCCCTCTACAATTCCGCCCCATGTCTATCCTCTTCCACGCCTATCCCCTGGCCCGCCCGGCGCTGTTCGCCATGGACGCGGAAACCGCCCACGACGTCACTTTGTCCGGCCTGCAGCGCGCCTATGACTGCGGCGCCACGCGCAAGCTCCTGCACGCGCAACCCAAGGCGCCCTGCACGCTGATGGGGATGCAGATGGCCAATCCGATCGGGCTGGCGGCCGGCCTGGACAAGAACGGCGCCTATATCGACGCGCTGGGCAACCTGGGCTTCGGCTTCATCGAAGTCGGCACGGTCACCCCGCGCGCGCAGCCCGGCAATCCGAAACCCCGCATGTTCCGCCTGCCGCGCGCCAATGCGCTGATCAATCGCCTGGGCTTCAACAACCAGGGCCTGGACGCCTTCCTGGCCAACGTGCAGCGCAGTTCATGGCGCCAGCAAGGCGGGATCCTGGGCCTGAACATCGGCAAGAACGCCGATACGCCCATCGAGCGGGCGGCCGACGACTACCTCATCGGCCTGGAAGGGGTGTATCCGCATGCCGACTACGTCACCGTGAACATCTCGTCGCCCAACACCAAGAACCTGCGCGCGCTGCAAAGCGGCGACGAGCTCTCCGCGCTGCTGGGCCAACTGGCCGACAAGCGGCGCGCCCTGGAAGACCGGCACCAGCGCCGCGTCCCCATGGCCGTGAAGATCGCGCCCGACCTGACGCACGAGCAGATCGACGCCATCGCCGAAATCCTGCCGCGGCACGGCATCGACGCGGTCATTGCCACCAACACCACGCTGTCGCGCGATGCGGTGCAGGGGCAGGCCCATGCGGAAGAGGCCGGCGGCCTGTCCGGCGCGCCCGTGCATGAGCTTTCGCTGGCGGTCATTCGCCGCCTGAAGGAAAAGCTGGGAGGCAGCCTTGCCATCATCGGCGTGGGCGGCGTGCTGTCGGGCCGCCAGGCCCGCGAAAAAATGGACGCCGGCGCCGACGCGGTCCAGCTCTACACGGGCCTGATCTACCGCGGGCCCGCGCTGGTGGGCGAGTGCGTGCGCGCCGTGGCGCGCCGCTGACCGGCAGGGGCGCACCGGCGAAACGTCCGGCGCAAGCGCCGGCAAAGGCTCCGGCAGCAGTTCAGGCAAAAGGCTTGGACAAAAAAAAGGGGCCACCCTGTGGGTGGCCCTAATTCCAGCTCTGCTCTGTCACTCAACAGTACTACATTACTGCGATTTGCGCATCACTGCGCGCCAAATACTTAGGCGCTGCGGCGGGTGCGGCTGGCGACCTTGGTGGCGGCATCGGCAGCGTCCGTTGCAGCCTTGAAGGTCGCGTTGGCGGCGGCATTCAGGTTCGACTCGGCGACTTCAGCGGCCTGCTTGGCGGCCTTGGTCATCGAATCGTAGGCGCTGGTCGCGGTGGCCAGCGAGGACTTGATCAGGGCGACGGCGCTTTCGGAGCCGGTCGGGGCGTTCTTGGAGAACTGGTCGACGGCTTCGCTCAACTGCTGCTGGCTTTCGGCGATCTGTTCTTCGGTCAGCTTGACCAGGCTGCCTTGCACACCGGCGACGATGTCGTACACGTGCTTGGTGTAGGCCAGGGCCTTTTCGGCGCCCGGTTGCAGCAGGCCCGTGGCGAACGCGGCGGCTTCCTGCGGATCCTTCACTTCAGCCGCTTGCTGCGACTTCTGGGCGACTTCGTCCAGCGTGGCCTTGACGACCTTCAGGTTCAGCTCGACCAGCTTTTCGAAGCCGGCGAACACGGCCGTCTGGGCGGCCACGATGGTGTTGATGCTGGCCTTTTGACGGTCAAGGACTTGTTGCGGAATAGCGCTCATAGAATGCTCCTCTTAGGGTAGCCGGAGGCTGTCCGGCGAGTAAGGATGGTTGTCTGCGACGAAATAAACGTGCGCGGAAACTGGTACTACAAGCTACCGCCGGCCCGTTTGATGCACTGCACAATTGCCATTCTAGGCCGAGCAAAAAACTTGTCAAGCAGTTTTTGTGCAGCGCAACAACTGTTTGCACTTTTCCGGTGCGCCCGCCCCCCGCGCTTGATCCTGCTCAACGAATTCCCATGACTCGGGAAATACCGGACATGACGCGGTATCAATTCTTTTCTACACTGCTTTCACGCTGATGACAGACAAATACCAATGACATGTCAGCGGTTGATAACTACATCGCAGCAAGCATAAACCTGCAATCGGAGACTTCATGACCCTGATCCCCCGCACGCTTTCGGCCCTGCTCGCGGCCGGCGCCCTGCTCGCGGCCGGCACCGCACACGCGGAATTCCCGGAGCGCCCCATCAACATGGTGGTGCCGTTTGCGGCAGGCGGCCCGACCGACAACGTCGCCCGCTCCCTTGCGGAAGCCATGCGCGCCAGCCTGGGCCAGACGGTCGTGGTCGAAAACAAAGGCGGTGCCGGCGGCACCATCGGCACCACCCAGGTCGCGCGCTCGCAACCGGACGGCTATTCCATCCTTCTGATGCATGCGGGCTTCTCCACCGCGCCCTCGCTCTATAAGAATCCGGGGTACGACCCCTACACCAGCTTCCAGCCGATCGGCCTTGTGGTGGACGTGCCGATGACCATCGTCGCACGCTCCGATTTTCCGCCCAACAACATCGGCGAGCTGGCGGACTACCTCAAAAAGAACAAGGACAAGGTTTCCCTCGCCAACGCCGGCATCGGCGCCGCCAGCCACCTGTGCGGCACCATGCTGGTCGAAGCCCTGGGCGTGCAACTGCTGACGATCCCGTACAAGGGCACGGCGCCCGCCATGAACGACCTGCTCGGCAAGCAGGTGGACCTGATGTGCGACCAGACCACCAACACGACGCAGCAGATCGAAGCCGGCAAGGTGAAGGCCTACGCCGTGACCAGCCTGAAGCGCGTTCCCACGCTGCCCAACCTGCCGACCATGGACGAGTCCGGCTACAAGGGCTTTGAAGTCGGTATCTGGCATGGCATGTGGGTGCCGAAGGGCACGCCCCAGCCCGTCGTGGACAAGCTGGTCAAGAGCCTGCAGGCCGGCCTGGCCGATCCCAAGTTCCAGGATCGCATGAAGCAGCTGGGCGCCACCGTGCTGACCTCCGAAGCCAACCCGCAGGCGCTGGAAGCCAAGGTCAAGCAGCAGGTTCCGCAGTGGGCCGAGCTCTTCAAGAAGGCCGGCATCGAAAAGCAATAAGCGCGGCCTCGGGGCCGTCCGCCACGCGGGCGGCCTCTTGCGACGATCGCCCCAAAGCAGAAGCCCCCTTGCGGGGGCTTCGTTTTTTGGGCTTGCCGTGGACTACGTCCGCATGGCTTCGGCCGCCATGCCCAGGCCGTTGAACCCGGTGGAGACCGAGGGCTCGTAGCCGAGGGCTTCGGAAATGCTGGCGGCCGTGTCGACCAGGGCCTTGATCCAGTCATCCTGCAGGCGTTCGGCGGGAGCCGAGATGGAAAGGCCTGCCACCAGCTTGCCCGTATCGTCGAAGATGCCGGCCGCGATACAGCGCACCCCGAGTTCCAGCTCTTCATTGTCGCGGGCGTAGCCATGACGCCGCACCAGGGCCAGTTCGCGTTCGAGCTTGTCCAGGTCGGTCAGGCTGTTGCGCGTATGGCCGGCAAGGCCCGTGCGCAGCGCGTAGGCGCGCACCTGGCGGGTGTCGCCGGTGGACAGGAACAACTTGCCCGTGGAGGTGAGGTGCAGCGGCGCCCGCCCGCCGATGGCGCGCACCACCTGCATGCCCGAGCGTTCGCTCCAGGCGCGGTCGATGTAGACGATCTCGTCGCCCTGCTGGACCGAAAGATTGATGGTCTGCCCGGTGAGCTTGTGGAGCGAACGCATGGCGGGAATGGCGGCTTCGCGCACATTGAGCCGCCCCTTGACCAGCGAACCCAGTTCCAGCAGACGCATGCCCAGCTGGTAAAGGCCGTTGTCGACCCGTTCGACATAGCGCCCCACCACCAGGTCATTCAAGATGCGATGGGCCGTCGACGCATGCAGGCCGGTGGTCGCGGAGAGTTCCTTGAGCGTGACCGGATCAGGCTGCGCGGCCAGGGCGTCGAGCAGGCGCATTGCGCGTTCGATGACCTGGATGGCGATGGGATGCGCGGAAGCGCCTTCGGTCTCGGCGTCCAGCGGATTACGGGGAGTAGGAAGGCGGGCCATGGAAAATTTGGGCTGGCGCCGCAGCGCCCGGGGTGCGCGTTGCGGCATCGCAGCAAACAGTTCTTTCCCGTATTGTGAAATTTAGCGCGGCGTTTGGCAATCAGAATTTGATTAAAAGGCGCAACCGGCGGTGTCCTGCAAAAACACGGGTCAGGCCGCCGCGGGCGGGGCCAGCTTGCCACCCAGGCGCAACACTTCGGCGCGCAGAAACTCGAGCGCCTCGGCCGCCGCTTCGGGTTCGCCCTTAACGCCGAGCTCGATGTGAGGCATGCCGCCGGCCTCGCCGACGCTGGGCAGGCTGAAGGCCCGCACGCCGGACCAACGGCTTTCCACGCTGACCATCGACGGGGTGATGCGCGATTCGGGCATGCTGAAAACCAGGAACGAATGCTCGACGTGGGCACGTACATGCTGCAGCGCACGATAGCGCGTATCCAGCGTCCATTCCAGCATTGGCCAGGCCATCACGGGAAAGCCCGGCACGAAGGTATGGTCCTTGATGAAAAAGCCGGGGATCCGGTTGTACGGATTGGGGACGATCTCGCAGCCTTCGGGAAACATGCCCATCTGCAGCCGCTGCTGGTTTTCGGGCGCGCTCATGTCGGCGGTGCCCTGCCCCTTGGCGGCCATTTCCTGGGTGCGCAGCGCGATGGCCGCTTCGGCCTCCGGATGCAGCGCCAGCGGCAGGCCCAGCGCGGCCGCCGCGGCCTGACGGGTATGGTCATCCGGCGTGCCGCCGATGCCGCCGCAGGAAAACACCACGTCGCCACTGGCGAAGCTGCGCTTGTAGGCGTCCACCAGGCGGTCGCGCTCGTCCGGGAGGAATTCGGCCCAGCTCAGGTGCATGCCCCGCGCGCTCAGCATCTCGACGATCTTGGAAAAATGCTTGTCCTGGCGCCGGCCCGAGAGGATTTCATCCCCGACGATGATGAGGCCGATGCGGCGGGCGTTGGATTCTGCAGCCATGTCCGATTCCATAGGTTAGAAAAAAGACGCCGGTCAGACGTCGATGACGCGGTCCTGGCGCAGGCGCTTGAGGGCTTCCAGGCCGTAATGCGCGTATACCAGCGCGGAAAACACGGGCAGGATAATCCAGGCGGGCGGCAGCAGGTTCAGCAGGGAACAGATCAGGCCGATGGTCCAGAAGCCGCCATTGTTTCGTTCGAGGATCAGCTTGCGCTCGTCCGGGCTGGCGTGTTCGACGATGGCGTCGACCCGCATCATGCGCGAGAACGCGAACGCCCACCAGAAGATCGACAGCACCACGGCCATGGGCGGCACCAGCCACAGCGGCAGCGTCAGAATCCAGCCGGCGGCGAACGCCGCCGAGACCCAGACGGCATTCCACACGCTGACCGCCGTGGAAAACTTGCCGCGTCGGCCCACGGTCGCGTACTCGCGCTGGCCCACATGGCGCAGCACCAGCGGCATGACGAAGACCGCGGCGATCGCCAGGCCGAGTATCCCGGATACCGGCAGCAGGATGGCTGCGGCGATCACGGGAATCAGGTAGATCTTGAGCGAGAACAGGCCCACCGCGACCAGCCATTCGTCGACGCGGTTGACGAACTCCCAGTGCGACACCTCGGCGCGCAGCCATTCGGTCAGGGGCGTCCAGAACAGCCACAGCAGCAGGAAGGCGCCGATCAGCGCGATCAGGAAGGGCAGCAACACCGCGAACAGCATCGTCGGGTGGCATTGCGACACCAAGGCGCGCTTGAACGCCTGCCCCACGCCGGCTGCGCCCGCCCCCGCGCCGGACAAGCGGCCGTTTCCAGGCGTGGGAGGATCTGTGCGCAAGGCGGTCATGGCAGTCGGAATGAGGGGTGGACAACCCGGGTATGATAGTCAAACACGTCCCGATCTGCTCACATGCCCCTGCTTACACCCGGTACCGACCTTGCCGCTTTGCGCGCGCGGCTGGGCGCCACTTCCGACGCCTGGCTCATTGCCTGCTTCTGCGCGGCCTGGTGCGACACCTGCGAAGAGTACAAGCCCAAGCTCGAGTCCCTGGCTGCGGCATTGCCGCAGCACGTCTTCGCCTGGATCGACATCGAAGACCATGCCGAGCTGCTGGGCGACGAAGACATCGAAAACTTCCCCACGCTGCTGGTGCAGATCGGCGATCGCGTGGTGTTCTACGGTCCCATGCTGCCGCATATCGGCCACCTGGAGCGCCTGCTGGCAAGCCTGAACGCGGACAGCGCCCCGGTGAAGACCGCCCTGCCCGACCTGCCGCGGATGCTCGCCGCCTGAGATTGCGCCGTCCCGCAGGCGAAAAAAAACCCGCAACGCCAATCGGCCTTGCGGGTTTTTTTTCGTCGACGCCGGACGCGATCAGGGCTTGCGGCTGCCGCCGAGCAGGACGGCGAGCTGGCGCTTGGGCGTCGCCGCCGGCGAGGCGCTGCTGCGCGATTCCTGTTCTTCGGCGCGGTCGGACGGCGCGGAGGGCTCGTACGGCTTGAAGAAAAAGTCGTCGACCGGCTGGCGCGAGCCGCCCGAATGATGACTGGAACGGCGGTCGGACGAGCGGCCACGATCGCCCCGGCCTTCGCGGCCGGAATCGCGGCCGGAATCGCGGCCTGATTCACGGCCTTCGCGCGAATGCGACGGGCCGTCGCTGCGGCGATGGCTGCGCGCGATCAGGTCTGCCGGCACGTCGAGCGTGCCGCGCGGCACCTCGCGCTTGATGAGCTTTTCGATGTCGAGCAGGAAGCGCTCTTCGTCTGCGGTGAACAGGGCGATGGCTTCGCCCGACGCGCCCGCGCGGCCGGTGCGGCCAATGCGGTGCACGTAGTCTTCGGCGTTGTACGGCAGGTCGTAGTTGATGACGCAGGGCACGCCGGCGACGTCCAGGCCGCGCGCGGCCACGTCGGTCGCGACCAGCACTTCCAGTTCGCCGGCCTTGAAGGCTTCGAGCGCCTTCATGCGGTCGGCCTGGGTCTTGTCGCCGTGGATCGATTCGGCCTTGACGCCGTCACGCTCCAGGTCGCGCGCCAGGCGCGCGGTGCCGATCTTGGTGTTCGAGAAAACGATGACCTGCTTGAGCCCGCGCGACTTCACCAGGTGGACGACGGCGGCGCGCTTGGCATCGCTGGTCATCTTGTAGGCGATCTGCGTGATCGTCGTCGCGGTCGCATTGCGCGCGGCGACTTCGATCTCGACGGGGTGGTTCAGGTACGAGCGGCCCAGCTTGCGGATTTCATTGCTGAACGTGGCCGAGAACAGCAGGCCCTGGCGCTGTGCCGGCAGCAGGCGGACGATGCGATCGAGATCGGGCAGGAACCCCATGTCGAGCATGCGGTCCGCTTCGTCCAGCACCAGGATGCCGACCTGGCTGAGGTTCACGTTCTTTTGCTCGACGTGGTCGAGCAGGCGGCCCGGCGTGGCGACCAGCACTTCGCAGCCGCGGCGCAGCGCCTCTTTCTGCGGGCCGATGTCCACGCCGCCGAACACGACGGCCGAACGCAGCGGCGTCTGCTTGCTGTAGCGCTTGACGCTCTCAAAGACCTGGTCCGCGAGTTCGCGCGTGGGCGCGAGGATGAGCGCGCGGACCGGATGCCGTGCGGGCGATGCGCTGGTGTTGGCCAGCGGCATGAGGCGGTGCAGGATGGGCACCGTGAACGCCGCCGTCTTGCCGGTGCCGGTCTGGGCGGCGCCCATGACGTCACGACCCGCCACCACGACGGGAATGGCCTGCGCCTGGATGGGCGTCGGGATGGTGTAGCCGGTTTCGGCGATGGACTGCAGCAACAGGGGGTGCAGCCCGAAATCGTCGAACGTCGGCGCGGGCGCGTCAGCGTCAGCAGTGGGTGCTACGGTTTGATTGGATTCAGTCATCAGGGTTAGGCAGATACCGGGACCAGTGAAAAAGAACAAAACGAGAGTGCTACATGCACTGCTCTACATATGCATCGGGGCAACCCGAAACGCGCGATCGCATCGCGATGGCACGCAAATCGCCGCGGGTCGCCAGCACGCTACGCGGGCAATCCGCACCTTGCCTTGCAGGCCAAGAGGCGCATTTTGGATTCGATACTTATGTGGGCAGTACCAGGCCCGGATTGCTGTGGATTGATGAATTTTAGCGCAGCCGCCTTAACACACGCGCAAAAGGTCCTGGGCCGGCCCCCGTCGACCGCCCTTCGCAGGGGCTGGCGAGGCGAAAAAAGCCGCTGCAACGTCCATCTGATGGACACATTGCCAGATACTTCCTGGCCATCAGCCGGCCAGCCAGCGCAGGCCCCAGAGCACCAGCATGCCAACGACGATCACCAAGACGGCGCTGCGCGTGCGCAGAAACACCAATATGGCGACCAGGCCGGCGACCAGCTTGTAATCGAAGACCGGACCCAGGCCTGCCTTCCAGGGCAGGAGATCGGGCACCACGATGGCGGTCAGCGCCGCGGCGGGCGCATAGCGCAAGGCGC
The DNA here is from genome assembly GCF_900156745.1 of Achromobacter sp. MFA1 R4. Lineage (NCBI taxonomy): Bacteria > Pseudomonadati > Pseudomonadota > Betaproteobacteria > Burkholderiales > Alcaligenaceae > Achromobacter > Achromobacter sp. MFA1 R4. Next base: position 3,134,624 of record NZ_LT707065.1, on the reverse strand, counting down.
GGCGCACGTTGTCGGGCAACGGAATGTAGTCGCCGAACAGCATGAAGCCCGCCCGCGTGAGCACGCTGCACAGGGCGAGCAGCAGGATGGCGGAATAGACGTAGATTTCAGAGGGCCAGAGCGTCATGGGCGCGCCTTGAAGAAGCGTTCGGCCCAGATGCCGGCCACGACGCCGGCGATGACCGCCGCGGCCAGGCCCAGGCGCAAGGGCAGCGCCTGCCCGACCCAGGCCACGACGCCTGCCGCCAGCATGGACACGAGCATGGGCTTGGAACTGGCGAGCGGCACCGTGATGGCCAGCAGCGCCAGCACCGCGGCAAAATCCAGCGACCAGTTGGTGGGCACCATGGCGCCCAGGTATATACCGACGATCGACGACGACTGCCACACCAGCCAGCCCGGCACGATCGTGCCCATGAAGAACCAAAGCTGCTCGCGGGTGCCGCGCTCGGCGGAATCGCCGAAGCGCGGCATGAACAGGACGAAGCCCATGTCGGTCGTGAAATAGCCCAGCCCCAGGCGCTTGGGCCAGGACAGATGGCGGAAGTACGGCTGCAGCGCCGCGCCGAAGATGATGAACCGCAGGTTCACGACGCAGCCGGCCGCGAAGACCAGCCACAGGGGCGCGCCGGCGGCGATCAGGGGCAGCGAGGTGAGTTGGGCCGATCCCGCGTACAGCAGCAGGGTCATGGCGAGCGCCATGGATTCGGTGAGCCCGGACTTGACCATGGCCACGCCGGTGACCAATCCCCAGGTCGCGGTGGCGATCAGGGCGGGCACGATGGCATGGACGCCCGCGCGAAAGGCGGTCAGGCGTTCCTGGCGGACCTGGCCTGGGTTTTCGGATTCAGGCAACGCGGATTCAGAGGACAACGGCTGGCCCCTGGCGATTCAGACAGGACGACATGAAAACTCGATGGGAAGAAACACGCGGCAGCCCGTTCGCCCACCAGAATCAGCCTTCGCGGGGCGGACCGCCCCACTCCGGTGCGCGAATAGGCCCGTATTGTAACCTCGCTGCTTGATACAATAGCGGCCTCAAGATTCTTGACCCCTTGGGGCCTGGCGCGCGGCGGCAGGTCTGGCGCGCACTGTGTGGAGAAGACCATGTCGATGGCTGACCGCGACGGTTTCATCTGGTATGACGGCAAGCTCGTTCCATGGCGAGACGCCACGACGCATGTCCTGACGCATTCCCTGCACTACGGGCTGTCCGTCTTCGAGGGCGTGCGCGCCTACCGCTCCACCCTGGGCACCGCGATCTTCCGCCTCGAAGACCACACCCGGCGCCTCTTCAATTCGGCGCATATCTATCAGATCCCCATGCCGTTCGATCGCGACACGATCAACGAAGCCCAGCGGACGGTCGTGCGCGAGAACCAGCTTGAAGCCGGCTACATCCGCCCCCTGGTGTTCTACGGTCCCGAAAAGATGGGCGTGTCGCCCAAGGGCGCCCGAGTGCACGTGGCCATCGCCGCGTGGCCCTGGGGCGCCTACCTGGGCGAAGATGCCCTGGCCAACGGCATCCGCGTCAAGGTGTCGTCATTCGCGCGCCAGCACGTGAACGTCACGATGCCGCGCGCCAAGGTCGCCACCACGTACGCCAATTCCATCCTGGCCAACACCGAGGCCCTGCAGGACGGCTACGACGAGGCGCTGCTGCTGGATACCGACGGCTTCGTGGCCGAGGGTTCGGGAGAAAACCTGTTCCTCGTCAAGGGCGGCGTGCTCTGCGAGCCCGAGATCGCCTCCGCGCTGACGGGCATCACGCGCTCCACCATCCACGCCCTGGCGGCCGACCTCGGCCTGCCCGTGGTGACGCGGCGGCTGACGCGCGACGACGTCTATATCGCGGACGAGGCATTCTTCACCGGCACGGCCGCCGAAGTCACGCCCATCCGCGAGGTCGACAACCGCCAGATCGGCTCGGGCCGGCGCGGCCCGGTCACCGAACGCTTGCAGAACGCGTTTTTTGACGTGGTGAATGGCCGCAACCCGAAGTACCATCACTGGCTAAGTAAAGTCTGATCCGTCTGATTCGCGCGGTTCTGCGAAGCAAGACCGCATCATTGTTTCAACCTGCCGTATATCGGTTCTTTTTTCAGGAATATCCATGACCGCTGCTGCCCCGGCCGCCGTCTCCCGCGCTCACGAAGTCATCGAGGTCGGCGCCGAAGACCTGCCCGTGTTCTGTCCAGGCCCCAAGGCCCCGCTCTGGAGCATGCATCCCCGCGTCTTCCTGGATGTGGCCCGCACCGGGTCGGCCCGTTGCGCCTACTGTGGCGCCGAGTACCGTCTGAAGGCCGGCACCGTGCTGCACGGCCACGGGCACTGAGCCCACTGCCCCATAACACGCTTATCCGTTTCAGCAGCCATGTTTGCCACGCCCGAAGAAGCAGAACACGCGTTCTACGAAGCCCTAGAGCAGGCGGACACTGTCCGTCTGATGCAGGTCTGGGCCGACGACGAGGAAGTCGTTTGCATCCATCCGGGCGGCCTGCGCATCGTCGGCCACTCCGCGGTGCACGAGTCCTGGCAACAGGTGCTGTCCAACGGTCCACTGCATGTGCGGCCGCTGCGCCCGCTCGTCATGCTCAGCATGATGTGCGCGGTGCATGTGCTGGTCGAACAGGTGGCGGTGCGTACGCGGGAAGGCACGCAGTTCGCCAACTGCTACGCCACCAACATCTACCACAAGGGCCCCACCGGCTGGCGCATGGTCATGCACCATGCCTCGCCGGCGCCCACGGAAGCCGGGGTGCTCGACCTGCACGACGTGCCCGACATGCTTCATTGAACCGGGTGGATTCCCAGTTGGCCGCTGCTCGTCTTGATACAACGCCCTGCCCCGTCCCTCCCTGGCTACCCGGGGGCGACAGCCAGACGGTGTACGCCGCCCTGTTCGCGCAGTATCACCGCATCGCGTTCGTGCGCGACCGCGTCGACACGCCCGATACGGATTTCGTGGATTTCGACTGGACCGGCCCCGGGCTGTTCCCCCACAAGGCCGCCGACGGCGCGCCGGTGAGCGGACAGCGCCCGGTCGCCAACGGCAAGACGGCCGCCGCGCGCTGGATGACGGACGCCGACTGGACGTCCCTGCCCCAGACCCCTGACACCCCTGCCCTCATCCTGTTCCACGGCCTGGAAGGCGGCAGCACCAGCCGCTACGCGCAGTCCATCGCCCATTACTTCCGGGCGCGCGGCTGGATCGTCGTGATCGCGCACTTCCGGGGTTGCTCGGGCGTGCCCAACCGGCTGGCGCGGGCCTATTACTCCGGCGACTCGGCCGAGGTCGGCTTTTTGCTGGAGACCGTGCGCCGGCGCATTCCCCATGCCCGCTGGCACGCGGTGGGCGTGTCGCTGGGCGGCAATGCGCTGCTGAAGTACCTGGGCGAACACCAGGAGGACACCACCTGGCTGACGGCCTGCGCCGGCGTGTCGGCGCCGCTGGACCTGGTCGCCTGCGGCAAGACGCTGTCCACGGGCATCTTCAACCGCCGCGTGTACACCGCGCACTTCCTGAAGACGCTCAAGCACAAGGTGCTGGAAAAGGCGCATCGCTTTCCGGGCTCGATCGACGTCATGCGGATCGCGCATGCGCACGACCTGCGAGAATTCGACGACACCTATACCGCGCCGATGCATGGCTTTCGAAATGCCCTGGATTACTGGACGCGAGCGTCCAGCAAGCCGTGGCTGCCCAAGATTTCCGTGCCGACGCTGGTGCTCAACGCGCGCAACGATCCCTTCATCCCGTCCGCATCGCTGCCCAAGCCCGAAGACTGCGCCCCCGGCATCCTGCTGCACCAGCCTTCGGATGGCGGACACGCGGGCTTTCCCACCGGCGCCTTTCCGGGCCACCTGAACTGGCTGCCCCAGCGGCTGGGCCGATTCTTCGAAACCGGCCTCTGAGGCCGCTCAGCCGGACTTGAACCGCTCGAGCAGCTGGCGCTCTTCGGCCAGCTTGTCCTTGACTTCCTTGATCTGCACGTCGATCTGCGACTGCTCGTAGAAATCCTTGGACAAGCCCCGCGCCTGTTGGAGCTGCGACTCGGCGGCCGCGTAAGCGCCCGTCATGACGTAGTAGCGCGCCAGGTCGCGGCGCGCCTGCACCGGCCTGCCGTTGCGCTCTTCGCTTTGCGCCAGCATCTGGTAGAGGCTGGGTTCGTCGCTGCCCCACTGCTTGATCCTGGCCCGCAGATAATCCTGGGCTTCGGCATGACGGCCGTTGCCTTGCAGCGCCTGGGCATAGGCGATGCCCAGCGCGCGATGGTCGGGATAGCGCTTGGTGCCCGCCTGGGCGAGCGACAGCGCCTGCGGATAATCCTTGCGCGCGAGCGCGATGTCGACGGCCAGCTTGTCCAGTTGGGGCGAGCTGCGGCCATTGGCCGACGCTAGCTTCCAATAGCGGTCGGCTTCGGAAAGGTTGTTGCGCTGATAGTTCTGCAGGGCCAGCCCGTAGTAGGCGGCGGACTGCCGCACGCCCGACAGGGCCTGGGCCTCGTCCTGCAGCTGCTGGCCCGCCGTGCGCAGGCTGACGGCGTCGCGGCCCTGCACCACGCGCATCTTGGCGCGGATGTACCAGAAGTCGTCGCTATCCAGATGGCGCGACGTCGGCAGCGCGCGCGCACGGTTCTGCACATCGGACATGCGTTCGATCGACAGCGGGTGGGTGCTGGCCCACGAGCCGCCGCCCGCGCCTTCGTTCAGGCGCGACGCGTTCATCAGGCGGGCGAACATCTGGCTCATGCCATCGGCGTCATAGCCCGCCTTGGTCAGCATTTGCAGGCCGGCGCGATCGGCCTCGCGCTCCGCGTCGCGCGAAAAGCCGAGCTGGCGGTTGATGGCCGCGGCCTGGCCGAACGCGGCCACGCCCATGGAAAGATTGCCGCCCCCGCCCGCCAGCGCCGCAAGCAACGCGCCTGCCAGGCTGGCCAGCATCAGCATGCCGTTCTGGTTCTGCTGCGTCATGCCGCGCGCGATGTGCCGCTGCACGACGTGGCCGATTTCGTGGGCCAGCACCGCCGCCAGTTCGGACTCGCTGGCCGACGACACGATCAGGCCGGTGTTCACGCCGATGAAGCCGCCCGGCATGGCGAACGCATTGATCTCGGGATCCCGCACGCCGAACATTTCGACATCGGGCACACCGCCCGGGGCGAACGCCGCCAGCTTGCGGCCCATGGTGGTGAGGTACTGGCTGAGTTCGGAATCGTCCACATACGTGGGGTCTCGCCGCCCCTGGGACATGATGGCTTCGCCCAGGCTGCGTTCCAGCATGGGGGACAGGTCGGCCGACGACGCGGCGCCCATGGAGGGCAGCCCGACCGGCTGCGCCCACGCCACGATCGGCGCCGCGGGCATGGCGAGGGCCGCGCAAAGGCTCGCGATCGCGCCCCGTTTCGCAATCGAGCAAATGGATGGCATTTTCCTGCGGTTCATAAGCCTATGATAGCGATGAGCTTAAAATGTTTCATCGAATCCTCAACGAGGTGTCAATGCGTCCCGTCCGTAAAGCCGTTTTCCCTGTCGCCGGCATGGGCACGCGCTTCCTGCCCGCCACCAAGGCGATGCCCAAGGAAATGCTGCCCGTGGTCGACAAGCCCCTCATACAGTACGCGGTGGAAGAAGCCGTGGCCGCCGGGATTACCGATCTGATTTTTGTGACCGGCCGCAACAAGCGGGCCATCGAAGACCATTTCGATTCCGCGCCCGAGCTGGAATCCGACCTGGAGAGCAAGGGCAAGCATGAGCTGCTGGCGATGGTGCGGGGCATTCTACCCGCGCACGTCAATTGCCTCTATATCCGCCAATCGGCGCCGCTGGGCCTGGGCCACGCCGTGCTGTCGGCCGCGCCCGCGGTGGGCGACGAGCCCTTTGCGGTGCTGCTGGCCGACGACCTGATCGACGCGGATGTGCCCGCCATGAAGCAACTGGTGGACGTGGCCGTGGCCCGCAATGCCAGCGTCCTGGGCGTGCAGGACGTGCCGCGCGCCGACACCCGCAAGTACGGGATCGTGGCGACCCATCGCGGCGAGACAGCCCAGGATGGACGCACCGAACGCGTCACGCACATCGTGGAAAAACCCGAGCCCGAGGCCGCGCCGTCAACGCTGGCCGTCGTGGGCCGCTATGTGCTGGAAGCCGCGATCTTCGACCACCTGCGTTCGACCAAGATGGGCGCGGGCAACGAGATCCAGCTGACCGACGGCATCGCCTCGCTGATGCGCGAACGCGAGGTCTACGCGCACCGTTTCGAAGGCGTGCGCTACGACTGCGGCAACAAGGCCGGGATGTTCCAGGCCACCGTGGCGCTGGGCAGGAAGTATCACGGACTGCAGCCGGAGTAACCGGCGCGATCCGGCGGGGGCGGGCCAAATCTGCGCCGCGTCTGCGGCCGGATTCAGGACGATAGCGCCGCGCCCGACTTGGCGCGCGCGCGCGCATCGCGGTCCGCCTTGCGCAGGCGGCCCTTGGCCGACAGGCGCATCAAGGTGCCCAGGGCCACCATCAGGCCGATCACCTCCACCAGCGCGGCGGGTATCCACATGGTCAGCCCGCCGATGGTCTGGTCGGTCTGGGCCGACATGGCGATGGCCCGGCCGCACAGTTCGAAGAGCGGATAGATGTCGCTTTCGGTGAAGGCGATGACGGCGCCGGCCACCATCTGCGGCAGCATCGTCGCCACCGGCGAGATCACGCGGCCGCCCGGCGACATGGCCGCGGGCGGCGCGGGACGGCGGTCCAGGATCAGGTTCCAGTACATGAAACCGCTGATCACGACCGACCAGTTCATGAGCCGGTACAGGCGCCAGTCGAGCATCGAATAGAACTGCACCGACGGGATCAGCCAGACCAGCACCAGGAAGACGAAGAGCGCCGGCACGAAGACCTTGTGGGTCAGCACGGCCACCGTGGCGCGGCCCGCGCCGCCGCGCAGGAAATCGCGCAGCCGGATGCGCCAGGCCATCGGCAGGCCCGCGCGCATCACCTGGCCGGGAAAGGCGGCCATCACAAGCAACGGCCCGAGATGGTGCAGGACCAGATGCTGGATGCGATGGATGAAGAACATGCGCTCGGCGTAGTAGTCGAGCCGGGTATGCAGGGACAGGTACAGCAGCACCATCCCCGTCCAGAACAGGATGCGGCGCGCGACCGTCACGTGGTGCACCCGCTGGCCGCGCACGAACAGCGCGATGGCAACCAGGAAGGAAGCCACCAGCGTGGGAGAGAACTCCCAGGGTACGAGCCATTCGAGACTATCCATGCGGGCCATCCGAGAAACGACGCGAAGACAAGGACCGGCGCCAGGCGCAGATCTCCGACGATTGTAGTAGACCCCGGCGTTACCCGCTGCCGGGCGCCGGCCCGGCGCGCAAGCGGTCAGAAGCGGTGCGTCACCCCGGCGCCAATGCGCGTGGTGTGGGCGTTGGCGGGGTCGAACTGGTCGTCCAGGCTGTAGTTCGACGCGTAGCCGGCAAAGGCGTAAAGGGTGCTGCGGGGAGACAGGTCATAGGTATAGCCCAGGGTCGCTACCTGCGCCTTGCGCGCCGTCATGCCATTGGCCCAATGCCAGTCGGGGCGAGCCAGCGACCATTGCACCAGGACGGCGCCCGGCCCGGCCGGCACGCTGACCCCGACCAGCCAGGCATCGACCGTTCCGCCCTGCACGAAGGCCGCGGGCCCCAGCCCGACGCCCAGGCCGTCGGGATCCCCGCCATCCAGCCCCACGTAGCCATTGCGCTGGCGCGACCACGCGAGCGACAGCTTGAGCACGTCGAAGTCGTACGACGCCCCCACCTGCACCGCCTGGGGACGTCCGCCGGCGTCCGCGGGCGGATTGGCGAGGCGAAGCTGCTCCCAGGTCGCCACGGCCAGCAACGGGCCGTCCTCGTACTTCAGGCCGACACTGATTGCACGAGTGTTCTGGCCGGTACGAAAGCGCTCCTGCCCGTCCGCGTCGAACGCATACCCCACGCCCGCCTGAAACCCGCGCCACTGCGGCGAATACCAGTTCACCATATTGCTGAACTGGTAGTTGTCGGAGGCCTTGAAGGTGGCGCCCATGCCCATGTCTTTCCACGACGCGATCTCCAGCGCGCTGCCGTAGGTCTGGCCGACGGTGGTCTGGCGGCCCAGCCGCAGGTCGCCATAGTGCTCGTGGGCCAACCCGACCCAGGCGCCGTAGTTGAAGAGGCTGGCGTCATCGGCCGCGTTGCCGCTGGAAGGATCGAAGCCGCTTTCGAGCTGGAAGCGGGCAGACCAGCCGCTGCCAAGATCTTCCGCGCCCTGCAGCCCCCAAAGCGAGTCCGTCAGGCCGCCGTCCAGCAGACCGCTGCGGCTGCCCTGCCCCGAGGTCTTCGTCACCGCCAGACCGGCATCGACGATGCCGTAGAACTGGAGCCCGGGGCCCGGCTCCGCGGCCCGGGCCTGCCAAGGCTGGACCAGGCCGGCCGCCGCGAAGGCGGCCAACACTGCGATTCTCATGATGGTTTTTCCGCGTTGGCGGCGGGCCGCGCCCGCCGCGAGATGAATCTGCCTACTGCCAGCCGTAGCGGCGGACCCAGATGCGCTTGAGCATCTGCGTCAGCACGCAGTAGCCTAGCAGGATGCCCACCAGCCAGGGGAAGTAGCTCCAGGGCAGCGGCTGCAACTGGAAGTACGCCGCCAACGGCGAAAACGGCAGCAGCAGGCCCAGCGCGACCACCATCAGCGTCATCCCCATCAGCGGCCACGACGCGCGGCTTTGCAGGAAGGGAATCCGGCGCGTGCGGATCATATGCACGATCAGCGTCTGCGACAACAGGCCCTCGACGAACCAGCCGGATTGGAACAGCGTCTGGTGCTCGGGCGCATTGGCCTGGAAGACAAACCACATGACGGCGTACGTGGCAATGTCGAAGAGCGAACTGATCGGACCGAAGAACACCATGAAGCGGCCCAAGCCGTCAGGGTCCCAGCGTTGCGGCTGCTTCAGCAATTCCTCGTCGACGTTGTCGAACGGGATGGCCGTCTGGGAAATGTCGTACATCAGGTTCTGCAGCAGCAGATGGATGGGCAGCATCGGCAGGAATGGCAGGAAGGCGCTCGCCACCAGCACCGAGAAGACATTGCCGAAGTTCGAGCTGGCCGTCATCTTCAGGTACTTGAGCATGTTGCAGAAGGTCTTGCGGCCTTCGATCACGCCGTCCTCCAGCACCATCAGGCTTTTTTCGAGCAGGATGATGTCGGCGGCCTCTTTGGAAATGTCCACCGCCGAATCGACCGAAATGCCCACGTCGGCCGCCCGCAGCGCCGGCGCGTCGTTGATGCCGTCGCCCATGAAGCCCACGGTGTCGCCCTGCGCGCGCAGGCTGCGCACGATCCGCTCCTTGTGAATGGGAGCCAGGCGGGCGAACACGTTGGCCTCGCGCACGGCGACGGCAAGCTGCGCGTCGTCCATCGCTTCGATCTCGGCGCCCAGCATCACCTTGCGCACGTCCAGGCCCACTTCGCGGCAGACCTTGCGCGTGACGAGTTCCACGTCGCCGGTCAGCACCTTGACCTCGATGCCCGACGCCTTCAGCGCGGCCAGCGCGGGGCCGGTCGACGCCTTGGGCGGATCCAGGAATGCGATGTATCCCACCAGCACCAGGTCGGATTCGTCCGCCACGCCGTAGGCCTGCTGCGTGGGCGGCAACTCCTTGACGGCCACCGCGATGACGCGCAGGCCGTCGCGGTTCAACCCGGCCGCCACACGGCGGATGTCGGCCCGGCGCGCCTCGGTCAGCGGATGGACCTGGCTGCCCACGCGCAGCCGGGTGCACGCCGACAGCATTTCCTCCAGCGCGCCCTTGCAGATCAGCTCATGATGGTCGCGCCCATTCTCGGTCTCATTCACCACGACGGACATGCGGCGGCGGGAAAAGTCGAACGGAATCTCGTCGATCTTGCGGTAGTGGCCCGCCAGATCCAGGCTGCGCGCCACTTCGGCATGCTCCAGCACCGCCACGTCCAGCAGGTTCTTCAGGCCCGTCTGGTAGTAGCTGTTCAGGTAGGCATAGGCCAGCACGTCGTCGCTGGGCGCGCCGTAGACGTCGGTATGGCGCTCCAGCACGATGCGGTCCTGCGTCAGCGTGCCGGTCTTGTCGGTGCACAGCACATTCATCGCGCCCAGGTTCTGGATGGCATCCAGGCGCTTGACCACCACCTTGCGCCGGGACATGCGCACCGCCCCCTTGGCCAGCGTGGCCGTCACGATCATCGGCAGCATTTCGGGCGTCAGGCCCACCGCGATGGCCAGCGCGAACAGCAGCGCTTCCAGCCAGTCTCCCTTGGTGAATCCGTTGATCAGCATCACGACGGGCGCCATGACGAGCATGAAGCGGATCAGGATCCAGCTCACGCGGTTGATGCCCTGCTGGAATTGCGTGGGCGCGCGCGAGGTCTGCGTGACGCGGCCAGCCAGTTGGCCGAAAACCGTGTCGGCGCCCGTGGCCACCACCAGCGCGCTGCCCGCCCCGCTGACGACGTTGGTGCCCATGAACGCCATGTTCTCCAGTTCCAGCGGATTGCCCGTGTTCATGCGCGGGGTCATGTGCTTTTCCACCGGCAGGGATTCCCCCGTCAGCGCCGCCTGCGCGACGAAGAGGTCTTTGGCGTTCAGGACGCGGCAGTCGGCGGGGACCATATCGCCCGCGGAAAGCAGCACGACGTCGCCGGGCACGAGGTCGGCCAGCGGCACTTCGCGCTGGCGTGATCCCGTGGCGTGCAAGGCGGCGCCGAAGAAGCAGCGGCCATCGCCCGCGTCGGGCGATCCGGCGTCGCTACGCAGCACCGTCGCGGTGTTGCGCACCATCGCCTTCAAGGCTTCGGCCGCACGGTTCGAGCGCTGCTCCTGCACGAAGCGCAGGATGGTCGAAATCGCCACCATCGCGCCGATGATCACGACCGCCGTCCAGGACTGGTCTTCCGGCACGGCCATGCGCACATCGGTCAGCCAGGACAACACGGCAAGCGCGGTCAGCAGCAGGTTGAAGGGATTGCGGTAGGACAGCCACAGATGGGCCGGCCAGGAGAGCGGCTTTTCGTGGTCGACCTCATTGGCGCCGTGGCGTTCGCGCGCGGCCAGCGCCTGCGCTTCGGACAAGCCGCCCCAGCCGCTGCCGAACCGCGCGAACAGCGAGTCAAAGCCCAGGCGGGACGTTTCCACCATGCGCAGGCTGGCACGGCGGGACGCCTCGGACGAGGCGGCGGCGACGTCGCCGCCCTGCTCCAGGATCGGCGCGCGGCGGAAGTGCCTGCCCGTGCGGCGCAGACGGGCGGCGGACGAAAAAAACGATTTGAGGAAAGCAAACATGGGAGTGCTCCGCATTTATTGATGTTGTTGCGGGAGACACGGACGACCCTGCCGACGGCGGCCGCGCGCGGGCAGCAGCGGTCCGCGGCGCTTCAAGGGAAACGTCGTCGGGCCGCCGCGTGCGCGCGTGCGCAGGCGCCGGAGCAATGTTGCCGGTGTCCGGATCGCGTCTATGGCGCGCCGGGTGCGGAGAACGGAGGGAAAGTCAGCGGGGGAACCGGGACCGGGCACTGCATCGCGCAAGGCGCGGATCAGGCCGGGGATTCGTGGCTGCGGGTTCCGTACGGACCGGGATGTCTATCCGGCCAGTCGGCTCGCAGTGAGAGGACGGGTCAGATAAGCATGCCGGAGCCGCGCACAGGGCGCAATCGAGGCTCTGGGTCTAAGGCGCTAGGCATGATTTCTCCTGGGAGGGATGGGACGGGTGTTCAGGCCATCGCGGCCTGCGCGCCGAAATGCACGCGGCGCACGACGGGATTGGCGCTCAGGCGGCGCGCTTGCGACATCAATTCCGCCCGCAGTTCCGGGGGGCAATTGACGGTGATGCAAGCCGACGCGAGATCGGGGTCTTTGCCCTGGTCGATCTGCACTTGCGAGACATCCAGGCCGGCGGCGCTGAAGTCCAGGCAGATCTGCTTGCGCAGTGCGCCCAGTTCACCGCGCGGACAGATCACCGTCAGCCGGGACGTGCCGCGACGGCGGCCCAGGGCGGTGGCACGGTCCACGCCGGCGCGGCGCAGGAACAAGTCGAAGAAACGCATAACGACCTCCATGGCAAGAAGGCGGAGCGTGATCGCGAACACGAGCGCAGCCCGGCGGCGCCTGACGGACGGACACGACGAACGTGCGCGAACGCTGGCGCTGCGACTAGCGGCGGTTCTGGCGGTTTGTGTTGGGGAGGGTCCCGGCAGGCCGAGGGCCTGCGCTATTGCGCCGGGTTAAGCCTGGCGCCTGGGAAACACCGCAACCTGAATGACAGGATGCGGCAGACGGAGTTCTGCGTGGATCCTGTCAGACAGCGACGTCGATGCAAGATCGACAACTTTCGCCGGAATCGGTATTCACGAAGACTGCTCCTGGGATGGAAAACAGAAGGATTTTACGCGGGTTTGTACTGATGGACAAGGGTTAGGCGAACTTTCGGCCCACAAATGCGGCGAAAGTCGGACAAGCGCGCGGGCGCTTGTCGGTCCCGGCATCAGTACGCGTGGAAATGCCAGCCCAGGTAGCCGGCAAACAGGGCGTACAGGCCGGCCACCGCCGACAGGGCCGGCACGCTCATTGCCGCGCGGCGGAAGCGCAGCCACAGCAGACCGATCGACAGCATGGTGAACAGGCCCGCGGCAAGCAGCGGCGCGTCCAGCAGCCACGGCGTCATGAAGATGCCCAGCGCGCTCGGGATGGTGGCCTGGATCATCATGGCGCCCGAAATGTTGGCGAGCGCGAGACGCTCCTTGCCCTGGCGCACCCAGATCAGCGCATTCATGATTTCGGGCAACTCGGTGGCCACGGGCGCCAGCAGCAAGGCCGCGACGTGCGGCGAGGCGCCCATGGCGATGCCCAGCGCCTCGATCTGGTTCACGAACACGTGCGAGGCGCCGGCGATCACCACCAGCGCCAGGATCGTCTGCGTGGCGGCCCAGAACATGGTGGGGTTTTCGTCGCGCGGGCGCAGCTTGAGCGGCTCCAGGTCTTCGCCGTCCATGCACTCCTCGTCGTTGCTGAGTTCGCGCTTGATGTAGAGGGCGTAGGTGATCAGGAACACGAAGCCCAGCCACGGCTTCCACGCGAAGGCCAGCAGGCCCAGGCCCACCTTGAAGACAAAGATGCCCATGAACCAGGCCTGATCGCGGGCCAGCCGGCGCTGGTCCGCGTTGATACAGTCCGCCTGCTCGGTCTGGCCGCGGCGGGCGCGCCACAGCGCCAGGCCGACCACCGCGTAGGCCAGGGTGGCGAGCACGAGCGGACCGCCCATCGCGGCGCCGACGCCGATGTCCTTTTGCTCGGGGGTGTTGCCGAAGACGACGGCCATGAAGGTGACGGCGCTTTCCGGCAGCGCGGTGCCGAAGGCCGCCAGCACGGTGCCGGTGGCCGTGGCGCCCAGCTGGAATCGATGACCGACCCATTCGACGCCATTGACGAAGAACTCGCACGCGACGTAGATCACTGCCGCGGACAGGAAGAACAGAAACAGGGTGAGCAACATGGGAACGCGGCCGGACGAGCATATACCATTGGCGCGACGCAGCGGCTCGCCCGGCCAAGGGTGAACGCTACGCGGCCAAAGGTCTCGCCTGGCTGACCCACGCGGCGGCATGCCGGACGTGGGCGCCGTCAGCGCCATGGGGTTCTAGCGGCTGCTCCGCAGCACTGAACCGCCAAGTCTGTTGACGCTGACTCCTTTGGGGGCAAAGGATGGCTACTCCCCAATGACAGAGCCGCGATTGTAGCAGCGGATTCCAGGCCGCGCAGCCATACCCGCCCCGCCCTCGCGGATTCGTCCTCGGGGTGTCGCATTCGCGGGTTGGCAGGTAAAGTAAGCCCCATCTTCCGCCTTTGCGGGGCTGCCCGCCCCGGCCCGCCATGAGTCTGCCTCCCGACGACATCGCCCCTTTCGCCGCGCGGCGCCAGCGCCTGATGGAACGCATGCGCGCGGAAGGAGGCGGTATCGCCATCCTGGCGACCGCGCCCGAGGCCATCCGCAACCGCGACGCGGAATACCCCTACCGCCACGACAGCGACTTTTTCTACCTGACGGGCTTTACCGAGCCGGACGCCTGGGTGGTGCTGGTCGCGGGCGCGACGGACCGGGCGGTGCTGTTCTGCCGCGCCCGCCATGTGGAGCATGAACTCTGGGAAGGCAAGCGCTTCGGTCCCGAGGCCGCCGCTGCCCATTTCGGCTTCGACGACGCCCATCCCATCGATGCGCTGGACGAGCTGATGCCCGGCCTGATGCTGGACCACCCGACCCTGTATGCGCCGCTGGCCGGCGACAAGCGCACCGATGGCCGCCTGCACCGCTGGCTGGCCGCGGCGCGCGAGGCGAGCCGCGGCGGACATGCCCCGCCCACGCGCCAGCAGGACCTGCGCCCGCTGCTGGCGGAAATGCGGCTCATCAAGGACGCCACCGAAATCGCGGCGATGCGCCGCGCGGCCAAGATTTCGGCGGGCGCGCATGCGCGCGCCATGCGCGTCGCGCGGCCCGGCATGCACGAATACGAGATCGAGGCCGAACTGCTCTATGAATTCCGGCGCCACGGCGCCCAGTCCGTGGCGTACAACAGCATCGTCGCGGCGGGCGCGAACGCCTGCGTCCTGCACTACCCCGCCGGCGAGGCGGTGCTGCGTGACGGGGACCTAGTGCTGGTCGATGCGGGCTGCGAAGTGGACAGCTACGCCAGCGACATCACCCGCACTTTTCCAGTGAATGGCCGCTACAGCGGCCCGCAGCGCGCGCTGTACGACCTGACCGTGGCGGCCCAGGACGCGGCGGCCCAGGCCACGGCGCCGGGCCGCGCCTTCAACGACGCGCACGAAGCCGCCTTGCGCGTCCTGGCGCAGGGCATGCTGGACCTGAAACTCCTGAAGGGCTCATTGGACGGTGTGCTGGAATCCGGCGACTACAGCCGCTTCTACATGCACCGGACCGGCCACTGGCTGGGCCTGGACGTCCACGACGTCGGCGACTATCGCGAGCAGGGCGCCGCGCGCGGCGCCGAACGCCCGTGGCGCAGGCTGGAGCCCGGGATGATGCTGACCATCGAACCGGGGATCTACGTGCGCCCCGCGGACGACGTGCCCGAGGCCTACTGGAACATCGGCATCCGCACCGAGGACGATGCGCTCGTCACCGACGAGGGTTGCGAGCTCATCACGCGCGGCGTGCCGGTGCAGGCCACCGAGATCGAGGCGCTGATGCGCGAATAGCGCGGCCGGACGGGCCGCCGGCACACGTCGCCAGGGCAGGCCCCCGGAACACCTCGCCGAAACCCGTCGCTACAGCACGTAGCCGTCCAGCCAGCCCATGGCCACCCACACGTAGACCACCACCATCGCGATGGCGAACATGGTGACGATGGCCCCGACCAGGCACGCCAGGATGGCGACCAGCACCGGCCCCCATCCGGTGGACGACACCTTGCCCAGGCCCGGGTTGTAGATCCGGTCGAATTTCTCGTCGGGCATCAGCGAAAACACCGCGCTTTCGATGAATCCGTCGATCATCGGCACGAACAGCAGGAAAAAAGCGGGGTTGTCGTACCAGACCGGGTAAAAGCGGATCGCGCAGAACAGGCAGGCCAGCGCGAACGCGGTCACCAGCCAGGCGTGGCGGCGGCCCAGATACCACCAGTGCGCGCCGAGCGCGCCGAACAGGCAGGCCAGCAGCCCGACCGCGACCTTGCCGCGGGGGCGGCGCGCGGAAACGGCGGAAAGCGAAGAGGAAGCCTGGGCCTGCGTCATGTCGATCAACCGGTAGGGGAGCCGCGGAGCCGGCTGCCGCGATTGTAGTGGACGGTTAAAATCCGGACATGACTGCATCCGCCTTCGACATCGCGATTCTTGGCGCCGGCCCCGTGGGCCGCGTATTGGCCCTGATGCTGGCGCGCGTGGCGCCGGACCCGGCGCGCATCGCCCTGCTGGCCGCCAGCGCGCCGGCCCCGGTTACGCCGGCCGCGGCGGTGCCCGCGGCGGATCCCCGTGTCCTGGCCATGAACCACGGCAGCCGCGTGCTGCTGGAGTCGCTGCATGCCTGGCCCGAGCGCTCGGCCGACATCCGCAACATCCATGTGTCGCAGCGTGGCCGGCTGGGCCGCACGCTGATCCAGCACACCGACTTCGGCGTGCCCCAGTTGGGCAGCGTGGTGGCCTACTCCGGGTTGTACGCCAGGCTGGACGAGTGCGTGGCCGCCTGCGGCGTCACGGTGCTTGCCGGCCCGGCGGCGCAGATCGGGCTGCAGGACGCCGACGGCGTGCGTATCCAACGCGGCGACGCCGAGCTGCGCTGCCAGGTGGCCGTGCAGTCCGATGGCGCCGGCGCCACCGACGTGCGGCGCGACTACGACCAGCACGCCGTGCTGACCACCGCGCACGCCACCTTGCCGCGGCGCGGCTGGGCATGGGAGCGATTTACCTCCGAGGGGCCGCTGGCGCTGCTGCCGCACCCGCTGACCCCGGACGCCTATTCCGTCGTCTGGTGCAGCGCCCCCGAGCGCGCGGCCGAACTGGCGGCGCTGGATAATGCCGCGTTTTCCCATGCGCTGACGCAAGCCTTCGGCGACCGCCTCGGCCGCCTGTCCAGCCATGCCCCGCGCCACGTCTTTCCGCTGGCGCTGGCCGCCCGCCGCGCCCAGGTGCATGGCCGCGTGGCGGCCATCGGCAACGCCGCCCAGACGCTGCATCCGGTGGCGGGCCAGGGCCTGAACCTGGGCCTGCGCGACGCGGCCAGGCTGGCCCAGACGCTGACCGGCTGGCTCGCCCGTCCGTCCACCAACCCCGGGCCCGCCCTGGCCGAGTTCGCCGGCGCGCGCCACCTGGACCGTTTCATCACGGCCGGGCTCACGGACCTCATGCCGCGCATCTTCGCCACCGGCCTGGCGCCGGTCGAGCATGCCTGCGGCGCCGCGTTATTGGGGATGGACCTGGCTTCCCCCCTGCGCGCGCCCCTGGCGCAACACCTGCTGCAGGGATTCCGCTCCTGATTCCGGGCACGGATCCGGCCCCGCGGATCCGGCCCCGTAAAGGGGCTGGGTTCCCGTTTTTCGCCTCTCTTCTCCCCCTTTTTCTTCCCTGTTTGCTAACAAGCCGTCGCACCCCGAAAACGGGGGTGCGATCGAGCCGGTTAAAATGTGAGCATGCGCATAGGCCAGTGGACCCTTCCCAACAACGTTCTTGTCGCGCCCATGGCGGGCGTGACGGACCGTCCTTTCCGCCAGCTTTGCAAGAAGCTGGGGGCGGGTTACGCGGTGTCGGAAATGGCCGCCAGCAACCCGAAGCTCTGGGACAGCGTCAAGACCTCGCGCCGGCTGAACCACGACGGCGAGATCGCCCCCATTTCGGTGCAGATCGCCGGCGCCGACCCCGCCATGATGGCCGAGGCCGCCGCGTTCAACGCCAGCAAGGGGGCCCGGATCATCGACATCAACATGGGATGTCCGGTCAAGAAGGTGTGCAACGTGGCGTCCGGCTCGGCGCTCTTGCGCCACGAAGACCTGATCGTCCGCATCCTGGACGCCGTGGTGGCCGCCTGCGCGCCGCTGGGCGTGCCGGTCACCCTGAAGACCCGCACCGGCTGGGACCGCAACAGCCGCAACGCGGTGCGCGTGGCCAAGCTGGCCGAAAACGCTGGCATCGCCGCCCTCACCCTGCATGGCCGGACCCGGGCGGACCTCTATACGGGCGAGGCGGAATATGACACCATCCGCGCCGTCAAGGCCGAACTCTCCATTCCCGTGATCGCGAACGGAGATATCGACTCGCCCGCCAAGGCGAGGCACGTCCTGGATTACACTGGCGCCGACGCGGTCATGATCGGCCGGGCGGCCCAGGGCCGTCCGTGGATCTTCCGCGAAATCGACCACTACCTGCGCACGGGCGAAACACTGGCCCCTCCCACCCATGGGGAAATGCGCGAGCTGCTGCTCGAACATCTCGACGACCACTACCGCTTCTATGGCGAGCACACCGGCGTACGCACGGCGCGCAAGCACATCGGCTGGTATGTGGACGGCCTGCCGGGCGCGGATTCGTTCTGCGCCCGCATGAACCTGATCGACAACACCCGCGACCAGTGGCGGGCGGTGGCGGACTGGTTCGACTCTCTCTCACGCGACGGCAGCCCCACCCCGGCGCCGGTCGCAGAAGCCCTGCTGGCGGCATGACCGCCTGAACACCAACATAAAAATATTTGTACTCAAATGAGCAAGAAAGATGTCCTGGAAGAATGCGTGCGCGCCAGCCTGGAGCGCTATTTCGAAGACTTGGGCGAGTCCGAGCCCCACGATATGTGGGACATGGTCATGCGCTGCGTGGAGCGCCCGGTGCTTGAAGTAGCGCTGGAGCGGTCGGGCGGCAACCAGTCCCGGGCGTCCGAGATGCTGGGCATCACCCGCAACACCCTGCGCAAGAAGTTGCTGGCGCACAATATCCAGGTATAGCTTTCCCTGCGCGGGCGGCGGCTGCATCGCCCGCCCCTCCTTCCAGATTTCCCATCCGACCAGAACGAGAAAGGCGTCCCCGCCCCACTCCCGTCCCATCATGAAAATCGAAACCGCCCTGCTTTCGGTGTCCGACAAGACCGGCATCGTTGAATTTGCCCGCGCCCTGGCCGCGCGCGGCGTGCGCCTGCTGTCGACCGGCGGCACCGCCAAGCTGCTGGCCGAATCCGGCCTGACCGTCACCGAAGTGGCCGCTCACACCGGCTCGCCCGAGATCCTGGACGGCCGCGTCAAGACGCTGCACCCGAAGATCCACGGCGGCCTGCTGGCCCGCCGCGACAGCGCCGAGCACATGGACACCATCAAGGCGGCTGGCATCGATCGCATCGACATGCTGGTGGTCAACCTGTACCCGTTCCGTGAAACCGTCGCCAAGCCGGACTGCTCGTTCGCCGACGCCGTCGAAAACATCGACATCGGCGGTCCGGCCATGCTGCGCGCCGCCGCCAAGAACCACGGCACCGAAGCCGGTGGCGTCACGGTCGTGATCGACCCCGTCGACTATTCGCGCGTCCTGGCCGAAATGGACAAGGGCGGCAGCACCTCCTATGGCCTGCGCCTGGCGCTGGCCTCCAAGGTCTATGCGCACACGGCCGCCTATGACGGCGCCATCGCCGCCTACCTGACCAGCCTGTCCGACGCCGAGCCGGCCCAGGACGCCGTGCCCGCGCGCAACGAATGGCCCGGCACGCTGACGCTGCAGGTCAAGCAGGAACAGGCGCTGCGCTACGGCGAAAACCCCCACCAGAGCGCCGCCTTCTATGTGGACGCGCAGCGTCCGGCCGGGCTGCTGGGCAATTACCGCCAGCTCCAGGGCAAGGAACTGTCCTACAACAACATCGCCGACGCGGATGCCGCATGGGAATGCGCGCGCAGCTTCGAGGCGCCCGCCTGCGTCATCGTCAAGCACGCGAACCCCTGCGGCGTGGCCGTGGCGGCCGATACGCTGGGCGCGTACCAGCAGGCTTTCAAGACCGACCCGACGTCGGCCTTCGGCGGCATCATCGCCTTCAACCGTCCGGTGGACGCCGCCACGGCCGAAGCCGTGAGCGCGCAATTCCTGGAAGTGCTGCTCGCCCCGGCGTATGACGGCGCCGCGCTGGCCATCCTGGCCGCCAAGAAGAACGTGCGCGTGCTGGAAGTGCCCATGGGCACGGGCCAGAACGCCTTCGACGTCAAGCGCGTGGGCGGCGGCTGGCTGGTGCAGACGCCGGACGCCTACAACGTGCCGCGCGACGCCCTGAAGGTCGTCACCAAGCGCCAGCCCACCGAACAGGAAATGAACGACCTGTCGTTCGCCTGGAAGGTCGCCAAGTACGTCAAGTCCAACGCCATCGTGTTCGTCGGCGGCGGCATGACGCTGGGCGTGGGCGCCGGCCAGATGAGCCGCATCGACTCGGCCCGCATTGCGTCGATCAAGGCTGAAAACGCCGGCCTGACGCTCAAGGGCTCGGCCGTGGCGTCCGATGCCTTCTTCCCGTTCCGCGACGGCCTGGACGTAGTCGTTGCCGCGGGCGCGACCTGCGTGATCCAGCCGGGCGGCAGCGTGCGCGACGATGAAGTCATCGCCGCGGCCGACGAGCATGGCATCGCCATGGTGCTGACCGGCACCCGCCACTTCCGTCACTGATGCGCGTCCTCGGCATCGATCCCGGCCTGCGCCGCACCGGCTTCGGTGTGATCGATGCCGAAGGTTCGCGGTTGCGCTATGTGGCCAGCGGGACCATCGTGGTCCCGCCGGCGCTGACGCTGTCCGAACGCCTGAAGGTCATCCTGGACAACCTGCGCCAGGTGGCCCGCGACACGCGGCCCGACGTGGCCGCGCTGGAAATCGTCTTCCTGAACACCAATCCCGCGTCCACCCTGCTGCTGGGCCAGGCGCGCGGGGCCGCGCTGTGCGCGCTGGCGGACAGTTCGCTGGACGTGCACGAGTACACCGCGCTGCAGATCAAGAAGGCCGTCGTCGGCACCGGTCGCGCCGCCAAGGAGCAGGTGCAGATGATGGTGCAGCACCTGCTGGCGCTGGACGGCATGCCCGCGCCCGACTCGGCCGACGCGCTGGCCTGCGCCATCTGCCATGCGCACGTGGGCCCGTTGCAGGACAAGCTGGAACGCCTGGGCAGCGCCCTGCGCATGGGCGGCAAGACCCGCCTGCGCAACGGCCGCCTGATCGGCTGACGCCCGCGCGACAGCGCGCGTATAGAATCCCCGCATTTGCCGCGCGCCGCGCGGCCCCACCCTTGCAGGCCTACACCATGATCGGACGCATCACCGGAACCCTGATCGAGAAACTGCCCCCCACGATCTGCGTGGACGTCGGCGGTCTGGGGTATGACATCGACGTGCCCATGAGCACGCTGTATTCCCTGCCCGAGACGGGCGCGCGCGTCACGCTCTACACGCACCTGACCGTGCGCGAAGACGCCCACATCCTGTACGGTTTCGCGTCCGCCGGCGAACGCAGCGCGTTCCGCGAACTCATCAAGGTCAGCGGCATCGGCGCGCGCACGGCGCTATCCGTGCTGTCGGGCCTGTCGGTCGCCGACCTGGCCCAGGCCATCACGCTGCAGGAATCGGGGCGCCTGACCCGCGTGCCGGGCATTGGCAAGAAGACCGCCGAACGCCTGCTGCTGGAAATGCGCGGCAAGCTGGGCGCGGACATCGGCGCCTCGCCGCACGCCACGCCCGACAACCAGTCCGACATCCTGAACGCGCTGCTGGCGCTGGGCTACTCCGAGAAGGAGTCGCTGTCGGCGCTCAAGACCCTGCCCGAGGGCGTGGGCGTGTCCGACGGCATCAAGCAGGCGCTGAAGGCGCTGGTGCGCTAGGGAGCGCGGGCGGGTTCACCGCCCGCTCAGGCCTTGCCGTGCAGGTAGCGCGGCGCCACGGCCTCCAGGCCGGTCGGCACCACATGCAGTTCCGGCGCGATGGGACCGCTGCAGATGTTGTCGCGGCGCAGCGAATCCAGGTTGTCCCGCGACATCAGGGGCGTGCCCGGCATGCATTCGAACAGCCGGGCCTGCATGCGCCCCACGCCCATCGGCATGCCGATGACCGGACGGGGATGGCCGCTCCAGGCGGCGCACAGCCGCGCGATCTCGCCCAGCGTGTAGACCTGCGGCCCGCCCAGTTCGTAGGTCTTGCCACAGGTATGCGTGTCGGCCAGCGCCGACACCATGGCGGTCACCACATCGCCCACGTAGACCGGCTGCATGCGCGCATCCGCGCCCGCCAGCGGCAGCACCGGCAGCCAGCGCGCCAGCGACGCGAACATATTGGTGAAGTTGTCGTCGGGTCCGAACAGGACCGACGGGCGGAAGATCGTCCAGCCGATGTCCCGACGGTCCTGGTAGGCCTGTTTGATGGCGGCCTCGCCGTCGCCCTTGGAGCGCTGGTACATGCTGTCGCCGCTGGAATCGGCGCCCAGCGCGCTGACGTGCAGCAGGCGGTGCACGCCGTGGCGCACGCAGGCCTGCGCGATGCGCTGCGGCAGCAGCACATGGGCGCGCGCGAAATCCGAGCCATAGGGCCGGCCCGTGTTGCCGTGCAGGATGCCAACCAGGTTGATGACGGCATCGCAGCCCCGCACCATGCCGTCCAGCGCGGCGTCGTCGTGGACGTCGGCCTGCATGAGGGTGACGGTGGGAAGTAATTGCAGGTCGCGTCCGCGGGCGACAAGCCGCGTGGGAACGACGATCTGATGCTGGTCCGCGCAAAGCCGTGCTACCAAGTGGCGGCCAATGAAGCCCGTGCCGCCAATGACAAGGATACGCATGGCGTCGCCTCCGGTTTGTCAGGATCGAGATTCGATTCTGCCCTGCCAGGTCGGCAGGCGCAAGCGCGCGCAGGCGGTCTGCCCCGCGCGCCGCTTGATTCGCCTTGATTCGCGTCAGCCCGCCAGAAGCCGGGCGTAGGCCGGCAGGTCGACGTTGCCGCCGCTGATGATGACGCCTACCCGGGCCCCACCCACCGGTACGACGTTCTGCATGACGGCGGCCGCGGCCAGGCAGCCCGTGGGTTCCACGACCATCTTCATGCGCTCGGCGAAGAATTTCATGGTGGTGACGAGCTGTTCATCCGTCACCGTGACGATGTCGCGGACGTACTTTTGGATGAGCGGGAAGGTGAGATTGCCCAGGTGCGTCGTCGCGGCGCCGTCGGCCAGGGTCTTGGGCGCGGGAATTCGGACAATTTCGCCCTTGCGCAAGGACTGCTGGCCGTCGTTGCCGGCCTCGGGCTCCACGCCGTAGACCAGGCAGCGCGGGCTGAGCGCGAAGGCGGACAGGGCCGAGCCCGACAGCAGGCCGCCGCCCCCCAGGCACACGAACAGGTAATCGAGTTCGCCGACCTCCTCGAACAATTCCTTGGCCGCGGTGCCCTGCCCCGCGATCACGTCTTCGTGGTCGTAAGGCGGGATCAGCGTCGCGCCGGTCTCGGCCTGGATGCGGCGGGCGATGGTTTCGCGATCTTCGGTGTAGCGGTCATACGTGACGATCTTGCCGCCGTAGCCCTCGGTGGCCGCGCGTTTGGCCGCAGGGGCGTCCAGCGGCATGATGATGGTGGCCGTTACGCCCTGCAGCCGGGAGGCCAGCGCAATGGCCTGCGCGTGGTTGCCCGACGAAAACGTCACGACGCCGGCGGCACGCTGTTCGGGCGTGAGGCGCGCGATCGCGTTGTACCCGCCCCGGAACTTGAAGGCGCCCATGCGCTGGAAGTTCTCGCACTTGAAGAACAGCGACGCGCCGGCGATGGCGTCGGCGGTCGTCGAGGTCAGGACGGGCGTGCGGTGTGCGTTGCCGGCCAGGCGCTCGCTGGCGCGCGCGACATCATCATAGGAGGGCAATTCGGGCAGCATGGAATGGGGTCCTTTGATCGCAAGGGGGAACGAAAACCCTGGGATCATAAACCCGCCGGCACGATTTGCACGCCGCCCGGACGCACGATGGTGCATGCAGCGGGCGGAGGGCGCCGCTCGCCGGCCGCGCCTCGCCGGCCGCGCCTCGCCGGCCGCGCCTAGCCGGCCGCGCGCCTACTTCCCGAACAGGTCGCCGCTGCCGCCGGTGGTGCCGGCGGGCGGGGCGAGGCCCAGGTGGCGCCAGGTGGTCAGCGTGGCCGTGCGGCCGCGCGGGGTGCGCTGCAGGTAGCCGTGCTGGATCAGATAGGGCTCGATGACGTCCTCGATCGTGTCGCGCTCTTCGCCGATGGCCGCGGCCAGACTGTCCACGCCCACGGGACCGCCGTCGAACTTGTGGACGATGGCTTCGAGCAATTTGCGGTCCATCAGGTCCAGGCCCTGCGGGTCGACCTCCAGCATGGCGAGCGCGCGGCCCGCGACGTCGGCGTCGATGGTGCCGCCGGCCTTGACCTCGGCGTAGTCGCGCACGCGCCGCAGCAGGCGGTTGGCGATACGCGGCGTGCCGCGGGCGCGGCGCGCCACTTCGGCCGCGCCGTCCGGCGTGATGACGGCGTTGAGCAAACCCGCACTGCGGGTCACGATGCGGCCCAGGTCTTCGGCGTTGTAGAACTCGAGCCGCGAGACGATGCCGAAGCGGTCGCGCAGCGGGTTGGTCAGCATGCCGGCGCGCGTGGTGGCGCCCACCAGCGTGAACGGCTGCAGGTCCAGCTTCACGCTGCGCGCGGCCGGGCCTTCGCCGATCAGGATGTCGATCTGGAAGTCTTCCAGCGCCGGATAGAGGATTTCCTCGACCACGGGCGACAGGCGATGGATTTCGTCAATGAAAAGGACGTCGTTCTTTTCCAGGTTGGTCAGCAGCGCGGCCAGGTCGCCCGGGCGTTCCAGGACCGGGCCGGACGTCTGGCGCAACTGCACGCCCATTTCATGCGCAATGATGTGGGCCAGCGTGGTCTTGCCCAGGCCCGGGGGGCCGAAGAGCAGGACGTGGTCCAGGGCCTCGCCGCGCTTTCTGGCCGCGGCGATGAAGATTTCGAGCTGTTCACGGGCGCGCTGCTGGCCGACGTACTCTTCCAGCGCCTTGGGCCGCAGTGCGCGTTCGATCGACTCCTCGTTGGGCGACACCGGCTGCGGCGCCACGATACGTGGCGCGTCGGGACGGGAGGAAAGCGAATCGGACTGGATGGCCATGGTGCGGAAAACGTGCAAAGGACGAAGCAGGATGCATCGTACCGTAGCGCGGGCCGCGCCGGGGCGCCCCCGTCAGGCGGCCGGGGCCAACGGCAGCCTGACGCGCACGCACAGGCCGCCGGCGTCGGCCTGGCGCAGCTCCAGCGAACCGCCGTGCGCCCGCGCGATGGCCTCGGCCAGCGCCAGGCCCAGGCCCACGCTACCGGTGCGCGTGCGCGCGTCGTCGAGCCGGCTGAACGGGCGCAGCGCCTCCAGGCGGCGCTCCGGCACGATGCCCGGCCCGTGGTCGGCGACATCCAGCACCGCCATTGCGTCCTCGCGGCGCAACGCGATCTCGACCGGCGGCGCGCCGTGGTTCAGCGCGTTGCCGATCAGGTTGTCCAGGAGGCGGCCCAGCGCGACGGCGTCGGCCTGCACCACCAGCCCGCTGGCCTCGGCCGCGGCATCCAGGCCGATGTCGGTGCCCGCGCCCTGCCAGGCGCCCACGCGTTCGGTCAGCCATTCGGACAGCACGATGGGCGCGTAGCGGTAGGCGGCCGGATCGGTGCCGCGCACGAAGCCGATGAACTGGTCCACCATGTGCTGCATGTCGCGCAGATCGGTGCGCAGCCCTTCCTTCAGCGTGGAGTCGTCCGCCATTTCGACGCGCAACCACATGCGCGACAGCGGCCCTTTCAGGTCATGCGGCAGGCCGGACAGCAGCGTGCGCCGCACCGAATCGGATTCGGACAGGGCGTCCAGCATGGCGTTGAAGCGTTCGCCCAGCACGCGCGTTTCGTGCGGACCCGAGGGTTCCACGCGCTGGGGCTGGCCGGCGGCAAGCTGGTCGGCGGCGTCGGCCAACCGCGTGATCGGCCGCGTGATGTGCCACGAAAAGCCCACGGCCAGCAAGAGCAGGAGCCCCAGGCCGCCCAGCCAGGCGGCGATGAACGGCGTGGCGACGGGCGGATCCAGCCGGTCCAGCGGAATGACCAGCCATTCGCGCAGGCGCGGCGCGTCCTCGGTGGCGGGATTGGGGGCCAGGGAAATGAAGATCTCCGGCGTGGGGCCGCGCGACAGCGCGACGCGGGTGCCGTCGTTCAGGCGTTCGTTGAGCTGCTGGACCAGCACGCGCAGGTCGCGGCGGATATCGTCGGGCTCGGGCTTGTAGCGGCGATTGTGCTCTTCGCGTTCGCGCGCGCGATCGGCCTCGCGCTGTTCGTCGCTGCGATCGTCCGCCCGCGCGGCGCCCGACTCGCCCTCATCGCCCCGGACCTCGGGCGGCGGAGGCGGCGGGGGGCCGTGCATCTGGGCATCCTGGGAAGACGGCGCGGGCGGCGGAGGCGGCGGCGGACGGGGCGCCGAACGGGGCGGTGGCGGGCGGCGGCCGTTGAATCGCTGCAGCTTGGCTTCGGCCGGCAGCACGCGCGACCACAGCCGCCATTGGTTCTGGGACGCGGCGCGCACGAAATCGGCGCGGTCTTCCGCCGGCACCTGGGATACGGCCGCGCGCAGCGTGCGGATCGTGGTGACGATGTAGCCGATGGCCACATCTTCCATGAACTTGTGCCGGAAGTACGACACCGTCACCAGGGTGGCAGCCTGCGTCAGCAGGACCGATCCCAGGATCAGCAGGATCAGCCGCGCCCGCAGCGAACGGGGCACCAGAAAGCCGGGGGAAAAGCGCATCAGGGGGAAAACCGGTAGCCGATGCCCCAGACGGTCTGGATCCAGCGCGGCTGCTTGGGATCGTCTTCGATCACGCGGCGCAGGCGCAGGATGGCGATGTCGATGGCGCGATCGTTGCGCTCGCCGGCGTCGTCATCGCGGGCCAGCGCCAGCAGGCGCTCGCGCGAGAGCGGCTTGCCCGCATTGCGGACCAGGGCTTCGAGCAGGTTGATTTCGCCGCCGGTCAGCTTGACGACCGTGCCTTCGCGCGAAAGCTGGCGCGTGGAAGGGTCGAAGACGAATGGGCCGAAGGAGACCGGCGCATCCTTGGTGAGCGCGGACGGGCCGCGCTTGCGGCGCAGCACCGCCTCGATGCGGGCCAGCAGTTCGCGCGGGTCAAAGGGCTTGCCGACGTAGTCGTCGGCGCCGGCTTCCAGGCCGATGATGCGGTCGACGGCTTCGTCGCGCGCGGTCAGCAGGATGACGGGAATGTCTTCGCCCTGCTCGCGCAGGCGGCGGCAGGCGTCGGCGCCGTCGCCGCCGGGCAGCATGCGGTCCAGCACCAGCAGGTCGGGTGCGTAGCGGGTGATGCGCGACGAGAGATCGGTCGCGTCGGGCGCCAGCAGCGTGTCGTAGCCGTGCCGATTCAGGTAGTCGGCCAGCAGTTGGCGCAAGGCCGGGTCGTCGTCGACGACCAGCAGCTTGGTGTGGGAATTGTCCATGGGCGTCATAGTGCGGCGCGCCGCCTTCGCCCGCAAGAGGCGAGAAATCATCTGAAATATACCCGTTGCACGATGTAGGGCGGATGTTTCGGGCATTTGACGGGTGGTTCCGGCGGGCCTGCCCGCCACGGTCATCTGGACCTAAAATGTCGCCTCCCCTGCCGCCGCTCGTGGGGTTTTCTAAAGATCGTTTACAGATGCGGGGCGGGACGTTCTCTACACTGTCCCCATGGTCGCCACTATCACCTGGCGCAGAGGGCTGTTGCACGCGGCGTTGACGGCAGGCCTGGCCTGGCCGCTGGCGCCTGCTTCCGGTGCCGAGCCTGATGCGACCCCATTTATCCTGACGCCGCCGCCGGCAGGTGAGGTCACGCACGTTGCGCGCGGCATCGGGGTGCTGTCTCCGGTCCAGTCCATCCCGGTGCGCCCCGCCCCGTCGCTGGACGATCGCGCCGTCCCGCTGGATCCCACGCCGTGCGACCTGCACGCGACGGAACCCGGCATGGACACGACGGTGCAAGGCGGCGCCCAGGAACCGCAGGAGGGATACGTCCCCGGCACGGGACTGGGCCTGGCGGGCGACGCGTTGCCGGTCCCGCTGTCCTGCGACCCGCTCGCCGCGCCCGCCTCGGCGGCCGACATCCCTCCCGATTACTCGTTCGCGCTCGAAGACGGCGACATTCCCAGCGTGCCGGTGGTGGTGATCTCGGGCGTGTCCCGCCCCAGCCGGCCCTGGTTCGCGTCCGTCAGCGGACAGGACGGCCTGCGCTACGGCGGCAGCCGCAACTGGGTCTACCGCAATACGTCGGGCCCCTCGCTCACGGTCGGCAACGTCAGCCCCAACGCGCCCGCCTGGGGCAGCGCCGCGCCGGTGGGCGGGCTGCAGATCGCCAACTGGGGCGGCACCGGCGCCACCCTGCCGGAGGGCAGCTTCGGCTATTCGTCCTCGCTGGGCAGGCTCAACCTCATGGACCCCGCCGCCCTGTCAGGGCCCGTCGACTACGGCGCCTCGGTGGGCAGCGGCAGCGTCCGTTACGGGCTTACGCCGGAAATGACGCTGGAGGGCCAGGTGCAGAGCGCGCCGTCGCTGACCACGCGCGGCGTGGGCACCACGTATTCCGCCGGCGAGTTCGGCACGTTCCAGGCCGGCGCCACCCAGAGCACGTTCGACGCGGCCAACGGTTACCGCTACCGCTTCGGCTACAGCGTGGACCTGGCCGACACCGTGACCCTGGGCTACACCAATGAACAGATCGGCGCGGGCTACGGCGATCTGTCGACCTATTCCGATGGCGTGGCGTCCGCCGCGCAGACACGCAATACGGTGTCGGCGGGGGTGCCGCTGTCGGGCTGGGGCACGTTGAGCGGCACGTATTCCGGCCTGCGCGAGGGCTCGGTGCTGGCCGAGCAGCGTGTGGGGCTATCCCACAGCATGTTCGTCGCGCCCAAGGTCAAGCTGGCCGTGGGCGCCGACCGGGACATCGTCACGGGCGACTACGGCTGGCGCGCCAACCTGAGCATGCCCGTCGACACCTTCATGCGCGGCACCTGGCTCAGCTGGTAGGCGCCTGGCAGGCGGACGAAAATATCCCGCCGGCGGGGCCTGCCGGAATTGGGGCTTAAAATCCCTGCCATGATGCTCCCGGCCTACCCCCATGTCTGACGCGCGCGCCCTCGGCGTGTTGCAGCGCGTTTTCGGTTACGAATCCTTCCGCGGCGACCAGCAAGCCATTGTCGAACAGGTGATCGGCGGCGGTGATGCGCTCGTCCTCATGCCCACCGGCGGCGGCAAGTCGCTCTGTTATCAGATCCCCTCGCTGGTGCGCGAAGGCACCGGCATCGTCGTGTCGCCCCTGATCGCGCTGATGCAGGACCAGGTGGACGCCCTGACCGAACTGGGCGTGCGCGCGGCCTTCCTCAATTCCACGCAGGAATGGCGGGTGGCCCGAGACGTGGAACAGGCCTTCCTGGACGGTGAGCTCGACCTGCTGTACGTGGCCCCCGAACGCCTCTTGACCGACCGCTGCCTGCAATTGCTGGACCGCGGCCGCATTGCGCTGTTCGCCATCGACGAAGCCCACTGCGTGTCCCAATGGGGCCACGACTTCCGGCCCGAATACCTGGGCCTGTCCATGCTGCACGAGCGCTGGCCGGACGTGCCGCGCATCGCGCTCACGGCCACGGCCACGGCGGTCACTCGCACCGAAATCGCCCAGCGCCTGTCCCTGGACGAAGCGCGCCATTTCGTCTCCAGCTTCGACCGCCCCAACATCCGCTACCGCATCGTCGAAAAGAACGAAGTGCGCAAGCAGCTGCTGGACATGATCCGCACCGAACACGACGGCGAATCCGGCGTGGTGTACTGCCTGTCGCGCGCCCGCGTCGAGGAAACGGCGGAGTTCCTCTGCAACCAGGGCATCGATGCGATGCCCTACCACGCGGGCCTCAGTCCGCAGGTGCGGGCGGCCAACCAGGCCCGTTTCCTGCGCGAGGACGGCGTGGTCATGGTCGCCACCATCGCGTTCGGCATGGGGATCGACAAGCCCGACGTGCGCTTCGTGGCGCACATCGACCTGCCCAAGTCGGTCGAAGGCTACTACCAGGAAACCGGCCGCGCCGGCCGCG
The DNA here is from genome assembly GCF_900156745.1 of Achromobacter sp. MFA1 R4. Classification (NCBI taxonomy): domain Bacteria; kingdom Pseudomonadati; phylum Pseudomonadota; class Betaproteobacteria; order Burkholderiales; family Alcaligenaceae; genus Achromobacter; species Achromobacter sp. MFA1 R4. The sequence continues at coordinate 3,104,972 of NZ_LT707065.1, read as the reverse complement.
ACGGCCTGCCCGCGACCGCCTGGCTGGCCTATGGCCTGCAGGACGTGGTGCAGCAGCGCCGCATGATCGACGAATCCCCCGGCGACGAATCCTATCGCCGGCGCCTGGGCCAACAGCTCGACGCCATGCTCGGCCTGTGCGAAACGGTGGAATGCCGTCGCGTGCGGCTGCTGGCCTACTTTGGCCAGCACATCACCGCCTGCGGCAATTGCGACGTCTGCCTCGATCCGCCGCAGGCCTGGGACGGCACCGTCGCGGCGCAGAAGGTGCTGTCGGCGGTATACCGGCTCTGGAAAGAACGCGGCCAGCGCTACGGCGCGGGCCACATCATCGACATCCTGCGCGGCAAGGTCACCGACCGCACCCGGCAACACGGCCACGAGACCCTCAGCGTGTTCGGCGTGGGCGCGGACCTGAGCGACACCGCGTGGCGCGGCGTGCTGCGCCAGCTGCTGGCGCAGGGCCTGCTCACGGTGGACAACGAAGGCTTCGGCACGTTGGCCCTGACCGAAGGCAGCCGCGCCGTGCTCAAGGGCGAACGCCAACTGATGCTGCGGCGCGAGTCCGAGAAGAAGGCGCGCGCCGGCAAGACCGGCAGCGGGCGTCCCAAGGCCGCGGCGATCGACCTGCCGCCCGAGCTGCAGCCCGTGTTCGAGGCATTGCGGGCGTGGCGCGGCGAGGTCGCCAAGAGCCATGGCGTGCCGGCCTATGTGATCTTCCACGACGCCACGCTGCGGGAAATCGCGCTGGCCCGGCCGGCGTCCATGGACGATCTGAGCCACATCAACGGCGTGGGCGCCCGCAAGCTGGAAGCCTACGGCGAAGAAATCCTGCAGCGCGTGGCCAGACCCGTCCTGTAGCCGCCGGTTCCGGCGCGCCCCGCTCAGTACGAAGGCGGCGGCAGCAGCGGCACCGGGCGGCGCTCCTTGCCGAACACGGACCGGTAGGCCAGGATGTTGAAGACCAGCACCACCGGTATCCCCACGACCGCGCCCGCCATCACCAGCCGCATCGATCCCAGCGCGCCCGCGCCGTCCCACAGCGTCATGTCGTCCAGGATCAGGTACGGGAACAGGCTGTAGGCCAGCCCGCTCAGCATCAGGAGAAACAGCGCCACCGTCAGCACGAACGGCAGCCAGCTGAAGCGGTCGGCCCTGCCGGGCAGCCGCGCCAGCAGCATTTCCGCGGCCACGAAGCCGGCCAGCATCAGCACCCACACCGACGCCGCAAGGCTCAGGTGCGCGATGTTGCTCCACTTGTAGAAGATGCCGGCGTTGGCCAGGCCCAGCGTGACCGCGATCGCCACCATGCCCACCGCCGTCCAGCGGATCGCATGGCGCGCCCAGTTGGCGGCGCGGCGCTGGAGGTCGCCGTCCACGCGCATGACCAGCCACGACGCGCCCAGCAGCACGTATGCCGCCACCGCGCACAGGCCCACGAACATCGCGAACCAACCGTAGCCGGCGTCGGACTGGTATCCGGTGGCGATCCGGCCCAGCAGCATGCCCTGGCCGAACGCCGTGATGATGGAGCCGGCCCAGAACGCGAAGATCCAGCGCGGCTTGAGTTCCGTGCGGGCGCGGATGCGGAATTCGAAGGCGACGCTGCGCAGCACCACGCCGAGCACCATGAAGGTCAGCGGCCCGTAGAGCTTGCCCAGCACGGCGCCCCACGCGAACGGGAACGCGGCCGCGAACAGCCCCATGCCCAGCAGCAGCCAGAATTCGTTGGCGTCGCGCCAGGGGCTCAGCAGGCTCATCATGCGTCCGCGCTCGTGCTCGGGCGCGATCTGCAGCAGGATGCCGACGCCAAGATCGAAGCCGTCCAGGACCATGCCCGCGGCGATGACGACGAACAGCAGGGCCATGAAGGCGAGCGGCATCCAGAACGAGGGGTCGTCGGGACTCAGGCCCTGCGAGGCAGCCAGCATCGCGATCATGGCGCACCTCCGATCAGCTTGCGCACCGGCACCACGCCGTAGCGCGCGGCATGGAACAGCATGCCGGCGAACGCGGCCAACAGCAGCGCGTACAACAGCACGTAGCCGGCCAGGCCATACAGCACGGTGCTGGCGGGCATGGACCCGAGGACCTCGGATTGCGTGACGGTGCCGTTCACGACGAAGGGCTGCAGCCCGATGATCGACACCCACCAGCCCGCCACGACGGCGATGCCGCCGGAAAACATCATGCCGCACAGGACTCGCTGCCACCACGTCGGCAAGGACGAGGGATCCATCCCGCGCCGGAACGTCCACAGGAACGTCACACACGCGACCACCAGCATGAGCAGGCCCAGCCCCGCCGCCACGCGCAGCGACCAGAAGGTCAGCGCGACCGGGGGCAACATGCCCGAATACTTGTCCAATCCCTGGTAGGTGCCATCCGGATTGCGGTGCAGCCACATCCCGCCGGCATTGTTCAGCGTCAGGTCGGCCACGTTGGTGTGGGCGCGGGCGTCGGGCCAGCCGAACAACACCAGTTGCGGCACGGGCCCGCTTTCCCAGAACCCCGCCGCGGCGGCGGCCTTGGCCGGCTGAAGCTGGGCCATCATCTGCCCCGCGCCGGTCGCGACCGGCAATTGCAGGAAGGCGCCCACCACGGCCACGACCAGGGCAGTCTTGAACGCGCTGCGCTCGCCCTCGCCCAGCGGTCGGCGCAAGGCCTGCAACGCGGTCACGCCCATGATGAGGAACGAGGCGGCCAGGGCGGCGCCGACCATCACCACGGCCATGCGCCAGCCGATGGACGGATTCAGCACGACCTTCACCCAGTCATAGACCTGATAGCGGCCATCCACCAGCAGCGCGCCGTCCGGCGTCTGCATCCACGATTGCAGGGCCAGGACCCAGAACACGGCAACCAGCTGCCCCACCGCCACCATCAGCACGGCCAGCGTGTGCGCGGCGTCCGACACGCGGCGCTGGCCGAACAGCATGACCCCCAGGAAGCAGGACTTGAGGATGAATACCGACAGGATGCCGTAGCCCAGCAGCGGACCGGCCACATTGCCGATCTTGTCCATCAGGCCCGCCCACAGGCTGCCGATCTGGATCAGGACGGGCACGCTGGCCGCCAGCGTCAGCACAAAGGCCAGCGCGAAAATGCGCACCCAGAAGCGGTAGGCCGCCGTCCAGCCGCCATGGCGGGACCACCGGGCCCGGATCTTGAAGAACAGCAGCACCCAGGCCAGCGCCAGGGAAACGGCGAGAAAAATTGCCAGGAAGCTTAGACTGGCCACGAACTGCGCCCGGGCCAGGGATAGGGTCGAGATATCCATAATGGCCCGTAGTGTAGAGCCAGTTACATGACGATGGGGGCGGATTGAAACCGGTTGCAGGCGTGACGAAAAGGGGCGCGCGGCGGAACGTGGCAAAATTGACGCTTTGTCGCTGCTTTTTCCTATTCTTTCAAGAATGACCTCCGCCACGACGCCGACCCCCGCCGCATCAAACTTCCTGCTCAACATCGTCCAAGACGACCTCGAAGCCAATCGCTTCCAGGGCAAGCGCTGGGCGGGCAAGCCTGGCCCGGCGGCCTTGCAGCAGCAGGGAGACGCGGACCCGGCCCGCATCCGCACGCGCTTTCCGCCGGAGCCCAACGGCTACCTGCACATCGGCCACGCCAAGAGCATCTGCGTGAACTTCGGCCTGGCGCGCGACTTCGGCGGCGTCTGCCACCTGCGCTTTGACGACACCAACCCCGAGAAAGAAGACCAGGAATACGTCGACGCCATCATCGAGGCCGTCCACTGGCTGGGCTTTGACTGGAAGGCCGACGGCCGCGAGAACCTGTACTTCGCCAGCGACTATTTCGGCTATATGTACGAGTTCGCCGAAGCCCTGATCGAAGCGGGCCACGCCTATGTCGACGCGCAGAGCGCGGACGAGATCCGCGCCAACCGCGGCACCCTGACCGAACCCGGCACGGATTCGCCCTGGCGCAACCGCCCGGCGGCCGAATCCATCGCGCTGCTGCGCGAAATGCGCGACGGCAAGCATCCGGACGGCAGCCTGGTGCTGCGCGCGAAGATCAACATGGCGTCGCCCAACATCAACCTGCGCGACCCGGTCATGTACCGCGTGCGCCACGCCACCCACCACCGCACCGGCGACCAGTGGTGCATCTACCCGATGTACAGCTGGGCGCATCCGGTGGAAGACGCGCTGGAAGGCATCACGCACAGCGTCTGCACGCTTGAATTCGAAGACCAGCGCCCGTTCTACGACTGGATCCTGGCGCGCCTGGCCGAACTCGGCAAGCTGGCCCAGCCGCTGCCGCGCCAGTACGAGTTCGCCCGCCTGAACCTCAGCTACGTCGTCACCAGCAAGCGCAAGCTGCTGCAACTGGTGAAGGAAGGCCACGTGGACGGCTGGGACGATCCGCGCATGCCCACCATCTTCGGCCTGCGCCGCCGCGGCTACACCCCCGCCTCGATCCGCCTTTTCTGCGACCGCACCGCCGTGTCCAAGTCCGATTCGCGCATCGACTACAGCCTGCTGGAGCAGGCCGTGCGCGACGACCTGGACCCCATCGCCCCGCGTTCGGTGGCCGTGCTGGATCCGATCAAGCTGGTCATCACCAACTACCCCGAAGGGCAGACCGAGACCTGCACCGCGCCGCGCAACCCGCACGATCCGGACGCCGGCGTGCGCGAATTCCCGCTGTCGCGCGAATTGTGGATCGAACGCGACGACTTCCGCGAAGAAGCGCCCAAGAAGTATTTCCGCCTCTTCCCCGGCAACACCGTGCGCCTGAAGTACGGCTATGTCGTGCGCTGCACCGGCTTCACCAAGAACGAGGCCGGCGAGGTCGTCGAAGTGCAGGCCGAATACCTGCCGGACACCAAGAGCGGTACGCCGGGGGCCGACAGCGTCAAGGTCAAGGGCAACATCACCTGGGTCAGCGCGGCGCACGCGGTGCCCGCGCAGATCCACCTGTACGACCGCCTCTTCGCCGATCCGCGTCCGGACGGCGGCGACAAGGACTTCCTGGCCTGCCTGAACCCCAATTCCAAAGAGACCGTCACGGCCTGGCTGGAGCCGGGCACGGTCGCCACGCCGGGCGCCACCTGGCAGTTCGAGCGCCTGGGTTACTTCACGGCCGACCTCAAGGACTCGACGCCGCAGACGCCGGTGCTGAACCGCATCGTGACCTTGCGCGATTCCTGGGCCCAGGGCTGACCTCCCGCGCGCGCAATACGGGGAAAAGGCGTCTTGCGACGCCTTTTTCTTTCGCTGTGCGGCCGGCTCAGCCCGCCCTGGGCGGGTTATCATCCCCGACATCCCGCAGCCGGTTGAGCGCGCCGTTTTTCGGCGCCCGGACCGCCAGCCACAATCAAGATGAACACTGAATCCCTAGCCCTGGACTTCAAGAGCGCCACCCTTTATGCCATCCGGGTGGTTTTGCATAGCGCCGACCCCGAACGCCTGAACGCAGCGCTCACCAAGCGCATGGCGGATGCCGGCAGCTTCTTTGAAAACGAGCCCGTCGTCATCGACGCCAGCCGGGTCGAGGAAAAGATCGACTGGCCGGCGCTGGTGGAATCGCTGCGCGGCCACAACCTGCCCCCGATCGGCGTCGTGGCCGAAGGCGTGAACCTGCAGGCCGCGCGCGACGCGGGCCTGACGCCGGTCGAACTGTCCACGCCTGCCGCCCGCCCCGCCCCCGTGGTCGACACCGCGCCGCCCAACGATGTCGCGACGCCGGTGCCGTCCGTGCCGGCCGCCGCCGTCGAAATCGCCCCCGCGCCCACCGACACCTCGGCCAATGCGGCGGAAACGCCCGCGGCCCATGCCGACGCGCAGGACAAGCCCGCTGCGGCCGACGCCGCGCCCGCGGCAGACCCGCTGCCGGCGCGCGCCGCCAGCAGCACGACGTCTGCCGCCAGTCCCACGCCGTCGGCGCCGCACTCGTCCTCGGCGCTGGTGGTCACGCGGCCGCTGCGCTCGGGGCAACGCATCTATGCGCGCCACACGGACCTGGTGGTGATCGGCATGGTCAGCCAGGGCGCGGAAGTCATCGCCGACGGCAACGTCCACGTGTACGGTCCGCTGCGCGGCAAAGCCATGGCCGGCGCGCGCGGCGACACGTCGGCGCGCATCTTCACGACGCATCTGGATGCGGAACTGCTGGCCGTGGCGGGCGTGTACCGCGTGGTCGAAGACAAGCTCGACGGCGCGCTGCAGAACCAGCCCGCGCTGGTCCGCCTGGACGGCGACACCTTGCGCATCGAGGCCCTCAAGGCGTGATGCCCGCCCCCGGACGCCTCGGTTTGCGTCCGGTTGCGCGGCGGCGGCGCGGCCGCTGCCCGCTCAAATCTCAACACATCCTGTAAGAAGCCTTACATGGGCTTTTTGCTTTACGATAACGCGATTTATTCGAACATAAGGGTTTGATCGTCATGACACGCATTGTTGTGGTGACTTCCGGCAAAGGCGGCGTGGGCAAGACCACGACGAGCGCCAGTTTTTCCGCGGGCCTCGCGATGCGGGGCCACAAGACGGCTGTCATCGACTTTGACGTCGGCCTGCGCAATCTCGACCTCATCATGGGTTGCGAGCGTCGCGTGGTGTACGACTTCGTCAATGTGATCCAGGGCGAGGCCACCCTCAAGCAGGCGCTGATCAAGGACAAGCAGCTCGAGAACCTGTTCATCCTGCCCGCCTCGCAAACGCGCGACAAAGACGCGCTGACGCAGGAAGGCGTGGAAAAGGTCATCAACGACCTGAAGGAAATGGGCTTTGACTACATCGTCTGCGACTCGCCCGCCGGCATCGAGACCGGCGCGCTGATGGCGGCCTACTTCGCCGACGACGCGCTGGTGGTCACGAACCCCGAGGTGTCCTCGGTGCGCGACTCTGACCGCATCCTGGGCATCCTGGCGGCCAAGTCCAAGCGCGCCGTCGATGGCGACGAACCGGTCAAGGAATACCTGCTGTTGACGCGCTACAACCCCAAGCGCGTGTCCGACGGCGAGATGCTGTCGCTGACCGACATCGAAGACATCCTGCGCATCAAGCTGATCGGCGTGATCCCCGAGTCCGAAGCCGTGCTGCAGGCGTCGAACCAGGGCCTGCCCGCCATTCACCTGAAAGACACCGACGTCTCGGAAGCCTACAAGGACGTCGTCAGCCGCTACCTGGGCGAAGACAAGGCGCTGCGCTTTACCGACTACGAAAAGCCCGGTTTCCTGAAGCGCCTGTTCGGAGGAAAGTAAGCGATGTCCTTCCTGTCGTTTCTGCTCGGTCAAAAGAAGACCTCCGCGTCCGTCGCCAAAGAACGGTTGCAGATCATCCTGGCCCACGAGCGTGGCCGCGGGGATTCGCCCGATTACCTGCCCCAGTTGCAGCAGGAACTGATCGCGGTCATCTCCAAGTACGTGAAGATCAATCCTGAAGACATCAAGGTGCACCTGGAACGCCAGGACACGCTGGAAGTGTTGGAAGTAAAGATCGAGATGCCGCAGAACGAGACCTGATGCCTCGTCGCGCGCGCGGCCTGGCCGCGCGCACCGCGCAAAAAAACGCCCGGCATTGCCGGGCGTTGCTTTTGGGGCGTGGAAAGATCAGCGCTTGCCGACCTGATCGCCAATCACCCCGCCGATGGCAGCGCCGCCCACGGTGCCGAGCACGCCGCCGTTCGTGATCACGGCGCCGGCAACGCCGCCCAGCGCGGCGCCCCCCACCGTGCTCTTCTGGCGATGGCTCATGCCATCCCACGATGAACAACCCGCCATGGTGGCGGCCAAGGCCACGGCGGCACAGATCTTGGAAAGCGATGCGATTTTCATGATGAAGCTCCTGTTCTTGTACCCGGGGGCCGCACCGGTGAACCGTGACGCGAGCGCGCGGACCTTTTGGGATTCAGAGCCTTCAGGATCGCAAAATATCCGGGGACACACTGTTAGGTTTGCCCAGGAATTGTGTCAAAGGGAGAGTGGATCTTTGCACTCCCCTGGGAACCATGTTGCAGGGGCGTCCCGCTATTTGACCAGACGTAACACGTCGCGGAAGCGCGGATGCTCGCAGGTCTCCATCCATTCGAAAATCGCCATCTCGGTGGTGACGATCTCGGCGCCGTGGGCGCGCGCGCGTCGCAGGGCCGCGTGATGGTCCGAGGGTTTGCGCGAGCCGGCGGCGTCCGCCACCAGCACCGCCTTGTAGCCCAGCTCGGTCAGGCCGATCACGGTCTGCAGGACGCAGATGTGCGCCTCGCAGCCGGCCACCAGCACCGTCCGGCGCGAGGCCGGCAGCCAGCCATCGAACCCGGGCTCGCGGGCCGAGGAAAAGTGCATCTTCTGGAACGTGGCCTGCACCTGTTCGCGCAACGGGTCCACCGTGACGCCCAGCATCTTGCCGTGATGCTCGGTGGCCACCACGGGCACGTCGAGGAGGCGAGCGGCCTGCGCCAGCTTGTGCGCGGCGTTGAGCACGGCGTCGCCGTCGTGAATGGCGGGCATCAGGCGGCCCTGCATGTCGACGATCAGCAGGGTGGAATCGGAGGCGGACAGCAGCATGATGAAAGGCTCCCAGGACAATGCCCCAGGATAACCCCGCGCGGCGGGCGGTGTCTGGCGCCCGGGAGGCCGCGTTGCGAACTGAATGCCCATGCCTGCAGGGCGCCAGACACAAAAAAATCCCGGCGCGCAGGCCGGGATTCGTGGTGCCGATCAGCGATCAGCCGCGAGGCGGCTTACTTCAGCGCCTTATAGCGCAGGCGCTTGGGCTTGGCGCCCTCTTCGCCCAGGCGGCGCTTCTTGTCGGCTTCGTATTCCTGGTAGTTGCCGTCGAAGAACACGACCTGCGAGTCGCCTTCGAAAGCCAGGATGTGCGTGGCGATACGGTCCAGGAACCAGCGATCGTGGCTGATCACCATGACGCTGCCCGGGAACTCCAGCAGCGCGTCTTCGAGCGCGCGCAGGGTTTCGACGTCGAGGTCGTTGGACGGTTCGTCGAGCAGCAGCACGTTGCCGCCGGCGATCAGCGTCTTGGCCATGTGCAGGCGGCCGCGTTCGCCGCCCGAGAGCTGGCCCACGACCTTGTTCTGGTCGCCGCCCTTGAAGTTGAAGCGGCCCAGGTAGGCGCGCGACGACATTTCGAACTTGCCCACGGTCAGGATGTCGGCGCCGTCCGACACCGCGTCGAACACGGTCTTCTTGTCTTCCAGCGCATCGCGCGACTGGTCGACGTAGGCGAGCTTGACGGTCTGGCCGATCTTGACTTCGCCCGAATCCGGCTGCTCGCGGCCCGAGATCATGCGGAACAGCGTCGACTTACCGGCGCCGTTGGCGCCGATGATGCCCACAATGGCGCCGGGCGGCACCTTGAAGCTGAGGTTGTCGATCAGCAGGCGGTCGCCATAGGCCTTGCTGACGTTGTTGAATTCGATGACCTCGTTGCCCAGGCGCTCGCCCACCGGAATGAAGATTTCCTGGGTTTCGTTGCGCTTCTGGTATTCGTAGGACGACAGTTCCTCGAAACGCGCCAGGCGCGCCTTGGCCTTGGCCTGGCGTCCCTTGGGGTTCTGGCGCACCCACTCCAGTTCCTTCTTGATGGTCTTCTGGCGTGCCGATTCCGAGGATTCTTCCTGCTTGAGGCGGTCTTCCTTCTGTTCCAGCCACGAGCTGTAGTTGCCCTTCCAGGGAATGCCGTAGCCGCGGTCCAGTTCGAGGATCCACTCGGCGGCGTTGTCCAGGAAGTAGCGATCGTGGGTCACGCCCACGACAGTGCCGGGGAACTTGTGCAGGAATTGTTCCAGCCACTCGACGCTTTCGGCATCCAGGTGGTTGGTGGGTTCGTCCAGCAGCAGCATGTCGGGCTTGGACAGCAGCAGGCGGCACAGGGCCACGCGGCGCTTTTCACCGCCGGACAGGTTGCCGACGATGGCGTCCCAGGGCGGCAGGCGCAGCGCGTCGGCGGCGATCTCCATCTGGTGCTCGATATCGTCCGAACCGCTGGAGGCGGCCGCGGCGATGATGGCTTCCAGTTCGGCCTGTTCGGCGGCCAGCGCGTCGAAGTCCGCATCGGGTTCGGCGTAGGCGGCGTAGACCTCGTCCAGGCGCTTCTTGGCGGTGACGACCGCGCCCAGGCCTTCTTCGACGGCCTGGCGGACCGTGTGCTCGGGGTTGAGCTGCGGTTCCTGCGGCAGGTAGCCGATGTTCAGGCCCGGCATGGGGATGGCTTCGCCTTCGATCTCGCGGTCAACGCCCGCCATGATCTTGAGCAGCGTCGACTTGCCCGAGCCGTTCAGGCCCAGCACGCCGATCTTGGCGCCAGGAAAAAACGAAAGCGAGATATCGCGCAGGATCTGCCGCTTGGGCGGCACGATCTTGCCGACGCGGTTCATGGTGTAGACGTATTGGGCCATGGGCTCGTAGAAGAGATATAGCTGAGAAACCGTTGATTGTAGGCCGGAACCCCGGCCGGCGTGCGGCGGCGGCGATCCGCCCCCGTCTTGCGTCAGCCGGCTTTGGGGGCGCGCCGGGGCAGGCCCGGCGTGCGCATCTGCGCCAGCATCACGCCGGCCACCGCCAGGGCGCCGCCCGCGATGTGGAAGAGATGCGGTTTCTCGTCCAGGAACAGCGCCGCGATGGCGACGGTGAACACGGGCATGACGTTCAGGAAGATGCTGGCGCGGTTGGGTCCCAGGTGCCGCACGCCCTGCATCCACAGGTACGGCGCGAACAGCGACGGGAAGACCGCCGCGTAGAGCACCAGCGGCACGTTGGCGGCGTTCAGCGGCGACGGCGGCGCCAGCAGGAAGGCAGGCAACTGGAACAGGATGCCGAAGGCGACCTGCACGTACAGCGATTGCCACGGTCCGACCGGCAAGGCCCAGCGCCGCAGCAGCACGCCATACAGGGCGTAGGCCAGCGCGCCCAGCCCCATCAGCACGTCGCCGCGATTGGCGCCCAGGGACAGCAGCCGGGCCGGATCGCCCTCGCCGATCAGGAGCGCCAGGCCGGCCAGCGACACGAGACCGCCCAGCACCGCCATGGCCGACGGCCGTTCGCGCATCACCACCGCCATGACCGCGACCGTCAGCAGCGGAATCATCGCGGTGATGAAGCCCATGTTGGTGGCGGTGGTGGAGGACGCGGCCACGTACGCAAGCCCCTGGTACAGCGCCATGCCCAGTCCGCCCAGCACGGCGAACTTGGGCCAATGCGCCAGCACCAGGCGGCGCTGGGCCCATACGCCCGGCAGCGCAAACGGGGTCAGCACCGCGCCCGCCAGCGCCCAGCGGTAAAAGCCGATGGCGGCCGGCGCGATCACCCCGGCCGCCATCTTGGTCACGATCATGTTGATCGACCAGATCAGGGCCGCCAGGAGCGGGAAAAGGAAGAATCGGAACGGGGTGTGCGGGGCGTCGGAGCGCGTCATCGAAACTGACCAGCGGGGATACGAAAGGCAGGCCAGTGTAGGCCGCGTCCGACATGATGTATATACTGAAAAACAGACAAAACCACGCGAACATCCGACATGGCGCCTGCCGTCGACTTCCCGATCCTGGCCGAACACCTGCCCTACCCGCTGGCCTGCCGCATCCTGCACTTCACGCCCAATTCGCGCATGAAGCGTCACACCTCGCCCTGGGCCGAGCTGAATTTCGCCATCTCCGGCATCATGGAAATCGGCATCCGCGGCGTGACCTATCTGTCGCCGCCGCAGTACGCCATCTGGATACCTCCCGGGGTGGAGCACTGCTGCCAGAACGCAGGCGAAGTGCACTACGCCTGCATCGACATCCCGGCCGGGGCCTGCGCGGGCCTGCCCGATGCGCCTTGCACGCTGGAGATCAGCCCCGTCATGCGGGCGATCCTGGCGGACTTCGAACGGCGCGGCATCTGCCATCCGGTGACGCCGGAAGACCGGAGAATGGCGCAGATCGTCATCGACCAGGCCCGCCAGGCGCGCGCCTACGCCAGCTATCTGCCCTCCACCAGCGATCCCATCCTGGCGCCGGTCCTGTCCGCGTTGCAGCGCACCCCCGGCGACCGGCGCGGCGCGGCCTACTGGGCCGGCACCGCGGGGATCACCGAGCGCACGCTGCTGCGCCATTGCCAGCAGCACCTGGGCATGTCGTTCAACGACTGGCGACAGCGGCTGCGCGTGGTCAGCGCGCTGGGCCTGCTGGACGAAGGCCGTCCGGTGCAGGCGGTGGCGCGCGAGCTGGGCTACAGCAGTCCCTCCGCCTTCATCGCCATGTTCCAGCGGCTGACCGGCGAATCGCCGGACAGCGCCCGCAAGCGCGGCCTGCCCGCGGGCGCCTGACGTGCCGCGTTTACCTGCCGTGCCCGCGTTTGTTCGTAATCCAAGCGTCCGATGCACCGCAGCGCAGTTCGCGCGACAATAGCGGCTGACGTATCTGCCGTGCCGTCGCGGCTTCATCGCGCCCAGGAATCTTCATGTCCGCTTCTGCCACTCCCCCCGCCTCCTTGACCCATTTCAGCGCACCCGAACTGGACATGCTGGCCAAGACCGCGGACGCGCTCAGCGCCTACCTGGGCAAGCCCGTGCTGGCCGAAGTGGTGCTGGGCGACGAAGGCACCGAATGGGTGACCTTCGGCGTCCCGATGGACGAGAAAGCCGAAACCGACGAGGAACAGACGCACGTGCAGATGGGCGGCCCGGGCGCGCGGCTGCTGGGCAACCGCGGCGGCCTGCCCCAGTCCGACGACGACACCTACGACTGCCTGTACCTCTGGGCGATCCAGATCTCGCTGAACGACGGCGAACGCTTCATCAAGCTGGACCACGACGGCGAAGAGTCCGCCTGGTCCGACAGCCTCGAAGACGTGCTGCCCTTTGCGCTGAGCGAAGAACCGCAGCCGGACCCGGACGAGGAAGAAGAGGACGACGATGAGGAGGCGGACGACGCGGACGACGACGGCATTCCGTACGACGACGTCCACAATCACCGCCATTGAGCGGCGCGCGCCGCGGCCCGGGCGGTCGCCCCGGCCACGGCGCTTGCCGCATCACGCCGTGATCCGGCCTTCCTGCACCGCGTGGCACGCCACGATCGACACGCCGGCCAGCATTGCCGCCGGCGCCTCCGCCCGGCACCGGTCATTGGCGTGCGGGCAGCGCGGATGGAAGGTGCATCCGGACGGCGGATTCAACGGGTTGGGCACCTCTCCGGCCACCGCCGTGCGCGGCTTGCCCGCGCCATTGATGTCGGGGATCGCTTCCAGCAGCATCCGCGTGTAGGGATGCCGCGGCCGCGCGAAGAGTTCATCGCGCGGCGCCACTTCCACCATGCGGCCCAGGTACATCACCCCCACGCGATCGGCAACGTGGTGCACCACGGCCAGGTTGTGGGAAATGAACAGGTACGTGAGCCCAAGCTTGCGCTGCAGGTCCTTCATCAGGTTCAGCACCTGCGCCTGCACGGACACGTCCAGCGCCGAGGTGGGCTCGTCGCACACCAGGAACTCCGGATTGACCGCCAGCGCGCGCGCGATCGAGATGCGCTGGCGCTGGCCGCCCGAGAACTGGTGCGGGTAGCGCCCCTGGTCGGCCGGGTCCAGGCCCACCTGCCGCAGCAGGTCGCTGACGCGCGCCACGCGCTCGTCGGGCGTCATCTGCGTATGGGTCAGCATCGGCTCGGCGATGATGCGGCCCACGCGCCAGCGCGGGTTCAGGCTGGCATAGGGGTCCTGGAAAATCATCTGCAGGCGCTTGCGCAGGGCGCGGCCGCCCGGTTCCGACATGCGCGACAGCGGCTGGCCGTCGAAGCGGATGTCGCCCCGGGTCAGGCCATACAGCCCGACCAGCATGCGCGCCACCGTGGACTTTCCACAGCCCGATTCGCCCACCAGGGCCAGCGTTTCGCCGCGGGCGATGTCGAATGACACGCCATCGACCGCGCGCAGCATCACTTTCGGCTTGCGCGCCAGCGTGCGCTCCAGCCAGGGGGGCGACACATCGAACCAGCGCGCCGCGTCCTTTACTTCCACCAAGGGCGTGCTCATGCGGCCACCTCCAACGTATTGCCCGTGTCATGCAGCCAACAGGCCGCGCGCGACGTGCCCGCGGGCATCAGCTCGGGCCGTTCGTGCGCGCAGCGCGGCAGCCGCTGGCCGCAACGCGGATTGAATGCGCATCCCGGCGGAATGGCGTTCAGACGCGGCATGCTGCCGTCGATCTGCACCAGCCTTTCGGCGTGGCCTTCCAGCGTAGGGATGGACCCCATCAGCCCCGCCGTATAGGGGTGGCGCGGATGGTGGATCACGTCGGCCACCGGGCCGATCTCGGCCACGCGGCCCGCGTACATCACCGCCACGCGGTCGGCGGTCTCGGCGATCACGCCCATGTCGTGGGTGATCAGCATGACCGCCGTGCCGTTCTCGCGGCACAGGCGCTTGAGCAGCTCGATGATCTGCGCCTGGATCGACACGTCCAGCGCGGTCGTGGGTTCGTCGGCCACCACCAGCTTCGGTTCCGCGGCCAGGGCCAGCGCGATCACCACGCGCTGGCGCATGCCGCCGGAAAACTGATGCGGGTAGTGGTCGATGCGCTCGCGCGCGGCGGGAATGCCCGTGGCCGCCAGCAACTCGACCGCGCGGTTGCGCGCCTGCGACCACGACATGTCCAGGTGGGTCACGATGGTTTCGGCGAGCTGCCTGCCCACCGTGTACAGCGGGTTCAGCGACGTCAGCGGGTCCTGGAACACCGCCCCGATCTCGCGGCCGCGCACGCGGCGCATTTGCTCGTCGGGCAGGTTGTCGATGCGCCGGCCCGCCAGCAGGATTTCACCGCCCGCGATGCGGCCGGGCGGTTCGAGCAGGCCGATGATGGCGGCGCCGGTCAGCGATTTGCCGGCGCCGGATTCGCCCACCACGCCCAGGACTTCGCCCGCCTGGATGGAAAAGGACACGTCGTCCAGGGCGCGTAGCGTGCCGCGGCGCGTGGGGAATTCCACGCGCAGGTTGCGGACCTCTAGTAATACGCTCATGCGCGATACCTCTATTCAAATACCTGTTGCACACGCCAGCGGGGCCGCAGCGGATCCGGGTCTCCCGGTCCGCTCGCGGCGCCCCCTTGAGGGGGAAGCGCCGCAGGCGCTTCGGGGGTGGGTCAATTCAGGCGGGGGTTGAGCGCATCGCGCAGCCAGTCGCCCAGCAGGTTGACCGACAGCACCAGCAGCACCAGCGCCGCGCCCGGGAAAATGGTGATCCACCACTCTCCGGAAAACAGGAAATCGTTGCCGATGCGGATCAGCGTGCCCAGCGACGGCGCGGTCGGCGGCACGCCCACCCCCAGGAACGACAGCGTCGCCTCGGTGATGATGGCGGTGGCCAGGTGCACCGTCGCCAGCACCAGCACCGGCCCCAGCACGTTGGGCAGCACGTGGCGGAACATGATGACGGGCGAGGCCACGCCGATCACGCGCGCCGCCTGCACGTATTCGCGGTTCTTCTCGACCAGCGTCGAGCCGCGCACCGTGCGGGCATACTGCGGCCAGCCGGCCAGCGCGATGGCGCCGATCAGGACGGGAAAGGCGATCAGCTCGTGCATCTCTCGGGGCACCGCCGCCCGCGCCACGCCGTCGATGAGCAGCGCGATCAGGATGGCGGGAAACGAAAGCTGCACGTCGGCCACGCGCATGATGAAGGCATCGATGCGCCCGCCCGCATAGCCCGACACCAGGCCGAGCACGATGCCGATCAGCATCGACAAAAACACCGACGCCAGCCCGATCAGCAGCGACACGCGCGTGCCGTAGAGGATGGCCGAGTACAGGTCGCGGCCCTGGCTGTCGGTGCCCAGCAGGTACGTGGCCTGTCCATTGGGCTCCCAGGCCGGCGGCAGCAGCGCGTCCAGCAGTTCCACCTTGGTCAGGTCGAACGGATTGTGCGGCGCGACCCAGCCGGCCCCGAAGGAGCCGATCAGCAGGGCCGCCAGCAGCAGCGTGGCCGCGATGGCCACGGGCGCCCGGCGCCAGGCCCAGGCGATGTCGCTGTCCCACCAGCGTTTGAGTACGGCGCGCATCAGTGAGCCCCCCCGCCGCGAGTCAGCCCGGAACGCAGCCGCGGGTCCACGACGAAATACAGAAGATCGACGATCAGGTTGATCACCACGAACACCAGCGCGATGAGGCACAGGTACGCGGCCATCACCGGCACGTCGGCGAATTGCACGGCCTGGATGAAGAGCAGGCCCATGCCCGGCCACTGGAACACGGTCTCCGTCACGATGGCGAAGGCGATGATGCCGCCCAATTGAAGGCCGGTGATGGTGATGACCGGCACCATCGTGTTCTTGAGCGCATGGCCGAAGTGGATGGCGCGGCGCTTCAATCCCCGGGCCCGTGCGAACTTGATGTAGTCCGAGCGGAGGACCTCCAGCATTTCGGAGCGCACCAGGCGCAGCACCAGCGTCATCTGAAAGAGCGACAGCGTGATGGACGGCAGGATGAGATGCTTCCAGCCCGTCGCGGTGAACAGTCCCGACGTCCACCAGCCCAGGCTGACCGTCTCGCCGCGCCCGTAGCTGGGCAGCCAGCCCAGCTGCACCGAAAACACCAGGATCAGCAGGATGCCGATCAGGAAGGTGGGCAGCGACACCCCCAGCAGCGAGCCGGCCAGCAGCAGTTGCGAAAACAGGCTGTTGCGCTTGAGGGCCGTGTACACGCCCAGCGGCACGCCCACGACCAGCGCCAGCAGCGCGGCCACCATGGACAGCTCCAGCGTGGCCGGCAGGCGGGATTTCAGCAGGGAGGAAACGGGTTCGCTCTGGCGCAGGGAAATGCCGAAATTGCCCTGCATGGCGTTGACCACGAAGTGGCCGAATTGCACGATGGCGGGGTCGTTCAGGCCCAGGCGTTCTCGAAGTTCGATGCGCTCGGCATCGGTGGCGTCCTGCCCCAGCATGATGGTGACAGGGTCGCCCACGTATTGGAAAAGCACGAAGGCCAGTAGCGCGACGGTGAGCATCACCGCTACGGCCTGCAACAGGCGACGCAGTATGAAAGCGAACATAGGCGGAAAAAAGCAAGACGGCGGAACCGGGCAGGTCCCGCCGTCTGGTTAGCCTGGATCAGTCGATCTTGACCCAATCGGCAACGAGGCGATTGTCGGCGCGGTGGACGACCGTGACGTTCTTGCGCATCGCCCAGGGGATGACCTGGTCATGCAGCGGGATGTGCCCGAAGTCCTTGGCGTGCCCTTCCAGCACCGCGACGATATCGGCGTCGCGCTTCTTCGGATCGGTCTCGGTCTTGATCCGGTCGATGATGACGTCCAGTTCCTTGTTGCTGTAGTTGCCCAGGTTGTACATGCCGTCCGCGCCCTCGCCCTTGGTGCGGATCAGGTTCTGCAGCGTGTACATGGCGTCGAAGGTGGGCACGCCCCAGCCGAACAGGTAGGCGCTGGTGTCGAACGACTGCACCTTCGGGAAGTAGGTGGAGCGCGGCATCGCGTTCATGGTCGCCTTCACGCCGACCTTGGCCCACATGCCCACCACGGCCTGGCAGATGGCTTCGTCGTTGATGTAGCGATTGTTCGGGCAGTCCAGCGTGAAGTTCAGCGTGCCGTCGTAGCCGGCTTCCTTGAGCAGGGCGCGGGCCTTTTCGGGATCGTACGGCACGCGCTTGTGCAGGGATTCCGTCCAGCCATGCACCTGCGGCGCGATCATCGTGCCGGTGGGCGCGGACAGGCCGCGCATCACGGCGCGCTTGATGGCGTCGACGTCGATGGCGCGGTACAGCGCCTCGCGCACGCGGATGTCCTGGAACGGGTTCTTGCCCTTGATGTTCGAGTACTGCAGCTCGGGACGCTTCTGGTCCAGGCCCAGGTAGATGGTGCGGTATTCGTTGCCCTCGACCACCTTCTGCGACTGGCGCAGGCGGTCCAGGTCCTGCGCGGCGGGGTCGAGCACGAAGTCGATCTCGCCCGACAGCAGCGCGGCGGTGCGCGTGGCGTTCTGCTTGATCGGCGTGAACACGACTTCGGTCACGTTGCCGACCTTGCCGGCCTTGTTCCACCAGTCCTTGTTTTCCTCGAAGACCGTGCGCACGTCGACTTCGCGGCTCTTGAGCTTGTAGGGACCGGTGCCGTTGGTGTTGCGCGCGCCGAACGTGTCTTCCTTGTTGACGAAGTCCTGCGGCTTGGCGATGTTGTTCTTCTCGGACCAGGCCTTGTTCATGATGAACACGTTGGTCAACTGGCGCAGCAGCACGGGGTTGGGCGCCGAGGTCTCGATCTCGACGGTCAGGTCATCGACCTTGCGCGCTTCCTTGATGCCGGTGGTGTAGGCCTTGTAGTTCGACGTCGGCGCCATGGCGCGATGGATCGAGAACACCACGTCGTCCGCGGTGAACGCGGCGCCGTCATGGAATTTCACATTGGGCCGCAGCTTGAAGCGGTACAGCGTGGGCGACACCTGTTCCCATTCGGTGGCCAGGCGCGGGGAAAGCTTGAAAGACTTGTCGTAGTCGACCAGGGGCTCGTAGATGTAGCTGTTGGCGGCGATCGTCATGCCTTCATTCTGCGAGTGCGGGTCGAAGGTGAGGATGTCGCCTTGAGCGGCCCAGCGGAAGGTCTTGGCTTGCCCGATCGAGGGCACTGCCACGGCGGCGGCGATCGCGATAGCAATCAAAGTGCGGCGCATAAGTATCAACTCCTGACAGTAGTCTGAATACCGGCGCGAGTGTGCCTACCCGCGAGAACCGCGTCAATTCAGGGTTTATGCGTACCGGAGGGGGTTTTCACAGAGGAAACACAATCAGGGACATATAAGCTTGTAACAAAACAATTGAACCGAACAATGTTCGATTGCCCGCAAGCATCGGCCCTAGTCGTCCGCGTCCAGCGGAAGCTCCAGAGGGACGTGCTCGGTCATCAGCACATCCAGCATTTCGATCAGGAGCGCGGCCTTCTCTTCGCCGAAAGGCGCCAGCACGGCCTTCTGGTGCTGCAACGCCTGCTCGCACAGGCCGCCGATGAGGTTCGAACCCTTGGCCGTGATGCACACCCGCGTCTGGCGCCGGTCGGCGCGCACGCCGGTGCGGGCCACCAGCCCGTCGGCCTCCATGCGCTGCACCACCTTGCTCAGCGTGGGCTGCTTGGTGATGGCCAGCACCGCCAGGCTGCCGATGGTTTCGCCCGCGCTGCCCTGCAGGCTGGCCAGCACCCGCCATTCGGTCACCGACAAGCCGGCGGCCTTTACCTGCTGGTGGAATTCCGCCGAGATGCGCTGGCTGGCCTGCGCCAGCAGATAGGCCAGGTAGCCGTCGACGAACCGGGGGCCCGCGACGGCCGCGCGCGCGCCGCGTGGCTTATCTGGCCGCATGTTGCTTTGCTCCCACGCACTGGTTTCCAAGGCCCGCCCCTTTGCCGAAAAGCGCATTGCACCACGACGGCGCAGCCACGCGCCATGATGTACCGCAATGCTGTTGCGCAGCACAGGGTATACCCCGAATCGCAACCCGTTTTTGCACCATGTCAGCGCCCCGCCCCGACCAAAAACCTAGAGAACAACCAGTATATACACCCTTGTTTTAGCGTGATATTTTTTAATTTCCATGAAATTTCATCTTTTTTATTGACAGCTAAAACGTTGACTCCTAAAGTATTTTTCAAGCGATGTTTTCGTGGCAATGCGATGCTGCGGGGCAGCACGGATTAAGGACCCGGCAGGGTCCGCGAAAGGGATCCAGATGGCAGAAAGGTCTTTCAAGAAAGAAGTCCAGCAACTGCGTATAGGCGCGGGCGAGGAATTCCGCGGCGAAGGGATTCTTGCGGTCACGAAGGCGCTGCTGCAATCGGGCGTGGGCTACGTCGCCGGGTATCAGGGATCGCCGATCTCGCACCTGATGGACGTGCTGGCCGACGCCAACGACATCCTGCAGGAACTGGGCGTGCACTTCGAGGCCAGCGCCTCGGAAGCCACCGCCGCCGCCACGCTGGCCGCTTCGGTCATGTACCCCATCCGCGGCGCCGTCACCTGGAAGTCCACCGTGGGCACCAACGTCGCCTCCGACGCGCTGGCCAACCTGGCCTCGGGCGGCGTCACGGGCGGCGCGCTGGTCATCGTGGGCGAAGACTACGGCGAGGGCTCGTCCATCATGCAGGAACGCTCGCACGCGTTCGCCATGAAGTCGCAGATCTGGCTGCTGGACCCGCGTCCCAACCTGGAAAGCATGGTCAAGGCCGTGGAAGACGGCTTCTCGCTGTCGGAAGCCAGCAAGACGCCCGTGATGCTGCAATTGCGCATCCGCGGCTGCCATGTGCACGGACGCTTCATCGCCAAGGAAAACAAGCGGCCCGCCTTCTCGCTGGCCGAGGCGCTGGAAAGCCCGGCGCGCGACACCAGCCGCATCGTGCTGCCGCCCGCGTCGTTCCTGCACGAACAGGAAAAGATCAAGGAGCGCTGGCCCGCCGCCATCCGCTACATCAAGGAACACCAGCTCAACGAGCACTTCGACGGCGACCAGGACGACATCGGCCTGATCCTGCAGGGCGGCCTGTACAACGGCGTCATCCGCGCGCTGCAGCTCCTGGGCCTGGCCGACAACTTCGGCAACAGCCGCATCCCGCTGTACGTCATGAACGTGACCTACCCCGTCATCGAGGACGAGGTCATCGATTTCTGCCGCGGCAAGCGCGCGGTGCTGCTGCTGGAAGAAGGCCAGCCCGACTACATCGAGCAGAACCTGCATGCGGTGCTGCGCCGCGCGGGCGTGGGCACGCGCCTGTCCGGCAAAGACGTGCTGCCGATGGCCGGCGAATACACCACCCAGGTCATGCGCGACGGCCTGCGCGAATTCCTCAAGCGCAACCGGCCCGAATCGTTGCAGACGCATCCGGCCGTGGCGGCGGACGCGCAGGCGCAGGCAACGGGCCAGACACAGGACGACGCGCGCCAGCTCACCATCACGGAAGTGTCGCGCCCCAAGCCCGCGCGTCCCGCCGAACAGCCGATCACCTTCCACAAGCACGTCGAGAACCTGGCCGCCGTGGTGCCGCCGCGTCCCGCGGGCTTCTGTACGGGCTGTCCGGAACGGCCCATCTTTTCCGCGTTGACGCTGGCGCAGGAAACGCTGGGCCAGCATCACATTTCCTGCGACATCGGCTGCCACCTGTTCTCCATCCTGCCGCCCTTCAACCTGGGCGCCACCACGATGGGCTATGGACTGGGCGCCTCCAGCGCGGCGGCCTTCAACGTGCCCGCCGCCAAGCGGCCCATCTCCATCATGGGCGACGGCGGCTTCTGGCATAACGGGCTGGCGTCCGGCATCGGCAACGCGGTCTTCAACAAGTACGACGGCGTCATCGTCATCGTCGACAACTTCTACGCGTCGGCCACCGGCGGACAGGACATCCTGTCGTCGCGCGCCGACAATCCCGACCGCTCGACCAACAACCCCATCGACGCCGCCGTGCGCGGCGTGGGCGTGAAGTGGGTGCGCACGCTGGACCGCACCTACGACGTGGCCAAGGTGCGCGCCACCCTCGAAGAGGCGCTAACCACCGACATCAAGGGTCCCAAGGTCATCATCGCGCAATCCGAATGCATGCTGAACAAGCAGCGGCGCGTGAAGCCGCTCTTCAACAAGGCGGTCAAGGAAGGCAAGCGCGTGGTGAAGGAACGCTTCGGCGTGGACCCCGACGTCTGCACCGGCGACCACGCCTGTATCCGGCTGTCCGGCTGCCCGTCGCTGACGGTGAAGGACAGCGGCGATCCGCTCAAGGAAGACCCCGTCGCGCACGTGGAAAGCAGCTGCGTGGGCTGTGGCAATTGCGGTGAGGTCGCCCATGCCGCCGTGCTGTGCCCGTCGTTCTACCGCGCCGACATCATCCACAACCCGACCGGCGCCGACCGTTTCCTGGCGCGCATGCGCGGCGCGGTGATCGGTTTTCTGCAGCGCCGCCGCGCGGCGCGCCTGGCCCAGAACGCCCTTTAAGGAAGCAGCCCCATGAACGCGGCGGTGATGCAGCAAGGCAACCCCATCAAGATCGCCATCCTGGCCATGGGCGGCCAGGGCGGCGGCGTGCTGGCCGACTGGATCGTCGACATGGCCGAGCATGCCGGCTGGTGGGCGCAGACCACCTCGGTGCCGGGCGTGGCCCAGCGCACGGGCGCGACGATCTACTACCTGGAATTGCTGCCGGAGGCCGATGTCCAGCGTGCCGGCCGCCAGCCCGCGCTGGCCCTGATGCCCACCCCGGGCGACGTGGACCTGGTGGTCGCCGCCGAACTGATGGAAGGCGGCCGCGCCATCCAGCGCGGCCTGGTGACGCCCGAACGCACGGTGCTGATCACGTCCTCGCACCGCAGCTACGCGGTCAGCGAAAAATCCGCGCCCGGCAACGGCATCGCCGATCCGAACAAGGTGCTGGAGGCCGGGCGCGCCGCGGCCCGGCGCTTCCTCTGTTTCGACCTGCAGGACCTGGCCGATCGCGCCGGCAGCGTGATCAGCGCCAGCCTGTTCGGCGCGGTGGCCGGCAGCGGCGCCCTGCCCTTCGCCCGTGAGGACTTCGAGGCCACCGTGCGCCGCGCCGGCCTGGGCGTGGAGGCGAGCCTGCGCGCCTTTGCGCTGGGCTTCGAGTCGGCCGACAAGGCGCCGGGGCAGCCCGCCGCCATCGATCAGGCGCGGCCCGTGCCGCCCGTGCCCGAACGCGCAGCCAGCCCCCGCGCGCAGGCCTTGCTGGACACGATACGCCGCGACTTCCCCGCCTGTGCGCAGCCCATGCTGACCGCGGGCGTGCGCCGCCAGATCGAGTTCCAGGACCTGGCCTACGCCGAAGACTACCTGCGCCGCATGAAGGCGATCCGCGACCTGGACGCCCAGCACGGCGGCGACGCCCGGCAATGGGCGCTGACCTGTGCGGCGGCGCGCTACGTGGCCACGGCCATGGCCTATGACGACGTGATCCGTGTGGCGGACCTGAAAACGCGCGGCACGCGCTTTGACCGCGTGCGCACCGAAGTGGGCGCGCGCCCCGGCCAGCTCGTCGACACGACCGAGTTCATGCACCCCCGGCTGGAAGAAATCTGCGGCACCCTGCCCACGCGGCTGGGCCGCTGGCTCGAAGGATCCAAGGCGTTCGGCGGCTTCGTGGAGCGCCGCCTCGGCAAGGGCCGCCGCCTGCGCAGCGGCACGCTCGGCGGATTCCTGATGCTGTACGCGCTTGCGGGCATGCGCCGCTTCCGGCGCAGCACGCTGCGCCACCAGATCGAGACCGAATCCCTTGAAACCTGGCTGGCGCTGGTCGCCCGGCTGGCGCCGCGCGACTACGCGCTGGCGGTCGAGACCGTCAACTGCCGCCGCCTGGTCAAGGGCTATAGCGATACCCATGCGCGCGGCGGCGGCAAGTACCGCCAGCTCATTGCCGCGGCAGACCAGCTTGCCGGCCGTCCCGACGCCGCCGAGGCATTGCGCGCGCTGCGCGACACCGCGCTCGCCAACGTGAAATGCGAGCCGATGGAACGCCAGATCGCCGAAAAACTGGCCGCCTGAGGCCGACACCAGAAAGAGACAGACATCGTGCAGACACTCAAACTGATCGTCCGGGAAGTCCGGCAGGAATCACCGTTGATCCGCTCGTTCCGGCTGGCGCGCGAAGACGGCGGCGCGCTGCCCGCCTTCGGCCCCGGCGCGCACCTGAAGGTGACGGTGCCGGGCCTGCGCGACCCGCGCTGCTATTCCCTGGTGCAGCTGGCGCCCGAGGCGGGACGCTTTGCCGAGCCCGCCGAATACCGCCTGGGCGTGCGGCTGGAAGAGACCAGCCAGGGCGGATCGCGCCACATGCACGCGCTGGCCGAGGGCGACACGCTGAGCGTCGAAGGCCCCAAGAACGATTTCCCGCTGCATGAATCGCCCGCGGGCGACGAGCCCGTCGTGCTGATCGCGGGCGGCATCGGCATCACGCCCATCGCGTCCATGGCCGCCGCGCTCAAGGCCGCCGGCCGCGCCTTCCACCTGCATTACTGCGGCCGCAGCAAGGACCAGCTTGCGTTCCTGCCCGAACTGCAGGCGCTGGCGGGCGGCGACCTGACGCTGCACGCCGACGACGATCCGTCCAGCCGCTTCGACCTGCAGGCGCTGCTGGAATCGGCCACGCCGCGCCAGCATCTGTACGTCTGCGGACCGAAGGGCCTGATCGACGCCGTCATCCAGGGCGCGCACGCGCGGCACTGGCCCGACGCCCACATCCATTTCGAACTCTTCGCGACGGCGGCGCCGCAGGCCGGCGACCAGCCCTTCGAGGTCGAACTGCGCCAGTCCGGCCGCACGCTGACGATTCCCGCCGACAAGACCATCGTCGAAGTCATGGAAGAAGAAGGCTGCGATCCGATGTTCGACTGCAAGCGCGGCGAATGCGGCGTCTGCCAGGCCACCGTGCTGGAAGGCGAACCCGACCACCGGGACTACTACCTTTCCGACACCGAAAAGGCCAGCGGCAAGATCATCCAGATCTGCATCTCGCGCGCCAAGTCCGCGCGCCTGGTGCTGGATCTGTAGGCCCCCGACAAGGAAGCGACCATGGCCAAGTACCGCGACAATCCCGACGCCATCCGCGCCCTGTTGCGCGACACCGAGGTGCACAAGGATCTCTTCATCGACCAGGAGCTGTTCGACCTGGAAATGGAGCGCCTGTACGCCAACACCTGGGTCTACGTCGGCCACGACAGCCAGGTGCCCAATCCGGGTGACTACATCACCACCACCGTGGGCAACCAGCCCGTGGTGATGGTGCGCCACAGCGACAAGAGCGTGCGCGTGCTGCACAACCGCTGCCCGCACAAGGGCACGATGGTGGCGGGGGACGCCTGCGGCAACACCGGCAAGTTCTTCCGCTGCCCCTACCACGCCTGGACCTTCAAGACCGACGGCAGCCTGCTGTCGATTCCCCTGAAGAAGGGCTATGAGAACACCGGCCTGGAAAACTGCGAAGCCAGCCAGGGCATGGCCGCCGTCAAGGACGTGCGCAACCATCGCGGCTTCGTGTTCTGCCGGTTGAATCCCGAAGGCCAGTCGTTCGAGGAATTCTTCGGCGACTCGCTGTCCACGCTGGACAACATGGTCGACCGCTCGCCGGAAGGCCGCCTCGAAGTCGCCGGCGGCGTGCTGCGCTACATGCACCGCTGCAACTGGAAGATGCTGGTCGACAACCAGACCGACACCTGCCATCCGATGGTTGCCCACGAATCCTCCGCGGGCACGGCGGTCAAGGTCTGGGAGCAGGCGCCCGCAGGCACGCCAAAGCCCATGGCGGTGGAGCTCTTTGCGCCGTTCATCTCGCCCTACGAGTTCTTCGAGAACATGGGCATCCGTGTCTGGGAGAACGGACATGGCCACACCGGCGTGTCGGATTCGATCCACGCCTCGTACTCGGGGATTCCCGGCTACTGGGAATCGATGGTGCACGCCTATGGCGAGGACCGCGCCAAGGCGATCCTGGGCGACGTGCGCCACAACACGGTGTACTTCCCCAACATCATGGTCAAGGGCCCGATCCAGACGCTGCGCATCTTCAAGCCCATCGCCGCCGACCGCACGCTGGTGGAGTCCTGGACCTTCCGCCTGGTGGGCGCGCCGGACCTGCTGCTGGAGCGCACGCTCATGTACAACCGGCTCATCAACGCGCCCACCTCGGTGGTGGGCCACGACGACCTGGAAATGTACGAGCGCGCGCAGGACGGGCTGCATTCGCGCGCGCGCGACTGGGTGAACGTGGGGCGGCTCTTCACGCCCGGCGAGGAAGGCCAGAAGAACGTCGTCACCAATGGCACCAACGAATGGCAGATGCGCAACCAGTACCGCGCATGGGGCCGCTACATGACCGGACCGGAGTCGGTATGAGCGCAAGCGACCGCGAGTTGATCGATTTTGTCTATGCCGAAGCGCGCATGCTGGACGAGCTGCGCTTCGAGGACTGGCTGGACCTCTACACCGACGACGGCTACTACTGGATGCCGCTGGCCCACGGCCAGACGGACCCGAAGCTGCACGCCTCGCTGATGTACGAGGACAAGCTGCTGCTGCGCGTGCGCGTGGAGCGGCTGGCGGGCCAGCGCACGTTCTCGCAGCAGCCCAAGAGCCGCTGCCATCATCTGCTGCAGGCGCCGGCCATCGAGCACGGCCATCCGGAATCCGCGCCGGCCGAGGGCCGCCACGTGGTGCGCACCGCGTTCCATTACGTCGAAACCCGGCTGGATGTGCAGACGCTGTACGCGGGCTGGGCGACGCACCATCTGGTGGAGCAGGACGGCGCGCTGCGCATCCGCTTGAAGCGCGTGGACCTCGTCAACTGCGACGCGGCCTTCGGCAACATCCAATTGTTCATGTAGGAGCGGAGCGTGAACGCCACCGTCCACCAGGCTTTTGCCGACACCGCCGCCCGCCATGGCGGCCAGCCCTTCCTGTGCATCCTGCCGGAAACGGCCGCCGCCTATGGCATCGAAGCGGGCGAACTGACGTACGGCAAGGCGGCCGACGCCATCGAGACCCTGCGCGCCGCGTACGCCCAGGCCGGCTACGGCCATGGCCACCGCGCCGGCCTGCTGCTGGAAAACCGGCCCGCCTTCTTCCTGCACTGGTTCGCGCTGAACGCGCTGGGCGTGTCGGTGGTGCCGATCAACCCGGACCTGCGCGCCGCCGAACTCGAATACCTGGCCGGCCACTCCGAGATCGCGCTGGCGGTGGCGCTGCCCGGCCGCCACGCGGACCTGCTGGCCGCCGCGCAACGCGCCGGGCGCGAACTGCGCGTGATGGGGCCGGACGATGCGCCGCCCGCCGCGCCCTTTCCCGCGCCGCGGCAAGGCACGGCGCCTTCCGAACTGACCGAGTGCGCGCTGCTGTACACGTCGGGCACCACCGGCCGCCCCAAGGGCTGCATCCTGCCCAACCGCTATTTCCTGCATGCGGGCGGCTGGTACGCGCGCATCGGCGGCCTGGCCGCGCTGCGGCCCGGGCAGGAACGCATGCTGACGCCGCTGCCGCTGGTGCACATGAACGCCATGGCGTATTCGGCGATGGCGATGGTAGTGACGGGCGGCTGCCTGATCCCGCTGGACCGCTTCCATCCCCGTTCCTGGTGGGACAGCGTGCGCGAATCGCGCGCCACCGTGCTGCACTACCTGGGCGTCATGCCCGCGATCCTGATGAAGGCCGAGCCGTCCGACCGCGACCGGCAGCCAGCCATCCGCTTCGGCTTCGGCGCGGGCGTGGACCGCAAGCTGCATGCGCCCTTCGAGGCGCGCTTCGGCTTTCCGCTGCTGGAGGCCTGGGCCATGACCGAGACCGGCGCGGGCGCCGTCATCATCGCCAACCAGGAGCCGCGCCACGTAGGCACCAGCAGCTTCGGCAGCGAGGAAGACGACGTGGAAGTGCGCATCGTGACCGACGCGGGCGAGCCCGCGGCCATCGGCGAACCCGGCGAGCTGCTGGTGCGCCACGCCGGGGACGATCCGCGCTACGGCTTTTTCGCCGGCTACCTGAAGGACGAGGCGGCCACCAACGAGGCCTGGGAAGGCGGCTGGTTCCACACCGGCGACATCGTGCGCCGCGAGGCCGACGGCGCCCTGCGTTTCGTGGACCGCAAGAAAAACGTCATCCGCCGCAGCGGCGAGAACATCTCCGCGGTGGAAGTGGAAAGCGTGCTGATGCAGCACCCGCTGGTCAAGGCGGTGGCGGTGGCCGCCGTGCCGGACCCGGTGCGCGGCGACGAGGTGCTGGCCTGCGTGGTGCCCGAGACCGCGCCCGCCGACGCGGCCGCGATGGCCGAGGCCGCGCGCGCCATCGTGGCATGGAGCCTGGAGCAACTGGCCTATTACAAGGCGCCCGGCTATGTCGCGTTCGTGGACAGCCTGCCGCTGACCACCACCAACAAGATCCAGCGTGGCGAGATGAAGGCGCTGGCGCCCACCCTGCCGGGCACGACCCGCTGCGTGGACACCTGCCACATGAAGAAGCGCCCGGCCGAGGGGACCCACCGATGAGCCGCCTGGGCTACGACGGCGTCGTGGCGGCCCTGCCCGTCACGATTCCGTACGAACGCTACTCCACGCATGCCGCGCACTGGTGGCTGGGACGCGCGCTGGGCGCGCTGATCCGGCAGTCCGGCCTGGCCAAGACCGACGTCGACGGCCTGTGCGTGTCCAGCTTCACGCTCGCGCCCGACACCGCGGTCGGCCTGGTCCAGCACCTGGGGATGACGCCGCGCTGGCTCGACCACATTCCGATGGGCGGCGCGAGCGGCGTGGCCGCGCTGCGCCGCGCGGCGCGCGCCGTGCAGGCGGGCGACGCCGAGGTCGTGGCCTGCCTGGCCGGCGACACCAACCACGTGGACTCGTTCCGCAACACGGTCAGCCAGTTTTCGCGCTTTGCGCAGGACGCCGTCTACCCCTATGGCGCGGGCGGCCCGAACGCCAGCTTCGCGCTGCTGACGGCCAACTACATGCGCCAGACCGGCGCCACCCGCGAGGATTTCGGCAAGCTGTGCGTGGCGCAGCGCGACAACGCCCTGCGCTATCCGCACGCCCTCATGAAGAAGCCGCTGACGCTGGCGCAGTATCTGGACGCGCGCGTCATCACCGAGCCGATCCACCTGTTCGACTGCGTCATGCCCTGCGCCGGCGCCGACGCCTTCCTGGTCATGAGCGAGGACCGCGCACGGGCGCTGAAGCTGCCTTACGCGCGCATCCTGTCCACCATCGAACGCCACAACGCCTGGATCGACGACCCGGTCCAGACCCGAGGCGGCTGGACCCTGGACGTAGACGAACTGTACGGACAGGCTGGGGCCGCCCCCGCCGACATGGATTTCCTGCAGGCCTACGACGACTACCCGGTCATCAACCTGATGCAGATCGAAGACCTGGGCTTCTGCGACAAAGGCGCGGCCCCGCAGTTCGTGCGGGACAACACCTTCACCGTGGACGGCAGCTTCCCGTTCAACACCAACGGCGGCCAGTTGTCGGTGGGCCAGGCGGGCGCGGCCGGGGGGTATCTCGGCCTGGTCGAGGCGCTGCGCCAGTTGACCGGCACCGCGGGCGGCACCCAGGTGGCCGATGCGCGCCTGGGGCTGGTCAGCGGCTTCGGCATGATCAATTACGACCGCGGGCTGTGCACGGCCGCGGCCATCCTGGCAAGGAGCGACGCATGACCGAGCCGCTGGCCAAGCCGCCCCGCAAGAATCCCGTCGCGCGGACCCGGCAGCCCACGCTGCCGCCCGGCTCGCGCAGCCGCAGCGCGCTGGGCCTGACCGCCGCCGCCGCCGAAGGGCGTTTCGATCTGCAGACCTGCGCCGACTGCGGCACGGTGCAGTATCCGCCGCGCGAGGTCTGCGGCCATTGCCTGTCCGAACATCTGCCCTGGCGCCCTGCCGACCCGAACGGCGTGCTGCTCGTCAGCACGACCCTGCATCACAGCAACGACCTGTACTTCCGCGAACGCCTGCCCTGGCGCGTGGGCACGGTGCGGATGGACGCCGGGCCGTCCGTCGTGGCGCACGTCCACCAGGACTGCATCGACGGCGGCCGCGTGCGCCTGGCCCTGAAACTGGACCGCAGCGGCCAGGCCGTGATGATCGCCCTGCCCGAAAGGAATACCCCGAACATGGAAGACGACAAGACGCTGCGCGAAACCTCGTGCGACCCGAAATTCCGCCGCGCGCTGGTCACCGACGGCAAATCGGCCGTTGGCCAGGCGGTGGCGCGCGCGCTGCTGGACGCGGGCAGCCCGCTGGTCTTCCTGGGCGATCCGCAGGCCTGGAAGCGCGATGCCGCCTTCGACGCGCTGGCGGCCGATCCGCGCGTGCAGGCCGTGACGCTAGACGTGACCGATACCGATTCCGTCGAACGCGTGGCCGCCTCGATTGGCGGCAAAGTCGAGATCCTGGTGAACACGGCGGACCTGGAGCGCGAAGGCGGCCTGTTGAACCGCAAGGACGTAAACACCGCGCGCGACGCCATGGACGTGAACGTGCTGGGCCTGATGCGGCTGGCGCAAAGCTTCGGCCCCGCGCTCTGCGGCCGGGCGGCAGATGGCGTGAACAGCGCCGCGGCGTGGGTCAACGTGCTGTCGATCTACGCGCACATGAACCTGCCGTCCCGCGGCATGTGGTCGGCATCCAAGGCCGCGGCACTCTCCCTGGCGCAATGCCTGCGCGCGGAGATGCGTGCGGCAGGGGTGCGGGTCGTGAACGTGTTCCCCGGCCCGGTCGACCACGAATGGGAGCAGCGCACGCCGCCGCCGCGCGTGGCGCCGGCCGCGATCGCGGCGGCCATCGTGCGCGCGCTGAAGGACGGCACCGAGGACGTGTATGTCGGCGACGTGGCGCAGGAATTCCGCGCAAGACTGGCCGAGAACCCGAAGGGACTGGAAAGAGAGCTGGGCGCGGGCGGTGTCTGACACCCCGCCAACCCGGTGTCTGACACCTAAAGAACCAACAGGAGAGCGCATCGTGAGTCAACCCATTCTTGCCCAATTCATGACCGAACTGGTCTCCGGACGCATCCGCCTGGTGGACCTGACCGAAACCCTGACGCCGGAATTCCCGACCATCGTGCTGCCGCCGGAATTCGGCCAGGCCTGGCCGTTCCGGATCGAGGAAATCTCGCGCTACGACGAGCGCGGGCCGGCCTGGTACTGGAACAACTTCTCTTGCTCGGAACACACCGGCACGCACTTCGACGCGCCCGCGCACTGGGTCACGGGCAAGGACCAGCCGGACAACACGGTGGACACGATTCCCATCGACGCCTTCATCGCCAGCGCCTGCGTGATCGACTGTTCGGCGGAAGCGGCCGGCAATCCGGACTTTCTGCTGACCATCGATTTCGTCAAGAAATGGGAAGAACAGCACGGGCGCATCCCGGCGCGGTCCTGGGTGCTGATGCGCACCGACTGGTCCAAGCGCGCCAAGCCCGCCGAATACCTGAACATGCAGGCCGACGGCGCGCATTCGCCGGGCCCGGACGCGGAGGTCGTGCCCTGGCTCATCAAAGAGCGCGACGTGCATGGCTTTGGCACCGAGTCGGTGGGCACCGACGCCGGCCAGGCCCAGCACCTGGATCCGCCCTACCCCTGCCACTACTACATGCACGGCAACAACCGCTACGGCCTGCAGTGCCTGACCAACCTGGACCAGCTGCCGGCCACGGGCGCGGTGATCTTCTCGGCGCCGCTCAAGATCCGCAGCGGCTCGGGCAGTCCGCTGCGCGTGCTGGCGCTGGCGCCCACGGCCTGATCCGTTTCGGCCCAGACCAATAAATCAAGGGGAAAACATGACGCAAACCCATGTGGCCATCGTGACCGGCGGCAGCGCCGGCATCGGGGCGGAAATCTGCCGCAGCATGCTGGACGCGGGCTACGAGGTGATCTCGATGGCGCGCCGCGCGGCGGACTTCTCGCATCCGCGCCTGCATAACGTGCAGGTGGACCTGCTGGACGCGGCGGCCACTGCGCAGGCCGGCGCCGAGGTGGCGGCGAAATTCCCCGTCAGCCACGTTATCCACAACGCAGGGGTGATCTGGCCCAACCTGCTGCCGCAGGTCACGCAGGAGGAACTGCACGGCCTCACGCAGATCCACCTGGGCGCGGCCATCAGCCTGGTGCAGGCGGCCCTGCCGGGCATGCAGGAACGCAGGTTCGGCCGCATCGTCATGATGTCGTCGCGCGGCGCGCTGGGGCTGCCCACGCGCACCGCCTATTCCGCCACCAAGGCCGGCATGGTGGGCATGGCCCGCACCTGGTCGCTGGAACTGGCGCCGTACGGCATCACGGTCAACGTCGTGGCGCCGGGCCCCATCCAGACCGACATGTTCTACGAGGTGATCGAGGCCGGCAGCGAGCGCGAAAAGAAGCTGGCCGAAGGCATCCCGGTCAAGCGCCTGGGCCGTTCGGACGACGTGGCGCGCGCCGTCATGTTCTTCGCCGATCCCGCCAACAGCTTCGTCACCGGCCAGACGCTGTTCGTCTGCGGCGGCGCCAGCGTCAGCGCCATCACCATCTGATTGCCCGTCGCGCGCGTCGCGCTTCGGGTTTTGACGGATAGGTAAGCACCGGGACCCGGGTCTACAGTGCTGATCCTTGATGGTAAGAAATTTTAAGCAACAAGTATTCCCGCAGTTCCCGCTCTTCTCCGCTTTCCAGCCGCACTCCCACTCTGCTCCCTATCCGGAGGTTTTGCCATGCTGTCGAAGAAACTCCCCCTGGCCGCTGCCGCCGCCGTCGCCGCCCTGTTCGCCCTGCCCGCCCTGGCGCAGGTCAAGGTCGGCGTGGTCACCTCGTCCACCGGTCCCACCGCGCTGGTCGGGATTCCGCAGAAGAACACGGTGCCGCTGCTGCCCAAGAAGATCGGCGACCTGACCGTGGAATACATCTCGCTGGATGACGCCAGCGATTCCACCAACTCGGTCACGGCCTTCAAGAAGCTGATCTCGGAGCAGAACGTGGACGCGCTGATCGGCCCGTCGGGCTCGCCCAACGCCATGGGCGTGATCCAGTTCGCGGCCGAGGCCGGCGTGCCGATGCTGGCGCCGGTGGGCACCGCCGCGGTGGTGCTGCCGATGAACGACCAGAAGAAGTGGGTGTTCAAGACCACGCAGAACGACGACATCATTGCGCGCGCGCTGGTGGACCACATGGCCAAGACCGGCATCAAGACGGTCGGCTTCATCGGCCTGAACGATCCCTATGGCGAGAACTGGTACAAGGTCTTCTCCGCCATGGCCACCGAAAAGGGCATCAAGGTCACCGCCAACGAGCGCTATCTGCGCTTTGACAGCTCGGTCACGGGCCAGGCGCTGAAGATCCTGGCCGCCAAGCCGGACGCCGTGCTGGTGGCCGCCCCCGGCGCCGCCAGCGTGCTGCCGCAGACGACGCTGTTCGATCAGGGCTACAAGGGCAAGTTCTACCAGACGCACGGCGCCGCGCTGCCCGACTTCCTGAAGCTGGGCGGCAAGAAGGTGGAAGGCACGGTGCTGGCCGCCAGCCTGATGCTGGTGCTGCCCGAAATGCCGGACAGCAACCCGTCCAAGAAGGTCGCCACCGACTACATCGCCGCCTACGAAAAGCTCAACGGCTCCAAGCCCGCCACCTTCGGCGCCAACGTCTACGACGCCGGCCTGCTGCTGGAAAAGGCCGTGCCGCTGGCCGAAAAGGCCGGCAAGCCGGGCACCAAGGAGTTCCGCAGCGCGCTGCGCGATGCCCTGGAACAGACCAAGGAGCTGGTCGGCACGCAAGGCGTCTACAACATGAGCGCCGCCGACCACAGCGGCTTTGACGAACGCGGCCGCGAGCTCATCACCGTCAAGGACGGCAACTGGACGCTGGTTAAGTAAAAGGGTTTCCACCCACGCTCAGATGCGCTGCGGGGCGTCGCCAGGAAGCAGTCTCTGCGCGTCCCATCGGGATGCCGCGGATCCGGCTCCGCCGGTCCGCAGGCATGCCCCTGGGGGGAGCGCGCAGCGCTTCGGGGGGAAATCCGTTTTCCGGAATTTCGCATGAATGCACAGATTGCCTTGATACTCGGGCAGGACGGCATCACCAACGGCGCCATCTACGCGCTCCTGGCGTTGTCCATCCTGCTGGTCTTTACCGTCACCCGCGTGCTGTTCATCCCGCAGGGCGAGTTCGTCGCCTTCGGCGCGCTCACCATGGCGGCCATGCAGGCCGGCAAGCCGGTGCTGCTGGTGTGGCTGCTGGCGGCCTTCGCGCTGGCCGAGGTCCTCGCCGACCTCATGGCGCGCCGCAAGCGCCCCGGCCGCGGCCGCGCGCACTGGCGCATGGCGGCCAAGGTGATCTACCCGCTGGCGCTGGCGCTGCTGCTGTACCGGTTGCCGCTGGCGCAATTGCCGATGGCGGTGCAGGCGCTGCTGACGCTGCTGCTGCTGGTGCCGATGGGACCGCAGCTCTATCGCCTGTTCTACCAGCCGATCGCGTCGGCCTCGACGCTGGTGCTGCTGATCGTGTCCATCGCGGTCCACCTGGCGCTGGTCGGGCTGGGACTGCTGGCGTTCGGCGCGGAAGGCGCGCGCACTGCGCCGTTCAGCGACGCCAGCCTGGCGCTGGGCCCCGTCAATGTGAACAGCCAGGCGCTGTGGGTGGTGGCGGTGTCGGTGGTGCTTATCGTCGTGCTGTACCAGTTCTTTGAACGCTCGATGTACGGCAAGGCGCTGCGGGCCGCGGCGTTCAACCGGATCGGCGCGCGCCTGATGGGCATTTCGCCGGTATTCGCGGGCAAGGCCACGTTCTTTCTGGCCGCGCTGATCGGCACCGTCTCGGGCATCCTCATCGCGCCGATCACCACCATGTATTTCGATTCGGGCTTCATGGTCAGCCTGAAGGGCTTCGTGGGCGCGATCATCGGCGGCCTGGTGAGCTATCCGCTGGCCGCGGCGGGCGCCGTGCTGGTCGGCCTGATCGAGGCGTTCTCGTCGTTCTGGGCCAGCGCCTACAAAGAAATCATCGTGTTCACGCTGATCATCCCCGTGCTGCTCTGGCGTTCACTCAAAAGCCATCACGTCGAGGAAGAAGACGAATGACCCCGCGCCACATCCTCCTCGCCTTCCTGGCCCTGCTGGCGCTCGGCCCCCTGGTGCTGCCGCCGTTCTACGTCACGCTGCTGAACTACATCGGCCTGTACGCCCTGGTGGCGCTGGGCCTGGTGCTGCTGACCGGCGTCGGCGGCCTCACCAGCTTCGGGCAGGCCGCCTTCGTGGGCGTGGGCGCCTACACCACGGCCCTGCTCACCACCCGGGCCGACACCCTGCCGTCCTGGCTTGCCTGGCTGGGCGCGTCGCCCTGGCTCACGCTCCTGGCCGGGCTGGCCCTGACGCTGGCGCTGGCCTACCTGCTGGGCGCCATCACGCTGAAGCTGTCGGGCCACTTCCTGCCGCTGGGCACCATCGCCTGGGGCCTGTCGCTGTATTTCGTCTTCGGGTCCGTCGAGGGCCTGGGCGGGCACACCGGCATCCCGGACATCCCGGCCATCAACCTGTTCGGCTGGCCGCTCACGCAGGGCGGCAGCATCTACTACCTGATCTGGGCCTTTCTGCTGGTCGCGGTATGGTCCACGCAAAACCTGCTGGATTCGCGGGAAGGCCGCGCGATCCGGGCGCTCAAGGGCGGGCGCGTGATGGCCGAATCGATGGGCGTGGACACGGCGCGCTCGCGCATGGTGATCTTCGTCATCGCGGCGCTGCAGGCCTGCGCCTCGGGCTGGCTGTACGCGCACATGCAGCGCTTCGTGAATCCCAACCCCTTCGGCCTGCAGATGGGCATCGAATACCTGTTCATGACCGTCATCGGCGGCGCCGGACAGGTCTGGGGCGCGCTGGTCGGCGCGGGCGTCTTCACGGTGCTCAAGCAATGGCTGCAGGACCTCTTGCCCAAGGTGCTGGGCCAGTCCGGCAACTTCGAGGTGATCGTCTTCGGCTTCGGCATGGTGCTGCTGCTGCACCGCGCGCGCAGCGGCCTGTGGCCCGTGCTGACGCGCTGGGTGCCGGTCAAGCGGCAGCCGCGCCGTGTCGACATGACGGCCGAGCCGCTGCCCCGGCGCGCCATGCCGCCGCGCGGCGAAGTGGTGCTCAAGGCCGTGGACGTGACGCGCAAGTTCGGCGGCCTGGTGGCGAACAACGCCATGAACCTGGAGATCCGGGCCGGCGAGGTGCTGGCGCTGATCGGTCCCAACGGCGCGGGCAAGAGCACGATGTTCAACCAGATCTCGGGCGTGGACACGCCGACCTCGGGCCAGGTCACGCTGCTGGGCCAGCCCGTGGCCGGCGTGGGCGCCCGCAAGATCGCGCGGCTGGGCCTGTCGCGCACGTTCCAGCACGTGCGCCTGCTGGGCCGCATGAGCGTGCTGGAGAACGTCGCCATCGGCGCGCACCTGCGCGGCCATCGCGGCGTGCTGCCCGCGGCGTGGCGCCTGGACCGGCCGGAAGAGGCGCGCCTGCTGGCCGAGGCCGCGCGCCAGGTCGAGCGCGTGGGCCTGGGCAAGCATCTGCACGACGAGGCCGGCTCGCTGGCCCTGGGACAGCAGCGCATCCTGGAGATCGCGCGCGCCCTGGCCTCGGATCCCTGCATCCTGCTGCTGGACGAGCCGGCGGCGGGCCTGCGCTACCAGGAAAAGTGCGAACTGGCGGACCTGCTGAAGCGGCTGCGCGCCGAAGGCATGGCCATCCTGCTGGTCGAACACGACATGGACTTCGTGATGGGGCTGGTGGATCGCGTGGTGGTCATGGACTTTGGCGAGAAGATCGCCGAAGGCCTGCCGGCCGAGATCCAGCAGAATCCCGCGGTGCTTGAGGCCTATCTGGGCGGAGTGGAATGATGAGCGCGAAACTGCTGGAAGTGCGCGACCTGCGCGTGGCCTACGACAAGGTGGAAGCCGTCTCGGGCGTCGGCCTGGACGTCGGCGAAGGCCAGATCGTCACCGTGATCGGCCCGAACGGCGCGGGCAAGACCACCCTGCTGTCGGCCATCATGGGGGTGCTGCCCTCGCAAGGCCGGATCGTGTTCGGCGGCAAAGCGCAGGAACACGCCGAGATCGAGGAAATGGTGGCCGCCGGCATGAACCTGGTGCCCGAAAAGCGCGAACTCTTCGCCGAGATGACGGTGGAAGACAACCTCATGCTGGGCGCCTTCGACCGCTATCGGCGCGGCGTGCGCGACCAGGACCAGACCCTGGCCGAGGTCTATGGCCTGTTCCCCCGCCTGCAGGAGCGGCGCGACCAGCTTGCCGGCACGCTCTCCGGCGGCGAGCGCCAGATGCTGGCCGTCGGCCGCGCATTGATGGCCAAGCCGCGCCTGCTGATGCTGGACGAGCCGAGCCTGGGCCTGGCGCCGCGCATCGTGCGCGAGGTGTTTCGCATCGTCGCGCGGCTGCGGGAGATGGGCGTGTCCATCCTGCTCATCGAGCAGAACGCGCGCGCGGCGCTGCAGGTGGCCGACTACGCCTACGTGCTGGAGACCGGCACGGTCACGCTGGAAGGGCCTGCCGCCGAGGTGGCGCAGGACCCGCGCGTGGTGGAGGTATACCTGGGGCTGGGGCATGGCGCGCCCGCCTGATGTGGCCGGCCAGTAGCGGCGGCCTGTCGCGGCCTGCCTGACGCGCGCGGCGGTGCGGCTAGGCCACGCCGCGGCGGCGGTCGCGGCGGTACAGCGCATAGCCCAGCGGATACATCACCCCCACGAGAAACGCCGCGAGGGGGTTGTTGAGCCGGTAGGCCTGCACGGCCGTCGGCACGCCCGAGTGCTTCAGGTGCAGGCGAAAGCGCGTGTAGCGCGCCGCCGCCATCATGAATTCGCGCGGCCGGTAGCGGAAGAATTCCAGGTGGTGCTGCAGCATGTCCCAGGCCAGCAGGTACAGGCCCTGGGCATTGTTGGACACGGATACCGCGCCCTGGCTCAGGCCGCCGGGCGTGTCGTGGTAGGTGCGAACGACGCGGTTGATGAAGCGGCTCAGGTAGCCGGCACGCGCCACCGCCCACCAGACCAGGCTTTCCGGCACGAAACCCGCGACGTCCTCGGGAAAGGGGTACTTCCTGAGGATGTCGGTGCGCATACAGCCGAATTTCTCGCCCTTGATGCGATAGCGGAAATATACGTCGACCGCCGTGCTGTCGAAGACGTCCTGCGGGTAGCGGTCGCCCACGATGGAGCCGTCGGGACGCGCGCACAGGCCGGTGATGGCGAAATAGGATTCGCGCCGGGCGGGCGGGATGGCGTTCCAGGCCTCGTGAAAAATGGCCAGCGCGTCGGCCGGCATTTCGTCGTCGCTGTCCAGGCCGACGATCATCTGGCCGCGCGCCTCGCGCACGCCCCGGTTGAAGGCCGTCTTCTTGTGCTGATTGTTCTGCCAGACGTAGCGGATCGGAAAATCGGCCAGCGACTGCCAGTGCAGGATGGACTCGTGCGTGTTGTCGGTGGAGCCGTCGTCCACCACCACCCATTCGAAATTGCGGAAGCTCTGCC
The DNA here is from genome assembly GCF_900156745.1 of Achromobacter sp. MFA1 R4. Classification (NCBI taxonomy): domain Bacteria; kingdom Pseudomonadati; phylum Pseudomonadota; class Betaproteobacteria; order Burkholderiales; family Alcaligenaceae; genus Achromobacter; species Achromobacter sp. MFA1 R4. The sequence goes on along the minus strand of NZ_LT707065.1, from coordinate 3,067,038 downwards.
GGCAGAGCGATTCATAGACGCGGTGCAGAGTGCCTGCCCGGTTGTAGGTTGGCGTCAGAACGGTGAAAAAAATCGGTGTGTCGGTCATGCCTGCTGAGCCCCTTGCGATCTTCAGGAAACCGCTGCGGTCTTGGTTCTTATGTTGTCGCCTGCAGTGTAGGGGATATGCCTGGGCGAACCGATGCCACGGCATTTGAATTTGCAATCAAATCTGACAATCCGTGCGGCTTTTTCGATGCCCCGCGCGCCGCGGGTCATTGGGCCGTGCGCCGTCCTGGCGTAAACTCGGGCGGCCCAATTCGGAACGCCTATGGAAGCCTCGCCCGTCCAGCTTAATGACATCGCCCTGTTCGTGGAGGTTGCCAAGCGCAAAAGCTTCAGCCAGGCGGCGCGCGCGCTGGACATGCCGACCTCGACGCTATCGCGCCGGATCAACGAGCTCGAGCGCGCGATCGGGCTGCGCCTCATCAACCGCAACACGCGCCGGCTCGATCTCACGGAGGCGGGCGCGGCCTACATGCGCCGCTGCCAGGGCCTCATCGACGAAGCCCGCCTGGCGCACGAGCAGCTCCTGTCGCTGTCGGGCGGCCCGTCGGGCAACCTGCGGGTGTCCATGCCGTTCAGCCTGGCGATCTGGCTGCTGCCCGAAACCATCAACGAGTTCCTCGAACAGTATCCCGACGTGGAATGCGAGTTCGACCTGAGCATGATGACCGCCTCGGACGCGCAGGGCACGCCGTTCGACGTGGTGCTGCGCTTCGGCCGGGAGGCCGATTATCCGGTCGCGTCGACCGACAACGGCAACGGCAACGGCACGCCGCTGCGCGCCATCGAAGGCGCGGTGGTCCAGGAACTGGTGGTGCTGGAAACCCACCTGTACGCATCCGACCGCTATCTGGAACGCCACGGCGAACCGCAGACGGCCGCCGACCTGTCGCAGCATCAGTGCCTGCGCACGACCATCGACGAAGCGCACTCCTACTGGACGCTGCAAAACGGCGTCATCTCGCAGCGGGTGCCCGTCAAGGGCCATCTGGCCGCCAACAACATGAGCATCGCGGGCACGCTGGCCGGGCTGGACCTGGCCATCACCCGCATGCCGCATTGCCAGGCGCTGGAACCCATCATCCAGCGCAATTCGCTCCGGCGCGTGCTGCCGGGCTGGTCGGTGGACCCGATCTCGATCTACGTGGTGTACCCGTCCAGCATCCAGCCGGCCAAGACGCGCGCCTTCATGGATTTCATCCGGCCCAAGCTCGGTCCGCCGCAGGGCTAAGGCGCCCCCGCGCAGGCAAAAAAAAACCGCAAGGCTCGCGCCCTGCGGTTTTTTTTCCGGCCAGCCGGCCCAAGGATCCACCAGCCAGACACGTCGATTAGACGCGCTTGATCTTTTCCAGCATCTTGAACACACCCTTGGGCGACTTGACGAACAAGCGCTTGAAGGCCTTGCCCAGGCAACGGCGTTCCAGGGTGTTACGACGCACGCGTTTGCGTTCAGCCATGTTGATTTCTCCTGTTGAATTCGCGGAAATTGGCCCGCACAACCGGAAAATGGGCTGGCGGAAAAAAATTCGGATAACTTGGCATTTTAGCCTGAAATCTGAAAAGCACGCCAACGGGCCGATTCCAGGGGCTCAGCCGCCTGTTTTGAGGCGTTCCCACACCTGTTCGGCGCGCGGCAGGGGGTCGACCGCGCCATAGCCCAAGGTGGACAACGCCGCCGCCGTATTGGCATAGCGCACGGCCTCTTCCCAGGAATCCCCCTGGCACCGGCGCGCCAGCAGGCTGCCGGCAAAGCAGTCGCCCGCCCCTGTCGCGTCGACGGCCTGCACGCGCAGGGCCGGCATGGGCGTGCGGGTGCGCCCGTCGTCGATGATGGAGCCGTCCTTGCCCAGCTTCAGCACCACCACGCCCGGCGCGCCGCCGTCGCGGATCCAGTCCAGCGTGCGCTCGGGGTCGTCGTTGCCCGTCAGGTGCTGCATGTCGTCCATGCTGGGCAGGAAGAGATCCGCCGCACGCATCGCCTCGCGCAGGATGGCGCGGGCGCGGTCCACCGGCCACAGGCGCAGCCGCAGGTTCGAATCCAGGCTGACCTGGACGCCGGCGCCCTGCGCGCGCGCGATGGCGGCGAAGACCGTATCGCAGGCGCTGGTGCTGATGGCCATGCTGATGCCGGAAACGTGCAGGAAGCGGGCGCGTTCGATCAGTCCGCCGTCCAGGCTGGCCGGCGTCATCCGGCTGGCCGCGGAATCGCGCCGCAGATAGCTGAAGGCATGGCCGTCCGGCCCGTGCTGCACGAAGTACAGCCCTGTGTGCGCGTCGTCGTCCACCTGCACGCCAGACGTGTCGACGTTCTCGGTGCGCCACAGGTCCAGGAACTGCTGGCCGAAGGCGTCATTGCCGACCCGGGTCAGGTACGCGCAGCGCGCGCCCTGGCGGGCCGCGGCGATGGCCGCATTGGAGGTGTCGCCCCCGAAACCCTGCAGGTATTGGCGCTGGCCCTTGTGGGTCTGGTTCAGCTCGACCAGCGGCTCGCCCAGCGCAACGATGTCGAAATCAGCCATGGGCGGCCTCGCGGGTCCGGGTGATCTGGGCCACCAGCGCGGCGGTGTCGCGCGCGGCGAACGCGGCCTTGTCGTAAAGATTGCTGCCGATGCCGACCAGGCCGGCGCCGGCCGCGAAGTACGTGCCCATGTTTTCCTGCGTGATGCCGCCCGTGGGGCAGAAGATCGTGTCCGGGAAGACCGACTTCAGCGCGGCCAGGTGCCGGGGACCGCCGGTGTCCGCGGGGAAGACCTTCACCACGTCCACGCCCGCCCGGCGCGCGGCCAGCACTTCCGTGGGCGTGAAGGCGCCCAGCAGGCACAGGGCATCGGCGGCGTGCGCCATGTCCACGATTTCGGTCGACAGCGCGGGCGACACCAGGAAGTCCGCGCCCGCCACCAGCGCTTCGCGCGCCTGGGCCTCGTCCAGCACGGTGCCCACGCCCAGCAGCAGCGCCGCGCCGTGCTTGTCGCGCAGCGCGCGCACGAGATCCGTCACCCCCGGAATGGTCCAGGTGAGCTCGAGCGTGGTGCAGCCCGCCGCGACCGCGACTTCGGCCGCATACGCCGCGGTCGCGGCGTCGGTATAGCGCAGCACGGGCACGACCCGGGCGGCGAGCAGGGCGGCAAGCTTGGAGGCGATGGGAGCAGCAGTTGCGGTCATGGTTTTCCTCTGGGGCTGACGGTCAGGCGCCGCCGGACGATACCGGCAGGACGGCGAGTTTGGCCGCGGCGGCGTCGCGCAGCCGCAGCAGGGGTTCGATATAGGCCGACTGCGGGTCGTCGCGCCGGCGGAACAGCAGCGTGCTGACGCTGACGCCGGCGACCGGCCTGCCGGCCGCGTCGCACAGCGCCACCCCGTAGCAGACGATGCCGGGTTCGTTTTCTTCGTTGTCGATAGCGTATCCCCGCGCGGCCGCCTCGCCCAGCGCCTCGCGCAACGCGGACAGGCTGTTCAAGGTGGCGGGCATCCTGGCGGGCAGGGGCAGGTCGCGCAGCACGCGCTCGCGCGCGGCCTCGTCCAGCGCCGCCAGATAGGCCTTGCCCACCGCGCTGGAATGCAGCGCGACCGAGGCGCCCACGCGCGACACCATGCGCACGGGGCCGGGGCTTTCCAGCTTGTCGATGTAGATCATTTCGTGGCCGGCGGGAACGGCCAGGTGGACGGTTTCGCCGGTCTGGTCGCGCAGCGACTGGAGCTCCGGCGCCAGCGCCGCGCGCAGGTCGAACTGGCCCCACGCCCGGCTGGCCAGCGACATCAGGCGGTGCCCCAGGCGATACGCGCCGCCGGACTCGGACACCATGCCCTGCTCGGCAAGCGCCGCAAGGATGCGGTAGACGGTGGGACGGGGATAGCCGCAGGCGCGCGCCAGCACGGCGGCCGTGGGGGGCTGCGGCGCATCGGCCACGGCCTGCAGCACCGCCATGAACTTTCCGAACGCCGCCGCGCCGGCGACCTTGGATTCCTGCACAAACGTCCCCAAATAAAGGTGATGGCTCGGCAGATGCGCAACGCGCCCAGCGCGATTTTCAGACGAATCTGCGATACTGTTTATTTGTACAGCTAACGAGACCGGCTTTGTCCACATTATGGACAGCCGCCTCACAATATAGTCAATTATTCCATATCGACGCGCCCGGAACCAGCGATGGGTCGCCGCGCCGGCATGCTCCCTCATCAGGCTACGATACCGTCCATGAGCTCCCATATCCGCATCGTTGGCGCCCGCCAGAACAATCTCAAGAACCTGGACCTGACCATCGCCACCGGCGAACTGGTCGTCGTGACCGGCGTTTCGGGGTCCGGCAAAAGTTCGCTGGCCTTCGACACGCTGTACGCCGAGGGACAACGGCGCTATGTGGAAACCTTTTCGCCCTACGCGCGCCAGTTCCTGGACCGCATGGACAAGCCGCAGGTGGACCGCATCGAAGGCATCCTGCCGGCCATCGCCATCGACCAGACCAACCCGGTGCGCAGCTCGCGCAGCACGGTCGGCACGATGACCGAACTGAACGACCACCTTAAGCTGCTGTTTGCGCGCGGCGCGCGCCTGTATTGCCGCGGATGCGGCAAGCTGGTGCGGCGCGACACGCCTGAATCCGTCTACCACTCGCTGGCCGAGCGCGCCGCCGTCGCGGGCGATCCGCGCCTGGTCGTGACCTTCCCGATCGCCGTGCCCGCCAACTTCACCGAAGACGAAGTGCGCGGCTTCCTCGAACAGCAGGGCTACACGCGCGTGCATGCCGAGGAAACCGCCATTCCTCGCGCCGCCGCGCCCGCCAAGGGCGCCAAGAAGGGCAAGGCCGCGAAGGCCGCCACCGAAGCGCGCCGCATCCTGCACGTCATCCAGGACCGCTTCCGCTTTGCCGGCACCGAGCGCGAACGCGTCATGGAAGCCCTGGACACGGCGCTGCGCATGGGCGCCGGCCATATCGCGGTTTACGCCATGGACGCCGAAGGCGGCAACGCGCACCTCTGGAAGTACAGCGACCGCCTGCACTGCGCCGACTGCGACATCGAATACACCGATCCCCTGCCCAGCAGCTTCTCGTTCAATTCCCCGCTGGGCGCCTGCGAAGCCTGCCGCGGCTTCGGCCGCGTGATCGGCATCGACTTCGGCCTGGTCATCCCCGACGAGAAAAAGACCCTGCTGGAAGGCGCCATCAAGCCGTGGACGACGCCCTCCTACAAGGAGTGCCAGGACGACCTGCAGAAATACGCGCCGCGCGCCGGCGTGCCGCTGGGCGTGCCCTGGAAGGACATGAGCGAGGAGCACAAGCGCTGGGTGCTCTACGGCACGCCCGACTGGAAGGGCGGCAACGACGCCTGGAAGCACCAGTGGTATGGCGTGCAGCGCTTCTTCGACTGGCTGGAAACCAAGGCCTACAAGATGCACGTGCGCGTGCTGCTGTCCAAATACCGCAGCTACACGCCCTGCCCCACCTGCAACGGCGCGCGCCTGAAGCCCGACGCCCTGCTCTGGCGCCTGGGCAGCAAGGACGAGGCCGATGCGGTGCTGCCGCCCGAGGACGGCCGCTACAAGCGCTTCATGCCCGTCGGCACCACCTGGAGCCGAGAGCAGCTCGATGGCCTGGATGGGCTGTCCATCCATGACGTGATGCTGCTGCCCATCGAGCGCGTGCGCAAATTCTTCGACACGCTGTCCTTCTCCGGCGCGCTGGACGCCGCCACCGACCTGCTCATGACCGAGGTGCGCGCGCGCCTGAAGTTCCTGTGCGACGTCGGCCTGGGCTACCTGACGCTGGACCGCCAGAGCCGCACGCTGTCGGGCGGCGAAGTGCAGCGCATCAACCTGACCACCGCGCTGGGCACCTCCCTGGTGAACACGCTGTTCGTGCTGGACGAGCCCTCGATCGGCCTGCATCCGCGCGACATGCACCGCGTCGTGGAGGTCATGCACCGCCTGCGCAATGCCGGCAACACGCTGGTGGTCGTCGAGCACGATCCGCAGGTGATGGTGGCCGCGGACCGCATCATCGACATCGGCCCTGGCCCCGGCGAACGCGGCGGCCGCATCGTCTTCGACGGCACGCCGGCGCAGTTGCGCGCGGCGCCCACGCTGACGGGCGACTATTTGGGCGGCCGCATGCGCGTCGAAGCGCCGCGTCCCATGCCGGTGGCGGCCAACACGCCGCGCCTGCTGCTGGAAGGCGTCAACGCCCACAACCTGAAAAATGTCTCGGTCGAACTCCCGCTGGGCCGCCTGGTCTGCGTGACCGGCGTGTCCGGGTCCGGCAAGTCCACGCTGGTGCAGGACGTGCTGTACCCCGCGCTGCTCAAGCAGAAGGGCAAACCGTCGGAAGCGCCGGGCGCGTTCGACCGCCTGCTGGGCGCGGAACAGATCGCCGACGTGGTCATGGTGGACCAGACGCCCATCGGCAAGACCGCGCGCTCCAACCCCGCCAGCTACGTCGGCGCGTTCGACGCCATTCGCAAGCTGTTCGCCCAGGCCCCGCTGGCGCGTGAGCGCGCCTATACGGCCGGCACATTCAGCTTCAACGGCGGGGACGGCCGCTGCCCGACCTGCGGCGGCACCGGCTTCGAACACGTGGAAATGCAGTTCCTGTCCGACGTGTACCTGCGCTGCCCCGATTGCGACGGCAAGCGCTTCCGCCCCGAAGTCCTGGAAGTGCGCGTCGAGCACCTGGGCAAGAGCGCGTCCATCGACGAAGTGCTGGAAATGACGGTCAGCGAGGCGCTGGAGTTCTTCAAGGGCCTGCGCGACGTGCAGACCGGACTGGCGCCGCTGGCCGACGTGGGCCTGGAATACGTGCGGCTGGGCCAGCCCGTGCCGACGCTGTCGGGCGGCGAGGCGCAGCGCCTCAAGCTGGCCGGCCACCTGGCCGAGGCCGCGCGCAGCGGCATCTCGACGGCCAAGGTCGCCAAGAAAGGCAGCCTGTTCCTGTTCGACGAGCCCACCACCGGCCTGCACTTCGACGACGTCGCGCGCCTGATGCGCGCTTTCCGCAAGCTGCTGGCCGCGGGCCACACGCTGCTCGTCATCGAACACAACCTGGACGTGATCCGCGCAGCCGACTGGCTGATCGACCTGGGTCCGGAAGGCGGCGACGCCGGCGGCCTGGTGCTTGGCACGGGCACGCCGCAGGACCTGATGGACAACCCCAAGTCGCACACGGGCGCCGCGCTGCGCGACTATGAAACCAGCATCCTGCCCGCCGACGCCGTCGCCGGCGGACAGGCCGACGTGGTGGTCAGCAGCGACGCCGATGCACAGGAAGCCGAACAGGCGGGCCTGACGGCGCGCATCGCCGAACCCGAGGCCGATTATGGCGAGGGCGCGGACGTCGGCACGCCGCTGCAGTCGCTGGTGCGCAAACGCCGCCAGGGCAGCATGGCGATCGAAATCCGCAACGCGCGCGAACACAACCTGAAGAACATCAGCGTCGAGATCCCCCACGACAAGTTCACCGTCATCACGGGCGTGTCGGGCTCGGGCAAGTCCACCCTGGCCTTCGACATCCTGTTCAACGAAGGCCAGCGCCGCTATCTGGAATCGCTGAACGCCTACGCCCGCGCCATCGTGCAGCCGGCCGGCAAGCCCGACGTGGACGCCATCTTCGGCATCCCGCCCACCGTGGCGATCGAACAGCGCACCAGCCGCGGGGGCCGCAAGTCCACCGTGGCCACGATGACGGAAATCCACCATTTCCTGCGCCTGCTGTATGTGAAGCTGGGCACGCAATACTGCCCCGACTGCAATGTGGCGGTCGAGCCGCAGAACACCGACCAGATCGTGGCGCGCCTGCTGCGTGAGCACAAGGGCGTGCACATCGGCCTTTTGGCGCCGCTGGTCACCGCGCGCAAGGGCTATTACACGGACCTGGCCAAGTGGGCCGGCTCCAAGGGCCATTCTCACTTGCGCGTGGACGGCGAGTTCATCCCCGTGGCGCCGTGGCCGCGCCTGGACCGCTACAAAGAGCACACCATCGAACTGCCCGTGGCGGACGTGGTGGTGGACCCGGCCAACGAAGCCGAGCTGCGCGCGGCCGTCAAGAGCGCGCTGGAAAACGGCCAGGGCGTGATGTCGGTGGTCTGGCCGGTGAACAAGCTGCACGAGGCGCTGAACAGCGAACTGCAGCAGCAGCATTTCTCGGTCAAGCGTGCGTGCCCGTCGTGCGGCACGAGCTTTCCCGAACCCGATCCGCGCCTCTTCTCGTACAACTCCAAACATGGCTGGTGCACGGGCTGCTACGGCACCGGCCTGCAACTGCAGGGCTTTGACGAAGAGCAGACCGGCGAGGAAACCGCCTGGAACGCGTGGTACGAAGGCGAAGCCAAGACCTGCACGCAGTGCGACGGCCAGCGGCTGAACCGCGTGGCGCGCGCCGTGCGCTGGCGCGACAAGTCGATCGCCGAACTGGCCTCGCTGCCCGTGTCCGATGCGCACACCTTCTTCACCGGCCTGGTGGCGCGCGGCCGCGAAGGCGAGATCGCCCGCGACATCCTGGCCGAAATCCGCGGCCGCCTGAACTTCATGCAGGAAGTGGGCCTGAACTACCTGGCGCTGGACCGCGCCGCCCCCACGCTGTCCGGCGGCGAGGCGCAGCGCATCCGGCTGGCCGCGCAGCTCGGCTCCAACCTGCAGGGCGTCTGCTACGTGCTGGACGAGCCCACCATCGGCCTGCACCCGCGCGACAACCGCATCCTGCTGGACGCGCTGGCGCGCCTGGAAGGCAACGGCAACACGCTGGTGGTCGTCGAACACGACGACGACACCATCCGCCGCGCGTCCCACGTCATCGACATCGGGCCGGGCGCGGGCATCCGCGGCGGCCGCGTGGTGGCGCAGGGCACGGTGCAGGACGTGATCGATTCGCCCGAATCCGTGACCGGCCGCTACCTGAAGACACCGCTGGCCCACCCGCTGCAAGGCCGCCGTCCGGTCGAGGCCGACACGCCCATGATCGAGATCCGCGGCGCGCGCCTGCACAACCTGCGCAGCGTGAACGCGCGCATTCCCGTCGGCCGCCTTAGCGTGGTCACCGGCGTGTCCGGGTCAGGCAAATCCACCCTGGCGCGCGAAGTGCTGCTGGACAACCTGACCCAGGCCGTCTCGCAGGGCAAGGCGCCGGGATGGGCGGGCTGCGACAGCATCACCGGCTGGGAAGCGATCGACCGCGTGCTGGAAGTCGACCAGACCCCCATCGGCAAGACCCCGCGCTCGTGCCCGGCCACCTACGTGGGCTTCTGGGACGACGTGCGCAAGCAGTTCGCCGACACCCGCGAGGCCCGCATGCGCGGCTGGACCGCGGCGCGCTTCTCGTTCAATACCGGCGATGGCCGCTGCCCCATCTGCGAAGGCCAGGGCATGCGCACCATCGAAATGAACTTCCTGCCCGACGTCAAAGTGCCGTGCGACGCGTGCAACGGCGCGCGCTTCAACAACGACACCCTCAGCGTGCAGATGCGCGGCAAGAACGCCGGCGAGCTGCTGTCCATGGAAGTGGACGACGCCATCGGCTACTTCGCCGCCCATCCCAAGATCCACCGGCCGCTGCAACTGATGCAGGACGTGGGCCTGGGCTACCTGACGCTGGGCCAGCCTTCGCCCACCCTGTCGGGCGGCGAGGCGCAGCGCATCAAGCTGGTGACCGAACTGTCCAAGGCGCGCCTGACCGATGGCCTGATCAAGACCGGCCGCGCCTCGCGCATCCCGCACACGCTGTACGTGCTGGATGAGCCGACCGTGGGCCTGTCGATGGCCGACGTCGAAAAGCTGATCCACGTGCTGCACCGCCTGGTCGAGGCGGGCAACACGGTGGTGGTGATCGAGCACAACCTGGACGTCATCGCCGAAGCCGACTGGCTGCTGGACCTGGGCCCCGAAGGCGGCACGGGCGGCGGGCAACTGGTGGGCGAAGGCTCCCCCGAGCACGTGATGACGCTGGCCGGCCATTCCCATACCGGCCGGGTCCTGACGGAGTTCCTCGCGCAACAACAGCGCTAACGCATCATGGATTGTCGTTTTGAAGACCGGCTGGCCGGCCGCGCGTTGCGGCTGGACGGCTTCTGCTCCCGGATCGAGGCGCGCGCCGCCGCCGAGGTCGGCCCGGCGCTGGCTGCCATCGAGGCCGCGCGCCGGCAGGGGCGCTGGATCGCCCTGCTGCTGGACTACGAGCTGGGCGAATGGCTGCTGCCCGAAGCCACCCGGCCCGCGCCGGCCGGCCCGTGCCCCCCGCCCCGCGAAGACGGCCGCCCCCGCCTGACCGCGCTGGTGTTCGAGCGCAAGATCGACGAGGCGCCGTGGGCCGCGCCGGACGCGGACGCCCCTGCCGCGTCCATCAGCCTGCCCGCGCCGCGCATGACCGAGGCCGCCTACGTGCGCCAGATCGACGCCATCCGCGGCCTCATCCGCGACGGCGAGCTGTACCAGGTCAATTTCACGCAGCCGCTGGACGTGCAGTTCCAGGGCAATCCGGCCACGCTTTACCGCCGCATCGCCGCGCGCAATCCGGTCGCGCACGCCGCCTTCATCCAGGACGGCGACCGCACGGTGCTGTCGTTTTCGCCCGAGCTGTTCGTGCGGCGCGACGGCCCCCGGCTGACGACCCGGCCCATGAAGGGGACCGCGCCGCGCCATCCCGACCCGGCCGAGGACGAACGCCTGGGCCGCGAACTGCTGGCCAGCGACAAGAACCGCGCCGAAAACCTGATGATCGTCGACCTGCTGCGCAACGACCTCGGGCGGCTGGCCGAACCCGGATCGGTCAAGGTGGATGCGCTGTTTTCGCTGGAGCGCTACCCCACGGTCTGGACCATGACGTCCACCGTGTCGGCGACGGCCCCGCGCGCGACGCTGTCGGACGTGCTGCACGCCCTGTTTCCCTGCGGCTCCATCACCGGCGCCCCAAAAGTGGCCGCCATGCGCCGCATCCGCCAGATGGAAGCCGCCCCGCGCGGCCTGTATTGCGGCAGCATCGGCTGGCTGGCCCCGGATGGGGACTTCTCGCTCAACGTCGCGATCCGCACCCTGGTCCTGGACCGGGACGGCCACGGGGTCTACAGCGTGGGCGGCGGCATCGTCTACGATTCGGACCCCGCCGGCGAATGGCAGGAGTGCCACTGGAAGGCCCGCATCCTGCGCGCCTGAGCCGCAAACCCCGCCACCGGTAGTAGCATAGAGCGCGGCCCGCGCCCGCCATGTTCCAGGAGAGTCCCATGCAGCCCGAATTGATCGAGACCATCCTGGTGGAAGCCTCCGGCAACGTGCCTCTGCTGGCGCGTCACCTCCACCGCCTCGAAGCCTCCTGCAAGGCGCTGGGTTACGCCTGGGGCGGACGCGACGTCGAAGGCGACATCCTGGTCGCGGTGACGGCCCTGGGCACGCCCGGTCCGCACCGCCTGCGCCTGCTGGTCGCGCGCGACGGCAGCCGCCACATCCAGACCGCCGTCCTCCCCCCGCTGCCCGCGCATCAGGAAATCATGCTCGCGCCCGAGGCGCTGCGGTCGTCGGAGCCGCTGCTGCGCTACAAGACCACGCACCGGCCCTGGTACACCAAGACCATCGAATGGCTGCCCGCGCATCCGCACATTTTCGACCTGGTCTACCTGAACGAACGCGGCGAACTGTGCGAAGGCAGCCGCAGCAACATCTATCTGCGCCTGGGCGACGCCTGGTATACCCCGCCCGTGGACAGCGGCTGCCTGCCGGGCGTGCAGCGCGCGCATCTGCTGGAAGCCGGCAAGGCCAAGGAACGCGTGCTGACGCTGGCGGACCTGCACGCCGCCGACGAGATCCGGCTGTCGAATGCGCTGCGCGGGTGGTTCACGGTAACGTTCCGGGAAGCGTAGCTGCGGCGGCTGCGCGCCCGATCACTCCGCAAACACGTCCACGACCACCTGCCGCAGCCACTGGTTCGCGGCCTCGCGATGATTCCGGGCGTGCCAGAACACGTTGATCACGGATTCCGGGATCTTTACCGGACAGGGCGCCGCCGCCAGCCCGAACGGCCCGCAGGCGCAGTCGGCAAAGCGCTGCGGCACCACCGCGATCATGTCGGTGGCCTGCAGCACCGGCCCCACCGCCATGAAGTGCGGCACCGTCAGCCGCAGGCGGCGGCGGATGCCGGCGCGTTCGATCACCTCGTCCACCACGCCGTGCCCCGTGCCCTCGGACACGATGGCGACGTGTTCGGCCGCCCGGAACTGGCGGGCCGACACGCCGGAGCGCGCCAGCGGATGGTCCTGGCGGAAGATGCAGACATAGGGTTGGTGGAACAGCCGGCGCTGGAAGAAGCCGCCCTTGAGCCCCGGCAGGAAGCCCATGGCCAGATCCATGCGGCCGCGTTCCATTTCATCCCGCACGTCGATCGAGGTCGTGCGCACGGTGCGGATGGTGACGCCGGGCGCCACCTGGTCCAGCGCCCGCATCAACCGGGGCAGGAAGTAGGTCTCGCCCACGTCGTTCACGCCGATCACGAAAGCGCGTTCGCTGCGCGCCGGGTCGAACGCCACGCGCGCATTCAGCGTGCCGTGCAGCGCGCCGAGCGCATCGGCGATGGGCTGGGCCAGGCTCTCGGCATACGGCGTGGGCACCATCCCGCGCGAGGTCCGCAGAAACAGCTCGTCGCCCAGCAGCTTGCGCAGCCGGCCCAGCGCGTTGCTGACCCCGGGCTGCGAGATGCCCAGGCTTTCGGCGGCCGCCGACACCCGTCGATGCTTGTGCAATTCATTGAAGACGACGAGCAGATTCAGATCCACGTCTTTCAGGTTCATGCGCTTGTCTCCACCGGCACCAATATTGATTCTGGTGATTTATGTAATTAGCCAGATTCTATTTATTAATTTGATGCGCTGCCCGATGATGCGACAAACGCCTGCGCCCATGTCGCGCAAGGCTCTGCCCGGCCGCCACGCGGCCCGATGGAAAAATGGAGACACACCCCATGCGCGCCTGCCCGCAACGCATCGCCACGCCCTGTAAAAGGGGCCGTCCATGAACGCCCCCGAGCATCCCATCCATATCGTCCCGCCCTGGCAGGGCGACGGCTCCCATCGCATCCCCTTCGGCGTCTATACCGACGCCGCGCTGCACCAGCGCGAGCTGGAGCGCTTTTTCTACCGGGGCCACTGGAGCTACGTGGGCCTGGAGGCCGAAATCCCCCATCCCGGCGACTTCAAGCGCACGGTGGTGGGCGAGCGGTCCGTCATCCTGCTGCGCGACAACGACGGCCAGGTCCGCGTCGTGGAGAACGTCTGCGCCCATCGCGGCGTGCAGTTCTGCCGCGAGCGCGCCGGCAACCGCAGCGAATTCGTCTGCCCCTATCACCAGTGGAACTACGACCTGCAGGGCAACCTGATCGGCGTGCCCTTCCGACGCGGCGTCAAGCAGGACGGCAAGGTGAACGGCGGCATGCCGCCCGACTTCAAGCCCGAGGAGCACGGTCTCACCAAGCTGGCGGTGGCCTGCCGCAACGGCGTGGTCTTCGCCTCCTTCGACCACGACGTCGAGCCGCTGGAAGACTACCTGGGCCCGGACATCCTGCACTACTTCGACCGCGTCTTCGACGGCCGCCAACTGGTGATCCACGGCTACAGCCGCCAGCGCATTCCGGGCAACTGGAAGCTGATGCAGGAGAACATCAAGGACCCCTACCATCCCGGCCTGTTGCACACCTGGTTCGTGACCTTCGGGCTGTGGCGCGCGGACAACCGGTCGGAACTGAAGATGGACCGGCATTTCCGTCACGCCGCCATGATCTCCACGCGCGGCCAGGGCGGAAAAAGCACCGTCACCAGCGGCGTGTCCAGCTTCAAGGAACAGATGTCGCTGCACGACGACCGATTCCTCGACATCGTGCCGGAGCCCTGGTGGAACGGCCCGACCGCCGTGCTGATGACGCTGTTTCCCAGCGTCATCATCCAGCAGCAGGTCAATTCCCTGTCCACCCGCCACATCCAGCCCGTGGGCCACGACGCCTTCGACTTTGTCTGGACCCATTTCGGCTTTGCGGACGACACCCCGGAAATGACGCAGCGCCGCCTGCGCCAGGCCAACCTGTTCGGCCCCGCGGGCTTCGTGTCGGCCGACGACGGCGAAGTCATCGAGTTTTCGCAATCCGGCTTCGAACAGAAGCCCTGGCACCGCAGCGTCGCGGAACTGGGCGGCAAGACCGCCGAGAACACCGACCACATGGTCACCGAAACGCTGATACGCGGCATGTACGCCTACTGGCGCCGCGTGATGGAGGCCTGACATGCTGGACTTTCCGCTCTATTACCAGCTGTCCCGCCTGTACAGCGACTATGCCGCCGCCCTGGACGCCGGCGAATGGGAAAAGTGGCCGGACTTCTTCGTGGAGGACTGCATCTACAAAGTGCTGCCGCGCGAGAACTACGAACGCGGCTTTCCCCTCGCGACCATGGCATTCGAAAGCCGCGGCATGCTCAAGGACCGCATCTACGGCGCTACCGAAACGATCTTCCACGACCCCTACTACCAGCGCCACGTCGTGGGCGCGCCGCGCGTGCTCCTGGTGCAGGACGGGCGCATCGAAGCCGAGGCCAACTACGCCGTATTCCGCACCAAACCCAGCCAGCTCACCACCGTCTTCAACGTGGGGCGCTACCTGGACGTCATCCGCCAGACGCCGGACGGCCTGAAATTCCAGTCGCGGCTGTGCATCTTCGACAGCGAACTGATTCCGAACTCGCTGATCTACCCCATCTGAACCAGGAGACGACGCAATGACTGTGCAATGGATCAAGGCCATCGGACGCGACGACGTCCCGGAAGATGACGTCATCGCCGTGCAGGCCGGCGGGCGCGAGATCGCGCTGTACGGCGTGGACGGCGAGGTCTACGCCACCGACAACCTCTGTACGCACGGCAACGCCAGGCTGTGCGATGGCTTTCTGACCGGCCACGAAATCGAATGCCCGCTGCACCAGGGCCGCTTCGACGTGCGCGACGGCCGCGCCCTGTGCTCGCCGCTGCGCGACAACATCGCGACCTACCCCGTCCGCATCGAGGACGGCGTCGTGTTCGTGGCCATGTAAGGGCGCGCGCCGCCGCGGCCTTCAGACCGCCAGGCGCAACGCCTCGTTGGCCGCCGCCATGCCCATGGCGGCGGTCACGGTAACCACCGACCCATAGCCCGCGCACGACAGCCCCTGCGGCGCCAGCGTCAGCCCCGACGCCCCCATGTCGTCCTCGCCCTCGAACGGACGGGTCCACGCGTCGGGCAGGATCGCCGGCTGGTCGAACCACAAGGCATGCACGCCCATCTTGGGCACGCGCTTGAGCGCCTTGCCATTCTTGTCGGACGCCCGCGGAAACCCGTGTTCGCGCCGCAGCTTATTGCGCAGCTTGGCAAGCAGCGCATCATTGACCGCCGCGGACAGATCCCCCGCCCGCAGGGCCAGCGGATCCGTCTTGCCCCCCGCCCCGCCGCACAACAGCATCGGCACGCCCAGCGTGCGCGCATGCAGGATCATCGCAATCTTGGCGGCGGCCTGATCGGTGCAGTCGATGATGACGGTATACGGCCCCGGCAGCACGTCGCCCACATTCTCGGGCGACACGAAATCATCCACCCGCGTGATCCGGCATTCCGGATTGATGGCCAGCACCCGCTCAGCCATCGCATCCACCTTCGACTGCCCCAGGGTGGACGTCAGCGCGTGGATCTGCCGGTTGACGTTGGATTCGGCAATGTGATCCAGGTCGATCAGCGTCAACGCCCCGACACCGCAGCGCGCCAGCGCCTCGACGGTCCACGAGCCCACACCCCCCAGTCCGGCGACGGCCACGTGGGCATTGCGGATGCGGGCGGGCGCCTCGGGACCGTACAGGCGCGAAAGGGCGCCGAAGCGGCGGTCGAGGTCGGCGGGTTCAGGAAGCGGTTCGGGCGAGTTCATGAACGCGATTTTATTGCAGGCGCGGACCCTGCCCGCCTGGCGATATACGCGACATTCCACCGGCGCCGCGATCCGCCGGGCTTCCGATCGCGTGCGCCGCATCCTGTCACTCCCACGTAACGCCCGGATGGGGTAATACGCCGCCGCGGGCTGGCGACGGCGCGAACCGTCCTCACGCCCGCTCCCCACAATCAGGTGCCGCGCGCCGGCATCGTCCGACAGGGCGTAGTAATCACCATGGACCGCAGAAAATTCCTCAAATGGGGCAGCTTCCTGACCGTCTCCGCCGCCACCGCCGGCCTGGCCGGCTGTAATGGCAGCAACGACGACGATGACGACAATGGCGGTGGCGACGGCGGCAACGAGGGCGGCGGCGCCCCGGCGCGCTTCCAGTACCCGCAAGGCGTCGCCTCCGGCGACCCGCGGCCCGACAGCATCATCCTGTGGACGCGGGTGCTGGGAGACGATGGCGCGGCCGTGCCCGTGCGTGTGCAACTGGCCCGCGACGCATCCTTCACCCAGCTCCTGGTCGACGCCTCGATCAGCGCCGAGCCGGATTGGGATCACACCGTGCGCCACAAAGTCACGGGCCTGGACCCGGCAAGCAACTACTACTACCGTTTCGTGGCCGGCGGCAGCACCAGCCCCATCGGCCGGACGCGCACCGCGCCCGCCGAAAACGCCGCCGTGTCGCAACTGAAGTTCGCCTTCATTTCGTGCCAGGACTGGAGCGTGAACCACTGGGCGGCCTTCGACGACCTCGCCGCGCAGGACCTCGATTTCGTGGTGCACCTGGGCGATTACATCTACGAAACCGTCAAGGCGGGCTTCCAGACCGGCGGCGTGGAAAGCGCCCACGCGCCGCTATCGCTACCCGACGGCACCGCGCGGGCCGACGGCGCCATCTACGCCACCACCCTCGCCGACTACCGCAGCCTGTACCGCAGCTACCGCTCCGACCCCCGGCTGCAAGCCCTGCACGCGCGATTCCCCGTCATCGCCATCTGGGACGACCACGAATTCTCGGACGACTGCTGGCAGGACCACCAGACCTACGGCGTCGCCGACGACGAAACGCCCATCACATCGCGCCGCCGCGGCGCCAGCCAGGCCTGGTTCGAATTCATGCCGGCCGACGTGTCGCTGGACCTGACCAACCCGTCATTCCAGAACATCCAGATCTATCGCGCCTTCCGCTTCGGCAGCCTCGCCACCCTGCTCATGACGGACGAGCGCCTGTACCGGACCGACCACATCATTCCCGAACAACAAGTGGGAAGCGAAATCGGCAGCCGCTACTTCGTGCCCAAAAGCCTGCTGGCGCAAGTCGAGACCTTGAAAATGACCAACGCCGGCGGCCAGTTGACGCCCGTCTCGATCCTGGGCGACACCCAGCGCGACTGGTGGAAGGCCCAACTGGGCGCCAGCACCACGTCATGGAACCTCTGGGGCAACGAAGTCTCGCTGCTGCGCATGCAGTTCAACGGCACCCAGGCCGTCTCCGGCCTGCTCGCCCAGGGCCTGGCCGCCGCGCAATCCGCGCTGGCCCCCCTGGTCACGGCCATGGCCGCCGCGCTGGCGCAGGACCTCACGGCCGCCGACCACACCAGCGGCAAACCCGTCACGGCGTATCCCATGCTGTCGGGCCTGCTGGACATACAGGCCGGCATTCCCCCCGCCGCCTTCGCCGCACAGATCAAACCCCTGCTGGACGCCCAATTGCCGCCGTCGCTGCTGCTGAACGAATACCTGCTGAACGCCGACCAATGGGACGGCTACAACGCCGAGCGCAAACACCTCATGGCCTTCGTGCGCGACGCCGGCGTGCGCAACCTCGTCGCGCTGACGGGCGACATCCACGCCTTCTTCGCCGGCCCCGTGATGGACGACTACGACGCCGCCACCCCCAAGCCCGTGATGGTGGACCTGGTGACAGCCGGCATCTCCAGCAACTCCTTCTTCAGCTACTTCAAGACTGTCGTCGACACCGACCCAAGCTTCGCGGCCGCCAAGCCGCTGATCTATGGCGAGGCGGCAGGCAAGATCCAGAACGCGTTCAACGACACGCTGCGGCAGTTCAACGCAAACTGGATGCGCCACATCGACACCGACGCACAGGGCTACGCCGTCGTGACGTTGACCGAGACCGAACTGCGCTGCGTCTTCAACAAGCTCAAGCCGCTGGACGGCACGCAAGCCCCGTCGGCACCCGTCGTCGCATCGCAAACCGTGCTGAAGGTGGCGTCAGGCACGCCGGATGTAATCGTGACAACGTAAACGCCCGCCCCCCCCTGCGCAGCCCACACGCGAAGCGTCACCGCCACGACGCCAGACACCGCGTAAGCCCCCCAAGGCCGCCCGCGCGGCCGGCCGGGGGGCGGGCCCCGCAAGACGCTCCAAAGCCATCCCGACACCCGCAAGAACCTCAAGAACCCCACCCGTCCCAGCGCCCGGCAAGATCCAGCCGCCCGAGCCCGGTGTGGCGCGGGCCTGGGGTGGGCGGGGCGTTTAGGTGCGCCCGGCGGAATCCGAAGGCAGCCGCCGGAGGCGGCAACGAGGATGAGCACGGGGCAGTCCGGAGCGAAGGCTCCGGACCGCAACCGGAGCCCCGCCCGCCCCAGGCCCGCGCCGCGCCGGGCGTCAATAGAAAATAGCACCTACCCTCAAGCAACCAAAGCCGCCCGCCGCACCATACGCCCTAAGAACTCACATCCCCCGAAGCCGCGCCATCCACATCATCCCCGCCCAACGCCTGATAAACCGTCACCTGATTCACCAACCGGTTCAGCATGTTCTCGTCGCTGGCAACTTCCGCCGTCCTGCGCCGTTCCTGCGCATCCAGCCAATCCCGCAACGGCACAGCCCCCGCCCGGTATCGAACCTCGTACAGCCGCTCCGCCTCGCGCGCCGCCCGCAACGACAGCTCCAGCTGCTCGGCCCGCCGCGCCAACTGGGTGCGGTTCGACAGCGCATTCTCCACATCCGCCATCGCCTGATACAGCGACTGCCGGAAGCTCACCACCCGCTCCTCGTAATCCGCCTTGGAGATCTTGATATTGAGCTGCATCTGATTCCACTGCAGAAACGGCAGCGTCAGCCCCGCCCCCAACGTCGCAATGGGATTTTGCAGCACCTCCGACAGCGTCGGGCTCGAACTGCCCAGCGCCCCCGTCAGCGTCACCGGCGGATAAAAGCTCGCGCGCGTCGCATCCACCGTCGCCAGCGACTCGCGCAGCCGCAGCTCCGCCGCGCGCAAATCCGGCCGCCGCCCCAGCAGCTCCGCCGGCACGCCCGCGCGGGCCGCCGGCAACGCGCTCGACGGCAGGCGGGCCGGATCGGCCATGATCCGGTCCGGCGGACCGTCGAAAAGAATCGCCAGCGCATTCGTATACTCCACGCGCTGCTGCACCAGCAGCGCGTGCGCCGCCTGCTGGCTCGCCACCGTCTGCTCGGCCTCCGCCAGCTCCAGCGCCGACGCCCCGCCCGCCGCATACTGCGCCCGCACCAGCTCCTGCGTGCGGCGCGCATACGCGATGCTTTCCTCGCTGCTCGCGATGCGCTGATTGATGAACGCCGTCTGCCAATACAGCGTCGCCGTCGTGCCCACCAGCGACAGCGCGGCGCTCTGCCGGTCCTGCTCCGTCGCCAGCGCCTCCCACTGCGCCGCGTCCCGCTGGCGCGCCAGCTTGCCCCACAGATCCACCTGGTAGCTGACCGTCAGCTCCGCCGAATTCGCGCGCGTAATGGCGCGGTCCCCATAGAGATTGCGGATGCGCGACACATTCGCGTCCCCGCCGAACTGCGGCATAAGCTGGTCATCGGCCAGGCCCGCCTGATACTGCGCGCGGCGCACGCGGATCGCCGCGGCGGCCAGATCGTTGTTGCGCGCCAGCGCCGTCTCGACCAGCCCATTGAGCACCGGGTCGTCGAAATTGCGCCACCACGCGCCCCCTTCGAACAACATCACCTGCGCGCCCGTGTCCGCGTCCGCGCCGGCATGGGTCCAGGCCGCCGGCACGTTCGCGGCCGGCGGCTCATAATCCGTGCGCAGCAGACCGCTGCAACCGCCCAGCGCCAGCAGCAGCGCCAGAACGGCCGGTTTGCACATAGGGAAAACTGCTTTCATCGTCCTCATTCCCGGGCCAGCGCCTCGACGGGATCCAGGCGCGCCGCATTGCGCGCCGGCAGATAGCCAAAAATCACACCGATCAGCGTCGAGCACGTAAAGGCCGCCACCATCGATGCCGTGGAATAGATCATCTGGAACGAGCCGCCCGTCGCCTTGCTCACCAGCACCCCCAGACCCAGCGACAACAGGATGCCCACCGCACCCCCGATCAGGCAGACCAGCACCGCCTCGATCAGAAACTGCTGCATGATGTCGCTGCGGCGCGCGCCCACCGCCATGCGCACCCCGATCTCGCGCGTGCGCTCGGTCACCGACACCAGCATGATGTTCATCACCCCGATGCCGCCCACCATCAGCGAAATCAGCGCGATCAGCGACACCAGCAGCGTCATCGTGGCCGTCGTGCGCTCGATCGTCTTGCGCACCGCGTCCGTGTTGAACACAAAAAAGTCCTTCACCACATGGCGCCGCGTCAGCACCCGCACGATCGCCTGCTCGGCCGCCGCGGGCGGCGTGGCGTCATTCACGCGCACCGTAATGCTCTTGAGATGCTGCTGGCCCAGCACGCGCGACAGCGCCGTCGTATAGGGAATCCACACGTTCAGCGAATCATTGTTGCCAAAGACCGTGTCTTTCTTCTGCGTCACCCCGATCACGCGCGCCGGCATCGACCCCAGGAAGATCACCTGCCCGATGGGCTCGGTGTGCGAGCCGAACAGCTTGCGCCGCGTGCTCTCGTCGATCACCACCTCCTGCGCGCGGCGCGCCACGCTGGTCTCGTCGAAGAACTTGCCCTCGAAAAGCTTGATCCCGCGCACCCGGAAATACTGCTCCCCCACGCCCTGGATCGAGCCGTTCACCGACACATTGCGATACCGCAGCGTATTGCTGGTGGCCACCTCCGGCGTCACGCTGTCCACATAGGACTCGCGCGCCAGCGCGTCGGCGTCGGCCGGCACCAGCGTGCGGATGTTGACCGCCTTCTCATCGCCGAAATCCTTGCCCGGAAAGACCTCGACCGTATTCGTGCCGATCGCGCTGATGTCCTCCAGGATCTTGCGCCGCGAGCCCTCGCCCAGCGCCACCACCGACACCACGGCGGCGATGCCGATGATGATGCCCAGCATCGTCAGCGACGTGCGCAGCCGGTGCGCGTTCATGGCCAGCAGCGCCATGCGCAGCGCCTCGCCGCAACGGTCCAGATAGGCCTGCCAGGCCGGCCGCCGGGCCAGCGCCGGCGCCTCGTCTCGCGCGGCCTGCTGCCGCGGCGCTTCCGGATTGCGCTTGTCGGCGATGATCTCGCCGTCGCTGATCTCGATGATGCGCTGGGCATGGCGCGCCACATTCATATCGTGCGTGACGATGATGATCGTGTGCCCGGCCGCGTTCAGCTCCTCCAGGATGCGCAGCACCTCCTGCCCGGTATGCGTGTCCAGCGCGCCGGTGGGCTCGTCGGCCAGGATGATGTCGCCGCCGTTCATCAGCGCCCGCGCGATGCTCACACGCTGCTGCTGACCCCCGGAGAGCTGGCCGGGCCGGTGCCCGGACCGGTCGGCAAGCCCCAGCCGCGCCAGCAGGGCCGAGGCGCGCTCCAGCCGGGCCTCGCGGCGCTTGCCCGCATACACGGCCGGCACCTCCACGTTGCCCTGCGCGCTCAGGTCGGCCAGCAGGTGATAACGCTGGAAAATGAAGCCGAAGTGCTCCCGGCGCAGCTCGGCCAGCTCGTCCGGATCCAGCTCGCCGGTGCTGCGGCCATCGACCTTGTAGTCGCCGACCGTGGGGCGGTCCAGGCAGCCCAGGATGTTCATCAGCGTGGACTTGCCCGAGCCGGACGCGCCCACGATGGCGACCATCTCGCCGGCCTCGATCGTGAGGTTGATGTCCTTCAGGACGGCAATCGTCTGGTCGCCCGCGGGAAACTCGCGGCGCACCCCGGACAGGGAGATCAACGGGCCGGCCATGTCAGGCCCCCGGCTGCACGCCGGCCGCCGGGGCAGAGTCCGCCGACACGACGCGTTCGCCCACCTCCAGGCCTTCCAGCACCTGCGCCTGCACATTGTTGTTCATGCCGATGCGGACCTGCCGCGTCTCGGTCTTATTGCCGTCCAGCACCACCCGCACCGCATAGCGCCCGTCCTCGCCGCGCTTGCCCAGCGCCGAGGCGGGCACCACCACGGCATTCTTGGCCTCGCCCAGCACGATGAACACCTGCGCCGTCATCGAAATGCGCAGCTTCTCGTCCGGGTTGGGCACGTCGAACAGGCCGTTGTAATAAACCGCCGCGCTGGTCGACGTGCTGGTGGACGACGTCAGCGACGAGGTCGCATCGTCCTTCTGGATGGAATCCGGCGCCGGTTCCACCGCGCGCAGCGTCGCCCGGTAGCGCTCGTCGGGCTCGCCCAGGATGGTGAAGTAGACCGGCAGGCCCGGCTTGACCCGGGTCACGTCGGCCTCGGAAATCTGCGCCTTGATCGTCATGGTGTCCACCTGCGCCACCTTGATGATGGTCGGCGCGCTCTGGATCGAGTTCACCGTCTGGCCTTCCTTGGTCACCACCGCCACCACCATGCCGTCGATCGGCGAGACGATGCGCGTATAGCCCAGGTTGACCTGGGCGGTGTCGACCTGGATTTCCGCCTGGGCGATCTGCGCGTCCAGCGAGGCGATCTCGGCGCGGGTCACGCCCAACGTGGCCTCGGCGGATTCGTAGGCCTCGCGCGAGCTGGCGTCGGCCGCCAGCATCTGGCGCTGCCGCTTGAAGGCGAGCTCGGCCTGTTTCAGCATCGCGACCTTGGCGGCGCGCTCGGCGCGCCGCGTCTGCAGCGCGGCCTCGGCGTTGCGCAGCTCGTTCTGCTGGGTCAGGTCGTCGATCTCGGCCACGAGCTGGCCCTTCTTGACCCGGTCGCCCAGCTCCACCTTCAAGGACTTCAACTGGCCCGTGGCCTGGGCGCCGACGCTGACCCGTTCGATGGCGTCGATGGTGCCGCTGGCCAGGACGCTGTCTTCCAGGTCGGCGCGGGTGACCTCGGCCACCGCGAAGGTCGGCGGCGGCGGCGCGGAGAAGAACGCGGCCCGGGCGGCGAACACGAGAAGCAGGAGGATGACGGCGATCAGGCCATAGCGCTTGAGCTTGCTGCGGGACTTTTTCATTGAACTGGATAAGAGGGACGGCTGGCGCCGAGAACGGCGCCGGTGATGCTGGCGAATGACACCCGCCACGATTGTTCCGTTGCGAGAACGATACAACGAGTGCGGATCAAAGACGGAACCCTTTTTACCGCACCTGCCGTGAACGTGCTGTCATCTGTATGAATAAGAACACGACTTGGCGGCTAGATGACAGCTAACTCCCCGCCGTGACCCGCCCCCGATTGCGGCGGCGCAAAAAATCCTCGCCTCGACATAGGCGGATGTTACGAACAGAATGGCTGCAGTTAAGCCGTGTCTACCTCCAACAGATCCCCCTCCGCGCCATCCAGTTCCCCGGAATTTTCCGGGGCGGTGCTGTTGTGCCTGCTGGCCATGATGAATCACGTGGCGCTTACCGGGGGACGGATCACCGTTTCCCTCACCGCGCTGCAGATGGGGCTGTCGACATTCAAGGTCGGCACCCTGGTCGCCGTGTTCGCGGTGCTGCCGATGCTGTTTTCGGTGCGCGCGGGGCGCTGGGTCGATCGGGTCGGCATCGTGCGCCCCCTGGTGATCGGCACGGCTTTGGTCGCCTTCGGCACCTTACTTCCCTTTATCTCGCAGACCCAGGCTGCCCTGCTGGTCGCCTCGTGCTGCATCGGCATCGGGTTCATGCTGCATCAGGTCGCCACGCAGGATCTGCTGGGCCATGCCGAACCCGAACAGCGCCTGCGCAATTTCTCGTTCATGTCGCTGGCGCTGGCGGGCTCCGGTTTCTCCGGCCCGCTCATCGCGGGGCTGGCGATCGACCACCTGGGCACCCGCACGGCATTCGGCATCCTGGCCCTCGGGCCCCTGCTGTCGGCCGGCGGACTGTATGCGCTCCGTCACCAATTGAAGGCCGTGGACGCCGCGATCACCGTCGTGCGCGAGGCCCAGCGCCGCCGCGTCACCGAACTGCTGGCCGTCCCCGCCCTGCGCCGCATCCTCATGGTGAACACCATCCTGTCCGGCGCCTGGGACACCCATTTGTTCGTCGTGCCCATCTTCGGCGTGGCGATCGGCCTGTCGGCCACCACCATCGGCGTCATCCTGGCGTCCTTCGCGGCGGCAACGTTCGTCATCCGCCTGGTTCTTCCCTTGATCCAGCGGCGCGTCCGCTCGTGGACACTGGTGCGTGTGGCCATGGCCACGGCCGCCATCGACTTCATGTTTTACCCGCTGTTCACCGACGTTACCGTCCTGATCGTGCTGTCGTTCATCCTGGGCCTGGCGCTGGGCTGTTGCCAGCCCAGCATGCTGGCCTTGCTGCACCAGCATTCGCCGCCGGGCCGGGCGGCCGAGGCCGTGGGCCTGCGGATGGCCCTGATCAACGGTTCGCAGGTGTCGCTGCCGTTGACCTTCGGCGCGCTGGGTGCGGTAATTGGCGTTGCCCCGCTTTTCTGGGCCTATTCCGTGGCATTGATGGCCGGGGGCTGGGCCAATCGCAATCCTCCGCACGAGCCTGAACGGAAAACGTAGTCGTGAACAAAGCGTCATCCCCACCCGCCTCGGATCTCTCCGGCGCCTCCCTGCCCTTTCGCCTCTGGACCCCGGAGGAGCGGCAAGCCTCGCTCGAGGATGCGCTGCGGCACTGGCAGGAGGGCGAGGACGTCTGGGTATTCGGGTACGGATCGCTCATCTGGCGTCCCGATTTCGATTTCATGGAACGCCGGCTGGCCACCCTGCGCGGCCATCACCGGGCGCTCTGCCTCTGGTCGCGGGTCAACCGCGGCACGCCCGAATGTCCCGGCCTCGTGTTCGGACTGGACCGCGGCGGCTCCTGCCGCGGCGTCGTCTACCGGCTGGCCGGGGACCAGGTCCCCAATTATTTTCCCGCGCTCTGGGAGCGCGAGATGTCCACCGGCGCCTATCTGCCCCGCTGGATCCGCTGCGCGACCGACGAAGGCATCGTCCGCGCCCTGGTCTTCATCATGAACCGCAGCAACCCCGCCTATATCCGGGCCTTGCCCGAGCCGGAACTGCTGGCCATCGTGCGGCGCGCCGCGGGACGCTACGGCCCCTGCACCGACTACGTGGTGCAGACCGCCCAGGCCTTGCGCGCCGCCGGGATCCACGACGCCCGCCTGGACGCCATCGCCCGCCGGCTGGAAGTGGACGGCCATTCCCTGCCCGAAGGCGCCTGACGCCGCGGCGGCCGCCGGGCGCGGCGAACTTGCCCGGGGCCTGCGCGGGGTCAATGGGGAGCCGGTCTCCCAAGCGGTATAAACTCCCTGTTATCAACGCTGAACCCCCAAGACCATGTCCGTCTCAGATCTGCGTCAAAGCTATGAAAAGAACGTGCTGCTGGAAAGCCAGGCAGCCGCCTCTCCGTTCGAGCAATTCGCCCGCTGGTTCGACGAGGCCCTGGCCTCCAAGGTGCCGGAACCCAACGCCATGACCCTGGCCACCGTGGACGCCAGCGGTCAGCCCAGCGCCCGCATCGTCCTCATCAAGGGCTTTGACGAACAGGGCTTCACGTTCTTCACCAATTACGAATCGCGCAAGGGCCTGGACCTCCTGGCCGAACCGCGCGCCAGCCTGCTCTTTTTCTGGCAGCCGCTGGAGCGCCAGGTCCGCATCGAGGGCGTGGTGGAAAAGGTGGCGGCCGAAGAGTCCGATGCCTACTACCACAGCCGCCCGGCCGGCTCGCGCATCGGCGCCTGGGCCTCGCGCCAGAGCCAGCCCATCACCCGCGAAGAACTGGAAGCCCGCGAAAAGGAATTCCGCGAGCGCTTCGGCGAACAACCGCCGCGTCCACCGCACTGGGGCGGATATCGTCTCAAGCCCACCGCCTTCGAATTCTGGCAGGGCCGGCCGTCCCGCCTGCACGACCGCCTGCGCTACGTCGCGGACGGCGCGGCCTGGAAGATCGAACGCCTGTCGCCCTGATACCGGGCGCCCTCGCGCGGGGCGCCCCTACGCCGGGCGCGCCACCTGAGGGCGCCCGACCGAACTGTCTATTGCATGTCCGCCTCCTCCCCTGATTTCGACTCCGCCTTCTTTCGCACCGCACTGGGCCGCTACGCCACCGGCGTGACGGTCGTGACGACCGCCGGCCCGGATGGCGCGCCCATCGGACTGACCGTCAGCTCGTTCAATTCGGTATCGCTGAATCCGCCGCTGGTGCTGTGGAGCCTGTCGCTGGGCTCGTCGTCGCTGGCGGCCTTCGAACAGTGCGAGCGCTACGTCGTCAATGTGCTGAGCGCGGATCAGATCGCGCTGGCGCGCCGCTTCGCGACGGGCAAGACGCCGGACCGCTTTGCGGGGCTGACGGCGCACCGCGCGCCGGGCGGCACGCCCATGCTGGACGGCCATTGCGCCGCCTGGTTCGAATGCCGCAACCGCAGCCGCTATGTCGAAGGAGATCACGTCATCATGGTGGGAGAAGTCGAACGTTGCGGACACAGCGGCGAGCCGCCGCTGGTCTTTCACGCCGGCGGATTCGACCTGACGCCGGCCGGCGCCCGTTCCGGAAAGGCCGCCTCATGAGCGTCGACATCGATTGCGTCGTCATCGGCGCCGGCGTCGTGGGCCTGGCGATCGCCCGCGCCCTGGCCCAGTCGGGCCGCGAGGTGCTGGTGGCCGAGGCCACCGAGGCCATCGGCACCGGCACCAGCTCGCGCAATTCGGAAGTCATCCACGCCGGCATCTACTACCCGGCCGGCAGCCTGAAGGCGCGCCTTTGCGTGCGCGGCAAACACCTGCTGTATGCGTATTGCGCCGAACGGGGCGTGCCGCACAAGCGTCTGGGCAAGCTCATCGTGGCGACCAGCCCGGAACAGGCGACGCAGCTCGAAGGCATCGCGCAGCGCGCGCGCGCCAACGGCGTGGACGACCTGCAGTACATCTCGGGCGAGGAGGCCATGCGCCTGGAGCCCGCGCTGCAATGCACCGCCGCGCTGGTGTCGCCGTCCACCGGCATCGTGGACAGCCACGCGCTGATGCTCTCGTTCCAGGGCGAGGCCGAAAACGCGGGCGCCCAATGCGTGTTCCACACCCCGCTGGTGTCGGGCCGGGTGCGCCCCGAAGGCGGGTTCGACCTGCAATTCGGCGGCGAAGAAGCCATGACCCTGACCTGCAACGTGCTGATCAACGCGGCCGGCCTGCAGGCGCCGGCGCTGGCCCGCCGCCTCGACGGCGTGCCGGCGGACACCATCCCCACCGATTACCTGTGCAAGGGCAGCTATTTCACGCTGTCCGGCCGCGCGCCGTTCTCGCGCCTGATCTACCCCGTGCCGCAGCACGCCGGCCTGGGCGTGCACCTGACGCTGGACATGGGCGGCCAGGCCAAGTTCGGCCCCGACACCGAATGGGTCGGCACCGAGGACTACACGCTCGACCCGGCCCGCGCCGACGTGTTCTACGAAGCCGTCCGCAGCTACTGGCCCGCCCTGCCCGACGGCGCGCTGGCGCCCGGCTACACCGGCATCCGGCCCAAGATCTCCGGCCCGCACGAGCCGGCCGCGGACTTCGTCATCGCCGGCCCCGCCGTGCATGGCGTGCCCGGCCTGGTGAACCTGTTCGGCATCGAATCTCCCGGGCTGACCTCCAGCCTGGCCCTGGCGGAAGAAACCCTGGCGCGCCTGTCCGCCTGATCCCGCCCGACTCCTTTTTTCCCTTTCAGCCATCCCCGCCATGCAGCACAACGACTACATCCTGACCCTGTCCTGCCCCGACCGCACCGGCATCGTCTACCGCGTCA
The DNA here is from genome assembly GCF_900156745.1 of Achromobacter sp. MFA1 R4. Lineage (NCBI taxonomy): Bacteria > Pseudomonadati > Pseudomonadota > Betaproteobacteria > Burkholderiales > Alcaligenaceae > Achromobacter > Achromobacter sp. MFA1 R4. The sequence continues at coordinate 3,039,091 of NZ_LT707065.1, read as the reverse complement.
GCGGCCTGTTGTTCGAACTGGGTTGCAACATCCTGGATTCGCAGCAATTCGGCGACGAAGAGACGGGCCGCTTCTTCCTGCGCGTGCACTTCGACCTGCCGGTCAACGTGGCCGCCGACGACCTGCGCGCCCGCCTGGATACCCTGTCCGCCGATTACGGCATGGAACTCAAGCTGCACGACGCGCGCCGCAAGGAGCGCCTGCTGATCATGGTCAGCAAGCAGGGCCACTGCCTGAACGACCTGCTGTTCCGCGTGCACAGCGGCCATCTGCACGCCGACGTGGCGGCAATCGTCTCCAACCACAACGATTACGCCAGCCTGGCCGCGTCCTACGGCATCCCGTTCCACTACCTGCCGGTCACGCCCGACACCAAGCTGGAACAGGAAAAGCAGGTCCTGGAGATCGTCGACAAGGCAAACATCGACCTGGTCGTGCTGGCCCGCTACATGCAGATCCTGTCGGCCGACATGTGCCGCGCCCTGACCGGCCGCGCGATCAACATCCACCACAGCTTCCTGCCCAGCTTCAAGGGCGCGCGGCCCTATCACCAGGCCCATGCGCGCGGCGTGAAGATCATCGGCGCCACCGCCCACTACGTGACCTCGGACCTGGACGAAGGCCCGATCATCGACCAGGACATCGAGCGCGTCGATCACACGATGACCGCCCAGGACCTCACTCAGGTGGGCAGCGACATCGAATCGCTGGTGCTGTCGCGCGCCGTGCGCAGCCACGTCGAGCACCGCATCCTGCTGAACCGCAACAAGACCGTCGTGTTCCGCTGATCCTCACCCCGCGGCGGCGCTCGGCGGCGGCGGAAACGCCTGCGCCACCAGCGCCACCGCGCGCTCCTGCAGGGGCGAACGCGCCGTATCAGGCCAGATCACCTGGCTGATCGAGCGCGCCTTGTGCTCGAAAGCGATGAAGCGGGTGCCCGCCAGCCCGCTGCGCGACAGGCAGGCCGGCACGATCGACACCCCCAGCCCCTGCGACACCAGCGACGCCACGCTCAGCCAGTGGCGCACCTCGTGCCGGATCGCCGGCGTGAAGCCGGCCGACACGCACATCGACAGCACCGTCTCGTAATAGCTGGGCGAGGCCGCGCGGGCGAAAAACACGAAATCATCCGACGCCAGCTCCGCCAGCCCCACCGATTCGCGACCCGCCAGCGGATGCGCGTCCGGCAGGCAGACCACGAAGGGCTCGGCCATCAGGTCGCGCGCCTGCACCCCGTCCGGCACCGGATTGGCGTGGATGAAGCCCAGGTCCTGCTCGCCGCGCCGCACCGCCTCGATCTGGTCGTGCGAGTTCAGTTCGGTCAATACGTGTTCCACATCCGGCAGCGCCGCCCGCATGGCATTCAGCAGCGCGGGCAGGCCCCGATACAGCATCGATCCCACGAAGCCGATGCGCAGGCGCCCGCGCAGGCCCGCGTCCACCTGCCGCACCAGCGTGCGCACCTCCTCGGCCTGGCGCAGCAGGATGTGCGCCTCGCGATACAGCACCTGTCCGGCGTCGGTCAGTTCCACGTGCCGGCTGGTGCGGGCCAGCAGGCGCGCGCCGACGTTTTCTTCCAGCTGGCGGATCGCATAGCTGAGCGGCGGCTGGGAAATGTGCAGGCGCGCCGCCGCCCGGCTGAAATGGCGTTCCTCGGCCACGGCGATGAAATACCGCAGCAGGCGCGGGTCCAGGTCCATGCATCGCTCCCTAGGCAGATCTATATTTTCTTTGGATTGATCTACATCAAAACAGTATTTGAATAGATTAATCAAGCCCCGCACCATAGGCCATCTCCCGCCCTCGTCCCCGGATGCCGCCATGGATACCCCCGTCTTGCCCGTTGCCGCCACCACCACGCCCGTCCCGGACTCCCGGGGGCTGAACCTGTTCGACGCGGACCCCTATGCCGAGGCGCTCAGCCGCCGCTACCTGCCCGCCGACCTGCAGGCGCATCTGCTGCCGCACCTGCGGCGCCTGGGCGAACTGGCGGGCGGCCTCATGGACGAACTGGCGTCCGTGGCCGACAAGCATCCCCCCACGCTGTCGGTGCGCACCCGCGCCGGCACGGACGAGTCGCGCGTGGACAAGCACCCCGCCTACGTGGAACTGGAACGCCTGGCCTACAGCGAATTCGGCCTGGCCGCGCTGTCCCATCGCGGCGGCGTGCTCGGCTGGCCCGAACCCATGCCCGCGGCGGCCAAGTACGCGCTCAGCCATCTTTTCGTGCAGGCCGAATTCGGCCTGTGCTGCCCGGTCAGCATGACCGACTCGCTGGCGCGCACCTTGCGCAAGTTCGGCGATCCGGCGCTGGTCGAGCGCGTGCTGCCGCAAGTCACCTCGCAGGATTTCGACACGCTGCGCCAGGGCGCGATGTTCATGACCGAACAGGGCGCGGGCTCGGACGTCAGCGCCACCGAGGTCACGGCCCAGGCCCAGGACGACGGCACCTGGCGCATCCACGGCGACAAGTGGTTCTGCTCGAACCCCGACGCCGGTTTCGCGATGGTGCTGGCGCGCAGCGAGGCGCAACCCGGCCTGAAGGGCGTGTCGCTCTTTCTGCTGCCGCGCGACCTGGCCGACGGGACGCACAACCACTACCGCATCCTGCGCCTGAAGGACAAGCTGGGCACCCGCTCGATGGCCAGCGGCGAGATCCGCCTGGAAGGCGCGGTGGCATGGCTGGTGGGCGAACGCGGCCGCGGCTTCAAGCACATGGCCGACATGATCAACAACTCGCGGCTATCGAACGGCATGCGCGCCGCCGGCCTGATGCGCCGCGCCGTCACCGAGGCCGTCTACGTGTCGCAGCACCGCCGCGCCTTCGGCAAGCGGCTGATCGACATGCCGCTGATGCAGCGCCAGCTCGTCAAGATGACGGTGTGGGCCGAACAGGCGCGCAGCGTGATGTTCCAGACGGCGCGGGCGCTGGCCGACGCCGACCAGGGCGCGGCCGACCCCGCGCTGGCCCGCATCCTGACGCCGCTCATCAAGTTCCGCGCCTGCCGCGATGCGCGCAAGGTCACCGGCGACGCCATGGAAGTGCGCGGCGGCTGCGGCTACATCGAAGAATGGACCGAGCCCCGGCTGGTCCGCGACGCGCATCTGGGCTCCATCTGGGAGGGCACCAGCAACATCGTCGCGCTGGACGTGCTGCGCGCCATCAAGAAAGAAAATTCCCTGCCCGCGCTGCGCAGCCACATCGACCGCCTGCTGGCCGAGGGCGTGCCCTGCCCGGCCGGACTGGCCGACGCGCAGGCCGACGCCCTGGAAAAGACCTATGCGCTGGCCGAACACGCCGCGCAGGGCGACCACGCGGAACTGGCCCGCCAGGCCGCATCGTTGCTCTACCACGCCGTCTCGATGGCCGCCCTGCGCTGGGAAGCCACCGGCGCCGGCCTGGAAAGCCGCGCGCGGCTGGCCGACCAGGTGCTGCTGCACCGCCTGGCGCCGCGCGATCCCTACGCCATCCCCCCCGACGAGAGCGTGGCCTGCCGGGCCATCCTGCAATACGCGCTGTAGTGCGCACACCCCGCTTTGCCCTCACCCGACGCCGGCGGCACAGCCGGCGCGTCATTCACCGGAGACACCCATGAAACGCCATTTCGCCCCCCTTCTGCTGGCCGTTGCGGCCGCCGCAGCCGCCGTGACGGCGGCGCCCGCCGCAGCCGCCGACGCCTTCCCGACCGCGCGGCCCGTCACGCTAGTCGTGCCCTTCCCGCCCGGCGGGCCCACCGACGCGCTGGCGCGCCGTCTCGCCGATAAGCTGCGCGAGCCGCTCAAGCAGAACGTCATCGTCGAAAACCGGAGCGGCGCGGGCGGCAACATCGGTTCCGAATACGTCGCCGCCGCCAAGCCCGACGGCTACACCATCCTGTTCGGCACCTCGGGGCCGCTCGCCATCAACGTCAGCCTGTACAAGAACCAGGGCTACAACCCCGAGACCAGCTTCGCGCCCATCATCCGCATCGGCCACCTGCCCAACATCCTGGTCGTGAACCCGTCGGTGCCCGCCAACAATCTGCAGGAACTGATCGCCTACGCCCGCCAGAACCCGGACAAGCTGAGCTATGCCTCGTCGGGCAACGGCGCGTCGTCGCACCTGGCCGGCATCCTGTTCAACCGCATGGCCAACACCCAGATCATGCACATCCCGTACAAGGGCACCGGCCCCGCGCTGAACGACCTGCTGGGCGGACAGGTGTCGATGTCGTTCACCGACATCCTCACCGCGCTGCCGTACGTCAAGGCCGGCAAGCTGCGCGCCATCGGGCTGGCGAGCGCGCAGCGCTCCGACGCGCTGCCTGACCTGCCGACCCTGTCCGAGCAGGGACTGGCCGGCTATGACGTCAGCGTCTTCTTCGGCATCGTCGCCCCCAAGGACACGCCGGCCGAGGTCGTCAGCACGCTGAACCAGGCGTTCCGGACCGCGCTGTCAGACCCCGCCATCGGCCAGACCCTGCGCGCGCAGGGCATCGTCGAAGCGCAGGACAAGACGCCGCAGGGCCTGTCCGCGTTCATCGGCACCGAAGTCCCCAAGTGGCGCGCCCTCATCAAGAGCGCCAACGTCTCCATCGACTGAATCGACTGAAGCGAACCCATCATGGCCCCTACCCTACCCAACGCCGGCGCCCTCGCGGGCTGCAAGGTGATCGACCTGTCGCGCGTGCTGGGCGGTCCCTACTGCACCCAGATCCTGGCCGACCACGGCGCCGACGTGCTGAAGATCGAGCCGCCCGGCGGCGACGAGACGCGCGGCTGGGGCCCGCCCTTTCTGGGCGAGACGGCCTCGTATTTCATCGGAGTGAACCGCAACAAGGACGGCATGACGCTGGACCTGTCGCAACCCGCCGGCCAGGAGCTGCTGCGCCATCTGCTGGCCGACGCCGACGTGCTGGTCGAGAACTTCAAGCCCGGCACGCTGGAGAAGTGGGGCCTGGGCTACCAGGACCTCAAGCAGGCCTTTCCCGCGCTCATCCATTGCCGCGTCAGCGGCTTCGGCTCGGACGGCCCGCTGGGCGGCCTGCCGGGCTATGACGCCTGCGCCCAGGCCATGTGCGGCCTGATGAGCGTGAACGGCGAAGCGGACGGCGAGGCCACGCGGGTCGGCCTGCCGGTGGTGGACATGGTGACCGGCCTGAACGCGGCGGTCGCCATCCTGCTGGCGCTCAACGAGCGCGTGCGCAGCGGGCTGGGCCAGTTCCTGGACATCACGCTGTACGACTGTGCGCTGTCGCTGCTGCATCCGCATGCGCCCAATTATTTCTACAGCGGCAAGGCGCCGCAGCGCAGCGGCAACGCGCATCCGAACATCGCGCCGTACGAAACGCTGCCGACCGCGAGCGGCCCCATCTTCCTGGCGGTGGGCAACAACCGCCAGTTCGCGCTGCTGGCCCAGGCGCTCGACGCTCCCGCCCTGGCGCAGGATGCGCGCTATGCGACCAACGCGGACCGCCTGCGCAACCGCCCCGCCCTGCGCGAGGACCTCACGGCGCTGCTCGCCCGCCACGACGCCGCCGCGCTCTCGGACCGGCTTCTGCGCGCCGGCGTGCCCGCGGCCGCGGTGCAGACGGTGGAGCAGGCGCTGGCGCATCCGCATACCGCCCATCGCGGCATGGTGCTGGAACAGGGCGACTACAAGGGCGTGGGCTCGCCCATCAAGTTGTCGCGCACGCCCGCGACCCTGCGCAAGCTGCCGCCGTCGCTGGCGCCCCCGGCCGGGCAGCCCTGACCACGCCTGCGACCCAGCCCGGCTTGCCGGGCTTTTTTTCGCAAGCGCCCGCGCCGACGGGCGCACTGCCGATACACAGCCGCCAACAACTTAGACATTTGGTTTCAGGACACCGCCCGATTGCCGCCTTAGACTTTTTTCAGCGCCCTGCGTTGCCCAGGCACGCCTTCCCCGAGCCACATAAGCGGAAAAAAGACACTATGGCCACGAAAGACACGCAAAACACGCAAACCACGCAAACCACGCCAGACACACAAGACCACACGCAACTGAAACGGGTGATGGGCCCGAAGCTGCTGCTGCTGTTCATCGTCGGCGACATCCTGGGCACCGGCGTCTATGCGCTGACGGGACAAGTGGCCGCCGAGGTCGGCGGCGCGGCCTGGCTGCCGTTTCTGGTCGCCTTTGGGGTGGCCCTGCTGACCGCGCTGTCCTATCTTGAACTCGTCACCAAGTACCCCCGCGCCGCCGGCGCCGCGCTCTACGTGCACAAGGCCTTCGGCCTGCACTTCCTGACTTTCATCGTCTGCTTCACCGTCATGTGTTCCGGCCTGACCTCGGCCGCGACCGCGTCGCAGGCCTTTGCCGCCAACCTCTTCGTGGCCATGGGCTTTGAGGCCGACAAGCGCTGGATCACGCTGGGCGCGCTGGGGTTCATGCTGCTGATCATGGTGGTGAACCTGCGCGGCGCGACCGAGAGCGTGCGCGCCAACGTCATTCTCACGCTGATCGAACTGTCAGGCCTGCTGATGGTGATCATCCTGGGCTTCTACGCCATTTCCGGCGGGCAGGCGGACTTTTCCCGTGTCGTCGCGTTCGATACGCCCGAAGACAAGAGCGTGTTCCTCGCGGTGACCTCGGCCACCGCGCTCGCGTTCTTCGCCATGGTGGGCTTCGAGGACTCGGTCAACATGGCCGAGGAAACGCACGACCCCAGCCGCATCTTCCCGAAGGTCATGCTGACGGGCCTGGGCATCACGGCGCTCATCTATGTGCTGGTGTCGATCTGCGCCGTCGCCCTGGTGCCGGTGGGCGAACTGGCCAAGAGCAGCACGCCGCTGGTGCTGGTGGTCAAGCGCGCCGCGCCCAACCTGCCGGTCGAATACATCATGCCCATCATCTCGATGTTTGCCGTGGCGAACTCGGCGCTCATCAACATGATGATGGCCAGCCGCCTGTTGTACGGCATGTCGCGCCAGGGCGTGCTGCCTGCCTTCCTGGCGCACGTGCACCGCAAGAACCAGACGCCCTGGACCGCCATCCTGTTCACCACCGCGCTGGCGTTCGGCCTGATCATCCTGGTGGCGCTGGCCGATTCCCAGGCGATCCGCGCGCTGGGCGGCACCACGGCGCTCTTGCTGCTGGGCGTGTTCGCCTTCGTGAACATCGCGGTGCTGGTCCTGCGCCGCGACCAGGTGAAGCACCGCCACTTCACCATCAGCCGCGTCGTGCCCTGGCTGGGCGCGGCAGCCTGCCTGTTCCTCGTCACGCCGCTGACGGGCCGCGACGTCATCCAGTACCAGGTCGCCGGCTGGCTGCTGCTGCTGGGCGTCGTGATGTGGTTCGTGACCTGGTTCGCGCGGCGGCGCGAGTCGCGGATGGAACTGGACCCGTCCTCGCTGGAATGAGGGGGGAGTCCCAGCTGGGGCGCCTTAGCTGAAGCGCCACAGCAGGGGGGAGTCTCAGCCCCCCACCGCCAGCCCTTCGCGGCGCGGGTCCGCGCCGCCCTGCAGACCCTGCCCATCGATCACGATGCCGTGGATGCCGCTGGGAAACTCGGTGATGCGCACCGGGTGTCCCATGCGCTCCAGTTCCGGCGCCAGCGCTTCCAGCGCGGTGCCTTTTTCCAGTTCGGTGTCCTTGTTGCGGCTGCCCATGTTGGGCAGGTCGATGGCCGACTGGATGTCCAGATTCCAGTCCAGCACGCCCACGAGGGTCTTGGCCACGTAGTTGATGATGGCGCTGCCGCCCGGCGACCCCACCAGCATGTAGGGCTTGCCGTCGCGCAGCACCACCATGGGCGCCATCGAGCTGCGCGGGCGCTTGCCCGGTTCGATGCGGTTGGCGACCAGGCGTCCTTCGGGGTCCTGGAACGACGACGAAAAGTCGGTCATCTCATTGTTCAGCAGAAAGCCCCGCACGAAGATCTTGCTGCCGAACTCGCTTTCGATGGTGGTCGTCATGGTCAGCGCATTGCCTTGCGCATCCACGGCCACCAGGTGACTGGTGGACGGCAGCTCCAGCGCGTCGTCCTTGCCCAGCGACAGCAGCTTGCCTTCGGGGTCGCCGGGCAGCGCGACCTTCATGCTGCGGTCGGGCTGGATCAGCGCGCCGCGCGCGCGCAGATAGGCCGGGTCCAGCAACGCGCGCACCGGCACGCGCACGAAGTCGGGATCGGCCACGTAGAAGTCGCGGTCGGCGAAAGCCAGCCGGCCCGCCTCGGAAAAGTAATGCACCGCCTGCGCCGTGCCGGGCGCATAGCGGCCGAGCGGAAACTGTTCCAGCTCGCCCAGCATCTGCAGCACGGCGATGGGACCGCTGCTCGGCGGCCCCATGCCGCAGAGCTGGTAGCCGCGATAGGCGCCACAAACCGGATCGCGCGTCTTCGCGCGATAGCCCGCCAGATCCGCGAGGCTCAGGTCGCCCGGCTTGTCATGGCCCCGCACGGCCGCCACGATGTCGCGCGCGATGTCGCCCTGGTAGAACGCGTCGGCGCCCTGCGAGGCGACCGCGCGCAGGGTGCGCGCGAATTCGGGGTTCTTCAGCACATGGCCCACGGGCCAGGGCGCGCCGTCCGGCGCATAGAAATAGGCGGCGGCCGCCGCCTGCTGCGGCAGGGCCTTGTTGCCGGCCAGCAGCGCATGCAGGCGCGGCGACACCGCAAAGCCCTGCTCCGCCAGGTCGATGGCCGGCTGGAAGAGGTCGGCCCAGGGCAGCTTGCCCTGCGCTTTGTGCGCCAGTTCCAGCCCGCGCAAGAGGCCGGGCACTGCCACCGACATGCCGTTGTTGACGGCCTGCGCGAAAGGCAGCGGTTTGCCATCGGCATCCAGGAAGCGGTCGGGACGCGCGGCCGCCGGCGCGGTCTCGCGGCTGTCATAGGTGTGCAGGCGGCCGTCCTGGGCCGAATACAGCACCATGAACGCCCCGCCGCCGATGCCCGACGACTGCGGCTCCACCAGGTTCAGCACGAGTTGGGCGGCGATGGCGGCGTCGACCGCGCTGCCGCCGCGCCGCAGCATCGCTTCACCGGCCCGGCTGGCAAGCGGGTTGGCCGTCACCATCATGAAATGGGGCGCGCGCACGAGCTGGCGCGCCTGGACGCCGCTGGCGGCTTCCGGGTTCAGGTCCTCGGCCGCTTGCGGCGTGCGCGCCCAACCCGACGAAACAAACGGCAGCCCGGCTATCGCGGCGGCAAACAGCAGGACGGCGTGGCGGCGTAGGCGCATGATGGGCTCCGGTGGCGCCGGATGTCCGGCAGGCGTCCATGATAGTCAAAGGGCCGCGCCGCTGTCGCGCGGCGGCCGGCGCGGGCGCCGCTGTCCGCCGGCCGCATCCGGCATAGAATCGCGGTTCCGGAACACCACAGCCCCCGTTTGCGCCATGCGCCTGCGCCACATCGAGATCTTCGAAGCGATCCGCCGCACCGGCTCCCTGACGGAAGCCGCCGCGGCGCTGCACATCTCCCAGCCTGCCGCCAGCAAGTTGCTGGCCCACGCCGAAAGCCAGCTCGGCTTCCGGCTCTTTGATCGCGTGAAGGGCCGGCTGGTCGCCACGCGCGAGGCCGAGATCCTCACGCCCGAGATCGCGCGGCTGAGCCAGGACCTGAGCAGCGTGCGCCGGCTGGCGGCCAATCTGCGCGACCGTCCCCACGGCCACCTGCGCCTGGGATGCGCGCCCGCGCTGGGCCTGGGCCTGCTGCCCGGCGTGGTGCGCGACAGCCGCGACGCGCAGCCCGGCATCACCTTCGACATCCATACCCATCACAGCGCCGAGCTGGTGCAGGGACTGCTGACCCGCGAGCTCGATCTGGCCATCACGTTCGACACCAACGACTACCCGGGCCTGACGCGCATGGGGCTGGGCCATACGGAACTCGTGCACCTGAGCCGCAACGCGGCGCAGGGGCCGATGCGGCTGTCCGAACTGGGCGATGCGTCGGGCGGCACCCTGATCGTGCTGGATGCCGGCGATGCGTCCGGCGCGCTGCTGCAACTGGCGCTCGATGCGCAGGGCCTGGCCCCGCAGGTCGCCATCCAGGTGCAGACGCATTACGTCGCGTGCGCGCTGGTGGACGCCGGCTGCGGCGACGCCATCGTGGACGCCATCACCGCGCAGGCGATGCTGCGGCCGGGCATGAACCTGCGCCGCCTGGAGCCCGCCCTGCGCGTGCCGATCAGCATCATGACGCGCAACCAGGATCCGCTTTCGGCCTTGCACCGCGACCTGATCGAACGCCTGCGGGCGGCCTGCGCCGCGCGGCTGGCCGGGCTGGAAGCGCCCGCCTGAGCGGGCGCGCGGCCCGCAACGCACAACGGGCGCCCGAAGGCGCCCGTTGTGGTGTCGGCCGGGGCGCGGAACGCCCCGTGCGGCATCAGTTCAGCGTGATGTTCTGCTTCTTCACGACGTCCTGGGCCCAGTTGAACTGCTCCTGGATTTCCTTGGCGAACTCTTCCGGCGTGTTGCCCGACGGCGCCGAGCCTTGCTCTTCGAGCGCCTTGATGACCTTCGGGTCCTTCAAGGCCACGACGGCGGCGTCACGCAGCTTGTTCACCACGTCCATCGGCGTGCCCTTGGGGGCCAGCAGGCCATACCACACCGGCTGGTTCAGCACCGGGAAGCCCGCGTCCTTGAAGGTCGGGACGCCCTTGAGCGTGCCGATCTGCTCGGGCCAGGCGATGGCCATGGCGTTCAGCTTGCCGGCCTGGATCTGCGGCATCGACGACGGCAGGTTGTCGAACAGGATTTCGATCTGGCCGCCGACGGCATCAGCCAGCGCCGGGCCCGAACCCTTGTAGGGCACGTGCACGATGTCGGTGCCGGTGGCCATCTTGAACGATTCGCCCATCAGGTGCAGCACGCCGCAGGTGCCCGAGCTGCCGTAGGAGTACTTGCCCGGGTTCTTCTTCAGTTCTTCGACGAAGCCCTTGAAGTCCTTGGCCGGGAACTTCGGGTTCACGGCCACGACGTTGGCGGTGTTGGCGAAGTTGGTGACCGGCTGGAAGTCCTTGATCGGATCGTACGGCAGGTCCTTCGGACGGCAGGCGGGGTTCACGGCCATCGTGGAGACGGTGGCGATGGACAGCGTGTAGCCGTCGGCCGGCGCGCGCGCGGCTTCGGAAGCACCGATGGCGCCGCCAGCGCCGCCCTTGTTTTCCACGACCATGGGCTGGCCGAGTTCCTGGCTCATGCGCTGCGTCACGAGGCGCGCGATGATGTCGGTGGACCCGCCAGGCGCGAACGGAACGATCACGCGGATGGCCTTGCTGGGGTACTTGTCTGCGGCGTGCGCGACCGTAGCGCCCAACATGCCGGCTGCGCCGGTAGCAAAGGCGATGGCCACGGCCAGGGTGCGGACTTTATTCATAAATGTGTTTCCTCCAAGATTGCGAGCCCGTATGTAGACGGACCGTTGTGTGATGTGCCCGCCTGTAGGCGGACCAGCAGATAACGGTGCGGGCGCATTGCTTGTTTTGCTTTTGGACAGCGCGTCAGCGCTGCATTTATAGGTTGCTTGTGGCACACGCGCCCGCCAGAATGTCGGAGAATAGCAGCAAACGCTTACACCCGCATAGCGCGCCGAGCCCCGTTTGGCGCCAGACAAAAACCACTTTTCCCATGTCGGTTGCCCTCCTGGTTTTCCCCGATTTCATGCTGGTTGCGCTGGGTTGGGCGCTACGTCACAAACTCGGTTTCTCGCGCGAATTCTTCGCCGGCACGGAACGGCTCGTCTACTTCGTGCTGTTTCCCGCGCTGCTGTTCCAGTCCATCCTGCGCACGCCCATCACGGCGGGCAATGCGGCGCTCCTGCTGCAGGCCACCGCGGCCGTCATCACCGCCGGCGTGGCGATGGCCTGGCTGGCGGGCCTGGTGCTGCGGCCCTCGTCGCTGGGCCTGGCGTCCTCCGCGCAATGCGGCTACCGCTTCAATACCTACATCGGCCTGGCCCTGTCGGCCAGCCTGGCGGGCGCGCAGGGCCAGACCGTGATGGCGCTCATCGTCGGCTTCGCGGTGCCCATGGCCAACGTGGCCGCCGTCTACGGCCTGGCGCGGCACAGCGGCGGCAACCTGCTGCGCGAACTGGCGCGCAATCCGCTGGTGATCTCCACCGTGCTGGGCCTGGCCTGCAACCTGGCCGGGCTGCAATTGCCCGGCCCCGTGGACACGGTGCTCGCGCGCCTGGGCGCGGCCGCCATCGCGCTGGGCATCCTCTGCGTGGGCGCCAGCCTCGCCTGGGAAGGCGGCAAGGGCTACGGGCCGCTCATCGCCTGGATGCTGGCGGTCAAGCTCGTCGCCCTGCCCGCGGTCGCCCTGCTGGTGGCGCACCTGCTGGACCTGCCGCCCCTGGAGGCCCGCATGCTGCTGCTGTTCGCGGCGCTGCCCACGGCATCGGCCGCCTACGTGCTCGCGATGCGCATGGGCGGCGACGGCCGCATGGTGGCCGTGCTGATCTCCCTGGGCACCTTGTTTTCGGCGGTCACGATCCCGATGTGGCTGCTGCTGGCGGGCCGCCCCTAACGCCCGCAATGGCGCGGAGCCGCCTGAAAAAAACCTCCTGAAACAGGACAAGGCTGATTGCCCCTTTGCGCGCCCGCCGACCAGTATGACGTCGGCGTCTGAGGCACGGCGCGCCGACGGATATCGCCCATTCCCCCGGAAATCGTGGCGCGCCGGCCGCGCGGCGCGCCACGCACACCTTCCGACCAGGCTTAGGGGAACCAGGAATGAGCGAATACATAGTCCAACCCGGCGATTCACTCTGGAGCATCGCCCGCAAACACATGGGCGACGGCAGGCTTTGGAAGCGGCTGACCGTCACCAGCTTTACCGATACGCAACTCTATGTCGGCCAACGGATCTGGATCCCCGACGGCATGCGGCGAAACGGCACAGGCTCGATCCCGCAAACCGACGACGGCGAAGGCCGCCTGACGGCGCGGATCGCCCTGGCGCGCGGCTACATGTTCGTCGTGGTCGAGGCCTTGCCAGACATCGGCGTCGACGCCGTGATCCGCAAGGAGTCCGCGGGCAACGTGTGGCGTGGCGGGCAACCTCCGGCGGGCTCCCTGAGAGGAACCGTCAAGGTCATTGCCTTGCCGCGAGACTTTTCCATGGCGCCTTCCAACCCGGCGGCCATGTACAGTCCGGCCGAACATGCCCTGGGCAGGGGCCAGGGCGGCTATCTTTCCGCCAGTACGAAGCGCCTGGGCGCGCCCACCATGGACGGCGTCCCGCTCATCATCGACATGAACAAGGCCAGGGCGTCGGGCGCCCAGGTGTTTTCCGTGCCGGAAGTGGTGGCCGACCTCCGGCGCTTCGTCGCCGCCAATCCTGCTGCCCGCCACAGTGTGGAACGGCTGATCGACACCATCGTCGGCGCAGAGCAGGAAGTGCTGATCCGGAACACGAGATTCACGTCCGACTCCGTCCGGGTTGCCAGCGAAGTGCATCAGGTGCAGATCAATGCCGCCCGAAACGTCTGGAACGACCTGAGCGCGAACAAGATCAGCCGCGAACAGGCCATGCAGCGGCTTGCCCAACTGGAAAAGTCCTACGCCCTGGCTCGCACCATTGGCCGCTACGGCCGGGTGTTGACCGTGCTGGGGTTGATCATCACCGCGGTGGACGTGGCACGCGCGACACGGCAATCCGCTGAGCAACGATCGTTCCGGCCGATTGCGGCCGAAGCGGTTCGCCAGGCCGGGGGTTGGGGCGGGGCGTGGGCCGGTGCAAAAATCGGGTTCATCGGCGGCGCGGCGCTCGGCATTGAAACCGGCCCGGGATTGATCGTGACCGGCGCGCTGGGCGCCCTCATTTTTGGCGCGGCCGGCTATTTTGGCGCGGATTGGCTGGCGGACCACATATCACCGAACTGAAGGACGAATGCATGAAGCGATCTGCACCGCCGGCGTGTCGCAGCCCGCGCCCGCCCTGGATCGAATTTCCCGATCCGGCGGCCTGGACCGATGGGATCGAGCCCGCCGCATCGCGATGGTTCAACGGCGTCTGGTGGCCCTATTGGCAATCCTTGTCGTTGGCCGAAAAGATGGCCTACGAGGCGCAATGGCGCATGGCGGGCGGCTGCTTCCACCTGCAGCTTTCCTGGGCCTGGGACTGCGCGCGCAGGACGCGCCGCGCCTATGCCGGTGTGACCGGCACCGTGGCGCAACGCCGTCTGCCCCGCTGGGCGCTACGACTGTTCGGACGCGAGGACGATCGCCTGGGACCCGCCTTGCCCTTTCCCCTGCTTCCCGAGGATGACTACGCCCTGCCTCCCCCTTGGCTGTGCATGTTTGGCGACCAGGACAATCTGCCGCTGGTGATGCGGTATGGCACCCGGGACAGCTACTTCGGCGACATCTGGCTTGCGTTCTGGCAGACCCTGGACGCCGCGCAGCGGCGCGCTTACCTGGCCCGCTGGCCGCGAAACGCGCCATGGGAGAGATTTCTCGTGGCAGCCGGCGATCGGGGGCTGCTCGTTCCTCACCAGGACGTGGATCTGGAGAGCGACTCGTCCCGCCGTCTGGTCTGGGAAATCGTGGATGCCGCCTACGGCGACACCGAGACCTGAGCCCCCACGCGCCATGAAAATGGCCGCCCGTGGGGCGGCCATTCCGGATTGACGCGACGCGCGCGGGATTACGACGGCGGATTACGACGGCTTGTGCGCGTTAGTCATCGCGCCGGGCACGACCCATTCGGCGAACTGCGCTTCGGTCAGGTAGCCCAGGGCCAGCGCCGACTCCTTCAGCGACAGGCCTTCCTTGTGCGCCTTCTTGGCGATCTGCGCGGCCTTGTCGTAGCCGATGTGCGGATTCAGCGCGGTCACCAGCATCAGCGAACGGTCGACCAGTTCGGCGATGCGTTCGTGGTTGGGCTCGATGCCCGCCGCGCAGTGCTTGTCGAAGCTGGCCATGCCGTCCGTCAGGAGGCGCACGGACTGCAGGAAATTGTGGATCACCAGCGGCTTGTAGACGTTCAGCTCGAAGTTGCCGCTGGCGCCGCCGATGTTGATGGCCACGTCGTTGCCCATGACCTGCGCGGCCAGCATCGTGATGGCCTCGCACTGCGTGGGGTTGACCTTGCCCGGCATGATCGAGCTGCCCGGCTCGTTCTCGGGAATGCTGATCTCGCCCAGGCCCGAGCGCGGGCCGCTCGACAGCCAGCGCACGTCGTTGGCGATCTTCATGAGGCCCGCCGCCAGCGACTTCAGCGCGCCGTGGGCAAACAGCAGCGCTTCATGCGACGCCAGCGCCTGGAACTTGTTGGGCGCGGAGACAAAGGCCGTGCCGGTGGTGTGCGCCAGCTCGGCCGACACCTTGGCGCTGAACTGCGGATGCGCGTTCAGGCCGGTGCCGACCGCGGTGCCGCCGATGGCAAGCTGGTGCAGGCCCGGCAGCGTGGCGCGGATCTGCTGCTCGGCCAGGTCGAGCTGGGCCACGTAGCCCGAGATCTCCTGGCCCAGGGTCAGCGGCGTGGCGTCCTGCAGGTGGGTGCGGCCGATCTTGACGATGTCATAGAACTTGGCGCTCTTGGCGGCCAGCGTGGCGCGCAGCGCCTTCAGGGACGGCAGCAGGCGATGTTCGACCTCGACGGCGGCGGCCACGTGCATCGCGGTCGGGAAGGTGTCGTTCGACGACTGCCCGCGGTTGACGTGGTCGTTGGGGTGCACCTTGCGCTCTTCGCCGCGCACGCCGCCCAGCAGTTCCGAAGCGCGGTTGGCCAGCACCTCGTTCATGTTCATGTTGCTTTGCGTGCCAGAACCGGTCTGCCAGACGGACAGCGGAAACTCGTTGGGCCATTTTCCGGCGACGACCTCGTCGGCCGCGCGCATGATGGCGTCCGCGACCTTGGGGTCCAGCTCGCCCAGGTCGGCGTTGACCTTGGCCGCCGCGCGCTTGAGCCGCGCCATCGCGTTGGTCAGCGGTTCCGGCATTTTTTCGGTGGAAATCGCGAAGAAATGCAGGGAGCGCTGGGTCTGGGCGCCCCACAGGTGGTCTTCCGGCACCTCGATGGGGCCAAACGTGTCTTTTTCGATGCGGGTCTTCATGGCGCGTACAACTCCGTGGCGGCGTCAGTCGCGGGCGGCGGGAAGCCGTCGTTCACGACATTATTGAGAATAACAATCAGTTATAGGTTAGCAGAAACCCGCATTCCTATAATTGCTCCAATCTGTGCTCCGATCATCGTCTTTTACCACTCGCCCCGCGCCATGTCCGCCCCCCTCGCCACCCTGACTTTGCACTTGCCCGACGAAGCCGCCACCGAGTCGCTGGCGCGCCAGCTTGCGCCCATGGTGTCCGGAGGCAAAACCGGCCCGGCAGGCGCATGCATCCACCTTCAAGGGGACCTGGGTGCAGGAAAAACGGCCTTCTCCAGGGCATTGTTGCGGGAAAGCGGCATCACAGGCCGAATCAAGAGTCCAAGCTACGCGCTGCTTGAATCCTATAAAGTTTCTAACTTATACTTCTATCACCTTGATTTTTATAGATTTAGTGATTCGCGCGAATGGTTGGACGCAGGATTTCGGGATTTACTGCGTGAGGATGCGGTCGTTTTGATCGAATGGCCGGAGCGGGCCGAAGGTCTTTTGCCCCCGCCCGACCTGCTGATCAACCTCGCCTATGCAGGCGACGGACGTGACGCCACCCTGACCGCGTACACCGCCCGAGGACAAACATGGTTGAACGCGATTGTCCCCCCGCCCCTGACGGCGCCCTCCCCCCGGCAGGCGCCACCCGCCGACGCCTGATCAGCGTCGCTGCCACCCTGCTCGTCCTGCCTGTCGTGCCGACGCTGGCGCAGGCGGCAACGATCCTGGCCGTGCGGACCTGGCCTGCCGACGAATACACCCGCGTCACGCTGGAACTGGACAGCGAACTCAAGGCGGAACAATTCACCCTGGAAAATCCCCATCGCCTGGTGGTCGACATCGAGGGACTGACCCTCAGTGCGGCCCTGAACGATCTGGTCTCCAAGGTCCGCCCCGACGACCCCTACATCCAGAGCCTGCGCGTGGCGCAGAACCGCCCCAACGTGGTCCGGCTAGTGTTCGACCTGAAGCAGCCGGTGGCGCCGCAGGTCTTCACCCTCAAGCCGGTTGCCGACTACCAGTACCGTCTGGTGCTGGACCTGTACCCGAAGGTGGCGCAGGACCCGTTGATCGCGATCCTGAACAAGTCGAGCGGTCCCGACGTGGACGATCCGCTCGCGCGCATCCTCGAAGACATCCAGCGCAACCCGGTCACCCGCGCCGATCCCCCCGAGCCGCCCCGCGTGCGCGGCCAGCAGCCCGCCCCGCCCCTGCCCACGCCGCCCAAGCCGCCGGCCACGGCAAGCCGGGGCAAGCCGCGCATGCTGACCATCGCGCTGGACCCGGGCCACGGCGGCGAAGATCCCGGCGCCATCGGCAAGACCGGCCTGCGCGAGAAGGACGTGGTGCTGCGCATCGCGCGCCGCCTGAAGGCGCTGATCGACAGCCAGCCCTACATGCGCGCCTACCTGACGCGCGACGACGACTACTTCGTGCCCCTGCACGTGCGCGTCCAGAAGGCGCGGCGCGTGCACGCGGACCTGTTCATCTCGATCCATGCGGACGCGTGGGTCAAGCCGTCGGCCAACGGGTCGTCGGTGTTCGCGCTGTCCCAGCGCGGCGCCTCCAGCGCGCAGGCGCGCTGGATGGCCGACAAGGAAAACGCGGCCGACCTGATCGGCGGCGTCAACCTGGGCACCCACGACCGCCAGGTCGCCAAGGTGCTGCTGGACCTGTCCACCACCGCGCAGATCAATGATTCGCTCAAGGTCGGCAGCGCCTTCCTGGACGAGATCAAGAAGATCAACCGCCTGCACAAGAACAGCGTCGAACAGGCCGGCTTTGCGGTGTTGAAGGCGCCGGACATCCCGTCCGTCCTGGTCGAAACCGCCTTCATCAGCAACCCCCAGGAAGAAGCCCTGCTGCGCAGCTCCTCGCACCAGGACAAGCTGGCGCAGGCCATGATGACCGGCATCCAGCGCTACTTCACCGCCAACCCGCCGCTGGCCCGTTTGGGCGACGTCAGCTAGCCCGGGACCCGGCCCAACGAAAAAGGGCTATGCGCCCCGGCGCATAGCCCTTTTTGCTTACCCCATCTGGCGCCCTACTGCGTGCGGCGCGCGCGAAAGAGCTTGACCAGGGCGGCGCCCACCACCGGCACGATGGCCGCGGCCAGGCCCACCAGGACGATGGTGTTCAGGTGGTCGCGGATGATCGGGATGTTGCCGAAGAAATAGCCGGCCGCCACCAGGCTGATCACCCACAGCAGCGCGCCCAGGATATTGAACATCTGAAAGCGCGCCAGCGACATGTCGGCCACGCCCGCCACAAAGGGGGCGAAAGTGCGCACCACCGGAATGAAGCGCGACATGACGATGGTCTTGCCCCCGTGCTTTTCGTAGAACGCGTGCGTGCGCATCAGCGCGCCGCGGTCCAGAAAGCGCAGGTTCATCGAAAACACCCGCGGCCCGATGTAGCGGCCGATCGCGTAGTTCAGCGAATTGCCGGTCACCGCGGCGACGATGAGCAGCACCGACATCAGGATCGGATCGATGTGCCCCGTCGCGCCGAACGCGCCGGCGATGAACAGCAGCGAGTCGCCCGGCAGGAAGGGCAGCACCACCAGTCCGGTCTCGGCGAAGACGATGAGGAACAGCACCAGATACACCCACACCCCATACTGCTCGACCCACAGGCCGAGCGTCTGGTCGATGTGGAGCACCATATTGAAAAACTCAAGCATTGAAGCGGCCCCGATATCGGAAGGGAAATTTCCAGCGACTATAGCCGACCGGGGCATGACGCTAAAATCGTCCGCACTGCTACACAAGATCTGGGCCACATGACCGAACGTCGTTCCATCCTCGCGCTTCCCGACCTGCTGATCAGCCAGATCGCCGCTGGCGAGGTCATCGAGCGCCCCGCGTCGGTGCTCAAGGAAATCCTCGAAAACGCCATCGACGCGGGCGGGCGCGCCATCGAGGTCCGCCTCGAAGGCGGCGGCATCCGGCGCATCGCCGTCACCGACGACGGCGGCGGCATCCCCCCCGAAGAACTGCCGCTCGCCCTGGCGCGCCACGCCACCAGCAAGATCCGCTCGCTCAACGAGCTGGAATCGGTGGCGTCCATGGGATTCCGTGGTGAAGCGCTCGCGTCCATTGCCTCGGTGGCCCAGGTGTCCATCATTTCCCGCACGCGCGACGGCGACCACGCCTGGCAGATCGACGCCGGCAGCATGCAGGTCGGTCCGGCGTCGGGCCCGCCCGGCACCACCGTGGACGTGCGCCAGCTCTTTGACGCCGTGCCCGCCCGCCGCAAGTTCCTGCGATCCGAGGCCACCGAGTTCGGCCACTGCGTCGATGCCATGGAGCGCATCGCGCTGGCGCATCCGCAGATCGCCTTTCGCCTCTTTCACCACGACCGCGCGCAGCGCCAGTGGCTGCCGGCCGATCCGCCCCAGCGCATCCGCGACGTGCTGGGCGCGGAATTCGCCGAGCACGGCCTGCTGCTGTCGCATTCGGTCGGCACGGTCAGCCTGGCCGGCATGATCACCCGGCCAACCGCCGCGCGCGCCCGCGCCGACCGCCAGTACCTGTATGTGAACGGCCGCTACGTGCGCGACCGCACGGTCAGCCATGCGCTGCGGGCCGCCTATGCGGACGTGCTGCATGGCGACCGGCA
Organism: Achromobacter sp. MFA1 R4; assembly: GCF_900156745.1. Lineage (NCBI taxonomy): Bacteria > Pseudomonadati > Pseudomonadota > Betaproteobacteria > Burkholderiales > Alcaligenaceae > Achromobacter > Achromobacter sp. MFA1 R4. Next base: position 3,019,430 of record NZ_LT707065.1, on the reverse strand, counting down.
GCCCGCCTACGTGCTGTTCCTGGATATCGACCCGGCCGCCGTGGACGTGAACGTCCACCCGGCCAAGCATGAAGTCCGATTCCGCGACAGCGGCGCCGTCCACCGTTTCGTCTCGCATGCGGTCAGCCAGACGCTGGCGCAGTTGGGCGGCTCGTCGGCGGTCGCCCCGGCGGGACAAACCGGCGACGCGGAATTCGAAACCGTCGCGCGACCCGCGGGCGAAACGGCCCCGCCTTCGCCCGCTTCCGCCCCGCCCGCCTACCGCCCCGCCGCGCAGGCCGAGTCCGAGTCCCCGCGCCCGGGCTACGGCGGCGTGAATGGCATGAACGGCATGAAAGGCGGGACAGGCGCCGGCTCAGGTTCAGGCAACGGCCCGGCCTACGGGCTGCGTCCGTCGCCCGCGCCGCAGCGCCCGCACACCCAGGTGCCCTTCCGTCTGCACGCGGAACCCGCCGGCATTCCGGCCGCCGACTGGCAATCCCTCTATCGCCCGCTGAACGACGACACCGCCGCCCGGACCGCGCCGCTGCGCGAGCCCGCTCCCGCGCCCGCCGCCGCGCTGCCCACCGATGAAGAGCATCCGCTGGGCATGGCGGTGGCGCAATTGCACGGCGTCTACATCCTGGCGCAGAACCGGCGCGGCATGGTGCTGGTGGACATGCACGCCGCCCACGAGCGCGTGGTGTACGAGCAGCTCAAGCAGGCGCTGGACGCGCGCAGCCTGCCGCGCCAGGACCTGCTGGTGCCCGTGGTGTTCCACGCCCAAGAGAAGGACGTGGCCCTGGTGGAAGAGTACGAAGAACAGTTGAACGAGCTGGGCTTCGAAATGCGGCCCTCGGGTCCCACGTCCATCGCCGTGCGGTCGGTGCCCGCCATCCTGGCCCGCGGCGACATCGAAACCCTGGCCCGCGCCGTGCTGCGCGACCTGGGAGCCGTGGGCGTTTCGCGCCTGCTTACCGAACAGCGCAACGAACTGCTTTCGACCATGGCGTGTCACGGCTCCGTGCGCGCCAACCGCAAGCTCACCCTCGAAGAGATGAACGGCCTGCTGCGGCAGATGGAATCCACGGAACGCGCCGACCAATGCAACCACGGCCGTCCCACCTGGGTGCAGTGGTCGATGTCGGACCTCGACAAGCTTTTCCTGCGCGGACAGTAGCTTGCCCTCCGACCTCACCCCCGCAACGCTTCCGGTCATCTGCCTGGCGGGCCCCACCGCGGCCGGAAAAAGCGCGTCCACGCTGGCCCTGGCCGAACGCTGGCCCCTCGAAATCATCAACGTGGATTCGGCCACGATCTACCGCGGCATGGACATCGGCACGGCCAAGCCCTCGCCCGAGGAACAGGCGCGCGTGCCCCAGCACCTGCTGGACATCCTGGATCCCGTCCAGTCGTATTCGGCCGCGGAATTCCGCGCCGACGCGCTGCGCCTGATCGACGACATCCGCGCGCGCGGCCGCATTCCGCTGCTGGCGGGCGGCACGATGATGTACTACAAGGCGCTGCGCGACGGCCTGGACGACCTGCCACAGGCCGATCCGGCCCTGCGCGCCGAACTGGAAGCGCGCGCCGCGCGCCTGGGCTGGCCCGCCCTGCACGCCGAGCTGGCGGCGCTGGACCCCGTCACCGCGGCGCGGCTCGCGCCCAACGACAGCCAGCGCATCCAGCGCGCCCTCGAAATCTGCCAGCTTTCCGGCCGGCCCATGTCGGCGCTGCTGCAGCGCGCGCAGCGCAAGCCGGACGACGACGCCAACCGCTACCTGACCATCAGCCTGGAACCCTCCGACCGCGCCGCCCTGCACGCGCGCATCGAACAGCGCTTCGATGCGATGCTGCGCCAGGGCCTGCTCGACGAAGTGCGCGGCCTGCACGCCCGCGCCGACCTGCACCCGGGCCTGCCGTCCGTGCGCTGCGTCGGCTATCGGCAGATGTGGGCGTACCTGGACGGCGAGGTCGACCTGGACACGGCCCGCGAACAGGGCATCGCCGCGACCCGCCAGCTCGCCAAGCGCCAGATCACCTGGCTGCGCGCGCAGCCCGAGCGCGTGATCGTGGATTGCCTGGCCGCCGACGCCGTCGCGCAGACCATCGACGCCGTGGCGCGGGCGCTGGCGCACTGACGGCGCCGCCCAGCCATCCGCCCCCCACTAAAAAAAAATGACCGCCCTCAAGGCGGTCATCTTTCTTGCTGCGCATTCGCCGCGGCGTCACACCACGAAGGTCTGCGCCATGCCGGCTTCCTGGGGGACGATTTCGCCCAGCTTGCTGACGGTCTCGCCCTGCTCGCGCAGCGTGGCGGCGATGGCGTCGGCCTGGGCCGGATCCACCACCAGCACCATGCCGATGCCGCAGTTGAACACGCGGTACATCTCGGTGTCTTCGACGCCGCCCTGCTCCTGCAGCCACTGGAACAGCTTGGGCATTTCCCAGGCGTCGCGGTGCAGTTTGGCGGCCAGGCCGTCCTGCAGGATGCGCGGCACGTTGTCCAGCAGGCCGCCGCCCGTGATGTGGGCCAGGCCCTTGATGGCCGTGCCGTGCTTGGCCAGCGCGGCCAGCACCTGCTTGACGTAGATGCGGGTCGGGGCCATGACGACATCGACCATCTTCTGGCCGTGGAAATCGTCGTCCGGCTTGGCGTTGGCGCGTTCGAGGATCTTGCGCAGCAGCGAATAGCCGTTGGAGTGCGCGCCGCTGGACGCCAGGCCCAGCACCACGTCGCCCGCCTTGATGGACTTGCCGTCGATGATCTTGGACTTTTCCACCGCGCCCACCGCGAAGCCGGCCAGGTCGTATTCGCCGTCCGGGTACATGCCCGGCATTTCGGCGGTCTCGCCGCCGATCAGGGCGCAGCCCGACAGTTCGCAGCCCTTGGCGATGCCGCCCACCACGGCGGCGGCCGTGTCCACCGACAACTTGCCGCAGCCGAAGTAATCCAGGAAGAACAGCGGTTCCGCGCCCTGCACCAGGATGTCGTTGACGCTCATGGCGACCAGGTCGATGCCGACCGTGTCGTGGCGGTTCCAGTCGAACGCCAGGCGCAGCTTGGTGCCGACGCCGTCCGTGCCGGACACCAGCACGGGCTCTTTATAGGTCTTCGGCACTTCGAACAGGCCGCCAAAGCCGCCGATACCGGCCAGCACCCCCGGGCGCATGGTGCGCGCGGCTAGGGGTTTGATACGGTCGACCAGGGCGTCGCCTGCGTCGATGTCGACACCCGCGTCGCGGTAGGTCAGGGGGGCTTTAGGTTGGTTCGTCATGAGAAATGCCGTGGGGTATGTAACAATTGCTGGGATTTTGGTGGAACGCCCTGCATTTTACGATGACGCGGGCGCCGACAGGCATGCGGGGCGCAAACCCGTGCCAGTGCAGGCGCTCGGACGCGACACCAGCCCCCCAGGTGGTTTAAAGTGTAGGGTTGGCCGGTATTGATTTTGCCAGTTTCTGGCAAGGCAAGCCCCCGGGCGGGTCCGGGCAGCCGTCCGGCAAGCCCCACGGCACAGTCCCCATGGGCCAGGCCGGGGCGCTTTTCGACCCGTGTATCACCGATTTTCTTGGCTTTTCCGGCGCCCCGGCAATGTTTGCCCGGCATGTCGCCCGCGGAAATCCCCTGCCTGGCGGCGCGGATTTCCGGTGGTTCCGAAAAAGCCCGATTGCTAACTCTCATGAACCGCCAGCTTCTGCTCGACGTTCTCCCCGCGCCAGCGCCATCGCTGAACAACTATATCGCCGGCCCCAACGGGGAAGCGGTGGCGGCCGTGCGTGCGCTCAAGCCGGGCCGGGCCCTGTACATCTGGGGCGCCGCCGGCTGCGGCCGCACCCACCTGCTGCGCGCGCTGACCGCGCGCCCCGACGCCGTCTTCATCGACCCCGCCAACGGCGAAAACATGCTGCGCCGCCTGGCCGAGGCCGATTCCAAATCGCCCATGCCCCAGTTCGTGGCGGTCGACGACGTGCACCGCATGGACGACAGCCGCCAGGCCGCGCTGTTCGCGCTGTACAACCGCTGGCGCGAATCCGCGGCCACCGGCCGGGCCTTCGCGCTGGCGCTGTCGGGCGACCGCTCGACGCTGTCGATGCCGCTGCGCGAAGACCTGCGCACGCGCCTGGGCTGGGACCTGGTGTTCCGCCTGGACCCGCTGTCCGACGCCGACAAGCTGGCCGCGCTGTCCGCCCAGGCGGCCGAACGCGGTCTGCACCTGGCGCCCGAAATCATCAACTGGATGCTCACGCACCACGAGCGCGACATCCGCAAGCTGGCGGCGCTGCTCGACGCGCTGGACCGTTATTCGCTGGCCACCGGCCGTCCCATCACCCTGCCCCTGCTGCGCGCCATGCTCGCAGATCCTGATTCACAACGCACATGACCACCCGACGTCTCGCCCTGTTCGACCTGGATCACACCCTGCTGCCGCTCGACAGCGACTACCAATGGGCCGACTATCTGGCGCGCACGGGCCGCGCGGGCGATCCCGTCCAGGCCCGCCGCCTGAATGACGAACTGATGGACCGCTACAACCGCGGCGAACTCACGGCCGAACAGGCCGCCGAGTTCATGCTGGGCCTGCTGGCCGCGCATGCGCCGCATGACCTGGCGGCCTGGCACGAAACCTTCATGGGCGAAGTCATCCGCCCGTCCATCACGCCCGCCGCACGCGACCTCGTGGACGCGCACCTGGAAGCCGGCGATCTCTGCGCGATCGTCACGGCGACCAACAGCTTCGTCACCGCCCCCATCGCCCGCGCCTTCGGCGTGCCCCACCTGGTCGCGACCGACGCCGAGTACCTGCGCGGCCGCTACACGGGCCGCATCCTGGGCACGCCCAGCTTCAAGGAAGGCAAGGTCGTGCGCGTCAACGACTGGCTGGGCGGCATGGGGCTGGGGCTTGCGGATTTCTCCGAATCGTTTTTCTATAGCGATTCGGTCAATGATGTGCCGCTGCTCGAAAAAGTGACCCGTCCGATTGCCGCCAACCCCAGCCCATCCCTGCGCGCCATCGCCCAGGAACGCGGCTGGCAAGTGATCGACCTGTTCGACCACATGGAAGATTCGAAGTCCTAATGATCACTGAAACCATAAAAAAATTCGTCGGCCGACTGTTCGCACCGACACCCAGGGGGCCGCTGCGCATCGGGCGCGACAAGCACGGCATCGACCGGCGCAACGTCTCGCGCCACGCCATCAAGGTGTGCGAAGTGCTGCGCCAGCATGGCTACGAAGCCTACATCGTCGGCGGCGCGGTGCGCGACCTCATCGTCGGCCTGGAGCCCAAGGACTTCGACGTGGCCACCAACGCCACGCCCGAACAGATCCGTCCGCTGTTCCGCCGCGCGCGCATCATCGGCCGCCGCTTCCAGCTCGTGCACGTCGTGTTCGGCCAGGAGATCATCGAGACCTCCACCTTCCGCGCGCCCGCCTCGGAAGACCAGGAAACCGACGAGCACGGCCGCATCCTGCGCGACAACGTGTTCGGATCGCAGGAAGAAGACGCCAAGCGCCGCGACTTCACCATGAACGCGCTGTACTACGACCCGCACAACGAGGAAGTCATCGACTACCACGATGGCGTGGCCGACCTGAAGAAGCGCCAGATCCGCATCATCGGCGACCCCGTCAAGCGTTACCGCGAAGACCCGGTCCGCATGCTGCGCGCGGTGCGCTTTGCCGCCAAGCTCAACGGCACGATCGATCCGGCCACGCGCCAACCGATCAGCACCATGGCGGACCTGATCGAGAACGTCCCGGCCTCGCGCCTGTTCGACGAAATGCTCAAGCTGCTGACCTGCGGCCACGCCATGGATTGCCTGCGCCAGTTGCGGGCCGACGGCCTGCACAACGGCCTGCTGCCGCTGCTGGACGTGGTGCTGGAACAGCCCGGCGGCGAGCATTTCGTGGAACTCGCGCTGGAACGCACCGACGCGCGCGTGCGCGCCGGCAAGACCATCAGCCCCAGCTTCCTCTTTGCCGCGCTGCTGTGGCAGCAGGTCGAGGTGCGCTGGAAGCAGTTGCGCGCCCAGGGCGAGCACACCATCCCGGCGCTGTCGTCGGCCGCGGACTCGGTGCTGGACGAACAGACGGAAAAGCTCGCCATCCAGCGCCGCTTCTCGTCCGACATGCGCGAAATCTGGTTCATGCAGCCGCGCTTCGAGCGCCGCATGGGCAAGACCATCTACCGCATGATCGAGCAGCCGCGCTTTCGCGCCGCCTGCGATTTCCTGCAACTGCGCGCCGCCGCCGGCGAATTCGACAGCGTGCTGGCGCAGTGGTGGATGGACCTGGCCAATGCCGACGACGCGACCCGCGCCGACATGATTGAAGAAGTCTCGCGCCAGCCGCGCGAGGCCGGCGACGCGCCCGCCTCCCCCGCCCGCCGGCGCCGCCGCCCGCGCCGCAGCGGCCCGCGCAGCGCGCCCGCCGCCGAGTAAACCCGTGCCGCAACCGCCTGTCCGCGCGTATGTCGGCCTGGGGGCCAACCTGGGCGACAGCGCGGCCACGCTGCGCCAGGTGCTGGCGCAACTGCAGGCGACGCCCGGCATCCGCACGGTGACGGCCTCGCCGTTCTACCGCAGCGCCCCGGTGGACGCCGCCGGCCCGGACTTCGTCAACGCCGTGGCCGCCGTGGATACCGTGCTTGCGCCGCTGGACCTGCTGGACGTCCTGCAGGCGCTGGAGAACCAGCATGGGCGCCAGCGCCCCTATCGCAACGCCCCCCGCACCCTGGACCTGGACCTGCTGCTGTACGGCGACACGCGGCTGGACCACGAGCGGCTGATCCTGCCGCATCCCCGCCTGCATCTGCGCGCGTTCGTGCTGCTGCCCCTGCGCGACCTCGCGCCCGGCATTCCGGTGCTGGGCAAACCGGTCGACGCCTGGATCGACGCCATCCACGACCAGCCCATCGAACGGATCGCCGGCTGATCGGCCCCCTCCGGCAGCCTGGCCGCGCGCGCGGCGTGCCGGACCCGGGACCTCATCCCTTGGGCGTGAACGCCATCATGGCGCGCTCGACGTCTTCCACCTGCGGCAACCCCGCTTCATTGCCCAGATGCTGGATCTTGTGCGCGGATGCGGCGCGCGCGAACGTGAAGTGTTCGATCCATGGCTGCTCCGGCCGCGTCAGGTAGGACCACACATAGGCGCCGTGAAACACGTCTCCGGCGCCCGAGGTGTCGATGATGCGCGACGCCGGCACGTCCAGCGAGGGCAGCGTGTCCACCCGTCCCGTCTCGTCGTACCAGAGCATCCCGCGCTCGCCCATCGTGACCGCGCCGATGCGGCAGCCGCGCGCCTTGAGCAGGTCCAGCAGCCCCTCGGGCGACAGGCCGAGCTGCTCGCACATGCGCTCGGCGCACACCGCCACGTCGATATACCGCAGCAACGCGTCGGTGTTCTCGCGCATGCCGCCGCCGTCCAGCGAGGTCAGCACGCCGGCCTGACGGCACACGCGCGCGTAATGCAGGGCGGCGTCGGGCTGATGGCCGTCCAGGTGCAGGACGCGGTAGCCGCCGATGTCCAGCCGGGGAAAATCGTTCAGGTAGTCGGCATCGCGCGCGCGCAGGATGGCGCGCTTGCCGTGGTTGGGCATGATGAACGACAGCGAGGACCGGCGCACCTGGCGCGCATGCAGCGTGACCCCGTGCGCGGCGGCCATGTCGGCATACATGTGGCCCAGCCAGTCGGGCGCCAGCGTGCAGATCAGGTCGGGCGGCAATCCCAGCCGCGCGCAGGCGAACGCCGCCGTGACCGCATTGCCGCCAAAGGACACGGCGTAATCCCGCGCCACGCGCTTCTCGTCGCCCGTGGGCCAGTCGTCGGCCAGCACGGTGACGTCGATGTAGGTATGTCCGATGAAAAGCGCCTCGCCCATGGGCCCGCCTTGTCAGGAAGCAGTGTGAGGAGTCCGACCGCGCCGGGCGCGTCAGGCGCGCGCGGGTTCGCCCGCCTGCGCCAGCACCAGCCGGGCCCGCGCGATGACGGGCGCGTCGACCATCTTGCCGTCCAGCATGAACGTGCCCGCGGCCGTGTCGCGATGGGCCGCGACCACGCGCCGCGCCCAGTCGAGCTCCTGTTGCGCCGGCACGAAGGCGGCATGGATGACCGGCACCTGCGTCGGATGGATGCACAGCATGCCGCCGAAACCCATCTGCTGCGCGCGGCCTGCGGCGGCCGCAAGGCCCGCCTGGTCCTGCACGCCGGGAAAGACGCCGTCCAGCGCGGGCGCCAGCCCGGCTGCGCGGGTATGCAGCAACACCTGCACCCGGGCCTGGTCCAGCACCGTTTCCGCGCCCGGGGTGTCGGGCGTGAGGCCCAGGTCCAGGCCGTAATCCAGGCTGCCGAACGCCAGCCGCGCCACGCCCGGCGTCGCGGCGATCTCGCCGGCATTGAGGATGCCCTGCGCGGTTTCAAGAATGGGGATCACCGGACAGCCGGCCTGCGCCGCATGCCGCACCTGCATCATGCCTTCGGCCTTGGGCAGCAGGATGCCGGCCACGTTGGCCCGGCCGCGGCAGGCCTTCAGGTCGTCGTCATGCCAGGAGGTCGATGCGTCGTTGATGCGCACCCAGAGCCGCGCCTGGGGATTGAGGCCCAGGAAATCGCACAGGGCCTCGCGGGCCGACGCCTTGGCCAGATGCTCCACGGCGTCTTCCAGGTCCACGATCACGGCGTCCGCACCGGCGGCCAGCGCCTTGGGGATGCGCTCGGGGCGGGAAGCCGGCACAAACAGCGCGCTACGAACGACGGGATGCATCACACGACCTCCGAGGCATGGAATTGCGCCACCTGTTCCGGCGCGTATCCCAGTGATGCTAGCACCGCATCGGTGTTTTGGCCCACCGCGGGCACCGCCCCCATGTGCGGCGCGAAGGCGTTGCTGCTGGCGGGCGGCAGCAGCGCCGGCAGCACGCCGGCGGGGCTGTCGACCTGGCTCCAGCGCTGGCGCGCCTGCAACTGCGGATGCGCCCACACGCCCGCCATGTCGTTGACGCGGGCATTGGCGATCTGCGCGTCCTCCAGGCGCTGCGTCACCTGTTCGATGGACAGGTCGGCGAACGCGGCAACGATCAGCGCGCGCAGGGCCTCGCGATTGGCCGTGCGCAGCGAGTTCGAGATGAAGCGCGGATCCTCGGCCAGCTCGGCCTGCCGCAGCACCTGGGCGCAGAAGACGCGCCATTCGCGCTCGTTCTGCAGGCCCAGCATGATGGTCGAGCCGCCGCCCACGGGAAACGGTCCGTAGGGATAGATGGACGCATGGGCCGCGCCGGCGCGAACGGGCGGCGCCGCGCCGTCGAAGGCGTAGTACATGGGAAAGCCCATCCATTCGACCATGCTTTCCAGCATAGACACGTCCAGGCGGCTGCCCAGGCCCGTGCGCTGACGCAGCAGCAGGGCATTGAGGATGGCCGAATAGGCGTACATGCCCGCGGCGATGTCCGCGATGGAACAGCCGGCCTTGACCGGATCGTCCTTTGTACCGGTCACCGACAGAAAGCCGCTTTCGCTCTGGATCAGCAGGTCATAGGCCTTCTTGTCCTGGTAGGGACCGCCCTCGCCGTAGCCCGAGATGTCGCAGACGATCAGGCGCGGGTACTTCGCGTGCAGCGCCTCGAACGACAGGCCCAGCCGCGCCGCGGCGCCGGGGGCCAGGTTCTGCACCAGCACGTCGGCCGATTCCAGCAGGCGGCCCATGATGCCGGCGGCCTCGTCGCGCTTGAGGTCCAGCGTCAGGCTTTCCTTGCTGCGGTTGGTCCAGACGAAGTGCGAGGACAGCCCCCGCACGCGTTCGTCGTAGCCGCGGGCGAAGTCGCCGCTGCCCGGGCGTTCGATCTTGATGACGCGCGCGCCCATATCCGCCAGCTGGCGGGTGCAGAAAGGCGCGGCGATGGCGTGTTCCAGGCTGACGACGGTGATGCCGTCCAGCGGTCGGGAGGCCTGCGTGTTCATTCGGTGAACCTCAATTCGGCTTGGTGGGCCAGCGTGCCGTCCTGCTCGGCCCAGAGCTGGGCGACGCCCGGCTCGGACAAGCGGCCGGCAACCTGGAAGGGCGCGGGAGAAATCAGCGGGCGCAAGCCGCGGTACGACAGATGCGTGGGGCGGGCCTGGGGATGGGCGCGCACGAAGGCGGCGACCATCTCGGTGGCGATGAGCGGTCCGTGCACGACCAGGCCGGGATAGCCCTCGACGCCGGTGACGTAGGGATGGTCGTAGTGGATGCGGTGGCCATTGAACGTGACGGCCGAATAGCGGAACAGCAGGACCGGGCTCGGGTTGACGGTATCGCGCCATTCGGCCAGCGGCGCAGGCTCGCTGCCCGCGAGCTTGGGCGGCGCGGGCTGGCGGTACACGATGTCCTGCTCTTCCAGGATGGCCACTTCGCCCGACTGCACGTATTCATGGCGCACCGTGACGAACAGCAGGGAACCGGTGCGGCCCGTCTTTTCCTTGACCTCGGCCACCGTGGACACGCGCTCGGCCGGCACGCCGACCTTGAGCGGCTGGCGGAATTCGACCCGGCCGCCCGCCCACATGCGGTTGCGGTCCTGGGCAGGCGGCAGGAAGCCGCCGCGCGAGGGATGCCCATCCGTCCCCAGCCCATCCATGCCCACCGTGGAAATGAAGAACGCCCATTGCCACAGCGGCGGCAGGTCGTCGCCCTGGCCCGGCACGGGTCCGCCCAGGGTGGCGGCGATGCGCGCGGCGTGGCCGGGATCCATGGCGTCCGCCTTGCGCTCGCCGCTGCCGACCCATGCGGCCGGATCTGTAGAAGTCATGCCGAGTCCCTCTGGTGGAGTTTTCACAGCCTGAAGCATGCCCGCAAGCCGTCGCCCCTGTGAATTCGTTTTTCCTCAAGGCGGGGTTTGCTGCGCCTGAATCGGCCATCCGCGCCGTAATATATGGCCCATGCACTTCGACCTTGCCGATCTCCGCCTGTTCATCCACATCGCCGAATCCCCCAGCCTGACCCAGGCGGCCAAGCGCGCGCACCTGTCCCTGGCCGCGGTCAGCGTGCGAATCAAGGCGCTGGAAAACCAGCTCAACACGCGCCTGCTGTACCGCGACAGCCGCGGCGTGGAAATCACGCCCGCGGGGCAGAAACTGCTGCAGCACGCGCGGGTCATCATGCGCCAGGTGGATCACCTGAAGCACGACTTCCAGGAACAGGCGGACGGCGACGCCGGGCACATCCGCATCTTCGCCAACACCACGGCCGTGACGGAATTCATGCCGGACATCCTGGCGCAATTCCTATCGGGCCATCCCGGCGTCACGGTGGACCTGCAGGAACGCCTGACGCGCGACATCGTGCGCGGCGTGCTGGACGGCACCACCGACCTGGGCATCGTCGCCGGGCCGGTGGACGCGCCCGAACTGCAGACCATCCACTTCAGCACCGACCGGCTGGTCCTGGTGGTGCCCAATGGCCATCCGCTGCAGGACCAGGACAAGGTCAAGCTGGCGGACGCGGTGCGCTATCCGTTCATCACCATGCATGAAGGCTCGACGCTGGTGGCCTTTCTGCGCGACCAGCTCGAACGCATCGGCCAGCGCCTGCCGCAGCGCATCCAGCTCTACAGCTTCGATTCGATCTGCCGGATGGTGCAGGCGGGCGTGGGCATTGGCGTCATTCCGGATTCGGCCGCGCGCCGGTATGGGTCGGAAACCCGGCTGCGCGTGGTGGAACTGGACGAGCCATGGGTGGTGCGCGAACGCAAGCTGCTGGTGCGCGACATCGACGCCCTGCCCGGCTGCGCGCGCGAACTCATCGAACAGATCCAGTCGCCCAGCGCGCCCTGAGTCCGCCGCGCCTCACCGGCCCTTGAAGGCCGGCGGCCGCTTTTCCGCGAAGGCGCGCATGCCTTCCAGGTAGTCGTCGGTGTAGCCCAGCTCTCGCTGCAGGCGGCATTCCAGGTCGAACTGCTGCGCCAGCGTGTTGCCGCTGGACGCCTGCAGCGCCGCCTTGGTGGCCGCGTAGGCGCGGGTGGGGCCGGCGGCCAGCGTATCGGTCACCTGGCCGATCGTGTCCGTCAGCGCCGCGTCGGGAACGACCCGCCAGATGAGGCCCCAGGATTCGGCCTGCGCCGCCGACACCGATTCGCCGAAGAGCGCGGCGCCCATCGCGCGCGCCGAGCCCACCAGCCGGGGCAGGAACCAGGTTCCGCCGGCATCGGGCAAGAGGCCGATCTTGCTGAACGCCTGCACGAAACGCGCCGATTCCACGGCAAAGACCACGTCGCAGGCCAGCACCAGGCTGGCGCCCGCGCCCGCCGCCACGCCGTTCATCACGCACACCACCGGCACCGGCAGGGCGCGCAGCCGGTTGATGAGCGGGCGATAGCATTTTTCCAGCATGAGGCTCAGGTCGCGGCGCGAGCCGTCCTCGGCGGGCTTGCGTTCGCCCAGGTCCTGCCCGGCGCAGAAGCCGCGGCCCGCGCCCGTGATCACCAGGCCGCGCAGGCCCTCGTGGCCTTCCAGCACGTCCAGCGCCCGCGCCAGCTCGCCGTGCATCACCTCGGTGAAGCTGTTCATGCGCTCGGGCCGGTTGAGCGTGATGACGCCTACGCCGCGCTCAAGCGTGAATCGGATCTGTGTGAATTCCGGTGCCGGCGCGCTCATGCGAGTTCCTCCAGGACGGCCAGTTGCTCGGCGCTGTCGCCCATCAACAGGTCCACGACCGTCAGGCGCTTGAAGTAGTCGCCGACTTCCAGTTCGTCCGTCATGCCCATGCCGCCGTGCAATTGCACGGCCAGTTGCGCCACCAGCCGCCCGGCGCGCGCGGCCTCCAGCTTGGCCGATGCGATCATGCGGCGCCGCTGCGCGGCGTCGGGTTCGGTCAGCGCCGCCACCGCCACGTAGGCCATGGACAGCGCCAGCTCTTTGGCCACCAGCATCTCGGCCAGGCGATGCTGCAATGCCTGGAACGCGGCCAGCGGCTGGCCGAACTGCTTGCGGGTTTTCAGATAGTCGACCGTGATCTCCAGCAGGCGCTCCATGGCGCCCGCCGCATGCGCGCACAGCGCGGCCGTGCCCCACTGCAGGGCCTGGGCCAGCGCGTGGTCGGCAGCCTCGCCCTGCGCCAGCAGCGCGTCCCGGGGCACACCCACCGCGTCCAGGTCCAGCCGCGCGCAGCGCGCGCCGTCCAGCGTGGGCGTGTCCGTGACGCGCACCCCGGCGGCATCGGCCGGCACCGCCAGCAGGACGGTCTGGCCGTCGTCGCCGCGCGCGCTGATGAACCAGACATCCGCCGCCGCGCCGTGCCAGACCAGGTGCTTGGCGCCGTCCAGCCGCCAGCCGTCGGCGGTCTGGGCGGCGCGGCAGTCCCGCGGCTCGGCCGCGTAACGGCGTCCGGGCTCCTGCCACGCCACGCTGACGATGGCCTCGCCCGAGGCGATGGCCGGCAGCCACCGCTCGCGCGCCGCGTCGCCGCAGGCGTCGATGAGCGCGCCGCCCATCACGGCGCTGGGAATGACCGGCTCGGACACCAGCCCGCGCCCCAGCACGACGTGCACCGGCAGCAGGCTCGCGGGCACTTCGCCGTAGCCGCCGTGGTCCTGGGAAATGTTCAGCCCCAGCACGCCCAGCTCGGCCAGCGCATGCCAGGCCTGCCGGTCCAGCGCGCCCGCGGCTTGCCGGGCGCGGCGCTGGGGAAAGGTCCATGCCTGGTCCACCAGGCGGCGCAGGCTGTCGGCCAGCATGCGCTGTTCTTCGGTGTAGATGAAATCCATGCGTCGTGTTCCTGTCGGGTTGCGGCGGCGCCTGTGCGCTATACGCCCAGCACCAGCCGGGCGATGATGCCCTTCTGCACTTCGGTCGTGCCGCCGTAGATCGAGGTCTTGCGCATATCGGCGTAGCCCGCGCCCGCCGCCGCGGCCATCTCGGGCCCCGGGCCGTGAAAGTCGGCGTCCGCCCGCAGCCAGTCGGGGTCGTAGGGCCAGGCATCCGGCCCCGCGACCTCCATCTGCAGCATGGCCAGGTCCTGCTGGATTTCCGAGCCGCGGATCTTCAGCACCGAGGCCTCCGGTCCCGGGGTGCCATCGTTGCTGGCGGCCACGCGCAGCAACAGCATTTCCAGCGCCATGATGTCGACCTCGATGCGCGAGATGCGGTCGCGCATGCGGCTGTCCTGCAGCAGCGGCCTGCCGCGCGATTGCGCGCGCGCCGCCATGTCCTTCAGGATGCCCAGCTCGCGGTGGCAGTGGCCCAGGCCCGCGATGCCGGTGCGCTCGTGGCCCAGCAGGTATTTGGCGTAGGTCCAGCCCTGGTTCTCTTCGCCCACGAGGTTGGCCGCCGGCACGCGCACGTCTTCGAGCCAGACTTCGTTGACGTCGTGGCCGCCGTCCAGCGTGCGGATGGGGCGCACGGTGACGCCGGGCGAGCGCATGTCCAGCAGCAGCATCGAGATGCCGCGCTGGGCGCGCGCTTCCGGGTCGGTGCGCACCAGGCAGAACATCCAGTCAGCGTACTGGGCGAGCGTGGTCCAGGTCTTCTGGCCGTTGACGATGTAATCGTCGCCGTCGCGCACGGCCCGCGTCTTCAGCGACGCCAGGTCGGACCCCGAGCCCGGCTCGGAATAGCCCTGGCACCACCAGTCCTCCACGCGGATCATGCGCGGCAGCAGGCGCGCCTTCTGGTCGGCGCTGCCGTATTTCATCAGCACGGGGCCGATCATGGACAGGCCGAACGGCAGCAGCCGCGGCGCGCCGGCCTTGAAGCATTCCACCTCAAAGATCAGGCGCTGCAGCGCGTTCCAGCCCGTGCCGCCGTGCTCGACGGGCCAGTTGGGCGCGCCCCAGCCCTGATCGGCCAGGATGTTGTGCCAGCGCACGTAGTCGTCCCGCTCCAGCCGCTGGTGCCGCAGCACCTTGCCGCGGATGTCGTCCGGCAGCCTGGCGGCGGCGAAGGCCCGCACGTCTTCACGGAATTGGCGCTCTTGCGGCGTCCAGGTCAGGTTCATGGTCCACCTCCTTTGCCCGGTATCTAGCCACGGCCCGCACGGCCGGACAATCTGCCTCTTCCGAAGACCGGCTTCGCGCGGCGTGTAGGGCGCCCGGCCCACTACGGATTGGCAAAAGTCCTGCTTCAGCAATGAAGAATGGCCGAAGCGGGGCCACAGTGCCGACACTAGGGCCTGTTCAGATTCAACCCGTCATCACCGGAAACCCATCGCACCATGACTGCTCCCGATCAGACGGATAGCGTGTCGCAAGGCGTCGAGGCGCAGTACCGCCAGGCGCTCGACGACGGCCGCTTTCTCATCCAGCGCTGCGCCGGCTGCGACCGCGCCGTGTTCTATCCCCGTATGGTCTGCCCCCATTGCGGCGCGGACAAACTCGCCTGGGCAACGCCCGACGGACGCGGCACCGTCTATTCCACCACCGTGGTGCGGCGCAAGCCCGAAGCGGGCGGCGACTACAACGTGGCGCTGATCGACCTGCACGAGGGCGTCAGGCTCATGAGCCGCGTCGACGGCGTGGCGCCGGACGCGGTCCGGATCGGCATGGCGGTGCGCGCGCAGGTGGTCCAGCAGGACGGGCGCGGGCTGGTCGTATTCACCCCCAACAAGGAGGCGCCATGACGCTGAAGGATCTGCGCGGCGCCGTGGCCGTGGCCGGCGTGGGCCATGCCGGCCTGGGACAGGCCACGGGCTACACCGAAATGGAAATCCTGGTCCAGGCCGCGCAGCGCGCCGTGGCGGACGCGGGCCTCACGATGCGCGACATCGACGGCATCTGCACCGCCAGCGTGGCCGCGCCGATGTGGGCCATGCCGGTGATCGAACACCTGGGCATCCGCCCCACCTTCATCGACAGCACCATGCTGGGCGGCTCCAGCTTCGTGGCGCACCTGATGCCCGCGCTGCACGCGCTGGCCTCGGGCCAGTGCAACGCGGTGCTGGTCTGCTATGGCAGCACGCAGCGCACGTCCACGCTGAGCCGCGCCGAGATCGGCCGCGTGCGCAAGCAGTTCGATCCGCAACCTTACGAAACGCCCTACGACCCGCTGAGCCCGCTGTCGTCGTATGCGCTGGCCGCAGCCCGCCACATGCACCAGTACGGCACCCGCCGCGAAGACCTGGCGCGCGTGGCGCTGGCGGCCAACCAATGGGCCCGGCTCAATCCCGAGGCGCAGTTGCGCGAACCCACGACGCTGGAGCAGATCCTGTCCGCGCGCATGGTGTCCGATCCCCTGAGCGTGCGCGACTGCTGCCTGGTCACCGACGGCGCGGGCGCCTACGTGCTGGTGCGCGCCGACCGCGCGCGCGACCTGCCCCGCCCGCCCGTCTATGTGCTGGGCAATGCCACGGCGGTCTGGAACCGGCAGATCTCCTCCATGGAAGACCTGACCGTGACCGCCGCGTCGGAATCGGGCCGCCGCGCGTACGACATGGCCGGCGTGGCCCCCAAGGACATCGACGTGGTGGAGCTCTACGACGCCTTCACCATCAACACGCTGCTGTTCCTGGAGGACCTGGGCTTCTGCGCCAAGGGCGAAAGCAAGGAGTTCATCGCGGACGGCGCCATCGCGCCGGGCGGGCGGCTGCCCGTCAACACCAATGGCGGCGGCCTGTGCTGCGTGCATCCCGGCATGTATGGGGTGTTCATCATGATCGAGGCGGTGCGCCAGTTGCGCGGCGAATGCGGCGAACGGCAGGTCGCGGATGCCCAGCTTGCGCTGGTGCATGGCAATGGCGGTACGCTGTCCAGCCAATCGACCGCCATCCTGGGCACCCAGGCAACCCTCTGATCCGACCGTAACACCCATGCCCCACGCAGAACCGATCACTCGCATCCACCACGTCCTGGCGCTGCAGGCGCGCCGGCAGCCCGACGCCATCTGCCTCTACGAGGAAGGCGGCGGCACGCTCACCTATGGCCAGTTGTGGCGGCGGGCGCAGGACACGGCGGACTGGCTGCGCGCCCAAGGCGTGCAGGCCGGCCACCGCGTGATGATGGTGGGCGAGAACAGCACGGCCATGATCGCCGCGTTGTTCGGCTGCGGCGTGGCGGGTGCGTGGCCGGTGGGCGTGAATGCGCGCCTGTCCGCCCGCGAGATCGACAACATCCGCCAGCACGCGCAACCCGAACTGGTGCTGTACACCAGCGGCGTGTCGCCGGCCGCCGCCGCCCATGCCGCGGACGCCGGCGCCATCGCGGCGGACGCCGCCGCGTGGGGCCCCGGCGTGCGGTTCTGGCGCGCGGCCGTGCCCACGCAGCCGGAAACCGGCGAACTGGCCGGCGAAGTCGCCACGGTGATCTACACGTCCGGCACCACGGGCGCGCCGAAAGGCGTGATGGTGCCGCATCGGGGGCTGGTGCATTTCGCGCGGGTGTCGGCGGCCTCGCGCCGCCTGACGCCCCGGGATATCGGCTACGCGGCGCTGCCCATGTCGCACATCTTCGGCATCGCGACCGTGCTGATGGCCACGCTGCACGCGGGCGCCAGCCTGGTGCTGCGCAGCCGCTTCGATCCGGACGACGTGTTCAAGGCGCTGACGCATCCCGGCGTCAGCATCCTGCAGGGCGTGCCGACCATGTTCAGCCGCCTGATGGCGGCGGCGCCGCCGCGCGCGGACCTGCGCGCCCCCGCCCTGCGCTACCTGTACACCGGCGGCGCGGCGCTCGACCCGACGCAGAAGCGCGACGCCGAACGCTATTTCGGCGTGCCAATGCACCACGGCTACGGGATCACGGAATACGCGGGGTCGATGTTCATCACCGATATCGACGCGCCGCGCGAGGACTGCTCGGCGGGCCACGCGGTGGACGGCGTCGAGCTGCGCATCGGCAGCCCGGACTCGGCGACCGTCCCCGGCGAACGCGGCGACCTCCTGATCCGCGGTCCCGGCGTGATGCTGGGCTATTACCGCAACCCGGAGCAGACCGCGCTGGCGCTGCTGCCCGGCGGCTGGCTCAACACGGGCGACATCGGCTACGTGGACGACAGCGGCGCGCTCTTCATCTCGGGCCGCTCCAAGGACCTGATCATCCGCTCGGGCTTCAACGTCTATCCGATCGAGGTCGAGTCGGTCATCAACGCCTTTCCCGGCGTGCGCCTGTCCGCCGTGGTGGGCCGCGACACCGCCGACCACAACGAAGAGGTCATCGCCTTCGTCGAGGCCCTGCCCGGCGCGACGATCGACACGCACCTGCTGATGCTGCACCTGCGCGCCCAGCTTGCGCCGTACAAGCGGCCGGCGCGGATCATTCCCATCGAGACGATTCCCACCACCGTCAGCGGCAAGATCCTCAAACAACCGCTGAAAGAAAGGCTGGCGTAGGCGCGGACAGGCGTTCCGCTCCACGACCGGCCCCCATGCACAAGGAGACAAGAGCGTGAACATCAAGACCCTCTTCGCCGCGGCCACCGCCGTGGCCGCCCTCGCCGGCACGGCCGCCGTCCAGGCGCAGACCTATCCCGACCGCCCCATCCGCCTGCTCGTGGGCTACGCCCCCGGGGGGCCGGTGGACACGACGGCGCGCGTCTTCGCCAAGTACCTGGGCGACAAGCTGGGACAGTCCGTGGTGGTCGAGAACCGGGCCGGCGCGAGCGGCATGATCGCTTCGGACGCGACCGCGAAGGCGGCGCCGGACGGCTATCTGCTGGGCTTTGCCGCCAGTCCCACGCTGACCATGTCGCCGCAGGTCCAGCGCAGCACGCTGTTCGATCCGCGCAAGGATTTTTCGCTGATCGGGCTGGTCGTGGATTACGCGAATGTGCTGCTGATCGGCCCGCAGATTCCCGCGAAGAGCGTGGGTGAACTGGTGGACTACGCCCGCGCGCATCCGGACGCGGTGTCGTTCGGATCGGCGGGGATCGGCGCGTCGAATCACCTGTCCGCCGAGCTGCTCAAGAAGCAGACCCAGTCGCCGATGCTGCACGTTCCGTACCGCGGCAATTCGCCCGCGATGATGGACGTGGTGAGCGGCAAGGTGACGTTCATGTTCGACATCACCAGCACGGCGATCCCGTTCATCAAGAGCGGCAAGGCGCGCGCGCTGGCGGTGACGTCCAGGACGCGCAATCCTGAATTGCCGGACGTGCCGACCATGGTGGAAGCGGGCATGAAAGACTACGAGGTCGTCGGCTGGTACGCGCTGGTCGGCCCGAAGAAGCTGCCCGACGCGGTCACGACACGCCTCACGCGCGCGCTGGCCGAGGTTTCCAAGGACCCCGCGTTCCGCCAGGCCATGACCGAGGGCGGTTACGCGATCAACACAGGCGATTCCGCCGCCTTGCAGGCCCGCATCGACCGCGAGTACGCGCTGTGGTCCGACGTCATCCAGACCGCCAATATCCAGGCCAACTGACCCCACCCGGAGCATCACGATGAATCCCCCGCCCCCCCTGCGCGACCAGATCCGCCTGCCCGTCATCGGCGCCCCCATGTTCCTGGTCTCGGGGCCGCAACTGGTGGTGGCGCAGTGTGCGGCGGGCATCATCGGCACGTTTCCGTCGCTCAATGCGCGGCCGCAGGAACAGTTGCACGAGTGGATCACGCAGATCGAGGACGGCCTGGCGGCCAGCCGGCGCGCGGCCCCGTCCACGATGGTGGCGCCCTACGGCGTGAACCTGATCATCCACCCCAGCAACCCGCGCTGGCAGGGCGACCTGGCCATCTGCGCGGAACGCCGGGTGCCGCTGCTGATCACGTCGCTGCACGCACCGGAAGCCGTGGTGCAGGCGGCGCACGCCTATGGCGGCCTTGTCTATCACGACGTCACGAACGTGCGCCATGCGAAGCGGGCGCTGGAGGCCGGCGCGGATGGATTGATCCTGGTGGCGGCCGGCGCGGGCGGCCATGCGGGACAGATCAATCCGATCGCGCTGGTGAATGAAATCCGGGCGTTCTATGACGGGCCCTTGGCGCTGTCCGGCTGCATCAGCCACGGCAAGGACATTCTTGCGGCGCAGGTGCTGGGTTGCGACTTCGCGTACATGGGCACGCGGTTCATCGCGACGCAGGAGTCGCTGGCGGGGGACGACTACCGCGAAATGGTGCTGGCGGCGCAGGCCGCGGATGTGACCTATACGCCCTATTTTTCCGGCGTGCCGGCGAATTATCTGTCGGCGAGCATCCGGTCCGCGGGACTGGACCCGGTGGCGCTGGCGGCCAACGGCGTTGCGCCGCCCCCGAACATGGACAAGAACTCGCGGCCGAAGGCCTGGAAGGATGTGTGGAGCGCCGGGCAGGGCGTTGGCGCGGCGCAGGAGATCCTGGCGGTGGGGGAGTTGGTGGAGCAGTTGGCGCAGGAGTATCGGGGGGCTCGGGAGGCGATGCTGCGGGGGGATTTTGATGGTTGATGGAGGCTTCGGGCCTGAGGCCTGAGGACTGAGGCCTGAGGACTGGGACTTGGGACTGGGACTGGGACTGGGACTTGGGACTGGGACTTGGGACTGGGACTGGGACTGGGACTGGGACTTGGGACTTGGGACTGGGACTGGGACTTGGGACTGGGACTTGGGACTGGGACTTGGGACTGGGACTTGGGACGGGTAAGTTGGGTTCTTTAGACGCCCGGCGCGGCGTGGGCCTGGGGTGAGCGGGGCTCCGGTTGCGGTCCGGAGCCTTCGCTCCGGACTGCCCTAGGCGGGCCCCCCCATCCTCATCCTCGTCCTCGCCTTCGGCGACTCCTTCGGATTCCGTCGGGCGCACCTGAACGCCCCGCCCACCCCAGGCCCACGCCACACCGGGCTTTGGTGGTTTCAGCTTTGCGGGCGCTGGGGCGGGTGGGGTTCTTTAGGTTCTTGCCTGCGTTGGTTGGGTGTTGGAACGTCTTGCGGGGCCCGCCCCCGGCCGGCCGCGCGGGCGGCCTTTGGGGGCTTACGCGAGGGCTTGCGTCGGAGCTATGACGCTTCGCGCTCGCGGGTGCGTCTCTAGGTGTCTGACACCCTCGTGAGATCCGCTACATACCTAGTGCACCTCTCGCGGGTGTCAGACACCGGCTTGGCCGGCAATAGCATCTCACGGGTGTCAGACACCGGCTTGGCCGGCAATGGCATCGTTTCGATGCAATAGTCGGCGCCGCGCCTCGTGGCGGCTTCCAGGATGCGTGGACACCGGTAAACTGCGCGGTCATGCGGCGCGGCGCCAGTCGGTGGCCGGGGGTGCGCATCATCTGGAGAGCATTGCATCATGATTCGTCATCTGGTCCTTTCAGCGTCTCTGGCGATTGCCGGCAGCGCGGCGGCCGCGCCGTCGTTCAATTGTGCCAAGGCCGCGACGCCGGTTGAAAAGTCCATCTGCGGCAATTCGGTGCTGGCGAACCAGGACGCGGCGATCGCGCAGCAGTACAAGGCCGTGCGCGGTGCGCTGGATGCGGAGGCGGCCAAGGCGCTGAATGCCGATCAAAAGTACTTTCTGAGCGTGCGCGACAATGCCTACGCGGAGCCCTACTCGCAAACCACGCCGTTCAAGGCGCTCAGCGACACCATGCGTTACCGGCTGGAATTCCTGAAGGCCATCAATCCGAAGCCGGCCCCTGGCTTCGTGGGCAAGTGGAAGAACATCGAAGGCGAGATCGAGATCACGCAGAACGCGCATGGCGAGTTGCTGGTGGCCGCCAATTCGGCGCAGCCGTACAACGGGCGCTGGGTCTGCGATTTGAGCGGCAAGGCGGTCGAGTCCGGGGACACGCTGACGGTGACCTATCAGGACGGTGCGCCGTGGACGCTGACGCTGACGCGTCGCGGCGCGGTGCTGGTGGCGCGTGAAACGCCGCCGGCCGGCGCGAAGGAAGAGGGCTTTGGTCCGCCCTTCTGCGGGATGAACGGCAGCTTTTACGGCGACTGGTTCGCCGTGCGCTGACTGCCGCCCCCCTTCCCTGTCGACGCTCCCGTGGCCTGAGCCGCGATCCCCCACGCAGTCCGGTCACTCCAGCTTGATGTTCGCGGTCTTGATCAGATCGCGCCACTTCACGATCTCGTCCCGCACGAACGCCCCGAACTGCTCCGGCGTACCGGGCTTGGGCTCCGCGCCCGCCGCGATCATCGCCTTGGCCGTGCCCGCGTCCGACAAGACCTTGACCATGTCCGCGTTGATGCGTTTGACGATGTCGGGCGGCGTGCCTTTCGGGGCCATCACGCCGCTCCAGGAATAGGCCTCGTAGCCCGGCAGGCCCGATTCCGCGATGGTCGGGATGTCGGGCACCATGCTGGATCGCGTCGGATTGCCGACGCCCAGCGCGCGGATCTTGCCGCCTTTCAGGTGGGGCACCGCCGACGGGCCATCGGCGAACATGACCTGGACCTGGCCGCCCAGGAGGTCCTGCATGGCCGGTGCGCTGCCGCGGTAGGGCACGTGCTGGATGCGCACGCCCGCCATGGCGTTGAAGAGTTCGCCGGCCAGATGCGTGCCGCCGCCGGTGCCGGACGACCCAAAGGAGAGTTTGCCGGGGTTCTGCTTCGCGTAGGCGATCAGTTCGCCGACCGTTTTCACCGGCAGCGAGGCATTGACGACGAGGATGATGGGAAATACCGCCGCCATGCCCACGGGCACGAAATCGGTGGTGATGTCGTAGCTGAGGTTGGTGCGCAGGCTGGGCAGCACGGCGTGGTGGATGGACGCGAAAAAGAAGTTGTAGCCGTCGGGTTCGGCCTTGGCGGCGAACTGGGCGCCGACGATGCCGCCCGCGCCGGATTTGTTGTCGACGACCGTGGGCACGGACCACATCTGGCCCAGGGGCTGCGTCGTGAATCGCGCGGTGGTGTCGACCGGGCCGCCCGCGGGAAAGGGAACGATGAAGGTCACGGCGTGGCCCGGCCAGGTGGCGGCGCGGGCCCAGGAAGGAAGCATGGCGGCGCCGCATGCGGCGCCCAGCCCCGCGAGGACGCGGCGGCGGTCTTGATTGGTCACGGCAGTCTCCTGAGTCTTGTTCTGGTCGCGATCGGGCATGGAGCGCTGCCGCCCGCCGCTGTTTTTTATTATTTGCCGAATGCAGGAAGCCGCCGCTACGTATTTGCAAAAGCCCCTCTTTCGCGCGGCGCGGAAGTCCGGTTGCCGGACACCCCGTTTTTCACCATGGCCGCGCAACAGGCCGCTACCGCGCACGGCCTAGGACATACGGGCCAGGGGAACCCCCGACAAGGCGGCGGGCGCCTTGCGAAAGGCCGCGCGCCTACTGCCCGCGCGCCGCGCGCTGCACGTGGCCGATGAAGCATTCAGCGAAGCTGGGCAGGTCGCGGCCGCGCTGGCGGCACAGCAGGCGGTCGCGCAAGGCCCAGGGATCGTCGAGCTTGAGCACGTGCAGGGCGTCGGGTCGGCTGTAGCGCGCGGCGCAGGCGCGCGGCACGACGGCGATGCCGGCCCCGGCCTCGACCATGCGGCACACGGCCTCGAAGCTGCCCACGTGCACACGCTGGCAGAGGCGCTTGCCCAGGCCGCTGGCGATGTCTTCCAGGAAGGTCTGGATGGCGCTGTCAGGATGGATGCCGACGAACTGATAGGCATCCACCAGGTCCGCGAAATGCGCGGTCTTCTGGGCAGCCAGCGGATGGTCCAGCGCGGTCACCACGGTGAGTTCGTCGCGGAACAGCGGCGTGACGTCCAGGCCCTCGACGTCGATGTTGCCCGCGACGAGGCCCAGGTCCCCCGCCCCCGCGCGGATCGCGATGACGATGTCGCCGGAGATCTTTTCTTCCAGCTCGACGTCGACGTCCGGGTTCTCGGACAGGAACGTCGACAGCGCGTCGGCCAGGAAGGAATTGGTGGCGGTGGTGTTGGCCAGCAGCCTGAGCCGGCCCTTCAGGCCGCTTGCATAGGGCTGCAGGTCGGCGTTCAGGCATTCGAGCTGGCGGAAGACGGCGTTGGCGTGCTTGAGCAGCACCTCGCCGGCCGGCGTCAGCGCCACCCCCGTGGCCATGCGCACCAGCAGCCGGGCCTTGAACGCCTCTTCCATGTGCTTGACCCGCGCGCTTGCCGCCGGCAGGGACAGAAACGTGCGCTCCGCCGCACGGGTCAGATTGAGTGTTTCTCCCACGTTCAAGAACAAACGCAGGTCAGTCAGATCATGTCTCATGTTCCACCACGCAGAAGGGGGGCATTTCTAATTTTGAATTCTTCGAATGCCGTGTCGAATCTACCATGAGGCATGCCCATGAACCAGACGGGTTGATGCGGAACTGTTTTCCACACACGGCGTGCGCGCCGCAGCACAGGAGTCAGATGCAATGAGCGGCTTGGTATCCGGAAAAGTGGTGATCGTGACGGGCGCGGGCGGCGGCATCGGCCGCAGCGTCGCGCTGGCGATGGCGCAGGCGGGCGCCAAGGTCGTGGTGAACGACATCGGCGTGTCGCTCGCGGGCGAAGGCGGCGCGGACGGTCCCGCGCAGGCCGTGGTCAAGGAGATCGCCGAAGCGGGCGGCGCCGCGGTGGCCAACACCGACAGCGTGGCCGCGTACGACAGCGCCAGCCGCGTGGTGCAGACCGCCATCGACGCCTTTGGCCGCATCGACGCGGTGATCAACAACGCGGGCAACCTGCGCGACCGCGTTTTCCACAAGATGAGCGAAGAAGAATGGCGCCAGGTGATCGACGTGCACCTGAACGGCTCGTTCTACATGAGCCGCGCGGCGGCGCCCTACTTCCGCGAGCAGGAGTCCGGCGCGTTCGTGCACATGACGTCCACGTCGGGGCTGATCGGCAACTTCGGCCAGGCCAATTACGCGGCCGCCAAGCTGGGCATCGTGGCGCTGTCCAAGTCCATCGCGCTGGACATGGCGCGCTACAACGTGCGGTCCAACTGCATCGCACCGTTTGCCTGGAGCCGCATGACCAGCTCCATCCCCGCAGAAACAGACGAAGAGAAGGCGCGCGTCGAAAAGCTCAAGAAGATGGAAGCCGGCAAGGTGGCCCCCATGGCGGTGTTTCTGGCCAGCGACGCGGCCAGCGAAATCACGGCGCAGATCTTCGCCGTGCGCGCCAACGAGATCATGCTGATGAGCCAGCCGCGCCCGCTGCGCACCGTGCACCACGCGGAAGGCTGGACGCCGGAGCGCATCGCCGAGATCGCGGCGCCCGCCATGCGCAAGCACTTCTACGCGTTGGAGCGTTCGCCCGACGTGATCGACTGGGATCCCATCTGAGGCCGCCACATGCCGTTGGACTATGCAACCGTGAAGGACTGGCGTTTCGACGACGTGCGCCAGCGCTACGACCAGAAGGACACGATGCTGTATGCGCTGGGCATCGGCCTGGGGCAAGACCCCGAAGACACGGGCCAGCTTCGCTACGTGTACGAAAAAGACCTGCGCGCGTTTCCGACGATGAGCGTGATCCTGGGCTATCCGGGCTTCTGGGTCAGCGACCCGCGCTCCACCGTCGACTGGGTGAAGGTCGTGCACGGCGAACAGCGGCTGACGCTGCATGCGCCGCTGCCCGTGGCGGGCGTGGTCATCGGCCGCACCCGCAACACGCATGTCATCGACAAGGGCGCGGACAAGGGCGCCATCATCGTCAGCGAACGCACGCTGCACGATGAAGACGGCGCGTGCCTGGCCACGCTGCGCAGCAGCACGTTCTGCCGCGGCGATGGCGGCTTCGGCGATGGCGACGCCAGCCCCGAGCCGCTGCCCGCCGCCCCCGACGGGGATCCCGAACTGCGCTGCGAATTGCGCATCCCGCCCAGCGCGGCGCTGCTGTACCGCCTGAACGCCGACCGCAACCCGCTGCACGCCGATCCGGACGTCGCGCGCCAGGCCGGCTATCCGCGTCCCATCCTGCATGGCCTGTGCTCGTACGGCGTCGCCGCGCACGCGCTCGTCAAGACGTTCTGCGACTACGACGCGACGCGGCTCACCAGCCTGAACACACGATTTTCGGCGCCCGTGTATCCCGGCGAAACGCTGCAATGCGACATGTGGCGCCTGCCTGACGGCCAGATCCGCTTCATCGTCCGCGCCAAAGAGCGCGGCGTCGTGGTCATGAGCCACGGCACCGCGACGGTGCAATCATGAGCCGCCCGCCGCCGCTCGATGGCATCCGCGTGCTGGACCTGTCGCGCATCCTGGCCGGCCCGTGGTGCACGCAGAACCTGGCCGACCTGGGCGCCGACGTCATCAAGATCGAACGGCCGCGCGTGGGCGACGACACCCGCGCCTGGGGACCGCCCTACCTGAAGGACGGCAACGGCCAGGACACCGATGAATCGGCCTATTACCTCAGCGCCAACCGCAACAAGCGTTCGGTCGAGGCCGACATGGCCACGCCCGAAGGCGCCGCGCTGATCCGCGAGCTGGCCGCGGTCAGCGACATTCTGGTCGAGAACTTCAAGGTGGGCGGCCTGGCCAAGTACGGGCTGGACTACCAGAGCCTGAAAGCGGTCAATCCGCGCCTCATTTATTGCTCGGTCACCGGCTTCGGCCAGGACGGGCCCTTTGCGCAGCGCCCCGGCTACGACTTCATGATCCAGGGCATGGGCGGGCTGATGAGCATCACGGGCGAACGCGACGACCTGCCCGGCGGCGGACCGCAGAAGGCGGGCGTGGCCGTCACCGACATCGTCACCGGCATGTACGCCACCGTGGCGGTGCTGGCGGCCCTGCAGGAGCGCCATCGCAGCGGCCAGGGCCAGCACCTGGACATCGCGCTGCTGGACAGCCACGTGGCGCTGCTGGCCAACCAGAACTCCAACTACTTCAATTCGGGCGTCGCGCCCACGCGCGCCGGCAATGCGCACCAGAACGTGGTGCCCTACCAGGTGTTCGGCGCCAGCGACGGGCACCTGATCGTGGCCACGGGCAACGAATCGCAATATCGCGCCTACTGCCGCGCCATCGGCGTGCCGGAACTGGGCGACGACCCGCGCTTTGCCACCAACCGGCTGCGCGTCACCAACCGCGTCGAACTGATCGGCATCCTGACAGCGATCATGCGCGAAGGCCGCCGCGACGACTGGATCGCCAAGCTGGAGGCCGTGGGCGTGCCCTGCGGACCGATCAACGACATCGCCCAGGCGTTCGCGCACCCGCAGGCGCAGGCGCGCCAGTTGCGGCGCGACATGCCGCATCCGGCCGGCGGCGTGGCGCCGGTGACGGCCAGCCCGTTGCGGTTTTCGGATTCGCCCGTGGTGTACCGGCGCGCGCCGCCGCTGCTGGGCGAGCACACCGAGGAAGTGCTGCGCGACGTGCTGGGCAAATCCGCGCAGGCGATTGCGGCGTTCAAGAGTGGCGCATAGGCGTAACGGGGCGTGGAGGCCCGATCACGCCTTTGCGGCGACGGGAAGCCGGAACGGGGCGCCCAGCCGATTGAACGCATTCATGGCCGCGATCGTGATCGTGAGGTCGACCAGGTCTTTGGGCTCGAACGCGGCCGAGGCGGCGGCATAGGCTTCGTCCGAGGCATGGGTTTCGCTCACCCGCGTCACTTCCTCCGCCCAGGCAAGCGCCGCTCGTTCCTGGTCGGAGAACAGGTGAGGCACCTCGTCCCATACCGGCAACAGCGTGATCTTGTCGACCGACATGGTTTTCCGGAGGTCGCGGCTGTGCAGGTCGATGCAGTGCGCGCAGCCATTGATCTGCGAGACGCGGAGAAAAACGAGATGAACGAGTTCCTGCGGCAGGTTCGTTCGTGTCGTGACGTAGTGGTAGACGCCAAAGAGGGCCTTCGCGCCTTCGGGGGCAATCTCTTGCCAGTTCATGCGGGTCATTTCAGTCCTTTGCGTTCGTCGAAAGTGAACACCGCCACCTTACCTGCCGGCGACCTGTCGAAACAGGTCCAAGAATCGGCGTATTGACTGAGCCAAGATCCGCGCGGGAACGCCCAAAAAATTGGCCGCTGTCTCCAGCGGCCAATTCCTCTGCACTTAGGACCTAGGACTTAGGACTTAGGCAACGGCAACCGGGATCTTCCCGATCTTCGCCTGCCATTCCTTCGGTCCGGTCGTATGGACCGACGTGCCCTGGGCGTCGACCGCCACGGTCACCGGCATGTCTTTCACGTCGAACTCATAGATGGCTTCCATGCCCAGGTCGGCAAAGCCGAGCACCTTGGCGCCGCGGATCGCCTTGGACACCAGGTAGGCCGCGCCGCCCACGGCCATCAGGTAGGCCGAGCCGTGCTTCTTGATGGCGTCGATGGCGACCGGGCCGCGCTCGGACTTGCCGATCATCGCGATCAGGCCGGTCTTGTCCAGCATCATGTCGGTGAACTTGTCCATGCGGGTCGCGGTGGTGGGGCCGGCGGGGCCGACCACTTCGTCGCGCACCGGATCGACCGGGCCCACGTAGTAGATGACGCGGTTGGTGAAGTCCACGGGCAGTTGCTCGCCCTTGGCCAGCATGTCCTGGATGCGCTTGTGCGCGGCGTCGCGGCCGGTGAGCATCTTGCCCGACAGCAGCAGGGTCTGGCCCGGCTTCCAGCTGGCGACTTCTTCGCGGGTCAGGGTGTTCAGGTCGACCTGCTTGGACTTGTTGTAGTCGGGCGCCCAGTGCACTTCCGGCCATTCGGACAGCGACGGCGGGTCCAGGCGCGCGGGGCCCGAGCCGTCCAGCTCGAAGTGCGCATGGCGGGTGGCCGCGCAGTTCGGGATCATGGCGACGGGCTTGGATGCCGCGTGCGTGGGGAACGTGTTGATCTTGACGTCCAGCACGGTCGTCAGGCCGCCCAGGCCCTGCGCGCCAATGCCCAGCGCGTTGACCTTTTCGTACAGTTCGATGCGCAGCTCTTCCAGCTTGTTCTGCGGGCCGCGGGCCAGCAGTTCGTACATGTCGATGTCTTCCATCAGCGACTGCTTGGCCATCAGCATGGCCTTTTCAGCCGTGCCGCCAACGCCGATGCCCAGCATGCCGGGCGGGCACCAGCCGGCGCCCATCGACGGAACGGTCTTGAGCACCCAGTCCACCAGCGAATCGCTGGGGTTCAGCATGGCGAACTTGGTCTTGTTTTCGGAGCCGCCGCCCTTCGAGGCGATCTGCACGTCGACTTTGTCGCCCTGGACAAGTTCGACGTGCAGGATACAGGGCGTGTTGTCGCGCGTGTTCTTGCGCGCGAACAGCGGGTCGTCCAGCACCGAGGCGCGCAGCGGATTGTCCGGGTTCAGGTAGCCGCGGCGCACGCCTTCGTCGCACAGTTCCTGCAGGGTGCGCTTGGTGTCGAAGCGCACGCTCATGCCGATCTTCAGGAAGACGTTGACGATGCCGGTGTCCTGGCACAAGGGGCGCTTGCCCTCGGCGCACATGCGCGAGTTGGTCAGGATCTGCGCCATCGCATCGCGCGCGGCCGGGCTTTCCTCGCGCTCGTAGGCGCGCGCCAGGTGGCGGATGTAATCGACGGGGTGGTAATAGCTGATGAACTGGATCCCGTCGGCGATCGACTGGATGAAGTCTTCTTCTTTAATGATGACGGACATGGCGATTTGCAGGTCTGGAGGGAAAACGTGAAAGCGCGGCGGGCGTTGGCGGCCCGCCGCGCGAGGTAAACGCTATTTTTGCCGTGGCCCCGCCTGAAGGCAAATGGGGTTGCCGGGGACAGGTTCCGGCGCTGCGGCGTGGCGCTTCGAATTCAATTCACTTGCCTTGCCACACGGGCTTGCGCTTTTCGGCAAAGGCGGTGGCGCCTTCCTTGGCGTCGGCCGACGTGAAAATGTGCGCGATGAGCGGACGCTGGCGGTCGAACATGCCTTCCTGGTCCCAGTCGCCCGCCTGCGCGACGATGCTCTTGGCGGTCTGGACAGCCAGGGGGCCGTTCTCGACGATGGCGCGGGCCAGTTCCAGCGCGCCGGCCAGGGCGCCGCCGGGCTCGGTCAGGCGGTTGACCAGGCCGAAGGCGTGGGCGCGCTCGGCGCTCAGCATTTCGCCGGTCAGGATGACTTCCATGGCGATGTGGTACGGCAGGCGGCGCGGCAGGCGCAGCAGGCCGCCGGCGCCGGCCACCAGGCCGCGCTTGACTTCGGGCAGGCCGAACTTGGCGTTGCTGGCGGCCACGATCAGGTCGGAGGCCAGGGCCATTTCGCAGCCGCCGGCCAGGGCATAGCCTTCAACCGCCGCGATCAGCGGCTTCTTGGGGGGACGCTCGTTCAGGCCGGCGAAGCCGCGGCCGTCCACGTAGGGGCGCTGGCCCGACGCGGCGAACGCCTTCAGGTCCATGCCCGACGAGAACGTGCCGCCGCCCCCGGTCAGGATGCCGATGCGCACATCGTCACGGCTGTCCAGCTGGTCCAGCGCGGCGGCCATGGCCACGGCGGTTTCCAGGTTGATGGCGTTCTTGGCCTCGGGACGGTTGATCGTGATGATCTGGATGCCGTCGGTGACTTCCACCGTGATCAGGTCGGACATGGGACTGCTCCTTTTTCGCGAATTTCTCGGAATCGGGTTCCGGGTTTTATATAAGACTCAGGCTCAACCCGGAATCATACGACCATTGGGCGGCGGGCGCTGCCGCCCCGGGCCGATCAGTATATTCACCAGCCCGCAGCGCTCCGTCCCCGAGCCGCGGGGCGCGTGGCGCCTGCATGGCGGCGAGCTGCGCGGGCGCGGCGCGACTACGGCGGCCCCGCGCCCGGCGGGCCGCCCCGTTCAATATAGTTACCACCCCCGCGCCGGCGTGAAACAACGGCCTGGGCCGCTCTTATAGTGGCCTTCATCCGCAACGCTTCAGCCACGAAGAGCCTTTCATGTCAGCCACCCGCCATCTGAATTACATCAAAGCCCCCGCCGCCCGCGCCGAGGACAGCGCCAGCGCCATCGAGGACACGGTGCGAGAAATCATCGCGCAGGTCCGCGCCCGCGGCGACGCCGCGGTCCGCGAGTACTCGCTGAAATTCGACGGCAAGGACACGCCGGCCCTGGAGGTGTCCATGGAGGCGCGTCTCCAAGCCGTCGCCGACCTGGACGACCAGACGCGCAAGGACACCGAATTCGCCATCGCACGCGTCCGGGCCTTTGCCGAGGCCCAGCTGGCCACGGTGCTGCCCCTGGAGATCGAAACGCTGCCCGGGCTGCACCTGGGGCATCGCGTCATTCCGGTGCAACGCATCGGCGCCTATGTCCCCGGCGGGCGTTATCCGATCCTGTCGGCGCCGGTCATGACGATCGTGCCCGCCAAGGTCGCCGGCTGCGACGAGGTCATCGCCTGCCTGCCGCCCGGCGCCCACCCCGCCATGATCGCGGGCTGCCACCTGTCCGGCGCGGACCGCATTTTCCTGGTCGGCGGCGCGCAGGCCATCGCCGCCATGGCGTGCGGCACGGAATCCATTCCCGCCGTGGACAAGATCGTCGGCCCCGGCAACGCCTATGTCAACGAAGCGAAGCGCCAGGTGTTCGGCGAAGTCGGCATCGACCAGCTTGCCGGGCCCAGCGAGATCTTCGTGGTGGCGGACGACAGCGGCGACGCGGACATGATCGCGACGGACCTGCTGGCGCAGGCCGAGCACGACGTGCGCACGCGGGTGGGCCTGATCACGACCAGCGAGCGGCTGGCCCGCGAGACGCTGAGCGCCGTGGAGCGCCAGCTCCAGGACTTGCCCACCGCCCCCGTGGCGGCCCGCGCCTGGGCCGACTACGGCGAGATCGTGCTGTGCGCCGACGAGGCCGCCATGCTGGCCTATTCGGACCACGTGGCCGCCGAGCACCTGCAGGTCCATACGCGCGATCCGCACGCCACGGCCGGCCAGCTGCGCAACTACGGATCGCTGTTCATCGGCACGCAGGCCAGCGTCGTGTATTCCGACAAATGCTGCGGCACCAACCATACGCTGCCCACGATGCGGGCCGGCCGCTACACCGGCGGCCTGTGGGTGGGCTCGTTCCTGAAGATCTGCACCCACCAATGGCTGGATGCGCGAGGCGTGGCTGCCGTTGCGCCGCCGGCCGAACGCCAGAGCCGCACCGAAGGCATGGAAGGCCACCGCCGCGCCGCCGCGCTGCGCATGGGCTGAGCCCGTCCTGCCGCCGGACCGGGACCGTCCGGCGGCCAATCCAACGAATCGTCCACAAGGGGAAAAAAATGAAACTTGGCATCATCATCAGCGCGCTGGCGATCGCCGGCGCAAGCCTGGCGGCGCCCGTCCAGGCGCAGCAACCCTATCCGACGCGCCCCATCAAGCTCGTCGTGCCGTTCCCGCCGGGCGGCACGACGGACGTCCTGGCCCGCACCATCGCCGACCCGCTGGGCAAGCTGCTGAAGCAGACCGTCGTCGTGGAAAACCGCAACGGCGCGGCGGGGCGCATCGGCAGCGAGTACGTCATCCGCGCCGATCCGGACGGCTATACGCTGGGCATCGCCACGGTCAGCTCGCACGCGGTGACCCCGGTTGTCTACGACAACATCTCGTACGACGTCACGCGCGACCTGGCGCCGATCACCAAGCTCGCGTCGGTGCCTAACGTCCTGACCATCGGGCCGAAGGTGCCGGCGACGGACATGGCGTCCTTCATCAAGCTGCTCAAGGAAAAGCCCAACGTCTACACCTACGGGTCCGCCGGCACCGGTTCCGAGGCCAACATGATGGGCGAGCTGTTCAAGCTGAGCACCGGCACCGAGATGATGCACGTGCCCTACCGCGGCTCCAGTCCCGCGCTGCAGGACGCGCTGGGCGGCCAGATCGCGGCGGTGTTCGACAACCTGCCTTCCTCGCTGCCGTTCATCCGCAGCGGCGACCTGAAGGCGCTGGCGGTCGCCTACCCGCAGCGCATCGACGCGCTGCCCGACGTGCCGACCTTCGCCGAAGCCGGCCTGCCCGACGTCAACGATGCGTCGTGGTTCGGGCTGGTGGCGCCCCGGGACACCCCGCCAGCCGTGGTGGAGCAGATCTACCAGGCGGTCGCCCAGGTGCTGGCCATGCCCGACGTGAAGGAAAAGCTGGCGGGATTTTCCGCCGTGCCGGTGGGCAATCCGCCCGCCGAGTTCGCCGCGCAGCTCAAGGCCGAGATCGACAAGCAACGGGCGACGGCCAAGCGCGCCCACATCAGCCTGAAGTAGATTCCCGTCACGCAGTCCGACGCCGGAGGCCCAGACATGCCCGCCCGCTATCGCATCCTGGTCGCGCAGCTATTCCAGGAAACCCACGGATTCACCCCGGTGAATACGCCCCTGTCCGCCTTCGAGATCGAACGCGGCCGGGCCATGCTGACGGCCAATGCCGGCGCCGACTCGGTGCTGGGCGGCATCCTGCGCACCTTGAAGGCGCGCGGCTGCGAGACCGTCCCCACGCTCGCGGCGCGGGCGCGGCCGGGAGGCCGGGTCGACGACGCCGCCTACGCCCTGCTGCGCGAAGGCGTCCTGGACGGCGCACGGGCGGGCGGCTTCGACGCGATCGCGCTGTGCCTGCACGGCTGCATGCAGACCGTGGGACTGGACAGCGCCGAAGCCGACCTGCTCGCGGCGCTGCGCGCCCTCGTCGGGCCCGACATGCCCATCGTCGCCGGGTTCGACCTGCATGCCCACGCCGTCCCCGCCCTGCTCCGCCAACTGGATTTCGCCTCGGCCTACAAGACCAACCCGCATGCGGATGCCGCCGAGACCGGCACGCGGGTGGCCACACAGCTTCTGCACATGCTGGACACGGGCGAACGGCCCGCGGGCGTCAGCGTCCTGGTGCCCATGCTGACGCGCGGCAACGACGAGACGTCACAGGGGCCGTTGGCCGCGCTGCACGCGCGGGCGCGGGCGGCCGTGCAGGCAGACGCGGCCCTGCTGGATGTCTCCCTTTTCAACGTCAATCCGTTCATCGACGGCGAGGGCGTGGGGCAGACCGTCCTGGTCTATGCGCGCACCGCGGACGGGCTTGCCCAGGCCCGCACGCTGGCCGCCGCGCTGGCCCGCGATCTGTGGGAAGGGCGCGACGCGTACGTCCACGACCTGCCGGACATCGACGCGCTGCTCGCGGGCCATGCGGGCACGGGGCGAAAACTCATCGTCGGCGACTTCGGCGACCGCGTGCTGGCCGGCGGGCCGGGCGACAGCCTGCACGCGCTGCAGCGGGCGCTCGCCCTGACCCCGGGACGCATCGCCGCCATCGTGACGGATCCCGCCGCGCTGCGCGCCTGCGAGCAGGCCGGGGCAGGCGCTCTGGTCCAACTGCGGGCCGGCGGACTGTATAGCGTGGATTGCCCGCCGATGCTGGTGTCGGGCCGCGTCACCGCGCTGGGCAGCGGCGTCTTTCGCAACCGCGGCGCGTTCATGCGCGGCGCCACGCTGCGGCTGGGGCCGTATGCCGTGTTGCGCAACGAGCGCTACGACCTGCTGATCACCCAGGATGCCGTCATGTCGCAGGATCCCGGCTGCTACCTGGATGCCGGCGTCGATCTGGACGCGGTGGACATGATCGTGGCCAAGTCCGGCTACCACTTCAAGCTGGCCTTTGCCGACATGGGAGACTGTGCCTGCGCCGAGACGCCAGGGCTGACCGGCTACCACCCCGAACGCCTGCCCTTCGACAAGGCCAGGCCGCTCTACCCCCTGGACTCGCCGGCATACCGTCCCCAAATAACCGAACTGCGGGTTCCCCAAGCAGCGCCGGACTGAGCGCCGCCCCGTGTATCCTGCAATCCGGAAAGAACGCCGGACCGGCCGGCCCGCAGGAGGAGACACGATGCCGAGAATCGGCGCAGACATCAGGGAATTACGCCGCCGCCGCGGCTTGGGCATACGCGAGGTGGCGCAGCGCTCGGGCGTGTCCCACGCCTCCATCTCGCTGATCGAGCGCGACAAGATCAGCCCGTCGCTCGACACCCTGGCGGCCGTGCTGGACGCCCTGGGCACCACCATCGTGGGATTTTTCTCGAACAGCAGGCTGCTGGTGGCGGAATCGCCCTTCTACGCGCCGGAGGACCTGCCGGAAATCGGCAATCCCAACGCCATTTCCTACCGGATGATAGGCAGCCGCTTCGCCAACCGCGCCATGCTCATGATGCAGGAGCGCTATCAGCCCGGGGCCGACTCCGGCGAATTCTTCAGCCATCCGGCCCAGGAAGCCGGGCTGGTGCTGTCCGGGGCGGTGGAAGTCACCGTCGGCGACAAGACCCGGGTGCTCCAGGCGGGCGACTCCTACTACTTCGACAGCCGGGTTCCGCATCGCTTTCGCAACGTCCACGACGGCCCCAGCGAAATCGTCAGCGCGGTCACCCCGCCGACCTATTAGCCCCGTTCGGGACGCGCCGCCCGGCGCCAGTTAAAATGCCAGGTTTCCCACGCGCAGGGCAGCCCTTGCCTGGCGGCCGAATTCCAAGAATCCTATGCTCACCTTTCAGCAAATCATCCTTACGCTCCAGGAATACTGGGACAAGCAGGGTTGCGCCCTGCTGCAGCCCTACGACATGGAAGTCGGCGCCGGCACCTCGCACACCGCCACGTTCCTGCGCGCGATCGGTCCGGAGCCCTGGCGCGCGGCCTATGTGCAGCCCTCGCGCCGGCCCAAGGATGGCCGCTACGGCGAAAACCCCAACCGCCTGCAGCATTACTACCAATATCAGGTGGTGCTCAAGCCCGCGCCCCCCGAAATCCTGGATCTGTACATCGGTTCGCTGAAGGCGCTGGGCATCGATCCCGCGCAGCACGACATCCGCTTCGTCGAGGACGACTGGGAAAACCCCACGCTCGGCGCCTGGGGCCTGGGCTGGGAAGTCTGGCTGAACGGCATGGAAGTCACGCAGTTCACGTACTTCCAGCAGGTCGGCGGCCTGGACTGCACGCCCACCACCGGTGAAATCACCTACGGCCTGGAACGCCTGGCCATGTACCTGCAGGACGTGCAGAGCGTCTACGACCTGGTCTGGACCGAAGGCGCCAACGGCAATCGCGTGCTGTACCGCGACGTGTTCCACCAGAACGAAGTCGAGCAGTCCACCTACAACTTCGAGCATTCGTCGGCCGAGATGCTGTTCTCGCATTTCAACGACTACGAAGCCGAGGCCAAGCGCCTGATGGACGTGCCGCTGGCGCTGCCCGCCTACGAGGCCGCGCTCAAGGCCGCGCACACCTTCAACATGCTGGACGCGCGCGGCGCGATCAGCGTGACCGAACGTGCCGCCTACATCGGCCGCATCCGCAACCTGTCGCGCGCCGTCGCGCAGGCCTACTACGATTCCCGCGAACGACTGGGCTTTCCCATGCTGGGCCGCGACAAGGCCGCCGGGGAGGCTGCATAAATGACGACGAACATCCGCCCGCTGCTGGTCGAACTGCTGACCGAAGAACTCCCGCCCAAGGCCCTGCAAAAGCTCGGCCAGGCCTTTGCCGAAGGCGTGCGCGCCACGCTGGACCGCCACGGCCTGCTGGCCGACGGCTGCGCCGTGACCGCGTATTCGACGCCGCGCCGCCTGGCCGTGCACCTGTCGGCCGTGCTGGCCCAGGCGCCCGACCAGGCCTACGCCGAAAAGCTGATGCCCGTGAAGATCGGCCTCACTGAAGACGGCAAGGCCACGCCCGCGCTGCAGAAGAAGCTGGCCGCCAAGGGCCTGGAAAACATCGACGTATCCACGCTGGACCGCGAATCCGACGGCAAGCAGGACTACCTGGTCGCGCGCGGCACCGCCGCGGGCGCCCAACTGGCCGCCGGCCTGCAGGAAGGGATCGACGCCGCCATCGACGGCCTGCCCATCCCCAAGGTCATGCGCTACCAGTTGGCCGACGGCGTCACCACCGTCAAGTTCGTGCGCCCGGCGCACGGCCTGATCGCCCTGTTCGGCGCGGACGTGGTGCCGGTGTCGGCGCTGGGCCTGACCGCCGGCCGCGACACCCTGGGCCATCGCTTCATGAGCCAGGGCGCCGTGTCCATCGCCGATGCCGACGCCTACGCCGCCACGCTGGCCGAAAAGGGCCGCGTCGTGGCCTCGTTCGAGACCCGCCGCGACGAGATCCAGCGCCAGCTGCAGCAGGAAGCGACCCGCCTGTCGGCCACCCTGGGCGACGACCCCGAAGTGGCCGCGCTGCTGGACGAAGTGACCGCGCTGGTCGAGCACCCCACGGTCTACGTGGGCCAGTTCGAGGAACAGTTCCTGCAAGTGCCGCAGGAGTGCCTGATCCTGACCATGCGGCTGAACCAGAAGTACTTCCCGCTGTTCGATCCGGCCACCGGCCGCCTGACGCACCGCTTCCTGATCGTGAGCAACATGCGCACGGACAATCCGGTGAACATCGTCGAAGGCAACCAGCGCGTGGTGCGTCCCCGCCTGGCCGACGCGCAGTTCTTCTTTGAAACCGACCGCAAGACGCCGCTGGCCGCGCGCGTCGAGCAGTTGGGCTCCATCGTCTACCACAACAAGCTGGGCACCCAGCTCGAACGCGTGGAGCGCGTGCGCGCCATCGCGCGCGGCATCGCCGGCCAGATCGGCGGCGACCAATCCGCCGCCGACCGGGCCGCCATGCTGGCCAAGGCCGACCTGGGCTCGAACATGGTGGGCGAATTCCCCGAGCTGCAAGGCATCATGGGCGCCTACTACGCCGCCGGCGACGGCGAGCCCGCCAGCGTCGTCGAGGCCCTGCGCAGCCAGTACCGCAACCGTTACGACGCGCCGGTGACGCAGGACACGCTGACTGCCGCGACGCTGTTCATCGCCGAACGCGTGGAAACGCTGGTCGGCATCTGGGCGATCGGCCTGGCCCCCACCGGCGAGCGCGACCCCTTCGGCCTGCGCCGCGCCGCGCTGGGCCTGATCAGCGCCTTCGAACAACTGGCCGCGGGCGGCTGGCTGAAGATCAGCCAGGACGGTCCGCTGAGCCTGGACGGCCTGCTGGCGTTGGCCGCGGGCACGTTCCCCGAGGGCAAGATCCCGGCCGGCACGCTCCCCGAGGTCCGCGCCTTCATCTACGAACGCTACCGCAACCAGCTCATCAACGACTTCGACCGCAATGCCGTCGAGGCCGTGATCGCGCTGACCCCGCCGCTGCACCAGGTGGCCGAGCGCGTGCGCGCCGCCGCGGCCTTTGCGCAGTTGCCCGAGGCCGCCAGCCTGGCCGCCGCCAACAAGCGCATCGGCAACCTGCTCAAGAAGGCCGAAGGCGAGATCGGCGCGGTGAACGACGCGGCGCTGGTGGAACCGGCTGAAAAGGCCCTGGCCGCCGCCGTGGCGGCCCTGCGTCCCAAGGCCGAGGCGCAACTGGCCGCGGGCGACTTCGCCGGCAGCCTGTCCACGCTGGCCCAGGCACGCGAACCCGTGGACGCCTTCTTCGCGGACGTCATGGTCATGGCCGACGACCCCGCCGTACGCGCCAACCGGCTGGCCCTGCTCGGCCAGCTTCATGGCCTGATGAACCAGGTCGCCGACATTTCCAGGCTCGCACAGTGAAGCTCATCATTCTCGATCGCGACGGCGTCATCAATCAGGACAGCGACGCCTTCGTCAAGACGCCCGACGAGTGGATCGCCCTGCCGGGCAGTCTGCAGGCCATTGCGCGGCTCACGCAGGCCGGATGGAAAGTGGTGCTTGCCACCAACCAGTCGGGCCTGGCGCGCGGCCTCTTCGACATGGACACGCTGACGGCCATCCACACCAAGATGCGACGCGAGCTCGCCGCCGTGGGCGGTAGCATCGACGCCATCTTCATGTGCCCGCACGGCCCCGACGACGACTGCGCCTGCCGCAAGCCGCGCCCGGGCATGTTCGAGCAGATCGGTCACCGCTACGACGTCGACCTGGCCGGCGTGCCGGCGGTGGGCGATTCGCTGCGCGACCTGCAGGCCTCGTCCGCGGCCGGCTGCTCGCCCTGGCTGGTGCTGACGGGCAACGGCGCCAAGACGCTCGCCAAGGGCGGCCTGCCCGACAACGCGCGCGTCTGCGACGACCTGTCGGC
This sequence comes from Achromobacter sp. MFA1 R4, assembly GCF_900156745.1. Taxonomy (NCBI): domain Bacteria; kingdom Pseudomonadati; phylum Pseudomonadota; class Betaproteobacteria; order Burkholderiales; family Alcaligenaceae; genus Achromobacter; species Achromobacter sp. MFA1 R4. The sequence continues at coordinate 2,980,713 of NZ_LT707065.1, read as the reverse complement.
CGTGGTCGACACCCTGCTGCAGGACGCGTGACCCGATGGCCCGGCTCCGTTCGCTGCTGTATTTCCTGTTCCTGTCCGTCACGGTCATCCCCTACGCCTTCGCCTGCATCCTGTGGGCGCCGCTGCCGCTGCACTGGCGCTACAAGCTGACGGTCGGCTGGCCCCGGCTGGCCATCTGGGGCGCCAAGGTCATCTGCGGCATCCGCTGGCAGGTCAAGGGCTGGGAAAACCTGCCCGACGGCCCGGCGGTGCTGCTGTCCAAGCACCAGTCGGCCTGGGAAACCCTGTTCTTTCCGGCCTACATGCCGCGCGAGGTCTGCTTCGTCTACAAGAAAGAGCTGCACATGGTGCCGTTCTTCGGCTGGGGCCTGGCGCTCCTGCGCATGATCGCCATCGACCGCGCCAAGGGCCGCGACGCCTTCGAGCAGGTGGTCAAACAGGGCCAGACCCGCCTGGACGAAGGCCGCTGGCCGCTGCTGTTTCCCGAAGGCACGCGCGTGGCGCCGGGCAAGACAGGACGCTTCAAGATGGGCGGCGCCCTGCTGGCGTCGCGCACCGGCGCGGCGGTCATTCCCATCGCGCACAACGCGGGCGAATGCTGGCGGCGCAACGCCTTCGTCAAGCAGCCCGGGCTGATTACCCTGTCGATCGGTCCCGCGATAGAATCCAAGGGTCTCTCCCCCGAAGAACTGAACCAGAAGGTGCAGGACTGGATCGAAGGGGAAATGCGGCGTCTCAACCCAGAAAGGTATGCCCAGCACTGATCAGCTCGAACTCCTGTTCGACTCGCAGGAACACGACGCGCCCACGGGCGCGCCGCCGCTGATCGCCGCGCCGACGCCGCCGGCCGCGCCCCGGCCGCCGGCTTCCGGACCCGGCGCCCCTCGGCCGGTCCCACCCGCCAACCTGTTTCCCGACGCCGCCTCGGCCCCCGCGCCCGCGGGCGAACCGCTGCTGACGCCGTCGCCCAACGCGACGGCGCGCGTGCCCACGCCCTGCCCCAATCCGCTGCCGCCCGGCGCGCGCTGGCGCGAGGTGCCCACCGAGCAGCAGCTCATCGGTTTTGTCCTGTTGCGCTCGCGGCGCCGCAGCATCGGCTTCGTGATCACCGACGACGGCCTGCGCGTCACCGCCCCCAACTGGGTGACGCTGACGCAGATCGACGACGCGGTGCGCGAGAAATCGCGCTGGATCCTGACCAAGCTGCGCGAATGGCACGCCCGCAAGCAGCAGCTCGCCATGGCGCACACCCGCTGGCAGGCCGGCGGCGAGCTGCCCTACCTGGGCCGGCGCATCATCATCGGCGTGGGCGGCGACAGCCGCCAGGCCAGCCTGTCCGGCGACGCCGAGGCGCCGCAGGACGGCGACACCCTCTGGCTGGCGCTGCCGTCCCATGCCGACCAGGGACGCATCCGCGACGCGGCGCAAGCCTGGCTGCAACAGCGCGCGGGCGCCTGGTTCGGCGCGCGCCTGGCGCATTTCCTGCAGGTCAGCGGGTTGAAGATCCGCCGCTGGCGCCTGTCGTCGGCCGCCACCCGCTGGGGCTCGTGCACCAGCGACGGCAACATCATGCTGAACTGGCGCCTGATCCATTTCGCGCCCGCCATCATCGACTACGTCATTGCGCACGAGCTTGCCCATTTGCGCGAGATGAACCACAGTCAGGATTTCTGGCGCGAAGTGGGCCAGATCCTGCCCGATTTCGAAGACGCCAAGGCCATCCTGCGGCGTCACGATCCCGCTTCGCTGCCCCAGTTCTGAGGCCCGGGGCGCCCCAGCGCCCCTGTTCCCCCAACCCCTCACCGCTTAAGGAATCCTCCCATGCGTCTGCTCCACACCATGCTGCGCGTCGGCAACCTCGACAAGTCCATCGACTTCTACACCAACGTGCTGGGCATGCGGCTGCTGCGCCGCAACGACTACCCGGACGGCAAGTTCACGCTGGCCTTCGTGGGCTACCAGGACGAAGCCGACGGCGCGGTCATCGAACTGACCCACAACTGGGACACCGACAAATACGACCTGGGCAACGGCTACGGCCACATCGCCCTGGAAGTCGACAACGCCTACGAAGCCTGTGACAAGGTCAAGGAACGCGGCGGCAAGGTCACCCGCGAGGCCGGCCCGATGAAGCACGGCAAGACGGTCATCGCCTTCGTGGAAGATCCCGACGGCTACAAGATCGAGTTCATCCAGAAGAAAGACCGCCAGGACTGACCGGGACGCCCGCCATGATCCATCCCATCCTGAAAATGGGCGACCCGCGGCTGCTGCGCGTGGCGACGCCGGTCGAGCGCTTCGACACCCCGGAACTGCACGCCCTGATCGACGACATGTTCGAGACCATGGCGGCCGCGCAGGGCGTGGGGCTGGCCGCGCCGCAGATCGGCGTGGACCTGCAACTGGTGATCTTCGGGTTCGACCGCAACGACCGCTATCCCGACGCGCCGCCGGTGCCGCAGACCATCCTGTGCAATCCGGTCATCACGCCGCTCTCGGACGAGATGGAAGACGGCTGGGAAGGCTGCCTGTCGGTGCCGGGCCTGCGCGGGCTGGTGCCGCGCTACCGCCACATCCGCTACAGCGGCCGCGACCCGTACGGCCAGGTGATCGAACGGGAAGCCGAAGGCTTTCACGCGCGGGTCGTGCAGCACGAGTGCGACCACCTGATCGGCCGCCTGTATCCGTCCCGCATCCAGGATTTCAGCAAGTTCGGGTTCACTGAAATCCTGTTTCCGGGCATGGATCCCAATCAGGACGACTAGACGTTGTCGCCGGGTTCCGGCGCGGCCGGGGGATGCTCCCCCTGCTGCCCGCCGGCCGGCGCCCCGCCGCCTTGGGGCGTCCGCGCTTGCGGCATCGGTGCATCCGGCGTCGTTGCATCCGGCGTCAGTTCCTGCGGCGCGAAATCATCCACCTGCAACACCCGCAGCACCGTCGCTTCGGCGGCCTCGAGCTGCGCCGCCTGCGCGTCCGTGATCGCCCCGCGCTGATGGGCCTGGCGCCAGTCGCGCACATTGGACTGGCGCAGGCGGTCGCGGATAGGCTGCACCGCGTCGGCCAGCGCGAACGCGCGGGTCAGGAGGCCCAGCGGATCGTCGCCCGGCTCGCGCTGCAGGTCAGCCGCCAGGCGCGCGTGGGTCGGCGACGGCTTGAGCAGCAGCTCGGCGCATTCCCGCGTGAGCGCGTCGCCCGGCCCCTTGGCCAGGCGCACGGGCAGGATGGCCGCGCGCAAGCCCCAGGACAGCAGCTTGACCGGCAGGTTGCGCAGCACCTGGTCCATGCTGTGTTCGATGCTTGCATAGCCGCGTTCCATGCACCACCGCACCAGCGGCAGGTCATCGTGCTTGCGGCCTTCGTCTTCCCAGCGCTTGAGCACGGCGGACAGCAGATAGAGTTCGGACAGAATGTCGCCCAGGCGCGCGGAGATCATCTCGCGGCGCTTCAGCCCGCCACCCAACTGGGCCAGCGTGGCATCGGCCAGCAGCGCGAAGCCCGCGGCATAGCGTCCAAGCCGGCGGTAGTGGACGGCCACCGGCCCGGAGGCCGGCGCGGGCGCCAGCAGGCCGCCCGTCCAGGCGCGGCCGATAGCGCGCAGCGCGTTCAGGCCGGCGTGGCGCAGATGGCGCCAGAAGACATCGTGGAAGACCTCGATGCCGCGTTCCTCGTCCGGATTGCCCAAGGCCAGGATTTCCGGCATCAGGTAGGGATGGGCGCGGATGGCGCCCTGCCCGAAGATGATGAGGTTGCGCGTCAGGATGTTGGCGCCCTCGACCGTGATGGCGATGGGCACGGCGCGGTACAGCGCCCCCAGGTAATTGCTGGGGCCGTCCATGACGGCGCGGCCGGCGTGCACGTCCATGGCGTCGTTCACCGAGACCCGCATGCGTTCGGTGGCGTGGTATTTCATGATGCCCGAGACGACCGCGGGCTTGACGCCCTGGTTGAGCGCGGCGCAGGTCAGCCGGCGCGCGGCCTCGACCAGATACGCGTTGCCGGCCAGGCTGGCCAGCCGTTCCTGCACGCCCTCGAACTTGCCGATCGGAATGCCGAACTGTTCGCGCACCCGGGCGTACATGCCCGTGGTGTGCGCGCACATCGACGTGGCGGCGGCCGACAGCGATGGCAGCGAAATGCCGCGCCCGGCGGCCAGCGCGCCCATCAGCATCTGCCAGCCCTGCCCGGCGCGTTCGACGCCGCCGATCAGCGCATCCAGGGGCACGAAGACGTCGCGCCCTGAATTGGGCCCGTTCTGGAAGACCTGCATCGCCGGCAGATGCCGGCGGCCGATTTCCACGCCCGGCGCGTCGGTGGGCACCAGCGCCACCGAGATGCCGATCTCCCTGGCGCCGCCCAGGATGCCGTCGGGGTCGGACATCTTGAACGCCAGGCCGAGCACCGTCGCCACCGGCCCCAGCGTGATGTAGCGCTTGTGCCAGTTGAGCCGGATGCCGATGAGTTCGCGGCCGTCCACGATCTGGCGGCACACGATGCCGGTATCGACCATGGAGGCTGCGTCGGAGCCGGCTTCGGGGCTGGTGAGGCCGAAACACGGCACCTCGCGGCCATCGGCCAGCCGGGGTAGCCAGTAATCGCGCTGGGCGGGCGTGCCGAACTGCATGAGCAGCTCGCCGGGCCCCAGCGAGTTGGGCACCATGACCGTCACGCCCGCGGTGATGGAGTAGGCGGAAATGCGCCGGACCACCTCGGAGTGCGCATAGGGCGAGAACCCCAGGCCGCCGTGGCGCCGCGGAATGATCATGCCGAAGAAGCGTTGCGACTTGAGGAATTCCCAGACCTGCGGCGGCAGGTCGCGCCGGTTCCAGGTGATGTCCCATTCATCCAGCATGGCGCACAGTTCGCGCACGGGACCGTCGATGAAGCGTTGTTCGTCCGGCGTCAGCGTGGCGGGCGGGACGCTCAGCAGCTTGCGCCAGTCGGGGTTGCCGGTGAACAGATCGGCGTCCCACCAGCTGTCCCCGGCTTCGATGGCTTCGCGTTCGGTGGCCGACATGGCGGGCATCGCGTTGCGCGCCCAGCGGTATGCGGGTTCCGAAATGCGGCGCCGGCGCCAGGCGTTGAAATCCATGAATCCCCCTTGTATTCGCGACAGGACGTACCGGGGCAAAGTACCAGAATTGGCGCTGCCCGGCCAAGCTGCGGCTTGCCGACTCTGCGACAATGGGCGTCGCCGCGCAGATGCGCATTCAACCGCTGTCCGGGCTCGTCCGCATGCTGAACAAACTCTGGCTAGGCTTCTTTCTCACCGCCGCCGCGGCCGCGCTGTACCGCTGGCTGGTCGTCGGAGATCCCGAGGTGTTTCGCCAGATGGTCGCCAGCCTGTTCGACATGGCGCGCGTGTCCGTGGACGTGATGGTGCTGCTCTTCGGCACGCTGACCCTGTGGCTCGGATTCCTGCGCATCGCCGAAGGCGCCGGCCTGGTCGAGAAGCTGGCGCGCCTGCTGGGGCCGCTGTTTGCGCGGCTGATGCCGGAGGTGCCGCGCAATCATCCGGCCATCGGCCTGATCACCTTGAACTTCGCGGCCAACGGGCTCGGGCTGGACAATGCCGCCACGCCCATCGGCCTGCGCGCCATGCGCGAGCTGCAATCGCTGAACCCCACGCCGCAAACCGCGAGCAATGCGCAGATCCTTTTCCTGGTGCTCAATGCGTCCTCGCTGACGCTGCTGCCCGTCACGCTGTTCATGTTTCGCGCGCAACAGGGCGCGCCCGACCCCACCCTGGTCTTCCTGCCCATCCTGCTGGCCACCAGCGCGTCCACGCTGGCCGGCTTTCTGGCGGTGGCGATCTGCCAGCGCCTGCGCCTGGCGGACCCGGTCGTGATGCTCTGGCTGGGCGGCGCGGCGCTGGCGCTGGGCGGTTTCATGGCCCTGCTGGCCAGCATGTCGGCCGCCGCCATTGCCTCGCTGTCCTCGCTGATGGGCAACCTGGCGCTCTTCGGCATCCTGCTGGCCTTTCTCGTCGTGGGCGCCTGGAAAAAGGTGCCCGTGTACGAAGCCTTCATCGAAGGCGCCAAGGAAGGCTTCGATATCGCCAGGAGCCTGCTGCCCTATCTGGTGGCGATGCTGTGCGCCGTGGGGGTGCTGCGCGCGTCCGGCGCGCTGGATTTCCTGCTGGACGGCGTCCGCTGGCTGGCGCTGCAGGCCAGTTGGGACACGCGCTTCGTCGACGCGCTGCCGACCGCGCTGGTCAAGCCGTTTTCGGGCAGCGCGGCGCGCGCGATGATGCTGGAGACCATGACGCATTTCGGCGTGGACAGCTTTCCCGCGCTGCTGGCCGCCGTCATGCAGGGCAGCACCGAGACCACGTTCTACGTCCTGGCGGTGTACTTCGGATCGGTGGGCATCCTGCGGGCCCGCCATGCGGTGGGCTGCGCGCTGATCGCCGATCTGGCCGGGGTGCTGGCCGCGATCGGCGTCTGCTACTGGTTCTTCGGATAGGGCGGGCGATTCGCGGCGGCTCAGTCCACCAGCAGGATCTTCATCCCATTGGTGCCGCCGCTGTCGCGGTAGAAATCGCCCTTGGTCAGGATCACCCAGTCGCCCGTCTGCACCAGATTGCGCTTGCGCAGCTCTTCGATGGCGGCGTTGGACAGCTCGGCGGGATCGTAGTCCGACGGCGCGAACGGAATCGTGTACACGCCCCGGAACATCGCCACGCGGTTCTGCGTCAGGCTGTGCGGGCTGTAGCAGTAGATCGGCACGCCCGAGCGGATGCGCGACATGATCAGCGGGGTATGGCCGCTTTCCGTGAGCGCGATGATGGCCTTCACGCCCGGGAAATGGTTGGCCGCGTACATGGACGCCAGCGCGATCGTCTCATCGCAGCGCGTGAAGGTTTCGCCCAGGCGGTGATGCGATTTCGTCGAGGTGGGGTGCTTTTCCGCGCCCAGGCACACGCGCGCCATGGCCTGCACGGCTTCGACCGGATACTGGCCCGATGCGCTCTCGGCCGACAGCATGACGGCGTCGGTGTAGTCCAGCACCGCGTTGGCCACGTCGGAGACTTCCGCGCGGGTCGGCATGGGGCTGGAGATCATCGACTCCATCATCTGCGTGGCGGTGATGACCACCTTGTTCAGCGTGCGCGCGTGCTGGATGATGCGCTTCTGGATGCCCACCAGTTCGGCGTCGCCCACTTCCACGCCCAGGTCGCCGCGCGCCACCATCACGCCGTCGCTCGCGCGGATCAGCGCGTCCAGGGCCTCGTCGTCGGCCACCGCTTCGGCGCGCTCGATCTTGGCGATGATCCATGCCTGGCTGCCGGCGGCCGCCAGCAGCGTGCGCGCCTCGTCGATGTCGCTGCCATAGCGGGGAAAGGACACGGCCACGTAGTCCAGTTCCATTTCGGCGGCCAGCTTGATGTCGACCCGGTCCTTGTCGGTCAGGCTGGGCGCGGACAGGCCGCCGCCGCGGCGGTTGATGCCCTTGTTGTTGGACAGCGGCCCGCCGACCGTGACGGTGGTGTGGACCTCGTCGCCCTCGACGCGGTCCACGACGAGCACGACGCGGCCGTCATCGAGCAGCAGTTCGTCGCCCACGCGGCAGTCGGTCACGAGTTCCGGGTAATCGATGCCGACGATGCTGGCGGTGCCCGCATCCTTGGGATGCGCGCGCGACAACGTGAACGGCTGCCCCACCTGAAGCTGGACCAGCTTGTCGGTGAAGCGGGCAATGCGGATCTTGGGCCCCTGCAGATCGCCCATGATCGCGACGAACCGGCCCTGCCTGGCGGCAATCTCGCGCACCAGGCGCGCGCGTTCGCGATGATCGTCGGCGCTGCCGTGCGAGAAGTTCAGCCGCGCCACGTCCAGCCCCGCGCGGATGAGCGCGTCGATGCGTTCGGGCGACGAGGTCGAGGGTCCCAGGGTGGCGACAATTTTTGTGCGGCGCAATACAGGCATGGCGGTCCACTCTCGCAAAAACAACGGAAGCGCTATGGTACGCCGGCCGCGTTCGCACGGGTATCATGGGGCTCACATCGACCTTCAACGCGCCCCTCGACACCCGTGAAAATCGTCATCGCTCCCGACTCGTTCAAAGAAAGCGTTTCCGCGCCCGATGCGGCCGCGGCCATCGCGCGCGGCGTCAAGGCCGCCTTCCCCGGCGCGCACACCGTGTGCGTGCCCATGGCCGACGGCGGCGAAGGCACCGTCGAGGCCGTGCTGGCGGCCACCGGCGGCAAGGAGCAGCAGATCACCGTGAACGACGCGCTGGGCCACAAGGTCGACGCCGTCTGGGGCCTGCTGGACGATGGCACCGCCGTCATCGAGATGGCCGCGGCGGCCGGGCTTGAATTGATCTCGCCGTCCAAGCGCGACCCCATGCGCGCCAGCAGCCACGGCGTCGGCGAGATGATGCGGGCCGCGCTGGACGCGGGCGCCACGCGCATCATTCTGGGCCTGGGCGGCTCGGCCACCAACGACGCGGGCGCCGGCATGCTGACGGCGCTGGGCGTGCGCCTGCTCGATGCCGGCGGCAACAGCCTGCCGCCCGGCGGCGGCGCGCTGGGCCAGCTTGCCTCGCTGGACACGCGCGGCCTGGACCCCCGGCTGGCCCGCATCCGCATCGACATCGCCTCCGATGTCGACAACCCTTTGTGCGGTCCGCACGGGGCGTCCCACATATTCGGCCCGCAAAAAGGCGCCACGCCGGAACAGGTGCAGACGCTGGACGCGATGCTCGGCCACTTCGCCGACATCTGCGCGCGCCACCTGCATGCCGATCACCGCGACGCGCCCGGCGCGGGCGCGGCCGGCGGACTGGGCTTTGCCGCCAAGGCCTTCCTCAATGCGCATTTCCGGCCGGGCGTGGAGATCGTCGCGGAACTCGGCGGGCTGGCCGAGGCCGTGCAGGGCGCGACCCTCGTCTTCACGGGCGAGGGCCGGATGGACGCGCAGACATTGCGTGGCAAGACGCCCGCCGGCGTGGCCAGGATCGCGCAGCGCGCGGGGGTGCCCGTCGTGGCGCTGGCCGGTTCGCTGGGAGAAGGCTACGAGGCCCTGCACACCTGCGGCATCAGCGCCGCGTTCAGCCTGGCTCCCGGCCCCATCACGCTGCAGCAGGCCCTGGCGGACGCCGAACGCCTGCTTGCGGATCGGGCGCGCGACGTGATGCAGCTCTGGATGGCGGCCCAGAAACGCATGCTGTGAAATGCAATCTGTGAAATGCAATCTGTGAAATGCAATCTGTGAAATGCAATCTGTGAAATGCACAAAGGCCCCGCGGGGCCTTTGTGCATGCGAATCCGACGGGGCGGTTCAGTCCCGCGGCAGCACGCCCGCCTGGACCAGCGCATCCGACAGGCCGATGTAGCGGTCCACCGAAATGTCCTCGGCGCGCGCGGTCGGCGCGATATCCAGCGCTTCCCAGGGCACCTGCGGCGCCCAGTCCGCCAGCACCCGGCGCAGCATCTTGCGGCGCTGCGAAAACGCGCGCGCCACCACGGTTTCAAAAGCGCGCTCGCTGATGGGCCGCAGGCGGTCCGCCGGCAGCGGCACCATGCGCACGATGGCCGACACCACCTTGGGCGGCGGATCGAAGGCCTCGGGCGGCACGTCGAACAGCTTGTGCATGCGATAGCGCGATTGCAGCATCACAGACAGCCGGCTGAAGTCGCCGGAGCCCGGCTTGGCCACCATGCGGTCGATCACTTCGCGCTGCAGCATGAAATGCTGGTCGCGGATATGGTCGGCCCAGGTCATCAGGTGGAACAGCAGCGGGCTCGAAATGTTGTAGGGCAGGTTGCCCACCACGCGCAGCGCGCTGCCGAACTGCGAGAAATCGATCGTCAGCGCATCGGCCTCGACCACCGTCAGGCGCGAGGCGTCGAACTGCTTGCGCAGCCGGGCGGCCAGGTCGCGGTCGATTTCCACCGCGGTCAGGTGATCCAGGCGTTCGAGCAGCGGCCTCGTCAGCGCGGACAGGCCTGGGCCGATTTCGACCACGGCATCGTCGCGGGCGGGCGCCACCGCCCGGACGATGGACTCGACGACGCTGTCGTCGGTCAGGAAGTTCTGGCCGAAGCGCTTGCGCGCCTGGTGCTGAGACATGAAAAGCCCGTGATGCGTTTAGCGGTTGTTCTGCTGGATTTGCTGCTGCTTTTCGAGACGGTTGTCCACGTAAGCCTGCGCGCGCAGTTGCTCGAGCCAGTCTTCGAAGGCGGGTTGCGCACGCCGTTCGAACAGCGTCTGGCGGGCACGCATGCGCGCCAGGTCGTCGGTGGCATCGTGGTCGCGCCGTTCTTCCACCTGGATCAGGTGCCAGCCGAAAGGCGTCTGCACCGGCTGGCTGATCTCGCCAGGCTGCAGGGCGTTCATGGCGGCCTCGAACGGCGGCACGGTTTCGCCAGGATTCAGCCAACCCAGTTCGCCGCCTTGCGGCGCGGTGGCGTCCTGCGAATACTGGCGCGCCATTTCCTCGAACTTGGCATCGCCGTTCACCAGGCGCTGACGCACCTGCTGCAGGCGCTGGCGGGCGAGGTCGTCGCTCATGACGGTCGAAGTCTTGATCAGGATGTGGCGGGCGCGGGTCTGGACCACCTGCGTGGGACCCTGCGGCGCCTGCGGACGCGCGGCGGGCTGCGGCGCGGGCTGCGGCGGCGCCGGGGCGCGGGCGGTGCGGCCGGGCGCGGGCTGGGCGGTGCCGCGGTCCATCACCTTGATGATGTGAAAGCCGTTGCCGCTCTGGATGAGCTGGCTGACCTGGCCCTTCTGCAGGTTGCTGATGGCCTTGACGAAGAGGTCGGGCCAACCGTCCAGCGGGCGCACGCCCATGACGCCGCCCTGCAGGGCCTCGGGACCGTCAGACGAGGCGGCGGCCAGGCTGGCGAAGTCGTCCCCGCGCTTGGCCTGGGCCAGCAGGCCCTCGGCCTTCTTGCGCAACAGCGCCAGTTGTTCGGGCGACGAGCCTTCCGGCACGCGCACCAAAATCTGGGCCAGCGCATACAGCATGGGGCCGGCGGGCACCGCGGCCTGCTCCGGCGCGGGCTGCGGCTGCGGTTGGGGCTGCGCTTGCGGCGCCGCGCCGAACGCCGGGTTGCGGCGCTGGTCCTTCAGGAAGGCATCGACTTCCGCATCCGAAATGACGATGGTCGAGTCCACCGCGCGCTGGCGCAGGCGATCCGTGCGGATCTCGTCGCGCAGCGACTTGCGGTAAGCCTCCCACGACGTGCCGGCCTTTTCCAGTTCCTGGCGCAACTGGGCCACGGTGATCTTGTTGCGGGACGCGATGGCCTGGACGGCGGTATCGATCTGCGCGTCGTCCACCCGGATGCCGAGTCGATCGGCTTCATGGCGCTGCACGCGCTCCATGATGAGGCGCTGCAGCACCTGGTGCTGCAGCGTCTGGTCGTCCGGCACCTGGATGCCGCGCGCCTTCAATTCGCTCGCGATGCGCTGGGAGGCCTCGCGCAGTTCGCGCAGCGTGATCACGTCCTTGTCGACGATCGCGGCGATGCCGTCCACGAACTGCTCGCCCTTGGGCGCGGACGCGTCTTTGTTCTGCGCGACGGGAGCGGCCTTGGCGCCGCTGTTCGCGCCCCGGGCGGCTTGCTCGGCCGCGTGCGCGGCGGGCAGGCCGGCGCACAGGGCCAGCAGCAGCGCATTGCCGGAGAGCCGGCGCAAAGAGTGCAACCTACGCATCATTCATACCTTTCAAATGTGGTCCCGGCAGGCACGGGCGGCGTGATGCGCGTGTAACCGGGGATACTTCTGTTCAGCAGGTTCATCGGGTCGGTTCCGAGGGAACCCAGGCCCGTGAGCTCAAGCTGGAAGAACAGCGCGGAGTTGGTGTCCGCCGCCGATACGGCGTAGCGCTGGTAGACCATGCGGCCCACCCAGCAGCAGTCGCCCTTGTACTCCAGGCCGGCGATGGCCTGCGTCACGCGGGGGGATTCCGTCGTGTTGGCCACCGTGCTGGACGGGCCCGAACGCAAAGAATAGTCCACCCGGCCCACGCCGTACCAGCGCTTGCTGAACGGCCACTGGACCGCCAGGCTGATCTGGTTCTGTCCCTGCGGCTGGTAGCGCACGCCCGGCTGGGGGTCGCGCTGGTAACGGTAGGCCAGGGCCACCGTGGTCAGACGCTGCGGCGACCAGCGGGCGCTGACGAGCCCGCGCGACCAGTTGTTGTCGTACGGGTTGTACTGGGCGGCGATGTCGGTGTTCAACGAGTCGGTCAGGGCCGCGCTGGCCCCCACCAGGAAGTCGGAACGCACGTTCTCGCGCGGCGTCTCGCCGGGCAGCGTGACCTCCTGGTCCTCGAAGTACAGGCGTTGGGCCACGCCCAGCGACATGCGCTCAAAGCCGGTGTTGGCGTCCAGCCAGCGCGTGGTCAGCGCCGCCGTGAGCTGGTTGGCGTTGGCGATGCGGTCCCAGCCGCCGGTGTAGATGTTTTCCTCAAAAGCCTGCGAGAAGCTGAAGTCGGACAACGAGGTGTCATAGACCGGCAGCGTGGACTGGTCGCGATACGGCACGCGCAGGTAATACAGGCGCGGTTCGAGCGTCTGCGTGGAGGACTTGCCGAACAGCGTGGTGTCGCGCTCGAAAATCAGGCCCGCGTCCAGGGACATGATGGGCAGCGTGCGCGACTGCGAACGGGGCAACCCCACCGCCGATCCGTTGTTCAGGCCCAGCGCATCCACGCCATACCATTTGGTCTGGTAATGGGTGTAGTTGATGCCCGCCTTGGGAATGATGAACCAGCCCGGACGCACAACAGGATAGGATGCTGTCAAATACGTTTGGAGGCGGTCACCGTCAGGATACCGCGCGACGGCGCCGAAATCCGGCATGCTGAAACGCACGGCGGTCGAGGTCCAGTCCACGTCGAAGCCGCCCCAGTCGTAGCGGGCGCCGCGCAGGTAGAGCTCGGGTTCCTTGTCGTACGGGGGCACCAGCGGCGCGTCCGGGTCCTGCAGCGTCTGGTACTTGTAGACCTGGGCGAACGCGCTCCAGTAGCCGGAGGCCCAACCCACGCGGCCGCGTTGCGGCAGGTAGGTCGTGGAAGCCTGGTTCAGGCCCAGTTGCGAAATGTCGCGGAAGTAATTGTCGTCGGAGACCTTGGCGATGTCCCAATCCGCGTAGAAGCCGCGGGAGAACGTCTGCTGGTGGCGCCACCAGTACATCCAGCGGTCTTCGCCGGTGACGTGGTCATCGGGCAGGTAGGTGCCGTTCAGGGTCCCCAGGTAGCTGGACCCCAGGTAACGGAATTCACCGCCCAGCTGCATGCCGCGCTTGGAAAAGTAGCGCGGCTGCACCGTCATGTCGTAATTGGGCGCCAGGTTCAGGTAGTACGGGATCGAGATGTCGAAGCCGCCCTGGCTGGTCGTGCCGTACGTCGGGATCAGGAAGCCCGACTTGCGTTCGCGCTTGACCGGGAAGGTCATGTAGGGCGAGGCCAGGATCGGCACGTCCTTGAAATACAGCACGCCGCCGCGGGCCACGCCCTCGTTTTCGTCGAAATCGATGTCGACCGAGTTGGCCTTGATGTACCAGGAGGGCTCCGGGCACGGGCATCCGCTGTACGTCACCGTGTGCAGCCGCATCTGCGACTTGCTAAAAATGTCCGCTTGGTCGGCCACGGCAAAGCCGCCCGTGGCGCCCAGCCAGAAGTTCGGCTTTTCGACCTCGCCGGAATACCGGTCCACGTTGAACTTGGCGCGCGGCCCCGTCACCAGCGTGCCGTCGCGCATCATGCGCGCGCTGCCGCGGACGTCGACTTCGCCGGTGTCCTTGCGGTAATTGATCTCGTCGCCCTTGATCACGCCATCGATGCGGCGCACCTGGGCATTGCCCGACAGCGTCAGCTCGTAGTCGGGATCGCCCGAGATGCTGTCCGCTTCCATGAAGGCGGGAATGCTGTCGTCCGGCAACCGGTGCATCCGCAGGCCGGGAGACGTGCGCAATTCCGGAGTTGACGTGGCCGACGGCGCGGAAGCAGCGGCGCCCGGGCTACCTTGAGCCTGGACGGCTCCGGCGGCGACGCTGACAACGGAGAGGATCAACCACGGAACCTTGCGCACGAATGAAAACAGCCCTTTTTGACCATCGGAGAGCCGGACAAAGGCTCCCTGGCGGGGCCAATGCTGACGGAAACGAGCCGGTATTATAGAGAAGCCGCGAACAACGCCCAGCCTTAAGTTCGCCCGACCCAAATTTCAGCAATATTGCCCTTCTGACACGGATCTTCCTTGAAAAACGATCACGACCCCCGCCTGGCGCAAGTGCGCAACTGGCTGGAAGGCCTGCCTCCCGCCCTGAACCTGGCCGTGCAGACCCTGCGCCCCGCGTCGGCCGACGCGAGCTTTCGCCGGTACTTCCGGCTGGACGCGGGCCCGCGCACCCTGATTGTCATGGACGCCCCGCCCCAGCACGAGGACTGCCGCCCGTTCCTGCGCGTGGACAAGCTGCTGGCCGACGCCGGCCTGAACGTGCCGGCGGTGCTGGCCCAGGACCTGGACCAGGGCCTGCTGCTGCTGTCCGACCTGGGCGAGCAGACCTACTATCAGCGCATCCAGGCCGGGCTCGACGACGCCACCCTGCAGACGCTGTACCGCGAGGCGCTGGCCGCCCTGGTCAAGCTGCAGCAGGCCTCGACCGCCGGACTGGGCACCTATGACAGCGCGCGCCTGGCCGACGAGCTCACGCTCTTTCCCGAGTGGTACGTGCAAAAGCATCACGGCGTGACGCTGGACGACAAGACCGCCAACGCCCTGCAAAAGATCTTCGCGCTGCTGTCGGCCAGCAATGGCGGACAGCCGCAGGTGCTGGTGCACCGCGACTTCCACTCGCCCAACCTGATGGTCTGCGACCAGCCGCAATACGGCCCCAATCCCGGCGTCATCGACTTCCAGGACGCGCTCTCGGGCCCCATCACCTACGATCTCGCGTCGCTGGTGACCGATGCCCGCACCACCTGGGAAGAACCGCAGCAGCTCGACTGGGCCATCCGATACTGGGAAATGGCGCGCGCCGCCGGCCTGCCCGTCGATGCCGATTTCGCGGAATTCCACCGCGCCTATGAATGGATGGGCCTGCAGCGCAACCTGCGGATCCTGGGCGTTTTTGCCCGCCTGAACCACCGCGACGGCAAGGCCCACTACCTGGCCCACATCCCGCGGGTGAACGGCTACGTGCGCCAGGTCGCGCAGCGCTACGGCGTCTTCACGCCGCTCCTGCGGCTGCTGGACCGCCTGGACGACCGCCAGGTCAGCGTCGGATACACGTTCTGATGCGCGCCATGATTCTTGCCGCCGGCCGCGGCGAACGCATGCGCCCGCTGACCGACCGCCTGCCCAAGCCCATGCTTCCGGTCGGCGGCAAGCCGCTGATCGTCTGGCATCTGGAACGCCTGGCCGCGGCGGGCATCCGCGACATCGTCATCAACCATGCCTGGCTGGGCCACGAAATCGAGGGCGCCTTGGGCGATGGCGCGGCCCAGGGCGTGCGCATCCGCTATTCGGCCGAAGCCCGCGCCCTGGAAACCGCGGGCGGCATCGCGCAGGCCCTCCCCCTTCTGGGTGACGACCCGTTCCTGGTCATCAACGGCGACATCTGGTGCGACTGGGATCCGGCCCAGGCGCATGACCTCGCGTCGCGCGCGCAGCCGGGCGGCGCCTGGCTGCTGCTGGTGGACAACCCCGCGCACCATCCTGCCGGCGACTTCGTCCTGACGGCCGATGGCCGCGTGCAGGCGCAGGGAACCCCTCGTTTGACCTTTGCCGGCGTCGGCGTCTACCATCCGTCGTTGTTCATGGATGTGCCGCGCGGCCAGGCAGCGCCCCTGGCGCCGCTACTCAGGCAGGCCATGGAGCGGGATCTGGCGCGGGGTGCCCGTCATACCGGCCGATGGACCGACGTGGGAACGCCGCAGCGGCTGGCCGACCTGGACGCGGAACTGGCCGACGGGGCCGCTTGACGTCCACATATTTCACAATATCAAGGTGCGCAACGAGGCTTGTCTGCGCACGCATCGCCCCCGGCTGACGGGGTATTCTCTGACGCTTTGGCATGCGCGCGCCGCCTGCCCACGAGCACACACACAGGAAGTTTTCTAGGAATGGGGATGTTTGGAAGATCGCAACGGGCCGTATTCAAGCCCTCCGTGTACCAGCCGGGTCAACGCACGCGCCGCATGCCGCGCTGGCTTGTGCTGCTGCTGGTTGGCATTGCGCTTGGCGCGGGCGGCGTGCTCTTCCTGCAAACCAACTACGGTCCGCAACGCCTGACCGTCGAACAATCCGAACAGCTGCACACTGAACTGAGCGCCGCCAACATGGAGCGCCAGCGCCTGCAGGCGCAGCTGGAAGAAGCCACGCAACAGCGCGACGCCAACAAGGCCGGCCACGAAAAGCTCACCAGCGACCTCTCCGAGGCCCGCGCCCGGATCGAAACCCTGAACAAGGAACTGGTGCTGTTCCAGGACGCCATGCCGCCCGACCCCCGCGGCGGCAACCTGGGCATCCGCTCGGCCACCTTCAAGCGCGCCCCCGGCCAGTTGGACTACCAGGTGCTGGTCATGCGCGAAGACCGCGAGGGCGCGCCCTTCAACGGCACGCTGACCTTCGCCATCGAAGGCTCCTATCCCAACGGGCGCGCCGCCACGGTCACGCCCGAAGGCCCGGCCCTGAAGGTCGACCGCTACGACTACGCGCTGGGCCAGCTCAAGCTGCCTGACGGCTTCACCCCGAGGGTCGTGGTGCTGCGCGTGATGGATGGCAACCAGAAGCAGCACGCCATGCGCATCTACAACGTGCGCAACTGAGGTCCGCCTCGCCTCCCTTAAAAACCCGCTTTGCGGGTTTTTTTACGTCCGCCGAAAATAGTTGCGCACGCAACCTATCAGGCATATAGTTGCGCAAACAACCAAATCCTGGAGACAGCATGACGCTCCCCTCGCACGTTCCCGTCCTGATCGCCGGCGGCGGTCCGGTCGGCCTCACCCTGGCCGCGCTGCTGGCCGAGTACGGCATCGCCTCGCTCACCGTGGAAGCCGACGAAGGCTATTGCAGCGGCAGCCGCGCCATCTGCATGTCGCGCCGTTCGCAGGAAATCCTGGGCTGGATCGGCGCGGACCGGCCGCTGATGGCCACCGGGCTGGCCTGGACCGGCGGGCGCAGCTACTTCCGCGACCGCGAAGTGCTGCACTTCCAGATGCCGCACGATCCCCTGCAGCGCTACGCGCCCATGGTCAACATCCAGCAGTACTACGTCGAGGAATACGCGCACCAGGCCATGCAGCGCCACCCCGGCCTCGCCACGCTGGCGTGGTCGGCGCGCGTCACGGGCGTGCAGCCCGGTCCCGACGGCGTCTCGGTCGAGGTCGAATCCGGCGGAACGCGCCAGACCGTGCGCGCCGACTGGCTGGTCGCCTGCGACGGCGGCCGCAGCACCGTGCGCGACGCCATGGGACTGAAGCTGGAAGGCATGCAATACGAAGGCCGCTACGTCATCGTCGACATCGAGCAGGCGTCGCAGCGGCCCGTCGAACGCCTGGCCTGGTTCGACCCGCCTTCCAACCCGGGGTCCACCCTGCTCATGCACCGCCAGCCCGGCAACGTATGGCGCGTGGACTACCAGATCCGCGACGATGAAGATCCCGACGAGGCCGTCAAGCCGGAAAACGTGCTGCCGCGCGTGCAAAGCCATCTGGACATGATCGGCGAGACCGCGCCCTGGAAGCCGCTCTGGATTTCGATCTACAACGCCAAGTGCCTGACGCTGGACAGCTACCGCCACGGCCGCGTGCTGTTCGCCGGCGACGCCGGCCACCTCGTGCCGATCTTCGGCGTGCGCGGCTTGAACTCCGGTCTGGACGACGCCGGCAACCTGGCCTGGAAGCTTGCCTGGGTGCTGAAGGGCCAGTCGCCCGACAGCCTGCTGGACAGCTACAGCATCGAACGCGTGCACGCCACGCGCCAGAACCTGGCCTACGGCGCCAAGAGCACCGAGTTCATGGCGCCGCCGGACTACGGTTTTCGCCTCATGCGCGAGGCCGCGCTGCGGCTGGCGCTGGTGGATGAAGGCGTGCGGTCGCTGATCAATCCGCGTCAGTCCGCGCCCATTTCGTACGACACCTCGCCGCTGAATCAGGAAGACCGCGCTCCGCAGGCCGGACCGGCGGCGGCGCCCGGCCAGCCCGCGCCCGATGTCCTGCTGCAGGACGGCGACGCGCCCCAGTACCTGACCGCCCGCTTCGGCGCGGGCTTTGTTGCGCTGGCCATTGCGCCGGACGCGGCCCTATCGGCAGCGCTGGATGCGCTGGCCCGGACCACCCAGGCGGCGCCGCACCCGCTGCAGGTGCTGCGCACAGGCGACGGCGGCCTGGCCGACCCGCACGGCCAGCTCCGCCAGCGCTATGGCGGCGAGCCCGGCACCGTCTATCTGCTGCGGCCGGACGGCTACGTGCTGGGCCGCTGGATGGCGCCCGCCGCCCATGACCTGCGCGCCGCGCTGGCGCCCTACTACCCCTCGGTTTCCCTGAACCCGAATGCCACGACGAAAGGCCAAGCATGAACCACGAAGAACTGGACCAGGTCTATACCAGCATGGCGCAGGCGCTCACGCGCGTCGGCGAATCGCGCGCGCCGCTCTTTCTGTCGATACTGGGATTGTCCCTGCTCAGCCGCCTGCCCTCGGCGCAAGAAGCCAAGGCGCTCCTCGACCAGGCCGAGGCGGCCAGCCTGGAGGACAACGCTGTGGCAAACTATTCGGCCTGCGCCCCCACGGCCCCCTCCTCCGCCCGCCCGACGTGACAACGCCTGCCCTGGAACGATTCCTGACCTACCGCCTGCACGTGCTCAACAAGATCACGGACCGGGACACGAATCGCGCCTATCTCAAGGACTGCGACATCCCGCTGGGCGAAGCGCGCTGCCTCGCCGCCATCGGCCGCTACGCGCCTCTATCGGTCAATGACCTGGCGCGCGCCGCGAACCTGAACAAGGGCCAGGCCAGCCGCTCGGCGCAGGCGCTGGTGGACCGCGGGCTCGTGGAAAAAACGGTCTCCGCTTCCGATGGCCGCGGCGTGGTGCTGGCGCCGACCCCCGAGGGCATGACGCATTACCGCCGCATCATCGATCTCATCGCACGCCGCAATCAGGAGATCTTCGGCTGCCTGAGCGCCGAGGAACAGCGCCGGTTCGGCGACATGCTAGACCGGCTGATCGGCCACCTGCAGGCCGAAGCGAACGAATCGAACGACTCGAACGAAGCGGACGAAGCCGGCGGCTGACCGGTCGCCCGCAGCCGGTCGCCCCATTCAGGGTTGCGCCTTGGGCGCGGTGGCGCCGGCCTGCTGCGCGACCTCGTCCATGAACTGCGCCATGCGCACGTCCAGCTCGGTCACGCCGCCCGCGTCGTGCGTGGTCAGGGTCACGTCGACGCGGTTATAGACGTTGGTCCATTCGGGATGATGATTGAGCTTTTCCGCGAACATCGCCACGCGCGCCATGAAGCCGAACGCGGCGTTGAAGTTGGGAAAGCGATACCGCTTTTCGATGGCATCGCGCATGGCCACGGCCTGCCAGCCGGTGAGCGCGGCGACGGCGGTCTCGGTGCCGATGCGGGCGGGAGGAAAGTCGCTCATGTCAGACTCCGGAAAGAAAAGGCGGCGGCGCATCGCGCCCGCCGCCTGTCAGCAAGGAACGCGCCCCGCGCCTACTGCCGGACCGCGTACAGGTAGATTTCCACGCGCCGGTTCAGCGCGCGCCCTTCGGCGGTCGCATTGTCGCCGATCGGATCGTTCGGGCCACGGCCCTCCACGCTCAGGCGGCCCGCCGCCACGCCCTGCCGGGCCAGGTAATCCGTCACGCTCTTGGCGCGGTTCACCGACAGGGTCTGGTTGTGCGCCAGCGATCCGGTGCTGTCCGTATGGCCCACCACCTTTGCCCGCAGTTCGGGATGCTGATTCAGCGAACGCGCCACGCTGTCCAGCACCGGCAGCAACGCCGGCTTGAGCTGCGTCTTGTCCGTGTCGAACGACACGCCGCTCGGAATATTGACCTTCAGGCTGCCATCGGGCATTTCCACGACGTCGATGCCCAGCGACGAGGCCCCGGATTTCTGCACGTCTTCCTTGACGACCTTCCAGTTGTAGCCCACCAGGCCGCCCGCCACCGCACCGATGCCGGCGCCGATGGCCGCGCCCTTGCCGTGTCCGATCAAGGCGCCGATACCCGCGCCCAGCGCCGCACCCGCACCCGTTCCCACGGCGGTATTCGTTTGCTGTTGCGTGGCGCACCCTGCCAGCAACACGCCCGCCGTCGCAAACACGGCGATCCGGTTGATTGTTCTTGAATTCATGGCAACCTCCACTGTCCATCCAGAAACCGGTTCATTCCGGCGTGGATCATGCTAGCAAGGGCAGCCGGGGCGACGGGCAACATTTTGTATGCCTCGCCGGCGCCGTCCGGGGCCGGCAGACGCCGGCCACGTTAAGATCGCGCGATCGGAGAAAACATCCATGACAGTCGCTCGCACCTACTTTTTCAACCGAATGGCCGACAACGAGCTGGCCGGGTTGTGCGGCGCAAAAGACGACTTCTTTCTGGAAAACATCGACGACCTGGAATCCGCCGTCGCCCGCATCCGGGCCATGCTCAAGCAGGCAGGCATGCGCAGCGAGGTGGAGCACGCCCCGCTCAACGCCGCCCCGGGCATCGGCGATCTCCTATCGGCTGTCGCGCCGGCCGTCGGCCTGATCTGGGCGTCCGTGCGCGCGCTGGAATCGACGGGACGTCCTCGTGCCGACGCGACGTTGCGCCTGACGTCGAACAGTTCCCTCAGCGTGGTGTTCTCCCGAGCGCCGCGCCCGCCCACCGCGCAATGAGCCGCGAGGCGGCAATATGCCGCCGGTCGGCGCCTGTCACCCCCGCCGGCCAAACAGCATCGCCAATCCGAACAACGCCCCCAGCCCGCCGACGATGGCCAGCGATATCGACGGCTCGCGCAGGTTCAGCGCCATGATCGCCGACCCCGCCCCCAGGGCGGTGATCCCCAAACCCACCAGGCGCCCGGCCGTGGAGCCGTAGAAATGCGTACGGCGCGCCGCCTGCGTGCCCGCGGGCTGGCGCTTCTGCCAGGCCGCCAATGCCTGCTCGAACTCGCGCAACAGGCGTTCCCGGCTGGGCAGGTCCACCGCGCTGACGAGCAACGTCGGCAGGCCGGCGCGGACCAGCTTGAGATAGTCGTCCGTGCCCCAGCTGGACAGATCGGCAAAGGCCACGGAAGACCGGCGCGAAAACTCCAGCCCATCGGCCGTCACCCTGACGGCATTGCGCGTGGGAAAGCCCTTGTACGCAATCAGCGGCGGCACGAGCAGGCCAAGCAGCGCAAGCCCGGCGGCCAGGCCCATCGGTCCGCGGTTGAACACCACGAGCATGAAACTGCCTGCCGCCAGCGCGAAGGCCAAGGGCACCGACCACTGGTGCCATCGGGTATAGACCGAGACCTGAATCCCTTCGTTGCTGTTCATGCCTGCATCTCGTCAGTTGTTTGCTTTCACCAGGTTGGAACCGTTGGCGCCCATCGGCACCGAGCGGATGTCGGGCATGCGGTCCGGGTCCGGCCAGTATTCGACCTTGATGACCGCTTCCTGGAAGATATCGTCATCGACCAGCACTTCCGTGCGCAGGATCGCGCAGCCATTGCTCACGTGGAATTGCACCGACTCGTCCCAGGGCTTGGCCGTGAACTCGATGGACTGGCTTCGATCCTTGCGTATCCAGCGCCAGGCATCCGCCCAGCCGGGACGAGACTGCATATTGTCCACGTATTGGTCCACGCGGTCGGCCCACGTTTCCTCGCGCGGACGGCCCTGCACTAATTGGGCATTGGACGGTCCGCGCGGCTGCAACTCGGGGTCCCGCGATCGCGCGGACCCCTTGCTTGCCACCACGGCGCTGACGCCCTGCCCGACCAGCTTGAGGTTATACGCGTAGTCGCTATGCTCGGAATAGCCCGGCATCACCACTTCCAGCACCAGGCGGTCCCGGCCGAACACCTCGCCCTGCCAAAGCCCGTTCCAGTCCAGCGTCACGCGCACGCCGAACACGGCCCGGTTGAACGCCTCCAGTTCCTCCACGCGCGTTTCGTAGAGGGTGCGTTCCTTCACGTCCGTGTACGCAGCGGAGCGCATGCAGCAGCAGGTGAACCAGATCTCCAGCTCGCTTTCCTTGGCGCTGTCGCCCCAGAACTTGAAGTACAGCCCGGCCGCCAGCAGGCACAGGCCCAGCGCAATCCAGCCCCACACCGGAATCCCCAGCAGCACGGTGCCGCCGCTGGTCAGGCCGACCATGGCGCTGCCAAAGCCCCCCGCGCCCGCCACCACGCCGGCCGCGCTGAAGGCCCCGCCCAGCGAAACCAGCGCCGTGGCGACGCCGGTCAGCCCGGACAGCAGCAGGAACACGGACGAGGTCGCATACGCGCTGCCCGCTTCGTAGTTCTTCACGTCGTACTGGTCGATCGCGCTCAGCGCGTTGTTGGCCCCGTCGACGAACGTGGCCGCCGCCGCGAACACGGCGCCCGCCGTCCGCACGGCCGTCAGGCGCATGTTCAATTTCAGGTTCATCGTGAAGGCCGTGTTGGCGCCCACCCGCGCGCCGATCGCGCCGGCCGTCACTTCGATCGCCACGCTGCCCACGCCCAGCACGCCCGAGGTGATGCCGAACCAGGCCTTGCGCGCGGCCTTGGCGTCATGGATGACCTGCGCCTTGCGCAGATCCGACACCGACGAATACAGCGCCACCAGCGTCATCACACCCGTCGCGCCCGCATTGGCGCCGTCCTTGGTCCTGGCCCACTTGATCAGGCCCGCCAGCGGCGACATGGTCGGCGCGGGCAGGGCAAGCACCGGCGGGGGCGCCGGCAGCGACAGTTGCGGCGTTGCGCCGGCCCCGGGCTGCGGCCGCGCCGCGGCGGCGGCGTTCAATTGCGCGTCGACTTCCTCGGGAATGATGTAGTTGAGCGTGACCGGCGTGGAGCGCTCGGCCTGGGTGCCCATCCAGCCAGACTGCATATGCGAGTTCGCATAAATGCCGTTCCCACCGCCCACCGTCACCGACGTCCGCTCCGGTTCCCAGACGATCTGGTGCATGTCCGCAATCATCCGGGGCACCGTGGTGGTGTGCGTACGCACCGCCATCACGATGTTCATGCGCGCCGACATCGTCAGCGTGACGCGCGCGGCGACGCGCTCGGCAATGGGATCGCCAGCCAGCGTCAGCCGCAGCAATTGCGTCGCCATGAAGCGGCCGATCGCCGCGGTCGCCACCCGCATCGGCGGCAATTGCCCCTTGGCCGCCCGCTCCTTGAGCCAATCGTTGTAGCTCTTGATCATCCGGCGCACGCTGGATATCTGCTTGGAGATGACCTTGCCCTTGGCCTCGCGGTCCAGAAAGCCCAGCAGCTCGCCGTCGTTCGCCGCCAGCGCGCGCCAGATCGCCGCATAGGTGCTGGAGCCGTCCTCGTCCTTCAGCGAATCGTCGATGGCCTTGTGTTCGCTTTCGATCGCGCCCGCGCCGTCCACGCACAGCGCCATGTCCTCCTCCAACCGCTCGCCGGCGGCGGCGTCCTGGGACGAATAGGCCTTGAGCGCCAGCCAGAACGTGTCGCGGCCATACCACCACGCCCAGTCCTTGCCGGCGCCCTCGATCTTCTCGCGCATCCGGGCGATGGCAGCCTTGTTGTCGCTGAGCGTCTTGGCGACCTTGCCCGTGTCGATGCGTTCGCGCAGGCGCGTGATCTCATCGCCCGTGGAGCCCATCTGCTTCTGCAGGCCATCGATGATTTGCGCCACGCCCACTTCGCGCATGCGCGTCGGGTCCAGATGGTGTTCGGCCAGTTCGCCCATGCACTTATTGCGCCACGTCGCCACGTCCGCCAGGATGCCCACGGGATCCCGCAGCGCCAGCACGATGCCGCCCTTGGGCGTCATCTGCCGCATCTTGGCCGCCATGGCCGCGGCCTGCCCGCCGAATACGCTCACGGCCGGCGCCAGCGTATTGCCGAACAGGGTGGCGGCGCCCGCCGCATCGCGGAACTCAATGGCGTGCTTGGCCAGGTTGGCGCCGTCCTCCGCCACGCGATAGCCGGTCTCGGGCTTGGGATGGCCGCCTCCCCACACCGCCTTGGCGTCCAGTTCCACCATGATCTTCTTGCGCCAGCGGTCGTCGCGGGCCAGGTCGCGGCGGATGTCCCGCGTCCACCATACCCGTGAATAACCCACCCACACCGTGCGCGACGCGTTGGCGGGCGCCTCCACGTTGATCAGCGACGATTCCAGGCCATGGCCTTCCCGCGTGCAGGTGAACGTGGGCTGTTCGGCCGGGCGGTTGTCGTCGTCGACCGGGACTTCCTTCATCTGGCCGGTCGCCGTCGCCGCGAACGCGCGCCACCCGTAGCTGCGGCGCGGATCCCAGATATAGACATAGCCCGCCGTGATCGCGCGCAGCATGTACGCGCCCTGGCGCAGGGTCTCGTAATACAGCTCCGGGTCCACGTACACCCCGTCGGGCAGGTCGTTCTTGCCGCCCGGCACGTAGGCGATCCGCATCGGCAGGATGGGCAGCCCCGGCCGGCCGCAGAACTTGCCCTTGCAGGGCAGCGCGTCGTAGTCAGTCGTCATGCTTGCAGATCCTCCCGAGCCTGCGCCTCGTGCGCAAACCCCTGCCATTCCTCATCGTCCATGTCCTCGGCGGCGCGATACAGGCGGCCGCCTTCCTCGCGCACTTCACGCAGCAGCGCCAGGAACGAGGGCGCGCGTTCCAGCGGCGCCGCCAGGCGCACCCGCCAGGCGGCGAACAGCGCCGCGTCATCGTCATCCTCGATGCCGCAGGCCGCGGCGGCGTCCAGCGCGCGCCGCACGGGTTCCAGCGCCGACGCCCCATGGCGCAGGCCGTCCGCGTTCAGCCGTTGCAGCACCGCATTGACGCGGCCCAGCCGCGCCAGCCGGGGCCAGTCCGGCGTGACGGTCTGCATCGGGCCGCCCGCGTCCGGCAGGGCCTGCCACTGCCCAAACCCGTCCACGCTCATCCACGTCACGCCCGCGATCCAGGAGGACGGCACCGTGCCCGCGTACAGCTCGCTCTGGAATTGCGTGGTGCGCGGGTCCCAGAACCGCAGGATGCGCACGCGCCCCCGCGCATCGCGCAGGCGCGCACGCTGGACCAGGCGCTGTGCGACTTCCCCCAGTGGCAGGTCGGTGGCCAGCCACGCCGACATCGACCTCGCCCGCCGGACGGCCGGCGCCGGGCGCACGGCTTCATCCACCGCCAGCCGCAGACTGGCGTTGACCAGGCGCTCGTGCCGCACTTCGTCCGGCACTTCGGCCAGATACAGGGGCGGCGCGGTCGCGCCTTGTGAAAGCAGGTCGACCTCGCGGCGCGCCAGGCCGGCCGAGGCGATCTGCCTTGCCAGCGGATCGCCCAGCGTCGAATCGCACAACAGCAGCACGCGCCGGTCGGCGCGACCGTCCAGGACCGCGCGCAGGCCCGCGATGGCGCGCTCGACGCGGGCTTCGGCGCCGTCCGTCCAGTATTCGGGGTGGCGAGGCGTCGCGTCCATCGTCATGCCGCCAACGCGCCGCTGCCGGCTGCGTCCTCGAGCGCCGCGGCGCAGCCTTCCAGATCGCCTTGCGGCGGCTGCGCGGGTCCGGCGCCGCTTTGCGGCCCCACCCAGTTATGCACGCCCGCCTTCAGTTCCACCTTGCCGGGCGCGTGCAGCTGGATGCCGCCGCCCTCGATCCGCAGGTACGCGCCGGCGGCCGTCGCCAACACCTTCTTCGACGCATTCACGTCCACCGCGCCCTGCGCCGACGCCAGCGTCACCGCCTTCTCCGCCGCCAGCCGCATGCGGGCCTTCTGGCTTTGCAGCCGCAGTTGTCCGCCCGCCGCATGCAGGCGGATGCCTTGTTCTTCAACCGCCCGGCCGCTGCCGCCCAGGCCCTTGGTGAACAGCACGACGCCTTGCGCCACGCACATCGACAGGTTCGCGCCCGCCGCCCAGTTCACGTCCGGGGCGATCTGGCACAGCGTGGCGCCCGCCACCGTGTATGCGTTGTGCGGCGTGTACTGGCCTATTCCGCTGGGCGCGCTGACCTGGATGTGCGGCGTGGTGTAGGCCGGGACACGGACCTCTGCCTCGGCCTTGGTGCCCTCGATGATCTCGCGCACCGCATCCAGCTCGTTCAGCGCGCGCGTCTTGTCTGCGTCGCCAGGCAGATTGGCTTCCTGGCGGCCGGCGCTGGCGGACAGCTCGCCCGCCTGCGCGATGGACTTTTCCATCTGCTTGATGGCTTCTTCGCTGTCCAGCAGGCCGCCGGCCGCGTCCTCGCGCTTGTCCGCGCTGATCAGCAATCCTTCCCCCGCGCGCAGCGCCAGCGCTTCGCTGGTGGCCAGCTCGGCGCCATGGCCCAGGTCCGACAGCCGCTCGTTGTCGCGCTGCTGCTTCAGATGCCCCAGATTCAGCCGCGCCTCGGCCTGCGTGGTCGACGCCGTCAGCCGCGATTGGCCCGGGGTGTCATCCTGCACGAGCTGGTTGTAGCCGCCCATGCCTTGTCCACTCGTGGCAAGCGCCTGGGTCTTGAACCCCGACATCACCACGTTGTGCGCGTGCCCCGCGTCGCTGCCCGCGAACCAGGCAGGCGCGTTGCCGGTCGCCTTGGCCGCCCCGCCCTGGACCTGGTTGTTGGCCGCGTTCTCGGCGCCGGCGCCGTTGTACAGCGCGCCCACGACGACCGGCCGGTCGATGTCGCCATGCAGGAACTGCACCAGCACCTCCTGCCCCAGCCGAGGCACGAAATGGCCTCCCCAATCCGATCCGGCGACGGGCTCGGCCACGCGCACCCAGGCGCCCAGGGCCTCGCTGGCCGGCGCGTTGTCATCGCCGGCCGGATGATCCTGGCGGTTGCTGGACGCGCTGCCGCGCTGCCAGTGAAACTGGATCTTGATGCGGTGATCGCGGTCGGTGTGGACCGGATCGCCGGTCCCCACCACCAGCGCGGTCTGCGCGCCATGGACCGTGGGCCGGGGATGCAGGCGCGCGCCGTGGCCGTCCCGCGTGCGGGGACGGTATTCCAGCGTGGCGGCAATGGCCTCGAAGCGGTTGCGGTAGAAGTCCGCCTCGCCGGCCGCCGATGCGCCGGCCACAGGTTCGCCCGCCGCGCCCAGGGCTTGCGCCACGGCCTGCCCCAGGCTTTCGTCGAAGTTGTTGCGCGCCTCGTGGCGCATGCCGATCACCACGAAATCCGCGCCCGCCCCTTGCGACGGCCCCCAGTGGCCCGTCAGCGTGAAGCGCTGCCCCGGCGCCAGCGTGCGGGCGGTGCCTTCGCCTTCGTACAGCGATTGGCGCACGCGTTGCGCCGCCAGCGCGTTGTGCGCCAGGCGCTCGCCTTGCGCGCCGTCCTCGAACAGGTACTGTCCGGGGTAGTCCGAATCGGCCAGTTCCATCGCATTGGCGAACTTGTCTTCGACCTGGGCGCTGACCTTGCGGGCCTGCATGGCGCGGTAGTCCCAGGTGGCCAGGCGCACCGCATTGGTTTTCCACGCGCGGCCCTGCCGCCAGCCCTGGATGGAATCCTGCTTCTCGGTGGCATCGGCGCGTTGAAACGGGATGCTGTCCTGCGGGCCGGGCTCGAATGCGCCATTGTGGTCCGCGATGACGATCGTGGCCGTGCCGGGCGCGTCCTCGCCGCCTTCATGCTCGACCCAGTAGAACAGCCCCTCTTCGGCCAGCAGGCGCTCGACGAACGCGAAGTCGGTTTCCCGGTACTGGATCGTCAGGCTGCGCTTGGCGTAGGCATCGCGATCCCTGACTTCCCAGCGCCACAGGGGCGCCAGCGCGCCCTGGCCCTGGTAGTCGCCAAACACGCTGTCGACGATGTCGATCACCGACAGGTCCTGGAATACGTAGCTGTCGCGCCGCTGGCGCAGCAGCGCCAGCCACGGTTCGATGCGCAGGCGGTAGCGCGCGAAGCCGCCGTTGGCGCCCTCGAACCGCGCCTCGGTCACCAGGCCGCACCAGACGCGGTGCTCGTCCGGCCCCAGGGCGGTCCGCAGCTTCACCTGCGCGGCCTGGCCGATCAGCGACTTCAGCGGAATGTGGGCATCGTCCGACAGCGCATCCACGTGCAGCACGAAGCCGCCGTCGCTCAGCTGCTCCGTGCCTTGCAACCGCTCCGCCAGCAGCTTGTCCTGCCCGAGCGGCGTCGTCAGGTCCAACAGGCGATCGGCCTGCGTAAAGCCTGCACCCAGCAGACTGGCGGCGGCGAGTTCTAGGGCCATGACTGCATTTCTCCTGGTCAGCTCATCCGGAACCGGAACTCGCCGTTCTTGCCCGCGCTCACACGGATCCTGGCGATGGGCTCACCCTGCGCCATGCGACTCAGGACGTGCTCGGCAATCTCCGGCAGCAGCGTTCCGTTCAGGATGTGGTCCACGTTGCGCGCGCCGGTATCCACTTCGGTGCAGCGGGCCAGCACGGCGTCCACCAGGCCCTCGTCCCATTCGAACACCGCGCGGTGCGTGGCCTGGACGCGGCGGGCGATGCGTCCGAGCTTCAGGCCGATGATGTGCGCCAGCGCGTCGTCGTCCACCGGGTAGTACGGAATGGTCTTCATGCGCCCCAGGAATGCGGGCTTGAACGCCTTGTACAGCTGCGGCGCCAGCAGCGCCGACAGTTGCTCGGGCGATGGGCGCTCGCTGGCCGGCTTGTTCAGGCAGGCCTGCATGATGGCGCTGGACCCCACGTTGGACGTCAGGATGATCAGCGTGTTGCGGAAATCGATCTCGCGTCCTTCCGCGTCGTCCATCACCCCCTTGTCGAACACCTGGAAGAACAGCTCCAGCACATCGGGGTGCGCCTTTTCGATTTCATCCAGCAGCACCACGCTGTAGGGCTGGCGGCGCACCGCCTCGGTCAGCACCCCGCCCTCGCCATAGCCGACGTAGCCGGGCGGCGATCCCTTCAGGCCGGAAATGCTGTGGGCCTCCTGGTATTCGCTCATGTTGATGGTGACCAGCTTGCGCTCGCCGCCGTACAGGATGTCCGCCAGCGCCAGCGCCGTCTCGGTCTTGCCGACGCCCGACGGGCCCACGAACAGGAACACGCCCTTGGGCTTGTCCGGGTCTTCCAGGCCGGCGCGGGCCGTGCGCACGCGCTGCGCGATGGCATGCAGCGCGTGGTCCTGCCCGATCACACGCTCGGCCAGCATGGGCTGCAGTTGCAGCACGGTGCGGATCTCGTCGTTCACCATGCGGCCCAGCGGAATGCCGGTCCACGCCGCAATGATTTCGGCCACGACCTGGGCGTCCACGCAGGCGGGCACCAGGGGCTGCTCCCCTTGCAGGGCGCGCAATTCGTCCATCAGGCCGGCCAGGCGCTGCTGCCCGGGCGTGAGAGCGAGCGGCGCGGAGGCCGCCTTGCGCCGGCTCGCGGCGGGCGCGGGCGCCTGCGGAGCCGGCGAATCCTGGCCCTGCGTCTCCGGGCTCGCCGCTTCCAGTTCGGCCCGCAGGGCATGGATGCGTTCGACCAGTCCGGTCTCGGCCGCGTGCCGGGCCTGCGCCTCGGCCAGCGTCGCCTCCACCGCGGCGATCTCCGCGTCCAGCTCGGCCAGCCGCGCCTGCGGCGCCCCGGTGGCGGCTTCGCGCCGCAGCGCCTCCTGCTCCGTGCGCAGCCGCGTCAGGCGATGGCGCGCATCGTCGATCAGCGCCGGCGTGGCGCTGCGGCCCAGCGCCACGCGCGCGCAGGCCGTGTCCAGCACGCTGACGGCCTTGTCCGGAAGCTGACGGCCGGTGATATAGCGATGCGACAGCTTCGCCGCGGCCACGATGGCCTCGTCCAGGATGCGCACGCCGAAATGGCGCTCCATCAGCGGCGCCATGCCGCGCAGCATCGACGCCGCCAGCGCCTCGTCCGGCTCCTCGACCTTGACGACCTGGAAGCGGCGCGCCAGCGCGGCATCCTTCTCGAAGTACTTCTTGTATTCGCTCCAGGTCGTGGCGGCGATGGTGCGCAGCTCGCCGCGCGCCAGGGCGGGCTTGAGCAGATTGGCGGCATCGTTCTGCCCCGCCTGCCCGCCCGCGCCGATCATCGTGTGCGCCTCGTCGATGAACAGGATGATCGGCGAGGCGCTCTTCTTGACCTCGTCGATCACATTCTTCAGGCGGTTCTCGAACTCGCCCTTGACGCTGGCGCCCGCCTGCAGCAGGCCCATGTCCAGCACCCGCAGCGTCACGCCGGCCAGGGCCGGCGGCACATCCTCCGCCACGATCCGCAGCGCCAGCCCCTCGACCACCGCGGTCTTGCCCACGCCCGCCTCGCCGGTCAGGATGGGGTTGTTCTGCCGCCGCCGCGTCAGGATGTCGATCATCTGGCGGATCTCGGCGTCCCGGCCGATCACCGGGTCGATCTTGCCGTCACGCGCGCGCTCGGTGAGGTTGGTGGTGTACTGGTCCAGGGCGGGCGTCTGCGACAACGCCGGCGCGGGCTGGCCGGTCTGGCCTTCCTGCGCCGCGCCTTCGGCAAAGTCCACGGCCTGGCCCGCCTCTTCCGACCCCTGCGTCAGGGCGGCGAAATCGTGCTTGAGCTCGTCCAGCCGGAACGACTCGAACAGGGACGAGCCCCGCTGCGCCAGTTGCGCCAGGTCGGGCTCCGTCAGCAGCGCCAGCAACAGGTGCCCGGAGCGGATGCGGGTCGTCTGCGTATCCAGCGACGCGATCAGCCAGGCGTGCTCGAACAGCTTGGGCAGGTGCGCCGAAAACACGGGCGTGCGCGTATTGCCGTTCCTGAAGCGGCCGATCTCGGCCTTCAGGTCGGCTTCCAGCGCATCGGTCTGGATGTGACAACGCCGCGCAATGATGCTCACATCGCTGGCCGGCTTTTCCAGGAGCGCCAGGAACAGATGCTCCAGATCCACTTCGTAATGGCCTTGGGCCATGCACAGGCTGGCCGCGCGCTCGGCGGCCTGGCGACAGGTCTGGTTCAACTTCCCGATCAAGGTCTTCAGCGGAGTGCCCATGGATCTCTATGGTGTGATGAGGTCAGTGAATGGTGTGCAGTTCGTAGCTGGCGTCGTCGCGGTCCTCGCGCGCCGGCTCGGTGCATAAAAAGGAATTCCAGCCCAGGCGGACCTCGCCGCCTTCGCCTAGCCGGCACGGCGTGACGCTCTCGCGCGCCAGCACCAGCCGCACCTCGTACTCGAAGGTCATGCCGCCGAACATCGTCAACAGCTTCTCCAGCGCCCGCGCGCGCTCGCCGCCCGGCAGGAAGTCGGTATAGGCCTGGCGCGCCAAGGGGCCGATCCACAGCCGGATGCGCAGATCGCGCTGCCAGATGCGATCGCCCGCCAGCGCGGACACGCCCAGCACGGCGCCCGGCTGTCCGAGCCGCGTGCGGTTCTGCGGCGGCACGTCATACCAGCGGCCCACGAACTGTTCCACCCGCAGCGGCACGCCGAAGTAGTCCTGCAGCACGCGCTGCAGGAACGGCGCCGACACCGGCCGCTGGCGCGCGGCCGCGGCGTAGTGGGCAACGGACTCATCGAACACCCTGCCCGCGCCGTTGTGCAGCCGGTCGCGCAGCGCCGGGTGGCCGATGCCGCCCAAGGCCAGCAACAGCGGCAGGAAATGATGGTCCTGGTCGGTCTCATGCCGCAACGGCATGCGGTACTTCTTCCAGGCGGCGTAGAACAACGCGGCCGCCCGGTTCGAGAAAATGTCGAAGAAGGCGCGCGCGCCCCGGTCGCGCCGCAGGCTCTCCCGGTTCGCCAGCATTTCCGAATAGTGCAGCGGCAGCGCGCCCTGCCCGCCCAGCAGCCCGAAGAACGCCGGCGTCACGTCCACGCGGCCCAGCCGGCCTTCGGCCACGGCGGCCTGGCGCGCCGCTTCGTCGGCCAGCACCTCGCCATGCTTGTCATACGCCACCGCGTCGACGATTTCGCTGGGCGGAAAGCCCAGCCCGGGCGCATTGGGAAAGCGCAGATGCACGGGCACCGTGTGGCGCGTCGCGCCGCGCTCCTGCCGCGCAAAGCACTGCTCCAGCAGGCGCACCGCCTGGAAAAACTTGAAGCGCTGCGGCTCTGCCAGCAGCGCGTCCATCACGCTAGGATGGCGTCGCCGTTGCATGGGGGGCATCGTAGTAATTCCTCCGCGCCGCGGCGCGACAACACGACCAATTGCACGAAACTGTTGGCGTGCACGTACAGGCCGAAGAAGCGGTTGATGACGGCCACGAACGCATGCAGGCTCGTGCCCACGAAGTGGTCTTCGTTGACGGTCAGCCGGATCTCGATGCCGCGCACGAACGTCGCGAAGGGCTCGCCGGGCATCCAGTGCGTGGCCGGCTTGTAGTCCAGGCCGACCAGGCCTTCTATCTGTCGCGCCGCCACCGCCGAGCCCGACAGGTCGTACAGGCGCAGCGTTTCCTTCAAGGCCGGCAGGCCGCTCTGCACCAGGGACAGATGGTTCAGGGCCAGATGGGAAATCAGCCGCCAGTGCGCCGCGCGCCCCTGCTGGAATCGGTGCGAATGCGTCGGCCGGCGCAGCATCCGGATGGCGCGCGCCACCGTCCCGCCTTCCAGGAACAGGTCGCCGCCCGATTGCCCCACGGCGATGTGCGACGGCAGATCGCGATTGGTGCAGGTCAGGTCCAGGCTCAGGGTTTCGGTCTGCGGCACCGACGGATCGAAATCGATATCCACGATCGATATCTCGGTTTCGTATCCCGGGCTGCGCTGGGCCATCGCGGCATCGCGCCGCATCGTCCAGTAATGGCCGGCGGACTCCGGCGACTCGCCGTGATGCAGCGAGTAGAACGGCCGGAAATCCACCACCGCGTCGCCCTGCGCGTTCTGCCGCACCTGGCGCACGCGGTCGATGGAATAGACCTCGTAGCCATAGGCACGCCGCGCATCGGCCACCACCGGATAGGACGCCGCCGCATGCGTCACGCGGATGGGGTCGGCGCGCTGGGGAAACAGGTTCACCACCGGCGTGCAGCCCAGCCGCAGATTGTCCGCCGACGTCGACTCCAGCAGCCGCGCCGTGTTGGAATCGGCGCGCACCCCGCTTACCGGCAGATGCAGCGTGAATTGCCGCACGGTGCCCAGATAGGGGCGCAGGGCCGCCAGGTCGATGTCGACGAAATTGAATTTTTCGGAAAAGACGAAGTACTCGGCCAGCAGGCGATACGCCGGATGCGAGCTGGCCGGAAAGTCGATCAGCGCGTCTTCCTCGGCCAGTCCGACCTGCGCCAGCGGAATCGCGGGCAAACGGTCCCAGCGCCCCGGCTGCCACTCCACATACGCCGCGGCCGCGCGCAGGAACAAGGCGTCGCGCAGCGCCGCCACGAACGACGGTTCACCGTGCAGGTAGACGCGCAGCCGGTCGATGCCCAGCATGCCGAAGTGCTGGTTCTCGCCCTGGCACCCCAGCGTGACCGAGAAGCGGGCGGTGACGCCGGCGGGCAGCTTGGCCGTGGCCGGCGCCGTGGCGCTGGACACGAACCCCGCGCGCTGCACCTCCACGGGCGCCAGCGCGACCTCATACGCCGTGCGGAAACGGCACGCCACGCCGCGCACCGGATGGGATTTCAGCTCGGTGCCGCGGCCGATGCGCACGGGCGCGGTCAACTGCGCCCCCGCGCCGCCCAGGTCGAACTGCGCCACACTGCAAGAGGGAAACGGCCGCAGGTAATGCGGGTACATCACCTCGAACAGCGCTTCGGTGAATTCGGGGTAGTCGTCGTCCAGCTTCTTGTTGATGCGGGCGCTCAGCAACGCGAACGACTCGATCATGCGTTCGACGTGCGGATCTTCGCAGGTCTCGCCCGACAGCCCCAGCCGCGCGGCGATCTTCGGATAGCGCTCGGCGAAGTCGCGCGACGACGTGCGCAGAAAGCCAAGTTCGCGCTCGTAATAGGGCAGCAGTTCTTCCATTGATGTCTTCCTGTCCGGCGCGCCGGGGCACCTGCACCGCGGTTCGATGCGTCAGACCGTGGCCGGGCTCTTGGCCCAGCCCTTGGTCACGGAGTACTGCAGGGTCGATGGCTGCAACGTCGCGTCAAAGGTCACGGGCTCGTGGGCGGGCCCCACGTCCAGCATCGCCGTGATCGCGAAGTACAGCACCGACGTCGCGCGGCCGTCGACCTGCAGCATCACCCGCACGTGCGTCAGCCGCGGCTCGTGCCGCGCGATCGCCTGTTCGAGCGACCGGCAGATGAACTCGCGGTCGTAGTGGCTCGCCAGGCTCAGCCCGGAGAAGTCCGACAGCCCGTACGTCAGCAGCGAACGCTGGCAGTTCGGGTAGCGCCGCAGATCTTCCGCGGTGAACACCATGCGGGTGTTCAACAGGGCCTCGATGTCGCGCGCCACCGTCTCTTTCATTTCCTCGATCGACAAGCGCCGCAGCGCATAGGGCGACTGGCCCTCTGCTTCGAACAGCTTGTCGAAGAGACTCGGTTCGAATCCTTTCATCGGGGCCTCGAAAACAAACACAGCGACGTGGCAGGGCCGCGGCCACGCCGGGCCGCGGTGTTCCTGCCAGCGGGCGCGATCAGACCGAGTAGGTCTTGTCGTTCTTGGTCAGGCTCCAGGCGCCCTGGGCGTTGCCGCCCTGGTTGCCGCCCACCTTCTGCTGCGTGTACTTCCACTGCACGGCGGCGTACTTCAGCGAGAAGGTCTCGTGCGGCAGGCCTTCGGCCACCACTTCCGGCGCCACGCGCGCGATGATCACGTACTTCAGCTTGATTTCCAGGTACTTGACGCGGTTGCCCTCGCCGTCGGCGCGCAGGAAATCGATGGTGACTTCATCGAACGTGGTGCCGCCCGAGGCGTGCTGATACAGCAGCGGGCTGACAACGTCCAGGTCCTTGGTGAAGATCATTTCCCCATGTTCGGTGCGCTCGGCGGTGTGGCCGCCCGAGGTCGAAGCGGTGGCCGAACGCGGCTGG
Source organism: Achromobacter sp. MFA1 R4 (assembly GCF_900156745.1). Taxonomy (NCBI): domain Bacteria; kingdom Pseudomonadati; phylum Pseudomonadota; class Betaproteobacteria; order Burkholderiales; family Alcaligenaceae; genus Achromobacter; species Achromobacter sp. MFA1 R4. The sequence continues at coordinate 2,945,749 of NZ_LT707065.1, read as the reverse complement.
ATGATCTCGTGGCGCCACGAGCTGACTTCGATCCAGTCCGGGTGGTCCTTGTCTTGCGACTCGCCCTTGAGCGCCGGATTGCCGAACTTGACGTAGATGTCCTTCATTGTTGATAACCTCTTTCAATGGATGAGTTGTCAGTGCAATGACGCTCAGGATTTCTGGGCCTGGGCCGGCAGTTCGGCGACCAGGCGCAAGGAAATCGAGAGTTCGTCAAGCTGGAAATGCGGCCGCAGGAACGCCACGGCGCGGAAGACGCCAGGACGACCGGGCACCTCGGCCACTTGCACCGAAGCTTCGCGCAGCGGGAACTGCGCCTTCTGTTCCTGCGTCGCGTTGTCGTCCAGCAGCACATACTGCGACACCCAGCGATTCAGGAAACTCTCTACGGACTGCGCAGACGCGAAGCTGCCGATCTTGTCGCGCATCATCGCCTTCAGGTAGTGCGCCACGCGCGACACCGAGAAGATGTATTGCAGCTGCGCCGACAACACCGCGTTGGCGTTGGCGCTGTCCGTGTTGTACTTCTTGGCCTTCTGCACGGACTGGGCGCCAAAGAAGGCTGCGTAGTCCGAGTTCTTGCAATGCACCAGCGGGATCAGGCCCTGGTCGCTCAGTTCCTTTTCGCGGCGGTCGGTGATGGCGATTTCGGTCGGGCACTTGAGCGCGATTTCGCCGTCGTCCGTCTTGAACGTGTGCGTGGGCAGGTTCTCGACCAGGCCGCCGCCCTCCACGCCGCGGATCGCCGCGCACCAGCCGAAGTCGGCGAATGCCGCCGTCAGGCGCGCGCCGAAGGCCCACGCGGCGTTGCACCACAGGTACTTGGAATGGTCGGTGCCGTCCACGTCCTCGACGAAGTTGAAGCCTTCGACCGTCGTGCCCTCCACCGGGTCGTACGGCAGGCGGCCCAGAAAGCGCGGCATCGTCAGGCCGACATAGCGCGAATCCTCCGAGTCGCGGAAGCTGCGCCACTTGGTGTATTCGACCGTGTCGAAGACCTTGGCCAGATCGCGCGGGCGTCCCAGGTCGGCAAAGCTGTCCAGGCCCAGCAGCTCGGGCGACGCCGAGGCAATGAACGGCGCGTGCGACGCGGCGGCCACGTGCGACATCTGTTCGATGAAGTACATGTCCTCCGGCTGGCGCGTGATCTCGAAGTTGCCCAGCAGCGCGCCGAACGGGGCGCCGCCGAACGTGCCGAATTCCTCTTCGTACACCTTCTTGAACATCAGGCTCTGGTCGAAGTCGATCGCCGTCTGGAAATCGCGCACCAGGTCGCGCTTGGTGGTGTTGAGCACCTTGATCTTCAGCATCGGGCTGGTGTCGGTTTCCTGGCACAGGTAGTGCAGGCCGCGCCAGGTGCTTTCCAGCTTCTGGAACTCGGGCGCGTGCATCACTTCGCTGAGCTGGGCCGAGATCAGGCGGTCCAGTTCGGCGACGCGCGCGTCCAGCATGGCCGACAGGTTGTCGGACACCACGACGGTGCCTTTCATCACTTCGCGCACCAGCTCGCCAATGATGTCCTTGGCGCGGTCGTGCTCGGCGGTGGATTTGGCGACACGGCTCTGCTCGACGATCTGGTCCAGCAGCCCGCTCTGCGTCTGCGTGGCGTCGGCGGTGGCGGCGGCGTTTTGCGCGGCGGCGGAATTACTCATTGCGGCCTCCCTTGTCGGTCTCGCTGGTCAGCTGTTGCAGCTTTTCGGTGCTGGTCAGCACTTCGCCCAGCAGGTCTTCGAGCTTGTCGTTGCCGGCAAGCTTGTTGCGCAGATCGGCCAGCTTGGTACGGATGTCCAGCAGCTCGCGCAGCGGATCCACCTGCTGCACCACGGCTTCGGGACGAAAGTCCTCGATGGAACGGAATTTGAGATCGACGCCGAAGGTGCCGCCCTCATCGGTCAGGCGGTTCTTCACCCGATACGCCGCGCGCGGCTCCAGCCCGCGCATCACGTCGTCGAAGTTGTCGACATCGATGTTGACGAACTTGCGGTCCTTCAGGCGGGGCAGCTCTGCTTCGGACTGCGCCGAAAAGTCGCCCACCACGCCGACCACGAAGGGAAGTTCCTTCTGTTCGATGGCGTCGCCCTTCTCCACGTCATACGTGAGCTGAACGCGCGGCGGACGGACTTTCTGCAGTCGTTTCTGAACGCTTTCTTTCTTGGCCATGGCAGGCTCCGTGCAAAGGATCTTGTCTGTCGGTCAGGGGCGCCGCCGTGGGCCGCGCGCTCCCGGAGGTATCACTTGGTCAGCAGGTCGCCGAACGGATTCGGCGCGCGGTTGGGCGGCTGGGCAGGCGGGTTGGCGGGTTGCTGCGGGGAAGACGGGGCTGCGGACGGCGCCGGCGTGGCGGACGTGGCCGGCGAGGCGGAAGCAGCCGGCGACGCGGACGGGGCCGGGGTGGCGGCCACCGGCTCGACCTTGCGCGGTTGGCGCGGACGTTGCGGTCGCTTGCCTTCGGGGAACAACACGTCCTGGCCGAGGGTTTCGCGCATCGACGCAGCCAGCGCCACGGCGTCCGCGCGGGCGTTGCCGGCCAGCAGCGCGTCGGCGCGCAGGTCGGCCAGCGACTGCATGGCCACGCGCAGGCCCCCGACGGCACGCACCGTCTTGGCCACGAAGTCATCCGGATCGCGGCTCAGGGTTTCATCGGCGGCGACGATCGCCTGGCCGTATTTCTGCTGGTCGAAGCGGATCTTCGCGATGTAGGACCACGGCTCGCCCTTGGACGGATTGCGCTGGGCGATCTCCTCGAACTGCGCGACAGCCTGGTCGGCGCTCTTTTGCTCCAGCGTCTTTTGCGCGGCGGCCAGGGACTTTTCGTATTCGGCTTCCGACTGCGGCTTGACGGAGGCGCAACCGGCCATCAATGCAACGACACCTGCGATAACAACGAGGCGGGAAAAGGGCATTTTTTAAGCACCTAGCGGGGTTGTAACTAGGGGCCGTATTTCAACAACCTTTTGTTAGTGCAAAGCTACAGCGAGTGTCTTCATGTTACTTGCCGCCAATTTGCACGCATCATGCCGCGATCTGTATTGCTTCACACACTTCCGGTATAAAGAGCCATGTCCAAACATATCCATTTATCACGTTTGTTCACGGCCCTGGCATGCGCGCTTGCAAGCACCGCCATCACTGGATGTGCGGCCGTTTCGGCCATTGGCGCGGTCGCCGGTTTGACGGGGAATGCGATCGAGATGGCGGGCCTGAAAAAGCCCGAAAACGCGCCTGTGGAAGTGAAATTGGCGATTCACGCCGGAGAAAATTTGAATGCCGGCGCTGGCCAGCCGATGGCGGTAGTTACAAAAATATACTACCTGAAGAATCCTGAGCAATTCCAGCGTGCGCCGCTCACGCAATTGATAGACACTGCCGGGGAGAAAGCGGCGCTGGGGGAATCGATGCTGGGTTCGCGCGAGCTCACGCTCACGCCGGGACAGCGATACGAAACCGTCGAAAAAGTCCCCAAGCAAGCTGACTACATCGCAGTCGCCGGGCTGTTCTACGCCCCCGCGCCCATGCGATGGAAGTACGTATTCAAGGTTGAAAGCGTGGAAGACGACGGCATCGTATTGGGCGCGCACGCTTGCGCGTTGACGGTGGCCACGGGCAGCCTCACGCTGCCGGCGGGCATGCCCGCCTACGATCCGTCGCGCCTGTCCGGCGTGCAGTGTCCGGGTTGACGCGCATCGCGGCCGCGCGCCGTTCGTCCAACCCTTTCATCTATATAGCCATATAGAACCAGGAAAGAAGCAAGAGGGAGCGCTTATTTTGAGTTACTCAGCCAAAGTCCTTTGGGGCGAAGGTTTGTTCCTGCGGCCGCAGCATTTCCAGCGGCAGGATGCCTATCACGAAGACCGGCTGGCCGAGATGGCCCGAGCGCTGCATCCCTATGCGTGGGGTCTGCGTTCGGCGCGCTTCGATGCCGCCGCGCTCGCCAACGGCATGTTGCGCGCCACCGAAATGAGCGCGGTGTTTCCCGATGGCGAACTCTACAGCGCGCCGCATGGCGATGAGCTGCCCCCGCCCGTTGCCCTGACGGCGCTGGACGGCGTGAGCGAAGCCGTGTTCTATCTGGCGATCCATCCGCTGAAGGCGATCGGCGGCAACTACCGCGACGCACAGACCACGGGCAGCTTCGACACGCGCTACACGCATGACAATGCGCCCGCGCCCGATCTCTACACGGGCGCCGCGTCCGCCGAGCTGGCGTTCCTGCGCAAGGACGTGCGCCTGATTTCCGAATTGGAGCCGCGCGATGAGCTGCTGGCGATCCCCGTCGCGCGCGTACGGCGCACCGCCAGCGCGGGCTACGAACTGGACACCACCTTCATCGCCCCCAGCCTGTCGCTCACGGCCTCGGGCGCGCTGCACGAACAACTGCGCCGGCTGCTCGACGCCTTGCAGGCCAAGGTCAACGCGCTCTATGGCTTTCATCGCGAGCCCAGCAAGAACATCATCGAGTTCCGCTCGGGCGACGTCGCCTCGTTCTGGCTGCTGCACACGGCCAACGAAGCCTACGCCACGCTGTCGCACCTGTTCCATCACCCGCAACTGCATCCCGAACGCCTCTTCCAGGAGCTGGCGCGGCTGGCAGGCGCGCTGATGACCTTCTCCAAGGTGCATACGCTGGCCGATCTGCCCGTGTATCGCCACGATGCCCCCGGCCCGGCGTTCGCCCGCATGGACGAGATCCTGCGCGACCTGCTCGAAACCGTGATCTCGACCCGCTACTTCTCCATCATGCTCGAAGAGCTGCGTCCCTCGTTCCACATGGGACGGCTCGATTCGGAAAAGCTGGACGAGACCACGTCGCTTTATCTGGCCGTGCAGGCCGCGATGCCCGCCGCCGAGCTGTCGGAGAGCGTGCCCATGCGCTTCAAGGTGGGCGCGCCCGAAGACGTGGACAAGCTGGTGCTGTCCGCCATGCCCGGCGTGCCGCTCGCCTACACGCCGCAGGTGCCGCCCGCCGTGCCCGTCAAGCCGGGCGCCGTCTATTTCGCCCTGCAGACGCGGGGCTCGCTGTATGACCGCATGCTGCAGGCGCGCAGCATCGCCATCTATGCGCCCGCCGGCATTCCCGAACTCAAGCTGGATTTGATCGCAGTGACCCGCTGACAGGAACGACACCGCCATGACCGCTGACGCCCCTTCCCTGATGCCTGGCGCAACGCTGCCGCCGCGCGCGGCAGAATTTCACGCAAGCCGCCCCGCCAGGTCATTGCTGGACCTGATGTACGACGGCTTCCTGATGCTGTTCCTGCTCAAGCGCGGCCAGGAGCCCGCCGACGCGGCCGCCTTCTCGGCGCGCGTGCAGCAGTTCCTGGCGGACTACGAACGCGCCGCCAAGAAAATGGACATCGCCGCCGAGGACGTCTACGCCACCAAGTACGCGTTCTGCGCGGCCGTGGACGAGACCGTCCTGAACTCCCGCTTCGCGATCCGCGACGCCTGGATGCTTCAGCCGTTGCAGCTCACGCTGTTCGGCGAACAGCTGGCGGGCGAGAACTTCTTCGCCCGGCTGGAGGACCTGCGCGCGCAGGGCGCGCCGCGCCTGCAGTCGCTGGAAATCTATTACATGTGCCTGCTGCTGGGCTTCCAGGGCAAGTACCTGATCGAAGGCCAGGAAAAGCTGGGATACCTGACGGCCCGGCTGGGAGACGAGATCGCGCTGCTGCGCGGCAAGCGCACCGGCTTTGCGCCGCACTGGCCGCTGCCCGACAAGGTGGCGCACACGCTCAAGCGCGATGTGCCGCTGTGGTCGATCATGGCGCTCTTCGCATTGCTGGGCCTGCTTGCGTTCCTGGGCATGGGCCACTTCCTGAACACCGAAATGCAGACCGCGATGGCGCCCTATCACGACATCGTCAAGCTGGGCCCGCGCGCGGCGCATTTGACGATTTCGCTGCCCTAGCGGCGGCAAGCGGGCCCGAGCGGTCCGCGCGGATCGCGCCATACCCGCGATCCGCGCAAAGACCACATCGCGCGCGGCCATGTTTGCCAGCCCTTTCGTCCCTTCCGGCGCGTCCCGCGCGCCGTCGGCGCCGCCGACCGAATACCGCCTAGCCCTATGAACGCCTTGCCTTCTAACGCCCCGGCCTACTCTTCGCTGAACATCGCCACCCTGTCGCAACACGCGCGGCTGCTGCGCCTGACCACCGCGCTGGACACCGAGCTGCTCGTCGAGCACATGCGCCTGCGTGAAGGCATCTCGCGCCTGTTCTCGTTGACGCTGGATTGCCTGGCCGCCAGCGCCGAGCTGGACGTGGCGGCCTTGCTGGGCAAGGAGATCACCGTCAGCCTGCTGCAGGCCGACGGCTCGATGCGGCGCTGGCATGCGGTGGTGGAAGGCGTGGACGCGCTGGGCGCCGACGGCGGCCTGGCCCGATACCGCCTGCACGCCGCGCCGTGGATGGCGGCGCTGGCCTTGCGCCGCGACAGCTTCGTGTATCAGGACCTGTCGGTGCAGGACATCGTCAGCGAAGTGTTTTCGGATTATCCCCAGGCGGCGTTCGCCTTTGAACTGACAGACGCGCCACCGCCTCGTCCCATCTGCACGCAGTACCGCGAATCGGACCTGGAGTTCGTGCAGCGCATCCTGGCCGAGGCCGGCCTGTGCTACCGCTTCGAGCATCAGCAGGACGAGGGCCAGGCCGCCGGCGGCGGCGCGCGCCATCGCGTGGTGATTTTCGATGCGGACGCGGCGCGCCCGGAAGACCCGTCATCGCCGCTGCGCTTTCATCGCAGCGATGCCACGGAAGCCAGCGACAGCATCACGCGCTTTGCCGCCGTGCAGTCGGTGCGTCCGAACAGCGTGACGCGCGCGGCCTGGAACGAACGGTCGTTGACCGCGCACGCCGCCCAATCCCAATCGCAGGTCCGCGTGGAAGCGCTGCCCACGCTGGAGGACTACGACTACGCGGGCCACGGCCGCTACGCCGACGATGACGCCGCCGAACAGGGCGCGGCGCGTTCGCTGCGCGCGCACGAATCGCGGCTGGTGCGCTTCGAGGGCGCCGGCACGGCGCGTTCTCTCGCCCCGGGCCGGGTCTTCGCATTGAGCCAGCACGACCGTTACGCGCAAGGCGGCGGCGGGCAGGCCATCGACGAACTTGCCGGCAACCGCTATGTGCTGATCGACGTCACGCACGAGGCCACCAACAACCTGGGCAGCCAGGCCGCGCAGGTCCTGGACGCGCCCGACATGGAGCGCGGCACCTACCGCAACCGCTTCCGCGCGCAGCCCGAGGCGGCGGCGCTGGTTCCCGCCTGGCGGGCCCGTCCCACCGCGCCCGAAGGCCTGGCCGCCGTGGTGGTCAGCGCGCAGGACGCGCCCATCACGTCGGACCGCGACCTGCGCGTGAAGGTCCAGTTTCCCTGGCAACGTGGCGAAAAGCCGCTGCCGGGCGGCCTGCCGCATCGCACCCATGGCGATGCCAGCGGCAACGCGCCCGGCGACGACCGGTCCGGCACGTGGCTGCGCGTGGCCGGCGCCCAGGCGGGGCCCAACTGGGGCGCCCACCATCTGCCGCGCGGCGGCACCGAAGTGATCGTCGAATTCCTCGACGGCGATATCGACCAGCCTGTCATCGCGGGCCAGCTCTACAACGACGCCGACCTGCCGCCCTGGTCGGCCGGCGAGAACAGCGACGCCAACCACGCCGGCGTGCTGAGCGGCTGGCATAGCCAGGGGCTGGATGGCGCCGGGCGCAACCAGTGGATCTTCGACGACACCAAGGGCAAGCTGCGCACGCGCCTGGCCAGCTCCACGGCGGCCACGCAACTGGGGCTGGGCCATCTGGTGGAACAGGGCCTGGACGAGGCCAGCCGGGGCCAATGGCGTGGCACGGGCTTCGAGCTGCGCACGGATGCCTGGGCCGTGGTGCGTTCGGGCCAGGGCATGCTGATATCGGCCACGGCGCGCGAACAGGGCAAGTCGACGCAGGCCGACGCGCAGGAAGCGCTGCTGCTGCTGCGCGGTGCACAGGACGCCTCGCGCCGGCTCAACGACAGCGCGCGCCAGCATCAGGCGCGGCCCCTGGCCGCCGCCGACGGCTACGATGACCTGCTCAAGGCGCTGGACCCCGAGCAGGACGGCCGCTACCCGCGCCAGGTCAACGGCCAGGCCGCGGGCAAGGCCGCCAATGGCCAACGCACGGCCGAGGCCAATATCGAACGCATCAATGGCCCGCACCTGCTGGTCGATGCGCCGAACTCGCTGAATCTCGCCACACCGGCCAGCGCCGTGCTGCACGCGGGCGAACATCTGCATGCCACCGCGCAATCCGACGCCCATGTGGCGGCCACGCAGACCTACGCCGCCGTTTCGGCCAAGTCGGCAAGCGTCTTCGCGCAGCAAGGTCCGCTGCGCGCGATCTCGGCGCAGGCGCCCGTGTCCCTGCATGCGCACACCGATATCCTGGAGGCGCTGGCGGGCCAGGACATCACCGTGACCTCGTCGGCCGAGGGCATCGAAATCCTCGGCAACCAACGTGTCACCCTGCAGGCGGCGGGCGGCAGCGTCACGCTCGATGGCGCGGACATCGTGTTCAAGGGTCCTGGCCTGTTTTCGGTCAAGGGCGCCACGCACAATTTCGTGGGACCGGGCAGCGATGCCGCCAGCCTGCCTGCCCTGCCCAGCACGACCGTCGATGATCCGCTCATCGTGAGCGCCGAGCTGGTGCACAAGGACGGCGTCGTCGCCGCGGCAGCCAAGAAGGCCGGAGCCAGCCTGATGGCGGGCTTTGGCGGCGCAGCGGGTGCGGGGGCTGGTGAGGCTGCGGCCGCGGGCACGGGCATGGGCGCATTGGGCGATGCCGTGCCTGGCGGCTTGAGCGCGCTGGGCAAGACCGCCGCCGGCGCCGCAGGCAAGCTTTCCCAGTTGGCCGGACAGGCAAGTTCGCTGGCCGGTCAGGCCAATGCGCTGGCCGGCAAGGCAAGCGCGCTGGCCAGCCTGGCCAAGAATCCGATGGGCGCGCTGTCGGCCGCCCCCGGCCTGCTGGGCTCGGTCGCGCCGGGCGCAAGCGGCATGCTGAACAGCGCCGCGTCCGCCGTGGGCACCGTCTCCAAGGCGGCTGACCTCATCAAGAACCCGATGTCCGCCCTGCCCGCCGCCACCGACATGCGGGCGGCCGTCGCGCCGGAGGGCGCGTCCAACATGATCCGCGGCGCGGCGGGACTGGCGGGCGTGGGATCCGGTGCGGCGGGTGTCGGTGCGGGGGTGGGTGCGGGTGCGGGAGCAGAGGCAAGCGCGGCGCCGGCCTCGGCCGCTGGTGACGTTGCGGGCGAGATGGCCGCAGCCAGTACTGCCGAAAGTGCGGGCGCCAACACGGGCGCAACCGCCGCTGGCACTGTTGCCGGAGGCGCAGGCTCCACCGCAGGCGCAACCGCTGCTGGCGCTGTTGCCGGCGGCGCGGGCTCCACCACAGGCGCAACTGCTGCTGGCGGTGTTGCCGGAAGCGCAGGCGCCACCACGGGCGCAACCGCTGCTGGCGCTGTTGCCGGAAGCACAGGCGCCACCACGGGCGCAACCGCCGCTGGCACTGTTGCCGGAGGCGCCGGCGCCACCACAGGCGCAACCGCCGCTGGCGCTGTTGCCGGAAGCGCAGGCGCCACCACAAGCGCAACCGCCGCTGGCGCTGTTGCCGCAGGCGCGGGCGCCGCCACGGGCGCAACCGCTGCCGGCGCTGTTGCCGGAAGCGCAGGCGCAGCGGCCTTTGCCGGTGCGACCTCGTCCGCCCCGGGAAGTCCCGCGGCCGGAACTGGAATGGACATCGCCCAAGACAACGTGGCGACCCAATATGCAACGCAGCCTGCTCCCCCTTCGTCAACGGCCCCGACCATGACCGCGACGGCGGACGCTGCCGCGACGCCGGCATTGGCATCGGCATCGACGGCGGGCGCGGCGGCGCCAAATGCAGAGGCCGTGCCATTGGCCACTGCCGCGACGGCCGCAACGCCCGACGCATCCTCCGGCACGACGCCGATGCACGCCAGCGCGGCAACAGGCGTCGCCTCCACGGATTCCGGGTCGGGCTTGGGTTCAGGCTTGAATTCGGGCTCCGGCTCGGGTTCAGGTTCGGGTTCGGGTTCGGATTTGGATGCTGGCTCGGGCGCGGGCTCAGCCGCAGGCGACGCCTTCAGCCGCGCCGCCGCGACCGCCGACGTCTCGCAACCCTCCTCCACGGGGGTCGCATCGGGTGTCGCCCCCAACGCCATGCCAGCAGGCGCGGGCGGAGCCTTGGCTGCCAGCGCCGCCGATGCAAGCACGCCGGCAGCGTTGAACGCTGGGGCAGACGGCGCGCGTACCGCCACCGCCTTCACCGCAGGAACGGCAGGCGCGGCTGCGGGCGGGGGGCTCGCGGCTGGCGTATTCGCCGCCAGCCCAGCCGCAGGCGCGCTCGCTGGCGCAGCCGCCGCAAGCAACGGCTCGAACCTTGCCGCCGGAACCGGGGCGAACGCAACGCCAGCAGCGGCAGCAACAACGGCAGGAGCAAACGCAGCAACCACGGCAGCGACAACGCCAGCCGCAACGGCAGCAGCAACGGCAGGACCAGGAGCAGGCGCCGGCAATACGACGAACCTCGCTGGCGGAGCAACGAGCACCACCAACGCGCAAGCGACAAGCGCAAACAGCGGCGTGACGAACACGACCGACACGACCGACACGACCAACACGAACGCCCACCTGGCTGCCCGAATCGCCGAGGGCGGCATCGCCACAACGGGAGTGTCGGCGCAACACGGCGCCGGTGCCTCGCCGTCCGACTCCGCCCTGAATGCCGCGCGGCCCTGGACCGCCCCCGATTCCGCCATCACGACACAGCAGGCGGCGATGGCGCTGTTCGCGGGCAGCGCGGCGCATTCCTCCGCGGCCTCGTCCCCGTCCGCCGACAAACCGGCCTCCTATGGCGCCATCAAGCCGGCCACCCCGCCGACCGACCCGCAAGGCGGCACCGCGCAGCACGGCACGGCCCGCGACGGCACCACGGCGCGCCCGGCCAAGCGGCCTGACGCGGCATTGCTCGCCTCGCTGGCTGCGGGCGCGGGCAGCTTGCTCAGCGCCACGGCGTCGGCGGCCAGCGATGCCCGACACCTGGCGTCCGCCGCAACTACCGGCAAGGGCGCCACGCCTTTCGCGGCGGATACGCCCTCTCCCGCCTCTCCGTCCGGCGTGGCCACGTCCGGGATGCCCGGGCGCGACGCGATGCATGCCGATCTTTCCACCGCCGCCACGGCCACGACCGCCCCGATGCAGGACGGGTCCGCCGCCGCCATGTCTGCTTCCGGCACGGTGCAACAAGGTGCGCCATCGCTTGCCGGGTCCGATTCCGTCCTGATCGAAGCGCCGTCGCTTGCCGGGTCCGATTCCGCTCTGAACGAAGCCCCAACGCTCGCCGGGTCCGATCCCGTCCTGAGCGAAGCCCCAACGCTCGCCGGGTCTGACGCCGTCTTGACCCCAACGCAGACGCTGCCGACCTCCGATACCGGCTTGAACACGGCGCCCATCTTGGCAGACGCCTCCGCGCAAACGCCGGGCTTCGTGCCGGGCTCCGGCATGGCAGGCCTGCCGCAAGACGCCGGCATGCCGCCCGGAACGGGCGCAGGCATCGCAGAAACCGGCGTCGCCGCCGGCACCGCGACGTCCGGCAGCGCCGCGGCGGCAGATGCTGCGCCCGCGGTAGCCACCGGGGCCAGCGCCGCTGGCGTGGGCGCAGAAGCAGGTCCGGGCGCAGCGGCGGCGACGGGCGCGAGCGCCAGTGCGTCTGCATCCGCCCGTACAAACATGGATGCCGGAGCAAGCGCAAGTACCGGAGCCGGAGCTGCTGCGGATGCGGGTGCCAATGCTGGAGCCGCTGCCGGTACGGATGCCGGCGCTGGTGCTGGTGCCACTGCTGGTGCCGGTGCCACTTCCGGTGCGGGTGCCACTGCTGGTCCCGGTGTCACTGCCGATGCCGGTGCCACTGCCGGTCCCGGTGCTACTGCCGATGCCGGGGCAACTGCCGCTCCCGGAGCCACTGCCGCTCCCGGTGCCACTGCCGCTCCCGGTGCCGATGCTGCCCCTGGCCCAAGTGCTGGCGCTGTTGGACAAGCCCGTCCGGCCACTGGCACAGGCTCAGCCACTGGCGCAGGTTCACCCCCCATCGCCAGCCCTGGCGCGGCTTCCGCCCCCACCGTCGCTTCCCCGATGAGCGGCCCTGCGGCGACGCCAGGCGTTTCCCCCCCCAACACCGGCCCCGCCACGACGGCCCCGCCCACTGCGGTCTCCCCGGCCGCCAGCCCTGACACCGTGCTCGGCAGCACGACGGCGCGCGCGGCCGGCATGTCCGACAGCGCGCCGGCCACCCGCGCCACCGACCTGTCCGCCGCAGGCGGCGCAGGCGCGGCGGCGGGCGCAGCCACCACCGCAAGCGCCGGCGCAGCGGGCGCGTCGGCCGGCAGCTCCGGCGCCGCGGGCATCGCCGCCGTGGGCGCTGGCGGCGGGCTCGCCGCCTTTGCGCAGCAGGCCAGCGCCGCATCCACGGCCATGAACAGCGCGTCCACGTTCATGTCCGGCGGGGTCAGCGCCAACGTCAGCGCCGCCATCGTGCCCGTCATGACCCAGGCGCTCAATGCGGCGGGCGACCGCGCCGCCGCGCTGGGGTCGGCCGTCGACACCCTCTTCAACCTGCCCGACGTCAAGCAGGCCAACATCCCCGCTGTCGCCGGCGCCATCCTCAGCATGCCGGGGCTGTCGTCCTCGTCCGTGCCCGGCGTGATCGGCGCCATCCTGCAGTCCCCCACGCTGGCCACCGAGACGCTGCCCAAGGTCGCCGAGGTGCTGATGAAGATCCCCGGCGTGGCGGATTCGCCGCTGCCGCAGATCGCCCGCGATGTGCTGGACACGATCGGCCTGGGCCCCGTGGCGCGCACGCAGGGCACCAACCTGCCCGGCGGCATGCCCTCGGCGGGCGGCGCCGGCCACGGGGTGCCGGGCATATCGACGTATCGCGGCCGCCAGGACGGCGCCCGGCTGCAATACGTGAACCTCGAAACCGCGGACGAACGCTGGAACGATGGCAATGCGCTGACCACCACAGAACGGCAAACCCGCCGCCCGCGCATCCACGTGGAGTTCAACCGCCCCGGCGCGCACCGGTTCACCATCACCGTCAAGGCCGACCCCGGCAACATCGCCTACTCCACCCGCGAACGCGGCCGCCGCGCCAGCTATCAGGAACCGCACGCCAACCCGCGCAGCTACGTCACGAACGCCGACGGCACCCGCATCGTCGATGACATCGACCTGCCCGCCGCCGGCCGCAACGTCTACCTGTTCGAAGTGCGCGACGAACGCGGCCAACTGATCAAGACAGAACGCGTCGAGACCGCGCGCCGCCTGTACATCCAGGAAGTCATGTGCATGAGCGCGCGCCCGGCGGCCCACCTGGCCGACGTGACCCCGGTCACGGCGGAGTTCGCGCTGCACGGCATCGACATGATCCAGTTGCCGCGGCTGCAATTCCGGGGCCGCTCGGCAGTGGACGCCGCCGACAACGTCGACGCCCAGCAGGCCATCATGGACGCCGTGCGCCGCGTCTACGCCAACTCCCCCGGCAAACAGCGCGAGCCCTACACCCTGGTGGTGTGCCACGTCGACCGCCTGGCCGCGCCCGGCACCAGCGGCGACATGCGCATGCCGGTGCCCGCCGGCCCCGGCGGGCGCGTCATGACCGTCCCCATCGTCAACGACGACCGCACGCTTGCCAGCCTCTGGTACGAGTTCGACGACAGCGACGACTGGCTGGTCCACGCCCGTTATATCTACACGGACGCCTCGGGCGCGGAACGGTCGATTCCCATCCCGCGCCACCTGATGACGCCGATCCGCGAAAGCTCCGGCGCCGTCTTCTCCGTGAAAGTCGACCTGACCCAGATTTCGTCCACGCCCTTGCGCGGCGTGCTGAACATCCAGTTCAACACGGTGGCCGCCAGCTACGCGGGCCTGGCCATCACGGGCACCAACCTGCTGTTCGTGTCCACGCTGGACCCGTACGCGCCCAACTCGCAGGCGTATCTGACGGAAACGCTGGCGCACGAAATGGGTCACTTGCTCGGCATGGTGCCCAGCGGCCCCGACTGGCCCGGCCTGCGCAACGAAGACCCCTCGGCCGACGACTCCAAGCTGGATCCGCCGCCGCACTTCTACTACAACATGGGGGGGCACTGCTACTTTGGCCTGCCCAACCGGAATGGACAGTACAGCGATGAGATCGGGCAATGCGTGATGTACGGCATCACCTGCGCCAACATCCACTTCTGCCCCAGTTGCAGCAAGGCCGTGCGCAAGGTGGATTGCTCCGAAGGCTGGACCTCATTCTGACGAAGCCACCCGCCACCGAACACCATTGCAGCCCAATACGATTTCGACATGCCCATCATGACTACCGACTGGATCGAGCCCGCCACCTTCGCCTCGGTGCCCTCGCACTCGCAGAAAGAGCACGCCTGCATGCCGCCGCTGCAAGGCTATGACGCGCAGATGCGCATCGCCGCGCCCTCGCGCGTGAAGATCCGCGACGGCAACACGCTCACCATTCCCATCTGCGCGCGCGGCATCCTGCCCGTGGTCGACAACCCGCAACTGCCGCGCTTCGTGGCGGTGGATACGCGCACCGGCAAGGTGTATCGCGGCATCGCGTTCAACTACGTGCGTCCCAAGCTGCCCAATGTGTCGGTCGATCCCAGGGAGGGCGGCCCGACGCCCCCGAAGATCCCCCTGCCGCCCGGCATGACGGTCGAAACGCGCTTCACCACGGACATGGCCGGCGTGCTGCACCTGCCCGCCACGCCGGCGACGTATGAAGTCTATATCGAGGCCGAGGACGTGAAATCGAACACCGTGACCATCGAGGTCGAAGACGGTCAGAAGTAAAAGACGTTCAAACAAAAAAAGACGGCCCTGCTTTGCAGGGCCGTCATGCCATCACCGCCACGCCGCCGCTCAGGGCCGCACGGGCGTCATCTGCCGGATGTTCTGCTCGTTGCGCGCGGCCATCGCGTCCACCCGCTCGGCATTACGCATGTCCTTGGCGCGCTGTTCCATCTCCGCCTTCGTGTCGGTCTTGGCGAACACATCCTTGTCGCGCACGCGGAAATACATCGAGGTGCTGGCCAGCAGATGGTCAGGCCAGCTGCTCAGCATGGCGTCATGCACCAGCCAGTCGAACAGCGTCATGACCTTGGGCGGCAATTGCGTCTTGCCATCGCGCGCATCGCGCCAGGCATTCAGCAGGCGCTTCTGCACGGCGCGTTCAGCCTTCATGTCGGCAAGCGGATCGGGGAGCTTATCCACATAGTCCGGATCGCCCGGCTTTCTCCCGTAGCGCATGTTTTCCATGACGACCGCATCCGGCCCCCAGCTTTCAATCGTGCGAAGCTGCTCCGGGTTGTTGCGCTCCATATCCTGACGCCGCCGTTCGGTGTCGGCGTCTCGCTGCTCAGCCTCTTCAAGGCTCTTGTACTCCGCTTCCAGACGCTCCCACAACGGCTTGAAGCGCTGCGGCGGTGCTTCGCCCCGGCTGGCATTGGCCCGTTCGCGGCGCTCGTTGGCCAAGGCTTCCAGTTCCCGCGCGCGCGCCGTCGTCTCGGGCTTGGCACGCTGCTCTGGCGACAGCATGGACAGGCGGCGCCGCTCTTCCGCGAGTTCCTGTTCGGGGGTGAAGAAATCCCGATCTTTGATCCATTGCTCAGCAGGGTCCGATATCCCCGCGCGAAACACGGGGTCCTGATATCGCACCGCCAGCCAGCGAAGGAAGACTTCCATGTGCGGCACAAAATCGCAGCCTGGTTCATACTTGACGAGTTCGCGATAGGCGGTGACCAGCTGCTGCACGTGGTAGGTCTGGCCTTCGTCCTGCACGGGATTGGCGAGTGTCATCATCCGGTGCGCAATGGGATATGTCTCGTAGAGATATTCCATACTATGAATCGCAGCGCCGTGCGAAATAGCAAGATTCATCATCTCGCGCAACGGGAGCCGCGAGAGTTCGGTTCGAGACCCCAGAGACCCGGGCGGAGAGACACCGGTGACGTCGCCACTAGAACCCGGGTAGAGATACTGCAACCCGCGCGTCTTTTCCAGTGAGTCCAAGCGCTGATTGCGGCGTAGCTCGTGCGCAGCGGCAAAGTGCACCGCCTTCTCCACCGCAGCGGGAACCGTCAACGTCCTGTCTTTGTAGTTTTGCTTGATGATGTCCGCGACAGGGAGAAAACTCAGGAATGCGTTCTCATCCATGATGGACGCCACAGAGTCGAAAAGCCCGAGAAAGCGGATACGTATCTGCGCATCGGGCGCACCGTCTTTACCAATAATGGCCAAGTCCAGATCGTGACGCCGTCGGTATTTCTTAACTATGTCGTTGACGAACTGCTTCGCCAGCACCCCGCCTCTATCTCCACCGAATACCGAGATTTCAATGCGAACGACTTTTTCGGTCCCCGCGTTCGCTGCTTTATAGGCAACTTCGAACTGACGCTTGGCGGCTTCCAGCCTTTTGTCTACCCCTGTTCCCAGGAGGTATGCCACCGTCGCATTGTCACTCACGACCGGAACGCTTTCCAGGACAGTAGCCTTAGCGGCCTCTTTCGTGGCGGTCCATGCAGCTTTCAGCGGGTTCTTCTTGAACCCCGCCCATGCGCCACGCACTGTGGCATGAGCACGATCCTTGAATCTCTCAACATCCAGCGCATTCCAGATCCGTATCGTTTTTTCCGGGAGCGTCTGTACGTCCTTCACAACATCCTTGTAAGCCTTCACCAGCGGTTGATAAGAGCCGTCTTTGATTGAGCCCTTCACCGCCTTGCGTAGGCGTCCTGTGACATCTACGTCCGGAACTTCATCCAGACGCGTGATGTCTTTTGCTGCCCCCGTTACACTGGAGACCGTCTTATCAACCATTTTTCCCCCTGCGGTAGACAGGGCCGCCACGAAAGCGTCGGTCTTCGCCTCTTCGTTGAGTTCGACGCCCAGGCCGGAGTAGTACAACCGCAGCCAGACCTGTTTAACCGGCCGGTCGGCGTCAAATTCGGAGTAGTGAGCCATCCATAGACGGCTAACATTCGAAAGGAAGGTCGGATTGGCCTGATCCAGGTTCTTGTTTCGCCCAAACCCATCAAAGAAAAATCCTATCCGCAGCGTAATTCCGCACTCGGTGCAAGAATCCTTCGGATATGCCGCCTCGTTCTCGGCCATCGCCTTTAGCACCGAGGCCGGGGTGCGATCTTGTTCGGGCAGTTCTACGTTAGACATCCTTGTCTCCCGGCGGCGTGCCTTTCGATTTCAATTGCTCGATTTTTTCCTTGGACAACGCCGCGACAAAGCGGCCAAAGTCACCCGGCTTTCGATTTAAATTCTGCAAAACGGACGCGACATCAGGGTCGTTTTCGAAATTCGAGGCGACGACGAAATAGAGATACATATAGCCTTGCATGTCTCCTTCGTTCTCGATCCGATAACGTGTCCAAGCCCGTTTCGTCACCTTCGCAAGCACGTATCTAAGTTCGTGAATACTTCTGTAATTCACCAGATCTTCTTTGTGATTCTTGTATAGCCAGCGTGTCGTTTCAACGATTGGAATTCTGACCTGCCCTAACAACTGGCGGCTGATGGCCATCTCCATATGCTCGTCTGGGTAGATATGCAACTCCAGAATGGCCGGCCCGTCTCCCGGCGGTATCTTCGCAGGTGGGAAAGCTACCTTCGTTTCTTTGCTGAACAGCACCTCGTCAAACTTTCCGTCGTACATATGTTTGCGCATGAGGTCGGCGTCTCCGCCTTTCCACTTTACGACGAACTCCGTGCCCTTCAAGGTGTAGCAGCAGGAAACACTTCCCTCTCCACCGCCTGATGGGACCATACCCGTTGCCGCCACCCCGCCCGAAGCGTCGACAATCTGCACCAGCTCAAGATCCCAAGGCGTGTAGTTGTAGGTAACTACGCTGACCCCTTGATAAGTGGGCTCGGCGTGGCAGCCCGTTAACAGGCCAAGCCACATCAGAATTCCGATAAGTCCTTTACGCATCGATCACTCCAGATTATCAAAGGGCGCCCAATGGCTGCCGTAACATCTACGACCAGCTCTTTACGCATCCCAGCCATTTCGCCCCTCCCGACGCAGCGCCCGCGCGTCATGTCACACCACATCCGGCGCACCTTCGAGCGCTGGCGCCGTCCCGCGCCCGCCAACGCTATCAGCGCTTCTTCTCACAACGCATCGCGCAGCGTGATGATCGGTATGGCTGTCACAAATCTTTATCTCCAGGAGGCGTGCCAGACGCTTTCAACTGCGCCAGTTTCTCTTCCGGCAGCGCACCGACAGCCTTACCAAAGTCACCCGGATTTCGATTCGGATCTTTCAAAATCCCGGCGATCTCCGCGTCTTTGTAGAAATCCGAAGCCACGGTGAAGTAGAGATACATATACGCCCGCATATCGCCGGATTCTTCGATCCTGTAATTCGTCCATGCCTGCTTAACGACTTTGGGAAGCACGTCCGCCAACTCATGGATACTCTTGTACCCGACCAGTTCGTCCCGGTGGTTTCCATACAACCACCTCACGGTATCGACGATTGGGATTCTGACCTGGCCTAGTAGTTTGCGGCTCAGAGCAAGCTCCATGTGATCGTCGGGGTAGATGTGCAATTCCAAAATGACGGGTCCGTCGCCAGGAGGGGCATCCTGAGATGGCAGATGCACCGTCGTCTCTTTGGCAAAGATCACCTCGTCGAACTTTCCATCGAACATGTGTTTACGCATCAAGTCGGCATCACCACCTTTCCACTTGACCGTGAAGTCAGTGCCTTTTAGCGTGTAGCAACACGAGACACTTCCCTCACCTCCTCCCGATCGAATCATGCCGCTTCCGGCAACGCCGCCGAACGCATCTGCTATTCGAACGGATGTCAGATCCCAAGGCGTGTAGTTGTAGGTAACTACACTGACCCCTTGATAAGTGGGCTCGGCTTTGCAGCCCGCCACCAGGCCCAGGCAAAGCAATACGCCGACCAATGCCTTACGCATCTCGGCCATCCCGTCCAGCCCGATGCAGCGACTGAACCTCATCCCACACCGCATCCGGCACGGCTTCCAACGCCCGCGCCAGCCCGCCCTCGGCACCCGGCCGATACGCGCGCAGTCCCTCGCGGATCAAGGCGTGTTCATCAAAGCGCGGCGAGATCGACACGCCCCAGGCCACGTAGTCGAACGTGTCCTTGTCGCCCGCCACACCGTGCGCACGCGCACGTTCCAGCTGCGCTTCGACGCGCGGCACCAGCGCATCCTGATCGGGATTGCCAGGCAACAGGCCTGCATAAAGGCGGCGCAGCTGCACCGCCAGCTTGTCGGGGTAGTCCAGATCGAACAGCATCTGATGCTGTTCGGGCGTGAAGCGTTCGATCCCGGCCGCGCGCGCGGCCGGGAGCCGGCCCTCGCCGGCCAGCGCGGCCAGCGCGCCATCGCGCTGCGCATAGCGCAACGTGATGACGGGCGCCGCGAAGCGCGCACGCTGCTCGGGCGTCCACACCTGCAAGGCCCGCGCCAGGATGCGGCTGTCGTACCAATGCAGGAAGAACTCGCTTGCGTCCGGCAAGGCGTAGTCGCAGAAGGGGCCGAAGTGCGCAATCAGCTTTTCCAACGGCACGGCCGACGCGAAACTCATCATCGCGTAGCGGCCGCCCGGGCGTTCGTGCAGCGCCTCCAGCACGCGCACCAGCACGGTGTTGAAGTCTTCGTAGCGCGGCCCGCGCAACACGCCCTGCGAGGCGCCGTCGATCTCGATCAGCAAGGGCGCCACATCGCCATAGATGTCCAGGCCCGTCTGCGCCCAGATCGATCCAAAGCTCAGGTCTTGCGTGGTGCGCAGCCGCGCCAGCAGATCGGGATGCCCGCGGAAATCGACGATCGCATAGGCGCGCGCAGCCTCGCCGTAAGGGCCGCGGTGATGGGGCAGTTCATCGAAGGTGGAGCGCAGCGCGTCCTGCCAGGAATATTCCATCGCCGTCATGCCTTGTCGGTGATGGACTGCACGCTCTCCTGGGCATCCAGGATGCAGGTCTTGCAGACAGTGAATTGCGGGAACGGATACGGCATCTGCGTCGGCCCGGCAAATTGCTTGTTGCCGGTCTTGACGTCGATGCGGCCCGGCGCCGTCACGGTGATGTTGCCGCCTTCGATCACGATGCTGGCGCCCGCCGCGTTGGCGATGCGGATGCGCTGGGGCGAGGCGTATTCGATGCCGGCGTTGGCGCTGACCATGCGCAGGTCCTGCTGCGCCTGCACCGTCAGCGTGTCGTGTTGCGAGATGACGTCGACCTCGCCAGTGCCCGCGATGAGATCCAGCCCGGATTCCGCGCCACCCTTCTGCACGCCGGCCACGATGCCCAGCGCCTGCCCGGTATGCACGCGCAGCGAGCCGATGACGGCCAGGTTGTGGTCCTGGCCCGATGACCAATGCACCAGTTCGCCGGCCGCGACCTGGACGTTGCGCCCCGCCGCCTGCGTCAGCCCCGCGCGGCCCGCCATCAACACCAGCGGATCGGTCAGGTGCGGCACCTTGCCGTCGACCACTTCGGTGTGCTTGGCCGACGCGTCGCCCGCGGCGCCGCCCACTGCCTCACCCGCCACGGTGCCCGACACCGCGTGCGCCATGGCGGCCAGCGGCGCGCGTTCGCCATCCAGCCGGCTCGCGCCCGCCGAAGCCGTGCCGCGCGCCGAGGCCAGCCGCACGCCCTGATGCGCGCCGATCACGCCATCGAACGACTGCGCCATGATGTCGGCCTGCCCGGCCAGCGCCAGCGGCGCCGCGGCGTCGCCCGCCGGCTCGCTGCCGCCGGCGGAATACGTGGTGAGCAGCACGCCGCTTCCGCCACGCACCGCGCCGAACGCGTCGGTGCGCAGTTCCGCGCCCACCCCGCGCACGTTGCCGCGATAGTTGCCGCTCTGGTGGATCAGGTGGCCCAGGTTCAATTCGCTGGCCGCCTGCGAGGACTTGATCTGCATGCGCAACTGGCCGTCGCTGTCGTCGAACACGATCTGGTTGTAGCCGTCGCCGCCGAATTCCTTGCTCTTGAAGCCGCTCAAGGCGGCCGCGTTGCGATGCTGATCGTCGCCGCTTGCCGCGCCATGCCATGCGGGCGCGTTGCCGCTGGCCAGGTTGGCCTGCGCGCTGGGCTTGCCATCGGCCGCCGCTGCGTAGACCTCGGTGTTCATCGGCTCGCCCGCCTTGCCGCCGGGCGTGGACGGAATGCCGCCTTCGCCGCGCCCGTTGTAGAGCGCGCCCACGACCAGGGGTTGGTCGATGTCTTCATCCAGGAATCGCACCAGCACTTCCTGGCCGATGCGCGGCACGAAGCTCATCCCCATGCCCGCGCCCGCCTGGCGCTGCGCCACGCGCGCCCAGCGGCTTTTCGCCAGGCCCTCGCCATCGGATTGCCAATGGAAGCGCACGCGCACGTCGCCGCGCGCGTTGCGGTGGATCTCGTCTTCCCCGCTGGCCTCGGTGGCGCCTTCGGCGTTGGTGACGATGGCCGTGTGGACACCGACGGCGGAAGGCGCGCCCGCCAGCCTGGCGCCGCGCGCTGCCCGGGGCAAGGGGCGCCACGGCCGGTCGCAGCGCACCGCGCGGAACCGGTTGGCGTAGCCGACGTCGTGCGCGCGCGCCATCACCGCCGCCTCGGGGCGTCGCACCCCGATCGCGGCGTCGTCCTGGTCCTGGCTTATGTCCTGGCTTCTGTCCTGGCTTCTGTCCTGGCTTCTGTCCTGACTTCCGTCGTGGTCGTAGTCCGGGTCATCGTCCGACGGTTGCCCCTGGCCCGCATCGTCCTCCTCTTCAAAGCAAAGAAAGTCGTCCAACGCGCCCAGCCTGTCCGCCAGGCTGGCGTCGTTCTGTCCGGGCAGGTTGTTGACGCCCACATGTTCCACGCGGTCGAGCGCGAAGACGGGCTCAAAGCCGGATTCCCCCGCGGGCCCCAGCGGCGACATGTCTTGCAGCGTGAAGCGCGTGCCCGACCGGAAGGTGCACACATTGCCGCGGCCGACGAAGGTCTCGGCGCTGGCCTGCACCGCCTCCATCAGCAAGGTCGCCTGAAACTGGGCATGCGTCTGGTTCAGCAGTCCGCCGTGCCCCAGCGGCTCAAACCATTCCAGCCCGGCGCTCTCGTCGTCGGCGCCGCTGGCGGCGCCGGCCAACGCCTGGCCGGCAATGGCGTGCTTGCCGCTGTCATGCCAGGCCAGCACCGTCACGCTTTCCACGCTCCGGCGCATCCGGCGCGCGATGGCCTGCACGCCATCGCGCGATTCGGTGGCATGGGCGCGCTGGAAGCGCACGCCCGCGCCCGCGGACTCGGCGTCTTCGGCCAGGCCGCGGCTATCGGCAAAGATCAGCACGGCGTGGCGCGCGGGCGCGCTGTCGTCTTCGACGGTGGTCCAACCCAATCCGGCTTCCGCCAGAAGACGCGAAAGAAAGGCGTAATCGGTTTCGCGATACTGCGTGGTGTAAGGGCGCGCCGGCAGGTCGGCCAGGTGATTCTCGACGTCGGCGGACAGCTTGTAGGTGTAGCCTTCGTAGCCGTCCAGCACGTGGCGCACGATGTCCAGGACGGACTGGTTCTCATAGATACGGCTGTCGCGCCGCTGCGTGGCCAGCCACAGCCAGGGCGCCACGGTCAGGCGATAGCGCGCCATGCCCGCATTGCTGCCCAGCAATTCGGCCGCACGCACCACGCCGCTGCGGCCGGCCTCGGTGCCATCCGCGCGCGTGGTCCACAGGGTGGCGGGCCGCGTCACCATGTCGTCCAGGTCCAGCGCGGCGTCTTCGGCCAGCGCGACCACGCGCATCTCGCCCAGCATGGACAGGCCTTCGCGCGCGACCCAGCCTTCGACCTGCAGGGACGACAGCGCGCCCTCGCCATCGAGCCGGTAAAGACGGGACTGGGCGCTGAAACCGCCGCTGCTTGCGTTGACAGCCATGGAACAAAAACCTCGTGGGGACGTGGGCAATACCAGCCGATTCCGGCCGGAAGAAATTCAGGGTTCGATCGTGGCCTGCGGCGTGGGGCATTCCACTGCCGTGCCCCATTGGCCTGCGCACACGCGCAGGCGGCACTGCTCGCTCTCGATGAAGCTCAGCCTGCGGCATTCCTTCAGCCGCTCGGACAACGGCGAGCCTGGCATTTCGCGCATGAAGACGCCCTCCGTCTTATAGACGCGCGTGCCCGGCGGCGATGCCGGCGGCAGGCCGTAGCTCATGAGCGCCGACAAGAGCGCGGCATCCTTATCGGCGGGCCGGGTGTTCTTGCCCGGCACCGGCGCGGCGGGCTTGGCCGCGCGCGGCGCATTGGCCTGCTGCGCGAGTTGCGCCGCGGCCTGGCGTGTGGGACCGGGCGCGGGCGCTGCGGCGGCCGGTGACGGCGTCATCGCCAGCACGGACAGGGGGTTGGTGGGCTCGCCTTGCGGGTCGGGTTCGCCGCGTCCCAGGTTCGCATCGCGCGCGGGCGGCGCTTCATCGATGATGGAGGCCACTTCGGGCGGGCTTTCCAAGGCGGCGAGCGGATTGTTGGCGGTGGCCGCGGACGACGGGGAATTCGATGCCTGCTGCGTGGAAGGCGCGGGAGTGGAAGTGGACACGGACCCAGGCACGGACCCAGGCGCGGCGGCAGGGGCCTGCGCCACCATCGGCGCGGCGCCTTCCTCGTGAATCGTCCAGACGATGCCGCCCGCCAGCAGCGCCAGCACCACCGCCAGCGCCATCCAGCGGCGGGCGCGCGAGCCGCGCGTTGTCGTCAGGGGGTTGGCCTCGATTTGCGGCGCACGTCCTTCCAGTGCGGCCAGGATTCGCGTCGAGTCGGCATCGCCACGCGCGGCGCGTGATGCGCCGAGCAGACTCGGCGCGGTCATCGTGGGGCGAGCGTCTTTTTTCTCTTCTGCCATGCGGATTCCCGTGTCAGCAGGAGGCGTGTGCAGCCCCCCTGTAACCAAGCCCGCCGAGAATACCCGATAGGGGTCTTTCAATCATCGATTCTTGTTACGATTTCTAAGGCTCCGACGCTGTTTGCAACGCCCGAGCACTTGCCTCATGGGCGAATAGAACAAAAGATTACGCCTTCACATGAGGGACACATCTTGCTGTTGCTACTGCCCCTGTATTTTTTACTGGCGGTGGGCGTCTCCGCGCTCCTGTTTTTCCCGGCTCTGCGACAAGGCGCGGTGCGGGGATTGCGCGCGTGCGTAACGGGCGTGGCGCGGGGCGCAACGCGTGGCGCGACCCATGCGGGAGGCGCCGTGGGCGGCACCGCGGGCGCCATCGGCAAAGGGGTCGGCGCGTGGATGGACTGGGTTTCAAGGTACCGGTGGCAGGTGGCGATCGGGCTGACAGTTGTGTCCGTTCCGTCACTTTTCGCTTTCGTCATGCGACACAATCACACATTCGTTTACAGCACCTCGATGACCGGTCCGGACCCCCGGATCCAGGCCTTGCTGGAAGGCGAAAGACTGGCTCCGCCCCCCGCCCTGCCCCCCGAAGCGTTCACCACGCGCGAAGTGGAACTGGTGCGTCCGAAGCTGGGCGGCGCGAGCCGGAACTGGGATCTGCTGGATGCCGACTTCCGTCAGCGGCTGCTGCTGGCCTATCGCATCATGCGCGAGCAGCATGGCTATGAAATGGCGCTGATCGAGGGCTATCGCAGTCCCGAGCGGCAGCAAGAGCTGGCCGGCATGGGCTCGCACGTGACCAACGCCGGCGCGTTCCAGAGCTATCACCAGTTTGGCCTGGCCGCGGACAGCGCGTTCTATCGCGACGGCAAGATCGTGATTTCGGAGAAAGACCCCTGGGCGATGCGCGGCTATGAGCTGTTCGGCGAGACGGCGGAGCTTGTCGGCCTGACCTGGGGCGGCCGCTGGAAGATGATGGACTTCGGCCACGTGGAGTTGCGCCGGCCTGGCGTCATGCAACGGGCGCGGGAGGCCGCGAAATAATGGCTCGCGTGTTGAAAAAGGGGCTGCTCGTCCTGGCCCTGTTCGCCGTCGCATGGCTGGCCGTCATCATCTGGTGGCAGGAGTCGCGCACCCTGCCCACCGCCGTGGACATCGGCCTGTATCTGTTTGCGTTGCCGCTGGCGATCCTGATTGCCTTCCTGGTGGGCGCGCGTCTCGTGCGAGCCGCCCGCGCCCCCAAGGCTGCGCCCGTCCAGGCCGGAACAGATGTGCCGGCCGACGTGCCGGCCCGCCCGGCCGAACTGCGGCTCGCGGCGGTCGCCGCGCGCGCCGCCGCGGGCGCCGACGCTCCGGCCATCGTCGAGGCGCTGGCCGAACACAAGCGTCCCGAGCTGGACCCCGAACTCAAGACGCCGCAGGGCTTTCCGATCTTCGCCGCGCGCGTACCCGGCATGGACGACATGGAGCTGTACGCGGCCGCGCGCGATCTGGGCGCGCCGCCGGAAGCCTTGGCCACGGCCCCCTTGCGCGTCACCGCCTTGCTGACCGAAATCGCAAGCGCCCTGACCCGCGATGCGCATGCGCGCGTGACCGAGCTGGACGTGCCCGCGCGCGAAGAAGACTGGCCGCTGTTGCGCCTGGACGTGCTGATGCCGGCCCACTGGCCCGAAGCCGCGCGCCTGCGCGCGCTCGCGGCCGTGCGCGCGGCCGCCGGCGCCTGGCCCGATGCCCGCATCAGCACCGCCGAACATCCGGCCCAAGACGCCATGGCGGCCGACCATCTGCTGCGTCAGCTCGCCAGCGAGCCGCGCGACGCCAAAGCCCAACCGCAATGGCGCATCGTGCTGGCTGGCGACGGCTATATCGACGCGGCACAGGTCGTCCAGTGGGATGGCTTGTCCATGCTGTTGACGCACGCCAATCCGCAGGGCCGCGTTCCGGGCGAAGCGGCCGCCGGCCTGCTGCTGGCGCCGCCCGATGCCGACGCGGACCTGCGGGTCACGCTGTCGCCCGTGCTGCAGCGGCAGAAGTCGGCCGACGCGCGCGGCGCCCAGGCCGAAGCGCCGCTGGCGGACCTGGCGCGCGATCTGCTCAACGCCGCCGACGTCTCGCCCGACAGCGTCGTGCACCTCGTCAGCGACGCCGATCACCGCGGCAGCCGCCCGCTGGAACCGCTGGGCGTGGCCGCGCAATTGTTTCCCCACCTGGATGCCGGCAAAGACTGCC
This sequence comes from Achromobacter sp. MFA1 R4, assembly GCF_900156745.1. Taxonomy (NCBI): domain Bacteria; kingdom Pseudomonadati; phylum Pseudomonadota; class Betaproteobacteria; order Burkholderiales; family Alcaligenaceae; genus Achromobacter; species Achromobacter sp. MFA1 R4. The sequence goes on along the minus strand of NZ_LT707065.1, from coordinate 2,919,559 downwards.
AGGCCGTCGGCGTGGCCTGTGGCCACACCGGCGTGGCGGCGTCGCTGCTGACGTTGGCCGTGGCCGGCGAAACCTGCCTGCGCTTCGACCAGCCGGTGCTGGCCCTTACCCTGCAAGACCCCGCATTGCGCGCTGCCGCGCTGGTCTCCCGGCCAGCAGCCAGCGCCACCGCCTGACCCCTAAAAAAAACAGCGAAAACCATGCGTAGCCCATCAGGATTGCTTTCTCGATTTTCCAGCGCCATGAGCGACGCGCGCTACTGGACCGGGCGCGCGTTCGCCAACCCGCGCACCTTCATGCTCATCGGCCTGATCGCGCTGGCCGTTTTCCTTTTCCTTTTCGCAGACACCCTGCAGATCGGCCTGTCCTGGGCGGGCGCGGCGCTGGGCGTGCTGCTGCTCCTGTGGCTCTGCGTCTACCTCTGGCGGCGGCGCCGCACGCGGCGCGCCAACCAGAAACTGGGCGACATGCTGGAACAGCAGGTGCAGGCGGGTGCCGCCGCCAGCCCCGCCGCCAACCGCAGCGAAATCGACGCGCTGCGCACCCGCCTGGCGCAGGCCGTGCGCACCATCAAGACGTCCAAGATCGGCCAGACGTCCGGCAACGAGGCGCTGTACGAGCTGCCCTGGTACATCGTCATCGGCAACCCCGCGGCGGGCAAGAGCAGCGCCGTCATCAATTCGGGCCTGCAGTTCCCCTTTGCCGACAAGAACGGCGCGGCCGTGCGCGGCGTGGGCGGCACGCGCAACTGCGACTGGTTCTTCACCACGGAAGGCATCCTGCTGGACACGGCCGGCCGCTATTCGGTGCACGAAGAAGACCGCAACGAGTGGATGAGCTTTCTGGATCTGCTCAAGCGGCATCGCCCGAAGGCGCCGATCAACGGCATCATCGTGGCGGCCAGCATCAGCGAGCTGACGGACGCCGGCCCCGAGTTCGCCATCAACCTGGCCAAGAACCTGCGCCAGCGCGTGCAGGAGCTGACCGACCGGCTGGAAGTCTTCGCGCCGGTATATGTGATTTTCACGAAGGCCGACCTGATCGCGGGTTTTTCCGAGTTCTTCGCCGATGCCGACGCGCGCGAGCGCGACCGCGTCTGGGGCGCGACGCTGCCGTACGGCGCCGACGAAAGCCGCGATGTGCTGGCGCTGTTCGACGAACGCTTCGACGAGCTCTATGAAGGCCTGAAGGAAATGGGCACGGCGCAGATCTCGCTGCGACGCAGCGGCGCCCTGCCTCCGGGGCTCTTGACCTTCCCGCTGGAATTCGCCGGCATCAAGCCGGCGCTGCGCACCTTTCTGTCCACGCTGTTCGAAACCAACCCGTTCCAGTACAAGCCCGTATTCCGGGGCTTTTACTTCACCAGCGCGCTGCAGGAAGGCGTGTCGCGCAGCACCTCGACCGAGAAGCTCGCGGAACGCTTCGCCTTGCGTCCCGCCTCGCGCGAAGCGGCGCGCAGCGTGACCTCGCACAATGGGTTCTTCCTGCGCGACCTGTTCTCCAGCGTGATCTTCGCCGACAAGAAACTGGTGCGCCAGCACGCCAGCCCGAACAAGGTCCGCATGCGCTACCTGACCTTCTTCGGCCTGGTGCTGGCGTTGGGACTGGTGCTGGGCGGCTGGAGCTGGTCGTACCTGGGCAACCGGCAACTGGCCAGCAATGTGCAGGCGGACCTGGACAAGGTGGTGCGCCTGCAAAGCGAACGCACCGACCTGCAAAGCCGCCTGGAAGCCATGGAGATCCTGCAGGACCGCATCGAGCAGCTGGACCGCTATTCGACGAGCCGGCCGCTGTCGCTGGGCCTGGGCCTGTACCAGGGCGACGTGCTCAAGCAGCGCCTGCTGGCCGAGTACTACAACGGCCTGCGCCAGTTCATGCTGGTGCCGGTCAAGGCCAGCCTGGAAGATTATCTGGGCCGCGTGGACGTCTCGCAGGCCGCGGCGGCCGGCGCCGCTCGCGCGGCGACGCCGCCACAGGCCCAGCCGGTGCGCGCCAATGCCGGCGATACGCTGTTCCAGGACGCCTCGCCCACCAACGTCGACGACGCCTATAACGCGCTCAAGACGTACCTGATGATGGCCAACCGCGAACACGTGGACCCCACGCACCTGTCCGACCAGATCACACGGTTCTGGCGCGGATGGCTGGAGACCAACCGCGGCGCCATGCCGCGCGACCAATTGATCCGCAGCGCCGAGCGCCTGATCTCGTTCTACGTGGCGCGTGCCGCCGATGCGGACTGGCCGCAGATCGAAACTAACCTCGCCATGGTGGAACGCACGCGCGGCAACCTGCGCAGCGTGATGCAGGGCATGCCAGCGCGCGAACGCGCCTATGCCACGCTGAAGGCGCGCGCCGCCACGCGCTTCCCCGCGATGACCGTCGCGCGCATCATGGGCGAGGCCGACGCCGCCATCGTGGCGGGCAGCTACGCGGTGCCGGGCACGTTCACGCGCGAGGCCTGGGAGCAGTACATCGAACCGGCCATCGGCGAAGCCGCGCGCCACGAAGTGCAGACCAGCGACTGGGTGCTGGGCGTGAATGCGCGCGACGATCTCACGCTGGAAGGCAGCCCCGAGCAGATCCAGAAGAGCCTGGCGACGATGTACAAGACCGAGTACGCGCAGGAGTGGCAGAAGATGCTGCGCGGGGTCACCATCAAGCCCTTTACGAGCTTCGATCAGGCGGTGCAGGGCATGAACCGCCTGGGCGACCCGCAGAACTCGCCGCTGGTCAAGCTCATCAACACCACGTACGAACAGACCTCCTGGGACAACCCGTCGCTGATCAACACCGGCATTGCGCAGGCGCAGACCGGCGTCGTGGCCTGGTTCAAGCGCGTGATCCTGCGCCAGAACCAGCCCGAGCCGACCGAGGCGGCGCCGGGCGGCGAGCAGATTCCGATGGGACCGGTGGGCCGCGAGTTCTCCGACGTGGCGCGCCTGGTCGTCACGCGCGACAACCAGTCCCTGCTGGGCAATTACATGAATGCCCTGTCCAAGATCCGCACGCGCTTTAACCAGATCAACAACCAGGGCGATCCCGGCCCGGGCGCGTTGCTGCTGATGCGCCAGACGCTGGAAGGCAAGGATTCGGAACTGGCCGACGCGCTCAAGCTGGTGGACGAGCAGATGCTCGCCGGCCTGACGCCGGCGCAGCGCGAGACGCTGCGGCCGCTGCTGGTGCGCCCGCTGATCCAGGGCTACGCCGTCGTCATGCAGCCGGCCCAGGCCGAGCTGAACAAGGTCTGGAACGCGCAGGTCTATCAGGCCTTCATGCAGAACCTGTCGGAGAAGTATCCGTTCTCGACCAAGGCGGGCCTGGAAGCCAGCGGCGAAGAGATCGCGCAGGTGTTCGGCCCGCAGGGCAGCATCGCCAAGTACGTCAATGAAACCCTGGGGCCGCTGACCGTGCGCCGGGGCGACATCCTCACGGCCCGCACGTGGGGCGACATGGGCATCGATCTGCAACCGTCGTTCACCGCCAACTTCGCACAATGGGTCGCGCCGCTGTCGGGTGGCGCGGCCGGTTCGGGCGCGGCCAGCCAGCCGCAGACCCTCTTCCAGATCCAGCCCAAGCCCGCGGGCGGGATCACGGAATACACCATCGAGATCGACGGCCAGCAACTGCGCTACCGCAACACGCCGCCGCAATGGGTCAACTTCGTCTGGCCCAACGCGCAAGGCGCGCCCGGCGCGCGCATCACGGCCACCGCCTTCGATGGCACCGTGGTCGAAATCGTGAACGAGCCCGGCCGCTTCGGCCTGGAGCGCCTGATTTCCGGCGCCCAGCGCAAGCCCAACCCGGACGGCAGCTTCGAGATGAGCTGGACCAAGTCCAACATCACCGTCCCGGTCCGGCTGCGCATCATCAGCAATGCCCAGGCCGCCAGCGCCGGCGGCACCGAGCCGGGCAGCCAGGGCCTGCGCAACCTGCGCCTGCCCGCCACGGTCGCGGGCACGTCCTCTCAACCCTCCGTCGCCCCGACGCCTGCCGGAGCGCAGCAATGAGCCATCCGCAGTCCCCCATGTTCCGTACGGCCTACTTCGGCAAGATTCCGTCGCGTGGCGACTTCGTCAAGAACACCTCGCATCCGCAGTTGATGGCGACGCTGGACGCCTGGGTCGCCAACACCATGGAGATCCTGGCGCAGGACCCGCACTGGAAAGCCCTGTACGACGAGGCGCAGCCGGTGCCATTCGCGGTGCTGGGCTCGCGCGGAAAGCTGGCCATCGCCGGCCATCTGCAGCCCAGCCGGGACCAGTCCGGGCGGCGCTTTCCCTTCATCAGCGCGACCTCCGTGGAAGTGTCGCGCCCGCTGGACTTCATCGCGCGCAGCCCGCTGGCCTTCAGCCGCATGTGGAATCGCATGGATGCGGCCGCCTCGCGCCTGATGCAGGAAGGCGACCCGGCTGCCGTGCTGCAGACGCTGAATGACCTGGAAGGCGAAATCCGCACGGCCGCCGATGACGGATTCGACGCCTTCATCGACCTGCAGACGATCGAGCGGGTGGAAGCCATGCTGCGCAGCAACGGCCACGCCGCCAACATGCACGACATCGTGCTGGCGCTGGGCATCCTGCTCGCGCCGGTCATGTCCAGCGGCTCATCGCAGCTGGACACCGGCCTGGCGCTGCCCCTGCCGGACGACCCGCTCTACATCAATCTGGTCGCGACCTACTGGATGACGCTCATCGCGCCGTTCCTCACCCGCGCCGATTTCGAGATCGCCATTTTCATCGGGCGGATCGCGGGCAAGCACCGGCTGGTGGTGGGCTTCCGCGGCGCATCGCCCCAGACGCTGGCGACGCTGCTGTCGACGCCGCAAACCCTGTCGCAGCACTACATCGTGCTGGAAGACGCGCCCTGGGTGCGTGACCACGTCAATGCCAGCCACGGCCTGGCCAAGCTGTCGAGCTATCTGGATCAACCGCGGCTGTCCCTGCGGCAGGCGCTGGAAACTTTCCGCGAAGTCTTTATCGGAGCCTAGGACATGCGCACTCTCTCTCTGGTCCTGGCCGCCGCCTGCTCCTGGTCGGCCTATGCCCAGGACGCGGCCACGGTGGTTCCGGCCAATGTCATTCCCCAACCCGGCCAGGTGGTCGCCAGCGGCGCGGTGCCGGACGAGGCCACCAAGGCCGACGTGCTGCAACGGCTGCAAAAAGTGTATGGCGTGGGCAACGTGATCGACCGCATCGATGTGGGCGGCGTCGTGGCACCGCCCAACTGGTCGCAACACGTCGGCAAGCTGCTGGACAGTCCGCTCAAGCAGATCAACCGTGGCCAGCTTGAAATCGACGGCACGCAGATCCGGCTGCGCGGCGAGGTGGACAACGAAGCCTCGCGCCAGCAGATCGCCAGCACCTTCGCGACTTCGCTCAATCCCACCTACAAGATCGTCAACGGCTTGCGCGTGTCGGCCAGCAAGGACGAGCAGGACGTGCTGGACAACCTGCTGAGCAATCGGGTCGTTGAGTTCGAGACCGGCAGCGCCCGCTTGACGGCGCGCGGCCGCGAGCTGCTGGACCGGGTGGCCGACGCGGTGCCCAAGCTGCGCGCCGACAAGATCCAGATCATCGGCCACACGGACAGCTCCGGCAGCCGCAGCACCAACCTGGCGCTCAGCCAGGCCCGCGCGGACGCGGTGCGGGATTATCTGGTGGACAAGGGACTGCCGGTGTCGCGCTTCGAGGCCATGGGCGCGGGCCCCGACCAGCCGGTGGCCACCAACGCCACGCCGGAAGGCCGCGCCAAGAACCGTCGCATCGAATTCCGCGCGGCGCGGTAAGGGTGCGTGGCGGGCAGCGGGACCGGGCCGGTCCCGCCACGCCGGCGCATGACAGGGGGTGCGCCCGGCCGGCGCCGCGGTCCCCGCGCGCCGGCTCGCCACGTCATGCGGCGGCCAGGCCGCCTCAACTGCCCTCGCCGGCCTTCTTGATACCGAGCAGCTCTTCCAGGCCCGACAGCGTTTCGTCGTTCTTGACCACCGTGCGCAGCCACAGGTGCAAGGACATTTCGCCCCAGCTCGCCGCCTTCTCGGCCAGATACGCGACCGGACTGTGCGGCTCGGTGCGCCGGAAGAATTCGGCCACTTCGCGCAATTGCGCCAGCGCCTGTTCGCGGGTCTGGATGGGGCCGCGCGCGGCGGCCGGTGCAGCGCCGTGCGCCGGCGCATCGACGGCGGGATGAGAATTGGTGGCGGACAAGGTGGGCTCCACTCGGACAGGCTCCGCGGGCGCGATGGACGCGGGCGGCGGGGCCGCTGCCTGGTCGGCGCGGACCAGCAGGCCGGCGTCGCGCGCGAACCGATGCACCAGCTCCCTGACAGTGCGCAGCGACTCGCGCACGCGCGAGAACGCCGGGCTGTCTTCGCCCAGCCGCTCGTCCAGCGTGCGCTCCAATTGCGCGAGCGCCTGCGCACAACCGTCGAGCTGCACATCCAGCTCGGAATAGAACGACGGCGGCGTATCGCGCCGCGCGGCATCGAAGCGGTCCAGCGTCAGCTTGCCGCGCGTCAGTTCATGGGCGTTGTCCGGCGTGCGTTTGACGGCATTGGCCAACTGGCTCGCCGCCTCCCACAGCACCGCGCCGTAACGCGCGCCATCGGCCTGGGTCAGCGGAATCTCGCCGATAAGCTGCTGCGACCGCGACAACAGCCACGCCAGATTGCCGACGCGCTGCTGCACGTCGCCATCTTCCGGCACCGGATGCAGGCCCTCCCAGTAATCGCGGCAAAGCCCATCGATCAGCAGATACCCATCGCGCAGGCCGGCAAATCCGCGCGTCTTGGCCCAGGCTTCCGCCAGCCAGGACGCAATGCGGATGTCTTTGCTGCGATCGCGCAGCACCGTCGTGCAAATGCGCGTCACCTCCGGCCAGTCGGCCTCTTTCAGGTCGATGACCCAGTCGCCCTGGTCGAGTTGCGGATCATCATGCCGACGCGCCTCGCGTATCGCGTCGAACTCAGGCGAAAAAACCAGATCGACGCCGCAAGGCGCGTCGCCGGGAATCGGTTGCAACAAGGCGTTGATGTCGGTCATAGGCGCAAGCATGTAAGTAGGCGCAAATCATCCCACAACTGTTTACGTATAACGTTCAAAGATGACACGTCCTATTACAAAGCGCATCACGATGCTTCGCTATGATTTGCGCTCTACCGAGGAGCCTTCATGACGACGAAATCGATCCGCATGCTGCCCGACGGGCGCTTCATTGCCGGCACCCCGCGCCGCGCGCCCGACGGCACCCTCGTTGGCGGAAACGGCCCGATCACCCGGGCGCCGGACGGCACCTACGTGGCCGGAACCCCGCAACGCGCGCCGGACGGCTCGTACAAAGGCGGCGGCGGCCCCGTGCGCATGGCGCCCGACGGTACCTTCGTGGTCGGCCCCGCGCGGCTCGCGCCGGACGGCTCGTATCTGTAAATCACTTTCTCGCGCGCACCATGTCCCAACGCTCCGTCATCCGCAAAGGCGATAGAACCTCGCACGGCGGCGTCGTCGTGACCGGCGACGAAACCGTCGTCATCTTCGGCCAACCCATGGCCCGCGTCGGCGACCGCGTCACCTGCCCGCAATGCGGCGACACCCACACCATCGTCGAAGGCGTGCAGAACGTCAGCTCGGACCGCATGACGGCGCTGGAAGGCATGCGCACGTCGTGCGGGGCGACGTTGATCGCTAGCCAGCATTTTTATCAGTTGGAATATGGTTGAGGGGGTGTGCGGTTGTGCCTGGGTCTATCCCTTCAAAAGGACGCTTGAAAGGCAGGTCGGAACGAGATTGGTGATCAGGCTCTGGTCCGCGATTCGCCGCACTGTCGCGCAGCCGCTATAGGTCACGCTCGCGGGTGTTCGAAGGGACCGCCACGGTGCCGACACCGCCAAGCGCGTATCGAATTTCCACCGGCTCCTTCTGGGCCAAAGTCTCAGGATTCTCCAACGCCTGGCGCGCGTGGAGGATCATTGCAGGCCCCGATGCCTGCACCACATATCGTTGCGTGGTCCCGATGATAGGGCCTTGGTACGTCTGCCCATTCATCGCTGAGTAGATCTGCACCTTGTCGCCAGCGGTGGCCTTCGCCAGGCTCACGGCAAGTTCCTGATCCAGATCCTGAATGTTCGCGCGTATCAGCCGGATCAGGCCGTTAGCGTCCCCGTGATAAGCACGAATGGACGCCTCAATCATTTCCTCGCGGTTGACCGCCTGCCAATCGATCCCGTACCCCGCCCCATGCGCAAGCTGGCCTATATACTCGCGCAGCGATCTTCCGTTCCCCTCGCGGAAGGGATGAAGGACATTCAGCTCGCCCAGGATTTCGCCTGCGCGTGCACTGAAAGCGTCGCTATCGAGCCCTTTAAGAAAGTTCTCATGGGACAAAGCGCCGGTGATCGTCGGCGCGTACGGCTTGATCTGCAAGAAGCTTGCGAAGCGCGTGTTGCCTTTCGAGATATCGACGGTTCGAATCTCACCAGCCCAGTCATACACATCGCCAAATAGGCGCTTGGTGGATGCGCTGCAAGTGAGCCAGGTCGAATGATCCGTGCACGGGCTCAACAGCCATCTCGTAGGACCGCACGGCGGCGAACGTTGCTTCAGCCCGCTCCAGCAGTTCAGGATCAGAAATTCCCAACCTGTTTTTCAGGACACCCGTCGCTGGGTCCACATAGGGGTCCAAGGTGTCTACTGGATACTTGGCCATCGTCGGCGGCGAAAGCGATCGACAGAAAAAAGCCGGCTGATTAAGCCGGCTTCTGAAAGTCGCCCGAGGCGATTCTCTGCTTCAGATGTCGAATCACATCCGCGAATTGGATCTCACCTTTGGCCACACGATGCAATTCGCTGATGGTTCGCGGGTCGGCCTCGACTCCTTCGAGGCGCTGATGGGCCACGGCGTTACGAATCGCACGGTCGGCGTCGAACTGGGTCGAAAATGTCGACATGGCGTTCCCCTGGTTAAGAAAAGCTATTTTAACTCAGGGGGCAAGGTTCCAGGGCGCGAAGCGTCCGATTCGGCACACCCGGCCGTCCATGCGCGTTGCCCTGATCGGGGCCGTCAAATGCTGCGCGAGCCGCGACGGGCAACCGTCGATCCTGACCCGCAATGACAAACGCCACCCAGGCGGGTGGCGTTTGTCATTGGTACTACTAGAGAATTCTGGTGGGCTGTGAGTGGCTCGAACACTCGACCTACGGATTAAGAGTCCGCTGCTCTACCAACTGAGCTAACAGCCCTGCAAGTCACTCACTTCGGAATCGCTGTTGCGTTTCATTATGTGTGTGCTGCGAAGAAGAAAGATTATATGGGGCTTTTTTTCTTTGTGCAAGTCGTCCTGCAAAAAATTTGATGCGGATCGGCATCACGCCGCGTAGCCGCCGTCCACGGCGAGGCTGGCGCCGGTGAGGTAGCGGCCTTCGGGGCCGGCCAGGAAGGCCACTGTTCCGGCGATGTCGCGGGGTTCGCCGTAGTGGGGCAAGGACAGCACGGCCACCAGGTCCGCGGCGCGGTCGCCGTCGGCGGGGTTCATGTCGGTGTCGATGGGGCCGGGGTGGACGATGTTTACCGTGATGCCGCGCGGGCCCAGGTCGCGCGCCAGGCCCTGGGTCAGGCCGACCAGCGCGGCCTTGCTGGCGGCGTAGAGCGCGACGCCGGCGCGGCCTGCGCGGGCGGCCAGGCAACTGCCGATGTTGATGATGCGTCCGCCGTCGAGCATGGACGCCTGCGCTGCCTGGATGGCGACGAACGGGGCGCGCACGTTGATGTCCATTGTGCGCTCGTAGTCGTCCAGGCTGGCGTCGCCGATGGCGCCGGCCAGGAAGACGCCGGCGTTGTTGACCAGGATGTCGACCGGGCCGAGTTCGCGGATGGCCTCTTTTACGGCGTGGCTGACCGCGGCGGCGTCCGCGGAATCGGCCTGGATCGCCCTGGCGCGGCGGCCCTGCGCCGCCAGTTCCTGCACCAGCACCTGCGCGGGCGCGGCGGAGGAAGCGCTGACGTAGGTGAAGGCCACGTCCGCGCCGTCGGCGGCGAGGCGTCGCACGATGGCGGCGCCGATGCCGCGGCTGCCGCCGGTGACGAAGGCCACTTTTCCGTTCAGGTTCTGCATCTTCAACCTCATTTTGTATTGATCAGTACAAATATCATCGCCGCGGCCGTCGCCTCGCGTCAACAATTTTTTATCGATCAACACAAAATAGGCCGCGCGGGTAAAATCGCGGGCATGGCTGAACGTGGGCGCCCCCGGAACTTTGACCGTGACCAGGCTTTGAAGAAGGCCATGGAAGTTTTCTGGTCGAAGGGATATGAAGGAGCATCGCTGACCGATCTGACGGAAGCGATGGGCATCAATTCGCCCAGTCTTTATGGGGCGTTCGGGTCCAAGGAGAGCCTGTTCCGCGAAGCCGTCGCGCTCTACCGGGAAACCGAGGGAGGTTCCGCGCGGCGCGCGCTGCTCGAGGCCCCGACCGCGCGCGATGCCATGCACGCGATGCTGCTTGCGTCCGCCGAACGCTTCACGACGCCGGGCCTGCCGCCCGGCTGCATGATCGTGCTGGGCGCGCCCGCCGGCTGTGAAAGCCACGCCGGCGTGGGCGATTTTCTGGGGGACAACCGGCGCGAGATGCAGAGCCGCATCCTGGCGCGCCTGAGCGCGGGCGCCGCGCAAGGCGAACTGCCCGCCGGGGCCGACCTGAAGGGACTGGCGGCCTTTTACACGACGGTGCTGCACGGCATGTCCATCCAGGCCCGCGACGGCGCCAGCCGCAAAACGCTGCAGGCGGTGGCGCGGCAGGCGATGCGCGCCTGGGACGCACTGGCCGGCGACGTGACGCCCCCCTCCGGCGCTCCCCCGGGTCGCGCCCGCAACTGACGGATGCCGTCATGTTCCGCGTTGACCTTCGGCGTCTCATCCTGTGGATCAGCCTGCTGTCGGTCATTGTGGTGCTGGCGGGCGGCCTGCACGCCAGTTACCTGGTGCAGCGCGACCTGTTGCTGCAGAACGCGCTTGAAGTGAACCGGGTGTACGCGGCCAAGCTTGCCGTCACCACCGACAGCCTGCTCAGCGACATCCGCCGCTATCTGGCGTACAGCGCCGACGCCCTGGCCGACATGGAAAGCCACCCCGAGCAGATGACCGCCGAGACACGGCGGCTCGAACAGCAGCTCGGCCACTTCAATTCCACCTTCGTCGCGTCGCCGCAAGGCAAGGTGCTGGCGGTGTCGACGTCCTACCCGCAACTGCTGGGGCATCAGCTCGTCAGCGATGCGGTCAGGGAGGCGCTGGCGGCCCGGCAGCCGACGATCAGCGAACCCTTCAAGGCGAGCAACGGCCGGTGGCAGATCCTCTACACCCAGCCGATCTTTTCGCGCGATTACCGGTATCTGGGATTCATTGCCGGTTCGCTCTACCTGCACGAGGACAACGTGCTGGACCGGCTGCTGGACCGGCACTTCTACCGCGACGGGTCGTTTCTCTACGTCATCGACCGCAAGGGCACGCTGATCTACCACCCCGATCGCAGCCAGCTTGGCAAGACCGCGCCCGACAGCGAGGTGTTCGCGCCCGCCCGGCGCGGAGAGGCCGGCGGACGGCGTTTTGTGGACGCCGAGGGGCAGGAGATGGTGGCGGGCTACGCACCCGTGGCCAGCACCGGCTGGAGCATCATCGCCCAGCGTCCCGTGGCCAGCACGCTGCAGCCGCTGGGCGACCTGCTGATGGCTACGGCGCGCAACACCTTGCCGCTGTTGCTGCTTGCCGTGGCGCTGATCTGGCTGCTGTCGCGCTGGATCGCGCGGCCGCTGGGCCAGATGGCCAGCATCGCCAAGCGCATGCAGGATCCGGATTCCGCCGACCGCATCCGCGAGGTCCGCTCATGGTATTTCGAGGCCGCGCAGCTCAAGCGCGCGCTGTCGATGGGGCTGGCGTCGATTCATCACAAGCTCACCGACCTGCGCCGCGAAAGCACGACCGATACGTTGACGGGGCTCTTGAACCGGCGCGGCATGGACGAGGCGCTTGCCCTGGTGACGGCCGAGGGTACGCCGGTGGCGATCGTGGCGGTGGACGTCGACCACTTCAAGCGCATCAACGACCGCTATGGCCACGCCGCGGGCGATCGGGCGCTGCAGGCGCTGGCGCAAGTCATGCGTGAGTGCTCGCGCGGCGGCGATGTGCTCGCGCGCACGGGGGGAGAGGAATTCGTCATGCTGCTGCCGGGCGCCAGCATGACGGCGGCCATCGCCATCGCGCAGCGGCTGCGCATGCGCCTGGCGTCCAGCGAGGCCTCGCCGCTGCCCGCCCCCATCACCATTTCGGCGGGCGTGGCGCACCATCCGGAACAGGGCGCGACGCTGGACGCCGCTCTGCAGCGGGCGGATCAGGCGCTCTACTACGCCAAGAACCACGGGCGGGACGGGGTTTGCGTGGCGGACGATGCCGTGCCGGAAGGTTTCCGGCGGGTATCCGCTCCCTGACCCGGCTTCGGGGCCGCCCCGCGCCTGAACTACTTGCCCTTGGCGGGCGCGGGCGCCTTGGGCGGCTTGCGCATCTGCTCCAGCAGCGGGCCGCAGGCGTTCTCGTCCGTGGTGCTGGGCGCGATCAGCGCCAGCAGGCCGGCCGCGGGCGTCAGCAACACCCCCAGCGCCACCATGCCCGCGCCGCGCGCCGCGAGCGGCGCCACGTGCACGCCCACGTCGGGCGACCCGAAAGACCCGCGCACATACAGCGGCGAGCGCAGCGAAAAGATGCGGAATCCCTTGCTGTCTGGCGAGATGTCCAGGTCCACCGTCTCGTCCTTGAAGTTGGCCGTGCCCGAAATGCTGATCAGCGCGTTCTCGGTATCGAAGACGAAGACGCGCGGGGTCATCACGCCACGCTTGAGTTCAAGGTCGGCCGCGCCGCAGTTGATCTGCACTTCGTCGTCGCCGAACAGTTTGGAGACGACGTAATTGGCCACGTTCAGGCCCGCCAGCTCCATCAGGCTGCGGCTGATCACGCCATCGTTGACCAGCATTTTCACGTCGCCCGTCGCGGTGCCGAGCAAGGCGGCCACGGAGTTTCCGGCGCCGCTTATCGCCAGGTCGCCGTTCAGTTCGCCCAGCGTCTTCTGCATGGATTCGGCCGACGGAAAGAGCTGCTTGAGCTGCAGGCGGCGCGCGCGCATATCGACGCGGCCCGTGAGGGGCGTGCCGGACCCGTCGAGTCGCGCCGTGGCGCTCATGGTTCCGCCCGCCATGCCGAAGCGCAGCGGATCGAGCGTGAGCTTGCCATCCTGCAGCACGACGTGCGCCGACAGGTCGGACAGCGGCAGCTTGCTGGCGTGGACGATGCGCGCGGCGTCCAGCGAGACGTCGGCATCCATGTCGCGCCAGCGGTCGGTGCGAAACGCCTGGGTGGGCAGCACCTTGCCGCCCTTGGGCTTGGCGGGCGCGTCCGCGGACTTGTCCGAGGCGGCGGCCGCCCCCCCGCCCGAAGGCACGCCGATCAGGGGCCCCAGGTCGGCCATGCGCAGGAGCTTGGAGGACAGCTTGCCGGTCAGCTTGGGACGCGGCGCACCCAGCGCGAAAGTGATGTCCCCGCGCAGGTCGCTGTCGCCGACCTTGCCGTTGAAATCCCGGTACTCGAACACCGCGCCGCCCGGATTCTGCAGCTTGGCCACGAGATGACCATCGGTGCTGTAGGGCGGCGTGTCGGGCAGCGTCACGCCGGTCAGCGGATAGAGCTGCGCCATGGAGGCGCCCGACAGTTTCAGGTGCAGGTCCAGCGCGCCCAGGTTGACGGGATCGGTCAGCGTGCCGGCGACCGACGCGCGCGTGCCGCCGATGGCGACGTCGGCCTGCAAGGGGAATGGCTGCCGGGGATCCTGCATTGCCAGCATGCCGCCGACCTTGCCCTCGCCCTTGGTCGGCAGGCCCTTGTACTTGCCGTCGACCTTCCAGCCGAACACGTAGTCGCGCGGGGCCGGGGCCGATCCGTCCTGCGGCACGAAGGACTTGCCGGCCACGTCGGCGAACGGCACGGGCTTGCCCAGCGGGTCGACCAGCACGGTCAGGTCGGCTTTGAGCATCTGGTCGACGAACCCGACGCGTCCTTTGTCAAAGCCGATCTCGTTGATGTCCAGCACCCAGGGCGACGGCTCGCCCGACTCGGGAAGGGTAAAGACCCAGTTCGCGCGACCGTCTTCCAGCCGCTCCAGGTCCGCGGCCGGCTCGGTCAGCTGGATGCGGCGGATGACCACGCGCTGGGCGAGCAGCGGCAAGGGCGCCAGGCTGAACTCGCCGCGCTTGAGCGTGGCGAAATGCGGCGCCTTGGCCCAGGGCGCGTTGGCGATCGTAATGTCGTGGGCGACCACGCGCGGCCAGGGCACCCACGACCGCCAGCCGCCTTCGCCCGTTTCGCGCTCCCAGCGCACGCTCAGGTCGCCGTTGATCGCAAAGGGCCGGCCGAGGGCGGCACTGGCCCGCTCATTGATCATGGGCTTGGCGCGGTTCCAATCAAAAGTGGCGACCACGACCACCAAGACCGCCACCAACAGGGCAATGCCCCCTACAATCCCGATCGCTATTTTTCTTGTTCGCGTCATGGTTACTATCCTTGGCTTGCTGCCGGCCACCCGGTGCCGGCCATGGTTACCACCCAAGGGTATCGCGGCCCGCAGCGCCGGCCGGACTGGGCAGCGCCATAATGTGTACGGATTTTTCCAGGCGTCGCATCGGAGAGGTCCGGCCCGGCGCAGGCGCCCGCGTGACTGGGCAGCAAGCGCCGTACCCGGGCTGCGCGCGACCGTTACAAAGAGAGATGACTCGGGCGGGTGGAATCAGCCGGATTCCCCGCAATTGCCGAATTTTTGACGACGGCGCGGTTCCAATGGCATTTGATCGAATCCGCCCGAGCCGGGCCGGACAGCAGAACAACCTGGAGGCCCGATGCGGCATTCAACCCTGATTTTCGTTGTGGCGGCCTTTGCGCTGCTGACGCTCAGCCGCCTGGCCCTGGCGCTCTGGCAATGGCAGCGCGTGCGCAATGCGGGCGGCCTCGCGCCCCTGCTGCTGCGCGGGCTGCGCATCGACGCGCATCAGATCGCGGTGCTGGCGGCGCTGCCGGCCGTGCTGTCGCCGCTGTTCGGCCACATCCCCGCCGCCGCCGCCGTGACTTCGGTGTGGTACCTGGTTGCCTTCGTCCTGCTGGCTTTCCTGGAAGTGGCCACGCCGCCCTTCATCATCGAGTACGACTCGCGCCCCAACCGGCTGTTCGTGGAATACCTGAAGCACCCGCGCGAGGTCTCGGGCATGCTCTGGCGCGGCTACAAGGGCGCGCTGCTGGGCGGACTGGGCGCCCTGGCGGTGATCGGCTGGGCCGCCTGGGCCCTGCTCGGCCACGCGCGCCCCGATGCGCCCCTGACGTGGTGGCAGATGCCGCTTGCCAGCGTGGCCATCCTGGCGGTGGTGATCCTGGCCATCCGCGGCACTTTGAGCCATCGTCCCATCAATCCCTCGTCGGTGGCCTACTGCGCCGACGGCATGCTCAATACCCTGGCGCTGAACTCGCTCTATAACGTCTTCTATGCGGTCTACAGCATGAAGAACGAGAAGTCGGCGTCCGCGGTGTATGGCGGCATGGACGACGACAAGATGCACGAAATCGTGCTTGCGCAGTCCGGCCTGCCGTATCCGCCGCGCAATCCCGACTTCCCCAGCCTGCATCCCCAGCCCGCGACGCGCCAGACGCCGCGTCCGCTCAACCTGGTGATCATTCTTGAAGAGAGCCTGGGCGCGCAGTACAGCGCCGCGCTGGGCGGGGCCGACCTGACGCCGGAGCTGGACGCGCTGGCGCGCGAGGCCTGGACCTTCACGCGCGCCTACGCCACCGGCACCCGCTCGGTGCGGGGCCTGGAGGCCGTGACCACCGGCTTTTTGCCCACCCCCGCGCAGGCGGTGCTCAAGCTGCCCCGGTCACAGCGCGGCTTTTTCTCGCTGGCCGACCTGCTGGGCCGCCATGGCTATCACTCGCGCTTCATCTATGGCGGCGAGTCGCACTTCGACAACATGAAGGGCTTTTTCCTGGGCAACGGCTTCCGGGAGATCGTGGACCGGCAGGACTTCGTCGACCCCGCCTTCGTCGGCACCTGGGGCGCGTCGGACGAGGACATGTTCAACCAGCTCGACCGCCTGCTGCGCGAGGACGGCGACCGGCCTTCCTTCACGCTGGCCTTCAGCGTATCCAACCATTCGCCCTGGGAGTACCCGGAGGGCCGCATCCAGACCGAGGGCAATCCGGCCACGGTGGAAAACACCGTGCGCTACGCGGACTGGGCGCTGGGCCGCTTCTTTGAACGCGCCAAGGCCTCGCCCTACTGGGAAAACACCGTCTTCCTGGTGGCGGCCGACCACGACTCGCGCGTGTTCGGCGCCAGCCTGGTGCCGGTGCGCCATTTCCATATCCCCGCGGTCATCCTGGGCGCCGGCATCGCGGCGCGGCGCGACGACCGCCTGATCAGCCAGATCGACCTGCCGCCGACGCTGCTGTCGCTGATCGGCGTGGATACGGAACACCCGATGATCGGGCACGACCTCACGCGCAGCACGCCCGGGCGCGCCATCATGCAGTACGACAACACCTACGGTTACCTGAAGGGCGATGACCTGCTGGTGCTGGCGCCCAACAAGACCCCGGTGCAGTACCGCTACACGGCGCCCGAAGACTACGCGCCCGTGCCGCTGGACGCGGGCCTGGCCACCGAGGCGCTGGCGCACGCGCTGTGGCCGAGCTGGGCTTACCGAGAAGGCCGGTATTGCCTGCCGTCGCAGGCTCCGGTGCAGACCGAGCCGCGCACGCAGCCGGCCAGCTGAGCCGGCGGCGCGGCGCGGCCCGGCAACGGGCAACGAGCGATGGGCGACCCGCTCCCAGCTACCGCCCCGCCGGCCGCACGAAGGCCTTGCGCTTTTTCTCGATGACGGCGTGGCAATGGCAATCGGGACTGTGGTCGTTGACCATGCCCACGGACTGCATGAACGCATAAACCGTGGTCGGCCCGACGAATTTCCAACCCAGCTTCTTGAGCGCCTTGGACAGGGCTTCGGACTGCTCGGAGGTGGACGCGCCGTAGGTGGATGCGTCGCTGGCCGGGGCTTCGAAGCGCCAGAAGTAGGCCGCCAGCGACCCCTCGCGCTCGATCATTTCCAGCGCCCGGGCCGCGTTGTGGATCATGGCTTCGATCTTGCCGCGATGGCGCACGATGCCCGGATCGGCCAGCAGCGCCTGGACTTCCTTTTCGCCAAAGCGGGCGAGCGCCGCGGGATCGAAGTTGGCGAAACCGCGGCGGAAGCCCTCGCGCTTGTTCAGGATGGTGCGCCAGCTCAGGCCCGACTGGAAGCCTTCCAGGCAGAGCTGTTCGAACAGCGCGCGATCGTCGGCCTCGGGGCGGCCCCATTCGGCATCATGGTAGGCCATGTATTCGGGGGAGGTGTCCACCCAGCCGCAGCGGGCCAGGCCATCGGGAAAATCGGTTTTGGCGGACAAGGGAATGCTCCTGAGGGCAGACGGGCCACCGATGCTACTCCAGCAACGTCCCGGGAAAAAGTCGTAGCGGCCGGCATTCAAATCCAGATAATATTTCCCGCCTTGATTCGGCGCCGGCCTGTGCCGCGCGCACCCCGGATCAGCATGGCGGTCCGGTGCGATGCGGGCCCCATGCGTCAATGCGGGGAGCCGGACAGGCCAACCCGGACTTCTGCCCCATGTCCCTGCCACTGACTACGCTCATCTCGTTCGTATCGCCCGCCGTGCTGGCCGGCGACGATCCCGCCGCCAATCCCTGCCTGGACTGCGGCGCCTGTTGCGCCCACTTCCGCGTGTCCTTCTACATCGGCGAGCTGGCCGGCGAGAACGGCGGCCAGGTGCCGCTGGACCTCGTCACCCAGATGAGCCCATTGCGAGCCTGCATGAAGGGCACGGAGTTGGGCGGAGGACGCTGCATCTCGCTGCGGGGCGAACTGGGCAAGCCCGGCATCCACTGCGCCATCTACGAAAACCGCCCCACGCCCTGCCGCGAATTCGATATCTGGATGCCGGACGGCTCGCCCAACCCGGATTGCCAGCGCCTGCGCCTGGGACTGGGGCTGGCGCCCGTCCCGCCCCGGCCCGATGCCGAGAACGATCCCGAGGGGCCGCTGCACCCGGACCAGCCCGCCGCGGCCTGAATTCCGCACCGCCCCGCCCTGCCGCCGCGCGGGGACGCCCTAGGCACGGCCCGCGAGATACCGCGTGGGCGTCATCCCGAACGCCGTGCGGAAACTGCCGATGAACGCGCTGGTGCTCTCGTAGCCGACCGACAGCGCGACCTGCGTGACCGACCCGCCGCGGAACAGCATTTCCAGCGCCCGCAACAGCCGCGCCTGCTGGCGCCACTGCCCCAGCGTCACGCCGGTTTCCCGGCGAAAGCGCCGCATCAGGGTGCGCGAAGACATGTTCAGCCGATGGGCCCATTCGTCGATGCCGGCCGTGTCGTCCGGGGTGTCCAGCAGGGTGTTCGCTAGCTCTTGCAGGCGCGGATCGGCCGGCATCGGCAAGGGCACGCACGCCTCCCCGCTGCGCTGCCTGAGCTCTTCCAGCAGCACGTCGAACAATTGCGCCTGATAGGACGGCGGCGCGTCTTGCCACGCGCCCTGGGTAAAGCGCTCGACCAGCGCCTCGATCAGCCGGGAAGAAGGCCACGACCGGCAGACCGGCGGCAAGCGCCCGCAGATGCCGGGGTGCACATGCAGGAACGATCCGCGCGCCTCGCCAAACCAACGCGCCCCGTGCAGCACGCCCGGCGGCACCCAGCCCAGGGTGCCCGGCAGCACCGACAGCACGCGCCCGCCCGACTGCACCACCACCAGCCCTTCGTGGACGAGCACCAGCATGCCCTCTTGATGCACATGCGCGGGCACCGAAATGCCCTTGGATTCGCGCCGCCTGCGCACGCTGGACGGCGTCAGGAGGACGTCGGGCAAGGTGGGAGCGGCGGCCGCTTCAAGCATGATTGGCAGGTTTGAGCTACAGGTTGTCGGGTTCCCGTTAGCGGGTCTACTTGAAAATGTACATCATTCTCATCAATCGGACATCAGCCCCCGAATGGAGAAATTTCATGGACCACACACGGCTGCGCGACGCCGGCATCAAAGCCACCTTCCCGCGTTTGAAGATCCTGGACATCTTCTACCGCCACGCGGACCAGCACATGAGCGCCGCGGACATCCACCGCCGCCTCATCTCGGACCACAGCAATATCGGCCTGGCCACGGTTTACCGGGTGATCACGCAACTCGAACAGGCAGGCCTGCTCCGGCGCACCCAGCTCGATACGCACAACATGGTGTTCGAACTCAGCGACAAAGGCCATCACGACCACTTGGTCTGCACGCGCTGCGGGCAGATCCGGGAAGCCAGCGATCCCGCCATGGCGCAACGGGTCGGGAAGATCGCCAGGCGCAGCGGCTTCGCGCTGGATTCCTACAGCCTCGTCCTCTATGGCAGCTGCGGCTGCGCGGACGACCAACCCGCCCTGCCCCACGGAGCCTTCGAATGAACCCCGATCAGTTTTTCTTCCACGACCTGACGCACTTTCCCATCGTCACAGCGCGCCACGACGGCGCGCAACCGGGTTACTCGACCGGGTGGATCCGGGAAATGGAGTGGCTGGTGGAGAACCCGCACAGTTTTGTCATGGTGGTGCCCGACATGCGGCGCGAGGCCGCGCACGAAGACCGCAAGGCCATGATTGCGTGGCAGACGGCCAACCTGCCGCGTCTGCGGGCGCGCTGCCGGGCGTTCATCGGCGTGGAGCGGGATCCCGCCGCGCGGGACACGCTGCGCAAGCGCGCCGAAAAGATGTCCCGCGCCTTCGGCCTGCCGTTCCTGACCGTGGCCACGCCGGGCGAAGCCCTGCAATGCGCCCGCGAACTGCTGGGGCAGGCGGGGCCGGGCGGCTTCAACGTGGATTGAGGGTCGGATCGCCGATTTAAGACTGGGCGCGCGCGGCCGTTGTTCAAGGCAGGCGCCGACCTTGCGCGGCCGCTTTTCGCCCACCCCCGTCCCGGCCGCCCCCGATGAATCACGCCCTCGCCTGTCTGTTTTGCCAATCCACGCTCGCGCAGGGCGCGGCGCTGCTCGAACAGAACGGCGCGGCCATCTGCAAGGCCTGTGTCGACCGGTTCTCCGTGCGCTTTGCCGAGCGCGCGTGGGCGATGGCGGCCACGCCGCAGGAGCAGCTGGATGTGTTGCTGGAAGAAAGCCGGCGCGCCCTGGAGCAGAGCGAAACGCTGGCCGAGCGGGCGCGTTGCTGCGGCCTCAGCCTGAACGAGCTGTCGGCGGCGCTGCCCGCCCGCTCGCTGTCCTGAGCGGACGGCGGGTCGCATCGCGTCGCATCGCATTGCGTCAGAACGATGTCAGAACGATTCAGAACGATCCCACCGCGCTGCCCAGCGCGATGACGGCGGCCAGTCCGATGATGGGCCCCACGATGCCCACCACGACGATGTTCATGTAGCCCTCGCGGTGCGTCGATCCGCATACGGCCAGCAGCGTCACGACGGCACCGTTGTGCGGCAGGCTGTCCAGCGTGCCCGCGCCGATCACCGACACGCGGTGCATCAGCGCCGGATCGATGCCCAGGGTCTGCGCCAGTTCCATGTACGTGCCGGCCAGCGACTGCAGGGCGATGGTCAGGCCCCCGGAGGCCGACCCGGTCAACGCCGCTAGCACGTTGGTCGCCACGGCCAGCGACACCAGGGGCCCGCCCTCGATCGACAGCACCCAGTCGCGCACCATCGCGAAGGACGGCAGCGACGCGACCACCGCGCCAAACCCGACCAGGCTCGCCACGCTCAGCAACGGCAGCGCCGACGCATTCACGCCCGCGTCCATGGTGTCCCGCACCGAAGGCAGCCGGCGGAAGTTCAGCGCCACCAGCACCGCAATCGCGGCCAGCAGCGCGGTGATCACCGACCAGACCCCGCCCACGGCCGCCAGGCTGGTGCCGCCCCAGCGCGCATCGGCAAGCCAGCCAGTGTCCATGCGCGGCAGGACGACCAGCGTCATCAGCAGATTCACCAGGATCACCACCACCAGCGGCGTCGCGGCCACCAGCGTCGAGGGCGCGTCCGGGCTGCGCTGGCCGTGCTGGATCTCGGCGGGATCGAACTCGCGCGCCACGGTCGCGCGTTCGCGCACGACCACGTCTTCGGACACGTCGACGGCCATGCCCGCTGGCGCGACATAGCCTTCACCCGCGCGCCGCGCCGCGGCCTCCGCGCGCGTCAGCCACCACAGGCCGAATCCCAGCATGATCGCGCTGGCGACAATGCCCAGCCCCGGCGCGGCGAACGGCGTGGTCGCGAAGAACGGCATCGGGATGGCGTTCTGCACGGCCGGCGTACCGGGCAAGGCGGACATCGTGAATGTGGACGTGCCCAGCAGGATGGCGGCGGGCATCAGGCGCACCGGAATCCCCGCGGACTTGAACAGGGCATGCGCCATGGGCGCCAGCACGAAGAAGGCGACGAACAGGCTGACCCCGCCGTAGGTCACGATGGCGCCGGCCAGCACCACCGCCAGGATGGCGCGGCGGGCGCCCAGCTTGCGCGTCATGGCGTCGGCGATGGCCGTGACCGACCCGCTGTCGTCCATCAGCTTGCCGAACAGCGCGCCCAAGAGGAACAGGGGAAAGAACTGCGCCACGAAGCCGGCCGCGCCGCCCATGAAGGTCTGTGTCCAGTGCGCCAGCAGCGGCTCGCCGGCCGCGGCGGCGGTGATCGTGGCGGCGGCTGGCGCCAGCAGCAGGATGCTCCAGCCGCGATAGGCCAGCCAGATGAGCAGTACCAGGGCGAGCAGGATGCCTGAGAGTCCCATGATCAGACCTCGCCCAGCATTTCATCGATGTCGAGCGTGGACCGCTTGCCCAGGTCGGCGCCGTGGGCCTGCAGAAAGCTGTCCGCCGCCTTGCGCCCTTCGTCGCGCAGCATGCACAGGAAGGCCCATTCGGCATTGAGCTTGGACGAATAGCCCAGCTTCACCATGAGGTCCGACGACACCCGGTGGATCCGCATGCCCGCCCACATCGCGCCTTCGCCGTTGCCGGGATCGGCCACCTGGCGCAGCAGCGCGATCATGCGCAGCTCTTTGAGGAGCGAGGCATTGAAGGTCACTTCGTTCAGGCGGTTCATGATCTCGCGCGCGCTGCTGGGCAGCCCCGGGCGTTCGACGGGATTGATCTGCACCAGGATGGTGTCGCGGGACTTGCATTCGCGCACGAGCGGCGTGATGGTGGGGTTGCCGCTGTAGCCCCCGTCCCAGTAGGGGTCGCCGTCTATCATCACGGCCCGGAACATGGTGGGCAGGCAGGCCGAGGCCAGCAGCACGTCGGCGTTCACCTCGGCGTTCTTGAACACGCGGCCGCGGCCCGTGCGCGCGTTGGTCGCGGTGACGAACAGGTGGATGGGCGCCCGCGCCAGCTCGTCGAAATCGATCAGTTCGTCGAGGATCCCGGCCAGCGGATTGGCCGAGGACGCGGTCAGGTCATACGGGGAAAACACGCGCGAGGCCAGGTCGAAGGCGACGAACATGGGCGAGTGGTCCAGCGACCACGAGCCCATCAGCACGTCGAGCGGACTGCGGCGAAAGGGGCTGAACGTGGCCGCCTGCGACACGCGGCGCCAGAAATCGTCGAGCGCGGCGCGGGCCCCGTCGGCGCCGCCGCGCGCGTGGCCCAGCACCAGCACCGCGGCGTTCATGGCGCCAGCCGACGTGCCCGAAATGCCGTCTATGCCCAGCCAGGGCTCTTGCAGCAGGCGATCCAGCACGCCCCAGGTGAACGCGCCATGCGCGCCCCCGCCCTGCAGGGCGAGGTCGATCAACAGGGGCTCGGGTGCTGTCGCTGACGCTTTGGATCGGGCCACGGCGGTACTCCTTGCGGGAGGCTGAGGGGTGAGCTTGCGATCGGTGTGACTGCGACATGCACCATGTTGCGCTGCACATATCGTACGGCTGTTATACGCGATGCACCTGGAAAACGGAAGGCGGCCCGCGCGCCGTCCCGCCGCGGCGCGCCGGCATGGCTTGCGAGCACCGGTATGGCCGGACCTCCCGCGGGGCGGCGCGGCGTTGACGTCAGTCCGCGCGCGCGCGCTCGCACAGTGCGCGTATCCCCGCGATATCGCCCTGGCGGGCCAGGCGGCGGAACTGTTCGCCGAGGTCCCGGAAGGCCGCGTCGCGGGCCTGCAGCGCGCGCGCCCAATCGATCAGGTCCGAGATGGCGCCGCTGTCCAGCAGCCGTTGCACCTGGGCGAGATCGGCGCCGGACAGGCGCGGCGTCTGCACCGGCGCCGGCTCGGCGTCGTTGGCCGTTTGATTGACCGGCAGATGCAGCAGCCGGCCCAGCACATGGCGCAGTTCGACCAGGCTGATGGGCTTGAGCAGACTGGCGTCATAGCGCGCGCCGTCCACGGCCAGCGTGTCATGGGGCGTTGCCGACACCGCGACGACCGGCAGGTCCGGCCAGCGCGCACGGGCGGCGGCGAGCACGGCCGCGCCGTCGGCGCCTTCCATGCGGTGGTCCGTCAGGATCAGGTCGGGACGGCGCGCGTCGCTGGCCTGGATGCGCGCCACGATACCCCGGCCATCGGATTCGCTGTCCACGTCAAAGCCCATGCTGGCCAGTTCCTCGACCAGGAATTCACGGATCTCCGGCGTGTCCTCGGCCAGCCAGAGCAGCTTGCCCGAGCCATCCAGCGTCGGCAGGACATGCGGCGCGGCCGCGATGTAATGATGCGAGATGCGGGATTCGTCCATCTTCCGGACCGGCAGCGACACGCTGACCAGCGTGCCCTGCCCCACGCCGCTCTCCACGACAATGCTGCCGTCCATGCGCTGCACCCATTGCTGGACGATGGGCAGGCCCAGCCCGACGCCCGGCTGGTTGTCCGCGGAAGCCAGCCGCTGGAAGGGTTCGAAAATGCGCTGCCGGTCCTGCGGCGCGATGCCGCAGCCCGTGTCGCGCACCGACAGCACAAGCTGCCCCGACGCCTCGCCCGCCCCGGGCTCCGTGTAGTCGGCCGTGAGCGTCAGCACGCCGCCCCGGGTGAACTTGGCGGCGTTGTCGATCAGGTTGGACAGCACCTGCCGCACGCGCTTGCCATCCATGTCCAGCACGGCGGGCACCGACGCCGACACGCGCAACAGGAACTGGTTGTTCTGCCTGGCCGCGATCGGCGCGGATTCCTTGGCCACGGCGTCCAGCAGGGCATGCACATACTCGGGCGAGACGCGCAGCGCCTGGCCGCCAGCGCCCGCGGCGTAGTCGATCAGGTCATTGACCATGCCCAACATGTGGTCGGCGCTGCGGCGGATGATCGCGCCGCGCGGCGCGTCGTCGCGCCCGCCCGCCTGGATCAGGTCCGCGAACCCGATGATCGAGGTCAGCGGCGTGCGCAGGTCATGGCTGATGCGGGCCAGGAAATCCTGGCGCACGCGGCCGGCCTCGTCGGCCTGGATGAGCGCCGCCTGCAAGGCCTGGGTGCGCTCCGTGACGGCCTGGTCCAGCCGCCTGTGTTCGCGTTCGCGCGCCTGTGTCAGTTCGCGCTCGACCGCCAGCTTGTCCTGGCGGTGCTGACGCGTGCGTCCATGCACCAGGATCGCCAGCATCAGCGAGATCGACAACAGATCCCAGGCCACCTCCGGCCCCCCCTCCCATCGTCCGGGCAGCAGCCCCAGGATGAAGGCCAGCCGCAGGAAGAAGCAGGCGCAGTACACCGCGAAGGACAGCAGGAAGATCCGGGCGTTTGCGTGTCCTCGCCGCCAGCCGTCGGCCATGGACACCAGCCAGACCAGCGCCCACAGCAGCATCAGTCCGATCAGCGTCTGCGAGGCGGCGCGATAGTCGCCCCATGCCGACCAAGCGGTGCCCGCGAGGCCCAGGGCGATCAGGGCGCCATACACCCAGCGCCAGAGCCGCACCCGGTGCAAGTCCGCGAACCGCATCACCGTGAAGCCGAACAAGGTGGCCGCCAGCGTCCCCAGCACGCTGGGCGCGCGCAGCACCGCTTCGCCCCCGCCCGTCAGCACATAGCGATAAAGCAATCCCTGGAAGGCGATGCTGTAGAAAATTTCGATCAGGATGGTGGCGCCCATCAACAGGAACACCAGGTCGCGCTGCGCCACGCCCAGCACCCCCGTGTAGATCACCACCATCAACAGCGCGCCGATCAGCAGCGCCAGGACCAGGGTGCCTTGCTGCGCATCGCCCACGAACGCGGACGGCGTCCACAAGGCCGGTTCCATGCTGATGGCCGAGCGGCTCTGCACGCGGACCAGCACCGTCATCCGCTCGCCGGGCGCGAGCAGCAGCGACACCACCGACACGGCAGACGGCACTTCGCGCAGCTCAAGCGGCTGGCGGTTGCCCGCCAGCACGACCTTCAGGGGTTGCCGCTGTCCGTTGGGATAGAGGTAGAACCGCACGTCTTCCAGCCTGGGCACGCCCAGGGACAGCCAGCGTTCCAGGAAACCCGCGGTGGGATTGTGCACGTCCAGCCTGAGCCAGAACGCCGACGCGGAAAAGCCCCGGTTCAGCCAGGCGGGCGTCACCGGCTGCCAGGGGCCGTCCAGGAGCTCACTGGCGTCCTTGGCGCCGGTCGGGTCCTCGATGCCCTGCAGTTCATGGACTAGCGGCAATTTGCCGGTCACGGCGGTCAGGTCCACCGACGGCGGCGCGGCGCCCGCGCGCACGGGCGCCAGCAGGCACGACAGCACCAGCAGCAACAACAGGGATAGCGGCAGCCATCCCGGCCAACCCAGGCGGCGATCAGGCATGAGGATCGAATTCCTGGCGCAGGGCCGTCGGCGGCATGCCGAAGCGCTCGCGGAAGGCGGTGGAAAAATTACCCCGGTTGCCATAACCCACCGCTTGCGAAATGGCCTGGATGTCCAGGCTGGTCTCGCACAGCAGGCGGCGAGCCTCGCGCATGCGCTCTTCCCGCAGAAACTCGAAGACGGTCGTTCCGGCGCAACGCCGGAAGGCCTGGTTCAGCCGCCGCGCGTTGGTGTTCAACGCCTGGGCCAGCGCCATCAATTCCGGCGTGTGATCCAGCCGCTCGCGCAGCAGCTTGCGGGCGGCGCGGAACAGGACGCCATCCAGCGTCGCCCCCGCCGCCGCGGCGGAGGTGCCATCTTCCGCCCCTGCCGCGGCCAAAGCGGGCGCGGGAGCAGGCGCGGACGCCACGCGCAGGTGTATCAGCAGGCGCAGGCGCACTTCCTCGAAATCGAACGGCTTGGCCACGTAATCCACGGCGCCCGCCGACAGCCCCGCCACCCGTTCGCCGGGCAGGGCCGCCGCAGTCAGGAAGATGACGGGGATGCCGCGCGTGGCCTGATCCGCCTTCAACAGCCGGCAGGCCGCCAGGCCGTCGCAGACCGGCATGGACACGTCCATCAGGATGATGTCCGGCTGCACCATTTGCGCTTTGCGGTAGCCGTCGTTGCCGTCCTCGGCCACATAGACGCGGCAGTCCTGGCTGGTCAGGAAGTCCACCAGCAGCATGCGGTCTTCGGGGCGATCCTCGACCACCAGCACGCGCAGGCCGGCGAGTTGGCCCGGCGCCATCGAAAGGAAGTCGTCGTTCATGCCGCGCATTCTTTCATGCCGCCCGACGCCCGCGTGGCGAACAGGAGACAGTACCGAGGCCGCTGCTCGAATAATTTTCCTTGCGGCAAACCTACCCTGCATTCCAGCAAACCTCGGTAATGGAATAACTGCGCACTTACGATAATGTTTGTTACAGCGCGAAACTAGGATAGTGACAATTCGTTCCCGGCATTTGTAGCTTGCAAGCGACAACGGGGCGGACCGTCACAATTTTTCTATCGTTCCCGGGTGTCGACCACCAGAGGGCCGACATGTTTCGGCGTTTAACAGCGACGAAGAATAGTGTTTACGCACGCCTGAATCGTATGTCAAATAGCATCTATTAAGTCGAAATGTAACAATTCGCCGTCCGAGTTTTCATGCCCCGCCTATCCCGATTCTGCCGTCCCGCCGTCCGTTTCCTGTCCCCCATTTCCCTGCAAGTCGGTCTTGCCTCAACGGTTCTGGCGCTGGTCGCCAGCCCCGTCCAGGCGCAGAACGTGCGTCCGCAACTGCCTTCGGCCGCCGAGCCGGGCCGCCCGCTGCCGCAACCCGTGCTGCCCGAAAGCACGCCCGGCGCACCCCAGGTGACCGTGCAGCAGGGCAGCGCGTCCGAGGCGCCGGCCGGCGCCGACAAGCTGAGCTTCACGCTCACGGACATGCGCGTGGACGGGGTTACGCACTACGCCCCCGCGACAGTGAGCGCGTTCTATCAGGATCTGGTGGGAAAGACGATCACGGTGGCCGATGCCTTCAAGGTGGCCAACGACATCGAACTGCTCTATCGCAATGACGGCTACGTGACCACGCGCGTCATCGTGCCGGAGCAGACCGTCGAGGGCGGCGTGTTCCGCATCGTGGTGGTGGAAGGCTATGTCTCCGATGTGATGTACGACGGCGACATCGGACCGGCGCAAGCCGCGGTCGAGAAGCTGGTGGAGCGCCTGCGCGGCGTGCGCCCGATCAACGTGGCCGAGGTCGAACGCCAACTGCTGCTGGCCAACGACCTGAATGGCCTGATCGTGCGCGCATCGCTGGAGGCTTCGCCCAAGGAAGTGGGCGGCTCGGTGCTGGTGGTGCGCAGTGAACGCAAGCCGGTCGACGCGGCCGTGGGCTTTGACAACCGTGGATCGCCCTATCTGGGCTGGAGCGAAATGACCGGCCAGGTCACGCTCAATTCGTTCGGCGCGCGCGCCGACACCTTCACGCTGAGCGGCCGCCTGGGCTTTCCCTCCTATCGCAGCCAGGCCGTGGCCGGCAACTACGACATGCTGGTCACCGACAGCGGCATGACCTTCGGCCTGGCCGCCAGCTACGCCAAGAGCGAGCCCGGCCGCGACCTCGCCCCGTTGAACGTCGCCAGCGACGTGCAGGCCTACGCGGCCACCGTCACCTACCCGCTGATCCGCTCGCGCCTGGAAAACCTGCGCGCCTTCGGCACGTTCGACGTGCGCAACGTCACCACCGACATCACCGAAGCGCCCTTCACGCGTGACCGCCTGCGCGTCCTGCGCGCGGGCCTGAGCTACGACCGCACCGACAGCTGGAACGGCATCACCGCCATCCGCGGCACGGTGCACCAGGGCCTGGACGCGATGGGCGCGACGCAGCAAGGCGCCGAACTCGCCTCTCGCGCCAATGGCCGTTCGGATTTCCTGAAGTTCACCGCCGAATTGACCCGCCTGCAGCAGTTCACCGAACGCCTGTCCATGGTGGCCACGTTCGCGGGCCAGTACAGCACCAGCCCGCTCCTGGCCAGCGAGGAATTCGCGCTGGGCGGCCCGAATTTCGGCCGCGCCTACGACGATGGCGAAATGTCCGCCGACAACGGCTTGGCCGGCTCGCTGGAGCTGCGTTACGCCGTGTCGACCGACCGCTTCCTGCCGCACGGCGCGCACGTCTATTCGTTCATCGATGGCGGCCGCATCTGGTCGCGCAGCGACAGCGCGCCCCTGACCCGCTCGAACGTGTCCTCCATTGGCGCGGGCATGCGCGCCAACCTCAGCAAAACCGTATACGCCACCTTCGAAGTGGCCAAGCCCACCAGCGGGGATGTCCTGACCCAGGGCAACAAGAATCCCCGCGTGTTCTTCAGCATTTCGGCCCAGTACTAAGCAAGCGACCGACAAGAGACCGACCATGAATGGCAAACCCCGCAGCCTCGCCCAACCCGCTCGCCGCTTGCGCCTGAAGAAAGAAGCCACCCTGCCCGCGCTCAGCACGCTGGCCATGGTGATCGGCTCGCTCGCTTCAAGCGGTGCGCACGCCAATCCCACCGGCGGCAACGTGGTGGGCGGCTCGGCCACCATCATCGACCGTGGCAACGGCACGCTGGACATCAAGCAGTCGACCGGCAAGGCGATCATCAACTGGAAAGACTTCAGCATCGGCGCCAACGAGACGGTCAACTTCCGCCAGCCCGGCAGCAAGAGCGTCACGCTGAACCGCGTGGTCGGCAATGACCCGTCGGCCATCTTCGGCCAGTTGAACGCCAACGGCACGGTGATGCTGGTCAACCCGAACGGCGTGGTGTTCGGCAAGGGCGCGCGGATCGACGTGGGCGGCCTGGTCGCCACCACGGCGAACATCAGCGACAAGGACTTCCTGGCCGGCAAGTACAAGTTCAACCAGGCCTCGTCCAAGACCGATGCCATGATCGTCAACGAAGGCACGATCAGCATCAAGGACAGCGGCCTGGCCGCGCTGGTCGCGCCGTCGGTGCGCAACTCGGGCGTGATTCAGGCCAAGCTGGGGCGCGTGGCCCTGGCTGGCGCCAACACCGTCACGGTGGACTTCCACGGCGACGGGCTGCTCAGCTTCGACGCCACCTCGACCATCAACGAACTGCCCAAGGACGAAAACGGCAAGCCGGTTTCGGTGCTGGTCACCAATACCGGCGAAATCCGCGCCGATGGCGGCATGGTGCTGATGACCGCGCGCACGGTCAAGGGCGTGATCGACAACGTCGTGAACACCGACGGCATCGTCACCGCCCGGTCGGTCGGCACGCAGAACGGCAAGATCGTGCTGTCCGGCGGCGACGCCGGCACGGTCCGGATCGCCGGCAAGGTCGACGCCACGGGCGTGGGCGCGGGCCAGCAAGGCGGCAAGGTCGTCGTCACGGGCGAGCATGTGGATGTCACCCGCACCGCGGCCATCGACGTCTCGGGCGCCGCCGGCGGCGGCGAGATCGCCCTGGGCAGCCTGGGCGTCGCGCCGGACGACGGCTCGGCCGCGTTCAGCGGCAAGTCGTCCAGCGTCAAGGTGGCGGCAGGCGCCACGCTCAAGGCCGATGCGCTGGTCAAGGGCAACGGCGGCAGCGTCACGATGTGGTCCAACGACGCCACGGCGTTTGCCGGCAGCCTGTCGGCGCGCGGCGGCGAACAGGGCGGCGACGGCGGCTTTGCCGAAGTCTCCAGCAAGAAGAACATCGGCCTGACCGGTTCGGTCGACATGCGCGCCCCCAAGGGCAAGACGGGCCTGCTGCTCATCGACCCGACCGACCTGCGCATCGTCGATTCGGGCAGCGGCTCGGGCGCGCTGGACGGCAGCGCGGGCGACGGCACCATCAATGGCGGCGATGCCAACGCCGCCAACAACACTGTGTCGCGCGGCCTGCTGGAAAGCCTGGCCGGCACGACGAACATCAAGCTGGAAGCCACCGGCCAGATCACGATCGCGGACATGGCCGCGATCAACCTGCAGACCGTGTCGGGCAACAGCTTCACGCTGCGTTCGACGCAGACGGGCGGCATCCGCTTCGAGAATTCGAACACCGAAATCAGCACCCAGGGCGGCGCCATCACGCTGGAAGCCCTGGGCGTGGGCAGCACGCTGGACAACATCGGCAAGCTGACCAGCCGCGGCGGCGCGATCACGCTGAACGCCACCGGCGACATCAACCTGGCCAACGTCATCGACGCCGGCAGCGGCGCGGCGCTGGTGCGCACCAGCGCGGGCGCCATCCGCAACACCGGCGGCGCCAATCAGGTGGTGGCGGGCAACACCGTCACGCTGGACGCCAGCGGCGGCAGCATCGGCGAGGCCGGCAACGCCGTCAACACCCAGACCGCCCGCCTGGCGCTGGCCACCGGCGGCAACCTCGCCGTGGCCAACCGCTCCGTACTGAGCTCGCTGGACATCACCAGCCGCCACGCGCAACCCGGCGTCAACAACACGTATCAGCTTACGTCCGCCGGCGGCATGGTGTTCTCGCTGACCGACACGGGCAGCTACCAGCTGAACACGGTCGCCCAGGACGGCCTGAACTTCTCGTTCACGGGCGATCGCACGATCAACGCGGGCAATATCGCGCTGGGCGCCGGCGCCCTGGCGCTCACGTCCACGGCGGGCGACATCCTGGCCCGCAATGGCTCGGACATCATCACCGCCGGCAGCATCGCGCTCAAGGCGGCCGGCAGCACCGGCAACAACGGCGCCATCGGCGCCGCGGCCCAGGCCCTGAATACGCAGACCGCCACGCTGACGGCCGCAAGCGGCGCCGGCGGCGTGTTTCTGAACAATACGGGCAGCCTGGCGCTGCGCTCGATCGACACCACCGGCTCGCTGTCCGTCTGGACTGGCGGCCCATTGACGGTCGGCGCCATCAAGGCGGGCGCGATGGCCACGCTGACGTCGGGCCTGGGCGGCATCGTCGACGACGGCGACGACGCCACCATGATCTCCGCCAACGCGCTGACGCTGTCAGCGCAGAACGGCATCATCGGCGCCGCGTCACGCAGCCTCAAGACCAATGCCAGCAGCGTGTCCGCCACCGCGGGCTCGGGCGGCGTCTATCTGGACAGCGCCAGCACCAACCTGACCATCACCCAGGCGCAGGCCAACAACGCCGGCATCGTGATCACCGGCGCGGGCAGCGTATCGGCCAACAACGTCAGCTCGGGCGGCGGCGCCATCAACCTCACCGGCAACAGCATCTCTGCCGGCCAGGTCAACGCGGGCGGCGGCAACGTCACGCTCACCGCGCGGGCGGGCAGCATCACGGGGTCGTCGGCATCGCTCATCACGGGCAATGTGGTCACGCTGCTGGCCCCGACGGCCAGCAGCGCCTACACCGTGGGCACGGCGGGCACCTACCTGCGCACGGCCGCGGGCGAAGTGAAGGCCACCGGCAACGCCATCTACCTGAGCCAGGCGCTGGGCTCCGTCCTGCTGGATGACCTGAAGGCCGCCAACGGCATTGTCGTCCTGGGCGCGGCGGACCTGACCGCCAACCGGCTGGATGCCGGCACCGGCACCCTGTACCTCAATGCCTTGGGCGGCGACATCCTGCGCGCCAATGCGAACAGCGAACTGGCGGGCAACAGCATCAACCTGCAGGCCCAGCGGCACATCGGCACGGCCAGCGACCGCATCAAGACCGCCACGACCAACCTGGCGCTGGCCAGCGGCGGCGACATCTACGTCGACAACCCCGGCAAGACGCTGACCTACCTGACGGTCAGCAACAGCCATGCCGACCCCGCCCGGCGCAATACCCTGCAGGTGTCCGCGCCCTTCCTCGCCTTCGACGTCAACGACGACCTCGGCACCGCGTATGAGCTCAAGCAGGTCTACAGCTCGCTGCTGAGTCAGTTCGCGTTCACCGGAGACCAGAACCTGAAGCTGGGCAACCTCCGCGCCGGCAGCATGGTCACGCTGACCTCCACGCAAGGCAGCATCCTGGACGATGGCATCGCGGATACGCGGGTCACGGCCAGCAACGTCAGCCTCGTCGCCAACCAGAACATCGGCACGAGCACGGACTACGTGTCGGTCAATGCGCCCTACCTGTCGCTGTCCACGCGCGGCAACCTCTACGCGACCGATATCGCCGACCTGAGCTCCCTGAGCATCACCGCGCGCCACCAGGACGCGGACGACCGCTACGTGCTGGACGTGCGCGCGCCGTCGCTGCTGTTCAACATCACCGACGACGTCGGCGGGCACACGATCCACGAAGTGCGCGACGCCAACGCGGTGAACTTCACCTTCACCGGCGACCGCGACATCACCGTCGGCAGCATCGACGCCGGCTACGGCGGCAACATCACCCTGAACGCGACCGGCGCGATTCACGACGACAGCGACAAGACCACCCAGTTGCTGGCCAACTCGGTGAGCCTGTATGCGGGACGCGGCGTCGGCGCCGCGGGCACGGGGCACCTGGACATCCTGACCAGCTACCTGTCCGGCTCGGCCTCCGATGGCGGCTTCTACGCCCAGTTGCCCAACCCCGTCGGATCCGGCAACACCACCAGCACCGTCACGCTGAACAACATCAGCGCGACGGAAAAGGTGGAGATCGACGCGCGCCAGGGCGACATGCTGGTATCCGGCGCGGTGCGCAGCTGGAACGACGACGTCATCCTGAACGCCGCCAACGGATCGATCCTGAGCAGCGGCTCGGGCAGCGCCTACGCAGGCGGCGGCGACGTGACGCTGACGGCCGCGGGCTCGATCGGCGGCGCCTACCTGGGCAGCGTTCGTTACGTGGGCATTAGCGGCCCGGGCGCGGTCAATGTCCGCGCCAATGCGGGCGGCGACGTCTACCTGAATGGCACCTCCAGCGACATCCGGCTCGTTTCGGTGACGGCGGGCGGCCAACTGGGCTACACCCAGTCGTACGGCACCACCACGGTCGGCAGCCTGCAGGCCACCGGCGCGGCCACGCTGACCAACTACGGGGGCTCGATCCTCGACGACGGCGACGCGGCCACGAAGATCCAGGCCGGCAGCATCGCGCTGTCGGCATCCGGGGCGCTGGGCGCAACGGGCGCCGCGCTGACCCTGCAGGCGCCCGACGTCAGCCTGACCAGCACGGGCGACGTTGCCGTCGACAACCTGGCCGGCCTCACGCGCCTGGCCATCACGCGCAATGGCTCGGCCTACGGAACCTATGCGATCACCGCGCCCAACCTGTCTGCCTTCACGCTGACGGACGACGCCAGCGGCATCCATCTCAAGGACATCGCCAGCGCGACGGACCTGGATTTCGGGTTCTCCGCCAACGGCAAGCACCTGCTGGTCGGCAACATCGATGCCGGCGCGGGCGGCAAGGTCACCCTGGTGTCGGGCGGCAACATCGCCAACGACGATCTGGCCAACCCCGGCGCGATCCACGCGGCGACGGTCTCGCTGACGGCGGGGTCCGGCGCCATCGGTTCGTCGGCTGACGGCGGCACGCTCGCCCTGACCGGCACGTCGGCGCTGAGCCTGACCGCCGGCAGCGACATCCACGTCGACAGCGACACCGTGCTGCGCAACCTGGCGATCAACAGCCTGCGTTCGGCGGGCACGGCCAGCACCATCGAGATCGGCGGCGGCGTGGGCCAGATCATCACCATCAGCGACGACGGCGCCACGCAGTACCTGGAAGAGATCACCGGCGGATTGACGGACTTCAGTTTCACGGGCCGCAAGAACATCCAGGTCGGGACCATCGCCGCCAGCAACTCGGTCAGCCTGACCACGGCCAACGGCGGCGTCAATTCCAGCATCACCAGCGATGCCGGCACGGGCCGCATCACGGCGGGCAGCGTCAAGCTGTCGGCCACCGGCAGCGACAGCTACCTCGCGCGCGACGCCAAGACTGGGGCGATCGGCAGCAGCACCCGCGCGCTGCGCACCGCGACGGGCAACCTGACGATCGCCAACAACGGCGACATCTACCTGAACAACGGCGGTCAGGCGCTCAACAGCATCGACCTCAACCTGACGCGCCGCGATGCCTACAGCGACGTCAATTTCGACACCAATGCGTATTCCTTTGGCGGACTGGGCGGCCAGACGCTGGCGATCTCCGGCGGCACGACCCTGCTGATCGGCGCCGACATGAGCGGCGCCGCGCTGGCCATCAACGCCGATTCGGCCATCTCGACCGCCACGATCAACACCGGCGCGACGGGGTCGGTTGCGTTGACCTCGCGCTACGCGAATTACTCGGTCAACCCGACGATCATCCGCGCCAGCGGCCAGATCACCGGCAACACCGTCAGCCTGAATGCGCTGGGCACGAACGGCAGCATCAACGTCGCGACCAACACCGACAACCTGTCGATCAGCTCGGCAGGCAACGTGTCCGTCTCCAACGCCAAGCAACTGGCATCGCTGGACCTGAAGCTGAACCACAGCAACTCCACCGGCGCCTCCACCAACACCTACGCCATCACCGCCACCGGCCTGGCGTTCTCGCTGACCGATACGGTCGGCCAGAACGGCCTGACGCTCAACAATATCTCCACCGCCGGCAACCTGGCGCTGTCCATCGCGTCCGACCGCACGCTGACGGTCAATCACATTGGCACCGGCGCGGGCGGCTCGGTCGCGCTCACCAGCAGCGGCAGCATCTATGGCGTCAGCACCAGCGCCGGCAGCCCCGATATCATCACGGGCGACCTGACGCTCAACATCACGGGCAATGGCTCTGTCACCGGTCTGATCAATACCTACAATCCGCTGTACACCAGCGTCGATTCGCTGTCGTCGAACGTCAACGGCAGCCTGTGGGTGTCCAACAACAAGACGCTCACGCTGCAGAACAACAGCGTCACCGGCTCCGCCCAGGTCAACGTCACCAACGGCTCGATCCTGCAAGGCGCCGGCACCCGCTTCGTCACCCCGGCGCTGACGCTGACCGCCTCGCAATCCATCGGCGCGGCCGGCAACGCGGTGCTGACCGACACGCGCCAACTGACCACGCAGACCGGCCGCGACCTGTACCTGGACAACGCCTCGAACCTGTTCAGCCTGAACGTCACGGCCAACCACGCGGACACCGCCGTCAACAACGTGGTGCAGGTCGCGGCCCAGGGCCTGACCTTCAACGTCACGGACACCGGCGCCTACAACCTGTTCGACGTGCGCGACACCACCGGCCTGAACTTCTGGTTCACCGGCGACCGCACGCTGAACCTCGGCACCGTCGACACCGGCCCCGCGCACACCGTCAGCCTGGGCGCGACGGGCGCGGGCAGCAACATCGTCAACCTGTCGCCCGCCTCGCACGTCACGGGCGATTCGGTGTCGCTGTTCGCCACCGGCCAGATCGGCGCGGGCCCGGCCGACAAGATCGAGACGACGACCGGCGACCTCTACCTGACGGCGGGCGGCGATGTCTACGTGGGCAACGACCGCGACCTGACCGGCCTGTCGCTGTACGCGACCGGCGTGGCGCCGGCGACCTACGACATCACGTCCAACGAACTGCTGTTCGACGTGGTCCACAACGGCCGCTTGCAGGTCAACGAGGTGCGTGACAACACCGGCCTGAACCTGTCGCTGTCCAGCAGCGTCGGCCAGGACATCGGCATCATCGACACGCTGCCCACCGGCACCGTCCGCCTGTCCTCGAACAACAGCATCCTGGGCAGCGCCGACGACAGCCAGCGCGTCACCGCCGGCCAGGTGACGATCGTCGCCCAGGGTACGGGCGGCATCGGCGCCGTGGGCCGCGAGATCAATCTGTCCGCGCCGCTGGTCAGCATCCAGAACGTCGGCGACGTCTACATCGATTCCGACACGCACATCGATTCGCTCTCGCTGTTCTCGACGGGCAACGGCGCCCGCACCTACAGCATCAACTCGCCGACGCGCGATGGCGGCAACATCGGCTTTACCGCCACCGACGGCGGCAGCGCCAGCGCGGCCGGCCTGGTGCTGGGCGACATCACGGACGCGGGCGGCCTGAACCTGTCCGTCACCAGCGACCGCACCATCACCGTCGGCACGATCGACGTCGGCTACGACAACGTGTCGCTGACCTCGCGCTATGGCTCCCTGCTGGGCGACGGCGACGGCGACACCAAGATCGACGCCGCCTCGCTGACTCTCAACGCCGCCAATGCGATCGGCGCCACCGGCGCCGGCAACGCCATCGATACCCGCGTCAGCACGCTGACCGGCCGCGCCGCCAATGGCGGGGCGTTCATCACGGTGGAAGGCAATACCAGCCTGCCCAGCCTGACCTCGACGGGCGCCAGCTCGGTCAGCAACACTGTCGGCGATATCGAACTGGGTACCGTCAACACCAACGGCAACGCGTTCTCGGTCAACAACACCGGCGGCTCCATCCTGAGCGGCACGATCAACAACGCCACCACCGTCGATCTGACGGCGAACGGCTCGATCGGCAACAAGAGCGCCATCCGGACCACCAACCTGACCGGCGGCACGACCGTCGTCACGCTGAGCGCCCGCAAGACCGACACGGCGGACGGCAGCATTGCGCTGACCGAAGCCTACGGCCTGCGGGTCGCGTCGGCGACCGCCGACGGCAACATCACGCTGACCAACGACACCGCCAGCCTCGGCCGCGACCTCGTCGTGGGCACCATCGCCACCACCGATGGCGCGGTCTCGCTGACGACCAGCCGCGGCAACATCGTCGGCGCGGACAACAGCAACCTGATCACGGCCGATAGCGTTACCCTGACGGCCAACTACGGCACCAGCCGCTCCATCGGGTCGTCCAATGCAAACCGCCTGCACCTGGACACGCCGTCGCTGACGCTGGCCACGCCGGGCAGCATCTACGTCGACAACCTGGCCGACCTGACCGACCTGACCATCAACCGGGCCAACGGACAGGGCAGCAACCTGGGCAGCGCCGGCTTCCTGACCATCGACGCCCAGAACCTGACGTTCAGCGGCGCCGACACCAGCAACACGACCGCGCTGACCATCGTTCGCGACACCACGGGCCTGAACTTCACCTACCAGGCGATTGGCGCGATCAACCTGAACGAGATCGACGTCACGCAGAACGGATCGGTCAACCTGTCGACCAATCCGTATTACTACACCGGCGGCGCGATCCAGGGCATGGTCTCGACCTCGAAGATCACGGCGGGCGACCTGACGCTGTCCACCGGATCGGGCAACACCAGCAACGCCATCGGCTCGGCCGGCAATGCCCTGAACACCCAGGTCAACAACATCACGGCCAACGCCTCCGGCGGCATCTTCCTCAAGCAGACGGGCTCGATCAACCTGGGCAACCTGCGCGCTGGCGAAGACCTGTCGGTCACGACGACCAGCGGCGACATCCTGGTGGGCTCGGTCAGCTACGGCACCAACCGCACGCTGACGCTCAACGCCCAGACCGGCAGCATCCTGGCGGGCGGCGGCGCCATCTCCGGGTCGGGCACGGGCGCCATCACGCTGACCGCGCGCGACGGCATCGGCACGCGCGACGCCGCGATCCAGATCGCCGCGCCGAACAATCCCGTGTCGGCCACCGTCACCGGCGACGGCTCGCTGTACCTGAACAGCACCTCCAACCTGCTGGGCGGCCTGACGACCTCGGTCGCCAACGGTGAAACCCGCGTCACGTCTTCCGGCAACGTGGTGGTGACCAGCATGACGTCGGCCACCGATGCCGCCGGCAATGGCATTTCGGTGAACACCACGTCGGGCAACATCATCGTCAAGAACGTGCAGGCGGGCGCCACGCAGGGCCAGATCACGCTGAACGCGGAGAACGGCTCCATCCTGGCCGACGCGGCCGGCGCCAACATCCAGGCGTATGGCGTCGCGCTCAATGGCCGTTATGGCATCGGCGCGAACACCGCGCAGGGCCGCATCAACGCCACGGGCCAGCGCGTGGAAGCCACCACCGATGGCGCCATGTACCTGGCCGCGGACAACAATGCCGTCTACTCGTACCTGTCGGGCAACGTCATCGACATCGCCGCGGCCGGCAATCTGCAGATCGCGAACGCCATCGCCGCCAACGGCAACGGCACGATCAAGATCGTGGGCAACGGCGCCAACAGCCAGTTGGTGGCCGGCAATATCGACGCGGGCGCGGGCACCGTCAACATCGACTACAGCAAGGCGGGCAGCACCATCGTCGACGACCGCGAGGAATCCACGCGCATCATCGGCAATTCGGTCACGCTGAAGGCCGGCGCGGGCATCGGCGGCGCCGAAGGCTCGGCCGACAACCTGCAGACGACCGCCGCCTCGTTGACGGCCGAAGTCACCGGCAACGGCTCGATCTACCTGGACGACAACCGCGCGGCCGGCACCACGCTCGCGTCTATCGTCACGCAGAACGGCGCCATCGGCATCACCACCGCCGGCCCCACGCTGGTCACCAGCGCCATCAGCAAGACCAACTCGACCGACAATGACATCTCGATCGCCACGTCCAATGGCGACCTGTCCATCAACACGATCGACGCCAAGTCGTCGGGCGACGTCACCCTGAGCGCGGCCGGCTCCATCCTGGGCGCCCTGGCGGGCAACCTGGTCTTCGGCAACAGCCTGACGGCCACGGCGGGCGGCAGCATCGGTTCGGCCACCGACCTGGCCACCGGCCTGGGCGGTATCGCCCTGCGCACCAACGTCGCGTCGCTGGGCGACCTGTCGACCGGCGCCGATGGCGCGGTCATCGTGCTGAACAACGTTGGCGCGCGCGCCCTGACGCTGGCGGGAGACGTGGACCAGGCGGGCGACAACAGCTCGGTCTACATCCGTTCGGCCGGCGACCTGGATGCCCGTTCGGGCCTGACCGGCACCGCCGACAACCTGCTGCTGTCCTCCGGCGGCACCCTGACCGTCGCCAGCGCCGGCGTGCAGGCCCAGGACACCGTCACGCTGGCGGGCGCGACCGACGTGGTCGCCGCGAGCGGCACGCCGCGCACCATCGCCATGCAGGGCGACACGGTGAACTTCACCAGCGGCGCCGCGGGCGGCGACACGACGTTGACGACGCAAGCCGCCAACGCCAACGTCAGCCTGACCGGCACCACGACCGCAGCCGACCTGACGCTGAACAACACCGGCGCGCTGACGGCCACGCTGAACGCGGCCAACGGCGACATCACGGCGACCGCCACCGATACGCTGAACGCTTCCGCCTCGGTCAGCGGCAGCAACCGCACCATCGACCTGACCGCGCAGCACGGCGATCTGGCGTTCGGCGCCATCGACGCCGGCGCGGCCAGCGGCAAGATCATCCTGAACGCCGCCGAGGGATCGCTGGTCGGCAGCGGCCTGGACCTGACGGCCAACAGCCTTGCACTGACCAGCCTGAACGGCATTGGGGACAAGAACGCCGCCTTCGCCACGTCGGCGCGCGAACTCGACGCCCAGGTACTGGGCGCGGGCGACATCGTGGTGGACGGCGCCGGTGCGCTGACGCTCGGCCGCATCGCGACCGCCGACGGCGATATCCAGATCGCCGCCACGGGCGATCTGACCAGCGCGGTCGGCCTGTCGGCCGGCCAGAACGGCGATGTCCTGCTGGCCTCTTCCAACGGCAACGTCTTGGTCAGCCACGCCATCGCCGCCGGTGATGTCAACGACCTCACCGTGAATGGCGCGCAGATCGCCATGACGGCCGGGGCCGTCACGGCCGGCGCCCAGTCCTACACCGGCGACGTCACCCTGAACGGCGACCTGACGGGCACGGCCATCGACATCGCGGGCAACGCCACGCTGGCCGGCGGCACGCGCACGCTGACCGCCACCGGCGCCAACGGCAACGTCGGCATCTCGGGCACGTTGAACGGTAGCGGGCTGCACGCCGCGATCGTCGCCCAAGACGGCGACGTCACGCTGGGCGGCAACGCGCTCAGCCTGGCCAGCCTGACCATCGACGCCGCCCGCATCGACCTGCAAGGCGTCGACACAGTCGGCTCCCAGCAATACAACGGCGACACCACGCTGCGCGGCGTGTACTCGGCGGCCAATGGCGCCTTCGGCGTGGATGGCGCCACCCAACTGGGCAGCGCGGTCTGGGTGCTCAACGGCGACGTCACGTTCACCGGCGAGGTATCGGGCGCCAATGCACTCATCGTCGCCACCGCCGGCACCACCACCTACGGAGGCGCGGTCGACATCGCCTCGCTGAACCACGTGGGCACGGGCCGGGTCGCCATCAATGGCGGCAGCGTCACCACGACGGGCACGCAAAATTACGCCGCCCGTGTCGAACTGGGTGACGACACGACGCTGTCCGGCAGCACGGTCACGCTGCGCGACGGGGTGGATGGCGCGCATGCGCTGCAGATCGACGGCACGGCCTCGCTGGCGGGCGCCATCGGCGCCAACACCCGGTTGGCCAGCCTGACCGTGACCGGCCCGGTCACGCTGAACACGAGCAGCATCGCCACCACCGGCGACCAGCACTACGGCGACGCGGTCACGATGACCCGCAACCAATCCCTGTCCACCACCACGGGCGACGTCACGTTCGACGGCACGCTGGACGGCGCCTACGACGTGGCCATCGTCTCGACGGCAGGCGGCGACGTCACCCTGGGCGGCGTGGGCAACGCCGGGCTGCGCCTGGGCAACCTGACGGTCGACACCGCCGGCGCGACCACCTTCAACGGCGCGGTGTACGCCGCGTCGGCGCAGACCGACGCCCCCGGCACGGTCGCCATCAATGGCGGCCTGGTCGACACCACCGGCATCCAGACGTTCCGCGAACGGGTCGTGCTGGGCGCCGACACGGTGCTCAAGGGCAGTTCCGTCAACCTGCTGGGCGGCGGCGACGGCCCGCATGGCCTGACGATCGACGGCGACGCCGTGCTGAAGGGCCCGTTCGGCGCGCAGGACGCGCTGGCCAGCCTGACGGTCAATGGCCCGGCCAGCCTGGACGGCAGCATCGGCACCACCGGCGAGCAGTCGTATAACGGCGCGGTCGTGCTGGATGGCGATGTGGCGCTGGCCACGCAGGGCGGCAGCGTCGCGTTCAACGACACGGTCGCCAGCAGCCAGGGCGATGCCCACGGCCTGTCGGTGACCGCCGGCGCGGGCAATGTCACCTTCACGGACTCGGTCGGCGACGCCGCCGGCGGCCGCCTGGGCGACATCACCATCGCCAGCAGCGGCGCCACCACGCTGGACGCCCCCGTGTACGCGGCCTCGGTCACGACGGACGCCGGCGGCACGCTGTTCATCAACGGCGGCCTGGTCGACACGACCGGCGCCCAGTCGTACGGCGAGCGGGTCGTGCTGGGCGGCGACACCGTGCTCACGGGCACCACCGTCAGCCTGCTGGGCGGCGGCGACGGCCCGCATGACCTGACCATCGACGGCGACGCCGTGCTCAAGGGCGCGTTCGGCGCCCAGGACGCGCTGGCCAGCCTGACCGTGACCGGCGCTTCCACCTTGGGCGAGGGCAGCCTCGCCACCACGGGCGACCAGTCGTACACCGGCACGGTCACCCTGGACGGCGACATGACGGTGGCCAGCCGTGACGGCGACATCCGCTTCAATGACGCGGTGGACGGCGCCCACGACCTGACGGTCTCGACCGGCACGGGCGACGTCGCCTTCGCCGGTCCGGTCGGTCAGGACGCCCGCCTGGGCAACCTGACGATCAACGCCGCGGGCGACACCGTCCTGGACGGTCCGGTCCGCGCCGCCACGCTGCAGACCCGCGGCAACGGCGACCTGCTGATCAACGGCGGTGCGGTCGACACCACGGGCACGCAGCAATACGGCCAGCACGTGATCCTCTCGGGCGTGGACACCACGCTCACCGGCACGACCGTGCAGCTCAAGGCAGGCGTGGACGGCACCGAGCCGGGGCAGCAGGGCCTGATCATCGCCGGCAACGCGGATATCCAGGGCGACGTCGGGGCCACCACCCCGCTGCGCGGCCTGGCCGTGCAGGGCGCCACCACGATGGGTCCGGGCAAGGTCGTCACCACGGGCGACCAGGTCTACACCGGCGCGGTGACGCTGACCGGCGACCGCGAGCTGACCAGCAGCACCGGCTCGGTCGTGCTGGGCAGCACGCTGGACGGCGGCAATGGCAACAACCTGGCCATCGACGCCGGCAAGAACGTGCAGGTGGCGGGCGACGCCACCGGCCTGGGCTCGCTGACCCTGCGCGCCGTCGACACGATCGTGTTCAACGGCGACGTCACCGCCTACCGCGTGCAGCAACTGGAAGCCAGCACCGCCAGCTACAACGGCGCGGTGCGCGCCACGGGCCCGGACGGCATCGACATCTCGGGCGGCAGCGTGTCGTTCGGCGATGACGTCACCGCCGACACCGGCGCGATCCGCATCGTCAACACGGATCCTGCCGGCACCACCGGCTTTGCCGCCGGTTCGACGGTCCGGGCGGCCACCGGCTTCACCCAGACCGGCGGCGCCGGCCTGACCCTGCCCGCGCAACTGCTGGTCGCCCAAGGCCCCATCAGCCTGGGCGCACCGGCCAGGCTGCAAGGCACGGCCGCCACCATCAGCACCATCGGGGACATCACCGCGGTCGGCCTGAGCGGTCCGCAAACCGCGCTGACGCTGGCCGCCGGCCCGCTGGGCGCGATCCGCATCGGCCTGAACGACGCCGACCCGAGCCACAAGCTGGACGTGGCCGACCTCATCGTTCCCACCGCCGGTTCGGCCGACGTGTGGGGCACGATCGGCGGCAAGACGGGCGCCCTGGGGGCCGCCTCGATCAAGAGCTCGCTGGCCGGCTCGCCGTTCTACCTGAACGGCTTCACGTGGGGCCCGACGGGTGCGATCAACCGGCTGGCCGCCATCACGGCGCCGAGCATGGTCATCCCGACCACGCCGACCGCCGACTCGCTGTTCCGTGGTACGGTCCCACCGGACGGTTTCGGCCCCGACGCCCTGGGCGCGTACGCCGATCCGCAGGTGCTGAAGGTGGCTGACGCCAGCGTCAACTGGCTGTTGCCTTCCGGCGTCAACGCCCTGCTGACCGTACCGGCCGGCAACAACCCGGTGCTGCAAGGCGCCGGCGACAACCCGCAACAACCCGCCGCCGAAGGCAACCCGCCTTCCGACGACGAGCGTCGCAACGACGACGCGCAAACCCGCACTCTTTGATTCGACACCATGACTACGCAGACTTCGCTTCCCCTGTTCTACGAGCAACCCCGTCCCCTGGCTGCCGGCGTGCACGCCAACCTGTCGCTGGCCGGCAACACGGGCTTTGGCTATGCCGCCCGCACCAACGCCGTGCCGCTGGTCGCCACCGAACTGCCGACCGCCTGCCGCCACTTCCCCATCGTCTTCACGGACGGGGACCAGCCCACGCCCGTCGCGGTGCTGGGCGTGCGCGGCCAGGAAAACCTGTTCGTCGACGCAGACGGCCAATGGCGCGCCGGCACCTACATTCCGGCCTACGTGCGCCGCTATCCCTTCATCTTCATGGAGAACGAAGACCGCAGCCAGTTCACGCTGTGCGTGGACGAGAAGGCGGCGTCGGTCGTCGAAGGCCGCGACAATCCGTTCTTCGACGAGGCCGGCGAGCCCACCGACCTGGCACGCAGCGCCCTGGAATTCTGCCGCGACTACCAGAACCAGCACGCCTACACGATGAAGTTCGCGGAAGCGCTGGCCGCCGCCGACCTGCTGATCGAAAACCGCGCCGACATCACCCTGCCCGACGGCCAGCGCCTGGCCATGTCCGGCTTCAAGGTGATCGACGAGGCCAAGTTCAACAAGCTGTCGGACGAAGAGTTCCTGCGCTGGCGCGCCAACGGCTGGCTGCCGCTGGTCTATTGCCACC
Organism: Achromobacter sp. MFA1 R4; assembly: GCF_900156745.1. Classification (NCBI taxonomy): domain Bacteria; kingdom Pseudomonadati; phylum Pseudomonadota; class Betaproteobacteria; order Burkholderiales; family Alcaligenaceae; genus Achromobacter; species Achromobacter sp. MFA1 R4. Next base: position 2,875,405 of record NZ_LT707065.1, on the reverse strand, counting down.
TGCTGTCGATCAATACCTGGCCCGCCCTGATCAACCAGGTGGCGCCTGCCGCCGGCGTCGAGACCGCCTCGACCGACGCGTAAGTCCCGGCAGCGCGCCGGCAACTTGTCCCTCCCGCGGGTCCGGCCCGGCCCGCGGCGGTGAACGCGCCCGAAAGCAAAAATGGGGGCGCACCCTAAGTCGACATATAGGCGCCAACCCAGGCGTTTTTTGCGGCTTTGAAATTTTCAGCTACCCGTAAGATCGTTTACGCGCGTGGCAACAGGCAAGCTTGCCCAGCATGAAGGGCAAGCGCATTCCCCGCCTCTCCACATCCCCGCCCCCGCAGATTCAAAACCATTGACGGCGGCCGGGGGCCACCGGGCGGCGCCATCGTGCGCCGATGCCGGTCACGTGCCGCCTTGCCCGAATCACTTCCCTTCGTGCGCGCCATGGCTTTTTCAGGACTTGCGCCATTCCGCCGTAGCCCTTGTCACTACTGAAAAGCGAAATGCCTAAAAACAACCTCAAAAAACGGGCGATTGTCCTCGCCTTGCAAACGCTAGGCCTGGCCGGTTCCGGCATGCTGACCCTGGCCGCCTCGCCGGCGATGGCCCAAAGCATCACCTGGAACGGCTCTCAGAGCAGCGATTGGCAAGACCCGCTGAACTGGTCGTCGGCGACGCTGCCGGGTTCGACCGGCAATCTGTTCATCAACAGCATGACGGCCAACGCACCGGTCATCGACCACAGCAGCGCCCAGGCGGGCGTCATCTTCCTTGGCGCGATCGGCGGGCCCTCGCTCACCGTGCGCAACGCCGGCGTGCTGGTCAGCAACACCGCCATCATCAGCAACCCCACGAATGGCTATACCGCGGGCACGTCCGAACTGCAATCCGGCTCGGCCACCATCGACGGCATCGGCTCCCAGTGGACCGCGGAGTCCTTCAACGTCGGCTTTTACGGCACGGGTACGCTGAACGTGACGGGGGGCGGCAAGGCCATCGCCACCACGACCGTCTCGCTGGGCTCGCACGTCGGCTCCCTGGGCACCCTGAACATTTCGGGCGCCGGCAGCGCGTTGCAGTCCGGGCAGCTCACCGTCAGCGACAACGGCACCAGCGTCGTCACGATCTCCAATCAGGGCACGGCGCAGGCGAGCGGCCTGCTGGCGGGCAATAGCGCAGGCTCGACGGGCACGGTCAACATCATCGGCACCGGCGCGTCGCTGACGACCAGCGGCGGCATGACGATCGGCTCGCGCGGCACGGGCACGGTGGACATCAAGGGCGGCGCCACCGCCGCCTCCGGCGCTCGAACCTATGTGGGCATGTACTCGGGCGGCGTCGGCAAGCTTCTGGTTTCCGGCGCCGGCAGCCAGTTCTCATCGTTGAACGACTACATTGCCGTGGGCCTGAATACGGGCGCCAAGGGCGAGCTGACCGTGACGGACGGCGCGCTGGTCGATGCCTTTCAGGTGGTGGCCGGGTTCAACGCATCGGGCGAAGGCACCATCGTCGCGGACGGCCCGCAGACCCGGATCAAGACGTCCAGCGTCTTCCTCATCGGCTTCTATGGCGATGGCACGGCCACCCTGTCCAACGGCGCCACTTTCGAAACCGCCAACCGCCTGCGCATCGCCGATGTGGCGGGATCGACCGGCACCCTGAATATCGGCGCGGCCGCCGGCGACGCCGCCACGGCGCCGGGCGACGTGCAGGCAGCACTTGGCGTGCGCTTTGGCAACGGGACCGGCAAGCTGGTCTTCAACCATACCGGCACGGACTACGTCTTCGCGCCCGCCATCAGTTCCTTGTCGCCCGGCATGGGCGCGATCGACCTGGTGGCGGGATCGACCACCTTCACCGGCGATTCCAGCGGTTTCAGCGGTCAGACCCAGGTACTGGGCGGCGCCCTGACGGTGAATGGCGTCCTGGGCGGCACCCTGAACATCGCCAGCGGCGCATCGCTGCATGGCACGGGCCAGGTCGGCACGACCACGCTGCAAAGCGGCGCCACGCTGGCGCCCGGCCAGGCCGGCGGCACCCTGAACGTGGCGGGCGACCTGACGTTCTCGCCGGGTTCGGTCTACCAGGTGGCGGCCGATTCGCAGTCGTCGGCAAGCAGCCGCGTGGTGGTCAGCGGCACGGCCAACCTGGCCGGATCGGCGGTCCATGTCGGGCCGGACGGCGGGTTCCAGACCCGGCGCGAGTACACCATTCTCAGCGCGGGCACGGTCAACGGGCAGTTCGACACCGTGTCCTCCAACTACGCCTTCCTGGACCCGGCCTTGCGCTACGACGGCCAGAACGTCGTGATGCAGCTTGGCCGCAAGCAAGTGCCCGTGGATCCCGGCACACCCGTGGATCCCGGTACGCCCGTGGATCCCGGCACGCCAAGCACCCCGGGCACGCCCAGCACCCCGGGAACGCCCGGCACCCCCAGCACCCCGGAAACCCCGACCCGTCCCATCGCCTTTGCCGACGCGGCGCAAAGCGCCAACCAGCGCGCCGTGGCCAACGCCCTGGACAGCCTGCCCGAGGGCAATCCGCTGCACGACTACATCCTGACGCTGCCCGAGGGCGCCCCGGCCGCGGCCTTCAACAGCCTGTCCGGCGAAGCGCATGCCAGCGTCACGTCCAGCCTGACGGGTCTGAACACCACCGTGCGCGCCGTGCCCCTCGCCTACCTGCGCGCCAATCTGGGCGCGGGCATGCGCGCGGGCGCGCCGACCGCGCAAGCCGGCGGCACGCCGTCCGCGTCCGCCCTGCCTTCCTCCAATGCGCAGCCCGCCTGGGCCGAAGTCATCGGCAACTGGCAGACCTGGAAGGGCAACGGCGATTCCGCGCAAGTGCGCCAGAAGACCGGCGGCGTCTTCGCCGGCGTCGACCACGCCTTGGGCGGCGGCTGGCGACTGGGCGGCGCGCTGGGCTTTACCGACAGCAACATCCGCGTGGACGACCGGTCCTCCAAGGCGGACGTTGCCGGCTACAGCGCGGCGCTGTTCGGCGGCAAGGTGTTCGACGCCGGCCCCGGCAAGCTGAACCTGATGGCCGGCGCTGCCTACACCTGGCACGACATCTCCACCGAGCGCTACGCCAGCGTCTCCGGCGTGTCCCAGACGCTGACCGCCGACTATGGCGCCAGCACCACCCAGTTGTTTGGCGAACTCGGCTACGCCCTGCCGGTGTCCGAGCGGTTCAGCGTCGAGCCCTTCGCCGGCCTGGCCTGGAGCGATACGCGCACCCGCAGCTTCTCGGAGTCCGGCGGATCGGCCGCCTTGCACGGCCAGAGCGACAGCAACACGCAAACCACGTCCACGCTGGGCCTGCGCGGGTTGATGAACTTCACGGTGGGCCAAACCGAAGGACGCCTGCAGGCGACCCTGGGCTGGCGGCATGCCTTCGGCGATGTGCAGCCCCAGACCGTCATGTCCTTCGATGGCGGCCAGGCCTTCACCGTGGCGGGCGCACCCGTCGCGCGCGACTCGGCCCTGGCCGAGCTTGGCGTCGAAGCCGCGATCACGCGCAACGCAACCATCGGCCTGACCTACAGCGGCCAGTTCGGCGGCGGCAACCGTGAAAACGCCGGTTCGCTCCACATGACCTGGCGGTACTAAGGCGCAAGGTCAGTCGCGGACAGATGCCCGGTCCGGCGCCCGCAGGGGCGGACCGGGCATCTGTTAAAGTCGCCCACAGGCTGCGGCCGCGCGCCGCTTGCCGCCCCCAGTCCAGGCAGGTCTCCCCTCCCCCCTTCTTCTGCCGGAACCCGCCAAGACATGAATCGAATCCTCGCCGCATCCCAGGCATCCTCACCAGGCGGTCCGTGCCAGGGCTGCAAATCCGGCCAGGACGGCGCCATCGACATGGCGTTTGCCTTCCAGCCCATCGTCGACCTCACCACCGGACAGCCCTATGCGTACGAAGCCCTCGTGCGCGGACCCGACGGCCAGCCTGCCGCCTCCGTGCTGTCCCAAGTGGACGACGCCAATCGCTACCAATTCGACCAGCGATGCCGCACGACGGCGATCGAACTTGCCGCAAGCATGGGAATGGACCGATACCTGTCCATCAATTTCATGCCGAACGCGGTCTACCAGCCCGCCGCCTGTATCCGCACGACATTCGAGGCCGCCGAGCGAACCGGCTTTCCGCCCGATCGGATCATTTTTGAAACGGTCGAGGGCGAGAGCATCGTCGACCGCGCACACCTGTTGTCGATCTTCCGCGCCTACAAATCGTATGGATTTCAGACGGCCATCGACGATTTTGGCGCGGGCTACTCGGGCCTCACGCTCCTGGCCGACTTCCAACCGGACCTGATCAAGCTGGATATGGCGCTGGTGCGCGGCATCGATACCGATGTTCCCCGCCAACGCATCGTTGCGGGGGTGCAGGCCATCTGCACCGACCTGGGCATCCGCGTCATTGCCGAAGGGATCGAAACCGTGGGCGAGCGCGACTTCCTGGCCGCGCAAGGCATCACGCTCATGCAAGGGTATTTGTTCGCCAAGCCGGCGTTCAAGGCGATGCCGCCCGTTTCCAATGCCTCCTGATTGTCTTTGCGGCCCCCAGGACGGGGCGGTGGATGACGCGCCATTCATGCACACCGTGGCGGAGTCTGGCGGCAGCCCGCCGCTGTTCGAAGCGGCGTTCATGCAGGCGTGGAACGCCATGGTCATCACCGACGCAGACCTTTCCGCCGGATGCCGCGTGCTGCAGGCAAATCCCGCATTCACCGCCATGACAGGCTATACCCTGGACGAACTGCGCGGCCGCTCACTCCGCCTGCTTCAAGGCCCCGCCACCGACGCAAGCGTCATCGATGCGCTGCGGTCCTGCCTGAAAGAAGGCCGGCATTTCGAGGGCGTGGCGACGAACTACCGGAAGGATGGCTCGGAATACACCGTCCGTTGGAATATCTCGCCCGTGCACGACGGCCGCGGGACGGTCACGCACTTTGTCTCGGTGCAGGAAGACATCTCGGACATGATCCGCGAGGAACGCACCAATCGCCTCCTCGCCAGCGCGCTGGACGCAACCAGCGACCTCGTCATGCTGACCAACGCCAAGGCACAGATCATCTTTGTGAACACGGCATTCGAGAACGCCACCGGCTACCCGCTATCCGACATCAAGCACAAGACCGCGGCCATACTCAAGTCCGGCAAGCATGACGACGCGTTCTATGCAGCCATGTACCGCACGCTGTCGAGCGGCCAGGATTTCCGCGCCACCTTCATCAATCGCCGGCGTGACGGCTCGCTGTTCCATGTCGAACAGACCATCTCGACCATCTTTGACGATGACGGGCGTCCGACGCACCACATCGGCGTCGGCAAGGACGTGTCGCGCCGGGTCCAGCGGGAACAGGAGCTGTTGCGCGCGGCCACCAAGGACAAGCTGACCGGCCTCTACAACCGCCACCACGGCGAGAAAACCCTGCGCGAGGCCTTTTCCCGCGCCCAGGCCGGCGGCAATTCACTCTGCCTCATCATCGCGGACATCGATCATTTCAAGCGCATCAACGACACCTTCGGGCACCTTGCGGGAGACCGCGTTCTCTCGGATGTCGCGGGCATTCTGCGAGCGGCGGCCCGTAGCCAGGACACGGTAATTCGCTGGGGCGGCGAGGAATTCATGATCGTGCTGGCCGATTGCGTCATCGGCGACGCCGTTCTACTGGCCGAGCGCGTGCGCACCCGCGTCCATGCGCATCGAGATTCGGAAGTGGGTCCGCTGACCGTGTCGCTCGGCATCGCACAGCTGGAAGCCGGCGAAACCATCGACGCGCTGATCGCGCGCGCAGATGCAGCCCTCTACGACGCCAAACGGGCCGGCCGCAATGCCGTATCCGTCTCGCCGTGACGCGTCCGTGCGCCCGTCCGCCGTTCGCAGAAACACGGTCCGATGCAAAACGCCGCTGATCAGGTCGCGGCGTTTGATTCAATGGGATAGCCCCGGCCTCTCATCCCGAGGCGATTCGGCGGGACCGCCGGCGATCTTGCCCAACCCCGCCAGCAGCGCCTGTGTCGGCCGCGACGCCTTCCCGGTTTCCGAGCACACCAGGCCGAACTCGCGGTGGACGGCTGGCATCAGCGGCATAACGCGCAGGCCCCGCTGTTCGTCGGGCAAGGTCGATTCGGGCACCAGCGCCACCCCCATGCCTTCCCGCACCAGCACGCAGGCGCTGGCCCAATCACGGACCGTCACCCGCACGTCCGACAGGTGCAGGCCCGCTTGCGTCATCAGGCTTTGCCCGTTCACCGCGCATCCGCCCGTGGCAAGGATGAAGGGCTGCGCGGCCAGTTCTTCCAAGGTGACGCCGCGCTCGCTGGCGCGGCGGCCCAGCGGATGACTGATCGGCAGCACCGCGACCCAGGCATCTCGCCCCAATATCGCCGCGGCGCGGCCGGGCGCCGGGTTCAGCACCACACCCAATTCCACGGTTCCCGCCGCCAGCCAGTCTTCCACTTCTTCATCCGTGCCTTCCAATGCCACCAGCTCGATGCCGGGATGGCGGCGCTGAAAAGTGCGCAGCAGACCGGGCAGCAGCGTCGACATCACCGAGGGAAAGCTCGCCAGCCGGATGCGCCCGCCGTTGAGGCCGCGGCTGTCATCGGCCAGGACACGGATCGCGTCCAGACTCGCCAGCATCGCCCGCGCGTGCGCGATGACCTGCTCGCCCAAGGCCGTCACGCCGATGTGCCGCCGCTCGCGGACGAACACCTGGAATCCCAGCGCCGCTTCCAACTGCGCGATGGCCTGGCTGGCCCCCGATTGGGTAATGCCCACGCGCTCGGCGGCGCGCGAAATATTGCCCGCGTCCGCCACGGCCGCCAGCAGGCGCCAGTGCAGGAGGTTCATCATGGTTATCAGTAGCCCAGCTAATGCTCAAGAAATTGAGCATTAATTTTACGGCCTCACCCTGGACAAGCAGACTGCCACGCAGCGCCCGGCAACACGCGGCGCACCGGTTTTCAACTTTTCCTGGAGGCTTGATGAAGCTGTATTACGCCCCTCACACCTGCTCGCTGTCGCCGCATATCGTGCTGCGCGAACTCGGCCTGCCGTTCGATCTGGTCAAGGTGGACAACAAAACCAAGCAGACCGCCGACGGCCGCGACTTCCGCGCCATCAATCCCAAGGGCTATGTGGCCGCATTGGAACTGGACAATGGCCACGTCCTGACCGAAGGCCCGGCCATCCTGCAATACCTGGCCGACCTCAAGCCTGAAAGCCGGCTGGCGCCCGCTGCGGGCACATGGGAACGCGTACGGCTGCAAGAGTGGCTGAACTTCGTCAGCGGCGAAATCCATGCCGGTTCCGCGCCGCTCTTCAACGCGGCGCTGCCCGAAGAAGCCAAGGCGATCTTCCGCGAAAAACTGTTCAAGCGGTTCGACTTCCTGCAAGACACTTTGACCCGCCAGGATCATCTGACGGGCGCAGCATTCAGCGTGGTCGATGCCTACCTGTACACCGTGCTGGGCTGGTGCAAGTTCTTCGCTATCGACCTCGGCCGCTGGCCCGCGCTGCCGGCGTATGTGAAGCGCATCGGCGCGCGGCCCGCCGTGCAGGCGGCCTTGCGCGTTGAAGCCGGGCAATAACATCGCCAAGCTCGACCTCGTCAATGGTGGCCGATTGAGCTAACCCCGAATCAGTCCGTCTGAATCCACAGGTACTAAAAACTGGGTTAGGGTCACATGCAACAGATAGGTCCTCGCCCAGAGACTAAGCGAGTTCAAATTATCTGAAATTCACCTGTTTGCTCGTAACGCTGATACGCCTCCACGCTACGGCGCATATTCGGCAGCATATCGGGCAGGTCGTTCATCGAGAACCATCCCACGTCGATACTTTCATCGTCGTTGACTACCGGCTCGCCCCTAAACGATCTCGTGTGGAATACGAGGCAGAAATACTGGCATTGATCTCCGTTCGGAAATACATGGGTCTCATATGCAGGGTCGCAGCCGAAGCCAATTGGTCGCAACTCATCGACTTTGATTCCCATCTCCTCTTCAACTTCCCGGATGACCACCTCCTCCAACGTCTCGCCCTCTTCGGCATTCCCTCCTGGCAGCCCCCAAACGCGGAAGTCACTCCGGCGCTGTAAAAGTACATTGCCTGCACCGTTTTGAATGATGATCCGAGCTCCCGGCACGAGGAGCAGTCGACTGCCTACTAGCTCCCTTAGGCGGCCCAGATAGCTATCGGAAAAACTCGCCATATGTAAGTCACTCCTGGTCCTTGCCAATCCGATCCATAAAGTCGCAGCAATATTCTTCAGAGATTCGATTACTTAGCTAGTTTTCCATGAATCTAAACCGCACGCCACACGCGTAATGCCCTGCACGCAAGTCGAAAAAGTGCGCGAACCGATCATTTGCGCATTGATCCGCGTGATCCGGAACCTCCCCAGCACACGCTCAGATCTCCCCAGGTATAACGCACCCAATTTCACGCTTATACCTGTCGGATCTACGTGACAGCGTTCCCCACAAGTATCGGGCTTTGACGAGTTCGGCCGCCTCACCCCGCTGACACGCCTCATCCGCTTCGTGTTCGTCAGGCCGCCGTTTTGCCATCCGGCTTCCTTCAGCCCCCCGGTCTTCGGCTAACTCTTCCCCTTGTCGGGCGAGTAGAAGACTTCCACCTCCGAGCGCGTGCGCCCTGCCGGGCGCACCAAAGAAAAACGCCGCTCAAGAGAGCGGCGTCAGTTCTGGGTCTTGCAAGACCGGGTATTGCAGAAATTGGGGTGGTGGGTTGTGCGAGACTCGAACTCGCGACCAACGGATTAAAAGTCCGCTGCTCTACCGACTGAGCTAACAACCCGACCGAAGCCCGAAATTATGGCGGATTTGGAAGGGCTTGTCAAAAAATGACGGGCAATGGGTTGCCTGCCGCCTGATCCAAAGAAATCGGCCGCCTTGCGGCGGCCGAACTCAGCGCGGGTGATGCAGCCCTAGACCGGGATTACCAGGCCGCCACCACGGCGCCCTTGAACTTGGTCTGGATGAATTCCTTCACGGCCGGGCTGTGATAGATCGAGACCAGCTTGGCGAATTCGGGACGGTCCTTGTCCTTTTCACGCACGACCAGCACGTTGGCGTAGGGCGAATCCGGCGATTCCTGGGCGATGGCGTCCTTCGTGGGATTCAGGCCGGCTTCCAGCGCGAAGTTGGTGTTCACCGCCGAGGCGTCGGTGTCGTCCAGCGAACGCGGCAGCTGGGCGGCGTCCAGCTCGATGAAGCGCAGCTTCTTGGGGTTCTCGATCACGTCGATCGGCGTGGCCTTCAGGCCGGCTTCCGGACGCAGCTTGATCAGCCCGTTGGCCTGCAGCAGCAACAGCGCGCGGCCGCCGTTGGTCGGGTCGTTGGGCAGTGCGATGCGGGCGCCTTCCTTCAGCTCCGACAGCGACTTGATCTTCTTGCTGTAGATGCCGATCGGGAAGATCACGGTCTTGGCGATGCTGACCAGCTTGTAGCCCCGGTCGGCGTTGGCGTTGTCCAGATAGGGCTGGTGCTGGTAGCTGTTCAGGTCCAGGTCGCCCGCGGCCAGCGCCACATTGGGCTGCACGTAGTCGGAGAATTCGATGACCTGGATGTTCAGTCCCTGCTTGGCGGCCTCGGCCTTCACCACATCAAAGATCTGGGCGTGCGGACCGGCAGTGACGCCGACCTTCAGCGGCTTGTCCTGCGCCAGCGCGGGTTGGGCAAAAACGGCGGCGCCCAGGGCGAACGCGGCCAGCGACTTCAAAACCTTGATGCTCATGTTGCGATATCCCGAAATAACGGAAGTAGGAAAAGATGGACTCTGCGCCAGGACGATCAGCGATGCGACATGCGGCGCACGAAGCGGTCGCCGAGGCTCTGGATCGCCTGGACCAAAACGATCAGCACGATCACGACCGCGGCCATGACGTCCGACTGGAAGCGCTGGTAGCCGTAGCGGATCGCCAGGTCGCCCAATCCGCCGCCGCCAATGGCGCCGGCCATGGCCGAATAGCCGATCAGGCTGACGACGGTGACGATGGTGGCCGCGATGAGGCCGGGCAAGGCTTCGGGCAGCAGCACCTTCATGATGATCTGCATCGGCGATGCGCCCATGGCGCGCGCCGCGGTGATCAGGCCCGGATCGACTTCGCGCATGGCGTTTTCGGCGATGCGGGCCATGAAGGGAATGGCGGCGACCGACAAGGGCACGATGGCGGCGGTGGTGCCGATGGAGGTCTGCGCCACCAGCCGCGTGAACGGAATGATCGCGACCATCAGGATGACGAAGGGCACCGAGCGGGTGGCGTTGATGATTGCGCCCAGCACGTGATTCACAGGCTGGTTCTCGAGCATGTTGCCGCGCGCGGTCACGGTCAGCGTCACGCCCAGCGGAATGCCGACGATCACCGCGATGGCGCTGGCCACGCCCACCATCAGCAGGGTGTCAAGCAGCGACGTAATAAGCAGGTCGATCAGTTGCGGACTCATGAGCTATTTCTTCAACGGTAATGTCACGGGCGTTCAAGGCGGCGATCGCGTCCTTGAGCGCGGCGGGCGCGCCCTGGGCCAGCACGAACATCGTGCCCACGGCCACTCCCTGGATGTCTTCGACGCGCGCCTGCACCAGGCCGATGTCCAGGCCGTACTGCCTGGACAGGTCGGACAGGAACGCGCCCGACGCGTCGGTGCCGGTCAGCGACAGGCGCAAGAGGCGCACGGCCTGGCCGGGATTGGCGGCGGCGAGCGTCTGGATGCGTTCCTTGACGGCCGCCAGCGTGGCGTCGGTCAGGTCGGAGGCCGTGGCCGCCGACACCATGTTGCGCGTCACGTCGTGGCGCGGCTGGGCGAACACTTCGCGCGTGCTGCCGATTTCGACGACTTCGCCCTGCGACAGCACGGCGACGCGGTCGCAGACCTCGCGCACGACTTCCATCTGGTGCGTGATCATGACCACGGTCACGCCCGTCTTGCGGTTGATGTCGCGCAGCAGCGCCAGGATGTTGTGCGTGGTTTCCGGATCCAGCGCGGAGGTCGCCTCGTCGCTCAAGAGGACGTCCGGATTGTTGGCCAGGGCGCGGGCGATGCCCACGCGCTGCTTCTGGCCGCCGCTGATCTGGCTGGGATAGCGGTCGCGCAGATGTTCCAGGCCCACCAGCGCCAGCAGGCGCTCGACGCGGGCAGGAATCTCAGCCTTGGACACGCCCGCGATTTCCAGCGGGAGAGCGACATTGCCGTACACGGTGCGGCGCGACAGCAGGTTGAAGCCCTGGAAGACCATGCCGATGCGGCGGCGCTGTTCGCGAAGCTGCGCTTCGCTCAGACCGGTCAGGGCCTGGCCGCCGATGGAGATCTTGCCTTCGTTGGGGCGTTCCAGCAGGTTGATGCACTGGACCAGCGTGCTTTTGCCGGCCCCGCTGGGGCCGATGATGCCGAAGACCTCGCCCTGCTCAATGTGCAGGTTGATGCCGCGCAGCGCCTGGAATTCCCCGTGCGGCGTGGCGTAGGTCTTGGATAGGTTCTCGATGTGAATCATGGCAAGCGATTTTGTATCTTTTCTCTTCTAAAGAGAACGACCGTTTTTATCATTTTTAATAACTACAAGTTATATAAATTGCGGGTGCGGAACCGCGGCTCGGCAAAGACACAAAGGGCAGCCGGGAAGGAAAGCCTTCCTGACTGCCCTTTTGTCGTAGACGGCCGGCCAGTGGCCGCACCGCGTTCAGCGCGCGCGCGAAATGCGGACTTCCGCTCCTCGCCGCTTCACTTCCAGACCTTCGGACGGCGAAATCCGCAGTCCTTCCAGGCCCTTGATGTAGCTGGAGCCCTGCATCTGCATCACGCGGATCTTGTTGCGCATGACGACCGGGTTGTGCACCGGCATGCCGAACATCCAGACCTCGTCCAGGATGCGGGCCGAATTGAACTCGCCCGTATGCTGCGCGGCGGGGCCAAGACAGAGCATGTGCCCTTCGCGGCCGAAGACCGGGAACTGGCCCAGCTCGCAGTCGATGGTCCAGGTGGTGCCGCCTTCGTACCGATGGCCGGTGTTCAGATCCCACCACGCCTCGCCCTTGGGCAGGTACACGCGCACCTGGTTGCCCGGTTCGGTGATGGGCGCGACCAGCAGGGCCGGGCCCAGCAGGTATTGCAAATCCCATTCGTGGGCGTGCGGATCGTTCGGGAACGACAGGGCCATGGACCGCTGCACCGGCAGGCCGGTGCGGGCCGAGTCCTCGATGGCGCCCAGCACATAAGGCACCAGGCGATAGCGCCACTGCATCCAGGTCTTGGCGTGCGCCAGCACGTCGTCGCCGAAATCCCAGGGCATCAGGCCGTCCACGCCCTGGAAGGCGAAGTTGGCCGAGAAGATGCCGGCCGTCAACCAGCGCAGGTACAGCTCGGACGTCATGCCCGAGCGGTCGCGCGCGGCCGAACCGATGTTGTGTACCTGAACCGGTACCCCGCTGGCGCCGATCGACAGCGACGTGCGCAGCGAGTGCCGCAGGCCTTCCCAGGTATTGTCGACCTGCGGCCCCACCTGCCACGGCAGGCGCTGGGCGGCGGGGAAGAGGTCTGCGCTGGGCACCACGCCCTCGGGCGGCACCTTCAACCCGGCCACCGCGTCGAACAGCGCGCGGCGCACGAGCAAGGGGTACATGGTGCGCAGGGCCGGCCCGGTCTCGCCGTTGCGGGCGGTCACGCCATCGGGGATGGCGATCTGGGCATCGCACGCGGGCGCGTCCAGGCCGTCTTCCACCAGTTGGCGATGGCGCTCGACCCACAGGTTGTAGATGTCGCGATAGGTCAGGTCGAGCAGGCCGTAAGGCTGGCCGGAGGTGGCAGCATTGCCGTCGAACACCTGCGCCGAGCCGTCGTCCCGGGTCAGCAGCCAGCCGCGGTCTTCCAGTTCTTCAAACAGCGGGCTGGTCTTGATGACGCCCGGGAAACCGGAGGCCGCCACATGCACGTTGTGCTTGTGAAAGAGGGCCAGCATCTGCTTGGCGTCGGGAAACCGCTGGGCGTCCCATTCGAAGACCGTCTTGTCCGCCTGGAAACCCCACGCGGCCGGCTGGGCCAGCGTCACGGCGTCCACGGGGATCTGGTTTTCGCGCATGCGCGCCACCAGCGCGACCGTCTGCGTCGGCATCTCGCCGGCGGCCTGCTGCAACCACGCCCCCATCGCCCACAGCACCGGTTGCCCGGCGCGGCCGGTCAACGCGCTGTATTGGTTCAGGATTTCAGTGGGTTCGCCCGCGAAGAGGAACAGATCCAGGACGGCGTCGTCCACGGTCAGCACATAGGCGGAGTCGGCCGGCGCGACGCCCACCGAATGCTCCACGCGCCGCATCGTGTTGACGTAAAGCCCCCATCCGCGGGGGCTCCATGCCAATGGCAGGGCGCGATGCTCGGGATCGTCGGAAACCACCGATTCCTCGCGGCGGTTCAGGTCTCCGGGCGTCTCGCCCAGCCCGAAAACGCGCTCATGGGCGGCCAGGGTGAAGCAGGCCGTCCAGACGGCATCTTCGGCCTGGTCCAGCGCGTTGTGCCCGAAAGCGGGCGCATGCGCGGAAACCTCGGACTCGAAGACCAGGTCTTCGTGGCGGTACAGGGCCACGCGCACGGGATTGGTCAGGATCTCGAGGGCAACTTCGCCCTGGGTGATCCGCCAGCCGTCCCCGCCTTCGCGAGGCGCGAGGGCGGCTTCGCCCACCGCCTCCTGGCGCGCGAGCAGCATTTCGGCCACGGCGCGCGCACGCGCGCTGGGCTTGTCATCATTGAAGTGGTTCGCCTCGCCGCAGCGCAGGCGAAAAACTCCCGGCGCATGCGCCTCGACTACCAGGTGCAACCCATCGCCCGCGTCGAAATCGATGCGACTGGGGCGGGACGTCAGCAACTCGACGGAGTCGAGCTGGGTAGTATGGGCAAAGTCGAACTTGGGCGGCACAGAGCATCCCCCGGCTTAAGCCAAAAACCATCAAAAGACGCTATTTTGACGGATTTGAGCTTTGAAATAAACTCGATCCCTCTTTTGGACGGTCATTTCATCCAAAAAAGGGGCATAAAGCCCTTGGTCTGCGCCTGGCCGCGCCGACGCTGCCAATTCGCCGCCAAGTCCCCGAATTGCCGGCCCGAAGGTCAATTGCGGCCTATTGGCGTCAAATTCCGGCAATTTTTACAATTCTACGCTAGCCGGCCGCGGCGCCCGGCGCGCCATCAACTTTTTTCATCGTGGTGAAACAAGCTGGGCCAGATCGGTCTCCAGCGGCAGCGGTTCGCCCATCAGACGGGCCGCGATCAGGTCGCCCATCAGCGCCGACCAGGACAGGCCTCGCGAGGCGTACCCGGTTGCCAGCCACAGGCCGGGCGCGTGCGGCAGTTCGCCGACGGCCGGCAGACGGCCCGGCAGGACCGCGCGCCACCCCGCCCAGCCCGGCAAGCTGCCAGCGACCAGGGCGTCGTACGCCGGGAAGTGACCGCCCAGCAAGCCCGCCGCCTTGTCCAACGTGACGCGCTGGCCCTCGGCGCCTACCTTGGCCTCGGCAGCCCCGTGCACATAGGTGCTGCCGACCACGCAACCCGCGCCGACGTCGGGCAGCAGATACCCTTCGCCCCCCACGATGCAGCGCGGACCGCCGTCGAGCGCCGACGCGGGGACCAGCGTGACCTCCCCGGCCAGCGCATGCATCTGCGCAACGCGCGCAAGCGGGTCCAGCAGGCCGCTGGCCGCCAGCACGTCGCGCGCGCCGGCGGCGTTGGCCAGGATCACGGTATCGGCCCGGGCCAGTTCGACCCCCGAGGCGTCCAGCACGCGCCAGCCCTGCCCCGCGGGCGACACGCGCTCCGCCCGGCCGGGCAGCACGGCCGCGCCTGACGCGGCCAGCAGCGCCTCGATCAACAAGCCGGGCTGCACCAGCATGCCCTGCGAAAAGAACACCCCGCCGCGCGCCACCGGCAGGCCCGCCAATGCGCTGGCCTCTTCGCGCGACACCTGGCGCACCCAATCCTCCGGAAATGCCAGCGCCGCCAGCGTTCCGGCCAGCGCCGCCGACCGCCCCGCGTCGCGCTCGACCTGGACCGTGCCGCACACCCGGGGCGCCGCCCCCGCCGGCAGGCCCTGCCAGCGGGCCCACGCCCGCTCGCTGCCCGCCCGCGACAGGCGGGCGCGCGCGTTGTCATCGCGCGCCAGCACCGGCGTGAGCGCCGCCGCCACGTGGCCCGCGTGCGCCGGCGCTCCCAGCATCCGGCCGGCGTCGAGCACGGTGACGCGCCAGCCGCGGCCGGCCAGCGCCTGCGCAATGCCCGCGCCGGCCAGTCCCGCGCCCACGATCACCGCATGGCGCTCGGACGACACGGCGGCCGGCGCCGCCGCGCGGCCCGCTTCCCGGACCTGCCCCACCGTCATGTGCCATTTGCCCCCGTAACCGGGCGCGCGCCGCACCTCGAACCCGGCATCATCCAGATTCCTGCGCAGTTCCCCGGTGCAGGCCCACGTGGCGACGGTGGCGCCCGGCGCCGCCAGCCCGGCCAGGGCGCGCAGCAGCGGCGGCGCCCACATCTGCGGATTGCGCTCGGGCGCAAAGCCGTCCAGGAAAAATGCGTCCACCCGCGCGCCCAGGCGTGGAGCCAGGACCTGCGCATCGCCAAAACCCAGCGTCAGCGTGACCGCGCCATTCTCGAATTCCAGCCGGTGCAGTCCCGGCAGCAGCGCCGGCCATTGCGCGGCCAGCGCGGGCGCCAGGCCGGACAGCGGTTCTGGCGCATGGCGCGCCAGCAGCGCGCCCACGTCGTCGCGCGAAAAAGGGTGCCGCTCCATGGCCACGACGTGCAGGGCCGCGGGCCGTTGCGGATCGTCCCGCCAGGCCTTCCAGAGCGCCAGGAAGTTCAGGCCCAATCCGAACCCGGTCTCGCAAACCGTGAACGACGCGCGTCCGCGCCAGCGCTCGGGCAGGCCGTTGCCGCGCAGGAACACGTACTCGGCCTGGCCCATGGCCCCGGAGGGCGAGTGGTATACGTCCCCATAGACGGAACTGACCAGTTTTCCGTCGGCGTCGAATTCAACCATTGCAGGAGTCAGGGGAACGTAAGTCACGGCCTTCTAGTCCAATAGATACAAAAATGGCGAAGCGCGGATTATCCCGCCTCATCCCTTGTCGCGTTGGATGCGCACCACGCGGGGCGACGGATTAGTCTGATTGCCACGGGTTTGACGCATACCTGGGCTTACACTGATTTCATGGATACCTACGATCAGCCCCAATCGCTGGCTTCGCCCATTGACCTGTGCGCCGCGATCGACGCGGCCGTCACCGCCGCGCATGCGGGTGCAGCCATCCTGCAATCCTACGCGCACCACCGCGCAGATCTCGTGATCGACCGCAAGGCGCGCAACGATCTCGTGTCCCAGGCGGACCGCGAGGCGGAAGCCTCGATCATCCAGGAACTGAAGGCCCGTACGCCCAAGTTCGGCATCGTCGCCGAAGAAACGGGCGGCAAGGCGCAAGGCGCGGCCACCTGGTACATCGACCCGCTGGACGGCACCACCAATTTCCTGCACGACATCCCGCATTACGCTGTCTCGATCGCCCTGATCGCGCACGCGGGCACGTCGATGTCCGCTAACCAGACGCTGACGCAAGACACGCCCGTCATCGGCGTGGTCTACGACCCCAGCCGCGAAGAACTGTTCACCGCGGTCTACGGCGTGGGCGCCTGGCTGAACGGCCGCCGCATCTCGTGCTCGCGCACGCAGACGATCGAAGACGCCGTGCTGGCCACCGGCTTTCCGTTCCGCGATTTCTCCTTCGCCGCCCAATACATGCCCATGCTGCACGACGCGATCAATCGCGCGCGCGGCGTGCGCCGCATGGGCGCGGCCGCGCTGGACCTGGCCTGGACGGCTTGCGGCCGCTACGACGGCTACTGGGAAATGGGACTGGCGCCCTGGGACGTGGCCGCGGGCACCCTGATCCTGCGCGAGGCGGGCGGCGTGTGCTCGGACATGCACAAGCAAGATCCCTGGCCGATCGGCGGGCGCGTCGTGGCGGGCAATCCCGCCATCGAGCGCGCACTGCACGAGATGATCGCGCCGCACCTGGCCAAGCCAGGCTGAGGCCGCGCGGGCGGCCCCGGCCGCGCTAGGCGGACGTCTTGGCGGAGGTCTTGTCGGAAGGGGCGGCCTGGGCGCCGGGCCGCAATTCCCGGCGCAGGATCTTGCCCACATTGCTCTTGGGCAATTCATCGCGGAACTCCACGAAGCGCGGACGCTTGTAGCCGGTCAGCTTCTCCTTGCACCACTCCTGCACCTGCGCCTCGGTCAGCGACGGGTCCTGCTTCACGACGAACACCTTGACCGCTTCGCCGGAGTGCTCATCCGGCACACCGATCGCCGCACATTCCAGCACGCCGGGATGCTGCGCCACCGCCGCTTCGACCTCGTTCGGATAGACCTTGAAGCCGGACACGGCGATCATGTCCTTCTTACGGTCCACGATGCGCGTGTAGCCCTGCTCGTCCATGATGCCGATATCGCCGGTGCGGAAGAACCCGTCGGCGGTCATCGAGTCGCGCGTCTCGTCGGGCTTCTGCCAATACCCCAGCATGACCTGCGGCCCCCGGATGCCGACCTCGCCGCGCTCGCCCAGCGGCACCTCAACGCCGGCATCGTCCAGGATCGCCACGTCGGTCGACGGCAGGGGCAGCCCGATCGAGCCGGAATACGCCGTCGCGTTGGTGGGATTCACGGTCGCGACCGGCGACGTTTCGGACAAACCATACCCTTCGATCAGGGGCCGCCCGGTGATCTTCAGCCAGCGTTCGGCCACCTGCTGCTGCACGGCCATCCCGCCCCCGAGCGTCAGCCGCAGCCCGGAAAAGTCCAGACGGGCAAAGTCCTCGTTGTGCGCCAGCGCGTTGAACAGCGTGTTGACGCCCGGAAATATGTTGACCGGCGTCTTGCGCCACGCATTGATCAGCGACGGCTGGTCGCGCGGGTTGATGATGAGCACGTTGCGCATCCCGGCGTGCATGGCATACAGGCCGCAGACCGTCATGGCGAACACGTGATAGAGCGGCAGCGCGCTGATGATGGTGAGCTGCTTGTCACCCAGGTCGTGGAGGACCGGCTGCGCGACCGCTTCGGTCTGCAGCACGTTGGCCACCAGGTTGCGGTGCGACAGCATGGCGCCCTTCGGCACGCCAGTGGTCCCGCCCGTGTATTGCAGCACCGCCACGTCGTCCATCGAGATGGCCGGCGGGTTGAACGGCAGGTTCGCGCCTTCGTGCAGCAGCTTGGGCAGCGCCCGGGCGCCGTCGATCTGCCACGGCGGAACGATCTTCTTGATGTAGCGCGCCACCAGGTTGACCAGCGGCGCCTTCAGGCCGCCGAGCAGGTCGCCCGGCCCGGTCACGACGATATGCTTCAGCGGGCCGCGGTTGGAGACCTGCTGCAGCGTGTGCGCGAAGTTCTCCAGGATGACGAGGACCGACGCGCCGCTGTCCAGAACCTGCCGCTGCAGCTCGTCGGCGGTATAGAGCGGATTGACGTTCACGACCGTCATGCCCGCTCGCAGCGAACCCAGCATGCACACCAGATAGGCCGGCACGTTGGGCATCATCAGCGCCACCCGCGCGCCTTTGTCCAGGCCCAGGCTTTGCAGCCAGCCCGCAAACGCGCGCGCATGGGCATCGAGCTGGCCATAGGTGATATCGCTGCCCATCGCGGTGCACGCGATGCGCGCCGCATACCGCTTGCAGGCCCGGTCCAGCAAGTCGGTCAGCGAGGAATAATCCTCGGTGGAGATCTCCGCCGGAACGCCTTGGGGATAATGCGCAAGCCACGGACGCGTCATGGTATTTGTCTCCATTAAACTGGTTTTTGAATGATGATACCCTTTGTGCGTTCCCCCTATTTCACCCGAGTTCCCTCATGAAACTCCTTGAACCCATCGTTGCCTGGCACCAGGATATTTCCAAGATCCGACGCGACATCCACGCGCATCCCGAACTGGCCTTCGAAGAGTTCCGCACCGCCGACGTGGTCGCGGCCAAGCTCCAGGAATGGGGCATCGAAATCGATCGCGGATTGGGCGGCACGGGCGTCGTGGGCATCATCCGGGGCAACCAGCCCGGCGACCGCGCCGTGGGCCTGCGCGCGGACATGGACGCGCTGCCCATGCAGGAGGCCAACAGCTTCGAGCACGCCAGCAAGCATGACGGCAAAATGCACGCCTGCGGCCACGACGGCCACACCGCGATGCTGCTGGCCGCGGCGCAGTATCTGGCCCAGCACCGGGACTTCGCGGGCACCGTGTACGTGATCTTCCAGCCCGCCGAGGAAGGCGGCGGCGGCGCCAAGCGCATGATTGACGACGGCCTGTTCACGCGCTTCCCGATGGAAGCGGTGTTCGGCATGCACAACTGGCCCGGCATGAAGTCCGGCCAGTTCGGCCTGACGCCCGGCCCCATCATGGCGTCCAGCAACGAATTCTCGATCGTCATCAAGGGCAAGGGCACGCACGCCGGCATGCCCAACCTGGGCATCGACCCGGTCATGGCGGCGGTGCAGATGGCCCAATCGCTGCAGACCATCATCACGCGCAACCGCAACCCGCTCGACGCGGCCGTGCTCAGCATCACCCAGATCCACGCGGGCAGCGCCGACAATGTGGTGCCCAACCACGCGGAACTGCGCGGCACCGTGCGCACCTTCACGCTGGATGTGCTGGACCTGATCGAACGCCGTATGGAAGAAATCGCGCGCCACACCTGCGCGGCGATGGACTGCGAAGTGGAATTCAAGTTCCAGCGCAACTACCCGCCCACCATCAACCATGCGGACGAAGCGGCATTCTGCGCCGAGGTATTGCGCGACATCGTCGGCGAAGACAACGTCAACGCCAACGTGCAGCCGACCATGGGCGCCGAAGACTTCGCCTTCATGCTGCAGGAGCTGCCGGGCTGCTACGTCTGGATCGGCAACGGCACCGGCGAACACCGCGACAGCGGCCATGGCCTGGGCCCCTGCATGCTGCACAACGGCAGCTACGACTTCAACGACGATCTGCTGCCCCTGGGCGGCACCTACTGGGTGCAACTGGCGCTCAAGCGGCTGGCCAAGCCCTGATCGTCTACCCGCCGTCCTGCCCGCCGACCGCCAGGCACATCGCCAGGAAGCGTTCGGCGGCGCGGGCGGCGGCATCGGCGTGCGGCACCAGGATGCTCAGCGTCCGCGTAAGCGGCCTGGGCGACAGCCGCAGCGCCGCCAGTGCCCCGTCTTCGTGGCGCATCGACATCACCGACACAAAGCCCACGCCCAATCCGGCGCGCACCGCCTGCTTCACGCCTTCCACCCCGGCCAGCTCCAGGCCGACTGACGGCGCAAGCCCGGCGTCGGCGAACGCCCGCTCGACCAGCCTGCGCACGCCGGAACCGGGTTCGCGCATGACCAGCGGCGACGCCGCCAGGTCCCGCAGCGTCGCGCCCCCGCCGCCCGCCAGGGGATGGTCCGCCCGAACGACCGCCACCACTTCGTCTTGCCGCCACGCATGCACCGCGGTGTCGGCGGGCAATCCGGCGGGAACGTCCCCTTCGATGAACGCCATGTCCAGCGCGGGCAGGCGATTCACGATCTCGCGCGTATTGCCGTCCGACAGGTGCAGGCTTACGGCGGGGTAGGCCTGGCGAAAATCCGCCACCAGCCGCGGCAGCAGATAGCTGGCGGGCGTGGTGCTGGCCCCCAGGCGCAGCGCACCGGTTTCCAGGCCACGCCAGGATTCCCGCACGGCCTGCGCCTGCCGGTATACCTGGCGCAGTTGCCGCGCCTGCTCGGCCAGGCGTTCACCCGCCTCGGTCAGCGCGATGCCGTGCCCGCTGCGGCGGTACAGCGGTTCGCCGAACCATTCCTGCAAGGCGCGTAGCTGGCCCGAGACCGCCGGCTGCGACAGATGCAGCGCCTGTGCGGTGCGGCTGATGTTGCCGGTGTCGGCGACTGCGGCGAAGGTGAGGAGTTGATCCGGCGTCATAGGCCTTCGATATCAGCTTTTCTGATATTCAATATTTACATTGAAGATTTTTCAAATAATACGGCCGGATCTAATATTTCGTCTAGTTATGTAGTTATGCCGGAAAGGCCAGTAATGAACACCTCCACCACGTCCGCCGTCCCCCTCCCCGCCAGCCCGGCCGCCCCGGCCTCCGCTGCGCCCTCCCCCTCGGTCACGCCCTGGCGCGACAAGCTCAACGGCGTGCTGTTCGTGGGCTTGATGGCGGGCGCGGTGATGCAGCTTGCGGATCTGCCTTTCATCCGCCAGTTGGGTTTTTCGCCGCTCGTCGTGGGCATCGTCTGCGGCATGCTGTACGGGAATTTCCTGCGCGGCACCATGCCGGCCGACTGGGGCGTGGGCGTCAATTTCACGGCGCGCCGCCTGCTGCGGATCGCGGTCGCGTTCTATGGCCTGAACATCAGCATCCAGCAGATCGCGGCCGTGGGCCTGCCCGGCCTGGCGGTGTCGGTGGCGGTGGTGCTGGGGACCCTGCTGATCGGCACGGTGGTCGGCCAGCGCCTGCTGGGCCTGGACCGCGACACGGCCATGCTGACCGCCGCCGGCAGCGCGATCTGCGGCGCGGCCGCCGTGCTGGCGTTCGAACCCACGCTGCGCGCCGCGCCCCACAAGAGCGCCGTGGCCGTGGCGACCGTCGTGCTGTTCGGCACGCTGTCCATGTTCCTGTATCCGATCTTCTACCATGCGGGCTGGCTGAATTTCGACACCCAGGCGCTGGGCATCTATATTGGCGGCACCATCCACGAGGTGGCGCAGGTCGTGGGCGCGGCCAGCAACATCGACCCCGCAACCACCGAGGTCGCCACCATCGTCAAGATGACGCGCGTGGCCCTGCTCGTGCCCGTGCTGCTGGTGCTGGGCATGTACCTGCGCAGCGCCGCCACTCAGGCGGGCGGCCACGGCAAGGGCGCCAAGCTCCCCATTCCCTGGTTCGCGGTCGGGTTCCTGGTGCTGGCCATCATCAACTCGCTGAATATCATTCCGGCCGATGTCGTCACGGCCATCCGCCGGCTCGACGTCTTCGCCCTGACCATGGCCATGACCGCGCTGGGCATCGAGACGCGCTTCGCCCAGATCCGCAAAGCCGGGCCGCGGGTGATGGCTCTGGGACTGATCCTCTACGTCTGGCTGTTGGTTGGCGGCTACGGGATCGTGAAGCTGGCAAGCTGATCGCCCCGGCGTCCCGGGCGGCGCGCGCCCGTCGCGCACGCCGCCGTCTCGTTTTTCCTGCATAATCGGCTGGTTCCCTAGCATTGGAGTCGGCCGCATGACCTCCAGCACCAAAACCCCGTTCACGACTCTGCCTGCCCATCGCGACGCGGTGTTGCGCGTCATGCCGATGCCGGCCGACGCGAACATCCACGGGGACGTTTTTGGCGGCTGGATCATGTCCCAGGTGGACATCGCCGGATCCATCCCCGCTGCCCGCCGCGCGGCTGGCCGCGTGGCCACCGTGGCAGTCAATGCCTTCCAGTTCAAAGAGCCCGTGTTCGTGGGCGACCTGCTCAGTTTCTACGCCGCCATCGTCAAGACAGGCACCACGTCGATCACGGTGTCCGTCGAGGTCTACGCGGAACGCCAGCGGCTGGACGCCGAAGTCGTCAAGGTCACCGAAGCCACGCTGACCTACGTCGCCACCGACGAAGCGCGGCGCAGCCGCCCTCTCCCCACTCTTTGAGCCGTATCGCATGACGCAGTCCGCCGCCGCGCAGAAACCGCCCGCGACGCCCCGCCGCCTCGACCCGGAAGACGCCCAGACCGCCCTCGCGGAAGTCCAGGAGCGCTTGCGCCGTCAGCAACTCGTCGAGGACCTGGTGCACCGCCAGGAAGAAGGCGACGCCAAGGCGACGCTCGTCGAAGACCTGGTGCATCGCCAGCACGAGGCCGAGCTCAAGACGCTGGTCGACGGCCTGCACCCGGCCGATATCGCCTTCATCCTGGAGTCGCTGCCCAAGGACGAACGCCAGGCCATCTGGAAACTGGTCAGCCCCGAGCACGACGCGGACGTCCTGCTGGAAGTCGAAGACTGGGTCCGCGAGTCGCTGATCGAGGCGATGGACCGCCAGGACCTGGTGGCCGCGACCGAAAGCATGGACGCGGACGAGCTGGCCGACCTGGCGCCCGACCTGCCCCCGGACGTGGTGGCGGAAGTCCAGAAGGGCCTGACCGAAGAAGAACGCGCGCAGTTGCTGGAAGCCATGGGCTATCCGGAAGACAGCGTGGGCGCCATCATGGACTTCGAGATGGTGCGCGTGCGCGAGGACGTCACGCTCGAGGTCGTGCTGCGCTACCTGCGCCGGCTGCACGAACTGCCCGACCACACCGACCAGATCTTCGTCGTCGACCGCCAGGACAAACTGCAAGGCATCCTGCCGCTGTCGCGCCTGCTGGTCAGCGAGCCCGAAACCGAAGTGCGCGCCGTCATGGATTCGGACTTCCTGACGCTGAACCCGCTGGATTCGGACGCCGACGCCGCCGGCGCCTTCGAACGCTATGACCTGGTGTCCGCCCCCGTGATGGACGACCAGGGCCGCCTCATCGGCCGTGTCACCATCGCCGACGTGGTGGACGTGATGCGCGAAGACTCGCAGGAGCAGGCGCTGTCGCGCGCCGGCCTGCAGGAAGAGGACATCTTCGCCCCCGTCACCACGGCGCTGCGCAACCGCGCACCGTGGCTGCTGTTCAACCTCTGTACCGCCGCCACGGCCTCGTTCGTGGCTTCGCAGTTCGAGGGCACGGTCAGCCACATCGTCATCCTGGCCTTCCTGATGTCCATCGTGGCGGGCATCGGCGGCAACTCCGGCAACCAGACCATGACGCTCATCATCCGGGCGCTGGCCATGGGCCGCATCACCGGGCGCAACCTGTGGCAGCTCGTCAAGCGCGAGCTCTTCGTCACCTTGCTGGTGGGGTTGTGCGGCAGCGTCGTCGCCGCGCTGTTCGCGTGGGTGATATCGCGATCGGTGTCCATCGCGCTGGTCATGATGGCCGCGATGATCTGCAACATGCTGGTGGGCGCCTCGGTCGGCGTGCTGGTGCCCATGTTGCGGGCGCGCTTCGGCAAGGATCCGGCGATGGGCTCGTCGGTGCTGCTCACCTTTGCCACCGATTCGCTTGGGTTTTTCATCTTCCTGGGACTGGCCACGATCTTTCTGCTGTAGCCCGCCAGCCGGGCGCGGACCAGGGACGGCCCGGCGCCGCGCCCTCAGAACGCGTGGCCCAGCTTGCGGACCAGGTCTCCCAGCCGCCAATCGTCGATGCCATGCGCGCGCAACGCGCGCGCCGTTTCCACCACATAGTCCAGGCACGGGCCGGAATGCCCGACCGCATTGCGCACCGACGCCAGCAGGCGGTCATCGCAGAGATCGGCCGCATACTCGCGGCAGGCCCGGTTCAACAGGAACACCAGCCCGCGCACCGGCGCGGCCTCGGTGTGGCAGGTCAGCCAGCGCGGACAGTAGGCGCCCGTGACCATCTCCCGGCGCCACAACGCCTGGAAGACCTCGGGCACATCGCAGGCCGCGATCTGGAAGGCAACCCCGCGGCAGCAGCCGCCGCGGTCCAGCCCGAACACCAGGCCAGGATTGTCCGGCGACCCGCGATGGTCATGCGACCACAGGCACAGGGACCGGTGATAGCCCCGCACGGTGGCCAGCCGCCGCTCGCGCCACGCAAATCCGGGATGCCAGATCAGGGAACCGTAGGCGAACACCCACAGGTCATCGACGCCATTCCAGCCGGCCAGCAGATCATCCACCGACGCCGCTCGCCGCGATTTTTCCAATCCGCCGCAGCCGGCGGGCACTGCCAACGACATAGGGTCCTCTGATATCCCGGTTCACTCCAAGACAGGAGTGAGCGATATCCTACGCCGCCGCCCAAGCAAAAGCATTGCCAGATTGGGCCCGCGCAACACGCAGAAAGAAAATTGCATCCGCGGCGGCACGGGCGCCAGGAAAAAATTTGCGCGCCCCGCGCCTACCCCGCGCCCAGCGGCAGTTCCGTGGTGCTTTTGATGACTTCCATCGAGAAACTGGCGCTGACGTCCAGCAGGTCCACCGCGCCGATCAGCCGGCGATAGAAGCGGTCATAGGCCGCCATGTCCTCGACCACGACTTTCAACAGATAGTCGACGTCGCCGGCCATGCGGTGGAACTCCACCACATTGGGCAAGGCCATGACGGCGTTGATCAGGCTCTGGGTCCATTTCTCGTTGTGCTGGCTGGTGCGGATGGACACGAACACCGTCAGGTTCAGCCCGAGCGCGCGCGGATCCAGCAGGATGGCGTTGCGTGCGATGACGCCGTCGTCCTTGAGCTTCTGGATGCGGCGCCAGCAGGGCGTCACGGAAAGGTTCACCTGTTCGGCGACTTCGGCGACCGAACAGGTGGCGTCCTTCTGCAGCAGCGCCAGTATCTTGAGGTCCGTCTGGTCCATGGGATTCCCTGCGCAATCAATAGGTCCCGGGGTAGCCGCCCCCGTCGATCAGCAGATTCTGCGCCGTCATGTAGCCCGCGTGCGCGGAACAGACGTAGGCGCACAGGGCGCCCAGCTCTTCGGGCTGGCCATAGCGGCCGGCGGGATTGCTGCGCGCCCGCTCGTCCCACAGCTGCTCGAACGTCTTGCCGCCCGGCTGCACCATGCCCTGGATGTGGCGAGTCTGCGCATCGGTCGCAAAGGCGCCGGGCAGCAGATTGTTGATGGTGACGTTGTGGCGCACGGTCTGGCGCGCCAGTCCGCCCACGAAGCCGATCAGGCCCGAGCGCGCGCCGTTGGACAGCCCCAGCTCGGCATGCGGCGCCTTCACGCTGCGCGACACGATATTGACGATACGGCCGAACCGCCGCTCGACCATGCCATCCACCACGCGGCGGATCATGTCGATCGGGCCCAGCATCATGGCGTCCAGCGCCGCGATCCAGTCCTCGCGCGACCAGTCGCGAAAATCCCCGGGCAGCGGCCCGTCGGCATTGTTGATCAGGATGTCGGGATGCGGACAGGCGGCGATGGCGGCGTCGCGCCCCTGCGGCTGGGTCAGGTCGGCCGACACCCACCCCACCCCGATGCCGGTTTCGCGCGATATCTCGGCGGCGGCCTGCTCCAGCGTTTGCGGGTTGCGGGCCGCGATGGTCACGGCCACGCCCTCCCGCGCAAGCTGCAGCGCGCACGCGCGGCCCATGCCGCGGCTGCCGCCAAACACCAGTGCCTTCTTGCCGCCGATCCCCAGATCCATGCCTGCCCTCTCTGCTGTCGCGTTGACGGCGCCGGGCGCCCGCGGCCCGCCGCTCCGAAGCGGTCCAGTATAGGAGCCGGCCCGCCGGCGTGGAATTTTTTTCTGATCCGGCGGGCGCCGGTCCCGCCGCCCGAAAAAAATGGGGCCCCGCGAAGGGCCCCATCGGTGATGGCGGAAAGCGGCTGGCGCCTCAGCCCATCCACTGGCTCACGGGCGCCGCCGCATCCTGCAGCGGCTGCGTCACCACGTCGATCAGCGCCGGGCCGTCGTGTTCCATGGCGGCCTTGATCGCGGCGTCCAGCTTGGACGGATCTTCGACGCGCCAGGCTTTCACGCCGTAGGCTTCGGCGATGCGCGCATGGTCGGTGCGGTTGAAGTCCACGCTGTAATAGCGCTTGTCGTAGCCGGCCTTCTGGCTGGCCTTGATCCACCCGTAGACTGAATTGGAAAACACCACCATCAGCAGCGGCGCCTTGTGGCGCACGATGGTTTCAAGTTCACCCACCGTGAAGCCGAAGCTGCCGTCGCCCATCACCGACACGCACTTGGCGTTCGGACGGCCGACCCAGGCGCCCATCGCCGCCGACATCGAAAAGCCCAGCGCGCCGTGGGCGCGGTTGGTGATGAAATGGCGGCCGGGGCGCGAGACATCGTAGTAGGCCGAGAAATACGGGCACGGCGTGCCGGGGTCGGCGCAGACCACCGCGTCGTCGGGCAACAGGCGGTTCAGCGACTGCACCACGCGCTCGGGAAGAATGGGCGCATCCAGGCTGGCGGCCAGCGGCTCGAGCTGCGCGCGGCGCGCCTGTTTGGCGCGGCCGGCCAGCACCGCGCCGTCCGTGGCATCCGACGGACGGTGCTTGAGGCGCGCCTGCACCTCGGCGCCCAGCGCCTCCAGCGCGAGCTTGGCGTCGCCGACCAGGCCGACTTCGGTCAGGTAATTGGCGCCGATCACCATCGGGTCGATGTCCACGTGCAGGATCGGCACGTTGCGGTTCGGGAAACGCCAGTGCTCGGTCGAGGTCGACCCCGCGCGGCAGCCCACAAACAGCACCACGTCGGCCGCCGCCACCACGTCGCGCGTGGCCATCACGCCGCCGTTGGAGCCCACCACGCCGGCATTCAGCGGATGGGTGTCGGCCAGGCTGCCCTGCCCGCTCACGGTCACGCACACCGCGGCCTTCAGGGCCTCGGCCAGTTCCTGCAGCGCGGCGCTCGCGCCGGCGATGACCACGCCGCCGCCGCAGATGATCACCGGCGAGCGGGCGGCCACCAGGCGCTGCGCGGCGCGCGCCACGTCGGCCGGGTCCGGCGCGAAGCGCATGGCCGGGAAGCTGCCGTGCTCGGGCTGGGCCCACACATCGGACGCGTCCACCTGCTGCTTCATCACGTCATAGGGAAAGCACAGGTGCGCCGAGCCGGGCTTGCCGGTGGTCATGGCGCGGAAGGCCGCCCGCACCATGCCCGGGATCTGGTCCGCGCGGTCGATGGTGCGATTCCACTTGGTCAGCGGGCGGTACAGCGCCTCCTGGTCCAGTTCGGTCAGCGGGTATTTGCCGCGCGAACCGACCGCCACGTCCGAGGTGATGCCCAGCACCGGGATCGACGATTCGTTGGCTTCCACCAGTCCCGGCAGCAGATAGGTCGCGCCGCCGCCGCTCGGGCCTTCGCACACGCCGACCTTGCCCGTCACCCGGGCGTAGGCGTCCGCCATGTAGCCCGCGCTGCGCTCGTCGCGCGTCAGGATGTGCTGCATGCCGTGGTCCAGGCGGTACAGCGCATCGTAAAGCGGCAAGGTGGTGTCGCCGCACAGGCCAAAGATATGTTTGACGCCGTTGTGTTGCAGCATCCGCACCATGGCTTCGGCGCCGTTCATGTGTTCCATGTCATCTCCACGTATTTCAAGGGCCGCGCCCGGGCGGCGGCCTGCCGCCTCCCGGGCCTACGGCGCTCAGTTTTCCAGATTGATGTTGTTGCGCTTGATGAAGGCGTCCCAGCGCTCGTATTCCGACTTCACGTACGCATCCAGCGCCGGGCCATCGGAGGCCACGATCTCGAAGCCCGCTTCCGAGACCTTCTTCTTGATGTCCGGGTCGGCCAGTACCGCCTGGAAGTCCGCCGTCAGCTTCTTGACGGTGGCTTCGGGCGTGCCCTTCGGGGCGAACATGCCGCTCCACGAATACGCGACAAAACCGGGGAAGCCGGACTCGGCCACCGTCGGCACGTTGGGCAGGTCGGGCAGGCGCTTGTCGCCGGCGACCGCCAGCGGCTTGATCTTGCCGGCCTGGATCTGGCCGCGCAGGGCCGCAAAGCTCAGCCACGTCATATTGGCCTGGCCGCCGACCACGGCCTGGATGGCCGGCCCGCCGCCGCCGTAGGGCACGTGCAGCAACTCGACCTTGGACAGGCGCTTGAGCTCTTCGGGCGCCAGGTGGTTCAGCGAACCGACGCCCGTGGACGCGTAGTTGAACTTGTTGGGCGGCTGCTTGGCGGCGGCCTCAAGGAATTCCTTCAGGTTGTTCCCGGGCACGCTCGGGTTCGCGCCGATCACAAGCGGAAAGCGCACGGTCTGCCCGATCGCCACGAAGTCCTTGAACGTGTCATAGGGCAGCTTGGGTTTCACGGCCGGATTGATGCCGTGGTTGTCGAAGCTGACCAGCAGCGTGTTGCCGTCAGGTTCGGCCCGCGCCACGAACGCCGTGGCGATCTGGCTGGCCGCGCCCGGCCGGTTCTCGACGACCACCGCGCGGCCGCCCATCTGCTGCGACAGGCGCGGCTGGAGGATACGCGCCAGGATATCGGTGCTGCCGCCCGGCGGATACGGCACGACAAGCACCAGCGGCCGTTCTTCGGCCACCGCCGGCGTGGCGACAAAAGCGCCCCCGGCCGCGGCCAGCGTGCATACCGCCGCCAGCGCCCGCTTGATCGTTTTATTCATCAGTTTTCCCCTGCTGTTGTGGTGTTGGCCGGCACTACCGAGGCGGGTTCGGCCTGGTCCCGCATGTAAATCGTTGAAAAGCCCGTGCGTATCACGTCCGTAATCTGGTCCAGCCGCCGGCCGATGTGCGCGCTGATGAGGCCCGGCAAGGCGTCGACGTCACGCCGCTGCAGCGCGTCCACGATGCGCAGGTGTTCGCCCTGCGTGTGGCTGCGGCGCCCCTGCTGCATGTCGATCCAGCGCACGAAGTGGATGCGCGCGTTGACGCTTTCCAGCGCCCGCACGAATTCGTCGTTGCGCGAGTAGCGCGCCAGCGCCAGGTGAAAGGCTTCGTCCAGCTCGAGCAGCCGCGCGGCGTCGCTGTCGTCGGGTTCGTCGCGCGAGCGTTCGACGAACGCGCGCAGGCTGGCCAGTTCTTCGTCGGTGGCGCGCTCGCAGGCGGCGCGCACGATGCCGGCTTCCAGCACCGCGCGATATTCGTAAAGGCTGTGGATCTGCTTGGCGTCCAGCAGGCGGGCAATGAAGCCGCGATTGACCGAGCGCGTGAGAAAGCCTTCCACCATCAGCTGGTTGAGCACCTCGCGCAGCGGCGTGCGGCTGACATTCAGGCGGCGCGCAAGCTCGACTTCGTTGATGCGCTCGCCCGGCTTGAATTCAAAACGCACCGCCATGGCCTTGACGGCGCCATACAGCTCGGCCTGCGCGGCCGAGGTGCGGGCCGCGCGGGCAATGGGTCTGGTGGCAGTGTGGGGCAGCGTCATACCGGGTCGCCTGTGGCTGGGTTCCCTATGGGTTGAAGTGCATACTAAAGTGCATACACTTTGACGGGCAACTCGGGTTTGCCCGAAGGCGGCATGCGGGGCAGGCGTGGGCGTAGGCCTGGGCGGGAAAAAAATAACCCGCCTCGAGGGCGGGTTTGCCAGTGTGCGGAATTGCCGATGACGCCGGCGAAGCCTGTAACGCCGATGACGCCGATCATGCCGCTGACGCCGATGACCTGACCCAGATGTCAGATCCCGGATTCCAGCTTACAGCCCGGTATCCAGCGTGTAGTGCGCCCCATCCCGGTTCTCCAGAGTCAGCGCGGACAGGACGGGATTCGTCGCGGCATCGTCCTGCTGCACATGGATGCGCAGGTTCGCCAGCGGCACGTCCCACCCGCCATTGGCGGCTTCGGCGGTCACGCCCGCCACCAGCGCCAGGCGCTCCGCCACGCCGCGGGCATCCGCCGCGCGCGCGTCGATGCGGTGCAGGCTGCGCGCGCCATTGGGATGCGACATCAGCGCCGGCGACCAGACGCACTCCGGCGTCAGGTGACGGCAGAAGTACATGCGGATGCCGGGCAAGGGTTGCTCGGCAAAGCGCACGGTATGGAAACGGGCCTGGACCTCCTGGCCGTCCAGCATGGCGGGACGGGTCAGTTCCTGCACGGGATTCACGGCAAAGCCCGCGTCGCGCAGCCGCGTGTAGGTGCCTTCGGCGTCATAGGTGCGGAACACCAGCGCCTCGAGGCCGAAGGGCGAATCGGCGATCTCCTTGCGCGCGGGCGGCGCGCCGGGCGGCCAGCCCAGCAACTCGACATAGGTGCCTTCCAGCACGATCAGGCGGTTGCACGAACCCAGGTTGTGCACCGACTTGTCGCTCAGGTGAAAACCCTGGCGCTCGTAATGCGGCGCCAGCGCATCCAGCCGGTCACGCACCATGACGACGGCGTGGTCGAATTCAGTGCGGCCGACGGAATGCAGCATGATGGCTTTCCCCTGTGATCAGACCAGCTTGCCGTGGCACTGCTTGTACTTCTTGCCGCTGCCGCACGGGCACGGGTCGTTGCGGCCGACCTTGGGCACGGCATTGCGCACGGGCTGGGCGCCCGTTTCCTGCGCCTCGGACGCCAGCGCCTCGTCGTAGTCGGAGTGGTGGTACTGCACGTTCTGCACATGCGGTTGCGCCGCTTCGGCCTCGGCCTGCTCGACCTGCTCGGACGACTGCACGCGCACCGTCATCAGCACGCGCACCACGTCGTCGCGGACCCGTTCCAGCATGCCCGAGAACAGTTCGAAGGCTTCGCGCTTGTATTCCTGCTTGGGGTTCTTCTGCGCATAGCCGCGCAGATGGATGCCCTGGCGCAGGTAATCCAGCGCCGACAGGTGCTCGCGCCAATGCGTGTCGATCGCCTGCAGCATGATCGAACGCTCGAACTGCGACCACGATTCCTCGCCCACCTGGTCCACCTTGGCCTGGTAGGCGTCGCGGGCCGCGGCCACCACGCGCTCGCGCAGTTCCTCGTCGTTCAGGTTGGGTTCCTTTTCCAGCATCTCGGTCAACGGCAGATGCAGGTGCCAGTCGGCTTCCAGCGCCTTTTGCAGCGCGGGGATGTCCCACTGCTCTTCGACCGATTCCGGCGGCACGTAGGTATTGAACAGCTCCGTCACGGCCGCATCGCGCAGGTTGTGCACGGTAGCGCCGACGCTGGCGGCTTCCAGCACGTCATTGCGCTGCGAGTACAGCACCTTGCGCTGGTCGTTGGCGACGTCGTCGTACTCCAGCAATTGCTTGCGGATGTCGAAGTTGCGGCCTTCCACCTTGCGCTGCGCGGTCTCGATCGAACGCGTGACCATGCCGGCCTCGATGGGCTCGCCCTCGGGCAGCTTCAAGCGCTCCATGATGGCGCGCACGCGGTCGCCCGCGAAAATGCGCATCAGCGAGTCTTCCAGCGACAGGTAGAAGCGGGACGAGCCCGGATCGCCCTGGCGGCCGGCGCGGCCGCGAAGCTGGTTGTCGATGCGGCGCGATTCGTGGCGCTCGGTACCGATGATGCGCAGGCCGCCTGCGGCCTTGACCTGCTCGTTCAGCGGCTTCCAGTCGGCGCGGACCTTATCGATGCGCGCCGTCTTTTCGGCTTCGGACAGCGATTCGTCGGCACGGATCAGGTCGACCTGCTTGTCGACGCTGCCGCCCAGCACGATGTCGGTGCCGCGGCCGGCCATGTTGGTGGCGATGGTGATGTGGCCGGGCTTGCCGGCTTCGGCCACGATCTCGGCTTCGCGGGCGTGCTGCTTGGCGTTCAGGACCTCGTGCGGCAGCTTGGCCTTCTTCAGCAGGCCCGACAGCAGCTCGGAGTTTTCGATGCTGGTGGTGCCGACCAGCACGGGCTGGCCGCGCTCGTGGCAATCACGGATGTCTTCCAGGATGGCGTTGTACTTTTCGCCGTCGGTCTTGAAGACCTGGTCGTTCTGGTCCTTGCGGACCATGGGCTTGTTGGTCGGGATGATGACCGTTTCAAGCCCGTAGATTTCCTGGAATTCGTACGCTTCCGTGTCCGCCGTACCGGTCATGCCGGACAGCTTTTCGTACATGCGGAAGTAGTTCTGGAAGGTGATCGAGGCCAGCGTCTGATTTTCATGCTGGATCTTCACGCCTTCCTTGGCCTCGACGGCCTGGTGCAGGCCATCGGACCAGCGGCGGCCCACCATGAGGCGGCCCGTGAATTCGTCCACGATGACCACTTCGCCGTCCTGCACGACGTACTGCTGGTCGCGGAAGAACAGGGTGTTGGCGCGCAGGGCCACCATCAGGTGGTGCATCAGCGCGATATGGCGGGGATCGTACAGCGACTCGCCTTCGGGCAGGATGCCCAGGCGGGCGAGGATGCCCTCGGCGTTCTCGTGGCCGGCTTCCGACAGGTAGACCTGCTGGCTCTTTTCGTCGACCCAGTAGTCGCCTTCGGGTTCCGGCTCCTGCGGCTTGGGCTCGCTGGCCATGCGCTTGAGCAACGGCGGCACCGCATTCATGCGGACGTACAGCTCGGTGTGGTCTTCGGCCTGGCCGGAGATGATCAGCGGCGTGCGGGCCTCGTCGATCAGGATCGAGTCCACTTCGTCGACGATGGCATAGAACAGCGCGCGCTGGCGCCGGTCTTCAACACGGAATTCCATGTTGTCGCGCAGGTAATCGAAGCCGAATTCGTTATTGGTGCCGTACGTGATGTCGGCGGCGTACGCGGCTTTCTTTTCTTCGTTGGGCTGCTGCGGCACCACCACGCCGGTGGACAGGCCCAGGAAGCGGTACAGGCGACCCATCCATTCGGCATCGCGGCGGGCCAGGTAGTCGTTCACCGTGACCACGTGCACACCCTTGCCGGCGATGGCGTTCAGGTAGACGGGCAGCGTGGCCATGAGCGTCTTGCCTTCGCCGGTGCGCATTTCGGCGATCTTGCCGTTATGCAGGGCGATGCCGCCCAGCATCTGCACGTCGAAGTGGCGCATGCCGAACACCCGCTTGCCGGCTTCGCGCACGACGGCGAAGGCTTCGGGCAGCAGGTCGTCCAGGGACGTGCCCTGGGCGTGGCGGGAACGGAATTCTTCGGTCTTGGCCGCCAGCTCCGCGTCGGAGAGCGCGGAGATCTTGGGTTCGAGCCCATTGATCTGGGTTACCAGCTTGCGATACTGCTTAAGCAGCCGATCGTTGCGGCTACCTATGAGTTTTTTGAGCAGAGAAACCATGCGTATGTCGGCCGCACGAGCCACGCCGCACCCGAAAACGCTTGGGCAGCGTCACCCGTGACTTGATGTTATTGGTTGAGCGGGGGTCCGCTGGGAAACGAACCAGTTTAACGCACCTGGAGCGTAATAGCCTGGACCTATGACCAGGGTAGCACTGTTGGCCGGTTTGACCGGCCAACGCGGCCAGGGTTCACGGCGCGGCGGCCTGGGCCACGGCGGGCGGCGCGTGTTGATGCTGCGGCCCGAGGAAGAGACGCGGATCCAGCGGCTGGCCGGCAAGGCGGACCTCGAAATGCAGATGCGGACCGGTGGACCGGCCCGAGCTCCCGACGCGGGCCACCTGCTGGCCGCGCTCGACCAGGTCGCCCTGCTTGACCAGCAGCGAGGAAGCATGGGCATAGCGGGTGATGAGGCCGTCGCCATGGTCGATTTCGACCATGTTGCCAAACCCCGGCTGCCATTTCGCCTCCAGGACCACGCCGCCGGACGCGGCCACGATGGGCGTGCCCGACGGGGCGGCGAAATCCAGCCCCTCGTGCATGGCCGAGCGGCCGGTCACGGGATTGCGGCGCCAGCCATAGGACGACGACAGATAGGGATAATCGGTGATCGGCATGGCGGTCGGCATGCGCGCCTGATCCGCCGACCGTTTGGTCAGGGCCGCATCCAGCAGCTTCAGGTTGTCGGTCTGCTGCGACAGCCTGGCCTGGATCTCGTCGAGCTGGCGGCCCAGGGCTTCGGCGGACGCGGCGCTGGGCGGCGGATGATCGGTGAAAAGGTCGTCCATCACCTGCGTGGCCTCGGGATGGGCCGGCGCCTCGGCCTGGGCCGACGCCAGTTGCTGGGCCAGTTCCGGATCGGTGTAGGCCACGCCCGCCACCTTGGCCACGCGCTGGCCCAGGCCGTCGATGCTGACCAGCTTGGCCTGCAGCGACCCCACCTTGGCGGCCAGCAGATTCATGTTTTCACGCAGGAAATCGGCGTCGCGTCCGGGCTGCTCCGACAGCGGCCAGCCCATGGTGTGCACGGCGGGCAGGATGGGAGTGATGTATCGTTGAAGCGCCGCGCCGAAAATGGCGGCGGTAATCAGGGCGCCCCCCAGAAACAACGCCAGACGCGCGCCTCCCAGGGTGAAATGCCCGTCCTGGCCGTCGCGGGCGTGCATAATCACGATTTTCAAGGTTTGCTTCCTAAGTCTTTTAAAGCCGGCATGAATAGACCCTCTTCATACCGTCAACGTTCCGGTTCCAGCCGGCGAGTGGAAAATACCGCCCTGGGATGGCTGGGTCATGACATGCGGGGCGCCGGCGTATTGGCGACTGCCCGCAAGCATCTGCAAATTCAGTATGCGGTGGCGGCGGTGTTGCCCGCCCCGCTGGGTGCTGTGTGCCAGGTCGGCAAGCTGGAAAACCAATGCCTGCACCTGGTGGTGCCCACCGCCGCGCACGCGGCCAAAATGCGTCAATTGGCGCCGCGCGTCGCGCGGTCGCTGGCGGACCAAGGCTGGAACCTTAACGAAATTGCCATCAAGGTACAAGCGGGTTTGCCCAAACCTGGCGCCCGTCAGCCGCGCCCTCCCAAAGAGGCGCAACCCCTGGGCGACAAGGCCCTGGGCGCGTTCGAAACGCTGCATGACACGTTGCGGCCCGGTCCGCTGGCCGATGCCGTGGCCAAGCTCTTGAGGCACCACAAGCGTAGCTGAGGCACCCGGCTTTGTCAGGCAAGTCGCCTGGGTCGGAAACGTAGCGAAACCAACTTTTCAGACCGATGGCCATCGGATGGCCTACCGGATTGCGACGATTGCACTAGCGGATGGCAACCTTCGCCATCCTTGGGCAGGAACCCGCGCAGGGTTCGGGGTCAGGCCCCGTGCGCAGGTTCGTCCAGGAAGCCTGCCGTCGGGGGAAAGCCGCCCGTCAGGCCAGCTTCCATTCGTGGCGAAACGCCTGGGGCGCTTCGGCCTGCGATTCGTAGGTGACGATTTCCCAGGCATCGCGCTGCTCCAACAGCGCGCGGGCAAGCTGGTTGTTCAGGCCGTGGCCCGACTTGCACGCCACATAGCGCGCGACCAGCGGCTTGCCAAGCAGATACAGGTCGCCGATGGCGTCCAGGATCTTGTGCTTCACGAATTCGTCGTCGTAACGCAGCCCGTCGCTGTTCAGCACACGGTACTCGTCCATGACGATGGCGTTATCCAGGCTGCCGCCGCGGGCCAGGCCCATTGACCGCAGCGCCTCGACTTCATTGACGAAACCGAAGGTGCGCGCCCGCGCGATCTCGCGCACGTACGAGTGCGTCGCGAAATCGATTTCTGCAAAATTGGCCGTCGAGTCGATGGCGGGATGGCGGAAGTCGATCGAGAAGGCCAACGCGTACCCTTCATGGGGTTCGAGGCGGGCCCATTTCTCGTTGCGTCCTTCGCCTTCACGCACTTCCACCGGCTTCAGAACCCGGATGAACTGCTTGGGCGCGTTCTGCTCGACGATGCCGGCCGAGCGCAACAAATAAACAAAGGTCGCCGCGCTGCCGTCCATGATGGGGACTTCTTCGGCAGTGAGGTCGACGTGCAGGTTGTCGATGCCCAGGCCGGCCAGCGCCGACATGAGATGCTCCACCGTCGACACGCGCACGTTGCCTTGCTGCAGCACGGAGGCCATGCGCGTATCGCCCACGCCAGTGGCCTGGGCGGGCAGGTCCACGACCTGCGGCAAATCCACGCGGTGAAAGACGATGCCCGTGTTCGGCTGTGCCGGGCGCAGGGTGAGCTCCACCCGCCGTCCTGAGTGGACGCCGACGCCTGTCGTGCGGACGAGATTCTGGATGCTGCGCTGTCGGAACATGGGACTTGGGAATTTGAATCAGGAAGCCGGCAAGATGACGAGCAGATTGCCGGCGTAACCGATGTATTGTAACGCTGTCCGATCCATGTCGCCATCTGGCTGGCGTACGGATCGACCTATACCTCCGTCCCTTTTTTAACGTGCAAGGGAAACACGGACCGCTCTGCCTCCGGCTCGCCCGTGGGGACAGGCGAGCCGGAGATGAGGGAGTGCAGTTAGAGCCGGAGACCGGCTCCAGGTTCAGTCCGCCTGCTTGCGCAGGAACGCCGGGATGTCGAAGTGATCCATGCCCGAGCTTTCCAGCGCACGCACCTGGGCCGACGCCTGGCTGCGCGGATTGCGCATGACCGACGGCATGTCCAGGTTGCGATAGTCACCGCCTTGACCGGCCGGCATCGTGCCCATGGGCATGTTGTCGGTGCCGGTGCGCAGCATTTCAGCGGTGTTCTGCACCAGTTGCGGACGGGCTTGCGCACGGCCCAGGCCGGTTGCAACCACCGTGACGCGCAGGTTTTCGCCCATCGACTCGTCGTAGGCGGTGCCGAAGATCACGGTCGCGTCGTCCGAAGCGTAGCTGCGGATCGTTTCCATGATTTCGCGCGTTTCGCGCATCTTCAGCGAGCGGCTGGCGGTGATGTTGACCAGCACGCCGCGCGCGCCGTTCAGATCCACGCCTTCCAGCAGCGGGCAGGCAATGGCGTGCTCGGCGGCCACGCGAGCGCGGTCCGCGCCCGACGCCGACGCCGTGCCCATCATGGCCTGGCCCTGCTCGCCCATGATCGTCTTCACGTCTTCGAAGTCGACGTTGACGTTGCCTTCGACGTTGATGATTTCGGCGATACCCGCGCACGCGTTGTGCAGGATGTCGTCGGCGGAACGGAAGCAATCTTCCTGCGTCGCGTCCTCGTCCATCAGTTCATAGAGGTTCTCGTTGAGCACCACGATGAGCGAATGCACGTGCTTGGCCAGTTCGGCAATGCCGTCTTCGGCCATCTTCAGGCGCTTGTTGCCTTCAAACGAAAAAGGCTTGGTGACCACGCCCACGGTCAGGATGCCCAGTTCCTTCGCCACTTCGGCCACGACCGGACCGGCACCGGTACCGGTGCCGCCGCCCATGCCCGCCGTGATGAAGACCATGTGCGCGCCGTTCAGCGCGGCACGGATCTCCTCGCGCGCGGTTTCCGCCGACGCGCGTCCCTGCTCGGGCTTGGCGCCCGCGCCCAGGCCGGTACGGCCCAGACGGATCTGCACCGGCGCATTGGTAGCCGCCAGCGCTTGCGCATCGGTGTTGGCGCAGATGAAATCCACGCCGTGCACGCCGCTGCGAATCATGTGCGCGACGGCATTGCCGCCCGCACCGCCCACACCAACGACCTTGATTACGGTCCCTTTGGTGTTGTTCTCAAGCATCTCAAAGTTCATCATGATGACTCCCTCACAAGTCCGATTTTGCAAATCACAAAAATTCCCCGACAACCTATATTTTGTGAATCGCCTCAAAGCCGACGCCGACTACATAGGCCCGCCACGGGTTTGAGACGCCTCCTCTTTCTGACGCTCCCCGCAAGACTGCCGCGGTTCGCGCCAAGGAGCAGGCCCCAACCTGCACCCTTTAATTCATGAACCACTCCTTCATGCGCGCAAGCAGGCTCTTGAAATTGCCCGTCTGCGCGGCCACCTTGCGACCCCGCACACGCTGCATGCGCGCCTCCTGCAGCAGCCCCATCACCGTCGAGAAGCGCGGATTGCGCATCACGTCGGCAAGGCTGCCTTCGTACTCGGGCACCGCCACGCGAACCGGCTTGAGGAACACGTCCTCGGCCAGTTCGATCATGCCGGGCAATTGCGCCGAACCGCCCGTCAGGACCACGCCGGAAGCCAGCAGGTCTTCGTAGCCGGAATCGCGCACCACCTGCTGCACCAGCGTGAACAGTTCTTCCACGCGCGGCTCGATCACCGCGCCCAGCGCCTGGCGCTTGACCTGGCGCGGACCGCGGTCGCCCAGGCCCGGCACTTCCACGGACTCGTCCGGGCTGGCCAGCACCTGCTTGGCGACGCCGTAGCGCAGCTTGATTTCTTCGGCATCGGGCGTGGGCGTGCGCAGCATCGCCGCGATGTCGTTGGTGATCTGGTCGCCGGCGATGGGCAGCACGGCGGTGTGGCGGATCGCGCCGCCGGTGAAGATGGCCACGTCGGTGGTGCCGCCGCCGATGTCCACCAGCACGACGCCCAGCTCCTTCTCGTCGGCCGTCAGCACGGCCAGGCTGGAGGCGAGCGGCTGCAGGATCAGGTCCTGCACTTCCAGGCCGCAGCGGCGCACGCACTTGACGATGTTCTGGGCGGCGCTGACCGCGCCCGTCACGATGTGCACGCGCACTTCGAGGCGCAGGCCGCTCATGCCGATGGGCTCGCGGATGTCTTCCTGGCCGTCGACGATGAACTCCTGCGTCAGCACGTGCAATACCTGCTGGTCGGTCGGGATGTTCACCGCCTTGGCGGTTTCGATGACGCGGGCGACGTCGGTGGCGGTGACTTCCTTGTCCTTGACGGCGACCATGCCGCTGGAATTGAAGCTGCGGATATGGCTGCCGGCGATGCCGGTGTAGACGTCGCGAATCTTGCAATCTGCCATCAGCTCGGCTTCTTCAAGCGCGCGCTGGATGGAATTCACAGTGGTCTCGATATTGACGACCACGCCCTTGCGCATGCCGCGCGATTCGTGCTGGCCCAGGCCTAGCACCTCGAAGCGGCCTTCAGGCAGGATTTCAGCCACCACAGCCACCACCTTGCTGGTGCCGATATCGAGGGCGACGATAAGGTCCTTGATGTCACGGGTCATGGCGTTAGCGTTTCTTGGGAGGTTTCGGTGTGGATTTGGATTTGGTTTCCGACGCGGGCAACGGGGCCAGCGCCAGGGCGAAACCATTGGGATAGCGCAAGTCGGCCTGCGTGATGGTGCGCCCTTCCAGGCGCCCCGCCACGGCGGGCCACGCCTGCACAAAGCGTTGAATGCGAGCCGCGAACGGCAAGGCGCCGGGCAGGCCGTGCGGGTCCGGCGCGTCCGCGCCCGGATCGCGCCCCAGGTCCAGCAGCATGCCGTTCGACAGCACGACGCGCCAGGCGTAGCGCGGGCTCAGTTCCAACCGCTCCACATGCATGTCCAGCGGCGCGAACCAGCGCGCCAGCTCGGCGTAGCGCTGCACGACGAGCGCCTCCGTGCCCTCGGGCCCGGAGAACTGCGGCAGCACCGTATCGTCGTCCACCTCGCCCGTGTTGGCCGTGAACGCCTCGCCCCAGGTGTTGATCATCTGGTTCTCGTTCCACAGCGCCAGGGGCTGCTGTTCCTCGATGCGCACGCGCAGCACGTTGGGCCAGATCCGCCGCACGGTGGCATGCCGGACCCAGGGCACCGATTCGAAGATCTCGCGCGCCTCGTCCAGGTCCACCGTGAAGAAGTTGCCCTTGACGCGGCCGGCTATCGCCGAGCGCACGGCGCCCG
Organism: Achromobacter sp. MFA1 R4; assembly: GCF_900156745.1. Taxonomy (NCBI): domain Bacteria; kingdom Pseudomonadati; phylum Pseudomonadota; class Betaproteobacteria; order Burkholderiales; family Alcaligenaceae; genus Achromobacter; species Achromobacter sp. MFA1 R4. The sequence goes on along the minus strand of NZ_LT707065.1, from coordinate 2,835,360 downwards.
TCGACACGTAGTGCAGGTCGGTGTCCGGCATCGATTCCAGTTCGATGGCCGCCAAGGTGAAGTACGGACGCTGCGCCACCCACACCACGCCCGCGACGAGCATGGCGCAGACCGCCAGCACGGCGAGCGTGTTGGCGATCAGGTTGGTAGTGCGAGCGTCGTTCCACACGGATTATCCAGGTCAAGCGTTGCGGGCGGGGCTGTGCACCTTGCACGAAGCCTCGGACAGGATGGCCACGCACAAATCGGCATAGCTGATCCCGACGGCCTTGGCCGCCATGGGGACCAGGGAATGGCCGGTCATGCCGGGCGACGTATTCATTTCGAGCAGCCAGGGCCGGTTGTCGCGGTCGAGGATGAAATCCGCGCGCCCCCAGCCTTCGCAGCCCAGCGCCTGATAGGCCTTTACGGCAATCCGCGCGACCTCTTCAGCCACGTCCGCCGGCAGCGCGGCCGGGCAGAAGTACTGCGTGTCGTCGGAGAAATACTTGTGTTCGTAGTCGTAGTTGCCGCCAGGCGCCGCGATCTCGATCACCGGCAGCGCGCGCGCGGCCTTACCGGAACCCAGGACGGCCACGGTCAGCTCGCGACCGGTAATGAACTGCTCGGCCAGGACTTCGCTGTCAAAGCGCGCCGCCGCGGCGTACGCTTCCTTCATGTCGGAATAGCCCACGACCTTGGTGATGCCGACGGTCGAGCCCTCGTGCGGCGGCTTGATGATCAGCGGCAGTTGCAGGCGGTCGGGGACCAGGCGCAGCTCCGTATCGGCGTCGAGCACTTCGAAGTCGGGCGTGGGCAGGCCATGCTGCAGCCAGATGCGCTTGGTCATGGTCTTGTCCATGGCCAGCGCCGAAGCCATTGGGCCGCTTCCCGTATAGGGAATGCCCAGCAATTCCAGGGCGCCCTGGATCGTGCCGTCTTCGCCGTAGCGGCCGTGCAGCGCGATGAACACACGTTCAAAGCCCTGCTGCGCCAGCTCGGCGAGGCTGCGTTCCCCGGTGTCGAACAGATGCGCGTCCACGCCGGCGCTGATCAGGGCCTCCTGAACGCCCTTGCCCGACATGAGCGAGACTTCGCGCTCGGCAGACCGGCCGCCGTACAACACCCCAACTTTGCCGAATTGCTTGCTCATGCCAGTTCTCCCACCTGGGCGGGGACCTTGCTGATCGAACCCGCTCCCATCACGATGACGACGTCGCCATCGCGCACGAAATCCACGATTGCCTGCGGCAGCTCCGCCACGTCTTCCACGAATACCGGCTCGACCTTGCCCGCCACGCGCAGCGCGCGGGACAGGGCGCGCCCGTCGGCCGCCACCAGCGGCGGTTCGCCCGCGGCGTAGACCTCGGTCAGCAGCACCGCGTCGGCAGAGCCCAGCACGCGCACGAAATCCTCGAAGCAATCACGCGTACGCGTGTAGCGGTGCGGCTGGAAGGCCAGCACGATACGGCGATCCGGCCAGGCGCCGCGCGCGGCGGACAGCGTGGCGGCCATTTCCACCGGGTGATGGCCGTAGTCGTCGATCACCGTGAAGGTGCCGCCCCCATGGCTGGCGGGCACGGCGAACTCGCCCGTCTGCGTGAAGCGGCGGCCCACGCCCTTGAACGACCCCAGCGCCTCGCAGATGGCGTCATCCGACACGCCCAGCTCGGTCGCCACGGCGATCGCGGCCAGCGCGTTGCGCACGTTGTGCAGCCCGGGCAGGTTCAACTCCACCTTCAGGGGCGGCAGCAGCGTGTCGCGATGGGTGCGCTGCACGTTGAAACGCATGCGCGTGCCGTCGGCCTGCACCTCATAGGCGCGCACCTGGGCCTCTTCGTTCAGGCCGTAGGTGGTGATTGGACGCGACACGAACGGCATGATCTCGCGCACATTGGCGTCGTCCGAGCACAGCACGGCGCTGCCATAGAAAGGCAGGCGCTGCGTGAATTCAATGAAGGCGCTCTTCAGGCGCGCCACATCGTGCCCGTAGGTATCCATGTGATCGGCATCGATATTGGTCACGATGGCCATCACGGGCAGCAGGTTCAGGAAGGATGCGTCCGACTCGTCGGCCTCGACCACGATGTAGTCGCCCTGCCCCAGCCGCGCATTGGCGCCGGCCGAATTGAGCCGCCCGCCGATGACGAAGGTCGGATCCAGGTCGCCGGCCGCCAGCACGCTGGCCACCAGGCTGGTCGTCGTGGTCTTGCCGTGCGTGCCGGCGACGGCGATGCCGCGCTTCAGGCGCATCAGCTCGGCCAGCATGATGGCGCGCGGCACCACCGGGATGCGCGCCGCGCGCGCGGCGATCACTTCGGGATTGTCGCCCGCGACGGCGGTCGAGGTAACGATGGCGCTGGCGCCCGTGACGTTGCTGGCCGCGTGGCCGATGGCGATCTTCACGCCCAGGCCCGCCAGGCGGCGCGTCACGGCCGACTCGTTCAGGTCGGAGCCGCTGATGTCGTAGCCCAGGTTGAGCAGCACTTCGGCAATGCCGCTCATGCCCGAGCCGCCGATGCCTACGAAATGGATATGTTGAATTCTGTGTTTCATGATGAACGCCCCGCTGCTTGTTCACAGACGTCGGCGATATGGGCTGCCGCATCGGGACGCGCATGCTCGCGAGCCCTGACGGCGACACCCTGCAGTTCTTGTCGGGAGCGCTGGCCCAGCCAGTCCGCCAGCCACTCGGGCGTCATGGCGGTCTGCGGCTGCAGCCAGGCGGCCTGCGCGTCGCTCAGGAAGCGCGCGTTGGCGGTTTGATGGTCATCGATGGCGTGGGGGAATGGCACGAACAGCGCCGCGACCCCGGCAGCCGCCACTTCGGACACCGTCATGGCGCCGGCGCGGCAGATCAGCAGGTCGGCGTCGGCCATGGCGCCCGCCATGTCGTCGATGAAGGCGCGGCAGTCGGCCTGAACGCCCGCCTGGGCGTAGGCCTGCTGCAGCGCGGGCAGATGTTGTTCGCCAGCCTGATGCACGACCGTGGGCCGGCTTTCGAGCGGCATGCGGGCAAGGGCCTGCGGCACGGTGGTATTCAAGGCCTGCGCCCCCAGGCTGCCCCCCACCACCAGCACGCGCAGCGGGCCGGTGCGGCCGGCATAGCGCTCGGCCGGGTTTGGCAGGGCGCACAGATCGGCGCGCACCGGGTTGCCCATGGCCTCGCCCTTGGGCAGCACGCCGGGAAACCCGCTCAGCACGCGGCGCGACATCTTGGCCAGGCACTTGTTGGCGGTGCCGGCGACGGCGTTCTGTTCGTGCACGACCAGCGGCGTGCCGCGCAGCGCGGCGATCACGCCGCCCGGGAACGCCACGTAGCCGCCCATGCCCAGCACCACATCGGGGCGCACGTCGGACAGGCGCGACCAGGCTTGCGCGAACGCGCGCAGCAGCAGGAAAGGCAGTTTCAGCAGGGCCGACGCCCCCTTGCCGCGCACGCCCTGAAAACGCAGCGGCACCAGCTCGATGCCGCGCGGCGGGACCAGCCGGCCTTCCATCTTTTCAGGGTTGCCCAGCCACAGCACGCGCCAGCCGCGCGCGCGCAGCACATCGGCCACGGCCAGCCCGGGCATGATGTGGCCGCCGGTGCCGCCGGCCATGATCAGGATGGTGCGCGAGGCGGTCATACCCGTCCTCCGCGCATCATGATGCGGTTTTCCACGTCGACCCGGATCAGCATCGCCAGCGCGCACAGGTTCATCACCACGCCCGAACCGCCGTAGCTCATCAGCGGCAGCGTCAGGCCCTTGGTGGGCAGCAGGCCGAGGCACACGCCCATGTTGATGAAGGACTGCACGCCGAACCACATCGCCACGCCGTGCGCGACCAGGCCGGCGAACGTGCGCTCCATGGCGATGGCCTGGCGCCCGATGTCGAAACCGCGGTAGACGATGATGGCAAACAGCGTGATCACCAGCATCACGCCGGCGAATCCCAATTCCTCGCCCACCACCGCCATCAGGAAGTCGGTGTGCGCTTCGGGCAGGTAATGCAGTTTTTCGACGCTGGCGCCCAGGCCCACGCCGAACCATTCGCCGCGACCCAGCGCGATCAGCGAATGCGAAAGCTGATAGGCGCTGCCGTAGGCGTTGTCTTCGTTCCAGGGGTCCAGGTACGCGAACAGGCGCGCGCGGCGCCAGGGCGACAGCCAGATCAGCATCAGGAAGGTCCCGACCAGCACGCCGAGCAGGCTGCTGAAGTACTTGCCGTTGATGCCGCCCAGGAACAGGATGCCGATCGCGATGGCCACGATCACCATGAACGCGCCCAGATCGGGTTCAAGCAGCAGCAGCATGCCCACGCCGGCCAGCGCAACAGCCATGGGCAGGAAGCCGCGGGCGAACGCCTGCATGTGTTCCTGCTTGCGCACGGTGTAGTCGGCCGCATACAGCAGCGCGGCAAGCTTCATCAGTTCGGACGGCTGGAAATTCAGCGGACCCAGCGGAATCCAGCGATGCGCGCCGTTGACTTCGCGCCCGATGCCGGGAATCAGGACGGCGACCAGCAAGGTGATCGCCACCACGAAGAGCGGCACCGCAAGGCGTTGCCAGACCCGGATGGGGATCGACAGCACGACGGCGGCCCCGACCAGGCCCGCGCTCACGAAGAGACCGTGGCGGATCACGAAGTAATAGCGGCCATAGGACGCATAGCGCGGGCCGTCGGCCAGCGCGATCGACGCCGAATACACCATCAGCAGGCCGAGCAGCAGCAACGTCGACGCCGCGATGACGAGCGGCAGGTCGAAGTTGCGCATGCGGGTACGGCCGGGCCGTACGGCATTGACGCTGGCGGTGAGGTCGGCGATCAGGCTCATTGGCAGGCCTCGGCGCGACGCACGATGGAATTCACCTGGGGAGCGGCGCTGCGGTTCATGCCACCTCCCCACGATCGCGGGCCAGGTCTTCGACCTCTTCCACGAACACCTGCCCGCGATGCGGGTAGTTGCGGAACATGTCCAGGCTGGCGCAGGCCGGCGACAGCAGCACCGCATCGCCCGGCTGCGCCAGGTCCGCCGCGGCGCGCACGGCGTCGCGCAGCGTTTCGACCGTCACGCACTGCACGCCGGTTTCCTGCAGCACGCGGCCGATCTCGGGGCCGTCGACGCCGATCAGCATCACGGCGCGCGCGTGGCGCGAAACGACCGGGATCAGCGGAGAGAAGTCCTGTCCCTTGCCCTGCCCGCCGGCAATCAGCACCACGGGTTGCCCCAGGCCCTCCAGCGCGGCCACGGTGGCGCCCACGTTGGTGCCCTTGCTGTCATTGATGTAGTCGACGCCGCCGATCGTGCGCACGAAGGCCGCGCGATGCGGTTCACCCGCGTACTCGCGCAACGCGCGCAGCATGGCGCCCCAGCCCAGATCCAGGCAGCGGGCCAGTTGCAGCGCCGCCAGCGCATTCAAGGCGTTGTGGATGCCTCGGATGCGCAAGGCGTCCACGGGCATCAGGCGGCTCATCCGGCCCTTGGCGCGCACCGGTTCGGGCGCATCCTTCTTGCGCCGCGTAGGCGGCGCGGGCTCGTCAAAATCGTTGGGTTCGCAAGACGCCAGCCAGGCAACGCCCTGTCCCAGGTCCAGGCCCATGTCGCCCACCAGCTCCGGCACGTCGCGGCCGAAGCTGCGCACGTTCATGGCATTGAGCGACGGCACCATGTCGACGGTAAGCGGGTCGTCGCGATTCACGATCGCGACGCGCGCCATCTTCAAGAGGCGCGCCTTGGCCTGCGCGTAGGCCTGCATGCCGCCGTGCCAGTCCAGATGGTCCTGGGTCACGTTCAACACGACGGCCGCATCGGCCATCAGCGTGCGCGTGGTTTCCAACTGGAAGCTGGACAGCTCCAGCACCCACACCTGCGGCAGCGATTCCGTGTCCAGCGCGTCCATCAGCGCGGACAGCGCCGCGGGGCTGATGTTGCCGGCCGCAAGCACCGTCAGGCCGCTCGCTTCGACGAGCTGGCGGGTCAGCGCGGTGACCGTGGTCTTGCCGTTGGTGCCCGTCACGGCGAGCAGGCGCGGACGGTACTCGCGCGTCGCGGCCAGATCCGCCAGCGCACGCGCGAACAATTCGATTTCGCCGACGACTTCGATGCCGCGGGCCTCGGCCTCGCGCAGCACGTCGGCGGCGGGCGCCTGCGTGGGCGCCAATCCGGGACTGAGCACGACCTGCGTCACACCGTCCAGCAGGTCCGTCGCGAAGGCGTCCTCGCAACCCAGGCGGTATTCCACGTCGCTTTGCGCCAGCGCGTCGCGCAGCGCGGCAAGACCTCCCGGTTCGGCGCGCGTGTCGGCCACGCGCAAGCGCGCGCCTTGGCGGGCGCACCAGCGTGCGGCGGCGACACCCGTCTCACCCAATCCGAGGATCAGGACGAGCGGCGCGTCAGCGCGGGAGGTTTCCATCATCGTCATCGCAACTTCAGGGTAGAGAGGCCAATCAGCACCAGCATCATGCTGATGATCCAGAAACGCACGACGACCTGGGTTTCCTTCCAGCCACCGACTTCAAAGTGATGATGCAACGGCGCCATGCGGAAAATGCGTCGACCTGTTCCATAACGTCGCTTCGTGTACTTGAACCAGGTCACCTGGATCATCACCGAAAGGGTCTCGACGACGAACACGCCGCCCATGATGAACAGCACGATCTCCTGGCGCACGATGACCGCGATCGTGCCCAGTGCGCCGCCCAAAGCCAGTGCGCCGACGTCGCCCATGAATACCTGGGCCGGATACGCGTTGAACCATAAAAATGCGAGCCCAGCGCCGCCGATGGCCGCGCACAGCACCATCAATTCCGATGCGCCGGGGATGTACGGAAACAGCAGATACTTCGAATAGTCCACGCGCCCGACCACGTAGGCGAAAATGCCCAGCGCACTGCCGACCATCACGGTAGGCATGATGGCCAGGCCGTCCAGGCCGTCGGTGAGGTTCACCGCGTTGCTGGTGCCCACGATCACCGCCCACGTCAGCGCCACGAAACCGAGCACGCCGAGCGGATAGCTCACTGTCTTGAAGAACGGCACGATCAGGTCGGCGCGCGTCGGCAAGGCCATCGTGAAGCCGCTGCCCACCCATGCCTTGAACAGGGGCCACAGTTCGGTATTGGCGGGCGCGGACACCGCGAACGCCAGATACACGGCCGCCACGATGCCGATCGTGGCTTGCCAGAAGAATTTCTGCCGCGCGGGCATGCCTTCGGGGTCGCGATAGACGACCTTGCGGTAGTCGTCGCGCCAGCCGATCCAGCCGAAGCCGAACGTGACCAGCAGCACGACCCACACGAAGCGGTTCGTCCAGTCCGCCCACAGCAGGGTGCTGATGCCGATGGAAATCAGGATCAGCACGCCGCCCATGGTCGGCGTTCCAGTCTTGACCAGGTGCGTTTCGGGGCCGTAGCTGCGCACGGCCTGGCCGATCTTCATTTCCGTCAGCTTGCGGATGACGCGCGGACCCGCCAGCAGGCCGATCACCAGCGCCGTCGCGCATGCCAGGACGGCGCGCAAGGTGATGTATTCGAACACGCCCAAGGCGCGCACATCGTCGGAAAGCAGCCGGGCGATCTCAAGCAGCATGCTGCTCTCCCTGCCCCGAGGCCGTCGTACCGTCATTCGAAGAAAAAGCCGTCACTACCCGCTCCATGCGCATAAAGCGCGATCCTTTTACCAATACGCAGGACGGGCGCAGGCCGCGCAAGGCGGCAACGACTTCGTCTACCGATGCGCAGGCGTGCGCGCCAGGGCCGAATGCGGCGGCGGCCGCCCGGCTGGCTTCGCCTAGCGTGATGAATGCGTCGAGCCCATGCTCGCGCGCGTAATGGCCCACCTCGGCATGCATGGCGGGGCCGTTGTCCCCGATTTCGCCCATGTCGCCCAGCACCAGGACGCGCTTGCCGGCCATGCGCGCAAGCACCTCGATGGCCGCGCGAACCGAGTCGGGGTTGGCATTGTAGGTGTCATCGATGAGCAACGTTCCGTCACCCATTCGCTTGTGCTGCATGCGGCCCGCCACCGGGCTGAATCCGGCCAGCGCGCGCACCGCGGTTTCCAGCGGCGCCCCCGCGGCGATCGCGCTGGCGATGGCCGCCAGCGCGTTGCGCAGGTTGTGCAGTCCGGGCACCGGCAGCATCAGATCCGCGACGCCGACGGGCGTCACGACGCGGCAGCGCGTCGCATCCACTTCCGCGATGATCTGTTCCGCATAGACGTCCAGGCCCGGCTGCAGCCCGAAACGCAGCACGCGGCGCGGCGCGGCCAGCGCGTCCCAGATGTCCGAGTAGGGTTCGTCGCCCGGATACACCGCGACGCCGTCTGCCGGCAGCGCGGCAATCGCCGCGCCGTTCTCGCGCGCGACCGCTTCGACGGTGTGCATGAATTCCTGGTGCTCACGCTGCGCGTTGGTGACCAGCGCCACGGTGGGCGCCGCGATGGCGGCCAGCTGCGCGATCTCGCCAGGATGGTTCATGCCCAGCTCGAACACGGCGGCGCGGTGCTCGGCGCGCAGGCGCAGCAAGGTCAGCGGCACGCCGATGTCGTTGTTCAGGTTGCCGGCGGTGGCCAGGCGTCCCGCCTCGCCCTGCCATTGGGCGAGCATGGCGGAAATCATTTCCTTGGTGGTCGTCTTGCCGTTGCTGCCGGTCACCGCCACCACGGGCAGCGAAAAGCGCGCGCGCCAGGCGGCGCCGATGCGCGTCAGCGCCACCCGCGTGTCGCCCAGGACGAGCTGCGGCATTCCGGCATCGGGCACGCGATGCGCGACGACGGCGGCGCAGGCGCCGCGCGAAGCGGCCTGGTCCAGGTATTCGTGCGCGTCGAAGTTCTCGCCCACCAGCGCGACGAACAGCTCTCCCTCGCCGATGCGGCGCGTGTCGGTGGACACGCCCGGCACCTGCGGCAGCAGCAGCGCCAGGCGCGCCCATTCGCGATCGTCGAAAGGCAGCTTTTCGCCGCCGATATCCTGATAGGTCTCGTGGCCCTTGCCGGCCAGCAGCACCACGTCTTCCGGGCCAGCCGCCCAGATCGTCTGCATGATGGCGCGGGCGCGGTCGACTTCGACGTCCGCGCGCGCCGCTTCGGGAATGCCCGTCAGAATCTGCTGGACGATGGCCTCGGCCGACTCGGTGCGCGGATTGTCGCTGGACACCACCACGTGGTCGGCCAGCTCCGCGGCAATGGCGCCCATGACCGGGCGCTTGCCCGGATCGCGCTCGCCGCCGCAGCCGAACAGGCACACCAGGCGGCCCGAGCGCGCCGTGGCAACCGCCCGCAGCGCCAGCAACGCGCGGGACAGCGCATCGGGCGTGTGAGCGTAATCCACCACCACCAGCGGGCCGCGGACCGTATGCGACGGCGAGTTCACCGGCTCCACGGTCTGCAGGCGGCCGTCGACGGGGTCGGTCGCGGCAAGCTCGCGCGCAATCTGCGCAAATGGCAGGCCCAGCTTGTACAGCACGCCCGCCACCAGCAGCAGGTTCGATACATTGTGCGCGCCCAGCAGGCGCGTCACGATCTGGGCTTCGCCGTGCGGCGACACCAGCGTAAAGATCTGGCCCTGCGACGTCGCCTGCAGATCGCGCGCGCGCATCGCGGCGGGAATGGCGGGATCTTCGCTCAGGCTGTAGCCCATCGGCGATACGCCGTCCGGCAGGCTTGCCAGCATCCGCCGTCCCGCCTCGTCGTCGGCATTGATCACCGCGGCGGTCAGGCCGGGCCAGCGGAAGAGACGCGCCTTGGCTTCTTCGTAGCGCTCCATCGTGACGTGGTAGTCCAGATGGTCACGCGTGAGATTCGTAAAGGCGGCCAGCGCCACGCGCACGCCGTCCATGCGGCCCTGCTCGATGCCGATGGATGACGCTTCCATCGCCACGGCCTTCGCGCCGGCGTCGCGCATCGCGGCCAGCGTACGGTGCACGGTCAGCACATCGGGGGTCGTCAGGTCGCCGCCCAGCGTCTGCCCGTCGGGCAGCACGGCGCCCAGCGTGCCGATGGTGCCGCAAGCCTTGTCGTTGCGGCTCAGCGCGTGGGCGATCCACTGCACCGAGGACGTCTTGCCGTTGGTGCCGGTCACGGCCACTACCGCCAGCGCGGCCGACGGGCGGCCGTACCAGGTATCGCCCAGTTCGCCCAGCAGCGACCGCAATCCGGTCACGGGCAGCAAGGCCGCATCGCCCGCCCCCACCGCCATCGCATCAGTGGCGGGCGCTTCGAACAGCACCGCGCTGGCGCCCAGCGCCAACGCCTTTTCTATATAGAGGCGGCCGTCGCTCGACAGGCCCGGGCAGGCGACGAATACGTCGCCGGGCTCGATGTCGCGCGAATCCAGCTTGAGATGCGCGGTCAGCGACACGCGCGAATGCAACCACGCCACGATTTCAGCAACCGTGGCGACAGGAGCAGAGAGGAAGCCTTTGGCGCTCATCTGCCTGGCTCCTTGATACCAGCAACAATCGTGGATTCGAACGGCGCGTCGGGCCGCACCCCCATCAGCCTCAGGCTCCCCCCCACGATATGGGAGAACACGGGTGCGGCGATCGCGCCGCCGTAGTAACCGCCGACCGTCGGCTCGTCGATGGACACGGCCACCACGATCTTGGGCTCCGACACCGGGGCGAAGCCCACGTACGAGCTCCGGTACCGCTGGGTGCTGTACTTGCCGTCCACGATCTTGCGCGCCGTGCCGCTCTTGCCGGCCACGCGGTAGCCCTGCACCTGCGCCGCCTTCGTGCCCTCGGGGCCGGTGGCGGCCTCCAGCATGGCGCGCACCATCGCGGTGGTCTTGGGCGTGTAGATCTTGACGCTGGTCGGATCGCTGTCGCGCTTGACCAGCGTCAGCGACACCATGTCGCCATTACGGGCGAACACGGTGTAGGCGCGCGCCACCTGCAGCAGCGACACCGACAGGCCGTAACCATAAGCCATGGTGGCCTTCTCGATCAGGCGCCAGCGCTCCCAGGGACGCAACCGGCCGGGCGCTGCGCCAGGAAATCCGATCTGCGGCGCCTGGCCAAGCCCGAGCTCGGTGAAGCGATCCCACATTTCGCGGGATTCCAGCTTCTCGGAGATCATGGTCATGCCGATATTGCTGGACTTGCGCAGCACGCCCGCCACGTCCAGCGTACCGTTGCGGCTCACGTCGCTGATCGTGCTGCCCTGATAGGTGAAGCGGCCATTGCCCGTCTCGAACAGCGTCGACGTGGTGATGCGGCCAAGATCCAGCGCCAACGCCGCGGTGAACGGCTTCATGATGGAGCCGGGTTCGAACGTGTCCGTGATGGCCTGGTTGCGCAGGTTGGCGCCATGGAAGGTATCGCGGTTGTTCGGGTCGAAGGTCGGCACGTTGGCCAGCGCAAGGATCTCGCCCGTGTGCACGTCCACGACCACGGCAGTTGCGCCCTTGGCCTGGTGCTTGTCAACGGCGTCCTTCAATTCCTTGAAAACCAGGTACTGCAGGCGGGTATCGATGGACAGGCGCAGGTCGCGGCCATCCACCGGCAAGGTCACGGCCTGCACGTCCTCGATGACGCGGCCCAGCCGGTCCTTGATGACGCGGCGGCTGCCGGGACGACCCGACAACTGCTGGTTGAACGTCAGTTCGACGCCTTCCTGGCCCTGGTCCTCGACGCTGTTGAAGCCCACCACGTGCGCCATCACGTCGCCGTCGGGATAGTAGCGGCGCGTCTCGGGCTGCTGGTGCACGCCAGGCAAGCCGAGCTGCTTGATCTTGTCGGCCACGTCCATCGAGACCTGGCGCTTCAGGTAGACGAAGTTCTTGTCCTCATCCACCAGGCGACGGCGCAAGTCGGCGGCCGGCGTGTCCAGCAGCTTGGCCAGCGCATCGATCTGCGAGGGCGTCGCCTGCTTCACGTCTTCGGGAATCGCCCAGATGGCGCGCGCCGGCACGCTCGAGGCCAGCACCGCGCCATTGCGGTCCAGGATCTTGCCGCGGGTGGCGGCCAGCGTCAGCGTGCGCTCATAGCGGCGTTCGCCCTGCTGCTGCAGGAACTCCGTCGACAGCCCCTGCAGGAACAGCGCGCGGCCGGCCAGCACGACGAATCCGCCGAACAGCAGGATCAGCACCAGGCGGGCGCGCCACGTGGGCAACTGTCCGCGCAGCACGGGATTGTCGAAGAAGGGCACGCGCTTCATTGCGCCCCTCCGGCGGCCGGCACGGGCGCCTGGTTCAGATAGAGCGTGCGATCCGGGACGATGGAGATCATCTTCAGTCCGTCACGCGCAATTGCATCGACCCGCGCATTGCGGGCCAGTTCGGCGCGCTCGAGCTGCAAGCGCCGCCAGTTGGTTTCCAGGTCGCGAGCGTGCGCCTGATCGCGGCCCAGCTCAACAAAGAGCTGGCGCGACTGATACCGGCTGGTGACCAGGGAAATGGCCGACAGCATCAGCAAAGCCGCAACGATCAGGTTGACGCGACCCATTACCGGCGCCCCCCCTTGCCACCGCGCCGCGGCGGGACGAGGTCGCTGCCGGGCAGCGAACCGGTTTTCACAAAAGCCAGGCCGCCTTCGGCTGGCAGCGGGGTTTCGGTGCGCTCGGCCGCACGCAGGATGGCCGAGCGGGCACGGGCGTTTGCCGCGACTTCAGCGTCTTCGGCAACGACCTTGCCCAGGGAACGCAGGACAGGCTGGGGCATTTCGCTTTCGCGCAGGGGCAGGCGTGCATGCGCGGCGGCCGGACGAGCCGCCGCCGCGATGCATTGCTTGACCATGCGGTCTTCGAGCGAATGAAAGCTGATCACCGCCAACCTCCCTCCCGGGGCAAGCAGGTCTAAAGCTGCCGCGAGGGTGCGCGCGAGCTCTTCGAGTTCCCGATTGATGTAAATCCGTAAAGCTTGAAAGGTGCGTGTGGCCGGATGTTGCCCCTTTTCGCGCGTGCGGACGGCGCTGGCGACGCACTCGGCAAGCTCGAGCGTGGTGCGCAGCGGCCTTGTTGCGCGGCGAGCAGCAATCGCCTTTGCAACCTGAAAAGCAAACCGTTCTTCGCCATAATCCGCTATGACCTCCCGCATCTCATCCACACTGGCTTGCGCCAGCCAATCCGCCACCGTGGGACCACGAGTGGTGTCCATCCGCATATCGAGCGGGCCGTCTCGCATGAACGAGAAGCCGCGCTCGGCATCGTCGATCTGAGGCGACGAAACGCCCAGATCCAGCATCACGCCATCGACCTTGTCGATGCCGCGCTGCTGCAATTCTTCCGCCATGGTGGCAAAGCCCCCATGCACGACCGTGACCCGCGGATCCTGCGCCGCCAACGCATCGGCGACCGCAATGGCCTGCGGGTCCTTGTCAAACACGATCAGCCGCGCCTGCTTTCCCAGGCGGCTGAGTAGCTCGCGACTGTGACCGCCGCGACCGAAAGTGCCGTCGACAAAGACGCCGCTTTCGATGCGCGTGGCCACATCCAGCCCATCCTGCGGCTGCGACCGCGCCGCGCCCTTGCCCCCGAAGCCGGGAAGCAAAAGCGCGTCCACCGTCGGCGCCAGAAGAACGGGCCGATGTTCGAATTCCATAACTCTTTCAGAACGAAAACTGGTTCAACACATCCGGCATACCCTTGGCCAGGTCTTCAGCCTCGCGGCTGGCCAGGGTAGCGGCGTCCCACAGCTCGAAGTGCGAGCCCAGACCGAGCAGCATCACATCGCGCGTCATACCGGAAGCGTTGCGCAGCTCAGGAGCGATCAGAACCCGGCCGGAGCCGTCCAGTTCCACGTCCTGCGCGTTGCCCAGCAACAGCCGCTGCAGTGCGCGGGCCGTCATGGGAAAAGCGGCGATCTGTTCGCGCTTCTTTTCCCACTCGGGCCGCGGGTACACCAGCAGGCAGCCGTCGGGGTGGCGGGTCAGGGTCAGCCGGCCTTCGGCCTGCGACATGAGCGCGTCACGATGCCGGGTCGGAATGGAGATCCGTCCCTTGGCATCCAGCGTGAGCGCGCTGCTTCCCTGAAACACCACATTTACCCCACTTAATTGCACAATTTCCTACTATTTCCCACTCTACGGTATGGCAATGGGGCGGTCAAGCGCGTGGTTGCAATTTTTTCAATCACAACAAGGACTTAGATCAACATGTAAATGCGCAAAAAGAAAAACCTCCCAATAAATCAGGAGGTTGCGACATACTCTAAAAGTCCTACTTCAGAAGTAGCGGCTAATGGGGGCCGCCTACCGCCTTACGCCGGCCCGATCCTTTCGGCTCGCGCGGCCTGCCAGCGGACTGGCACCCCGGGAGCGGGATCGAATTGGCGCAATCGGCGCCAACAGGCCGCGCGCGGTCCTCGAGACCCGCGCGCGAACGGAATTCAATGCAAGACGGGTCTATAGGCCGGATTCTGTACACCAGGTTGCCCTGGCGGACGATCATTCCTCTGCGCGGATCATTGCTGAGCCGCTGTAGCCATCTACCCGCATGCTAGGACGGAGCCGCCCTTCACGGCCGTGAGGCCGCACGCATGCCTATTTGATGTTGCTCCGGATAGAGGTTGCCGCGTTTCACCCTGCGATGCCGCCGGCCGTTGCCGGACGGCGCAATACGGAGATGGCCGTATCGGTGCGCGCAAAACGCGCCCGCGCCGCAGTCTCGTCTCTGTGGTCCTATTCCTCAGCCGCGCCCGAAGACGCAACCGGACGGCCGTTAGCCGTTACCCTGCCCTGTGGAGTCCGGACCTTCCTCGACGGGCTTGCGCCCGCCGCGATCGTCCGACCCGCCTTGCAGCCCGTATTCTATTACAGCCGGCCGCCCCGTCCCCCACGACCGCCCTGCGCCCGCGCAACCGGCCCGCCGGTTCCTGCGACAATACGCGTTGATCCGCTCCGTTGCCGCAGACACTCTCACTACATGGCCCTCGAAACTCTCATCACCTTGACCGACGTCCAACTCGCGTATGGGCACCATCCGCTGCTGGACCACGCTGACTTCGCCATCCAGGCCGGCGAGCGCATCGGCCTCATCGGCCGTAACGGCGCGGGCAAGTCCTCGCTGCTCAGGCTGCTCGACGGCCGCACCCAACCCGACGACGGCGCCATCGCACGCAGTTCCGGCCTGCGCGTCGCCACCGTCGAACAGGAACCCGAACTGAACGACGACGCCACGGTGTTTGACGTCGTATGCAACGTGGAAGGCGACCACGAAGACTGGCAGCGCCCCTCGCGCGCGCGCGCCGTGCTCGAAAAGCTGGGTCTGCCGGCGGACGTCCAGATCGCCGGCCTGTCCGGCGGAACGCGCAAGCGCGTCGCCCTCGCGCGCGCCCTGGTCGACGAGCCCGATCTGCTGCTGCTCGACGAGCCCACCAACCATCTGGACTTCGAAGGCATCGCCTGGCTGGAAGAGATGCTGCGCACCTGGAAAGGCGCCGCGGTCATCATCACCCACGACCGCCGCTTCCTCGATGCCGTGACCACCCGCATCGTCGAACTCGACCGCGGCCGCCTCCTAAGCTTTCCGGGCAATTTTTCGCAATGGCAGGAACGCAAGGCCCAGTGGCTGGAATCCGAGCGGCTGGAGCAGGCGCGGTTCGACAAGCTGCTGGCGCAAGAGGAAGTCTGGATCCGCAAAGGCGTCGAAGCGCGCCGCACGCGCAACGAAGGCCGCGTGCGCCGCCTGGAAAGCCTGCGGGTGCAGCGGGCCGAACGCCGTGAGCGCGTCGGCAATGTGTCGCTCGCGCTGGCCGAAGGCCAACGTTCCGGCAAGCTCGTGGCCGAACTCGAACACGTCGGCAAGCGTTTCGGGGACAAGATCGTGGTGGACGACTACTCCACAACCCTCTTTCGCGGCGATCGCATCGGCATCATCGGTCCCAACGGCGCCGGCAAGACCACCCTGCTCAAACTGATCCTCGGCGAGCTGCAGCCCGACACCGGCACGACGCGCCTGGGCACCAACGTCGCGGTCGCCTACTTCGACCAGATGCGCGCGCAGCTCGACGAAAACGCCTCACTCGTCGACATCATCAGCCCGGGGAGCGAATGGGTCGAGATCGGCGGCGTGCGCAAGCATGTGATGACCTACCTGGGCGACTTCCTGTTCTCGCCCGCCCGAGCAGGCTCGCCGGTACGCAGCCTGTCCGGCGGGGAACGCGCCCGACTTTTGCTGGCGCGGCTGTTCGCGCGCCCGGCCAACGTGCTGGTGCTCGACGAGCCCACCAACGACCTGGACATCGAGACGCTGGAGTTGCTGGAAGAACTGCTGCAAGAATACGCGGGCACCGTACTGCTGGTCAGCCACGACCGGGCCTTCCTCAACAACGTGGTGACGCAGACCATCGCCTACGAGGGCGACGGCCACTGGAGCGACTACGTCGGAGGATACGATGATTGGGTCGCCCAGCGCCCGGCGCCTGCCGCCGCGCCAGCCGACGCCGACAAGGCGGCCAAGCCTGCCGACGACAGCGCCGCGCGCGCGAAGGTGGCACGCCCCAAACCCGCCAAAGCGGGCAAGATCAACGCCTGGGACCTGCGCGAACTCGAAGGCCTGCCGGACGCCATCGCCGCGCTCGAGGCCCAGCAGGCCGAACTGGCGGGCAAGCTCGCGGACGGCAGCCTGTATCGCGACGCCCCGGCGGAAGTCGAGCGCATCAACAGCGAACTGGCCAAGCTG
This sequence comes from Achromobacter sp. MFA1 R4, assembly GCF_900156745.1. Taxonomy (NCBI): domain Bacteria; kingdom Pseudomonadati; phylum Pseudomonadota; class Betaproteobacteria; order Burkholderiales; family Alcaligenaceae; genus Achromobacter; species Achromobacter sp. MFA1 R4. The sequence goes on along the minus strand of NZ_LT707065.1, from coordinate 2,818,778 downwards.
GAAGCCGAACTCGAAGAGAAGTTCGCGCGCTGGGAGCTCCTGGAAGCGCGGCGCGACGGCACGCTCTGAGATCGCCTCTATATAAATAGAACAACGCGACGCGATGAAAAAAGGGGTGACCGGCACAGCCGCTCACCCCTGTCTTTTTTCGCGGGCCGATTGCCCGAGTTCCCGCTCCGGTCCGCGTTCAGACGTGGGCGCGCCACCCCAGGGCCTCGCCGGCGGCCAACGGCACCAGCGTCGTATTGCCGAACGCCAATTCGTCGGGCACCAGATACGTCTCGCGCGACAGCGTCAACGTGCCGGTGTTGCGCGGCAGACCGTAGAAGTCCGGGCCATGGAAGCTGGCAAAGCCTTCCAATTTGTCCAGCTTGCCCACCGCATCGAACGCCGTGGCGTACAGCTCCATCGCATGCAGCGCGGTGTAGCACCCCGCGCAACCGCAGGCATGCTCCTTCAGCCCACGCGCGTGCGGCGCGCTGTCCGTGCCAAGGAAAAACCGCGGGCTGCCGCTGGTCGCCGCCTCGACCAGCGCCAGGCGGTGGGTCTCACGCTTCAGGATCGGCAGGCAATACCAGTGAGGACGCACGCCGCCCTGGAAGATCGCGTTGCGGTTGTAAAGCAGATGCTGCGGCGTGATCGTGGCCGCAATCGGACCCTCCGCGTCGCGCACGTACTCGGCCCCTTCTTTCGTCGTGATGTGCTCGAACACGACCTTCAATGCCGGAAAGGCGCGGCGCAACGGCTTCATGACGCGTTCAACAAAAATCGCTTCGCGATCGAACACGTCGATCGACGGGTCCGTCACTTCGCCATGCACGAGCAACGGCATGCCGCATTCCTGCAGTGCTTCCAGCGCCTTCGTGCACTTGCCCAGCAGATCGGTCACGCCCGCGTCCGAATTTGTCGTCGCGCCCGCCGGGTACAGCTTGACCGCATAGACGTGGCCCGACTCATGCGCGCGCACGATCTCTTCCCCCGACGTGTTGTCGGTGAGGTAAAGCGTCATCAACGGCGTGAACGAGTCCGAATTGACGTCCGTCTTCGCAAGCGCCTCCAGAATGCGGCCGCGATAGGCCAGCGCCTGCTCGGTGGTCGTGACCGGCGGCTTCAGGTTGGGCATGATGATGGCCCGCGCGAACTGGCGCGCCGTATCCGCCACCACGGCTTGCAGCGCAGCGCCATCGCGCAGGTGCAGGTGCCAATCGTCGGGGCGGGTGATCGTAAGTTGAGTCGTGCTTTGAGTAGACATGGAGGGCTTCTTAATCTGCCAGCGGCATGCCCCGTTCAGCCAGCGCGCAGAACAGTGCGCTGCCAAGGGGAATGACGGCATCGTTGAAATCGAAATTCGGGTTGTGCAACAGGCAGCCGGAATCGGCCCCGCCCTGGCCCAGGCGGAAATAGGCGCCCGGCTTGGCCTGCAGCATGAACGAAAAATCCTCGGAACCCATCGAGGGTACCAGGTCGCGCACCACGTTCTCCTTGCCGATCATCTCGGTCGCGATGTCGGCTACCAGGTTGGCGTGCTGCGGCGTATTCAGGGTTGCGGGATAGATGCGCTCATACACGACTTCGGCAGTGCCGCCGAAAGCGCCGGCAATCGCGCTTACCAGTTCGCGCATGCGCGTCTCGACCATTTCCTGGACCGACTTGCGAAACGTCCGCACGGTGCCGACCATCCGCGCTTCACGCGGGATGACGCTCATCGCGCCCGGATGCCCGGCCTGCACCGAACCGATCGACAGCACGGCCGAATCCAGCGGATTCACATTGCGCGACACGATGGTCTGTAACGCAGTGATGATCTGCCCGGCGATCGTCACGGGGTCGATCGTCTGGTAAGGATGCGCGCCATGCCCGCCTCGACCGGTGATCAGTATCTCGAAGCGGTCGGCCGCAGCCATCATCGGCCCCGGATTGATGCCAATCGTGCCGGGCTTCAATCCTGGCCAGCTATGCAGCGCATAGATCGCATCGCACGGAAAGGTATCGAACAGGCCATCTTCCAGCATGGCGCGCGCGCCACCCCGGCCTTCTTCCGCCGGCTGGAAAATCAATACCGCGGTGCCATCAAAATTTCGCGTCTGCGCCAGATACTTCGCCGCCCCTATCAGCACTGCGGTATGGCCATCATGTCCGCAGCCATGCATCAGACCGGGCTTGGTGGACTTGTGCCCGAACGTGTTGTCCTCGGTCATCGGCAATGCGTCCATATCGGCGCGCAGACCGATCATGCGCCCGCTATCGCAACGCTTGCCGCGAATGACGCCCACCACGCCGGTCTTCCCGATCCCGCGATGCACCTCGATGCCCAACGCCTGCAGCGAGCCCGCGACAATGCCCGAGGTGCGGACTTCTTCAAAGCCAAGCTCGGGATGAGCATGCAAATCGCGCCGCAGCGCCGTCAATTCGTCATGAAAAAGCCGAATCGATTCCAACGGAGATCGTGCGTACATAGGACGTTACAGAATGACGTGATAGAGGGGACGGTCTGCGCATTTTAGTTGCTACAGAGGATAAATGCCTTTGTCTTTAGGGGAGAGACACGTTATGCTCCGGCCGCAGGACAATTTTTCCAACAGCCAGAGAAGGAGCGCCGCATTATGGCCACAACCTCCAAACCCGCGACCGCGCGCAAGCCGAACGCTGCATTCATGAAGCCCCTGACCCCCAGCGCCGAATTGGCCGCCGTCATCGGCTCGGAAGCCGTGCCGCGAACCGAGGTCACCAAGAAGATCTGGGAATACATCAAGAAGCACAACCTGCAAGATGCCAGCAACAAGCGCAACATCAACGCCGATGCCAAGCTGCGCCCGATCTTTGGCAAGGATCAGGTCACGATGTTCGAACTGACCAAACTGGTCAACGCACATCTGAAGTAAGCAGGCAAAGGGCGTACGGCGTACGTCCCTGCCTTTGGATTGTCGCGACGCCCTGGCTCACTGCCGGGCGAGCTCGGCGCAATCACGCAAGTCCCCTCGTCCTGCCCCATCATCGCCACGTTCGTGGACTTTCCCTCCCTACCCGCCATAGCCTGATTCCCAAGGCGTGACGCGCTTGCTCATGCGCCTGACGGCACCAGCGCGGCCACTACGCTAGATCTTGGCGTGCAGGCCGACCAACGCGCTGAGATGCAAAAGCGGGTCCCCTGAAAGGAAGAATCCCCACGAAGCGTCAGATCGCTACGTGGGGATTGTGGTGAACCGCTCATCAACACTCGGGTTGACGCCGGCCTTCAGGCGAACTTGCGCGTATCAAGCGTATGACGTGGGCGCGCTGCCTTCCAGCAACGACAACCAGCCGCGGATCAGTCGATAGAGCACCCAAACGATCGTCGCGGCCACGCCAATCCAGCCGACGAAAATGAGCGTCGCGATCCCGCTGATCGCCAGCCACAGCAGCGCCCACCAGAAAGTGCGCAAGAGCCAGTCGAAATGCCCGGCATAGACCGTGCCGGCGGCGTCCGAGCGCTTGAGATACATGAGCACAACGGCCGCAATCGTGGCAATGCCCAGGAATCCACTCGTGAGGAAGCCCAACGCATACAAGCCGTAGGCTACGTGGGTCAACGTGCGCAGGTCCAATGTCGTACCGGGCACGGGGGTCTGGGGATCACTCACGATAACGCTCCAACGAATTGACTCGACCAATCTTACCGCACAAAGCCACCCCGACCACGGGCGTTGTTATTTCGGCACATTCAGCATTGGCGCGGCTTTGCAGGCCGACAGGCGTGCCAAAGACAAAGCCCCACCGGGTACCGGTGGGGCTTTGAGGGTAAGAGCTTGACGATGACCTACTTTCACAGACGTCCGTCCACTATCATCGGCGCAAAGGCGTTTCACTGTCCTGTTCGGGATGGGAAGGAGTGGTACCACCTTGCTAAGGTCGTCAAGCGTAGCTGCTTGAGCAGTTGACATCCGAGTCAACCGTTCGAATCGGGATCCTGCACCGAGAACCTGGCGCCAGACGCACTGCAGAAGGGTGCGGGACTGAGTCGCAATCGACCTTCTGGGTTCTCACTAAAAACAAACCCCCGCAGGGTATGCCTGCGGGGGTTTGCACAATAAAAGCCTGACGATGACCTACTTTCACAGACGTCCGTCCACTATCATCGGCGCAAAGGCGTTTCACTGTCCTGTTCGGGATGGGAAGGAGTGGTACCACCTTGCTATGGTCGTCAGGCGTAACGGGTTGAGCGGTTGCGGGTTAGGCAACGGCTCCAATCTTGGAAGAAGCGCAACGTGTGGTGGTCAGAGCCTGGGCTCGATGATCACCCACAGTGGGTGTAATTGGCGTTGGCTGGCTGCTGACGGGGCAGCCAGTAATTTGTATTGAACGACACTTGGAACGCTATACACCAGGTCATAACCATCAGTGTTATAGGATCAAGCCTCACGGGCAATTAGTATCGGTTAGCTTAACGCATTACTGCGCTTCCACACCCGACCTATCAACGTCCTGGTCTCGAACGACCCTTCAGGGGGATCAAGTCCCCGGGATACCTAATCTTCAGACGAGTTTCCCGCTTAGATGCCTTCAGCGGTTATCTCTTCCGTACTTAGCTACCCGGCAATGCCATTGGCATGACAACCGGTACACCAGAGGTACGTCCACTCCGGTCCTCTCGTACTAGGAGCAGGCTCCGTCAAGTATCCAACGCCCACGGCAGATAGGGACCAAACTGTCTCACGACGTTTTAAACCCAGCTCACGTACCTCTTTAAATGGCGAACAGCCATACCCTTGGGACCGGCTACAGCCCCAGGATGAGATGAGCCGACATCGAGGTGCCAAACACCGCCGTCGATATGAACTCTTGGGCGGTATCAGCCTGTTATCCCCAGAGTACCTTTTATCCGTTGAGCGATGGCCCTTCCATTCAGAACCACCGGATCACTATGTCCTGCTTTCGCACCTGTTCGACTTGTCAGTCTCACAGTCAAGCACGCTTATGCCATTGCACTATCAGCACGATTTCCGACCGTACCTAGCGTACCTTCGAACTCCTCCGTTACACTTTGGGAGGAGACCGCCCCAGTCAAACTGCCCACCATGCACTGTCCCCGATCCGGATAACGGACCAAGGTTAGAACCGCAAACAAACCAGGGTGGTATTTCAAGGATGGCTCCACGTGATCTGGCGACCACGCTTCAAAGCCTCCCACCTATCCTACACAGGCCGGTTCACAGTCCAATGCAAAGCTACAGTAAAGGTTCATGGGGTCTTTCCGTCTAGCCGCGGGTAGATTGCATCATCACAAACACTTCAACTTCGCTGAGTCTCAGGAGGAGACAGTGTGGCCATCGTTACGCCATTCGTGCAGGTCGGAACTTACCCGACAAGGAATTTCGCTACCTTAGGACCGTTATAGTTACGGCCGCCGTTTACCGGGGCTTCGATCAAGAGCTTGCACCCCATCACTTAACCTTCCGGCACCGGGCAGGCGTCACACCCTATACGTCGACTTTCGTCTTTGCAGAGTGCTGTGTTTTTAATAAACAGTCGCAGCCACCGATTCTCTGCGACCCCATCATGCTAAGCGCGCAGGCGCTTCACACTACCGGGGTATACCTTCTCCCGAAGTTACGGTATCAATTTGCCGAGTTCCTTCTCCTGAGTTCTCTCAAGCGCCTTGGAATATTCATCCCGTCCACCTGTGTCGGTTTGCGGTACGGTCTCGTACAGCTGAAGCTTAGAGGCTTTTCTTGGAACCACTTCCAATCACTTCGCAAGCAATGCTCGCTCGTGCCATACCCTTGATTTACGCGCCCGGATTTGCCTAAGCGCCATCTTCGATACAGCAACAGGGACATCCAACACCCTGATGATCTTCCGCGATCCGTCCCCCCATCGCACTGTACGACGGTGCTGGAATATTAACCAGCTTCCCATCAGCTACGCATCTCTGCCTCGCCTTAGGGGCCGACTCACCCTGCGCCGATGAACGTTGCGCAGGAAACCTTGGACTTACGGCGAGGGGGCTTTTCACCCCCTTTATCGCTACTCATGTCAGCATTCGCACTTCTGATACCTCCAGCAGCCTTTACAAGCCACCTTCGCAGGCTTACAGAACGCTCTCCTACCGCGTGCACTAAAAGTGCACACCCGCAGCTTCGGTTTATCGCTTAGCCCCGTTACATCTTCCGCGCAGGACGACTCGATCAGTGAGCTATTACGCTTTCTTTAAAGGATGGCTGCTTCTAAGCCAACCTCCTGACTGTCTATGCCTTCCCACTTCGTTTCCCACTTAGCGATAATTCGGGACCTTAGCTGGCGGTCTGGGTTGTTTCCCTCTTGAGTCCGGACGTTAGCACCCGGTGCTCTGTCTCCCAAGCTGTACTTGCGGGTATTCGGAGTTTGCCATAGTTTGGTAAGTCGCCATGACCCCCTAGCTATAACAGTGCTCTACCCCCCGCAGTAATACTTGAGGCACTACCTAAATAGTTTTCGGAGAGAACCAGCTATTTCCAGATTTGTTTAGCCTTTCACCCCTATCCACAGCTCATCCCCTAATTTTTCAACATTAGTGGGTTCGGTCCTCCAGCACGTGTTACCGTGCCTTCAACCTGGCCATGGATAGATCATCTGGTTTCGGGTCTACACCCAGCGACTGAATCGCCCTATTCGGACTCGCTTTCGCTACGGCTTCCCTATTCGGTTAACCTTGCCACTGAATGTAAGTCGCTGACCCATTATACAAAAGGTACGCAGTCACCCCACAAGGAGGCTCCTACTGTTTGTATGCATACGGTTTCAGGATCTATTTCACTCCCCTTCCGGGGTTCTTTTCGCCTTTCCCTCACGGTACTGGTTCACTATCGGTCGATCACGAGTATTTAGCCTTGGAGGATGGTCCCCCCATCTTCAAACAGGATTTCACGTGTCCCGCCCTACTTGTCTTACGCTTAGTTCCACACACAAAATTTCATCTACAGGGCTATCACCTGCTACGGCCGGACTTTCCATTCCGTTCGATTATCTTGCGTGCTAAAACGTAAAGGCTCTTCCGATTTCGCTCGCCACTACTTTCGGAATCTCGGTTGATTTCTTTTCCTCGAGCTACTGAGATGTTTCAGTTCACCCGGTTCGCTTCCACTAGCCTATGTATTCAGCTAGGGATACTGCATTGCTGCAGTGGGTTTCCCCATTCGGATATCTGCGGATCAAAGCTTGTTTGCCAGCTCCCCGCAGCTTTTCGCAGGCTACTACGTCCTTCATCGCCTGTGATCGCCAAGGCATCCACCATATGCACTTAGTCGCTTGATCCTATAACGCTGTAGGCTATAGGACCTGAGTATTAGCGTTTGTGCCGTTCATAAGTTTCAAAGCAGTCTGAGGCTTATCACCCCAGTCTTGAGAACTTGGAACAAAATTAATGCAATCACAACCCGTGCCCATCTTCATCAGCGAAGCTGATTACTCGATGAACACATTTTCGTTGTGCTTCTTCCAGATTGTTAAAGAACAAATATAGCTGTTGGGTAAAACCCAACTCATAGGATCGTTGATGACGACACTATGAGTTGGCCTCTACATCTACCAGGCGACTTGAAAATCGATGGTGGAGGTGAACGGGATCGAACCGATGACATCCTGCTTGCAAAGCAGGCGCTCTCCCAGCTGAGCTACACCCCCATACTTCGCTTGCCGCGAAATACCTGGTGGGTCTGGTTGGATTCGAACCAACGACCCCCGCCTTATCAAGACGGTGCTCTAACCGACTGAGCTACAGACCCAAAACCTTCTCGGATCAGCAGTCAGGAAGCTGAAGACCCAGGGAAGATTCCCTCGACCCAAGCCTACAACTGATCCCAGCTATATCAAACAACCGATAAGAGTGGACGCTTAACACGAGCACATAAGCTCTGAAAGGAGGTGATCCAGCCGCACCTTCCGATACGGCTACCTTGTTACGACTTCACCCCAGTCATGAATCCTACCGTGGTAATCGCCCTCCTTGCGGTTAGGCTAACTACTTCTGGTAAAACCCACTCCCATGGTGTGACGGGCGGTGTGTACAAGACCCGGGAACGTATTCACCGCGACATGCTGATCCGCGATTACTAGCGATTCCGACTTCACGCAGTCGAGTTGCAGACTGCGATCCGGACTACGATCGGGTTTCTGGGATTGGCTCCCCCTCGCGGGTTGGCGACCCTCTGTCCCGACCATTGTATGACGTGTGAAGCCCTACCCATAAGGGCCATGAGGACTTGACGTCATCCCCACCTTCCTCCGGTTTGTCACCGGCAGTCTCATTAGAGTGCCCTTTCGTAGCAACTAATGACAAGGGTTGCGCTCGTTGCGGGACTTAACCCAACATCTCACGACACGAGCTGACGACAGCCATGCAGCACCTGTGTTCCGGTTCTCTTGCGAGCACTGCCAAATCTCTTCGGCATTCCAGACATGTCAAGGGTAGGTAAGGTTTTTCGCGTTGCATCGAATTAATCCACATCATCCACCGCTTGTGCGGGTCCCCGTCAATTCCTTTGAGTTTTAATCTTGCGACCGTACTCCCCAGGCGGTCAACTTCACGCGTTAGCTGCGCTACCAAGGCCCGAAGGCCCCAACAGCTAGTTGACATCGTTTAGGGCGTGGACTACCAGGGTATCTAATCCTGTTTGCTCCCCACGCTTTCGTGCATGAGCGTCAGTGTTATCCCAGGAGGCTGCCTTCGCCATCGGTGTTCCTCCGCATATCTACGCATTTCACTGCTACACGCGGAATTCCACCTCCCTCTGACACACTCTAGCTCGGTAGTTAAAAATGCAGTTCCAAAGTTAAGCTCTGGGATTTCACATCTTTCTTTCCGAACCGCCTGCGCACGCTTTACGCCCAGTAATTCCGATTAACGCTTGCACCCTACGTATTACCGCGGCTGCTGGCACGTAGTTAGCCGGTGCTTATTCTGCAGGTACCGTCAGTTTCCCAGGGTATTAGCCCGGGACGTTTCTTTCCTGCCAAAAGTGCTTTACAACCCGAAGGCCTTCATCGCACACGCGGGATGGCTGGATCAGGGTTTCCCCCATTGTCCAAAATTCCCCACTGCTGCCTCCCGTAGGAGTCTGGGCCGTGTCTCAGTCCCAGTGTGGCTGGTCGTCCTCTCAAACCAGCTACGGATCGTCGCCTTGGTGAGCCGTTACCCCACCAACTAGCTAATCCGATATCGGCCGCTCTAATAGTGCAAGGTCTTACGATCCCCTGCTTTCCCCCGTAGGGCGTATGCGGTATTAGCTACGCTTTCGCGTAGTTATCCCCCGCTACTAGGCACGTTCCGATACATTACTCACCCGTTCGCCACTCGCCACCAGACCGAAGTCCGTGCTGCCGTTCGACTTGCATGTGTAAGGCATCCCGCTAGCGTTCAATCTGAGCCAGGATCAAACTCTTCAGTTTAATCTCTGTATTTGTTTCGTATTCTTGGTCTGTCTTGACTTACGCCAATTCAAACCAGGTCATACGTCGCTACTCAAAGGAAGTGAGGTATGTTCTTAAACTTGACGTCTAAGGTACTTCACTTCTAGTGAGCACTTGATTTCTTGTGCTTGCGATTTAGGCCAAAACCCAAACCGCTGCACTCGCATCAAGCGCCCACACTTATCGGTTGTTTAATTGTTAAAGAGCGGGTACTGCTAAATTCTGTACTGCTTCTGCTTTCAACTTCGGCTAACTTCGCTTTTGCGTCGTCGCTGTCGTTGCAGCAGAGAAACGAGATTATGAAGAAGTTTTTATCGCTTGTCAAGTCAGCGTGGTTTTAACTTTACGTTTTAACTTCGCTTTCTTGCTGCGACCTCTTCAGGTCTCGCCAGAGCTTTCGCCCTGCCCTAGCAGCTATCGAAACATCAGGGTAAACCCTAAAATTTCGGCAACTGCCAAGCCGGAAACTATAACACCGTTTTGCAGTTCATGCAATTGGCTTTTGCCTAACTTGCATCTAGCCCTGCAACGCTGCAGTGTTCGTGGATATTTCCACCTGGCGGCAACTCCGGAACATAGGTTCTCACTAAAAACAAACCCCCGCAGGGTAACCCTGCAGGGGTTTGCACAATAAAAGCCTGACGATGACCTACTTTCACAGACGTCCGTCCACTATCATCGGCGCAAAGGCGTTTCACTGTCCTGTTCGGGATGGGAAGGAGTGGTACCACCTTGCTATGGTCGTCAGGCGTAACGGGTTGAGCGGTTGCGGGTTAGGCAACGGCTCCAATCTTGGAAGAAGCGCAACGTGTGGTGGTCAGAGCCTGGGCTCGATGATCACCCACAGTGGGTGTAATTGGTGTTGGCTGGCTGCTGACGGGGCAGCCAGTAATTTGTATTGAACGACACTTGGAACGCTATACACCAGGTCATAACCATCAGTGTTATAGGATCAAGCCTCACGGGCAATTAGTATCGGTTAGCTTAACGCATTACTGCGCTTCCACACCCGACCTATCAACGTCCTGGTCTCGAACGACCCTTCAGGGGGATCAAGTCCCCGGGATACCTAATCTTCAGACGAGTTTCCCGCTTAGATGCCTTCAGCGGTTATCTCTTCCGTACTTAGCTACCCGGCAATGCCATTGGCATGACAACCGGTACACCAGAGGTACGTCCACTCCGGTCCTCTCGTACTAGGAGCAGGCTCCGTCAAGTATCCAACGCCCACGGCAGATAGGGACCAAACTGTCTCACGACGTTTTAAACCCAGCTCACGTACCTCTTTAAATGGCGAACAGCCATACCCTTGGGACCGGCTACAGCCCCAGGATGAGATGAGCCGACATCGAGGTGCCAAACACCGCCGTCGATATGAACTCTTGGGCGGTATCAGCCTGTTATCCCCAGAGTACCTTTTATCCGTTGAGCGATGGCCCTTCCATTCAGAACCACCGGATCACTATGTCCTGCTTTCGCACCTGTTCGACTTGTCAGTCTCACAGTCAAGCACGCTTATGCCATTGCACTATCAGCACGATTTCCGACCGTACCTAGCGTACCTTCGAACTCCTCCGTTACACTTTGGGAGGAGACCGCCCCAGTCAAACTGCCCACCATGCACTGTCCCCGATCCGGATAACGGACCAAGGTTAGAACCGCAAACAAACCAGGGTGGTATTTCAAGGATGGCTCCACGTGATCTGGCGACCACGCTTCAAAGCCTCCCACCTATCCTACACAGGCCGGTTCACAGTCCAATGCAAAGCTACAGTAAAGGTTCATGGGGTCTTTCCGTCTAGCCGCGGGTAGATTGCATCATCACAAACACTTCAACTTCGCTGAGTCTCAGGAGGAGACAGTGTGGCCATCGTTACGCCATTCGTGCAGGTCGGAACTTACCCGACAAGGAATTTCGCTACCTTAGGACCGTTATAGTTACGGCCGCCGTTTACCGGGGCTTCGATCAAGAGCTTGCACCCCATCACTTAACCTTCCGGCACCGGGCAGGCGTCACACCCTATACGTCGACTTTCGTCTTTGCAGAGTGCTGTGTTTTTAATAAACAGTCGCAGCCACCGATTCTCTGCGACCCCATCATGCTAAGCGCGCAGGCGCTTCACACTACCGGGGTATACCTTCTCCCGAAGTTACGGTATCAATTTGCCGAGTTCCTTCTCCTGAGTTCTCTCAAGCGCCTTGGAATATTCATCCCGTCCACCTGTGTCGGTTTGCGGTACGGTCTCGTACAGCTGAAGCTTAGAGGCTTTTCTTGGAACCACTTCCAATCACTTCGCAAGCAATGCTCGCTCGTGCCATACCCTTGATTTACGCGCCCGGATTTGCCTAAGCGCCATCTTCGATACAGCAACAGGGACATCCAACACCCTGATGATCTTCCGCGATCCGTCCCCCCATCGCACTGTACGACGGTGCTGGAATATTAACCAGCTTCCCATCAGCTACGCATCTCTGCCTCGCCTTAGGGGCCGACTCACCCTGCGCCGATGAACGTTGCGCAGGAAACCTTGGACTTACGGCGAGGGGGCTTTTCACCCCCTTTATCGCTACTCATGTCAGCATTCGCACTTCTGATACCTCCAGCAGCCTTTACAAGCCACCTTCGCAGGCTTACAGAACGCTCTCCTACCGCGTGCACAATGTGCACACCCGCAGCTTCGGTTTATCGCTTAGCCCCGTTACATCTTCCGCGCAGGACGACTCGATCAGTGAGCTATTACGCTTTCTTTAAAGGATGGCTGCTTCTAAGCCAACCTCCTGACTGTCTATGCCTTCCCACTTCGTTTCCCACTTAGCGATAATTCGGGACCTTAGCTGGCGGTCTGGGTTGTTTCCCTCTTGAGTCCGGACGTTAGCACCCGGTGCTCTGTCTCCCAAGCTGTACTTGCGGGTATTCGGAGTTTGCCATAGTTTGGTAAGTCGCCATGACCCCCTAGCTATAACAGTGCTCTACCCCCCGCAGTAATACTTGAGGCACTACCTAAATAGTTTTCGGAGAGAACCAGCTATTTCCAGATTTGTTTAGCCTTTCACCCCTATCCACAGCTCATCCCCTAATTTTTCAACATTAGTGGGTTCGGTCCTCCAGCACGTGTTACCGTGCCTTCAACCTGGCCATGGATAGATCATCTGGTTTCGGGTCTACACCCAGCGACTGAATCGCCCTATTCGGACTCGCTTTCGCTACGGCTTCCCTATTCGGTTAACCTTGCCACTGAATGTAAGTCGCTGACCCATTATACAAAAGGTACGCAGTCACCCCACAAGGAGGCTCCTACTGTTTGTATGCATACGGTTTCAGGATCTATTTCACTCCCCTTCCGGGGTTCTTTTCGCCTTTCCCTCACGGTACTGGTTCACTATCGGTCGATCACGAGTATTTAGCCTTGGAGGATGGTCCCCCCATCTTCAAACAGGATTTCACGTGTCCCGCCCTACTTGTCTTACGCTTAGTTCCACACACAAAATTTCATCTACAGGGCTATCACCTGCTACGGCCGGACTTTCCATTCCGTTCGATTATCTTGCGTGCTAAAACGTAAAGGCTCTTCCGATTTCGCTCGCCACTACTTTCGGAATCTCGGTTGATTTCTTTTCCTCGAGCTACTGAGATGTTTCAGTTCACCCGGTTCGCTTCCACTAGCCTATGTATTCAGCTAGGGATACTGCATTGCTGCAGTGGGTTTCCCCATTCGGATATCTGCGGATCAAAGCTTGTTTGCCAGCTCCCCGCAGCTTTTCGCAGGCTACTACGTCCTTCATCGCCTGTGATCGCCAAGGCATCCACCATATGCACTTAGTCGCTTGATCCTATAACGCTGTAGGCTATAGGACCTGAGTATTAGCGTTTGTGCCGTTCATAAGTTTCAAAGCAGTCTGAGGCTTATCACCCCAGTCTTGAGAACTTGGAACAAAATTAATGCAATCACAACCCGTGCCCATCTTCATCAGCAGCGCTGATTACTTGATGAACACATTTTCGTTGTGCTTCTTCCAGATTGTTAAAGAACAAATGTAGCTGTTGGGTAAAACCCAACTGATAGCGCTGCAAGCAGCGCTATCAGTTAGTTTCTACGCTGCGCCAAATACATGACGCCAGCCACAACAAACAACCGATAAGAGTGGACGCTTAACACGAGCACATAAGCTCTGAAAGGAGGTGATCCAGCCGCACCTTCCGATACGGCTACCTTGTTACGACTTCACCCCAGTCATGAATCCTACCGTGGTAATCGCCCTCCTTGCGGTTAGGCTAACTACTTCTGGTAAAACCCACTCCCATGGTGTGACGGGCGGTGTGTACAAGACCCGGGAACGTATTCACCGCGACATGCTGATCCGCGATTACTAGCGATTCCGACTTCACGCAGTCGAGTTGCAGACTGCGATCCGGACTACGATCGGGTTTCTGGGATTGGCTCCCCCTCGCGGGTTGGCGACCCTCTGTCCCGACCATTGTATGACGTGTGAAGCCCTACCCATAAGGGCCATGAGGACTTGACGTCATCCCCACCTTCCTCCGGTTTGTCACCGGCAGTCTCATTAGAGTGCCCTTTCGTAGCAACTAATGACAAGGGTTGCGCTCGTTGCGGGACTTAACCCAACATCTCACGACACGAGCTGACGACAGCCATGCAGCACCTGTGTTCCGGTTCTCTTGCGAGCACTACCAAATCTCTTCGGCATTCCAGACATGTCAAGGGTAGGTAAGGTTTTTCGCGTTGCATCGAATTAATCCACATCATCCACCGCTTGTGCGGGTCCCCGTCAATTCCTTTGAGTTTTAATCTTGCGACCGTACTCCCCAGGCGGTCAACTTCACGCGTTAGCTGCGCTACCAAGGCCCGAAGGCCCCAACAGCTAGTTGACATCGTTTAGGGCGTGGACTACCAGGGTATCTAATCCTGTTTGCTCCCCACGCTTTCGTGCATGAGCGTCAGTGTTATCCCAGGAGGCTGCCTTCGCCATCGGTGTTCCTCCGCATATCTACGCATTTCACTGCTACACGCGGAATTCCACCTCCCTCTGACACACTCTAGCTCGGTAGTTAAAAATGCAGTTCCAAAGTTAAGCTCTGGGATTTCACATCTTTCTTTCCGAACCGCCTGCGCACGCTTTACGCCCAGTAATTCCGATTAACGCTTGCACCCTACGTATTACCGCGGCTGCTGGCACGTAGTTAGCCGGTGCTTATTCTGCAGGTACCGTCAGTTTCCCAGGGTATTAGCCCGGGACGTTTCTTTCCTGCCAAAAGTGCTTTACAACCCGAAGGCCTTCATCGCACACGCGGGATGGCTGGATCAGGGTTTCCCCCATTGTCCAAAATTCCCCACTGCTGCCTCCCGTAGGAGTCTGGGCCGTGTCTCAGTCCCAGTGTGGCTGGTCGTCCTCTCAAACCAGCTACGGATCGTCGCCTTGGTGAGCCGTTACCCCACCAACTAGCTAATCCGATATCGGCCGCTCTAATAGTGCAAGGTCTTACGATCCCCTGCTTTCCCCCGAAGGGCGTATGCGGTATTAGCTACGCTTTCGCGTAGTTATCCCCCGCTACTAGGCACGTTCCGATACATTACTCACCCGTTCGCCACTCGCCACCAGACCGAAGTCCGTGCTGCCGTTCGACTTGCATGTGTAAGGCATCCCGCTAGCGTTCAATCTGAGCCAGGATCAAACTCTTCAGTTTAATCTCTGTATTTGTTTCGTATTCTTGGTCCGTTTTGACTTACGCCAATCCAAACCAGGTCATACGTCGCTACTCAAAGGAAGTGAGGTATGTTCTTAAACTTGACGTCTAAGGTACTTCACTTCTAGTGAGCACTTGATTTCTTGTGCTTGCGATTAAGGCCGAAACCCAAACCGCTGCACTCGCACCAAGCGCCCACACTTATCGGTTGTTTAATTGTTAAAGAGCGGGTACTGCTAATTCAATCTAATCACTGCGCCGATTTCTCAGCGCTTAGCGACTATCGAAACTTCAGGGTAAACCCTAATTTTTCGGCAACCGCCAAGCCCTCTACTATAACACAGCTTTTGCAGATTGTGCAACTGGCTTCTGCCTGATTTGCACCGCATCTTGCAACCTCGCCTCTTAGAAGCGACCCTGAACTCAGGGGCCGGTTACCGCACAGGTGGCTGGGAGTGGATTCGGGCAAACCCTGATCCGTCATCACCAGCCAAGCCCAAGACTATAGCACAATTTTTGCGGATCGTGCAACTGGCTTCTGCCTGATTTGCTCCAATCCTTGCACAAACCGCGTGGCCGCCACTGCTGAGGGCTTTTGCGGCAGATCTGGCTAAATCCGCCAGACCTGTTGCACTTGCTTGGCTTCGCTGTTCAAAACTGCTTGAGCAGCGAAGGAGCGAGACTATAGCACAGAAATTTGGCGTGTGTCGCCAGCATGACACCCATTTTGCAGAAATATGATTCTTTATGGGGACGACCTTCCAATTCGTCCCGGTCTGGTCCGTGCGTGGGACGACTCGCCAGCCTTCTTCGCTCTATCTATATAGAACGCTCTATATATAGAGCGCGCGCCGCGGGAGACATGGGCGGCGCAGGTTGGTGTGCGTGAACGGGCGCCCGCCTGCGAAGCACGTTCAACAAGACTAGAGGCGCAACTCCGTCGTTTCCTTGATTTGCTGGAGGGCGAAGAATGAGCGCATGTCGATCACGGCCGGGTGTCGCATGAGGGTGTCCATGGCGAACCGGGAGAAATGCGCGAGGTCGGCCACCTGGATCCGCATCAGATAGTCCATGTCGCCGGACATGGCGTAGCACTCGACCACTTCTGGCCAGAGCTGGACGTCACGGGCGAAGTCGCTCATGGGTGCGTGGCTGGAGCCGCTGTGTTTGTTCAGGCGGATGTTCACGTAGGCGAGCAGCCCCAGGCCTACCTTGGCGGCGTCGATCAGCGCTACGTACTTCTTGATGAAACCCTGTTCTTCGAGGCGCCTGACCCGGCGCAGGCAGGGGCTGGGCGACAGGGAAATCCTGTCGGCCAATTCCTGGTTGCTGAGGCGGCCGTCCCGCTGCAATTCGGCCAGAATCCTTAAATCTGTCCTATCAAGCTCGATTGCGGACATGTTCAACCTCATAATTTGAGTATGGAGCAATATTATTGCTCAACCTATCCCCTTTCGCGCCATGTTTGCAATCGTCTGCCCGTGCTTCGTACCTACAATCTGCGTCTAGACTTGAACAACAAGTCGTCCTCACAAAACATGCAAGGGAGCAGACTTATGAGCAGCGCTTTTCAACCGTGGGAGAACCCGATGGGCACCGCCGGGTTCGAGTTCATCGAATATGCCGCGCCGGACCCCGCCGCCCTGCGCAAGGTGTTTGAACTGCTGGGCTTCAAGGCCATTGCCAAGCACCGCCACAAGGATGTGACGCTGTACCGCCAAGGCGGCGTGAACTTCCTGATCAATGCAGAACCCGATTCCTTTGCCCAGCGCTTTGCACGACTGCACGGCCCGTCGATCTGTGCGATCGGCTTTCGGGTGCAGGACGCCAACGCCGCCTACAAGCGCGCGCTGGAACTGGGCGCTTGGGGGTTCGACTCGCATAGCGGCCCGATGGAGCTGAATATTCCGGCGATCAAGGGCATCGGCGATTCGCTGATCTATCTGGTCGACCGCTGGGCAGGCAAGGAAGGGCACGGCGGCATTGGCGACATCAGCATCTATGACGTGGATTTCGTCCCGCTGGATCCGGCCAATGCGCAGTCCGACGTCAACTGGCGCGGCGCGGGCCTGACGCTGGTGGATCACCTGACGCATAACGTGCACAAGGGCCGCATGGCGGAGTGGTCGGAATTCTATGAGCGCCTCTTCAACTTCCGCGAAGTGCGGTACTTCGATATTGAAGGCAAGGTGACGGGCGTGAAGTCCAAGGCGATGACGTCGCCCTGCGGCAACATCCGCATTCCGATCAACGAGGAAGGCACCGAGGAGAAGGGCCAGATCCAGGAATACCTGGACCTGTACCGTGGCGAAGGCATCCAGCACATCGCGATGGCGACGGACGATATCTACGCAACGGTCGAAACGCTGCGCAAGTCGGGCGTCGTCTTTCTGGACACGCCGGAGACCTACTACGAGCTGCTGGACCGTCGCCTGCCCAACCACGGCGAGGACGTGGCACGCCTGCAGCAGAATCGCATTCTGCTGGATGGTGCGCCGGGCGGCGGACTGCTGCTGCAGATTTTCACCGAGAATCAGATCGGTCCGATCTTCTTTGAGATCATCCAGCGCAAGGGCAATGACGGCTTCGGCGAGGGCAACTTCAAGGCCCTGTTTGAATCGATCGAGCTGGACCAGATGCGTCGCGGCGTAGTGAAGACCGTGGAATAAGGGCCTGCGACGCCGGCACACGGCGTTGCGCCCTGGGCGCCTGATTTTCCAACCCCGCCGCATGGCGGGGTTTTTTGTGGGCGCAACCGCCATGACAAGGCCCCTTGTCGAACGGCGAAAACACGCGCCGCGAAAAGGGGCCTCGGGGACAACGCGCGTCGTGCGACGCTTAACGCTTAACGCTTCAAGCGGTCGTGGAATTGCTTGCGGAACTTGGCGACCTTGGGCGCGATGACGAATTGGCAATAGCCTTGCTCGGGGTGCAAGGCGAAGTAATTGCTGTGATAGTCCTCGGCCTGCCAGAAGCGGGCTGGCGGGAGCAGCTTGGTGACGATGGGCGCATCATAGACCTGCTGCGCCTCGACCTCGGCAATGACGGCCTCTGCTTGCTCCCGCTGGGACTCGTTTTGCCAGAAGATCGCGGATTCATATTGCGGGCCGACGTCGTTGCCCTGGCGCCCCGGCGTGGTGGGGTCGTGGGTGGCGAAGAAGGCGCGCAGCAGATCGCTGTACGAGAGCTGCGCGGGGTCGAATTCGATACGCGCGACTTCGATGTGGCCGGTGTCCTTGCCGCAGACCTGCTCGTAGCTGGGGTTGTCGACGTGTCCGCCGCTGTAGCCCGGCAACACGCTCTGGACGCCGCGCAGGTCGGTGAACACTGCTTCGACACACCAGAAGCAACCGCCGCCTAGAACGGCGACTTCATTGCCCGGTGAGGGTTGTTCTGCCATGACGATTCCTTACTGATAGGCGGCCGCTGCGCGCGGCCCGCGCCCCCGGCTCGATGCCGGGGCATGAGATTCAAGGCTACTGCTTTGCCGGCGCCAGCGACAAGATCCATTCGGCCAGCGCGTGGGCATCTTCGGGAGACACGTGGGTCTGGGCGGGCATGGGGACGGCGCCCCATGCGCCGCGGCCACCGCCGCGGATCTTGCCCGCCAGGTAGTCCACCATGGCGTCGCCCTGCCCCGCATAGCGTTCGGCCACGCTCTGCAAGGGCGGCCCCACCCGCTTGACCTCCACCTGGTGACAGGCCATGCAGGCCTTGCTCTTGGCCAGATCCAGGCCAGTGGTTTGCGCATGCGCCGCGCCGGCACCCAGGACGCCGGCCGCGGCCACCAACAGACTAATCTTCAAATGCATCGGTTACTGCCCCACGGCTCGCGGTGCTGGCGAGCTTGCCGAACTTGGCAAGCACACCGCGTGTATAACGCGGCTTGGGCTGGACCCAGGCCTGGCGACGAGCCGCCAAGTCTTCGTCGCTGATGTTGAGCTGCAGCAGCAGCTTGTGGGCATCGATGGTAACCGAATCGCCCTCTTGAATCAGCGCGATGGGGCCGCCGACAAAGGCTTCGGGCGCGACGTGGCCCACGACCATTCCCCAGGTGCCGCCCGAAAAACGGCCATCGGTGATGAGCCCCACGGTTTCGCCGAGCCCCTGCCCGACGAGCGCGGAGGTGGGCGCGAGCATTTCGCGCATGCCCGGCCCGCCCTTGGGTCCTTCGTAGCGGATGACGACCACGTCGCCATCCCGGATCTGCTGGGCCATGATGGCTGTCATGGCGTCGTCTTCGGAATCGAAGACGCGCGCCGGCCCCGTGATGACGGGGTTCTTCAGGCCCGTGATCTTGGCGACGCACCCTTCGGGCGACAGGTTCCCCTTCAGGATGGCGAGGTGGCCTTGGGGATAGACCGCGCGGTCGATGGGCATGATGACGTCCTGGTCCGCGCGCGGCGCGTCGGGCACGTCGGCCAGGGTTTCGGCAATGGTCTTGCCGGTGATGGTGATGCAGTCGCCATGCAGCAGGCCGGCGTTGAGCAGCAGCTTCATGACCTGCGGAATGCCGCCGGCGCGATGCAGGTCGGTGGCAACGTATTTGCCGGAGGGCTTCAGGTCGCACAGCACGGGCACGCGCTTGCGGATGCGTTCGAAGTCGTCGATGGTCCAGGGCACTTCGGCGGCATGGGCGATGGCCAGGAAGTGCAGCACCGCGTTGGTCGAGCCGCCGGTCGCCATGATGACGGACACGGCGTTTTCGATGGACTCGCGGGTGATGATGTCGCGAGGACGCAGGTTGCGCTTGACCGCGTCGACCAGCACCCGGGCGGATTCGGCGGCTGAGGCGACCTTTTCGTCGTCTTCGTTGGCCATGGTGCTGGAATACGGCAGGCTCATGCCCATGGCCTCGAAAGCGGAACTCATCGTGTTGGCCGTGTACATGCCGCCGCAGGAGCCCGAGCCCGGGATTGCGCATTTCTCGATCTGCTTGAAATCCTCTTCGGGCATGCGGCCCATGGTGTATTCGCCCACCGCCTCGAAGACGGACACGATGGTGAGGTCGTTGCCCTTGTAGCGGCCCGGCTTGATCGTCCCGCCGTAGACGTAGATGCCCGGCACATTGGTGCGCGCAAGGGCGATCATGCCGCCGGGCATGTTCTTGTCGCAGCCGCCGATCACGACGACGCCGTCCATCCACTGCCCCTGCGCGGCGGTTTCGATGCAGTCGGCGATGACTTCGCGCGAGACCAGCGAGTATTTCATGCCTTCGGTGCCCATGGACATGCCATCGGAGATGGTGGGCGTGCCGAACACCTGGGGATTGGCGCGCGAGGCGCGGATCGCGTCGATGGCCGCATCGGCCAGCCGCTGCAGGCCGCTATTACAGGGCGTGATCGTCGAGTGGCCGTTGGCCACGCCGATCATGGGATTTTCGAAATCAGCTTCTTTGTAGCCCAGCGCGTAGTACATGGCGCGATTGGGTGCGCGCGCGACGCCTTGGGTGATGTGGCGGGAACGTTCGTTGTGCGGCATGGTCAGTGTCTCCTGTCGGCCGTCGGGGCGCGGACATGGCGAACGCACCCGGGGAAGCTGGCTCGCTTGCAATGCGAATCTTCAGTGCTCGCCGGTTATTATCATTCAACTTTATTGTGTCGGGCAGAACATGCTGGAATATCCAAAATTCGACCCCATCGCCCTGCAGATCGGGCCGCTCGCCATCCACTGGTATGGGCTGATGTACCTGGTGGGCTTCGCGCTCGTGTACCTGCTGGGCCGCCACCGCATCAAGAGCGGGCACACCACGTCGCTCAATGTGCGAGACCTGGAAGACCTGATCTTCTATAGCGTGCTGGGCGTGGTGCTGGGTGGGCGGCTGGGATATGTGCTGTTCTACAAGCCGGGCTATTACCTGTCGCATCCGCTGGAGGTGCTGTACCTGTGGCAGGGCGGCATGTCCTTCCATGGCGGCCTGATCGGCGTGATCCTGGTGATGCTGCTGTTCGCGCGCAAGAAGGGCCTGCCGTTCTTTGCGATCAGCGATTTCATCGCGCCGTTGATTCCGCTAGGCCTGGGCTTTGGCCGGCTGGGCAATTTCATCAATGGCGAGTTGTGGGGCCGCCCCACTGACGTGCCTTGGGCGATGGTGTTCCCCGATAGCGGCGACGGGCTGCCTCGGCATCCGTCGCAGCTCTATGAGCTGGGACTGGAAGGCATCGTGCTGTTTGCGTTGCTGTGGTGGTTCTCGAGCAAACCGCGTCCGCTCGGCCAGGTGAGCGGGCTCTTCCTGATGGGCTACGGAACGTTCCGCTTCCTGGTGGAATTCACCCGCGAGCCGGACAACTTCCTGGGTCTGCTCGCGGGCGGGTTGAGCATGGGGCAGTGGCTGTCCCTGCCGATGGTCGCCCTGGGCGCCATCATGTTCAGCCTTACTGCAAAACGATCGTCCCGTTGACCGCGACGCTGACCGTCACGTTCCCCGCTTCCAGGGGAACGCTGGCGTCGGCGCTACTGTAGGACCCGCCTTTCGCCATTGCCGCGCCCATCATGCGCGGCATCGGCACGGGGCCGCCCGATCCGCCGAGTTCCAGCTTGGACAGGCGATAGCCCGAGAAGCCGAAGGCATTGGCCGCGGCCAGTGCGCGGTCCTTGAACGCCTGGGCCGCTTCTTTCAGCAGCTTTCGTTCTTCGGCCTCGCGCGCGGCCGGCGACAGCGAGAAGCTGATGTTGGAAATGGCGGTCTTGTCGGACAGCTTGGAAGCGAGGGCCGCGGCGGCGGCGAAATCCTTGGATTCCAGCACGATCTCGCCCTGCCCGCGCCACGACGCGATCTTTCCCTTGTTGTTCATGTTGGGCCAGACGTTGAAATTGCTGGTGCGCACGTCGACGTCTTTGGTGTCGCGCGCCCGCTTGACCGCGTCTTCGAGCGCGGCAGTCAGCTTCTGGCCGGCGGTCGGCTGGTCCGGGGCCTCGACTTCCGCGGACAATGCAATGCGAACGGTGTCCTGCTTGACCTCGGAAGACGCCATGGCTTGCAGCGTCATCTCGGGCGAGCGGTTCGCAGCTTGCTCGGCGGCTGGCGTTGCGGACGGCGCCTGGGCTTGGGCGAAAGCGGGCTGGGCGGCTGCGATGGCGGCCACGGCTGCGCACGCCGCACCAAGTCTGGTGAGCGAAAAAACACGGTGTTTGAACATGGACTGGTCCTAGGAGGGAGGACGGAGGGGGGATGGCCGAGGCACCCGGGGCGGACCTGCGCGCATGGCAGGTCCGCTGGGATAGATGCCCCGCCTGTGCCGTCAAGGCCGGCATCTCGAACCCTGAGGTTCAAGGTGGTCGCGTTCCGAAGAGCATCGGGTTCGTCTGCAAGAGACAATCACTCCAGCTCTGCACTCCCGCAACCAATATGCCAAAAAGACATAGGTTCAGAGAATGTATGGCCTAGTCACGAACACGGCAGGGACAAACTGAAAAATCTTGAATACTGCTTGTGAACTGCTTATGAACGTTAGAGCAGTTTTTCCTGACCCGACAAGGCGTCATCGAGTACTGCGTTCATGTCCTCAATTCTACGCTTGAAGTCGCCGACCGCCAAACCGCCCAGCGGACCATCGGGTGCTTTCATTGCAAGCAGCTCTCCCGCGATCTGCAATGCAGCCATCACGGCGATGCGTTCATTGCTCGACACCTTGCCCGTGCCCTGGATGCGCAGCATGAGCTGATCGACGTGGCGCACGGCGGCCAACAGGGTGGGCTTTTCTTCGGCCGAACACGCAAGTGAGTACTCGCGGCCGAGGATCGATACGTCTACACGTTCCATTAGTGTTGCTCTCCGGACGGCGCACCCGGCAAGCGGGCCAGTACGGCGTCGATGCGCTCGCGGGCCGACGCGGCGGCCACACGCAGGCGCTGTAGTTCTGAGTCGCGCGATTGCAGACTGGCCTGCCATTCGTTTTCGCGGGCGGCGTAGCGGGACTCGAGCGCCTGACGCTCGGCGGTCTCGCGCGCGAGCTGTTCGCGCAGCGTGGCTTCTGCCTGCCTGGCCTGCTCGAGCATGGCGGACACGGCGCCGTCATGATCCTGCAGTTTGCTTTGCAGCGTGACGACCTCGGCTTCGCGCTCGGCGGCGCGTTGCTTGAGCGCGCGCTGTTCGGCTTCGAATTCGTTCACGCGCAGGCGCAACGTGTCGCGCTCGGCGTGGAGTTGGCGGGTGCGTTGCACCAGTTGCCCGATTCGGGCGGCGAGTTGGTCTAGATCTTGCAGCATGGGCGCTATCGTAAACCATCCTGGGTTGGACCGGGCCTCTTCACGCAAGGTGAGAAACCCGGCAATATTCAGTAGGAAATACGGGGGTGATTCGGGGCGCGAAGGTTACCGATTCTTCGAAGCCATGGAAAGTCCCATCGGTCGTAATTGCCGCATCCGGCCGATCCGGCTTTCGCCATTCTTTCTATAAACTTTCACTTAGCTTTCAAAAAGCCCTCAATCTTCCGCCCCCGTTACAAACGAGGATCGGGAGTTCCCCAATTCTAGGGAAAACCCCAGGCTTTCACCGACCTTACAGGGTTTGCATCGTGGCAGGCGTCCATTACCATTCGGCCTTCCAAGAAACCACGTCGTCGCTTTCAGAATAACTAATGGCACCCTGAAGTGCCTTTTTTGTGCCTGTCACTCGCCTTTCGGCGAGCATCCATCCGGCTACAAACCTCTTTTATCTACATGCTGTAAACAGGAGCCAACCAATCATGCAGCTACGCAATCGACAGGACTTCTGGTCGGGGGTGATGTTCATCGCCCTTGGACTGGGATTCGCCTGGCAGGCAGGCAGCTACCAAATGGGTACTGCTGCCCGAATGGGCCCAGGGTACTTTCCTTTCTGGCTAGGCATCGTTCTCGCATTGCTGGGCGCCATCGTGCTGCTTAGCTCGCTGTCCAAGAAGGCCCATGAAACGCACGTCGACAAGTTCGACTGGCGCATTGTCTTCCTGGTGGTGGGCTCCGTGGTTCTGTATGGCCTGATCCTCAAACTGCTGGGCGTGTACATCTCGGTGTTCGTGCTGGTCGTCGTCAGCAGCCTTGCCAGCCATGAATTCAACCTGAAGGTCGCCGTCGCGAACGGCATCTTCCTGGTGCTGTTCACGTACCTGGCATTCATCAAGGGGCTGGGGCTGATTTTCCCGCTGTGGCCGTCGTTTCTGGGCATGAACTAAGGAGCCACCAGCCATGGAATTGTTTGACCACCTGATGATGGGTTTCTCGGTGGCGTTTACGCCCGAGAACCTGATGTACGCGCTGCTGGGCTGCATCCTGGGCACGCTGATCGGCGTGCTGCCGGGCATCGGCCCGGTTCCCACCATTGCAATGCTGCTGCCGATCACGTACGTGCTGCCCCCGATCGCCGGCCTGATCATGCTGGCCGGTATCTATTACGGCGCGCAGTATGGCGGCTCCACGACGGCAATTCTCGTGGCGTTGCCAGGGGAAACGTCCGCGGTGGTGACCGTGCTGGACGGCCACCAGATGGCCCGCAACGGCCGTGCGGGCGCCGCGCTGGCAATTGCCGCGCTGGGCTCGTTCTTCGCCGGCTGCGTCGCCACGCTGCTGCTGGCCGCCTTCGCGCCTCCGCTGGCTGAAGTGGCCTTCAAGTTCGGTCCCGCCGAGTACTTCTCGCTGATGTGCCTGGGCCTGGTGGGCGCTGTCGTGCTGGCCTCTGGCTCGCTGCCCAAGGCGATCGCGATGATCGTGCTGGGCCTGCTGCTGGGCATGGTCGGTACCGACGTCAATTCGGGCGTTGCCCGCTTCGACTTCGGCGTGCCGGAACTGCAAGACGGCATCGACTTTGCCATCGTGGCCATGGGCGTGTTCGGTTTTGCCGAAATCATGACCAACCTGGAGCAGAAGGAAAACCGCGTCGACATCACCGACAAGATCGGCTCGCTGTACCCGAACAAGCAGGAATTCAAGGAAGCCGCTCCCGCCGTTTTGCGCGGCACGGCCCTGGGTTCGGCCCTGGGTATCCTGCCGGGCGGCGGCGCGGTGCTGTCCTCGTTTGCTTCCTACACGCTGGAAAAGAAGATCTCCAGGAATCCGGAGCGCTTCGGCAAGGGCCACCCGGCCGGCCTGGCAGGTCCGGAATCGGCGAACAACGCCGCGGCCCAGACGTCGTTCATCCCGCTGCTGACGCTGGGTATTCCCGGCAACGCCGTGATGGCGCTGATGGTGGGCGCGATGACCATCCACAACATCCAGCCCGGCCCGCAAGTCATGACGAGCCACCCGGAGCTGTTCTGGGGTCTGATCGCCTCGATGTGGATCGGCAACCTGATGCTGGTGGTGCTGAACCTGCCGCTGATCGGCCTGTGGGTCAAGCTGCTCAAGGTGCCCTACCGCATCCTGTTCCCCGCGATCCTGGTGTTCTGCACGATCGGTGTGTATTCGCTGAACTACAACCCGTTCGACATCTTCACCACGGCGATCTTCGGCATCATCGGGTACGTGTGGTCGAAGCTCAAGTGCGAAGGCGCCCCGCTGCTGCTGGGCCTGGTGCTGGGTCCCATGATGGAAGAAAACTTCCGCCGTGCCCTGCTGCTGTCGCGCGGCGACTTCTCCACCTTCGTAACGCGTCCGCTGTCGGCTACCCTGCTGGCCGTCGCTGTTTTCCTGGTGATCCTGGTGGCCCTGCCGGCCATCCGCAAGAAGCGCGAAGAGACTTTCGTCGAAGAAGACTAAGGCAAAGCCTGCCGCCCTGCGGCGGCGCCTTCGCCACAGAATCCCCGGGCCTGACCCGGGGATTTTTTTTGCGCTCGCGCAAGGCGGCGCGAAAGATACAATTAATTACTTCGGGCAACCAATCGTACCCAGTCGAGTCATCTACGTTAAGCTACGGGTTTACCCCACGCGATGATTCACCATGACTTTCGACTGGAAGAATCCCTATACGACGACCCGTACGCCCGTATTTGCCCGCAATGTCGTCGCCACCTCGCAACCGCTCGCCGCCCAGGCAGGCTTGCGGATCCTGGCGCAAGGGGGCAACGCGGTGGACGCGGCAATTGCCGCGGCATCCACGCTGGCGCTGACCGAGCCGGTCAGCAACGGCCTGGGATCGGACTGCTTTGCCATCGTCTGGGACGGCTCCAGGCTGCACGGCCTCAATGCATCCGGGCCGGCGCCTTCCGCCTGGAACGTGGACTATTTCCGCCGCAAGCACCAGGGCGCCGTCCCGGCCCGCGGCTGGGATAGCGTCACCGTCCCGGGTTGCGTGGCGGGCTGGGGCGCGCTGCACGAAAAGCTGGGCCGCCTGTCGTTCGCCGACATCCTGGCGCCCGCCATCGAGTACGCCGAACGCGGTTTCGCCATCACGCCCATCGTGCATCAGAAGTGGGCCGCGCAGGCCGACATCCTGCAGCCGCAACCCGGCTTCGCCGAACACTTCCTGCCGCGCGGCCGCGCCCCGCACATAGGCGAGCGCTTCGTGCTGCCGGGCGCGGCGGCCACCCTCAAGCGCATCGCCGCGTCCAGCGGGCGCGATTTCTATGAAGGCGAGACCGCGCACAAGCTGGTGGCGCACGCGCAAGCGCACGACGCGGCCCTCACGTTGGCGGACCTGCGCGACTACGCGCCCGAGTGGGTGGCGCCGATCAGCCAGTCGTACCGGGGCCATACGCTGCACCAGATTCCGCCAAACGGCCAGGGCATCGCGGCCCTGATCGCGCTGGGCATCCTGCAGAACTTCGACCTGGCGGCGCGTCCGATCGACCATCCCGACACGCAACACCTGCTGATCGAGGCGATGAAGCTTGCATTTGCCGACGTCTACGCGCACGTGGCCGACGCGCGCCACATGCGGATTGCGCCCGAGCAGATGCTGCGCGCGGATTATCTGGCCGAGCGCGCGCGCCTGATCGATCCGCGATCGGCCCAGGCTTTCGCGTCGGGCCATGCGCCGCAGGGCGGCACGGTTTACCTGACCGCCGCGGATCGCAATGGCATGATGGTCAGCTTCATCCAGTCGAACTACATGGGATTCGGGTCCGGCGTCGTGGTGCCCGGCACGGGCGTAAGCCTGCAGAACCGCGGGCACTGCTTCAGCGCCGACCCGGCCCACCCCAACGTGGTCGCGGGCGGCAAGCGGCCTTTCCATACGATCATCCCGGGCTTTCTGATGCGCGACGGCGCGCCGGTGATGAGCTTTGGCGTCATGGGCGGCAATATGCAGCCGCAGGGCCAGATGCAGGCCTTGGTGCGCATGCTGGACTACGGCCAGCAACCGCAGGCCGCTTGCGACGCGCCACGCTGGAAATGGAACCGAGGCCTGGAAGTGGATCTGGAACCGACGGTCTCATCCGCCGTCGCCGACGGCCTGCGCGAGCGCGGTCACGTGCTGCAGGGCATGGACGATCCCTACATGGATTTCGGATCCGGCCAATTCATCTGGCGCCTGGGCGATCCGGCCGTGGACGGCTACGTCAGCGCCAGCGACAGCCGACGCGATGGGCTCGCCGCCGGCTTTTGATTGCGTTAAGGTTAGTGTCCTGAAACAGACCTACCCTTATTGAGCGGAGTCCATTGCATGGCAACGATCGGTACCAAGAGCTACGACGCGGTCGTGGCCCAGAAAGTCGCTTTCCTCGGATTGGGCGTGATGGGCTTGCCCATGGCCGGTCACCTGGCCCGCGCCGGGCATGACGTGACCGTCTATAACCGCACGCCCGCCAAGGCCCAGGCCTGGGTTGCCGAGTTCGGCGGCCATAGCGCATCCACGCCGCGCGAAGCGGTTGCGGACGCCCAGATCGTCTTTGCCTGCGTGGGCAACGACGACGACCTGCGCAGCGTTGTGCTGGGCCCGGACGGCGCGTTCGCCGGCATGGCGCCGGGCGCCGTGTTCGTCGACCACACGACCGCGTCGGCGGACGTTGCCCGCGAACTGCATGCGCAAGCCAAGCAACTGGGCCTGAACTTCGTGGACGCGCCCGTGTCCGGCGGCCAGGCCGGCGCGGTGAACGGCGTGCTGACGATCATGTGCGGCGGGGAGCCGGCCGTTTTCGACGCCATCAAGCCCGTCGCGCAATCCTTCGGCCGCGCGGTCACGCTGGTGGGCCCCCCGGGCGCCGGACAGCTTGCCAAGATGGTCAACCAGATCTGCATCGCGGGGATCGTGCAGGGCCTGTCCGAAGCCATCGCGTTCGGCCAGGCGGCCGACCTGGACATGAAGCTGGTGCTCGACGTGATCAGCAAGGGCGCGGCGCAAAGCTGGCAAATGGAGAACCGTGGCGGCACCATGGTCGACGACAAGTTCGACTTCGGATTCGCGGTGGACTGGATGCGCAAGGACCTGGGCCTGGTGCTGGCCGAGGCGCGCAACAACGGCGCGCGCCTGCCGTTGACCGCGCTGGTGGACCAGTTCTATGGCGACGTCCAGAAGCTGGGCGGCGGCCGCTGGGACACGTCCAGCCTCATCAAGCGCCTGCGCGACTGACGCGGCAGTACTGCTGCATTTCGGCTGCAGTTCGGCTGCAGTTCGGCCAAACAAAAATGGCGAGCCTCGGGGCTCGCCATTTTTTTCGGACATGCCCTCATGGTGTAGGGCGTAGATCGCAAGGCTTGCGATTTACGTCTCACGGCCTAGGGTTCACGGCTCATGGCCCAAGGCCCATGGTTCACGCAGCGAGCGTGGCCTCGCTGGCAGCGGGCAGCAGCGCGTCGATGCGCTGCTTGGCGAGGGCCAGGCCTTCCAGCGCGGCGACTTCGCCCATGGCCATGCCTTCGGCCGCGATGAAGGTCACGTCGTGCATGCCCAGAAAGCCCAGCATCTGGCGCAGGTAAGGCGTCATCGTGTCCGAGGGCGTGCCTTCGGCCTTGCCGCCGCGCGCCGTCAGCACGACCACCTGTTTACCCTTGACCAGCCCCTCGGGCACGCCTTCCGGCGTATAACGGAACGTGACGCCGGCCCGGGCAAGGTGATCCAGATAGCTCTTGAATTGCGCCGGCAGGTTGAAGTTGTACACGGGCACGGCGAACACGATTCGGTCGGCCTCCATCAGCTCGGCCACGAGCGAATCGCTGAGTTCGACGAGGCGCTGCTGCTCCACGGTGCGGGCTTCGGCCGGGGTGAAGAGAGCGCCGGCGGTGTTGCCGTCGAAATACGGAATGGGCTGCGCGCCGATGTCGCGGACCTTGACCGCGGCTGCGGGGTTGGACGACTTGATGCGCGCGATCAAGTGATCGGCCAATTGCTTGCTGTTGGAACGCTCGCCGAGAATCGAGGAAAGGATGACCAGGGTCTTCATTGCAATATCTCCAGTGGGACCGCCCCGGGACGGGCGGCTGGACCTGTCGCCGCCGAGCCCGTCAGGATGATCGGGCGGGGCCTTGCCGCTGCGGCGGCGTTGGCAGATCCGTTGTGCATGGCGTCACTGTAGATGGGTTAATTAGATACATAAATACGGGTATGATGAACTGTTCGTTCCAAACATAGAACAATCATGCAAGATCTAAACGACCTTTACTACTTTTCCCAAGTCGTTGAGCAAGGGGGGTTCAGCGCCGCCGCGCGGGCATTGGACATCCCGAAGTCCCGCCTCTCCCGCCGGATCTCCCACCTGGAAGAGAGCCTGGGCGTGCGCCTCCTGCAGCGCACCACCCGCCGGCTGCGGCTCACGTCCGCCGGCGAACGCTACCTGCACTACTGCCGGGAAATGGCCGCATCGGCGCGGGCGGCGGACGACGCCATGCGCCAATTGCAGGCCGAGCCCACGGGCCCGGTGATCGTGAGTTGCCCGGTGTCGATCGCCCAGGATGTGCTGGCTCCGCTGCTGCCCGAATTCCTGGATGCATGGCCCGCGATTTCCGTGCAGTTGCTGGTCACGAACCGGCGCGTGGACCTGATCCGCGAAGGCGTGGACCTGGCCCTGCGGGTCCGCACCAAGCTGGACACGGACGCGGAACTGGTCGTGCGCCACCTGGGCACGGCGCGCGGCACGCTGGTGGCCAGCCCAGGTTATCTGCAGCGCCACGGCGCGCCGGACACGCCGCAGGACCTGGCGTCGCACACCACGCTGAGTTTCAGCGATCCGCAGAACGAAGTGCGCTGGCCGCTGCGCAATGACAAGGGCGAAGAGGTGCAGATCGAACTGAAGCCGCAGCTCTCGTGCAACGATTTCATCGTCCTGACGGAGGCAGCCGTGCGCGGGCGCGGCATCGCCTTGCTGCCGTCGATCGCGACGCAGGAAGAACTGCGCCGCGGGCAGCTCGTGCCGGTGCTGCCGCAGTGGCAATCGCCCGAGGGCATCGTGCACTGCATCTATCCGTCGCGGCGGGGCATGATGCCCGCCGTGCGCACCCTGCTGGACTTCCTGTCGCAGCGCCTGCCCTCGATGTACCAGCGGCTGGAGAAAGCCGCGGCGCCGACGCCTCAGTAGCCGCGCGTGCGCTCGACCACGCCGGTGATGGGCTCGCCGCGCATCAGGCGCGCGACCTTGCCCGCGATCTGCTCGATGCTTTCGTCGCGCAGCGTGCGTGCCGCGATGTGCGGCGTGACGTGGACGCGCGGGTCATGCCAGAACGGATGGTCCTTGGGCAGCGGTTCCTCGTGGAAAACGTCCAGCGTGGCCCCCGCGATTTCGCCCTCTTCGAGCATCTGCACCAGGTCGTCTTCGACCAGATGCTCCCCTCGGCCCACGTTGACCAGATGCGCATTGGGCAAGAGGCGCGACAGGGTTTCGCGATTGAGGATGCCCTGCGTATCCGGGGTCAATGGCAGCACGTTGACCAGAAAGCGCGTGCGCGCCAGGAAATCGGGCAATGCGGCTTCGCCGGCAAAGGACTGCACGCCGGGAATCTCGCGCGGCGAGCGCGACCAGCCCGCCACCGGATAGCCGAACTCGGCGAGCGTCTGCGCGACGCGCGCGCCCACCTGCCCCAGCCCCAGCACGCCCACCGGCCAATCGGCCTGGCGCGTGCCCTCGCGGGTATCCCAGTGCTGGCGCGCCTGGGCCTGGTCGAAGGCTTCGAAATCGCGCGAGACGCGCAGCAGCGCATACAGCGCGTATTCGGCCATCTGCACCGCCATGCCGGCGTCTTCGAGACGGACGATGCGCACGTGCGGGGGGATCTCCGGCATCTTCAGCAGCGCATCGACGCCCGCGCCCAGATTGAACAAGGTCTGCAGCTGGGTTTCGTGCTTGAAGAGCTCGGCCGGCGGACGCCACACCAGGGCGACTTGCGCGCCGGACGGCGGGCCTTCGGGATTCCACACCGAGATGCGGCAGCCGGGCATGGCGGCCTCGAGGCGAGGCACCCAGGAATCAGGATCGTGATGGGGACAAGCAAAGAGAATATGCATGGTGGCAGCGCGCGAGCGATGAAAACCCCAAGCATGAGGGATGCTGGCGCACAAATCAAACGGCCCGGCATGAAGCCGGGCCGTGTGCGCCTGCATCGAAAGACGGGCGATCAGGCGGTCTGCGGCACCTGGGGCTTGTTCTTGCCCTTGTTGCGACGCAGGTAGGCCCAGACCTGCAGCGCGACCAGCAAGGCGCTCGCGCCGATGAACCACGCGCTGATGGGCCGTTCGATGAACACTCCCAGGTCACCGCGCGACAACAGCAGCGCGCGGCGGAAATTCTCTTCGACCATGGGCCCCAGCACGAAGCCCAGCAGGATGGGCGCCACCGAAAACTCCAGTGTCATCAGGATGGCCCCGATCACGCCGAAGGCAAGGACTTCCCATATCTGGAAGAGGCTGTTCTGGGTGCTATACACGCCCACCGCGATAAAGAACAGCGCGGACGGGAACAGGTAGCGATACGGCACCTGCAGCAGCTTGACCCACACGCCGATGAGCGGCACGTTCAGCACCATGAGCAGCACATTGCCCACCCAGAAACTGGCGATCAGCCCCCAGAAGATGTCCGGATGCTCGGTGATGAGCTGCGGGCCGGGCTGGATGCCCTGGATCAGGAGCGCCCCCAGGATCAGCGCCATCACGGCGTCGCCGGGAATGCCCAGGCTCATCGTCGGGATGAAATCGACCTGCGTCTTCGAGTGCGACGACGCTTCGGGCGAAGCCACGCCGGCGATCATGCCGGTGCCGAATTTCTCGGGCGTCTTGGAGATCTTGCGCTCCAGCGCATAGGCGACAAACGTGGTGATGGTGGGACCGGTGCCGGGCATGGCGCCGAACAGCGTGCCGACGGCCGTGCCGCGCACCATGGGCCAGAAGGCCGTCTTCAGCTCCTGCTTGCTGGGCCGCATGTCGCGCAGGCGCAGCTTGGCGCCGCTGCCGATGATGGTCATGCGGTTCACGCTCATCAGGAAGTCCGCAACGCCGAACAGGCCCATCGAGATCGCGACCAGTTCCAGGCCGTCAGACAGGTCCAGCAGGCCGAACGAGAAGCGGATGGTGCCGGTGTTCACGTCCGTGCCCACCACGCCGCACATCAGGCCGAACAGCGTCATCGCCACGCCCTTGAGCGGCGAGCCGCGCGACATGGTGGCGCCCGCCAGCAGGCCCAGCAGCATGATCGAGAAGATCTCGGTCGGGCCGAACTTGAACGCCACCTCGACCAGCAGGGGCGATGCGAAGATCATGACGATGATGCCGACCGACGCCGCGAAGAACGAGCAGATCATCGTGATGCCCAGCGCCGTGCCGCCCTTGCCCTGCTTGGTCAATGGATACCCATCGAGGCAGGTGACCGCGTGCGGCGGATGCGAAGGCAGGTTGAGCAGGATCGCGCCGATGGCGCCGCCGTACTGCGAGCCGTAGAAAATCCCGGCCAGCATCAGGATGGCGGGCACGGGCTGCATGACGTAGGTCAGCGGCAGCAGGATGGAAATGGCCGACAGCGCGCCCATGCCGGGCAGCACGCCGATGAGGTTGCCCACCAGCACGCCGAAGAACGACCACATCAGGTTGTGCAGTTGGAACGCAACGCCAAAGCCGTACCAAAGGTCTACCAGAGCTTGAGAGATCATGGCGCTTCAACCCCAACGAAACAGCGGAAGCTGCAACTGCAGCGCCCACCAGAAAACGACGACCGCGATCGCGGACATGGCGATCGACAGCAGGATGGCCTGCTTGATCGTGTTCTTGCGGTCGCCCAGCGCCGAGATGAAGACGATGGCGAACGTGGCGGGCAAGAGGCCGCCGTAATGGCCCAGCAGCAGGAAGGCCAGGATGCCGAGCAGGATGCACACGCTGCCGCGGATGTCGGGCATGCCGGTGGGATGGCCCTCTGCCGGCGCGGGCGCGGCAGGTGCGTCCGAGCGCGCCGACAGCGCGATCAGCACGCCGGTCAGCGCCAGCAGGCCGCCGAGCGCCGCGGGAAAGAAGCCCGGGCCCATGTGGCTGAGCGTGCCGATGTGATAGTCGGTTCCGCCATAGATCGCGGCCAGCCCGATCAGGACCATCAGCGCGCCGCCGTAATAGTCCTTTCTGTTGATTGTCTTTTGCACTTCCATCCTCCTTCCTTGTGCCGGGCTGCGCCGGCCCGCGATGCGCCGCCCGAAACGAGCGACGCCCGGCCCCTGACGACAGGCCGGAACGCAGATTACGGAAGGAAGCTGCTAATCCGCTTTCTATGCGCTGTCGGGTTCCTGAATCCGGGGGTTATCCCTGATCGGCAGCGGCGACAGCCGCGAAAAACAAGGCGGAAAGGCGGGAAAAGGCGGGCGCTACTGATCGCCCTTGAGCTGGACCTCGGCAGGTCGCGGGTACTGTGAGACAGTGGGCGCCAGCGGCAGCCACAGCACCGACGCGAGGCCCACCCCGCCCTGGCTGTTGGGCTCGCCGTCGCGCAGCTCGATATCGCCGTCGTTGCGCCGGGCGTAGGCGCGCGCGATGCCCAGACCCAGACCGGAGCCCGAGGACGCCACCGGCTTGTCCGTGCCCACGCGCTCGAAACGCGTGAAGGCGCGTTTGCGCATGACCGGTTCCAGGCCGGGTCCATTGTCGGACACGGCGACCTCGACGCGGTTTTCCACCGGGCAGACGGACACCGTGATGCGGGCGCCGACCGGCGCGTAATGGATGGCGTTGTGGACCAGGTTCGACAAGGCCTCGTGCAGTTCGGCCTCGTTGCCGGACACCTGCACGGGCGTGTCCTGCCCGTCTTCGGCGTCTGCCTGCACCCAGCCCAGGTCCTGCTGCTTCTCGTGCGCCAGCGGCAGGTACTGCAGCACGACTTCGCGCGATACGGCATTCATGTCCAGCAACTGGCGCGGAGTCTGGCCAGCCTGGTTGGCATGCGCCAGCGACAGGAGCTGTTCGGTGAGGCGGCGCGTGCGCCCGAGCTGGTCGACGATGGCGCGCAGGCCTTCGCGCGCGCGCGCCGGATCGCGTTCGCGCAGCGTGTACTGCGCCTGCGTCAGCATGATGGCGAGCGGGGTGCGCAACTGGTGGGAGGCGTCGGCCAGGAAGTTCGATTGCTCGTCGAGCACCCGCCGGTAACGGGCGATGTGGTGGTTGACGGCTTCGACCAGCGGCGCGACTTCGCTGGGCACGCGCGAGGCGTCCAGCGGCGTCAGGTCATCGGAGCGGCGCGCGCGGATGTCGGCCTGCAGCCGGCGCAGCGGCTTCAAGGCCCAGGACACGCCCCACCAGACCAGCACCACGACCAGCGCCAGCATCCGCGCGTCGCGCAGGATTTCCTGGCGCCGCGCGCTGTTCTCGGCTTCGATGCGCTTGCCGGTGCTTTCGGCCACGACGACCAGCACCTGCCGATGCTGGCCCTGGTAATAGAGATCGCGCACCACGGACACGACCCGCACCGGATCGTTGCGATACACGCCGTCGTAAAAGATGGGCTGGCCGTTCGAGCGCGGCCAGGACGGCGGACGCGGCATCTCCGGCATGCCCAGCAAGGTCTTGCCCTGGGTCACGGGCACGGGCGCGTCGTCGGGCAAGGGAGGATCGATTTCCTCGATGCGGAAATACTTGCGCAGGCCCGCCCGGGATTCCAGCATGACCTGCGCATACAGCGGCGTGGCCACCTGCAGGTTGCCGTCCGGCGTGAATTCCAGGCTGCTCTCCAGCACGCGCGCCGGTTCCACCAGGGCGCTGTCGTAGGCTTCGTTGGTGATTTCCGACAGGGTGCGATAGTCGTTCAGGCTGTCGATGACCAGCAGCACCACCACGCCCGGCAGCAGCAGGATGATCAGCAGCGCGCGGATGCCGACGCGCGGCAATCCGGGTATCCGCAGGCTCACCTAGGGTTCCGCGGACTCGCTGGCGACGCCTTCCAGCATGTAGCCCAGTCCGCGCACCGTCACGATGCGCACGTCGCTGCCGGCCAGCTTTTTGCGCAGGCGATGCAGCACGACTTCGATCGCGTCCGGATTGGCTTCGCTGTCATGCGTAAAGACCTTGCCGAACAAGTGCGCCTTGTCCACCGGATAGCCGCTGCGCGTCAGCAGCGCCGCCAGGGCGGCGTGTTCGCGCGGGGTCAGGAACAGCAGGGATCCGTCCAGGGTGAAGGCGCGGCTTTCGCTGTCGTAGGACAGCGAGCCGCACTGCAGGCGCGGATGCTGGCGGCCGCGGCTGCGCCGCACCAGCGCCGTCAGGCGGGCTTCCAGTTCTTCCAGCGCAAAGGGTTTGGTCAGGAAATCGTCCGCGCCCAGGTTCAGGCCGCGCACCCGGTCCTGCAGCGCGCCCTGCGCCGTCAGCAGGAGGACGGGCGTGCGGTCGTCGCGGTTGCGCATTTCGCGCAGGACGACCAGGCCGTGCTTGTCGGGCAGGCGCAGGTCCATGACGATGGCGTCGTACTCGGTGCCGGCCATGAAGGCTTCGGCCGTGCGCGCGTCCGCCGCGTGATCGGGGACGAACCCGCTCTGGGCGAGCGCGCGCATCAGCCAGGACGCCATGTCCCGTTCGTCTTCAACCAACAATATGCGCATGACCGTCCGTTCCTTCGGGCAAATTCTCTGCTGCTCGCTGACCGTGCACCCGTTGGCGCAGGTAGCGGGTCTCGTGATGGCGCCGAAAGAGGATGGCTGACAACTCGTTCAACGCCTGGGTATAGACGTCTCGCTTGAACTCGATGACGGCATCCAGCGGAACCCAGTACTGGCTCCAGCGCCAGGCATCGAATTCCGGATGCTGCGTCGCGCGCAGGCAAACGTCGCTGTCACGTCCCACCAGGCGCAACAAGAACCAAATCTGCTTTTGTCCTTTATAGTGGCCACGCCACTCACGCCGGACAAAGTGATCGGGCACGTTATAACGTAACCAATCGCGTGTACGCCCCAAAATACGGACATGCTCGGGCTTCAAGCCCACCTCTTCATGGAGTTCGCGATACATGGCCTGCACCGGGCTTTCGCCGTACTTGATGCCGCCCTGGGGGAACTGCCATGCATGTTCCCTGATACGCTTGCCCCAAAAGACCTCGTTTCTAGTGTTGACGAGAATGATGCCGACATTGGGGCGGTAGCCTTCGCGGTCAAGCATGGGCCACCCCCACCGAATTCAATACAATTACGGTCGATTATACGTATCTGCTGCCACCTTTAAACATGCGCGCATCCAACTACCACATCAACACCCTCAAAGAAGCCCCTTCCGAAGCGGAAGTCGCCAGCCACCAGCTGATGACCCGCGCCGGGATGATCCGCAAGCTCGCGGGCGGCATCTACACTTACATGCCCCTGGGCCTGAAGATCATCCGCAAGGTCGAGGCGATCATCCGGGAAGAAATGAACGCCGCAGGCGCCATCGAGCTGCTGATGCCGGTGGTGCAGCCGGCCGAGTTGTGGCAGGAATCGGGGCGCTGGGAGCAATACGGAGCGGAACTGCTGCGCATCAAGGACCGGCACCAGCGCGATTTCGTGCTGCAGCCCACGTCCGAAGAGGTCATCACGGACATCGCCCGCAATGAAATCCACAGCTACCGCCAGCTTCCGCTGAACTTCTATCACATTCAGACCAAGTTCCGGGATGAGCGCCGTCCCCGCTTCGGCCTGATGCGCGGCCGCGAATTCACCATGAAGGACGCCTATTCCTTCGACCGCGACGAAGCGGGCGCGCAGCGCAGCTACGACACCATGTTCAGCGCCTATATGAAGATTTTCGGCCGCCTGGGACTTGAGTTCCGTGCTGTGGCGGCCGACACGGGCTCCATCGGCGGCACGCGCAGCCATGAATTCCAGGTCATCGCCGACACGGGCGAGGACCTGCTGGTCTACAACGCGGATTCGGACTACGCCGCCAACATCGAACTGGCCGAAGCCCCCTGCCTGTACCCGACCCGCGCCGCGGCCGCCCAGGCCATGGAAGACGTCGCGACGCCGGGCGCCGCCAAGTGCGAAGACGTCGCCAAGCTGCTGGGCATCCCGCTGGAGCGCACGATCAAGTCCATCGTCCTGGCCACCGATGGCGACAAGGGCAAGGTCGACATCTGGCTGCTGCTCCTGCGCGGCGACCACGAACTGAACGAGATCAAGGCGGGCAAGCTGCCCGGGCTGTCGGGCTTCCGTTTCGCCACCGAAGCCGAGATCGTCGAGCATTTCGGCTGCAAGCCCGGCTACCTGGGCCCGGTCAAGACGGCCAAGCCCGTCCACGTGATCGCCGACCGCACCGTCGCCAACATGGCCGACTTCGTCTGCGGCGCCAACCGCGAAGATTTCCACACCCAGGGCGTGAACTGGGGCCGCGACCTGCCCGAACCGGAACAGGTGGCCGACCTGCGCAACGTCGTCGCGGGCGATCCCTCGCCGGACGGCAAGGGCACGCTGTCGATCCAGCGCGGCATCGAAGTGGGCCACGTCTTCTACCTGGGCAAGAAGTACTCCGAAGCCCTGAAGGCCACCTTCCTGGACGAAACCGGCAAGCCGGCCGTCCTGGAAATGGGCTGCTACGGCATCGGCGTCACCCGTATCGTGGGCGCCGCCATCGAGCAGAACCACGACGCGCGCGGCATCATCTGGCCCCGCGCGATCGCGCCTTTCGAGGTCGTGATCTGCCCGGTGGGCTGGGGCAAAAGTGAAACGGTGCGTGACACCGCGCAGAAACTCTACGAATCGCTGCTCGCGCGCGGCGTGGATGTGATGCTTGACGACCGCGATGCCCGTCCCGGCGTCATGTTCGCCGAGTGGGAACTGATCGGCGCGCCGCTGCGTGTAACAGTTGGAGAACGCGGCCTGAACGATGGTGTGGTGGAATTGCAGGCCCGGCGGGAAACCGAAGCGGCCAAGATTCCGGTAGAGTCCGCGCTTGAAGCCGTGCTGACGAAACTCGACACGCTTTGAACCCGGCCTGAACGCCAGACATACCCTATAGTAGCTACGGACTTCCCTGCGTCCCGACCCGCCTCTTCATTACCCTGTATCGTGACCGATCCGAAGTCTGCCGAATCCACCCTGCAAGTCCGCGTCTACTACGAGGACACGGATGCAGGCGGGGTGGTTTTCTATGCCAACTACTTGAAATTCCTGGAGCGCGCCCGCACAGAATGGCTGCGCGATCTGGGAGTGAACCAATCCGGACTGGCCGCCAGCGAGCAACGGCTCTTCGTCGTCCGCGCCCTGGACATGTCCTACCGCAAACCGGCCAGGCTGGACGATTTGCTTACCATACGCAGCCGAGTCACCAAACTGGGCCGCGCTTCGATACACTTCGCGCAGCGTGCGGAACGCGACGGGGAACTGCTTGCCGAAGGCAACATCCAAGTCTGTTGCGTCGATGCCATCCACATGCGGCCGGCGGAACTGCCGGCCGACGTTCGCGCAAAACTGGAATTCATTCAGGAATAACCATGCAAGTCACCAACGACATGTCGTTGCTTTCGCTGATTTCGCACGCCAGCGTGCCGGTCCAGCTCATCATGCTGATGCTGTTGGGCATTTCGATCATGTCCTGGACCTACATCTTCGCCAAGCGCATGGCCATCAAACGGGCCCATGACCAGACGCGCCGCTTCGAAGACGACTTCTGGTCGGGCGGCGACCTGTCCATGCTGCAGCAGGCCGTGGCGTCGCGCCGCGACGAACAAGGCGCCCTCGCCCGCATCTTCGATGCCGGCATGACCGAATTCCTGAAGGCCCGCCGCGGCAACGCCAGCGGCGACGCCACCGCGGTGCTGGACGGCCCGCGCCGCGCCATGCGCGCCGCTTACCAGCGCGAAATGGACGCGCTGGAATCCCACCTGAACTTCCTGGCGTCCGCCGGTTCGGTGTCCCCCTACATCGGCCTCCTGGGCACGGTCTGGGGCATCATGCACGCCTTCATCGGCCTGTCGAACATGCAGCAGGCCACGCTGGCCTCGGTAGCCCCCGGCATCGCCGAGGCGCTGATCGCCACGGCGATCGGCCTGTTCGCCGCCATCCCGGCCGTGGTTGCCTACAACCGCTTCACGAATGACATCGACCGCATTTCGATCCGCTTTGACAGCTTCGTCGATGAATTCCTGAACATTCTGCAACGGCAGGTGCGCTAATGCCCTCGGTAAGCTCGCGCGGCAGGTCCGGCCGCCGCATGAAGGCCGACATCAACGTGGTGCCGTACATCGACGTGATGCTGGTGCTGCTGGTCATCTTCATGGTGACGGCGCCCCTGATCACGCCCGGGCTGATCCAGCTTCCGTCGGTGGGTGCCGCCTCCGACGTGCCGGTCAAACCGCTGGAAGTCCAGATTTCCGAAGACGGCAAGATCGCGCTGCGCATGCGCGAAGCCGGCGCCACCCTGCAGGA
This sequence comes from Achromobacter sp. MFA1 R4, assembly GCF_900156745.1. Lineage (NCBI taxonomy): Bacteria > Pseudomonadati > Pseudomonadota > Betaproteobacteria > Burkholderiales > Alcaligenaceae > Achromobacter > Achromobacter sp. MFA1 R4. Next base: position 2,779,024 of record NZ_LT707065.1, on the reverse strand, counting down.
CATCGCGCGCACCGAACTGGTGGCGCAAGTGCGTTCGCGCATTACCGCGGAAACCCCGGTGGTCATCGCCGCCGACGGCAAGGTGCCCTACGAGACGGTCGTAAAGGTCATGGACGAGCTGCGCACCAACGGGATCACCCGCCTGGGCCTGCTGGTGGACCAGTCCGCCGCAGCCGCCCAACAGCCCGCTCCCGCCAAGAAACGCTAACGCGCCGCCATCCGCCGGCCCGGCCGGCATGCACCGCACATGACGCCACCCATAATTCGACACCGCAGCGGCCCGCCGGCCACCCCGCCCAACAACGACAACCGGAATTCGCTCATTCTGGCCGTGGCGGTGCACCTGCTGCTGCTGGTCGCCCTGATCTTTGGCGTGAACTGGCACACCGAGAACCCTGGCCCCGTCCAGGTCGAACTCTGGGCGGACGGCAATTCGCCCGTCTCGCCGCCGCCCACGCCGCAGCCCGAACCGCCCAAACCCCAACCGAAGCCGCAGCCCGAGCCGGAGCCCGAAAAGGCGCCCGAACCGCCTCCGCCGCCGCCTCCCCCGCCCCCGCCCGAACCCGAGCCGCAAGTCCAGGCCAAGACCGAGGAGGTTGATCCCGAGATCGCCATCCAGGAGGCCAAGAAGAAGCGCGAGCAGGAAGAGAAGGCGCGCGAGGCCGCCGAGGCCGCCAAGGAAAAGGCGCGTCTCGAAGAAGAGCGCAAGCAGGCCGAACTGAAGGAAAAGAAGCGCCTGGAGCAGGAACGCCAGGCCGCCGAGAAGGCTGCCGCGGAAAAAGCCGCTGCCGAGAAGGCCGCTGCCCAGAAGGCGGCTGCCGAAAAGGCTGCCGCCGAGAAAGCCGCCGCTGAAAAGGCCGCCGCCGAGAAGGCGGCTGCCGAGAAAAAGGCCAAGGAAGAAGCTGCCAAGAAGGCGGCTGCCGAAAAGGCCGCTGCCGAGAAGGCCGCCGCCGAAAAGGCTGCTGCTGAAAAGGCTGCCGCCGAAAAAGCCGCCGCCGAAAAAGCCGCCGCCGAGAAGGCTGCCGCCGCGAAGAAGGCCGCCGCGGACAAGGCCCTGAAGGATGCATTCCGCAACGACGCCCTGGGCGCCGCGGGCATCCCCGGGGGCACTGCCGACCGCAACCAGGCGGGCGGCGGACGCGACAGCGGCTATGGCGCCAAGGTCCGCGCCTGCGTGCAACCCGGGGTGGCTTATCCGCCCCCGCCCCGCAGCGGCTCCGGAAATCCCACGGCGCAATACCGGGTACAGTTAGGCTCTGACGGGAAGGTGAATGGCGTCACGTTGACCAGTTCTTCTGGCAACCCCGGTTTCGACCGCGCGGTCGAGACGGGCATCCGCCGTTGCAACCCGTTCCCGAAGCCCTCGACGGGCCGCTACGAACCCATTATTGACGTTGTCTACAGAATGTATGACTGACAGGAGATTGACGAACATGACTCCCGCTTATAGTCGACGAGTGCCCCCCGCCACGCTCTGGAGAGCGTACGGCATCGCGCTGCTGATGGCGGCCCTGGCCTTGCTGATCGCCATGAAGCCTGCCCATGCCCAGTTGCGTGTCGATATCTCCGGCACCGGCGCTACCCAGTACCCCGTGGCCATCGCGGACTTTGCCGTCGACGACACCCATGGCCGCGCGCTGGCCGAAGTCATCCGCGCCGACCTCACCCGCACCGGACAATTCCGCCTGATCAACGCCGCGGGCTCCGGCCTGAACGTGGACTCCCCGATCGCCCACGACGACTGGCGCGGCAAGGGCGCGGACTTCATCGCCTACGGCAGCATCACCCGCGGCGCCGACGGCCGCTACGACGTGCGCTATCGCCTGGCCGACACGGTCAAGAAGTCGCAGCTGGATGGCGTGGCGTTTTCGGGCACCGAGCAGGAACTGCGCCGTGTTGCCCACCAGATCGCAGACCGCATCTACGAGAAGATCACCGGCGTTCGCGGCGTGTTCTCGACGCGTATCGCGTATGTGCTGAAGAAGGGCTCCACCTACGAACTGCAGGTGGCTGACGCCGACGGCCAGAATCCCCAGGTTGCCCTGCGCTCGCGCGAGCCGATCATCTCGCCGTCCTGGTCGCCCGATGGCTCCAAGTTGGCCTATGTGAGCTTCGAATCCGGCAAACCTGTCGTCTACGTGCACACGTTGGCCACCAGCGCCCGCGCGCCCGTCGCCAACTTCAAGGGCAACAACAGCGCCCCCGGCTGGTCGCCCGATGGCAGCAAGCTGGCCGTCGCCCTGACGCGTGATGGTTTGTCGCAAATTTACGTCGTTAATGCAGCGGACGGCTCGAATCCGACCCGAGTTACGCGTTCTCCCGGCATTGACACCGAACCGAGCTTTACGCCCGATGGGGCTTCCATTATCTTTACGAGTGACCGCAGCGGCGGGCCGCAAATCTACCAAACCGGCTCGACAGGCGGCGAGGCCCGCCGTCTCACGTTTAATGGTGGTTACAACATCTCACCCCGAATTTCCCCCGACGGATCGACGCTGCTGTACGTTGCAAGACGAGACGGCGCGTTTCGAATCGCATCCCTGAACTTGTCCACTGGCGCCGAGACTTTGCTGACTGATGGTCGTGACGATCAGTCGCCGAGCTTTGCGCCCAATGGCATGCAAGTCCTCTACGCCGCCATCCAAAATGGCCGTAGCGTGCTTGCAGGTGTTTCAAGCGATGGACGCGTACGACAGACGCTTTCGGTACTGAACGGGGAAATACGTGAACCGACTTGGGGCCCATTTACCCGATAACACGTGTGACTCTCTTTGCAAAGGAACTATCATGAAGTCGCGCATTGCCAAAAGCCTAACCATCGCCGCTCTGGCCGCCACCCTGGCGGCTTGCAGCTCCGTCCCTCTCGACGATAAAGCGGGTCAGGGCGGAGGCGCTGGCCAAGGATCCTCGGCCTCCGGCCAGATCCTTGATCCCTTCAACCCCCAAAGCATCCTGGCGCAACAGCGCTCGGTGTACTTTGATTTCGACAGCTATACCGTGTCGGACCAATACCGTGGCCTGGTCGAAACCCATGCCAAGTATCTGGCTGCGCACCAACAGCAAAAGATCAAGATCGAAGGCAACACCGACGAACGCGGCGGTGCCGAGTACAACCTGGCCCTGGGCCAGCGTCGTGCCGACGCAGTGCGTCGCATGATGACCCTGCTGGGCGTCAGCGACAACCAGATCGAAACCATCAGCTTCGGCAAGGAAAAGCCGCGCTCGACGGGTACGTCTGAAGCCGACTTTGCCGAAAACCGCCGCGCCGATATCAACTATCTGCGTTAAGCTTTTCGCTTAGTCTGGAGCCCTACCACGCGTCGGGACGGCCAGCCGGCCGTCCCGACGTTTGTTTTTATACCCGGGAATATTCATGCGCGATTACGTTCTGTCCCTGCGTCCCCTGATCATGGCCACTGGCCTGGCGCTTGCCGCCCTGACGGCGCCCGCTCACGCTTTTTCCGACGATGAAGCCCGCAAGGCCATCCTGGATCTGCGTCAGCAGGTGCAGAAGCAGAACGAGCAAAACCAGCGCGCCAGGTTGCAGCTGGCCGACCAGATCCAGGCTTTGCAACAGGAAATCGCCCAGTTGCGCGACCAGCTCGAACTGGTGTCGCGCCAGCAGCCCAGCAGCCGGCCGGGCGCCGCGCCGGGCAACGCGAATCCTCCGGGCGCGTCAGCCGGCGATCCGCAGGAACAGAGCGCCTATGACGGCGCGATGGACCTCTTTCGCAAGGGGCAGTACAAGGATGCGGCCGAATCGCTGGCCGCCTTTACCGCGCTCTATCCCAACAGCCAGCTCGCCCCCAGCGCCCAGTTCTACCAGGGCAGCAGCCGCTATGCGCTGAAGGATTTCAAGGGCACCATCGAGCAGCTGAATGCCATGGTGCAGAATTCGCCGGATAACGCCCGTGCGCCCGATGCGCTGCTGATCATCGCCGGCAGCCAGATCGAGCTGAACAACCGCGCGGGCGCCAAGGCCACCCTGCAGCGCATCGTCCGCGACTATCCGACCACGCCGGCCGCCGCCACGGCCAAGAGCCGGCTCCAACTGCTGCAGTAATGCGCCAAGCCGCCAGCGCGGCCGGCGCATACCGCCACATCCTTCGCCGCCGGGCGGGGCTTCTTGCCCTGCTGCTGGCGGCGATTCTGTTTGCGCTGCTGATCGATTTCACCGTCGGCCCCTCGGGCCTGCCCTGGCGTGAACTCTGGCAGACCTTCGTCCGGCCGGCCGAGGCCGACGCCACGTACCGCGTGATCGTCTGGGACATCCGCCTGCCCTCGGCCCTGATGGCCGCCCTGGTGGGCATGGCGCTCGGGCTGGCGGGCGCCGAAATGCAGACCATCCTGAACAACCCGCTCGCCAGTCCGTTCACGCTGGGCGTGTCGTCGGCGGCGGCGTTCGGCGCGTCGCTGGCCATCGTGCTGCAGCTCGGGCTGCCGGGCATTCCCGCCGGCTGGCTGATCGCGGCCAATGCCTTCCTGTTTGCCCTGCTGGCGGCGTTGCTGCTGGACGCGGTCGCCCGATGGGGCGGCATGAACACGTCGGGCGTCGTGCTGTTCGGCATCGCCATGGTGTTTACCTTCAATGCGCTGGTGTCGCTGGTGCAGTTCACGGCCAGCGCCGAAGCCCTGCAGAACCTGGTGTTCTGGACGATGGGAAGTCTGGCGCGATCAAGCTGGACGACGGTCGGCGTGATGGCGCTTGCGTTCGCCCTGGCGCTGCCGCTGGCCATGCGGCAGTCCTGGAAGCTGACGGCCTTGCGGCTGGGCGAGGACCGCGCCGCCAGTTTCGGCGTGGACGTGCGCCGCCTGCGCGTGTCGGCGCTGGCGCGCGTGAGCCTGCTGTCGGCCCTGGCGGTCGCCTTTGTCGGCACGATCGGGTTCATCGGACTGGTGGCGCCGCACATCGCGCGCCGGTTGTTCGGCGAAGACCACCGCTTCTATCTGCCGGGCAGCGCGCTCGTGGGCGCCGTGATCCTGTCGCTGGCGTCGATTGCGTCCAAGAATCTCATGCCCGGCGTGGTGGTGCCCGTGGGCATCGTCACCGCGCTGGTCGGGATTCCGTTTTTCGTGTCCGTCGTGCTGCGCAGGCAATTGCCATGACCGGGCCCGTCGACGCCAAATCGCACGGCGGATTGACGGTGCAGTCGCTCACCGCCGGTTATGGCGGCGAGGACGTGCTGCGCGGCCTGTCGGTTCCGGCGCTGGCTGCCGGCGAGGTCACGGCGCTGCTCGGCCCGAACGGCAGCGGCAAATCGACCTTGCTCAAGACCCTGGCCGGCCTGCTGCGGCCGCGCGCGGGCGCAGCGACGCTGGACGGGCTGGACCTGACCCGGCTGGATCACGGCGAGCGCGCCCGCCACGTCGTGTACCTGCCCCAGAGCCTGCCGGCGGCCGTGCACCTGCGGGTGTTCGAGTCGGTGCTGGTGGCGGCCCGCGCCAGCGATGCGGCGGCGCCGCCGGCGGACCTGCCCGCCATCGACCGGCTGCTGGCACGGCTGGGCATCGCGCATCTGGCGCTGCATTACCTGGACGCGCTGTCCGGCGGGCAGAAGCAACTGGTGGGCCTGGCGCAGGCGCTGATCCGCCATCCGCGCGTGCTGCTGCTGGACGAACCGCTGTCCGCCCTGGACCTGAATTACCAGTTCCATGTCATGCGGCTGCTGCGGCAGGAAACGCGCGAGCATGGGCTCATCAGCCTCATCGTGCTGCACGACCTGAACGTGGCGCTGCAGCACGCGGACCAGGCCGTGATGATCCATGCGGGGCGGCTGCACGCCGCGGGATCGCCGGCCGACGTGATCACGCCGCAGGCGCTGGCGGCCGTCTATGGGGTGCAGGCGCGGGTGGAGGCGTGTTCGAAAGGCCGCCGGCAGGTGCTGATCGACGGGCTGGAAGAACACCCGGGGTGATCGCCGCCGCGGGCGGCCGGGGCGGGATGGTCACCCGCGCAGCGCCACGTCGGCGACCGGCGCGCCGGTCATGTCCGCCAACTGCGCCGGCGTCAGATTGAACACGGTATGCGGATGGCCCGCGGCGGCCCACAGGCTGTCGTAGTTGAACAGGTCCGCGTCCAGCAGCATCACGGGCTTGACCGCGTGGCCGATGGGGCAGACGCCGCCGATCGCGTAGCCGGTCATGTCGCGCACGAAGCGCGCGTCGGCCTTGGTCAGCGCCCCGACCTGCGCCGCCACCTTGGCTTCATCCACGCGATTGGCGCCGCTGGCGATGACCAGCACCGGCGCGTCGTCGGCGGCGCGCCGGAAAATGATGGACTTGGCGATCTGGGCGACTTCGCAGCCCAGCCCCGCGGCCGCTTCCGCCGAGGTCTTGCCGGTCTGGGGCAGCACCACCACGGGCTTGTCATGCCCCATTTCCACCAGCAGGCGGGCGACGCGCTGGGCGGATTCCGGCAGGGCGGCGATGGATTCAGGCGACATCGATACGAACTCCGTTGAAATGAACCGGGCGCGCGGGCTGGCTGCGCCGGCGGACCGCAGACGAGTTTATCAGCGTCCGGCGATCCCGCCCCGCCGCCCTGCCGGGCTAGAATGCGGACCTGGCTTCACGTCCCACTCTTCATGCGTTCCGAACCCGTCCTGCCTCTGCAAACCGCCTCCATCGGCGGTTACGCCATGTCCTACACCGAGTACGGCAGCGGCACCCCGCTGGTGCTGGTGCACGGCTCCCTGTCCGACAGCCGTTACTGGAAATCGCAGATGGCGCCGCTGGGCCGTTCGTTCCGGGTGCTGGCCGTATGCCTGCGCCGGTACTGGCCCGAGACCTGGGACGGCGAAGGCGGCGGCTTTTCGATCGACCAGCACGCCAGCGACGTGCTGGAATTCATCGACAAGGTAGCGGGCGGCCCTGCCCACCTGGTGGGCCATTCGCGCGGCGGCCGCGTCGCGCTGGAAGCCGCCCTGCGCCAGCCGGACGCGCTGCGCAGCCTGACGCTGGCCGACCCCGGCCTGCCGCTGCCCGGCGGCGGCGACGAGCGCGGCGGCTTTCGCCAGCGCGCCCTGGCGCTCATCCGGCAGGGCGAGGTCGAAGAGGGGCTGGCGCTGTTCGTGGACACCGTGACTGGTCCCAACACCTGGCAGCGCATGGTGCCCTGGTTCAAGGACATGGTGCGCGACAACGTGGGCACGCTTTTCGGCCAGGTGGACGAGCGGCCGGAGACGCTGGGCCCGGCGCAGATCGGCAGCCTGACGCTGCCGGTCCTGCTGATCGGCGGCGCGCTGAGTCCCGCGCCCTACCCGGCCGTGCTGGACGCCCTGTCGCAGTGGCTGCCGCAGGCCCATCGCGTGGACATCGCGGGTTCTTCGCATGGCATGAACCTGGGCAATCCCCGCGCCTTCAACGGCGCCATCCAGGAATTCATCGGCGGCTGATCCGCGCCGGTCAGGGCTCGACCGACGGCGTGTGCTTCAGGCGGCGCAGCACGAAGGTCGAGCGGCTGTGCCGCACGCCGCGCAGCTTGTACAGCCGCTTGCGCAGGAACTCCTCGTACCCTTCCGTGCCCGCCACGGCCACCTTGATGAGGTAGTCGTACTCGCCCGTCACCAGGAACGCCTCCACCACTTCCGGAAGACGGCTGATCTCTTCGCCAAAGCGCGCCAGCGTGTCGTCGTCGTGGTGTTCCAGCGTGACTTCGATCATGACCGTGTCCGGCAGCCCGAGCGCCTTCTGGTTCAGCAGCGCGGCATAGCCTTCGATCACCCCCGACTCTTCCAGCGCTTTGACGCGGTTCCAGCAGGGCGTGGGCGACAACCCGACCGTTTCGGCCAATTTGAGGTTCGTCAGCCGACCGTCCGCGCGCAGGGCGCGCAGGATCTTGCGGTCGGTGTCGTCGATTTTGGGCAGTGTGGGCATGGTTTCCGGGTATCAGGGGGCAAAATCCCTGCTGCGACGAAGTTTACCGGAAGGATATTTTCCGATTCACGGCGAATCGGCGGAAAACAGGAAACCTATTTTGCGCGGCAGCCCGTAGACTTTCCTGCAAGACGGGCATCTATCCCGCCCGTCCGATTTCGGCGCCATCCGCTGCGGCACAACCCGGCGGCCGCGCCGGCAATTCCAACGCAGCAGCCCGCGCGCGATCCGCGCGGATGGAAACCATGTCGCACGCAGCAACCGCAAGAACCGGCCTCGGCCTGGCCGGCACCGCCATGCTTTTCACGGCCCCCGCGCTATTCGCCTCGAATATGGTGGCGGCCCGCTGGGCCCACGACGCCGGCCTCCCCCCTGTTTTCCTCGCCTTCGGCCGCTGGCTGATCGCCCTGCTCATCCTCCTGCCCATTGCCGCGCCCGCCCTGATCGCACATCGGCGGGCGTTGTGGCGCGGCCTGCCCGCGCTGCTGCCGCTGGCCGTGCTGGGCATGGGCGTGGCGGTCGCGCCCCAGTACATCGGCGCCCAGACCACCAGCGCCACCAATATCGCGCTGATTTTTTCGTGCAGCCCGCTGCTGGTGGCGCTGCTGGAAGCGGTGATCTGGCGCCAACCCCTGCCGGCGCAGCGCGCGGCCGGGCTGGTGCTGGCGCTGGGCGGCGTGCTGGTGGTGCTGACGCGTGGCGACGCCCAGGCGCTGGCGCGGCTGGCGTTCGGACAGGGAGACCTGTGGGTGCTGCTGGCGGCGACGGGCTGGGCGCTCTATACGGTGCTGCAAAAGCGCATGGCGTTGCCGGCGGTTCCCGACCGGGCGCGGCTGGCCGCGATGATGCTGGGCGGCGCGGTGGCGCTGGCGCCTTTTGCCGGCATCGAAGCCGCGACCGGCATGGCGCCGCCCTGGACGGACCCGCGCCTGGCGGCCGTGCTGCTGTTCCTGGCGGTGGTGCCCAGCCTGGGCGCGTATTACGTCTATGGCCGGCTGATCAGCCGGGCCGGCCCGGCAACCGCGGGCCTGTCGATGTTCCTGGTGCCGGTCTACGCGGCGCTGCTGGCCTGGCCGCTGCTGGGCGAAGCGCCCCGGCTGTTCCATGGGGTCGGCTTCGCGATGATCCTGCTGGGCGTCAAGCTGGCGTCGTCGCGGATGCGCCAGGCGGCGGCCCCAGCCGCCGCCTGAGATCGCGGCCGGATCGCCGCGATCAGCGGCCCATGCCTTGGGCCGCCATCACTTCCTGCGCCACCTGGCGCGGCGCTTCGGCGTAGTGCTTGAACTCCATCGTGTAGGTCGCGCGGCCCTGCGTCAGCGAGCGCAGGGACGTCGAGTAGCCGAACATCTCGGCCAGCGGCACCTCGGCGCGCACCACCTTGCCGCCGCCGCCCGCGATGTCTTCCATGCCCTGCACCATGCCCCGGCGCGAGGACAGGTCGCCCATGACGTTGCCGGTGAAGTCCTCGGGCGTTTCCACCTCGACCTGCATCATGGGCTCGAGCAGCACCGGATCGGCGCGGCGCATGCCCTCCTTGAACGCCATGGAGCCCGCCATCTTGAAGGCGTTTTCGTTCGAGTCCACGTCGTGATAGGACCCGAAGAACAGCGTGGCCTTCACGTCCACGACCGGATAGCCCGCCAGCACGCCGGCGTTGAGCGCCTCGCGGATGCCCTTGTCCACGGCCGGGATGAATTCGCGCGGCACCACGCCGCCCTTGATGGCATCGACAAATTCATAACCCTTGCCCGGCTCCTGCGGTTCCAGCTTGAGCACCACGTGGCCGTACTGGCCGCGTCCGCCCGACTGCTTGACGAACTTGCCCTCGACCTCGTTGCAGGCCTTGCGGATGGTTTCGCGGTACGCCACCTGCGGCTTGCCGACCGTGGCTTCGACGTTGAACTCGCGCTTCATGCGGTCGACCAGGATTTCCAGGTGCAACTCGCCCATGCCCGAGATGATGGTCTGGCCGGATTCTTCGTCGGTGCGCACGCGGAACGACGGATCCTCCTGCGCCAGCCGGCCCAGCGCGATGCCCATTTTTTCCTGGTCGGCCTTGGTCTTGGGTTCCACCGCCTGCGAGATCACGGGTTCCGGGAACACCATGCGTTCCAGGATGATGATGTGCGACGGATCGGTCAGCGTGTCGCCCGTGGTGACGTCCTTGATGCCGACGGCCGCGGCGATGTCGCCCGCGTAGACCTCGGTGATCTCGCGCCGCTCGTTGGCGTGCATCTGCAGGATGCGGCCCAGGCGCTCTTTCTTTTCCTTGATCGGGTTGTAGACCGAGTCGCCGGACTTCACCACGCCGGAATAGACGCGGAAGAACACGAGCTGTCCGACGAACGGGTCCGTCATGATCTTGAAGGCGAGCGCGGAGAACGGCTCGTTGTCGGCCGGGTGGCGTTCGATTTCGTTGTCGCGCGGGTCGTGTCCCTTGATGGCGGGCACGTCCACCGGCGAAGGCATGTAGTCGATGACGGCGTCCAGCATGGCCTGCACGCCCTTGTTCTTGAAGGCGCTGCCGCACAGCATCGGCACGATCTCGTTGGCGATGGTGCGGGCGCGCAGGCCTTCCTTGATTTCCGCCTCGGTGAGGGGTTCGCCGGAAAGGTACTTTTCCAGCAGGGTTTCGTTGGCCTCGGCGGCCTTCTCGACCATCTTGTCGTGCCATTCCTGCGCCTGCGCCTGCATCGACGCCGGGATGTCCTCGTACTGGAATTTCACGCCCTGGCTGGCCTCGTCCCAGATGATGGCCTTCATTTTGACCAGGTCGATCACGCCCTCGAAATGGTCTTCGGCGCCCACCGGCAACTGGATGGGCACGGCGTCGCCCTTCAGTCGTTCGGCGATCTGGCGGTGCACGCGCAGAAAGTCCGCACCCACGCGGTCCATCTTGTTGACGAAGGCCAGGCGCGGCACCTTGTACTTGTTGGCCTGGCGCCAGACGGTCTCGGATTGCGGCTGCACGCCGCCGACCGCGTCGTAGACCATGACGGCGCCGTCCAGCACGCGCATGGAGCGTTCGACTTCGATGGTGAAGTCGACGTGGCCCGGCGTGTCGATGATGTTGATGCGGTGTTCGGGGTAGTTGCCCGCCATGCCTTTCCAGAAGGCGGTGGTGGCGGCCGACGTGATGGTGATGCCGCGTTCCTGCTCCTGCTCCATCCAGTCCATCACCGCGGCGCCGTCGTGGACTTCGCCGATCTTGTGGGTGATGCCGGTGTAGAAGAGGATGCGCTCGGTGGTCGTCGTCTTGCCGGCGTCAATATGGGCGCTGATGCCGATATTGCGATAGAGATCGATGCGCGTCTTGCGGGTCATGGCCTCTTCCTACGGTTGGATGCAGATGCGTAAATATTACGCGCCATGCGGCAAGATACAAGCCTGCGACGGCCTTGCGGAGCGGGTTTGGCGGGTCCATGGGTTTGCCCGGGGCATACCAAGGTATGACCAAGGTATGGACAAACGTCTCGGCCGATGGCGCGCCCATGAAAAAGCCCCTCTTGCGAGGGGCTGTGGCGCATGCCAAGGGCGCGCGGTGCGCGCCAGGACGGCGCAATTATTTCTTTTCTTCCTTGACCCGATACACGAGCACGGCGGTGGTGGCCAGCGACAGCACCTTGGCGGTGACGCTGCCCAGCAAAAGGCGCGACAGCCCGCTGCGGCCGTGGCTGCCGATGAAGATCAGGTCGCAGCCGGTGTCGGTGGCCGCCTGCACGATGCCGTCGGCGACGTTGAAATTGGACACGGCGCGCGTATCGGCCTTGACGCCTGCGGTGTCGGCGCGGTCGCGGATCTGCTTGAGGTACTTGTCGGCTTGCTCGGCGGAGGCCTTTTCGTAGTCTTCGTCGGTAATGGCATAGGCCGCGGCCATGCCGTCAAAACCGATCGTGGCCGCGAACGGCTGCGTCACGTAGAGGCCGACGACTTCGGCGCCGACCGAGCGCGCGAAGCAGATGCCTGCGTTGGCGGCTTGCGCCGAGAGCGGGGAACCGTCGGTGGGAATCAGGATCTTCTTGAACATCTTGCCTGCTCCTGTTTTGGAGGAATCTTTATGCTACCGGAAAGCCGCGGGGTTCACATCAGGCCGAACCAGCGGGCTTGACGAGGGTCAATGCCGGGTTTATCCCAACTGCTGCGCAGCCGCGAACAGGTTCGTGCAGCGGGTGCCGGTGCGGCAGTATGCCAGCACGGGGCCCGGCAGGGTGCGCAGGAGTTCAGCGAAGCGCGCAACGTCGGCAGCGGTCATGGCGCTGCCCACGACGGGCTGGTATTCGATCTGCAGGCCGGCGGCCTGCGCGGCGCGCGAGACGTCGGCGGCGGTGGGCTGGTCCGGACCGCCTTCGAAATCGGGGCGGTTGATGATGACGCTTTTGTAGCCGGCGGCGGCCACGTCGGCCATGTCGTCGGGCCCCAGTTGCGGAGCGACGGCAAAGTTCTGGGTCAGGGGCTTGATGGGTGTGGACATGACGTTTCCTTCGATGACTTGGCGAGACAGCTGCATATTATTGATTGTAGGACCCGTTTTGCGCGAAGAGTTTTTCCAGTTCGGCCCAGATGCCCCGATGGTCCGCGATGGAGACCGAGAAGCGCAGCATGGTGGACGGCGCCTGCGACGGCGAGAACAGCGTGCCGGGCGCGAGCAGCATGCCGCGGTCGGCGGCGGCGCGGGCCAGCACCTCCGAGTCCCGCCCGCAATCGGCCCAGACGAACATGCCCGCGTGCGGCTCGTGCGGCACCGTCAGGCCCAGTTTCTGCAGCCCCTTCATGCAGCGCTGGCGCGCGTCGTCGACGCGCAGCCGAACGCGTTCGATATGGCGCCTGTACTGCCCTTCCATGAGCACGCGGTGCACGACGCGTTCGCCCAGTTCGGGTGAGGTCAGGCCGGCCAGCATCTTCAGGTCCGCCAGCTTCTGGAGCAGTTCGGGGTTGGCGGCCACATAGCCCACGCGCAGGCTGGCCGCCAGCATCTTGGAATAGCCGCCCACGAAAATGACGCGATTCAGGCGGTCCAGCGCGGCCAGCTTGATGGCGCCGCCCGGATGCAGCTCGCCGTAAGTGTCGTCTTCGACCACCATGAAATCGTGGCGCTCGGCGATGCGCAGGATGCCATAGGCGGCGCCCGCCGACAGGGTGTGGCCGGTGGGATTGTGGACCGAGCCATTGATGATGAAAAGGCGCGGCTTGTGCTGCGCGGCCAATTGTTCGAGCAGGCCGAGGTCAGGACCGTCCGGCCCGCGCGGCACGCCGATCAGGCGGGCGCCAAAGGCGGCCAGCCGGCCGAAAATCACGAACCAGGCCGGATCCTCGACCAGGACGGTGTCGCCGGGCTTGACCAGGTGCCGCGCAATCAGGTCCAGCCCGTGGGTGACGCCGTTGGTCGTAAGAAGGTTGAGCTCGGGATGCGCCGGCACGCCTTCGTTCTGCAGAATTGCGGCGATCTGCTGGCGCAGCGGCGCGAAACCCTGGGGGCTGCCGTAGCTGACGAGGTTGGCGCGCACCGAGCGTCCCACCGCGCGCACCGCGCCCGCCACCATGTCCGGATCCAGCCAGTCGGCGGGCAACAGCCCCGCGCCGCCCGGCATGCCTGGGGCGTTCGATTCGCGGAACATGCTGCGCAGCAGCCAGGCGATGTCCACCCGGGCGGGCGGGGCCAGCGTGCTGGGCGCGGCGGCGGCCACCGCCGTCAGCGGGCCGCTGCGCGCCTTCACGAAAAAGCCCGCGCCCCGGCGCGACTGGACCAGTCCGCGCGCCACCAGCCGGTCGTAGGCCTCGACCACGGTGAAGCGGCTGACGCCGGACTGTTCGGCCATCTTGCGGATGGACGGCAGGCGCGTGCCCGGCCGCAAGCCCTGCTCGTCGATGCGGCGGGCCAGGCCGTCGGCCAATTGCGCCACGAGCGTGGCATCGGCCTGGCGCACGGGTTGCCAGGGCATGGAAGACGAGGGAGGCGGAGCAACTGTCATGGAGATTCGACCAGGCCAGTGATTAAAGTGACATGCCATTGTGTACCGGTACTGTACCGATAGCTATGCGTAGAGTGACAGCAATGCCGCGCGCCCGCAACCGTGGGCGGCGCGATGCACACATTTTTCCCCGGTGCCGTCATGACCCGTCCCGCGCTTTACCCCACGTCCACGGCCTCTCCCGCCGTCCCGTCTTCTCTCTGGGAAGGATACGGCTACGGTTTCCTGGGCGTGCTGGTGTTTTCGCTGACGCTGCCCATGACGCGACTGGCGGTGGCCGAACTGGCGCCCCTCCTGGTGGGCCTGGGCCGCGCGCTGATCGCAGCCCTGCCCGCCATCGCTTTGCTGTGGCTGACCCGCAGCCGCCGGCCCAACCGCCAGGAGTGGCCGGGCGTCATCCTGGCCGCCCTGGGCATCGTCGTCGGCTGGCCGCTGGCGTCGTCGCTGGCGATGCAGACGGTGCCGGCGTCGCAGGGCGCGGTGTTCAATGGCCTGCTGCCGCTGTCCACCGCCGCCTTTGCCGCCCTGCGCAGCGGCGAGCGGCCCTCGGCCGCCTTCTGGGCCTGGGCCGTCTTGGGCGCCGCGCTGGTCACGGCCTATGCCCTGCGCCAGGGTGAAGGCACGCTGACGGCGGGTTACCTGTGGCTGCTCGTGGCCGTGGTGCTGGGCGGCCTGGGTTACGCCGAAGGCGCGCGGGCCTCGCGCACGCTGGGCGGCTGGCGCACCATCTGCTGGGCGCTGGCGATCAGCGCCCCCCTGGTGGCAGGCCCCGTGGCCTGGATGGCCGCGCAACAGCCCCACTGGCCCAGCTCGTCCGTGATGGCCGCCTGCGCCTACCTCGCGTTCGGCTCGATGTTCCTGGGATTTTTCGCCTGGTATCGCGGACTGGCCGCCGGCGGCATCGCCCGGGTGGGACAAGTGCAATTGCTGCAGCCCTTTCTCACCGTGGTGGCGGCTGGCTTGCTGTTTGGCGAAACGGTGGAGGCGGCCACGTACCTGTTTGCCGCGGCCGTGATCGCCGTTATTGCCGGCGGACGCCGCGCCATCGTAAGGACCCCGAAATGAATCTGTTCCCCGCCAACTGGGCCGATATCCCGCTGGCCTCGCTTTCCCTGCTGGGTCCCCTGGCACTGTTTGCGCTGGTCAGCTCCATCACGCCCGGCCCCAACAACGTCATGCTGGCGTCGTCGGGCCTGAACTTCGGATTCCGGCGCAGCCTGCCGCATCTGCTGGGCGTGAACCTGGGCTTCACGCTGATGATCTTCCTGGTGGGCATCGGCCTGGGCTCGGTCTTCCAGCAGACCCCCGCGCTTTACAGCGTGCTGAAGTACGCCGGCGCGGCCTACCTGCTCTACCTGGCCTGGAAGATCGCAAACTCGGGCCCCCTGGACGAGGGCGAGGCGCGCGGCAAGCCGTTCACCTTTTTGCAGGCGGCCGCCTTCCAGTGGGTCAATCCCAAAGCCTGGGTGATGGCGGTGGGCGTGGTCGCGACCTACACGCCCCAGAACGGCTTTTTCGCCAATCTGGTGATCGCGACCGTGGTCTGCGGCATCGTCAACCTGCCCAGCATCGGGATCTGGGTGACGTTCGGCACGGCGCTGCGCCGCGTGCTGCACCGCCCCGCCGCGATCCGCGCCTTCAATGTGGGCATGGCCTTGCTGCTGGTCGCCTCGCTGTATCCGGTCGTGCTGGAACTGCTGCACTGACGGACGTTCAGGCCAGCAGCCCGGCCACCACCGCCGGCGTGACCAGCACATTGAACAGGCCCGCCATCACCATGACCAGGCCCGCGACCGCGCCCTCTTCGGCCGCCAGCTCGCGGGCCTTGGCCGTGCCCGCCCCGTGCGCGCCCATGCCGAACAGCGCCCCGCGCGCCAGCGCCGAACGCAGCGCAAGCCGGCGGCACATGAACTGGCCAATGGCCGCGCCGAAAACGCCCGTGACGATGACGAACACAGCGGTCAGGTCAGGCACCCCGCCCACGTGGGACGAAACCGTCACGGCGAATGGCGTGGCCACCGACCGCGGCAGCAGGCTGAGCCGCAGGTCGGGCGGCAGGTCCAACAGGCTGCCCAGGAGCCACGCGCTGCCCCCCGCGATGCCGCTGCCCACCGCGACGCCCGCCGCCAGCACCGGCCAATAGCGCCGGATCAGCGCGCGCTGCTCGTAGAGCGGCAGCGCGAACGCCACGATGACCGGGCCCAGCATGGCCATCAGCCAGTGCGATCCGGCCATGTAGTCGCGATAGCCCGTATGCAGCGCGATCGCCAGCGCCAGCAGGAGCGCGGGCGCGACGAGCAGGGTGGAGGTCCACCAGTAGGCATGGCGGCGGTAGAAGAGGCGCGCGCACACATAGGCCGCGACCGTGGCCGCCGGCCAGAACAGCAGGTTGAACTCAGCCGACATGGCGATGCATCCAGCGATAGCACAGGTCGATGGTCAGCGCCGTGCCCGCCATGACGAGCGCGGTGCCCAGCAGAATGACGGCCAGCAGTTTCAGGCCGAGCACGCCCAGGAATTCGCGGTGGTCCAGCAGGGACATCACCGCGGGCACGAAGAACAGCAGCATTTCGCCCAGCAGCCAGCTCGCGCCGCGCTGGACATTGCGCACGCGCAGCCGGCGCGTGGCGAGCAATAGCAGCACCAGCGCCATGCCGACGACGCCGCCGGGCACGGGCAGGCCGCTGGCCGCAGCCAGGGCCTGGCCCAGCAGGGAAAAAAGGACGATCAGCGCGATCTGCAGCAGGCGGCTGCGGCGCAGGGCGCTGCGCAGGCGGACGGTGGGGCGGAAATGGGACATGGGACAGAACGGGGGCCAGCGCCTGGCGCGGGTTTTGTGTTTTGCGGTTTGCGTAATACGTTTTACGCCCGCCCATCCCATAGATAAAATGAATTCGACGAATCCACCCCATTCCACATTGGCATACCCATGGAACTGCGCACCCTGCGAGCCCTGGTCGAAGTCGTCCGCCAGGGTGGCTTCACCCAGGCGGCCAACGTCATCCATGCCACGCAGCCCACTATCAGCAAGGCCGTGCGCCAGCTGGAGGACGAGCTCGGCATGCCCCTGCTGGACCGCCAGGCGCAGCCCCCGCGGCTGACGGCCGCCGGCGAAATCGTGTACCGGCGCGCGCTGACCATGTTGGCCGAACGCGACGACCTGCATGCGGAACTGGACGACCTGAAGGGCCTGAAGCGGGGCGTGCTGCGGCTGGGCCTGCCGCTGCTGGGCAGCAGTTCCTTGTTCGCGCCGATGTTCGCGCGCTTTCGCAGCCGCTATCCGCGCATCGAGATCAGCCTCGTGGAACATGGCAGCCGCCGGCTGGAAGAGATGGTGATGGCGGGCGACATCGAACTGGCGGCGTCGCTGCAGCCCGTGCCCGACAACGTCGACTGGCAGCCCGTGGCGCGCGAACCGCTGGTGGCGCTGATGCCGTCCGACCACCCGCTCGCGCGGGCGCAATCCGTGCAGTTGCACGACCTGCGCGAATCGCCCTTCGTCCTGTTCGAAACGGGCTTCGCCCTGAACCGCATCATCCAGGACGCATGCCACCGCGCGGGCTTCTCGCCGGCCATCGCGGCGCGCAGCGGCCAGATCGATTTCATCGTGGCGCTGGTGGCCGCCGGGCTTGGCGTGGCGTTCCTGCCGCGCATCACGGCCAACGAGGCGCTGCACGCCGGGGTGGCCCGCGTGCCGTTGCGCGATGCGGGGACGGATTGGGAAATGGTGCTGGTGTGGCGGCGCGGGGGCTACCTGTCGCACGCCGCCCAGGCGTGGCTGGCGCTGACGCGCGAGGTCCACCCCGCGGCGGCGTAAGGACGAGGCACGCACGCCGCACCTGGCAGGCCGCGCCCCGTCGGCCGCCCCCTCGCCGGCCGCGCCGAGTTATGCTGATGCCGGAACCCAGCCTGACTTCCAGGGTCAGACCATTCATGCCCGCCCTGCCCCGATTTTCCGCCCGCCGACTGTTCGTCGCCGCCCTGCTCGCCGCCGGCAGCGTCGTGGGCTGCACGCAACTGGACTCCTGGCAGCGCCAGACCATCTTTTCCCCGCAATCCGAACCGCAGACCTGGTGGCGCGAGCCCGCCGCCGGCACGCAGGTGTACGACCTGACGCTGGACAACGGCGACAAGGTGCGCGCGTGGTACCTGCAAAGTCCGAAGGCGGGTGCCCCTACCGTGCTGTACCTGCACGGCGCGCGCTGGAACCTGAACGGCAGCGCCTTTCGCATCGATGGCTGGAGCCGCATGGGCTATTCGATGCTGGCCATCGACTATCGCGGCTTCGGCGCGTCCTCGCCGCGCCTGCCCTCCGAAGAAAGCGCGCTCGAAGACGCCATGGCAGGGCTGAAGGAGCTGGCGCGGCTGCAGCCCGATCCCGCGCGCCGCTTCGTGTACGGACACAGCCTGGGCGGCGCGATCGCGATCGACCTGGCCTCGCGCCCGGAACAGCCGGATTTCGCGGGGCTGATCGTGGAGTCCAGCTTTACCAGCATCGGTGCGATGCTGGCGACGCTGCGCTGGGGCAAGGTGCCCGGCGCCAGCCTGCTGGTGACCCAGCCGTTCGCCTCGGTGGACAAGCTGGCGCAGCTGCACACGCCCATGCTGTTCATGCACGGCACCGCCGACCGCGTGGTGCCCCACACCATGAGCGACGAGCTCTTTGCCGCTGCCCGCAACGTGGCGCCGGACCTGAAGCGGCTGGTCAAGATAGAAGGCGCCTCGCACTCGGGCGCCTTCCGGAGCGGCACGCAATACGAGACCGCCGTCAAGACCTTCATGCGGGACGCCAGCCAGGCGTACCAGCGCAAGAAGGGCTAGGTTTTCATGCCCGGGCGGCCGCGGCGTCGTCGCGGCGCGCCAGCCAGCCGATCACCCGGGGCCGGGCGCGGTCATACGCAAGGTTGTAGAAAAACGCGTAGGGCAGGTAGAACAGCACCAGCGCGATGTCCAGCACAAAGGCTTCCCACAGGCTGATGCCCAGCCACCACGCCGCCAGCGGGATCACGATCAGGATCAGGCCGGATTCGAAGCCGAACGCATGCACGACGCGGATGCGCAAGGTGCGCTTCCAGCCCAGGCGGTTTTCAATCCGGTCGAAGCCGGCGTTGTAGATCATGTTCCAGACCAGGGCGATCCAGGCGATCACGGCGGTGAGCACGCCCATTTCAAACAGGGACTTGCCCATCGCCCAGGCCGCCACCGGGGCGCACAGGCCGATGGCGATGATTTCAAACAGAAACGCGTGGAGAAAGCGTTCCTTGAGGGTTTTCTTGGCTTGCGTCTTCTTGGCTTGCGTCATGACCCACCTGCGGTCGGTTGCTACGGAATGACGGCATTGTCTGCGACATTTCCGTTACGATAAAGATGCTATTCATCGGAAAAACCGATACAACGCCAACCGGATATCCCGTGCGCCATTCCCTCGAATCCCTGGCCGCCTTCGCCCAGGTTGCCGCCGAAGGCTCGTTCTCGGCCGCCGCCCGCAAGCTGGGCAAAAGCCAGTCGACCATCAGCGAGACCATCGCCAACCTGGAGGTGGACCTGAACGTGGCGCTGTTCGACCGCAGCCAGCGCCAGCCCGCGCTCACCCCGGCGGGCAAGGTGCTGCTCGGGCAGGCGATGCAGGTGCTGGCCGCGAACGACCGCCTGAACCGCAGCGCCAGCCAGTTGGCCGAGGGGCTGGAGCCCCGGCTCACGGTCGTGCTGTCCGACACGTTCCAGTCGAGCACCTTCGAAGCCATGCTCAGCCAGATCGATGCGCGCTATCCGTCGCTGCGCTTCGAATGCCTGATCGCCGAATACGAGGACGTCGTGGCGCTGGTGCAGCAGGGCCGCGCGCACGTGGGCCTGATGGCGGCGCAGGAAAGCTATCCGCCGGACGTGGCGCACGCCTGTCTGGCCGAGGGGTCCGAGATCGTCCTCTGCGTGGGGCGGTCCCATCCCCTCGCCCAACTGGCATCCGTCACGGCCGACCACCTGAAGGCCGCACGCGAACTGCGCCTGAGCACCTTTGAGCTTGATGACAAAGAAGCGACGCCGGCGCGTTCCACGTGGTCGGCGCCCGGCTACCTGATGCTGCTGGAAATGGCCAGCCTGGGCTTTGGCTGGACGGAATTGCCGCGCTGGATGATCCAGCGATTCGGCGGCGATCAGCTCGTGGAACTGAAGGCGCCCGGATGGCCGCGCCACATCCACGTCGACGCGGTATGGTCCACGCGCCGCGCGCTCGGGCCGGCGGGGGCATGGCTGCTGCAAAGTCTGACGCAGCCATAGCCGGCCCGCTCAATCCGCGCTGAATCCGCGCGCGGCCGACGCCAGGCGCGCGATGCGCACGCCATTGGCCGTCAGCCACTCCCCCAGCCTGGGGCTGGACAGCACCTCGAACTCGGCGCGCCGCTGGCGGGCCAGCGCATCGCCGGGCCCGTCGCCCTGCGCGGGATGGCACATCACAAGGTCGCCGTCGCGCGCGTTGAACAGCCAGGTCTGCAGCAGTTGCGCATAGCGGCGCCGACCGCCACCGAAGGCATAGACGCCCAGCAGGCGGCGGTTGGTCCGCACGCCGCTCGAACGGGCCTCGCGCGCCAGCGCGCGCGCCCCCAGCGCGCCGATCACGCGCGCCTTGAGCGATTCTTTCAGCGGGATGCCGCACAGCATGCCGGGCGCGGTCTGGCGCAGCCAGGGCGTGCGCGTCCCGTAGCGCCGCGCAAGGAGGTCCAGGATGCGCCCGCGGATGCCGGGAAGCTGATGCACGTGCTGATGCCCGTCGACATAATCCGGCGCGCGCCCGAATGCGGCTTCGAAGGCGTCCATCTGCCGCGCAAGCTGCGCGTCGATCCAGGCCGTGTCGAGCAGGCCTGCGTAGGCCTTCAGGATCAGCGCGCCCAGCGCTGGCATGGGATCGCCATGCGGGTCCAACGTCTCCGAGAAGTTCACATGCAGGCCGATGTCCACGTCCAGCGCCGCGAGCCGCGGCGCATTGGCCGCGAACGTGGGGCCCAGCGTCAGGCAGCTCACGGCGCTGATGCGCCGCATGCCGGCCAGCGCGATCATGCCCGCATCGACGGCGGCATTCATGCCAAAATCGTCACCGCACACCACGACGCGTTTGTTCATCGACGCCCCTTTCGTTTCCTGTCCGACACATCCCTCATGCGCGCCCTCATCCGGCAGATCAGCCTGTTCATTGCCGTCGGCTGCGCCGCGGCGGCAACGCACTGGGGCGTTGCCGTGGGCTGCGTCGAAGCGTTCGGCGCCCCGCCGCTGGCGGCCAACCTGATCGGCTGGCTGATCGCCTTCGCCGTGTCCTTCGGCGGCCACTACCGGCTCACGTTTCGACATTCGCCCATACCCTGGACCGTCGCGGCCCGTCGTTTCTTTCTGATTTCAGCCATCGGCTTTGCGATCAACGAATCCGCCTACGCCTGGCTGCTGCATGCGACCACGCTGCCCTACGACACGCTGCTCGCGCTGATCCTGATCGGCCTGGCGTTCGCCACCTTCGTCGCTAGCCGGCTGTGGGCGTTCCGGCACAGACCCGCCGCCTGAGCGCCGCGTCCGCTTCCACGCGCCACATCGCGTGCCGCACACTCGCGACGACGGGCTTGACGCCCTGCAGCGGCGTGTAGACCTCGCCATCCGCATGATTGCCCCAGATCCAGAACCGCGCGCCCTCTGGCGCGGCGCACAGCCGCGCATAGAATTGCGCGGCGCTGACCAGCACCTCTTCGCCGGTGACCGGATCGAACTTCGCGGCGTCGTACAGTTCCTTGCGCCAGTTGTCGCGCACGGGCACTTCGGGATTGAGCCAGTCGTCCACCACCCAGGTCGGCCGGGGCGCGCGCGTGTACAGCGCCAGGTCGAACGGATACGCGTGCAGCGACACGAAAGTGTCCTGCGGCCTGGCCTGTTCGCGCACAACCTGCGCCAGCGGCGCGGCGCTGCCGCGTCCCTGGTTGGCGGCCACGGCGACGGCGATGACGCAGATTGCGCCGGCGACGCCCGCGCTCAGGCGCGCCAGCCGCGGCGTCTGCGCGTCGTCCTGGCCGCGTCCCGCCGCCAGAATGACTTCCGCCAGCAGATACGCCAGCGGCGCCAGCGCGGGCAGCACGTAGCCGATCAGCTTGGAATGCGGCATCGAGAAAAACAGCACCACCACCCCGAACCAGACGGCCGCCAGCCGCCGCAGGGCGCGCGCCGGCCCCTCGGCCCAGAACGCGCGGCGAAACATGCCGCCCGCCCACAGGGACCACGGCAGGCTCAGTCCAGCCAGCACCGGCAGATAAAACCACCACGACTGGGCATTGTTGAAGCCGCCGGCGGCAAAGCGCTGGAAGTGCTGGTAGACGAAGAAATAGTCATAGAAGCCGGGATACCGGATCTGCATCAGCACGAACCACGGCGCCGCGATCGCCAGGAACGTCAGCAGCGCCGACGGCCGGACCAGCGCGGCCAGACCGCGCCAGCGCCTTTCCCAGGCCAGCCAGACCAGCAGGATGGCGCCCGGCAGCACCAGGCCGATCAGCCCTTTGGCCAGCACCGCCAGCGCGGCAAGCGCGGCGGCGGCCATGGCCATCCCCCGCTGGGGCTCGCCGCGTCCGGCCCGCAGCGCGGCCTCCACCGCCGCCAGCACGCATAGCGTGATGAGCCCCGCGACCAGCATGTCCAGATTGGCGAATTGCGCGCCGCCGTAGAAGAACGGCAGGGTGCAGAGGATGAGCAGCGTCAGGCTGGCGGTGGCCGCGCCGCGATGGCGCCGCACGAAGACATACAACCCGCAGGCGCCCCCCCAGGCGGCCAGCAGCGACGGCACCCGGGCCGCCCACGCATGCACCCCGAACACCGAAAACGACAATTCGGTCAGCCAGTAGTAGAGCGGCGGCTTATGGAAGTACGGCATGCCGTCCAGGAGCGGCACCGCGTGCGAGCCGCTGCGCAGCATGTCCCAGGCCACGCCGGCATAGCGGCCTTCGTCGGGCAGCGTCAACGGGCGCAGCCAAGCCAGCCACGCCAGCCAGAACCCGGCGGCCAGCAAGAGCCGGCCCGCCGGCGGGGCCCATTCAGAGCGCGCCGGCTTGATGAGATCCGCCATGTTCAGCCCTGCGCCTTGCCTGCGGGGCGGCCGTGGCTGCGCCGCACCACGAACAGCGGCCGGCCCTTGACCTCGTCGAAGATGCGCGCCACGTATTCGCCCACCACGCCCAGGGAAATCAGGTTGACGCCAGCAAAGAAAAGCACCGCCGTGACGATGGTCGTCCACCCGGAGACCGCATTGCCCGACATCAGGTAATCGCCCACGAGAAACGCCGCATAGGCCAGCGCCAGCACGGCAAACGCGACGCCGACCAGGCTGACCATGCGCAGCGGCCACGTCGTGAACGCGGTCAGGCCGTCAAGTGCCAGCCGGAAGAGGCGCAGGCGGCTGAACCGGCTGGTCCCATGCATGCGCGCATCCGGGGTGTACGGCAGCGCCTCGGCCTTGAAGCCCACCCAGGCGTACAGGCCCTTCATGAAGCGGGTGCGTTCGGGCAGCGCGATCAGCGCGTCGACCACGCCACGGTCCATCAGCCTGAAGTCCCCGGCATGCGGCGGCACCTGCACGCCGCGCGCGTTGCTGAGCAGCGTATAGAACCAGCGCGCGCCCGAGCGCTTGAGCCAGGATTCATCGGCGCGGTCCTGGCGCACGGCGTAAACCATTTCGGCGCCGGCCGCCCAGCGCGCCAGCATCTGTTCGATCAGGGCCGGCGGATGCTGCAGGTCGGCGTCCAGGCAGATCACCACTTGGCCGCTGGCCGCTTGCAGGCCGGCGCTCAGCGCGGCCTCCTTGCCGAAATTGCGCGATAGCTGCACATGGCGGAACCCGTCGTGCTCGGTCCATTCGGCCATCAACGCCTCCGTGCCGTCCGTGCTGCCGTCGTCGGCGACGATGATCTCCCAACTGGTGCACAGCGCGCTCAGCCGATTACGCAGCAGCGGCAGCAGCACGCGCAGGTTCTCGCACTCGTTCAGGCAGGGGATCACGCAGGTGACGCGGGTGTCGTACGGAACGTCGGCCGCCTGCGGCGGCCATACCGATCTCAAGGGCAACGATTTGGCCAGCACCTGCGGCGCTGGCGGGTCGGACCGGAACTGGATATGCATGAGACTCTGAAAACACGAAATGCGCTGCGGGATGCGATGCAGTATGCGCAGGGCCTCGTCGAATTTTCATGAAATGCGATTGCCGGGCCGGTCATCAAGGCTGGTCATCAAGGCCGGTCATTAAAATGGCGGGCCATTTGCTGGTATCTGTTTTCTGTTTTCTGTTTCCTGTCTTCGGATCGTCATGCAATACCAAGTCCGTCCCATGCTGGCCAGCGACGTCGACGCCATCCTCCAGGCCCAGGCCCTCGCCTATCCGCGCTTTCTGCTGGAAGGCGCGGACTTCTTCCTGAACCGCCTCGCCCTTGCGCCGCACTATTGCTGGGTCGCCCGGCCGGACGGGGCGAATACGTCCGGCGGCTTGCTGGGCTATCTGATTTCCTATCCCTGGGACGCCGGACTGCCGCCCGCCCTGGACGAGCCGCTGGCTTCGCTGCCGGCGCAGGCCGATCATTGGTTCCTGCATGACTGCGCGGTCGTGCCGGCGGCGCAAGGCCTGGGCGTGGGCCAGGCGCTGGTGCGCACGGCCGCCGATCGGGCGATGCAGCGCGGCCTGGCGCGCGCGAGCCTGGTGTCGCTGCCCGGCGCAACGGGCTATTGGCTGCGCCATGGCTATGCGCCGGTTACGGCCGGCGCCGCCGGGCTGGCTGGCAAGCTGGCCGGCTACGGACCGGGCGCCAGTTACATGTCACGCGCCTTTCCCTTGGCGCGCGCCGGCGCGTAGCGCGACAACAGGCGTCGCGCCTTTCCCGTGTACAGCGGGGCTTGGCTGGTCGTAAGATAGGTTCACAGTCCGCGAGCGATGCGGCAGCAAATGGTTTGTATAGCCTGACTTGCTGCGCCCCGACGGGGCGCGAAGGTTCGTATGATCTCCCTTTCGCCCGTCCAATCTTTCCTCGCCTGCTGCCTGGTGCTCGTCGTCGGACGGGTCATGACCACGCGGATCGGCATCCTGGGGCGCTACAGCATCCCCGACCCCATCGTGGGGGGCCTGCTGTTTGCGGTGCTGGCCTACCTGCTGTCGACCTGGGGCGGCCTGGCCGTCTCGCTCGAGACCAGCATCAAGCCCACGCTGCTGCTACTGTTCTTCGGGTGCATCGGCCTGACGGCCAACCTCAAGCTGCTGGCCAAGGGCGGCCCCCGGCTCATCGCCTTCCTGCTGGCGCTGATCCCTTTCCTGGTGCTGCAGAATGCGGTGGGGCTGGGCATGGCATGGCTCCTGGACATGCATCCGCTCATGGGCCTCTTGGGCGGCACGATCACGCTGGTGGGCGGCCATGGCACCGGCGCGGCCTACGCGACGCGCTTTGCCGACTTCAACAACATCCAGGACGTGATGCCGCTGGCCATGACGGCCGCCACGCTGGGATTGGTGCTGGGCGGCGTCGTCGGCGGACCGGTCGCGGAATGGATCATGCGCCGGCACAAGGTGTCGGGCGGCCTGGATCAGAAGGCGGCCGAAGGGCAACAGGCCGTCGACCAGGACGAGGCGCAAACGCCGCCCACGCCCGGGACGTTCATCCTGTCCCTGACGGCGGCCTTCGTCTGCCTGGTGGTGGGCGGCTTCCTGGCGGCCATGGTGGAAGACGCTCCGGTCAGCCTGCCCAATTTCCTGTGGTGCCTGGCCACGGGCGTGGTGATCCGCAACGCCGGGCCGCTGGTGGGCATCAAGCTGGACGACCGCGCCACCGACATCATCGGAACGATCTCGCTGTCGCTGTTCCTGGGCATGACGATGATGACGCTGGACCTTTCCAGCGTCGCCCGCCTGGCCGGTCCGCTGGCGTTGATGCTGGTGGTGCAGACGCTGTTCTGCGCGCTGTACGCCGCCTGGGTCGTGTTCCGGATGCTCAAGCGCGACTACGAGGCCGCGATCATGTCCGCGGCGTTCTGCGGCTTCGCGCTGGGCGCGACCGCCACCGCCATCGCCAACATGCAGGCGCTGACGCGCCGCCACGGTCCCGCCCCCGAAGCCTTCATCGTGGTCCCGGTCACCGGCGCGTTCCTGATCGACATCCTGAACGTGATCATCCTGAGCACGCTGATCTCCTTGCCTTTCGTGGGAGGGATTTAGCCATGTTCAAAAGACTGCTGATCGCCCTGCTGTGCGTGCTGCTTGCCGCCTGCAGCCGCGCGCCGGACGCGGACGCGCTGCGCGCCGACGTCGAGCGCAGCCTGGACGCCACCTATGGGCAGGGCCTGTTCCGCATCGCCGACCTCCGGCGCATGGGATCGGCATCCGACAGCACCGCGCCGGCCGGCGAAACCCGGCGCGTGGTCTATTTCGACGTCGAACTGGAGCTTGCGCGCGATGTCTCGCTGGGCGCGTGGGACCAGCCTGGCGCGGCCTCGCTGGTGACGCTGCTGGGCGCCGGCCCCCGCAGCATCAGCGGCGTGAAATCCGGCGGCAACCAGGCCGGCGATCGCATCGTCGCCCACGCCAGCGCCATTTACCGCAAAGAAGAAGGCGACTGGCGGCTTGTGACGCCTGCCGGGTTCAAGGCCGCCGAAGCGCCCTCGCTGGACACGGGCGCGCCGCCCCCGGTGACGCGCCAGCTCCTGGACACGCTGGACCAGATCACGCATTCGGTGACCTACAGCGCGTCCAGCACGGCGCAACATGTGGTGCAGCAGGAACTGGAGCGCTCGGTGGCCCGCATCAACGGCCGGCTGGCCCGGTTGCAGCAAGGCTATCCCCTGGCCGGCGGCCCGGACCGCGGCGAATACCTGGCCTTTGCCCGCGCCCTGAGCGAGGTGGCGCGCGCGCGCCAGATTCGCGTGTCGCCCCTGATCACCGGCGGCGGCGCCGACAACATCGCGCTGCTGCGCAGCGGCGACGCCGTGGTGGGACTGGCGCAGGCCGACACGGCCCGGATGGCTTACGAGGGCAAGGGCCCGTTCGCGGGGCAAGGCCCGTTCACCAGCCTGCGCGCGCTGGGCAGCCTGTATCCGGAAATGGTCCACATCGTCGTGCGCGACGACCCGGCGCTGCGCGGCGTGGCGGACCTGAAGGGCAAGACGATCGCATTGGGTCCGGAGGGCTCGGCGGTGCGGGCCACGCTGGAAACCGTGCTGGCCGCGCATGGACTGCAGGCCGGCCGCGATTTTCAGGTGTCGGACACCCCGTTCGTCGCGGCCCTGCCGCTCCTGCGCTCCGGCGCGGTGGACGCCGCCGCCCAGGTGATCGGCGTGCCGGCCACGCCGCTGCGGGACGCGCTGATTCCGGCGCAACTCAAGCTGCTGCCCCTGGACCTGGCCGCCATCAAGACCCTGACATCCGGCGACAGCGTGCTGATGCCGCTGGACATCGCGGCGGGCACGTATCCCAACCAGCCGGAAGGCATTCCCACCGTGGGCATGGCCGCGCTGATGCTGACCACCACTGACCTGACGCGCGACGAGGCGCTGGTGGTGGTGCGCGCCGTGTACCAGGCCGGGCAGGACCTGCTGGCGGCCGGCTCGACCCAGGGATCGCAGGTGTCCGTGGCCACCGCCCGGCTTGGCCTGAGCGTGCCCCTGCACGATGGCGCCGAGGAAGGCATCGCCGCCCTGGAGCACGGCAAGCCGCAATGAGGCCGTTGCGCTTATGATGGCGCTCCATTTCAGGAATTCCGATGAACAAATTCGACCTCCAAAAGAACCAGGCCCTCAAGCTGGCCGGCCAGCTCAAGCAGGCCGCCACGCCGGACCGCTTTGGCGCCGCTTCGCAGGCGCCCGACCGCCGCGAACAGCGCAAGCTCGACCAGGCCGCCGGCCTGGTGCCGTTTCCGCTGAAACTGTCCCAGGCGCAGGCCGACAAGCTGCGCGCCGCCGCCGCCGAGCGCGGCGTATCCACCAACGACATCGTGGCCGAGGCGCTGCAGACGGCGCTGGGCGCCTGAGCGCGATGCATATCTGGGTCGACGCGGACGCCTGCCCCGCCGTCATCAAGGACATCCTGTACCGCGCCGCGCAGCGCTGGCAGGTGCCTTTGACGCTGGTGGCCAACCAGGCGCTCTACACGCCGCCGTCGCCGCTGATCCGGGCCGTGCAGGTGCCGCGCGGCTTCGACGTGGCGGACGCGCACATCGCGGAGCGCGTGCAGGAAGGCCATCTGGTCATCACCGGCGACATCCCGCTGGCCGCGCAGGTGCTGGAAAAAGGGGCGATGGCCCTCAACCCGCGCGGTGAACGCTATTCGCCGGAAACCATCCGGGAACGTCTGGCGCTGCGGGACATGATGGAAGAACTGCGCGCCAGCGGCGTGGACACGGGCGGCCCGTCGTCGTTCAGCCAGGCCGACCGCAAGGCGTTTGCGAACCAGCTCGACACCCTGCTGGCGCGGGTTGCCCGGCAGCAGGCGCAAAACGGCTGACGCCGCCAGACAGGCGGGCCGTCAATAGAAAGTGATGTAAGCCTTGTAAATGATCGCGCCGATGGCGGTGACCAGGCCCAGCCCCATCAAGGTCATGCCAAGATTGCGGTCACGAAACCCGAAGCCGATCAACATGAGCGCCACGCCAGTGACGATGATGATAAGCATGGTGTTGGTATGCGGACCCATGGCCTTCTCCTGTTTTGCGGTCAATCCTGGCGATCGACCCTGGCGATCAATCGCCGTCTTATTAATGATAGACAGGCGTGGAACAGGCTTGGCGCAACCGGAAAGGGCCGGTTTGCGGCAGATCAGAAGAAGGTTAATGAATCAAAAACAAAAAAGCCAACCGATGAAGGTTGGCTTTTTGCTTATTGCCCGAAGAAGAACAACACCGGCGCCGCGATAAAACTGTGTGCGATACGGGCATTGCTTCTCTGGGGCGCTTCAAAGGCCAGACAGCCTTGGAAGGTCTTTGGTGGGTAGTACTGGGTTCGAACCAGTGACCCCTGCCGTGTGAAGGCAGTGCTCTACCACTGAGCTAACCACCCCGAAAGAGGCGAAATAATAGCACGGATTTTTATACGCGTGCAAGCCGCCCCTTAAAAACTTCAAGCCGGCGCGGCCACGGGCGCTTCGAGCTTGCGCCACACGCACTCGCCGCTCACGGCTTTGTCCAGGGCGGCGAGATAGGCGTCGTGCTCGGCCAGTTCTTCGGCGCTGGCCTTCAGGACCGGCAGGCCGGACGCGTCGAACCTGGCCAGCACCACGCCGCCGCTGCTGGCGCCGGCATTGTCGTCCACGTCGATCAGCAGCGCGTCCTGGCCCCGCGTCATCGCCAGCCAGACTTCCGCCAGCAGCTGCGAGTCGAGCAATGCGCCGTGCAGCGTGCGATGCGCGTTCGAGATGCCGAAGCGGTCGCACAGCGCGTCCAGCGAATTGCGCTTGCCGGGGAACAGCGAGCGCGCGTGCAGCAGCGAATCGGTGACGGTTTCGCAGAAGTCGGTGATCGGGCCGCGGCCGATCTTCGCGAGTTCGGCGTTGAAAAACTTGACGTCGAACGCGGCGTTGTGCGCGATCAGTTCGGCGCCCTGGATGAAGGTGACGAATTCGTCGGCGATCTCGGCAAAGCGCGGCTTGTCCGACAGGAATTCGGTGGTCAGGCCGTGCACCGCCAGCGCCTCGGGATCGCTGTCGCGGTCCGGGTTCAGGTAGATGTGCAGGTTGTTGCCCGTCGCCGTGCGGTTGACGATCTCCACGCAACCGATTTCGACGATGCGATGGCCCTGGGCAGGGTCCAGTCCGGTGGTTTCCGTGTCAAAGATGATCTGGCGCATAACTCACTATTCCGACGCTTGGGGCTGCGAGGCGGGCGGCGTGTGCGCATGAGGCGCTTCGCTGCCGGTCTTGCCTGGCTTCTTGCGTGCGGCGGCAATCAGCGTGTAGGCCACCGGCACGACGAACAAGGTCAGTAGTGTACCCAGCATCAGCCCGCCGACCAGAACCCAGCCGATCTGCTGGCGCGATTCGGCCCCCGCCCCCGTCGACAGCGCCAGGGGCACCGTGCCGAGCACCATGGCGCCGGTCGTCATCAGGATGGGGCGCAGGCGCAGCACGCTGGCTTCGACCACGGCTTCGTACAGTTCCCTGCCCTCGTCGCGGAGCTGGTTCGTGAATTCCACGATGAGGATGCCGTGCTTGGTGATCAGCCCGACCAGCGTGATGAGGCCGATCTGGCTGTAGATCGACAGCGTGCCGCCCGTCAGCCACAGCGCCAGCAGCGCGCCGGTCATGGACAGCGGCACGGACAGCATGATGATGAATGGATTGCGCCAGCTCTCGAACTGAGCGGCCAGCACCAGGTAGATGAAGGCCAGCGCCATCGCGAAGACCAGGTAGATGCTGCCCGACGAATCGCGGAACTCGCGCGACTGGCCGTCCAGGTCCGTGATGATGGTGTTGGGCAGGACCTCGCGCGCCACCTGGTGCATGTGCTCCAGGACTTCGCCCAGCGCGTAGCCGGGCGCGACCGCCGCGTCGATCTTCACGGCACGCAGGCGGTTGAAGTGGTTGAGCGACTGCGGCGACACGCCTTCGTGCACGCCCAGCAGGTTGTCCAGCTGGACCATGCTGCCGTCACGCGCGCGCACGTAGATGCCCGAGATGTCGGTGGGATTGGCGCGGTCGCGCGGGGTCACCTGCACGATCACATCGTATTGCTCGCCTTCGTCCTTGTAGCGGGTGACCTGGCGGCCGCCCAGCATGGATTCGAGCGTGCGGCCCACGACGTCCACGTTGGCGCCCACGTCGGCCATCTTGTCGCGGTCCACGCGCACGCGCAGCTCGGGCGTGTTCAGGCGCAGGTCGGTGTCCAGGTTCAGCAGCCCCGGATACTTGCGCAATTCGGCCAGGAAGATGCCGGTCAGCCGCGCCAGCTCTTCATACGAGGCCTGGCTCATGATGAGGAATTCCACCGGCTTGGAACGCGCCGACTGGCCCAGCGACGGCGGATTGGTCGGGAAGGCGCGCACGCCCGGCAGCGACGCGAACTGCGGCTGCAACTGCTGCGTGATGGTCTGCTGCTTGCGCTCGCGTTCTTCCCAGGGCTTGAGGCGCAGGATCGCGGTGCCGTCCGTGACCGTCGGAAAGCCCACGGTGACCTGGCTGCCGCTGGCCTCGGGGATGTCGGCATAGAACTTTTCGATGCCCAGCATGCTGTCCAGCGTGTAGTTCAGCGTGGCGCCCTCGGGCGAGCTGACGAGGCCGAACACCACGCCGCGGTCCTCGACCGGCGCCAGTTCGCTCTTGACCACCTTGAACAGCACGCCACTGCCCGCCGCCACGGCCAGCCCGATCACCACCACCACCCAGCGATGCCGCAGCGACGCGCCCAGCATGCGCCGGTAGCCATTGCTCATGGCGTTGAGCCAGCCTTCGATCAGGTTGTACCAGCGGCTGTGGCTGCTTTCGTGCCGCAGCAGCACCGAACACATCATGGGCGTGAGCGTCAGCGCCACGAAGCCGGACACCAGCACCGCGCCCGCCAGCGCCAGCGCGAATTCGATGAACAGCCGGCCCGTGCGGCCCGTGGCGAAGGCCAGCGGCGCATACACGGTGACCAGCGTCATGGTCATGGCGACCACCGCGAAGCCGATTTCCTTCGACCCCCGCAGCGCCGCTTCCTTGCGCGGCATGCCGTCCTCGATGTGGCGGTAGATGTTCTCCAGCACCACGATCGCGTCGTCCACCACCAGCCCGATCGCCAGCACCATGGCCAGCAGCGTCAGCGTGTTGATTGAAAAGCCGAACAGGTACATCAGGGCGCAGGCGCCCACCAGCGACACCGGAATGGTGACGATGGGAATGATGCTGGCGCGCAGATTGCGCAGGAAAAAGAAGATCACCAGCACCACCAGGACAATGGCTTCGAGAATGGTGTGGAACACGGAATCGATGGAACGCTCGATGAACACCGACGAGTCGTAGGCGATGTTCAGCTTCATGCCCGCAGGCAGGGTTTCGTTCAGCCGCGCCACTTCCTCGCGCGCCGCCTTGGAGAGTTCGAGCGGGTTGGCGGTCGACTGCCGCGTGACCCCGATATTGATGGCCGGCTTGCCGTTAAAGCGCGACAGGATCCGGTCATTGGCGGCGGCGATCTCCACCTTGGACACGTCCCGCAGCCGCACCGGGTATCCCTTCACGTTGGCGACGATCACGTCCTCGAACTGGGCGGGGGTCTGCAAGTCGGTCGCCGAGACCACCGAGAATTCCCGGGCACGCGACTCGATGCGGCCCGCCGGAATTTCCACGTTCTGGCTGCGCAGCGCAGCCTCCACGTCCTGCACCGTCAGGCCGTAGGCCGCCAGCTTGTCGCGGTCCACGTAGATGCGCATGGACGGCAGGCGCTCGCCAAAGACACGCACTTCCGCCGCGCCCGGCAACACCGACAGGCGCGTCTTGATATAGCGGTTGATGTAGTCGGACGTCTGGATCGCCGAAAAAGAACCCGACTCCACCGCGATGTAGATGATGGGCTGGGAGTCCGCCTCGACCTTGCCGATGATGGGCTCGTCGATTTCGTCGGGCAGGAAGCGCCGCGCGCGCGACACCTTGTCGCGCACTTCGGCCGCCGCGGCATCCGGGTCGCGCGACAGGTTGAACTTGATATTGATGAGGCTGCGTTCGGAACGGCTGCGCGAGGTCATGACGTCCACGCCCTCGATGCCCGCCAACTGGTCTTCCAGCGGCTTGGTCACCTGCGATTCAATCACCTCGGGAGACGCGCCCTTGTAGGTGGTGTCCACCGACACGATGGGCTCGTCGATCTTGGGGTATTCGCGCACGGTCAGGCGCGAATACGAGATCAGGCCGATCAGCACGATGACCAGCGACAGGACCGACGCGAACACCGGCCGCTTGATACAGGTTTCCGAGATACGCATGGCGCTACCGCTGAAAGTGTGGAAGGGCCGGCGCTACGAGCCGTTGCCCACGATGGTGACGGGCGCGCCATCCGTCACGCGCTGCAGGCCCGAAACCACCAGCATGTCATTGGCGGCCACGCCGGTCAGGATCTCGACGCGGCCCTCGCGCCGTTCGCCGATGGTCACTTCGCGCCGCTTCGCCACCCCGTTCTCGACCCGGTAAACGTACTGCGTTTCGCCCGACGGCGATAGCGCGGCCTCGGGCGCGACCAGCGCCTTGTCCTCGCTAAAGAGCAGTTGCACCCGGGCGAACATGCCGGGCCGCAGCACGCCGTCCTGGTTTGCCACGGTGGCGCGCAGCAGGATGGACCTGCCGCCCGCGTCGACCAGCGGGCTCACGGCGTACACCAGCCCCCGGCGTTCCTGCCCGGGCAGCGCGTCCAGGCGCAGGGTCAACTGCTGGCCCACGCCCACTTTGCTCAGATACATCTCGGGCACGCGAAAGTCCACCTTCAGGGGGTCGATCGCTTCGAGCGGCGCCAGGTCCTGGCCCTGGTTCACGTAATCGCCGACCGACACGCTGCGCAGGCCGACGATGCCGGCAAACGGGGCGGAGATGGTCATCTTGTCCAGCCGCGCCTGCGCCAGCGCCACAGCGGCTTCCTGGACCTTGAGCGTGCTGGCCGACTCGTCGCGCGCCTGCTGGCTGACGAAGCCCTTGCCCTGCAGTTCGACGGCGCGGCGGTAATGGCTTTGCGCCAGCGTCAGGTTGGCGCGCGCCTGCGCCAGTTCCGCGCGCGGCACGGAGTCATCCAGGCGTATCAGGAGCTGGCCCTGCTTGACGGGCTGGCCTTCCTTGAATTCGATGGACTGGATGCGCCCGGCCACTTCCGGCCGCAGGACGACCGACTCATCGGAACGCAGGCTGCCGACGGCCGACAGCCCGCGCGCGAAGGGGACTTCCTGGACGGCGGCAACGGCCACCCGGGCCGGGGCGGCGGGAGCGGGTTTGGAGACGGCCTGGGCGGTCGGGGCGGGCGACGCCAGCCAGCGCGGCACAAAAACGCCGAGCGCGGCCCCCGCGGCCAACCCTGCCGCAACCGCGGCCAGCAGTACTGCTTTTTTCATGCGCGAATGTGGCGGTGATGCGGCGCGGGCCGGGCATACCCCACTCGGACGACGCCGCAGGAACTGGATTGAGGGTTGGCACTTTAGCACCCGAATTTACATACTGGAACAATCCTGAAGCCCGATGAAAGAACTAAATCCGCCCGGGGGGCCGATTCGAGGGTATGTCCTGATGCCAGCGGGGCGGGGCCGCCCGCGCTCAGCCGCGCCGGGCCGCCTGGACGCCCAGATTGGCGAGTTCGTCGGCGCGCTCGTTGCCAGGATCGCCCGCGTGGCCGCGGACCCAGCGCCAGGCCACCTGGTGGCGCCGCACCTGTTCGTCCAGCGCCTGCCAGAGCTCGGCGTTCTTCACCGGCTTTTTGTCGGAAGTAATCCAGCCGCGCCGCTTCCAGTTCGCCAGCCACTCGGTCATGCCTTTCATGACATATTGGGAGTCGGTGTGGATCGTGACGGCACAGGGGCGCTTGAGCGCGCGCAGGCCCTCGATGACCGCCAGGAGCTCCATCCGGTTATTGGTGGTCTGGAGTTCGCCGCCGTGCAGCGTTTTTTCGTGCGCCCCGGCGCGCATCAGCACGCCCCATCCGCCAGGACCGGGATTGCCCTTGCAGGCGCCATCGGTCCACATTTCCACTTTCTGTTCGTTCGATTTGCTGTCCTGCATGGTGCTGCGTGCTTGTCCTTGTGCTTGGGCTTGTGCTTATGCTTGCAATGTGATGCGGGCTTGACCGTTCAAGAGGGGTCGAAACCGTCGTCCGCGTGGCGGTTGACCACCACCGACGCGGCGCGCGCGCGCTTGGGTTTGGTCTTCCAGGCCGGCCCGATGATACGCATGCCGGCCACGCGCTTGACCGCCGACACCATGTACACCGCCCCGCCCAGGCTCCACCAGCGGGCGCCGGCCGACTCCAGGAAGTTCCAGCGCTGCAGCCATTTTTCGCTGCGGCAGGCGGGCGCGTAGCAGCCGAACTGGCTCTGATCGACCTCCAGCGACAGGAGCTTGAACCAGTCTTTCAGCCGCGCAAGCGATACCTGGGACGACGGCGGCTGCGGCAGCCAGGGCTCCATGCCCGGCATCCGGGTGCGCGCGCCCCACATGCTCCAGGGATTGAACCCGGAAATGACCACGCGGCCCTCCGGCACCAGCACGCGCTCGACCTCCCGCAGCACGTTGTGGGGCTCGGACGTGCATTCGAAGGTGTGCGGCAGGATCAGCAGGTCCACGCTCTGCGATTCGAACGGCAGGGCCTCGGGCTGGGCGACGACCGCGCGCGATTGCCAGCCGGCCATGCTTTCCTGCTGGGGGGCTTCGGTGCCCACGTAGCCCTTGAACGGCATCCGGTTGGCGCGCAGCAGGTTCATGTCGGCCAGGCCGACCTGCCAGGCGTAATATCCGAAGACGTCCGCGACGGCCGCGTCGAACTGGGCGCGCTCCCAGGCCAGCACGTACTGGCCCGGCGGCGTCTGGAACCATTCGGCCAGTTCTACAATCGGCGGAGTTTCTTCTGCCACGTTTATTCCTTCGAATCCCATGCAAGCCTTGACCGCCCCCGCAGGCGGCCGCGAGCGCAACGCCGCGGTCTTGCCTTTGCCAGCCTTCTCCGACAACTACATCTGGGCCATCGTCCGCGACGGCCTGGCGGCAGTCGTGGACCCCGGCGATGCCGGCCCGGTGCTGCGGTTTCTGGATCAGCAAGGCTTGAAGCTGCGCGCCATTCTACTCACGCACCATCATGGCGACCATGTGGGCGGTGTACCGGAATTGTCCCGCATCGAGGGCATCACCGTATATGGGCCCGCACGCGAAAAGCTGCCGCGCTGCGATGTTCCCCTCGTCGAAGGCGACCGCGTGACCCTGCCGGAACTGGACCTGGACCTGCGGGTGCTGGACGTTCCGGGCCACACGGCCGGCCACATCGCCTATGTCGGCCGCGCGGCCGGCGTCGAACCCGCGCTGTTCTGTGGCGACACCCTGTTTGCCGGCGGCTGTGGCCGGCTTTTCGAGGGCACTCCCTCGCAAATGTTTGATTCCTTGGAAAAATTTTCCGCTTTACCGGCGGATACAAAAGTTTTTTGCGCACACGAGTACACTCTAGCGAACCTTCGCTGGGCGTTGGCCGTCGAACCGGCCAACCGCGACCTGCAAACGTGGCACCTGCGGGCCCAGCAACTACGCGCGGATGGTCACCCCACGCTTCCTTCGACCATTGGGCAGGAACGCGCGACCAATCCGTTCCTGCGCACGCAGCAGCCCGACGTCGTCCAGGCCGCCGCAAGCCGGGCCGGACGCACCCAGAATACGCCGGTAGAGGTCTTTGCCTCCCTTCGTGAATGGAAGAACGATTTCAAGTGACAACCTGATGAATCTATCCCGACTCCTTCTGCCGCTCATGCTGGCAGTCCTCGCCGGTTGCGCAGGAACCAAAGCCCCCGATAGCAAGAACCTCACCACCAATTCCCAAGGCCGTTATATCGCCCGGGACACGTCCCGGACGGTCGACCTGACCAACCCGCCGGTCGACGCCTGGGACCGCATCCGCCGTGGTTTCGCCATCCCCAACCTGAACACCGACCTCTCGCAGCAGTGGACCGATTACTACGCGTCCCACCCCGAGTCGGTGCAGCGCATGGCCGAACGCGCCGGAAAATACCTGTATTTCATCGTCGACGAGATCAATCGCCGCGGTCTGCCCACCGAACTGGCGCTGCTGCCCTTCGTGGAAAGCGCGTACAACCCGACCGCGCTGTCGCGCGCGCAGGCGTCGGGGCTGTGGCAGTTCGTGCCGGCCACCGGCCAGCATTTCAACCTGAAGCAGGACTGGTGGCGCGACGAGCGCCGCGACCCCATCGCCTCGACCAACGCGGCGCTGGACTACCTGGAAAAGCTGTTTGAAATGCAGGGCGACTGGTACCTGGCCCTGGCCTCCTACAACTGGGGCGAAGGCTCGGTGCAGCGCGCCATGGCCAAGAACGAGGCCGCCGGCCTGAACACCGACTACCTGTCGCTGAACATGCCGGACGAGACCCGCAACTACGTGCCCAAGCTGCAGGCCATCAAGAACATCATCGCCGACCCGCAAAAGTACGCGGTGGCGCTGCCGCCCGTGGGCAATACGCCCTACTTCGTGACGGTGCAGAAGAACAGCGACATCGACCTGGAAATCGCCGCCAAGCTCGCCGAAATGCCGCTGGACGAATTCAAGGCCCTGAACCCGTCCTTCAACCGCCCGGTCATCCGCGGCGACCACGGCCCCACCCTGCTGCTGCCGGCCGACCGCGTCGAGATCTTCAACGCGAATCTCACCAACTACAAGGGCGACCTGACCGCCTGGAAGGTCTACCACACGCGCCGCGGCGAGTCCTACGCGTCCATCGCCAAGCGTTTCGGCGTGTCCGAGGCCACGCTGCGCGAGACCAACGACATCAGCCGGCGCCAGAAATCGGCCAATGGCCAGGCGCTGCTGGTGCCGGGCGACCCCGGCACGGGCGGCGTGCAGATCGCCTCCCTGGCCGCCCCGGTGGGCGCGCTGGATTCGGCCCCGCAGGACAACAAGGCCGCCGCGCCGCGCAGCCGCGTGTCGCAGGCGCCCGCCGCCCGCGTCGCCAGCGCCCGTCCCAACGTGCGCAGCCACAAGGTCCGCCAGGGCGACACCCTGTTCTCGCTGGCCAAGCAGTACGGCACCACCGTCGACGCGCTGCGCGCGCTCAACAACATCAAGGGCAGCGCCCTGAAGATCGGCACGCAGCTTCGCGTGCCGGGCACGAACGCCCGCGGCTGACACCCCGCCCGGGATGGCGCGGCGCCCCAGACCGGCGCCGCGCCGGTACGCCCGCTGGACCGCCAAATTCCCTAAAATAGGCGGTCTCCAGAAGGGAAAAAATCAAAGGACACATCTATGGGCTTTCTTGCCGGCAAGCGCATCCTGGTCACCGGGGTGCTTTCCAACCGTTCCATCGCCTACGGCATCGCGCGCGCCTGTCACCAGCAGGGCGCCGAACTGGCGTTCACCTACGTGGGTGACCGCTTCAAGGACCGCGTGAGCGAATTCGCCGCCGACTTCGGCAGCAACATCGTGCTGCCCTGCGACGTGGCCGAAGACAGCCAGATCGAAGGCGCCTTCGCCGAACTCGGCAAGCATTGGGACGGCCTGGACGGCCTGGTCCATTCCATCGGCTTCGCCCCGCGCGAAGCCATCGCCGGCAATTTCCTGGACGGCCTGTCGCGCGAGGGCTTTCGCATCGCCCACGACATCTCCGCCTACAGCTTCGCCGCCATGGCCAAGGCCGCCCTGCCCCTCATGGAAGGCCGCAACGGCTCCGTGCTGACGCTGACGTACCTGGGCGCCGAGCGCGTGGTCCCCAACTACAACACGATGGGCCTGGCCAAGGCATCCCTCGAAGCCAGCGTGCGTTACCTGGCCTCGGCGCTGGGCCCGCGCGGCATCCGCGCCAAC
This sequence comes from Achromobacter sp. MFA1 R4, assembly GCF_900156745.1. Classification (NCBI taxonomy): domain Bacteria; kingdom Pseudomonadati; phylum Pseudomonadota; class Betaproteobacteria; order Burkholderiales; family Alcaligenaceae; genus Achromobacter; species Achromobacter sp. MFA1 R4. Next base: position 2,740,683 of record NZ_LT707065.1, on the reverse strand, counting down.
GGCATCTCCGCCGGCCCGATCAAGACCCTGGCCGCCAGCGGCATCAAGGACTTCTCGGCCATCCTCAAGTTCGTGGAAAGCCAGGCCCCGCTGCGCCGCAATATCACCATCGAAGACGTCGGCAACGTCGCCGCCTTCATGCTGTCGGACCTGGCCGCCGGCGTCACGGGCGAAATCACCCACGTGGACGGCGGGTTCTCGACCATCGTCCCGGGCATGGAAGAGTAAGCACGCAAGGGGCGGCGCGCCGCCCCGCCGCGGGCGATCTGCCCCCGAACCGCGGGGATCGCCCGCCGCGTTTCAGCCGGGCCGTCCACCCGGCCTCTCAATCCTGCCGCACGATCAGCGTGGACACCTGCACGTCCACCGCCGTCATCAGCTTGTGGATCGGACACTTCTCCGCCACGGCCAGCAACTCGTCGATCTGGGCGTCGGACAGCTCACCGTGCAGCGTCAGCTTCGCGGTCAGCCTGTACACGCCGCGGCGCTCCTCGCTGGCGTCTCGCACCACCTCCACCCCGATCGACTCCAGCGGCAGGCCCTTGCGCTGCGCGTAGACCATCACCGTCATCGCCTTGCAGCCGCCCAGCGCGGTGTCGAAGTAATCGTGCGGATCGGGACCCTCGCCCTGGGGCTGCGGCATGTCCAGCGGCAGGTCGTGGCCTTCGGCCGTCGCGGTGAATTGCAGGGTCTGGGGCGCATTCTGGCGCACGCGGATGCTCATGGGGCTGTTCTCCTGTGATGGGGGTTGCCATGGTCGGCCGCAAGACCGGACGACCGGCACCAGAAGACGGTTGTAGCACTTGCACGCGGCTTTGCGGGGCCGGATCTGTCCGCTGACGAAAAGCTGAACTTAACGCCGCCGGCCCGGTCGGATAAGGCTGACTGAACGTTTACAGGAGGCCGCATGAGCGCCCGGCAATTACTCGATCAACTGTTGCAGTCCGGACAAGGCCTGCTTTCCGACACCACGAACCGCGTGCAGAACGCCACCGGCGGCAAGGGGTCGTCCTTCCTGACCGGCCTGGGCGGCGGCGCCCTGGGCGCCGGCGCGCTCGGCCTGCTGCTGGGCAGCAAGAAGGCCCGCAAGATCGGCGGCAAGGTCGCGATGTACGGCGGCATGGCCGCGCTGGGCGCGCTGGCGTATCGCGCCTATGGCGACTGGCAACGCAGCCAGGCCGGCGCCCCCTCCGCCCCGCCCCAGACGCTGGACCGCCTGCCGGCGCCCGAAGCCGAACAGCACAGCAATGCGGTCCTCACCGCCATGATCGGCGCGGCCAAGGCCGACGGCCACATCGGCCCCGAGGAAAAAGCCCTCCTGGAAACCGAACTGGCCAAGCTGTCGTCCGACGCCCAAGACCGCCAGTGGCTCGAGGCGGAGCTGTCGCGTCCGCTGGATCCCGGCGTGATTGCGCAGTCGGCCAAGACGCCCGAGATGGCGGCCGAAATGTACCTGGCTAGCCTGCTCGTCGTGGACGAGGAAAGCTACATGGAACGCGCCTACCTCGATGAACTGGCGCGCCAGCTCAAGCTGGAACCGGGCCTGAAAGAGAAACTGGAGTCGCACGCCAAGGCGGCTGCCTGAAGCCGGCCGGACCGAGCCGCCGCGCCGCGGCCTGATCCCCCCGCCGCGGCAATGCCGCCTCAGTCCGCCCGCAGGCCGATCGCCTCCGTCAGCGCGGTGTAGCGGTCGATGTCCGCCGCGATCATCTGCTGGAATTCGTGCGGCGTGCTGCTGGCGGGCGTGAAGCCCTGCTCGCGCAGGGACGCTTGCATGTCCGGCCGCCGCACGATTCTTGCCACCGCCGCGTTGAGCTTGTCGACCACCGCGGGCGGCGTCGCCGCCGGCGTCAGGAGACCGTGCCACTGGTCCAGCGCATAGCCGGAGACGCCCTGCTCGGCCACCGTCGGCACGGTCGGCAGCAGCGGCGACCGCGCGGGCGAAGTCACCGCCAGCGCACGCAGCTTGCCCGCCGCGATGAGCGGCGCGGCGCTCGATGCCGTCACCACGCCCAGGCCCACCTGCCCGGCCGCCACATCGGTCAGCGCGGGCCCGCAGCCCTTGTACGGCACATGCTGAAGCACCGCGCCTGTCGCACGGGCCAGCATCTCGCCCGCCAGATGCTGCGGCGTGCCGTTGCCGCAAGAGGCGAAGGGCAGCGGCGCGCCAGGCGCGGCCGCCGCCAGCGCGTCATCGAGATTGCGCAGCGGCGACGCCGCCGGCACGACGAACACCGACGGCACGAAGGCCACATTGATGACCGCGGAAAAATCCTGCTTGGGCGAAAAGCCCAGATTGCGGTAGACGCCCGGATTGATCGCAAACGAACTGTTCACCATCAGCAGCGTGTAGCCGTCGGGCGGCGACTCGGCGACGATGCGCGCGCCGATGTTGCCGCTGGCGCCCGGGCGGTTCTCCACGATCACCGGCTGGCCCAGCGATTCCTGCAGGCTGGCGCCGATGCGGCGGGCCAGCAGGTCGGTGCCGCCCCCAGGCGGGAACGTGACCACGATGGTGATCGGGTGCGACGGAAACGCGGCATCAGCCGGCGCTTCGCCCGACGGAGGATTGCCGCAGGCGGTCAACGACAGCGCAAGCAGAGTAAGGGACGTGAGCAGCAGACGTTTCATGATGCCAACCGATGAAGTCGCGGCGCGGGCGCTGGCCCTTGCCGCAGATTGAGCGAAGCCGGCATGGCCGGCGGACGGACTCAGGCGTCCAGGCCGATGTCGAGCACCTTGGCGCTGTGCGTCAGCCAGCCCACGGCGATCTGGTCCACGCCGGTGGCGGCCACCGCGGCCGCGGTTTCCGGCGTAATGCGGCCCGACGCTTCGGTGATGGCCCGGCCGCGCGCCATGGCGACGGCGCGGCGCAGGTCGTCCAGGCTCATGTTGTCCAGCAGCACCACGTCCACGCCCAGCGCCAGCGCCACTTCAAGCTGCTCCAGCGTGTCCACCTCCAGCTCGATCTTGACCATGTGCCCGACGCCGGCGCGCGCGCGCTCGACGGCCGTCGCCACGCCCCCGGCCAGTGCGATGTGGTTGTCCTTGATGAGCACGGCGTCATCCAGCCCGTGGCGGTGATTGCTGCCGCCGCCCACCCGCACCGCGTACTTCTGCACGGCGCGCAGGCCCGGCATGGTCTTGCGCGTGCACGTGACCCGCGCGCCATGACCAGCGATGGCGCGCGCGATGGAAGCCGTCGCGGTCGCCACGCCGCTCAGGTGACACAGGAAGTTGAGCGCGACGCGCTCGGCGCTGAGCATGGCGCGGGCGTTGCCGTGGATGCGCGCGATCTCCATGCCCGGCGCCAGGTCGCTGCCGTCTCGGCGCGACACCGTGAATTCGATGCGCGGGTCCATCACGCGAAACGCCAGGCGGGCCAGATCCAGGCCGGCGAGCACCCCTTCCTGACGCGCGACCAGTCGCGTCTCGGCAGTGGCGTCGGCCGGCACGATGGCGTCCGTCGTCAGGTCGCCGGCGCGGCCCAGGTCTTCCAGCAGGGCCGCGCGCACCAGCGGCTCCAGCATGACGTCCGGCAGTGGCGGAACAGGCAGGCGGTCGTTCGCGGCGGGCGTGGCGGCTTTAATGCTCATTTTGAGTATTTTGAAGTTAAAAAAAGGCGCGCAAACATTGCGCAACACTTATGCTAAAGACGAGCATAAGCCTTGTCAAGCGTCAAAGCGCGCGCGACAACGGCAGTTTGCTGCCCGCGATGGCGCGTTCCAGCAGCACATCGCGCCGGAACCGGAACAGCTTGGCGGGACGCCCGGCGGTGCCGGTCGCCATGGCGCCGGTCTCCTCCACCAGATCCTGCTGCTCGATGAAGCGGCGGAAATTCTGCTTGTGCAGGCCGCGGCCCGCCAAGGCTTCCACCGCCATCTGCAACTGCAGCAGCGTGAATTCCTCGGGCATCAATTCGAACACCACCGGCCGGTACTTGATCTTGGCCCGCAGGCGGGCGATGCCGGTGGCCAGGATGCGCCGATGGTCGTGCCGCATCGGCTGCCCGGGCAGCGCGGCCTCGCCGCCGCTGCGCCGCACGGCTTCGGGCACCAGCCCCGCCTCGAACAGCAGTTCGTAGCGCTGCAGCACCATGTCCTCGTTCCACGCAGCGCCGTCCAGCCCGAAGGTGATGGCCGCGCGCTGCCGGCGCCGCGCACGCACGGCGTCATCGGCGCTGTCTTCGCACCAGGCGGACAGCCGGGGCACGATCACGTCCTCGACAAGCGCAGGCGTGCCGGTGCGCCGGTCTTCCCATGGAAAGTAGCGATACCAGTCCTGCCATCCGACTTGCGCGACACCGGTCTCGCCCGCTTCACGCGTCAGGCCCAGATAGCTGACCGACATGACCCGGACGCCGGACTCGTCCGAGCGGTCGCCATCGGCAAAGGTGTAGAGCTGCTCGACATAGCCCAGCGGATGATGGGTCTGCGTCTCCACCCACGCGCGCAGGCCCGCCTGCAGCGACCGGTGGGACTGTTCGAACGGCCCCGCCGGCAAGGCGCGCGCATCGTCTGTCGTCAACACGCGCGGTTCGCCGTGGGTCACGGCGACCAGCACGGCAACGAGTTCAGCATGGACGGAGCGTTCGACGGGTTCGGTCAAGGTAGGCGCAGGATCTGGAGAGGAAAGGCGGCGGGAAGCCGCAATGAGAAGGCCGCCGCGAAAAGCCGCCGCGCGGCGCCAGGAATTATAAGGACGGAGTGCTGCAACAGCCCCTTGCAATCGTGACAACCCAATCGGCCATGAGACCGCGCGCTGGTCCTAAGATGGAATTGGACTCAAGGCGCGTCGCCATCCCGGGACGCCCACACACGGAGGGATCGCCATGTTGAAAACCGCCCCTGACCCCAATCTTGCGCCCAAGCCTGCCGACACGGACAAGCCCAGCGCCGATCCGCGCAAGGGCACCGAGGTACTGCCGATGCCGGACCAGAGCAAAGTCGTCGCCGGCATGCCGCGGCGCGGCCGCGCCATCGCGGAACCGGGCGAACCCGGCATCATCGCCCCCGAGGACGATGTGCTGGATACGTCCTACGAAAACCGCAAGGGCTGACGCCGCCCACGACCACCGCCTCCTGACGCGTGTCCCGCACCGTCAGGACGGCGGGCCATCCTTCGCCTCCACCACCCGCTGGGTCGCGCCCCACGCAGCCTCTCACGCTTCCCCCGCAAATTTCAGACTTCGCTGATTGTTCGCCTTCCGTGCGCTCCGCAGACTCTGGCGGTCACAGGAGCCAGGCATGCAGCGAAAGGAAATCATCGAAGCGGGCAAACTTGTTCTGGATGCGGGCGCGGCGCCGCGCCGCACGGACGGTCCACGAAGCATTGTTTGCGAGCACGCCGATAGCGTCGTGCCCATTGCGCAGTACATGGTCCGGGAAATGAAGACCAACCCCTTCACCATCGAAGGCCGAAAGATCGCGGCGGCAAATTCGGCCGATCCGGACGAGTGGCTCGAGCAATGGCGCAGACAGCCTTGGTATGGCCGCATCGGTGGGCCGCCCGATTACTACGGAATAGCGGCGGGACAGAAGGCGGCGGCGTATGCCCTGTGGACCGAGCGCGTCGCGCCGGGGCGCCCGTGGGATCATAAGCGCGTTTTGAAGGAAAAATTCCCGACCGAGTTGGAGCGCGGTTGGCACAAGTACCGTGACTATGAATACTTCTACGATATTTGGTCCAACATCCATTACGGTTACGTCGGGGTTGCCCTGGGGTTCAGCGCACTAGAAATGATTAATGGCGCTGGCTTGGCGCAGTATCTGCACAATCGCTGGAACGCTCAACCACAGCATGACAACCCGGAACTGGGACCATGGCCCGCCAGCGCTGACGATATTCAGGATCATCGCTCAATCAGACTTGGCGCTGAGCTCCTCCGCAATGCTCCCCCTCACGCGTTGACTGTTGAAAAGCTGCTTCAACTGATTGATTCAGCACCGCTGCCTTGGGGCACGCATGGACGCCAGGCGAAACGGGCGCATCGCTGCGCCGCAAAGTAGGGAATCTACCGAGATGCGCTGTCTGAAACTGATATGTCGCGGTCTCTGGGTTTGTTTCCTGGTTTGGTTCCTGTTCATGTGGCTCTGCAGACCGATCGTGGCGTTGCACTATTCCCCGAAAGCCGACGAGACCATCGGTTTTTTTTTGGACACTGAGTTCAGCGTTACGAAGCGCGAGTTATCGCCGGGTCAGTCGGCATTCATTCCTACCGCCATGAACCCGCCCCCTGACATGTGGGTCACGCTCTCCTTTCCCGTAGCCAGCAGAGAGGTGCTTCACATCACCGAACCATTCAGCCGCATAGACGTGTACATCGGCCCCGCAGCCCGGATCGAACGCACGGAAATCCGGCACGGCTTCTTTGCCCGTTTCTCCGCCCCCCGCTTCCACGACCAGTGGCATAAGCAAGCAGTACTAGTCCGAAACGGGCAATCTCGTCGATCAAATCCGCCATTTCGTCGAAAACCGCTTGGGTGTTGCTAGTTGAAACAAGAAAATCGTTTTCTTTCGATGGCCCTGTCCGCGGATTGTTCTTCCTTGGACAGCGCGACGACACAAAAAGAGCGAGACAAGCAACATGACCCAGACTCCCGCGCGACGACGCGCCACGCCCGGCATGCTTTCCCAACAGGGTAGTTTGAGGCTTGCAATCCTGTCTGCGCTGGGGGCTTGTGCGCTGGGTCTGCCCGGTGGCGCTCAGGCCGGCTATCAATGCCTGGGCAATCCGACCCAGAACATTCCCGCTGGCAATTACGGCTACGCCTATTCGGTGTGCGAAGGCGACGCGGGCGAGGATAAGAGCGGCGAAAAGGACGGCGACAGCGGACCGACCGTCTCGATTACCGCGGCGGGCAACTTCGGCGTCGATTCCGCCACGCAAGTGTGGCAGTACCCCATCTTCGATGAAGAGTTCAAACAAGGTGTCGTGACGGGGGTATCGGTCGGCGGCCAGGGCATCGACGAAGGCACGGCGGGCAACAGTGGCCAGATCATCGTCTGGAATAGCGCCAACATCACGCTCAGCGGCACAGGCAAGGGTTCTTTCAACAGCCTGATCACCGCAATGTCCCAGGGGGGCTTGGGCGACCAGTACAACGACAACAACGATTCAAACGGCGGTCACGGCGGTTTGGGAGAGGCGGTGTCGGTGACGAACTCCGGCGTGCTCACCGTGTACGGCACGGTACCCATCGCGGATGCGCGGGGCCTGTACGGCATCAACGCCGTGGCCGTGGGCGGCATGGGCGGCGATCAGAACGACCCCACCTTGAACTACGGCGACCAGGTCGGTGGAGACGGCGGCAATGCCAGCACCGTCACCATCACCGACAGTGGCACCGTCAATCTGGGCAGCAGCGACTCGCGTCTCAAGACCTACGGCAACGGCGCGGCGCTTTCCGCACGTTCCATCGGCGCGACCGGAGGCGACTACAACGGCAACGCCGGCACCGGCGGAACCGTGCAGGTGACCCATCACGGCACGACCAGCAGTTATTGGCAGGTGGACCAGGGCAGCAAGATCTTCGGCATCAACGCGGAAAGCGTTGGCGGCGCCGGCGTCAGCGCGAACCCCAATGACCCCGACAACAGTGACAATGGCGGCAACGGCGGCGGCGATGGCGACACGTGGACCCAGAAGGTTACCGTGGACGCCTACGGCAGCGTGCTGGTGGACGTAGCCGGCTCCAACGCCAGCGTGGCGGTCGAAGGCGCGGGCATTGCCGCGCGGGCCGTGGGCGGCAAGGGCGGCAAGGGCCCCACCAAAGACCACTCGGGCGGCAACGGCGGCAAAGGCGGCGCCGTGACGGTAAACCTGTACTCCGGCGCCAGCGTGACCACCCGCGGCGACAGCCTGCCCGCGATTGCCGCGCAAAGCCTGGGCGGCCAGGGCGGAGACGGCGGCAATGGATCGGCCCTGGCCGGACAAGGCGGCGGCGGCGGATTCGGCGGTGACGCCGGCACGGTTAGCTTGACCACGCAAGGCAGCAGCGTCATCTCGACGTCAGGCATGTATTCCTCGGGCATCATCGCCCAGTCCATCGGCGGCGGCGGTGGCACGGGCAGCGACTTCGTGTCCGTGCTGGGGGGCCAGGGCGGGAACGGCGGCAACGGTGGCGACGCGGCCTCCGTCACGGCCACCACCGCGGGCGCCATCACAACGACAGGCGATCACGCTTACGGCGTGCTGGGGCAATCCATTGCCGGCAGCGGCGGCGCGGGCGGCGCGGACACGTCGAGCCTGGTGGCGCTGGGCGGCGACGGGGCCGGCGGCGGCACGGCCGGCACGGTGACCATGACCAATGACGGCTCGATCACCACGTCGGGCTACAACTCGCACGGCATGGTGGCGCAATCCATCGGCGGCGGCGGCGGGGCGTCGGGTAGCGCGACGGGTCTGCTCAGCGTAGGGGGCGACTCGGCGGGCGCCACCGGATCCGCGGGCGGCAGCGTCGTCGTCACCAATACCGGCGTCATCACCACGGCAAGCAATGCGGCCATCGGCATCGTGGCGCAGTCCATCGGCGGTGGCGGCGGCAGTGGCGGCGACAGCATCGGCGTGCTTGGCGTCGGCGGCAGCGGCGCGGGCGGCGGCACCGGCGGCAGCGTCAACGTGCGCGATCTGGGCACGATCCGAACTTCGGGCAATTTCGGCCTGGGCGTGCTGGCACAGTCGATTGGCGGCGGCGGCGGCAATGGCGGAGACACGTTCACCGCGTCCGTGGGCGTTTCCGTGGCGATCGGCGGCATCGGCAGCGGTGGCGGAGACGGCGGTTCGGTGTGCCTGACCAACAACGGCGCTTGCGACGGCTGGAGCTCATCCAATGCCGCCAGCATCATGAGCCAGGGCGACTACGCGTCCGGTCTGGTGGCGCAAAGCATCGGGGGCGGCGGCGGCAATGGCGGCAGCGTCAAGAATGTCAGCTTCGCCTCTGTCGCCGCCCTGCAACTGGGCGGCAGCGGCAGCAAAGGAAGCGACGCCGGCACGGTCGACGTCAACTACCACGACCTGCAAGTCAGCACGGCCGGCGCGCATGCCATCGGCGTACTGGCGCAGTCCATTGGCGGCGGCGGCGGCAACGGCGGGGACTCCAGCTATGCCGATGCCACCCTGGGGGTCAATGCCGCGCTGGTGATGGGCGGCAGCGGCGGCGGCGGAGGCGGCGGCAATTCGACGACCATCACGTTGAGCAATTCCTACATCGGCACCGGCATGGCCTACGACAGCGCCAGCATCGACGCCGCCACCTATGCCCCGAATGATTCGTTCGGCGTGCTGGCGCAGACCATCGGCGGTGGCGGCGGCAACGGCGGCAGTGTGAGCGCCAAGGATCTGGTGCTGGCCGTGCCCACGGGAGAAGGATCGTCGGTAGCCCTGAATCTCGAGGCCACCGTCGGCGGCAGCGGCGGCACCGGCAGCAACGCATGCAGGTCCGACAACAGCGGCTGCGTGACGCAGGTCGTGCTGAACGAGAAGTCGTCGGTGGCCACCCTCGGCGACGGCTCGCATGCCGTGGTGGCGCAGTCCATTGGCGGCGGCGGCGGCAATGGCGGCGATTCGTCCTCGCTGGCGGCCACGCTGGGCGACGGCGACTCCATCTCGGCCACGGTCGGCATGGCCCTGGGCGGGACCGGCGCGGGCGGCGGATCCGGCGGCGCGGTCAGCGTCAGCCTGGGAGACGCCAACAGCGCCGCGGCGACCATGCCCTCCTCGCTTACGCTGCCGCCTCCTTCCAACCCGTCGCTGCAATCGACCCTCATCACGTATGGTCACTACGCCAATGGCGTGGTGGCGCAATCCATCGGGGGCGGCGGCGGCAATGGCGGCGTAGGCAGCAGCAACGCCTTCTCGAATGGCGGCATGACCAATGTGGACCTGACCATGTCGCTGGGCGGCTCGGGCGGTGGCGGCGGCCAGGGCGGCGCAGTGGATGTGACGGTCAACCCGAACTTTGTGATCCGCACCCTGGGATCCGGATCGCGCGGCGTCGTCGCACAGTCCATCGGCGGCGGCGGCGGGGTATCGCAGGGTGGCACCATCGGCCTGTCGGCCGGCCGATCGGGCGGCGAGGATGCCGGGGACGACCCGGCCGACGCAGATGCAAAAGTGCAGATCAACCTGGGCGCCACGGGCGGGTCGGGTGCGGTGGGCAGCAAAGTGACGGCGGTCATGAACGGCGCGATTCGCACAGAAGGCGGCGATGCCGACGGCATGTTGCTGCAGTCCGTTGGCGGCGGCGGCGGATTGGGCGGGTCGGTGGGCGCGGACGCCTCGTCCAATCCCATTCTGGAACGCCTGGGCGAGTCCGACGACGGCGAATCGTCCGGCAGTGACGAAGGCCACAGCTATGCATTCACGGTTGGCGTGGGCGCATCGGGCGGAACGGGCGGCAATGGCGGCGAAGTCGACCTGAGTTTCGGCGGCAAGATCCAGACCAGCGGCGACTGGGCCGACGGCATCGTGGCCCAGTCGATCGGCGGCGGCGGCGGCACCGGCGGCTCATCGAGCGCCTCGGGCAGCGATGTCCAGGCCAACATCACGCTGGGCGTCGGAGGCCGCGGCGGCGCGGCAGGCGACGGGGGAACGGTGAACTACTACCTGCCCAACTCGCATGGCAACAGCATCGCGACGGCAGGCTACCAGGCCTACGGCATGTTGCTGCAATCCATCGGTGGCGGCGGCGGCCAGGGGGGCGATGGCTCCGATCAGGCCAAGGGCGACATCACGATAGGCGGTGCGTTCGGCGGCTCAGGCGGGGCCAGCGGCAATGGCGGCAATATCCAGCCCTCGCAACTGGATGGCTGGCTGAACGTATCGACGACGGGCGACGAAGCGCCCGCACTGGCCATGCAATCGATTGGCGGCGGCGGCGGCACCGGCGGCGCAGGCAACAGCGATTCGGAAGACCTGGAAGACGGCAGCCATGCCGTGTCCCTGTCGGTCGGGGGCACCGCGGGGGCGTCCGGCCATGGCGGAACCGTCAACGCGACCCTGGGCATCAGCGCCAATACCGCTGGCGACCGCGCCTATGGCGTGCTGGCGCAGTCGATCGGCGGCGGCGGTGGCGTGGGCGGCGCTGGCGACGCCGACAACCTGACCAGCGTCCTGCTGGGCGGGCGCGGCGGCGCGGCCGGTGACGGAGAAGCGGTCACCGTCAACATCAACGACAGCGAAAGCCACATCGGCACGACCGGCGCGGGGTCCCACGCGATCGTGGCGCAGTCCATCGGCGGCGGCGGCGGCATTGCTGGGGATACCTCACGAGGCATTCAGCTGGGGACTTCCGGTTGGTCCGCCTCGGGCGGCAACGAGACCAGCAGCAATGGCAGCGGCGGCGTGGTCAACGTCACCACCAACGGCACGATCTCCACCAGCGGGGCCAATGCCTTCGGCGTGGTGGCGCAATCCATCGGCGGTGGCGGCGGGCTGGGGGGCGATGCCAGCGGCGGCTTTGCCGGCAGCACCAGCGCCAGCGACGGCACGGGCGTCGGCAGCACGGTCACGGTGACGCAGAATGGCACGATAGCCGCTACCGGCAGCGGCTCGACCGGCATATTCGCGCAGAGCGCCGGGCCGCAAGGCGCGGGCCAGGTATCGGTCACTGTCAATGGCACGGTGACGGGGGGTTCGGGATCCAATGCCTATGGCGTATGGATCGTCGGCGACAACCAGAACAGCCTGACCATCAATGAATTCGGCGTCATCTCGACGGCCGGCGGGGCCACCGGCAATGCGGCCATCCGCTACGATGGCGCCACCCTGAACCAATACGGCGACAACGCGCGCGTTGCCAGCATCGCCACGGGCGGCCGCCTGACCGTCCGCAACGCCGGCACGGTATTCGGCAACATCGAATGCGACAACGGCGCCGGCGGCGTTGCGTGCGACGTCGATAACGCCGCCAGCGGCACACTGAGCCATGCCACGCAGTATCAGGCCAACATCAACAACGCCGGCGCAGTGGTCATCGGCACGCCGGGCGCGTTCGACACGCTCACCGTCAGCGGCCACTTCGATCTGCAGTCCAGCGGCTTTCTGCTGGCCGACGTGGACTTCGATAAGCTGCAAGCGCCCCGCATGATCGTGCAAGGCGACACACGCCTGGATGGCCAGATCAACGCACGCCCCATCACCCTGCTGCCCAACCATGAAGTCACGGTCGCCACGCTGGCGGGCGACATCCAGGGCACGCCGCGCGCTTTCGACAGCCCCGTGATCGACTACGAGGCCACGCTTGCCGACCGGAACGTCCGCATCCGCGCAGCCAACGCAAACTTCGCCTCGCCGTCGATGAACCTGTCGTCCAACCCGCGCTCGGTGGCCAACCATATGCAACGCGCATGGGACCTGGGCGGCAACAGCGCCATGGCAACCTTGTTCGCAGCACTGGACATGGCATCGCGCCAGAGCGCGTCAGCCTATTCCGGCCAGTTGTCGGATTTGTCGCCCGGCGTCGCCGTCGCCCCCGCGGCCCAGATGCAGGTGGGCATGGCGCGCTTTGCCGGCGGCATGATGTCGTGCCCGGCATTCCAGGGCGTCGATGCGCTGACCGGCGAACAGGACTGCCTGTGGGGCCAGATCTCTGGCATCAACACCAACCAGGACAGCGGCAACGGCGTGTCGGGCTTCTCGTTCGACGGGGTCACCTACCAGTTCGGCGGCCAGCGACAGGTCAGCCCGGGCTGGTTCGTGGGCGGTTCGGCAGCGTATGAAAACACCCGCATGCGGGGCGATGACGGCCGTGTCAGCGGCAACGGCGACAGCGGCTACCTGGGCGTGGTCGTCAAGCGCGAAGCCGGCCCCTGGACCTTCTCCGCGGCGCTCGGAGGCGGCTACGGCCAATACGACATCGATCGCAGCATCCGCATTCCGGGCCTGGAAAGCCGGGCCAACGCGGACGTGGACGTATACGGCGCCGGACTGCGGCTGCGCGTGGCGCGCACCTTCGCGTCGTCGCAGTACTACCTGAAGCCCTTCGTCGACGTCGATGCGCTTTATTCCCGTTCACCCGGGTATTCCGAATCGGACAACGCCCTGCACCTGGATGTGGAAAGCAGCGACCAGTTCGTCATGGGCCTGTCGCCCACGCTGGAATTCGGCGGCAAGGTTCCGCTGGAGAACGGCGCCATCATGCGGCCGTATGTGTACGGCGGCGTCACCCTGCTGTCCAAGGACGAATACACCGTAAAGGCCGCGCTGCAGGGCGCGCCCGCCGGGAGCGGTTCGTTCGAGACCTCGCTGCCCATGGACAACGTCATCGGCCGTCTGGGCGCTGGCCTGCAAGTATCGAATGCAGGCGGCATCGATTTCCGCTTGCAGTACGACGGCGAGTTCGCGTCCCGGACACAAAGTCATCGGGCTTCGGTGAAGGTCATGATGCCGTTTTGAGGATGGACTAAGACCCTGAACAAGGCATCGTCTGTCTGAGTTGGGGCGCCGCTGGCAATTCGTGCATCGCCGCGCCCCACGCAGACTCTTAATCTTCCCGCGCGAATTTCAGACTTCGCTGATTGTTCGCCGTTCCCGCGCTGCGCAGACTCTGGCTGTCACAGGAGCCAGGCATGCAGGGAAGGGAAATCATCGGGGCGGGCAACCGTATTCTGGATGCGGGCGCCAGGCAGAGAATGATAGTGAGCTACCTGAAGTGGGCAAGCCGAGCAATCTGGGTTTGCTTTCTTGTGTGGATCCTGTTCATGTGGCTCTGCAGCCCCATCGTGGCGTTGCACTATTCCGCGGAAGCCACAGAGCCCATCGGCTACTTTTTGGATACCGAGTCAAGCATTACGAAGCGCGTCCTGACGCCGGGCGACTCGACATTCATCACGACTGCCATGAATCCGCCTTCCGACATGTGGGTCACGCTCTCGTTTCCAGTGGCCAGCCGAGATGTACTGGAAGTCACGAAACCATTCAGCCGGATAGACGTGTATATCGGCCCAGGAGCCCGGATCGAGCGCACTGAAATCCGACACGATTTTTTTGCGCGTTTTACCGAGCCGGACTGACGTGGCGCAAGCCTTGTCGATGTTCGGTGACGCAAAGCATACGCCCACCGCGCACCAACAAAAAAGCCGCTGAATTGTCTACGAATTGTCACGGTATGCCGATCCGAATTGATCCAAGACCTGCGACAGCCCTCGCACTTTCGCAGGCATCCTGGGACCCTAAAGGCGGCATTCTGAGCTGCACGATTGAATATCCCGTCGTGGCGGATCAAGCGGATAAGCCGGCGTACCCGCTTCGAGACTTCCTTGACCGCCAGTGGCCGGAGCCCGAACCCATTTGGATCGTTGATGCGGGGCCGCTGACGCTGGATCTCGATGATCGCAAACGTCTCGTTGAAGTCTACTTGCTGGCCAGTCCTGCCACCTGGACTTTGCAGCCAATAGAGCCGGCACAAGGCGACGTCGCGGAGCCATATCTTGAAGCCCAGTTTGACGAAGGTGGTCACGCCAAGTGCCAGCCCATACAAGAGGAACAATACGACCCGCAACAAGGCATCGTCTGTCTGAGTTGGGGTCCCGCAGACCATTGGCACATCATCTCGCCCACACTGGCGCTTGGACTCGCATCAGACGGCACGCTCATGAAGATTCAAATAAGCGAGTTTCGGCTTCCCATTCCGAAGCCCCGGCCGAAAAGCGCGTGGGAACGTCTGAAGCACAGGTTGATGCAGCTCAAAGCGGGTACATGCCTGCAATGGAAGTCAGGCCAAATGAAAATGCGGTACCTGAGTTGGATATGCCGGGCGATCTGGGTGTGTTTCCTTTCATGGATCCTCTTCATGTGGCTTTGCAGCCCCATCGTAGCGCTGCACTACTCGTCGCAAGCCACGGAGTCCCTTGTCTTCTACCTCTATAGTGATGGGACCATCACGAAGAGCGAACTGGCGCCGGGTAAATCCGATTACACCTCGACCGCCATGAACCCGCCTTCCGACATGCAGGTGATTCTTTCATTTCCCGTTTTGCGGCGAGAAGTGCTGCATGTCACCGAACCATTCAGCCGCATAGACGTGTATATCGGCCCAGGAGCCCGGATCGAGCGCACTGAAATCCGACACGACTTTTTTGCCCGTTTTACCGACCCGGACTGACGTGGCGCAAGCCGTACCGACCTTCGACGAGGCTAGACATATGCCCCGCGCACCAACAAAAAAGCCCCTGAATTCTCTACGAATTCAGGGGCTTGCATTCTTGGCGGACAGAGGGGGATTCGAACCCCCGATACGCTTTTGACGTATACACGCTTTCCAGGCGTGCGCCTTCAACCACTCGGCCACCTGTCCTACTGCATTTTCGAGCACTATTTCGGCGCCGCAGAAAATGCGAATCTGCGATTCTAGCAGAAGCCGCGCGCCCACAGCAAGCGGGCAAAGAAAAAGGGACGCACTACCCGCGTCCCTTCCCCTGCCTGCGCCTTACTTCGACGCGGGCGGGTCCTGCTCCCGGTAGGAGCTGATCGTGCCGTCCGGTTCGGTTTCTTCCAGCCGGACGCGGAATCCCCACAGGCGGGCAAGATGCTTCATGACCTGTTCGGCATCCTCGCCCGCCAGCGGCCGGCCGCGGCTTTTCAGGTGACGCAGCACCAGCGAGCGGTCGGTGTCGCGGTTGAAGCGGACGACCTGGATGTCCGGCACCTGGTTGTCGCGGTTGTGCTGCGCGGCGAGCAGGCGGCGGATGTCGCGGTAGCCTTCGTCGTCGTGGATCGCGGCCACTTCGAGCTTTGGGTTGGCCTGGTGGTCCGAGATGGCGAAGAAGCGGAACTCGCGGATGAGGCGCGGGGACAGGTACTGCGAGATGAAGGATTCGTCCTTGAAGTTGCGCATGGCGAAGTCCAGCGTCTTCAGCCAATCCCCGCCCGCGATGTCCGGGAACCACTTCTGGTCTTCCGGCGTGGGGGCCTCGCAGATGCGGCGGATGTCGGACATCATCGCGAAACCCAGCGCGTAGGGGTTGATGCCGCCATAGCCGCGTTCGTCAAAGCCGCGCTGGCTGACGACGTTGGTGTGGCTTTGCAGGAACTCCATCATGAAGCCGTCGTTCACCAGGCCTTTTTCATGCAGGCGGTTCAGGATGGTGTAGTGCCAGAACGTGGCCCAGCCTTCGTTCATGACCTTGGTCTGGGTCTGCGGGTAGAAATACTGCGCGACCTTGCGGACGATGCGCACCAGTTCCTTCTGCCACGGCGCAAGCTTGGGCGAGTACTTTTCGATGAAGTACAGCAGGTTCTCTTCGGGCTCCGGCGGAAACACCGACGCCTCGGTGCGCGTGTCCTTGTCCGCTTCCATCCGGGGGAGCGTGCGCCACAGGTCGTTGTATTGCAGGCGCGCATGCTCCTCGCGCTCGGCCTGGCGCGCGGCCTCTTCCTTGTACGAGACCGGCGCGGGACGCTTGTAGCGGTCCACGCCGTGATGCGACAGCGCATGGCAGGAATCCAGCAGCGCTTCCACGGCATCGATGCCGTAACGGTCTTCGCAGGCCATCACGTACTTGCGCGCGAACACCAGGTAGTCCAGCACGCCATCGGCGTCGGTCCACTGCCGGAAGAGGTAATTGCCCTTGAAGAACGAGTTGTGCCCGTAGCAGGCATGCGCAATCACCAGCGCCTGCATCGCCATGGAGTTCTCTTCCATGAGATAGGCGATGCAAGGATTGGAGTTGATGACGATTTCGTAGGCCAGCCCCTGCATGCCGCGGCGGTAGAACTGCTCGTTGCGGATGAATTCCTTGCCGTAGGACCAGTGCGGATAGCCAATGGGCAGGCCGGCCGACGCGTAGGCGTCCAGCATCTGCTCCGAGGTGATCACCTCGATCTGATTCGGATAGGTGTCCAGCCCGTATTCGCGCGCGATCTGGGAGATCGCATCGTCATAGGACTGGATCAGTTCGAACGTCCATTCGGACCCCTGGGAGATCGGCCGGGCGCTGCCGGCCGATTCCGGCTCTACGAGAGCACCCATGTTGGAATTCATGCGGCCTCCTTCTTGAACAGGTCGTGGAACACGGGGAAGATCTCGCCGCGATCGCAGATGCGCCGCATGACGAAATGCGGCTCCAGCTTCTGTTCATATTCCGCCCACAGGCTGCTCTTGCGCGCCTCCTGCGAGTCGGGGATTTCAATATAGGCAAAGTAGCGCGTGGACGGCAGCAGGTGCTCGGCCAGAAAGCGCGCGCTCTTGCCCGCGTCGGCGCCGAACGAGTCGCCGTCGCTGGCCTGGGCCGCGTACACGTTCCACGCGGCCGGCGGATACCGCTTTTCCAGGATCTCGCGCATCAACTCCAGCGCGGACAGCACAATGGTGCCACCGCTCTTGGGGTCGTAGAAGAAGGTGTGCTCGTCCACTTCCTCGGCGTTGTCGGTATGGCGGATGAAGACCAGGTCCACGTGTTCGTACTTGCGCGACAGGAACAGGTACAGCAGCGTGAAGAAGCGCTTGGCCAGGTCTTTCTTGCCCTCGTCCATGGAGCCGGACACGTCCATCAGGCAGAACATGACCGCGCGCGCCATGGGGATGGCCACCGATACCCGGTTGCGATAGCGCAGGTCCAGGTCATCCAGGAACGGGACGCGGGCGAGCCGCTCGCGGCAATCCTCGACTTCCTGCTCGAGCTCCTGGATCCGGGCAGCGGACGCCCCCGCCGCCCGGGCCTCTTGCAGGGCGTGTTCGGCGTCTTCCAGGTCGGCCCGCGCCTTCACGCTGAGCGACACCCGCCGCGCCAGGGACGACTTGAGCGTGCGGCTGATGCTCAGCGTGCTGGGCGACCCGGTCGTGGTGTAGCCGGCGCGCTGCCACTTCTTCTGGCTGACTTCGCCAAGCTGGTTGCGCGCCAGGTGAGGCAATTCCAGATCCTCGAAAAAGAGGTTCAGGAATTCGGCCCGCGACAGGCTGAAGGTGAACTGATCCACCGATTCGCCCTCTCCGGGTTCGGACCCGCCATCGCCCTGCCCGCCCTGCGGCCGGTCGAAGGTGTCGCCCTTGGCGAACTCGCGGTTGCCGGGATGCACCATCTCGCGGTCGCCGCCCGCGCCGTGCCGGAAGGTCGGCTCGGAGATATCGCGGGCAGGCAGGTTGATTTCACCGCCTTGATCCATGTCCTGGATCGAGCGGTCACGGATCATCCCGTGCACCGCCTTGCGGATCTGGTCCTTGTAACGCCGTAAAAAGCGTTCCCGGTTAACGGCGCTTTTGTTGCGGCCGTTAAGACGCCGATCGATCAGTGAATTCATGATTCACCTCGCTCAGGATGACTTCCTCACACGGAGATACCACTCGCACAGCAGCCTGACCTGCTTTTCCGTGTAGCCCTTCTCCACCATCCGGTCGACGAAGCTCTGGTGTTTCGACTTGTCCTCGGCCGAGGCCTTGGCGTTGAACGAAATCACCGGCAGCAGGTCTTCCGTGTTCGAGAACATCTTCTTCTCGATCACTTCGCGCAGCTTTTCATAGCTGGTCCAGTTGGGATTGCGCCCGTTGTTGTTGGCGCGCGCCCGCAACACGAAGTTCACGATCTCGTTGCGGAAGTCCTTGGGGTTGGCGATGCCCGCCGGCTTCTCGATCTTTTCCAGCTCGTCGTTCAGCGCGCTGCGGTCGAAGCTTTCGCCGGTTTCGGGATCGCGGAATTCCTCGTCCTGGATCCAGCAGTCGGCAAACGTCACGTAGCGGTCGAAGATGTTCTGGCCGTATTCGGAGTAGGACTCCAGGTAGGCCGTCTGGATTTCCTTGCCGATGAATTCCGCGTAGCGCGGCGCAAGGAAGCCCTTGATGAACTCCAGGTAGCGCCGGCGGATTTCGTCGGGATAGTCTTCGCGGCCGATCCGTTGCTCCAGCACGTACATCAGGTGCACGGGGTTGGCGGCCACTTCCGTCTGGTCGTAGTTGAAGACGCTGGACAGGATCTTGTACGCGAAGCGCGTCGAGACCCCGGTCATGCCTTCATCGGTGCCGGCGTAATCCTTGTATTCCTGCAGCGCCTTGGCCTTGGGGTCGACGTCCTTCAGGCTTTCGCCGTCGTAGACCCGCAGCTTGGAGTAGATGCTGGAATTCTCGGGTTCCTTCAGGCGCGTCAGCACCGAGAACTGCGCCATCATGTCCAGCGTTCCGGGCGCGCACGGCGCTTCGGACAGCGAGCTGTGATGCAGCAGCTTCTCGTAGATGCGGACCTCTTCGGACACCTGCAGGCAGTAAGGCACCTTGACGATATAGATACGGTCAAGGAACGCTTCGTTGTGCTTGTTGTTGCGGAAGGTCTGCCATTCCGACTCGTTGGAGTGGGCCAGGATCGTGCCGTTGAACGGGATGGCCGAGAAGCCTTCCGTGCCCTTGAAGTTGCCTTCCTGGGTGGCCGTCAGCAGCGGATGCAGCATCTTGATCGGGGCCTTGAACATTTCCACGAACTCGAGCAGGCCCTGGTTGGCCAGGCACAGGCCGCCGGAATAGCTGTAGGCGTCCGGGTCGTCCTGCGAATGGCGGTCGAGCTTGCGGATGTCGACCTTGCCGACCAGCGAGGAGATGTCCTGGTTGTTCTCGTCGCCCGGTTCCGTCTTGGCGATGGCGATCTGGCGCAGCACGGAAGGATTCAGGCGCACGACGCGGAACTTGGAGATGTCGCCGTCGAATTCCTTGAGCCGCTTGACGGCCCACGGCGACATGATGCCGGTCAGGTAGCGCCGAGGAATGCCGTATTCCTTTTCGAGCATGTCGCCGAACCGTTCGGGATGGAACAGCCCGAGCGGCGATTCGTTCACCGGCGATCCTTTCAAGGCATAGATCGGAAACTTCTCCATCAGCGCCTTGAGCCGCTCCGCAATGGAGGACTTGCCGCCCCCGACCGGTCCGAGCAGATACAGGATCTGCTTGCGTTCTTCCAGCCCCTGAGCGGCGTGCTTGAAGAACGCGACGATCTGTCCGATCACGTCCTCCATGCCGTAGAACTCCTGGAACGCGGGATAGCGCCGGATGGTCCGGTTGGAAAACAAACGGGAAAGACGTGGGTCGTTGCGCGTATCCACGATCTCAGGTTCGCCGATCGCGGCCAGCATGCGCTCAGCGGGGCTGGCGTAGGCCATGGGATCGCGCTTGGCGAGGTTCAGATACTCTTCGAGCGAGAGCTCTGATTCCTGCTCTCTTGCATACTGCGACTTGAAGCCTTCGACGATGTTTTGCACGGAAACCTCCTACAACACGCGAAAAATTCAATACGTCCCTACATGCCCATTGTGCCTCAGCGCCTGCGCTTTCCTAGACAATCTTGCGACAAGCATTTTCAGCGGGTTTTTATGTTGCTTTCGCCACACATCAACCATAAGCAGGATCGGACCCTTTCTGTTTAGGCTGCCGCCTACGGATACAAGTTCCGCCAGGATTGCAACCAACGTGAGCAAGTTCACTCGTTCGTCTTCAGCATAAGGCCGCATATAGCGTGCCTGACGCAGCCGCACATGAAATGGTCGGCAATGAAACGACGAAATGAGCGATATCCGGTGGATTCTTATGGGCCGGGAACAAACCCGGCTACGCCCGCCATGCGATCGCGGCGGACGGCCTGAACGGCGCTTTGCGTCTTCGTTCAGTAGCGTGCCTGTCGGTGATGAACTGCGCCGATCGCGGCACGGGAATCCGTGGTGACGAGGGCGCGCGGCGGCTGTGCGGTGGTCCGTGAGCGCGTAGCGCCAAGTCATGCGCCTATGCTAAGCCCAATTGACCGTTTTGTGGCAATTCATTTGCGCGCTCGCGTTTCAACGCAGCGCCGCGCACCAGCGCGGATGGCGTGCGCGCGGCTGCGGTTGGCGCACATCATGTATGCGCCACGAACCGCGCGCGACGCGTAGATGCAGGCTGCACGCGGCTTGCAAAGCATTGGCAGCCGTACTTGTGGAGTGCTAACAGCCCTCTTGGCAACGCGCACGGGCGATGTAGCAAGACGGCATGCGCATGAAGAATTAATTCATGTGCGTGAAGCAGCGCGCGCAATGCAGGCGGCGCGCCGCAACCGAACCGCTAAGACAGCGCAGGCAGCGCGACGCTATCCATCAACTGGCGCCACGTGCCGGCCACGCGCGCGCGCACGCACAAATCAGCGCCCACGCGCGCGATATCGGTAAATTCGTAGCGTCGCGCGGCGTCCAGGTGTTCGAGCATCGGCAGGCGCACCATGCCCGCCGCGTCGCCCAGCAGCACCGGCGCCAGGTACAACAGCAGTTCGTCCACGCACCCGGCGGACACCAGCGCGCCGCTCAGGCCCGCACCGGCCTCGACGTGCACCTCGTTGAACTGTTCCTGGGCCATCCAGCGCATCATCGCGGGCAGGTCGACCCGGCCAGGCTCCACGCCCGGCAGGCAGACCACCCGCGCGTTCCTGTCCGCCAGGCGCGCGGCCTTTGCGGCATCCTCGCGGGCGGTGAACACGATGACGGGCCCGCCATCGAACAGCCGGGCGGTCTCGGGGATCTCGAAACGGCCGTCCACCACGGCCTTGCGCGGCTGCCGCGGCGTATCGAGGTCGCGCACGTTCAGCCGGGGATCGTCCTTCAGGACGGTGCCCATGCCGGTCAGGACGACGCAACTGCGCGCCCGCCAGCGGTGGCCGTCGGCCCGGGCCTCGGGGCCGGTGATCCATTGCGACATGCCGTTATGCAGCGCGCTGCGGCCGTCCAGCGACGCGGCCATCTTCATCCACACCCAAGGCAGCCCGCGGCTCATGCGTGAGATGAATCCGGCATTCACGGCAAGCGCCTCTTCGCGGCAGATTCCCGTCGTCACCCCGATTCCGGCGTCGCGCAGGCGCGCCAGACCCTGTCCGTTGACCAGCGGATTCGGGTCTCCCATGGCGACCACCACGCGCGCCGGCCGCGCCGCCAGCACCGCGTCCACGCAGGGCGGGGTGCGGCCGAAATGGCTGCAGGGCTCCAGGGTGACGTACAGCGTGGAACCGGCAACCGATTCGCCGCGCGCCTGCGCGTCGCGCAGCGCGCAGATTTCGGCGTGCGGACCGCCCGGCGGCTGGGTCGCGCCTTCACCAAGCACGCGGCCGTCACGCACGATGACGCAGCCGACCCGGGGGTTGGGGGCCGTGGTGGCCATGACGGTCTGCGCCAGCGCCAGGGCGCGCCGCATCCAGTAGAGGTCGTCGGTGTCGGGGGAAATGTCCATGCCAGGGATTGTATGTCCGCGGTGCGCGCCCCCGGTCATTGGGGACGCACGAGCCGGCGTGGCGGCATGGCGATGTCCGTTTTGGGCCGCCAGCCGTCTTGGATCGCGCTCGCGCCGGCGCGGGATCGGAGTAAAAATAGCGCCATACCCCTTGAAAACCTAGGCCAGGAGGCCCGGAAATGAAACAGGCATTGATCGTCATCGACGTACAGGAATCCTTCCGTCACCGTCCGTTTTGGGACGCATCCGAGTATCCGGCCTTTGTTTCGCAAATCCAGTCCCTGATCGATGGGGCTGCCGCGCAGGATATGCCGGTGCTGCAGGTGTTCCATATCAGCCCGTCCGACGATCCCGCCAATCCGTTTTCCCTGGCGTCCGGCCACGTCAGGACGCTTCAGGAATTGCGGATTTCGCCCTCGGCCGTGTTCCACAAAACGGTCCATTCCGCGCTGTACGCCAAGGACGAAGCCGGCGCCTCGCTGCACGACTGGCTGGTCAAGCACGGGATCGAAGGCGTCATCGTGGCTGGCATCCGCACCGAACAGTGCTGCGAAACCACCTCGCGCCATGCCAGCGACGCCGGTTTCAAGGTGACGTTCCCCACCGACGCCACGCTGACCTTCGCCATGCAAAGCCCGTCCGGCAGGCACTACACGCCGGCCGAGATCCGCGACCGGACCGAGTTGGTCCTGCAAGGCCGCTTCGCCCGCATCGTGCGCGCCGCCGACGCGCTGGCGGCATAGCTGCCGGGCGGGAGGCGCAGATGATCCCGGTGCATTTCGTGGTGCCGCGCGGCATCGTCCTGCTGGACCTGGCCGGGCCGGCCGAGGCGTTCCGCGTCGCCAACAAGCTGTGTCCGGGCACGTTCGAACAGCATTTCTGCGGACCCTCGCGCGACATCGAGAGCGGCATTCCGGGCCTGCACCTGGCGCACGTTCAGGCCCTGCCCGCCCGCCTGCCCCGCAACGCGCTGGTGATTCTTTCCGGCGTGGTGGGCAAGCACACGCGGCTGGACGACGACGACGCACGCGCCATCGTGGACTGGCTGGCCGTGCGCCACCCCGCGGACGGGTTCACCCTGATGACGGTCTGCGCGGGCGCGCTGTTCGCCGCGGCCGCCGGCCTGACGCGGCAGCGCGAATGCACCACGCACCACACCTGCCTGGCACAGCTGGCCGCCATCGACCCGACCGCGCGCGTGCTGGACAACCGCATCTTCGTCGAGGACGGCAACCTGGTCAGCAGCGCGGGCATCACGGCCGGCATCGACCTGGCGCTGCACATGGTGGCCCGCCATTGCGGCCCGCGCGTCGCCAGCGAGGCGGCGCGCGACATGGTCGTCTACCAGCGTCGCGCCGGTTCCGATTCGGCGCTGTCGCCCTGGCTGGACCATCGCAGCCATATGCATCCCGGCGTCCACCGGGTCCAGGACGCGGTCATCCGCGACCCCGCCGCGCCGTGGTCGGCCCGGACCCTGGCGGACCAGGCGCACACCAGCCCCCGCCACCTGACCCGCCTGTTCCGCGAGCACGCGGGCTGCACGCCCATGGACTACCTGTATCAGATCCGAGTCGCGCTGGCGCGCGACCTGCTGCGCGACACCCGGCTGGACCTGGAGCGCGTGGCGGAGAAATCGGGATTCGGCTCGGCGCAGCACATGCGCCGCGTGTGGCGCAAATTCCAGCCGCTGACGCCCGGCTCGATGCGCGGGGCGGCGCTGCAATAACCGCCGCGCGGGGCGCTGTTGCGATCGGCGCCCCGCCGCGCTATTCCTTGCGCAGCTTGCCCGGCAGCAGCGGGCCCTGCATCTCGCGGATGGCCTCGACGAATTCGCCGATGTCTTCGAAGCTTTTGTAGACCGAGGCAAACCGCACGTAGGCGACCTTGTCGAGCTTGCGCAATTCGTTCATGACGAGCTCGCCGATATGCTCGGACGGGACTTCGCGCTGGCCGCTGGCAAGCAGTTGCTCTTCGATCCGCGCGACGGCCGCATCCACGTCCTCGGTGCTGACCGGGCGCTTGCGCAGCGCGAGGCTCAGGCTGGCGCGCAGCTTCACGGGATCGTATTCGCTGCGGCTGCCGTTGCGCTTGACGATCGAAGGCATGGCAAGCTCCACCCGCTCGTAGGTGGTGAACCGCTTGTCACAGGACAGGCAGCGGCGACGGCGGCGGATGGCGTCGCCCTCTTCCGAGACCCGGCTGTCGACGACCTGCGTTTCGGCATGGCCACAAAATGGACACCGCATGTGTGATCCCTAAAGACGCTGGTGGCGCTGGCGGCGCTGGAAGCGCTGGAAGCGCCGGAGGCAATAATTGAGCATATTGTAACGATGGGGCCAGGCAAAGCGCCCGGATGGACGATTTTGTCACTGCGGACGCGTCGCCCCCGCCCCAAAAAACCAAGGGACGGCGCCTTGCGGGGCCGTCCCTCTTGTTTCCTTCTACCGGGATGCGCGAGCGCCGCCCGCGCCCGCGGATTACTTCTTGCCGTACACCGGCAGGCGCGAGGTCAGTTCATTGACCTTGGCGCGCACGGCAGCGATGTTGGCCTCGTCGCGCGGGTTGTCCAGCACGTCGGCGATCAGGTTGGCGGTCAGCTCGGCATCGGCTTCGGTGAAGCCGCGGGTGGTCATGGCCGGCGTGCCCAGGCGGATGCCGCTGGTCACGAAGGGCTTTTCCGGATCGTTCGGGATGGCGTTCTTGTTGACCGTGATGTGGGCCTGGCCCAGCACGGCTTCCGCTTCCTTGCCCGTGATGCCCTTGGAACGCAGGTCCACCAGCATGACGTGGCTTTCGGTACGGCCGGAGACGATGCGCAGGCCGCGCTTGACCAGCGTGTCGGCCAGCACCTTGGCGTTCTTGACGACTTGCTGCGCGTAGTCCTTGAACTCGGGTTCCAGCGCTTCCTTGAACGCCACGGCCTTGCCGGCGATGACGTGCATCAGCGGACCGCCCTGGATGCCGGGGAAGATCGCCGAATTGATGATCTTCTCGTGTTCGGCCTTCATCATGATGACGCCGCCGCGCGGGCCGCGCAGCGACTTGTGCGTGGTCGAGGTGACGAAATCGGCGTGCGGAACCGGGTTGGGGTAGGCGCCGCCGGCGACCAAGCCCGCGTAGTGGGCGATGTCGACCATGAACAGCGCGCCGTTTTCACGGGCGATGCGCGCCATGCGCTCGAAGTCGATGTGCAGGGCATAGGCCGACGCGCCCGCCACGATCAGCTTGGGCTTGTGTTCCTTGGCCAGCTGCTCGACCTGGTCGTAGTTCAGGACTTCGTTTTCGTCCAGGCCGTACGAGATGAAGTTGTACAGCTTGCCCGAAGCGTTGACCGACGCGCCGTGCGTCAGGTGACCGCCTTCGGCCAGGCTCATGCCCAGCACGGTGTCGCCCGGCTTGAGGACGGCCATGTACACACCCTGGTTCGCCTGCGAACCCGAGTTGGGCTGCACGTTGGCGGCTTCGGCGCCGAAGATCTGCTTCAGGCGGTCGATGGCCAACTGTTCGACCACGTCCACGTATTCGCAACCCCCGTAGTAGCGCTTGCCCGGGTAGCCTTCGGCGTACTTGTTCGTGAGCTGCGTGCCCTGGGCTTCCATGACGGCCGGGCTGGCGTAGTTCTCCGAAGCGATCAGCTCGATGTGCTGTTCCTGGCGCTGGTCTTCCTTCTGGATGGCGGCCCAAACGTCCGGGTCAGCCTTGGACAAGGTGAGGTTGCGGTCAAACATGACGGGGGTTTCCTGAGGCGGTATGAAATGAGAAAACGGCGTCGGGTGGGTAAACCCGGAGATTGCTGTGTAGTTTACCCCGTCGCGCGGAATCAATTGCCGCCAAAATTGCGGGATCTTGGCCAAATTGCCCCGGACGGGCGCGAAAACCACGCCATCCCGGCGGGCCCGGAAACGCCCCTCATGACGACTTGAGAAAGTTTCATGCAAAGGCCCCTGCGGCGCCTTCTGCGGATCGCGCCCGTCACCGGAAATGAAAAAGGGCCGCACCAGGCGGCCCTGCGTACATGCCTGTCGACGTCAGGCCGACGTGGCCCCGATTTGCTTGGGCGCCAGCCGGGGATTGAGCGTATAGGTGCCCGTCAGCGACGCCTGCGCCAGCACGTGCTTCTGGATGGCGCGCAGCGCGTCTTCGCCGGTGAAGGAACCCTGCAGATTCAGGCTGGGCACGTCCAGCGCATACAGCGTGAAGATGTAGCGATGGACCAGGGCGTCGTTCCAGGGCGGGCATGGGCCGTCATAGCCGAAATACTCGCCGCTCATGTCGTGGTCGTTGGCGAACCATGATGAATAGGAGTTGATGCCCTGCCGCGCGTCCATGGGCGCCAGGGGGCCGCCCTTGCCGCGCGGGGTGATGCCGTTGGAGAACGCGCCTTCGTCGATCTCGCGCAGGTCGGCGGGCAGGTCCACCAGCACCCAGTGGAAGAAATCGACGCGGGGCAGGTCGGCAGGCACTTCGCGGCCTTCCTGGTTGACGTCGTCGGGGCGCGAAGGCACGTCGGGATCATGGCAGAGCAAGGCAAACGACTGCGTGCCTTCCGGAACGTTGTCCCAGGAAAACTGCGGATTGAAGTTGTCTGCCAGCGCGACGTGCGATTGCGCATCGATCCTGCCGAATGCATAGCGCTCGGGAATCGACTCGTGATCGGAAAATGACAAACTCGAAAGTTCCATGTCGTGCTCCTATAAGTGCCGCAAAGGGCGCCCAGGCCCTGTGTGTACCTTCAGCGTATCAAAACTTCGCTATTACGGGTTCAACTTAACACGCGCGAACTTGCGCTTGCCCACCTGAACGACGTAAGTCCCGGCCGGCAATTGCAACGATTTGTCTTCCACGCGATCGCCATTGACGCGGACCCCGCCCTGCTCCACGTTGCGCTGGGCCTCCGAGCCGGACGCGACAAGGCCGGCCTCGCGCAGCAGTTTGAGGATGCCCACCGGCGCGCCGCCGAGGTTGACTTCGGGGATGTCCTCGGGGATGGCGCCATCCCGGAAACGCGCCTCGAACGAGGCCAGCGCATCGTCCGCCGCCTTGGCGGAATGAAAGCGCGCAATGATCTCCTGCGCCAGCATGACCTTCGCATCGCGCGGATTGCGGCCGCCGTCGATTTCCTGCTTGAGCGCGGCGATGTCCTCCAGCGAGCGGAAGGACAACAGTTCGAAGTAACGCCACATCAGCGTGTCGGAAATCGACATGAGCTTGCCGAACATGGAATCAGGCGACTCCGAAATGCCGATGTAGTTGCCCTTGGACTTGGACATTTTCTCTACGCCGTCCGTGCCGACGAGCAGCGGCATCGTCAGGATGCACTGCGGCTCCTGTCCATATTCTTTTTGCAGTTCCCGGCCCACCAACAGGTTGAACTTCTGATCGGTGCCCCCCAGCTCCAGATCGGACTTCAGCGCGACCGAGTCATAGCCCTGCATCAGCGGATACAGGAATTCATGCACCGAAATGGGGATGCCGCCCTTGAACCGCTTGGTGAAGTCCTCGCGCTCCATCATGCGGGCCACCGTGTAGCGGGAGGCGAGCTGGATCAGCCCGCGAGCGCCCAGGGGATCGCACCACTCGGAGTTGTAACGGATCTCGGTGCGGGCCGGATCCAGCACCAGGCTGGCCTGCGCGTAATAGGTCTTGGCGTTTTCTTCGATCTGCTCGCGCGTGAGCGGCGGGCGCGTGCTGTTGCGGCCACTGGGGTCGCCGATGGTGGAGGTGAAATCGCCGATCAGGAAGATGACGTTGTGCCCCAGGTCCTGGAGCTGGCGCATCTTGTTCAGCACCACCGTGTGTCCCAGGTGGATGTCCGGCGCGGTGGGGTCCAGCCCGAGCTTGATGCGCAGGGGCACGCCCGTGGCGCGGCTCTTGGCCAGCTTGCGCGCAAACTCGGACTCGACCAGCAGTTCATCGCAGCCGCGCTTGGCTGTACGCAGATCGGCTTCGACTTCAGGAGTGATGGGGGCTTCGGTGGGTGACATGACAGGGGGACCAATGCGGCTTCAGCCGACAAAAAGGTGTAAAAAGTGACGAAAACTATCGAAAATTCTAGCCGAATCGGCTAGGATACCGGCCTAATCATACGCAACTGTCATATATACGCAGTTGCGTTCGCTCTACCATCTATTGTTCACAAGATGCGCATCCGCGCCAGCCCTTGCTCCGGAATCCGTTGCATGCCAGGGCCGTTCGTGTCACGCACCCTGCGAGCTCAAGCCACCTGAGAGGGTATTTTCACGATGAATCGTGGCCTCCACGAACTGGCGAGTGGCCTCAAGCGCAAAGTCGCTGCCGTATTTGCGCCCGTCGAGCCCAAGCCCCATCGCTCGGGACTTTTCCGCCGCACTCTTCTCGTCACCGCAATTGGTCTTTTCGCTGGCGCCGCCGCTCTCGGCATGGTGCAGCAACCCGACCGCACCGAACTCCCCCCCTCGCGCGTCATCCAGAGCATTCTGCCGCTGACCGCCGAGCAAGTCGAAGTCAGCAGCCCCAGCGCCGCCCCCTACATCAGCGAAACCCGCATCCGTCCGGGCGACACGCTGTCGGCCGTGCTGCAGCGCCTGGAGCTGGACGCGCCCAATCTGCAGTCCTTCCTGACGCACGACGCCAGCGCCCGCAGCATCTACAAGCTGTATCCGGGCCGCTCGGTGCAGGCTGCCACGGACGAACAGGGCAACCTGATCTGGCTGCGCTACATCCACACGCCCGGCAATGAATCCGACGGGCAGGTCGTGACGCGCATGCTGCACGTCGCGCCGGCCGGCGACAGCTACAAGGCCGAGGAAATCACGGAAAGCACCGACCGCCAGACCCGCGTGGCCGTCGGCACCATCAAGTCCTCGCTCTTCGGCGCCACGGACTCGGCCGGCATCCCGGACTCGGTCACCATGCAGATGGCCGACATCCTGAGCGCCAAGATCGACTTCCTGCGCGACCTGCGCCAGGGCGACCAGTTCCGCGTCGTCTATGAAGTGCGTTCCCATGACGGCCGCTACGCCGGCGCGGGCCGCGTGCTGGCCCTGGAGTTCATCAACGGCGGCAAGACCTACAACGCCGTCTGGTTCAGCCCCGACGACAAGACCGGTTCCTACTACGACTTCGACGGCACCAGCCTGCGTGGCGCGTTCCTGCGCACCGCCCTGAAGTTCAGCCGGATCAGCTCGACTTTCGGCATGCGCATGCATCCCATCCACAAGACCTGGACGGGACACAAGGGCGTGGATTACGCCGCCCCCTCCGGCACGCCGATCCACTCCACCGCCGACGGCACGGTCGAATTCTCGGGCTGGCAGAACGGCTACGGCAACGTGGTCATCATCAAGCACCACGGCAAGTATTCGACGCTGTACGCGCACCAGAGCCGCATCGCCCAGGGCATCACCAAGGGCGCGAAGGTCTCGCAGGGTCAGTTGCTGGGTTATGTCGGATCCACCGGCTGGGCCACGGGCCCGCACCTGCACTACGAATTCCGCGTGGACAATCAGCCCATCGATCCGCTGTCCGTGGACCTGCCGGTGGCCCGCGCCCTCGAACCCGCGGAAGTCCGCGCGTTCAACGACGCGGTGTCGCCGTACAAGCAGCAGATCCTGTTGCTGACGCAGTTCCAGCAGACGCTGCCCGACGCATTGACCAACGTGGCCAGCCGCTAAGGCTGGCCCAGGCAGCAATCCAGCACAGGGCGGTCCGCACGTTACAGGGCGGACCGTTCAAGCAGTCAGGCCCTTGACGGGCACCAGGCCCGCGCGACGGGCGCGGCGGCGGCGCGACATGCGACGGCCGCCTTTTTTGTTTCGAGGCGCCCGTGAAAGACATCAAGCCTTTGCAGCACGACACCGGCACGCTCTTCATCGGATTGATGTCGGGAACCAGCGTCGACGGCGTCGACGGCGTGCTGGCCCGGCTGACGCAGGGAGGTCCGCCCCAGGTGCTGGCCAGCGCCAGCCTGCCCATGCCCGAGAATCTGCGCCGCGAGTTGCTGGTTCTCAATACTTCCGGCGACGACGAGTTGGCCCGCGCCGCGCTCGCGGCCAATGCACTGGTCCGGGTGTACGCGCAGGCGGTGTCGGCCCTGCTCAAGGATGCGAATGTCGCCGCGCACGATGTGACCGCCATCGGCGCGCACGGCCAGACCGTCCGGCATCGCCCCGACCTCGGCTACACGCTGCAGCTCAACGCGCCGGCGCTGCTGGCCGAGCTGACCCGCATCGACGTGGTGGCGGACTTTCGCAGCCGCGACCTGGCCGCGGGCGGCCAAGGCGCGCCCCTGGTGCCGCCCTTTCACGCGGCCGTGTTCGGCAGCGACCACGGCCGCGCCGTGCTGAACCTGGGGGGCATTGCCAACGTGACGCTGCTGGTGCCCGGACAACCCCCGCGCGGCTTCGATACCGGCCCTGCCAACGTGTTCCTGGATGGCTGGTGCCAGCGCCACCTGGGTCGGCCCTATGACGCGGGCGGCCGCTGGGCCGCGACGGGCCAGGTGGTAGCGCCCTTGCTCGAGCAGCTCATCGCGAGCGAGCCCTGGTTCGCCCTGCCCCCGCCCAAGTCCACAGGCCGGGATCTCTTCAATATGAAATGGCTGGACGCACGCCTGGCTGCGTTCGACGGGCCGGCTCCCGCCCCTCAGGACGTCCAGGCCACTTTGCAGCGCCTGACCGCGAGGACAGTGGCCAACGCCATCGACGCGGCCGCCGCAGGCACGCAGGAAGTGTTCGTGTGCGGCGGCGGGGCCTACAACGCGGGACTGATGCAGGAACTGGCTTACTGCCTGCAACGCCCGGTGCAGGCGACCGACGCCCTGGGCGTGCCGGCCCAGCAGGTGGAGGCGCTGGCGTTCGCGTGGCTGGCGCAGGCGTTCGTCACGGGCCAGCCCGCCGGCCTGCCGAGCGTCACGGGCGCGCGCGGGCCGAGGCTGCTGGGCGCGCTGTATCCCGCCTGACACTCCTCCAGCGGCGGCAATGCCGCGCCTGAAACAAAAAACCCTTCGGCAAGCCGAAGGGTTTTTGTCTTTCGTGCCCGGCGATTACACCGAAAACGAAGAACCGCAGCCGCAGGTGGTGCTGGCGTTGGGATTGCGGATGACGAACTGCGCGCCTTCCAGGTCTTCCTTGTAATCGATCTCGGCGCCGACCAGGTATTGGAAGCTCATCGGGTCAACGAGCAACTGGACGCCATCCTTGTCCAGCACGGTGTCGTCTTCGTTCACGACTTCGTCGAACGTGAAACCGTACTGGAAGCCGGAACAGCCCCCACCCTGCACGAACACGCGCAGCTTGAGCTCGGGGTTGCCTTCTTCGGCCAACAGGTCTTTCACTTTGGCGGCAGCCGAGTCGGTAAACACCAGGGGCACAGGCGGCGCGGCCTGCAGGTCGACGGTTTCGGTCACTGCATTCATGGTTCACTCCTGGCCGATACGGCCATATTTCAGTGAGCGGCGTCGCCGCTCGTATAGTGTCACTATAGCGCAGGGCTTGACCAGACTCAAAGTTCCAGTTTGACACTGCGGGTGGCGCGGACGGTTTCGCCCTCGAGGACGCTGACGGTGACGCTTTCGGGGACAAATCCGTCGGGCACGGCCAGGAGACCCTGGCTGCGTTGATATTGATCGAACTGCAGGGCCAGCGACGCCGCCGCGAGGTTCTCGCCCGTCGGGGCGACGGGCCCTGTCTCGGCCCTGACCTGCATGGGCGCCAAATCCACGGTGACGGTTTCGCCCTTGAGCACACCGGTTGCCTGGAACCGCAACGCGCCCGCGAAAGGCGTGGCGCCATTGCGGCCGCTGCGCATCAGCAGCACTTTATAGCGCAGGCCACCGCCCTCGCGATCGATCTGCACGCCGCGGATGTCCACCGAGCCCTCAGGGCCGGGCGGCAGCAGTTGCTCGTAGAACGCAAGCTGGTCACGCACGCGGCCGACCTCGGCCTGCGCGGCGCGGAGCTGGGTTTCGAGCTCTTGGCGGGCCGACCGCTCGATGACGAGTTCGCCATCGGCGGTATCCAGCTGCCCGCGGATGTAGCGCAACTGCGTGGCCTGTTGGCGCATGGCTTCGTCCTGCGCCTCGGCCTGCTGGGCACTGATGACGATGGCGTCCTGCGGACGATAGAGCGCGCGCGCATGGAAGAATCCGGCAGCGCCTCCCAGCAACGCGCCCAGCAGCAGCATCGCGACCAGGCGCGCAAGGGCGCCATGCGTGGCACGCGGCTGGGGACGGGCGGAAGGATCTACGGACATGAAGCGCAAAGAAGGCGGCCAGCCACGCTGGCCGCCGGGGCCTTACGGCAGGATGGCGACCTGGTCCAGGCCGACTGTTTCGGGGATGCCGAACATCAGGTTCATGTTCTGCACGGCCTGGCCGGCGGCGCCCTTGACCAGGTTGTCCTGCACCACCATGACGATCAGCAGGTCGCCGTTGCCCGGGCGGCTGAGCGCGATGCGCAGGTTGTTCGAGCCGCGCACCGAACGCGTTTCGGGGTGGCTGCCGGCAGGCATGACGTCGACGAAAGGTTCATCCGCATAGCGGGCCTCGAACAAGGCCTGGAAGTCGGTATCGCGGGCTTCAGGCTGGATGCGGGCATAGATGGTGGAAAACATGCCGCGGATCATCGGCACCAGATGCGGCACGAACGTCAGCCCCACCTTGCCGCCGGCCAGCTTTTCAAGCTGCGCGGTGATTTCGGGGTGGTGGCGATGGCCAGCTACGCCATAGGCCTTGAAGTTGTCGGACGCTTCCGAGAACAGCGAACCCACCTCTGCCTTGCGGCCGGCGCCCGAGACACCTGACTTGCAGTCGGCGATGAGGGTTTGCGCATCGACGAGCGCCTTGCCGCCTTCGAGCAAGGGCGCCAGCCCCAGGAGCACCGTGGTTGGGTAGCAGCCGGGGTTGCCGATGACGCGCGCCTTGGAGATGGCTTCGCGGTTCAGCTCGACCAGGCCATATTGCGATTCGGCCAGGATGTCAGGGCAGGTGTGGGGGATCTTGTACCAGCGTTCGAACGTGGGAATGTCCTGCAGGCGGAAGTCGGCAGCCAGGTCGATGACGCGGGTGCCCGCGGCGATCAGTTCCTGGGCTTGCGCCATGGCCACCCCGTGAGGCGTGGCGAAGAAAACGACATCGCAGTCGGTCAACGAGGCCTTTTCCGGGGCGGAGAAGGCAAGCTTCACACGGCCGCGCAGGTTGGGATACATGTCGGCGACGGGCAGGCCGTCTTCCTTGCGGGACGTGATGGCAGTCAGTTCCACGTTGGGATGCTGCGACAGCAAACGCAGCAGTTCGACGCCGGTATAGCCGGTGCCGCCGACGATGCCAACCTTGATGCGGGTGTTCGATGCTTGGGCCATGATGAATGCTCTTCGGAGAACGAATAACGATTGTATCGCTCGGGAAACAGGGTATTGCACCGGCGTGCCGGAATTGGCACTGCAATCCTTTTTTCCGACCGGGCGGGTGGCGCGGAGTTCCGCGCAGGGCCGGCAGCGACAGGACATGGCCGGCCCAAAAACAAAAAGCCCGCCGAAGCGGGCTTTTTGCAGGGCATTAACGCTTGCTGAACTGCTTGCGACGACGCGCCTTGCGGAAGCCGACCTTCTTACGTTCGACTTCACGGGCATCGCGGGTCACGAAGCCAGCTTGCGACAGCGACGACTTCAGCGTGGCGTCGTAATCGATCAGGGCACGCGTGATGCCGTGACGGATCGCGCCGGCCTGGCCGGTTTCACCGCCGCCGTGCACGTTGACCTTGATGTCGAACGATTCCAGATGGCCGGTCAGTTCCAGCGGCTGGCGCACGACCATGCGGCCGGTTTCACGAGCGAAGAACTCGTCGACGGGCTTGCCGTTGACGACGATCTTGCCAGTGCCCTTCTTGATGAAAACGCGAGCCACCGAAGTTTTGCGACGGCCGGTTCCGTAATTCCAGTTACCGATCATGGCGTTTCCTTAGATATCCAGCGTCTTGGGCTGCTGGGCGGTGTGCGGGTGCTCGGCACCGGCATAGACCTTCAGCTTCTTGATCATGGCGTAGCCCAGAGGACCCTTGGGCAGCATGCCCTTGACGGCCTTCTGAATGGCACGGCCGGGAAAACGCTCTTGCATTTTCTCGAAGTTCGTTTCACGGATACCGCCCGGGTACGTCGTGTGGCGGAAGTACTTCTTGTCCTTCGCCTTGGCGCCGGTAACGACGATATCGGACGCGTTGATGATGACGATGTAGTCACCGGTATCAACGTGAGGCGTGAATTCAGGTTTGTGCTTGCCACGCAGACGACGTGCGACTTCGCTGGCCACACGACCGAGGACTTTGCCCTTGGCGTCGATCACAAACCAGTCACGTTGGACTTCATGCGGCTTGGCCACAAAGGTCTTCATGATGGTTCCTAAGAATAAAAATGTGCTCTGGCCGGAACATCCTGCCAGTGGTTCTTTCCCAGACTAGGCGTAAAACCCGGGTGAATTTTCCCAAGAACAGAAAAACCGCCTTGGAAAACCCTGAAGTTTCAAGCCTCTAAATCGCCCTCCGCCTAAGCGTTATGAATCCGCCCGTGCAAAGGTCAATATGAGGAAAGCCTGAAATTCTAACACGGATGCTCAAAAATTGGGCAAGC
The DNA here is from genome assembly GCF_900156745.1 of Achromobacter sp. MFA1 R4. Taxonomy (NCBI): domain Bacteria; kingdom Pseudomonadati; phylum Pseudomonadota; class Betaproteobacteria; order Burkholderiales; family Alcaligenaceae; genus Achromobacter; species Achromobacter sp. MFA1 R4. The sequence goes on along the minus strand of NZ_LT707065.1, from coordinate 2,705,923 downwards.
GAGGGGAATTCAAGCGACTGGCGGCTGACCGCCGCAGGGCGGCAGCCGCAAGGTTCATCAGGGGACACATAAGGTCCCCGCCCCATCAGGCGCCCAGGTACGCTTCCAGGACCCGCGGGTGGCCCAGCAGTTCGCGGCCGGTGCCGGTCAGCGCCATGGCGCCGTTTTCCAGCACGTAGCCATGTTGCGCGATCTTGAGCGCTTGGCGCACGTTCTGCTCGACCAGGAACAGCGTGAGGCCGTCGGCGTTGATGGCGCGCAGCGAACGGAAGATCTCCTGGACGACGATCGGCGCCAGGCCCATCGACGGTTCGTCCAGCAGCAAGAGGCGCGGCTTGGCCATCAGGGCGCGGCCGATGGCCAGCATCTGCTGTTCGCCGCCCGACAGGTTGCCGGCCATGCCGTTGATGCGCTCTTTCAGGCGCGGGAACAGGTTGAACACGTATTCCAGGTCGGTGGCGACGTTTTTCAGGCCGCGGCGATAGGCGCCCAGTTCCAGGTTTTCCAGCACCGTCATGGTGGTGAGGATCGCCCGGCCCTCGGGCACCTGCACGATGCCGCGCGCGACCAGTTGGTTCGGCGCCAGGTTGGTGACGTCTTCGCCCTCGAACAGGATGCGGCCGCGCGCCTTGGGCAGCAGGCCCGACAGCGCGAGCAGCGTGGTCGACTTGCCGGCGCCGTTGGCGCCGACCAGGGCGGTGATTTCGTTGGCGTTCAGGTCCAGGTCGATGCCGCGCACGGCTTCGATATGGCCGTAGTTGACCTCGAGCCCGCGGACTTCCAGCATGGCGCTCATTTTGCGGCCTCCGCTTGTTCGGTGTCTTCGTCGTCTTCGCGGCCCAGGTAGGCCTCGATGACCTGCTCATTGTTGCGGATGTCCTCGGGACCGCCGCAGGCGATGATCTTGCCGAAGTTCAGCACCGCGATGCGTTCGCACAAGCCCATGACGAAGCGCATGTCGTGCTCGATCATGAGGATCGTGTAGCCGCGGTCGCGGATCGCCAGGATTTCGCGCATGAGTTCGGCGCGTTCGCCGGTGTTCATGCCGGCGACGGGCTCGTCCAGCAGCAGCAGCTTGGGCTCGGTGGCCAGCGCGCGCGCCAGCTCCAGGCGGCGCTGTTCGCCGTAGGAGAGGTTGTCGGCCAGATCGTTGGCCTTGTGATCCAGGCGCATCCATGTCAGCAGCTCGTGGGCGCGCTCGCGGGCGCGCTGCTCGTGCTCGCGAAAGCCGGGCAGGCCCAGCAGCAGGCTGGGGAAACCGTAGTTCATGTGGCGGTAGGCGCCCACGACGACGTTTTCCAGCAGCGTCATCTCCTTGAAGAGACGGATGTTCTGGAAGGTGCGGGCAATGCCCATGCGCGTGATGCTGTGCGGCTTCTTGCGCAGCACGCTTTCGCCCTGGAACGTGATGGCGCCGCCGCTGGGCGGCAACAGCCCGGTGATCAGGTTGAACACCGTGGTCTTGCCGGCGCCGTTGGGGCCGATCAGGCCGAAGATGGCGCCTTCGGGCACGGACAGGCTGACGTCATGCAGCACATGCAGACCGCCAAAGCTCTTGGAAACGGAAGACAGCTCAAGCATGGCGCTTCCCTCCCTGGCGTCCTTGACGCGTCCAGCGCTTGAAACGCGCCGGATCCCAGATGCCTTGCGGCAGGAACAACACAATCACCACCAGGATCACTCCATTCGCGACCAGGCGCAGATCCGCGAATCCGCGCAGCAATTCGGGCAGCACCGTAATGATGAAGCTGCCCAGCACGGGGCCGGCCAGGCCGCCGATGCCGCCCAGGATCGCCATCGTCAGGATTTCGACGCCGCGGTCGAATCCGTATTCGTTGGGACCGATAAAGAAAGTCAGGTGCGCGTTCAGCGCGCCGGCCAGGCCGGCGATGACCGCGCCGGCCACGAAGGCCAGCATCTTGTTGGCGCGCACGTCGATGCCCATCATGCCGGCTGCCGTTTCGTCGCCACGGATGGCGTCAAAGGAACGGCCGATCTTGGACGCGCGCACGCGCCACAGCACGAACAGCACGATGATCACGGCCAGCAGCACATGCCACCACTGCGTCAACTGCGGAATGCCGTTCAAGCCCAGCGCGCCGCCGGTGACGGACTCGGTGTTCAGAATGGTCACGCGGACCACTTCACCGAAGCCCAGCGTCGCCATGGCCAGATAGACACCGGACAGCCGCAGGGTCGGCAGGCCGATCAGGGCCGCCACCAGCGCGGGCGCGGCCATGCCGCCGGCCAGCGCCACCGCGAACGGCGCGTCGTAGTTCATGGTGAGCAGCGCGGCGGCGTACGCCCCGATGCCCATGAAGGCGGCATTGGCCATGGCCAGCATGCCGCAGGCCAGCGTCAGCCAGATGGAGAGGGCCAGCAATGCGTTGGTGCCGAGGGTGAGCACCAGGTTGCCGTAAATGGCCCAGAAATTTTCGAATCCGCTCATACCTTAAGCCTTGCGTTGAACCACTTTGCCGAACAGACCTTGCGGGCGCACCAGCAGGATCAGGAACAGCAGGCCGAAAGCCACCGCGTCGCGCATGGTGGAGCCGATGTAAGCCACGGACAGCACCTCGGCAAAGCCCAGGAACAGACCGCCCAGCATGGCGCCGCGGATGTCTCCCATGCCGCCCAGGATGATGACCGCGATGCCCTTGTGCAGCATCGGCTGGCCCATCAGGGGGAAAAGCGCGTTCGAGTACAGCCCGATCAGCACGCCGGCCACGCCGCCCAGGGCGGCCGCGGCAAACGAGGTGGTGATGAAGAGCTTTTCGACGTTGATGCCCAGCAGCCAGGCGGCCTTGGGCGACTCGGCGATGGCGCGCAGGGCGCGGCCGAATTGCGTGCGGCGCATGACATACATCAGCACGGCCATCAGCGCGAACGACAGGAAGATGATCCCCAGTTCGATGACGGTCAGGTGCAGGCCCGCGACCTCGATGACTTCCTCGGGCACGGTGCCATGCGGAAAGCGCAGGTTGCTGGCGCCGAAGATGCCTTGGGCGCCGTTATTCAGGATGATGCCCACGCCAATGGTGGCGATCATGGGAATCAGGTGGGGCGCGTTGCGCTTGCGCAGCGGCTTGAGCACCAGGTAGTCGATGATGACCCCGGTAAAGCCGGCGACGAAGAACGCGACCATCAGCGCCGCCCACAGCGGCAGGCTGAACTGCTCGACCACGACCAGTGCTGCGTAGGCGCCAACCATGAACACGGCGCCATGCGCCAGGTTGATCACCCCGAGCACGCCGAAGATCAGCGTGAAGCCGAGCGCGAACAGTGCATACACACAGCCCAGCGACAAGGCATTGACGAATTGTTGTTCGAACATGATGGGACTTTCCAGATCTGATAGGGCCCCCTCGCCGTGCCCACAGCGAGGTCTTTCTGCTTTCGGGGAAGCTATTTACGTGCGACGGCCCTGCGATAAAAAGCGCCTTGCAGACGGCCGGGAGGCCGTCCGCAAGGCGCATCCCCCCGCGCGGGGATGCGTACTGCTTACTTCTCGATGACGTACTTGCCGTCTTTGGTCACGCTGACGATCGGCGCCTGGTCGGCGTCGTAGCCGGCGGGCTTGCCGGCGCGGTCGGTGGCCTGGCGGAACTTGAACGGGCCGGTGGCGCCGGTCCAGGTCACGGACGGCAGGGCGTCGCGCAAGGCTGCGCGGTCCTTGGTCAGTTCGCCGGAGATCTTGGTGTTCTTCAGCGCCTGGGCGACGATGTACATGGCGTCATAGGACTGCGCCGCGAACTGGTCGGGCGCGTTGGTGAACTTGGCCTTGTAGGCGTCGATGAACTTGACGTTCTCGGGGGCCTTGTTTTCGATCGACCACGGGCTGCCGATCCACAGATTGTTCGACGCGCCGCCGGGGGCCAGGTCGAAGATCTTGACCGAGTTCATGCCGTTGCCGCCGATGACCGGCACGTTCAGGCCGAGCTGGCGGGCCTGGACCATGATCGGGGCGCCTTCGGCCAGCAGTGCGGACAGCACGATGGCGTCGGGGTTGGTGCCCTTGATCTTGGTGAGCTGGGCCTTGAAGTCCACGTCGCCCTTGGCGAACGTTTCGGTCGTGGTGACCGGGATCTTCTGGTCTGCCAGGGCCTTCTTGAAGTTGTCGTAGCCGCTCTTGGTGAACACGTCGTCGTTGCCGTACAGCACGGCCACGTTCTTCAGGCCGGTCTTGGCCTTGACGGTGGAGATGGTGGCGGGCAGCACGTCGGCTTCGGTGACCGAGTTGCGGAACACGAAGTTGCCGATGGAGGTGATGCCGTCGGCGGTGTTGGACGTGCCGAAGACGACCGTCTTGGCGGCCTGCGCGATCGGATCGGCGGCCTGGGCCGAGTTCGACAGCGTGGGACCGAAGACCATCAGGACCTGGTCCTTGAAGATCAGCTTCTTGAAGACGTTGATGGCTTCTTCTTTCTTGCCTTGTTCGTCCTCGACCACGAGCACGATCTTGTTGCCGTTGATGCCGCCGGCGGCGTTGATCTCGTCGGCCGCGAGCTGGAAGCCGTTGCGGATCGAGACGCCGTACTGGGCAGCGCCGCCGGACAGGGCTTCCGCCACGCCCAGCTTGATGTCGGCAGCGTGGGCGGCCGGGATGACACCGGCAGCGATCAGCGCGGCCAGCAGCTTTTTGGTCTTGGATTGCATGGTTGTTACCACCTTAAAGTCTGTCTCGGAATATTGGTAATCCGGGCTGATGTAATCCTGCCGGATTGACGTCTATGCCGCCTAAAGGCCGCAAGTTTGCGCGTCAAGACCCGGGATATTACTCCTTTGTATCAGGCCGAAACTCGAATGCCGTTCAACAAAAGCCTATAAACCGCCCATTTTTTTGTAAAAAACGTGTGGTTACTAGCAAAAACCCTAGCGCTCACCGAATGCCATTCGGCACCGGCTTCCTCCTACCTCCTAGCCGACAGCGCCACGCCCAGATACTGGCCGTAAGCATTCTCGGTCAGGCGAAACCACGGCATCTCGCTGTCGCGAAAGCCCATGTAACTATCGTGCATTGCCTTGAATTTGGGGTCTTTGGCGCCCAAATCCTTGTACACCTGCTGAGTGGCCTCGAACGCCGCGTCCATGATCGAACGCGAAAAAGCGCGCACCTGGGCGCCACTTGCCGTCAATTGGGCCAGCGCCGGCGGGTTCAGCGCGTCGTACCGGGCGGTCGCGGCAGCGTGCGCGGCCAGGGCCGCGGCCTGCACCACGGCCTGGTAATGCTTGGGAAGCTCGTTCCAGGCCGCTTCATTGATATAGAGCGATAGCTGTTCACCGCCCGCCCACCAGCCGGGTGCGTAGTAATACTTAGCTACCTTATTCAAACTGAGTTTGGCGTCGTCGTAAGCGCCCGCCCCCGCCACGGCCTGCAGTCCGTCTTTTTCAAACGCCTCGGCCAGCTTGGCCGCATCCGCCTGCTGCGGCGCGACGCCCAGGCGGGCCAGCACGTCGGCGGCCAGGCCGTCGACCTGCATCTTCAGGTCTTTCAGGTCGCCGGTGCGTTTGATTTCCCGGGTGTACCAGCCGCCCATCTGCGCGCCGGTATTGCCCAAGGGGAAATTGATGATCTTTTCGGGTTTGAAGAGCTCGCGCGTCAGCCGCAGGCCGTCGCCATCGCTCATCCAGGCGTTCATCTGGCGCACATTCAGGCCGAAGGGCACGGCCGCATCGAAGCAGAAGGCGGCATTCTTGGCGTAATAGCGGCGCGAGGACACATGGCCGCATTCCACCTTGCCGGTGGAGACGGCCTGCATCAGGTCGGCCGCGGCGACGACCTCGCCGTCGGGGAAATGACGGATATTGAATCTGCCGCCCGTGGTTTCGGCGACGAACTTGCAGAAATTCTCGGCCGCCCCCACGCGCAGATCGAGGGCAGCGGGAAACCCGGAGGAAAGGCGCCAGCTCACCGACGGCATGTCCTGCGCCAGCGCGGGCGTGCTGACGGCGGCGCCGGCGACGGCGCCCAGGCCGGCGCGCTTCAAGAATGAACGTCGTTGCATCACTTTGCTCCTTTACACCGACAACTGGGACTTCGAGCAATACCCGCCGGATATTACACGCTGGCCATGGCCGGGACGGCTAGAGGAAATCCCGAGCCGGTAAGGGATTGCAAGGGGGAGTGCAAAGAGGATGGCCGGGCGGACTGCAAAGCCCGTGGGCGGCGCATTGCGCGCCGCCCGCGCACGGGATCAGGTCCCGGCGATGGCCATCTGCTCGATGAGGATGGAGCCGGTGGTCTTGGTGCCGCGCGAGATGGTGTCCGCGCCTACCGCGACGATCTGCTGGAACATGTCGGCCAGGTTGCCGGCGATGGTGACTTCCTGGACCGCGTGCTGGATCTGGCCGTTTTCGACCCAGTAGCCGAACGCCCCGCGCGAGTAGTCGCCTGTGACGTAGTTGACGCCCTGCCCGATCAGCTCGGTGACGAGAAAACCCGTGCCCAGCTTCTTGAGCATGGCTTCGAAGTCGTCGCCGCGGCGCGTCAGCGTGGAGCTGAAGACCAGGTTGTGCGAGCCGCCGGCGTTGCCGGTGGTGGCCATGCCCAGCTTGCGTGCCGTGTAGGACGACAGAAAATAGCCTTCCAGGACGCCCGCCGACACCACGTTGCGGCGGCGCGTGCGCACGCCTTCGTCGTCGAAGGGCGAACTGCCCATGGCGCCGCGGATGTGCGGGTCTTCGACCAGGTTGATGTGCTTGGGGAAGATGGGCTTGCCCAGCGAATCGACCAGGAAGCTCGCCTTGCGATACAGGGCGCCGCCGTTGACGGCCTGCGTCAGCGCGCCGACCAGGCCCAGCGCCAGCGGCGCTTCGAACAGGACGGGGAACTTGCCGGTGCGCACGCGGCGGGCCGACAGGCGCGACAGCGTGCGTTCGGCGGCATAGCGGCCGATGGCCTCGGGCGAGGCCAGCTTGGCGGGATCGCGTTCCGACGAATACCAGTAGTCGCGTTGCATGCCGTTGCCACGCCCGGCGATGGGCGCCACGGACAGGCTGTGGCGCGAATACGGATAGCCGCCCAGGAAGCCGCGCGTGTTGCCCATCACGAACTGGCCTTCGTAGGTGCCGACGCTGGCGCCGTCGGTATTGGTGATGCGCGGATCGACCTCGCGCGCGGCGCGCTCGGCCCGCAGCGCCAGCTCGGCCGCTTCCTCGGTGGTGACGGTCCAGGCGCGGTGCAGGTCCAGGTCGGGGAATTCGGTGGCCAGCTGGTCGGCGTCGGGCAGGCCGGCGGCCGGATCGGCGGCCGTATGGCGGGCGATGTGCCAGGCGGCTTCGACCGTCTGGCGCAGCGCGGCCTCGGAGAAGTCGGAGGTCGAAGCGGAGCCGCGGCTCTGGCCGGCGTAGACCGTCAGGTCCAGCGAGCGGTCGCGCGTCTGCTCTACGGTTTCGATGTCGTTCTTGCGTACCGAGACGGACAGTCCCAGGCTTTCGGAGACTTCCGCCGCGGCGTCGGAGGCGCCGATCTGGCGCGCGTAGGCCAGGGTTTGCTCGACGAGTTCGGAAAAACGTGCGTGATTCGCCGCCAGCGGCAAGGATGAGGAGGTTTTAACCATTGCAGTCCAATTTGCAGAGACGGTTATCATAGCCAAGTCTGTCATTGCGCAGTTTTCCATGAATTCCCATCCCCAAGAAGATTCCGTCGACGACGGCTACGACGAAAACGGCTACGACCGTCCCAGCAAGTCCCAGGTCAAGCGTGAAATGCACGCCCTGCTGGACCTGGGCAAGCAATTGATCGCCCTGTCGCCCGAACGTCTGAAGCAGTTGCCCCTTGAAGAGCGCCTGTACGAAGCGATCCGCATGGCGCAGCGCACCACCGGCCGCGAAGGCCTGCGCCGCCAGGTCCACTTCGTGGGCAAGCTGATGCGCGATGCGCCGGCCGACGACATCCGCCGGCAGCTCGACATCTGGGAAAACGGTTCGCGCGAGGAAACCGCCGCCATGCATCGCCTGGAAGCGCTGCGCGACCGACTCCTGGATGACGACGACGCCCTCACCCGCCTCTTGAACAACAATCCGCAGGCCGACGTGCAGCAATTGCGCACGCTGATCCGGGCCGCCCGCAAGGAAAAGCTCGCCAACGCGTCGCTGCTGCAAGGCCAGGAACCGCAGAAAAAGCACTACCGCGCCCTGTTCCAGGCGCTCAAGACCCTCACCCTCTGATATCCACCGCCGCCCGTCCATGAACGCACCGACCGACCTGCTCGACTGCATCGAAATCGAAACCGCCCCCAATCCCACGCACGCCGTGATCTGGCTGCACGGCCTGGGCGCGGACGGCAACGATTTCGCGCCCATCGTGCCGGAACTGCGCCTGCCCGCCGGACTCGGGGTGCGCTTCGTGTTCCCGAACGCCCCGGTGCAGCGCGTGACCATCAACAACGGCATGGCGATGCGCTCGTGGTACGACATCCTGGTGATGGACCTGGTGCGCGTCGAAGACGCCCAAGGCATCCGCGCCTCGGAAGCCGCCATCCACAAGCTGATCGCGCGCGAAAACGCCCGCGGCATCCCCACGTCGAACATCGTGCTGGCGGGTTTTTCGCAAGGCAGCGCCATGACGCTGCACACCGGCTTGCGCCTGACCGAGAAGCTGGCGGGCATGATGGCGCTGTCGGGCTACCTGCCCCTGGTGGACAGCGCCGAAGCCGAACGCCAGCACGCGAACGATGCGACGCCCATCTTCATGGCGCACGGCCAGTACGACCCGGTGGTGTCGCTGGCACGCGCCGAGGCGTCCTTGGCCGAATTGAAGCGCCTGGGCTACGACGTACGCTGGCGCACGTACCCGATGCCCCACTCGGTCTGCGCCGAGGAAGTGGCGGACATTTCGGCATTCCTGAATGACGTGCTGGCCTGAGGCGGCACGCGGGATGCAGGACACGGCCTAGGGACGATGGCGGGCGGCGCGCAAGGCGCGGCCCGTGTTCCTGGCCGATGGGCGCGGGGCCCTTCCGCGCCTACGATGGGAGGCGCACCCAGAAACGCTCAAAACCTTATTTTGTATACCAGACGGTATTCCAGCCTTGAATTTTCCAGGCATCGGCGACGCGCGTCCATAGAGAAAAACGCCAATCGCAAAATGCTTGTCGCCCGCTTGTCTTGAATATAGTATTCGATCCAAGCCTTACCGGCCTGGGACCTCCCCGTTCGGGCTTCCCCTGTTTTTGCTGTCGCAGTGCTGTCACGTTGCAGTCGAGTCGCAGTCGAGTTGCAGTCGATCCCCCATTGGCCATGTTGCGCCGATTGTCCGGCGTGGCATTCAAGACGCAGGAGAAAGTCCCGTGAAGACCTTGCCCTTGCCCCGCCTGGCAGGCGCGGCGCTGCTCGCGCTGCTTGCCCCCGTGGCCGCCCAGGCCGAAGCCCTGAATCCCCCCGTCAAGGTGCGCTACGAAGAGGTGGTGCGCTCCATTCTGTACGTGCCCAAATACGTCGCGCTGTCGCAGGGTTACTTCAAGGACGCCGGCCTGGACGTGTCCATGAAGACCTCGCAAGGCACCGACAAAGGCATGACCGCCCTGCTGTCGGGCAGCGCGGACATCGTGCTCATCGGGCCGGAAGCGTCCATCTATGTCCAGAACAGCGAATCCCCGGTCAAGCCCAAGATCTTTGCGGGGCTGACCGCCACCGACGGCTTTTTCCTCCTGTCGCGCAAGCCGGTCGACAAGTTCGACTGGTCCATGCTCAAGGGCAAGGAAGTCATCGGCTTTCGTCCCGGCTCCAATCCGATCGTGTTCCTGGAGACGGCGCTGCGCAAGCATGGACTGGATCCCCAGAAGGACGTGAAGCTGCTGAACAACATCGGCATCCCGGCGCGCGCCGGCGCCTGGATGGCGGGCCAGGGCGAATACGGCATCTTCCTTGAGCCCGAGGCCGGCGAACTGGTGCGCAACGGCAAGGGGCACATCGTGGCCTCCGTGGGCCATGAAGTCGGCCAGGTCGACTACACGGTCTTTACCGCCACGGACAAGTACATCCGCGACAACCCCAAGGTGATCCAGGCCTGGACCGACGTGGTGGCGCGCGCGGAAAAATACGTGAAGGACACGCCCGCCGCCACGCTGGCGCCGCAGATCATGACCTTCTTTCCCGGCATGGACCAGGCCGCGGTGACCGAGGCCATTGAGCGCTACAAGCAATACCAGATCTGGAAGACCACGCCCCTGGTGACGGCGCAAGCGATGACGCAGCTGCAGGACATGCTGGTCGCCAGCGCGGTCATGAAGGACAGCGCCCGCGTGAAGTACGAAGACGTGGTGATCGCCGACTTTGCCAAGAAGGCGCAATGATGGGCGCCGCCATCCACAACCTCAAGCCGGCGGCCGCCACGGCAAAGATCGAACTGCGCGACGTCTGTCTGTCGTACTTCACGCCCGACGGCGAGACCGAGGCGCTGTCGAACGTGTCCTTCAGCCTGGCGCCGGGCGAATTCGTCAGCCTGATCGGACAAAGCGGCTGCGGCAAGAGCACCCTGCTGTCCCTGATCGCCGGCCTGATTCCGCCCACCTCGGGCGCGGTGCTGGTCGACGGGCAGGCGGTGACCAAGCCGAATGCGCGCATCGGCTACATGCTGCAGCAGGACTATCTCTTCGAATGGCGCACCATCCTGGACAACGTGATGCTGGGCGCGGAGATCCAGGGACGGCGCGACGCGCGCAGCGAGGCCCGCGCCGTGCACTTGCTTGAAAAGTGCGGCCTGGGCGCGTTCCTGTCGCACACGCCGCGCCAGCTATCCGGCGGGATGCGGCAGCGCGCGGCGCTGGCGCGCACCCTCGTGACCGAGCCCGACGTGATCCTGCTGGACGAGCCGTTCTCGGCGCTGGATTCGCAGACGCGGCTGGCGATCTCCGACGAAGTCGTGGACATCCTGCGCCGCGAAGGCAAGACCGTGGTGCTGGTCACGCACGACATCGGCGAGGCCATCGCCATGACGGACCGCGTGATCGTGTTGTCGCGCCGGCCCGGGCGGCTCAAGAGCCAGTACCGCATCCACTACGGCGACGGCCAGGTCCGGCCCACGCCCTTCCAGGCGCGCTCGCGGCCGGAGTTCAACACCTATTTCAAACAGCTCTGGGACGAGCTGGACGTCCACGTGGAGGGCTGAGCCATGAACGCGCCGATTGCCAATACCGTCCCGCTGCGCGCCGTGCCCGGCCCCAGCGAAAAATACCTCGACTACCTGCGCCGCGACCGCGCGCGCCGCCGCAATATCCGGGTGGCCCAAGCATTGCTGCTGGCGGTGTTTCTGTGCGCCTGGGAAATCCTGCCGCGCATGCACGTCCTGAACCCGCTGCTGACCAGCTACCCGAGCGCGCTGTGGCCCACGTTCATCGAACTATGGAACCACGGCAGCCTGGGCAAGCACATCATGACGACGTTGTCCGCCACGCTGGTGGGCTTTGCGCTCAGCATGGCGATCGGCATCGTCGTGGCGGCCGCGCTGTGGTGGTCCGACTTTCTCTACAAGGTGCTGGACCCGTTCCTGGTGGTGGCCAACGCCATGCCCAAGATCGCCTTCGTGCCCATCTTCTACCTCTGGCTGGGCTCGGACTACGCGGTGTACGGCATGGCGGTGGCGATTGCCGTATTCGTGACCATCATGGTGATTTACGCGGGCTTTCGCGGCATCGACCTGAACAAGGTGAAGCTGGCCCACACCTTTGGCGCGAGCCGCTGGCAGGTACTGACCAAGGTGGTGCTGCCCGGCAGCGTCCCCACGCTGATCGCCGCCGTCAAGATGAACATCGGCCTGGCGCTGGTGGGCGTCATCGTGGGCGAGTTCCAGTCGGCGGATTCGGGGCTGGGCTTTCTCATCATGAACGGCAGCCAGGTGTTCAAGCTGAACATCGTCATGACGGCCATCGTCATGCTGGCGCTGATCTCCAGCGTCATGTACCTGATCATCTACCGCGTCGAGTCCGCCGTGGCCCGGCGCTACGGCTAAGGAGGCAGCATGGAATTCCCCCAATGGGTGAAGGATCGCGTCGTGGCCCGCCAGGGCTGCCTGCATCCCTACGACGAACTGCCCGGCGCCCGCACCGCGGTGGTGGTGATCGACATGCAGCAGTACTTCACGCTTGCGGGCTACCAGGGCGAATGCGCCCCGGCGCGCGAGATCATCGACCCCATCAACCGCCTGTGCACCGCCGTGCGCGACGCGGGCGGGGTCGTGGTGTGGGTGCAGACGGCCTCCGACAACGCGGACGTGTTCTGGTCGCACCATCACGGCGTGATGCTGACGCCCGAGCGCAGCGCCCGCCGCCTGGAGACGCTGCGCCGCGACTCGCCGGGCTTCGCGCTGCACCCGGACCTGCACGCGCAGGCCACCGACCTGCGCGTCGTCAAGCGGTTCTACAGCGCGATGGCGCCCGGCTCGTCCGAACTGGAGCCGCTGTTGCGCGGCCTGGGCGTGGACACGCTGCTCATCGCCGGGACCGTCACCAACGTGTGCTGCGAATCCACGGCGCGCGACGCGATGATGCGGGATTTCCGCACCATCATGGTCGACGACGCGCTGGCCGCGGTGACGCCGGCCGAGCACGAACACGCCCTGCACGGCTGGATGCTGTTCTTTGGCGACGTGCTGACGGTGGACGAGGCGGCCGCGCGGCTCAAGCCCGCGCAGCCGTCGCGCAAGACCGCCTGAATCTTCTGGCGGGACCGGCGATCAGGCCAGGTTCAGCCAGACCCGGCGCATCGTCGGATCCTCGGGGTCCGGATCGTTGGTGAAGCCCAGGCGGGTCATCAGCGCCAGCATCGGCCGGTTGGTCGACAGCACCAGTCCGTCGATGTATTCCAGGCCCTGCTCGCGCGCGGCGTCGATCAGCGCCGTCATGAGCTGGCGGCCAAGGCCGCGCCGCTGCCAGTCGTCGCCGATCACGAGCGCGTATTCCGCGCCGCGGCCGTCCGGATTGCGCAGGTAGTGGGCGAACCCGACCAGGACCTCGCGCGGATGGCCGCGATTGGCCGGGTTGGGCACCTGGGTGGCCGCCACCAGGGCAAGTTCCCGGTGATAGTCCACCTGCGTGTAGCGCGACACCATGCGCGGCGTGAGCTCGCGCATCATGGACACGAAGCGCATGTAGCGCGACCGCTCCGACAGGCCCCGGATGAACTCCTGCAGGGCTTCGCCATCTTCGGGGCGGATGGGCCGCAGCACCCAGGGGATGCCGTCGGCGAAGCGGCGCACCTGCACCAGCCGCGCCGGATACGGGTGGATCGCCATGTGCGGATAACCGGCGGTCTGCGGCGATTCGCAGCCGGGCGTCTCGGTCAGCGTCATGCGCAGGCCGCCGGCGCGCAGATGGGTTTCGCCCGCGTAGAGCGGATCGATGTCCAGGGATTCGATGTCGGGCAGTTCCGAGACCAGTTCGGACACCAGCACCAGCGCCTGCTGCAGCGCCTCGGCGGCCATGTGGCCGACCCGCGGCGCCAGCACGCGGCGCCACAGCCGGCTGCGCTCGATGAGCTGGCGCGCCAGGTAGCCGTTGAGCGGCGGCAGGTCCATGGCGCGCTCCGCCAGCGACAGCACGGCGTCCGGCCCGCCCGCGCCGAAGCGGATCACCGGGCCGAACTTCGGATCGCGCCGCACGCGGATCGCCATGGGCCGGGACTCGGGTTCGATGGGCGCCACGCTGGCCGGCGCATCGCTCAGCGGCACGTAGAACAGGGCAAGCAGGGTGCGGATTTCGGAGGTGTTCAGTTCACGCCTGCCATCGGCGCGCGCGCGCGCGACGATCTCGCGCGCGGCCGCCAGGTCCGGCACGTGGCCCGCGGGCTCGGGCGGCTGCGTCTGCAGCAGCAACTGCTGGTTGTAGTGGTGGGACGCCAGCACGCCAAAGGCGTCGGCGGCCGACTCGGGCGTGCGGAACGCGGACGTGCCCGCGTCGTCCAGCATGCGCCGCAGCGGACGCATGCCGGCATCGCCCATGAAACAGGTCACCACGGGCTTCTTGGCCGACGGGGCGATCTGCGCCAGTTCGCGCGCCACGGCCGGCATGTCGGCCAGCGCATCGGGCGCCAGCAGCACCAGCACGCCGTCCACGCCGGCGTCGTCCAGCACGGCCTCCAGCATGGCGCGGATGCGCTCGGGCGTCATGGGCAGGTAGGTGATGACGGGATTGGCGGTGGCGGCGTCGGGCTCCAGCATCCCGGCCAGCGCGCGCTGCGTGGCGGGCGCCAGGTCCGCGCGCAGCACGGCGGCGTCGGGGCCGATCAGGTCCATGGCGAGCTGCGGAGGTCCGCTGCCATTGGAGATCAGCGCCACGCGGCGGCCCTTGGGACGGCGCGTGTAGCCCAGCACCTTCACGGCCGAGAAGAGCTGCACGAAGTAGCGCACGCGCACCGCGCCAGCCCGGCGCAGCGCCGCGTCGAAAATGGCGTCGCTGCTGTCGGCATCGGATCGGCCCGCCTTGAGCACGATGACGGGCTTGATGCTGGCCGCGGCCCGCAGCGTGCTCATGAACTCGCGGGCGGGCCCGACGTCTTCGAGGTAGAGGACGATGCTGTCCGTGCGCGGATCGCTCGCCAGGTAGTCCAGCAGCTTGGGCAGTCCCACCACGGCCTCGTCGCCCAGCGACACGGCGGTGGAAAAGCCGATGTGCACGTCTTCGGCCCAGTCCATGACGGCAGCCATGATGGAGCGCGACTGCGCCACCAGCGCCACGCGGCCGGCGCGCGCCAGCACCGGGTGCTGGCTGAAGTTCAGGCCGGCGTGCGGCCGCTGCGCGCCGAAGGAGCGCGGGCCCAGCAGTTCGCAGCGGTTTTCCTCGGCCCAGGCCCGGCACAGCGCCAGCGTGCCGCGCGGGTACGGGTCGGGCAGTTCGTGGGGCAGCAGGATCACCGCGCGGGGTGACAGCGGCGACAGGCGGCGCAGCGTTTCGGGCAGGACGGCGGGCGATACGCAAACCAGGGCCAGGTCGGGGCGTTCCCCCGCGGCCAGGCCCTGCAGGGCGTCCGGCAAGTCGGGCGCCGCGCCGGGCTCGACGGCCAGGACCGTGGTCTTTGCCTTCAGGGCGGGAGACAGGGAACTTGCCGCGGGCAGGGGCCTGTCGGCCACGATGACCAGCGAGCCGGGTTCGAACATGGGCGCAAGAGCGTGTCTCAGCATAGGGAGGGCGGCCTGTTCACACTAATCTAAAATACCGTTCATCGTATCAAGACAAGCCCGCTGTCCGCTTGATGAGGACACTGCCCGACGCCATATTGTGGCGCCGCAGCCGCTAACATTGCCACCTATGACCTCCAACGCCCCTACTCCCATTCGTACCCGCTTCGCGCCTTCGCCCACGGGTTTCCTGCACCTGGGCGGCGCGCGCACCGCGCTGTTCTCCTGGGCCTTCGCGCGCCATCACAAGGGCACCTTCGTGCTGCGCATCGAGGACACGGACGTCGAGCGCTCCACGCCGGAAGCGGTGCAGGCCATCCTGGACAGCATGGACTGGCTGGGCATGCAGCCCGACGAAGGCCCGTTCTACCAGATGCAGCGCATGGACCGGTACCGCGAAGTCGTGGCCCAGATGCTGGCCGCCGGCACCGCCTACCACTGCTACAGCTCGCCCGAGGAAGTCGAGGCCATGCGCGAGGCCGCCCGCGCCCGCGGCGACAAGCCGCGCTATGACGGCACCTGGCGCCCCGAACCCGGCAAGACCCTGCCCGCCATCCCCGAAGGCAGGAAGCCCGTCGTGCGCTTCAAGAATCCCCAGGAAGGCGCCACGTCCTGGAACGACATGGTCAAGGGCACGATCAGCTTCGACAACACCGAACTGGACGACCTGATCATCGCGCGCCCTGACGGCACGCCCACCTACAACTTCTGCGTGGTGGTCGACGACTGGGACATGGGCATCACCCACGTCCTGCGCGGCGACGACCACGTCAACAACACGCCCCGCCAGATCAACATCCTGCGCGCGCTGGGCGCCACCCTGCCCGAATACGGCCACGTGCCCATGATCCTGGGCCCGGACGGCGAAAAGCTGTCCAAGCGCCACGGCGCGGTCAACGTCATGGAGTACGACAACGAGGGCTACCTGCCCGAGGCCATGATCAACTACCTGGCCCGCCTGGGCTGGAGCCACGGCGACGACGAGATCTTCTCGCGCGAACAACTGGTGTCCTGGTTCGACACCAAGCACCTGTCCAAGTCCGCCTCGCAGTGGGATCCCAAGAAGCTGAACTGGGTCAACGCCCACTACATCAAGCAGATGGACAACGCCGAGCTGGCCGAGCGCGTGGCGACGCGCATCGCGGCGCGCGGCGGCTACCCCGAGAAGATCGACCTGCCGGGCGTCATGGGCCTGCTGAAAGACCGCGCCGAGACGCTGGAGCAACTGGCCGACGGCGCCATGCTTTTCTGCGGTGAGTTCAAGGGCGCGCCGGCCGACCTGGCCGAGCAGCACCTGACCGCCTCCGCCCGCGAGGCGCTGGCCGATTTCGCCCAGCGCGCCCAGGATGCCGACTGGACCCGCGAGGCCCTGTCCGTGCTCATCAAGGCGGTGCTGGCCGACCGTGGCCTGAAGATGCCGCAACTGGCCATCCCGCTGCGCGTGGCGGTCACGGGCCAGACGCAGACGCCGGCCGTGGACGCGGTGCTGGCGCTGCTGGGCAAGGAAACCGTGCTCAAGCGCCTGGCCGCCATCTGAACCCAAGGTGCCTGACACCTGCGAGCGACGGCCCATGCAGCAATAGCCTGCCCCCCGGCCTCTGACGCCTAAGACGCCTCAGACAAAGGGCCTTGATCATCCGCGGATGATCAAGGCCCTTTCTGTTTTCAGGCGGGCGGGACCGCTCAGGATCGCTGCAGCGCCGCCCTCGCCTTCAGCGCCCGCGCAAAGAACGCGCCCAGCAGCGGCAACAGCACGGCCGAGCCGCCGAACAGCGCGCCGGCGCCGATCTCGTCCACCACCGCCCCCGCCAGCGCCACGCCGGCCGCCTGCCCCATGAAGAGGCAGGACGCGAACCACGCCACCGCCGTGCCGCGCGCGGACGGCACCATCTGCGTCGCGTTCGTCTGCAGCGTGGCGTGCAGCAGGTAGTAGCCAAAGCCCGCCAGAACGCTGGCCAACAGGCTCCACATCCAGACCGGTCCCAGCAGGTACGACAGGAACGCCACGCCCAGCACCAGCCCGCCCGCGATGGCCAGGCCGCGCTCGCCGAGACGCTTGAGGATGCGGCCGGCGACGACCGTGTAGATCAGCCCGCCCACGGCGTAGACCGCGACCAGCGCGCCGGCGGCGGTCAGCGAGATGTCGAAACGCGCATGCAGGTACGAGGGCGCGAAAGCCAGCGCGCCAAACACCAGCAGCCCTTCGACGAACACCGTCGCCAGCACGACCCGCGCCCACGGCGCGCCCAGCACCAGCCGGGCCTGGGCGATGAAACCCTGACGCACCGCGCCGGGATCGACCTGGGCAAAGCCCGCCGCGCGCTGGCGCCGCACTTCCAGGTGCAGCAGCACGCCCACGATGAGGTAGCCGGCCACCAGCGCCGCGAACGCCCAGCGCCAGCCCACCGTGTCGGCGAACAGGCCGCCCGCCAACTGGCCGGCGGACATGCCCAGAATGGTCCCGGTCAGAAAGCGCGCCAGCGTCGCCTGCCGGCGTTCGTAAGGCACGTTGTCGCCGATCCAGGCCATGGACAGGGGCACGATACCCGCGCCCGCCGCGCCTGACAGCGCGCGGCAGAACACCAGCACATCGAGCGACCCGGCCATGACCGCGCCCGCGCTGCCCAGCGCGCAGGCCACCGTCGCGACGCTGACGACGCGGTACTTGCCATAGCGGTCACCCACCGGACCGAAGAACATCTGCAGCACGCCATAGGCCACGGCGAACGCCGTGACCGCGCGGGCGGCCTGTCCGGTGGTGGTGCCGAATTCCGCCGCCAATTGCGGCAGCATGGGATCACAGATACGGAAAGCGCTGGCGCTGACGAAGGCGGCCAGGGCAAGCAGCGCGATCGCGCGTGCTTCGGAGGACATGGCGGGCATGGGTAACCGGCGGGGAGGCGAATGTCGAAGCCCGCACCTTACCGCAGCGCGGCCATCGTGGCGCGACCGCCGGGCGAATTGTCCGCCCGGCGCAACGGTCAGTAGGCGAGTCGATAGCCCGCGGGCATGCGGCGGGCGGTCAGCAAGGCGCCGCCCTTCCGGATTTCGCGCAGCGCCAGCTTGGTCGGCTCGACCTTCTCGACGCGGTAGCGATTCACGTAGATCGGGTCATCGGGATCGACCGGCTCGCCGGCCGATTTGGTGGTGCGCATCGTGGTGATGCCCTCGGCCACGCTCCAGCAGCCCGTCTCGCGCAGCGCGGGGCGCGTCTTGCGCCCGATCTTGAGCAGGGATTCGTAGGACATGGTGCCGTCGGCCGACAGCACGATCAGCGATTGCATGTCGCCGGCCACGTCGCGCGGGCGCGAATTGGACAACCAGGTGCCGATCATCGGATCGCCCGCCTTGGCGGGCACACAGGCCACCGGCTTGGCCGGTTCCTCGGGCGAGGCTTCGGTGATGGCGGCTGGCTTGCGGGCAGCGCAGCCGGCCAGGATCACGATGGCGCAGGCGACGCCTGCCGTACGCAAAAACACACTGCTCATGACTTCCTCAACACGTCCGTCGACGCGCCGCGCCGATCACACCGGCGCGTACCAGGCGCAACGAACTTCACGCACTCTAAATAGCCGCCTGCGAAGAATCAACGAGGATCCGCGCCGTGTGCATTTGCGCAACAGTGTTCCCGCGAGCGCGCCCGGCATCGGTGCGGAAAGCGCAAAAATGCGTTGGTTTCAAGCGACACTGCGCGACCCGCGCCGCGCCTTCTCGCGCAGCATTTCCTCCATGCGCGCGGCGGGCGGGGACAGGCTGCGTCCGGCCAGCCGGGCGATGCCCAGTTCGCGCTCGATGCGCGGCCGCGACAGGGGAACGAACGCCAGTCCGGGCGAGTCCGGCGGCACACCCAATCGGGCCAGTACCGTCACGCCCACCCCGCGTTCCAGCATGGCCAGCAGCGACATCATGTTGGACACGAACACCTGCCGGTCCAGCATGAAGGCTGCCTGCGGATAGCCCGCAAGCTGGCGATGCGCGATGGTTCCCACCAGGGGCAGGTCTGCGATCTCGCGCCAGGTCACCGACTTGCGGCCGGCCAGCGGATGACCGCGATGGCACACCAGCCCGAAGGCGTCGCGCAGCAGCGGTTCGAATGTCAGCCGGCGGTCGCGCGACACCGGACTGCACACGCCCAGTTCCACCTCGCCTGCCAGCACCATGCGCTCGACGCCTTCGGAGTTGTCGTCAAAGAGCCGCAGCGACACGGCCGGGTAGCGCTCACGATAGACCGCTACCAGTTCGGGCAGCCAGTGCGTGGCCGCGGACGCCACCGACGCCATCGCCAGGCTGCCGGCGCCGCTGGAAGCCAGCCCGCAGAGCGCGCCCGCGACGCGGTCGTGATGGTCGACCAGTTCGCGCGCCAGCGGCAGGCAGTCCTGACCGAAGCGCGTCAGCGTGCCGCGTTGGGTCGGCTCGAACAGCGGCTGGCCCAGGCGCTGTTCCATTTCGCGGATGGAGAGCGACAGCGCGGGCTGCGAACGGAACGCGCGGGCGGCCGCCGCGCGAAAGCTGCCCAGTTCGGCCACCAGCAGGAAATGCCGGTAGTGGGAGACAGAAAGTTCGGGAAGTGGACGCATCGGCGACGGGATTAGTGGAACTTATCAGAGCATAGGAAAAATAAAGTTTTCTCATCATAGGGCGGCTTTTAAGATGGCCGCAATATGACCAACGCTTCCCCGATTTCCTGCCCCTTTCCCGCCACGGACCCGCTGGATTTCAGCGCGGCCGACCGGCTTTCCGTTCGCCCCGCGGGCCAGGGCCGCCTCCTGATCGGCGCCGCGCGCCAAGGCCGTGGACCCGGCCTGCTGTTCGTGCCGGGCGCGTACCACGGTGCCTGGTGCTACGCGCACTATCTCGCGTACTTCGCGGCGGCCGGCCTGGCCTGCGCGGCGCTGGACATGCGCGGCCACGGCGCATTGCCGCAGGATGCCGCGTTCTTGCGCACCACCATCGGCGACCTGGCCGAGGACGTCGTCAGCGCGCTGGACGCGTTGGACGGGCCTGCCGTCCTGGTCGGCCACAGCATGGGCGCCCTGCCGGCACTCCTGGCGGCCGGCCGGCGCCCGGTGGCGGGCGTGGTGCTGTTGGCGCCCTCGCCCCCCGGCGACCTGCCGGGCGCGCTGGCCCTGCCCCCCGTCCCGGCGGACGTGCTTCGCGCGGCGCCGGGCGACGCCGAGATCCGCGCGCGCTTCCTGGCGACCACGCCCGATCGCGATGTCCGTGACGTGGCGCGGCGCCTGTGCGCGGAAAGTCCGCAGGTGCTGAACGACCGATACCTGCTGCGCGTGGCCGTCGACCCGGCGTCGATCCGCGTCCCCGGCCTGTGCCTGCAAGCGGGGCTGGACACGCATGACCGGCATCCGCCGGGCCAGGACGAGGCCATCGCGCGCCGCTACGGCTTTGCCCACGCCACGCTTGCCGGACAACCGCACTGCATGATGTACGCGGACCGCTGGCAGGTCAGCGCCGCCGCCATCCTGGACTGGCACCGCAGCCGGTTCGGCTGACCCGGCGCGCCCCCCCCACTACACAACGACCACAACGACAACGACGCG
Source organism: Achromobacter sp. MFA1 R4 (assembly GCF_900156745.1). NCBI lineage: Bacteria > Pseudomonadati > Pseudomonadota > Betaproteobacteria > Burkholderiales > Alcaligenaceae > Achromobacter > Achromobacter sp. MFA1 R4. The sequence continues at coordinate 2,685,256 of NZ_LT707065.1, read as the reverse complement.
CCAAGGCGCACTCAGGAGACAGACCATGACCCTTATCCGCTTGCTGCGCCCGGCCCTGGCCGGCGCTTGCGTCCTGTGGGCCGCGACCTCGCACGCCGCCGGCTGGCCCGAGAAACCCGTGACGATCATCGTCCCGTCCTCGGCGGGCGGCGCGGCCGACCTGACCGCGCGGACCTTCGCCCAGTTTTTGGGCGAGAAGACCGGGCAGACGGTAATCGTCGAAGACCGGCCCGGCGCCGGCGGCATCGTCGGCACCAACGCAAGCAAGAATGCGGCGCCGGACGGCTACACCTTCCTCTTGTCCACGAACTCCACGCATTCGGCCAACCAGTTCCTGTACAAGAACCTGCCGTACGACGCGCAAAAGGATTTCGCCCAGGTGGGAATCCTGGGCACGTTCGGCACCGTGGGCGTGGTGTCGCCCGACAGCCCTTACCGCACCGTGCCCGAACTGGTGGACTACGCGAAGAAACATCCCGGTGACGTCTTCTTCGGCTACTACAGCTCGTCATCGCAGGTGCCGTCCGAACTCTTCAAGCAACGCGCCGGCGTCAACATCACCGGGGCGGCCTACAAGAACATCACGCAGATCATTACCGACCTGCGCGGCAAGCAGATCGGCTTTGCCTTCGTCGACTACCTGACCGCCATGGGCCAGATCGACGGCAAGGGTCTCATCCCCATCGCCGTGACCGGCGCGCGGCCGCACGACGCCTGGCCCAGCGTGCCGACCATGTCGACGTACTATCCCGATTTCGTCGTGGCGGGCTGGCTGGGCCTGTCGGCGCCCGCTGGCACGCCCCCCGAGATCGTCGCCAAGATGAACGCATGGATGCAGGCGGCGGTGCAGGACGAGGCCACGGCGCGCAAGCTGCGCGCCCTGGGCCTCACGCCGGAGTCGATGGACGTCGCGCGCTTTGGCGCCTTCGTGCAGGAAGACACCGCCCGCTGGAAAGAATGGATCCGGATATCCGGCATCCAGCCCCAATAACCCGGCCGCGCGGCGTCTGCTCTCTCTATATATCTGCTCTCTATATATAGAGGAGGTATCGAGGGCAGACGCGCCCCGCCTTACAGCGGCAGCCGCTGCTCGTGCTTGATCTCGCGCAGCGCCACGATGGTGCGCGTCTGGCGGATGCCGGGCATGTTGAACAGGAACCGGTGCAGGAAGCGGTCATAGGCTTCCGGGCTTTCCACCAGGATCTTCAGCAGGAAATCCGAGTCGCCGGTCACCGCATAGCACTCCAGGATCTCGGGCGCGTCGCGCACCGACCGCTCGAAGTTCTCGACCGTGTTGGCCGAATGCCGCTCCAGGCTGATCTGCGCAAACATGCAGCCCAGCCCCACCTTGCTGCGGTCGACCTGGGCGCTGTAGCCCTGGATCACGCCGCTCGCCTCCATGGCCTTCACCCGCCGCCACACCGGCGCAGCCGACAGCCCGACCTTCTCGGAAAGCTGTTGCGCCGAGGCCCGTCCGTCCTCTTGCAGGGCCTTGAGGATGCCGATATCGGTCTTGTCCATCTGTCTGTCTCCTGATTTTTATGAAAAACGAAATGTTCATTGCGAATTATAGGGATAGCACGATCCAATAACGCAATAAACCTGACCCCTCGCGAACCTATCATGGTGCCAAACACCAGGAGATTCGCCATGGACGGTACCCCCGCCGCCGCCCCCCAGCTCGACCTTGAGTACCAGCTCGCCGACAACCTCACCCGGGAGTCCGGCCGCATCTTCCTGACCGGCACCCAGGCCCTGGTGCGCATCATGCTCACGCAGCGCCGGGTGGACCGCGAACGCGGCCTGAACACCGCCGGCTTCGTGTCGGGCTACCGCGGGTCGCCGCTGGGCGGCGTGGACATGGCCATGTGGAAGGCGCAGAAGGCGCTGGACGCCAACCAGATCACCTTCCTGCCCGGCATCAATGAAGACATGGCGGCCACCGCCGTCATGGGCACGCAGCAGGCCGGCGTGCGCGCCGACCGCAACGTCGATGGCGTATTCGCCATGTGGTACGGCAAGGGGCCTGGCGTGGACCGCGCCGGCGACGCGCTGCATCACGGCAATGCCGCCGGCGCTTCGCGCAACGGCGGGGTGCTGGTGGTGGTGGGCGACGACCACACCGCGGTGTCCTCCTCGATTCCGCACGCCAGCGAAGCGTCGCTGATCGGCTGGCAGATGCCCATCGTGCATCCGACCTCCATCGACGAATACGAAACGTTCGCGCTGTGGGGCTGGGCGCTCTCGCGCCATTCGGGCGCGTGGGTCGCGTTCAAGGCCGTATCCGAGACCATCGAAAGCGGCCACTCGTTCACGCCCGCCCCGGTCCAGTCCTACCCCATGCCCGCGGACCCGGACCTGCCGCCCGAGTCGCTGGAGTATTCGGCGCGCGATTTCCTGTCGCTGGCTGTCGAGACGCGCATGAACCTGCGCCTGCAGGCGGTCGCCGCCTTCGCGCGCCGCCACAGCATCGACAAGCTGATCTGTCCGGCGCCCAAGGCGACGGTGGGCATCGTCACGGTGGGCAAGGCGCACCTGGACACCATGGAAGCGCTGGCGCGCCTGGGCGTGGACACCGTCACGGCGAACGCCCCGGTCCGGATCTACAAGCCGGGCCTGACCTGGCCGATGGACACCGGCCGCCTGCTGGAATTCGCGCGCGGGCTGTCGCACATCCTGGTCGTCGAAGAAAAAGGCGCGGTGGTCGAAAGCCAGATCAAGGACATGCTGTTCAACCTGCCGGACCGGCCGACGGTCGTGGGCAAGAAGGGACTGGACGGCGAGCCGATGGTGCCGTCGGCCGGTCAGTTGCGTCCGTCGCTGCTGGCCGCGCCGCTGGCCGGCTGGCTCTCGCGCGCCGCCGGCCTGCCCGTCAGGCGCGACCTGTCGGCCTTCGCATGCCAGGCCCCGCTATCCAACGACGCGGACGGCATGCGCCGCCGTCCCTACTTCTGTTCGGGCTGTCCGCACAGCACGTCGACCAAGGTGCCCGAAGGCAGCCAGGCGCTGTCCGGCGTGGGGTGCCACTACATGGCGGCGTGGATGGACCGCGACACGGGCGGCCTCACGCAGATGGGCGGCGAAGGCGTCGACTGGATCGGCCTGTCCCGCTACACGAAAATGCCGCACATCTTCCAGAACATGGGCGAAGGCACGTACTACCACTCCGGGTACCTCGCCATCCGCCAGGCTGTCGCGGCGCGTGCCAACATCACGTACAAGATCCTCTTCAACGATGCGGTCGCGATGACGGGCGGCCAGCCGGTCGACGGCCCGATCTCCGTGCCGCAGATCTGCCAGCAATTGCGCGGCGAGAACGTGGCGCGCATCGTGGTCACGACCGACGAGCCCGAGAAATACCAGGGCGTGGACCTGGGCCCCGGCATCAAGGTCCACCACCGCCGGGAGCTGGACGCGCTGCAGCGCGAACTGCGCGAGATCCCCGGCGTGACGGTGCTGATCCACGACCAGACCTGCGCCGCCGAAAAGCGCCGCCGCCGCAAGAAGAACCAGTTTCCGGACCCGGCGCGCCGCATGCTGATCAATAGCGCCGTCTGCGAGGGCTGCGGCGATTGCGGCGTGCAGTCCAACTGCCTGTCCGTCGTGCCGCTGGAAACGCCTTACGGCCGCAAGCGCGCGATCGATCAATCCAGCTGCAACAAGGACTACTCGTGCGCGGAGGGCTTCTGCCCCAGCTTCGTGTCGGTGATGGGCGGCAAGCCCAGAAAGAGCGCGGCGCCCAAGGCCGACCAGGAACGCCTGCAGCGACTGATCGGCGAGCTGCCGCAGCCGGACACGCCCTCGCCCGACCATCCCTACCGGCTGCTCGTCGCCGGCATGGGCGGCACCGGCGTCATCACCATCGGCGCCATCGTGTCCATGGCCGCGCACCTGGAAGGCCTGTCGGCCGCGGTGCTGGACCTGACCGGCCTGGCGCAGAAGGGCGGCACGGTCGTCAGCCACATCCGCCTCGCCCCCGCGGGCGCGTCCCCCGGCCCCGTGCGCCTGGACTGGCAGCAGGCCGACGCCGCCATCCTGTGCGATCCGGTGGCCGCCGTGGCGCCCGACTCGCTGGGCGCCCTGCGCCACGGCCACACCAAGGTCACGGTCAACACCTACGTCGCGCCGGTGTCGGAGTTCACCCGCAACCCCGATGCCGCGATGCGCCCCGAGGCGCTGCTGGCCAAGATCCGGCATGCGGCCGGCGAGGCGCACACGGCCGCGATCGACGCGCATGAAGCTGCACTCGCGCTGTTCGGCGACAGCATCCTGTCCAACATGTTCATGCTCGGCTACGCCTGGCAGCGCGGCGGCGTGCCGCTCTCGCAGGCCGCCATCTACCGCGCCATCGAGCTGAACGGCGTGGCGGTCGCGGCCAACCGCGCCGCCTTCGACAGCGGCCGGCTCGCCGCGCATCGCCCCGAGGCGCTGGAAGGCGCGTTGCGCCCGCGCGCGCAGGTCGTGCAGTTGCACGTCCCCGAAACCTTCGAACGCGCCGTGGCCCGCCGCATCGAGGACCTCACGGCCTATCAGGACGCGGCCTACGCCCGCGCATACCAGGACGTGGTCGAGGCCGTCGCCGCCCGCGAACGGGAGCTCGCGCCCGACGCCAAGACGCCGAAGCTGGCGATGGCGGTGGCGCGCGGCCTGTACAAGCTGATGGCCTACAAGGACGAATACGAGGTGGCGCGCCTCTATACCGGCGACGCGTTCAAGGCCCAGCTTCAGGGCCAGTTCGAGGGCGACTACAGCCTGCGCTTTCACATGGCGCCGCCCATCTTCGCCCGCAAGGACCCGCGCACCGGCGTGCCGCGCAAGATGACGCTGGGCCCGCGCACGATGTCGGCGTTGAAAGTGCTGACGCGGCTGAAGGGCTTGCGCGGCACCTGGTTCGATCCGTTCGGCCACACCGCCGAACGCAGGATGGAGCGCGCGCTGGTGCGGGAGTACCGCCAGACCATTGAACAACTGCTTGCGGGGCTGACCCAGGACAAGCTCGCACAAGCGGCTACAATCGCCGCCCTGGCAGAAAACATTCGCGGTTTCGGCCACATCAAGGCCGCGAACGTCGAGAAGTACCGGACCGATTTGGCCCGGCTCATGCAGAGCTATACAGCACCGGCCCCGCACGCCATCCCCCTGCGGAAAACCGCATAAACAGCCGGTCTGAGTGGTCACTGACCTGGGCGCGCCTTGCGGGGCGCGCCTAGTGCATTTGGTTACAATCTTTTGTGGGATCCGTCTTATCTTCTTCTTGTCCCTGTAAACCTCGATCACTAGAATTAGTGGCCAACGAGGGGTGCTACACTACATATTGTGGTCGCCTAAGCGCTGATTCCCGCCGGCCACGCCTTACGGACTAGCCTGTCCGGACGTTGCGACCCCCATTACAAGATTCCCATTTCGTACCTGACATGACGTCGTCATGTCGCTATCTACGCGCTTTTTCGCACAGGAGCTTCCATGCAGACTACGATCGCCTCTGTGACCCGGCCTTCGGCCGTGCCGCCCTCTCAATCCGATTCTCCCGCCGACGCCAATGGCGGAAAATGGGCCAGCTACAACATCATCCGCCGCAATGGCTCGGTGGTCGGCTTTGAGCCCAGCAAGATCGCCATCGCCATGACCAAGGCCTTCCTGGCCGTCAATGGCGGACAAGGCGCTGCCTCCGCCCGTGTGCGTGAGCTGGTCGAAACGCTGACCGCCCAGGCCGTCAACGCGCTGGTGCGCAACCGCCCGAACGGCGGCACCTTCCACATCGAAGACATCCAGGACCAGGTCGAACTGGCGCTGATGCGCTCGGGCGAGCATGACGTCGCGCGCGCCTATGTCCTGTACCGCGAAAAGCGCACCCAGGAGCGCGCCGCCGCCGCGGCCGCCGAAGGCCAGCAGAAGGCCGCCGCGCCGCAGGAGCACGTGTTGAACGTCACCGATGGCGGCGTGCGCCGCCCGCTGGACGTGGCCGAACTGCGCGCCACCATCGTGGCGGCCGGCGAAGGCCTGTCGGAATTCATCGACGCCGAAGCCATCCTGAAGGAAACGGTCAAGAACCTGTACGACGGCATCCCCGTCGACGAAGTCTTCAAGTCGGCCATCCTGTCGGCGCGCGCCCAGGTGGAAAAGGACCCGGCCTACAGCCAGGTCACCGCTCGCCTGCTGCTGCACACGATCCGCAAGGAAGTCCTGGGCGAAGAAGTCTCGCAGGACGGCATGGCCACGCGCTACGCCGAATACCTCCCCACGTTCATCGCCCGCGGCATCGAAGGCGGCCTGCTGTCGCCCGAACTGGCCAGCTATGACCTGACCAAGCTGGGCAAGGCGCTGAACGCCAAGCGCGACCTGCAATTCGGCTACCTCGGCCTGCAGACGCTGTACGACCGCTACTTCCTGCACATCCGCGGCACCCGCATCGAACTGCCGCAGGTCTTCTTCATGCGCGTGGCCATGGGCCTGGCGCTGCGCGAGACCGACCGCGAAGCGCGCGCCATCGAGTTCTACGAGATCCTGTCCTCGTTCGACTTCATGAGCTCCACGCCCACGCTGTTCAACTCGGGCACGCTGCACTCGCAGTTGTCGTCGTGCTACCTGACCACCGTCTCCGACGACCTGGAAGGCATCTACGACGCCATCAAGGAAAACGCGCTGCTGGCCAAGTACGCCGGCGGCCTGGGCAACGACTGGACCCCGGTCCGCGCGCTGCGCAGCCACATCAAGGGCACCAACGGCGAAAGCCAGGGCGTCGTCCCGTTCCTGAAGGTCGTCAACGACACCGCCGTCGCGGTGAACCAGGGTGGCAAGCGCAAGGGTGCGGTCTGCACGTACCTCGAAACGTGGCACCTGGACATCGAAGAATTCCTGGAACTGCGCAAGAACACCGGCGACGAACGCCGCCGCACGCACGACATGAACACGGCGAACTGGATTCCCGACCTGTTCATGAAGCGCGTCATGGAAGGCGGTGAATGGACGCTGTTCTCGCCGTCCGACTGCCCCGACCTGCACGACAAGGTTGGCCGCGCCTTCGAAGAAGCCTACGTGGGCTACGAAGCCCGCGTCGCCAGCGGCGAACTGAAGCTCTTCAAGAAGATGCCGGCGCTGACGCTGTGGCGCAAGATGCTGTCGATGCTGTTCGAAACCGGCCACCCGTGGATCACGTTCAAGGATCCGTGCAACATCCGTTCGCCGCAGCAGCACGTGGGCGTCGTCCACAGCTCGAACCTGTGCACCGAGATCACGCTGAACACCAACGAATCTGAAATCGCGGTTTGCAATCTGGGTTCCGTGAACCTGGTCGCACACATGAAGCCGGCTGCCGGCGGCGGTTTCGAACTCGACCACGACAAGATCAAGCGCACCGTGAGCATCGCCATGCGCATGCTCGACAACGTGATCGACATCAACTACTACGCCGTCGACAAGGCCCGCAATTCCAACGCGCGCCATCGTCCGGTGGGCATGGGCATCATGGGCTTCCAGGACTGCCTGCAGATGATGCGCGTGCCTTACGCATCGCAAGCCGCCGTCGAATTCGCCGATCGTTCGATGGAAGCCGTGTGCTATCACGCGTACTACGCATCGAGCCTGCTCGCCGAAGAACGCGGCCGCTATCAATCGTACGAAGGCTCGCTGTGGTCGCGCGGCATCTTGCCGCAAGACACGTTGAAGATGCTGCGTGATGAACGTGGTGGTCACGTCGACGTCGATGAATCGAGCACGCTCGATTGGGATGCGTTGCGCGCGCGCATCAAAGAACATGGCATGCGCAACTCCAATTGCATCGCAATCGCCCCAACCGCCACTATTTCCAATATCATTGGCGTATCTGCGTGCATCGAACCCACTTTCCAGAACTTGTACGTCAAATCGAATCTCTCCGGCGAGTTCACGGTCGTTAACGATTACCTCGTGCGTGACCTGAAGAAACTCGGTCTCTGGGACGAAGTCATGGTCGCCGACCTCAAGTACTTCGACGGCAGCCTGTCCCGCATCGATCGCGTACCTTCCGAACTCCGCGAACTCTACGCCACCGCGTTCGAAGTCGAACCGCGCTGGCTGGTTGAATGCGCGTCGCGCCGCCAGAAGTGGATCGATCAAGCCCAGTCGTTGAACATCTACATGGCTGGCGCATCGGGCAAGAAACTGGACGACACCTACAAGCTGGCATGGACGCGTGGCCTGAAGACCACGTACTACCTGCGCACCCTGGGCGCCACCAGCGCCGAGAAGTCCACGGGACGCGGCGGCGAACTGAACGCCGTCAGCGCCGGTGGCGTGTCCACTGCCTCCGCCGTTGCCGCAGCACCTGTTTTGCCGGAACCCGAAGTTCTCGGGGCGGTTTGCACCATGCGGCCGGGCGACCCCGGCTTCGAAGAGTGCGAAGCCTGCCAATAACCGCCTCCGGAGAATGAATCATGATTAATTGGGACGACGACACCATCGCCACGCAACCTGCACAACCTGCCGCGCCCGCGGCGGGCGGTCAGGCTGCGCCCGAAGTCCGGGCGGCGACGGGTGTGTTCGGCGACTCCGCCATGCCCACGCCCGCCGCGCCTGAACACGCGGCCGGGCTGGCCGCCAGCGGCGCGGCAACCTCGCAGCGCGTCAAGGTTGCCGACAAGCGCATCATCAATGGCCAGACCGACGTCAACCAGCTTGTGCCCTTCAAGTACAAGTGGGCGTGGGAAAAGTACCTGGCCACTTGCGCCAACCACTGGATGCCGCAAGAGATCAACATGTCGCGCGACATCGCCCTCTGGAAGAACCCCAACGGGCTCACCGAGGACGAGCGCCGCATCGTCAAGCGCAACCTCGGCTTCTTCGTGACCGCCGACTCGCTGGCCGCCAACAACATCGTGCTGGGCACCTACCGCCACATCACGGCTCCCGAATGCCGCCAGTTCCTGCTGCGCCAGGCCTTCGAAGAAGCCATCCACACGCACGCCTATCAATACATCGTCGAAAGCCTGGACCTGGACGAAGCCGAGATCTTCAACGCTTACAACGAAGTGCCGTCCATCCGCGCCAAAGACGAGTTCCTGATCCCGTTCATCGACGCGATCGCGGATCCCAACTTCAAGACGGGCACGCCCGAAGCCGACCAGACGCTGCTCAAGTCCCTGATCGTCTTCGCTTGCCTGATGGAAGGCCTGTTCTTCTACGTTGGCTTCACGCAGATCCTGGCGCTTGGCCGCCAGAACAAGATGACGGGCGCAGCCGAGCAGTACATGTACATCCTTCGCGATGAATCCATGCACTGCAACTTCGGCATCGATCTCATCAACACCGTCAAACTGGAAAATCCGCATCTGTGGACGCCGGAATTCCGCGAAGAAATTCGAGAACTCTTCCGCAAAGCGGTCGAACTCGAATACGCTTACGCCGAAGACACGATGCCGCGCGGCGTGTTGGGCTTGAACGCACCCATGTTCAAATCCTACCTGCGCTTCATCGCGAACCGTCGTTGCCAGCAAATCGGTATCGAACCGCTGTACCCGCAGGAAGAAAATCCCTTCCCGTGGATGGCGGAAATGATCGACCTTAAAAAGGAACGCAACTTTTTTGAAACTCGCGTGATCGAATACCAAACCGGTGGCACGCTGAGCTGGGAGTAATGCAGTTCGCCATCGAGCCCGGCGCGGGCACGTCCAATCCCCACCGGATGGACGTCGCGTTCGCGACAGGCTTGATGGCAATCTCCTTGGTCAGGGTGTCTTCGAACACGTAGAACAAGCGGTCGGCTGCCTGTGATCAGGCGCCGATCGGCGCCATTTGAAATGGCTCGCGCCAAAGGAGCGGGGGCCATATCAAATGGCTGTGCCGAATTCATTAGCGCAAACCGTCGTAGCTGTTGCTCGCACAGAACAGCGGCATGCGCCGATGAATAGCCCGGGCACGATCCGCCTTGTCGGGCGGGTCGGGGCACGGGTTTAAGTTCTGGGACCCCTGAACCTAAGGAGCATGACCATGGCAACAGCCAAGAAAGCCGTAAAGAAAGCAGCGGCCAAGAAACCCGCCGCGAAGAAGGCAGTAGCGAAGAAGGCCGCACCGGCCAAGAAAGCTGCCGTCAAGAAAGTCGCCGTGAAGAAAGTCGCAGCCGCCAAGAAGCCGGCCGTGAAGAAGGTTGCCGCCAAGAAGCCGGCCGTGAAGAAGGTTGCCGCCAAGAAGCCGGCCGCCAAGAAGGTCGTCGCCAAGAAAGCGGTAGCCAAGAAGGCCGTCGCCAAGAAGGCCCCGGCCGCCAAGAAGGCCGTTGCCAAGAAGGCAGTCGCCAAGAAGGTCGTCGCCAAGAAAGCTGTCGCCAAGAAGGCCGTAGCCAAGAAGGCCGTTGCCAAGAAAGCGGTTGCCAAGAAGGCCGTCGCCAAGAAGGCCGTTGCCAAGAAAGCGGTAGCCAAGAAGGCCGTCGCCAAGAAGGCCCCGGCTGCCAAGAAGGCCGTTGCCAAGAAAGCCGTAGCCAAGAAGGCCCCGGCCGCCAAGAAGGCGGTTGCCAAGAAGGCCGTCGCCAAGAAGGCCCCGGCTGCCAAGAAGGCTCCCGCTGCCAAGCCGGCTGTTGCCGCCAAGAAGCCTGCCGCCGCGAAGAAGCCTGCTGCAAAGAAGGCCGCTCCGAAGAAGCCCGCCACGCCGCCCACCACGGCTGCCGCCCCGGGCGCGAAGACCGCGCTGAACCCCGCCGCGTCGTGGCCCTTCCCGACGGGCGGTCGTCCCTAATCCGGACACGCCGAAGCATTAGCTTCCTCAGAGCCGCCTGGTATTTTCCGGGCGGCTTTTTTGTCTTCCCCCGCTTCGTCCCATCCAAAAGGCGGAGTCCTGCACCAGGCATCCCGTACTAGGGACGCGCGCAATTTTTACGTCTGGCCGTGCGACAATTGATTCCTCTTTTTTGGGGTGATCGCGTCCATGCTCGGTGAAATCTTCCGCTTCCTTCTCGAAATCGTGTTCACGCTGTTCGGCGCGGCGCTGATTGCCCGCGCCTGGATGCACGCGATACGGCTGCACCCCTTCAATCCGTTGGCGCGCGCGATCTACGGGGCGACCAACTGGCTGGTGATGCCGCTGCGCAAGATCATCCCCGCCGGGAACAAGATCGACTGGACCAGCCTGGTCTGCGCATGGCTTGCCGCGCTGGTCTATCTGGTGCTGCTGTGGCTGGTGGCCATCGGCGCGCTGATTCCCGTCGCCCTGCTGCCCGCCGCCATGGGCTCGGCCCTGATCATGACCGCGAAGTGGGCGCTCAACCTGGTGGTCTGGCTGACGCTGATCCAGGCAGTGCTGTCGTGGGTCAACCCGATGGCGCCCATGATGCCGCTGCTGCAGTCGCTGACCGCCCCGCTGCTCGACCCCATCCGCCGCGTCCTGCCGCGGACCTCGATCGACTTCTCCCCGCTCATTCTCCTGATCGCGGCCCAGATCCTGCTGATGGTCCTGGCCCGCCTGAGCTACGGCATGATGGGCGTGTAAACGCGCGGCGCGCCTGAGTCCCGGCGTCCCGCGCCCGTCGGGCGTTCTCGCGCCCGGCGGGTTCATCCTGGTCTACACCGGAATCGCGCTGTAGATCTCGATCAGCTTCTTGCGATCGATCTTGTGGTTGTTCGACATGGGCAAGGCCGCGCAGGCCACCAGCTCGGACGGCACCATGTAGGGCGGCAGGCGCCCGGCCAGCCGCTCCTTCCAGCCGGACAGCGCGTCCGGCGCCAGCAGCGCCGCCTCCGCGCCCAACACATCCACGCCGGTCACGAATCCAATCAGGCGCACCGCCGTGCCGTCAGGCCGGCGCAGCACCGCGCAGGCGCTGCCCTGCACGCCCGGCAGGCCATGCAGCGCCTCGTCGATCTCGGCCAGCTCGATGCGGTAGCCGTTGAGCTTGATCTGGTCATCCATCCGGCCGCGGCAGAACAGCAGCCCGCCCGCTTCCATCTGCCCCAGGTCCCCCGTGCGGAACGCACGGCGGCCGTCGGCATAGGTGTAGAGCTTGGCCGCGTTCAGGTCGGCGCGATTCAGGTAGCCGCGCATGACGTGGTCGCCCACGATGCAGATTTCGCCTTCATCCACCAGCAGCACGCTGTCGGGCTTGGCGCGTCCGACGGGCAGCGGGTCGTACGCCGCCAGCACCGCGTCGGTGACTTCGATCCAGGTGGTCGCCACCGTGGCCTCGGTCGGCCCGTAGGTGTTGAGAATGGACGCGTCCGGAAAGCGCTGGCGCAACTTCCTGGCCAGCGCCGCCGGCAGCGGTTCGCCGCAGAACAGGAAGGTGCGCAGCGTGGGCAAGGTCGCCGGCGAGAAATCGCGGTTGGCCAGTTGCTGATGCGCAAACGAGGGCGTGGACACCCACACGGTAATGCCGTGGCTGGCCAGCCGGTCCATCCACGGGCCAGGCGCGGCGATCTGCTCGCGCGCATTGAGCACGCAGCTGCCGCCCGACGCCAGCGTGGCAAAGACCTCGTACATGGACAGGTCGAAGCTGAACGGCGCCTGGTTCATGAAGACGGGCGCATCGCCCAGCCCGAAGCTGCCCAGCATCCAGTCGCCGAGCAGGCCGACGCTTTCGCGGCCGATCTGCACCCCCTTGGGATCACCCGTGCTGCCGGAGGTGAACATCACGTAGGCCAGGCCCCGCTCCTCCAGCATGGCGCCCTCGCCCGGCGTGAAACGGCCCGTCGCGGCGTCGAACACGGCGGCCGGGCGCACGATTTCGGCGATGCGGCGCAGGCGTTCGGGCGGATAGATGGTGTCCACGGGCACGAACGGGGCGCCGATGAGGAGCGCGCCGACCATGGCGACGAAGAACGCGGCTTCCTTGTGTCCGTAGATCGCCACCGGCACGTCGGGCGCCACCCCGTGCGCGCGCGCCGCGTCGGCCCAGGCGTGGGATTCGGCGCGCAACTGCGCCCAGGTCAGGCTGCGGTCCGCGGCGGCCACGGCCAGCGCGTCGCTCGCGCGTCCGTCGTCGACGAACTGGAAGGACTTCAAGTCGAAACGCATGCCGATGCTCCCGGCGTCAGATAGGGCTGCGGCCGCTGAAGACGTACAGCGCCAGCGCGGCCAGGATCAGGGTGAGCACGCGCCCGAGAAAGCGCATGACGGGACGCGCCAGCAGCGCCTGCAGGGCCGGCCGGGTGCGCGCGGCGTTGATCAGCAGGTTGTGCCCCACCGAATACAGGCCGAACATCAGGCCGCTGACGATGTAGTGCAGCGACAGGCCGTTCCAGACGCCCATGGCCAGCAGGGTCGCGAAGATGCCGATGTTCTGCGCGGCCAGGCGATGCCGGCCGAAGAACCGGGTCTTGCTCAGGGCCTTGTAGATGGGCATGAACACGACGTCGCGCAGCCATTCCGACAGGCTGATGTGCCAGCGCCGCCAGAAATCCTGCGGATTGAGGGTCGCCAGCGGATTGCGGAAGTTGATCGGCAGGGTAAAGCCGAACAGCATGCCGATCCCGATCGCCATCGTCGAATAGCCCGCGAAATCGAAGAACAGATAGGCGCTGTAGAGCGACGCGTTCAGCGCCACCCCGGTGAACGAATAGTCGTGCGCGTCCAGCGTCGCCAGGCCGTACCGCCAGACCAGCTCGGCCAGGCCGAACTTCTGGATCACGCCCACCATGATGAGCTCCAGCCCGGTCAGCCAGGTGTTCAGGTTGACGCCTTCATAGCCGCGCTTCAGGTCGGCCTGGAAAGCGCGCCAGCGGTACATGGGACCGGCCAGCAGCGTCAGCGGGAAAAACAGATAGATGAAGTAATCGAGCGGCGAGACGCGCTCGTTGCGCGGCGCGAACAGCAGCACGTCGATGGCGCGGAAGGTGGCGAACGACAGCCCGAGCATGGCGCCCAGATGCGACACCCCCGTCTTGACCAGCAGCAGCGGCGTCATGGTGATGATCACGGCGAGCCACGTGGGGATGTAATTGCGGCGCATCGCCCACAGCGCCCCGCCCGAGATGGCGAGCAGCGCGATGGGCTGATAGGGCCGCGCCCAGAACACCGCCATCCAGACGCCCAGGCAGATGACCCCGATGATGTGGCGATAGCCGATGCGCAGCGGCATGCCGGACGACCGGTACGCGACCAGGCCCAGGCCGCCGAACAGGGCGCCGCCGAAGAAGCTCAAGCTTGCGAACAGTTCCATGGCGCGCTCAGAACTGCTGGTATTGGAATTCGACCTTGATCGGCCCGCCGCTGCCCGTCGTGGGCTGCGCCTGCAGCACGAACACGAGGATCACGCCCAGGTACAGGCACAGATGCCAGAAGAAGCGGCGCGCCCACGGCGCGCCCGCATTGCGGGCAGGGTCTTTACGAAAGAATTTCATCGGGAAAAGTACTCCGCAATGCCTTGGTCGGCCATGGCCCAGCCAAGTTCGGCCAGGTGCATGTCGTCGCGCAACATTCCTGGTTCAAAGGGAATGCTGTAGAGATCCAGGCACCCCATCTGATAGCGCGTGCACATGCCAGTGATGGCGTCCACCACCGGATCGAACCGTTCGACGTCCAGGATGAGCTTGGGATTGAACGGCTGGATCACGAAGTACGCCTTGACCTTGCGCTTTTGCAGCAAGGCCATCACGCGAGAGAGGTCGCCGAGTTCGGTGCGGGTGATCGGATCGACGTCGGCGAATTCGTTGCGCGCGGGCGAGTACAGCGGCGCGAGGTACTGCTTGTAGTAGTCGTCGCGCACGTCGTAGGGGTTGTTGCCGCCCAGGGTGCGCTCGACCTCGCGCGCCTCGTGCGTGATCCTGGACCACTGCCCGCTATCCAGGCGGGCGGACTTGGGCCACGACACATAGCGATGCGCGGGGACGGACAGCTTGCTGCGCGGCTTGTCGGGGGCCGGCTCCTTGCGGGCCTCCCACCAGAGCGCCAGCTTGTCCTTGAGTTCGGAAACCTGGCCATTGGCGATGAGCCACAGCAGACCCCAGTTCGCGTTGTCGCTGATCCAGTTCTGCATCTGCTCGCGCGTGCTGGGCTGGTCCCACAGCCGGTCCCAGACCGGGCCCGTGACGTGTTCGGCGAAGGCGCTGCGCGGAAGCTGGCCGCCGGACGCGAACCAGGCCGGGGACAGCATGATCACCAGCCGCGTATTGGGCGTGAGCGAATCGGCCACCGATTCCAGCACGCTGACGATGCCATAGGACTGGAACATCGCGTGCCCGTAGGCGAGCGTGGGCACCTTCAACTCTTGCGGGAAGAAGCGGTAGGGAACGAAGCGCAGGTCGTGGCTGGAGAGTTCGGACGAACCAAGGACCACCAGCGTGCCATCGCTCAGGGCATTGCCCAGGCGGTTCAGGTTGACGTGCTGGGTGCCCCAGTCCGGGCCAAGGTTGGGCAGGTAATTGCTCTTGTCGGCCGCCACGGCGGACCGCGAGGACGCGGGATTGACGACGCGGGAGAGCAGGTCGTCCGCGCCGCAATACGCGGCCACCGCCAACGCCACGGCCGTCGCTGCCGCGGCGGCGTGCGACAGGAAGCGGGTATTACGAAGTATGGGCAGCGACATAGCCGGCTAACACGCGGACCGACTGAAGGTGCTCTGCGATTTCGGGAGCCGGAATGCTGCATCCGTACTCGGACTCGACAGCCAGCGTGATGTCCACGGCGGCGAGCGAATCGACCAGGCCGGTGGCAATCAGTTGCGTGTCGGGGGTGACTTTCTTCATGACGATCGACTCGACGATCTCGCCGATCTTGGTGTGGAGTTCTTGCTCGGTGTGCATAGGTAGTGCAGCCTAACGTCGCCTTTCGGCAAACCATCCCCCGCCCCGGGATTCAGGCGACGAGGATACAGAAAAGAGCTGAAACAAAACTGAAAATTCCAGCCAGCCAGCACGGCGTCCGGATGCAGGTGGTTACATTAAATCCGGGCTGCCGCGCCGTCGCAATCATTGCACTTCGGCCGTGGAATCGCCATGAAACTTATGGTTGAAATGGCGAGAAAAGGCTCGGAAAGGTAACGCCTTCGGGTAAATCCCGGGGAGCCGCGTTGTGGCCGAGCGACACATTTTTACGTTCAGGGAGCGCGCCGCCTCCGCCTCGCTTCGGCGACGCCACAGCCCGCGTCATGACGAAAAAAAGCCCGCGCGTGCGGGCTTTTCGGGAAGGCGGGGAAGATTACATCGGCGTGACGCGGGTGGGACCGGCGCCGCTGATGACCTGCACGCGCTGGCCCACGCTGATGGGCACATCCGCTTCCTGGGCGACCACGCGGGTTTCGCCGTTATCCAGGCGCACCGTGATTTCCAGGCCGGAGTTCTTCTGGGCGCGGTTTTCCACGGCGTTGCCGGCCAGGGCGCCGAGAATGACGCCGCCCACCGTGGCGATGGTGCGGCCCGTGCCGCCCCCGATCGCGTTGCCTGCCACACCGCCCAACGCGCCGCCGGCCACCATGCCGACGCCGCTGGATTTGTCATTCTGGATGACGATCGGACGCACGCCGGTGACCGTGCCGGTACGGACGATCTGTTCGCGTTGCGCCTGGTCATAGCTGTACACGCCGCTGGAAGCGCTGGGGTTTGCGCAACCGCCAAGGACCGCCACCGATGTCACAACGGCCGCGACGGCCAACCAGCGGCCAGTGCGCGGCGTCACCAGGGAAAAAGACTTTATATGATTCATTTGGACTCCTCGTTCGGGCACTGCCGACGGAGATTGATCATACTCCGCCCAAAAAGGCCGGCAAGCGGGACAGCAACAGACTGAAACGCTCCGCCAGAAGCTGCAAACTGCGGCAAGCAACAACGGGCTACAGCCCGTTGCCTCTTGAAGTTGCGCTGCCGGTTCGACCCCGGCATCGCGTTGCGGTTCCCGAAAATTCCGGAACGCCCGGCGCCGGTCAGGCGGGCAGATGGATGCCGTAGGTGGCGTGCAGCACGGCGTCGATCTCGGCGCGCGTCGGGGCATGATTCTGCGGGCCGCGCGAGGCGATCTTGATCGCGCCCATCACGTTGCCCAGGCGGCAACTGTCTTCCCAGTTCCAGCCGCTGGTCAGGCCATGCAGCAGCCCGCCGCGCTGCGCATCGCCGCAGCCCGTGGGGTCCACCACCTGCGACGCGCGCACGGGGGCGATCTGGATGGTCCTGCCTTCGGTGTGCAGGGTGGCGCCCTCGGCGCCGCGCGTCACCACCACGGCCTGCAGGCTTCGCGCGATGTCGGCGACGCTGCGGCCGGTGCGCTGCTCGACCACGCCCGCCTCGTAATCGTTGACGGTCAGCGCCTGCGCCAGCTTGAGCATGCGCTCGAGGTCGGCGCCGTCGAACAGCGGCATGGCCTGGCCCAGGTCGAAGATGAAGGGAATGCCGCGCTTGTGCAGGCGTTCGGCGTGGGCAAACATGCCCTCCTTCGCGTCCGGCGCCACGATGGCCCAGGCGGCGTCGGCGTCGCTCAGGTCGTTCTGCGCGGCGAAGGACATGGCGCCCGGGTGGAAAGCCGTGATCTGGTTGTCGTCCAGGTCGGTCGTGATGAAGCACTGCGCGGTGAAGGTGTCGGGGATGACCTTGACGCGGCTGACGTCGATGCCCAGGTCCGACAGGCGCTGCATGTACTCGCCCGCGTCTTCGCCGACCGTCGCGACCGGCACCGGCGTGCCGCCGAGCAGGTTCATGTTGTAGGCGATGTTGCCCGAGCAGCCGCCGAATTCCTTGCGCATGCTGGGCACCAGGAACGACACGCTCAGCGAGTGCATGCGGTCGGCAAGAATGTGCTCTTTGAAGCGGCCTTCGAACACCGCAATGGTGTCGAACGCCATCGAACCGCAGACCAGAACAGGGGTTGCCATGCTTGTCATCCTTTACGGAAAAAACTTGTCGAGTTGGTAGCCATTGACCTGTACGCCGGTCACTTCGATGGGGACGGAAATCTTCAACGCGGCTTGCGGACCGAACGGGCCGGCGAGCTGCTGCGGGGTGAGGTAGTTCTCGGGCATCAGCACCTTGCGCACGACCACCGTGTCCGACAGGTCGTTCAATTCCAGCACCAGCGCCGGCCAATGCTGGGGCTTGTCGTGGCGGTTGTGCAGCATCACGGTCAGCACCAGCCGGGTGCGCCCGTCGTCGATCGCGGCGGCGCCCGCCGGCGGCTGCAGCGACGACGAGGAAATGCTGATGAGGTCGCGGCGGCGCGCATAGCCCACGGTGCAGTCCAGGGGCTTGCAGACGGCCTCCAGGACCGGCCGCAGCGCCGGCACGGAATTGGCGATGTCGGTGCGGTACACGTACAGCAGTTGCAGGCCCAGCGCGATCAGGCCGATGAGGCACGCATAGCCCCAGAGCCTGCGCAGGAGGCCGCTGCGCTCGATGCGGTCCTGGTCCAGGAACTCGGGCGGCGCGCGGCCGACGTCCGTGGCGCTGGAATAGCGCGTGCGCGTATCGCCCAAGACCGGCTCATGGGCGCCGCCGTGGTCGAAGTCATCTTCGTTTTCGTATTCGTCGTCGCGCTCGGCATCGCGCACGTCGTCATGGTCGCGGGGCGCGTTCCAGTCGATGGCCGGTTCGGCCGCCCGCGCGGCGACGATGGGCTCGCTGCGATAGCCGGCAGGGCGTGCCGCCGGCGCGATCGGTGCGACCGGTGCGACCGGTGCGATCGGCGCGGCCTGGGCGGCGCGCCGCGGTTCGGGATCACGCAGGAACGGTTCGTCGTCGTCGGCGTAGTCCGCGTCTTCGTCCAGGTCGTCTTCGGGAAGGGTATTGTCCGGTTCCGCGCGGCGCCGGATGTCATCGCGGCCGCGCAGCACGGCGGGCGGAATCGCGGGCGCAGGCGGGATCACGGGCGCAGGCGCGGGCGGAATCGCGGGCGCAGGCGCGGGCGGAATCGCGGGCGCAGGCGCGGGCGGAATCGCGGGCGCAGGCGCGGGCGGAATCGCGGGCGCAGGCGCGGGCGGAATCGCGGGCGCAGGCGCGATCGTGGGCGCTGCGGGAATCGCGGGCGCCGCAGGAATCGCGGGCTCGTCTTCCCAAGGCAGGATCACGCGCGGTTCGACGTGGGGTTCAGGGGCCGCCGAGGCGACGCGCGAGGGCGCGGCATGCGGCGCGAGCACGGGCGCGGCGACCGCCGCGGCCGAGGACGGCAACGGCGCGCTGGCCGGCGGCGTCGGGGCGACGGGCGCTCCCGGCGCGGAGACCAGGCAGGCGCGCCCATCGAACACGGTCGAGCAGGCGCCGCAGCGCACCAGCCCGTTGCGGACCCGGAGCTGGTCAGGCACCACCTTGAACGAGGTGCCGCACTGCGGACAGCGGGTGGTCAGAGCCATGATGCGGGATCCTGCGGCCGTGGATCAGGGCTTGCGGCCGTGCAGGCAGACCCAGCCGTCGCGCGCGCGCCAGACCGACATGGCGATCCAGGGCGCGTAAGCGGCCGCGACCTCTTCGGCCTGGCGTTCCAGGACTCCCGACAGCACCAGGTGCCCGCCGGCGGCGACGCGGCCGGCCAGCATGGGCGCGAGCACCTTCAGGGGATTGGACAGGATGTTGGCGACGACCACCTCGAAGGTGCCGTCGGCCAGGGCGTCGGGCAACATGGCCTGCAGCTCGACCTTGTTGACCTCGGCGTTGAACGCCGTGCTCTGCACCGCCTGCGCGTCGATGTCGACCGCCTGCGTGGGACCGGCGCCCAGCTTGCGCGCCGCGATGGCCAGGATGCCGGAGCCGCAGCCATAGTCCAGCAGCGTGGCGCCGGCGGGCAGCTCGGCTTCCAGCCAGGCCAGGCACAGGTGCGTGGTGGGATGGCTGCCGGTGCCGAAGGCCAGGCCCGGGTCCAGTTCGATGTGGATGGCGCCGGCCTGGTCGGGTACGGCCGCCGCATCCAGGCCCGGCACGTCGGGATTGTCGCGATGCCAGCTCGGGACGATCCAGAGCCGCTCGGCGATGTGGATGGGGCCGAACTGCGACTGCGTCAGGCGCACCCAATCGGCGTCCGGCACGTCGCGCAGGGTCCAGCCGTCAAAGACCGCCGGATCGAGCTCGCCGGCCTGGGCCGCTTCTTCCATGATCTGCGCGGGATCGGCGCCGTCGGGCAGCAACGCGACGACGCGGTTGCGGTCCCAGGCCTGGACGTCGGGCTCGGTGCCGGGCTCGCCGAACAAGGGGCGTTCGACATCGGTGCCGAAGTCTGCGTCTTCGACGGAGACCGACAGCACGCCCGCCTCGAGCAAAGCGTCCGACAGGGCTTCGGCCTGCGCCTCCGAGCATTGCAGCACGAGTTCACGCATGATTTTCTCTTCCATCTGGTCAACGGGCCGCGACATGCGCCGCGGCCCGCTCGACCTTAAAACTTCAACAAGGCAAAACGCAAAAGGGGCCCCGCAAGGCCCCAAAGCTGGTCAGGGACGCTGCGCCAACTTGTGTTCCAGATAGTGGATGCTGGTACCGCCTTCGATGAAGCGGGCGTCCTGCAGCATTTCGCGGTGCAGCGGGATGTTGGTGGAAATGCCTTCCACCACCATTTCCGACAGCGCGGTGCGCATGCGGGCCAGCGCCTGGTCGCGCGTATCGCCGTAGGTGATGACCTTGGCGATCATCGAATCATAGTTCGGCGGCACGAAATAGCCATTGAACGCGTGCGAATCGATACGCACGCCGGGACCGCCCGGCGTATGCCAGTTGGTGATGCGGCCCGGGCTGGGCACGAAACGGAACGGATCTTCCGCGTTGATGCGGCATTCGATCGCGTGGCCCTTGAACGCGATGTCGCGCTGGCGCAGGGTGAACTTTTCGCCGGCGGCGATCAGGATCTGCTGCTGCACCAGGTCGACGCCGGTGATCAGCTCGGTCACCGGATGTTCCACCTGGATGCGGGTGTTCATTTCGATGAAATAGAACTCGCCGTTTTCATACAGGAACTCGAACGTGCCGGCGCCGCGATAGCCCATCTTGCGGCAGGCGTCGGCGCAGCGGTCGCCGATGCGTTCGATCAGGCGGCGGGCGATGCCGGGCGCCGGCGCTTCCTCGATGACCTTCTGGTGGCGGCGCTGCATGGAGCAGTCGCGCTCGCCCAGCCAGACGGCGTTGCGGCCGCCATCGGCCAGCACCTGGATTTCCACATGGCGCGGGTTCTCGAGGAACTTCTCCATATAGACTTCCGGGTTGTTGAACGCGGCGCCCGCTTCGGAACGCGTCATCGTGACGGCGTTCAGCAGCGCGGCCTCGGTGTACACCACGCGCATGCCGCGGCCACCGCCGCCGCCCGCGGCCTTGATGATGACGGGATAGCCCACTTCGCGCGCAATGCGAATGATTTCCTGCGGATCGTCGGGCAACGCGCCTTCCGAACCCGGCACCACCGGCACGCCGGCTTCGATCATGGCGCGCTTGGCGCTGACCTTGTCGCCCATCAGGCGAATCGTGTCGGGACGCGGGCCGATGAACACGAAGCCGCTCTTCTCGACGCGATCGGCGAAGTCGGCATTTTCGGACAGGAACCCGTAACCCGGGTGGATTGCCTCGGAATCCGTGACTTCGGCGGCCGAGATGATGGCCGGCATGTTCAGGTAGCTTTCACGCGACGGCGCGGGCCCGATGCACACGGATTCATCGGCAAGGCGCACGTACTTGGCTTCGCGGTCGGCCTCGGAGTGAACGACCACGGTTTTGATGCCCAGCTCGCGGCAGGCGCGCTGAATGCGCAGGGCGATTTCGCCCCGATTGGCGATCAGGATTTTTTCGAACATGTTCAGCTATCAGCCAATGACGAACAGGGGTTGACCGTACTCGACGGGCTCGCCGTTTTCGACCAGGATTTCTTTGATGACGCCGGCCTTGTCGGCTTCGATTTCATTGAGCAGCTTCATGGCTTCAATGATGCACAGCGGATCGCCTTCCTTGACGGTGGCGCCCACGTCGACGAACGGGGCGGCGCCCGGGTTCGGCGAGCGGTAGAACGTGCCCACCATCGGCGCCTTCACGACATGGCCCTGGATGACCGGGGCGGCGGGCGCTGCCGGAGCGGCGGGCGCCGCAGCGGCCGGCGCCACGGGCGCCGAGGGCACGCCGGCTTCGGGCTGGTGGTAGGCCACCGGCTGCAGCGTCTGCGAGAACTTGACGATTCTCACCTTGCCTTCGCCTTCGGTGATTTCCAGCTCGGCGATGCCCGATTCAGCGACCAGGTCGATGAGGGTTTTGAGTTTTCGAAGATCCATAGAAGCTGCTTCCCGAGATAGTGTCGGCGTCGTCCCAGCGTCGGGTTCGCGCCGTATAAGATGTAAAAGCGGTGGTGTTGTTGCGAGATCAGTGCCGCACTGCGTAACGCAGCGCCGCCTCGTAGCCATCCGCGCCCAGGCCGCTGATCAGGCCCAGCGCCAGGTCGGACAGATAAGAGTGATGCCTGAACGGCTCTCGCTTATACAGATTGGACAAATGTACTTCAATAAATGGGATCGCGACCCCGGCCAGCGCGTCGCGGATGGCGACGCTGGTGTGTGTGTATGCCGCTGCGTTGATGATGATGAAGTCTGTGCCGTCTTGCCGGGCCGCCTGGATGCGGTCAACCAGCGCACCTTCGTGATTGCTTTGCCACGCAGTCAGCGTGGCGCCCAATTCGCCTGCGAGCAGTTCGAGACGCTCATTGATCTGGGCAAGGGTGAGACTGCCGTAGATATGAGGTTCCCGGGTGCCAAGCAGGTTCAGGTTCGGGCCATGCAATACCAGTATGTTTTGCGCCATGCGCTTGCCAATGAGTGGATTGCCAATTGTTGGCAAAACAGCCGATAAACCAGCTTTTTACGCCAATTCCTATTATTTGTCCAACAGACTTACGCCTTCAAGGCGGCAAGGGTGCTATCCAGGTCATCAGGCTGAATTTCACCCAGTATCTTCCGGTTAATTCCGCCATCTGCGTTGAAAACAATAGTAAACGGCAGGCCACCGCTGGGATTGCCCAGCTTGCGCAGGGTGTCGATGGCGCCCGGCCCAATCACCCACAGCGGGTAGGAAACCCGGACTTTCTGGACAAATTTTTGCATGTTGGCGGCAGAATCCACGCCGATACCGACAAAGCGGACATGCGGGTATTTTTTCTGCAGGGCATCCAGTTCCGGCATTTCCTTGACGCAGGGCGCGCACCAGGTTGCCCAGAAATTGACCACCATCGGCTGGCCTTTCCAACCGGCCAGGGAATGCGAGGCGCCGTCCAGGTCCGGCAGTTGCATCTGCATCAGCGCGGCAACCGGATCGCCGGCATCGGCCCCGGCGGCGGGGCTTTTGTCCTTGCGTCCCAGCAGGGTCAGGCCGCCCGCGACCGTGGCGGCGACCGCGACGGCGGCGGAGAGAAGTAGGCGTCGATTCATGGCGCGATGATAACCGTTGCCGCCGTTTTACGCCGCACGGGCGTGGCGCCGGCTTGTCTTGCCTCTATATATACAATGCAGGGCAGGAGAATTATCAATGCACCTGCACATTCTTGGCATCTGCGGCACGTTCATGGGCGGCCTGGCGCTGATCGCGCGGGCGGCCGGCCACAAAGTCACCGGCTGCGACGCGGGCGTATACCCGCCGATGAGCACGCAGCTGTCCGAACAGGGGATCGACCTGATCGAAGGCTTCGGCCCGGAGCAACTGGCGCTCAAGCCGGATCTTTACGTCATCGGCAACGTGGTGAGCCGCGGCAATCCGCTGATGGAAGCCATCCTGGAATCGGGCGCGCGCTACGTGTCGGGCCCTCAATGGCTGGGCGACAACATCCTGCCGGGCGCGCACGTCCTGGCCGTGGCGGGCACGCACGGCAAGACGACCACCAGCTCGATGCTGGCCTGGGTGCTGGAAGCCGCCGGCATGGCCCCCAACTTCCTGATTGGCGGCGTGGCGCAGGACCTGCAGGTGTCGGCGCGCTATGACCCGGCGCGCCGCCCCTTCGTGATCGAAGCGGACGAATACGACACGGCCTTCTTCGACAAGCGCTCGAAATTCGTGCATTACCGGCCCCGCACGGCCGTCCTGAACAACCTTGAATACGATCACGCCGACATCTTCCCCGATCTGGCCGCGATCGAAACGCAATTCCACCATCTGGTGCGCACCATCCCTGGTTCGGGACGCATCATCCGCCCGGCGCAGTCCGAGGCGCTCGACCGCGTCATTGCGCGCGGTTGCTGGTCCGATACCGTCACGTTCGGCGCCGATGGGCTATGGCAGGCGGGCGCGCCGGACGCCGACGGCGCCTTCGAGGTGGTCCGCGCGGGACGCCCCGCCGGCACGGTGCGCTGGACCCTCACCGGCGAACACAACCGCATGAACGCGCTGGCGGCCCTGGCCGCGGCCGAGCACATCGGCGTGCCTGCCGAACAGGGCATCGAGGCCCTCAGCCGCTTCGGCGGCGTCAAGCGCCGCATGGAACTGCGCGGGACGGTCAATGGCGTCAAGGTCTATGACGATTTCGCCCACCATCCCACGGCCATCGCCACCACGCTGGAGGGCCTGCGCCGCCAGGTGGGGCCGGCCCGCATCCTGGCCGTGCTGGAACCCCGTTCCAATACGATGAAGCTTGGCGCCATGGCCGCCCGGCTGCCGCAGGCCCTGGCCGACGCCGACCTGGTGTTCTGCTTTGGCGCCCGCTCGGGCAAGCACGCGCTGGGCTGGAACCCGGACGAAGTGCTGGCGCCCCTGGGCGACCGGGCTTGCAGTTACGATGACATGGACGCGCTGGTGGACGCCGTGGCCGGCGCCGCCCGTCCGGGCGATCAGGTGCTGGTCATGAGCAATGGCGGCTTCGGCGGCATCCATGGCAAGCTGCTGGATGCCCTGCGGGCGAAGGGCTGAGCGGCGCGCCCGGCCGCGGCCCGGGAGACGAGCCCCCTGGCTCCCGGACTCCTGCATTCCTGGATTCCTGGATTCCCCAACGCAGACGGAAACAGCAAACATGATCCTTTATCTACACGGTTTCCGCTCTTCGCCCGAGTCCTTCAAGGCCCGCATGATGGCCGACGCCATGGCGGCGCGGGGACTGACGCACGCGTGGTCCTGCCCGCAGTTGTCCGCCAGCCCGCGTGAAGCCATCGCCCTTGCGCTGGGCATGGCGCGCGACCGCCTGGCCAGCGCCGCCTCGCCCCGCGAACTGACCGTGATCGGTTCGTCGCTGGGCGGTTTCTATGCCACCTGGATCGCCGAGCAGCTGGGCTGCAAGGCCGTGCTGCTGAACCCGGCGGTCCACGCCGCGCGAGACCTTGCCACCCAGGTCGGCGAGCACCACATGTATCATTCCGGCGCGCCGTTCGTTTTTTTGCCCGAGTACGTCGACGAACTGGCCGCCATCCATGCCCCGCGCATCACGCAACCCGACCGCTACTTCCTGGTCGCCGCCACCGGCGACGAAGTGCTGGATTGGCAGGAAATGCGCGATCGGTACGCCGGCTGTCGCCAGCGTATCGTGCAGGGCAGCGACCACGGGCTTTCCGATTTCGCGACATGGATGCCCGAAGTGCTGGATTTCGCCCTGGCCGGCGAGCCGGCACGCCCTTGATAATCAGTATCGACTTTCAACACCCATAAAGCTGCGCAAGGCGGCGCCCGTGCGCCGCCCAGGACGATTCCCACCATGTATGTGTTTTACGAAGACGACGGCAGCTTCAAGGCCGGCCATATCCTGTCCGAGACCGACGCCAGCCTTCAGGTGGAGTCGGAGTCGGGCAAGCGCAGCAAGATCAAGCGCGCCAACACCCTGTTCACCTTTACCGCGCCCGACCCGGCGGCGCTGATGAGCCAGGCGGCGGCCACCGCCGAGACGCTGGACCTGCAGTTCCTGTGGGAATGCGCGCCGCAAGAGGAATTCGATTCCCCCGCCCTGGCTGCCGACTATTTCGGCCACGCCCCCACGCCCGTCGAACAGGCCGCCCTGCTGATGCGGCTGCACGGCGCGCCGGCGTACTTCCATCGCCGCGGCAAGGGCCGCTATCGCCCGGCTCCGCCCGACATCCTGGCCGCCGCCCTGGCCGCCCTGGAAAAGAAGCAGCGCCAGGCCGAACAGCAACAGGAATGGGTCGACGAAATGGCCGCGGGCCGGCTGCCCGAGGCGATCGCCCAGGTGGCCGAGTCGCTGCTGGTGCGCCCGGACAAGAATTCGCAGCAATGGAAGGCGCTGGATGCCGCCTGCGCCAAGCTTGGCAAGACCCCGGACCGACTGCTGCTGGACCTGGGCGCCTGGCCGCATGCGCTGGCCCTGCACAAGCGCCGCTTCCTGGCGGTCAACTTCCCGCGCGGACTGGCCTTCCCCGACCTGGAACTGCCGCCCGTCGCCCAGGAATTGCCGTTGTCGGACGCGGAAATCTACTCGGTGGACGACGTCACGACCACGGAAATCGACGACGCGCTGTCCGTGTCCAGCCTGCCCGACGGCCGCGTGCGCGTCGGCATCCACGTGGCCGCTCCCGGCCTGTCCGTCACCCGCGACAGCGAGTTCGACAAGCTGGCCCGCGCCCGCCTGTCCACCGTCTACATGCCCGGGGACAAGATCCCGATGCAGCCGGACAGCGTCATCCAGGCGTTCTCCCTGGACGCCGGGCGCGCCGTGCCCGCGCTCTCGCTGTATGTCGTCGCCAACCCCGAGACCGGCGAGATCCTCGAATCGGAAACGCGCCTGGAACGCATCGTCGTGCGCGAAAACCTGCGCCACAACATGCTGGACAGCCAGGTCACGGAAGCCAGCCTCGCCGACCCGTCGGCCGACCTGCCTTACGGCCACTGGCTGCGTCCGCTGTGGAAGCTGGCGCAGGCCCTGTCCGCCCAGCGCGAAAACGTGCGCGGCAAGCCGGAAAACAATTCGCGGGTGGAATACAGCTTCTACCTGGACGGCAACCCCGACGACCCCGACACTCCGGTGCGCCTCGTCCCGCGCCAGCGCAACGCGCCGCTGGACCGCATGGTGGCCGAATACATGATCCTGGCCAATAACCTCTGGGGCGGCCTGCTGAACCAGCACGGCGTGCCGGGCATCTACCGCTCGCAACAGGCGGGCCGCGTGCGCATGAGCACGCAGGCGCTGCCGCACGAGGCCATCGGCGTGCCCCAGTACGCCTGGAGCACGTCCCCGCTGCGCCGCTATGTCGACCTGGTCAACCAATGGCAGTTGATCGCCGCCGTGGAACATGGCGTATCGGCACGGCTGATCGCCCCCTTCAAGCCGCGCGACGCCGACCTGTTCGCGATCATCGGCGCGTTCGACGCGCAGTACGCGGCCTGGGCCGAGTTCCAGAGCGCGATGGAACGCTACTGGTGCCTGCGGTGGCTCAAGCAGAACGGCGTGACCCGCACGGTTGCCCATGTCCTGCGCGAAGACCTGGTGCGCTTTGCGAACGCCCCGCTGGTCACCCGCGTCGGCGGCATGCCCGAACTGGAGCGCGGGACCGCGGTGGAGATCGACATCCTCGGGGCGGACGAGTTGACGCTGGAGCTGGATTGCCGGTACGTGGGCCAGGTGAAGGACGAGACGGCGGCGGATGCCCCGGCACCCGACGCCTAGTCCATCCGGCCGAGCTGTTACAGCCTTCGGACGGACCACGCGGCGGGTCGGGACTCGACTTACAATGCGTTCGTGCAACGCGCCGAATCTCCCTCCGTGCTGAGCCGTTACCTCTGGTGGCTGGGCGCCCCCGCCCAGCACTACCTGCGCATCGGCATCGCGATCTCGCTGTTGGTGCACGCCGGCGCGCTGGCGTGGCGCTTCAGTTCGCCCGCGCCGACGCGCCCGCCCGTGACCAGCCTGGAGGTCGTGCTGCTCAACGCCCGCAGCGAGACCCCGCCTGAAACGCCGCGCACCGTGGCGCAAAACCAGATGACGGGCGGCGGCAACGCCGAACGCGGCCTGTCCACCACCCCGCTGCCCCAGACCGGCTCCTCCGCGGAGACCATCGTGCTGGAGGCCATGCGCCAGCGCCAGGTGCAGTTGGAGGCCGAGCAGGCCAGGCTGATGACCCAGTTGCGCTCGCCGCACAATGCCGGCCCCGAGCGCCAGGCGGTCAACCCGTGGCCCGACGGCGCCGACGTGGGCCAGGACGCCCAGGACCAGGCCAGCGTCATCCAGAATGCCCAGATCGCGGCGCTGGCGGCGCGAGTCCAGCAGTACAGCGCCGAGCCGCGCAAGCAGTTCGTCGCGCCCTCCGCCGAGGCGTCGCGCTACGCCGCGTACCTGGACGCCTGGCGCACCCGGATCGAAACGGTCGGCACCCAGCATTACCCCGACGAAGCGCGCGGCCGCATCTACGGGTCGCTGCGCATCACGGTGTCGGTGCGCGCCGACGGCAGCATCGCCGACGTCGAGATCGACCAGCCGTCCCCGCACGCGGTCCTGAACCAGGCGGCGCGCCGCATCGTCCAGCTTGCCGCGCCCTTTCCGCCCTTCCCTCCCGATATCGCCCGCGATACGGACGTGCTGGTCATCACCCGCACCTGGCATTTCGTCAACGACACTCTGGAAACACAGGCCCCATGACCGAGGCGATTTCCCAAGCCCGCTACGCCGTCATCGGCAATCCCATCGCGCACAGCCGCTCGCCCCAGATCCACGCCCTGTTTTCGCGGCAGACCGGCAAGCCGCTACGCTATGAGCGCCTGCTGGCGCCGGTGGACGGTTTTGCCGACGCGGTCGCCGCGTTCGTGGCCGACGGCGGCGTGGGCCTGAATGTCACGGTGCCCTTCAAGCAGGAAGCGTATGCGCTGGCAGCCGCCCACTTGTCGCCCCGCGCGCGGCTGGCGGGCGCCGTCAACACCCTGTCCTGGCGCGACGGCGCCTGGCACGGCTGCAATACCGACGGCGTGGGCCTGGTGAACGATCTGTTGCGGCTGGGCGTGCGCCTTTCCGGCGCCGCCGTGCTGCTGGTGGGCGCCGGCGGCGCGGCGCGCGGCGTGCTGCAGCCCCTGGCCGAGGCCGGCTGCGCCCGCATCCGCATCGTGAACCGCACCGCGGCCCGCGCCGAGGAGCTGGCCGCCGCCTGGCGCGCAAGCGGCGTGTCGCCGCAAACCCGGGTGGACGCGGGCGCGCTGGCGGACGCCACCGTGCCCGGCGGCTGGAACCTGGTCATCAACGCCACCGCGAGCGGCCTGCAGGACGCGGCCCCCGACCTGCCGTCCGGCCTGTACGCCGACGGCGCCGCGGCCTACGACATGATGTACGGCGCGCAGCCGACCGCGTTCATGCGCCAGGCCCAGGCCGACGGCGCGGCGCTGACGGCGGACGGGCTGGGCATGCTGGTCGGCCAGGCCGCCGAAAGCTTCACCCTCTGGCACGGCGTGCGCCCGGACCCCGCGCCGGTGCTGGCGGCGCTGCGCGAGGCCCTGGCGGCGGGACGCTGAGCGGCATGGCGACACGCACTGGCCGCAATTGGTTCCGGATCACCACCGGCCTGCTGATGGCGCTGGTCTGCGCGGTCCTGCTGTACCAGTTCTGGCTGTTCGCCCAGGTGGTCTGGTACAACTACCGCGACCCCGGCAGCAGCGCGATCATGCGCGAAGAACTGTCGCGCCTGCGCAAGGACGACCCGGCCATCGAGCTGAAATACGAATGGGTCCCCTACGACAAGATCAGCCGGTCGCTCAAGCGCGCCGTGGTCGCCTCCGAGGATTCCAATTTCACGGGCCACGAGGGGGTCGAATGGGACGCCATCCGCAAGGCCTGGGAGTACAACCAGAAGCAGCTCGAGGCGGGACGCTCCAAGATGCGCGGCGGCTCGACCATTACCCAGCAACTGGCCAAGAACCTGTTCCTGTCCGGCTCGCGCAGCTACCTGCGCAAAGGCCAGGAACTGGTATTGGCCTATATGATCGAGCATGTGATGAGCAAGGAACGGATCCTGGAGCTCTACCTGAACGTCGCCGAATGGGGCGTGGGCGTGTTCGGCGCCCAGGCCGCCGCCAAGCATTATTTCAATACCACCGCCGCCAACCTGGGCACGAGCCAGTCGGCCCGGCTGGCGGCCATGCTGCCCAATCCGCGCTTCTATGACAGCCACCGCCGATCCAACTACCTGAACTCCCGGGTCGGGGTGCTGACCCGCCGGATGCAGATGGTTGACATTCCCTGAAAGGGAAACCGGACAAATCGGTCCTATTGCGCCCTACCCGGCCGGCGGGATTTGTTAAGCTTTCACGTTTACGCGCTTCACTCCCCTTTTCCCCATGCGTACCGCACGTCGCTACCTGGCCCGCGAGGTCTATCGCTCTTGCGCAGTGGTCCTCCTGGCCCTGCTGGGCCTTTTCACGTTCTTTGCCCTGGTGGACGACCTGGACAACGTGGGCGACAAGTTCTCCATGATGGCCCTGCTGTACATGCAGGCGCTGGCGATCCCCACCCGGCTCTACGACCTTCTGCCCATCGGGCTCCTGATCGGCGCCATCCTGGCGCTCGCGGGCCTGGCCCAGCGCAACGAACTGGTGATCCTGCGCGTATCGGGGGTCAGCGGCATGCGCCTCTTGCGCATGCTGTGGGTCGTCACGATCCCGCTGATGATCGGCGCGGGCCTGTTGTCCGAATACGTCACGCCCTGGGCCGAAATCAAGACCGGCGAGGCCAACCTGATGTTCCGCGGCAAGGCCGGCGGCGACCGTCTCAAGAGCGGTTACTGGTTCAAGGAACCCACCGCCAACGGCGGCACCCGCATCATCAACATCGCCGAACTCAAGGGCGACGGCCAGGTGGCCGGCGTGACCCTCTACGAATTCAAGAAGGACCTGACGCTGTCGGCGCTGTCCACCGCGCCCACGGGCACGTTCACGCGCGGCGACCTGGTGCTCAAGGACGTGGCCGAGACGCGCCTGGACAATGAGGCCGCCTCGGCGCTGGCCAATGCGCGTCCGCCCAAGAACCCGCCCGCCACGGTCGTGAAGCTGCCCGAACGCTCCATCGACACCACGCTCAGCGCCGAGCGCCTGCTGGCGCGCGTGCTGACCCCCGAGCGCATGTCGATCATCACGCTGCTCGACTACGTGGACTACCTGCGCGACAACCAGCTGCAGTACGGCCGCCAGGTCGTCGCCCTGTGGCGCAAGCTGGCCTACCCCTTTACCCTGCTGGTGATGATCACCATCGCCGCGCCCATCGGCCTGATGCAGACCCGCCGCGGCGGCGTCGGCGCCAAGGTCTTCGTGGGCATCCTGCTGGGCGTGGGCTTTTTCATGCTGAACCAGTTGGCGCTGAACGTCGGCATGCTGGGCAAGTGGCCGCCCTGGCTGACCGCCCTGGGGCCGAACCTGGGCGCCATGGCGCTGGCGCTGGGCGCCATGAGCTACATGGAATACCGTCACACCATTACCCGTCTCTTCCAGCAACGTTGGCCTTGGAGCAAGAGTCCCGCATGAACGGCAGTATCTGGATGATCGGCGACGTGCAGGGCTGCTGCTCGCCGCTGGATCGCTTGCTGTCCCACCCCGACCTGGTCGGGGACCCCTTGTCGCGCTTCTGGTTTGCCGGCGACCTGGTCAACCGCGGCCCGCAATCGCTCGACACCCTGCGCCGCATCATCGACCTGGGCGACCGCGCGACGGTGGTGCTGGGCAACCATGACCTGCACCTGCTGGCCACGGCCGCGGGCGTACGCAAGCCGTCAAAGTCCGACACGCTGGAGCCCATCCTGCGGGCGCCGGACGCGGCCGACCTGATCAACTGGCTGCGCGCGCGTCCGCTGGCGCATTTCGAGCAGAACCACCTGCTGGTCCACGCGGGCACGCTGGCCAAATGGGACGTCGCCAAGACGCTGTCCCTGGCCAGCGAAGTCCAGGACGCGCTGCGCGGTCCCAACTGGCAGAAGGCGCTGCAAAAGATGTACGGCAACGAGCCGGCCACCTGGAAGGAAGACCACAAGGGCGGCAAGCGGATGCGCGTGATCATCAACGCGCTGACGCGGATGCGCCTGTGCACGCCCAACGGCCACATGGAGTTCGCCACCAAGGTGACGCCGGGCGCCTGGCCGCCCGGGCTGGTGCCCTGGTTCGACGTGCCCAACCGCGCGACGCGCGACGTGACGACGGTGTTCGGGCATTGGTCGACGCTGGGGCTGCTGCAGCGGCCGGATGTGATCTGCCTGGACACCGGCTGCGTGTGGGGCGGGTCCCTGACGGCCTTGCGCCTGCAGGATCGCAAGCTGGTGCAGGTGAAATGCTCGCAGTTCCAGGATCCGCTGGCCGAATGAGCCTATCGCGGGGCGGCACGCCGCCCCGCACCCGCTGCACCCCCTGACACGCGACGGCCGCCCGCCCCTCAGTGGCGGATTTCGGCCAGGAACTTCTGCGCCCGGGCCGTCTGGGGCCGCGTGAAAAAGTCTTCCGGCGTGCCGGTTTCGACGATGCGCCCCGCGTCCATGAACCACACGCGGTCCGCCACCTCCCGCGCGAAGCCCATTTCGTGCGTGACGCACACCATCGTCATGCCGTCCTTCGCCAGGCCTTTCATCACCTGCAGCACCTCGCCCACCATTTCCGGGTCCAGCGCGCTGGTCGGCTCGTCGAACAGCATGACCGGCGGGCTCATCGCCAGCGCGCGGGCGATGGCCACGCGCTGCTGCTGGCCGCCCGATAACTGGGCCGGATAGGCCTGCGCCTTGTGCGCCAGGCCCACGCGCTCCAGCAATTGCATGGCCCGCTCGCGGGCTTCGGGACGGCGCGCGCGCTTGAGCTGCAGCGGCGCCAGCATCAGGTTCTCGATGACGGACAGGTGCGGAAAGAGGTTGAATTGCTGGAACACGAAGCCGATGTGGCTGCGCAGCGTGTCCAGATGGACGTCGCTGCCATAGATGTCCTTGCCGTCGACCTCGATCACGCCCTTCTGGATGGGCTCGAGCCGGTTCACCGTGCGAATCAGCGTGGACTTGCCGGAGCCCGAAGGCCCGCACACCACCACGACCTCGCCCTGGGCAACCTGGGCGGTCACATCGGCCAGCGCCTGATACTCGCCGTACCACTTCTGCACTTCGGAAAATCGGATCATGTCGGCACCACTTTTTGCATGGGCGCAAGTCCGGCGCGCCGCCTGCCGATACGGCGTTCGGTCAGGTGCACCAGGGAACTCAGGCCAAAATTCAGGACGAAATAGGTCAGCGCCAGCAGCCCGAAGACCTCGAAGGGCTTGGTCAGCAGCACGCTGTTGATCTGGTTGGCGGCATAGGTCAGCTCCTGCACGCTGATCACGTACGCCAGCGACGTTTCCTTCACCGTGGACACGAACTGGCTCAGCATGCTGGGCAGCATGTTGTAGAGCGCCTGCGGCAGGATGACCCGTCGCATGGTCTGCAGGTACGACAGGCCGAGCGCCCGGCTGGCCTCCTGCTGGCCGGGCGGCAGGGCCTGGATGCCGGCGCGGATGATCTCGGCCAGATAGGCGCTTTCGTAGCAGACCAGCGCGACCACCATGGTGGTCGTGCCCGCGACGGGACGGCCGATGATGAGCGGCACGAAGAAGTACGCCCAGAAAATGAACATCAGCAGCGGCAGCCCGCGCACCAGATAGACCACGGCCGAGGACGGCCAGTAGAAGATCCGGTAGGGACTGATGCGGCCCAGCGCCAGCAGCACGCCGCACGGCAGCGCCAGCGCCAGGCTGACCGCGGCCAGGCCCAGGGTGGCCGCCAGGCCCCCGATGGGGCCATGCGGATACTGGCCGATCAGGAGCAGCAGCCAATTGTCTTTGAGGATGTCCCACATGGTCAGCGCACTCCCAGCGGACGGTAGCGTCGTTGCAGGATCGCGCCGCCGCCCATGATCAGGAACGACAGCACGAGGTAGATCACCGTCACCACGGCATAGGCCTCGAAGGTGCGGAACGTGTTGTTCTCGATCTCGCGCGCGGCCGCCGTCAGCTCGGTCACGCCGATGGCCATCGCCAGGCTGGTGTTCTTGAGCAGCAGCAGGGTCTGGTTGAGCAACGGCGGAATCGCGATGCGGAACGCCTGCGGCAGGATGACCTTGCGCATCGTCTTCAGAAAGCTCAGGCCCAGGGCGCGCGACGCCTCGACCTGCCCCGGCGGGATGCCGCGCACCGCGCTGCGCAGGTCTTCGCAGACATAGGCCGACATCACCAGCCCGATCGCGATGCAGGACAGGATGAATTCGCTGCCGTGGCTGTTGAGCCAGTCGGTCACGCCTTGCGGCAGCAGCGCCGGAACGCCGAAATACCAGAACAGAATGTGCACCAGCATGGGCACGTTGCGGTGGAACGCGACATACGTCGCGACCACCCCATTGGCGATGGGCGAGCCCGTCAGGCGGATCACCGCCAGCAGGCTGCCCACGAAGAACGCCAGGATCCAGGCCAGCCCGGCCAGCGCCAGGGTGGTGATCAACCCCCTGAGCAGCCAGTCCGGATACTCGCCCTGGAAAATGGCGCTGAAGTCGAAGATGTAATGCATCGAACCAGGCTCCAGCACGCGCGGCGCGTCAACCCTTGATGGCTTCGATGCGGAAGTCGCGCTTGATGTTGAACTGCGTGCCCGCGCCGAACCACTTGTCGAAGGTCTTGGCGGCCTGGCCGGATGCCTCCATGCCGTCCAGCACCTTGTTCACCTGGTTCAGCATGGCGGTGTCGCCCTTGCGCACGCCCACGCCCCACGGCTCGACGAAGAGCGCCGGCTCCAGGATCTTGACCGGGACCGCGCTGGAGGCGGCCTGGTTCTGCAGCTTGACCAGCATCAGCTCCGACCCGACGAAGCCGCTCACCTTGCCCTGCTGCAGGGCCAGGAAGGCGCCGCTGGGATCCTTGAACGTGACGGGTTCGACATTGGGGATGTGCTTGCGCGCGCCTTGCTCGGACGACGAGCCGCGCACCGCGCTGACCCGCTTGCCGGCCAGGTCCGCCGGCGCCTTCAGGTCCTTGTCCGATGCGCGCGACAGCACCTTCTGCAGGCTCACGAAATGCTGGTGCGAATAGTCGATCTGCTTGGCGCGCTCCGGCGACCAGCCCAGGTTGGCGGCCACCACGTCCACGCGGCCGGCGATCAGCTCGGGGATGCGGGCCTCGACGGCGATCAGCTTGAGTTCGAGCGGCACACCCAGGCTGTCGGCCAGGGCCTGGCACACGTCGACTTCATAGCCGACGATGCCGCGGGTCTTCGGATCCTGGAAGCTGAACGGCTCGGCCGTCCCCATGGTGCCGCAGATGAACTTGCCGCGCGCCTTGATGTCCTGCAGCGTGTCGGCGTGGGCGGCGGGCGCGAGCGTGGCGGCCAGGCCGACGGCGGCCACCAAGGAGGAGATAACGGTTTTCATGCGATTTCCCTTTGGAATATAGGTCTGGGTACTACCGAAAAAATCGGGGGTTCAGGTCAGCGCGGCGCAGGCCTGGCGAATGCGGCGGCAGCCCTCTTCGATGTTCTCCATCGAGGTCGCGAAGCTCAGCCGCAGGTACGGCGACAAGCCATAGGCGGCGCCGTCCAGCGCGGCCACGCCCGCCTCGTCCAGCAGGAACATCACCACGTCCAGGTCGCTTTGCAGCGTGCGGCCGGACGGCGTGCGCCGGCCGAGCAGGCCCTCGACCGACGGGTAGACGTAGAACGCGCCTTGCGGAACCGGGCAGCGGATGCCGGGCACCTCGTTGAGCAGGGCCACGATGCGGTCGCGCCGTTCATGGAACAGGGCAGCCGCGTCATGCACGCATTGCTGGTCGGCCGACAACGCGACGCGCGCGGCCGACTGGCTGATCGCGCTGACGCAGCTCGTGCTTTGCGAGATCAGCGTGGCCATCGCCTTGATGAGAGGCTTGGGGCCGCCCGCGTAGCCAAGGCGCCAGCCGGTCATTGCATACGCCTTGGACACGCCGTTGATCGTCAGCGTGCGCGCGGCCAGCTCGGGCGACACGGCGGCGGGCGACATATGGCGCGCCCCGCCGTAGGCCAGGTGTTCATAGATCTCGTCGGTCATGAGCCAGACCTGCGGATGCCGCGCCAGCACCTGCGCCAGCGCGCGCAGTTCGTCCGCGTCGTACATCGCGCCGGTGGGGTTGCTTGGCGTGTTCAACAGCACCCACTTCGTGCGCGGGGTGATGGCGCGTTCCAGCGCGGCCGGCGTCAGCTTGAACCCGTCGGATTCCGGGCAGGCCACCACCACCGGCGTGCCGTCGTTGACCAGCACCATGTCGGGATAGGACACCCAGTACGGCGCGGGAATGATGACTTCGTCGCCCGCCTGCACCGTGGCGGCCAGCGCCGTGAAGATCAGCTGCTTGGCGCCCACGCCGACGATGAGTTCATCCAGCCCGTACGCCAGGCCGTTTTCGTGCTGGAACTTGGCACGCACGGCCTCCAGCAAGGGCCGGGCGCCGACGGACGAGGTGTAGCGGATATCGCCGCTGTTGAGCGCGTCGATGCCGGCCTGGACGATATGGCCGGGCGTGGGCAGATCCGGTTCGCCCACCGTGAAGTCGATGATGTCGCGGCCCTGCGCGCGCAACTGGTCCACCCGGCTCTTGGCCATCATGCTGGGCGACGGTTTGATGGCGCGGGCCCGTTCGGCCAGGAATTCGCTTGCGGCGGCGTTCATGCCAGCCCCTTCGCGGCAAAGGCGGCCTGCATCCAGCTCTGCGTCTTCGCGCCGGTGGCGATTTCGGCCATGATGCGCGCTTCCTTGTCGGCATGGGCGCGCGCCGCGGCGATCAGCGCCTCGGCGTCCGACGGCGCAAAGCTCACCAGCCCGTCCTCGTCGCCCACCAGGATGTCGCCGGGCTGGATCACCTGCCCGCCGATCGAAACCGGCACATTGACCTCGCCCGGGCCGTCCTTGTAGGGACCGC
This sequence comes from Achromobacter sp. MFA1 R4, assembly GCF_900156745.1. Classification (NCBI taxonomy): domain Bacteria; kingdom Pseudomonadati; phylum Pseudomonadota; class Betaproteobacteria; order Burkholderiales; family Alcaligenaceae; genus Achromobacter; species Achromobacter sp. MFA1 R4. The sequence continues at coordinate 2,648,593 of NZ_LT707065.1, read as the reverse complement.
GATGGATGTGGCCGCGCGCATAGCACGGGAAGCTGTCGGCCTCGAAGGCCGCGACATCGCGGATGGCGCCGTCGACGACGACGCCTGCGCAGCCGTGGATCTGCAGGTAGCGCTTCATGATTTCGCCGAGCACGGCGTTGGACAGGTCGCCGCCCGCGTCGATCACCAGGACGTGGCCCGGCTCGATCTGCATCATGGCCTTGTAGATCAGCAGGTTGTCGCCGGGCCGGGTCTTGACGGTCAGCGCGGTGCCCACCAGCTTGCCGCCGCCGCTGTAGCGGCGCAGGCCGGTGATGCCTTCGCGGCGCGCGAGGTTGTCGCTCAGATGCGGGGTGACGATGCCGGCAAGCGCTTCGAGGATGGAAGCGGGAGCGACGGGGGATGCCGGCAATATGCGTGCGCCGGTGGAAATGGAAGCCATGACGGTCTGCGAGTCCTGAGTCGAAAGCCTGCCGTTCCCCGGGGTGCCAAGCCAAGTGTACGGACGGCCAGAAATGAGTCAGACCGAATGGTGCGAGCTTTTGCGGTTCCGAAAAAGGGATTAAATTTCAGCGAGCTTCATCTATTTTTGGAATATAGGGGTTACCCCTTAATGGAAATTTCGGAATGAACAACCCCTCCTGCGGCGCCTGCGCATGCTGACTTTCAAGCAAATCGAGGCCTTGTACTGGACGGTGCGGCTGGGCACGTTTTCGGCCTCGGCGCAAAAGCTGCACACCACGCAATCGGCGATCACCAAGCGCATCCAGGAGCTGGAAGCCGACTTCGATATCGCGCTTTTCGACCGATCCGGACACCGTGCCGAGCTCACGGCGCGCGGCCACGAAATCTATGCGCTGGCCGAACAGATGCTGGGTCACCGGGACCGCCTGCTTGCGCGGCTGAAGGGGCAGCACACGCTGACGGGCACCTTCCGTTTCGGCATCACCGAAATCACGGCGATGACCTGGCTGCCCGCCCTGATCCGCCTGCTGCGCGCCCACTATCCGCGCATCACGCTGGAACCGCACATCGACCTGGGCGCCGACCTGCTCAAGCGGTTGCAGGCGGGACAATTGGACATGGCTTTCCTGCATGGGGAATTCGCCGAACCGAACCTGCAGGTCGTGGCGCTGCAGCGCCTGGAATTCGCGTGGATGGGCAGCCCCGACCTGATCGACGCCAGCCGCATCTACACGCCCGCCGACATCGCCCGGCTGCCGCTCTTGCGCCAGAGCCGCGAGTCCGGACTGAACATGATCTACGACGGCTGGCTGCGGCCCCACACGGCCGCCAGCAACATCTTCACCATCAACAGCCTGATCGCCATGGCGGGCCTGACGGCCGCCGGCTTCGGCGTCAGTTGCCTGCCGCGCGACTACTTCGCCGACATGGTCGCCGCCAGGCAACTGGTGATTGCGCGGACCAGCGTCGCGCCGCCCCAATCGGTCTACAGCGCGATGTTCCGCCGCGACGCCGATGTGGCGTTTTGCGAAAGCGTGGCGGAACTGGCCGAGAGCTGCTGTGAATTTTCAGCGGGGTGGCGGTAGTCCGGGCCGAAGACTCAGAGCACGCTCAGAATCGCGTCCCGGGCCTGGTGCGACAGCTCAAGCCGCGTCGGCAGGCTGCCATCGGGATGACGCGCCGCCAGCGGCGGCAGGAATACGACTTCAACGGCCAGCCCCGTCACGCCCAGCACGCGCCAGAGATTGGCCACCAGCGACTCCTCGCCGACGAATGCCGCGTAGCCGCTGCGCTTGCCGTGCTGCAGGAATCGCAGCGCGACGGGCTGGATTTCCACGGCCGCCGAGCGCGCGGGCTCGAACAGGCTGGCGTGAAAGGGCAGCAGATCGAAGCCTTCGCTCGTCGTGCCCTCCGGGAACAGGCCGACGGCGTCGCCCTGCTTGAAGCGGACCTGCATCGATTCGCCCATCGCATGCACGGCGTGGCGTTGGCCGCGTTCGATGAACAGCGTGCCCGCGCCGGCGACCAGCCACCCGATCACGGGCCAGGCGCGGATTTCGCTCTTGGCCACGAACGACGTTGCACGGGCCGAGTTGAGCACGAAGATGTCGATCCACGACACGTGGTTCGCCACCAGCAGCACTGGGCCTTCCAGGCGCGGCTCGCCCTTGAAGTAGACCTTCAGTCCACAGGCCGCCATCAGCCAGCGCGACCAGCGGCGGTTCAGCCGCGCGCGGGCCGCGGGGCGCATCAGGGGATAGGCCAGGCCCACGCAGAGCAGGCCGAACACGATCAGGGGCAGGACAAGGCTCAGCCGTAGGACAAAGCGCAGCAGCTTCAAACTGGAGTCTCCCAGGCCGGCTCGCCACCGACCACGGTGGCGCGTACCCGGCCGGGCAGCATCATACCTGCGAAAGGTGTATGGACGCCGCGGCTCTGCAACGCGCCGGGCATGACCATCCATTCGGCGTCCAGGTCCGCCAGGCACAGATCCGCCGGCGCCCCCACGCCCAGGTGGCCGCAAGGCCCGATGCGCGGCGCGACGGCGGCCAGCACGGCGGCCGGGCCCGAGGTCACGCGCGCAAGGGCTTCGCCGATGGGCCGGCGGCTGTCGCGCGCCCACTTCAGGGCCAGCGACAGCAACAGCTCCAGTCCGGTCGCGCCGGGCGTGGCGGACGCGAACGGCGCGGCCTTGCCGCGCGCGTCGACCGGCGTATGGTCCGAACACAGGGCATCTACCACGCCGTCGGCCAGGGCAGCCTGGATCGCGTCGCGGTCGCGCTGGCCGCGCAGCGGCGGATTCAGGCGATGATTCGTGTCGAAAAAGCCGATGTCCACGTCGGTCAGGTGCAGGCTGTTGGCGGACACGTCGGCCGTGACCGGCAGGCCCTCGCGCCGGGCCGCGCGCAGCAGATCCAGCCCCGCCGCCGTGGACAGGCGCGCCAGATGCACGCGCGCGCCCGTCGCGCGCTGCAATTCGAAGATCGTGTGCAGCGCCACGGTCTCCGCCTGCGCGGGCAGGCCTTCGAGGCCCAGGCGCGCGGCGTAGGGACCGCTGGCCGCCACGGTCTCGCGTGCCAGCCAGGGGTCCTGCGCACGCAGCCACAGCGCCTGGCCCAGGCCGCTGGCATAGTGCGTCGCGCCCCACAGCACCCGCGTATCGGCAACGCCGGATTCGCCCTGCGAGAAGGCGATGCAGCCCGCCTGCGCCAGCAGCGCCATTTCCGTCAGCGTCTCGCCGGCCAGCCCCACGGTCATGGCCCCCAGCGGATGGATCGCGCATTGCCCGGGCTGGGCATGGCGCATCAGCGCCTCGACCTTGCCGGGCTCGTCGGGCGGGCCTTCGGCGTCGGGCGGCAGCACCAGCCGCGTCACGCCGCCGGCCAACGCCGCGCGCAACTCGGCGGGCGCGAAGCCCGCCTGGCCTGTATGGCCCGTATGGCCCATCTGGCCCATCTGGCCGGCATGCCCCGCATGCCCCGCTTGCGCGACGCGCGCCGACAGGTCGATCAGGCCCGGCAGCACCGCCAGGCCGCTGGCGTCGATGCGGCGGTCGGCCTGGAATCCGTCGGGCGCCGCGCCCACCGCGACGACGCGGCCTTGCGCGAGGTAGAGATCGTGCTGGCCATCCACGCCGTTCGCGGGATCGATCAGGCGGCCGTTGGCGATGTGCAGCCTCATGTCAGGTCTCCGGCGAGCACGCGCAGGACGGCGGCGCGCAGCGGCTGCGCCAGCGCCGCGAGACGGGCCTCGGCAGGCTCCAGCCCGGCCGCGATGTCGCCGTCCACTTCCACGCCGGGCGCCAGCCGGCCGGCGGGCAACACCATGACGTCAGGCTTGGCGAGCGCCAGCGCAGCCGGCGTCAGTCCGTGGGTGCAGGCGTACTCGCGGGCGGATGGCAGTTGCGCGCCGCTGATGTCTTCAACGTTCAGCGGCAGCGCGATGACCACATCCGCGTCGCGCAGGCTCTCCTGCAGGGTCGCGCACGCGCGCACACCCAGTTGAGGCAGGCCCTCGGGCAGCAGCGTGCGCGGCGCCGCAACGCGCACTTCGGGCACGCCCAGCGTGGTCAGCAGATGGATGGCGGACCGCGCCAGGCGCGAATGGCGGATGTCGCCCAACAGGGTCACGACGAGGCGGGTGAGGTCGGGCTTGGCGTCGAGGATGGCCTGCACCAGCGCCAGCGCAGGCACAGGATCGGCGTGCCGGCCGTCGCCCGCATTGAGCACATGCAGGCCGGTCGCGGCATGCGCGGCGGCGCAGTGGGCCGCGCCGCTCTGGGCGTGGCGCAGCACCAGCACGCCCGGGGCGAGCGCGCCGACTGTTTCGGCGAGCGCCTCGTCGGCGCCTGCCTGCAGCGGCACCGGCAGCATAGACAGGCTGGCCGCGGCGGCGGCGTAGGCGTCGCGGTCGGCGGCGTGCGCGTCGGGCAGGCACAGGAACACCGGCATGCCCGACGCCGCATGCGGCGTCGCATCGGCGGCGCACGCCTGCGCGCGCGCCATCTCCAGCAGCCGTTCGACGTGACGGCGCGGCAGGCCCTCGGTGGTCAGCAGATGCGTGAGTTCGCCGCGGCGATCAAGTTGCGGATTGAGCATGGGCAGGACAGGCCGCGGCCATCACGCCGCGGGCAAGGCATCCAGATAGCGTTGCAGGATAACCGCCGCGGCCATCGCATCGTCGGCGGCGTGCGTGCCCAGCAGGCGTTGCGCCTCCATGCTGGAGCCGCGTTCGTCCACGAGTTCGACGGCAACGCCGAAGCGGCCATGAAGCTGGTTGGCAAACCGCCGGCAGCGGGCCGTGGCGGGCTGCTCGCCGCCCTCGGCGTCCAGCGCCAGTCCGACCACGACGCGATGCGGCTGCCACTCCTGCAGCAGCGCCGCGATGCGGCCGAAGCGGGCATCGCGGACCTCGCTGAAAATGATTTCGAGCGGGCGCGCCTGGCGCGTCAGCGTGTTGCCGATGGCAATGCCGATCTTCTTCTCGCCGAAGTCGAAGGCCAGCAGCGTTTCTTCAGGCATGGCCCGCGTCGCCGGCCAGCATGACGGGATCGATGCCCAGCAGCTTGAGCGCGGCGGGATAGCGTTCCTCGGGCGGCACCTCGAAGATGATGTGGGCGTCCGCGCCCACGCTCAACCAGGCGTTCTGGCCCATCTCGCTTTCGAGCTGGCCCGCGCCCCAGCCGGCATAACCCAGCGTGACCAGCATGCGCGCAGGACCGTTGCCGTCGGCCACGGCCTGCAGCACATCGCGCGAGGTGGTCAGCGCCATGTCGCCCAGCTTGATGCTGGAGCTGTAGTCGCCGGCGGGCGCGTGCAGCACGAACCCGCGATCCGTCTGGACCGGTCCGCCGAAAAAGACGAACGTGTCCTTCACCGGTCCGATTTCCAGCGTCAGGTCGATACGCTCGAACAGCGTGCCCAGGGTCAGGTCGGTGGGCCGGTTGATGACCAGGCCCAGCGCGCCGCGTTCGGTGTGTTCGCACACGTAGATGACGGAGCCAGCCAGGCTTCCTTCCACCATGCCCGGCATGGCGATCAGGAACTGATTGGCGAAATTGGCCGCCTGCGTCGTGGCGTCTTCGTGGTGCTTTTCCGTCATGGCAACCCCTTCATGGGTAGTCTGGATGAACCGTTGGAGCGATCGCTCGCGCGCGACCCGGCAGGCCGGGCGGCACTCCGACGGTTACGAGGGATGGGGCATGACCCATCTTACGGGCCCTGGCGGAATATGTCGGCGGAACGGCTTCAGATTTCCATCAGCTCAAAGTCCTCTTTGCGGGCGCCGCATTCGGGACAGACCCAATTGGGCGGCACGTCTTCCCAGCGGGTGCCGGGCGCAATGCCCTCGTCGGGCAGGCCGGCCTCTTCGTCATAGACCCAGCCACAAATCAGACACATCCAAGTACGCATAGTTCTCTCTTACATCAATTCCCCGCCGGCGAGCCCGCGGCGGGGCAAAGGTGGGGGGCTTCCATTAGAATGGGGACAATCTTACCGAAACCCAATAGGGGTTCCCCTGATTCATGCCAAATGATCCGGGGGAGCCCCCGATCAAGCGCAGTCAAGTGGCCCCCGTTACTCCCCCTCTCGTTTTGGTCTTCGGCCCGCTCGATCCTTCGGGATCGGATGGACTGCCCGCAGACGCCGTCACCTGCGCCCGCCTCGGCTGTCATGGCCTGGCGGCCGTGACCGCGCTGACCGTGCAGGACACCGCCGGCATCGAAGAAATCCACCCCGTCTCGCCCGACCTGCTGGACGACCAGGCGCGCTGCCTGCTCGAAGACATGTCGGTGCAGGCCATCAAGGTGGGCGGACTATACACCGCCGAAACGGCCAGCGTGGCCGCGCAGGTCGCCGCCGACTACAGCCAGGTGCCGCTGGTGCTGCACCTGGGCCAGCGCGCCCAGTTGCCCGCCGACGCGGCCGACGAGGACGAAGCCGACGACCTGCTGGCCGCGACCCTGGAACTGGTGCTGCCGCAGACCGATCTGCTGGTCATCGAGCACCTGCGCCTGGCGCAATGGCATGCCGACGGCGACATCGATATCGGGGACGCACCTACGCCGATGCATGCGCTGGTGGCCGCCGGCGCGGAATGGGTCCTGGTGCTGGGCAGCCCCCAGCGTCCCGGCCACTTCGCCAATGTGCTGCTCGGCCCCGGCGGCCAGACGCATACCTGGCCCTGGCAGACGCCCCCGGACCGCAACGGCGACGCCGGCGGACTGGCGGCCACCGCGATCACCGCCATGCTGGCGCGCGGCCTGGAGATGCCCGAGGCGGTGCGGCAGGGCCTGGCGCACGCCGACGCGTCTGTGGCGGCCAGTTTCCTGCCGGGCATGGGCCGTCGCATCCCCAACCGGATCCTGCCCCAATGAAACCGCTACGATTTCCCGCCGGCCTGTATGGCGTAACGCCCGAATGGGACGACACCGACCGCCTGCTGCAAGCCGTGCGCGATGCCGCCGCGGGCGGCATGCGCGCGCTGCAACTGCGCCGCAAGGACGTGCCCGACGCGGTGCGCGCCGCGCAGGCTCGCGCGCTGGCGCCGCTGTGCCGCGAACTGGGCGTGGTGTTCCTCATCAATGACGACTGGCGCCTTGCGCTGGAGGTCGGCGCCGATGGCGCCCACGTCGGCCGCGACGATGAAAGCCTTGCGCACATCCGCCGCGAAGCCGGTCCCGACCTGATCCTGGGCGGCTCCAGCTACGACGATCTGGCGCGCGCGCGCGAATTGCTGGACGGCGGCGCCGATTACATCGCGTTCGGCGCCATGTTCGCGTCCACGGTCAAGCCCGACACGGTGCGCGCGCCGCTGTCCGTCCTGACCGAGGCCCGCCGCCTCGCGGACGAGCGCGACGCGCCGCGTCCCGCCGTGGTCGCCATCGGCGGCATCACGCCCGCCAACGCTCCGCTGGTGGTCCAGGCCGGCGCCGATTCCATCGCCGTCATCACCGCCCTGTTCGAAGCGCCCAGCATCCGGGCCGCCGCCGCAGCCTGCTCGGCGCCCTATTCTCCCAACTTCCACCGCAAGCCTTGATCGCCATGTCCAGTAACGCTCAGCTATTCGAACGCGCCTGCCGCAGCATCCCCGGCGGCGTCAACTCGCCCGTGCGCGCCTTCCGCTCCGTGGGCGGCACGCCGCGTTTCATCAAGCGCGCGCAGGGTCCGTACGTGTGGGACGCGGAAGACAAGCAGTACATCGACTACGTGGGCTCCTGGGGCCCCGCCATCCTGGGCCATTCGCATCCTGAAGTCGTGCGCGCGGTACAGGAAGCCGCCGTCAACGGCCTGTCCTTCGGCGCCCCCACCGAAGCCGAAATCGAGCTGGCCGAAGTGCTGATCTCGCGCCTGCCCTCGCTGGAACAGGTGCGCCTGGTCAGCTCCGGCACCGAGGCCACCATGACGGCCATCCGCCTGGCGCGCGGCGCCACCGGCCGCGCCAAGATCGTCAAGTTCGAAGGCTGCTACCACGGCCATTCCGACAGCCTGCTGGTCAAGGCCGGCTCGGGCCTCTTGACCTTCGGCAATCCCAGCTCGGCCGGCGTGCCGCCGGAATTCGTGTCGCACACGCTGACCCTGGAATACAACAACCTGGACGCGGTGCGCGAGGCCTTCGCCCAGCACGGCGCCGACATCGCCTGCATCATTGTGGAGCCGGTCGCCGGCAACATGAACCTCATCAAGCCGGCGCCCGGCTTCCTGGAAGGGCTGCGCGAGGTCTGCACGCAGCACGGCGCGCTGCTGATCTTCGACGAGGTCATGACGGGCTTTCGCGTCGGACCGCAAGGCGTGCAGGGCCTGACCGGCGTCAAGCCCGACATCACCACGCTGGCCAAGGTGATCGGCGGCGGCATGCCGGTGGGCGCCTTCGGCGGCAGCGCCGAGGTCATGAAGCACATCGCGCCGCTGGGCGGCGTCTACCAGGCCGGCACGCTGTCGGGCAATCCGGTGGCCGTGGCCGCGGGCCTGGCGACGCTGCGCCTGATTGCCGCGCCGGGCTTCTACGAAACGCTGTCGGCCCAGACCGCCAAGCTCGCCCAGGGCCTGCAGGCGCGCGCCCGCAAGGCCGGCCTGCCGTTCTCGGCGGATTCGGTGGGCGGCATGTTCGGCATCTATTTCAGCGACTCGGTGCCGGCCTCGTTTGCGCAGGTCTCGGCGTGCGACACGGCGGCGTTCAACCGCTTCTTCCACGCCATGCTGGAGAACGGCGTGCATTTCGCGCCGTCCGCCTTCGAAGCGGGCTTCGTGTCGGCCACGCACGACGACGCCGTCATCCAGGCCACGCTGGACATCGCGGAAAAGGTGTTCGCGGGCCTTTGAGTCCGCCGGGAGCGGCGCCCTCGCCCGCTCCCTTCACGGCGCCTTGTACTGCTCGTACAGGGCGGTCACGTTCTTCACGTAGGCCTGGGTTTCCGCATAAGGCGGCACCGCGTCGTACTTGCGCACGGCCCCCTCGCCCGCGTTGTAGGCGGCCAGCGCCAGGTCCAGGCGGCCGGGATACCGGTCGATCAGCCGGCGCAGATGGCGCGAGCCCGCCTGCACGTTGGTCGCCGGATCCACCAGCGCCCGCTCCACATCATCCACCGACAGCAGCGGCGCGGCCGTGGCCGGCATGAGCTGCATCAGGCCCAGCGCCCCCTTGGGCGAACGCGCATCGCTGCGAAAGCCCGACTCGATGGCGATGATCGCCGTCAGCAGCGCCTGGTCCACGCCGGAGTCCAGCGCGGCGCGGGCGATCAGATTGTCATGCTTGGTCGTCGGCTTGACCGTGCTCCAGCGCAGCGCCGGCTCGGCGGGCGCGCGGGTCTGGCGGCGCGCGCCGTCGCCGGCTTCGGGCTCACAGGTCAGGCACAGCTTTTCGGCGCCCGTGCGCACCGCGGTGCGCGCCTGCGCGCGCTTGTAGTATTTGCCGGTGCCGGCAGGCACCTTCATCGACCGCCACACGCCGAAGGGATCCTTGTAGCGGTAGGTCTCGGCGGCCTGGGCCGTCGCGGTGGTCGCCAGCGCCAGAGCGCCCGTCGCCAGCGCCGCCACCGCCGCCATCCCGCCGGCGCGCGCCAGGAGGGCGCGCGTGGCCGAAAGAAGGGGAGTGGGTGGTTGGGACATGGGACGGGGCTCCGGCGGCGTCCTGCGACGCGTTGGCGAGCCCCTATGCTGCTTGCGCCATCCCGGTTTTGTCTTTCCTGCCGATGCCCTAGACCGCGCCGGCGCGCCCGCGTCCCGGGGAAAAACGGGGACATCACTAGGCCATCAGGCGGAGAAAATTGGCCCTACTGCGCAGTAACCTTCATGCCAGGCCGGAATATGACGTAATATTTCGTTCAATTACTAAATGATTGAACCTGGCCGTTCGTGCCGGGACCGGAGAGAGGGTGAAATGGGCGCAGAAAACATGCTCCAGTTGCTGCTGGATGCCGACACCAACGTCCTGACGGCAGTCTATACGCCGCCACCCCGCCCGGCCGACGACGCCCAGCCGGCCGCGGGCGCCGCGCCCGCGGAGGACGGCGGACACGCCCCTGATCACGCTGAAAGCCCCCTCGCCCAAACCCTCGTCCAGACCCGCGAACAGCCCGGCGAACACGACGCCGACATCGCCGTCGCCGACGAAGACGAGGCCCCGCCTGCCAACACCGAGCTGCCGACCTGGGACATCCTGGTCGCCGCCGCCGCCGCCCAGGGCTGGGGCGCCGAGGCCCTGGACAACCACGCCATCCTGGCTTTCATCGACCTGTGCCGCACGGCCACCGACACCGTGCAAAGCCCCGTCGGCCAGGTCGTGGACGGCAGCTTCGATATCGAACTGAACGCGACCCGCATGGCCGCGACGCTGACGCTGCACCCGCCCAAGGGCGGCAAGCCCGTCACGCTCGAGGCGGTGCGCCAGGCGCTGGCCGACCAGGGCATCGTCCATGGCGTGCTGGACGCCGCGCTGGCCGAGGCCGTCGCGCTCGGTCGCGCCGAGACCATCATTGCCGCGCAAGGCACGCCGCCCACGCGCGGCACGCCAACCCGCTTCGAAAGCCTGCTGGACCGCCTCAAGCCCCGCGCCGAGGACATCGACGAACTGGCCCAGGTGGATTACCGCGACCTGGGCAGCCTGCTGCTGGTGTCGCCCGGCACCCCGCTCATGCGCCGCATTCCGCCGCTGCCGGGGGTGGACGGCACCAACGTGCTGGGCGAAGCCGTGCTGCCCGACGAACTGCCCGACACGCCCTTCTCCAAGGAGCTGTCGGGCGTCGAGGTCGACCCGGAGGATCCGCTGCTGCTGCGCGCCGCCATTGCCGGCACGCCCACGCTGATCACCCACGGCGTGCAGGTGAACCCGATGGTCGAGGTGGACGCCGTCAACCTGTCCACCGGCAACATCACGTTCGAGGGGTCGCTGCAGGTGCGCGGCGACATCGCCGCCACGATGGAAGTGCGCGTCACGGGCGACGTGGTCGTCAACGGGACCATCGAAGCCGCGCTGGTCGAGGCCGGCGGCAGCGTCACGGTCAAGGGCGGCATCATCGGCATGGCCGAAACCCTGCACGACGCCACCGCCACGCCGCGCACCGCGCACATCGTCTGTGGCGGCACGCTGCGCGCGAAGTTCATCGAGAACGCCGTCATCAGCGCGGGCCAGGACATCGACGTCGAGCGCGAAATCCGCCAGAGCAACATCGCCGCCGGCGGCAGCGTGAACGTCGGCCCGCCCAATACACAACAAAGCGCCATCACGGGCGGCGAGACGCGCGCCCTGCTGGCGGTGCGCGCCGGCACCATCGGCTCGCCGGCGGGCATCCCGACGCTGGTGCAGGCCGGCCTGGATCCGCACGCCGACATCAAGCGCTCGGCGCTGACCCGCAAGCGCCTGAAGATGAACGAGGACAAGGCCAAGCTGGAACAGTTGCTGATGTTCCTGCAGGCCAACCCCCAGCGCGCCACCGGCGACGTGGTCGAGCGCGCGCGCAACACGCACACCAAGCTCATCAGCGACCTGGCGGCGCTGGAAACCGAGGAAGCCCAGCTTGCGCGCGACCTGCTGCCGCAGCAGAACGCCACCATTGCCGCCACGCGGCGCTTCTGTAGCGGCACGAAGATCCAGCTGGGCAACAAGATGCAGGAATTCCTGGAAGACCAGGTGGGCGGCAAGGCCGGGCTGGAAGAAGGCGAGATCGTCATCCGCTGAAGCCTGGGCAGCGGCGTCTGGCATCTACACCATCACGCCCCGTCGCCGGGCATCAGCTCCTTGAACCACACCCGCGGCGAGATGCCGCGGTCCGGTCCCAGCACCGAAAATCCGCCGTCCACCGGGATGTCCACCCCGGTCATCCACGACGCCGCGTCGGAACACGCGAAGCACACCGCGGCGGCGATCTCTTCGCCGGACCCCACCCGCCCCAGCGGATGGAAATGCGCGCCCACGGCATCGGCGGTCGCGCGCGACCCGCCCGACAACTGCTCCACCGACGGCGACCACGTCCAGGCGGGCGACACCGCCAGCACGCGCACGCCCGCCGGCGCCAGCTCCACCGCGAAGTTCTTGGTGATCTGCAGCAACGCGGCCTTGGACGCCGGGTACAGCGCCCGTCCGGCGGCGCCGAACTTGCCGCCCGTGCTGCCCATGTTCACCACCACGCCGCCGCGCGGCAGAAATGGCGCGGCCAACTGCGTGAAGATCGCCGCCGACACCAGGTTCGTATCCAGCGTGCGATGCCATTCCTCGCGCGAGGACGCCAGTCCGCGATCCGCATACTGGCAGGCGTTGTTGACCAGGATATCGAGCCGCCCGAAGCGCGCGCGCGCGGCGTCGATGCAGGCCTGGATCTGGCCGTCCTGGCCGATGTCGGTTTCGCAGTACAGGACGCGTTCGCCCAGCGCCCGGGCCAGGGCCTCGCCCGCCTCGGCATTGCGGCCGACCAGCACCACATTGGCGCCCGCCGCCGCGAACCCGCGCGCGATATCCGCGCCCAGCCCCTGGGTGCTGCCGGTGACGATGGCGGTCTTGCCCGCCAGCCCGGGAAAGCCTGAGAAATCCATGAATGTTCCTTGTCAGTTCGGCGCGGCGGCCCAGCGCAGCGCCTCGTCCACCGTGCCCGTCTGCGCGATCAGCCGCATGCTGGCCAGCGATGCCGCATGCACCGCGGGGTCGGCGGACGCGCAGGCGTCCTGCGCGACCATTACCGAAAAGCCGATGTCGGCCGCATGGCGCACCGTCCCCTCCACCACCGAATGCGTCGCCACGCCGGCCACCACCAGCCGGCGCGCGCCCAGCAGCCGCAGGGTTTCCTCAAGCGGCGTGCCATAGAACGCGCTGATGCGCGTGTGCTTGACCACGAACTCGCGCGCGCTGCCCGCCAGCGGCTCCAGCCCCTCGTAGAACGCGCTGCCCCACTGCCCCTCCGGCACCGCGCCAATCGCCGCCACGCTGCGGAAAATCTGGCAATTGGGCAGCAGATCCGCATAGTCGGGGCGGAACGCGATGCGCACGTGCACGATGGGCAGCGCCTGCGCGCGCGCGCCCGCCAGCAAGGCCGCGGCGTTGTCCAGCAGGCGCTGGCGCGCCTGGCCATCGGCATCCAGCCCGACGCGGATCTTGCCGTCCGGATGCAGGACGTCATTCTGGTAGTGCAGCGCCAGCACCGCGGCGTCCGTGCCCGTCACACGAACACCTCGAAGGCGTCATGCGCATCGTCGCAATTGACGAGGTCCACACGCTTCATGCGGATGCGCCAGCCGTCGCCCTCGGCGGCCAGCTTGTGGGTGTAGCGCCCCGCCAGCTGGCGGGGCTGGCGCTTGCGCCATTCGGTCATCTGGAAGACGGAATGGACCACCAGGTTGCCGCCCGCGTCCACGCCCTCGACCTGCACCCCGCCCACCAGCCGCGCGCTGCGCGTGGGCGGCTGCTGCGACCAGTTGCGCGGGTGCTCCAGGCGCCGGATGCGCACGTCGCGCAGCATGCGGTCTTCCCAGAACAGCGAGATGTAGTCGTAGGGACTTTCCTGGCCCGGCTTGCGCGGCATCCAGTACATGCCGTCCTGCGTCCACAGCGCCTGCCAGTCGTCATAGCGCCGCTCGTCCAGCAGGCGCGCCTCCTGGTACAGGAACTGGGCGATGCGATGGTGGGTATCAACCGGCACGTCCGCCGGGGCGAGGTCCGCCGTGCTGACGTCGAAATCAAGATCTAGCAGCATGCGCCGTCTCCCTTGTTGGCCGCGGCGGGCGCGGCGACCGTGCCCGCGCCGTCCTCCATGTACGCCTTCCAGGCGCGGAACTGATTGCGCATGGGCAATTCGCTGGTGCCGTTCACCGACACCATGCCGTCGGCGTCGACGCGGTCGGTGCCGTGATAGCGGTGCATGCTGACCCAGTCGCCGCCGCGCGTCGCGTTGCCTTCCTGGCAGCGGTTGTAGAGTTCGATGTCGTCCGGCATGACGTTGGACGACGGCGAGTTGATGACGTTGGCGTACAGCATGGCGCGCTTGAACACGCCCTCCGGCGCGCCCTTGCAGCGGAACGTCTGGATCTCGATCAGCGTCCGGTCCACCGCGACCGGGCGGATCACCCGGAACTGCTGGAACACGGTGTGGGGAGAACCGCTGCCATAGATGACGGTGTTGTGGCGGTTCATGCCCAGGATCTCGCGGGCGCGCTGCTCGCCATACGCGGCGGTCAGCGATTCGAAGTGCGCGCGCGACACGGGATCGCGTTCAGCGGCGCCCGGGTTGAAGATGCCTTCCATGTAGCCGTGGCCGTTGTCGTAGGCGCGCAGCTCCAGCTTTTCCCAGAACTCGTAGGGCTCGCCGTTGCCGTCCATGATGTGCAGCTCGAGCGGCATCTCGCCCATTTCCTTGGCCTCGTCGCGCGCGGCCGCATAGGAAGATTCATGCGTGACGCGGGCGTGCATGGTGTCGTGCAGGTTTTCGTAGAAGACCTTCCAGTTCGACCGCTGCATCACGCGAAAAATGCCGCCCGCCACCTCGACCTCGCCCACCGGCGACCGGTCGCACAGGTTGTCGATGGACGAACGCACGCCGCCCAGGAAGTCCTCCAGCGCCTGGCCCTCGCTGGCCTGGCTGGCGAAGACAAAGCCGCGGTAGCTGTCCACGCGCGGCAGGCGGCGCATGGAAAACGACGGATCGGCCGGATCGTAGGACGTGCCCTCCAGCCCCTGCTTGAGCGGCACGCCCAGGTGGCTGCCGTCCAGCTTGAAGGTCCAGGCGTGATACGGGCAGCGGAAGAACTTGCCGGCGCAGCCTTCGCCATCGGCCACCACCTTCGCGCCCTTGTGCGGACAGCGGTTGTACAGCACGTGCACGCGGCCGTCGGCGGCGCGCACCATCAGCACGTCCTGGTCGCCCAGGCGCGTGGTGTGATAGTCGCCCGTCTTGGGCACCTGGCTTTCATGGCCCACGTAGATCCAGGCGCGGCCATAGATGCGTTGCATTTCCAGGTCGAAGATGGCCGGATCGGTGTAGATGTCCCGGTGCACGCTGTCGCCGCGCACCAGGGACGCAAGTTGCTCGTCGGTATAAGGCATGTCGTCTCCCTACTTGTTCTCGCTGTCCTTCCAGCGCGCCATCAGCGTGTTGGAAGGCAAGGTCTCGTCCAGCAGCTTGGCCGCCGTCTCGCGCCCGGCCGTGGGCAGGCCCTTGGGATCCAGCAGGCCCACCTGCACCAGCACGCTGGCCTGGTCCCAATAGATGTGCTCGTGATAGAGCTTGTCACCGCGGAACTTGACGATGGCCACCAGCGGGATCTCCACGTAATTGCCCGTGGGCGCCACGCCGGGCAGCATCCAGTCGATCTCCGTGGTGTGGGTGAAGCAGAACAGCAGCTCGTCGACGATCTGCGTCGCACCCACCGTGCGCGACAGCGGCACCAGCCGCGTGTCGGGCGGATTGCTGTTGACGAAATGATGCTGGTAGAAGCGCGACAGCTCCTTGTGGCCCACGCCGCCCGTCATCGTGGGGATGTGGTTCACGTAGGGCTCGGCCACCATCGTCGCCATGGTCGCGGCCACGTCGCGCGTGCCGAATTCGTATTCGCAGTGCTTGTCCCACAGGTAGGAATAGTCGAATTCCGGCCCGATCGTGCGCTGCAGCGCCGCCATGCTGCGCTGGTGCGCCATCAGCGCCGAGGGCTTGTCGTAGTGTTCGCCGCCCGTGCGCGCGAACGCATGGTCCACGCCTGGATACACGTAGAGTTCCACGCCCGGCTTGCCGCCCAGCGCCGCCAGGATGCGCTGGCGCGCCTCGGGCGGACAGAACCCGTCCTGCTCCGCGATGTGCAGCACCAGCCGGCCGCGCAGGCTGGCGGCCTCGTCCAGGCTGTCCTCGATGCCCACGCCGTAATAGCCCACCGCCACGTCCGCGTCCGTTCGGCACGCCGCCAGATAGGCCAGCTTGCCGCCCAGGCAATAGCCCAGTACGCCCGCGCCGCCTTCCTGTTCGGGCAGGGCCCGCAGCGCGGCGAGCGTGGCCGCGATGTCCTTCACGCCCAGGTCCACGTCAAAGCCCTTGTACAGCTCGAACGCGCGCGGCATGTCCGCGGGGCCGTCCGTGAGCTGGATGCCGGGCTGCTGGCGCCAGAACAGGTCCGGCACCAGCACCACATACCCTTCCTCGGCCAGCAGCTGGGCGCTGCGGCGCATGAAGTCGTTGACGCCGAAAATCTCCTGGCACAGCACCAGGCCCGGACCGCGGCCCGAGGCCGGCACCGCCAGATAGGCGCCGAAGGACTTGCCATCGTGCGAGGCAACCGTCACCTCGCGCGTCGTAATGCGATCAGTCATGCGTATCTCCTGAATTGCGAAGCGCCGGCGGCCTACTTCATCTGGCACGCGGCGGCGAAGGGATCCTGGTATTGCGTCAGCACCGTTCCCGACAGCTTGTTGTGCAGCTTGCCGCCGGCGTCCGCCTCGACGACGCGCAGGTAATAGTTCTGGACCGGATACTGGTTGCGGTTGAACTTGAAATCGCCGCGCACCGACTTGAAGTCCGCCCGCCGCAACGCCGGGCGCAGCGCCTCGGCGTCCAGCTTGCCGCCCGTCTGGCGCACCGCGCTGTCCAGCAGCATCGCCGCGTCGTAGCCCTGCGAGGCATACAGCGACGGGCTGCGGTTGTAGGTCTTCTTGAAGTCTTCGACGAACTTGCGGTTGGCGGGATTGTCCAGGTCAGCCGCCCACTGCGCCGTATTGCGCAGCCCCTTGATCGGCGCGCCCACCGCCGCGATCGTGTCCTCGTCCCCGGAAAAGCCGGGCGCCAGCAGCGCGATGTCCTGGGACAGGCCCGCGCCATTGAACTGCTTGATGAAGTTCACGCCCATGCCGCCCGGCAGGAAAAAGAACACCGCATCGGGCTTGCTGGCGCGCAGCCGCGTGATCTCCACGCCGTAGTCCAGTTGGCCGAGCTGGGTGTAGATTTCCTCGGCCACGCCGCCCTTGTACAGGCGCTTGAAGCCGTTGAGCGACTCGCGGCCGCCCGGGTAGTCCGGCGCGATCAGCGCCACGCGCTTGTAGCCCTGGTCCGCCGCGTACTTGCCCATGGCGGCCGGGATATCCTCGTTCTGCCAGGCCACCGCGAAGAAATTCGGATTACAGCCCGCGCCCGCGTAGTTCTCCGGCCCCGTGTTGGTGCTGAGGTAGATCGTGTCCGATTGCAGGATCGCGGGCATCACCGGCAGCAACACGTTCGAAAACACGATGCCCGTCATCACATCCACGCGGTCGCGCTTGAGCAGCCGTTCGACCGCCTGGCGCCCGGTATCGGCCTTCTGCTGATCGTCGGCCACCACCACTTCCGCCGGCACCCCGCCCAGCTTGCCGCCCGTATGCTGCAGCGCCAGGTTGAAGCCATCGCGGATCTCGTTGCCCAGCGCCGCACCGGGCCCGGACAGCGTCGTCAGCAACCCGACCTTCACCTTGTCCGCCGCCGACGCGCCCGCCGCCGCGGTCAGGCAAACCAGCGCCGCCAGCGCACGCCGGCTCCATCGATTCCGATTCATGTGCCACCCCGTATTCGCCGCCAGCCGCGCCGGCGGAAAGCTGACAGATCCCGTCTGCCGTCGGTACACGCATGCCGCCGATCCAAGCCGCCCAGCTTACGCGCCGCGGCGCCTTCATTGCCACACAGGCCCGCACACCGTCCGCGGCGCCTTGCAGGCAAGATTAGGCCTGCGGCCTGCCGCGTTCTATCCGAATACCGCCACGCTTATCCGGGATTCACTTAATTCCCAATGCGGCCCGTTTAAATTACGCTGGCCCAAGATACGGGATCGGTCCCGTCCCGGAGGCTTCCATGCACGGCTGGTCCCGACTTGAGCTGGCGCCCTTGCTGACACGGCGCGTCTTCAGCTCCACGCAGCAAGACGAGACCCGCGCGCGCGTGTCCGAGGCCCTCAAGGACCACCGCCTCACCTGGAAAGGCGGCCGCGTGGACGCCGAACTGAACCGGGGCCGTTTCGGCTCCCTGACCCTCTGTACGCTGCGCTACGGCGCCGAAGTCCACATCGAACCCGACCGCCTCCAGGACTTCATGCTGGTCCAGGTGCCGCTACGCGGCCGCGCCCGCATCGAATGCGGCGACGAAGGCATCAACGCCGACCCCGATTGCGCCGCGGTCATCGCCCCCAACCGCCGGCTGCGGCTGCACTGGGAAGCGGGCTGCGAACAACTGCTGCTGAAGATTCCGCGCGGCAAGCTCGAAGCCATGGGCCAGCGCGCCTTCGGCGACGCCGCCACCCGCCCGCTGGACTTCAGCCCCGCCCTGCGCCTGGACACCCCCATTGGCGCGGCGTGGCGCAGCATGATGGCCAGCCTGATCCACCTGCTGCCCACCCTGGACGACGGCGCCCGCCGCCCCCCCGCCGCGTGGCTGGAGCACCTGGAGGACACCCTGGTCCTGCACCTGCTCTACAACCAGCCCAACACCTGGCAGACCCCGTCCGCCGAGGCCATCCCGCGCCGCCTCTGCGTGGCCGAGTCCTACATGCGCGACCGCCTGGGCGCGCCGCTGACCCTGAACGACATCGCCCGCCACGCGGGCGCCAGCGTCACCGCGCTGACCCGCCTGTTCCAGGAACACCGCAACACCACGCCCATGAACGCGCTGCGCGCCTTCCGGCTGGACGCGGCGAGGAGCCGCCTGAAGGCCCAGCCGGACGCGAGCGTGACGGAGGTCGCGCTAAGCGTGGGCTTTGGACATCTGGGGCGGTTTTCGGAGTACTACCGGGAGCGGTTCGGCGAACTGCCGAGAGAGACGCGGCGCATGGGGGGGTGATGATGCGGCGGTGAAAAGCCCCCAAAGCACCGAAGGCCCGCCGCCTCCGCCCTCCGGTGCCGGCCGGACAGCAAAAGCGGCGAACCTTCGATACCCCGTCACATCGAGGAAACCCTACTGCGCAGGCACCACCGCAGTGACCTCGATCTCAACCTTTGCACGATCCTCCACCAGATCGGCAACCTCCACCGCCGTCATCGCGGGGAAATGCCGGCCGATCAATTCACGGTAGTGCTTGCCGATGGCCGGATACGCCGCCACGTACGCGTCCTTGTCCGTCACATACCAGGTCATCCGCACGATATGCTCGGGCTTCGCACCGCCTTCGGCCAGGATCTGGACGATGTTCAGCAGCGTCTGGCGGACCTGGTCCGCCAGGTCATCCGATTCGAACTGCTGCTGCCCGTTCCACCCCACCTGTCCGCCCACGAACACCAGCTTGCTGCCCACCTGCATCTCGGTGAGCACACCATTCGAATAGCCCCGGGGCGCCATCCAATCCGGCGGTTGCAGAATTTTCATAACGTCTCATCCTAATGATCAATTAAACAAAGACAGGGCGGCGTCCGCTTATGCCGCGGTTGCCAGATATTCCTGCATGCGCTCCCGCAGATCCGCGGGCAGCGGCATCGACTTCATCGTCCGCAGGTCCACCGTCACGATCGTCAGCGTCGCCGACAACCGCAACTGGCCGTCCGGCCCCTCGAAGCGCACCAGCGCCTTGAAAGACGCGCCGCCGATACGCTGCACCGCCAGCGTCTGGCGCAGCTTCTCGTGCCAGCGGCTGGGCGCGCTGAAATCGCACGTCACCGACGCCATCGGCGTGCCGATGTGCCGTTCGACGTGCAGTGCATGAAACGGCAGCCCCATGCCCTTGTCGAACCACTCCTCGACAAAATCATTGATCATCTCGAAGTAGCGCGGGTAGAACACGATGCCCGCCGGATCGCAGTGACGGAAGCGGACTTCTACCTGACTCTCAAAGGGTGCTGCCGAATGGGGTGCTGCCATGATGTTTCCTTGATGCCTTTTCCTGCTCACGCCATCTTGCGCAGCGCAAAGCGCTGCAGCTTGCCGGTCTCGGTGCGCGGCAACGTCGCCACGAATTCGATTGCGCGCGGATACTTGTAGGGCGCGATGCTGGCCTTCACGAACGCCTGCATCTGCGCCACCAGCTCGGCGCTGGGCGCGTAGCCCGGCTTGAGCACCACGAACGCCTTCACCAGCTGGCCGCGCTCGTCGTCCATCGCGCCCACCACGCCGCATTCCGCCACGGCCTCGTGGCGCAGCAGCGCGTCCTCGACCTCGGGACCGGCGATGTTGTAACCCGCCGAGACGATCATGTCGTCATTGCGCGCCTGATAGAACAGATAGCCGTCGTCGTCCTGCACGAACGTATCGCCCGGCAGGTTCCAGCCTTGCTGCACGAACCGGCGCTGGCGCTCGTCGGCGAGGTAACGGCAGCCCGTCGGCCCCTTGATCGCCAGGCGGCCCACCGTGCCGTTGGGCACGGGCTTCATGTCGTCGTCCACGATCTGGGCCACATAACCCGGCACCACCCGGCCGATTGCGCCGCGGCGCACTTCGTCCGGCGGGCTGGATACGAACACGTGGATCATCTCCGTGCCGCCGATCCCGTCGATCATCTCGATCCCCGTTGCTTCCTTCCAGAGCTGGCGCGTCGCATCGGGCAAGGCCTCGCCGGCGGATACGCTTTTCTTCAGCGATGACAGGTCGAACTTGCCCACCAGCGCCGCCATCTGACGGTAGAAGGTCGGCGCGGTGAACACGATGGTGGCGCGGAAATCCTGGATCAGTTCCAGCAGGCTTTCCGGCGACAGCTTCTCGGACAGCACCGTGCTGGCGCCCACGCGCAAGGGAAAGCACAGCAGTCCGCCCAGGCCAAAGGTAAAGGCCAGCGGCGGCGTGCCGCAGAAAATATCGTCCGGCCCCGGCTTGATCACATGCTTGGGAAACAGGTCGCACATCGCCAGCACGTCGCGGTGAAAGTGCATGCAGCCCTTGGGCGAGCCCGTGGTGCCGCTGGTGAACGCGATCAGGCAGACGTCATCGGACGCGGTGTCGCAGGCCTGGAAGGTATCGGACTTGCCCGCCGCCAGCGTGTCCAGCGCATCCGGCGCGGTGTCGTTGAAATACATGATCTGCGCCAGGCCGGCGCAATGATGCTCGTGATCCGGCTGCGCGCAGAACTGCGCCTCGTCCTTGAGCCGCACATCGCACAGCACGGCCTGGATCTGCGCCTTCTCGATGATCTGCTTCAGTTCCTTGGAACGCAGCAACGGCATCGTGGGCACGGTCACCAGGCCCGCCTTGATCGCGGCCAGCCAGGACGCGGCCATCATCGGATTGTTCGGACCGCGCAGCAGCAGGCGGTTGCCCGGCACCAGCTTCATGTCCTCGGTCAGGACGTGCGCGATGCGGTTGGTCAGCGCGGCCAGCTCGCGGTAGGTCATCGAGGCCGGCTTGCCGTCCTGGCGCCAGCGCAGGGCCACGCGGTCGCCGTGGCCGCGGTCCACCATGGCGTCCACCAGCTCCACGGCGCAATTGAAACGCTTGGGATAGGCCACGTCGGGGCCGTCCAGCAGGAACTCTGGCCATTGATCGCCCGGGGGCAGGTTGTCCCGGGCGAAGGTGTCGATGTGGGCGGATACTTCCATGAAAATTCCCCTTGGCTAGTGCGATGCGGTTTACGTTGCGAAGGCAGGCGCTCGGTGGCCCCTTTACGCCTTCAGCAATTCACGGGCGATGATCAATTTCTGCACTTCCGTGGCGCCTTCGTAGATACGCAGCGCTCTGATTTCCCTGTAAAGCTTCTCCACCGGCATCCCCGACACCACGCCCGCGCCGCCGAACATCTGCAATGCCCGGTCGATCACGGTCTGCGCCGATTCGGTGGCCGTCATCTTGGCCATCGCGGCTTCGCGCGTGGTGCGCAGCTTCTGCACGTCGCGCATCCACGCGGCGCGGTACGTCAGCAGCGCCGAGGCGTCGATGGCCGTGGCCATGTCGCCCAGCGCCGCTTGCGTCAATTGCAGGTCGGCCAGCGTCTGGCCGAACATGCGGCGCGACTTGGCGCGCGCCAGGCCCTCGTCCAGCGCGCGGCGCGCAAACCCCAGCGCCGCCGCCGCCACCGACGCGCGGAAGATGTCCAGCGTCATCATGGCCAGCTTGAAGCCCTGGCCCGCATCCCCCAGCCGGTGCGTGGCGGGAATTCGGCAGTTGTCGAAGGTGATGGTCGCCAGCGGGTGCGGCGCGATCAGCTCGATGCGCTCGGTGACCTCGAAGCCCGGCGTGCCGGCATCCACCACGAACGCGCTGATGCCGCGCGCGCCCGGGGCTTCGCCGGTGCGCGCGAACACGCAGTAGAAGTCGGCGATGCCGCCGTTGGAGATCCAGGTCTTGGCGCCGTTGAGGACGTAGTGATCGCCGTCCAGCCGCGCCTCGCACGCCAGCGCCGCCACGTCGGAGCCCGCATCGGGCTCGGACAGCGCAAAGGCCGCGATCGCCTCGCCGCGCGCCACGCGCGGCAGATAGTGCTGACGCAGCGCATCCGACCCCATCAGCGAAATCGCGCCGCTGCCCAGGCCCTGCATCGCAAACGCAAAGTCCGCCAGGCCTTCATGGCGCGCAAAGGTTTCACGCAGGATGCAGACGGCGCGGGAGTCGACCTCGGGCAGCGCGCCGCCCCAGGCCCCGTCCGGGCCGCCCGCCACCGCGTAGCGCAGCCAGCCGGCCTCGCCCATGGCGCGAACCAGCTTTTTGCAGGCCGCGTCGGCGTTGTGATGGTCGACGTCGCCCAGCGATTTTTCGCACCAGGCGTCGACCTCGTGCGCCAGCTTGCGGTGCGTGTCGTCAAAAAAGGGCCAGTCCAGCCAGCTTGCGTCGCGCATCGTCAATTCCCCTCGAAGACGGGCTTCTGCTTGGCCACGAAGGCCTCGTAGGCGCGATGGAAATCGCGCGTCTGCATGCAGATGGCCTGGGCCTCGGCTTCGGCCTCGATCGCCTCGTCCACGCCCATGTTCCATTCCTGGTGCAGCAGCTTCTTGGTGACGCCGTGGGCGAACGTCGGGCCGGCGGCAAGCTGCGCCGCGAGCGTCTGGGCCGCTTCCAGCAGCTTGCCGGAATCATGCAGCGCATTGAAAAAGCCCCAGCTGGCGCCCTCTTCGGCCGTCATCGCGCGGCCCGTGTACAGCAGTTCGGAGGCGCGGCCCTGGCCGATCATGCGCGGCAGCAGCGTGCACGCGCCCATGTCGGCGCCCGCCAGGCCCACGCGGGTAAAGAGAAACGCCGTGCGCGCGGCGGGCGTGCCCAGGCGCATGTCCGAGGCCAGCGCCACCATCGCGCCCGCCCCGGCGCACACGCCGTCCACCGCCGCCACGATGGGCTGCGGGCAGGCGCGCATGGCCTTGACCAGGTCGCCCGTCATGCGGGTGAAGTCCAGCAGTTCCGGCATGCTCATCTTCGTGAGCGGGCCGATGATTTCATGCACGTCGCCGCCCGAGCAGAAATTGCCGCCCGCGCCCGTCACCACGATCACCTTGACGTCGGTGGCATACACCAGCGAACGGAAGAGATCGCGCAGTTCCGCGTACGAATCGAAAGTCAGCGGATTCTTGCGCTCGGGACGGTTCAGCGTGATGGTGCCGATCTTGCCGTCGTCCGACACCTGCCACAGGAACGTCTTCGCCTGGTAGCCGGCGAGGGGACGCTTGTGGTGCTTCATGGTGTGCTCTTCGGGCTGGGTGCTCATGGTGTCTCCGTTCGTGAATGCAGGGTGGGTGGCTTGCCGGCTTCAGCCGGTCATCACTTCGCCGCCGTCCACGGCGATCGCCTGGCCATTGACGGAGGCGGACGCCGGCAGGGCCAGCCACGCGACCGTCTCGGCCACTTCCTCGGGCTGCACCAGGCGGCCCTGCGGATTGCGCTCGGCCAGCTTGAGGCGGGCGGCTTCCGGCGTCATGCCGGTCTTTTCGACGATATTGGCGACCGCGCCGCGCACGATGTCGGTCTCGGTGTAGCCCGGGCAGACCGCGTTGACGGTCACGCCCTTCTGGGCGGTTTCCAGCGCCAGCGAACGGGTCAGGCCGATGACGCCGTGCTTGGCGGCGCAGTAGGCGCTTACATACCCGTAGCCGATCAGACCCGCGGTGCTGGCGACGTTGATCACGCGGCCCCATTTTTCCTGCAGCATGCCGGGCAGCGCCGCCTGGATGCAATGGAACGTGCCGGTCAGGTTGACGGCCAGCATCTGATTCCAGAGCGCGGCGTCGGTGCGGTCAAAGCGCTGGCTGACCGCCTGCCCGGCGTTGTTCACCAGGATCAGCACGGGGCCGAACTCGGTCTCGGCCTGCGCAAAGGCGGCGCACACCGAGGCCTCGTCGGCGATGTCCGCGCTGACGGCCTGCACCTGGCCCAGCCGGGCCAGTTCGTCGGTCGCGGCGTCCAGCGCGCCGCCGTCGCGGCCCAGCAGCGTGACGCGCGCGCCGCGCTGCAACAGCGCCCGCGCGCTGGCCAGGCCGATGCCGCGGGCGCCGCCCGTCACCAGGGCGTGACGCCCGGCGAGCGGGTGCGGTTGAGTGCTCATTTGATATCCAGTTGCGCCATGGCGGCGGCGCGTTCAAAGTTGGTTTCAAGCTGGCGCTTGCCGGCGAAATACTGGCTCGGCCAGGAAACATCAACATAGCCCACCCGGGCCGCTTCGCGCAGCGTCCAGGAGGCGTCGGCCAAATGGGGACGTGCCAGCGCGCAGAGGTCGGCGCGGCCCGAGGCGATGATGCCGTTGGCGTGATCGGCTTCGAAGATGGCGCCCACCGCGATCGTCGGAATGCCGGCCTCGTTGCGGACCCGGTCGGCGAACGGGGTCTGGAACATGCGGCCGTAGACGGGCTTTTCTTGCTTGCTGACCTGGCCCGATGAGCAGTCGATCATGTCGGCGCCCGCGGCCTTGAAGTGGCGCGCGATCTCGACCGCATCGTCCGGCGTGATGCCGCCTTCCACCCAGTCGTGGGCGGAGATCCGCACCGACATGGGCTTGTCCTCGGGCCAGACCGCGCGCACGGCGTGGAAGACCTCGAGCGGGAAGCGCAGGCGGTTTTCCAGGCTGCCGCCGTACTCGTCGTCGCGATGGTTGGTGAGCGGCGAAATGAAGCTGGACAACAGATAGCCGTGGGCGCAGTGCAGCTCCAGCCAGTCGAAGCCGGCGGCCGCGGCGCGGCGGGCGGCGGCCACGAAGTTGTCGCGCACCTGGTCCATGTCGGCGCGCGTCATGGCGCGCGGCGTCTGCGACACGCCTTCGATGTACGGCAGGGCCGACGCCGACACCAGCGGCCAGTTGCCTTCGGCCAGCGGATGATCGATCTTCTGCCAGCCCAGCTGCGTGGACCCCTTGCGGCCGGCGTGGCCAAGCTGCATGCCGATGCGCGCGTCGCTGTTGCTGTGCACGAAGTTCACGATGCGCGCGAACGCCTGCTGCTGCTCGTCGTTCCACAGGCCCGGGCACCCCGGGGTAATGCGGCCGTCGGGCGACACGCAGGTCATTTCCACCATGACCAGCCCGGCCCCGCCCATGGCGCGGGCGCCAAGGTGGACCAGGTGGAAATCGCCGGGCACGCCGTCCGTGCACGAATACATGGCCATGGGCGACACCAGGATGCGGTTCTTGAGCCGCACGCCGCGCACCTGGTAGGGCGTGAGCATCGGAATGGCCGGACGCCGGCCTTCGGGGGTGGCGGCGCCGGCGCGCTCGGCGATCCAGCGCT
Organism: Achromobacter sp. MFA1 R4; assembly: GCF_900156745.1. NCBI lineage: Bacteria > Pseudomonadati > Pseudomonadota > Betaproteobacteria > Burkholderiales > Alcaligenaceae > Achromobacter > Achromobacter sp. MFA1 R4. Next base: position 2,623,105 of record NZ_LT707065.1, on the reverse strand, counting down.
CAAAGCCTTCGAGCCAGGCCGGATCACGCAGGCGCAGGTTCTCGTGCGAGATGCGCTGCGAACGGGTCAGCAACGAGTAGGCGAATTGTTCGGGATCCAGGTCGGCATAGCGCTCGACGTTCTCGAACCATTCGGTGGAGTTGCGCGCGGCGTTCTGGATCTTCAGGACTTCGACGCTGCGCACTTCTTCATAGTGGTGCAGGCCGGCCTCGACGCTGCCTTCCGCGCCGCTCAGGCAGCGCGCCAGTTCGATGGCGTCTTCGAGCGCCAGCTTGGTGCCGGAGCCGATGGAGAAATGCGCGGTGTGCGCGGCATCGCCCATCAACACGACCGGCACGCGGCGCATGCCGCGCGCGGTGTCCAGATTGTTCCAGTGGACCCAGGTGTTGCAGATGACGCGCGGGAAGCGGATCCAGATGGCCGAGCCGCGCAGGTGCGAGGCATTGCTGATCAGCGCGTTGCCGTCGAGCCACGGGGCGAACAGCTTTTCGCAGTAGGCGATCCCCTCTTCCTGGCTCATCTTTTCGATGCCGGCGGCCTGCCAGGTTTCTTCGGGCGTTTCGACGATGAACGTGGACATGCCGTCTTCATAGCGGTAGGCGTGCGCCTGGAACCAGCCGTGTTCGGTCTGGACGAAGGCGAACGTGAACGCATCGAAGACCTTTTTGGTGCCCAGCCACACGAAGCGGCAGCGGCGCTGGTCGATGTCGGGATGGAAGGTGTCGGTGTACCGGGTACGGATCTGGCTGTTGATGCCGTCCGAGGCGATGACGAGGTCGGCGTCGTATTCGCGGGCGATGGCCTGGTCGTCCTGGACGAAGTTTTCGAACACCAGCTTGACGCCGACGTCTTCGCAGCGGGCCTGCAGGATGTTGAGCAGCTTCTTGCGGCCGATGCCGATGAAGCCGTGGCCGCTGGTGCGGATGCTGCGTCCCTTGAAATGGATGTCGATGTCATCCCAATGGTTGAAGGCATCGCCGATGGTCTGGGCGGAGACCGGATCGGCCTCGCGCAGGTTCTGCATGGTGGCGTCGGAGAACACGACGCCCCAGCCGAAGGTGTCGTACGGGCGGTTGCGCTCGATGACGGTGACTTCGTTGGCGGGATTCTGCAGTTTCATCAGCAGACCGAAATACAGGCCGGCGGGACCGCCGCCGATGCAGACTATCTTCATTGCCGTATACGCTCCAAGGGTACGCGACAGTCGCTCGTTGATGCTGGAGCGCAAGCCGCAGATATTTAGGTCTGGATAGTTTAGGCTTGAAATATATACCCGAAGTTGTGGGTGTGCAAATGAGGGAAAGTATTTAGGACGGAGTTAAAGGGGGACGAATTGGTTGTAGCGTTTTATTGGTTGCGGCGCGTTTTTTGAGTTCTTGATACGCCCCTCGGCGCGGACGGCAGGGCCGCGAGCGCCCACGATTGCGGTCCGGAGCCTTCGCTCCGGACTGCCCCGTCGTCATCCTCGTCCTCGCCTTCGGCGACTCCTACGGATTCCCTCGGGCGCATCGACGGCGCTCGCGACCCTGCCGCCCGCACCGAGGAGCTGCGATGTGCCGGTTTGGGGCGCTGCTAGACCTGTGGTCAGGGACGATTCTTGCGAGGCCCGCCGAGTCGCGGCCGCGCGGGCGGCCACGATCGGCATACGCGTTGTGGGGCGTCGGGGGGGTGTGCGCTGTCGCGCTGGCGGGGACTAGTTTGCTAATGGCTCCAGCATCGCCGAAGGGGGGGAAGGTGATGGACGGCGCGCGGCGACGGGACGCTACAGCTTGCCGACCTGTACGCGCGCCGCCCATCGGGCACTGGGTTCAAGTGACGATTAGTGGCGAGCTGCGCCAAGGTGTCTGAACGCTGATCTCGACAAAACCCCAGAAACCAGCCCCCCCTACTCGCGAAGCGTCATCACCCCAACGCAAGACGCCGCGTAAGTCCCCGAAGGCCGCCCGCGCGGCCGACCGGGGACGGGCCCCGCAAGATGCTCCTGGCCCGAAAAACTCGGCGCAAAAATGCGAAGCACGCTGACCTGCCCAGCGGCCCCACACTGTCAATTGCTCGAGTCCGGTGCGGTGGCGGCGCGGGGTGCGCGGGGCGTCGATAAGCCCGAGGGAATCCGTAGGAGTCGCCGAAGGCGACGACGAGGATGACGACGGGGAAGTCCGGAGCGAAGGCTCCGGACCGCAATCGTGGCCCCGCGCGCCCCGCGTCGCCACCGTGCCGGACGCCTCAAGAACTCAAATCCCCAAGAGGCAAAGACACGTCAAGCCCAACCCCGCGACTACCCCCGAGCCCGCAGCCATTCCTCCAGATCCCCCGCCGGCAACGGCGGTGAAAACAGGAACCCCTGCCCCGCCGCGCACCCTTGTTCGATCAGGAACCGCCGCTGCTCCTCATTCTCGACACCTTCCGCAACCACCGGCAGGCTCAAGCTCTCGCCGATCCGGATCACCGCGCTCGTCAGCGCCCGGGCTGCGTCATCGCTCTCCAGCCCCTGCACAAAGCTGCGATCCAGCTTCAGTTCATCCACGATGAGCCGGCGCAAATGGCCCAGGCTGGAATACCCCGTACCAAAGTCGTCCATCGAAAGGCGTACGCCCAACCGATGCAGCTCCGCGATCGTGCGCAGCGTGCCCGCCGTCGCGTCCAGCACCACGCCCTCGGTGATCTCCAGCATCAGATCCGCCGGCGCGAGCCCGAATTCGGCCAGCGTCGCCGCGATCATCCGCGGCAGGTTCAGGTTGTGGAAATTCGTCGCCGACAGGTTCACCGACACCGACGGCACGCGCAGGCCGTTGTTGCGCCAGATCGCCAATTGCGAGCAGGCCTCGCGCAGCGCCCAGTCGCCCAGGTCGCCGATCAGGCCGCATTCTTCAGCCAGCGGCACGAAGCGCGCCGGCGAAATGTCGCCCAGCGTCGGATGGCGCCAGCGGGCCAGCGCCTCGACCCCGTACAGGCTGCCATTCTTCAGCCCCACCTGCGGCTGGTAATGCAGGCGCAACGCCTTGGCCTCCAGCGCATCGCGCAGGGCCGCCTCCAGCGCCAGCCGCTCCTGCGCCTGGCGATTCATTTCCGCGCTGAAGAACGAAATGCGGTTGCGCCCCGCCGTCTTCGCCTGGTACATCGCCATGTCGGCATGGCGCAGCAGCGTATCCATGTCGCGGCCGTTTTCCGGGAACACGCTGATGCCGATGCTGACCGACGGGTTCAGCGTGATGCCTCCCACCGAGAACGGCTGCGCCAGCGCCACCAGGATATGTTCGGCGGCCGCGGTCAGGCGGCCGTGCTCGAACTCCGGCATCAGCATCACGAACTCGTCGCCCGACAGGCGGCCCACGATATCGGTCGCGCGCGCCAGCCGGCGCAGGCGCTGCGCCACATCGCGCAGCAGCGCGTCGCCGATCGGATGGCCCAGCGTGTCGTTGACCTGCTTGAAGCGGTCCAGATCCAGGAACAGCACCGCCACCCGCTTGCGCTCCGGCTCCGCGCGCGCGATGGCCTGCTCGGCCTGCGCCAGCAGCAGATTGCGGTTGGGCAGCCCCGTCAGCTCGTCATAGAACGCAAGCTGGCGGATGCGGGCGCGGGCTTCCTCGCGCTCCAGCGCCAGCGCGCACAGATACACGCACACATCCACCAGGCGGTGATGGAAATCGTCCGGCAGCCGGCGTTCGCGGAAATAGAAGGCAAACGTGCCTATCACCCGGCCGTCGCTCGACTTGATCGGCGACGACCAGCAGGCCTTGTATTCCTCGGGCAGCGGCAGATGGCGGTAATCGTCCCACAACGGATCCGTCGCGATATCCGGCACGATCACCGGCCGCCCCAGAAACGCGCTGGTGCCGCACGCGCCCACCTGCGGGCCGATCGCCACGCCTTCCAGCGCGTCCGAATAGGCCTGCGGCAGACTGGGCGCCGCCAGCGGCCGCAAGAGGCCCGCGTCGTCCACGCGCACCACCGAGGCCGCCACTTCGGGCGCCAGGCGCTCGACCTCGCGGCACACCATATTCATGACCTCGACCACCGAGGCCTCGTTCACCATCGCCTGCAACACCCGGCGCTGCAGCACCTCGTGCACCTTGGTCGGCGTAATGTCCGTCAGCACGTCCACGATGTTGACCAGCGTCCCGCGCTCATCGAACACCGAGTTGGCCATGACCGACACCCACAGCGGCTTGCCGCCGCGGTCGTAGACCAGCACGTCCTTGTGATAGCCCTCGCGACAGGCGACGCGCCGGTGCAGCTCCTCGCGCGTGCCGCCATCGGGGCGGCCGCCGGACAGCAGCTCGCCCAGGTCCTGGTGCAGGGCATCGCCGCGCGAAAAGCCCAGCATGCGCTGGAAGCCATCGTTAACGTAGACGATCCGCCCGTCGCAGCCGGAAACGGCCACCGCGTTGCCCGTCTCGTTGATGCCCAGCATCAGCAGGCGGATCTCCTCCTGCCGCTCGGCATCCGCGATCGACTTGCGCGAAATCACCGACACGCGGGCGATATCGCCGGCGTCGTCCGTCAGCGGCAGATAGGTGGCCTCGATCCAAAGAAAGCTGCCGTCCTTCTTGCGGTATCGGCAGGTGCCGGAAAAATGCTGGCCGCGGCGCAGCCGGGCCCAGACCTGTTCGCCGCTGCCCGTGCCCTTGCCTTCGTCCATGCTGTCGCACAGCATGTCGTGGCGCAGCGCCTGGGCCTCTTCGCGGGTGTAGCCCACCGCGGCCAGGAAATTGGTATTGCCGTTCAACAAGGAGCCGGTCGCGTCGAAGTCGAACAGCAGCAGCGCCCGATCCATCGACGTCAGATAATTGCCCACATGCCAAGCAGTGCCCTGGGGGTTCGTGTCCGAACCGCCAAGATGAGAATCAAGCATAAGGGGCTCCAACCCGGATAACAGCTGTTCCGGTTTCATTAGCGCCTCGGAAAACCAAGCGCGACGCGATCGCGTCCGTCCTGCTTGGCCAGATACAACGCCTGATCCGCCCGGCTGAGCGTCTCTGAGAAGGTTTCGCCCAACTGGTGATATGCCATGCCGATGCTGACCGTCAGCCGCAGGACGTCGTCCCCGGCCGTGACCGCCAGCCCGCGCACGTCGCTGACCAGCCGGTCCATGACCGCCTGGGCCGCTTCCGGCTGCGTCTGGGGCAGCAGCACGAGGAATTCCTCGCCGCCCCAGCGCCCGCAAAGATCGTATTCGCGCAGGCTCTCGACCAGCACGCCGGCCAGCTCGACCAGCGCGCGGTCGCCGGTTTCATGGCCGAACCGGTCATTGACCGCCTTGAAGTGATCCACGTCCAGCATGGCGACGACGAAGCTGTCGCCGATGCGCGCGGCGCGCTGGACTTCCTGTTTGATCATCTCCATCAGCGCGCGCCGGTTCAAGAGGCCGGTCAGGGGGTCGCGGCTGGAGGTTTCCTCGAGGGCGCGATTCAGGTCGCGCATCATATTCTGGTAGTGATCCGAGATCCGCGCGATACGGGTCAGGCGGCGCAGCTGGCGGTCGAACTGGTCGCACAGGCCCAGTTCGCGCTCGTGCGCCATGCTCTGGTAGGCGTCCGAAAGCTGGGTCACGCGCTGGATGCGCGCCATCTGCTCTTCGGTGTGCCGCCAGAGCGCTTCCAGCGCTTCGCGCAGCGGATGGCCGGCATGGGCCGGGTCCGCCAGCAATGCGGTGATACGCTGATCGAGTTCGGCGGCGCCCGGCTTCATTATCGGCCAACCACCGAAAACGGGAAGGTGCAGTCTTCCTTGAATTCTTCGGCCAGTTCGCCGACGCGCTCATTGCGCATGTCGTAGAACCAGGTCACGCCGACCTCGCGGCCCTTGCGGTGCGCGGCCTCCAGCACGTCGAAGATGTCCATGACGGACTTGATGCTGCTGGTGTTCAGGTACAGCAGTTCCAGCTCCAGCTTCAGCGGCGCGTCGCTGGCCTGCACATAGGTCTCGACCCATTCAATGACCGGGCCGAACAGTTCGAAGGAATTCTCGGGATAGGAGTCGCCGCGCATCGCCAGCACGCCGGCGGCAGCGTCGGCGGCGATGGCGGGCGTGGACTGGGTCCCGGGAATGTTCAGGTCTTTCATCAAATACTCCGAAAATAATCCTTTGAGCGCACGCCCTCAGACCACGACGCTCAGGCTGAAGAAGGCCTTGCCCGGCTGCGCGGCGGGCGTCAGGCTGGCTTCCAGCGGAGCGCCGGCGCGGCGCGCAATGTCGATCAGACCCAGCCCCGCGCCCGACGCCACGCCCTGCGTGCGCGGCTTGTGGAGCTGTGCCTTGTATTCGGCCTTCAGGGCCGCCTTGTCCAGCGCGGCCAGTTCCTGGATGCGGGCGACCAGGCTGTGGCCGTCCTGCGCATCGACCAGATTCCCCGCCGACACCACGTAGCGGCTCTCGTCGCGGCGGCCGATCACCACCGTGGCCGAGGCATCCACGTCGCCGTTCAGCGCGGCGTACTGGCGGATGTTCTGGATCATCTCGATGTAGACCGAGAACACGTCCATCGCTTCGGCGGGCCGGACATGCTCGGCGTTCAGGTAGTTCTTCAGCGCATTGCCAATTTCCTCGATCAGGCTGCGGGAGATCGGCCCGTTGAAACACAGCAGGGTGCGGTTCTGGTCGAATCGCGCGCCCAACGCGTAGAGATCGGAGGCATTCATGGAGGGTACCGCCTTGATAACGATTATTCGAAACGGAAAGACAGCAAGGTGATGTCGTCGCGCTGGGGCCGGCCACCTTGGTACTCGGCGAGCGCCTGGCTGAACGCCGCCGCCTGTTCGGTTAACGGCCGGCGCGCGTGCGTCTTGAGCATTTCGGCAAAGCGCGTGTTGCCAAAGCCGAACCCATGCTCGCCGCCCGCCTGGTCGAGGAAACCGTCGGTGGCCAGGTAATACGTCCAGCCCGGCTCCATCTGCAAAGCAATGTTCTCGTAAACCCCCATACGCTTGTCGCCCAGTGCGCGCTTGCCGCCGGGCACTTCGCGCAGGCTTTCGCCGTCGCTTGCGTACAGGCTGATCTTGGCGCCTGCGTACAGCAAGGTCCCGGCCTGGCGGTCAATATATACCAGCCCCGCATCGGTGTTGGTGGCCAGGGCCCGGGGCAATTGCGCGTCCGCAAGCATGGCGCGGATGGCGTTGTCGGTGCGCGTCAGGATGCCGGCGGGATCGCCCGGTCCGACTTCCGTGATCGCCAGGTCGATCGCGGCGCGCGCCAGCATCGTCATCAGCGCGCCGGGCACGCCGTGGCCCGCGCAGTCCATGATGCCCAGCAGGCAATTGGCGCCGTCCGAGCGGAACACGTAGAAATCGCCGCCGACCACGTCGCGCGGCTTCCACAGCACAAAATGGTGGGCGCCCAGCGATTGGGTGAGCTGGCGGTCCGGCAGGATCGCGCGCTGGATCAGGCTGGCGTAGTCGATGGAATCGTCGATCTTCTTGTGCGCCGCGGCCATCGCCCGGTTGGCGTCTTCCAGTTCCGAGGTGCGTTCGCGCACCTTGGTCTCCAGTTCGGCCGTGTGCTTGCGCACCTTGTCGGCCATGACGCCGAACGCGCGGCTCAGGTCGCCGATCTCGTCCTGGCCGCCCGGCGGCAGGCGCACGTCGTAGCTGCCGTTGGCGATGGCGCGGGCCGACTGCTGCAGGCGCCGCAAGGGACGCAGCATCAGGCGTTCGATGGCAAAGCCAAAGCACAGCAGCATGGCGGCGAACAGCACCACCAGGCCGATCGCGGCCGGCCACAGCCAGCCCGTGTCCAGCACGCGGGCCGCGCCCAGGTCGACCACGGTCATCACGTGCCAATGCAGTTCCGGCATGTACGCCACGGCCGCGAGCTGGCGCACGCCGTCCATCTTCACCCAGGCCGACTGCACGGACTGCGGGTCCGCCTGGGCGGCGTGCATGGCGGACAGCAGTTCGGCGCGCCCCTCGCCTTCGTCCAGCAGGTTGAACACCGTGCCCTTGCCGCCCGCCCCGGACGCGCCGGAGTTGTAGGCGATCAGCGCGGGGTTCATGTGCGCCTGGATCGCGCCTTTCTCGTCCACGATGATGGGCGTGACGCCGGGCTGCCCGCTGTTGACGAATTCCTTCAGGAAGCCGCCCACGTCCAGGCCGGCGCCGGTCAGGCCCATGACCTTGTCGCCATCGCGGATCTGCACGTTGATCCAGACCTTGGTGGTCTTGAGCTTGAGGTCGGGATTGACGTTGATGTTGTAGCGCGCGGGCGACTTGAGCGTGGCGTAGAACCAGCCGTCGTCGGCGGCGCTGGGGCTCAGCGTATAGCGCGGCGCCTCGGACAGCGGCTTGTCGTCGTTGAAGTAGTAATTGCCGGAGGTCGCGCTGGCAATGAAGTAGGCGCCGCCCAGCAGATCGCGACGGTAACCGTCGGCCTCGCGGAAGAACAGCTCGCGCGCGGCGGGATCGTTTTCATTGCGCAGCCAGCGGCGCGTGACCTCGCTGTCGGCCAGGCGCTGCGACAGCGCCAGTTCGCGCGACACCGGCGCCAGCACGCGCTGGCGGTTCAGCTGCGTGAAATTGTCGGCAAAGGCGCGGCCGAAGTGCTCGCGCACGCCATCGAGCACCTGCCAGCCGATCAGCGCGGCCGGCGCCAGGGCGACCAGGCACGCCAACAGCAGCGCCATTAATGATTTCCTGCGCAAACCCCATTTCGCCATGCAAAGTCTTCCTGACAGCCTGATGCGTTGTCACGCGCGAAAAAGGGGACACAGGCTGCCGCGCTGGCCGTAAAGGCGCGCTGCCCGTGCTTGTGCCCCGCCTTATGAGCCATGAGCCTGATGGCCGGCGCACCCATGGCATACCGGCGCGGCTAGTGTAGATGGCGGTGGGGTTTATTGATACAGGTGCAAACGTCTGGATGCGTTCGAGACACCTTAAGTTTCACGCGAGCAATATATATCTTGATTTATTGCGTTTTATGTCATGGCCTGTTACGACTTCGGGAACGGGTTGCGGCTTAATTACTACACCTCATAACACCCCCGCTACACGCCCAGGTAACGTTCCCAGAGGCTGCGGTCGGCGTCGAGCGACGCCGAATCGCCGGTCCAGACCACCTTGCCCCGTTCCAGGATGACGTGGCGGTCCGCCAGGCTGAGCAACCTTTCGACATATTTGTCGATGACCAGGATGGTCTGGCCCGCCTGCCGCAGGCGCGCCAGGCAGTTCCAGATTTCTTCCCGGATCTTCGGCGCCAGCCCCTCGGTGGCCTCGTCCAGGATCAGCAGGCGGGGGTTGGTGACCAGCGCGCGGCCGATGGCCAGCATCTGCTGTTCGCCGCCCGACAACTGGTTGCCCATGTTGCGGGCCCGCTCGGCCAGCCGGGGAAAGAGTTCGAACACGCGATCGGGCGTCCAGGGTTCGCCGATGTCCGGATTGCGCGCCGCCACGAAGGCCGTCAGGTGCTCGCGCACCGTCAGGTTGGGAAAGCACTGGCGTCCTTCGGGCACGATGGCCACGCCGGCCCGCGCGATGCGGTCGGAACTCCAGCCGCTGATGTCCTGGCCCGCGAAGTGGATCTTGCCGCCGCGCAGCGGCAACTGGCCGAACAGGGTGCGCAGCAGCGTGGTCTTGCCCATGCCGTTGCGGCCCAGCAGGGTCACCACCTGCCCCGCGCCGATTTCCAGGTCCACGCCGAACAGCACCTGGCTGGCGCCGTAGCCGCTCTTGGCCGATTCGATGGTCAGCATCACGCGGTCTCCTCGTCGCCCAGGTAGGCCTGGCGCACTTCCGGATTGGCGCGGATCTCGTCCGGGGTGCCCGAGGCGATCACCCGGCCGTACACCAGCACCGACAGGCGGTCCGCAAGGCGGAACACCGCCTGCATGTCATGTTCAACCAGCAGCATCGCGGCGCGTCCCCGCATGGATTCGATCAGTTCGGTCAAGCGGACGGTCTCGTCCGGCCCCATGCCGGCCATGGGCTCGTCCAGCAGCAGCACCTTGGGCCGCGCGGCCAGCGCCAGCGCGAATTCCACCTTGCGCTGCTCGCCGTGCGGCAGGGTGCCCGCCGCGCGGCCGAGCAGGCTGGCGTCGATGGCGCATTCCCGGGCCAGCTCGCGCGCCTGTTCATACAGCGCGGACTCCGCCGCGCGCGGCTTCCAGAAGCGGAAGCTGCTGCCGGCATGGGCCTGGACGGCCAGCACCAGGTTATCCAGCACGCTGGACTGCTTGAAGATATTGGTGATCTGGTAGGACCGCGACAGGCCCGCCGCCACGCGCTGGTGGGCGTTCATGGCGGTGACGTCGCGGCCGTCGACCTCCAGCGTCCCCGAGTCGGCGGCCAGCGTGCCCGACAGCAGGTGGATCAGGGTGGACTTGCCCGCGCCGTTGGGGCCGATCAGGGCATGGATCTCGCCTGGCTCCAGCGACAGCGACACATTGTCGGTCGCCACCAGCGCGCCAAAGCGGCGCACCAGTCCGCGCGCCTGCAGGGCGTGCTTTCCGCCGCCCGCGGCGCGGGTCGTGGCATTCATCGGATTGCTCATGAGCCCACCTTGCCGGATTGCGGGGCAGCGCGCCCGCTGAACAGCGGCCCGAAAAGGCCGACCAGGCCGCGCGGCGCGCCGAACACCACGCACAGCAGCAGCACGCCCAGGGGCAGGTGCCAGTATTCGGTCCACAGGCGCAGCACCTCTTCCAGCGTCAGCATCACGACCGCGCCGGCCACGCCGCCATAGCGCAGGCCGATGCCGCCCACCAGCACCATGATCAGCAGGTTGGCCGACTGGGTCCAGTGCATCAGGCTGGGAGAAATGAAGAGGTTGTGGTTGGCCAGCAGCGCGCCCGCCAGCCCGGCCGCCGCGCCGCTCAACGTGAAGGCCATGAGCTTGATGCGGTAGACCGGATATCCCATGGATTCCATGCGCGATTCGTTCTCGCGGATACCCTGCAGCGCCATGCCGAAGCGCGACGCGACGACGCGGCCAAAGACCCACATCAGCAGCGCGAAAAGCACCAGCACCAGGTAATAGAAGCTGACGTCGTTGGCCAGGTCGATGCCGGGCAGGCTGGAGTAGCCGGGCAGGTTCAGCCCGTCTTCGCCCCCATACTGGCGCAGCGAGATGAAGATGTAGAACAGCATCTGCGCGAACGCCAGCGTGATCATGATGAAGTACACGCCGCGGGTGCGCAGCGAGATAGCCCCGGTGATGCAGGCCAGCACGCCCGCCAGCAGCATCGCCACGGGCCAGGAGACGAGCGCGGACGTGACGCCCGACATGGCCAGGATGCCCACCGCATAGGCGCCCGCGCCGAAGAACGCCGCGTGGCCCAGCGCCACCATGCCGCCATAGCCCAGGATCAGGTTCAGGCTGGTCGCGGCCAGCGCGTAGATCAGCACGCGCCGCACGAAGGAAATGTAGAAGTCCAGGCCCAGCATCGGCGCCACCAGCGGAAACACCGCCAACGCCGCCAGCAGGACCACGGTCCAGAGTTTGGTCTTCATGGTCAGCCCCGCGCCGGAAAGAGGCCAGAGGGCCGGAACACCAGCACTGCCGCCATCAATACGTAAATGGCGATGGCCGCGAGCGTCGGACCGACGCTGGAGGCCACGGCCGGCGAAAACACCTGGCGCAGCAGCATCGGCAGGAAGGCCCGTCCCGCGGTGTCGACCATGCCCACCAGCAGGGCGCCGACGAAGGCGCCGCGGATCGACCCGATGCCGCCGATGACGATGCACACCAGCACCAGGATCAGGATTTCCTCGCCCATGCCCACCTGCACCGAGGTGATCGGCCCCAGCAGCGCGCCGGCCACCGCGGCCAGCATGGCGCCCAGCACGAACACGCCCAGGAACAGCAGCGGCACGCGCACGCCCATCAGGGTGGCCATCTGGCGGTTGGAGGCGCCCGCGCGCACCAGCACGCCGGCGCGGGTCCGCGTCACGAACCAGTACAGGCCCACGGCCGCGGCCACGCCGAAGACGATGATCATCAGGCGGTAGGCGGGGTACATCAGGTCGGGCAGCAGGCGCACGGGGCCGGACAGCATCGCGGGCATGTTCAGCATGACCGGCGCCGGGCCCCAGATCATCTTGACCAGGTCATTGGCGATGAGGATGACGGCGTAGGTGCCCAGCACCTGGGCCAGGTGGTCGCGCAGCGCCAGGCGGCGTATCAGGGAGAGTTCCAGCACGACGCCCACCAGTCCGGTGGCGACCGCGGCCACCAGAACGGCGGCGGTGAACGAACCCGTGCGTTGCATCGTTTCGGCGGCGACATAGGCGCCTGCCATGTAGAGCGAGCCGTGAGCCAGATTCATGATGTCCATGATGCCGAACACCAGGGTCAGCCCGGCCGCGATCAGAAACAACATCAACCCAAACTGCAGACCGTTCAGCAATTGCTCGACGATCAGCGTAAACGTCATGAAAACTTCCCCCTTGCCGCGCGTCGCCGAAGACGAGCGCCGGTCACCAAAGCCATCTGAATCTGCATCAGCGGCACATCACCCCCGCGCACGAGCCGCCGCCCCCAAGCGGGGTCGCGCGGATCCGGCTTTGCCGGTCCGCTGCGACGCCCCCTGGGGGGAAGCGCGCAGCGCTTCGGGGGGGTCACATCTTCTTGCAGTCGCCGACGTAGACGTCCTGGTACTTGTCGAAGACCTTGCCCACCAGCTTGTTGGTGATGCGGCCGCTGCCGTCCTTTTCGACGACGCGCAGGTAGTAGGCCTGGATGGGGTAGTGGTTCTTGCCGTAGGTGAAGCTGCCGCGCACCGACGGGTAATCGGCCTTTTCGAGGGCCTTCACGATGGCATCGCGGTCCGAGGCCTTGCCGCCGGCCTGCTTGACGGCCGCATCCATGGCCATGATCACGTCGTACGCCTGGGCGGCGTAGACCGACGGGTAGCGGCCGTTGTATTCCTTGCGGAAGGCGTCGACGAAGACCTTGTTCTGCGGCACGTCCAGGTCATGCGCCCATTGCGCCGTGTTGTACATGCCCAGCATGGGGTCGCCCACGGCCTGGATCACGTCTTCGTCGGCCGAAAAGCCCGGGCCGATCAGCTTGACGCTTTGCGACAGGCCGGCGGACACGAACTGCTTGACGAAGTTGATGCCCATGCCGCCCGGCAGGAAGATGTAGACGGCGTCCGGCTTGGCCGCGCGGATCTGCGCGATTTCGGCGGCGTAGTCGATCTGGCCGAGCTTGGTGTAGACCTCGTCGCCCGGCGCGGTCTTGTAGCCGCGCTTGAAGCCGGTCAGCGCATCCTTGCCGGCCGGATAGTCCGGGGCCATGATGAACATCTTCTTGAAGCCGCGGTCGGCCGCGACCTTGCCCGCCGCTTCGTGGAAGGCGTCGTTCTGGTACGACGTGCCGAACCAGTAGTTGTTGCACTGCGCGCCGGCGAACTGGCTGGGGCCGGGGTTGTTGGACAGGTAGGGCACCTTGGCGGCGAACAGCGCCGGGCCGACGGCCAGGGCCACGTTCGACCCGATGGGGCCCGTGAAGAAATCGACTTTCTCGCGCTGGATGTAGCGCGTGACCAGTTGGCGGGCCTGATCCGGATTGCCGCCCATGTCGGTCTGGAGGAATTCCGCGGGCTGTCCGCCCAGCTTGCCACCCAGTTGCTTGATGGCCAGGTTGAAGCCGTCGCGGGCCTCGGCGCCCAGCGCCGAGAACGGGCCCGAAATGTCGTTGGCGATGCCGACCTTGATGGTATCGGCGCAGGCCATTGCCGGAACCAGGGCGGCGGCAGCCAGGAAGGAAGTGATCAAACGCATGGTGGTGTGCTCCGTGCGCGAGCCCGCGCAGAGGGTGTTCTTTTTGAAGGTGCGATGCGAACGACTTCTATGCCCGGCCGGCCGGCGCCTTTGCGCCGCCGTCAGGCCGGTGCGGGCAAGGTACTTTGCCTGCAACGCCGCGGTCCCGTCATGCAGCAGGGGGAACGCTGGCGTGGTTCATAGTTTAGGTTTAAAGTATTCGGCAAAACAAGTCTAGGGTTTTTACCGAAGGGTTTTTACTAACGGTCTTTGGTCCGAGATTTCTGGTCCAAACGCGTTAATGTGCAAGCCTTCCCCGGCAACCCCAGCCCGCGAGCCCGAACCTCGAACCTACCGCCATGGTCACTCTCTACCGCAACTACGACCGCGCCGAACTGGACGTCCAGTACAACGCTCGCGCGACAGTACCCGACATCCAGCCGATACTCAAGAAATACGCCGACGACAGCGCGACCGCGCGCCGCACGCTGGACTGCGCGCTGGACGTGCCGTTCGGCGATCATCCCGACGAGCTGCTGGACATATTTCCAGCCGCGGGCGCCGCGCCCGGCAAGCCCGGCGCGCCCGTCTTCGTGTTCATCCACGGCGGCTACTGGCGGCTTCTTTCCAAAAACGAATCCAGCGGCATGGCGCCGGCATTCACGCAGGCGGGCGCCGTGGTCGTGTCGGTGAATTATTCGCTGGCGCCGGCCGTCACCCTGGACCGCATCGTGGACCAGAACCGGCGCGCGCTGGCCTGGGTGTACCGCCACATCGCCGAATACGGCGGCGACCCGGCGCGCATCCACGTTTGCGGCAGCTCGGCGGGCGGCCACCTGGTCGGCGCGCTGCTGGCCGGCGGCTGGCATGCCAGCTACGACGTCCCCCCCGGCGTGGTCCGCGGCGCCGCGCCCCTGTCGGGCCTGTTCGACCTGCGCCCGCTGGTGCATACCCACATCAACGAATGGATGCGCATGAGCGAGGCGGACGCCATCCGCAACAGCCCGGCGCTGCACTTGCCGCCAAATGGCTGCCCGCTGATCGTCAGCTACGGCGAATCCGAGACCGACGAATTCAAGCGCCAGAGCGACGATTATCTCGCCGCATGGCGCGAGCGCGGCTTTCCCGGCAGGTATGTCCCGATGCCGGGCACCAACCATTTTGATATCGTCCTGACGCTCAACGATCCGACCAGCCCGCTGACCCTGGCCATCTTCGAACAGATGGGTCTGGCGCCCTCCCGCCCACGCATTCCCGGTAATCTTCCGAGCCATGACTGACACTCCCGACCTGGAATCGCGCGCCGCGCCCGACGACCACCACGCGCTGCGCCTGTGGCTGCGCATGCTGACCTGCGCCAATCTCATCGAAGGCGAGATCCGCAGCCGCCTGCGCAACGAATTCGACACCACCCTTCCCCGCTTCGACCTGATGGCGCAATTGCAGCGCGCGCCCAAGGGCATGAAGATGGGCGAGCTGTCGCGCCACATGATGGTGACCAACGGCAATATCACCGGCATTACCGACCAGCTGGAAAAGGAAGGCCTGGTGGTGCGGACCAAGGTGGAGTCCGACCGCCGCAGCTCGCTGATCAAGTTGACGCCGCAAGGCAAGAAGAGCTTCGCGCGCATGGCGCGGGCCCATGAAAACTGGGTCAAATCCATGTTCGCCGACCTGCCCGAGGGTAGCCGCAACGCCTTGTTCCAGGCGCTGGGCGAACTGAAGCTGCAGGTGGTCGCCACCCGGTCGGCCGCGGCCCGGGACTGACGGGCGTTCCGCGAAGTATCCGGCGCGGGATCCGGTGCTGAATTTGGTGCTGATTTCCGCGTGCCGGATTGGCGCATAATTGCCGCCATGATTCCGGTTTCCCTCCCTGGCGGTAATTTCTACGTGCTGATGGCGGTCTCGCTGGCTTGCCTCTCCACGCTGCTGACCTGGCTGGCCGTGTTGGCCACCTCGGGCGGCGCGCGCGAATGGCTGGCCGACCACCGGCGCGCGGGCACCCTGCTGATGACGCTCCTGGCCGTCGTCGGCGCCCTCTTTCCCTATCAGCAATTCAGCCAGTGGTTCGCGGCCCGGCAAGACGCGCAGGCCGACGACGCCCGCAAGACGGTGCTGGCCCAGCCCACGCAACTGGCGGGGGTGGAAATGCCCGCCGGCACCACGCTGCGCCTGGGCGCGCCGGGCGACCTGGCCTCGTTCGACCGGGCGGTCTTTCCGGACGCCCATCCCGCGCTGATCCAGGGCGTCGCGGCCACGCGGCTGTTCCGCTACCCCGCCACCGCCAAGCAGCCTGAAACCCTGTCGGCCGAGATCGCCCGCGACCAGGCGCTGGAGGGCTGGCTCTGCGCCCACGGCCATCGCATCGAATTCGTGCTGCATGACGGCCATCCCCAGTTCTCCAGCTGCCACCTCGCCGTCGGCAATACGCTGGACCAGCAGCCCGTGCCCGCCGGCGCCTGGCTGAAAGTCGAGGCGGCCGCCCGCGGCACCCCGATAGACAAGGCCGGCACGGCGCCGCGCTGGCTGCTGCGCACCGAGGGCAGCGATTCCATGACGGTGGCGCAGATTCCGCTGCTGAAGGTCGACCTGCAACTGGACGCCCAGCGCCGGATGCTGGGGTTCGAAGGTCTCGCGGCTCGCGACACCGTGCTGGGCGAGATGACCTATCCGCCCGGCACGCGCGTGCTGGCCGCCAGCCCCCGCCTGCAGGGCGCGCAGCCGGGCGACCTGCTGTTCTCGCCCTCGCGCGGGCGCTCGGCGCGCCGTGCCGGCGGCGAAGACGTCCCGGCGGGCAAGTCCGTGCTCCAGGCGCCCGACGGCACGGTTCGCAGCGTGCTGAGCAACCGGGAAGCCGGGGTGCTGGACGTGGCCGCGATGCGCATCGGCCCCTGACGCGGCCATCGGCCCGCGCGCGGGCCGGACGCGGCTCCCCTCGGATTGCCGAGGGGGCCGGCCCCCGCCCCCGGATCCGGTGGGATAATACGAAGCTTTCCCGCACGCCGCCGTGCCTGGCGGCGGTTCCGTCCCGCTCACTCCAAGAGACGAAGTCATGGCCGTTAATCTGCAGATCCCCTCCGAGTCCGAAATTTTTCCTGTTGCCGGCGTAGAAATCGGCGTCACCGAGGCCGGCATCCGCAAGGCCAACCGGCGCGACCTGACGGTGTTCCGCCTGGCCGAAGGCACCAGCGTGGCGGGCGTCTTCACGCGCAACCGCTTCTGCGCCGCCCCCGTGCAGGTCTGCCAGGCCCACCTGACCGCCGGCGGCCCGATCAGCGCGCTGGTCATCAACACGGGCAACGCCAACGCCGGCACTGGCGAAGAGGGCCTGCAAAAGGCCAAGGACACCTGCGACGCGCTGGGCAAGCTGCTGGGCGTGCCGGCCGCCCAGATCCTGCCGTTCTCCACCGGCGTCATCCTGGAACCGCTGCCCCTGGACCGCCTGGTCGCCGGCCTGCCCGCCGCAATCGCCGACCTGGCCGCCGACCACTGGTCCAGCGCCGCCCACGGCATCATGACCACCGACACGCTGCCCAAGATCTCCTCGGCCCAGGTGCAGATCGACGGCAAGACGGTCACCTTCACCGGCATCAGCAAGGGCGCCGGCATGATCCGGCCCAACATGGCCACCATGCTGAGCTTCCTGGCCACCGACGCCGGCATCGCCCAGCCCCTCTTGCGCAAGCTGGCCGTGGAAATCGCCGACGCCTCGTTCAACCGCATCACGGTCGACGGCGACACCTCCACCAATGACTCCTTCATCATCGCCGCCACCGGCAAGTCGGGCGTCAACGTCGACAGCGAGTCCGACGCCGCCTACGCCGCCGTGCGCGAGGCCCTGACGGCCGCCGCGCTGGACCTGGCCACCAAGATCGTGCGCGACGCCGAAGGCGCCACCAAGTTCATGACCATCCGCGTCGAAGAAGCCGGCACCACCGAAGAGGCCCTGAAGGTCGCCTACGCCGTGGCGCACTCGCCGCTGGTCAAGACCGCCTTCTTTGCCTCGGACCCCAACCTGGGCCGCATCCTGGCCGCCGTCGGCTACGCCGGCATCGACGACCTGGACGTGTCCAACATCCGCCTGTGGCTGGACGACGTGCTGGTGGCCAAGAATGGCGGCCGCAACCCCGACTACCAGGAAGCCGACGGCCAGCGCGTCATGAAGCAGGCCGAGATCTCGGTGCGCATCGCGCTGGGCCGCGGCCAGGTGAGCGACACCGTCTACACCTGCGACTTCTCGCACGAATACGTGTCGATCAACGCCGACTACCGCTCCTGATCGACATGACGGCCACCGAGTTCACCACCCTCATCCAGCGCGCCGAGCGCGTGCTGGCGCAACTGGAAGCCTTCCTGCCGCCGGCCCCGCCCGAGATCGACTGGACGGCCCATGCGTTTCGCTGGCGCAAACGCGGCGCGCGCGGCTGGCTGGACGCCGTGCGCCACGTGGCGCGCATCGACATGCAGGACCTGCAGCACATCGAGCGCCAGAAGGCCACCATCGACCGCAACACGCTGCAGTTCCTAGAAAAGAAGCCCGCCAACAACGTGCTCATGACCGGCGCGCGCGGCACGGGCAAGAGTTCGCTGGTCAAAGCCATGCTGGCCGCCTACGGCGACCGCGGCTTGCGCCTGATCGAAGTCGACAAGTCCGACCTGGGCGACCTGGCCGACATCGTCGAACTGGTCGCCGCGCGGCCCGAGCGCTTCATCGTGTTCTGCGACGACCTGTCGTTCGAGGAAGGCGAGGCCGGCTACAAGGCGCTCAAGTCGGTGCTGGACGGCTCGGTGTCGGCCTCGGGCGACAACGTGCTGATCTACGCCACGTCCAACCGGCGCCACCTGATGCCGGAATACATGAGCGAAAACCTTCAGGCCAAGCACCAGCCCGACGGCGAGATCCACCCCGGCGAAACCGTCGAGGAAAAAATCTCGCTGTCCGAGCGCTTCGGCCTGTGGCTGTCGTTCTATCCGTTCAAGCAGGACGACTACCTGGACATCGTGTACCACTGGCTGCGCGAACTGGGCTGCCCCGAAGCGCACATCGAGCCGTCGCGCACCGAGGCGCTGCAATGGACGATCGAGCGCGGCTCGCGCTCGGGCCGCGTGGCCTATCAATTCGCGCGCGACTGGGCGGCCCGCCATGTCTGAGAAGATCGTCGACGTCGCCGCCGGCTTGATCCTGCGCCCCGACGGCAAACTGCTGCTGGGCCAGCGCCCCGAAGACAAGCCCTGGTCGGGCTGGTGGGAGCTGCCCGGCGGCAAGCTCGAACCCGGCGAAACGGTGCTGCAGGCGCTGGCGCGCGAACTGCAGGAAGAAATCGGCATCCGCGTCACGCAATCGCGCCCCTGGGTCACCTATGTCCACGCCTACCCGCACACCACCGTGCGGCTGGCGTTCTGCCACGTCACCGGCTGGGA
The DNA here is from genome assembly GCF_900156745.1 of Achromobacter sp. MFA1 R4. NCBI lineage: Bacteria > Pseudomonadati > Pseudomonadota > Betaproteobacteria > Burkholderiales > Alcaligenaceae > Achromobacter > Achromobacter sp. MFA1 R4. Next base: position 2,603,996 of record NZ_LT707065.1, on the reverse strand, counting down.
GGGCGACCCGCAAAGCCTGGAGAACCAGCGCCTGGAGTGGGTGGACCCGGCCAACGCGGCATCGGTGGGGGATCTGTTGCCCGCCACCCTGCCGCCGCTGCGCTGGCTGCAATTGCCCACCACCTACGGCATCAGCGCCATCGGCTCGCGCGCGGGCATCGCGCCGTTCCTGGGCCGGCTTGAGGCGGCGCTGGCGCGCGGCGTGCGGCTGGTGCAGTTCCGCGAGCCGCAATGGCCGGACGGCGTGGGCGCCAGCTCGCTGCACGAAGTGCTGCAACAGGTGCTGAAACGCTGCCGCGCCGCCGGCGCGCGCGTGCTGGTCAACAGCATCCATCCCGTCGCCTGGTGGAAGGAGGCCGACGGCGTGCACCTGCGCACAGCGGACGCCCTGCGTCTGTCCGCGCGTCCCGAACTGCCCAAGACCGCCCTGGTCGGCGTGTCCGCGCACGACAACGCGCAGGTCGTCCATGCCCGCGAACTGGGCGCGGACTTCGCCGTGCTCGGCCCCGTGCTGGATACGCCCAGCCATCCCGGCGCGCCGACCCTGGGCTGGGACGGTTTCGTCGAAGGCAACCGCGACGCCGGCATTCCGGTGTTTGCGCTGGGCGGGCAATCCACGCAGACGGTTTCGCAGGCGCTGCGGCACGGCGCGCACGGCATCGCCGGGATACGCGCCATCCTCTAACCGTCTTTCGCGCATTTCGCGCATTTCGCGCTTTGCGCACCGGAACGGCCCATGCCATGCGCATGGGCCGTTTCGTTTGCGTCCGGGCGGGAAAGCGCGCATAGACCGGATCGACGCGCCCAGGCACCCTGTTGCCGACGCCGACCGCCGCGGGCGGACGGGCCTGTTGAGTCTGGCAGAAAGACTCATGGCATCGAACCGAGGAAACCATGTCTGAAATCGCATTTGCCACGATGGCCGAACTGGCGGAGGGCCTGGCCCAGGGCCGCTACAGCTCGGTGGAACTGACGCGCCACTTTCTGGACCGCATCGCCCAGGCCAATCCGGCGCTGGGCGCCTTCGTCAGCGTGGACAGCGCGGGCGCCCTGCGGCTTGCCGAAGCCGCCGATGCGCGCCGGCGCGCGGGCTATGGCCTGCTCGGCCCCCTGGACGGGGTGCCGGTGGCGGTCAAGGACTTGTGCGACATCCAGGGGCAGATCACCACAGCAGGTTCCGAGGCCTGGCGCGAACGGCGCAGCGGCGTCACCGCCACCGCCGTCGCGCGCCTGCTGAATGCGGGCATGGTGATGCTGGGCAAGACCCACATGGTGGAGTTCGCCTTCGGCGGCTGGGGCACCAACCCGGTCATGGGCACGCCGCGCAATCCCTGGGACCTGCAGCAGCCGCGCGTGCCGGGCGGCTCGTCCAGCGGGTCGGGCGTGGCCGTCGCGGCCGGCCTGACGCCCGCGGCGCTGGGGTCGGACACCGGCGGCTCGGTGCGGATACCGGCGGCGCTCAACGGCGTGACCGGCCTGAAGACCTCGCGCGGACTGATCAGCCTGCATGGCGCCGTGGCGCTGTCGACCACCCTGGACACCCTGGGTCCGCTGACGCGCGACGCGCGCGACGCGATGCTGCTGACCGCCCTGATGGCGGGCCCCGATGCGCAGGATCCGCTGACGCTGGGCATCCCGGCCTTCCAATACCGCGAGCCCGCCCCCGGCGCGCAGCCGCTGCGCGGCGTGCGCATCGCCCTGATGCCGCTTTCCCAGCATCCGATCGCCGTGGACGCCGACGCGCTGTCCGCGCTGGACGACGCGCGGCGGGTGCTCGCCGCACTGGGCGCGGAAGTGACGGAGACGCCCCTGCCCTTCGATTTCCGCGAGATGATGCAGCGCAACGGCCAGATCATCGCCGCCGAGGCCTATGCCGTCCACCGCGGCTACATCGAAGATTCCGCCCAGCCCATCGGCCAGTACGTGCGCGCCCGCGTGCTGTCGGGCAAGGGCCTGTCGGCCGCCGACTACATCGCCGCGCTGCAGGCGCACGCGCAGGCGCGCCGGGACTGGCTGGACTGGATGAGCGACTTTGACGCGGTGCTCACCCCCAGCACGCCCTTCGGCGCGCGCCGGCTGGACGAGGTGGACGAAGCGGCCACGCCGCTGGCCGCCTTCACGCGCGCCGGCAACTACGTCAATGCATCCGGCCTGGCCCTGCCCGCGGGTTTCACCGCCGACGGCCTGCCGCTGGGCGTGCAGTTGCTGGGCAAGCCCAATGACGAAGGCGTGCTCGGCAAGATCGGCATGGCGTTCCAGGCCGTGACCGACTGGCACCGCCAGCGGCCGGATTTGAAGGCGGTCGGACTGTAGGACGGCGCGGATCGCTCGGCCGGCGGCCTGCCGTCAGCGCACCGGGATGCCCGTGCGGAGCCTTAACCGCCGCAACTAGGGAGACCGGGGCGCCGGGGACTGGGCCGGGAGACTCTGCGACCCGGAAGCCTGCGGCCCCGGGGTCTGCGCCGCGTCCACGCGCGCGGTCTGCTCCGCCGGCAGACCTTCCCACCCGCCGCCCAGCGCGACGATCAGGTTGACGCTGGCCAGCAGCCGGTCGCCCAGCAGGCTCAGGGCGTTGCGTTCGCTGTTGAGCGCCGTGGCGTCCACCACGGCCACGCTCAGGTAGTCGACCAGGCCGGCCTTGTACTGGTTCTGGATCAGGCGCAGCGATTCGCGCGCCGATTCCAGCGCGCGGCGCTGCACGATCTGCTCCTGTTCCATCACGCGTAGCTGGATCAGGTAGTCCTCGACCTCGCGCAGGCCGGTCAGGGCTGCCTGGCGGTAGGCCGCCGCCTGCGCGTCGTACGATGCGCGGGCCTGTTCGACCTGAGCCTCGCGCGCGCCGCCGTCGAAGATCGTCAAGGCGAGCGCCGGGCCCAGGGACCAGAAGCGCGCGGGCGCGGTCAGCAGCTCGGCGAACTCGCCGTTGCGAAAGCCGCCGTCGGCCGACAGGATCAGGCTAGGGAACCAGGCGGACTGCGCCACGCCGATCTGCGCATTGGCGGCGGCGGCGCGGCGTTCGGCGGCCGCCACGTCGGGACGGCGCTCCAGCAGCTCGGACGGCAGGCCGACCGGTATCTGCGGCAGCTTCAGCGCGAAGACCGCCGGCGGCAGGCTGAACTGCGACGGCGCCTGGCCCATCAGCACGGCGATCGCGTGCTCGTACTGCCCGCGCTGCCAGTCCAGGTCGATGGATTGCGCGCGCGTGCTTTCGAGCTGCGTGCGCGCCACGGCCACGTCGGCCTGGCCCGCGACGCCGACCTCGTAGCGGTTCTGCGTGAGCTGCAAGGACTTTTCATAGGCGGCCACGGTCGCGTCCAGCAGGCGCTTCTGCTCGTCCAGCACGCGCAATTGCAGATAGGTCTGGGCCAGCGCCGCCTGCGCGCTCAAGCGGGTCGCGCCCAGGTCGGCCAGGCTGGCGGCCGCGCTGGCTTCCGAGGATTCGACGCTGCGGCGCACGCGTCCCCAGAGGTCCAGCTCCCAGCTCACGCTGCCGGTGACCGAATACTGGTTGTACACGCTGCTGCCCGATCCGGACGACGAGCCGCTCTGGCTGCCGCTGCCCGCGCGCGTCATCCCTGCCCCGGCCCCGACGGTGGGATAAAAGCCCGAGCGCGCGCCGCGCACCAGTCCCAGCGCCTGGCGGTAGTTGGCCACGGCCTGGGCGATGGTCTGGTTGGACGCGTTCAGCCGGTCCATCAGCCCGTTCAGGACGGAGTCGTCATAGACTTTCCACCATTCGCCGCGCTCGGCCTGGTCGCGCGGCTGCGCCGGTTTCCAGCCGGGCACTTCGACCTGGCCTTCCTTGTAGGCGGCGCCCACGTCCAGCGCCGGGCGCTGGTAGTCGGGCCCGACCGCGCAGGCGCCCAGCAGCGCGCACAGCGCAATCGTGGCCGCGGCGCGGGGAAGGCAGGCGTGGGGAAACGGCTTGGTACGGATCATGTGTGTTCGATGGAAGCGGATTTCCCGCCCCGCGAGGCGCGCCGGCGCGCGGCCCACAGGCGGAAGCGGTCCAGGTAAAGATAGACCACGGGCGTGGTGTACAGCGTCAGGATCTGGCTCAGCACCAGGCCGCCCACGATGGTAATGCCCAGCGGCTGGCGCATTTCGACGCCCGCGCCGGTGGCCAGCACCAGCGGCAGCGCGCCGAAGATGGCCGCCATGGTCGTCATCATGATGGGGCGAAAGCGCGTCAGGCACGCCTGGAAGATGGCGTCGCGCGGCGTCATGCCGTGGTGGCGCTCGGCGTCCAGCGCAAAGTCCACCATCATGATCGCGTTCTTCTTGACGATGCCGATCAGGAGGAACACCCCGATCAGCGCGATCAGCGTGAAGTCGTAGCGCACCAGCAGCAGCGCGAGCAGCGCGCCCAGGCCCGCCGACGGCAGGGTGGACAGGATGGTGAGCGGATGAACGAAGCTCTCGTACAGGATGCCCAGCACGATGTACATGGTGACCAGCGCGGCCAGGATCAGCCAGGGCTGCTGCGCCAGCGTTTCCTGCAGCGCGGCGGCGGTGCCCTGGAAGCCCGCCTGGATCTGGTCGGACGGCAGGCCGATGCGGGCCACGGCGTTGTCGATCGCGGCCGTCGCCTGCCCCAGCGACACGCCGGGCGCGAGGCTGAACGAGATGGTGTCGGCCACGAACAGGCCCTGGTGACTGACGCTGAGCGGCGCGTTGGCGTTTTCGAGCTTGGTGAACGCCGACAGCGGCACGCGCGCGCCGTCCGCCGTGATGACCTCGACCTGGCGCAGCGATTCGATGTCCTGCGCGAACTTCGGGTCCACGCCCAGCACCACGTGGTACTGGTTGAGCGGCCCATACATGACCGACACCTGGCGCTGGCTGAATGAATTGTTCAACACCGTGGAGATGGTGGCCATGCTGATGCCCAGCCGCGTCGCGGCTTCCCGGTCGATGACCAGGTTGATCTCGCGGCCCCGGTCCTCGACGTCGGCGTCGACGTCGGTGATCTCCGGGATCTTGGCCATGGCCTGCTGCACCTTGGGCATCCAGGTGCGCAGCAGTTGCAGGTCGCCGGACATCAGGGTGTAGTCGTACGAACCCTGGCTCTGGCGTCCGCCGATGCGGATGTCCTGCTGCGACACCAGGAACATGCGCGCGCCCGGCATGTTCTGCAGCTTGGCGCGCAGGCGGTTGATGACCACGTCGGCCGACACCTTGCGTTCTTCCAGGGGCTTGAGCTGGATCTGCATGAAGCTGCTGTTGCTGCCGCCGCGTCCGCCCGCGTAGCCCGTCATGCTCTGCACGGCCGGGTCGGCCAGCACCACCTTGCGCAGCGCCTCCAGCTTGGGCACCGTGGCCTGGAACGACGTGCCCTGGTCCACGCGGAAAAATCCCAGGAGCTGGCCGGTGTCCTGCTGCGGGAAGAAGCCCTTGGGCACCACGGTGTACAGGTAGATGTTCAGGCCCACAGCGACCGCCAGCGTCAGCATCATCAGGCGGCCGTGCGCCAGCGCCCAGCCCAGCGACACGCGGTAGCCGTCCTGCATGGACTCGAAGGCGCGCTCGGACCAGCGCGCCAGGCGGCCCTGCGGCTTCTCATCCTTGGGCTCCGGGCGCAGCAGGCGCGCGCACATCATGGGCGTGAGCGTCAGCGACACCACCAGCGACACCAGGATGGCGGCCGACAGGGTCACGGCGAACTCGCGGAACAGGCGTCCGACCACGCCGCCCATCAGCAGGATGGGAATGAACACCGCCACCAGCGACAGGCTCATCGACAGCACCGTGAAGCCCACCTCGCGCGAACCGCGCAGCGCGGCGCGCATCGGCGACATGCCGCGCTCGACGTGCCGCATGATGTTTTCGAGCACCACGATGGCGTCGTCCACCACGAAGCCCGTGGCCACGATCAGGGCCATGAGCGAGATGGTGTTCAGCGTGTAGCCGCACAGGTACATGATGCAGAACGTGCCGATCAGCGACACCGGCACCGCCACGCTGGGGATGATGGCCGCCCGCCAGCGGCGCAGGAACAGCAGCACCACCAGCACCACCAGTCCCACGGCGATGACGAGCGTCAGCTCGGCCTCGTGGAGCGACGCGCGGATGCTGGGGGTGCGGTCCTGCGCGACCGTCATGCTGACGTCGGCCGGCATCAGCGCCTGCAGCACCGGAAGCTGCGCGCGCACGGCGTCCACGGCTTCGATGATGTTGGCGTCCGCCTGCCGCCGCACGACCATCAGGATGGCGTTGCGGTCGTTGTAGAAGCCGGTCTGGTAGAGGTCTTCGACCGAGTCCTCGACCCTGGCCACGTCGGAGACGCGCACCGGCCTGCCGTCGCGCCAGGCCACGATCAGCGGCCGGTATTGTTCGGCCCGGCTGAGCTGGTCGCTGACCATGATCTGCCAGTGGTAGCGGTCGTTCTCGAGCACGCCCTTGGGCCGGTTGGCATTGGCGTTGGCCAGCGTGGCGCGAAGCTCGTCCAGCGACACGCCCTGGTTGGCCAGCGCCCCGGGCAGCACCGTGACACGCACGGCGGGCAGCGAACTGCCGCCGACCGTGACTTCGCCCACGCCGTCCACCTGCGAGAGCTTCTGCGCCACGATGGTGGAGGCCAGATCGTAGAGCTGGCCCTGGCTGAGCGTGCCGGACGTCAGCGCCAGCGTCATGATCGGCGCGTCGGACGGATTGGACTTGTGATACGTGGGATTGCTGCGCAGGCCGGTGGGCAGCAGCGAGCGCGCCGCGTTGATGGCCGCCTGCACGTCGCGCGCGGCGCCGTTGATGTCGCGCGACAGGTCGAACTGCAGCGTGATGCGGGTGGAGCCCTGCGAGCTGCGCGACGTCATTTCCGTGACGCCCGCGATGCTGCCCAGCGACCGCTCCAGCGGCGTGGCGACGCTGGACGCCATGGTCTCGGGGCTGGCGCCGGGCAGGCTGGCCGACACGGAAATGGTGGGGATATCGACCTGCGGCAGCGGGGCCACCGGCAACAGGAAAAACGCCAGCATGCCGGCCATCACGACCGCCAGGCTCAGCAGCGTGGTCGCCACTGGCCGGACGATGAACGGGGCCGACAGGATCATCGGGCGTCTCCGGCGGGCGCCGACGCGGCGCCGCGCCAGCGGCGCGACATGCGGTCGAACATCAGGTAGATGACGGGGGTGGTGAACAGCGTCAGCACCTGCGACAGCAACAGGCCGCCCACCATGACCAGGCCCAGCGGCTGGCGCAATTCAGCGCCCGTGCCGGTGGACAGCATCAGCGGCAACGCGCCGAACAGCGCGGCCAGTGTGGTCATGAGAATCGGCCGAAAGCGCAGCAGCGCGGCCTCGTGGATGGCCTCGCGGGGCGACAGGCCGCGCTTGCGCTCGGCGTCCAGCGCGAAGTCGATCATCATGATGGCGTTTTTCTTGACGATGCCGATCAGCAGGATGATCCCGATGATGCCGATCATGTCGAGCTCGGTGCCGCTGATCAGCAGCGCCAGCAGCGCCCCCACGCCCGCGGACGGCAGCGTGGACAGGATGGTGATGGGATGGATGTAGCTTTCGTACAGCACGCCCAGCACGATGTACATCGTGACCACGGCGGCCAGGATCAGCCACAGCGTGCTGGACAGCGAATTCTGGAACGCCAGCGCCGCGCCCTGGAAGCGCGTTTCCACCCCGGCCGGCATGCCGATTTCGGCCTCGGCCGCCGCGATGTTCTGCACCGCATCGGACAGCGACGCGCCCGGCGCCAGGTTGAACGACACCGTCACCATGGGGAACTGGTCGAGCCGGTTGACGGCCAGCACCGTCCTGCCTTCGCTGATGTGCGCCACGGACGACAGCGGCACCTGCGCCCCCGAGGACGTGGGCACGTGGATCTGGCCCAACGCGCTGGGCGACATCTGGAACTGCGGCTGCACCTCCAGCACCACCCGGTACTGGTTGGACTGCGTGAAGATCGTGGAAATCAGCCGCTGCCCGAAGGCGTTGTAGAGCGCCTCGTCGATGACGGCGGCCGTGATGCCCAGGCGCGAGGCCGCGTCGCGGTCGATCTCGACCCAGGTCTGCAGGCCGTCGTCCTGCAGGTCGTCGGTGACGTCCATCAGCCCGGGCACGCTGCGCAGGCGGTCGACCAGCTTGGGCGTCCATTCGCTCAGGACCTTGAGGTCCGGATTGGACAGGGTCATCTGATACTGCGTGCGGCTAACCCGGTCTTCGATGGTCAGGTCCTGCACCGGCTGCATGTAGACGGTCAGGCCGTCCTGGCGGTTCAGGGTCTCCTGCAGCCGGGCCATCACGGCGCGCAGGTCGCTGCTGCGCTCGGCCTGAGGTTTCAGCGCGATCTGCATGCGGCCGGCGCTGAGCGTGGCGTTGCTGCCGTCCACGCCAATGAACGACGACACGGCCTGCACGTCGGGATCTTCCAGCACCAGCCGGGCGGCGGCCTGCTGGCGCTCGGACATGGCGGCAAAGGAGATGGACTGCGGCGCCTGCGTGATGGCCTGGATAAGGCCCGTGTCCTGCTGCGGGAAAAAGCCCTTGGGCACCACGAGGTACAGCAGCACGGTCAACGCGAACGTGGCCACCGCCACCACCAGGGTCAGCGTCTGATGGCGCAGCACGACCTGCAACATGCGGTCATACGCGGCGATGACGCGGTCGATGAAGGCGCCCGTGGCCTGGTGAAAGCGTCCGTGCCGGGTTTCGGATTCCGGGCGCAGCAGGCGCGCGCACATCATGGGGGTGAGGGTCAGCGACACCACTAGGGAAATCAGGATGGCCACCGCCAGCGTGATCGCGAATTCGCGGAACAGCCGGCCCACGACCTCCGTCATGAAGAGCAGCGGGATCAGCACGGCGATCAGCGACAGGGTCAGCGAGATCAGCGTGAAGCCGATCTGCGAGGCGCCCTTGAGCGCGGCCTGCATCGGCTTCTCGCCTTCTTCGATGTGGCGCGCGATGTTTTCGATCATGACGATGGCGTCGTCCACCACGAAGCCCGTGGCGATCGTCAGCGCCATCAGCGTCAGGTTGTTGATGGAAAAGCCCGCCAGATACATGATCCCGAAGGTGCCCACCAGCGACAGCGGCACGACGACGCTGGGGATCAGCGTGGCCGTCAGGCTGCGCAGGAAGATGAAGGTCACCATGACCACCAGCCCCACCGCCAGCAGCATCTCGAACTGCACGTCGGCGACGGAGTCGCGGATGGTCTGGGTGCGGTCGGACACCACGGCCACGTCCAGCGTGGCGGGCAGCGCGGCGCGCAGTTGCGGCATCAGCGCCTGGATGCGGTCGACCACGTCGATCACGTTGGCCCCCGGCTGGCGCTGGATGTTCAGCAGGATGGCGGGCTTGTCGCCGGCCCACGCGGCCTGCCGGGTGTCTTCCGCGCCTTCGACGGCGCGCGCCACGTCGGCCAGGCGCAGCGGCGCGCCGTTCTTGTACGCGATGATCAGGCTGTTGTAGTCGGTGGGCGACTTGAGCTGGTCATTGGCATTGATGGTGGTGGAGCGCTGCGGCCCGTCCAGGTTGCCCTTGGGCTGGTTGACGTTGGCGCCGACGATGGCGGTGCGCAGGTCCGACAGCGACAGGCCATTGGCCGCCAGCGCCTGCGGGTTCACCTGGACCCGCACGGCCGGCCGCTGGCCGCCCGCCACGCTGACCAGGCCCACGCCGGGAATCTGCGACAGCTTCTGCGCAACGCGCGTGTCGACCAGATCGCGCACCTGCGGCAGCGGCATGGTGGGCGAGGTGATCGCCAGCGTCAGCACGGCCGCGTCCGCGGGGTTGACCTTGTTGTAGGTGGGCGGCACCGGCAGGTCGGACGGCAGCAGGTTGGACGCGGCATTGATCGCCGCCTGCACCTGCTGCTCGGCCACGTCCAGCGGCAGGGTCAGGTTGAACTGCAGCGTGATGACCGACGCGCCGCCCGAACTGGTGGACGACATCTGGTTCAGGCCGGGCATCTGGCCGAACTGCCGCTCCAGGGGCGAGGTGACCAGGGAGGTCATCACGTCGGGACTGGCCCCGGGGTACAGCGTCACGACCTGGATGGTCGGGTAGTCCACTTCCGGCAACGCGGAAACGGGCAGGAACCGGTAGGCGATGAGGCCCGCGATCAGGATGGCCACCATCGACAGCGTGGTGGCCACGGGGCGCAGGATGAAAAGGCGCGACGGGCTCACGGCGTTCTCGGCTTATTTGGAGGCGGGCGTGGTGCCGGCCGGCGCGCCCGCGCCCAGCGTCTTGTCGCGGGTGGCGGGGATGACCTGGGCGCCGCCCACGATTTCCACCTTGGCGCCCGCGCGCAGGCGGTCGGTGCCTTCGGTGACGACGCGGTCGCCCGGCTGCAGGCCTTCATTGACGGCGACCATGCCGCTGTTGATGGCGCCCAGCTTCACCTGGCGCACCGCGATCGTGTCGTCGGGCTGCACCAGGAACACGAACGCGCCGGCCGAGCCTTGCTGCACGGCCGCCGTCGGAATGGCGGTCACGTTCTTGCGGGTCAGGACGTGCAGCCGCACGTTGACGAACTGGTTCGGGAAAAGCGCGTCGTCGGTATTGTCGAACCGGGCCTTGAGCTTGAGCGTCCCGGTCGCGACGTCGATCTGGTTGTCCAGCGTTTCCAGGATGCCCGAGGCAATGCGGCGGGTGTCGGCCCGGTCATAGGCATCGACCGTCAGCGTCTTGCCGGCCGCCAGTTCGGCGCGCACGTCGGGCAACTGGGTTTCAGGCAGCGTGAACACCACGGAAATCGGCTGGGTCTGGGTGATCACCACCAGGCCGTTGGTGTCCGAGCTGGAAACAAGGTTGCCGCGGTCGACCTGGCGCAGGCCGAGCCGCCCGCTGATGGGCGCGGTGATGCGCGCGTAGTCGAGCTGCAGCTTGGCGTTGTCGACGTTGGCCTGGTCGCTCTTGACCGCGCCCTCGTACTGGCGCACCAGCGCGGCCTGCGTGTCGACCTGCTGGCGGGCGATGGAGTCCTGCTTGTACAGGGCCTGGTAGCGCTGCAGGTCGCGCCGGGCGTTTTCAAGCTGCGCGAGGTTCTGCATCTGCGTGCCGCGGGCCTGGTCCAGGGCAACCTGGAACGCGCGCGGATCGACCTGCGCCAGCAGGTCGCCGGCCTTGACCTGCTGGCCCTCCTGGAAGGCAACGTCCACCAGCTCGCCGCTGACGCGGCTTCTGACGGTGACGGTGTTGTAGGCGGTGACGGTGCCCAGCGAGCGCAGGAAGATGTCGATGTCCTGCTGGGTGGCGGTGGCGATACGAACCGGGACGGGCATGTTGGCCATGGCCGCCATGGGCGGCCTGCCGCCGGGGCGCCCGCCGGGTCCGCCCTGCTTGGCCGAAGGCCGCAGCACCATCCAGGCGATTGCCGCAACAACGAGCAGCAGCAGGACCAGGCCGACGATGCGGCGGCGGCTCCAGCGGGCGGATGGGGATACAGGACGGCTATCGGACATGGAAACGGTTCCGGCACACTCGGAAGGAAAGCCGTATTGTCTACTAGACCGTCCCGGTTTCGACGCCCGGGGCCCTCAGGCTGAAACTACCCGCAACAGCTATCCGGGCAGCGAAACCGTGCGTAACTTGCGCCTACGAACTGCACAGGGTCATCGCGAAAGGCACGTCGCGCGCCACCTGCTGGGGCTTGAACTCCCCGTCCTGGGTGGAAAAACGTATCCAGATCATGTACTTATTGGCGCTGATCTCGGGAAAGACCCCTTGCGTGGGATCCACCCAGACGCGCAGGAGCTGGAACTGCTTGCCGCCCAGCATCTGCTGGTAGGCGCCCTGCTCGGCGACGATGTCGGTCTTGCGCCCGGACTCGCGCAACAGGCGCAGCGCCAGCGTCAGGCCGTCATAGAGCGCCACGAAGGGCGACACCCAGGCCTGCAGATCCGCGCACCGGGCGGCTTCGGACTTGTTCTGCCAGGCATAGTAGGAAGGCATGTCCACCTGCGTGGCGCTGCCCGGCACCGACAGCCGGCCGCGCAGGCTGGTGAGCCATTCGTTTTCGCGCAGCGATTGGCCGGTCTTGCCGGGCGCGGCCAGCGCGCCGGCCACCTTTTCCAGATCGCGCAACATGCTTTCGAGCGCGTCCTGCGCCACGCCGGGATGATCGCGCAGGCCGACCAGCGCGAGTCGCTGGCGTTCGAGGTCTTGCAGCACCGATCCCTTCACGTCGGTGCGTTCGCACGCATCGAGCAGATCGAACAGTGACGTGACGGCAACCTGATGCTGGCGTGAGTCACCCTCGCGAGCAAAGAAGAACAGCCTGTCGAACAGGTATTCCAGCCGCAGATAAGCACGGATGCGCTCATTGAAGGGATATTCGTAGACGATCACGCTGTTTTACAGGCCCTATCAGTGGTTGGCCGGCGGGGCCAAGAATTTTCAGGGTTGCCGGCAGCCGCTGGCTTACCGGCCCGTCGTGGCCGCCAGCGCCAGCCAGCGGTCATGCAGGATCAACGCCCGCGCGCGCAACTGGTCCGGCGTTGTCGTGGCGTCGTTGAGTATGACGTCATCGGCGACCTCCAGCCGGCGTGCCCGCGCAGCCTGTGCCGCCATGATACGCCGGATGTCAGGCTCCGTCAGCCCGCTGCGCTGACGCACCCGGGCCACCTGCGTATCGGGATCGCAATCGACCACGCAGATACGATCCACGCGCGAGCGCCAACGGTCCAGGGACTCGACCAGCAGCGGCACCACGAAGACGAGATACGATCCGCGCGCGGCGGCGGCCTGGCGCTCGGTCTCGCGGCCGATGGCAGGATGCAGCACGGCCTCCAGGCGCCGCCGCACCTGCGGGTCGGCGAACGCCTGCGCGCGCATCCAGGCGCGGTCGAGCGCGCCCTCGGGCGTCAGCGCCTGCGGACCGAATTCGCGTTCGATGGCCGGCATGGCGGCGCCCCCCGCGGCAGTGAGCGTATGCGCGATCGCGTCGGTATCGACCAGGGCCGCGCCCCACTGCGCCAACAGGTCCGCCACGCGGGATTTGCCCGATCCGATGCCGCCCGTAAGACCGATCTTGAACATGCTGCCTTTCCTCAGTTTGCGTTGCTGGCGGCTGCCTTGCCGAGTCCGGCGCGCAGGCCATCCGGTTCACATCTGCCGGGGTTCACATCTGCCGGGGTTCACGTCTACCGCATGAACCCCAGCACGCCCTGGTCGCCGCCCAGCAGCAGCATGACCAGGCCCGCCAACGCCAGATACGGTCCGAAGGGCAAGGGCTGGCCGCGGCTGGCGCGGCCGGTCAGGGTCAGCGCCCCGCCGATCAGCACGCCCACCAGCGACGCGCTGAGCAGCAGCATGGGCAAGGCTTCGATGCCGAACCACGCGCCCAGCGCCGCCAGCAGCTTGAAGTCGCCCTGGCCCATGCCTTCGCGCCCGGTCAGCAGACGGAACACATGAAAGATAACCCACAGGAACAGATAGCCGGCCACCGCGCCGATCACCGCGGTCTGCAGGCTGGTGAACGCCCCGAACAGATTGACCAGCAGGCCCGCCCACAGCAGCGGCTGGGTCAGGACGTCGGGCAGCAGCGTCGATTCCAGGTCGATCCAGGCCAGCGCCACCAAGGCCGCCGACAGGCCCATGGCCGCCAGGGCGATCGGCGTCGCGCCAAAGCGCACCGCGCAGGCCGCGAACAGCGCGCAGCTCAGGAGTTCGATGGCGGGATAGCGCCACCCGATGGCCGCGTGGCAGGCAGCGCACCGCCCGCGCAGCAGCAGCCAGCCCAGCACGGGGAGCCGTCCCACGCCGGTGACCGGCGCCTTGCAGGCAGGACAATGCGAGGCCGGCGACAGCAGGCCATAGCGGTCCGCGGGCCGCGGCTTGCCCATGGCATCCAGGCACTGCGCCTGCCATTCGCGTTCCATCATGCGCGGCAGCCGATGGGTCAGCACCGTCAGCCAGTTGCCGACGAACAGGCCGGCCAGCGCGGCCAGGCCGATGAAAACGCCCAAAGGCATGTCGAAGACTTGCCACATCGCGGTCACGCCGGTTTCAGGTTTGCAAGCGCCTGCCCATCCGCCTTGCCGGCGATGGCGCAAGGGATGAGTGGCCGCCCGCGGCCATGTCGTAATTTGTGCATAAGCGCCGGCGATATCCTGGAACGGCTTAGGGGAACGTATCGAATCTTCGCATAAGTGCGTAAAATCGGAGACAGACTCAATTCACGGATAAGCTGCCATGGCCGCGCGCGTCGACATCGTTTCCCGCTCCCGCAAACTCAGCGTCATGGGGCTGCTGATAGCGGGCACCGTGGTAGGCGTATCGGGCTGCGCCAAGCAGAAAGCCGAAGGCTATTACGACCTGCCCCCCGAAAGCACCGTCACCGATGCGCAGTATCAGGGCTCCGGCGCGGGTTACCGCAGCGTCATCCGCGCCCCGTCGCAGGTGCAGATCGAGCTCAAGCCCGACGCGCGCCGTCAACAGAACCAGAATCAGCAGGCCGTCCCGGCCGGCCAGACCACCGAAGACGGCCAGGCCATGCCCGAAGGCGCCGACAGCGGCGCGGGCGGCTCCGGCGGCGCATCGGCCCCGGCGGCCGCGGCCCCCGCCCCGGCGCAAAGCGGCATCACGCACAGCCTGGTGCCGCAGCCCCAGACCTATATGGGCACCCTGCCGTGTTTTTCGCCGGCCATGCAGTGCACGGCGCAGCGCGTGACGCTGACCCTGGCGCCCAACGGCCGTTGGCGCGGCCGCACGGCCTACCTGGACAACGACCCCAAGAAGGGGCCGCCGGTATCCGAGCAGGGCTGCTGGGACGCCACCGACGAACGCCCGCCCCGCGTCATCCTGATGGACGGCCAGGGCAACGTCCGCGTGGAATTCTTGGTCGCGGCCAACAATGTGCTGCGCGTGCGATCCATCGGCGGCCAGACTCCCAACCTGAACTACAACCTGACCCGCCAGCCGGATCTGGACCCGATCGACGAATTGGCCAGCGCCCCGGCACCCAAGTGCCCTTGATGCCTCGTCGCGACAACTGACCGCCGCATTGCCGGCACAAGATAGCCCGGGCCTGACGGACGCCATGTTCGCCAGGCCCGGATTCATTTCGGGCTCGATTCGGGCGGATGCGCGCCTGCGCGTTGCGGGCCGGACGGCGCAGGCGAACCGGGCGGTGCAAGCGAACCGGGCGGCGCAGGCGGACAGGGGTCGTAGGCGCGGACGGGCTCGTGCAGGACCCGGGTATCCAGGGCCGGTCGGTCCGGCGGCGGCAGCGGGTGGTGGGCTGCGCGTTGCGCCCCCGGCACCGGCGAGGCGCCCGATCGGGCATGCGCGCACAGGCGGCAGGCAAGCTGCATGGCGTTGCGGGCGTCGAGCTTGGCGAAGATGCGGGCCCGATGGGCCTCTACCGTGCGCAGGGAAATGCCCAGGTCGATGGCGATGACCTTGTTGGCGCGGCCCGCCGCCACGTACTCCACGATCTGGCGTTCGCGGGCGGTCAGGGAGGACAGGACGGTGTCGAGATCGGGATGGGGAGAGAGCATGGGGCGACTCGCTTGCAACGGAGGATTGCAAGCAGTCTGCGCCGCCAGCGCGCTATGCGTAAGCTGGCAATTCTGACAGGGGCGGATAAAAACGCCCCTCCCCGGCGGGCCGGGAAATCAGGCCGTGTAGGCCAGCTCCAGGTTGTCGATCAGGCGCGTGGAACCCAGCTTGGCGGCGGCCAGCGCCACGACGGGTTCGCCGGCCTGCAGGTCGGCCGCCTCGGGGCGCTTGAGGTCGCGCTGGCGGCGCAGGGCCACGTAATCCACCTTCCAGCCGCGCCGCGTCAGGCGGTCGGCGGCTTCGCGTTCCAGCGCGGCGGCGTCGCGTTCGCCAGCGGCCAGCCGGCGGCCGATCTCCTGCAGCTCGGCGTACAGGGCCGGCGCCTCGGCGCGCTCGGCGTCGGTCAGGTAGCGGTTGCGGGACGACAGCGCCAGGCCGTCGGCCGCGCGCACGGTCTCGTGGGCCAGCACCTCGACCGGCAACTGGAACTGACGGCACATGTTGCGCACCACCATGAGCTGCTGGTAGTCCTTCTTGCCGAAGACCGCCACGCGCGGCTGCACGCAGGAAAACAGCTTGAGCACGACCGTGCTGACGCCCTCAAAAAAGCCGGGGCGGAACTCGCCTTCCAGGATGTCGCCCAGGTCGTCCGGGGGCTGCACGCGGTAGCTCTGCGGCTCGGGATACATTTCGCGCTCGTTGGGCGCGAACAGCACGTAGACGTCGCGCGCCGCTTCGAGCTTTTCGATGTCGGCGGCCAGCGTGCGGGGATATTGGTCGAAATCCTCGTTCGGCCCGAACTGCAGGCGGTTCACGAAAATGCTGGCCACGACGGGGTCGCCGTGCTGGCGCGCCAGCTTCATCAGCGCAAGGTGGCCTTCGTGCAGGTTGCCCATGGTGGGCACGAACGACACGCGGTTCTGGCCGCGCAGGTGATCCCGCAATTCCTGGATGGTGTGTACGACTTTCAAGGGACTCTCCGGGGTGGGTGGCAGCCCGATAGGATCAGGCCGCTACCGCCGCCACGCTGGTGTAGGCCAGGCGCACGTAGATCGGCGCATACGGCTCGGCCTGCGTGATCTCCAGCAACGATTCGCGCGCCAGCTCCAGCATGGCGATGAAATGCACGACGACGACCGCCGCGGGCGCGCCCTCGCGGATGCGCTCCATGAACAGGTCGCCGAACTCCATGAATCGCACGTCGTTCAGCCGGCGCAGGATGTGCGTCATGTGATCGCGCACCGAGAGCTGCTCACGCGTGATGTGATGGTGCTGGTTCAGCTTGGCGCGCTTCATGATGTCGGCCCAAGCCGCGCGCAGGTCGTCCACGCTGACGTCGGGCAGCGCGCGCTCGACGCTCAGGTCGGCCACGGCCTGGCTGCTGACAAAATCGCGGCCCAGTTGCGGCAGCTTGTCCAGCTTCTGGGCGGCCAGCTTCATCTGCTCATATTCGAGCAGGCGGCGGACCAGTTCGGCGCGGGGATCCTCGGGCTCTTCGCCGGTGTCGGTCTTCTTGACCGGCAGCAGCATGCGCGACTTGATTTCGATGAGCATGGCCGCCATCAGCAGGTATTCGGCGGCCAGTTCGAGGTTGGTGATGCGGATCTGGTCCACATACGACAGATACTGCCGCGTGACATCCGCCATGGGGATGTCCAGAACGTTGAAGTTCTGCTTGCGGATCAGGTAGAGCAACAGGTCCAGCGGCCCTTCGAACGCTTCGAGGAAGACTTCCAGCGCATCGGGCGGGATGTACAGGTCCGTCGGCATCTGGAACAGCGGCTCGCCATACAGGCGCGCGAACGCCACGCTGTCGATGGTGTCGGGCGTGCTGTCGACGGACGGTTCCACTAGCTTGGCCAGGGCATCGCCGGGCACCGAGGGGGTCTGGACCATATTTGCCGCAAGGGTATCAGTCTGCCTGATACACGTACGGCCGTTGCGGCACGCGGGCCGCGCGGAAGCCTTCGAGCAATTCCTGGTCCTGCGGCTTGTCCCAGAGGCGGGCGCGTCCCTCGCGCTGGCGCTCTTCGGTGCCAGGGTGGGATTGCTTGTAGTCCTTCAGGAACTGGGTGATCTCGGATTCGTAGTTGGTTGCCATGGCACCAATTTCATTAGGTTGCAGATGTCCGGAGTTTACTTCACGGCGGCCCGATCCCCGGCGTTACAATCGTCAGGCTCCCATCGCCGCCTTCCGACATGCCCGCAGAATCCGCCGCCGCAGCCCGCCCCGTCCCGCCTTCATCCCCGGACGCGGTACGCGCGGCGCGCATGATCCCCTTCATTGTCGGGTGCGCGCTCTTCATGCAGATGCTGGACGCCACGGTGGTGGCGACCGCCCTGCCCGCCATGGCCCGGGCGTTGGGGTCCACCCCGGTGCGGCTCAACGTGGCCATCACCTCGTACCTGCTGGCCGTCGCCGTCTTCGTGCCCATCAGCGGCTGGGCGGCCGACCGCTACGGCGCCCGGCGGGTGTTCATCGCCGCGATCGGCCTGTTCACCCTCAGTTCCGTCGCCTGCGCCCTATCACAGGACCTGCCGCAGCTCGTGCTGGCGCGCATCGTCCAGGGCATGGCGGGCGCCATGATGGTGCCGGTCGGGCGGATCATCCTGCTGCGCACCGTGCCCAAGCACGACCTGCTCAAGGCCATGTCCTTCCTGTCGATCCCGGCGCTGCTGGGGCCCGTGATCGGCCCGCCGCTGGGCGGTTTCATGGTCACGTATATGTCGTGGCACTGGATTTTCCTGATCAACATCCCGATCGGCATCCTGGGCATCTGCCTCGTGCTGCGCTTTGTCGCGGAGATCCGCGAAACAGGGACGCCCCGGCTGGACTGGATCGGGTTCCTGCTCAGCGCCACCTGCCTGGCTACGCTGGTCAGCGGCTTCGAGGCCATCGGCCGCGACGTGATGCCGCTGCCCATGCTGCTGGGCCTGATCGCCGTGGGCATCGTCTGCGGCCTGCTCTATGGCGTGCACGCCCGCCGCGTCGAGCATCCCATCATCGACCTGTCCCTGATGCGGATCCCCACTTTCGCCATCTCCACCCTGGGCGGCAACCTGTGCCGCTTCGCCGTGGGCGCCACGCCGTTCCTCCTGGCCATGCTGCTGCAGGTGGGCTTCGGCCTCACGCCGTTTTCGGCCGGCCTCATCACCTTCGCCAGCGCCGCCGGCGCGCTGCTGATGAAATTCGTCGCCACCCCCATCGTGCAGCGCTTCGGCTTTCGGCGCGTGCTGACCCTGAACGCGCTGCTGACGGGCGCCTTCATCATCGTTTGCGGCGCCTTCAATGCGGCCACCCCGGTGTGGCTGATGATCGCCATCCTGCTGGTGGGCGGCTTCTTCCGGTCGTTGCAGTTCACGGGGGTAAATACGCTAACCTATGCCGACATCCCCGCTTCCAAAATGAGCCGCGCCAGCAGCTTCTCGGCGATGGCGCAGCAACTGGGCATCACCTTGGGCGTCGGGGTGGCCGCGGTCACGCTGAACATCAGCATGTCATTGCGCGGCGCCGAAACGCTGGCCGTCAGCGACGTGGTCGCGGGCTTTGTCGTCATCGGCCTGCTGTGCATGGCATCGACCTTCTCCTTTAGACGCCTCGACCCGCTGGCCGGGGCACACCTGAACGGCGCGAAAAACAGTGACGACGAATGAATTTGTCCTAGCCCTGGACCAGGGCACGACCAGCTCCCGGGCCATCGTGTTCGACCGCGACTGCGTGGTCCGCGGCGTCGGCCAACGCGAATTCCGCCAGCACTACCCGCGTCCGGGCTGGGTCGAACACGATGCCAACGAGATCTGGCACAGCCAGCTCGACGTCGCCCGCGAGGCCCTGCGCAATGCCGGGGCCACGGCGGCCGACATCGCCGCCATCGGCATCACCAACCAGCGCGAAACCACCCTCATCTGGGAACGCGCCACCGGCCGCCCGCTGGCCCGCGCCATCGTCTGGCAGGACCGCCGCACCGCGCCCCTGTGCGACAAGCTGCGCCAGGACGGCCACGGCGACTTCCTGCAGGCGCGCACCGGCCTGGTCGTGGACGCCTACTTCTCGGGCACCAAACTGGCATGGCTGCTGGAGCACGTGCCCGGCGCGCGCCGCATGGCCGAACGCGGCGAGCTGGCCTTCGGTACCGTCGACACCTGGCTCATCTGGCAACTGACCGGCGGCGCCGTCCACAGCACCGACCCCAGCAACGCCTCGCGCACCATGCTCTTTGACCTGCACACGCAGGACTGGAACGACGACATCCTGGCGCTGCTGGACATCCCGCGCAGCGTCCTGCCCCAGATCGCGCCCAGCAGCGCCATCGTCGGCGACGCCCTGCCCGAATGGCTGGGCGGCTCCGTGCCCATCGCCGGCGTCGCGGGCGACCAGCAGGCCGCCCCCTTCGGCCAGGCCTGCTTCACGCCGGGCATGGCCAAGAACACCTACGGCACCGGCTGCTTCATGCTGATGAACGTCGGCGACAAGCCCGTCCAGTCCAGGAACAACCTGCTGTCCACCGTCGGCTGGGGCCTGCCTCAGCCCGGCCAGGACAAATGGAAACCCGCCTACATGCTGGAAGGCGGCGTCTTCGTGGCCGGCGCCGCGGTCCAATGGCTGCGCGACGGCCTGGGCATCATCCAGCGCTCCGAAGACATCGAATCCCTGGCCGCCAGCGTCTCGGACACGGACGACGTCTTCATGGTCCCCGCCTTTGCCGGCCTGGGCGCACCGCACTGGGACCCCTACGCCCGCGGCACCCTGGTGGGCCTGACGCGCGGCACGACCCGCGCCCACATCGCCCGCGCCACGCTGGAATCCATCGCGCTGCAAAGCGCCGAACTGCTCACCTGCATGGACGCCGACAGCGGCATCGCGCTGACCGAGCTGCGCGTGGACGGCGGCGCCGCTCGCAACGACCTCCTGATGCAGATGCAGGCCGACATCCTGGGCGTGCCGGTCGTGCGCCCCCGCGTCCCCGAATCCACCGCCCTGGGCGCGGCGGGCCTGGCGGGGCTGGCGGTCGGCTTCTGGTCCGGCCAGGACGAATTCGCGTCCAAATGGCACGCCGAACGCACCTTCGAACCCACCTGGCCCCAGTCCGTCAGGGACGCTCGCATGAAACGCTGGCGCCAGGCGGTGGAACTGTCGAAAGGCTGGTCCGCAGGGGCGGGGAAGTAGGGGCGGGGAAGTAAAAGCGGGGGGAAGCCGGGGCGGCGGCGGCCATCAGGCCGCCCGCACCCCGATCGCCACCACCCTTGCGCTGAAGTCCTTCAACAACTCCTCCCGCATCGCCTCCGCCCGCGCCATCGACGCCTCCTTGACGTGCCCGTATCCCCGGATCTCTTCGGGCACGCTGGCCAACGCCACCGCCCGATCCAGATTCCCCCGGTTCAGCTTCGACAGGATCGCCGTCATCGTCTCGCGGTACTCGCGGATCAGTTCGCGCTCGGCCCGCCGCTCCTGCGTATAGCCGAACGGATCGAACCGGGACCCCCGCAGGAACCGCATCCTGGCCAGCGCCCGGAACACCTTCAGCATCCCGGGCCCATACGCCCGCTTCACCAGATGCCCGTCCTTGTCGCGCCGCGCCAACAGGGGCGGCGCCAGGTGAAAGCGCAGCTTCCAGTCCCCTTCGAACTGCTCGCCCACCCGCTTCAGGAACTCGCCGTCCGAATACAGCCGGGCCACCTCGTACTCGTCCTTGTACGCCATCAGCTTGAAGTAATAGCGCGCCACCGCCAGCGCCAGCCGGCTGGTGCCGGTGGCCTCGCGCTCGGCATGCGCCACCTTGTCCACCAGATCCGTGTACTGCTTGGCGTAGGCCTCGTTTTGATACTGCGCCAGGAACGCCTTGCGCACCGCCACCACCTGCGCCAGTTCCCCGGCGGGCTGTTTCAGGTCGACCACCGGGCCCGGCGCGCGCGGCCGCGTGATCTCGATGATGTCCTCCGGCGGCGCAGGCGGCACCCCGCCCGTGGCCATCAGGCGCGCCACCGCCGCCGGCTCGTGCGCCGCGCGCCGGCCCCACGCAAACGCGGCAAGATTGGCCGACACCTGCTGGCCGTTCAGCTCGATCGCACGCAACAGCGCCTCGCGCGACAGCGGAATCCAGCCCTTCTGGAAGGCATAGCCCATCATGAGCGGATTCGAATAGATGGCGTCGCCCAGTAACACCACCGCCATCGCCGCCGCATCCACCGCGTCCAGATTGTCCTTGCCGCAGGCGTCCCGCAGATCCGCCGTCAGCGTGGTCCCCGGCAGCGTCCAGGACGGGTTGGACACGAAGGCCGCCGTCGGCGCGGTCTCGCTGTTCAGCAGGACACGCGTGCGGCCGGGACTCACCCGGGCCATCGCGTCGGCGCTCGTCGCCACCACCAGGTCGCCGGCCAGCAGCAGATCGGCCTCGCCCATCGCCACCCGCGTGTTCAGCAGGTGATCGGGCGAGCCGGCCAGGACGACGTGCGAAAACACCGCGCCGCCCTTCTGCGCCAGCCCCGCCATGTCCAGCA
This sequence comes from Achromobacter sp. MFA1 R4, assembly GCF_900156745.1. Taxonomy (NCBI): domain Bacteria; kingdom Pseudomonadati; phylum Pseudomonadota; class Betaproteobacteria; order Burkholderiales; family Alcaligenaceae; genus Achromobacter; species Achromobacter sp. MFA1 R4. Next base: position 2,582,037 of record NZ_LT707065.1, on the reverse strand, counting down.
CCGAACAGCCCTTGCCCTCCAGGTGCGCGGCCATGCCCAGTAGCTGGCCGATGGTCACCACCCCCGTGCCGCCCACGCCCGCGATGAAAACGCCATAGGGCTGCGCCAGGTTCTGCAGACGCGGCAGGGGCACGTCCTCGTCGGGCGAGCCGCCCGCCTGCGCCAGCGCGGCCGGCTTTCTGAGCTTGCCGCCTTCAACGGTGACCAGGCTCGGGCAAAAGCCCTTCAGACAGGAGAAATCCTTGTTGCAGCTGGACTGGTTGATCTTGCGCTTGCGCCCGAACTCCGTTTCCAGCGGCTCCACGGACAGGCAGTTCGATTTCGTGGAGCAGTCGCCGCAGCCCTCGCACACCCGTTCGTTGATGACTACGCGCCGCGCCGGATCGGGATAGGCGCCGCGCTTGCGGCGGCGGCGCTTTTCGGTCGCGCAGGTCTGGTCGTAGACCAGCACCGACACGCCGGGATGTTCGCGCAGTTCGCGCATCACCGCGTCCAGTTCGTCGCGGTGGCGCACCGGCACGCCCGGCGCCAGGTCGGACACGTCCAGGTATTTGCCGGGATCGTCGGTCACGACCACGATCTTCTCGATGCCCTCGGCGGCCACCTGGCGCGTGATCATCGGCACGCTGATCGGGCCGTCCACGGGCTGCCCGCCCGTCATGGCCACCGCGTCGTTAAAGAGGATCTTGTACGTGATGGGCGCCTTGGCCGCCACGGCCGCGCGTATCGCCAGCAGTCCGGAATGGAAATACGTGCCGTCGCCCAGGTTCGCGAAGACGTGTTTTTCCGTGGTGAATGGCGCCTGGCCCAGCCACGGCACGCCCTCGCCGCCCATCTGCGTGTAGACGTCGGTGTTGCGGTCCATCCACCTCACCATGTAGTGGCAGCCGATGCCGGCCATGCCGCGCGAGCCCTCCGGCAGGCGCGTCGACGTGTTGTGCGGACAGCCCGAACAGAACCAGGGCTTGCGCTCTTCGACGACGCGCGGGCGCGCCAAAGCCTCCTCGCGCGCGCGGATGAATGCCAGCCGCGCCTCGATGCCCGCGCGCACGTCGTCCGGCAGGTCAAAGCGCAGCAGGCGCGCCGCGATCGCCTTGGCGACCATGGCGGGCGAGAACTCGTAATGCGCGGGCAGCAGCCAGTTGCCCTGCGGCACCGACCATTCGCCGCCGTCCTTGTCGTCGAACTTGCCCACCACGCGGGGAATCTTCTTGCCGCTGCCGATCCAGCTGAACAGCTCTTCCTTCAACTGGTATTCCAGCACCTGGCGCTTTTCCTCGACCACCAGGATCTCGTCCAGCCCCTCGGCGAATTGCTGCGTGCCCGCGGATTCCAGCGGCCACACCATGCCCACCTTGAACAGCCGCAGGCCGATGCGCCGGCACACGTCTTCGGACAGGCCCAGGTCCGACAGCGCCTGGCGCGTATCCAGGTAGGCCTTACCCGAGGTCATGATGCCGAAGCGCGCATCGGCCTGCGGCACGTGCCAGGGTTCGCGGTTCAGCCCATTGGCGCGGGCATAGGCCAGCGCGGCATACAGCTTGTAGTCCAGCAGCCGCGCTTCCTGCTGCAGCGGCGTGTCCGGCAACCGGATGTTCAGGCCGTCGGGCGGAAGCTGGAAATCCTCGGGCAGCGCGATGCGCACGCGATGGGGATCCACGTCGACCGACGCCGACACCTCGACGATGTCGGTGATGCACTTCATGCCCACCCACACGCCCGCATAGCGGCTCATCGCCCAGCCATGCAGGCCGTAATCCAGCACCTCCTGGACGCTGGACGGAAACAGCACCGGGATCATGCAGGCCTTGAGGATGTGATCGCTCTGGTGCGGCAGGGTGGAGGACTTGGCCGGGTGATCGTCGCCCGCCACCACCAGCACGCCGCCGTGGCGCGAGGTGCCGGCCGCGTTGGCGTGCTTGAAGACGTCGCCGCAGCGGTCCACGCCCGGGCCCTTGCCGTACCACATGCCGTAGACCCCGTCGTACTTCGCGCCGGGAAACAGATTGACCTGCTGCGTGCCCCACACGGCGGTGGCGGCCAGGTCTTCGTTGATGCCGGGCTGGAACTCGACGTGGTGCGCCTTCAGGTGCGCGGCCGCCTTCCACATGTTCTGGTCGACGCCGCCCAGCGGCGAGCCACGGTAGCCCGACACGAAGCCGGCCGTGTTCAAGCCCGCCCGCAGGTCGCGCACCCGCTGCATCATGGGCAGGCGCACCAGGGCATGGATGCCGCTCATCCAGGCGCGGCCGGATTCCAGGGTGTATTTGTCGTCGAGCTGGACGGATTCGAGCGCCGCGCGGACGGCGGGCGTAAGGGGGGCATTCATGTCTGCTCCAAGCTTCTGATGCCCCCACCAGCTTCTCGCGGCGCCCCAAAGCACGCGCGCGGGCCAACAAGGGCCGTGAAAGTGAAGTCCTGATGCGTTCGCGCTTCTTCGGGCCGAATCGCGCTGGCCGCGCCCGCCGCCCCGAAAACGGGGCCGGCAGGCGCGGGTCCTTTCGGTTGTAACCGCTGGCCCCCGGCCGGGCAATAGGGCGATGCGATAATTGCCCGCATGGACTTCGCCCCCCGCATCGTCGCCTGGCAGCGCCAGCATGGCCGCCACGATCTCCCCTGGCAAAACACCCGGGATCCCTACCGGATCTGGCTATCCGAGATCATGCTGCAGCAGACGCAGGTAGCCACCGTCATCCCCTATTACGAACGATTCCTGCAACGCTTTCCGGACGTCGCGGCGCTGGCCGCCGCCTCGCAGGAAGACGTGATGCCGTACTGGGCCGGGCTGGGCTACTACGCGCGCGCCCGCAACCTGCACCGCTGCGCGCAGGAGATCGTGCGCGACTGGGACGGACGCTTTCCGCCCACGGCCGAGGGCATCGCCACCCTGCCCGGCATTGGCCGGTCCACCGCCGCGGCCATTGCCGCGTTCTCGAACGGCGAGCGCTCGCCCATCCTGGACGGCAACGTCAAGCGCGTCTTCACCCGGCACTTCGGCATCGCGGGCGATCCGGCCAGGCGCGAGGTCGAGCAACGCCTGTGGGCGCTGGCGCACGCGCAGGTGGATGCCGCGCCGGGGCTCGACATGGCGGCGTACACGCAGGGGCTGATGGACCTGGGCGCCACGCTCTGCACGCGCGGCAAACCCGCGTGCGACCGCTGCCCGGTGGCCGACACCTGCGTCGCGCGGCGCGAGGGCCGCCAGGCCGAGCTGCCCACGCCCAAGGCGCGCAAGGCCATTCCCGAACGCGAGACCTGTATGTTGGTGCTGCGGCACCGGGGCGCCTTCCTGCTGCAGCAGCGCCCCGAGCCCGGCATCTGGGGCGGACTGTGGAGCCTGCCCGAATTCGACGTGGCGGGCGATCCCGACAGCGCATCGCGCGCGCTGGGGCTGGAGCCCGAACAGCGCTTCGAACTGGCCGCTTTCGCGCACACGTTCACGCATTACCGGCTGCACATCCGTCCGTGGCTCGTGCCCGTGCGGGCGGTCGGCGTGCGTGAATCGGCGCTGCCGCAGCGCTGGGTGCCGGCCGACAAGCTGGGAACCATGGCGCTGCCCGCGCCGGTCAAAAAGCTGCTGCAGGGCCTGGTGGACGCCGGGATGCAGGACAGCTTGTTTGGCGAGGAAGATGCGGCCTAGGTGTCAGACACCGGCCGACGATCACTCGCCCGCCCCGCTCAACAGCATCACCAGCTTCAAGTCCGGATGCGTCGCCAGCCGGAACGTGATCTGTTGATACGCCAGTCGGCCGCGCCGCGGATGCTGGAATTCGCGCAGGCCGCCTTCGCGCTCGACCACCGCATGGCGCGTCCACCAGTGTGAAAACACCACGCTCTGGCGGCTCAGGCTGTCCAGCAGCGACAGCACCGCCGGCTCGTCCAGGTGCGCGCCCGCGTCGGCGCGGAACTCCGCCACCACGCGGCGCGCGCGCTGGTCCCAGTCCACCACCAATTCGCGCGCGGCGGGATCCAGGAAGATGTAGCGCAGCAGGTTGGGCTCGGGATCGCGTTCGGGCCAGTTGTCGAACAGGTCGATGAGCGGCGCGTTGCAGGCCAGCACGTTCCAGGCGCGGTCCAGCACATAGGCCGGCGCGTCGATCGCGTTGACGCATTCCTGCAGCGGCCCGGGCGCGCCGCCCGCGTCGTCGCGGGCATGCTGGGGATCGGCGCAGTCGGCCAGGTCGAAGAGGTAGGCGCGCTCCGCGCGCGCCAGTTGGAGCACGCCCGCGATGCGCGACCACACCGACGGCGACACCGACACCTCGCGCCCCTGCTCGATCCAGGTGTACCAGGTGACGCTGATGCCGCAGAGCTGCGCCACCTCTTCGCGCCGCAGCCCCGGCGTGCGGCGGCGCGAGCCTTCGGGCAGGCCGGCCATCTGCGGCGTGATGCGCGAGCGCGCGCTGCGCACGAACTCGCCCAGCGCATGCCGGCGCAGGTGAGCGCCATCTTGGCCGGGAATGGCGGGCTGGGGGGAAGTAGTCATACCAGGATAAGCAATGGGCTTGTACGTGTATACGGGCCCGCCTATCTTAGCGCCTGCACCCCTTCCGCACGCCAGAAACAAGGATTTCCCATGACCGCCAGTTCCCACGACGCCGCCGTCGATCGCCAATTCAGCCCCCGCGCCGCCGCCTACCTGACCAGCGCCGTCCACGCGCAGGGCGAGGACCTGCTGCAGATGGCCGCCATCGCCGGCCGTCACCCCGGCGCGCGCGTGCTGGACCTGGGCTGTGGCGGCGGCCACGTGAGCTTTCACGTCGCGCCGCAGGTCGCGCACGTGACCGCCTACGACCTGTCGCAACAGATGCTGGACGTGGTCGCGGCCGAAGCCGCCAAGCGCGGGTTCGGCAATCTGGTCACCTGTCAGGGCAAGGCCGAGTACCTGCCGTTTGGCGACGGCGAATTCGACCTGGTGATGTCGCGCTATTCCACGCATCACTGGCAGGACGCCGGGCGCGGCCTGCGCGAAGCCTTCCGCGTGCTCAAGCCGGGCGGCACCGCGGTGTTCGCCGACGTGGTGTCGCCGGGCGAGCCGCTGCTGGACACCTGGCTGCAGACCATCGAAGTGCTGCGCGACACCTCGCACGTGCGCGACTACTCGGTGGCCGAGTGGACGCGCATGCTCACCGAAGCCGGCTTCACACTGCACGAACTGGCGCCGCGCCGCCTGCCGCTGGAATTCCAGTCCTGGGTCACGCGCATGCGCACGCCCGACACGCTGGTAGCCGCCCTGCGCCACATGTTCGAGATTGCCCCGGACGTGGTGCGCGCGCATTTCGACGTGCGCGACGACGCTTCCTTCACCAGCGACACGGCGACGATCGTGGTGAAAAAGCCGGCCTGATTCAACCCGGCGGCGGCGGATACCCGGCGGACAGGGTCCCGGCCACGCCCAGGCTGCGCAGGGACTGCGCGGCCTGCGCCAGTGCCTGCACAAAGCGCGGATCCTGGCCGAGGTCGCCAAACACCGGTTCCAGGCCCGCCATCGCGCCCGCCCACGCCAGCATCGCCGCCGGCCCCTCGCCCGCCTGACGCGCCGCCATCTCCGCCTGCGCGTGCTGACGCGCCAGCGCCTCGGCCATCGGATCCTGAATCTCGTAAGCCCGTCCGGCCTGATCCGATCCGCGCAGGAAATACAGCCACCCCGCCACCGCCAGCGCCAGCCCCGGGATCGGCGCCTGCGCCGCCAGCCGGTCCCGCACGGTGCCCAGCAGGCGCTGCGGCAGCTTCTGCGAGCCGTCCATCGCGATCTGCCGCGCCTGGTGGCGAAGCGCCGGGTTGGCAAACCGCTGCAACAGCCCGTGGCGATACTGCGCCAGATCCAGCCCGGGCAGCGGCGGCAGGGTCGGTTCGATCTCCTGCCGCATCAATTCGCTCAGGAAACGTCGCATGCCGGGCTGCGCCATCGCCTCATCGACGGTGGCCCAGCCCGCCATCACCGACAGATAGGCCAGCGCGGAATGCGCGCCGTTGACCATGCGCAGCTTAAGCGTTTCGAAGGGCGCGGCGTCGGCCACGAAGCGCGCCCCGCCCGCGGTCCAGTCCGGCCGGCCCGCCGCGAAGTCGTCTTCGACCACCCATTCCAGATAGGGCTCCGCCATCACCGGCCAGGCGTCGCGCACGCCCAGCGTCGCCGCCGTATCGCGCCGGTCCGCATCGGTCGTGCGGGGCACGATGCGGTCGACCATCGAGCACGGAAACGCGCACCCCGACGCGATCCATTCGGCCAGCCCGGCGTCGACCCGGGCCGCGAACGTCAGCACCAGCGCGCGCAGCAGGCGGCCGTTGGCCGGCAGGTTGTCCAGCGACATCACCGTCAGCGGCGCGCGGCCCGCCGCGCGGCGGCGCTGCAGGCCGTATGCCAGGAAGCCGATGACGCTGCGGGGCGATTCGGGGTGCGCAAGGTCGTGCGCGATGTCGGGATGGGCCAGGTCCAGCCGTCCGCTGGCCGGATCGTGGCAATAGCCTTTTTCGGTGACCGTCAGGCTGACGATGCGCGTGTCCGCCGCGGCAATCCGTTCCAGGACGGCGACGGGTTGCTCGGGCGCCACCAGCGTCTCCCGCAGGCAGCCGATCACGGCCAGGCGCTGCCGGGGCGCGCCGCCGCCGTCGGCGTCGCGCAAGGCCAGCGTGTACAGGCCGTCCTGCGGCGCCAGCGCATCGCGCGTGTCGGCCTGGCGCAGGGACACGCCGCAGATGCCCCAGTCCGGACCGGCCCCGGCGCGCAGCGCCGCGTCGTTCACCGCCGCCAGATGGGCGCGCGCAAACGCGCCCAGGCCCAGATGCACGATGCCGCACCGGAGCGCCGACCGGTCATAGCCCGGACGCGCCACATGCGCGGGCAGGCCCGGCAGCGCGGCGGCGCCCAGGCGCTTGCCTTCGCCTACCAGTTCCATAGCGTGCCGTCGTGCTGCAGCCGGTTCACCGGCAGATAGGCGCGCCGGTAGGGATATTTGGCGGCCAGCGCCTCGTCGATCTCCACTCCATGCCCCGGCACGTCGCCCGGATACAGCATGCCCTGGTCGAACGTGTACGCGTGCGGGAACACCGCGTCCGTTTCCTCCGTATGGCGCATGTATTCCTGGATGCCGAAGTTCGGCACCCACAGGTCGAAATGCAGCGCCGCGCCCATGCAGACGGGCGACAGGTCGGTGGCGCCATGGCAGCCGGTGCGCACCTGGTAGAGCGAAGCCAGGTCGGCGATGCGCCGCAGGTGCGTGATGCCGCCAGCGTGGACCACGGTGGTGCGGATGTAGTCGATGAGCTGGTTCTGCACCAGGTCCTTGCAGTCCCAGATGGTGTTGAAGATCTCGCCCACGGCCAGCGGCGTGGTGGTGTGCTGGCGGATCAGCCGGAACGCTTCCTGGTTCTCGGCAGGCGTCGCGTCTTCCATCCAGAAGAGGCTGTAGGGCTCGAGCGACTTGCCCAGCCTGCCCGCCTCGATCGGCGTCAGGCGGTGATGCACGTCGTGCAGCAGGTGGTGTTCAAAGCCCAGTTTCTCGCGGATGCGCTCGAACAGCTGGGGCGCATGGCGCAGGTATTTTTCGGTGGACCAGTCGTGCTCGCTGGGCAGGTCGGCGTCGGCGGGCTCGTAGAACAGGGCGCCGCGGCCCACCCCATACACCTTTTCCAGCCCGGGCACGCCGCTTTGCGCGCGAATGGCGCGGTAGCCCATGTCGGCGTAGCGCAGCACCTCGTCGACGGTGTGGTCGATGTCCGAGCCGTTGGCATGGCCATAGACCATCACGCCGCTGCGGCTCTTGCCGCCCAGCAGCTGGTACAGCGGCAGGCCGGCAGCCTTGGCCTTCAGGTCCCACAGCGCCGTGTCCACGCCCCCGATGGCGGTCATGGTGACCGGCCCGCGCCGCCAGTAGGCGCCCTTGTACAGGTACTGCCAGATGTCCTCGATCTGATGCGCATCGCGCCCGATCAGGCAGGGAATCACATGTTCGGTCAGGTAGGCGGCCACCGCCAGTTCGCGTCCGTTCAGCGTCGCATCGCCGATGCCGGTCAGGTCCTGGTCGGTTTCGATCTTCAGGGTCACGAAGTTGCGGCCCGGAGAACAGACAATCACGCGTGCATTCGTAATCTTCATCGTGGACTTCCGGCTACGTGGGGGGGAATGGCCGCGCGCGGCGGCCGGCGGGTCAGAACGTCACCATCACTTTCATCGCCTGCTGGCGGTCGCCCGCCAGCGCAAAGGCGTCATGCACGCGCGCCACCGGCATCGCCGCCGTCAGCAGCGGCGATACATCCAGCAGGCCGCGGCCCAGGCAATCCACGGCCATCGCGTATTCGTCCACGAAGCGGAAGCTGCCGATGCAGGACAGGCTCTTGACCATGATCTGGTTGAACGGGCAGCCCTCGCTGCTGCCGCTCAGCGTGCCGACGGTGACGACCACGCCGCGCGGGCGCGCCGCGCGCAGGCAGCTCGCCAGGCCCGCGTAGCTGCCGGAAGCCTCGAAGCACGCGTCCACCGAGCCCTTGCCCGCGGCCAGTTCGTCCAGCGCGCCCGGGTCCGCGGCCGCATTGATGGTGCGCGTCGCGCCCACGCGGGCGCAGGCCGCGAGCGTCTGGTCCACGATGTCCACGGCGATGACGTGGCTGGCGCCCGCCAGGCGCGCGGCCATCACGATGAGCGCGCCGATGGGACCGGCGCCGACCACCATAGCCGTCCTGCCCAGCAGCGACCCGGCGCTGCGCACCGCGTGCAGGGCGACCGCCAGCGGCTCGGCAAAGGCGGCCAGCTCGAAAGACAGGGAATCCGGCACCGGCAGGCACTGCCGTTCCTGCACGATGACCTCTTCGCGCATCGCGCCCTGCATGTGCGGATAGCGACTGGCGCTGCCGAAGAAATGCACGGACTCGCAGTGATTCGAATCGCCCTGGCGGCAGTAGCGGCACACGCCGCAGGTGCGCGCCGGGTCCAGCGCGACGCGGTCGCCCGGCTTGACCGCCGTGACCGCCGCGCCGACCTCCAGCACCTGGCCGGACGCTTCGTGGCCCGGCGTGAGGGGCTCGCGGATGACGAAGTCGCCCACCCTGCCGTGCCGGAAATAATGCAGGTCCGACCCGCAGATGCCGACCGCCTTGATGCCGACGCGCACCTGCGACGGCCCCAGCGGCTGCGGATCCTGTTCGTCCAGGCGCAGGTCCTGCGCCCCGTGGATCATGCAATTGAGCATCAGCGCCACCCCTGCGCGAATTCGCCAATCACCCGTTCCAGGTGATCGCGCATGGCCTGCCTGGCGCCGGGCGCGTCGCGGGCCACCAGCGCGCCGAAGATGCGCTGGTGATCCGCCTGCGATGCCTGGCGCAAGGCCTGTGTATGGAAATGCTGTTCGATCTTTTCCCAGACCGGTCCCTGGGCCTGGTCCCACATCGACGTCACCGTCGCCAGCAGCACGCTGTTGCCGGTGGATTGCGCAATGCCCAGGTGGAACCGGCGGTCGGCCTCGGCGTTGGCAGCCTTGTCCGTCATGCGGTCGCGCATGGCCGTCAGCGCCTCGAAGATGCGGTCCAGGTCCGCGTCGCTGCGCGTGGACGCCGCCAGCCCGGCGATCTCGGATTCGATCAGGCAACGGGCCCGGAGCAGTTCGAACGGGCCGGCGCCCGGCTCCTGCAAGGCGGGCGGGCGGTTGGCGCCGGGCTCGCAGACATAGATGCCCGAGCCCCCGCGCACTTCCACCACGCCCTGCAGCTCCAGCGCGATGATGGCCTCGCGCACGGACGTGCGGCTGACGTCGAAGCGTTCGGCCAGCGCACGCTCGGCCGGCAGGCGCTGGCCCGCGGCGAATTCGCCTTGCGCCACCAGCGCGTGGATCTGGGCAGCCAGGCGGACATAACCGCGGTCTGGCGCGGGCCGGCTGGCCGGGACGTCGGGCTTGGAGAGCGGTTGCAGCGTCATGGCGCCTCAAATTGGTTAGACCAAATCGTATTTGGTCCACCAATTTCCGCCATCCTGGTTTTCCACTATGGGCCCGGCGTGCGCCCTCGACAGCGACGGCAACGACCTTGTATAGATACGGGTCGACCGACAGCCCCAGGAACCCGCCATGCCCCGCACGACCGACCTGCCCTTGCCGTCCGCCCTGGCGGACCTGACCGTCGCCGAAGCGGCGGCGCTGATCCGCGAGGGCCGCCTCACCAGCCTTGCGCTGACGCAGGCGTGCCTGGACCGCATCGACGCCCGCCAGGATCTGAACGCCTTCATCACCGTCGACCGCGAGGGCGCGCTGGCCCAGGCGCGCGCCTACGACGCGGCGCCCGGCAAGGGTCCGTTGGGCGGCGTGCCCATCGCAATCAAGGACAACATCCACGTCGCGGGCCTGCCGAACACGGCCGGGACCCCGGCCCTCAAAGATTTCCGGCCGGCCCAGGACGCGCCCGTCGTGCAGCGCCTGCGCGAAGCCGGCGCGGTCATCCTGGGCAAGACCAACATGCATGAACTGGCGTTCGGCGTGTCCGGCTACAACACGGCCTTTCCCGGCCCGCAGGGCGACGGCACGCGCAACGCCTACGATGCCCGCCTGATCGCCGGGGGGTCGTCATCCGGCAGCGGCGCGGCGGTAGGCGCGCGACTGGCGCCCGCCGCGCTGGGCACGGACACCGGCGCCTCGGTGCGCCTGCCGGCCTCGGTGAACGGCGCGGCCGGCTTTCGCCCGACCGTGGGCCGCTATGACGGCGCGGGCATCACCCCGATCTCGCATACCCGCGACACGCCGGGCCCCATCGCCAACGGCATGGCGGACATCGTGCTGCTGGACGGGGTCCTCACCGGCCAGACGCAGCCGCTGGCGCCCCAGCCGCCCGAGTACATCCGGCTGGGCCTGGCCCGCTATTTCTGGGCCGATCTGGACCCGGCGGTGCAGGCGGTCGCGCAGGACGCACTGAATCGGCTGCGCGCGGCGGGCGTGACGCTGGTGGAGCTGGACATGTCCGACCTGCCCGCCGCCAACGCGGCCGTGGGCATGCCGCTGTGCCTGTACGAGCAGAAGCCCGACCTGACGGCCTATCTGGCGCGCTACCACGTGGGGGTGAGCTTTGAGGCGGTGGTGGCGCAGATTTCCAGCCCCGACGTGAAGGGCATCTTCGACAACCTGATCGTGCCGGGCGTGCTGCCCACGCCCGACGGGCAGATTCTGGCGCTGCAGCCGCTGTACCAAAGCGCCATCGCGACCGGCCGCCGCGAACTGATCGACGTCTACCGCCGCGCCTTCAAGGAACATGCGCTGGACGGCCTGCTGTTTCCGACCGTGCCGGTCCCGCCGCCAGCCGCGACGCCCGAGGCGAGCAGTTTCGAGACCTTCGCCCGCCTGGCGCGCAACGTGGACCCCGGCAGCAACGCGGGCCTGCCCGGCCTGAGCGTGCCGGCCGGGCTGTCCGCGCAGGGCCTGCCCGTGGGGCTGGAGATCGACGGCCTGCCGGGCGAGGACCGCAAGGTGCTCGCCATCGGCGTGGCCATCGAATCGATACTGGGGCGCATCGCCGCGCCGGATCGCTGACTAGCCCAGATTCGGCGCCAGCGTGCGCTTCAGGTCCTCGATGCTGCGTCCGCTGCGGCGGGCGTAGTCTTCAAGCTGGTCTTCGCCGATGATGCCCACGTTGAAGTACTGCGACTGCGGGTGGCTGAAGTAAAAGCCCGACACGCTGGACGCCGGGTACATGGCGTAGCTGTCGGTCAGCATCATGCCGATGTCCTCGCCGTCCAGCACGCGGAACATGTCGGTCTTGACCACGTGTTCCGGGCAGGCCGGATAGCCGGGCGCGGGACGGATGCCCACGTACTTCTCGGCGATCATGTCCTCGTTGGACAGGGCCTCGTCGGGCGCGTAGCCCCACAGGTCCTGGCGCACGCGCGCGTGCAGGCATTCGGCGAAGGCTTCGGCCAGGCGGTCGGCCAGCGACTTGAGCATGATGCTGGAATAGTCGTCCAGCGCCTTCTCGAATTCCGCTTCCTTCTTCTCGATGCCCAGGCCGGCAGTGACCGCGAACATGCCGATGTAATCGAGCTTGCCGCTGGACTTGGGCGCGATGAAGTCGGACAGCGACTTGTTGCTGACGCCTTCGCGCTTGGCGCCCTGCTGGCGCAGGTTGCGGTACGTGAACAGCACTTCGCTGCGGGTTTCGTCCTTGTAGACCTCGATGTCTTCGTCGTTGACGCTGTTGGCCGGGTAGAACCCGACGACGCCGTTGGCGGTGAGCCAGCGGCCTTCGACGATGCGTTTCATCATGGCCTGGCCGTCGGCAAAGACCTTGCGCGCCTGCTCGCCCACCACCTTGTCGTCCAGGATGGCGGGGAACGGGCCGAACAGGCTCCAGGTCTGGAAGAACGGGCCCCAGTCCACGTACTTCGCGATCTCGGCCAGGTCGTAGCTCTTGAAGGTGCGGCGGCCGATGAACTTGGGGCGCGGCGGCGTGTAGCTGTCCCAGTCGATCGCCGGACGCGAGGCGCGCGCCTCGGCCAGCGGCAGGATGGGCGTCGCCTTGCGGTTGGCGTGGCGGCGGCGCACGTCTTCGTATTCCGAGGCCAGTTCGGCCAGGTACGCTTCCGACTGGTCCGACATCAGGTTGGTGGCCACGCCCACCGAACGGCTGGCGTCCGGCACGTAGATGACCGGGCCTTCGTAGTTGGGCGCGATCTTCACGGCGGTGTGCACGCGGCTGGTGGTCGCGCCGCCGATCATCAGCGGCACCTTGCGGCTGCGGAAATACTCGTCGCGCTGCATCTCGGACGCCACGTACGCCATTTCTTCCAGGCTGGGCGTGATCAGGCCGGACAGGCCGACGATGTCGGCGTTCTCTTCCTTGGCCTTTTCCAGGATCTGCGCGCAGGGCACCATCACGCCCATGTTCACGACTTCGAAGTTATTGCACTGCAGGACCACCGACACGATGTTCTTGCCGATGTCGTGCACGTCGCCCTTGACGGTGGCGATGACGATCTTGCCCTTGGCGCGCACGTCGCCGCCAGCCGCTGCGATCTGGCGCTTTTCTTCTTCGATGAAGGGAATCAGGTGCGCCACCGCCTGCTTCATCACGCGCGCGGATTTCACCACCTGCGGCAGGAACATCTTGCCCTCGCCGAAGAGGTCGCCCACGACGTTCATGCCGTCCATCAGCGGGCCTTCGATCACCTCGATGGGCCGTCCGCCGCGCGCCGCGATCTTCTGGCGCACCTCTTCCGTGTCTTCCACGATGAACGCGGTGATGCCGTGCACCAGCGCGTGCGACAGGCGCTGCTCGACGTCGGCATTGCGCCACGCCAGGTCTTCTTCCTTCTTGGCGCCCGAGCCCTTCACGGTGTCGGCAAACTGCACCAGGCGTTCGGTGGGCGTGCGCTCGTCGTCGGGGTCGGTCTTGCCGACCGGCTCGGCGCGGTCCAGCACCACGTCTTCCACCAGGTCGCGCAGCTTGGGATCCAGGTCGGCGTACACGCCCAGCTGGCCGGCGTTGACGATGCCCATCGTCATGCCTTCCTTGACCGCGTAGTACAGGAACACGGTGTGGATGGCTTCGCGCATCGGCTCGTTGCCGCGGAACGAGAAGCTGACGTTGGACACGCCGCCCGAAATGCGGGCGTAGGGCAGGTTTTCGCGAATCCAGCGCGTGCCTTCGATGAAGTCCACGGCGTAATGGTTGTGCTCGTCGATGCCGGTGGCGACCGCAAAGACGTTCGGGTCGAAGATGATGTCTTCGGGCGGGAAGCCCTCTTCCTCGACCAGGATCTGGTAGGCGCGGCCGCAGATTTCCTTGCGGCGCGCCAGCGTGTCGGCCTGGCCCTGCTCGTCGAACGCCATCACCACCACGGCGGCGCCGTAGCGGCGGCACAGGCGCGCATGATGGCGGAAGGGCTCCAGCCCTTCCTTCATGGAAATGGAGTTCACCACGGCCTTGCCCTGCACGCACTTCAGGCCGGTCTCGATGACTTCCCACTTGGAGCTGTCGATCATGACCGGCACGCGCGCAATGTCGGGCTCGGAGGCGATCAGGTTCAGGAAGCGGTGCATGCAGGCCACCGAATCCAGCATGGCCTCGTCCATGTTGATGTCGATGATCTGCGCGCCGTTCTCGACCTGCTGGCGGGCCACGGCCAGCGCCTCGTCGTATTTCTCTTCGCGGATCAGGCGGGCGAACATCTTGCTGCCCGTCACGTTGGTGCGTTCACCCACGTTGACGTACAGCGTGTCCTCGTCGATGTTCAGGGCTTCCAGGCCTGACAGCCGGGTCTTGACCGGGATCTCGGGCACGACGCGCGGCGTCAGCGCCGCGACTTTCTCGGCAATCGCGCGGATGTGATCCGGCGTGGTGCCGCAGCAGCCGCCCGACATGTTCACCAGCCCGGCGCGGGCAAATTCCTCGAGCAGGGCCGAGGTATCGGCCGGCGTCTCGTCAAACCCCGTTTCGGCCATGGGATTGGGCAGGCCGGCGTTGGGATACACGCAGACGTAGGTGTCGCAGATCTTGGCCAGCTCGGCGACGTAGGGGCGCATCAGCGCGGCGCCCAGCGCGCAGTTCAGGCCAATGGTGACCGGGCGCGCGTGGCGCACCGAGTTCCAGAACGCCTCGACCGTCTGGCCCGACAGGATGCGGCCGGACGCGTCGGTCACGGTGCCCGAGATCATCACCGGCAGGCGGATGCCGCGCTGCTCGAAGACTTCTTCGGTGGCGAAGATGGCGGCCTTGGCGTTCAGCGTGTCGAAGATGGTTTCGATCAGGACGATGTCGATGCCGCCGTCCAGCAAGCCGTTGAGCTGTTCGATGTAGGCGACGCGCAGCTCGTCGAAAGTGACGTTGCGCGCGCCCGGGTCGTTCACGTCGGGCGAAATCGACGCCGTCTTGGGTTGCGGCCCCAGCGCGCCGGCCACGAAGCGCGGCTTGTCGGGCGTGCTGTAGGCGTCACAGGCCTGGCGCGCCAGCTTGGCCGACTCCAGGTTCAACTCGTAGGCCAGTTCCGGCAGGTCGTAATCGCCCTGGGCGATGGTGGTGGCGCCGAAGGTGTTGGTCTCGATGACGTCGGCGCCGGCTTCCAGGTACTGGCGGTGGATTTCCGAGATGACGTCGGGGCGCACCAGCGACAGCAGCTCGTTGTTGCCCTTCACGTCCTTGCCGTGGTCGGCGAAGCGCTCGCCGCGGAAGTCCGCTTCGCCCAGCTTGTAGCGCTGGATCATGGTGCCCATGGCGCCGTCCAGGATCAGGATGCGCTTGCCCAGCAGGCGGGCAAAGTCGCCGCCGCGGGTATAGGCTTCGGGAGGGTACGGCAGGCGGGGATACGACACGATCAGGTCCAAAGGGGGTTGGCCACGGCAGCGCGGGTGTGGCTAAAACGCGAAAAACGCCGGAAAAACAAGCCCTGATCGTAACAAAATGGGCTTGCGCGCGCCTCACGGTGATACAGTTTCGGCCCCGAACCGGTGCTTTCGGCGCACTAGGCCGGGCAAGGACGCAACACTTGCCCGCCGCGCGCGAAAGGTAAACGGGAAACAGGAAGACGCCCTCCCCGGGGCCGCCGCGCCGCCCACAAGGCGCCCGGCAGCTCCCCATGTCCAGCCTGTGCTGCCCCCGCAACGGTCCCCATGCGCGCAGATGCGCCCATGGCAGCCCGATACCGGCCTGTTCGCTCGTCAGGATGCCTCTCCCACGCCACGCGGCCTCACGGCCCGCCCGGCGCCTGGGCATCCTCCCCATCGTGAATGGCCTGCGGGGTCGCGGGTCGCTTCGAGGTCAAGTAGATGAAAGTCCGCTCCATCCGGCGCTACGCCGGCGCATTGCTCTGTTCCGCCCCGGCCATCGCCGCCGCCCAGCAAACTGCTCCCGCCCCGCAAGAACTCGACGGCATCACCGTCACCGCCCAGCGCGTGCCCACCGACGGCCGCACGCTGCCGGTGTCGATCTCGGTCATCACCGCCCGGGACATCGCGGCCAGCAGCGCCCGCACCATGCAGGACCTGCTCTCGACGCAGGCCGGCATCAACCTGATCAACACCACCAGCTCCAGCGACAACGCCATCGTGGACCTGCGCGGCTTCGGCATCACCGGCGCGAGCAACACGCTGATCCTCATCGACGGCGTCAAGCAGAACACCAACGACCTGTCGGCGCCCAGCCTGGGCGTGGTGCCGCTGGACCAGGTCGAACGCATCGAGATCGTGCGCGGCAGCGGCTCCGTGCAGTACGGCGGCGGCACCACCGGCGGCGTGATCAACATCATCACCAAGTCCGATTTCACGAAGGAGCCGGTGACCGCCCGCGCCACCGCCACCTTCGGCAGCTACGGCCTGCGCCAGTACGACGCCGCCGTCGCCATGAACAATGAAAAGGTGGGCGTGGACGCCTACATGCAGTCGCTGCACAGCGACGGCTACCGCGACCACAGCGGCGAGCGCCGCGAAGGCGGCGGCGGCGGCATCACGTTCCGCCACGACGACGGCTCGATCCGCCTGTACGGCCGCACCACCACGCAAAAGCTGGAACTGCCCGGCCCGCGCACGATCAACCCCTTCACGGGCGTCAACGAATACCAGGACGATCCGCGCGGCTCGAAGAACGACGTCGACTACGTCAAGACCACGACCACCACCTTCGGCCTGCAGCTCGAACAGGCCATCGGCGCCGGCGTGTTGTACTCGGACCTGTCGACCCGCGAAAAGAAGCTCAGCGGCCTGACCTACGACGGTTTCGGCGACACGCTGCGCGACCAGAAGCTGGAAGAGAACATCGCCAGCGTGCGCTACCGCCTGCCGATCAACGGCGGCCACAGCATCGTCTTCGGCGCCGACGCGCAGGAAGCCAAGACCACCGCCGACCAGAACGCGTACTACGACTTCGAGCCGTCGCAATGGCAGTCGCGCCAGCACCAGTACGGCCTGTTCGCCGAAGGCCAGATCCGCGCCACGGACAGCACCTACGTGACGATGGGCGTGCGCCGCCAGTATGCATCCGACGACCTGGACGTGATCTCGGGCTCCGGCACGCCGTCCAATCGCAGCAACCACCTGACCGCCTGGCAACTGGGCGTGCGCCAGGACCTGTCCGGCGGCTTCGGCGTGTACGGCAAGGTGGGCCGCAGCTTCCGCCTGCCCAACGCCGACGAACTGCTGTCGGTCCAGTCGCCGCTGGCGCCCCAGACCTCCATCGACAAGGAACTGGGCGTCACCTGGCAGTCGGCCACCAGCAGCGCGCGCCTGTCGTACTTCCACTATGACCTGACCAACGAGATCCAGTACAACCCGCTGGCCGACGGCTTGTGGGGACCGGGCACCGGCGCCAACACCAACCTGGATCCGACGCGCCGCCAGGGCATCGAGCTCGAAGGCCACACCGCCATTTCCAGCAGCCTTACCCTGGACGCCAACCTGACCTGGATGGAAGCGCAGTTCCGTTCCGGCACCTACGCCGGCGTGGACCTCGCGGGCAAGACCGTGCCGCTGGCGCCCAAGTGGCTGGCCAACGCGGCCGTGACGTGGCGCCCCACCGATGCGTTCCTGTGGAACGTGTCGGCCCAATACGTGGGCAAGTCGCGCATGGACAACGACCAGGCCAACCAGTTCGACAAGCAGCTGGACGCCTACGTGCTGTTCAACACCAAGGTGGCGTACAAGTTCACCCGCAACATCGAAGGCGCCATCGGCGTGAACAACATCTTCGACCGCGAGTACGCCACGTACGGCATCCGCGGCGGCAACGCCTCGTTCGAAATGCTGGGTCCGGTCGCCAACTACAGCCTGTACCCCGCCCCCGGCCGCAACTTCTACGCGTCGCTCACGCTACGCTATTGATTGCTGCCCGGCGCTTGCGCCAACCCGACGGAGCCGCCGCATGACCTCCTACCGCGTCCTGACGACCGCCGGATTGGCGCTGATGCTGGCGCTCGGCCCGGCGCTCACGCGCGGCGCGCCGGCCATCCAGGTCCAGGATGACCGCGGCCGCAACGTCGCGCTGGAGGCGCCCGCGCGCCGCGCCGTCACGCTCGCCCCCCACGCCACCGAACTGGCCTACGCCGCCGGCGCGGGCGACTTCCTCGTGGGCACCGTGCGCGGCAGCGACTATCCGCCCGCTGCCCGCACGCTGCCGGTGCTTGGCGACGGCACGCAGCCCGACGCCGAACGCGTGGCGGCCGCCCGTCCCGACCTGCTGATCGCCTGGCAGCCGGGCGCCGCCGAACCGCTGGCGCGCGTGATGGACAAGCTGGGCGTGCCGGTCTTCTACAGCGATCCGCTGACGCTGGCGGCCATACCCGGCGCGGTGGAGCGCATGGGCGTCCTGTTCGGCACCGAAACCGTGGCCAACGCGGCCGCGCGCGGCCTGCGCGCCCGGCTGGACGCCCTGAAGACGCGCTATGCCGGCCGCCGGCCGGTGCGCGTCTTCGTGCAGGCGGGCCTGAATCCCATCTACACGCTGAACGACGCCAGCATCGTCAGCGACGCGCTGCGCCTGTGCGGCGGCGTCAACGTCTTTGGCCAGGCGTCCATCGTGGCCCCCCAGGTCACCCTGGAAGGCGTGCTTGCGGCGCGGCCCGAGGTCGTGCTGGCCGGCGTTGCCGGGGCTGAAGACACGCGGGCGAACCTGGCCGCATGGCAGGCGATGGGCCTGCCGGCGGCGCGCCAGGGCCACGTCTACGGCATCGACGCCGACGCGCTGTACCGGCCCGGGCCGCGGCTGATCGACGCGGCCGAGTCCCTCTGCGCCGACCTGGACCGCGTGCGCTGACGCGCGCGATCCGCAAATAGTGGAACGCGCCGGGCGGGGGCCTGTCCTGCCCTTGCGCGTCCTGCTTTATCATTCGTGCACCAACAGCCAGTCCCCCGCGGGCCTCGCATCGTGCGCGCCCGCCCTTTGAAGCACCGCCATGACCACACAAGACACCCTCACCATCGCCGGCCGCGCCTATTCGTCGCGCCTGCTCGTCGGAACCGGCAAGTACAAGGACTTCGAACAGACCCGCGCGGCGCTGGACGCCAGCGGCACGGAAATCGTCACGGTCGCCATCCGCCGCACCAACATCGGCCAGAACGCCGGCGAACCGAACCTGCTGGATTACGTCCCCACCTCGAAATTCACCCTGCTGCCGAACACGGCCGGCTGCTACACCGCCGACGACGCCGTGCGCACGCTGCGCCTGGCGCGCGAGCTGCTGGACGGCCATGATCTGGTCAAGCTGGAAGTGCTGGGCGACCCGCACACCCTCTTTCCCAACATGCCCGAAACCCTCAAGGCCACCAAGACGCTGGTCGATGAAGGCTTCAAGGTCATGGTCTATTGCACCGACGATCCCATCCAGTGCCGCATGCTGGAAGACATGGGCGCCGTGGCCGTCATGCCGCTCGCGTCCCTGATCGGCTCGGGCATGGGCATCCTGAACCCCTGGAACCTGCGCCTCATCATCGACCAGGCCCGCGTGCCGGTCGTGGTGGACGCCGGCGTGGGCACGGCGTCCGACGCCGCCATCGCCATGGAGCTGGGCTGCGACGCCGTGCTGATGAACACCGCCATCGCCGCCGCGCGCGATCCCGTCCTCATGGCCAGCGCCATGAAGAAGGGCGTGGAAGGCGGCCGCGAGGCCTTCCTGGCCGGCCGCATGCCCAAGAAGCTGTACAGCGGCGCGCCCAGCTCGCCCACCGAAGGGCTGATCACCGCCGGTCCCGCCAAATGAACTCCCGCCAGCCGGCCGCCAGCGGCCGCCCCATCCCCAACGCGCTGACCATCGCGGGCGTCGACCCGTCCGGCGGCGCCGGCATCCTGGCCGACGTCAAGGCCATGAGCGCGCTGGGCGCCTATGGCTGCGCCATCATCGCCGCGCTCACCGCGCAGAACACGCAGGGCGTGACCGGCATTTCGCCCGTGCCGCCCGCCTTCGTTGGCCTGCAGATCGACACGCTGTTCACCGATGTGCGCATCGACGCCGTCAAGATCGGCATGCTGGGCCAGCGCCCGGTCATCGAGGTAGTGGCCGAAAAGCTCGCCAAATGGACGCCGGCGCACGTGGTGCTGGATCCGGTCATGGTCGCCAAGAGCGGCGACCTGCTGCTGGAAAACGACGCCGTGGGCGCCATGCGCGAAGCCATGCTGCCCCTGACGACCCTGCTGACGCCCAACCTGCCCGAGGCCGGCGTGCTGCTGGAAGAGCGGCCCGTGGAAACCGTCAAGGAAATGCGGCGCGTGGCCGAACGCCTGCGCAACAAGCTGGCGCATTCGGGCGAGCGCTGGGTGCTGGTCAAGGGCGGCCACCTGCCCGGCAGCGAAACCATCGACCTGCTGCACGACGGCGATCGCATGATCGAACTGCCCGGCCACCGCATCGACACCGCCAATACGCACGGCACCGGCTGCACGCTGTCGGCCGCACTGGCCGCGCTGCTGCCCCAAATCGGGGACGTACCGGAATCGGCCAAGCGCGCCAAGGCCTACCTCACCGAGGCCATCCGCCACGCGGAGCGCCTGTCGGTGGGTTCCGGCCACGGTCCGGTCCACCACTTCCACGCCTGGTGGTAGGGGCTCCCGGCCCCACGCACGGCGGCGCCCCGCGGGGCGCCGTCCGCGTGGCCGGGACCGTGCGCCGCGCCTGAAACATCTGCCGCGCGGGCGCGCCGTCACAGGACGCTACGAATCGGTACAATGGCCTGTTGATTCCTCTGTTTTTTCTGACCGTCATGAACGCTTCGACCCTGCCCGACGTAGAACAAGCCCGCTTCAATATGGTGGAACAGCAGATCCGCCCGTGGGACGTCCTGGACGCCAACGTGCTGCAAGCGCTGTTCGATGTGCGCCGCGAACAATTCGTTCCGCCGGCCCTGCGCGCGCTGGCGTTTTCCGACCTGGAGCTGCCGCTGGAGATCAATGCGGTCAACACGCGCCAGACCATGCTGGCCCCCAAGGTCGAAGCGCGCCTTGCCCAGGAACTGCTGCTGACCAAGTCCGACTGCGTGCTGGAGATCGGCACGGGCTCGGGCTACCAGGCCGCCCTGCTGGCCTACCTGGCGCAGCAGGTCACCTCGGTTGAAATCGACAGCCGCCTGGTGACCTTCGCGCAGCAGAACCTGCAGATGAACAACGTCACCAACGTCAAGGTCGAAACCGGCGACGCCCGCAATGGCTGGGGCTCCACCGAATACGACGCCATCCTGGTCACCGGTTCCGTGCCGGTCGTGCCGGACGCGCTGAAGTACCAGCTGCGCGTGGGCGGCCGCCTTGTCGTGGTGGTTGGCCAGGCGCCCGTCATGACGGCCTGTCGCATCACCCGCACCACCGCCGCCAGCTTCGAAACCGTGAACCTCTTCGAAACGGTCATCAAGCCGTTGCGCGGCGTCGCGGTGTCCCAGTTCAAGTTCTGACCCCGCAAACCCGCCGCCATCCGCCCGGCCCCCATGGGGCCGGCGTCGCGTCCGGCGGCCCGGCGTATCGTTGAATGATCATGCGCGTCCGATCGCTTACGGCTTTACTGGTTTTCACCTGCGCCGCAAGCGTCGGCCCGCTGACGGCGTCCGCCCAGAACCTCATGCAGGTCTGGCAGGCCGCGCTGGGCAACGACCCCACCTATGCGGCCGCGCGGGCCAATTACCGCGCCGGCCTCGAAAAAGAACCGCAGGCGCGCGCGCTGCTGCTGCCGCTGATCACCGCCGAGGCCGGCGGCGCCTACCAGGAGACCCGCAGCACCCGCGGGCTGTCCTATGCCTACAGCGGCGGGCGCGGCGTGTGGGACCTGGCGCTGACCCAACCGCTCTTTGACTGGGGCCGCTGGCAGAATTTCGAGCAGTCCAAGCTCATCGTCGCCGACGTCGAAGTGCAGCTCCAGCAGGCCTACCAGGACCTGCTGCTGCGGGTCGCTGACGCCTATTTCAACGTCCTGTATGCCCAGGACACGCTGACCGCCACCGAGGCCGAAAAGGCCGCCGTCGCCGGGCAGCTCGAATCGGCCAAGCGCAACTTCGAGCTCGGCAACGCCACCATCACCGACACTTACGAGGCGCAGTCGCGCTATGACCTCGTCGTCGCGCAGGAACTGCGGCTGCAGAACGACCTGGAAGTGCGCCGCGACGAGCTCGCCAAGATCATTGGGACGCCGCCTGGCGCCCTGGCCGAGCTGCCCTACGGCGTGAAGCTTCCCGCGCCCCAGCCTGCCCGCATCGCCGACTGGAGCAACCAGGCCGAATCCTCCAGCCTGGAGGTGCTGCGCGCGCAACTGCTCACCCGCATCGCCGGCCGCGAGATCCAGATCGCCAAGAGCGGCCACTACCCCACCCTGAACCTGCGCGCCACCAGCGGCAGCGCCAGCGACGCCGTCATGCGCAATGCGGCGCCCGGCAAGCCGATCGACAACACGATCGGCGTGGTGCTGTCCATACCGCTGTACTCGGGCGGCGGCGTCTCATCGCAGGTCACGGAAAAGGTCGAGCTGGAACAGAAGGCGCGCTACGACTTCGAAACCGCGCGCCGCCAGGCCGTGCAGGCCGCGCGCCAGTACTACACCGGCGTCACCAGCGGACTGGCGCGCATCCAGGCGCTGGAGGCCGGTGAAAAGTCCAGCCGCGCCGCCGTGGAAGCCAACCGTACGGGTTACGAGGTCGGCGTGCGCATCAACCTGGACGTGCTCAACGCCCAGCAGCAGCTCTACGCCACGCAGCGCGACCTGGCGCTGGCGCGCTACAGCACGGTGCTATCCGGCCTGCGCCTGAAGGCCACCAGCGGCATCCTGGCCGAGACCGACCTGGAAGCGATCAACCGGCTGCTGCACATGCCGCGCTGAACGCGGTTGTGGCAGGGATCAACTCGCCTGGATTTTCTTCACCAGCGCCGTCGTCGAGCGCTCGAATTCAAAGGGAATCGCCACCGCGCGGCCGCCCCAGGTCCTGACCAGCGCGGTCTCGGGCAGCTTTTCCATGTCATAGTCGCCGCCCTTGACGATCAGGTCAGGCTTGAGCTGGCCGATCAGGGCCTCGGGCGTGTCCTCATGGAAGGACGTGACCACGGTGACGAAGCCCAGCGCGGCCAGCAGCGCCGCGCGGTCTTCCATGCGGTTCAGCGGACGCTCGGCGCCCTTGCCCAGGCGGCGCACCGATTCGTCGGTGTTGACCGCCACCACCAGGGTGGCGCCCAGTTGGGCCGCCTGATCCAGGTAGGTCGCGTGCCCGCGATGCAGGATGTCGAACACGCCATTGGTGAACACCAGCGGCCGCGCAAAGCGGCCGGCGGCGACGGCGGCGACGCAGTCGTCGCGGGACAGGACCTTGGATTCGAAACGGGCGGCAGACATGCGGCGATTATAGGAGGGATCAGGCGCCCGCCAGGATGATCTCTTTGTCCTTGGGCACGATCAGCGCGGTCATTTCCTTGCGATAGCGGTTCAGGTCCTTGACCGTCTCGAAGCTGCGATCCATCAGCTTGGACAGGATGTGCAGGATGCGCGAGGCGACCTTCTGCTCCCAGACGCCGTCAAAGCGGATCTGCGCGTCCAGCCAGTGCTCCAGCCAGCCCGGCTCGGGCAGGCGCGACTGCACCGTGTCGTTGGGGAACAGGTCCTTGTTGACGTGCAGGTTGGTGGGGTGCAGCGCCTGCTGCGTGCGCCCGGCCGACGCCATCAACACGCCGATCTTGGAGAACGCCAGGCGGGCCTGTTCGCTCGTGTCCTGCCCGCGGTCGTGCAGGGCGCGGCGCATGTACTGCAGGTAGGCGCCCGCATGGCGCGCCTCGTCCTGGGCCACGGTCTTGTAGATGGCCTTGATGACCGGCTCGGTGTGCCATTCAGCGGCGCGGCGGTACCAGTGGTTCAGGCGGATCTCGCCGCAGAAGTGCAGCATCAGGGTTTCGAGTTCCGGCGCGGCGTCGAACTCGAAGCGCACGTTGTGCAGCTCTTCCTCGGTGGGCACGAGGTCCGGGCGGAAGCGCCGCAGATACTCGATCAGCACCAGGGAATGCTTCTGTTCCTCAAAGAACCAGACCGACATGAACGCGCAGAAATCGCTGTCGCCGCGGTTGTCGCGCAGGAACATCTCGGTGGCCGGCAGCGCCGCCCACTCGGTGATGGCGTTCATCTTGATCGTGTGGGCCTGCTCGTCCGAGAGCTTGCTGCGGTCGAAATCGCCCCAGGGAATGTCGTGCGCCATGTTCCAGCGCACGGCTTCCATGGTCTTGAAGAGTTCAGGATAAAGCATGTTCTGCCCTTGTATTCGTCCCCCTAGTGGGGCTATGAGAATGAGTGAATGGCGCGCGCGTCTTGTAGGCGTGGCGCTGCATTCCATCCACCGCAGCGCTATTTTTCGCCGTCTCCCGCGAAGCTATGATGACCGTTTCATGAATGAAACATGACAGTAGAGGTCTAGATCATCGCGCCGCCTATCGGGTCAGGGCCCATAAGGCGACCCCGACGGCCAGCGCCAGCACACCAACCAGCGCTGCAACCAGCCGGTTGTTCTGCTCTTGTGCGCGGCGCAGCTGGATCATCTCGGCCAGCAGGGCTGGCGAGACGTTGGGCCGGCTCAGGTGGTCATGGACCAGCCTGGGCAGCGCGGGTAGCATCTGCGACCACTGCGCGGCTTCTTTTTCCAGGCTTTGCCGCAGGCCCTTGAGCCCGACGCGCTGGCGCATCCAGCGTTCCAGGTAGGGCTTGGCGGTCTTCCAGAGATCCAGGTTGGGATCGAGCTGGCGGCCCAGTCCCTCGACGTTCAGCAAGGTCTTTTGCAGCAGCACGAGCTGCGGCTGGATCTCGACGTTGAACCGGCGCGAGGTCTGGAAGAGCCGCAGCAGCACCTGCCCCAGCGAGATCTCCGACAGCGGCCGGTCAAAGTAGGGTTCGCAGACGGCGCGCACCGCGCCCTCCAGTTCTTCTTCGCGCGTGTCGGCCGGCACCCAGCCCGACTCGATGTGCAATTGCGCCACGCGGCGGTAGTCGCGGTGGAAGAAGGCCAGGAAGTTCTGCGCCAGGTAATTCTTGTCGAACTCGGACAGCGAGCCCACGATGCCGAAGTCCAGCGCGATATAGCTGCCCAGCGTGTCCGGGCGGTCCGACACGTAGATGTTGCCCGGGTGCATGTCGGCGTGAAAGAAGCCGTCCGTGAAGACCTGCGTGAAGAAGATCTCCACGCCGGTGCGCGCCAGCGTCGGGATGTCGATGCCGGCCTGGCGCATGCGCTCCACCTGGCCCACCGGCATGCCGTACATGCGCTGCATGGTGAAGACGGTGGTCGCCGTGTATTCCCAGATGACCTCCGGCACGATCAGCATGTCGCCGCGGCCGGACTCGGGGCCGAAGTTGCGGCGCAGCTGGCTGCAGTTGGAGGCCTCGCGCACCAGGTCCAGCTCGTCGTGCAGGTATTTGTCGAATTCCGCCACGACCTCGCGCGGCTTCAGGCGGCGGCCGTCGGCGCCCAGGCGCTCGATGATGCGCGCCACCACTTTCAGCAGCGACAGGTCCTTTTCGATGATGCTGAGCATCCCCGGGCGCAGCACCTTCACGGCCACTTCGCGGCCATCGTGCAGCACCGCGAAGTGAACCTGCGCGATGGAGGCCGAGGCCACCGGGTCCACGTCGAACTGCGCGAACAGCTTTTCCGGCGGCGCGCCCAGCGCCGCCTCGATGCAGGCGGCCGCCTGCGCCGACGGGAACGGCGGCACGCGGTCCTGCAGCAGCGCCAGTTCGTTGGCGATGTCGGCGGGAATCAGGTCGCGGCGGGTGGACAGCACCTGCCCGAACTTCACGAAGATGGGGCCCAGCGATTCCAGCGCCAGGCGCAGGCGCTGCCCGCGCGGCAGGCGCGGGCGCGTGCCCAGGCGTATGACGCGCAGCAGGCAGGTGGCCAGCGGATGATTCAGGCTGGACAGCACCAGCTCGTCCAGGCCATAGCGCAGCGAGACGACGATGATGCGAAAGAGGCGCAGCAAGGGGAACATGGATCAGGCGCCCCGTTTCGCGCCGGCCGTGGCCAGGCGGGTTTGCAGGGCGGCCGCCGAACGCGCCAGCGCATCGGCGCGGGCGTTCAGTTCGGCCAGGTCCAGGCGCCATTGTTCCAGCGCCGGGCGGCCCGCCAGCACGCCGCTTTCTTCAGCCAGGTATTCCGAGACGTTCTGGGCCAGGCGCTGGCCGGCCGTGCGGGCGCCGCCCGCCACGGCGCGCGCGCCGCCCACGATGCGCAACGCGGCGATGTCGCCCACCACGCGCGCCAGCGCGTCTTCCGGGTCCCAGCGCAACTGCTTGGAGAGGTCCGCCACCACCTGCGCGAGCGCCGCGTCGCCGGAGATGTGTGTCGCCTCGGCGAAATCGGGCTTCTCGTGCCCGGCGCCCAGGCGCGGCAGCGGCAGTTTTTCGGGAGCCACGGTCAACGTGACATCGGGCACCACGGCCGGGTCGGCCTGGTCAGCCAGGCCCTCGCTGTCGATCGACAAGCCCAGCGTGAAGCCGCCCACCGCAAAGCGCACCGTCTTGCCGGCATGCCGGGCCAGGCGCTCGCGCGCCCAGTCCTCGCGCCGCAACAGGGCGTTGAGGGCGCTGATGGCCAGGCGCGTGGGAGTGGGCAGGAACGGAAAAGGCAGCATGGCGGTTGCAAGGACCCCGGGAGGGCTTGCCGAAGTTGATGGGTAAATCGGGAGTGTAACGGGTTAGATGGGAGCCTGTTTTGCCCAGGCGCATGGAAAAACCGGCCCTTTGGGGGCCGGTTCGAGCGGACGCCTTGCGGCGCCCGCGGCAGAGGATCGGTCGATCCGGTGCGTCAGGCTCAGCTGGCGTGCTCGACCGGGATCTGCTGGATGCCGGCCAGCAACCAGCCGCCGTTGGCCGGCTTGAACAGGTTCCAGACTTCTTCGAAGCGGAAGGCCTCGGCGCCCGGGGCCTCGCGCAGCATGCCCGAGAAGCGCACGCTGGCCAGGTGGCCGTCGGAGACGGTCTCGATGCCCAGCATCTCGGCGTTCAGCAGGACCACTTCGGTCTTGTTGGGCGCCGCGCCGCGCTCGGCCAGCTGGGGCTTGAGCTCGGTGATGAGGTCATCAGTCAGGAACTCGCGCAGGCCATCGGTGCTGCCGCTGTCCCAGACGGCCTGGATGCGGACGAACTGTTCCTTGGCTTGCTTCAGGAAGTTCACCGTGTCGAAATCGCCCGGCACGAACCAGTTGTTGTCATCGCCCGCGGCGGGCAGGACGGCCGGCGGCGCGACAGGCGCTGCAGCCACCGGCGCGGCGGCCGCGGGCGCGGCGGCGCCCGGCTTCAGCGATTCACGCCACATCGGCTGCTGTTGCTGGCCCGAGGCGTTGTTGGCCCCACCGAACGCGCCTTGCGTCGCGGTGCGAGGACCGGCGCCGCGCAGGCGGCGAATGATGAACATGACGGCGAAGACGACGGCGGCGATCAGCAGTGCGGACGACAGGAACTCCAGGAAGGCGCCCGACAGGCCCATGCTGGAGAGCAGCGCCGCGATACCCAGGCCGGCGGCGATGCCGGCGATGGGGCCCAGCCAGCGCGACGCGCCGCTCTTGGCCGCAGCGCCTGCGGCGCCGGCCGTAGCCGCGCCGGCGGCTGCCGGAGCGGCGGTGGCGCCCGCCGTATTGTTGGTGGCAGCCGGCGGCGTGGTGGCCTGGCGCTGCGTCGTCACATTGGAGGATTGCCGGCCGACGCTGGCGCCGCCACCCGCACGGCGGGCTTCAGCGTCGAACGACGCCGTCACCAGCGCCGCGCCGGAAACGGCGATGAGCGCCGCGGCGACAAACCGCGAAAGACAGAACTTGGACATAGGTTTGCTCCCTCGTACTCGCGCCCCCGTTGCCCCGAGCAACGGGAGGGCCCCGCAATACGCGGGACCATCTGCGCGACTTTCTTACAGTTATCTGAATGGTGTAAGAATAACGGACAAGCCTGCGCCCCACAAGTTCCCCGCGGGCGAGCGCAATGGCCGTCGACGCCGGGCGTCAGCCCAGGCGCACCCCTTCGTGCAGGGCGGCGATGCCGGCCGTCAGGTTGAAGTACTGCACCCGTTCCAGGCCGGCGGTGCGCAGCATGTCGGCCAGGGTCTCCTGGTCGGGATGCATGCGGATGGATTCGGCCAGGTAGCGGTAGCTGGCCTCGTCCTTGGCGATCTTCTTGCCCAGCCACGGCAGGACATTGAACGAATACCAGTCGTAGGCCGGCGACAGCGGCTTGGCGATGCGCGAGAACTCCAGCACCAGCAGCTTGCCGCCCGGCTTGAGCACCCGGGTCATCTCGGCCAGCGCGCGGTCCTTGTGGGTCATGTTGCGCAGGCCGAAGGCCACGCTGACGCGGTCGAAATAGCCGGAAGGAAACGGCAGGCGCTCGGCGTCGCACACGGCGGTGGGCACCAGCAGCCCGGCGTCGGTCAGGCGGTCACGGCCCACGCGCAGCATGGAATCATTGATGTCGGTCAGCCAGACCTCGCCCGTGGGACCGGCGCGCTTGGCGAAGGCTTTGGCCAGGTCGCCCGTGCCGCCGGCGATGTCGAGCACCTTCATGCCGGGGCGGATGGCGGCGCGGCCGATGGTGAAGGCCTTCCAGACGCGGTGCAGGCCGGCCGACATGAAGTCGTTCATGACGTCGTAGCGCTGGGCGACCGAATGGAACACTTCGGCGACCTTGCGGGCCTTTTCGCTTTCGGGGACCGACTGGAAGCCGAAGTGCGTGGATGCCGAGCCGGCACCGGCGGATTGTTGCGATTCGGAGGGGTTTTGCATGGTGGATTCCCGATATATCGTTCAATGGTAGCCTATCGGGCGCGCGCCGGCGGCAGACGGACCTGCCAGAAGGCGCGCCGCGGTCACATACCTGAAATATTGCGGCCATACTATCGCAATGTTCGCGCCGCGCCGGCGCTCCGAAGTGTGCCAAATTCAATATGTCCAGCACCATCCTCGTCGTCGAAGACGAACCCGCAATCCAGGAATTGATCGCCGTCAACCTGTCCTTCGCCGGGCACAAAGTGCTGCGCGCCTTCGACGCCGACCAGGCTCAGACGCTGATCCGCGCCGAGCTTCCCGACCTGATCCTGCTGGACTGGATGCTGCCCGGCACGTCCGGCCTGGCGATGGCGCGCAAGCTGCGCAACGATGAGCGCACCCGCGCCGTCCCGGTCATCATGCTGACCGCCAAGGGCTCCGAGCAGGACAAGGTGGACGGCCTGGAAGCCGGCGCCGACGACTACATCACCAAGCCGTTCTCCCCCAAAGAGCTGATGGCCCGCATCAAGGCCGTGCTGCGCCGCCGCGCGCCCCAGCTCACCGATGACGTCATCGACGTGGGCGGCCTGAAGCTGGATCCGGTGACGCATCGCCTGTCGGGCAACAGCCAGGCGCTGCAGATCGGCCCCACCGAATTCCGCCTGCTCCATTTCTTCATGACGCACCCCGAACGCGTGTTCTCCCGTTCGCAGCTCCTGGACCAGGTCTGGGGCGACCACGTGTTCGTGGAAGAGCGCACGGTCGACGTGCACATCCGCCGCCTGCGCAAGGCCCTGGAACCCAGCGGCCATGACGCGCACGTGGAAACGGTCCGCGGCAGCGGCTATCGGTTTACGGCACAGCTCCCCACGCGGTAAAACTTGCGCACGATGATCTGGCTGCGCACTCTATTTCTGGTCGCCCTGTGGGCGGTGGTTGCCTTACTGGCGCAATGGCTCATTGGAGACCCGGCGGGCTGGATCGTGTTCTCGGCGGCGCTGACCGCCATGCTGCTGTGGCGCAGTTGGCGCCTGACGCTGGTGTCGCGCTGGGCCAACCAGCCGGACACCGCGCCCCCCGCCTCGGTGGGACCCTGGGACGACATCCTCGCCCCCCTCTATCGCTACACCCGCGCCCGCGCGCGCGAACTGGCCGAAACCCGCGACACCATGCAGGGCATGCTGGCGGCCGCCCAGGCCCTGCCCGACGGCGCGGTGACCCTGAACGAAGACTTCCAGATCGACTGGTGCAACCGCATGGCGCGCCAGCACCTGGGCCTGCGCCTGCCCGCCGACCGCGGCCACAACCTGCTGAACCTGCTGCGCGCGCCCGAGTTCGTGGAGTACGCGCATCGCCCGTCCTGGCCCGAGCCGATCCTGGTGCGGCTGGGCCAGCAGGGCCAGGAACGGCTGATGATGATGCAGCTGACGGCCTACGCCAGCAACCAGCGCCTGCTCATCACCCGCGACGTGACCCAGATCGAACGGCTGGAAACCACGCGGCGCGACTTCGTCGCCAACGTGTCGCACGAACTGCGCACGCCGCTGACGGTGCTGGCGGGCTTTCTGGAAACGCTGCGCGACCTGCCCGACGACGCGCTGCCCCAGGAACAGCGCGAACAGTACATCGACATGATGCACGAGCAGGCCCAGCGCATGCAGGCCATCGTGGAAGACCTGCTGACGCTGTCCACGCTGGAATCGTCCCCGGGCAGCGATCCGCGCGCCGTCAATATGGGCGCGCTGCTGCAGAAGGCGCGCCAGCAGATCGAGGCGCTGTCGGGCGGCCGGCACGAACTGGTCTGGCACATCGATGAAACGCTGGACGTGCTGGGCGCCGAGAACGAACTGACCTCGGCCTTCTCCAACCTGCTGACCAATGCCGTGCGCTATACGCCGGACGGGGGCACCATCACCGTGCGCTGGGAACGCGAGCCCGAGGGCGGCGCGCGCTACAGCGTCCAGGACACGGGCATCGGCATTCCGGCGCGCCACCTGCCGCGCCTGACCGAACGCTTCTACCGCGTGGACCGGGGCCGGTCGCGGGCGGTGGGCGGCACCGGCCTGGGGCTGGCGATCACCAAGCACATCGCCATGCGGCACGACGCGGAACTGCTCATCACCAGCGAACCGGGCAAGGGCAGCGTTTTCACCCTGCGCTTTCCGCCCGACCGCGTGGCCATCGACGAAACGGCCTGACCGGCGTGCGCGCGGCGCGAGTGGTAAATTTTTGGCCATGCGCATCCTGGTCATCGAAAACGAACCCAAACTGGCCGACTACCTGAAAAAGGGCCTGTCGGAGCAAAGCCATGTGGTCGACGTAGCCCGCGACGGCGTGGACGGCCGCCATCTCGCCCTGGAGGGCGCCTACGACCTGGTCGTGCTGGACGTCATGCTGCCCGGCGTGGACGGCTTCGAGATCCTGGCGTCGGTCCGCGCGCGCAAGGACACCCCGATCCTGATGCTGACGGCGCGCGACGCGGTGGAAGACCGGGTCCGCGGCCTGGAAGGCGGCGCCGACGATTACCTGGTCAAGCCCTTTGCGTTCTCGGAGCTGGCGGCCCGCGTGCAGGCGCTCCTGCGGCGCGGCCGCTCCCAGGAACCCACGCTGCTGCGCCTGGCCGACCTGGAACTGGACCTGGCGCGCCGCCGCGCCCAGCGCGGCGGTCAGCGCCTGGACCTGACGGCCAAGGAATTCAGCCTGCTCGCCCTGCTGCTGCGGCGGCAGGGCCAGGTGCTGTCGCGCACCACCCTGGCCGAACAGGTCTGGGACATGCACTTCGACAGCGACACCAATGTCATCGACGTAGCCGTGCGCCGGTTGCGCGGCAAGCTGGACGACCCTTACGACACGAAATTGCTGCACACCGTGCGCGGGATGGGATACGTGCTGGAATCGCGCCCCCCGGCGGACGGCGCGGCGCGCGGTCCCGCGGCGTGAAGCGGCCACGCATGCGCTCGATGCAGGCGCGGCTGACCGTGCTGCTGGGCGCCATCGCCCTGCTCGTGTCCAGCCTGGCCGGCGCGACGCTGTTCTGGGCGCTCAAGCGCGAAGTCGAACGCCAGGAGATCACCGAGGTCAGCGGCAAGCTCGAGCTGATCGACCACCTGATCGACATGCAGAACAGCGCCAGCGGCCTGAACGACCTGGCCGCCACCTTCGACCAGATGCGCGCGGGACAGGCGCAACTGGGCATCTGGATCGAGGACGCCCAGGGCAAGGTGGTGTACGGCGGCGCCGCCCCCGAAACGCTGGAGACCACGGACGGCCGCCAGGTCCTGCTGCAGGCGCCCGACGGCGGCCGCATGCGCGGGTTGCGCGTCGCCATGAACGACCGCATCCTGCCCGGCGGGCAACTGACCGTGGCGGTCAGCACGCGCACCAGTTCGCAGTTTCTCTACGCCTACGGCACCGCGCTGGTCCTGATCTGCGCACTGTGGGTCGGCGCCACCGTCGTGCTGGCCGCCTGGGCCGTGCGGCGCAGCATGTCCCCGGCGCGCAGGCTGTCCGAGCAGGCGGCCGCCATCCAACCGGACAACCTGGCCCGCCGCCTGCCGCTGGCAGACACCGACCGCGAGCTGCACGAACTGGTGCGCTCCTTCAACCGCACGCTGGACCGGCTGCAAGCGGCATACCAGCAGATGGAGGGCTTCAACGCGGACGTGGCGCACGAACTGCGCACGCCGCTGGCGACACTCATCAACGGCACGCAGGTCATGCTGTCCTCGCCGCGCGATGCCGCGGCGCTGCGCGACGCGCTGGAATCCAATCTGGAAGAACTGGAAGACCTGAAGACCCTGGTCAACGACATGCTGTTCCTGGCCCGCGCCGACCGCGGCGAGCGCGCCGCCGATCTGGCTTCCGTGTCGCTGGCCGCCGAGTCGCGGCGCGTGGCGGAATACTACGACGCCACGCTGGAGGAACACGGCGTGCGGCTGCGCTGCGAGGGCGATGCCACCGTGGCCGCCAATCGCGGGCTGGTGCGCCGCGCGCTCGCCAACCTGATCTCGAACGCGATCAAGGCCACGCCACGGGGCGGCGAGATCGTGCTGGCGTGCTCGCCCTTGGACGCGGGCGCGCGCGTGGAGGTGCGCAATCCCGGCCCGCCCATCCCGGCCGCCGACCTGCCGCGCATTTTCGACCGCTTCTTCCGGACCGGCCAGGCGCGCGCGCCTCGCAGCGAAGGCCACGGGCTGGGTCTGGCCATCGTGCGTGCGATCGCGCGCATGCACGGCGGCGAGGCCGATGCGAGGTCCGACGCGTCCGGCACCGTGGTCGGCATCACGCTCCGAAGCGCCGACCTGCCCGGCGCTTGCGCGAACATGACAAAAACGTAATCTGCGGGACAGGATCGGGTCACCCGCGCCCGCGTAGAGTGCCATCACGGTCACACCGAAAGGATTCTCGTGAAAGGCACTCTGCTACGCACCCCGCTCGTTGCCCTGGCGCTGGCCCTGTCCGGCGCCGCCCTCGCCGCCGGCGGCCACGCCCCTGGCCATGAGGGCCACGCCATGCCGGCCGCCGCCGGCCCCATCGGCAAGCCGGGCGACCCCGCCCGCGTCACGCGCACCATCGACATCGACATGTCCGACGCCATGCGCTTTTCGCCCGCCAGCATCGACGTCAAGGCCGGCGAGACCGTGCGCCTGAACGTGCGCAACAGCGGCAAGATCCGCCACGAGCTCGTGCTGGGCACTGACGCCGACCTGAAGGCGCACTACGCCATGATGATGAAGGATCCCGGCATGCGGCACGAGGAGGCCAACGCCATCTCGCTCGACGCCGGCAAAAGCGGCCAGATCGTGTGGCGCTTCGACAAGGCCGGCAAGGTGTCGTTCGGCTGCCTGGAGCCCGGCCACTACGCCGCGGGCATGAAGGGTTCGGTCTCGGTGCTGTGACATGACGGCGCTCTCTCTTCCCTCGCGCCGGCGCTTCGTGCATGGGCTGGCCGCTGGCGGCGCGCTGGCCGCGCTGGGCGGCTGGCGGTCGGCCCTGGCCTCGCCCCCGCCGCCCCAGGAACTGCGCGGCACCGAATTCCACCTGGACATCGGCGAGACCCCGGTGAATTTCACGGGCGCCGCGCGCATCGCCACCACGGTCAATGGGCAGCTTCCCGCGCCGCTGCTGCGCTGGCGCGAAGGCGACACGGTGACCCTGCATGTCACCAACCGGCTGCGCGAACAGACGTCGATCCACTGGCACGGCATCCTCCTGCCCACGGGCATGGACGGCGTGCCAGGCATGAGCTTTCCCGGCATCGATCCCGGCCAGACCTTCACCTACCGCTTCGACGTGCGCCAGAGCGGCACCTACTGGTATCACAGCCACTCGGGATTCCAGGAGCAGACCGGCCTGTACGGCGCCATCGTCATCGACCCGCGCCGCCGCGATCCGATCGCCGCTGACCGCGACTACACGGTGCTGCTGTCGGACTGGACGGACGAAGATCCGATGCGCGTGTTCAACAAGCTGAAGGTCATGCCGGCCTACTACAACCGCATCCAGCCCACCGTGCAGAGCCTGGCCGCCGACGCGCGCGAACAGGGCTGGCGCGGCGCGCTGGCTGAACGCCTGATGTGGGAACAGATGCGCATGGACCCGACGGACCTGGCGGACGTGTCCGGCGCGACCTACACCTACCTCACCAATGGCGCCACGCCGGCGGGCAACTGGACGGGCCTCTTCAAGCCGGGCGAACGCGTGCGGCTGCGATTCATCAATGGTTCGGCAATGACGTACTTCGACGTGCGCATCCCCGGCCTGAAGATGACGGTCGTGGCCGCCGACGGGCAGGACGTGCGGCCGGTGGAGATCGAGGAATTCCGCATCGGCGTCGCGGAAACCTATGACGTAATCGTCGAACCCCGGGAAGACCGCGCCTATACGATCTTTTCGCAGGCCATGGACCGCTCCGGCTACGCACGCGCCACGCTGGCGCCCCGGACTGGCATGCAGGCCGACGTCCCGGCGCTGGATCCGGTCCAGCGCCTGGGCATGATGGACATGGGCATGGCGCATGGCACGGGCGCGGAACACGGCGCGCCGGGCAAGGACGCCGCGCACGTCGCCGCCGGCGAGGCCGCGAGCCACGGCGCGATGCCCGGCATGGAACACGCGAACGTCCATGGCGCCGGCGCGGACCAGGGCGGCATGGTCGAGGTCCGGCACCCCTACCCCGCCGAGCGCGGCGTAGGCAATGCCATGCTGCCCGACGTGGTCTCGACCCGGCTGGACGATCCCGGCGTCGGCCTGCGCGACAACGGCCGCCGCGTGCTGACCTATGCGGACCTGCGCTCGGTGCGCGAGCCGGACGACAATCGCCCGCCGTCGCGCGAGATCGAGCTGCACCTGACGGGCAACATGGAACGCTACATGTGGTCGTTCAATGGCGTGAAGTTCTCGGACGCCCGGCCCATCGTGCTGCGCTACGGCGAGCGCGTGCGCTTCGTGCTGGTCAACGACACGATGATGACGCACCCCATCCACCTGCACGGGCTGTGGAGCGACCTGGAATCGCCCGACGGCGCCTTCCAGGTGCGCAAGCACACGATCTCGCTCAACCCGGCGCAGCGCATCAGCTATCGCGTGAGCGCCGATGCGCGCGGCAACTGGGCCTACCACTGCCACCTGCTGTACCACATGGAGGCCGGCATGTTCAGGGCGGTCGTGGTGGAGTAATCGATGAAACCCCTCAAATCCAGGCATATCCCGCTGGCCGCGTGCGCCATCGCCATCGCGCTGACCGGTCCCGCCTCCTGGGCGCAGCCGAGCGCGGCCGACCACGCCGGCATGGATCACGGCGCGATGAACCACGCCGCGCCGCCCGCCCCCGCGCCACCTGAACACGCCGGCATGGACCATGGCCCGGCGGACCCGGACGGGTCGTCCGCCGCCCCGCCCGTCGGCAGCCTGCCCGCCAGCGACGGCGCGGGCGAGCGCGGCTACGACAGCTATGGCATCCATCCGCACATGATGGACAACGCGCCGACGTGGCAGGTCGTGTTCGACAAGTTCGGCGCATCGCGCAATCGCGACGGACACAACGCCCTGGAGTGGGATGGCCGCTTCTGGTTCGGCACCGCCACGGACCGCCTGCTGCTCAAGAGCGAGGGCGAACGCGAAAGCGGCGGCGGCTCGGACGGCAAGGTCGAGGCGTTCTGGAGCCATGCCGTGTCGCCGTTCTGGGACCTGCAGCTGGGTGCGCGCCGCGACATCGGCGCGGGCCCCAAGCGCAACTGGGCCGCCATCGGCATCGAAGGCGTGCTGCCCTACGACATCGAACTGCAGGCCACCGCCTACGCGGGTCCGTCGGGCCGCAGCGCGCTGGCGCTGAAAGCCGAATACGACCTGCTGCTGACCCAGCGGCTGATCCTCACCCCCGAACTGGAGGCCAGCCTCTACGGCAAGGACGATCCGGACCGTGGCGTCGGCGCCGGTCTTTCGGCCGGCTCGTTCTCGCTGCGCCTGCGCTACGAGGTCACCCGGGAATTCGCGCCATATGTTGGCGTATCCTTTGAACGCAAGTTCGGCCAGACTGCAGGCTACGCGGCGGACGCGGGCGAAAGCCGGTCCCAGGCCGCCGTCATGGCGGGCGTGCGCTTCTGGTTCTGACCGGCGCGGCCCCACGGACAACCTCACGCATTGCACGGAGCATCATGAACGTTTCCCGCCTTACACGCCGCCTCGTCATCGCCGCGGCCCTGTGCGCCCCCGCCATCCTGGCCGCGCAAACGCCGGTCAAGGTAGAGGTCTGGAAAACGCCAACCTGCGGCTGCTGCGAAGACTGGGTCCAGCACATGCGCGACAACGGCTTTGCCGTGATCACGCATGACGTCGACGACACCGGCCCCATCCGCCGCAATGCGGGCATGGCGGACTATGGGTCGTGCCACACCGCGATGGTGGACGGCTACGCCGTCGAAGGCCACGTGCCGGCCAGCGACGTGCGCCGGCTGCTGCGGGAAAAGCCGGACGCCGCGGGCCTTGCCGCGCTCGGGATGCCGTTGGGCTCGCCGGGCATGGACGGCCCGGAATACGGCGGCCGCAAGACGCCGCACGATGTCGTGCTGGTAGACAAGCGCGGCGGGGCCAAGGTGTTCCAGGCGTACCGCTAGGCAGCGGGCGCGGGCCGGGCGCGCCAAGCGCGCGCGCCCTTGCAATGAAACAATTCACCCACACCGCCTCAATGGCTACTCGCCGCACTGCAGCAGAAATGGTCCACAATAAATAAAACCGTTTCTCACCCACCCCCTGGCAGTCATGGCAAAAATCGTCCTGTTCGAGAACATCCATCCCAGCGCCCGCGCCGTCTTCGAGGCAGCCGGCTACACCGACATCGTCACGCACGCCGCGGCCCTGCCGCCGTCGCAACTGCACGACGCCCTGCGCGGCGTGCAGGTGGCGGGGATCCGTTCTCGCACCCACCTGGATGCCGCCCTGCTGTCCGGCAACCCCGACTTGCGCGTCGTGGGGTGCTTCTGCATCGGCACGAACCAGGTGGACCTGGATACGGCCATGCAACGCGGCATTCCGGTTTTCAACGCGCCGTTTTCGAACACGCGCTCGGTGGCCGAGCTGGTGCTGGGCGAGGCCATCCTGCTGCTGCGCCGCATTCCGGAAAAGAACGCGCGCGTGCACCTGGGCCACTGGGACAAGAGCGCCGCGGGCGCGTTTGAAACGCGCGGCAAGACGCTGGGCATCGTGGGCTACGGCAACATCGGCTCGCAGATCAGCACCCTGGCCGAAAGCCTGGGCATGCGCGTCATCTATCACGACGTGGAAGCCAAGCTGCCGCTGGGCAATGCCCGTCCCGCCGGCACGCTGAACGACTTGCTGGAGCAGGCCGACGTCGTCACGCTGCATGTGCCCGGCGGCAAGTCCACCGAAAACATCATGAACGCCGAGACCATCGCACGCATGCGTCGCGGCGCCATCCTGATCAACGCTTCGCGCGGCACGGTCGTGGACATCGCCGCGCTGCACGCGGCGCTGAAGTCCGGGCACCTGGCCGGCGCCGCGCTGGACGTGTTCCCCACCGAACCCAAGGGTCCGGACGAGCCGCTGGCCAGCCCGCTCATCGGGATGCCCAACGTCATCCTGACCCCGCACATCGGCGGCAGCACGCAGGAATCGCAAGAGAACATCGGCCGCGAAGTGGCCGAGAAACTCGTGCGCTTCCTGCAGGCCGGCACCACCAAGGGCGCCGTCAACTTCCCCGAACTGCCGTTCCTGGAGCAGGCCGGCGGCACGCGCATCCTGCATGTGCACCGCAACGCGCCGGGCGCGCTGGGCGCGCTGGACAACCTGATGGCCCAGCACGGCCTGAACATCGTCAGCCAGACCCTGCAGACGCGCGGCCAGATCGGCTACGTGATCACCGACGTGGAAGGCCAGGTGGACGACATCGTGATGACCGCCCTGCGCGATCACCCGATCACGGTGCGCTGCGACCGGCTGTAACGGCAGGCGCCCCTTCGGCACGGGAGCCCCGGTCGGGGCTCCTTTTCTTTTGACGCCCCAGGCGGGCTTGCGGCGCGACGCATCAAGGCTCGGAAGCCGCGCGCAGCAGGCATTCCGCGATCTTGTCGCGCACGCTGCCCGGATCGAAGGGCATGCGGCCGATGATGCCAATTTCGCGATGGAAGGCCAGGTCACCCAGCGGCAGGAGCCGCAACCCCGTCATGTCCAGCCGCCGCAACCGCGGCAGCAGCGCGACCCCCAGCCCATGACGCACCATGCCCGCGATGGCCTCGATCTCGTCGAGTTCCACGGCCTCGTGCACATTGATGCGGTGCTTTTTCAGGAATATGTCGACGACGCGGCCGCCGAACGACGCGCGGTCGTAGCGGATGAAGGGCTGGGTCGCCAGCAATTCCCGCCAGGGTGCGACGGGCATGGATTCCGGCATCGCCAGCATCACCGGCTCGCTCATCAGCGGCTGCCAGCCCAGTTCCGGCGGCAAGGCGAAAGGCGGACGGATCAGCACGGCAAGATCCACCTCGCCGGCGTCCACCTGGCCCAGCAGCGATAGCGAGACCCCGGGCACGATCCGCACGCGCACGTCGGGATAGACGGCCCGGAATTCACCCACCGCGTGAACCAGCAGATCCTGCTGCACGGAGGCGATGGCCCCGATCCGCAGCAACCCGCTGACATGCCCCCCGCCCGCCGACGCCGCCATGCGCTCGGCCATGGCGACCAGCTCTTCGGCCTGCGGCAGCATTTCCCGGCCCTGGGCGTTCAACACCGCGGCCCGCGGCCCGCGGTCGAAGAGTTCCACCCCCAGGTATTCCTCCAGGCGCTTGATCTGGGCGCTGACCGCCGACTGCGTCAACCCGAGCTGCGCCCCGGCACCCGTAAAGGTGCCGTCCCGGGCCACGGCGATAAAGGTCTTGAATTCCTTGATCACGATCAAAATTTTCGATGCTAAGACTCGAAAAATATCGTTTTGCTATAAAAAAAACAATACCTAAACTATGCCCTGGTGCTACCGCCGCCGCGCTTGCGGCGGCGCGCCGTCCGAACGATCATTTTTCTTTTT
Source organism: Achromobacter sp. MFA1 R4 (assembly GCF_900156745.1). NCBI lineage: Bacteria > Pseudomonadati > Pseudomonadota > Betaproteobacteria > Burkholderiales > Alcaligenaceae > Achromobacter > Achromobacter sp. MFA1 R4. The sequence goes on along the minus strand of NZ_LT707065.1, from coordinate 2,542,850 downwards.
GCCTGACCCGGAGCCTTGCATGTCCGCTCAAACCAACCTGCCGCCGTTCCACCTGGCCTTCCCCGTCCGCGACCTGGCCGAAGCCCGCGCCTTCTACGGCGAAAAGCTGGGCTGTCCCGAGGGCCGCAGCTCGCCCGAATGGATCGACTTCAATTTCTATGGCCACCAGATCGTGGCTCACCTGGCGCCCAGCGAATGCGGCCACAAGGCCACCAGCGCCGTGGATTCGCATAATGTGCCCGTGCGCCATTTCGGCGCCGTGCTTTCCATGGAACAATGGGAAGCCATGGCCAAGCGCCTGACCGACGCCGGTACCGAGTTCGTCATCGAGCCCTACATCCGTTTCAAGGGCGAAGTGGGCGAACAGGCCACCATGTTCTTCCTGGATCCGTCGGGCAATGCGCTGGAATTCAAGGCGTTCAAGAACATGGATTCGTTGTTCGCCAAGTAACCCGTCACTACAGGTTTCGTGCCGTTGAACGTCAATCCCGTCCCCCTTTCTCCGGCCGAAACCCGCTGGCGCATCCTGCCCCAGGGTGACCGCTGCCTGATCGTCTCCTTCGGCGACCAGATCGACGCAGCCATCGGCCGCACCTGTCTGGCCGCCGCCCGCAAGCTGCGCGATGCGCGGCTGCCGGGCGTGACCGACGTGGTGCCGTCCTTCGTTGCCGTCGCGGTGCATTACCGGCCGGGCGGACACGGCGAAGGCCCCACCTACGCCGCGCTTTCCGAGCAGATCCAGGCGCTGCTGGCCGCTGGCATTCCCACCGGCGACGCCGGCGGGCGCGAGGTCGACATCCCCGTCTGCTACGGCGGCGAGCACGGCCCGGACCTGGACGACGTGGCCCGCGCGGCCCACCTGACCCCCGAGGCCGTGATCCGGCTGCACAGCGAGCCCCGCAGCATGGTGTTCATGCTGGGATTCGCGCCCGGCCATGCCTATCTGGGCGTGCACGACGAAAAACTGAACATTCCCCGCCGCCCGTCGCCGCGCACCGCGGTGCCGCCCGGCGCGGTGGCGATCGCCAACCGGCAGACCGTCATCTACCCCAACCGGCTGCCCGGCGGCTGGAACATCATCGGCGCCACGCCGCTCGTCATGTTCGATCCGGCGCGCGAGCCCGCCGCCCTGCTGCAACCGGGCGACACGGTGCGGTTCGTGCCGATCGCGCCTGACGAGTTCGACCGCATCCGGGGAGGCCGGCCATGAGCGTGACCGTGATCAAGCCGGGCATGCTGTCCAGCTTCCAGGACCGCGGGCGCGAGGGCTATCAGCACCAGGGCATCCCGGCCGCGGGCGCGATGGACGAACGCGCCCACCGCCTGGCCAACGCGCTGGCGGGCAACGACGGCGATCCCGCCACGCTCGAGATCACCCTGGCGGGGCCCACGCTGCGCTTTGACGCGCCGGCCTGCTTCGCGCTTGCCGGCGCCGATCTGGGCGCCACCCTGAACGGCAAGGACATCCCGCTGCTGCGTCCGCTGGTCGCGCGCGCGGGCGACGTGCTGGCCTTCGGCGCCCGCCCTGCCGTCGGCGTGCGGGCCTATCTGGCCGTGCACGGCGGCTTTGCGCTGACCCCGGTCATGGGCAGCGAGACCACCTATCTGCGCAGCGGCTTCGGCGGCTTCCAGGGACGCGCTCTCGCCAAGGGCGATGTGATCCCCCTGCGCCGCCCGCTCGCGCAAGATCGCGACCTGGCGGCGTTGCAGCAGGCGCTCTGGAATGTGCGCGTCTACCTGCCTGCGACGCTGGGCAACAAGCCGCGCGACGCCATCCGCTTTCTGCCCGGGGTGCACTGGCCGGAATTCTCGCAAGCCAGCCGCCAGGCCTTCTCCGAATCCGAATTCCGCATCAGCCCGCAGTCCGACCGAATGGGCTATCGCCTGATCGGCCCCGCGCTGTCGATGAACCAGCCGCGGCAGATGCTGTCCGAGGCGGCGTGCTTTGGCACCGTGCAAGTGCCTTCGGGCGGCGAAGCCATCATTCTCATGGCCGACCGGCAGACCACCGGCGGCTATCCCAAGATCGCGCAGATCGCCACGGTGGACCTGCCCGCCCTGGCGCAATACGCGCCCGGCCACGCGCTGCGCTTCCAGCGGATCGAACTCGACGAAGCGCAGCGCCTGGACGGCGAGCGCGAGCGCGCCTTCGTCCAACTACACGAGGCGCTGGCGCCGCTGCGCGCGCTTCTGGCCTAGAAAGGAACCCGCCATGACCACCCGCATCGACTTGAACTGCGACATGGGCGAAAGCTATGGCGCCTGGACCATGGGCAACGACGCGGCGGTGCTGCAATACGTCAGTTCCGCCAATATCGCCTGCGGCTTTCACGGCGGCGACCCCGCCACCATGCGCAAGACCGTGGCGGCGGCGCTGGCGCAGGGCGTGGCGCTGGGCGCCCACCCCAGCCTGCAGGACCTGGCGGGCTTTGGCCGCCGCGTCATGCAGATCAGCCCCGACGAGGCCTATGACATCGTCGTGTATCAGATCGGCGCCCTGGCCGGCGTGGCGGCGTCCCAGGGCGCGCGCCTGCATCACGTGAAGGCCCACGGCGCGCTCTACAACATGGCGGCCAAGGACGAAAAGCTGGCGCAGGCCATCTGCCAGGCGGTGAAGGACGTGGATGCCTCGCTGATCCTGTACGGACTGGCCGGCAGCAAGCTGATCGACGCCGCGGACGCAATCGGCCTGGCGGCCGCCAACGAAGTCTTTGCAGACCGCTCCTACCAGGACGACGGCTCGCTCACGCCGCGCACACGCGCCGGCGCCATGATCGAAGACGTGGATGTCGCGGTGGCGCAGGTCGTGCGCATGGTGCGGGAAGGCTTGGTGCGGTCGGTGGACGGCAAGGACTTGCCGGTGCGGGCCGACACGCTCTGCATCCATGGCGACCAGCCCAATGCGCTGGTCTTTGCCGATGGCATCCGCCGGGCCCTGGAGCAGGCGGGCATCGAAGTACGCACGCCGCCGCGCCGCTGACGCGCGTCAGGCGGCGTCCAGCGACGCTTCGCGATAAGCCTGCAGGATCGCCGGCAGCACTTCCACCAGATAACCGCGGGTCAGGTCGGCCGCGCGGTCGAAATCCCGGCTGGCCAGCGCCTGGATGATCGCTTCGGTGTAGGCGGGAATCTTGATGGTCTCCAGCGACTGCCGGGCCAACAGATAGCCCAGCGGCTCGATCTGTTCGTACAGCTTGCTGAGCATGCTGGTGAGCGGCGCATTGCCCGTGTAGCGCGCCGCCGCCAGGTAGAACTCGCGCGAGGCCGCGATGAACCCGCGCACATCGCGCCGGTCCATTGCCGCCACGATCGTCTCGTGACAGGCGCCCAGCTCGGCCACCAGCGGCCCCACGTCGGGCATTTCCGCGACCTGGCGGATGCCGTAGGCCTCCAGTTCGGCGCGCAACATGTACAGATGGCGGATCTGGGTTTCGGTGTAGAGCGTGACCCGGAAGCCCTTGCGCTGGATGTGCGTCACCAGGCCACTCAACTCCAGCAGGCGCAGCGCCTCCCGGATGGGGCTGCGGCTGGTGCCGAAACGTTGTTCCAGTTCCTGTTCCCGCAACGGCTGCCCGGGCCGGATGGTGCCGCTCACTATCAATTCACGAATCTGTTCCTGCAGGAAATATGGAATCGTGGCGGGCGCTTTGACGTCCAATCGGCTCCCCTTCTACTGCGCAATGCATGGTATGAGACCGTGACAAGATACTAGAAATCTATTGAAACACAAGCAGAAATACTGTTTCATCCGGGGAAAGTGTGGATCGCGGTCGCGAGTTGTTTTCGCAGCGTTTCCGGGTTGTTTCCGCGCCGACTCAGGGTTGTGTGCAGGCCGCTTCCCGGTTGTTTCCGGAGCATCCCCGGGTTGTCCCCGGGGGCTTCGGGGTTGTCCCCGGGTTGTGTCCGGGTTGTCTCCGGGTTGAGCCCAGGTTGGGCTCCCTCACTGGCGGGTTGCTCCCCGCAGGCAGGCCCCGCGCGTCAGTCCCAGTCGTCCCGATACACGAACTTCGGCATCTGCCAATTGAAGCGCAACGCCATCAGGCGCATCGTCAGGCCTGCCGCCAGCGCAATCGGCACCGAGGCGTTGGCGGACAACCCCAGCGACATGGACCCCAGATACAGGGCGCCGGTCACCAGGGACACGCTGGCGTAGAGTTCCTTGCGGAACAGCAGCGGCACCTCGTTGCAGAGCACGTCCCGCAGCACCCCGCCGGCGCACCCGGTGATCATGCCGCTGATGAGCACCACCGTGATCGGCAACTGCATCATCTGCGCCACCTGGCAGCCGATGACGGTGAACGCCACCAGCCCCAGCGCGTCGGCCAGCAGGAACACGCTGCGCAGCCGCCGCATGACCGGCGCGATCAGCGCGGTGAGGATCGCCGCGCCGCCCGTCATCCACAGGTATTCGGGATGGACCACCCAGGTCAGCGGATAGTGCCCCAGCAGCACGTCGCGCAGCGACCCGCCACCCAGCGCGGTCACGCAGGCGATGATGCAGACACCCATCCAGTCCATATCGCGGCGTCCCGCGGACAGCGCGGCCGTCATGGCCTCGGCGACGATGGCGACCAGGTACAGCGTATGCAGCAGGGCGGGCGATAGATCGGTGAACATAGGGTGGGCAGGAACTGAGGCAGGCCCCATTGTATTGAGCCTTTCCCGGGGCCGCGCCATTGCCTGCGCGCGCCGCATCCCGTACCCTCGGATCTGCGTTGATATCGATCAAGCCCAGCCTCGTGTCGCAGCGAGACAATGGAGACGAGCCCAACCGGGCGCTAATGGGCCAGGCAGCGCGGACGCGGGAGCCGCCTCTCTGGCCATCACCGGGAGATTAGGTATGACACAGCAAATTGGCCCCATCCTTCTGGCCACGGACCTGAGTGCGCGCGGCGACAGAGCCCTGGATCGCGCCCTGCAGTTGACCAAGGAACTGAACACCAGGCTGATCGTGCTGCATGTCATGGAATCCCATGCCACGCCGGCGCGGCTGACCACGCCGGTCTGGCGTCGCATGTCGCCTGACCACAAGGCCCTCGTCGAACGCGAGCTTGCCGAAGACGTGGCCGCCGCCGACGTCCCCGCCGAAGTGGTGGTCGCCAAGGGCGACCCCGTCGCCAGCATCCTCGAAACCGCCGACACCTTCGGCTGCTCGCTGATCGTGGCCGGCATCGCCCGCCAGGAAACGCTGGGCCGCCTGCTGCTGGGCACCACCGTCGAAAAACTGGCCCGCCAGGCGCGCCAGCCGGTGCTGGTCGTCAAGAACCGTCCGCGCAGGCCCTACCGCGACGTGCTGGTCGCCACCGACTTCTCGGACGGCTCGCGCCAGGCGTTGCGCGCGGCGCTGCAACTGGTCCCCAATGCCGAACTGACGCTGTTCAACGCCTACGAAGTGCCGTTCCAGAACCTGAACGTGCCCGATGACGCCGTCGTCAGCAGCTTCTACAAGACCGCGGAACAATGCGCCCAGCGTTTCATCGCGGAAACGCCCGAACTGCCCAAGGGCATGCCGACCAAGGTCGTGCTGGAGGCCGGCCAGCCCGAAACCGTGCTGGCCGAGTATTCGTTCACCCACCGGTCCGACCTGGTCGTCACCGGCACCCATGGCCGCACGGGCCTCCTGCGCACCGCCATCGGCAGCGTGGCCGAGCGGCTGCTGGAATCCCTGCCCAGCGACGTGCTGATCGTCAGGCTGTCCGGCGAGGCGTAGTCGGCGCCACGCCGCGGCCAACAAAAAAAGGCGACGCTCGCGCGCCGCCTTCGTGCAGGGCGCGGCGTGGCGCGGGCTACGCCTCGCCCTGTTTTTCCATGGCGTCGATGGTGCCGCGCAAGACCTTCAGCAGCACCAGGCCGGGCACGGCGATGGCCACCGTCAGCAGGAAAAACCCGGGCCAGCCCAGGTGCAGGACCAGCGGCGGCGTGAGCGGCCCGGCCAGGTACGTGCGGCCCACGGCCGACAGGGCCGACAGCAGCGCAAACTGCGTGGCCGAGAACCGCTGCCGGCACAGCGCCATCAACAGGCCCACGAAAGACGCCGTGCCCAGGCCGCCGCACAGATTCTCGATGCCCACGCCGGTCGCCATCAGCCAGATGTTCTTCGGGCTGACCGCGATCAGCCAGTACGCCAGGTTCGACACCGCCTGCAGCAGACCGAACGCCATCAATGAGCGGTACAGCCCCCAGCGCGCCATGACCGAGCCCCCCGCCAGCGCGCCGATGATGGTCGCGGCCAGCCCCAGCACCTTGTTCACGGTGCCCACCTCGGTCGGCGTGAAGCCCGCGCCGCGGATGAGAAAGGTGGTGGACAGGGCGCCGGCGAACGCATCGCCCAGCTTGTACAGCACGATCAGCAGCAGCACCGCCAGCGCGCCGCGCCGGGTGAAAAATTCGTGCAGGGGTTCGGCCACGGCCTCGCGCAGGCTGCGCGGCGCGCGCGCGACATGCTCGGGCTCGGGCGCCCACAGGGTGGCCAGCGCGCACAGCAGCATCAGCCCCCCCATCAGGATGTAGGTCTGGCCCCACCCTATCCATTGGTCCGCCATGATGAGCGCAAGCCCGCCCGACACGATCATCGCCAGCCGGTAGCCCATGACCTTGATGGCCGCGCCCGCGCCCCGTTCATCCTTGCGCAGCACGTCGGTGCAATAGGCATCGAAGGCGATGTCCTGCGTGGCCGATAAAAAGGCGACCATCACCGCCAGCAGCGCCAGCGGCATCAGCGCGGACGAGGGCGACAGCGCGCCCATCGCCACGATCGCCACGGCCAGCAGCAATTGCGTGACCAGCATCCAGCCGCGACGGCGGCCCAGCAGGGGCGGCACAAAGCGGTCGACCAGCGGGGCCCAGAGAAACTTGATGGTGTAGGCCGTGCCCACGAGGGTGAGGAAACCGATTTCCTGCAGCGGAACGCCTTCGACGGTGGCCCACGCCTGCAATGTGCCGCTGGTCAGGGCGAGCGGCAGGCCGCTGGCAAAACCCAGGACCAGCAGCGGGGCGACGCGGGGGCTGGTGTAGACGTTGGATACAGCGGTGATGACGGTCTCCTGAAACGTGGCCGGCGGCGTCGCAGGCGCTGGCCGCGGGCTTGCGGCATTTTAGGGCCTGTTCGTCCGCGCCGTCAGGAGCAGGCGTGTCGGAATGTCAGGGCGACGCGAAGCGGTACACCGCCAGCGTGCTGCGCCAGCTCGGGAAGAGCCGGACTTCCTTGCCTTCGTTGAACGTGGCGCGCTCCAGGATGCGCAGGTCCAGCTCGCCGGCAAGCTGTTCGAAGTCGCGCAGCGTGCACAGGTGGATGTTGGGCGTGTTGTACCACTGGTAGGGCATCTGGCCCGTCACCGGCATGCGGCCGCGCAGGATGGCCCAGCCATGGGGCCAGTAGCCGAAGTTGGGAAACGACACCACGCCGTGGCGCGCGACGCGGGCCATTTCGCGCAGGATGTGCTCGGTCCGGTGCATCGACTGCAGCGTCTGCGACAGCACGACCGTATCGAACTGCTTGTCGTCAAAGAGCGCCAGGCCGTCTTCCAGGTTCTGCTGGATGACTTCGACACCGCGGCGCACGCAGGCGATCACGCAGGTATCGTCCAGTTCGACGCCCGCCCCCTTCACCTGGCGATGGTCGCGCAGATGCGCCAGCAAGGCGCCGTCGCCGCAGCCCAGGTCCAGGACGCGGCTGCCGGGTTCGATCCATCCGGCGATGCGCGCGAGGTCGGGCCGCAGCGCGCCGTGCGCATAACGGGGTGTCACGGACGTCATTGGGGTTGTCCTTCGGTCAGGTCGGCCGCATCCAGGCCCAGCTCGCGCGCGATGCGTTCGTAGTAGCCCCGGACCACGGCATGGTAGCGGGCGTCTTCCAGCAGGAAGGCATCGTGCCCGTGCGGCGCGTCGATCTCGGCGTAGGTGACGGGGCTGCCGTTCTTGAGCAGCGCGCGCACGATCTCGCGCGAGCGCTCGGGCGGAAAACGCCAATCGGTCGAAAACGACACCAGCAGGAAATTGGATTTGGCGGGCGCCAGCGCCCGGGCCAGGTCGCCGCCCGTGGTGCGGGCCGGATCGAAGTAGTCGAGCGCGCGGGTGATCAGCAGATAGGTGTTGGCGTCGAAATAGCGGGTGAACTTTTCGCCCTGGTAGCGCAGGTACGACTCCACCTCGAACTCGACGTCGTAGCCATAGCGGTAGGCGCCGTTCTCGGCGGGCGCGCGCTGCGCGCGTCCGAATTTTTCGGCCATGTCGTCATCGGACAGATACGTGATGTGGCCGATCATGCGCGCCACCGACAGGCCGCGGCGCGGCACGGTGTCCTGCGCGTAGTAGTCGCCGCCGTGGAAATCCGGGTCGGTGATGATGGCGCGGCGCGCCACTTCGTTAAAGCCGATGTTCTGCGCGGACAGGCGCGGCGTGCTGGCGATGACGATGCAGTTGGCCACGCGCTCGGGCAAGGTGATGGACCAGCTCAGGGCCTGCATGCCGCCCAGCGATCCGCCCATCACGGCGGCAAAACGTTCGATGCCGAAGTGGTCCGCCACCCGCGCCTGCGCCCGCACCCAGTCTTCCACCGTCAGCACCGGGAACGCGGCGCCCCAGGGCTTGCCGGTCTCGGGGTTGATGCTGGCCGGCCCTGTCGAGCCGAAGCAGGAGCCCAGGTTGTTCACGCCGATCACGAAGAAGCGGTTGGTGTCCACCGGCTTGCCCGGGCCCACCATGTTGTCCCACCAGCCGAGGTCGGCGGGGTTGTCCGCGGCCTGCCCCGCGACGTGGTGCGAGGCATTGAGCGCGTGGCAGATGAGGACGGCGTTGGTGCGCTGCGCATTGAGCGTGCCGTAGGTCTCGACGGCCAGCTCGTACGACGCCAGCGATTGGCCGCTCAGCAAGGGCAGCGGCTCGTCGAAACGAATGAAGGTGGGGGAGACGAGGCCGACCGAACCGGGATCAACGGTATCGGCGGTCGTGACGGTTGCGGGTACGAACCCGCTGGCCGAATCACCGGCCAAATTCTGGGCAGGAGTGGTCATACGGACCTCTTTAGCTGGATTTATTGGAAGGCGCCCGCAAGCGGATCAGGCAAATCGGCGCCGAAAATGGGTAGTGCGGCAGGAATTCTAGCACTGCTTGCAGGCGGGGCAATCCGCCGCCCGCCACGCGATCGGGGCCTCTCGCCCCCGCGCGGCGGATGCCTGAATCCCTGCTTCAGGACGCGGCGCCGGCCTCCCAGGGCTCCTGGCCCAGGTATTCGTAGCGTTCGGTATTCACGCGCGACACCCGCCACTCCACCGGCTGGCGGTTGTACGAAAACGCGATGCGGCGGATCTCCAGCAGTGCGCTGCCCTCGGGAACGCCCAGGCAGCGCGCCTGCGTACGCTCGGCCAGGCAGGTCCGCAGGCGCTCGTCGGTGGCAATGACGTTCACGCCGAAGAGGTCCTGGTACAGCGCGTACAGCGTACTGGTGCGTTCGCGCAGGTGCGCTTCGGTCAGCCCCGGAAAGCGCGATTCCGGCAGGCAGACGTCGTCGGCCATGACCACGTCGCCGTTGAGCGACAGCACGTTCAGGAACTCGTACACCAGGGCGCCCGCCGGCAGCGCCAGCTTTTCGCGCGCCACCGCCGACGCCTTCACGCGGCGAAATCGCACCAGTTGGGTGGTCGGATAGGACTTGCTGCCATCCTGCCCGACGATGCGGAAAAACTTGAAGAAGTGGTGGTTGCGCGTGTGCACCGCCACATAGGTGCCGCGCCCCTGATGGCGCACCAGGATGTTCTCGGCCGCCAGTTCGTCGATGGCCTTGCGCAGGGTGCCGATCGATACGCCGAACCGCTCGGCCAGGTGTTTCTCGGGCGGGATCGCCTCGCCCTGCTTCCACTCGCCCTGCGCCAGCGCGGCAAGCACGGCCTGCTTGACCTGTTCGTACAAGGGACTGCCCAAAGGCACAGTCGGTGACAGGCTGGTGTTCATGGGTGCATCGCAATATTCACGGACCCCCAGTGTAGCGGCGCGGGTCGGATCCTCTCAAGTCATGTAATTCATCTATATGATTTAGTTGACTTTGAAAAAACACCGGCCTAAGATTTCCTGGCCGTTGTGATCCGCGCCGCGAGCAACAGCCCGGCGGCGCTCCTGACCCCAGAGAGGAAGACAATGATTCACGCCGTATTGCACGATGCGAAGGACACGGTGGCGGTCGCCGTGGTGGAGGGCCTGACCGCCGGAACGGAACTGAACGCCTGGATCATGGATGAAGACAAGATCATCCATGTGCGCGCGTCGCAGGACATTCCCATCGGCCACAAGGTGGCGATGAAGGACATGGACGTCGGCGACACGGTCTTCAAGTATGGCGTGGACATCGGCCGCGTGGTGGCGCCCATCAAGGCCGGCCAGCACGCCCATGTGCACAACATCAAGACCAAGCGCTGGTAAGCGTCCCCCCATCGCACAGGAATCCACCATGTCCATCATCAATGCCCAGACCACCTTCCAAGGCTATCGTCGCGACAACGGCCGCGTCGGCGTGCGCAACCACGTCATCGTCCTGCCCGTGGACGACATCTCCAATGCCGCCGCCGAAGCCGTCGCCAACAACATCAAGGGCACCCTGGCCCTGCCTCATCCCTATGGCCGGCTCCAGTTCGGCGAAGACCTGGAACTGCATTTCCGCACCCTGATCGGCACCGGCTGTAACCCCAACGTCGCGGCCGTGGTCGTGATCGGCATCGAGGAAGGCTGGACCAAGCGCGTCGTGGACGGCATCGCCGCCACGGGCAAGCCCGTCATGGGCTTTTCCATCGAACTGCACGGCGACCACGACACCATCATGCGCGCCTCGCGCTGCGCCAAGGAATACGTGCACTACGCCACGGCGCTCACGCGCAGCGAATGCCCGATCTCGGACCTGTGGGTCTCGACCAAGTGCGGCGAATCCGACACCACCTCCGGCTGCGGCGCCAACCCCACGGTCGGCAACGCCTTCGACAAGCTCTATGCGCTGGGGTCCACCCTGGTGTTCGGCGAGACGTCCGAACTCACCGGCGGCGAACACATCGTGGCCGAGCGCTGCGCCAACGATGCCGTGCGTGAAAAATTCATGTTCATGTTCGACCGCTACCAGGCCATGATCGACCGCTGGAAGACCAGCGACCTGTCCGAGTCCCAGCCCACCAAGGGCAACATCGCCGGCGGGCTGACGACCATCGAGGAAAAGGCGCTGGGCAACATCCAGAAGATCGGCAAGAAATGCCGTGTGGACGGCGTCATCGACAAGGCCGAAATGCCGGACGGCCCCGGCTTGTGGTTCATGGATTCGTCCTCGGCGGCGGCGGAAATGGTGACCCTGTGCGCCGCGTCGGGCTATGCCGTGCACTTCTTCCCCACCGGCCAGGGCAACGTCATCGGCAATCCGATCCTGCCGGTCATCAAGATCTGCGCCAATCCACGCACCGTGCGCACCATGTCCGAGCACATCGACGTGGACACCAGCGGCCTTCTGCAGCGCGAGATCGACCTGAACCAGGCCGGCGACAAGCTGCTCGAATGCATGCTGGCCACCGCCAACGGCCGCTGGACTGCCGCCGAGGCCTTGGGCCACCGCGAGTTCGTCCTTACGCGGATCTTCGAAAGCGCCTAGCGCCCGGCCCGGCCGGCGCGTCAAGGAGGACGCGCCGGCCTCCCCTCGCGGCATCATCGCGGCATCACCTACAAGAACCATCAGACCCGGGCGCAGACCGCGGCAGCATAGGCGTATGCATTCCTACCCGGGCGTTATCCCCAAGGAGGAAGACAGATGAGTAGCGAACCGCATTACCCCCTGCAAGATGCGCAGCGCCGTCGCCTGCTGGGCGCCCTGGGCGCCGCCGGACTGTGTGCGCTGGCCCCGTGGGAGCGGGCGCTGGCGCAGAAAGGCGCCTGGCCCGAACGCCCCATCAACTACGTGGTGCCCTTCCCGCCCGGCGGGCTGACCGACGTGGCCGCGCGGCAGGTCGGCAAGGCGCTGGCGGACGCCGAACGCTGGAACGTCGTGGTCGAGAACAAGCCGGGCGGCAGCGCCAACATCGGCGCCGCGCATGTCTCGCATTCCGCGCCCGACGGCTACACCTGGCTGGCCATCACCCTGTCGCATGCAGCCAACGCCACGCTGTTCGCGGGCAAGGCGGGCTACGACCTGACCCGCGACCTGACCCCGCTGGCCGGTCTGGCCTCTTCGCCCATCATGGTGGTGGTCAACGCCAAGAGCCCCATCAAGAGCATGGACGACCTGGCGCGCGCGGCCAAGGCCAAGCCGCTGTCGGCAGGCTCCAGCGGCAACGGCACGCCGCCGCACCTGACGCTGGCGCTCTACCAGAAGCTCACCGGCGTCCCGCTGATGCATGTCCCGTACAAGGGCGGCGCGCCTTCGCTCACCGACCTGATCGGCGGACACCTGGACGTGGTGTTCTCCAACTATCCCGAATCGCTGGCGCACGTGAAGAACGGGTCGCTGCGCGCGCTGGCGATCACCACGCGCAAACGCAGCAATGACTTACCGGACCTGCCGACCACGGCCGAAGTCGGCCTGCCGGACCTGATCGTCGAAAACTTCACCGGTGTGCTCGCGCCCGCCGGCACGCCGCCCGAGCTGGTCCAGCGCATCGGCAGCGCGATCGTCAAGCAGGTCTCGCAGCCCGCCATGCAGCAGGCCCTGCAGCAACTGGGCTTCGTGCCCCAGCCGCGCGGTCCGCAGGAGTTCGGCGCCTACCTGAAGTCCGAGGTCGACCGCTGGGCCAAGATCATCCGCGACGCCAACATCCAGGTCGCCTGAGCGGCCACACTGCCCACCACGAAGAGGAGCCCGGCAGATGCAAGTACTGATATCGGAGTTCATGGACGCGCCCGCGGTCGATGCCTTGCGGCAACGGTTCGACGTGCGCTACGAGCCTGACCTGGTCGAGCGGCGCGGCGCGCTGCTCGACGCCGCCGCGCACGCTGACGCCCTCATCGTGCGCAACCGCAGCCAGGTGAACGCCGAGCTGCTGGCGGCCGCGCCACGCCTGCTCGCGGTGGGCAGGCTGGGGGTCGGGCTGGACAACATCGACCTGCCCGGCTGCGAGGCGCGCGGCATCACGGTCATTCCCGCGACGGGCGCCAATGCCCGCGCCGTGGCCGAGTACGTCATCGGCACGATGCTGTCGCTGTTGCGCGGCGCCTACGCATCCACGGCGGACGTCGCGGCGGGCAAGTGGCCCCGCAACGCGCTTTCCCAGGGCCTGGAGGCGCACGGCCGCACGCTGGGCGTGGTGGGCTTCGGCGGCATCGGCCGCCTGGCCGCCCAGCTCGCGCGCGGATTGGGCATGCGCGTCGTGGGCAGCGACGCCGCCCTGCCGCCCGGCCATCCCGTCTGGGGAGAAGCCGGCGCCGAGCCGCTGCCGCTGGACGACCTGCTCGCCCAGGCGGACGTGGTGACGCTGCACGTGCCCCTCACGCCCGAGACCCGGCACCTGCTGGACGCCGCGCGCATCGACCGCATGCGCGCAGGGGCCGTCCTCATCAATACCTCGCGCGGCGGCATCGTGGACGAAGCCGCGCTGGCGGACGCGCTGCGCGCCGGGCGGCTGCGCGGCGCCGCGCTGGACGTGTTCGAACAGGAACCGCTGCCCGCGGGCAGCCCGCTGGCGCAGGCGCCGAACCTGATCCTCACCCCGCACATCGCCGGCCTCACCCAAGAGGCCAACACGCGCGTTTCCGACATGGTGGCCGCCGGTGTGACAATGGCGCTTGACGCCCGCGCACGCTGACGAGGCGCGGCGCGCCTCCCACGACAGGAAGGATATGGCTCACATCTATCTGGACGAACTCCAACACCTGGCCGCGGCCGGTCTCGCCGCCGCCGGCGCCAATCCGGCCATGGCCGACAGCACCGCGCGCGCCCTGGTCTTCGCGGAAAGCCAGGGGCTCAGCTCCCATGGGCTGTCGCGCGTGCCGTTCTACGCGGGGCACTTGCGCACCGGCCGCGCCATCGGCTCGGCCGTGCCCCGCATCGTGAACGAGCGCGGCGGCGCGGCCCTGATCGACGCCGGCTCGGGCCTGGCCTTCCCGGCCTGCGCCCTGGCGGTCGAACAGGCCACCGTGCGCGCCCGAGAACATGGCGTGGCGTTCGTCGGCGTGGCCAACAGCCATCATTTCGGCGAGGCCGCCTACCACCTCGAAGCCCTGGCCGATGCCGGCATGGTGGGGCTGGCGCTCAGCAACTCGCCCGCCGCCATGCCGGCCTGGGGCGGCAAGCGCCCGCTGTTCGGCACCAACCCCATCGCGGCGATCTTCCCGCGCCGCGGCGGCGCACGGCTGGTCATCGACCTGTCGCTGTCGCAGGTGGCGCGCGGCAAGCTCATGATCGCGGCGCGCGACAACCAGCCGATCCCGCTGGGCTGGGCGCTGGATGCGCAGGGCCAGCCGACCACCGATCCGAAGGCGGGTCTTGCCGGCAGCATGCTGCCCGCAGGCGGCGTCAAGGGCGCCATGCTTGCCCTCATCGTTGAACTCATGGCGTGCGCCCTGACCGGCGCGCGCTTTGGCAACGAAAACGAGTCGTTCTTCGTGGACGAAGGCGGCCCGGCGCGCCTGGGGCAGGCGTTCATGGCGATCGACCCCAATGCGTTGGCGGGCAACGACGTGTATCTGGAACGCGTGGAAACGCTGGTCGACGCGATGCTCGAGGACGAGGGCGTGCGTCTGCCGGGCGACCGCCGGCGCAAGCTGCGCGACGAGGCCGTCAAGCACGGCCTGGACCTGCCCGATGCGCTGATGGCGCAACTGCGCACGCTGGCCGGCGCCGGGTGACCGGCCGCCGGGCGCCCTAATGCCCGTGGGTGAACCACAGCATCAGCGGCGCCAGCAGCAGGAACACCACGGTGGACACCAGCACGGCGCCCGCCGCGGTATCACCCAGCGGCGTGTAGCGCCGGGTGTACATGTAGCTGACCACCGCGCAAGGCATGGCCATCTGCAGCGTCAGCGCGCCGGCCAGCACCGGCTCCAGGTCCAGCGCCCATGCCACCGCCAGCCCCGCCGCAAGCCCCACCACCAGGCGGATCGCCCCGACCTTGGCGCCGTCGCGCATGCCATTGGAGGGAATGAGCGCAAGCGCGTGGCCCAGGCTCAGCAGCATCAGCGGGACGGTGACCGCGCCCAGCATGCGCGCCGTCTCGATGACCCACGCCGGGACCGGGATGTGCAGCAGGCGCATCGCCACGGCCACCACCGACGCCAGCAGAATCGGACTCTTCCAGCTTCCCTTCGTGTTCACGCCCGGCAGCAGGCGCACCGCGATGGTGTGCATCACGAACGAGTTCACGGCGAAAAACGCCACGGCCACGGACAGACCGGCGTCGCCGAATGCCAGCTGCGAAATCGGCAGCCCCAGGTTGCCGGCGTTCGGCAGGAAGGCCGTGGGCAGGAGGCTCAGCACCGGCAGCTTCCAGGCCTTGAGCAACGCCGCGCTGACCAGCGCGCACAGCAGCAGGGCGATCAGCGTCGCGGCGGCCACGTCGGCCAGCGCGCGGTCGTCCAGGCGGGTGGTGACGAAGGTATGGAACACCAGCGCGGGCGTGGTGACGGAGGTCACCAGCGTGGTGATGAAGCTGCCGCCGAAGGGCAGATCGCGCTTGCCCCAGAAGATCCCGATGCCCACGCAGGACAGCAGCGGCAACATCAGCACGATGGCTGACAAATAGAACTGCGCGATGGCCAACATGCAACTATTCCGTCAAAGATAAAAAGACCGATGCGTCACGGCATCGTTGCTTGCGCGGGCCGGGGCCGACGCCGCAGCATGAGGCCTTGTCCACAACCGGGCGCCCGCCCCCGCCGCCATGTCCGCCACACCGATGCGCCTTCTTGCCCACCCATCGCGTTGCGCCATCCGCAGCGCCGTCCCGCCGTCAGGCGTGGGCCTGTCCGACCGCCAGGCCGCGTGCCTGCGATGGTCGGCCGCGGGCAAGACCAGCTGGGAAACGTCCCGCATATTGGGCGTCAGCGAAAGCACCGTGAATTTCCACCTGCGCAACGCCTGCGCCCGGTTGGGCGTGCGCGGCCGGCGCGCGGCGGTGGTCGCGGCCCTGCGGCTGGGCCTGCTTGAACCGCTCAAGGCTTGAGGACGACCGACCGCAGGAACTCGCGCGCGCGCTCGGCGGGCAGGCTTTCCTCGGTGCCGGCGGCCACCGCCTCGATCAGCATGGTGTCGGTGACCCAGACCTTGGCATGCAGCCATCCCGGCTTGCCGACCGCCTTGCCGTGCACCTCGATATCCTGTCCGAAGGCGGGCCATTCCTTGGGCGGCGGCGCCTGCATGTTGGCGTAGAGCGATCGCATCAGCGCCACGCCCAGCGCCTGCCGCGCCGCGGGGCTTGCCGCGATCTCGGGCGGCAGGGGCGCCGACCCCACGGCAAACACCGCTTCGCCGACGGTGGCGCTGGCCAGGGTGAAGGGCAGCGTGTGCGTGTCCAGCCTCAGTTCCCGGGTTTCGGTCGACACGCGGGCGGGGAACGCCGCGCGCACATGGCCGTCGGCCACGTCCATCTCGCGCCAGTTGTAACTGGGCGAGCAGGCGGCCAAGACCAGCGCCAGCGCCAAAAAAACGCCCGCTTTCTTGAACATGAAACGAAACAGCGATGAAATCGTCATTACCCGAGAACCCGCAAGGTCCAGTCATTTCGAGGAATCCAGAAATTGTCGCCGATTTCCATGGCCCCCGCGCCCGACGGCACGCCGCTCGCCAATTATTCCTGGCCGGCGGCGCCCAACGTGCCGCTGCCCATCGCGGGCGGGGAAGCGCCCGGCGCGGGCCGCCCCAGCATCTACCTCCTGCATGGCCTGAGCGAACATGCCGGCCGCTATGACCGGCTGGCGCGCTGGCTGACCGCCCACGGCTGGACGGTGGGCGCGCACGATCACCGCGGCCATGGCCGCTCGGGCGGTCACCCGGCCACGCTGCGGCACCAGGAAGACCTGGTCACCGACGCCGTGGACAGGCTGCACGCCTGGACGCGGGCTTGCGGGCGGCCGCCCATCCTGTTGGGCCACAGCCTGGGCGCGCTGGTCGCCGTGCGCATCGCCCAGCATCGCCTGGCTCCCCTGGACGGGCTGGTGCTCAGCTCGCCGCCCTTTGCCGTCAATGTCCCGCTCTGGGTGCGCCGCACCCTGACATGGATGTCCCTGCACGCGCCCGACCTGCGCGTGCCGCACGGCCTGGCCCCGGCGCGCATCTCCCATGACCGCGCCGTCGTGAAGGCTTACCGCGCCGATCCCCTGGTGCGGCGCCGGATGACCGGCCGGCTGGCCCGCTTCGTGGACGACGCCGGACGGCAGGCCCTGCACGAAGCCACCCTGCTGCCCTGCCGCACCCTGCTGATGGTGGCCGGCGACGATTCCATCGTGGCCGCCGAAGGCAGCCGCCAGTTCGCCCAGCGGGCGCCCGCCGAACTGCTCACCCTGCGCTGGTACGACACCGCCTGGCACGAGATCTTCAACGAGACCGCCCCCATCGCCGATCCGGTCTATGCTGACCTGGACGAATGGCTGGCGCGGACCGCCCAGGCATTGTCCCTGTCCCCAGTACTGGTTCCCTCAGCACAGGAGGCCAGCACCCCGTAAAATCCGGCGACAGCCCCCAACGAGAAGAATCCGTGACCGATACTGCCGCCAACCGCCTCGCCCGCCTAGAGGCCAACCGCTCGCTGCTGACCCAGACCCTGCGGGGCATCGAGAAAGAAGGCCTGCGCGTGGACGAACAGGGCATCCTGGCCCGCACGCCGCATCCCGCCGGCCTGGGCTCGGCGCTGACGAACGAACACGTCACCACCGATTATTCCGAATCGCTGCTCGAACTGATCACGGGCACGCACCAGGACGTGGACGCGCTGCTGTCCGAGCTTGCCGATACCCACCGCCACGTCTACGGCGTGCTGGACCATGAACTGATCTGGAACCAGTCCATGCCGGCCACGCTGCCGCCCGAACCGGAAATCCCCATCGCCTGGTACGGCACGTCCAACACCGGCATGCTCAAGCACGTCTACCGCCGCGGCCTGGCCGAGCGCTACGGCAAGACGATGCAGTGCATCGCCGGCGTGCACTACAACTTCTCCCTGCCCGAAGCCCTGTGGTCGGTGCTCGATACGCAGCCGGGCTCTGACCAGGACCGCCGCTCGCGCGGCTACATCGGCCTGATCCGCAACTTCACGCGCTATTCGTGGCTGCTGATGTATCTGTTCGGGTCGGCGCCCGCGCTGGCCAGCGACTTCCTGCAAGGCCAGGACCATGCGCTGGAAAAGCTGGGCGACCACACGCTGTACCTGCCGTACGCCACCAGCCTGCGCATGAGCGACCTGGGCTACCAGAACAAGGCGCAGTCGCAGCTCAAGCTCTGCTACAACGACCTGGACACCTTCCTCGGCCGCCTGTACGGCGCCGTGACGCAACCCTGGCCTGATTACCAGAAGATCGGCACGCATCGCAACGGCGAATGGATCCAGCTCAACACCAACGTGCTGCAGATCGAAAACGAGTACTACTCCAGCATCCGCCCCAAGCGCGCCACCGGCCGCTGCGAACGCCCCATCACGGCGCTGGCCGAGCGCGGCGTGCAGTACGTGGAAGTGCGCTGCCTGGACATCGATCCGTATTCGCCCGTGGGCATCGAGCCGGCCACGGCGCGCTTCGTCGACGCTTTCCTGCTGTTCTGCACGGCGTCCGACAGCCCCTTTTTCCCGGCCAACGGCTACTGTCAGCGCAGCGCCGACAATTTCTCGATCGTGGTCAAGGAAGGCCGCAAGCCCGGCCTAATGCTGGACCGCGAAGGCCAGGCCATCGGCCTGTCGCAATGGGGCCATGAACTGCTGGACCAGATCGCGCCCTACGCCGCGCTGTACGACAGCGTGATGGGCGGCAGCGCGTATGCCGACGCCCTTGCCGCGCAGCGCGACAAGCTCGACCGTCCCGACACCACGCCGTCGGCGCGCCTGCTGGCCGAATTGAAGGACAGCGGCCTGTCGTTCCACGACTACTCGCTGGCGCTCAGCCGCAAGCATGCGGACACGCTGCGCGCGCAACCGCTGCCGGCCGATGTGGCGGCGGCCTATCAGCAGGCGGCGGTGCAGTCCGCCGCCGAACAGCTGCGCCTGGAGCAGTCGGACACCGAGGATTTCGACACCTACGTGAGCCGCTATCACGCCGCGCTGAAAGCGCCGCGCAAGTAAGGCGTATCAAATAAGGCGTATCGTTAGGGCTCGGTCCGCGCCGCCTGCCGGGCAGGCGGCGCGAACCCTTACCAGTCATATCAGGAGGTTTTATCCATGCGCCGCACCGCAACATTCCTGCTGGCCCTGGCGGCCAGTGTGGCGGGCATCGCCCATGCCGCGCCGCCGCCCATGCAGACCGTGGAATCCGTGGATCTGAAACGCTACGTCGGGATGTGGTACGAAATCGCCAACTTCCCCATGTTCTTCCAGCGCAACTGCGTGGGAGACACGACGGCCGAGTACACCGCCAACCCCGACGGCACGATCGGCGTGAACAACCGCTGCCGCACCAAGGACGGGGATATCGATTCGGCCTCGGGCACCGCCACGGTGGTCGAAGGCAGCAACAACGCCAAGCTCGAAGTCTCGTTCTTCAAGCCGTTCAAGGGCGATTACTGGGTGATCGGCCTGGACCCGGACTACCGCTGGGCGGTCGTCGGCACGCCCGACCGCAAGTACCTGTGGATCCTGTCGCGCTCGCCGCAACTGCCCAAGGAAGAACTGGACAAGGCGCTGGCCGCCGCCACGGCGCAGGGCTACCAGCTCGACGAGCTGCGCTACACGCCGCAGAAGTAAGCGCCGTCCTCAGCCCGCGTAATCGCGGGCCAGCCTGACCACCGTCACACCCGGCTTGAGCTGGCGCAGCGACGGCATGATCAGCGTGCAATGGTCGTAGGGCGTGACCACCGGCTGATCGTCGGCCCAGCCGATGGTCGTCCCGGCCTTTTCAAACGTTTCCAGTCCCGACCACGGGCCGGCAAAGCGCACGTTCATCGAGGGCGCCACCACAGCGTCCGTCACTTCCAGGACACGCTGGCTCGCCGGGTCGGCCAGCAGCCAGCCTTCGGGCAGGTCCGACGCATCGGCCACGCCCGACGCCACCAGCATCCGCGCCACCATGTCGCGCGCGACGTCCCGCGACGACAGATCGCCATGGAACCCGCATTCGATCAGCAGCGCGCAGGCGTCGTCGCGCGCCGGATCGCCGAACTGCTCGAAGTCGCGCATGCGCACGCCGTCCTTGTGGCCGGCGTCGACGATCACGTGCTGCGGCGCCTTCAGGCGGCGGGCCAGCGCGATATTGCGCGGCAGCACGCCCGTCAGCAGCAGCGGCGCGCCGGGTTCGTGCATGGAATGCAGGTCCAGCAGCCAGTCGGCGCGCCGCACCCAGGGGCGCAGTGCGGCGCCGCGCTGGCGGTCCGGCGTCGTGGGGTTGTCCAGGCGCTCGGCGCTCCAGACACGGTTCATGTCTTCCTGCACGAAGCGCGACGCATCGTGGTTTGCGTGGTCGAAGCGGTCGAACGCATCCAGGTTGCAGAACGCCAGCGTCAGGCTGCCGCGCCGCGGGCGCAGGCCCGAGGCCAGCAGATCCTTCAACGCCCACGCGCCGCACAGCTCGTTGCCGTGCACCAGCGCCGACACCATGAGCGCCCGTCCCGGCACGCCCGAATCGAAATGCCACACGCCGGGCGTATCGGTATTGCCGGCGCGCTCGGCGGCGAGGTCGGGAACGGGAAGCTTGAATTCCATGGTGATATCCGCTTGATGCCTGGTGTTGCGATGTCGTGATTTGTGGCGCGGCCTTACTGCGCCTCGATCTTGGCGGCCTTGACCAGCGCGCCGTACTTCTTGGTTTCTTCGGCCTGGAAGGTCACCGGATCGATGCCCGGCTTGGCCACTTCACCGCCGGCGTCCTGCAGCTTGGAGCGGAACTGCTCGGACTTCAGGGATTCATCCAGCGCGGCGCGCAGCTTGGCCACGACCGGCTCGGGCAGGCCCGCGGGGCCATACAGCGCAAACCACAGGTTGATGTCGACCGACTCGAAGCCCTTTGTTGCGGCCAGCGGCGCGATCTCGGGTGCGGCGGGCGAACGCTTGTTCTCGGTCAGGCCCAGCGCAACGATGTTGCCGCTGCGCACTTGCGGCAGACCCGAGGACAGCACCAGCATGCCGAAATCGAGCTGACCGCTCATCAGGTCGGTCACCAGCGGCGACACGCCGCGGTAAGGCACGTGCTCGGCGCGCGTGCCCGTCGCCTCATTGATCATTTCGCCGGCCAGGTGCAAGGTCGTGCCCACGCCCGACGACCCGTAGTTGAACGTGCCCGGCGCCGCGCCCTTGAGCTTTTCGAGATACTCGGCGGCGGTCTTCACGCCCGAGTTCTTGCTGGCCGCCAGCAGCATCGGCTGCGACGCCACGATGCCCAGCGCCGTGAAATCCTTGGCGCTGTCGTACTTCACGGCGGTGTTGATCATGCGGGCGATCACCATCTCGTTGGTGGAGCCCAGGAAGATGGTGTAGCCGTCCGGCGCGGCGCGCGCCACGCGCTGCGCGCCGATCGTGCCGCCGGCGCCGCCGACGTTCTCGACCACGACCGTCTGGCCCAGGCGCTTGCCCAGTTCTTCGCCCAAGAGGCGCGCGGTCAGGTCCAGGCTGCCGCCTGCGGGGTAGCCGACGACCAGCGAAATGCTGCGGGCCGGGTAATCGGCCGCGCTGGCGGGTGCGGCGGCCAAGGCCGACGCCGCACAAAGCGAGACCAGCGCCGCGCGCAGCGGATGCAAAATGGATTTCATGATTTCTCCCTGGGGTGCTGTGGGTGGACGGCGTAGCCGTCTCGTTTGAGTTTCGGAGGGTATTTTCGAGCGCGCCCCCGGCCCCGTCCGTGCCAAGACGGCACATCTTTGTGCTAATCCGGTTTTGGGTCCGGCAAGTCAGGCTTTGCGGTTGGCGGTCGCTTCCCAGGCGGCTTCGGCCAGGTCCGTCAGCCGGGCGCGCGGGCGATACAGGCGGACCTCGAAGGCGATCTCATCGCTGCGCCCGCCCAGCGCGGCCAGCGCGCCGCGCCGGCAGTCAGCCGCGACCATGGACCAGGGCAGCCAGGCCACGCCCACGCCCTTGGCGACCGCGCCATGCGCGGCGTCCAGCGAATCGCTGCGCACGAAGGGCGTCAGGGCGTAAGGCGTGGCCTCCAGCCTGTCGCCCACGATGCGCTCCATCGCCAGGCCGCCCGTGTAGGTAATGAGCGGCACGGGCGCGCCGCCCTCATGCAGCAGATAACGCGGCCGTCCGCGCGTGTCCATCTGGCTGACCGGCACCAGCTTGTCCGTCGCCAGCGTCATGTAGCGATAGCGCGACGGGCTGAGGGGCACGGACAACGCCGGATGCTCGTAGCAGCACAGCAGGTCCACCTTGCCCTGTTCCAGCCGGATCACGAGGTCCTGCGCCTTGCCGGTGGACAGTTCCACCTGCGTGCCGTCGGTCAGCACCTTGGGCGCGCGGTGCCGCAGCCGCGCGATCCAGTCGGCCACCAGCGTGCGCGCCAGGCTGCGCCCCGTGGCGATGCGCAGCACGGCCTCGCCGCCCGCGCCCGAGCTGCGGATGCGGTGGCGGACCAGCCCCATCTGCTCGATCACCTGCGTCGCGGTCTTGAGCAGCGTCTCGCCTTCCGGCGACAGCGTCACCGGCAGGCGCTGGCGCTCCACCAGCGCCGTGCCGGCCCACGCTTCCAGCGCGCGGATGCGGCGGCCGAAGGCGGGATGCGTCACGTGGCGCAATTCGGCCGCGCGCACGAAGCTGCCGGTCTGCGCCAGCGCGATCAGGTCTTCCAGGAGTTTGAGGTCTGCCATGGACCGAAAGCTTACGGCATCGCGCGATTGGTGCGGAACTAGGCCGCTTGCTGACCCGCGGGCAGGGTCAGGATGCGCTCGATGACCTGCGCCGTCTTGCGGTAGTGCGCGGCCAACAGCGCCACCGCGCGGTCGGCATCGCGCAAGACCGCGGCATCCAGCAGCGCGCGGTGTTCGTCATCGACGTCGCGTTCCGACCCGTAGGCCATGGCCTGGGCGCGCGCGGGCCGGCGGTAGCGTTCGGTCTGCGCGTAAAGCTGGGCGGACAGGTCCAGCAGCCAGGGCGACCGGCAGGCGCCGATCAGCGCCTGGTGGAAGTCCTGGTGGCGGGCCTCCAGCGCGTCCTCGCGCTCCTGGTCCAGGACGGGCGCGTCGTCCGCGCGCCGCGCGGCCAGCGCCAGCGCGTGGAACGCGCCCACCAGCCGCGCCTCCCAGGCGTCGTCGGCGTTGGCCAGCGAACGCCGCAACGCGTCGCAGTCGATCAGGATGCGGGTTTCGCAGGCATCGCGCATTTCCTCCACGGACAACGGCGCGATCCGGAAGCCGCGCGACGTGGTGGTCAGCACCATGCGTTCGCTGCGCAGCCGGTTCAGCGCCTCGCGGATGGGCGAAAAGCTGCCGCCATAGCGCTGGCGCAGCAGCTCCAGCCGCAGCGACTGGCCCGGCGCGAACGCGCCGCGCATGATGTCGCGGCGCAGTTGCCGGTAGATCTGTTCGGACAGTGTGATGTCTTCGACCTGCGCGTCGCCCTGCGCGGCCGCGGCCGCGTCCGCGCGCGGCGCCTTGATTCGAGGCTTCACGCTGCGCTCCTAGACGGCCACCACCGGATGGCGCAGCGTGCCGATCCCTTCCACGCAGGCGACGACCACGTCGCCTGGCCACAGGAATTCCTGCGGCTTGCGCCCCGCGCCCACGCCCTCCGGCGTGCCGGTGGCGATGATGTCGCCCGGTTCCAGCGTGATGCCCGCGCTGATGTCGGAGATCAGGAACGGCACCTTGAACAGCATGTGGCGGGTATTGGAGCCCTGCTTCTTCTCGCCGTTGACCGTGAGCCACAGGTCCAGCACCTGCGGGTCCGGGATTTCGTCGGCCGTCACGATGCAGGGGCCGAACGGCGCGTAGGTGTCCTGGCCCTTGGAATAGATCCACTGGCCGGCGCGCCGGCAGTCGCGCGCGCTCATGTCCAGCATCACGCTGTAGCCGAACACATGGG
Source organism: Achromobacter sp. MFA1 R4 (assembly GCF_900156745.1). Classification (NCBI taxonomy): domain Bacteria; kingdom Pseudomonadati; phylum Pseudomonadota; class Betaproteobacteria; order Burkholderiales; family Alcaligenaceae; genus Achromobacter; species Achromobacter sp. MFA1 R4. The sequence continues at coordinate 2,518,752 of NZ_LT707065.1, read as the reverse complement.
ACAACGCATCGGCCTCGGCCACGCGCGAGGCGCGACGCCCGATGATCACCGCCAGTTCCACTTCCCAGTCCAGCTGCTGCGTGATCCTGGCGTTGTGCTCGATGGCGTCGCCCGGCCCGATCACCGTCGTGGGCGGCTTGGAAAAGATCACCGGCTGCTTGGGCAGGTCGGCCGACGTGTCCAGCGTGCGGCTGGATTCCGCGACGTGCTCGACATAATTCAGGCCGATGCCGAAGATGTTCTTGCGCGGGCGCGGGATGGGCGCCAGCAGCTTCACGTTGTCCTGCGGCAAGGCCGTGCCCACCGGCCAGTTGCCGCGGAACGTATCGAGCAGCCGCGTCGCCTGCGCGACCGCGACCGGCCCCAGGTCGATGAAGTCCAGCATGTCGTCGGGCAGGTTCACTCCACCCTCCTGCCCCAGCAGGAAAAGATCGACCACATAGCCGTCGACCAGCGCGCCCAGGCGGGCGGCGGCGGTGGGATGAGCGCGAAAGGTCACCAGGCGCATCGAGAACTCCAGAAAGTCAAAGTGTGGGGGGAACGTCCGCCGCAACGCGGCGGCGCGCAGGCAGCGGAATCTTCTAGATCAGTCGTTGATGGCCGCCGTTGTCCTGTACCGCTTCCTCGCGGTACAGCGCGAGCGAGCGCATGACGGGCAGGTCGTTGAAACAGAACAGGCAGGCGTCATCGTTGGAAGACAGGTTGGCGTGCTCGTGGATGGCCCAGGACGGCACGCAGAAGATGTCGCGCTCGGTCCAGTCGTAGCGCTTGCCGTCGATCACGGAAAAGCCGCTGCCCTTGGCCACCTGGTAGATGAAGCTGCCGGTGTGCCGGTGCGCCTGGGTGTGTTCGCCGGGACGCAGCAACTGCATGCTGGCGCCGATGGTCGGCATGACCGCGCCGCCCGTGGCCGGGTTGACGTATTCGAGCAGGATGCCGTCGTAGGGGCTGCCCGCGGTCGTGCGCGCGTAGCGGCGCAGGGCCTCGTAGGTGGGCTCCCATTCATATTTGAAGAGCGGGGAATAGGGCTTCGTCCAGCCCGACACCTGCGGCCGCAGCGCCACCCCGCCCCACGCGCCGCTGGTGTCGTCGACCGGGTGCGTCACGGTCTGGTTCAGGTCGGGATGCACGGCATAAAAGCCCGCTTCCAGCGCATTGACCAGCGGAATGTCCAGCCCGTCCTGCCAGATGCAGGTCGTGCCGTCCTCGGCCACGCCGTGCTCGTGCCAGGTGCCGTTGGGCGTCAGCACGAAGTCGTTCGCGCCCAGCGTCATCTTGTGGCCGTCCACCACGGTGTACGCGCCCTGGCCTTCCATGATGAACCGCAGCGCGGAATGCGAATGCGCGTGCGCGGACGCCAGCTCGCCCGGCTTCATGACCTGCAGGCCGGAATACAGCCAGCCCACCGCCGCCGCCACGTCCCGCCGGCCCGGATTGTTCAGGTAGATGACGCGCCGGCCGGCCTCTTCGGGCGACACCAGTTCGGCCGAGCGCAGCACATGCGCGCGCAGATCCTGATAGCGCCAGACCACGGGCACGGACGCCGACCGCGGCGCCCAGGGCTCGATCTTGTTGGCCACCGTCCAGAGCGCGCCCGTTTCCAGCCGCGCAAGCTCCTGGTAGTAGGCCACCCGCTCCGGCGAGTCGGCCACATTGGCTCGGCCCGCCGTGTGCTCGCGGTAGGCGTCGTAGCGGTTCGCTTCCATCGCTTGCCCCTGGTTTTATAAAACACTGAGGATTTTCGAAAATATTAAGAGGCGGTCCGGTCGACGGGCAATCCCAAGACGCTAGGGGTTTTCCTGTAGCAGGCTGGTGCGGGAAAAATAGTTGGCCGCAACGCCGACAATACTGTACAAAAACACAGTGCGACGTGATACATTTCGCTCGCCCGACCAACTGTCGTCCAGGGGAGAATTCCTGTGTCAGAAGCTGCTCATCTCGTTCAGTACATCGTCGTTCCCTACCGCGCCGCCGCCAATGGCGTCGCCCCCGGGGAAATCCGTCCGGCCAGCAGCGAATTCGGAGCCATCCGGATCGCAAACTCCATGGCCTCCAAGTTCGCGGGCGTCGCCGCCTATGAAGTCATGATCGACAAGGAAACCGGCGACATGGAATCGCCGCGCATCCTGATGCAGATAGGCACGGTGCCGTCGCTGGACGATTAGTCTCCGGGGCGCCGCCCCGAGGGACGAGCGCGCAGCGGGTGGTACGCTCGCAGCACGGAATCGTTCCACCGGGCGCGGCGCACAGCCCCCGGACCTGTCATGCAAAGGAGAAAAGATGATTGCTCGTTGGCGCTGGGCGCTCAGGCAATTGACCAGGCGCCTTTGGTTCAGGGCCAGTCTTTTCTCATTGCTGGGCGTCGCCACCGCGCTGCTCGCCATCATTTTCAAGGGCGCCATTCCTGAAACCTTGCCCGCCCGCATCGGTGCCGACGCGGTCGACAAGATCCTGGGCATCATTGCGTCCAGCATGCTGGCGGTGACCACCTTTTCGCTCAGCACCATGGTGGCGGCCTACGGCGCGGCAAGCACCGGCGTGACGCCTCGCGCAACCACCCTGGTCATGCAGGACACCACCACGCAGAACGCCCTGGCGACGTTCATCGGTTCGTTCCTGTTCAGCCTGGTGGGCCTCATTGCGCTGAGCACGGGGGCCTATGGCGCGCAAGGGCGGGTCTTGCTGTTCACGGTGACGATTGCGGTGGTGATCCTGATCGTCTACACGCTACTGCGCTGGATCGACCATCTGTCCAAGCTCGGACGGGTCGGCGAAACCATCGACCGCGTCGAAAGCGCAACCATCGACGCCCTCCGCCACCGCGTTCAATGGCCTTACCTGGGCGGCACGCCCTATCCGGCGTCAGGCTCGCCCCCCGCGTCGGCGCAGGCCGTGTCATGCGACCGGACAGGCTACGTGCAGCACGTCGACGTGCAGGCGCTGGGCCGGATCGCGCGTGAACATCAGGCCTCGATCTACCTTGACGTCCTGCCGGGCGGATTCGCCCATGCCGGCATGGCGCTGGCGTGGATCGTGCCCCAACCCGGCGAGGAGCCGGCCGCGCACGAGGCCCTGCACGAAGCCATCCTCGGCGCCATCACCCTGGGAACGCATCGCACGTTCGAGCACGACCCGCGCTTCGGCTTGTCGGTGCTGTCCGAAATCGCGTCCCGCGCCTTGTCGCCGGCCGTGAATGACCCCGGCACGGCGATAGACGTCATTGGCCGGGGCGTCAGAAGCCTGACCTGCTGGGGGCAGCCGCCCGACTCGCCACCGGAGGCCGACCCCGACTGCCAGCGCATCTACGTGCACCCGCTGGACGTGGACGATCTGTTCGACGATTTTTTCGGCCCCATCGCGCGTGACGGCGCGGGTCTGCTGGAAGTCGACACGCGCATGACGAAGGCGCTCCTGAGCCTTGCGCAGATCAATCCGCCCCTGTTCAAAGCGGCCGCGTCGCGCCATGCCGCGCGCTTGCTTCAACACGCCGAACACGCGCTGGTGCTGGACGAAGACAAGCGACGGATCCGCGAGCTGGCGCAACCGCTGCTGCGACGCGAAGCGCATTGAAGGCACGGCAAAGCGAGGGGAAGGATGGGACGCGAAGCCTGCGGCTCGCTATGCGCCGCCAGGCTGCGCTCGGAGGGAGCAAGTATTGGCGACGTGGGGGGCAAGAGAAGGGTGCAACAGCGGGGTGCAAGGTGGACCGAAGATCCACACAACCCATTGATCTGGTGGCGCGCCCGACAGGAATCGAACCTGTATCAAGAGCTTCGGAAACTCTCATTCTATCCATTGAACTACGGGCGCAGCGCAAGGAGGCGGTATTGTACCCACTTTTGCGGGATCTGCATGAAGTGGATCAAATCTTCCGTCAATCTCCGCGAAAACCCGCTCAGTGTCATTGGACCGGCGTCCCTGACACCGTTATATAATCCAGCGTTTGCTTGCAGGCGGGCATGGTTTGCCGCCGACTTGTGCAGTACTGATTTTCTGTTGCCGCCGCCAGGCGCCCCACCCGTTAGCAGGATTTGGTCATGAGCAACGAGCAGGAACACATAGAAGAGCACTCCTCCCCCATCAAGACCCCGAAGCAACTGATCGTCACGATCATCCTGGCTTTCGTGGTGCCCATCGCCATCATCATCCTACTGGTGAACATGGTCGTCACCGGCACCAAGACCAACGCCGGTTCGGATGCCCTGTCCGGTGAAGCCATTGCCCGGCGGATCGCGCCGGTTGCCGGATTCGAGCTCGTTGACGCCAACGCCCCCAAAGTTTTCAAGACCGGCGAACAGGTTTTCGCCGCCGTCTGTACGGCCTGTCATACCGCCGGCGTGGCGGGCGCGCCCAAGCTGGGCGACAACGCCGCTTGGGCGCCTTTCATCAAGGCCGGCTACGACGAAATGCTGAAGGTCGCGCTGCACGGCAAGGGCGGCATGCCCGCCAAGGGCGGCAACCCGGCCCTGTCCGACTACGAAGTCGCGCGCGCCGTGGTGTACATGGCCAACAAGTCCGGCGCCTCGCTGCCCGAACCCGCTGCGCCTGCTGAAGACGGCGCCAAGAAGGAAGCCGACGCCGGCGCCGCCCCCGCCGCACAGGCTGCCGCCCCGGCCGCAGCACCGGCTGCCGCAGCACCGGCTGCCGCAGCACCGGCAGCCGCCGCACCCGCAGCCGCCACGCAGGCTCCCGCCCCCGAGCAGAAAACCGCCGCCGTCAACCCGGCCGGCGAACAGCTCTACAAGACGGTCTGTTTCGCGTGCCACGCAACGGGCGTGGCCAATGCGCCCAAGTTCGGCGACAAGGCCGCCTGGGCTCCCTACATCAGCACCGGCATGGACGCCATGGTGAAGGTCGCCATGACGGGCAAGGGTGCGATGCCTCCCAAGGGCGGCGCGGCCAACGCCTCGGAAGACGACATCCGTGCGGCCGTGCAGTTCATGGTGAATGCCGCGCAGTAATACCCCGCCGGCAAGACAGGCCACAAAAAACAGCCCCTTGAATCATCAAGGGGCTTTTTTGTGGCCGATTTGCCTGGAAAAGTGCCGACGCATCGGGCTGAACCGGTGTCTGACACCCTGGAGAGAGGCTCGTCAGCTTGAGGCAGCGTCTCGGCGGGTATCAGGCACCTTGCCCGGTGATCACTCCGCCGTCGACTTCAAGAGCGACATGCCGAGCTGTACGCGGCGCTGCAGCCAGAGGCTCGGACGATAGCGGGGATCGCCCGTCACGCGCTGCATGCTCTTCAGGATCTCCAGGATGCGGTCGGCGCCCAGCTTGTCGCCCAACGCCAGCGGACCCACCGGATAGCCCAGACCCAGCGTGACGGCCAGGTCGATGTCTTGCGGCGTGGCGATCTGCTGCTGCGCGATATCGCAGGCGATGTTCACGATGTGCGCCACGATGCGCTGCGCGATGAAACCGGCCGAATCGTCGGCCACCGTCACCGGCACCCCGTCCGAGGCCAGCAGCGCATGCGCGGCGTCGCGCCATTTGGCTTCGGTGGCGGGCGAGGTCATGATCGTGCGGCGCTTGGCGCTGTCGAACGCGTACAGCGTGTCCAGGCCGACCGTGCGGGCGGCGTTCAGGCCCTGCGCGGAGACCGTGGTGGACACGTCTTCGCCGAACGGCGTGACGATGATCAGCGCATCGGCGTCCGGCGTCGAGCCCGTGACCAGCGTGCCGCCCAGCTTTTCGATCAGCGCGGACGCGCGCGCGTAGCCTTCGCCATGCTTGGGGCTGACCCAGACCTTCAGGCCTTCAGGCAGCGCCGGCACAGGCGCTTCGGCCGGCACCTGCTTCTGGCCGTCGGCATAGACGTAGAAACCCTCGCCGGCCTTGCGGCCGATCAGCCCGCCGGCCAGGCGCACGGTCGTGATGGGCGACGGCCGAAAACGCGGCTCGTCGAAGAACTGGCGATAGATGGATTCCATCACCGGATGCGAGACGTCCAGCGCGGTCAGGTCCAGCAGCTCGAACGGCCCCATGCGAAAGCCGGCCTGCTCGCGCATGACGGCGTCGACCTGGGCGAAGGTGGCCACGCCCTCCTGCGCCACGCGCAGGCCTTCGGTATTCATGCCGCGGCCGGCGTGGTTGACGATGAAGCCGGGCATGTCCTTGGCGCGCACGGGCGTGTGGCCCATGCGGCGCGCCAGGTCCGCCAGCGCATCGCCCACTTCCGGCGCGCTGCGCAGGCCGTCGATGACCTCGACCACCTTCATCAGCGCAACCGGGTTGAAGAAGTGATAGCCGGCCACGCGCTGCGGACGCTTGCAGGCGGCCGCGATGGCGGTGATGGACAGCGACGACGTATTGGAAGCCAGGATGCAGTCATCCGAGACCACCCCTTCCAGCGCCGCGAAGAGGTCGCGCTTGACGTCGAGCCGCTCGACGATGGCCTCGACCACGAGCTGGCAGGCCGACATGTCGGTCAGCGCGGTGGCCGATTCCACGCGCTCGAGCGCCGCCTGCGCGTCAGCCGCGGACAGCTTGCCCTTCTGGGCCAGCTTCTCCCAGGTCTGGCGCAAGGATTCGCGCGCCGCCGCGATGGCGTCGGCGCTGGTGTCGTACAGGCGCACCCGCAGGCCGGCCTGCGCCGCGATCTGCGCGATGCCGCGCCCCATGGCCCCGGCGCCCACGACGCCGATGGTTTGAATCTCCGTCATCAACTTTCTCCTGCCTCTATTGGAATGGATCGTGCGCCAGGCGCGGCGGACGCGACGGGGCGGCGCCATGCCGCCCGGGGGTCGCGTCAGCTCCGGGTCTGCGCCAGCGCCTGGATTTCTTCGGCCGACAGTCCCAGCTTTTCGGACAGGACCTGCTCGGTGTGCTCGCCCAGCATGGGCGGCGCGCGGCGGTATTCGACCGGGCTGCCGGAAAACTTCAGCGGGCTGGCGGCCATGGGCACGGTGCCCGCCGCGGGGTGCGGCAGCTCGCGCTTCATGTTGCGGGCCAGCACGTGCGGATCTTCGTAGACCTGGTCCAGCGTGTTGATCGGACCGGCCGGCACGCCCACCTTTTCCAGCGCGGCCAGCCAATGGTCGCGCTCGCCCGTGGCCATGCGCTCGGCCAGCAGCGGCACGAGTTCCTCGCGGTTCTTCACGCGCTGCGGGTTGGTCGAAAAGCGCGGGTCGGCGGACAGTTCGGGCAGGCCGATGGCGCCGCAGTAGTTGCGGAACTGGCTGTCATTGCCGACCGCCACGATGAGGTGGCCGTCGCTGGCCGCGAACACCTGGTAGGGAACCAGGTTCTGGTGCGCGTTGCCGGCGCGGCGCGGCGCGACGCCGGAGGTCATGAAGTTCAGGTTCTGGTTGGCCAGCATGGCGACCTGGCAATCCAGCAGGGCCATGTCGATGTGCTGGCCCAGGCCGCTGCGTGCGCGCTCGTGCAGGGCGGCCAGGATGCCGACGGTGGAATACATGCCAGTCATCAGGTCGGCCACGGCCACGCCCGCCTTCTGCGGGCCGCCGCCGGGCAGGTCGTCGCGCTCGCCGGTGATGCTCATCAGGCCGCCCATGCCCTGGATCATGAAGTCATAGCCGGGGCGGCTGGCGTAGGGACCCGTCTGGCCGAAGCCGGTGATCGAGCAGTAGATGAGGCGCGGATTGAGCTCTTTCAGGCTGGCGTAGTCCAGGCCGTATTTGGAAAGGCCGCCGACCTTGAAGTTTTCGACCAGGATGTCGCTCTGCAAGGCCAGTTCGCGCACCAGCTCGGCGCCGCGCGGCGACGCGATATCCAGCGCCACCGACATCTTGTTGCGGTTGGCCGACAGGTAGTAGGCGGCCTCGGTAGTGTCCCGGCCCGCTTCGTCCTTCAGGTACGGAGGCCCCCACGCCCGCGTGTCGTCGCCCGAACCGGGCCGTTCGATCTTGATCACCTCGGCGCCGAGATCGGCCAGGTTCTGGGTGCACCAGGGACCCGCCAGCACACGGGTCAGATCCAGCACACGTATGCCGGTTAGGGGAGCGGGACGTTGCGACATCTGTAATCTTTTCGCTAGAAGGGAAATGAGAACTTCCGGCCCGCGCCGTTGCGCAGGCCAGACTGGAATTCCGTCATGCCAGAAGGCGGCCCGCGCGGGCCGCATCCCGATCAGCATTCGTCAGACTGGATATTAGCCTTTCGAACGCATTGGCCGGCTTGCGGCCGGCGGAAAATCAGGAATGGGCCTTGATGGTCTCGCGCGCGATCACCAGTTGCTGGATCTGCGACGTGCCCTCGAAGATGCGGAACAGGCGCACATCGCGATAGAAGCGCTCGACCGCGTATTCGGACATGTAGCCCGCGCCGCCGTGGATCTGCACTGCGCGGTCTGCCACGCGGCCCACCATCTCCGTGGAGAAAAGCTTGCAGCAGGCGGCCTGCATGGTGGTGTTCTCGCCGCGGTCGCGCATGCGGGCGGCGTCCAGCACCATGCAGCGGGCCGCGTAGAGCTCGGCCTGGCTGTCGGCGATCATCGCCTGGATGAGCTGGAATTCGGCGATGGGCTGGCCGAACTGCTTGCGTTCGGTGGCGTACTGCACCGCGTCGCGCAGCAGGCGGTCGGCGATCCCCACGCACAGCGCGGAAATATGCAGGCGGCCCTTGTCCAGCACGCGCATGGACGTGCGGAAACCATTGCCCTCTTCCCCGCCCAGCAACGCGCTGGCCGGCACGCGGCAGTTGTCGAACACGACGTCGCTGGTCAGCGCCCCGGCCTGGCCCATCTTCTTGTCCGGCTTGCCGATGATCAGGCCGGGCGTGCCGGCTTCGACCAGGAAGCAAGAGATGGAATTGGCCCGGCGCTCGGGCGCGGTGCGGGCCATGACCGAGAACAGGCCCGCGATGGGCGCGTTGGTGATGTAGCGCTTGGTGCCGTTGAGCACGTAGAAATCGCCGTCGCGCTCGGCGGACACGCGCAGCGACATGGCGTCGGAGCCGGCGTCGGGCTCGGTCAGGGCGAACGACCCGATCAGCTCGCCGCTCGCCAGCTTGGGCAGATAGCGCGCACGCTGCTCGTCGGTCCCGGCCAGCACGATGGCCTGCGAGCCGATGCCGATGTTGGTGCCGGCCAGCGAACGGAACGCGGGCGAGGTCTGGCCCAGTTCGAACACGACGCGGACCTCTTCTTCCATCGTCAGGCCCAGGCCGCCGAAGTCCGGCGAGATGGACAGGCCGAACAGGCCCAGGTCGCGCATTTCATTGACGATGTCGGGCGGCACCTGGCCGCTGGCGGCCAGTTCGTCTTCGGCGGGAATGAGGCGCTCGTGCACGAAGCGGCGCACGGCGTCGATCAGGAGATTCAGGGTTTCGGTATCGAGGGCCATGATGGAAGTCTCACTATGTTGTATGCGGATTCGGGTCGAGGATCGGTATGGCGGCGCGTTCAGGCGCGCATGCCGCCCACCAGCAGATCGAAGTAGCCGGCGGCGATGGTTTCGGCGCTGTCGCCCTGGCCGGGCTTGTACCAGCGCACCATCCAGTTCAGCATCGAGAGCACCGCGCGGCCCGTGGCGGCCACGTCCTGCGCACGGAACGCGCCTTCGGCCACGCCTTGGGCGATGACCGCGCGCAGGCGCTTTTCGTAGCTGTCGCGCAATCGGGCGGCGTCCTCGCGTTCGGACAGCGCCATGCCGGAATACCCGACCAGCATGGTCACGAACTCGGCGTGATGCTGCTCGAAATACCGGGCGTGGCCCACCATGAACGCGCGCAAGCGCGCTACGCCGCCCTCGGCGCCGGCGACGTCGCGGCCCACGGTCTGGGTCAGTCCGTTCAACACCTCAAGAATGATGGCGTCGTAGATGTCCTGCTTGGTCGGGTAATAGTGATAGATGGCCGCCTTGGACACGCCGAGGGCGGCGGCCAGGTCCGAGATCGAACTGCCGTCGTAGCCGCTGCGGGCGAACAATTTGGCGGCTTCTTCCAGGATGCGTTCGCGCGGGGCGGCCAGCGTGGGGGGCCGGCCGGCGCGGGCGCGTTTCTGGGCGGGAGGGGCGGTGATCGCCATGACAGCCTTTGGAGGGGCGGCGCGGGGCCCGGGGGGGTTCTGGCGAACCGCCATTGACAGCCATTCCGCGCATGCCGTTAAATAAAGATTAATTAATTACCGGACGGTCGGTAGGTAATTAATATACTCCAAAAACTACGACGAGACGACGCCCATGCCCCATCCCCTCGTGACTGATTTGTATGGCCAGATGTCCCTGCCGGTCATCAGCGCCCCGATGTTCATCGTCTCCAACCCCAAGCTGGTCATCGCCCAGTGCACGAGCGGCATCGTCGGATCGTTTCCGGCGCTGAACGCGCGGCCGCAGACGTTGCTGACCGACTGGCTCGACGAGGTCCAGGCGGGCCTGGCTTCGCACCGCGAAGCCAACCCGGGCGACCGCGTCGCGCCGTTCGCCGTCAACCAGATCATCCACCAGTCCAACGACCGGCTGGAACAGGACCTGGCCGTGTGCGCCAGCCACCGGGTGCCCCTCATCATCACCAGCCTGCGCGCCCCCGGCGACCTGGTGAAGGGCGTGCACGACTGGGGCGGCAAGGTCTTCCATGACGTGACGACGATCCGCCACGCCGAAAAGGCGCTGGAAGCGGGCGTCGACGGCCTGATCCTGGTTTGCGCGGGCGCGGGCGGCCACGCCGGCACCCTGAGCCCCTTCGCCCTGATCTCCGAGGTGCGCCGCTTCTACGACGGCCCCCTGATCCTTTCCGGCGCCATCACCTCGGGCGCGCACATCCTGGCCGCGCAGGCCATGGGCGCCGACTTCGCCTACATGGGCACACGCTTCATCGCCAGCGAGGAAGCCAACGCCAGCGAAGGCTACAAAAGCGCCATCGTCGAGGCCAGCGCGTCGGACATCCTGTACACGCCCTTCTTCACGGGCATCCCGGGCAACTACCTGAAGGCCAGCATCGCCGCCGCCGGCCTGGACCCGGCCAATCTGCCCGCGCCGGACAGCGGCGCATCCAACTTCGGCTCCACCCGCGTCAAACCCTGGAAGGACATCTGGGGCGCGGGCCAGGGCGTGGGCGGGATCGCCAGCGTCGAACCGACCCGCACCATCGTCGACACCCTGCGGCGCGAATACGCCGAGGCCAAAGCCCGCCTGGCAGCGGGCCCGCACGCATGAGCGCCGGCCTGAAGGTTCAGCGGGAGGGCGCCGTCCTCACGCTGGTCATCGACCGCCAGGACCGCCGCAATGCCCTGGACACCGCCACCTATGCCGCGCTGACCGAGCAGATCTCGCTGGCAAGCGCGGACGTGGCGATCTCGGCGGTCATCCTGACCGGCGCCGGCGAACACTTCACCGCGGGCAACGACCTGCGCGACTTCCAGGCCGAACGCGGGACGGGCGACAGCGCGGGGCTGACCTTCCTGCGCGCGCTGACCACGGCCGACGTGCCGGTCATCGCCGCGGTCGAAGGCTACGCCATCGGCATCGGCGTCACCCTGCTGCAGCACTGCGATTTTGTCCACATCGGGGAAGGCGCCACCCTGCGCATGCCGTTCGTCGCGCTGGGCTTGTGCCCGGAGGGCGCATCCAGCCTGCTGATGCCTCGCCTGGTCGGCCGCCGGGCGGCGCAGTGGCTGATGCAGGGCAAGGCGTTCACGGCGCAGGACGCGCTGGAAGCCGGCCTGGCCACCTCGGTCACGCCCAAGGGCCAGGCGCTGGACGCCGCCCGGGCCACCGCAGCCGACCTGGCCAGCCAGCCCCCCGCCGCGCTGCGACTCACCAAGGCCATGATGAAGCGGGCGGACCGTCAGGCCATCCAGGAAACGCTGGACTACGAAGCCCAGCAGTTTCGCGCCCGCCTGCAGACCGACGAGGCGCAGGCGGCGTTCGCCAGGTTCTTCAAGAAGTAGCGCGTCAGAACGGCGAATCGGGCCGGAAGTTCGGCGCCCGGCGTTCGCGCAGGGAATTGATGCCCTCGCGCACGTCCGGGCCGCCAAAGCCCATGAATTCCAGCGCCAGCGACGTATCGAAGGTCGGTCCGGCCATGCGCAGCCAGTTGTTCAGCGAATATTTGGTCCAGCGGATGGCGGTCTGGGACCCCGCCGCCAGCTTGTTGGCCACCTCGAACGCCTTGGCGACCAGTTCGGCCTCGTCCACGCACAAGGACACCAGGCCGATGCGCTCGGCCTCCTCGCCGGACACCGTTTCGCACAGCATCAGGTAGTACTTTGCCTTGGCCATGCCGCACAGGAGCGGCCAGACGATGGCGGCGTGGTCGCCCGCCGTGACGCCCAGTCGGGTATGGCCGTCGATGATCCGGGCATCGCGCGCCGCGATCGAGATGTCGGCCAGCAGGCCCGCCACCAGCCCCGCCCCCACCGCCGCGCCGTGCATGGCGGACACGATGGGCTTGCTGCAGTTGATGATGTTGTAGACCAGGTCGCGCGCCTCGCGCCAGACGCGGGTGCGCACGTCGAAGTCGTCCGCCATCTGCTGCACCAGCTCCAGGTCGCCGCCCCCCGAAAATCCCTTGCCCTCGCCCCGGATCACCACCACCCGCGTGTCCGGATCGGTGTCGATGTCGCGCCAGATATCGGCCAGCTCGCGGTGCATCCGGTCGTCGGCCGTGGACAGCTTGCCGGGCAGGCCGCCCTTGGTCCCCATGATGAGTTCCAGCACGCCGCCGGGGTGGCGGCGCAGCTTCAGGGATTCATAGGCTGAATAGTGTTCCAGCGTAATGTCGGTCATTGTCTGCTCCGGATCGTCTCTTGGTTGTTCGGCGGACCGCCCACGGCAGCCGCGTTTTTGCGCACTATAGTGGATACGCCGCCCTCGCCACGACGATTCCTCCCGGAGCTTCAGCCCATGAACACCCCCGCCGCCCCGATCGACCGCGCCACGCTGCCCGCCCTGTTCGCCCCGCGCGCCCAGGACACGCACAAAGGCAGCTTTGGCACCGTGGGCGTGGTGGGCGGCGGCCCGGGGATGACGGGCGCCGCCCTGCTCGCCGCCCGCGCCGCCCTCAAGACCGGGGCCGGCAAGGTGCTGGTGGGGTTCGTCCAGGACACCCCGCCCCTGCCCTGCGACCCGATCCAACCCGAACTGATGCTGCGCGACTTCCGCTCGCTGCTCGAAGAAGACTGGGGCGTCACCGCCTGGGTCGCCGGCTGCGGCATCGGCACGGGCGCGCTCGCCGCCAACGCCCTGTCGGAACTGTTCGTGCTGCGGCGCGAAAATCCGCTGGTGCTGGACGCCGACGGCCTGAACCTGCTGGCCCGGGGCGAGATCCGTCCGACGTGGGGCGCGGGGCCCGTCGTGCTGACGCCCCACCCCGCCGAGGCCGGCCGCCTGCTCGGCACCGCGGCGGCCGAGGTCCAGCGCGACCGCCTCGCCGCCGCCCGGCAACTGGCGCAGCGCTACCAGGCCTGGGTGGTGCTCAAGGGCGCCGGCACGGTGGTCTGCGCCCCCGACGGCGCCTTGCGGGTGAACACCAGCGGCAATCCGGGGCTGGCCACCGCCGGCACCGGCGACGTGCTGGCCGGCATGCTGGGCTCGCTGCTGGCCCAGAAACTGCCGCTCGACCAGGCCGTGCACGGCGCCGTCTGGCTGCACGGCGCGGCGGCCGATGCGCTCGTCGCCCGGGGCATCGGCCCCATCGGCCTGACCGCCAGCGAACTGGCCGATGCGGCCCGCGCACTGCGCAATGGCGGCTAAGTCCATGTCGCACAAACATTTTTACAACATACTAGGGTTTTCCCTGAAAAGCGCATTGCTTTTGCTCTAGGGTTATCCCTATAATGGTTTACCCCAAGACGAAACGGACTGGAGCAAACCATGAGCGAACTGACCTTGAACAACACTGCCCGCCTGACCGACGCGCTGGAGCGCGACCTGCTCCGCGGCGCCCTCGAAAACCAACCCAATTCCCACCCGCTGACCAGCCTGAAGAAGGCCGGCCAATCCGTGATCGCAGCCGTTGCCGCCGTGTTCGCGTTCATCGACGAAGTGAACGAATCGATGAACAAGGCACGCGCCGCCAGCTCGCGCTTCTCCGGATCGCAGTGGTAACAACAGCCGCGCCGGGCTGATTCGCGACAGATCTCCCGCGAATCAGCCCGGCGCGCTGCCGTTGCGCCGCCCGCCTGCCCCTCGGCACGCGCCCGTCGCAACGCTTCGGCGCCCCCGCTCCCTCTCCGGCGCCATCGCGCCGCGTACGGCCCCAGGAGGGGCCGCGCGGCGCCCTCTCTCTCCCCTTCTCGGCGTTTTCCCTAGCGCCTCGTTCGCCGCTGCGCATTGACAGCGCGCGAAGCCCCTACCGATAATCGGCCCCTTGCCGTCGTGCCTGGCGACGAATTCCCCGCGAGCCCGCTGGACGACACTGCCGTCCCCTGGTCGCGGCACGCCGTCAAGCATGATCCGGTTCGTTCCCCATCCGGAGTTGTCACCATGAAGTTGCGCACCACCCTGGCCCTTGTGGCCGCCGCCATTCCCCTGGCAGCCGCCCAAGCCCAGTCGCTGAAGATCGGCCTGTCGGCCGAGCCCACTTCGGCGGATCCCCACTACCACAAGATGACGCAGAACGACGCGTTCTCCGCGCACGTCTACAACTCGCTGGTGGGCCGCAGCGCCGACATGAAGCTGGTGCCCCAGCTCGCGACCTCCTGGAAGACCCTGGACGACCAGACCTGGGAATTCAAGCTGCGCGACGACGTCAAGTTCTCCAACGGCAAGCCGTTCACGTCCGAGGACGTGCTGTTCACGATCTGCCGCACGCTGAACAACGAAACCAACGTGTCGCAGTCCTACATGGACATGACCAAGCGCATCACCGACGTCCAGACGCCGGACGCGCACACCGTGATCATCAAGACGGGCGAGCCCTTCCCCCTGATGCCGGCCGAACTGGCCCGCTCGCTGCCGATCATCTGGAACGGCATCGTCGAGCACGGCAAGCTCACGTTCGACCCGAAGAAGGGTTGCGGCGTGACGGGCGCCTGGCCCACCGTGGCGGACTTCAACAACGGCAAGGACGCCATCGGCACCGGCCCGTACCTGATGAAGTCCTACGTCAAGGGCACCGGCATCGAGCTGGTCCGCAACGAAAACTACTGGGGCGAGAAGCCGCACTGGAAGGAAGTGAAGTTCGTGCCGGTGCCCGCCGCCGGTCCGCGCCTGACGGGCCTTCTGTCCGGCGACTTCGACATGATCGAGAACCCCGCCGCGCGTGACCTGCCGCGCCTGAAGGAGAACCCGAAGTTCGGCTTCGTGGCCACGCCGTCCACCCGCCTGGTGTTCTTCCAGCCGGACGTGGCGCGCAACCCGAGCCCGTTCGTCAAGAGCGCCGACGGCAAGAACCCGCTGCAGGACCTGCGCGTGCGCAAGGCCATCAACATGGCCATCGACCGCAAGACCATCACCGCCCGCATCATGGACGGCATGGCCACCCCGGCCTTCCAGTACATGCCCGACGGCATGTTCGGCGCCCTGCCCAAGGCCCCGGAAATCAAGTACGACCCGGAAGGCGCCAAGAAGCTGCTGGCCGAAGCCGGCTACCCGAACGGCTTTGAACTGACGCTGTCGTCCACCAACGACCGCTACGTCAACGACGGCCAGGTCGCCCAGGCCGTGGCCCAGTACCTGTCGCGCGTCGGCATCAAGACCAATGTGGACGCCATGACGGCCTCCATCTACTTCCCCAAGCGCGCCAAGCGCGAATTCAGCTTCTCGATGGGCGGCTGGCCGGCGGAAACGGGTGAAGCCTCGGCGCTGTTCCAACTGTGGGTTGCCTCGCTGGATTCGCCCAAGAGCCTGGGCACCAGCAACTATGGCGGCTTCTCCAATGCCGATTTCGACAAGGTCTACAAGCAGGCCATCGTGACGGTCGACCCCGCCAAGCGCGAAAAGCTGCTGCAGGAATCCACCCAGATCGCCCTGGACAACGTGCCGCTGATCCCGCTGCACTTCGAAAGCAGCATCTGGGCCTTCCGCAAGGGCATTACGTACGAAGGCCGCCGCGACCAGTACACCCTGGCCACCTCGGTCAAGCCCGACGCGAAGTGAGCAGGCAGGGCTGAGTGAAGAAAAAACGGCTGCCTCGCGCAGCCGTTTTGCCTTGTGGCGCAGCGCGCGCCCTCCGGTTTCGCGCCGCCCCTGGCCGCAACCCCTATACAATCTTCCCGCTTCATCGGAATTGCCATGCCCACGTCTTTGCCTCCGTCTTCCCCCCCATCCAGCCTTCGTCCGTTTCTTCTGGCCTGTCCGGACCTGTCGGCGGAGCGCGTGGGCAATACCGATACCCCGGGCGTCTGGCACTTCGATTCCGGCGCCCCCGGCAAGCGGGTGATGCTGACCGCGCTGATCCACGGCAATGAGCTCTGCGGCGCCTGGGCGCTGAAGGACCTGCTGGCGGCGGGCCTGCGGCCGCGCCGCGGCACGTTGACGCTGGCCTTCTGCAACCTGGCCGCCTTCGACCGTTTCGACCCCGCCAACTACGCGCCGGCCCGCTTCGTCGACGAGGACATGAACCGCGTCTGGAGCGAGGACAAGCTTTCCGTCCCCACCTCCCAGGAACGCCGCCGCGCCGCCGAGCTTCGTCCGTGGGTGGAGCAGGCGGACTGGCTGCTGGACTTCCATTCGATGAGCAATTCCGACGTGCCGCTGCAACTGACCGGCCTGGAACAACGCAACATCGACCTGGCGCTGGCCCTGGGCAATCCCGCCACCATCATCGCCGACGCCGGCCATGCCGCCGGCGTGCGCATGCGCGACTACGGCCGTTTCGGCGAGGCCGGCGACAATGGCACCCGGTCCCTGCTGATCGAATGCGGCTTCCATGGCGCGCCCGAGGCGCGCGGCGTGGCGGTCGACCAGATGGCGCGCTTTCTGGTGCAGGCCGGCGCCGTCGACCGCAGCGACATTCCCACGGCGTGGTTCGCGCCGGGCGCGCCGATGCAGCGCGCGCTGCGCGTCACGCACGCCATCGCCGCCAAGAGCGCCGACTTCCGTTTCGCCGAGCCCTGGAAAGGACTGGAAACGCTGGCGACGGCGGGCACCGTGATCGGCTGGTCCGAAGGCGAGCCCGTCACCACGCCCTATGACAACTGCGTGCTGATCATGCCGTCCACCGCCAACCTGCGGCCGGGCGTCACGGTCGTGCGCCTGGCGCAGCCCATCGTGTGAGACTGCGCGGCCCCGTCAAGTAACACCGCCGCCCGTTCGATGCGCGGCCTTCCCAACCCCTGAGCCCACCAAGGAAATCATCACGTGGCCTTGTTCATCCTACGCAGACTGATACAGAGTCTGTTCGTGCTGCTGGCCGTGTCGGTCGTGGTCTTTTTCGCGGTCTACGCCGTGGGCGACCCGATCGAGCTGCTGGTCAGCCCCGAAGCCAGCCAGGCCGCGCGCGAGGCGATGATCGCCCGCCTGGGCCTGGACCTGCCCGTGTGGCAGCAATACACCGGATTCCTGTGGCGCGCGCTGCACGGCGACCTGGGCACGTCCTTCGTGCACGGCATCCCGGCGATCGAACTGATCGTGCAGCGCATCCCCGCCACGTTCGAACTGGTGGTCGTGGCCATCCTGCTGACCTGTGTGATCGGCATTCCGCTGGGGCTGGTCGCCGGCCTGTACCGCGACGAGTACCTGGGCCGCGGCATCATGGCCTCGTCCGTGCTGGGCTTTTCGCTGCCGAATTTCTGGCAGGGCATGATGCTGATCCTGCTGTTCGCGGTGTGGCTGGGCTGGCTGCCGGCCACGGGCCGCGGCGACACGGTCGACGTGCTGGGCGTGCGCCTGTCCATCCTGACCGCCGACGGCTGGTCGCACCTGATCATGCCGGCCATCAACCTGGCGCTGGCCAATATCGCGCTGGTGCTGCGCATGACGGCCTCGGGCGTCGTGGAAGCGCGCAGCCAGGACTACGTGAAGTTCGCGCGCGCCAAGGGCGTCAAGCCGGGCCGCATCGTGCGCCGCCACATCCTGCGCAACATCCTGATCCCCGTGGTCACGGTGATCGGCATGGAGTTCGGCACGCTGATTGCCTATTCCACCATCACCGAGACCGTGTTCGCGTGGCCCGGCATGGGCAAGCTGCTGATCGACAGCGTCTACCAGCTCGACCGCCCCGTCGTCGTCGCCTACGTGATGCTGGTCACGCTGATCTTCGTCGTCATCAACCTGGTTGTGGACATCCTGTACGCGGCGCTCGACCCGCGCGTGCAGCTCGTGGCCCCCGCTCAATAAACCGCCATGGCAAATACTCCGAATCCTGGCCGCACCCGCACCGTCCAGCCCCTGGCCGAGACGCCGCGGCGCGCCGCCATCCTCAAGAAACTGCACGCGCGCCCGACGGTGCGCGGCTCCGTCATCGCGCTGGCCATCCTGGTGATCCTGGTGGTCTTTGCGCCCTTCTTCGCGCCGCAGAACCCGTACGACCTCGCCGGCCTGTCGATCATGGACGGACGCCTCGCGCCGCGCCAGGCGTTGATGGACGGCAGCATCGCGTGGCTGGGCACCGACGACCAGGGCCGCGACATGCTCAGCGCCATTCTGTACGGCCTGCGCATCAGCCTGATGGTGGGCCTGTCCGCCGTGGTGCTGGCAACGGCCATCGGCGGCGCGATCGGCCTGGTGGCCGCCTATGTGGGCGGCTGGGTCGACACGGTGCTGATGCGCATCGTCGACTTCATCCTGGGCTTTCCGACCATTCTGGTGGCGCTGGTGCTGCTGGTGGTGCTGGGGCGCGGGGTCGACAAGGTGATCCTGGCGCTGGTGCTGGTGCAGTGGGGGCATTACGCGCGCATCATGCGCAGCCGCGCCCTGCAGGAACGCCGCAAGGAATACGTCGAGGCCGCCGCCAACCTGGGCTTTCCGGCCTGGCGCATCATGCTGTTCCACCTCTTGCCCAACTGCCTGGGCCCCGTGATGGTGTTCGCCACCATCCAGATCGCCACGGCGATCGCGCTGGAAGCGACGCTGTCGTTCCTGGGCGTGGGCGTGCCCATCACCGAACCGTCGCTGGGCCTGTTGATTTCCAACGGCTTCCAGTACCTGCTGTCGGGCGACTACTGGATCAGCCTGTTCCCGGGCATTGCGCTCCTGGTGCTGATCCTTTCCATCAACATCGTGGGCGACCGCCTGCGCGAAAGCCTGGACCCCCGACGAGCATGAGCGACATTCTTCTTGACGTGCGCGGCCTGCGCACCGCATTCCATACCGAGGCCGGCGCGTGGCTGGCGGTCGATGGCGTCGATCTCACGGTACGCCGTGGCGAGATCGTGGGTCTCGTCGGCGAATCCGGTTCCGGCAAATCCGTCACGGGCTTTTCGCTGCTGGGTCTGATCGACCCGCCGGGCGAAGTCGTGGACGGCGAGGTGAAGTTCAAGGGCACGGACCTGCGCAAGCTGTCCGAAGAGCAGATGCGCCAGTTGCGCGGCAACCGCATCGCCATGATCTTCCAGGACCCGCTGATGACGCTGAACCCGGTGCTGCGCATCGGCGAGCAGATGATGGAGGCGATCCTGACGCATGAAGACGTGCCGCGCGCCGAGGCCGAGGAGCGCTGCCGCGAGGCGCTGGCCATGGTGGGCATCCCGTCGCCGGAAAAGCGCCTGAAGAGCTATCCGCACGAGTTTTCGGGCGGCATGCGCCAGCGCGTGGCGATCGCCATCGCGATGCTGAACAAGCCCGACCTGATCATCTGTGACGAGCCCACCACAGCGCTGGATGTGACCATCCAGGGCCAGATCCTCTACCGCATGCAGCAGATCTGCCGCGAGCACAACACCGCGCTGATCTGGATCACGCACGATCTGGGCGTGGTCGCCGAACTGGCGGACCGCGTGGCGGTCATGTACGCGGGGCGTATCGTCGAAAGCGGTCCGGTCGAACAGGTGCTGGACGCGCCGCGCCACCCCTACACCCGGGGCCTCCTGGACTCCATGCCCGGCGCCACGCAGCCGGGCGCGCGCCTGCACCAGATCAATGGCATGGCGCCCAGCCTG
This sequence comes from Achromobacter sp. MFA1 R4, assembly GCF_900156745.1. Lineage (NCBI taxonomy): Bacteria > Pseudomonadati > Pseudomonadota > Betaproteobacteria > Burkholderiales > Alcaligenaceae > Achromobacter > Achromobacter sp. MFA1 R4. The sequence continues at coordinate 2,498,813 of NZ_LT707065.1, read as the reverse complement.
GCCGGCCGTCCGTCGGGCTGTGCGTTCCGGCCGCGCTGTACCCATGCGGTCACGCGCTGCACCGAGCAAGCCCCCTCCGTCACCACCGAAGGTCCGCGCAGCTATCGCTGTTACGTGCCGATAGCCCGCGAGGCACAGTAAGCAATGAGCCAAGCCGATACCCCCGTCATCGAGCTCAAGAACGTCCACAAGCGCTTCGAGCAGCGGCCCGACCTGGCCCAACGCATCCTCGCCCTGACCGGCCGCCCCATCGACCGCCGCACCGTGTACGCGGTCAATGGCGTGGACCTGTCCATCCAGCGCGGTGAAGTCGTGGGCCTGGTGGGCGAGTCCGGTTGCGGCAAGTCCACGCTGGGCCGCGTCGTGGCCGGCCTGCATCGCCAGACCGAAGGCGAGCTGCTGTACCAGGGCGCGGACGCGAACCGCCTGCGCGGCGCCGACAAGCTGGCCTACACGCTGGGCGTGCAGATGATCTTCCAGGATCCGCAGGCCTCGCTGAACCCGCGCCAGCGCCTGCGCCAGATCCTGGGCGAATCGCTGAAGGTCCACAAGCTGGCGCCCCCGGCCGAGATTCCCGGCCGCATCGACCAGGCGCTCAAGGAAGTGGGCCTGGACCCGGAGTACCGCGACCGCTTCCCGCACCAGATCTCGGGCGGCCAGCGCCAGCGCATCGGCATCGCCCGCGCGCTGATGGTGGCGCCCAAGTTCCTGGTCTGCGACGAACCTGTGGCGGCGCTGGATGTGTCGATCCAGGCGCAGGTGATCAACCTGTTCATGGACCTGCGCGAACAGCACGGCTTCACGTACCTGTTCATCAGCCATGACCTGGGCGTGGTCAAGCACATCTCCGACCGGGTCGCGATCATGTACCTGGGCAAGATCGTGGAGATCTCCACGTCGGCCGAGATCTTCGCGCGGGCCAATCACCCGTACACTCAGGCCTTGATGGCTGAAGTGCCCGACGTGGCGCGCCGCGGCCGCAAGTTCACGCCGATCAAGGGCGAGATCCCGTCGCCGCTGAACCCGCCGCCCGGCTGCACCTTCAATCCCCGCTGCCCCCACGCCATGCCGCGCTGCCGCGAGCAGGCGCCGGTCCTGAAAGAAATCTCGGCGGGCCACTGGTCGGCCTGCCACCTGAACGAAGCGAGCGCCTGATGAAACCCTCCGAGATGTCCAACGTCGATCGCATCGCCATCGAGCTTGGCCATGCCGGCCGCAACGCCATCCTGTACGTGGACGAGGACCGCAATTCGGACCGTCCGTTCAAGCTGCAGACCTACCGCCCCTACGGCTATACGCCGGACCGCCCGGTGGTGATCGTGCAGCACGGCGTGCTGCGCAATGGCGACGAGTACCGTGATTTCTGGGTCGAGGCCGCCGACAAGCACAAGCTGCTGATCGTGGCGCTGACGTTCTCCAACGAGATCTGGCCGGGCGTCGAAAGCTACAACAACGGCCGGGTGTTTACGGCCGGCGGCAATCCTCGTCACATCGACGGCTGGACCTATGCGCTGGTGGGCAATGTGATCAAGGACCTGATCGCCGGCGAGATCACCGACGGCCAGAATGTCTATCTGTTCGGGCACAGCGCGGGCGGCCAGTTCGTCCACCGGCTGATGAGCAGCCAGTCGCACGCGCCGTTCAAGGCGGTGGCGGCCGGCAACCCCGGCTGGTACACGCTGCCGACCTTCGACTATCCTTTCCCGGAAGGCATGGACGGCGTCGGCCTGACCGAGGATCACCTGGTGAAGCTGCTGGCGTATCCGATGACCATCCTGGCGGGCGACAAGGACATTGCGACGGACGATCCCAATCTGCCGTCCGAACCCGCGGCGATGCGCCAGGGTCCGCACCGCTTTGCTCGCGCGCAGCACTATTACGAATTCGGCCGCCAGGAAGCGGAGCGCCGCGGCGTGCCGTTCGGCTGGACGCTGCAGGTGGTGCCCGGCATCGGCCACGACGGCCGCGCCATGTCGGCCGTCTGCGCCAGCCTGTGGTTCGACGGCAAGATGCCGGACGACGCCGAACTCGCACGTCTCGCCGGCCAGCAGGTCGCCTGATTTTTTTTCGTTGCTGAACACCGATACCGCCATGTCCACTACCCAGAGCACTGAACAGATCGTCGCCGGCATCCAAGGCTGGCTGCAATGCGAATCGCCGTCGAACTTCCCGGAAGGCATCGCCGCGATGGCGCGCATCATCGCCGACTATGCGGCCGCCGCCGGCCTGACGGTGGAGCTGTCGTCGCTGGGCCCCACGACGGGCCCGCTGCTGTATGCGACCAACCGCGCGCCGGGCGATACGCGCCCGGGCATCCTGATCCTGGCGCACATGGACACCGTGCATCCGGTGGGGACGCTGCTGGAAAATCCCGTGCGCATCGAGGGCGACCGTCTCTACGGTCCCGGCAGCTATGACATGAAGGCGGGCATTTATCTGGCGCTGACCGCCCTGGCCGGCGTGGCGCGTCCGGGCGCGACGCAATTGCCGGTGGACTTCCTGGTGGTGCCCGACGAAGAAACCGGCAGCCACGCGTCCCGCGCGCACATCGAACGCTTTGCCGCCAACGCGAAGTACGCCCTGGTCTGCGAACCGGCCCGCCCCAACGGCGGCAAGTGCGTGACGGCGCGCAAGGGCACGGGGATGCTGAACCTGAACGTGAAGGGCCGCCCGGCGCACGCGGGCATGCAGCACGAGAAGGGCCGCAGCGCGATCCGCGAGATGGCGCACCAGGTGCTGGCGCTGGAAGCCATGACCGACTACGAACGCGGCATCACCGTGAGCGTGGGCACCATCGCGGGCGGCACCGTGACCAACACCGTGCCGGCCCTGTGCCGCTGCGTGGTGGACTTCCGCGTGCCGGACATGGGCGCTGCACAGGACGTGCTGCGCCGGATGCGCGAGCTGTGCGCGGTGGGGCCGGACGTCGAACTCGACATCGACGTGGAGCTGAACCGTCCGCCAATGGTCAAGACCGAGGCCGCTGCCGCCTTGCTGGCACTGGTGCAAGGCTATGCGGACCGTGCGGGGTTCCTGCTCGAGGACGCGCCGATGACCGGTGGCGGCAGCGATGCGAACTTCACGTCGGCGATGGGGATTCCCACGCTGGACGGGCTGGGGGCTGATGGGGATGGGGCGCATACGTTGAATGAGTACATTCTGGTGTCGACGTTGGAGCAGCGGTTGAAGTTCTGGGAATTGTTGTTGCGGGAATTGGCTTAGGTTTTATTGGGGCGAGGGGGTTTGGGCTGGCGGTGGTCTGGGTTCTTTTGACGCCCGGCGCGGCGTGGGCCTGGGGCAGGCGGGGCTCCGGTTGCGGTCCGGAGCCTTCGCTCCGGACTACCCCGTGCTCATCCTCGTTGCCGCCTCCGGCGGCTGCCTTCGGATTCCGCCGGGCGCACCTAAACGCCCCGCCCACCCCAGGCCCACGCCACACCGGGCTCGGGTGGTTTCAGCTTTGCCGGCGCTGGGACGAGGTGGGTTCTTTAGGTTCTTGCCTGCGTTGGTTGGGTGTTGGAGCGTCTTGCGGGGCCCGCCCCCGGCCGGCCGCGCGGGCGGCCTTTGGGGGCTTACGCGGGGTCTTGCGTCGGCGTGATGACGCTTCGCGTGTGGTGGCGCTGTGTTTGGTTTTTTGTTGAGGCTGACTCTCCCCTGCCTTGAGCAAGCCTCCCGTGGCCAGCGCGTAAGCGCCCCCGCCTCGACGTCCAGACGCCCAAATGCCGGCGAGCCGCCGCCCGCGCGGCAGCTCGTCGGCGACCCCGCAAATCCCCTTCCCTGACCACAGGTCTTGTAGCGCCCCATACCCAGACACGCGCAGCACGGCGTCGCGGCCCCGGCGACCGCGGCGTCGGGCGACCTACGAAGATCTGACGAAGGTCCGACGCAGATCAACCCCGAAACACCACCAAAACAACCACTTTCGTAATCACAAAAACCACTATCGCAATACCACCAACACCCCAAAACATTCGCCTAGAATGTCGCCCACTCGACATCCCCACCCGCAATTCCCATGTCCCACACGCCCACCAGCGCCATCGCATACGGCCTTGCCACCCTTGCCGCCGACGGCACCATTCTTGATACCTGGTATCCGCGTCCCTCCCTGGCCGACAACTCGCCGGCGACCGGAACCCGTCATCTGACCCCGGAAGAGGCACGCGCCGCGCTGGGGGAACATGTGGCCACGGCGCTGGTGCGGGACACGCGCCGCAAGGTGGATATCGTGGCGGTGCGCACGGCCATTGCGTCGCTGGACGAACCGCCCGTCGATGCGCATGACGCCTACCTGCGGCTGCATCTGCTCAGCCACCGGCTGATTCGCCCGCACGGCGCCAATCTCGACGGCCTCTTCAACGTGCTGGCCAATGTCGCGTGGACCTCGGTCGGGCCGTGCGCGGTGGATCAGGTGGACGCGTTGCGATGGCACCTGCGCGCCACCGGTCAGGTGCTGGAGATCCGAGGCGTGGACAAGATTCCCCGGATGACGGATTACGTCGTGGCCAGCGGCGTGCGCATTGCCGACACGGCGCGTGTCCGGCTGGGCGCGCACCTGTCGCCGGGCACGACCGTGCTGCACGAAGGCTTTTGCAATTTCAATGCCGGCACGCTGGGCGCGTCGATGGTCGAAGGACGCATCAGCGCGGGCGTGACGGTGGACGACGGCACCGATATCGGCGGCGGCGCGTCCATCATGGGAACCATGTCGGGCGGCGGCAAGCAGGTGGTGTCGATCGGCAAGCGATGCCTGCTGGGCGCCAATTCAGGCCTGGGCATTTCGCTGGGCGATGACTGCGTGGTCGAAGCGGGTTGCTACGTCACCGCCGGCACGCGGGTGCTGACGCCGGAAGGCGCGGTGGTGAAGGCGGTGTCGCTGGCGGGCCAGCATGGGCTGTTGTTCCGCCGCAATTCCCAGACCGGCGCCGTGGAGACGCTGGTGCGCACCGCGGCCTGGGGAACGCTGAATCCGGCACTGCACTCAGGCCACTGAACCCGCCGCAGCAGCCGCGTCAGGCGTATTCCGCGGTCTGTCCCAACTGGTCGTAGACCAGGTTGACGAACAGGTCTGAACTCAGGATCCGCGCGACCTGGCATGAGAAAACCGTCTTGCCGTTCTCGTCTTGCAGGCTGACGGTGTCGGTCCAGTCATCGAGGTCGATGGGACGGAGCGACTCGTAGGGCCAGGTGGCGCCGTCAATGTGCAGTCCCTTCGACGACAGCGACAACTCGCGCGTTTCCAGGTCCGGAAACTGGCCGCCGACGATATAATGGAACGTGACGCGGGCGCCTTGTTCGGTCAGCGCTTCCAGCACCGGCAGCCGCTGGGCGACATAGCGGGAACGGAACGCGTCCATGAACTTGCTGAATTCGTTGACGCCCGACGCGACGGTCCAGGCGCTGTCCGTGCGGCTGCGATAAGCCAGGCTGTCGGCCGGGCCCGCCGTGTTGTCCTGCGTGGACGGGTACAGGCAAAGATCCTGGATGTCCGCGAACGCGGTGTAGATACGGGTGCCGCCTTGCTGGCTGACAACGCCGTTTTCGTGCAATTCAAAGCTATCCGGGGCGCTCCCCGTGCGCGTAAACACCGCGAATGCGTCAGTGGCCTGCGGGGTTTGGCTATCAGTCATGCAACTTCCTTATTGAGTTGGGGTGCTTTCGCGGCCCAGGACGTCGCAAAGTCATGCGATCCGTATTCTCCCCTATATGCGAAATACGTGCTTGATGACCCTTATTTAGCGTATTGCAGGCGTTTCAGGCGCCCGGCGGAATCGGCGTGAACCGATGGTGGCTGACATCGCCGCGCCCCGCGATGATGGCGGTCGCCTCGGGCACTTCTTCCCATACGCCGGCCATGTCGGACAGCGGCTCGGACAGCAGCAGGAACGCGTCGTCGTCCAGCGCGGCGATCTGCGCGTTGTCGGGATAGAGCTCGCGCAGGTGGCGCACGCAGGTGTTGTGGAACAGCGTGCGCGAGTCGCCCTCGCTGGAATAGCGCACCGCGATGAGGCGCTCGCCGTCCAGCGCGCACACGGTCATGTTGATGGGATGGGCCACGCCATGGCGCCGCCCGGACGCTTCGACGGCGCCGACCATGCGCGCGATCGCGCCGATGGGGTCCTCGTCCAGCCCGAACGTGAGCGCCAAGAGGAACATCACCTCGGAATCGGTGGAGCCTTCGAGCGACCCGAAATACGCCGGCGCGATCATCAGCATCAGGTCGCGGCGCATCAGCGGATAGTCGCGGATGAGTCCGTTGTGGACGAAGAGCCATTGCCCGTGGCGAAACGGATGGCAATTGGTTTCCTGCGCGGGCGTGTCGGTGGCGGCGCGGATGTGCGCGACGAACAGGGGCGAATGGATGGCGCGGGCCGCCTCGCGCAGGTTGCGGTCGTTCCATGCCGGATGCACGCTGCGGTAGCGGAAAGGCGGTTCACTGGGCCGGCCTTCGACGTGACGGGCGTACCAACCCAGCCCGAATCCGTCCCCGTTCGTGGTGGTGGCGCCCAGCCGGGAATGCAGGCTTTGTTCGATGAGCGAGTGCTTGGCCTTGAACAGCACGCTCTCCATTTGCAGGGGACTACCGGTGTAAGCCAGCCAACGGCACATGATGCGCTCCTTCGATCCGGGCAGACCAGTGTAGGAGCGACTGGCGCGGTTCTTCAAGCCTGCGCGCGGCGTGGCGCGAATTTGGCGCCCAGCGGCCCGCTGCCCGTCCCCGCTATTTGCCTACTTGTTCAGCAGCGCCTTGAGCATGGCCATGCGCTCCTTGGGGCTCATGGCGGCCGTGGCGTCGTCTTCCTGGATGCGCACGTCGCCCAGCCCCATTTCCTCGATGAAGCGCGAGGGCTCGCGCACCAGGTCTTCGCGCGCGCGCCGGCGGCGCTTGCACCAGCTCAGGTGCAGGGTGCGCTGCGCGCGCGTGATGCCGACGTACATCAGGCGGCGTTCTTCCTGGATGCGGGTGGCGAGGTTCTCGGCGGCGCGCGCCGGGTCGCCGACTTCGTCGTCCTTGCCCAAGTGCGGCAGCAGCCCCTCTTCCACGCCCGCCAGGTAGACGTGCGGATACTCCAGGCCCTTGGACGCGTGCAGGGTCGACATTTTCACGGCGTCAGGCTCTTCTTCCTCGCCGCGCTCGAGCATGGTGACCAGGGCCACGTGCTGGACGAGGTCAAAGAGCGTCATGTTGTCTTCTTCGGCCTTGCGCTTGAGCCAGCCGGTCAATTCGAGCACGTTCTGCCAGCGCGTCTGCGCCGGCCGTTCATCGAACAGTTCGAACAGATGGCGCTCGTACTGGATGGCTTCGAGCAGATCGTCCAGGATCGCGCCGGCGGGTTCGGCGGGCGCGGCGTCCTTGTCCGAGGCCGCGCCGCGTCCGGCGCGCCACTGCATGCGCCGGATGAACTCCGCAAAGGTGCGAAGCTGCTCGATCTGGCGGGGCGCGAGCTGGCTTTCCAGACCGGTCTCGGCCACCGCCGCAAGCAAAGAGAGCTCGCGGCTGGCCGCGTACTGGCCCAGCGCCTGCAGCGTTGCCTGGCCGATGCCGCGCTTGGGCGTGGTGGCCGCGCGGATGAACGCGGGATCGTCATCGTCGTTGGCCAGCAGGCGCAGGTAGGCCAGGATGTCGCGCACCTCGGCCTTGTCGAAAAAGCTCTGTCCGCCCGAGATGGTGTACGGAATCTTCAGGTTGCGCAGCGCCTGCTCCAGGATGCGCGACTGGTGATTGCTGCGGTACAGGATCGCAAAATCCTTCCACTGCGCCTGGCGTTCGAAGCGCGCGGCCGACACCTTCATGGCGATGGATTCGGCCTCGTGTTCTTCGCCGTCCATGGGCGACACCGTGATGGGCTCTCCCACGCCCAGTTCCGACCAGAGCTTTTTCTCGAAGAGCTTGGGATTCTTTTCGATGACCTGGTTGGCGGCCGCCAGGATGCGCTGCACCGAGCGGTAATTCTGCTCAAGCTTGATGAGCTTGATGTTGGGGTAGTCGGTCGTGAGCTTGGCCAGGTTCTCGATGGTGGCGCCGCGCCAGGCGTAGATGGCCTGGTCATCGTCGCCCACCGCGGTGAACATCGCGCGAGGCCCCGTCAGCAGCTGCACGAGCCGGTACTGGCACACGTTGGTGTCCTGGTATTCGTCCACCAGCAGATAGCGCACGCGGTTCTGCCAGCGCGTGCGCACCTCTTCGTTGCTGGCCAGCAGCTGCGCGGGGATGCGGATGAGATCGTCGAAATCCACGGCCTGGTAGGCGGCCAGCGTCGCGGCATAGCTGCGGTAGACGTTGGCGGCTTCGACGTCGCCCGGCGTGATGGCCTCGCGCGCCGCGTCGTCCGGCTCCAGCAGCGCGTTCTTCCACAGCGAGATGATGCCCTGCACGTGGCGCAGGCGCGCCTTGTCGGTGGTCGCCAGCAGTTCCTGGATGATCGCCATGGCGTCGTCGGCATCCAGGATGGAAAACGTGGGCTTCAGGCCCGCGTTGCGCGCCTCTTCGCGCAGCATCTTCACACCCAGCGAGTGGAAGGTGCTGATGATCAGACCCTTGGACAGCTTGCGGTCCACCAGCGTCTTCACGCGCTCGTCCATTTCGCGCGCGGCCTTGTTGGTGAAGGTCAGCGCCACGACGTTGCGGCCCATGTAGCCGCATTCGCGCAGCAGGTAGGCGATCTTCTGCGTGATGACGCGCGTCTTGCCGCTGCCCGCGCCGGCCAGCACCAGGCAGGGGCCGTCCAGGTAGAGCGTCGCCTCCCGTTGCGCGGGATTCATGCCGTGGCCAATCGGTTCGCTTGCGGACATTGGAGAGTCAGGTGGTCATGCGTGCGTCGCGGCGGCCATGCCATGGCGGCCGGCAGGCAAAAGCCTTGCCGCCGCCCGCGAGCAGGCCGGAAAAACGCGGAAAAAAGGGGACGGGCGCAGCCGCCGCAGCGGGTCTGCCGCGCCGGCGCGATAGAGGAAGACGATCATAGAACAATCGGATCGATGGCGCATCGGCGCACCGACACGATCAGATCTCCAGCGGATCGACTTCCAGTTGCCAGCGCACGCGGGCCTCGTTGGCCAGGTACGGGAGATGGCGCGACCAGGACGCCAGAAACGCCTGCAGGGCCGGCCGGCTGCTGCTTTCGGCCAGCAGTTGGGCGCGCTCGATGTTGGCCACGCGCACCACGCGCAACGGCACGGGGTCATACAGCATGATCGCGTCCATGCCCGGAAAGTCGGCCGCCCATTCCCCCTCGGGCAGCGACCGGGCCTGCTCCAGGAACGCCTGGGCGACCTTGAGCTCGCGCGCCTCGGCGGTCAGCAGCGCCTGGTAGACGAAAGGCGGCAGGCCGGTGCTTTCGCGTTCGTGCAGCGCGTGGCGCGCGAAGCCGGCGTAATCGTGGCGCAAGAGGGCCTGGTAGACGGGCTGCTCGGGGTAGCCCGTCTGGATCAGCACTTCGCCATTGCCCTGATGGCGTCCGGCGCGGCCGGCCACCTGCATCAACTGCGCGAACAGGCGTTCGGGCGCGCGGAAATCGTGGGCGAACAGCATGGAGTCCGCGTTCAGCACGCCCACCAGCCCCAGGCGCGCGAAGTCGTGGCCCTTGGCCACCATCTGCGTGCCCACCAGGATGTCGACCTCGCCCGCATGCACCGACGCGAACAGCGCTTCGGCGCTGCCCTTCTTGCGCGTGCTGTCCGCGTCGATCCGCAGGATGCGCGCCTCGGGGAACAGCTCGGCCAGGTGTTCCTCGACGCGCTGCGTGCCGCGTCCCATGGGCGCCAGGTCCTGGTCGCCGCACTCGGGGCACGCACGCGGCACCGGGGCCTGGTAGCCGCAGTGATGGCACTGCAGGCGGTGGCCGCGGCCATCCGTGCGATGCAGCACGGTGAATGCCGTGCAGCGCGGGCAGTTGCTGACCCAGGCGCAGGACTGGCAGTGCAACACGGGCGAATAGCCGCGGCGGTTCAGGAAGATGAGCGACTGCTCCTTGCGCTCGAGCCGTTGCGCTACGGCGTCGATGAGCTGGGGCGACAGGCCTTGCTTTAGCTGCAGACGGCGCGTGTCCACCAGCCGGATCGCGGGCAATTCGCTCGAACGCGCTCGCCCCGGGAGCGTCAGGCGCAGGTAACGCCCGCGCTCGGCGTGCTGCCAGGTTTCCAGGGACGGCGTGGCCGAGCCCAGGACGACCGGAATGTCCAGGTCATGCGCCCGCCACACCGCGAGGTCGCGCGCCGAATAGCGCAGGCCGTCCTGCTGCTTGTAGGACGCATCGTGTTCTTCGTCGACGACGATCAGGCCCAGTTCGGACAGCGGCGCAAAAATCGACATGCGCGTGCCCAGCAGCATCCGGGCCTGGCCACGGTGGGCGCGCGTCCACGCTTGCAGGCGTTCGCCGTCCGACAGTCCGCTATGCATCACCGCGAGGCCCTCCGGCCCCACCAGCGATTCCAGGCGGGCTCGCAGCGCGGCTTCGAGCTGCGGCGTCAGATTGATTTCCGGGACCAGCAGCAGCACCTGCCGTCCGGCCGTCAGGACCTTTTCGGCGGCCCGCAGATAGACCTCGGTCTTGCCGCTGCCGGTCACGCCATGCAGCAGCACGGGCTTGAAACCGCCCAGCGCGGCGATGGCCTCCACGGCGGCGTGCTGGGCGTCGTTCAGCGGCGGCGGCTGGTCGGGCGTGGCCGGGGCGCGCGGCGTCTTGCGCTTGCGGGCATCCATGCGCGCCACCGGCCCTTCCCCGGATCGCTTGCCTTGGTATGACGTGGGCTTGCGCAGCGGCGGCGGCAGCGTGGGCAGCATCACCTCGCCCAAGGGGCGCTGGTAATAGTCCGCGGCAAACCGCGCCATGCGCAACCAGGCCGCGTCAAAGGGCGGCAGGTCGTCCAGCACGGCTTCGATGGGGCGGATCTGCTTGGGGTCGAATGACGGTTCGGCCGGATTGTCCACCACCACGCCGATCATCTTGCGCCGGCCGAACGGAACGATCACCCGCAGGCCGGCGGCAATCGGCGCGTCGCTGCGGTAATCGAAGGGGCCGGGCAAGGGCACGTCCAACGCCACGCGCACCCAGCACACCGCTGTGGTATCCGGGTTCGCGTCTGCGTCAGGCATGGGGGATGGGGACATGCATCTACTGAAAAAGGACTAGCCGAAAGAATGAGGAGCGGCAGGACCGGGATGACAGGATTGTCGCTTGTCGGAGCGTCAATCTTCCACCGGCTCCTGTGGATAACTTTGGGGAAAAGGCCAGGGCAACATCAGAAAATGGAATATGGCAAGAATGCACAAACTATTGCACCCTTGTTGATAAACCGCATTTCTCTATTTAAAACAAGCACTTGAAGCAAGTTTCAAGATTGTAAGCCAGCTTAGAGAGGGTTTTCCCTGGCCCTGAATTTATTGTGCACAAGTCGGCCGCGGGGCCCACTTGCTTCGGCCCTTGGGACCGAAGCGTTCACTTACTTACGCGTGGAGGGCGCGGCTGTACTGGTGGACTTCATCGACCAATTCAGCTACGGCTTCTGGCGGAGTGAAGCGGGAAATGCCGTGCCCCAGATTGAAGACATGGCCGCCCTTGCCCACCGGCCCGAAGGCGTCCAGCACGCGGCGCGCTTCCGCGCGGATGGCGCTTGCGCCGCCGAAGAGCGCCATCGGATCCAGATTGCCCTGGAACGCGACCGAGTCGCCGGTACGGCGGCGGGCTGCCGCCAGGTCCACCGTCCAGTCCAGGCCGACCGCGTCGCTGCCACAGGCCGCGATGTCTTCGAGCCACTGGCCGCCGCCCTTGGTGAACACAATGACCGGCACGCGCCGGCCTTCATGCTCGCGCGTCAGGCCCGCCACGACTTTCCGGGTGTACGCCAGCGAGAACTGCTGGAACAGGCCGTCAGCCAGCACGCCGCCCCAACTATCGAACAGCATCACGGCCTGGGCGCCCGCGGCGATCTGGCCGTTCAGGTATTGCAGGGTGGCTTCGGCATTGATCTCGAGGATGCGGTGCAGCAGATCGGGGCGCGAATACAGCAGGGTCTTGATCAGGCGGTAGTCGTCGCTGCCCTTGCCTTCGACCATGTAACAGGCGATCGTCCAGGGACTGCCGGCAAAGCCGATCAGCGGCACCTTGCCGTCCAGATCGCGGCGGATCACGCTGACCGCGTCAAAGACATAGCGCAGCTTGTCCATGTCGGGCACGGCCAGGCGCGCCACGTCCTCTTCGGTACGAATGGGATGCGCAAAGCGCGGGCCCTCGCCTTCGGCGAAGTCCAGGCCCAGGCCCATGGCGTGAGGCACGGTCAGGATGTCGGAAAACAGGATGGCCGCGTCCAGGTCATAGCGTTCCAGCGGCTGCAGCGTGACTTCCGAGGCGTAGTCCGGGTTCTGCGCCAGGCCCATGAAGGAGCCCGCGCGCGCGCGCGTTTCGCGGTACTCGGGCAGATAGCGACCCGCCTGGCGCATGAGCCAGATGGGGGTATACGGCACGGGTTCGCGCATCAGGGCGCGCAGGAACACATCGTTCTTCAAACGGGGAGCAGACACGGCTAACCTCGACGATCGGAAGCCGTGAGTTTACTTCCCCTGGCTGACAAGGCGGCCGAACCCGCCATGGCCGGCTTGACCGGACGCAACGGGGCCGGTCGGCATGCTGTGCTGCGGGCGCGCGGCGGGGGCCTAATGCGGTCGCACGTGACGGTCGCGGACGCCGCGCGGTCGGTATCGCGGCGAACCCGTATCAGTCCTCCATGCTGACGCGCCCCACTGCCAGCGCGGCCTGGCGATAAGGCGCGGCGTCGATGCCGTGCTTGCGCATCAGCGCCCAGAATGCCCGCCGGTGCTTGGCGCAGGCGCGCGCCGCCTGCGCGACGTTGCCCCCGTGGCGCGACAGCGCATGCCGGATGTATTCGCGCTCGAAGCCGTTCACGACCTGCGCCTTGGCCGCGCGGAATGTCTCCGGGGCGGATCTTCTGTATTGATGGCGCATGGTGTTCAACGCCTGCTCGACGATGTCGGCGGGCATCCGGGGCCGCGCATGCGGCGCGGCGGCCCAGGGCGTCGGGACGGCCCCCGCTGCGCGGTGGGCACGCATCGCATGGGCCGGCGCCAAGGCCGGCATGGCCCGGTCCGCCTCGACTGGGGCGCCCAGGTAGCTGACCTGGCGTTCGTGGACCCCGCCCGCCACGCTGCCTGGCCGGGCGGCGCCGGGGCGGGCCAGGCGGGCCAGCCGCACCCGCATGCTTTCCGGGCAGACCGGCTGACCGATGAAGTCCGCGGCGCCCAGGCTCAGCAGGTCCAGGATCGCGGGCGCCTTGACGTCGTGGATGAGGAGCAGGATGGGCGTCGTCAGCGCGTCCCGCGCTTGCTGCAGCGCCATGCGGGCCCAGGCGAGCGAGCACGGCGCCACGGGCAGGATGCAACCGTCGAAACGCCGCAGCGACAACGCGATGCGGGCCAGCGCATCGGGCGGCGGCGAGGGCAACGGCACCGGATGCAGCCGCACGCGCGTCAGCACCGCCTGATGGCCGGTGACCCAGGCGCCCATCGTCTTTTCGTGGCCGGGCGCCAGCAGCACCCCGCAATCCAGCACGTCTCGCATGCCTTCCTCGTCTGCATCGCAAAACCGCAGGCTACTTTTGGAGGCCGCGCCCGGCTATTCGTAGTGAACGCATTGCGGCGGGCCGCCGTCGGCGCGGCGATGCGGCGCGGCGGCCCTGCCGCGCTTTCTCCAGGCATGAAAAAAGCGACCCGCAGGCCGCCTTTTCCAGGTCCGGGACGCGCCCGGAGAGCATCTTGCCGCTTAGTGCGAGCGGCCGCCTTGGCGCAGCTTGCGCGCCGCGATGGCTTGCGCAGCCAGCATGGCGAGCTCGGCTTCGACGACAGCGATGTCAGCCTTGTCCTTGGCGTTGGCCAGGGCCAGTTCGGCCTTCTGGCGCGCTTCCAGGGCGCGGGCTTCGTCGAGGTCGGCGGCACGGATAGCCGTGTCGGCCAGGACCGTCACGCTGCCCGGCTGAACTTCCAGGATACCCCCGGCGACGAAGATGTTTTCCTCGCCTTGGTCGGCACGAACGATCTTGACCGTTCCGGGGCGTATGCGCGAGATCAGCGGGGTGTGACCGGGCAGAATGCCCAGCTCACCCGACTCGCCAGGCAGAACCACGAACTTCGCCTCGCCGGTGAAGATCGCTTCCTCTGCGCTGACCACATCCACATGCAGGGTAGCCATATCGGTTCCTTATTGCAGTTTCTTGGCCTTCTCGAAGGCCTCGTCGATCGAACCGACCATGTAGAAAGCCTGTTCCGGCAGCGCGTCGCATTCGCCGTTCACGATCATCTTGAAACCACGGATGGTTTCGGCCAGCGGAACGTACTTGCCGGGCGAGCCGGTGAACACTTCAGCAACGTGGAACGGCTGCGACAGGAAGCGCTGGATCTTGCGCGCGCGGGCCACGGCCTGCTTGTCTTCCGGCGACAGTTCGTCCATGCCCAGAATCGCGATGATGTCGCGCAGTTCCTTGTAGCGCTGCAGCGTCTGCTGCACACCACGGGCCACGGCGTAGTGCTCTTCGCCGACGACTTGCGGGTCGAGCTGGCGGCTGGACGAATCCAGCGGGTCCACGGCCGGGTAGATACCCAGGGCGGCGATGTCACGCGACAGCACGACGGTCGAGTCCAAATGCTGGAAGGTCGTGGCAGGCGACGGGTCGGTCAAGTCGTCCGCAGGGACGTACACGGCCTGGATCGAGGTGATCGAGCCGGTCTTGGTCGACGTGATGCGCTCTTGCAGCTTGCCCATTTCTTCGGCCAGCGTGGGCTGGTAACCCACGGCGGACGGCATACGGCCCAGCAGTGCGGACACTTCGGTACCGGCCAGCGTGTAGCGGTAGATGTTGTCCACGAAGAACAGGATGTCGCGGCCTTCGTCGCGGAACTTCTCGGCCATCGTCAGGCCGGTCAGCGCCACGCGCAGACGGTTGCCGGGGGGTTCGTTCATCTGACCGAACACCATGGCGACCTTGTCCAGAACGTTGGACTCTTCCATTTCGTGGTAGAAGTCGTTGCCTTCACGGGTACGCTCACCCACGCCGGCGAACACCGACAAGCCGCTGTGCTGCTTGGCGATGTTGTTGATCAGTTCCATCATGTTGACGGTCTTGCCCACGCCGGCGCCGCCGAACAGGCCGACCTTGCCGCCCTTGGCGAACGGGCAAACCAGGTCAATCACCTTGATGCCGGTTTCCAGCAGTTCCACCGACGGCGACAGTTCGTCGAAACGGGGAGCGGCTTGGTGGATGCCACGCTTTTCGTCGTGCTGGATCGGGCCGGCTTCGTCGATGGGACGACCCAGCACGTCCATGATGCGGCCCAGCGTGCCGGTGCCGACGGGCACCGAGATCGGGGCGCCCGTGCCGGTGACCTTCATGCCGCGGCGCAGGCCGTCGCTGGAGCCCAGCGCAATGGTACGCACCACGCCGTCGCCCAACTGTTGCTGCACTTCCAGCGTCAGACCCTTTTCGGCGAACGAGGAACCCTCGTCGGCCAGAGTAAGCGCTTCATAGATCTTGGGCATTTGATCGCGGGGGAACTGAATATCCACCACGGCGCCGATGCACTGAACGATGGTTCCGTTGCTCATGTCGATTCCTTGCTTGATAGCTTTTGACGGGATGCTGCCTGCCTCAAACGGCGGCAGCGCCCCCTACGATTTCCGAAATTTCTTTGGTGATCGCGGCCTGACGGGTCTTGTTGTAGACCAGTTGCAGATCGCCGATGACCTTCTTGGCGTTGTCCGACGCCGCCTTCATGGCGACCATCCGGGCCGACTGCTCCGAAGCCATGTTCTCGGCCACGGCTTGGTACAGCAGGCCTTCAACGTAACGCTGCAGCAGGTCGTCGATCACGCTACGGGCGTCGGGTTCGTAGATGTAATCCCAGCTGTATTCCGACTTCACTTCCGAGGTCTTGGCCAGGCTTTCGGCGCCCGTCTGGTACGGATCTTCCAAACCGCTGGCCAGGGGCAGCAGACGCAGGAACAGGGGCTCTTGCTTCATCGTGTTGACGAAGCGGGTCGAGGCCACGTACAGCGCGTCGATACGGCCTTCCAGGTAGGCGTCCAGCTGCACCTTGATCGCGCCCAGCAGGCGGTCCAGTTGCGGCTTGTCGCCCAGTTGCACTTCCTGGGAAACCAGTTTGGCGCCGATACGGGTCAGCACACCCACGCCCTTGTTGCCGAAAGCGGTCGCTTGCACGGCGACGCCGTTTTTCTCGAACTCTTTCAGCTTGGCCAACGTCACGCGGGTGATGTTGGTGTTCAAGCCGCCGCACAAACCCTTGTCGGTCGTCACCATGACCACGCCGACCGCCTTGATTTCGCGTTCGACCAGGTACGGGTGGCTGTACTCGGGATTGGCCTGCATCAGGTGCGCAGCAATCTCGCGCACCTTGGTGGCGTACGGACGGCCGGCACGCATCCGTTCCTGCGCCTTGCGCATCTTGGATGCGGCGACCATTTCCATCGCCTTGGTGATCTTGCGCGTGTTTTGCACGCTCTTGATCTTGGTTCGGATTTCCTTAATTCCGGGCATTGCGCTTTCCTGTGAAGACTGGCCGATGGGTTCCGCTGGCGCCTCATCCATCCGGTAAGGATGGGCGAGGCGTCGCGGACGCCTAACCCATCACTTTCTTAAAAAGCACCGTGCTTCTTGAATTCCTGGATGGTCGAAGCCAGTTCGGCCTCGTCGTCCTTGGACAGTTCCTTGGTGTCTTCGATGCGCTGGATCAGGGCAGCGTGCTTGGCCTTCAACTGATCCTTCAGCGACTTCTCGAACGACAGCACTTGGGCCACGTCCACGTCATCCAGGTAGCCGTTGTTGACCGTGTACAGCGTGACAGCCAGTTCCCACACTTGCAGCGGCTGGTATTGCGGCTGCTTGAGCAGTTCCACCACGCGCTTGCCGCGTTCCAACTGGCGACGGGTCGCGTCGTCCAGGTCGGAGGCGAACTGCGCGAAGGCGGCCAGTTCACGGTACTGCGCCAGGTCGGTACGGATACCGCCGGACAGCTTCTTGACGACCTTGGTCTGGGCAGCGCCACCGACGCGCGACACCGAGATACCGGCGTTGATGGCGGGGCGGACACCGGCGTTGAACAGGTCGGTTTCCAGGAAGATCTGGCCGTCGGTGATCGAGATCACGTTGGTCGGAACGAAGGCCGACACGTCGCCTGCCTGGGTTTCGATGATCGGCAGCGCGGTCAGCGAGCCGGTCTTGCCCTTGACGGCGCCGTCGGTGAACTTCTCGACGTATTCTTCGTTGACGCGAGCAGCACGCTCGAGCAGGCGCGAGTGCAGGTAGAACACGTCGCCCGGGTAGGCTTCGCGGCCCGGCGGACGGCGCAGCAGCAGCGAGACCTGGCGATAGGCCCAGGCTTGCTTGGTCAGGTCGTCATAGACGATCAGGGCGTCTTCGCCGCGATCGCGGAAGTATTCGCCCATCGTGCAGCCGGCGTAGGCGGCCAGGTACTGCATGGCGGCGGAGTCGGAAGCCGAGGCAGCCACGACGATGGTGTATTCCATCGCGCCGTGCTCTTCGAGCTTGCGGACCACGTTGTTGATCGTCGAAGCCTTCTGGCCGATGGCGACGTACACGCAGGTGACGCCCTTGCCCTTCTGGCTGATGATCGTGTCGACGGCCACGGCGGTCTTGCCGGTCTGGCGGTCGCCAATGATCAGTTCGCGCTGGCCACGGCCGATGGGAACCATCGAGTCGATAGCCTTGATGCCGGTTTGCAGCGGCTGCGACACCGAGCGGCGGGCGATAACGCCAGGCGCCACTTTTTCGATGATGTCGGTGGCCTTGGCGTTGACCGGGCCCTTGCCGTCGATCGGCTCGCCCAGCGTGTTGACCACGCGGCCTTTCAGTTCCGGACCGACCGGGACTTCCAGAATGCGGCCGGTCGTCTTGACCTGGTCGCCTTCGGAAACGCCGGTGTAGTCGCCCAGAATCACGGCGCCGACGGAATCACGCTCGAGGTTGAGCGCCAGACCGAAAACGTTGTTGGGGAATTCGAGCATTTCGCCCTGCATCACGTCCGACAGGCCGTGGATGCGGGTAATACCGTCGGTCACGGACACGACGGTGCCCTGAGTACGGACATCAGCCGAAGCGCCCAGGCCCTCGATGCGGCTCTTGAGCAGTTCGCTGATCTCGGAGGGATTGAGTTGCATATTGACTCCTGGAATCCTGTTAGTAGCCTTAAGCGGCGAGCTGATCGCGCATGCGGACCAATTGGGCTTGTACGGAAGTATCGAGCACCTGGTCGCCGACGGCCACGCGCACGCCGCCGATCAGCGACGGGTCGACGGTAACGCTGGGCTTGAGCTTGAGGCCGAATTTTTGTTCGAGCGCGACGATCAGGTCCTTGACCTGGGCATCGCTCAGCTCGAACGCGCTGGTGATTTCCGCCTGCGCCGTGCCTTCGTGACGATTCCGCAGCGCGACGAATTGCGAGGCGATCTCGGGCAGCAGCAGCAGCCGGTCGTTTTCGACCAGCAGCTCGATGAAATTGCGGGCGGCTTGCGGCAAATCGGCCTTGATCAGGCCGGTAAACAGGTCGACGCGCTGCTTGTCGCCCAGACGCGGGTCGGCCATGGCCTCGCGCACGTCGGGGTTGGAGGCGACCTGCGACATTTCGCTGACCAGGTCGGCCCACGCCGGCAGACCGGCCTTGTCGTCGCGCGCTGCGCTGAAGAGGGCTTCAGCGTAGGGCCGGGCAACAGTGGAAAGTTCAGCCATGACGGTCCCGGATTAGAGCTGCGCGCGGAGCTGGTTCAGCAGCTCGGCGTGTGCGCGGGCGTCAACCTCGCGCTTGAGGATCTGTTCAGCACCCTTGACGGCCAACGCGGCAACGTCGTCGCGCAGTGCTTCACGGGCACGCTGGACTTCCTGCGCGGCATCCTGGGCAGCCTGCGCCACGATGCGGGCACGTTCGGCTTCCGCTTCGCGGCGGGCCTGCTCGATCAGGGAGGCGGCTTGCTTCTCGGCCTCGATGATGCGGGCGTGGTTTTCGGACTTGGCAGAAGCCTCGATCAGACTGACGCGCGCCTGGGCTTGAGCCAGGTCGGCTTTGCCCTTCTCGGCGGCGGCCAGGCCGTCGGCGATTTTTTGGCGGCGCTCGTCCATCGCCTTCGTCAGGGGAGGCCACACGAATTTCATCGTGAACCAGCCCAGAACGAAGAACACGAGCATCTGGAAAATGATCGTCGCGTTCAGATTCACGGTCGTTCCTTTAACACCTTGCGGCTCCGACCGCTCCCGGAAAGGGGCGTCGCGGAGCACTCGATACTTTGCTGATCGGCGATGGAGCCGTTGCTCTCATCGCCGCCAGCGTCATGACCCACCTATTTGCCGGCGGGCGGTGCCTTAGCCGACGAACGGGTTGGCGAAGGCGAACAGCATGGCGATACCCACGCCGATCAGGAATGCCGCGTCGATCAGGCCAGCCAGCAGGAACATCTTCGTTTGCAGAGCGTTCATCAGTTCAGGCTGACGAGCCGAAGCTTCCAGATACTTGCCGCCCATCAGTGCGATGCCGATGCAAGCGCCGATAGCGCCCAGACCGATGATAAGACCGCAAGCGAGGGCAACGAAAGCGACGTTGGTCATGACAACTCCTTGGTTAGAAATCTGAAGTCAAAAATTGAAAAATAAGAGGTACAGCTCAATGCAAGATAATCTTGCTATCCCGCGCCGGCCGGGTGGCCGGCGCTGGAAATTCGGGGGATCAGTGGCCTTCGTGAGCCTGGCCGAGATACACCAGCGTCAGCATCATGAAGATGAAGGCCTGGAGCAGGACGATCAGGATGTGGAAGATTGCCCAGATCGAGCCAGCCAGGATGTGGCCGAAGCCCAAGCCGATGCTGGCGCCGTTAAAGCCGGTCCAGGCGCCGCCCAGGAGGGCGATCAGCATGAAGATCAGTTCGCCGGCGAACATGTTGCCGAACAACCGCATGCCCAGCGACACCGACTTGGCGGCGTATTCGATCAGGTTCAGCAGCAGGTTGAACGGAGCCAGGACGACGGCGCCCAGGCCATGCGCATGGAACGGCGCGGTGAACAGCTCCTTCACGAAACCGCCCGGCTTCTTGATCTTGATGCCGTAGTAGAACATCAGGAGCAGCACGCCCAGCGACATGCCCATCGGCACGTTCAGGTCGGCGGTCGGGAGGATGCGGTGGTAGTAGAGCGGATCGCCGTGCTCGGCGCCCAGGCCGGTCAGGCGCCAGATGGACGGCAGCAGGTCAACGGGCAGCAGGTCCAGCGCGTTCATCAGGATGATCCAGAGGAACACGGTGAGGGCCAGCGGGGCGATGAAAAGACGGCTCTTGGCGTTGTGGACGATGCCCTTGGCCTGGTCGTCGACCATGTCGACGATCATTTCCACGAAGGCCTGGAAGCGGGAAGGAACGCCGCTGGTGGCGCGGCGCGCGGCGCGCCACAGGAAGAAAATGACGATCAGGCCCATCAGGCCGGACCAGAACAACGAGTCGTAATTGATGATGTCGAACTGAGCAATAGCGCTCTGTTTCTCACCGGTATTGTTCAGATGCACCAGGTGATGCTGAATATACGCGGATTGAGGCGACACGTCGCTGGCAGCAGCCATTTGAATCCTACCCTATTTGCTGTATGCCCGGCCCTTGCGAACCGGACGATTCCACGATTTCGTTTGCCGCAACTTACTCGGCGCTAAGACAGCCTGCGGAACATCAGGAGCAGGAGATAGCCCTTCAATGTGAGTATCAGACCGAGCAACGCGGCGGGCCATACAAGCCAGTCCTGCGTCACACGCGAAAGCAGCCACAACAGCAACGCCGTTGCGAACAACTTGATCAACTCACCAGAGAGAAAGGTAAAGGGACTGGCTTTACCGGCCCGAACGCTGACAGCCAGGCGCAATGCGAACAACGCATTGGGTATGAAATACGCTCCTGCCCCCGCCAGCGCCGACCAACCAGCCGCCGCCCCTCCGACAACCCCCGCTATTACTGCTGCTGCGAACCCCATGGCGCCTTGCGCCGCCAATGCCAACAGAAGCCCGCGGCTAGCCTGAGCATCCAGCGCCGCGCGATCCGCGTCGCTGAGAACCAGAACCTTATCCACCATATCCGGATCGATCGAATCCTGATCCAGACGCGCCCCCAGACTTTGCCCAGGGCGCGGCCCTAAGCTTTGCTGTGGCTGCATGGAGTTCTGCTGCATCAAACTTCCCCGCCTAACGTGCCCATAAGGGTAACGTGACCCCTAAGGGTGACGTGCCCCCGAAGGGCTTGGCCCCTGAGGGAACCGACGCGCTTTTTTAGGCGCATGTTCTTATCCCGCAAGCGTCAAACCCGCAGAGTATAGCTTGATTCGTTTTACCCTAGCAAATGAACTTTCGGCCGTTTGTAAGGTGGCAACAACGCCTGCCGCGCGTTGAAAAAGGGGACGACCGGGCGGGCCGCCGGGGCGCCTGCATCTGCCTGCGCGGCCCATGAAAAGGCGCGCGGCCCCCTTGCCGGGGACCGCGCGCCCTGTGCACCCGCCTGGGCTCAGTCTTCCTTGACCGGCGGCGGCGCCCACTGCCCGTCCAGGGCGGTGTTCTGCGGCGAATACAGACGCATGCTGAGCACGAACGGACCGTCGGCGGCCGGCGTGCTGACCCAGTTGGCGCGCTTGGACTCGCCCGGGTCGCGGCGCTGGACGTAGATGTCGAGCGAGCCGTCGGCGTTGTACTTCAGGCCGTCGGTGCTGCGGATCACATAGCGGTTGGCCGGGTTTTCGGCAAAGCCGTATTTGTCGTTGTAGACATGCAGCGACCAGAACGCATTGGCCGGAGGCAGCTGGCCCTTGTCAAAGTGCAGCACGTAGTCTTCGCTGGCGTCGAGCATGCGGCCCTTGGAATCGGACACCGTGACCGGATACAGCACGTCTTCCGGCGTCGGCGCACCCAGGCCGGCATAGGCGATGGCGGCGCGGCGCGTGTAGTCGGTGCCGTAGGTGCCGATGCCCGTCAGCACCGTGTTCCAGCCGTTGATCGGCGTGCCCAGGCGCGAGACGTTGTCGGCGATGCGGCGGCCAGCCAGCGGCTGCGCGTCCGCCAGCGCCTGCTGCACGGCCGGGCTCAGGCGGCCATACGAGAACGGCTGGCGGTCGTCCAGGCCGATACGGCGCATGCGGTCGAGCATGGGCGTGTCGTTGGCGTGCGGCGGGTTGTTGCGCAGCGCGTCGAAGAACACGGCAAAGAAGCTGGCGGCATCCATGCCCGCGACCTGTTCGGCGGGCGTGCCGTCGGGCACCGTGGTGGCCGGGGCCGGCGTGGGCATGGGCAGGTTGCTGCCGATGGGCGCCGTTCCGACGCCCGTGCCGGTCTGCGGGAACGCGTTACCAGCGTTGCGGCCGCGCGGCGCGGTCATCGGCGTCACGGGCGCCAGCACGGGACGCGCCGTCATACCGGCCTGGATCTGATTGACCGCGGCGTAGTCCTGCGGACCGCCCGCTTGCGTCCAGCCGATGAGCCAGCCCATCGACGTCGGGCTTCGGATCACGTCGACACCCGCGGGCAGATTGCCCTGCCAGTGCGGTCCGACGATGGCGAACGACTGCGCGCCGGACCCGTTGGTGCGCGTGCCGCGCGACGCGAAGACGTCGCTCCACATATCCAGGGCCGACAGCACGGTGTAGCGGCCGCCGGTGTCGGGCAGGTTGATGATGAGCGGGGCGCGCGAGACATCGAACCACAGGCTGGAGTACAGCGCGTCGGCGCTGGGCCACGGCGCGTCGGTCGCGCGCGGATCCGGGAACGCCGCCTTGTGTCCGAACTGGTTCATCGGCGCCTTCCCGTCCAGCGGGCTTTGCACGGCGGTGGCCTGGCGACGCGCCAGCTCCATCAACACCATGGGGTAGGCATAGACATAGGCATCGATGGCCGTGTCGCGCAATTCCTGCTCGCTCATTCTCGGCGCGGCGGCCTGGGCAGCGGGGTACGGCGTCTCGGACACGAGGCGCAGCGTGGGTTGCGGCGATTGAGCCTGGGCGACATTGAGGAAGCAGACGCTGAGCGCGCCGGCGAGCGCAGCCGTTGACAGCCGGCGGGTAGCGGTAGATTTACGCATGCAAGGCTCCTTCTTGATTTTGTTTGCGAGCGAGCCGCCGCGCGACTTGCCAGCGTGGGCAAGCCGCTCTGGCGCGGCACCTCGGGATGACGCTTATTCAGGATAGGGGCGAAGTCTGCAACAAGGTGCTAGCCATACGTTTCAAGGCGAAACCCGCATGTTGCAGCGCGCATGCATGAAAAAAGGCGCGCCTTCATAGGGCGCGCCCGGCGTTGGCGGGCCTGCGTGGAGCGCAGGCCCGCGAGTAACAAGCCTTAACGGTGTTTGAAGTCGGGTTTGCGCTTTTCGGTGAAGGCGGCCATGCCTTCCTTCTGGTCTTCGGTGGCGAAGAGCGAATGGAACACGCGGCGTTCAAAGAGCAGGCCTTCGTTGAGCGAGCCCTCGAAGGCGCGGTTCACGCATTCCTTGGCCATCATGACCGAGGGCAGCGACATGGAGGCGATGACCGTGGCCGCGTCCATGGCTTCTTCGAGCAGCTTGTCGGCGGCGACCACGCGCGACACGAGGCCCGCGCGTTCCGCTTCCTCGGCGCCCATCATGCGCGCGGTCAGCGCAAGATCCATGGCCTTGGCCTTGCCGACGGCGCGCGGCAGGCGCTGGGTGCCGCCCGCGCCGGGGATCACGCCCAGCTTGATCTCGGGCTGGCCGAACTTGGCCGTGTCCGCCGCGATGATGATGTCGCACATCATGGCCAGTTCGCAGCCGCCGCCCAGCGCGTAGCCGGCCACCGCGGCGATCACGGGCTTGCGGATGCGCTTGAGCGTCTCCCAGTTGCGCGTGATGTATTCGCTGCCGTACACGTCCATGTACGACCAATCCTTCATGGCCCCGATGTCGGCGCCCGCCGCGAAGGCCTTTTCGCTGCCCGTGATGACGACGCAGCCGATGTCGGGATTGGACTCGAAAGCCAGCAGCGCGGCGCCGAGTTCGTCCATGAGCTGATCGTTCAGCGCGTTGAGCGCCTTCGGACGATTCAGCGTCAGCAGGCCGACTCGGCCCCGGGTTTCGACCAGTACAAACGACTCGCTCATGAATGTCTCCGGTAATAAGATATGAGCATGAAGAAAAATGATGACGTGCCTCCCATACTTTACCGCCTCGCGCCCCATGATCCCGCCGGACACCGCTACCGGATAACCCTTACCGTCGCCTCGCCCTCCCCCGCCGGCCAGCGCCTGTCATTGCCGGCCTGGATACCGGGCAGCTATCTGATCCGCGACTTTTCCCGCCAGATCGAGTCAGTGGCCGCCTATGCGGGGTCGCGGCGCGTGAATGTCGACAAAATCGATAACCACACGTGGCAGGCGGCGCCCTGCGACGGCCCGTTGCGCATCGAATACACGGTCTACGCGTGGGACCTGTCGGTGCGCGGCGCGCACCTGGACGAGACGCACGGCTTTTTCAATGGGACCAGCGTGTTCCTGCGCGTGCATGGCCAGGAGCACGCGCCTTGCCTACTGGACCTGGCGCCGCCGCGCGGCATCGAGGGCTGGAAGGTGTACACGAGCCTGCCCGAAGCCGTGGGCCACCGGGGCGCGGCCCGCCGCCACGGCTTTGGCCTGTACCTGGCCCCGGACTATGACGCGCTGATCGATCATCCGGTCGAGATGGGCACGCCGCAGGTGTCGCGTTTCGAGGCGCATGGCGCGGAACACGAACTGGTATTCACGGGCGTCGCGCCGAACCTGGATCTTGCGCGCATCACCGACGACGTGAAGAAAATCTGCGAAACCCAGATCGCGTTTTTCGAGCCCCGCACCAAACGCGCGCCGTTCCTGGACAGTACCGATCGCTATGTCTTCATGACGATGGTGACGGGCGACGGCTACGGCGGCCTGGAGCATCGCGCGAGCACGGCGCTGATGACCGCGCGCAAGGACCTGCCGGTGCTGGGCCAGCAAGGCCAGGGCGAAGGCTATCGCGGCTTTCTGGGACTGGTGAGCCACGAGTATTTCCACACGTGGAATGTCAAGCGCATCAAGCCGGACGCGTTCGCGCCGTACGATCTTTCGCAGCCGGACCTGACGCGCCTGCTCTGGGTGTTCGAGGGCTTCACGTCCTACTACGACGACCTGCTGCTGCTGCGTTCTGGCGTGATCGCGCGCGCCGATTATCTGCGCCTCTTGGCCAAGACGATCACCAGCGTGGCGCGCACGCCGGGCCGCCACAAGCAGTCGGTGGCCGAGAGCTCGTTCGATGCGTGGACGCGCTACTACAAGCAGGACGAGAACTCCCCGAACGCGCTGGTGAGCTACTACACGAAGGGCGCGTTGGTGGCGCTGGGGCTGGACCTGCTGATCCGCCAGACGTCTTCCGGCGCGCATTCGCTGGACGATGTGATGCGGCTGCTGTGGGACCGCTACGGCCGCGATTTCTACCGCGGCAATCAGCAAGGTCTGCCGGAAGACGGATTGCCGGCGCTGATCCTGGAGGCAACCGGCGTGGACACGCGCCGCTTCATCGACCGCCATGCCTACGGGACGGCGGATGTGCCGCTGGCGGCGCTGCTTGAACCCCATGGCGTGTCGCTGCAGTGGAAGGCCTCGGCGCACATTCCGTCGCTGGACGTGCGCACGCGCAAACAGGGCGATTCGCTGACGCTGGCAACCGTGCTGGAAGGCGGCGCCGGGCACAAGGGCGGATTGTCCGCGGGGGATGTGCTGGTCGCGATCGATGGGCTGCGCGTGGATGCGCCGGCGGGGCTCGATCTGCTGCTCGCGCAGTATCGGGCGGGGGACCGCGTGACGGTGCATGTGTTTCGGCGCGACGAACTGAGGGCGTTCCGGGTCCGGCTGAGTGGACCCGACGCGTCCGAGTGCGTGCTGACGTGAAGCTCGCCGGCTGACCGGCGACGGCCGGGAGGCCGGCTGCCGGAACCGCCGGGCCGGGGCGTCGTCTGGGACGCCCCGCGTCGCATGACGCCGGGCGGCGTGCAGCCTAGAGCAGTTTTCCGGGGTTCATGATGCCCGCCGGGTCCATGACCTTCTTGATTTCCCGCATCAGCCGCAACTCCACCGGATCCTTGCTGTGCAGGAAGTGATCGCGCTTTAGCTGGCCGATCCCGTGCTCTGCCGAGATGCTTCCCCCGTAGCGGTTGACCTCGTCCAGCACCGCGTCCGTGATCGCCGCGCCATGTTCGGCAACCCAGTTGCGGTCCGCGCCGGCGGGACGGGACAGGTTGTAGTGCAGGTTGCCGTCGCCGAAGTGCCCGAAGATGAAGGGGCGGATGTCAGGGTAAATGGCGCGCACGCGGGCTTCCGCGGATTGCATGAAGTCGGGAATGCGTTCGATGGGCAGCGACACGTCGTGCTTGAGGTGGGGGCCGTCGGCGCGCTGGGCTTCGGAGATTTCCTCGCGCAGTTTCCACAACGTCTGCAACTGGGCAAGCGAGGCCGAGACCGCGGCGTCCAGGCACAGGCCGCGCTCGAGCGCGGTGCCGATGACGTTTTCCAGCAGCGCGTTCAGGGCCTGTTCGTCGGCGGTGTCGGCCAGTTCCACCAGCACGTAGGCCGGGTAGCGCTGCTCGAAGGGTTCCTGCACTCCCTCGGCGTGCGTGAGCACCAGGTCCAGGCAATCGCCCGTGAAGAACTCGAAGGCCTGCAGCCGCGCGCCGCATTGCTCGAACAGGATATCGAACAACTGCAGGGCTTGCGCGGGGGATTCGACCGCGGCAAGCACCACCGAACGCACGTCGGTGCGCGGGAAGAGGCGCAGCGCGACGGCGGTGATGATGCCCAGCGTGCCCTCGGAGCCGATGAGCAGTTGCTTGAGGTCGTAGCCGGTGTTGTCTTTGCGCAGCGTGCGCAGGCCGTGGAAGATTTCGCCGGTGGGCAGCACCGCTTCCAGACCCAACACGAGTTCGCGCGCCATGCCGTAGCGCACGACGTTCACGCCGCCCGCGTTGGTGGCCACGTTGCCGCCGATCTGGCTGGAGTCTTCCGCGGCAAGGCTGAGCGGCAGCAGGCGGCCGGCGTCCTGCGCGGCGCGGCGCAGGTTGCCGAGGATGGCGCCGGCTTCGGCGACCAGGGTGTTCGCCACGGTGTCGATGGCGCGCACGGCGTTCATGCGGTCCAGGCTGATGACGACGTTGTGCGCGCCGCCATCGGGGGTGGCGCCGCCGCACAGGCCGGTGTTGCCGCCACGCGGAACCACGGGCACGCCGGCCTGCTGGCAGAGCGCCAGGCACGTTGCCACTTCCGCGGTCGTGCGCGGGCGCACGACCGCCTGGGCCTGGCCGTTGTACAGGCCGCGCCAGTCAGACAGCCACGGGGCGATGTCCGCCGGGGCGGTGAAGACGGTATCGGGGCCCAGGGCCTGGACCAGCCGTTGAGAAAAGTCGGATGCAGTCATGAGAGGTGGTTTGCGGCGGAAAAGGGAAGATCGAGTTGCAGGCGGCTGGCGGCCTGGCGCAGGTGGCCGATGGCGGCTTGCCGGGCGCGGTCGGGATCGCGCGCGCGGATGGCCTCGAACACGGCGACGTGCTCCTGATGCACGGCGAGCGTCAGGCCATCCTGCAGGCGGCTGTTGGACCGGGCCGTGCTGACGGCCAGGCGCAGCTGCAGGTTCAGGTATTGCAGCAGGTCCTGGTAATAGCTGTTGTGGGTGGCGGCGGCGATGGCGACGTGAAAGGCGATGTCGTGTTCGACGCCCTGTTCGGGATGTTCGAGGTTCGCTTGCAGGCGAGCGAGCGCCTCTTCCATGGCCAGCAGGTCCGATGCGGAACCGCGGACGGCGGCAAGCGCGGCGGCGCCGCCTTCCAGTTCCATGCGCAGTTCGTAGACGCTGGCCAGCTTTTCGCGGTTGACGGCAATTCCGGAGGACACCTGGAAGCCTTGCGCCCCGGTGCGCGAGACGACGGTGCTGCCGGAACCCTGGCGGCTCTGGATCAGCCCTTGCGCGCGCAGGCGTTCCGTCGCTTCGCGGATGACGGCGGCGCTGACGCCGTACTGCTCGGCCAGCAAACGGCCCGCGGGCAGCTTGGCGCCGACGGGATGGACGCCGTCCGCGATTTCGCTGGCGAGCTGGCGAGCGACCTGCTCGGTGAGGGTGAGGTGCTTGGTCAACATCGACGGATTATAGGCAGATTTTTCAGGTTATCTGATAACTTTGTTGTTACGGAGGATTGATGGGAGTTGTTCGTTCAGTGTGATTATTTCGGACTGATTCGGACAGCGGCGCACGCAGCCCGGCCGCGAAGCTTGCGCTCAAGCCGCCATTGAAGCGCCCGGCATGTCCTCGTTCACGTCGCAGGATGCCCCCTGGTCCACCACGCAGCAGCGTCCGCCCTGCGCCTTGGCGCGATACAGCGCCGCGTCGGCGGAGTCCAGCGCCCCCTGGGGTGTGCGGTTGGCGCCCGTCATGATGGAGATGCCGATGGACAGGCCGACGCAGACCCGCGTGCCATCGGCCAGGGTGATGGGCTGGGAGGCGTCGCGCAGCAGGTGGTCGCCCAGCCGCAGGGCGGCGGTGGCGTCGATGCCGGTGACCAGGACGATGAATTCGTCGCCCCCGATGCGGGCGGCCACGTCGTCCACCCGGAGCATCGCCCGCATGCGGTCTGCGATGGTCCGCAGCACCAGATCGCCCGCGGCGTGGCCGTAGCTGTCGTTGATGCGCTTGAAATCGTCCATGTCCATGTAGAGCAGCGCCGCCGCGCTGTCGTGGCCGCGCGCGCTGGAGCACACCCGCTCCAGCGCCGCCTGCAGGCCGGCGCGGTTGGCCAGGCCGGTGAGCGCGTCTTCGCTGGCGCGCCGGTCGCTGTCCCGTTCGGCCTGCATGGTCGACACCAGGATGCGGTTCAGCCGGTGCGAGGCGATGCTCATGCTGATCAGGTAGAACGGAATCTGGATGAAGACGATGACCATCACCCATTCGCCCGTGAAGAGCGCGCCCAGGCACATGGGCCCCAGGCTCAGGAAGATCATGACGCCCACCAGCCGCGGCGCGCCGTAATTGCGAAAGCAGATGCCCCCGGCCATGGCGCCGCAGGACACGCCGGCCAGCGTCGCGGCGAGCCAGTCGCCGTTCAGAAAGGTGACGAAGACGCCATAGCCCACGCTGAACGCCCACATCAGGGCCAGGACGATATAGATGTCGGTGTGGGTGTTGCCGCCCTTGGGCGCCGCGCGCAGGGCGGCACGCAGGATGGTGACGCGCACGATCGCGAGCACGACTTCCAGGATCAGCCAGGAGACATACAGCGGTTCCGGGCGGCGCCACGCGACGACGCCCGAGATCATCAGCGTGTTGATGACCCCGCCGGCAAAAATGGGAAGCGTGCCGAAGAGACTGGCGATGAGGGCCGCGCGGATGTCCGCCGGCGTGTCGTGCCCGGTATGTGTCAGCCAACGCGTGAGCCGCCACTTGGGCAGGCTGAACTTCAGTCCTGTATCCACGCCGTCATGTCCATGGCCATCTACCCGATTTCAGTAGGCTGGCTGGCGTTATAGCAGGTATCTCAGGCCTTTAGTATTGTCCCCAAGTGCAATACGGCCGCGTTTCAGGCCTGTCCGCGGTGGCCGCAAACGGCGCATTCCGGGTCCCGCTGCACGTTGACGCTGCGCCATTGCATGGTGCGCACGTCCAGCCAAAGCAGGCGGCCGGACAGGCTTTCGCCCACCCCGGACAGCAGCTTGAGCGCCTCGGCGGCCTGCATGCTGCCGATGATGCCGACCACCGGGGCGAACACGCCCATCGTGGCGCAGTTGGCTTCCTCGACCTCGTCGGCCTCGGGGAACAGGCAGTGATAGCACGGCGCGTTGTCGTCGCGCAGGTCGTAGACGCTGACCTGGCCGTCAAAGCGGATGGCGGCGCCGGAAACCAGCGGCTTGCGGTGCTGCACGCACGCGCGGTTGATCGCGTGGCGGGTGGTGAAGTTGTCGGTGCAGTCGAGCACCAGGTCCGCCTGGGCGACCGCGTCGGACAGGGCCTGGTCCTTCAGGCGCTCGACCCGGGCATGGACCCGGGTCTGCGGGTTGAAGGCGTGCAGCATGTCGCGGCCGGACTCGGCCTTGGGGCGGCCGACGCTGGCGGTGGTGTGCAGGATCTGGCGTTGCAGGTTGCTCAGTTCGACGACGTCGTCGTCGGCCAGCGTGATGTCGCCCACGCCAGCGGTGGCCAGGTAGAGCGCGGCGGGCGAACCCAGGCCGCCCGCCCCCACGATGAGCACACGCGCCGCCAGGAGTTTTTCCTGCCCTTCGATCCCGAGTTCGTCCAGCAGGATGTGGCGGGCATAGCGCAGCAGTTGCTCGTCGTTCATTTGTTCTTGCTGGGCTCGACTCCGGTCGGCGTGATCGTCATGCGCTGGGGCGTTCCGCCGCCGGCCTTGGCGTCGGCCTTGGCCTGGGCGCGGGCCGAGCCCTTCTGCACCGGCTTGCCGGCCAGCAGGTTCAGGGCCTGCTGCAACTGGAAGTCGTCCTTGCCGCCGAATTCGAAGACCTTGGCCGGCAGTTCGACGTTGTCCTGGTCGGCGCTGGATTTGACTTCGTTGGTGGTCTGCTGGTTGGACAGGTGGCGCTGCAGATCGGCTTCGCGCGGCAGGCGGAACAGGTCGCCATCGGCCGTGTCGGCCACGACGTAATCCGGTTCGATGCCGGTTGCCTGGATGGAACGGCCGCTGGGCGTGAAGTAGCGCGAGGTCGTGAGCTTGACCGCGGTGGTTTCGGACAGCGGCAGGATCACCTGCACGGAGCCCTTGCCGAACGTGCGGTTGCCCAGCACCTTGGCGCGCTTGTGGTCTTGCAGCGCGCCGGCCACGATCTCGGATGCCGAGGCCGAACCCACGTTGACCAGCACCACCATGGGCACGGTCTTGGTCCAGGCCGGCAGGCCGGACAGGTAGTTGCTTTCGCCGCGGGCGTATTCCGAAGGCGTCGCCAGGTATTTGTGGCGGGCGTCCGGCGTGCGGCCGTCGGTGGACACCACGAGCGTATCGGGCGGCAGGAATGCGCCGGACACGCCGATGGCGCTGGTCAGGAGGCCGCCCGGGTCGTTGCGCAGGTCCAGCACCAGGCCCTTGGGCGGTTCCTTAGCGCCCAGTTCCTTCAGTTGCTTGGCCAGGTCCGCGCCGGTCTTTTCCTGGAATTGGGCGACGCGCACGTAGCCGATGCCGTTGTCCAGCATCTTGCTGCGCACGCTGCGCACCTTGATGATGTCGCGCACGATCTTGACCACGATGGGCTGCGGGCGGTCGGCGCGCATGATCGTCAGGGTGATCGGCGACTTGGGCGCGCCGCGCATGAGCTTGACCGCGTCGTTCAAGGTCATGCCCTTGGTGGGCGTGTCGTCGATCTTGATGATGAGGTCGCCGGCCATGACGCCTGCGCGGGCGGCGGGCGTGTCCTCGATGGGCGAGATCACCTTGACGAAACCGTCTTCGGCGCCGACCTCGATGCCCAGGCCGCCGAACTCGCCCTGGGTGGCGGTCTGCATTTCGCGGAACGCATCGGCATCCAGGTAGGCGGAGTGCGGGTCCAGATTCGACACCATGCCGGAGATGGCATTGTCGATCAGGGTCTTGTCGTCGACGGCTTCGACGTAGTTGTTCTTGATGGCGGCAAAGACATTGCTCAGTTGCCTGAGCTCGTCCAGAGGCAGGGGACTGCCGCGCTGGGCGACGGCAGTCACGCCCACACTCAGCAACACACCCGCCACCGCACCGATGGCAATCAGACCGAAACCGCGAAACTTACGAGTGCCCATGCACACTTCCCGAATTGTGTTTTCGCCGATGGGTTTGGCAATGTGCCAACGGTTTTTACCAACGGTTTTTACCAACGACATATCATTTGCCGGCCGCGTCGAGACAGACGGCGTGAATCTACTGCGCCAGCCACTGGGCCGGGTCCACAGGAGCGCCACGATGGCGAATTTCAAAGTATAGGCCGGATTCCACTTGGCCGCCGGTTGCCCCTACCGTAGCAATAGTATCGCCGCCCGCCACCGCATCGCCCACCCGTTTGAGCAGGCTTTGGTTGTAAGCATAGACGGTCAGGTACTGCTGCCCATGATCCACGATGATCAGATTTCCAAAGCCGCGCAGCCAATCGGCGTAGACCACCGTGCCCGGGGCCACCACCTTGACAGGCGTGCCCTCGGCCGCGCGCAGCACCACGCCCCGCCACACGCCGCCATCCGGACGGTCCACCCCGAACCTGCCCTGGATCTGCCCGCGGACGGGCATGGCCAGGCCGTGGCGCAGCCCGTTGCCCGCGCCCACGGGGGCCGCCTTGGCTGACTGCTGCGACGAAGCACTGCGCGTTGGAGTGGCGCCGCCCTCGATCGGTTCCGCCTTTTTGGGGGGATCCGCGGGTTTTGCCTGAGTCGGCGTATCGGCCGGACCGCCGATGCGGGTCTGCCGCTGCTCGGCCGGACGCAATCCGGCGGCGTCGGGGTCGGCCACGGCCACCGGGCCGCGATTCTGGCGGGCCGCCGCCTCGACCTGCTCGCGCGCCTGGGCGGCCTCGCGGGCTTCGCTGTCGCGGCGCACGCCGTCTTCGGCGGCCTTGCGGTCCGCCTCGGCCTTGCGGCGGGCGTCCTGCGCACGGCGTTCGGCCTCGGCGCGCTTCTTGGCCTCTTCGGTGGCGCGGCGGGCCTCTTCGGCCGCGCGCCGCGCTTCCTCGGCCCGTCGGACCTCCTCGGCCCGCTTGCGCGCCTCTTCGGCCTTGCGTGCTTCCTCGAGCTGCTTGGCGATGGCCGCGTCCAGATCGGTGATGAGGCGAGACAGGCGCTGGTCGTCGCGCCCCAGCTTGTTGGCTTCGGCGCGCTGGGCGGCGATCTGTCCCTCAAGTTGGGCCAGCAGGGTCGCGCGCTCTTTCTGCTGCGCGACCAGGGCGGTTTTCTGTTCGGAGGTCTCGGCGACCACTTTTTCGATCTCGGCGCGGCGGTCGTCCGCGCGCGCCTGCAACGCGGCCAGCCGGTCGATGTCGGCCCGCAGCGCCTTCACGGCGTCCGCCCGGGCGCGAGACACGTAGTCCAGATAGCCGAGGTTGCGGCCCAGCACCTGGGGATCGTCGCCCGAGAGCAGCGCCGTCCAGGGCGACAGGCCGCTGGTGTATTGGGTGCGCAGCTGGTCGGCCAGTTCGACGCGGCGCTTGGCCAGCACGGCCTCTTGCACGGTGATCTGCTTTTCCAGCGACGCGAGGTCCGCCGTGGCCTGGCGGTTGGCGTCGGCCAGTTCCTTCAGGCGCAGGTTGATCCGGGAAATGGACGATTCCGACTGCTTGAGCGCGTCGGCAGCCTCTTTGCGGGCGGCCTCGCGCTGGTCGATGTCTTTTTGCAGGTTCTCGATGCGGTCGCGCAACGCGGCCTGCTGCTTTTCGGCGTCGGACTGGCGCCCGGCGAGGTCGCTGGGCGCGGCGCGCGCAGGCAGCGCCGCTCCGGCCAGCATGACCGCCAACAACAACCCCGCCGTGCGACGCATAGAGATATCAGTCCTTCTTGGCCTTGCCCTGGGCCGCCACCGCGGCCATGGCCGCCTCGATCTCGGCGGCATCGCCGAGATAATAGTGGCGGATGGGACGCAGGTCATCATCCAATTCATAAACCAGCGGCTGGCCGGTGGGGATGTTCAGGTTGACGATGTCGTCGTCCGAGACGTTGTCCAGGTGCTTGATCAGGGCGCGCAGGCTGTTGCCATGGGCGGCGATCAGCACCTTGCGGCCCGAGCGGATGGCCGGGGCGATGGATTCGTTCCAGAACGGCAGCACGCGGGCCACGGTGTCCTTCAGGCACTCGGTGGCGGGAAGCTGGTCGGCCGGAATCTTGGCGTAGCGGCTGTCGAAACGCGGGTGGCGTTCATCGTCCAGCGACAGCGGCTCCGGGGCGATGGCATAGGCGCGGCGCCAGATCAGCACCTGCTCGTCGCCATACTTGGCGGCCGTCTCGGACTTGTTCAGGCCCTGCAGGGCGCCGTAATGGCGCTCGTTCAGGCGCCAGTTCACGCCGACCGGGGTGTACATGGCGTCCATGGCGTCCAGCGCGATCCAGAGCGTGCGGATGGCGCGCTTGAGGACGGAGGTGTAGGCCAGGTCGAAGGTGTAGCCTTCCTTCTTGAGCAGTTCGCCGGCCTTGCGGGCCTGTTCGCGGCCCGTGTCGGTGAGATCGACGTCGGTCCAGCCGGTGAATCGGTTGTCCAGGTTCCACTGGCTTTCGCCATGGCGCATCAGTACGAGTTTATGCATGGTTTGGGGCGCCCGCCGCGCGGGTTAAAGTTGGAGGATGGTTAAGGAATGCGCTCATTTTATAATTGAGTGATTTTGCCCGTGATTTTGCCCCGGCGCACCGCGTCCACTTCCCGGACGCGGCGCATCAGGGTTCGCCCCTACCAGGCTGGCCGACGTACGCTGGCCGACGTACTACAGGAAACCCCGTGGATCTTCTGCAATTCTTGCTCGATAAAAACAACATTTTCATTGTCGCCGTCGCCGTGGTCTCCGGCGTGATGCTGATCATTCCCGCCCTGCGCAAGGGCCGGACGGGGTCCGCCATCAGCACGAATGAAGCCATCCAGATGGTCAACCAGCGCAATGCCGTGTGGGTCGACGTGCGTCCCGCCGAACAATTCCAGGCCGGCCACATCGCGCAGGCACGAAACGTGCCGGCGGCCGACATCGAGCAGAAGGCCAGCTCGCTGCCCAAGAACAAGCCGCTCGTGGTGGTCTGCGACAACGGCCGCGACTCGGCCCGCGCCGTCGCCAAGCTGCGCGCCCAGGGCTTTACCGACGTGGTGCCGCTCGAAGGCGGCATGCGCGCCTGGTCGGCGGCCAGCCTGCCGGTCACCCAGAAGGGTTGAATCGGGGCGACTCGCCCCCATCTTCCTTTTCTTGTACCCCCCAGGAGCGCCCTATGAACAAAGTTGTCATGTACAGCAAGGACTATTGCCCGTATTGCGCCCGCGCCAAGGCGCTGCTGGAGCAGCGCGGCGTGGACGATCTGGAAATCATCCAGATCGACCGGGAGCCGTCCCAACGCGACATCATGATCGAACGAACCGGCCGGCGCACCGTCCCCCAGATCTTCATCGGCGAAACCCATGTCGGCGGATGCGACGACCTGATGGCCCTGGACCGCTCGGGTGAACTGACGCCCCTGCTGAACGGCTAATCGCCCCTTTTTGCCCTCCCACCAACGGAAACACTCATGGCTGATCAAGACCAAAACACCCAGCAAGAAGGCGGCAACGACGCGCCCTCGTTCAATCTGCAGCGCGTCTACCTGAAAGACCTTTCGCTGGAAATGCCCAACGCGCCCCACGTGTTCCTGGAGCAGGAAGCGCCCCAGGTCGAGGTGAGCATCACCGTGGGCGGGCAGCGCCTGGCCGAAACCGTGTTCGAAACCACGGTCACCGTCACCGTCACCACGCGCATCAACGACAAGGTCGTGTACCTGGTCGAAGGCACGCAAGCCGGCATCTTCGAAGCGGCCAACATTCCGGAAGAGCAGCTCGACCCGCTGCTGGGCATTGTCTGCCCCACGATGCTGTATCCGTACCTGCGCGCCAACATCGCCGATGCGATCACCCGCACCTCGATGCCCCCGCTGCACCTGACCGAGGTGAACTTCCAGGCTCTGTACGAGCAGCGCATCGCCGAACTGCAACAGCAGCAGGCTGGCGCCGCCAACGGCAGCGCAGGCGACTCGGGCATCATCCTGCCCCCCGGCGCCACCCGCCAGTAAGCACGCTGCGGCGCCCCATGAACCAACCCGCCGAGCCGCGCCTGCGCGTCGCCGTCCTGGGTGCGGGCAGTTGGGGCACCGCGCTGGCGGCGGCCGCAAGCCGCCGCCACCCCACCCAGCTCTGGGCGCGTGAAGCCGCGCAAGCGGCCGCCATGGCCGCCACCCACGAGAATGCCCGCTACCTGCCGGGCATCACCCTGCCCAAGACGCTGCAGTTTTCCTCCGACCTGGACGCCACCCTGCGCACCCTGCAGGACGACGCCGCGCGCCGCCTGATCGTGCTGGGCGTGCCGGTCGCGGGCCTCACGTCTCTTTGCGAGGCGCTGTCGCAACGGCTGCCCGCGCTGGGTCTGCAGGACACCCCCATCGTCTGGACGTGCAAGGGCTTTGAAGCCGACACGGCCAGACTGCCCCATGAAATCATGCGCGAGGCGCTGCCCGGTGCGACCGGCGGCGCCTTGTCGGGCCCGTCGTTCGCGCGCGAAGTCGCGCAGGGCCTGCCCGTCGCCCTGACCGTCGCCAGCAGCAGCCCCGCCCTGCGCGACGCCACCACCGCCGCCTTCCACGGCGCGGCGCTGCGCGTCTACGCCAGCACGGACCTCATCGGCGTGGAGGTCGGCGGCGCGCTGAAGAACGTCATCGCCGTCGCCTGCGGCATCTGCGACGGCCTCGCGCTGGGCACCAATGCCCGCGCCGCGCTGATCACCCGCGGCCTGGCCGAAATGACCCGCTTTGGCGTGGCGCTGGGCGCGCAGGCCGAGACTTTCGCCGGCCTGACCGGCCTGGGCGACCTGGTGCTGACCGCCACCGGCGACCTGTCGCGCAACCGGCGCGTGGGCCTGGAGATCGGCGCGGGCCGCAAGCTGGCCGACATCCTGGCCAGCGGCGTGACGGCGGAAGGCGTGCGCTGCGCGCGCGCCGCCCTGGACCGCGCCCGCGCCATCAATGTCGAATTGCCCATTACCGAAGCCGTGTGCGCCGTGCTGTTCGAGGGCGTGGCGCCCATGACGGCGGTCTCGGCCCTGCTGGCGCGGGATGCCCGCTACGAAGGGTCCGGCTCGGACCAGGCGCCGGGCGCCGCCTGACGGGCGCGCCTCTCATCCATTACCGACAACAAGACACGACACCCACCCCGAGGAGACCTCCTTCATGACGCAAACCCGCAAGTTCCGGGTCGGCCCGCTGCTGCGTGGCCTGTGCCTGAGCCTGGCCGCCATCCTGCCCGCCGCCGCCCATGCCGACTGGCCCGAGCGGCCGATCCACATGGTCGTGCCCTTCCCGCCGGGTTCGTCCCCCGACATCCTGGCGCGCACGATCTCCGAGCCGCTGTCGCAGGCGCTGGGCCAGCCCATCGTCATCGACAACAAGCCGGGCGCGGGCGGCAACATCGGCACGCGTCTCGTGGCGCAGGCCAAGCCCGACGGCTATACGCTGCTTTATACGATCAACGGCCCGCTGGTCACCGCGCCCACGCTCTACAAGAAGACGCTGGGCTACGACCCGCTCAACGACCTGGAGCCGGTCTCGCTGGTGGGCACCAGCCCCAACGTGCTGGTGGTGCCGGGCAGTCTGAAGGTCGACAACGTCCAGGACTTCGTCAAACTGGTCAAAGGCCGCGGCAACTCGCTGAACTATGGATCGGTCGGCCCCGGCAGTTCGGCCCACCTGGCCATGGAGATGTTCAAGGAGAGCGCGGGCGTCGACCTGGCCCACATCCCCTACTCCGGTTTTCCGCAGGTCATCACCGCCATCATCGGCGGGGACGTGCAGGCCGGGTTCATGGTGCCCGCCATCGCCGTGCCCCAGGCGCGCGACGGCAAGGTGAAGCTGCTGGCCGTGACCAGCCTGAAGCCCAGCGACGCCCTGCCCGGCGTGCCGACCATGGCCTCGCAAGGCTACCCGGACTTCGAAGCCATCTCGTGGAACGCCGTGCTGGCGCCGGCCGGCACGCCGACGCCCATCGTCGAAAGGCTCAACAGCGAACTGGCGCGCATCATCAACAGCGACGCCGTCCGCAAGCAGTTCGCGCTGCAGTACTTCACGCCCGCGGCGTCCACGCCGGAAGCCCTGACCGCCCGCATCAAGAATGAAAAGGCGCGCTGGGATCAGGTGATCGACAAGCTGCAGCTGTCGCTGGACTGAGCCCGGGCCCGCGCCTGACCGGAGGTGGCGTCTACGCGCCGCCTTCGTAGCCTTGCTGGCGCCAGGCTTCGAATACCGTGACCGCCACGGCGTTGGACAGGTTCAGACTGCGCTGGCCGGCGCGCATCGGCAGCCGCAGCCGCTGCTGGGGCGGGAACATCGCCTGATGCGCGTCCGACAGGCCGGCGCTTTCGCGGCCAAACACGAACACATCGCCCGGCTTGAAACTGACGTCGGCCACGCTGCGCTGGGCATGGGTGGTCAACGCGTAGATGCTGGACGGGGCCGCCCCCGTATCCGCCAGCGCCTCCTGCAGCGTGTCGTGCACGCGCACCGGCTGCCACTCGTGATAATCCAGCCCGGCCCGCCGCATGCGGGCATCATCCAGTTCAAATCCCAAGGGACGCACCAGGTGCAACTGCGCCCCGGTATTGGCGCACAGCCGGATGGCATTGCCGGTGTTGGGAGGGATCTCCGGGCAGACGAGAATGACGTGGAACATGGCGGATGCAGACGTGAAATGGCCCGCGGCCAGGAAACGGCCGCAGGTGCGTGATTGTCGCCGATTTGCCGGCGGCGGCCACTGGGGCGGCCGGTGCGGATGCCTGCTCAGCGGCCGGCGCGGATGCCTGCGCAGCGGCCGGCGCGGAGGTACGAGCCGCGGCCCGTGCGCCCGCCCCGCCCGGCCGGCTCACGGCGTGCGCGCCGCCACCAGCACCGTCACGCTGGCAGCACCCGCGGCCAGCAGCGCGGCGGCCGCCGCGTCGGCCGTGCTGCCGGTGGTCATGACGTCATCCACCACCGCCACATGGCGCCCGGGCAGCGGATGCGGACAAACGAACAAGCCCGCCGTGCCTTGCTGCCGCGCCCGCCGATCGAGCGTGGCCTGGCGGGGCGTGTCACGCCGCCGCGTCAGCAGGTGGCGCGGCGGGGGCAGCGCAAGCTCGACCGCCAGGCTGCGGGCGATCTCGGCGGCCGGATTCATGCCGCGCTGGCGCAGCGACGCGCGGCTGGCGGGAACGGGCACGAGCAGCAGGCCGGGCGGCGGCAGGGCGTGCGCGCCTTCGGCCTGCAACACTTCGGCCCGCAACGCATCGGCCATCAACCGCGCCAGCACGGGCGCCATGCTGAGCCGCAATTGCGTCTTGAGCATCAGGATCAGCGTGTCGGCCGGCGGCGCATAGTCAAACGCGGCCACCGTGCGGCAAAAGGCCCGCGGCCGCGCCAGGCACGCCGCGCAAGCCGAGCCGCCCGCCTGCAGACGCAGCGCACACCGCGGACACCGCGCGCCGGCGCCCGGCGGGGCGGCCAGGATGTCGGCCTGGCACCCCGGGCACAGCCGCGCCCCCGCCACGCGGGCGCCGCACAGGGGACAGTCGCAGCCGGCGCGCGACAGCAGCCGTCGCCCCATGTCCAGTAGGGGCAATCGGAACCTGCCGCCGGGATGCGCAATAATGTGTGCCATCCCTCATCACACCATGCTCCGCCCCCGGGCGATCCCGCGGGCGCGACCGAAATGTCCCTGCCAGAAACCGCAACGCCCCCCTCCCTGCCCCTCGTCAGCGCCGACGTGCCGCGCCAGTTCGCGCGCCGCGGCGACCTGGCCGACGCCCAGTTCCTTTATGGCGAAGTGGCGCGCCGCATGCTCGGCCGCCTGCAGTACATCCGCGTCCAGCCCCAGGCCCTGCTGGATGCCGGCTGCGGCGCCGGCGACAACCTGCCGCTGCTGCGCGAACGCTATCCCGAAGCGGCCTACACCGGCCTGGACAACTGCGAGCCCCTGCTCGACCACGCGCGCAAGCGCCACGCGCCCGGCGGGCTCTCGGCCTGGATCGGCAAGCTGGCGCGCCGGGGCCCGCCCGCGCCCGCCTTCGTCAATGCAGACCTGGCGCGCACGGGCCTCGCGCCCGAATCGCTGGAACTGGTGTGGTCGAACATGGCCATGCACTGGCATCGCGAACCGCACGCCGTGCTGGCCGAATGGCGCCGCATCCTGAAGGTGGGCGGCCTGGCGATGTTTTCCTGTTTGGGGCCCGCCACGCTGCGCGAATTGCGCCAGGCGCTGGCCGACGCCGGCCTGCGCACCGCCACGCCCTCGTTCGTGGACATGCACGACTTCGGCGACCTGCTGGTGGAAAACGGGTTTGCAGACCCGGTCATGGACCAGGAGATCCTCACGCTGACCTACCGCAGCCCCGAAAAGCTGCTGCAGGACGTGCGCGCGCTGGGCGGCAACCCCGCCGAAGGACGCCGCGGCGCACTGGTGGGCCGGGACTGGCGCGACCGCCTGTGCGCGGCGCTGGAAGCGCAGCGCAACGCGGACGGCCTCATCCCCTTGAGCATCGAAGTGGCCTACGGCCATGCCTGGCGGGCGGCGGCCCACCGGACCGTGGCGGGCGAAACCCGCCTGTCCATCAGCGCGATCGGCGGCCGCCAGCGCGGAACCCCCTGAACAGGGGGCCGCGCCCGGCAGACCGGATACCTGCGACCTGAGGTGTGACCCCTAGTGCAGGCGTTCGGGCACGCTGACGCCCGGTTCGGACGCCGCCAGGCTCTGCATGGGCTCCGACGTGGCCCGGATACGGCGGCGCAGCACTGCCGTGGGCTCGGCCGGCGGCGCGACCGGCGCCGCCACGCCGCGCCAGGCGTTCGCCATGGCTTCCACCACCAGCGGCAGGTCGCGCAGCCGGTGGTACTGGCTGCGCAGCCAGCGGGAATCGTTGCCGGACCGCATGGCGTCGTCGCGCAGGTCGGCGATCATGTCGCCCGTGCCCAGCTCTTCGGCCACCGGCATCAGCCGCTGGAACAGCGCCCGCAGATGGTCCATCAGACGCACGCGCTGGCCATCGGGCATCACGTAGCTGCCCTGCAGGCCAAAGCGGCAGGCCTGGAAATGATTACTGCGATAGGACAGCCAGGCGCTGTCGCCGGGGTCTTCCTCGCGCATCAGCAGGACGGCCAGCGCCTGCGCAAAGGCGGCCACCTGGCAGGCCCGCTCGACCGTGAGCGGCGTGTCGCAGACGCGGATCTCGACCGTGCCGTACTCGGGCTTGGGACGGATGTCCCAGTACAGGTCCTTGATGCTTTCAGCCAGGCCGAACG
Source organism: Achromobacter sp. MFA1 R4 (assembly GCF_900156745.1). NCBI lineage: Bacteria > Pseudomonadati > Pseudomonadota > Betaproteobacteria > Burkholderiales > Alcaligenaceae > Achromobacter > Achromobacter sp. MFA1 R4. The sequence continues at coordinate 2,457,774 of NZ_LT707065.1, read as the reverse complement.
CGCGCAGTTGCGAAATATGGGCTTCGAACTGGTACCAGTCCTTGACCTCGGGCGGCAGGTGGCCGGCGAGCGGGAAGCTGTTGACCGCGTTCAGGCGCGAGCACGAGAACAGGGTATCCACGCCCTCGCAGTAGGGCGAAGAGGCCGACAGCGCAATGAAATGCGGCACGTACGGCGACAGGCGGCGCAGCAGTTTGATGGAATCGTCGCCGCTCTTCACGCCCAGGTGGATGTGCTGGCCGAACACCGTGAATTGACGCGCCAGGTAACCATACATTTCGGCCAGGTACTGGAAGCGCGGGGTATCCGAGATGGACCGCTCCTGCCAGCGCATGAAGGGATGGGCGCCGCCGCCGGCCACGGAAACGCCGACGGCATCTGCGGCTTCGACCAGCGCATCGCGCATCTCGCGCATCTCGGCCAGCAGACCCATCGGGTGCTCGTGCACCGAGGAGTTCAGTTCAATCATGGACCGCGTGATTTCCGGTTTGACGCGGTCGGCAATGGGATGGTTGGCCATCTGGGCCAACAGTTCGTCAGAGGCTGCAGCAAGGTCAAAACTGCGGGGGTCGATCAGTTGCAGCTCGAGTTCGATGCCCAGGGTGTTGGGGGCCGACGAAATGAACGGGATCTGTTCCATCTCGGACTCCTTTGAATGTTTGATGAGGGTATGCGCCGTTCGACCTTGAAGCCCGGCAACTTCCCGGGGGGCACTAGACGGCGGCTTGTGAACGCATGATAGCCGCAGCTTTGTGGCAAAACGATTGAAAATCGTGACATTTGTGTGCAACATCGCGAATCATCCCGTTTTGCCCTCTGAAGAAAAGTGAGCAAGCGCTTACAACACAGGATTGGCGCGGGTTCCCGGCCGGCGAGGCGCCGCAGGCCAGTCTGCAAGGGGCTTTCGAGAGGGGATGGGATAACCCTTTATAGGGTTATCCCCTAGAAAATGGCGGGGCACCGGCGGGGCTACCGGCGGGGCTACACCCCGCTACCGGCGGCGCTACCCCCCATTACTTGCGCCAGAAAATCGGCGTGAAGAGCACCAGCACCGTCATCAGTTCCAGGCGTCCGATCAGCATGGCAAAGGTGCAGACCCAGATCTGGAAATCCGACAGCACCGCAAAGCTGCCCATCGGCCCGACGGGGCCCAGGCCCGGCCCGGTGTTGTTCACGGTGGCAAACACGGCCGAGAACGCCGTGATGGGATCCAGGCCCGACAGCAGCAGCAGGCTGGTGAACACGGCGATGGTCATGCCGTAGAACAGCATGAAGGCCAGCACCGACGACATGGTCCGCGCCTCCACCGCCCGGCCGCTGATCCGGACCGGACTGACGGCATGCGGGTGCAGCATGGTCACCAGCTCATTGCGGGCCTGCTTGACCAGCAGGATGGCCCGGATCATCTTGATTCCGCCCCCCGTGGACCCGGCCGACGTGGCGAACCCCGACAGCAACAGCATCGTCAGCGGCGCGAACAGCGGCCACTGCGCATAGTCCGTATTGGCGTAACCGGTCGTCGTCGCCACCGAGATGGTGTTGAACATGCCATAGCGCAGCGCCTCCAGCGGGTCGGCATAGACCCCCTTGAAGAACAGGAAGACCGAGATGACCAGGCCGGCCCCCAGCACGATGACCAGGTAGGGAATGGCCTCCGGGCAGCGCCAGTAGGCGCGCGGGCTGCGCTGGCGCAGGGCGTTGAAGTGCGTGGCGAAATTGATGCCGGCGATCAGCATGAAGGCCATGGCCACCATTTCCACCGCCACGGAATCGAAATGCGCGAAGCCGTCGTCCCAGGTGGAAAAGCCGCCCAGCCCCATGGTGGTGGCCATATGGCACCAAGCCTCGAACCAGGACAGCCCGGCAAGCCGGTAGGCCAGGAAGCACAGGATCGAAAACGCGAAATACACCGCGTACAGGGCCTTGGCCGTACTGGCGATGCGCGGCGTCAGCCGCTCGTCCTTCATGGGGCCCGGGGTTTCCGCCCGGACCACCTGGTGCCCGCCGACGCCCAGCAGGGGCAGAATGGCCACGGCCAGCACCAGGATGCCCATGCCGCCGATCCAGACCAGCGTGGCGCGCCACAGGTTGATCGACGGCGGCAAGGCGTCCAGGTTGGTCAGCACCGTGGCGCCGGTGGTGGTCAGCCCCGACATGGCCTCGAAATACGCGCTGGTGAACGACAGCGGCAGCCCGGCGCGATGGAAGTAGAGCATCAGCGGGATGGAGGCCAGCAACGGCAGCCCGGCCCACACCGCCGACACCAGGACAAAGCCGTCGCGCGCCCGCAATTCGCTGCGATGGGGCCGCGTCAACGCGACCAGGCCGCCGCCGATGCCGATCGAGATCAGGAACCCGTCGCGAAAGGCCTCGCGCGCCCCATCCGCCCCCATATAGGCGATGAACACCGGAATCAGCATGGTGAGGGCGAACATCACCATGGTGAGGCCCAGGATGTACAAGGTGGCCAGTACGCGCTTCATGGAGGCTTAGCCGGCTGCGCGGGGGCCGCGCATGGGTGGGAGCACGCGGCGCATCAGAAAAATGACGCCGAGACCTGGAACAGCTTTTCCACGCGCGGCATCTGCTGGCGCGAGGGCACGAAGACGATGACGTGGTCGTCGGTTTCGATCACGGTGTCGGCGTCAGGCAGGATGATTTCTTCGCCACGCACCAGCGCGCCGATGCTGGCGCCCTTGGGCAGGCTGATCTGACCCACCGCGCGGCCGACCACCTTGGAGGTGGAGCGGTCGCCGTGGGCGATGGCCTCCAGCGCCTCCGCGACGCCCTGGCGCAGCCGGTGCACCGCCACCACGTCGCCCCGGCGCACGTGCCGCAGCAGTTCGCTCATGGTGGCCTGCGAGGGCGACACGGCGATGTCGATATGGCTGCCCTGCATCAGTTCGCCGTAGGCCTGGCGGTTGATCAGCGCGATCACCTTGCGCGCGCCCAGGCGCTTGGCGAGCAGGGACGACATGATGTTGTCTTCGTCGTCGCTGGTCAGTGCCAGCCACGTGTCCATGTCTTCGATGTTTTCGCGCTCCAGCAGGGCCTCGTCGGTGCCGCTGCCGTGCAGGATCAGCACGCTGTCCGGGAGCTGGGTCGCCAGGTATTCGCAGCGCTTCAGGTCGTGCTCGATGATGCGGACGCTGTATTTTTCCTCGGCGAGCTGACGCGCCAGGCGCAGGCCGATATTGCCGCCGCCCGCGATCATCACGCGGCGCACCGCCCGTTCGGCGTCGCGCAGCTTCCTGACGGCGCGGCGGGCATGGTCCGAGTCCACCACCAGCACCACTTCGTCGCCCGGCGCGACGACCGTGCCGCTGCCCGCCCGCAGCGGACGCCCGCCACGCAGCACGTCGATCACGCGCGCCTTCACGTCGGGCCAGACATCGCGCAGCTTGTCGACGGACGAATGGGCCATCGGGCTGCCGTGCCCCACGCGCACGGTGACGACGCTGACGCGGCCCTCGGCAAATTCGACGACCTGCAGGGCTTCGGGGAACTCGATGAGGCTGTGCAGGTAGGTGGTGACGCTGCGCTCGGGACTGATGAGCGCGTCGATGCAGAAGCCCTCTTCGCTCATGAGCTCCGGATGCTCGGGGAATTCGGCCGAACGGATGCGGGCAATGCGGCGGGGGATGTTGAACAGCTGGCGCGCGATCTTGCACGCGACCATGTTGGCGGAATCGGAGGCCGCACAGGCGATGAGCAGGTCCGTGTCGGCGGCGCCGGCGTTTTCAAGCACCGACACCTGCGAGCCGTCGCCCCGGACGACGCGCAGGTCGAAGTGTTCTTGCAGGTATTTGAGCTGGACCGGATCGGAATCGATGACCGTGATGTCGTTCTGTTCGGACACCAGGTTCTCCGCCACGCTGGTGCCAACGCGGCCAGCGCCCATGATCAGGATCTTCATGTGCTGCGCTTGCGCGCGGACTCGATGCCCAATTGCTTGAGCTTGCGATAGAGGTGGGTGCGCTCCAGCCCGGTCCGCTCGGACACGCGCGTCATGCTGTGACTTTCCCTGACCAGGTGGTATTCAAAATAGATGCGTTCGAATTCGTCGCGCGCCTCGCGCAGCGGCTGGTCCAGCGAGATGCTGCCCAACTGGCCGTTCGAGGCGGCCGGCGCATCCGAGGCGGACACGGCAGCCAGGGCGGCGGGCGGATCCAGTTCGTCTTCCAGGGCCACCACCGGACTGGGCGCGGCCGGGTTGACGGCGGCAGGCGCGGGATGCGGCAGGCGGCCGCGCGCCAGGCCCGCGGCAACGGTCTTGAGCAGACGCTGCAGCGTGATGGGCTTTTCGAGGAAATCCATGGCGCCGATGCGCGTGGCTTCGACCGCCGTGTCGATGGTGGCATGGCCGCTCATCATGATGACGGGCATGTCCAGGAGGCCCTGCGAACCCCACTCCTTGAGCAGGCTCACGCCGTCGGTGTCGGGCATCCAGATGTCCAGCAACACCAGATCAGGACGCATGCGAAGGCGGGCAGCGCGCGCTTGCGCCGCGTTTTCGGCCAGCTCGACCGTGTGTCCCTCGTCGTAAAGGATTTCCGACAAAAGCTCGCGTATACCGACTTCGTCGTCAACCACCAGAATTCTGGCCATAAAGCATCCACCTATTGCGTAGCCGCATTATCCTTTTCTTGCGCGGTCGCGTCCATAGTGTCGGCCCCCGGCGCCAGCCGGGTCAACAGGATGGAAATCCGCGCCCCTCCTTCCTTGCGGTTTGCAAGGTCGATACGCCCGCCATGCTCTTCCACGATCTTGCGGACGATTGCCAATCCTAACCCAGTCCCGTGGGACTTTGTGGTTACGTAGGGCTCAAACGCGCGCTGCATCACCTGCGGCGGGAAGCCCGGGCCGGTGTCCGCCACCGTGAAACGCAGCGCCTGATGGGCCACGCGATCGGGCTGCTCGCTGCGCATGAGCTGGGTCGTGACGCTGACGCGGCCCTGCCCGCCCATTTCCGCGATCGCGTCGCGGGCGTTGGAAAGCAGGTTGTGGATCACCTGGCGAAGCTGGGTCGGATCGCCTTCGATGTCCGGCAGGTCCGCGCCCAGGCTCACATCCAGATTCAGGGCCTTTCCGGTCAGGCGCGGCGAGGCGCCGTCGGGCTCCCAGCCGTAGAGCGACAGCACGTCCGCCACCAGCGCGTTGAAGTCGATGCGCTGCATGACGGCGGGCGGCGTGCGGGCGTACTCGCGGAAGTCGTCCACCATCTGCTTGAGCGAAGCCACCTGATTGACGATGGTATTGGTGGAACGCTCGACGATCTGCGCCTCGGCGGGGGGCAGCTTGCCCTCCAGCTTCATGGCCAGGCGCTCGGCCGACAGCTGGATCGGCGTGAGGGGATTCTTGATCTCGTGGGCCAGGCGGCGCGCCACCTCGCCCCACGCCACCGTCCGGTTGGCGGAAATCACTTCGGTGATGTCGTCGAACACCACCAGATAGCCGTTGCCGCGCCCGTCCACGCGCAGATGCGTGCCCCGCGCGAGCAAGGTGAGCGGCTGGGAGGGCGCCGCCCCCTCGCCCTGCGCGGGCGCGATCTCGAACTGCTGCTGCCAGTGCTGGCGCTCGGAGCCGACCGCGGCGTGGGTGGAAAAGGCCTGCCGCACGATGTTGGCGAATTCCAGCATGCCGTCCGCGGTCTCGAGCGGGCGGCCGATGACCGAACGCAGGTCCGCGCCCAGAATGGTCTGGGCGCCCTGGTTGACCGTGGTGACGCGGAACGATTCGTCAAACACCAACACGCCGGAGGACAGGTTGGACAGCACGCTTTCCAGGTAGACGTTGGAACGCTCGAGCTGCTGGCGGTTGCTTTCGACCATGCGGCGCGCCTCGTCGAGCTGGCGCGTCATGGCATTGAACGAACGGGTGAGCTGGCCGACTTCGTCGCGTTCGGGGGGCTCGGGCAGGGGCCGGTAATCGCCCACGCCCACCGCCTGCGTGCCGCCCGCCAGGCTGAGCAGCGGGCGCACCAGGCGCTTGGACAGGGACAGCGCCACCGCGATGGCGCCAAAGGCCGCCAGCAGCAGCGCCAGCGTCAGCGTAATGCCGTAAAGCTTGCGCAGGCCCAGGCGCGACAGCGCCAGTTCCTGGTAATCGCGAAAGCCCTGCTGAACCAGGTTGGCATTGTGCGCGATCTGTTCGGGAACCGGCTGCAACAGTTGCAGCCAGCGCGGCTCGGAGGCCGGGCCGAGCAGGTTGTCGTAGCGGTCCGGGCCGTTCAGCGGAATCACCACGCGCAGGTGCAGGCCGCCTTCCGCGCCCGCCGTGACCGGATCGTCGGCTTCCGCCGCGGAATAGCCGCGCGCCAGCCGCAACTGGTTCATCACGGTGGGCGGCGGCGCGGCGGGCAAAAGCTGCCCGTACTGGCTGGTGGAAAACGCCACCATGCGCCCGCTGCCTGTGAACACCATGGCCTCCTGCACGCCATTGGCCTCGCGCAGCCGCGTCAGCGCCAGCGTCACGCCGCTGTCGGTGCTGCGGTTCAGTTCCATCGCCATCGAGCGGGCGCGCGCGTCCAGGTCCGCCAGCAGCGAGTCCAGGGCGGCCCGGCCCAGGTTCAGCCCGGCCTCCAGCGCGGTGTCCACACGGACGTTGAACCAGGACTCGATCGAGCGCGACATGAACTGCACCGACACGGTGTAGATGAGCGCGCCCGGCACCACGCCGATCAGCGCGAACGCCAGCGAAAAGCGCGCGGTGAGCCGCGCGCCGAATTGCCGGCGCCGGATCTGCCGCGCCAGCCGCACCGTCAGCGCGACCACCCAGACAAAGAGCGCCAGCGCGAAAATGCCGTTCAGGACCAGCAGCGTGTCGTAGTAGCGCGCAAAGCGCGAGGCGTTTCCGGTGGACCAGGCCAGCAGGCCCAGCAGCGCCAGTCCGCTCACGGCGCCCACCATCAGCGCCAGCCGAAGCAAAAGCCTCATGAGGGGTCTTTCTCCTTGTCGCCCAGCATGAACGAGAAGTCCATCCACGGGGTCGCCTGGGCCCAGGAACTGCTGTTCAAGGCGTTCACCTGGAACGGCCTGGGCAAGAGCGACGTGTCCAGCCGCAGGCGCAGCTGCCCATCGTATTGCACACCCACGTCGAAATCGCCGGCGTCCGCGACCCGCCAATTGCGGATGTGGCGGATGAGGCTCATGGCGTCGTCCAGCGAGGCCACCGGAAAGGACAGCTCGCCCACGCCCGCGCGCCACTGGCGGGTCAGCGCGTTATAGACCACGCGCCAGGTGCGGGAGGTGTCCACCAGCGACTTGTCGAACCAGTACCAGCGCTCCTGGGTGATGGTGAGGTCGGCCGTGAAATACAGGGCGACGCCGCGCTGGGCGGCATCCCGCAACTGCTGGTTGAGTTCGAACTCAATATCCGCATCGATTTCGAGGTTGCCGTCGCGCACCATCGGATCCACCCGCGTCACGCGGGCTTCCGAAGCATGAGCCAATCCACCCGGCGCGGAGGAAAGCAAGGCAGTTACCAGCAACAACCCAAGAAATAAGCGCGAAATAATGGACATACGGCACCGGAACTACGTCATGACCCTATTCTTGGGGATTCAGGACTGCTTGGCAAACAAGGCGTAGAAAAATCCGTCGTGTTGCGCCGCGGGTGTTGCATCGACAGCAACAGGCAGCAATTGGCCGGGGGCATCGAGCCGCGTCGCATCCGGGTGGCGCTGCAGGAACTCCAGGGCCTGGCGGGTGCCTTCGATGGGGAAAACCGAGCAGGTGACGTAGAGCAGCCGGCCGCCGGGGGCCACGGTGGTCCACAGCGCATCCAGGATCCGGGTCTGCAGGCTGGCGGTGCGGCGCAGGTCGCTTTCGCGGCGCAGCCAGCGGATGTCGGGGTGGCGGCGCACGATGCCCGACGCCGTGCACGGCACATCCGCCAGCACCGCGTCGAAGGGCTTGCCGTCCCACCAGGCGTCCAGGTCGGCGGCATCGGCGGCCTTCAGCCGGACATGCTCGCCGGCCAGGCCCAGCCGCGCCAGGTTCTGTTCCACGCGGACCAGGCGGTCGGCATCGGCGTCCAGGGCCAGCAGGTCGATGTCGGCGAGCTCCAGCAGGTGCGCGGTCTTGCCGCCGGGCGCCGAGCAGGCGTCCAGGACCCGCATGCCGTCGGCGGGCGCCAGCAGTTCGGCCGCGAGCTGCGCGCCCGCGTCCTGCACCGACCACCAGCCCTCGGCAAAGCCAGGAAGCTGCACCACGGGCTTGGGGGTGGCGAGCACCACGCCCGACTGGCCCACGGGCTGAGCCGCCAGGCCGGCATCCTCGAACGCGGCCAGCACCTGTTCGCGGGTCGCGCGCCGGCGGTTGACCCGCAGGGTCAGCGGGGCCGGGACATTGGCGGCCGCCAGGATCTCGCGCCATTCGCGCGGATAGGCCACGGCAAGCAGCTTGACCCACCAGCCGGGATGGTTCCATTGCGCTTCGGGGCTGTCGGCCACCGCGGCCTCCAGCGCGGCGCGTTCGCGCAGGAAACGACGCAGGCAGGCATTGAGCATGCCTTTATAGGACGCAAGGCTGCGCGAGCCGGCCGCCGCGGTCACCGCCTGGTCCACGACCGTATGCGGCGCGTAGACCGGCATGCCGGGCAGGCTTTCGGCCGCGCCGCCCGCTTCCTTAAGCAGCGTCAGCGACACAAGCAGCAGGGATTCGAAAAACACGCTGGGATAGCGCTGCACCATTTCGCGGCCGACCGCGTCGGCCCAGCCCAGATAGCGCATCGCATGGAACGACACGGCCTGCGTGGCCGGCCGCAAGGCCGGATCGACGTCGGCCAGCGCCTCCGTGAGCGACCGGCCATCCAGCACGCCCTCGACCACCCCCGCGCTGGCAAGAAGGACGGATGAGAGCGGAGGAGCCAGATGGGGAGTATCGGAACGCGTGGACATTGGTGCGAAATCAAAGAGTAAGACCGCTATGGTAGCCCGGACCTGGACGGACGGCGGCGGTCGCGGCACACTGGCTCCCTGTCCCGGAGGCCCTCCATGACCCTCGCCACCCTGCTGCTGTTCGTCCTGGCTTCGGCCGTCACCATCATCACGCCCGGCCCCACCGTGCTGCTCGCCATGAGCAACGGCTCGCGCCACGGCGTGCGGGCGGCCTGCTGGGGCATGGGCGGCGCGGTGCTGGCCGACCTGGTCCTGATCGGCGCGGTGGCCTGCGGCCTGGGCGTGGTGCTGGCCGCCTCGGAGGTCGCCTTCCAGATCATCAAATGGGCCGGCGCGGCCTATCTGGCGTGGCTGGGCTGCAAGCTCCTGCGGTCGGACGCGGCGCTCACGCTGCCTTCCGAGGCGCCCCGCGACGCCCGCCCGGCGGGCCTGGCGCTGGGCCTGCGCAGCTTCGTCGTCGCCCTGACCAACCCCAAGGCCCTGCTCTTCATGTCGGCCTTCCTGCCCCAATTCATCAATCCCGCCGCGCCCCTGCCCGCCCAATACGCCCTCCTGGCCGCCGTCATGGCGCTGATGAACATCGCGGCGATGCTGGCCTATGCGGCGCTCGGCGCGCAGATGGTGCGCGCCTTCCAGACAGGCGGCCTGCGCTGGCTGAACCGGGTCTGCGGGGGGCTGCTGATCGGACTGGCGGGGACGCTGGCGCTGTACCGGCGGGCGGCGCCCTGAGACCGGCTGGAAATTCCGATAAACCTTGCCCCAAGCGCCCGATGGGGCGGCGATCCCTGATGCCGCCCCCTGGGCCCGCGCAGTCGTCCCTCTGCTAGTCTGGCCCTGTCATCAGACAGGACAATACTTGGCGGTCCGGCAAAGAAGAATTTTTCCAGTCCGGCAGCTCCCGGTTGCGGAATCCTTCCAGGGACTGATAACCGCTCACATTCCAGTTGTATCGACCTGCCTGTTCCAGCTCAACGACGGAATAACGGCACAACCGGCTCCGCTCCTTCAAGCGCAAGACCACACGCCTCTGGCCATTGGAGGCGTTCTTCTCGAGAATCTCGTACTGGGTTGGCTTGCAGATTGAATAGGTCGAATTCCACTCGACGGTCCCGGCGCGCAGGAATAGCGCGCCGGAACAGGCTCTGCCGGTTCCTTGGAAAACGCCCGCCATGATTTCATCGGCAGCCATCGCCGGACCGGGCAGGTTTCCGATCATCAACCCAAGCATTAAGGCGGTTAATGCGCGCATACGGCTGCCTTTCCCTGCCTGATCAGCGCCAGGGCATAGTCAAGTTTCCTGGAATACATGGAATCGCCCACGTTGTAGTACGTTGCGATGCTTGATGTCGTGATCAATTTCCAGCCAATAATGACTTTCTTCATCGACGCCCGCTGATACTTCAAATATTGGCCTGGCATAAGAACCACAGCGGTGGGGTTTAGCTTGCGCATGATTTCTTCGGTACTTCCGTGTGCTTTGGCAAGCTTTGCCATGCTGTCGCCCGCCTTCACCCTCACTTCATAAATTGCCAAGTCAGGGCCGGGAACGCTCCTCATCGCGTAATTGGCGATACGCATCAACAAACAACCCGTTCCGGCCCGAATATTGTGTACCGGATCAGTCGTCGCGCTGCTTATTGACAATTGTTTCTGCCACGCGAGGGGCAATATCAGATCGCCGCCTTCGCGCCCGGACAATAGTGCTTTCAATCCCGGATCACCTGGATTTCCGATTTGCATCGGATTGGTCGCCCATTTTTTGCTTTCCGCACCCGTCTCGACCCAAATCATTGCTTTGATGAGCTGCCAATCGAGCGATCTGAAGCCAGGAGTGGTGGAAAGATGACGGTTGTACTCGTTGACGGCCCTTTGTACTTCGCAGTCCCATTCATTCCATTTGACGTCGCCCACCGCTCTATTGATGCCATCCTGCCATTTTTCCAGTCCACTCTTTCGTCGCGCAACCACCTTCATTTCAATGCCCCTATAGATGTAGGGCCAAATGTGATGGAAAAGAAAGCTCAGGTCGATCAGCGCCGTCCGAATTCGCCATCATCCGGCAACGCTCATGGCCCAGATGGTGACCGGCGTTCCTGCTTCCGGGCAGCGCGGCCCGAGCCGAGCCTGCTTCACCTGCCTACGGCAATGCCGTATAATCCCGCGCTACTGCGCCCTCGCCCACGGTGCGCCCGTCTGCCTGGAATCGGTGGGCGGAGAAATCGCCGCGCCGTCCATCCCATTGATTGAGTCATGAATAAGGCTGTCCAGCCTGCCCGGTCCGTCCGGTGGCAGGCATCGCATATCAGCGAAGCGCGCAATCGCGTCGGCCTGCCGCAGGCGGATTTCGCGGCGTTGCTGGGCGTGAGCGTGCGCACCTTGCAGGATTGGGAGCAAGGCCGGCGCAACCCCTCGGGCGCCGCGCAGACATTGCTGCGGGTGGCCATGCTGTATCCGGAAACGCTGCGCGACCTGACCTCGCAGGACGCGACGGCCTGATCCCGACCCTTTGACGATTACCCCGCCGCACCGCCTATGCCCGTGCGCGAACCTACGGTGAACCAGATTGGAAATTCTTGAACGATCCCGGCCCGGCAAAGGCGCCGGCAGCGCCGCCAGCAACGGCAACAGCTCGACCCTGGACGCGATCGCGACGGCGGCGCAAGGAGCGGCTCCCGGCCGCGCGCCCCGCGTGGGCTTCGTGTCGCTGGGCTGTCCCAAGGCCCTGGTCGACTCCGAACGCATCCTGACCCAGCTGCGCACCGAAGGGTACGAAGTCACGCCCGAATACAACGACGCGGACGTCGTCGTGGTCAACACCTGTGGGTTCATCGACAGCGCCAAGGCCGAATCGCTGGAAGCCATCGGCGAGGCCATCGCCGAGAACGGCAAGGTCATCGTGACCGGCTGCATGGGCGTCGAGGAATCGGTGATCCGCGACGTGCATCCCAGCGTGCTGTCGGTGACCGGTCCCCAGCAATATGAAGAGGTGGTGCGCGCCGTGCACAGCGCCGCGCCGCCCAACAAGGACCACAACCCGTACGTGGACCTGGTGCCGCCGCAGGGCGTCAAGCTCACGCCGCGCCACTATGCCTATCTGAAGATTTCGGAAGGCTGCAACCATCGTTGCAGTTTCTGCATCATCCCCTCGATGCGCGGCGACCTGGTCAGCCGTCCGGTGGGCGACGTGCTGAACGAAGCCGAGCGCCTGGTGAAGGCGGGCGTGAAGGAACTGCTGGTGATCTCGCAGGACACCAGCGCGTATGGCGTGGACATGAAGTACCGCAGCGGCTTCTGGAACGGCCGCCCGGTCAAGACGCGCATGACCGAGCTCTGTGTGGCCCTGTCCGAAATGGGCGTGTGGACGCGGCTGCACTATGTGTACCCGTACCCGCACGTGGACGAGGTGATCCCGCTGATGGCCGAGGGCAAGATCCTGCCCTACCTGGACATCCCCTTCCAGCACGCCAGCCCGCGCATCCTGAAGGCGATGAAGCGCCCGGCCTTCGAAGACAAGACGCTCGCGCGCATCAAGCGCTGGCGCGAGATCTGTCCGGACCTGACGATCCGCTCGACGTTCATCGTGGGTTTTCCCGGCGAAACCGAGGAAGACTTCCAGTACCTGCTGGACTGGATGCAGGAGGCGCAGCTCGACCGCGTGGGCTGTTTCCAGTATTCGCCGGTCGAGGGTGCGCCCGCCAATCTGCTGGACGATCCGGTGCCGGACGACGTCAAGCAGGACCGCTGGGAACGCTTCATGGCGTTGCAGCAGACCATCTCGACGCAGCGCCTGGCGCGCAAGGTCGGCCGCGAGATCGACGTGCTGATCGACGAAGTCGACGAGGACGGCGCCGTGGGCCGCAGCGCGGGCGACGCGCCGGAAATCGATGGCTGCGTCTACGTCAGCTCGGACCAGCCCCTGAAGGCGGGCGACATGGTGCGCGTGCGCGTCACCGATTCCGACGAATACGATCTCTGGGCCGACGCGATCTGACTTCGAAAAAAAACGCCGGCCGGCGCGTCAACACGCGCCGGCCGGCGTTTTGACCGGCGGCTCAAGCGGCCGCGCGGACGGTCACTGCCTCATCACGACTTGGCCAGGAAGTCCGACAGGTCGTCGGCGTGTTCCTCTTCCACCGCCAGGATCTCCTCCAGCAGGCGGCGCGTGGTGGAATCCTGTTCACCGATGTATTCGATCATCTGGCGATAGCTGTCGATGGCGATGCGCTCGGCGATCAGGTTTTCCTTGATCATCTCTTCCAGCGAATTGCCTTCGACGTATTCCGAGTGGCTGCGCTCCAGCAGGCCCTTGGGCGACAGGTTCGGCTCGCCGCCGAGCTGCACGATGCGCTCGGCCAGCTTGTCGGCATGTTCCTGTTCCTGCGCCGCGTGCTCGGCGAATTCCGCGGCGACGGGCTCGGCGTTCAAGCCGCGAGCCATGAAGTGGTGGCGCTTGTAGCGCAGCACACAGACCACCTCCGTGGCCAGCGCTTCGTTCAGCAGCTTCAGCACGGTTTCGCGATCAGCCCGATAGGTATCGGTGATGGCGCCGGACTCGATGTCCTTGCGCGCCTTGGCGCGGATCGCCTGCACATCCATATCGAAAGGACGCTTGGCCTGCTGCGGGGTGCGGGTTGCTTGTTCCATATCGTAGGCTCCTCATAGTCCGTGAAAGCAGCACGACGCTGGACTTCCAGTCGTATTAGCAATCCCCAGTCTACCGGCCGTGCCGGAACATGCTGTGTCCAAACATTGCCCGCATCGCGGGTTCGACGGCGCCGCGCCCGGGCAAGGGTCCCTCTCAACCTTGCGTAAACTATCGGCTTCGCGAAAAGGCGGCGTGACGCAATCTGTAACGCGGCCGGCCCTCTGACCCCTTGTTTATGAATCTCAAGAATATCTGCGTGTATTGCGGTTCCAACCCCGGCACCCGGCCGGACTACGTCGAGCAGGCGCGTGTGCTGGCCCGTGAACTCGTCAAGCGCGACCTGGGCCTGGTGTACGGCGGCTCGGTGGTCGGCATCATGGGCGTGGTGGCCAACGAGGTGCTGGCCGCCGGCGGCCGCGTGATCGGCGTGATCCCGGAACTGCTGCTCAAGAAAGAACAGGCGCACCTGGGGCTGACGGAGCTGCACATGGTGCAGAACATGCACGAACGCAAGGCGATGATGATGGAGAAGGCCGACGGCTTCGTCGCCCTGCCAGGCGGCGCCGGCACGCTGGAAGAGTTTTTCGAGGTGTGGACCTGGGCGCAGCTCAACATGCACCAGAAGCCCTGCGGATTGCTCAACATCGCGGGGTATTACGATGCCCTGATGCAATTCATCAACCACTCCGTGGAAGAAGCATTCATCCGTCCCCAGCATCGCGACATGCTGGTGGTTGAGGAAGACCCCGCCTTGCTGCTGGATCGCTATGCCATTTACGAGCCGCCCAACATCACGAAATGGTTCGATCCGGTCAGAAAGCCCTGACCCCTACTCCTGACACCTGAACGGAAGCCCTCGCAATGCCCACCGATTCGTTGTTCCCCGCCTGCACCGAGTCCGTATTGCGCGACTATTTTCACGCCAAGGACGAGAACCGCCCGCATTACATGGCCCGCGCCTTCGCGCCGGACGCCGTGCTGAAGATGGCGCTGCGCACACAGGCCATCGCCTTTCCGCCCGAGTCGCACGGCCTGGCCGCCATCACCGATACGCTGGTGCGCAAGTTCGGCCAGACCTACGACAACGTCTACACCTTCTTCCTGTCGCGTCCCGACGCGGACGCGCGCCTGCCCGATTACCAGTGCGACTGGCTGGTCGGCATGACGGAGAAGGCCACCGGCAACGTGCGCGTGGGCTGTGGCCGCTACGACTGGGTATTCCAGCCCGACCCGTACCGCGCCAAGCGGCTGACCATCACGATCGAAACCATGGTGACCCTGCCGCCCGGCGACACGGCGGCCGTGTTCGGCTGGCTGCTGGCGCTGGACTACCCCTGGACGAGCGCCGCGCGCGTGGTGGCCGGCGCGCCGCCGCTGGAAGGCCTGGCGCCGGTCGTGCACTATCTCCTTCACCCGCACGGCGTTTAGGGACTGCGCGGGGCGCCTGCCAGCGTGCACGGCCCCTGCCCAGCCTGCCGGCACTGGATTGCAAGAATTGAAATACGACATTGCTGCATTCGACTTCGACGGAACCTTGGCAGACACCATGCCGTGGTTCAACACCATCCTCAACACCGTCGCGGACAAATACCACTTCCGCAAGATCGACGCCTCGGAACGCGAAGCCCTGCGCAGCCGCGATGCCGGCGAAATCCTGAAGTACCTGAACATTCCGCTATGGAAGCTGCCGGCGATCATGACGCACGTGCGCACGCTGATGCAGGAGATCGATCCCAGCGTCCAGCTCTTCGACGGCATCCCGGAAGCGCTGGCCCGCCTGAAGGCGAGCGGCCTGCGGCTGGCGGTCGTCAGCTCCAATTCCGTCGAGAACGTCAAGCGCGTGCTGGGCGAGCCCACCGCGGCGCTGTTTGACGACTACGAATGCGGCACCGACCTCTTCGGCAAGGCTGCAAAGATCGACCGCCTGCTCAGGCAGCATGGCACGGCGCCCGAGCGCTTCCTGCTGGTGGGCGACGAAATGCGCGATATCGACGCCGCCCGCAAGGCCGGCGTGCGGGTCGGATCGGTGGCCTGGGGTTATAACCATGTCGACGCCCTGCGCGGCCGTGGCCCGGACGAGCTGTTCCTGACGGTCGCAGACCTTTCCAACGCCCTGGCATAACGCCCCGTACCCATGCACATCGACCCCGCCCATCTGATTACCGACGCCCTCGCCCTGCAAGCGCTTTACGGTTCGCCCGGCGAAGCCTCCCTGAAAAAGGAAGTGGACCATGTGCACCCGCACTACCGCGCGTTCATCGAGGCCGCGCCCTTCGCGCTGCTGGCCACGGCGGGACCGGACGGGCTGGACGCCTCGCCGCGCGGCGACCCCGCCGGGTTCGTGGTGGTGCAGGACGAAAAGACGCTGCTGCTGCCCGACCGCCGCGGCAACAACCGCGTGGACAGCCTGCTCAACGTCATCGCCGATCCGCGCGTGGCGCTGCTGTTCCTGGTGCCAGGCGTCGGCGAGACGCTGCGCGTCAATGGCACGGCGCGCATCAGCGTGGACCCGGCGCTGCTGGCGCGCTTCGAGATGGACGGCAAACTGCCGCGCTCCGTGCTGATCGTCGACGTGCACACCGTGTATTTCCAGTGTTCCCGGGCGCTGCTGCGCTCGCGCCTGTGGGATCCGCAGACGCAGATCGCGCGCACCGCGCTGCCCAGCGTGGGCCGGATCCTCTCCGACCTCACCGCCGGCACCTTCGACGGCGTCGCCTACGATCGCGACCTGCCGGCCCGCGTCGCCGGTTCACTCTACTGACCAGGAAACCGGCATGGCGCGCAATGTGGAAATCAAGGCGCGGGTCGATAGCCTGGAGGCCATCGTCCCCCTGGCTGCGGCGTTGTCCGGCAAGGAGCCCGCCCGCATCGACCAGGACGACACGTTCTTCGCATGCGCGACCGGGCGGCTGAAGCTGCGCGCCTTTGCGAACGGCACGGGCGAGCTGATCTTCTACCAACGCGCCGACGATACCGGCCCCAAGGAAAGCTTCTACGTCATCGCGCCCACGGACGCCCCCGACGCGTTGCGCGACACGCTTTCGCACGCCTATGGCGTGACCGGGCGCGTCAGGAAGCACCGGACGGTATTCATGGCCGGACGCACGCGCATCCACCTGGACCGGGTGGAGGGCCTGGGCGAATTCCTGGAGCTGGAAGTCGTGCTGCGCGAGGACGAGACCGTCGAGGCAGGAATGGAAGAAGCCCGCACGCTGATGGCCGGGCTGGGCGTCGCGCCCGAACAGTTGCTCTCGGGCGCCTACGTGGATCTGCTGGCGGCTACCCGCCAGGGGTGAGCCGGGCGGGCGGCACCGCTCAGGCCGGCTGCCAGCCGCGCACGAACACATCCACGGGCTGGCGCTTGCCGCCGGCCTTCTGCAGCTCCAGCAGGCGCAGCACGCCCTGGCCCGTGGCGATGTCGATCCCTGCCGCGTCCGCGCGCAGGACGCTGCCCGGCGCGGCCGTGGCGGTCTCGTCCAGCGCCTGGGCGCGCCAGACCTTCACGGCATCGGGCAGGCCGGGCAGGCGGATGCTGGCGCCGGGCACGGGATTGAAGGCCCGCACGCGGCGCGCCAGCAACGCGGCCGGCTGGCTGCAATCGAGCGCGGCTTCGGCCTTGTCCAGCTTGGCCGCGTAGGTCACGCCCGCTTCGGGCTGCTTGCGCGGGGTCAGGCCACGGCCACCTTCGGCCAGCGCGGCCAGCGCCTCGACGATGGCTTCGCCGCCCGCCACCGCCAGCGCGTCATGCAACTGCGCCGCGTTGGTCTCGTCCGAAATCGGCACGATGCGTTCGAGCAGCATGTCCCCCGTATCCAGCCCCTGGTCCATCTGCATGATGGTGACGCCGGTGCGCGCGTCGCCGGCTTCGATGGCGCGCTGAATCGGCGCGGCCCCGCGCCAGCGCGGCAGCAGGCTGGCGTGGATGTTCAGGCAGCCCAGGCGCGGCAGTTCCAGCACCCATTGCGGCAGGATCAACCCGTAGGCGGCCACCACCATCACGTCCGGCGCCACACTTTCCAGCAGTTGGCGGGCCTCGGCGGCCTCGTCGGGATAGCGGCCGTCCAGCCGCAGGCTGCGCGGCTGGGCGACGGGGATGCCCGCCTCCACGGCCGCCTGCTTGACCGGGCTGGGCGTGAGCTTCAGACCCCGCCCCGCGGGGCGGTCCGGCTGCGTCATGACGAGTGGGATTTCGTGGCCGGCCGCCCGCAGGGCGTCGAACGCGATACGGGCGAATTCCGGGGTACCGGCAAAGACGATGCGCATGGGGTTAAGGGCCGACCTACGCGCGCAGGGCTTCGCGCTCGGCCTTCTTGAGCTTGGTTTTGATGCGGTTCTGCTTGAGGTTAGACAGGTATTCCACGAACACCTTGCCTTCCAGGTGATCCAGCTCGTGCTGCACGCACACGGCCAGCAGGCCATCGGCCTCGAACTCGAACGGCTTGCCGTCGATGTCCAGCGCCTTGCAGCGGATGCGCGAGGCGCGTTCGACTTCGTCGTAGATGCCGGGAACGGACAGGCAGCCTTCTTCGTAGATCTTGTAGTCGTCGCTGCGCCAGGTGATCTCGGGGTTGATCAGGGTCAGCAGTTGATTGCTGTCCTCGGACACATCGATCACGACGACGCGTTCGTGCACGTCGACCTGGGTTGCGGCCAGGCCGACGCCAGGCGCGTCGTACATGGTTTCCGCCATGTCGCGCACGAGCTGCCGGATGCGGTCATCGACCTCGGCGACCGGCTTGGCCTTTTTGTGCAAGCGCGGGTCCGGGTAGCGAAGGATGGGAAGTAAAGCCATTGAAAGGGGATCGCCAGAGTGATGCGTACACGAGAGTTTAATTCATTAGAGTATTGATTTCTAATAGTTTTCGGCTAATTCGGGGATTGCGGACATTGCCTCGGCACGCTTTTTTTCACAGGCGGCGCCTTGCCTTGCCGGTCCCGCGCGTATCGATCCACCCCGCCGCCGCCGGCCTGCCCGGCACGTGCGACACTCTCGGACCCACGACGCCTTTCTCGCGCCCGTTCCATGCCGCTTACGCAATCCTCCGACGAACTGTCCGCCTGGCTGCGGCTGTCCCTCGAACCGAATATCGGTTCCGCCACCGCCTGCATGCTTCTGAGCGCGCTGGGCCTGCCCGAGCAGATCTACGCGCAACGCGCCACGGCGCTTGCGCGCCATGTGCCTGACGCGCTGGCGCGGCAATTGGCGGCGCCCATGCCGGCGGACATGGCCGAGCAGGTGGCGCGCGCGCTGGAATGGGTGCAGGCCCCCGGCCGCCACATCCTGACCCTGGCCGATCCCACCTATCCGCAAAGCCTGCTGACGATCGCCGATCCGCCGATCCTGCTCTACGTGGCGGGCGATCCCGCGTTCCTGCAGGGGCCGTCCCTGGCGGTCGTGGGCGCGCGCAATGCCACGCCGGGCGGACAGGAAAACGCGCGCGCCTTTGCCCGGCACCTGGCGGCGAACGGCTGGCGCGTCGTCAGCGGCCTGGCGCTGGGCATCGACGCCGCCGCGCATGAAGGCGCGCTGGATGCCGGCCCCGACGGCGCCGGCACCGTGGCGGTCATGGGCACGGGCATCGATCGCGTCTACCCGGCCAGCCACCGCGACCTGGCGCACCGCATCGCGGCGCATGGGGCGCTGGTGTCCGAACTGCCCCTGGGCACCGGCGCGCGGCCCCAGCACTTTCCCAAGCGCAACCGCATCGTCGCGGGCCTGGCGCGCGGCGTCCTGGTGGTCGAGGCCGCCAAGCAAAGCGGGTCGCTCATCACCGCCCGGCTGGCGGGCGAGAGCGGCCGTGAAGTCTTCGCCATCCCGGGCTCGATCCATTCGCCGCTGTCGCGCGGCTGCCATGCACTGATCCGCCAGGGCGCCAAGCTGGTGGAGACCGCCGCGGACATCACCGACGAACTGGGCGGCGGGCCATCGCCGGCGCAGGCCCCGCGCACCGAGCCGTCCCCCCCTCGCGCCGCCCATCCGGTGCTGGATGCGCTGGGCTACGACCCGCTGCACCTGGATGCCATCCAGGCGCGATGCGGGCTCGATACCGCCGTGCTGCAGGCGCAACTGCTCGACCTGGAATTGCAGGGCCGCATCGCCCGGCTGGACGATGGCCGCTACCAGCGTTTGCACTAGGGCCGCAGCGGCGCCGCATGCGATGGCGCTAATATGGGCGATGGCGCCGCGGCCTCGCCGCGCCGGTCATCCAATACCGAAACAGGAAGAGACATGGCATTGCCCTCCCGCGTAAAGATCGTCGAGGTGTCGCCTCGCGACGGCCTGCAGAACGAAAAGGAATTCGTCCCCACCGACATCAAGGTCGAACTGGTCAACCGCCTGAGCGCCGCGGGCTTTCCCAACGTGGAAGCCGCCTCGTTCGTCTCGCCCAAATGGGTGCCGCAGATGGCCGACGGCGCAGACGTGATGGCGCGCATCGAGCGCCGCCCCGGCACCATCTACTCGGTGCTGACCCCCAACATGAAGGGCTTCGAAGGCGCACTGGCCGCCCGCGCGGACGAAATCGTGATCTTCGGCGCGGCGTCCGAAGCCTTCTCCCAGAAGAACATCAACTGTTCCATCGCTGAATCCATCGCGCGTTTCGAACCCGTGGTCCAGGCCGCCCGCGAGGCCGGCATCCGCGTGCGCGGCAGCATCAGCTGCGCGCTGGGCTGCCCCTACCAGGGCGAAGTTCCCGTCGAAGCCGTGGTGGACGTGGCGCAACGCTACCTGGCGATGCAGGTCGACGAGATCGACGTGGCCGACACCATCGGCGTGGGCACGCCCAAGCGCGTGCGCGAAGTGATGGCCGCCGTGACCCGCGTGGTCGACCCGGCGCGCGTGTCCGGCCATTTCCACGACACCTACGGCCAGGCGCTGGCCAACATCCTCGCGGCGCTGGAGACGGACATTTCCATCTTCCACACCTCGGTGGCCGGCCTGGGCGGCTGCCCCTACGCAAAGGGCGCCACCGGCAACGTCGCGACCGAAGACGTGCTGTACATGCTGCGCGGCCTGGACATCGACACGGGTATCGACTTCGACGCCGTGGTCGACATCGGGCAATGGATGTCGGGACACCTGAACCGCAAGGGTTCCAGCCGCGCCGGCAACGCCATCGCCGCCAAGCGTGCCGCCTGATCCGGTCCGCATGACCACGCCCAATGCCGACCCCGCGCCCGAAGACCTCCCGGCGCTGCTCCGCGCCATCGGCCCGCTGCCCCTGTCGGGCCAGGCCTGGCCGGACTGGGTGCGCATCCTGACCTGGGTGCTGCTGGCGATCCTGGGCGTGCAGGTCGTAACCACCGCGATCCGCGCGCCCGCACAGCCCTTCGATACGCTGCTGGCGGTGGCGGTGGTGCTGTGCTTTGTTGCGCTGCTGTTTGTGTCCTGGCACATGCAGACGTCCATCACCACCATCGACGAACACGGCCTGCGCCAGACCTGGTTCACGCGGCGCGAAGTGGCATGGGAAGACGTGCGTTACGCGCGCTTCGTGCCCATGGTGTTTTCAAAGCGGCTGGTGGTGTTCACGCACCGCGGCAAACCGGTGATCTTCCAGGGCGGCACGCGGGAACTGCGCGCCGCCTTCGTGAAGATCGCGCAGGTTTATCGGCGCGGATAGGCAAAACGAAACGCCCCGGGTTCGTCAGCGGATCGGCAGCGCGTACATCAATCCGCCCTGCGTCCATTGCGCATTCAGGCCGCGCTTGATCTTGAGCGGACTGCCCTCGCCCACGTTGCGCTCGAAGCTTTCGCCGTAGTTGCCCACCTGCTTGACGATGTTGTAGGCCCATTTTTCATCCAGCCCCAGGTTGGCGCCGCTGCCGGGCGTCACGCCCAGAATGCGCTTGATGTTGGGGTTGGCGCTTCGGGTCTGCTCGTCGACGTTGCGCGAGGTCACGCCGTACTCTTCGGCTTCGATCATGGCCGACAGCGACCAGCGGACGATGTTGAGCCAGGCGTCGTCGCCCTGGCGAACGAAAGGCCCCAGCGGCTCCTTGGAGATGATCTCGGGCAGCACCACGTAGTCGTCCGGATTCTGCAGCTTGGAGATGCGGATCGACGCCAGGCCCGACGCGTCCGTCGAGAACACGTCGCAGCGCCCGGAGGCGAAGGCATTGACCACTTCGTTGAAGGTCTCGATGACGACGGGCTTGTACGTCACGTTGTTGGCGCGCGCCCAGTCGGCAAGGGTGTTTTCGTTGGACGTGCCGGTCTGCAGGCAGATCGTGGCGCCGTTGATCTCCTTGGCGCTCTTCACGCCCAGCGACTTCGGCACCAGGAAGCCCTGGCCATCGTAGAAATTGATGCCGGCGTGGATGATGCCCAGCGCCGTGTCGCGCTGCTGCGTCACGGTGGTGTTGCGCGTCAGCACGTCGATCTCGCCGGATTGCAGCGCGGTAAAGCGCTGCTGCGAATTGAGCGGCACCACCTTGATCTTGTCCGCGTCGCCGAAGACCGCCGCGGCCACCGCGCGGCACAGGTCCACGTCCAGGCCCTGCCACTTGCCTTGCGCGTCGGGCGCGGAGAATCCCGCGAAGCCCGTGGTCGTGCCGCAAGCCACGGCGCCGCGCTGCTTCACGACGTCCAGCGTCGCCGCCTGAGCGCCCTGCGCCGCCGCCAACAACAGCGCCGCGCCTACCCACCCTTTTGCAATGTTCATGACCTGGATTCCTGTTCTGCTACCGGGCGCGAACGCGCGCCGAGGCAAGCAGCTTATCGACATGAAGCGCCCCCGCCAAATAACAGGCGCTTATTTAGGTATGCCGGGGTATGCCGAGGCATGCCCAGCCACGCCGCCGGCTCGGGCCGGCGGGCATGATCAGGAAGGATAGCAATGCGAGGCAGGCGCGACGCTGCGCGAGGTCAAGCCGCCAGCGAAATGGACACCGGCTCGTTGGCCTGGCACGCGTCCAGCGCGCGGCCCAGACGCACCATGCCCTGCGCGATCTGGCTTTCGTTCATGGTCGCGAACGACATGCGCATGGCGTAGAGGTCCGCCTGCGCCGCGTCGGCGTAAAACGCCTTGCCGGGTACGTAGACCACTTCATGCTCGATGGCATACGGCAGCAGGCGCGTGGCGTCCACGTCGCCCGTCAGGCGCGCCCAGAAGAACATGCCGCCCTCGGGCTTGCTGAACGTGATGCGGCCGTCGAGCTCGCGCGCCAGGGCCTCGGCCATGGCCGTGCAGCGCAGTCCATAGGCGGCGCGGATGCGCGGCACGTGTTCGTCGTAGCGGCCATTGGCCAGGTACTGCGCCACGATTTCCTGGATCCAGGCCGAGGACGCCATGTCGTCGGCGGCCTTGGCGCCGACGCAGCGGCGGCGGATCTCCGGCGGGGCGACCAGCCAGCCGATGCGCAGCGCCGGGGCCATGGTCTTGGACATGCTGGCCAGGTACACGGCCCAGTGGCGCGCCTCGCCTTCGGCCAACGCCGCGATGGGCGGCACGGCTTCGCCGGCAAAGCGCAGCTCGCTGTAGGGATCGTCCTCGACGAGGAGGAAGCGATGCTTGACGGCCAGTTCCAGCAGGCGCAGGCGGCGCTGGCGCGAGATGGTGGCGCCGCAGGGATTGGAGAACGAAGCGACGACGCACACCATCTTGGGCTTCACGCGCGCAGCCAGCTCGTCCAGCGCATCCACGTCGATGCCGTCGGGGCCGGAGGGCACGGTGTGCACCGTGGCGCCCGTGTAGCGCAAGGCCTGCACGGAATTCGGGAAAGCCGGCGATTCGATGATGGCGTGGTCGCCGGGCTGCAGCATCACGCGCGTGAGGAGCGCCAGCGCCTGCTGCGATCCGCCCGTCACGGCGAGTTCCGTGTCGGCGTTGCAGACCAGGCCGCGCGCCGCGGACAGCCGCGCCAACTCATGCCGCAGGCTGGCCTGGCCGTCGATGTTGGAGTACTGCAGGCACGTGCCCAGCCGGGCCATGACCTGGGAGGACGCGATCGACAGGCCGTCGACGTCGAACAGCTCCTGCGCCGGATATCCGCCGGCCAATGAAATGGTGCCCGGACGCATGGCGTAGGGCATGAGCGATCGGATGGGCGAGGCGGGGGGATTCAGGAACGGCGTGGCAAAGGCGTATTCGGGCGCTGCACTGGACATGGCGGAAGGGCTGAGTAGGAGGGGGGGAACGTGTCGCCCGAATGGGCGGCGCCGGACGGCATAGAACTTTGAAATATAAACAAATCTCCGCAAATTCTAAGCCTGCCGCTCTGACAGGGTCAACGACAGGGTCACGGGCGCGGCCAGCGCCTGAAACCGCCCGCGTGGCGGGAGGTGCGGAGCACGTCCTACACTATGGGACATCCCGTTTTTGCCAGAGAGCTGCATGATCGCCGAAGACACCATGGCCGGGCGCCTCGCCCGGATCCAGCAACGCATCCGAGAGGCCTGCGAGCGCGCCGGCCGCCGTCCCGACAGCGTGACCCTGCTGCCCGTCAGCAAGACCTTCGGCGAGGACGCCCTGCGCGAGGCCATGGCGCTGGGCCTGACCCGTTTCGGCGAGAACAAGACGCAGGAGATCCGCCAGAAGGCCGTCGCGCTGGCGGGCCACGGGCTGAAATGGGTGCTGATCGGCCACCTGCAGACCAACAAGGCCAAGGATGCCGCCCGCGACGCCGCGGAAGTGCAGTCCCTGGACCGCGTCGAACTGGCCGAGGCCCTGCACCGCCGCCTGCAAAACGAGGGCCGGACCCTGGATGTGCTCGTGCAGGTCAAGACCTCTCCGGAACCCAGCAAATACGGCATGGCGCCCGAAGACGTGGCCCCCTTCCTGCGGCGCATCGCCGCGGACTTTCCCACGCTGCACGTGCGGGGGCTGATGACGCTGGCCATCAATTCTCCGGATCCGGCCCAGGTGCGCGCGTGCTTTCGCGCGCTGCGCGAACTGCGCGATCGCCTGGCGCAGGAGCGCATTGCCGGCGTATCGCTGGACCGCCTGTCCATGGGCATGAGCGGCGACTTCGAACTTGCCATCGAAGAAGGCTCGACCGAAGTGCGTATCGGCTCGGCCATTTTCGGCGCACGCAGCTATCCGGACCCGCAATAAGCGGCTTGCGCGGGCATGGGCATTTGACGGGGCCCAAAGCGCGGCCCCCTTTTTGCGTAGGCGCAAGGCATAATAGCGACGCAAAAAAATGCGGCGCAAAGTTGACGTCGATCAACGACGCGGGCGCCGCGCTCACGACACCCCGCACGAGGAGACACTCCATGCACAAGCATGCAAAGCGCCTGCTGGCGCTTGCCGCCCTGTCGCTGGCCGCCACCGCGGCCTGCGCCCAATCCTGGCCCACGCAACCGATCCGCTGGATCGTTCCCTATCCCGCCGGCGGCGGCACCGACGTGGTGGCGCGCACGGTGGCCAGCAGCCTGGAAAAGACGCTGGGCCAGACCATCGTGGTCGAGAACCGCCCCGGCGCGGGCACCATCATCGGCGCCACGGCCATCGCCCAGGCGGAGCCCAACGGCTACCTGGTCGGCACGGCCGACTCGGGCACGCTGGCCTTCAATTCGTCGCTGTACGCCAAGCTGTCCTACGATCCGGCCAAGTTCACCTATATCGGCGGGATCGCCAAGTTCCCGTTGCTCTTGGCCGTGAACGTCAACTCGCCGTACAAGACGGTCGAAGAGGTGATCGCCGCGGCCAAGAAAGACCCAGGCAAACTGACGTCGGCTTCGGCCGGCGCGGGCTCGCCGCATCACCTAGCGCTGGAACTCTTCAAGCAGCGCACGGGCGCCAACGTGCTGCACGTGCCGTACAAGGGCGCCGCGCCCGCCATCCAGGACCTGCTGGGCGGCCAGGTGGACATGATGTTCATCGACCTGGGCTCGGGCCTGCCCAACGTCAAGGCCGGCAAACTGCGCGTGCTGGCTGCCGCCACGCCGGATCGCGTGCCGGTGCTGCCGGACGTCCCGACCATGGCCGAACAGGGCGTGGCCAACTTCACGGCGTACGCCTGGCAAGGCCTGGTGGGCCCCGCCGGCCTGCCGGAAGCGGTGGTGAAGAAGCTGTCGGCCGACCTGGACGCCACGCTCAAGTCGCCGGCGGTGTCGCAGAAGATGCTGGACATGGGCGTCATTCCCATGCCGATGTCGGCCCAGGACTTCAAGGCCTATTCCGAACAGGAGCGCGCCGCCTGGGCGGACGTCATCAAGAAGGCGAACATCAAGCTGGAGTGACGCCCCCGGCGTCACCCTGCCTTTCGCGCAAAAGCCGCGGTCCGACGACCGCGGCTTTTTTTCGCAGGGTGACCCGTCCTGGAATTGGTTGACACCTTTTTGAGAGAAAAAGGGAGAGTCAATTGGAATCAAGGATCAAGCGCACCCAGCGGGACTACAGCCTGGCTTTTAAACTGTCCGTTGTCGAGCAGGTGGAAAAAGGCGAGCTGACGTACAAAGAGGCTCAGCGCCGCTATGGAATCCAAGGTCGGTCGACGGTGCTGGTGTGGCTGCGCAAGCATGGTCGGCCGGGACTAAGCGGCTGGAGCCTGCCGACGGTCAGAGGAGTGGACATGGATCGTCAAGGCAAAGTGCTTACCCCCGAGCAGCGGATCAAGGAACTGGAGATTCAGCTCAAGGAAGCCCGCGAGAAGGCGCAGTTGTTTGAGGCCGTGGTCAATGTGTTGGAGAAGGATTACGGGGTACGCGTCGTAAAAAAGCCTTTGGGCAAGTCCTCACGCAAAAGCTCGTCCAAGGGCTGAGCGTGGCAAGGGCTTGCCGTTACATGGGCCATAGCCGCCAGGCGTATTACAAGAGCAGGCATAAAGAGCGCGAGCGCCAGCAGCAGGCATGCCAAGTGGTATCAATGGTCACCGCGCTGCGGGTACGTCAACCGAAGTTGGGTACGCGCAAGCTGCATCACGTGCTGGGCCAGCCGCTACGCGAGGCGGGGATCAAGGCCGGGCGCGATGCGCTGTTCGACATCCTGCGCAGCGCCCGGATGCTGGTGCGGCCGCGCCGGGCGTATCACAAGACCACAGATAGCCATCACCGCTTCCGACGCCACCCGAACCTGCTCAAGGCAGGCGAAGGCCAAGTGGTGCCGACGGGCCCCGAGCAGGTCTGGGTAGCCGACATCACCTACCTGCCGACCGCCCAGCGGTGCACCTACTTGAGCTTGGTGACTGACGCCTACTCGCGCAAGATCGTGGGGTACCACGTGGCAGAGAATCTGCAAACCGAGGGGGTGCGCCGCGCACTGGAGATGGCGCTGCGCTCGCGGCGCTCGAGCCAATCGCTGGTGCACCACTCGGATCGAGGAATCCAGTATTGCTCAACGTACTACCAGCGCCTGCACGCGCGGCACGGCATCCGTTGCTCAATGACTGACGGCTACGACTGCTACCAGAATGCCTTGGCAGAACGGGTCAACGGCATCCTGAAGGGAGAGTTGTTGCTCCACAGGCCCGCTGATCTGGCCCAAGCCCGGCTCATGGTCAAGCAGTCCGTCGATATCTACAACACCGAGCGACCGCACCTGTCCCTACAATGCAAAACACCCGATGAAGTTCATCGGGTGTTCAGTCCGTAGCCTGCTACGGATACCGTGCCGTAGGTGTCAACCTATGGCAGGACGGGTCAGGGGCGCCGCCTCGCGGCGCCCCGCTCCGGGCTCAGCCCGCCACGACGGGAATTTGCCGCGGCTGCGCCTCGCGCACGCGCGGGATGCGCAGCGTGAGCAGGCCCTGTTTCAGGCTGGCGCTGATCTGCGCGCGATCGAACTCCTGTCCCAGGCGGAATGCCCGGCGAAAGAGCGGCGCGCGCATTTCGCCCAGCACCAGCCGCAGGTCGCTGGGCGTCTCCACCGACGCTTCGCCCTCGATCTGCAACACGTCGGCTTCGACGTTGATGCGCAGCCTCTCCTTGGATACGCCGGGCAGGTCCGCCAGCAGGGTGATGCCTTCCTTGTCTTCGTAGATATCCACGGCCGGCACGGTCACGCCGCGCGCATCGCGCTTTTCGGAAACCGCCCCTTCCGCGGGCACGGTCAGGTCTTTGCGTTCATTCATGATCGATACTCCTTTGCGGTTTTAGGGGGTTACTGGACGGCGACGGTACGGGGCTTGGCCGATTCCTTGCGCTTGATGGAAATGGCCAGGCAGCCGTCGGTGTAGCGCGCCTGCACGTTGTCGGGGTCCGCATCCGCGGGCAGTTCGATCACCCGCGTATAACGGCCCTGGGCGCGTTCCCGCGCGTAGTAACGGGCGCCCTCGGGCAGCTCCTGCGGCTTGCGTTCGCCGCTGATGGTGAGCAGGCTTTTTTCGATCGATACGTTCAGGGCGTCCGGCTCCATGCCGGGCACGAAGGCGACGACCTCGATGGAGTCGCCCGACACGCCGACGTTGACCGGCGGAAAGTAGGCCTGCGGCGTGGCGCGCAAGGCAGCGGGCACGCCCGCGCCGCGCAGCACGCGGCCCATGTGTTCCTGGATGGCGTCGAACGCGGTCGCAAAGCCGCTGTCGCTGAATGGAAAGTTGCTCATAAGGGTCTCCTCGAATGAAAAAAGGGACCGATACAGACACTAGGCAATCGCCACAATCACGACCGCAGGTCTGATCGCTTCAATCCCAGTATGGGATCGCTTTTTTGGGTTTCAAGAGGGGCGCGGAAGGGCGAAAAAAAACCGCGGCCATCGCTGGCCGCGGCTTCATTCGCACGAAAGACCTGTCGGGTTTAGACCAGGACCCGTTCGATCCCGCCCGCGTTGGCGCGGCGCACGTAGTCTTCCATCCAGCCTTCGCCCAGGATGTGGCGCGCCATCTCGACCACGATGTAGTCGGCTTCCATGCCGGTGTCGCCCTCGTAGCGCGACAGGCCCTGCAGGCACGACGGGCACGAGGTCAGGACCTTCACGTCGCCCGTGAAGCCGTCGCTGCGGATCGCGGCGTCGCCCTTGAGCAGCTCTTCCTGCTTGCGAAAGCGCACCTGCGTGGAGATATCGGGCCGGCTGACCGCCAGCGTCCCCGATTCGCCGCAGCAGCGGTCGCTCTTGACCGCGCCGTCGCCCACCAGCGCACGCACCGTCTTCATCGGCTCCTGCAGCTTCATGGGCGTGTGGCAGGGGTCGTGGTACATGTAGCGCACGCCCTTGGCCCCTTCCAGCTTGATGCCCTTTTCCAGCAGGTATTCGTGGATGTCGATCAGGCGGCAACCCGGGAAGATCTTCTCGAATTCATACCCCGCCAACTGGTCATAGCAGGTGCCGCAACTGACCACCACGGTCTTGATGTCCAGGTAGTTCAGCGTGTTGGCCACGCGGTGGAACAGGACCCGGTTGTCGGTGATGATCTGCTCGGCCTTGTCCGTCATGCCGTTGCCGCGCTGCGGATAGCCGCAGCACAGGTAACCCGGCGGCAGGACGGTCTGCACGCCCGCATGCCACAGCATCGCCTGCGTGGCCAGGCCCACCTGCGAGAACAGGCGCTCGGAGCCGCAACCGGGGAAGTAGAACACCGCTTCCGTGTCGGCCGTGGTGGCCTTGGGATCGCGGATGATCGGCACGTAGTTCGCGTCTTCAATGTCCAGCAGCTTGCGCGCGGCCTGCTTGGGCAGCCCGCCGGGCATCTTCTTGTTCACGAAGTGCACCACCTGCTCGCGCAGCGGCGGCTTGCCCACGGTGGCCGGCGGCTTGGCGGTCTGCTTTTTCACCAGGCCCGAGAACAGGTCGTGCGCGGCGCGCTGGACCTTGTAGCCCACGCCCACCATGGCCTTGCGGGTGGCGTTGATGGTGGCCGGATCCTTGGCGTTCAGGAAGAACATGGCGCTGGCCGTGCCCGGGTTGAACGACTTGCGGCCCATGCGGCGCAGCACGGCGCGCATGTTCATCGACACGTCGCCGAAGTCGATATCGACCGGACAGGGGTTGTAGCACTTGTGGCAGACGGTGCAGTGGTCGGCCACGTCCTCGAATTCTTCCCAGTGCTTCAGGCTGACACCGCGGCGGGTCTGCTCTTCGTACAGGAAGGCTTCCACCAGCAGGGACGTCGCCAGGATCTTGTTGCGCGGCGAATACAGCAGGTTCGCGCGCGGCACATGGGTGGCGCACACGGGCTTGCACTTGCCGCAGCGCAGGCAGTCCTTGATCGACTCCGAAATGGCGCCGATGTCGCTCTGCTGCATGATCAGCGACTCGTGGCCCATCAGGTTGAAGCTGGGCGTCCAGGCGTGGCGCAGGTCGGCGCCGGGCATGAGCTTGCCGGCGTTGAAGTGGCCGTTGGGGTCCACGCGCCGCTTGTAGTCCTGGAACGGCGCCAGCTCGGCCTCGGTCAGGAACTCGTACTTGGTCAGGCCGATGCCGTGCTCGCCCGAGATCACGCCGTCCAGGTCGCGGGCGATCTGCATGATGCGCTCGACGGCCGCGTGGGCCTCGCGCAGCATTTCGTAGTCGTCCGAGTTGACCGGGATGTTGGTGTGCACGTTGCCGTCGCCGGCGTGCATGTGCAGCGCGACGAATACCCGGCTCTTGAGCACGCGGCCATGGATGGCGACGAGCTCGTCGACGATCTGCTTGTAGGCGGCGCCCGAATAGGCGCGCTGCAGGCCGGCCAGGACCTCGGTCTTCCAGGAGACGCGGATCGTGCGGTCCTGCACCACTTCGAAGACGCGGGCCTCCGGTTGCGCCGCCAGGCGCGCGGTCAGCGTGTCGCGCAGGTCGCCCAGGCCCAGGCCGTCGAGCTGCGGCAGCGCGTCGCCCAACGGCAGGTCAAGGTTGTCCAGCAGCCACTGCCAGCGCTGGCGCGTGGCGGCCAGCAGTTCCATCGCCTGGCGCGTCCGCTCGGCCAGCGCTTCGGCGCGGGTGGCCTCGATGTCGGTGTCGTCCACCTTGCCCACGGGCAGGGGCGCGCACAGGTAGGCGTCCAGCTCGCCCAGGAGCTTGAGCTTGTTGCGGGTGGACAGCTCGATGTTGATGCGCTCGATGTGATCCGTGTATTCGCCCATGCGGGGCAGCGGGATCACGACGTCTTCGTTGATCTTGAAGGCGTTGGTGTGGCGGGCGATGGCGGCGGTGCGCGAACGGTCCAGCCAGAACTTCTTGCGCGCCTCGGGGCTGACGGCCACGAAGCCTTCGCCGTGGCGCGTGTTGGCCAGGCGCACGACCTCGCTGGCGGCCGCGGCGACCGCGTCTTCGTCGTCGCCGACGATGTCGCCGATCAGGACCATCTTGGGCAGGACGCCGCGCTTGCTCTTGGTGGCATAGCCCACGGCGCGCAGGTAGCGTTCGTCCAGATGCTCCAGGCCGGCCAGGATGGCGCCGCGCGCCTTGCCCTCGCCGTCCAGGTAGCCCTTGACCTCGACGATCGACGGGATGGCGTCGCGCGCCTGCCCGAAGAACTCCATGCAGACCGTGCGCGTGTGGCGCGGCATGCGGTGCAGCACCCAGCGCGCCGAGGTGATGAGGCCGTCGCAGCCTTCCTTCTGGATGCCGGGCAGGCCGGCCAGGAATTTGTCGGTGACGTCCTTGCCCAGGCCTTCCTTGCGGAAGACGCGGCCATGGATCTCCAGCGTCTCGGTCTTGAGCAGGCGTTCGCCGGGCTTGCCCTTGCCGTCGAACCACTTGAGCTCGAAACGGGCCACGTCCACGTCATGAATCTTGCCCATGTTGTGGTCCAGGCGCGTGACTTCCAGCCAGTTGCCGTCCGGATCGACCATGCGCCACCAGGCCAGGTTGTCCAGCGCGGTGCCCCACAGCACGGCCTTCTTGCCGCCGGCGTTCATGGCGATGTTGCCGCCCACGCAGGAGGCCTCGGCCGAGGTCGGGTCCACGGCGAAAACGAAACCGGCCGCCTCGGCCGCTTCGGAGACGCGCTTGGTGACTACGCCGGCGCCGGCATGGATGACGGCCACGGGCTCGGTGAGGCCGGGCAGGATACAGGACTCGACCTTGCCCAGCTTGTCGAATTTCTCGGTGTTGATGACCGCCGACTTCCAGGTCAGCGGAATGGCGCCCCCGGTATAGCCGGTGCCGCCGCCGCGCGGCACGATGGTCAGGCCCAGTTCGATACAGGCGGTGACCAGCGCGGCGATCTCGTCTTCGCTGTCCGGCGTCAGCACCACGAAGGGGTACTCCACGCGCCAGTCCGTCGCGTCCGTCACGTGCGACACCCGCGACAGGCCGTCGAACTTGATGTTGTCGCGCGCCGTGATGCGCCCCAGCACCTTCTGCGCCTGCTTGCGCATCATGGCGGTCTGGTCGAACTCGCCTTCGAAGGCGGCGATGGCGGAGCGGGCGCGGGCCAGCAGCCCGACGACCTTTTCGTCGCGATGCGGATCGTGGCCGGCTTCGGCGGGCGCGCCGGGCTCGCGGCGCTTGTCGATTTCGCCCAGGCGGTGATGCAAGGCTTCGATGAGCTGCTTGCGGCGCTTGGGGTTGTCGAGCAGGTCATCCTGCAGATAGGGGTTGCGACGCACGACCCAGATATCGCCCAGCACTTCGTACAGCATCCGGGCCGAACGGCCGGTGCGGCGTTCGCCGCGCAGGTCGGTCAGCAGGCTCCAGGCGTCTTCGCCCAGCAGCCGGCCCACGATTTCGCGGTCGGAAAACGACGTGTAGTTGTAGGGGATTTCGCGCAAGCGCGCGGGTGTTGCGGGCGGCATCGCCCCGTTCAAGATGTGGCTGGCGAGAGGGGCGTTCATGGCGGCAAGAGGGGGCCCTTAAAAAAGTATTTTATGCCATTGTCCCGACTTGACCCCTAATATCCCTGCCAAGCCGTCCAAAGGCGCTATCGGAACGGCATGCACCGTCCCCTTTTAAGCACGGCGTCAGCGCTAGATTTTTCCGGGAAAGAACCAGAGCAGTCCGGCCGTCATGAACAGATAGCGCATGAATTTGCCGATCGTCATGTAGAGCACGCAAGGCCAGAAGGACAGGCGCAGCCAGCCGGCGACCGCGCACAGGGGATCGCCCACCGCGGGCAGCCAGGACAGCAGCAGCGCGGGCGGCCCCATCCGGTGCAGGAGGTCGTGGGCGCGCTCGTGCCAGCGGCCGCGCATGCGCCCGCCTTCGGTCGCCTTGGGATGCGGATGGGGGTGCTTTTCCTTCCAGCGCTCGACCGCCTTTTCCGCGCCCAACCCCATGGCGTAGCTGATGGCCCCGCCCACGGTGTTGCCCAGGGTCGCCACGAGGATGGCGGGCCAGAACATGTCCGGCGAAAGCTTGATGTACCCGAACACCGCCGGCTCGGAGCCCAGCGGCAGCAGCGTCGCGGACACGAGCGAGACGGTGAAGATGGCCGGCAGGCCCACCGAGGGCAGGGCCAGCACGCCGAGGAGCCAATTGACTGCGGATAGGAGACTTTCTTCCATGGTGGCGGCAGTGTAGCCGCGGGAAACCGGGAAGGCGACACGCATTCCCTGCAATAATCTCGGCCAGTCCTCACTCTTGCCCAGTCGCGCGGCCCATGTCCACTGATTATCTGAAACGCATTCTGACTTCCAAGGTTTATGACGTCGCGGTCGAATCGCCGCTGGAGGTGGCGCCGCTGCTGTCCCAGCGGATGTCGAACACGATGCTGCTCAAGCGCGAGGATACGCAGGCGGTCTTCAGCTTCAAGCTGCGCGGCGCCTACAACAAGATGGCCAACCTGAGCCCGGCGGCGCGCAATCGCGGCGTCATCGCGGCCTCGGCCGGCAACCACGCCCAGGGCGTCGCCCTGGCGGCCAGCCGCCTGGGCTGCCGCGCCGTGATCGTCATGCCCACGACCAGCCCGCAGGTCAAGATCGACGCGGTGCGCCGGCTGGGCGGCGAGGTCGTGCTGGCGGGCGAGAGCTTCTCGGACGCCTACGCGCATGCGCAGGTGCTGGAAAAGAAAGAAAAACTCACCTTCGTCCACCCCTTCGACGACCCCGACGTGATCGCGGGCCAGGGCACGGTAGGCATGGAGATCCTGCGCCAGCACCCGGGCCCCATCGACGCGATCTTCGTGGCGATCGGCGGCGGCGGCCTGATCGCCGGCGTGGCGGCGTACATCAAGCAGCTTCGTCCCGAGATCAAGATCATCGGGGTGCAGACCGAGGACTCCGACGCCATGCTGCGCAGCGTGCGTGCGGGCCGGCGGGTGCAGTTGAACGACGTGGGCCTGTTCTCGGATGGCACGGCGGTCAAGATGGTGGGCGCCGAAACCTTCAAGCTGGCCCGCAAGTATGTGGACGATTACGTGGTGGTCAACACGGATGCGATCTGCGCCGCCATCAAGGACGTCTTCCAGGACACGCGCAGCGTGCTGGAACCGGCTGGCGCGATGGCCGTGGCCGGCGCCAAGCAATACGCGGCCGAGCACCACCTGAAGAACAAGACGCTGGTCGCCATCGCCTGCGGCGCGAACATGAACTTCGACCGCCTGCGCTTCGTTTCCGAACGCGCCGAGGTCGGCGAGATGCGCGAGGCCGTCTTCGCGGTCACCATGCCCGAGCAGCGCGGGAGCTTTCGCCGCTTCTGCGAACTGGTCGGCGAACGCAGCGTCACGGAGTTCAACTACCGCATCTCGGATGCGGACCGCGCCCACGTGTTCGTCGGCATCCAGGTCTCGTCCGCGTCCGAACCGGACAAGATCGCGGCCAACTTCCGCCGCCACGGCTTCGACACGCTGGACCTGACCCACGACGAAATGGCCAAGACCCACCTGCGCCACATGGTGGGCGGGCGGTCGGCGCTGGCGCGCAACGAACTGCTGTACCGCTTTGAATTCCCCGAGCGTCCGGGCGCGCTGATGCGCTTCCTGAACGCGATGAATCCCGACTGGAACATCAGCCTCTTTCACTACCGCAACCAGGGCGCGGACTATGGCCGCATCCTGATCGGCATCCAGGTGCCACCCGCGGACAAGAAACAGTTCCGCAGCTTCGTGGCCGAGCTGGGCTATCCGCACTGGAACGAGACCGACAACCCGGCCTACAAGCTGTTCCTGTAGCGCCGGCGCCAGAAAGCGAGAGGGCCTCCTTGCGGAGGCCCTTCCCTTCTGTGCTCAAGTCACGCCCGGCCGAACCCAATCAGGGGGGGGTTCGCTGTCACTCGGCGGCCCACGGAGAATGGGCCGCGCATTCAGCAAGGTCCAGCCGGACGTTCCGTCGCTTAGAAACGGTGGCGCACGCCGACGGCGACAGCGGTGTCGGTGGCGTCGTGCTGGAACGCGTAGTTGTCGCCGTAGGAGGCGTACGCGTACAGGTTGGTGCGCTTGGTGAAGTCGTAGGTGTAGCCCAGGCTGTAGACGTTGAACGTCGCATCGTCGCCCGTCAGCTTGTCGTTGCTGGCGGTCGCGCGCTGCCACGAACCGAACACGGCATGGCGGCCCATCGGCACGGTCGCGCCGATCATGTACGAATTGGCGCGGAAGCCATCAGCCAGCTTGAACGAGCCCAGGGTGTTCATGCCGTCGGGGGTGGTGCCCATGTTCTGGCCGACGAACCAGCCGTCGCGCGTCTGGCCGAAGGCGGCCGCGAGCTTCACCACTTCAAAGTCGTACGTACCGCCGACGATGTATTCCTGGATGCGCGCCGCATCCTTGCCGCCGACGCGGTTGTTGGACGGATTGAAGCGGTCATACGACGCGGCCAGGTTCAGCGGGCCGTTGACGTATTGCACGCCGGCGGTGATCACCCGGTTATTGTTGCCCGTGGCGAAGCCGGTCTGCGTCGTGTCGCTGACGGTGTCGTCGGCGCTGAACGAATAGCCGATGCCCGCCTTGAAGCCGCTCAGGCTGGGGGTCTGGTACAGCACCATGTTGTCCAGGCGCATCGTGTTGGCGCTGCCGAACGTGGTGCCCATGTTGGCGGTGTTGTAGCTGGTCGAGAACGGATCGATCGAGCCGAAGTACTTGGAGGCCAGGTTGGTCTGGCGGCCGAATTCCAGGCGGCCCCAGGAATCGCTGTCCAGGCCCACGGTGGCCTGCCGGCCGAACAGGCGGTTGCTTTGCAGCGACTTGCCGTTCATGGGTCCGAAGCCGCCTTCCAGGGTGAACACGGCGCGCAGGCCGTCGCCCAGGTCTTCCGTACCGCGCAGGCCAAAGCGCGAGCCGCTGCTCACGCCCTGCACGCCGCCGAAGCGGCTCTGCGAATCGCCCTTGAACTTCACTTTTTCGTAACCGACACCGGCGTCGATCAAGCCGTACAGCGTCACGGAATCGGCGGCTTGCGCGGCGCCGGCAAAGCCCGTCAGCAACGCGACGGCCAAAAACGTCTTCTTCATTTGAATCCCCAAAATGGCGAGATGAAAGGCACATTGCAGGGCGCCGCGACCCACGGCGCGATCCTGCATGCCGCTGCAATCGATCGAGCGGCGCATGCACTGAAGCTAGTGTCCAGCTTGCAGCGCGCCGCAGTAACCAGCATTTCGACGAACTACTTTCCACGGTTGGGATAATGACGGGTTGCTGAACGCGCCCCGTACTTG
Organism: Achromobacter sp. MFA1 R4; assembly: GCF_900156745.1. Lineage (NCBI taxonomy): Bacteria > Pseudomonadati > Pseudomonadota > Betaproteobacteria > Burkholderiales > Alcaligenaceae > Achromobacter > Achromobacter sp. MFA1 R4. Next base: position 2,421,842 of record NZ_LT707065.1, on the reverse strand, counting down.
AAGAATCCAGCTAACGCGTTGATAACGAATACGAATTTTTACTCACAAAACCCGAAGCCTTGCCTGCAAGGATGCGCCGGGATCGTTCTGGCCGACAAGAGTAGTGCTGCCTGCGGAACAGTTTGTGCGGCGTAAAAGCCACACTGCCGTGGACGGGGCGAACCCGCGGGAACAAAAAACCCCTTGGCGTCACAAGGGGTTCGTGCGGTGACCTCTCCGGGCGTCTGGACTGCCGGCGCGTGGATCAGCGTCCTTGGGGCGGGTAGTCCAGCTCGCCGAACGTGTATTCGCCGCGCGCCTTGGCGTCGGCCAATTCCTGGAGGACCTGCTCGCGGCTCTTGCCGCCGGCCGGCGCCACGGTCTTGGGCGGATAGTCCAGTTCGGAGGACGTCACCTGGCCCGCGGCCTTGGCGCTTTGCAGCTCCTGCTGGACCTGTTCGCGCGACAGGCTGGTGGTCTGGGCCACGGCCGGCGGGTAGTCCAGTTCGCCAAACGTGACGGTGCCTGCCGCCTTGGCGGCCTGCAATTCCTGCTGCACCTGTTCACGCGTCTTGCCATCGGCGTGAGCGGCGGACATGCCTGCCAGAGTGGCGGTAACCATGAGTGCGGTAGCTAGGGCTTTCACTTTCATTGAGATGACTCCATCCTAAACGTGCGCATCGCCATCTGCCAGGCTGACAGCGCCGATGTGACAATTTGATTGCTGGGACGAAGTATCTGGCGATCCGGGCCTAGTAAAAACCCTTATTTTGGTGAACATATTTGCACGGATGGGACAATTTCAAGTCGTATCCGTCCCGACTTGCGCACTTCCTGCGCACTTCCCGGGCGCTTCCGCCTGGCGCCCCGTGGCGGCAAGCCTTGCCGGCGTTCAGTTTTCGGCAAGCTGGGTAACGGGAGATGACGCTGCCACGCGATGCAAGCGATATGCAGTGTGGAGAAATAGACATTTCTGCTGGCGGGACAATAATTCCATTTATCATACAAATCTGCCAGCAATGGAATTTTGAGTCTCGAGGGCCCCATGGACATTCAGCTTAACGACATCGCGCTATTCGTCGAGGTCGCCAAGCGCAAGAACTTCAGCCACGCCGCCGAGGCCCTGAATATCCCGACGTCCACGCTCTCGCGCCGCGTGAGCGAACTGGAACGCAGCGTGGGCATGCGCCTGCTCAATCGCAGCACGCGCAAGATCGATCTCACCGAGGCGGGCGCCATTTATTTCGAGCGCTGCCGGCACATCGTCGAAGAAGCGCGCATCGCGCACGACCAGTTGCTCGACATGGCGGTGCAGCCCAAGGGCCGCCTGCGCATCTCGCTGCCCAGCAGCCTGGCGCAATTGTTCCTGCCCGCCGTGATCCGCGAGTTCCGCGAACAGCATCCCGACATCGAGTGCGACTTCGATCTGAGCATGCGCCCGATCGACCCCATCAGCAATCCGTTCGACCTGATCCTGCGTTTCGGGCAGCAGCCCGATTCCAGCCTGATCTCGCGCAAGATCGTGCTGATGGCGCACCAGCTCTACGCCTCCCCCGACTACCTGGCCCGCCACGGCGAACCGCGGGTGCCGGCGGATCTGTCGCACCACGAATGCCTGCGGCCGACGATGCGCGAGGACTCCTCCTTCTGGATGCTCCATTCAGGCGACAAGGTTGAACGCGTGCAGGTATCGGGCCGCCTGTCGGCCAACAATGTGGGCATGCTGGGGCGCCTGGCCGGCCATGGGCTGGGCATCACGCCGCTGCTGGTGTTCGATGCGATGGAGCGCGCCATCAAGCAAGCGGGCCTGGTGCGCGTCCTGCCCGAATGGAGCCTGACTCCCCTGCCCCTCTTTGCGCTGCTGCCCTCGCGCATGCTGCCCGCCAAGACCAAGGCTTTCCTGGATTTCATCCAGCCCCGGCTTTCAGACGCATAAGCCATGCCCATGCGCATGCCGGCGCGGGGACGCTCCCCGTGCGCTACGCGCTACGGCGTCGTGTCCGCGCCGTACTGACAGACCGTGTAGAGCGGCGTGCCGGTGGCGGCCACCTTGGCGGAACCACCCAGGTCCGGCAGGTCGATGATGGCGGCGGCTTCCACCACGTTGGCGCCCAGGCGCTGCAGCAGCTTGATGGCCGCGAGCATGGTTCCGCCCGTGGCGATCAGGTCGTCCACCAGCAGGACGCGCTGGCCGGTGCGCACCGAATCCGTGTGCATTTCGACGGCCGCGTTGCCATATTCCAGCGAATATTCCTCGGCCACCGTGCGATACGGCAGCTTGCCCTTCTTGCGCACGGGCACGAAGCCCAGATTCAACTCATAGGCCAGCACGCTGCCGACGATGAAACCGCGCGCATCCACGCCCGCCACCAGATCCAGGCGCTGGCGCATGTAGCGATAGACGAAGAGATCGATCAGGACCCGGAACGCACGGGGATCCTGCAGCACCGGCGTAATGTCGCGGAAGGTGACACCGGGTTGAGGCCAATCCGGAACGCTGCGGATGGTGCGCCGGATGAACTCGGCGTTGTCGGTCTGCATGAAGTGCGTCCCTGAAGAGAATTGAAGCAAGGCGAACTATAACCGCGCCGCCCCGCTTAAGCCAGGATTGCCGCTTGCGATGACATGTCATGCAACGTTCCATCGCGCAGAACATGGCGACGATGCACCGCGCCGTCGGGCAGGGCCGCGTGCGTCGCCAGCACCACGGTGCGTCCGCGCACCGCATGTTCAAGGTCGGCGAAGAACGCGGACTCGGCCGCGGCGTCCAGCCCCGCGGTCGGCTCGTCCAGCACGAGGATGGCGGCCGGCGCCAGCAGCGCCCTTGCCAGGCACAGCCGGCGCGCCTGTCCGGCCGACAGCTGCGAACCGGTTTCGCCCGCCCAGGTGTCCAGGCCGTCAGGCAGGCCGCGCACGAAGTCGCCCAGCCTGGCCGCGTCCAGGGCGCGCCACAGCGTGGCATCGTCGGCGTCCGGGTCGCCGATCAGCAGGTTGGTGCGCAGCGTGCCCAGGAACAGCGGCGAATCCTGCGACAGCAGCGCGATCCGTCGATGCCAGTCCGCCTGCGCGCATTCGCGCGCATCGCAGCCACCAAACCTGACCTGCCCGGCCTGCGGATCCTCGAGCCGCAGGATCAGATGCAGCAGCGTGGACTTGCCCGCGCCGCTGGCGCCCAAAATGGCCACGCGTTCGCCCGGCTCGATGCGCAGGCTGATGTCATGCAGCACCGGGGTGCTGTCGCCCGGCGTGCGCGCCGGGTAGGCAAAGCGCACACCGTCCAGTTCCAGCGCGCCGCGGGCGGGCAGCGGACGCGGCACGGGCGGATCCTGCATGTCGGGCAGGCACTGCGTGATCTCGCGGATGCGCGCAGCCGCCGACATCGCCGACCCCATGCGGGAAGCGCCGCGCATGATGGGGCCGGCCACCTCGAAGATGCCGATGACAGCCAGCAGCAGGCCGGCCAGGATCGGCCCCTCGATGCGGCCCGCCTCGTGCGCGGCCAGGCCGAACCACAGCAGCGCCAGCACCGCAATGCCCGCGCACACCTGCAGGAACCATTGCCCGCGCACCGCCACCCGCGCCTGGCTGCGCCGCGCCCGGGCGCTCGCCTCGCACAGGCCATTGAAATGCGCCAGTGTCTGGTCCTGCGCATGCATCGCCACCATGTCCGCATGGCCATCCACGGCGTCCAGCGTGGCGGCGCGCAGCCCCGCCGCGCTTTCCTGCGCCGCCGCGCCCGGCTTGCGCGCCGCGCGCACCAGCCACAGGGGCACCGCCGCGCACGCCGTCAGCAGCGCCAGCGCGAAGACCAGCGCGGCGGCGGGCAGCCATTGCCCCAGCACGACCGTCAGCACGGCGCCCGCGAGGACCGCCGTCGCCAGCGGCGCCAGCACGAACAGGAACACCGTGTCCAGCGCGTCGACGTCGTTCGTCATGCGGGCGACCAGATCGCCGCTGCGATAGCGCGCGAGCTGGCGCGGTGTCAGCCGGATCAGCGCCGCGAACACCATGGCGCGCAGATCGGCCAAGAGGCGCAGCGTGGCCGAATGCCCGACCACCCGGTCCGCATACCGCGACACGATCCGTAGGAACGAGAGCCCACGCACCAGCGCCGAGGGCGCGAACAGATTGAAGACACTGCCGGCGCCGGCCAGGAACGCGCCCGTCAGGAACCAGCCCGACACGCCAAGCAGGCCCACACCCGCGGCCACCGTGGCGAGCGCGCAGAACAATGCGAGCAAAAGCCCGCTTTTACGGCGCGCGTACAGGGGCAGGAGCAGCAACAGGTTTTTCATGCGTCTTCCACAGCGCCGTGCGCAACGCGCGCCACCCGGCCGAACCGGGCGGCGACTGCCGGCGCGTGCGTGGCCAGCAGCAAGGTGCGGCCGGCGGCAAATTCCAGGATTTCGTCCAGGACGCGGGCCTGCGTGGCCTCGTCCAGGTGCGCGGTGGGCTCGTCCAGCAGGATCAGGCCAGGGTCGCGCAGGAACAGGCGGGCCAGCGCCACGCGCTGCGCCTGTCCGCCGGACAGGCCATGGCCGCGGCTGCCGAGCGGGGTGTCCAGCCCTTGCGGCAGGTCTTGCGCGAATTCAAGCACACAGGCGCGGCGCGCGGCGTCCTGCACCTGCAGGTCCGTGGCGCCGGGACGGCCCAAACGGATGTTGTCGGCGATGGACCCGGCCAGCAGTTGGGGCCGCTGGCCGATCAGCGCCACGCGCTGGCGCAAGGCGCCTTCTTCCCACTGCGCCAGGGGCAGGCCGTCGATGCGGATATCGCCGCCGGCCGGCCGCAGGCGCGCGATGGCTTCGATGAGCGTGGTCTTGCCGGCGCCGCTGGGCCCCATCAACGCCACGTGCTCGCCCGGCGCCAGCGTGAATGCGGCGTCGGACAGCACCGCGTGGCCGCGGCCCGGCGCCTCGACGCGCAGGCCGGTCATGACAAGGCCGGCGCCCTGGCTGGCGTGCACGGGCGCGGCGGTGGGCGCGGCCGCCTTGGCGGCCTCATCGCCGGCGTACTGGGGCAGGCCGTCGAACAGGACGGCGATCTGCGTGACGGCGGCAAGCGCCGTCTGGCGGTCGTGATAATGGGCCGCGAACTGGCGCAGCGGCGCGTAGACCTCCGGCGCCATCAGCAGGCAGAACAGCCCGGCCTGCAAGGTCAGCGGCGACCAGCGCACGTCCAGGAATCCCAGGTAGGTCAGGCCGATGTAGACAGCAACGCCCGCCACGCCCAGGGCGGCAAAGAATTCCAGCACGGCCGACGACAGGAACGCGATGCGCAGCACCGACATCGTGCGCTGGCGCAGCGCATCGCTGGCGGCCACGACGGACTGGGCCTCGGCCTGGGCGCGTCCATACAGTTTGAGCGTGGACAGGCCGCGCAGCCGGTCCGCGAAAAAGCCCGACAGGCGCGCGAAGGCGCGCAGGTGACGGCGGCTGGCGCCTTGCGCGCCCCACCCCACCAGCGCCATGAACAGCGGAATCAGCGGCGCCGTGATCAGCAGGACCAGGCCGGCGACGACATCCATGGGCAGCAGCACCACGGAGAACGCCACCGGCAGCATGGCGGCGGCGGCCATGGCGGGGAGATACTTGGCGAAGAAACCGTCCAGCGCCTCGACCTGGTCGACCACCGCGCTCGCCAGTTCGCCCGACGCCTTGCCCCGGCTCCAGTACGGTCCGCTGCGCACCAGCCGCTGGAACAGCGATTGGCGCACATGGCGCTTGATCCGTTCGGACGCATCGGCGCCGGCGCGCTCGCCCGCCCAGGCGATGCAGGCGCGCAGCAGCATCAGCGCCGCAATGCCGAGGATGCCGCCCAGCAGTTCATGCCTCGGCACCTGGCCGACGATCGCCGAATCGAGCACGCTGGCCAGCAGCCATGCCTGGACGACCAGCAGGGCCCCGCCGACCAGCGGCGCGGCGCCGGCCAGGATCAGCGGAAAGCGCGCTGTCCTGGCCAGTCCCATCAGCCACCGCGACTGCTCGCGCGGCGGCTTCTGCAGGGACGCGGACGGATCGTGCTCGAGGCTGCTTGCGCCGCCGCTCACTCGTCGTCGCGGCTGGCACGCGGGTCATGCGTATGACCCTCGCGCAGCTCGAACCACATTGCATTGAGGATGGCGAATGCGCACGCCAGGCCCAGGCCGAGAATCCACGAGAAATACCACATGGAGCAGGCTCCTTTATCAGTACGAGTTGGGCGTGTCGCCCACCGAATCATGGGTGACCTTGCCGCGCATGACGCGATACACCCAGCCGGTGTAGACGGTCACGATGGGCAGGAAGACGGCGACTGCGATCACCATGATCCACAGCGTCAGGTGGCTGGAAGATCCGTCCCAGATCGTCAGGCCGGCCTTCGGATTGGTCGACGAGGGCATGATGAACGGAAAGAGCGAGAAGCCCACCGTCAGGATCACGCCGGCGATCGAGGCCGACGACGACAGGAACGCCAGCACGTTGGCGCGCACGGTCAGCAGCAGGGCCGCAAGCACCGCGCCGGCCACGCCCAGGACGGGCGCGATCCACATCCACGGCCACTTCGCGTAGTTGGCCATCCAGGCGCCGGTCTGGACCGACACCGTCTTGAGCATGGGATCGGACGGCGCGGCCATGTCGACCGCGCTGGTGATCGCATGGCCCGGCACGCCGCCCGCCACCCAGAAGCCACCGGCCACGAAGAGCGCGGCGGTCAGCAAGGCGCACAGGCGCCCCCAGTTGCGGGCCCGCGACGAGACGGGATCGTCCGTGCGCCAGGCGAGCAGCACCGCGCCGTGCATCGCCAGCATGACCACGCTCAGCACGCCAGCGAGCAGCGCAAAGGGCATGAACAACTGGAAGAAGTGGCCTTCATAGACGGGGCGCAGGGTCAGCGCCTCGAATGTGAACGGCACGCCCAGGATGATGTTGCCCATGGCGACGCCGAACACCAGCGACGCCACCACGCCCGAGAAGCACAGCACGGCGTCCCAGCGGTTGCGCCAGCGGGTGCCTTCCATCTTGCTCCGGTACTTGAAGCCCACCGGCCGCAGGATCAGCGCAATGAGCACCAGCATCATCGCCAGATAGAAGCCGGAGAACGACGCGGCATACAGCAAGGGCCAGGCGGCGAAGATGGCGCCGCCCGCGGTGATCAGCCAGACCTGGTTGCCTTCCCAGACCGGCCCCACCACGTTGATGACGATGCGGCGCTCGGCGTCGGTCTTGGCGACCACCGGCAGCAGCGCGGCCACGCCCAGGTCAAAGCCGTCCATGACGGCAAAGCCGATGAGCAAGGCGCCCAGCAGCACCCACCACACGACGCGCAGCGTGCCGTAGTCGATAGGAATAAGGGTATCCATTTGCGTCTCTCCCTTCAGGCGCGCACGGCGGCGTGGACAGGATCGGCGGCGGCGGCGCCAGGCGCCGGTCCGTCGGATTTGGGTCCGGCCTTGATGGCATGCAGCATCACCTTGACGCCGATGATCAGCAGCACGGTGTACAGCACCAGGAAGATCGACAGGCTGACCACCAGGTCGGTCATCGTGAGGCCAGACGCCGCGTAGTAGGTCGGCAGCACGCCTTCGATCACCCAGGGCTGGCGGCCATACTCGGCGACGAACCAGCCGCTTTCAATGGCGATCCAGGGCAGCGGCAGGCTCCACAGCGCCACCTTCAGCAGGCCGGGCCGGCTGTCCAGGCGGCCGCGCGAGGCGAGCCAGAACGCCACGCCGAAGAACAGGATCAGGTACATGCCCACCGCGACCATGATGCGGAACGCCCAGAACAGCGGCGCCACGGTCGGCACGGTATCGATGGCGGCCTGCTTGATGTCCGCCTCGGTGACCTTGCTGATGTCAGGCTGGTGGCGCTTGACGAGCAGCGCGTAGCCCAGGTCCGGCCAGGTCCGGTCGAACACCATGCGCGCATCGATGTCCTTGGGATTGGCGCGGATCTTCTGCAGGGCCTCGTAGGCCACGATGCCGTCGCGGATGCGATTTTCGGCGCGCAGGATCAGGTCGTTGATGCCCAGGAGCGGCGTGGTCAGCGAACGGGTGCCGATGATGCCCATCACGTAGGGAATCTCGATGGCGAAGTCGTTACGGCGCTCGGCCTGGTTCGGGATCGCGATCAGGTTGAAGGACGCGGGCGCGGGCTCGGTGTGCCACATGGATTCCATGGCCGCGATCTTCATCTTCTGGTGCTCGGTGGTGAGGTAGCCGCTTTCGTCGCCCAGCACCACCACCGACAGCGCGCCGGCCAGGCCGAAGCTGGCAGCCACCGCCATGGAGCGCTTGGCCAGGTCGATATGGCGGCCGCGCAGCAGATACCACGCGCTGATCGACATGACGAACATGGCGCCCGCCACATACCCGGCGCTGACCGTATGCACGAACTTGGCCTGCGCGACGGGGTTGAAGATGACCGCGGCGAAATCGGTCATTTCCATCCGCATGGTGTCGGGATTGAAGACGGCGCCGACCGGGTTCTGCATCCAGCCGTTGGCGATCAGGATCCACAGCGCGGAGAAGTTGGTGCCGAAGGCCACCAGCCAGGTCACCACCAGGTGGCTGACCTTGGACATGCGGTTCCAGCCAAAGAAAAACAGGCCGACGAAGGTGGCTTCCAGGAAGAACGCCATCAGCCCTTCAAGCGCCAGCGGCGCGCCGAAGATGTCGCCCACGTAGTGGCTGTAGTAGGACCAGTTCATGCCGAACTGGAACTCCATCACCACGCCGGTCGCCACGCCCAACGCGAAGTTGATGCCGAACAGCGTGCCCCAGAACATCGTCATCTTTTTCCAGATGGCGCGGCCGGTCATGACATACACGCTTTCCATGATGGCCAGCATGAACGACAGGCCAAGCGTGAGGGGGACGAAGATGAAATGGTAGAGCGCGGTCGCGGCGAACTGGAACCGCGACAGGTTCACGACATCGAGATCAATCATGAGGCTGCTCCCAAAGCGTCGACGCGCTGCGGCAACCGGCATGGTTCCCAGGCCGTCTACCGCGCCATGTTAGGGGCGATGCATACAACTTCATAGGGGTTTCCTGAAAAATCGAGGGGTGGCGGGTCAGCCCTTGCCTCGCAATTTGCCGGCAAAGCCCAGCACCTTCTGCACCTTGGAACCAAGTTTCATCAGGCTTTGGAGGGTTTCTGGCGGCAGTCGTTGAACCTCGTCGAACCACCCGGTGGACAGTTCGATGAGCTCCAGCATTTCGGTCATTCGTTGTTGCGCGTAGGCCTCGTCCGCGCCGGACGGCGACTCCAGCAGGGTGTCGCGCAGCAGGGTCAGGGTGGGATCGACTTCGCGCTTGCGCTTTTCTTCCATCAGGATGCGGAAGATCTCCCAGACGTCCTTGGGAGTCTCGAAGTAGTCGCGGCGGTCGCCCACCTGGTGGATCAGTTTGACCAGGCGCCAGGATTGCAGCTCTTTCAATCCGAGGCTGACGTTCGAGCGCGAGAAGCCCAGGCCCTCGGCGATGTCGTCGGCGTTGAGCGGCTTGGGCGCCAGGAACAGCAGGGCGTAGATCTGGCCGACCGTGCGATTCACGCCCCAGCGGCTGCCCATTTCACCGAAGTGCAGGACAAAACGTTCGATCTGGGGGGAAAGCGCCATGAGGGTCAACCTGTAACACGATGAATCGCGGAACGACACATGCCGTTACGTTGATTTCAGGAATTTCTGAAATTATCGAACAAACGATGAGAAAGCGCAAACCACACTGCGCACAGGGGCAAGCACGCAAGCGACGGCGATTCAGGCGGCAGGCAGCCCAAATTAGCCGTCGAACGTGACAGGCTTACAACACATTCCGGGGGAAACGGGCGCAAAAAAACGCCACCGGCCGGCGGGCGGGTGGCGTTATCGCGGGATCAGGGCGGGCTTTTGCCCCCCTCCCGGCGGGTGCGGACTGGGGTTCAGCCGGCCTTGACGGTCACGGCGGCGGACACGCGCTTGGCCTTGGCGCGGGCGGCGGCGACGTCTTCGGCCACGGCCAGGCCCACGCCCATGCGGCGCTTGACGAAGGATTCGGGCTTGCCGAAGAGCCGGATGTCGGTGCCCGGCTCGGCCAGGGCTTCGGCCACGTTGTGGAACGAGACCGCGGCAGCCTCCACGCCCCCGTAAATGACGCTGCTGGCGCCCGGCTGGCGCAGGCTGGTATCCACCGGCAGCCCAAGCAGGGCGCGGGCGTGCAGCTCGAATTCGTTCTGCACCTGGGTAATCATGGTGACCATGCCGGTGTCGTGCGGACGGGGGCTGACCTCGGAGAACCAGACCTGGTCGCCGGCCACGAAGAGCTCCACGCCAAAAATGCCCAGCCCGCCCAGTTCGGACGTCACGGCCAGCGCGATTTCCCGGGCACGCTGGAGCGCCGCGGGCGACATGGGGTGCGGCTGCCAGCTTTCGACGTAATCGCCGTCGACCTGCTTGTGGCCGATGGGCTCGCAATAGCGGGTCTCGACCTGGCCGTCGGCGCCCCGGGCGCGCACGGTCAGGAGCGTGATTTCGTAGTCGAAGCGGATGAAGCCCTCGACGATGGCGCGGCCGCCCCCGACCCGCCCCCCTTCCTGGGCGTAACGCCAGGCGGACGCTACGTCGTCGGCGCTCTTGATGACGGACTGGCCCTTGCCCGAGGACGACATGACCGGCTTGATGACGCACGGATAGCCAATGTCGCCTTCGGTGGCCTGGCGCAGTTCTTCCTCGGTATCCACGAAACGGTACGGCGAGGTGGGCAGGCCCAGGGTCTCGGCCGCCAGCCGGCGGATGCCCTCGCGGTTCATGGTGAGCTGGGCCGCGCGGGCGGTCGGGGTGACCCGCGCCACGCCGGCCGCTTCCAGTTCCACCAGCAGGCTGGTGGCAATGGCTTCGATTTCGGGGACAATAACGTGCGGCTGCTCCTGCTCGATGATCTGCCGCAGGGCCTGCGGGTCCGTCATCGAGACCACATGCGCCCGATGCGCCACCTGGTGGCCAGGGGCGTCGGCATACCGATCCACCGCAATGACCTCCACGCCCAGCCGCTGCAGGGCGATGATGACCTCTTTGCCCAATTCTCCGGAACCCAGCAACATGACGCGGGTAGCCAGGGGGGACAGTGGCGTGCCAAGGACGGGACTGGGAATGCTGGACATGGAGCGGGCCTGGAAAGAAAGTTTGAAAGCCGTTGAAAGACTCGCCAGCATGCCATACGCCCCTGGCCGGGGCAAACTAGCATACTGCGATTAAAATCCGCCCATGACCGACCATCCCACCCCATCGTCCGCCACCGCGCTGGCATCTGCGCGCAGAACGCTCCAAATTGAAAGCCAGGGCCTGCAGGACCTGTCCGCCAGGCTGGATGACAGCTTCACGCAGGTCGTGGACATGCTGCTGGCGTGCCGCGGCCGCGTGGTGGTGAGCGGCATCGGAAAAACGGGACACATCGCCCGCAAGATCGCCGCGACGCTGGCCTCCACGGGCACCCCGGCCTTCTTCGTGCACGCCGCCGAAGCCGTGCATGGCGACCTGGGCATGATCACCCGCGACGACGTGCTGATCGCGATTTCGTACTCCGGCTCGGGCGAGGAACTCCTCACCATCCTGCCGGTGGTGCGCCGCATGGGCGCCGGGCTGGTGGCGATCACCGGCAACCCGCAGTCCGAACTGGCGCGCCAGGCCGACATCCATCTGGACGCCAGCGTGGCCCAGGAGGCGTGCCCGCTCAACCTGGCGCCCACCGCAAGCACCACGGCCGCGCTCGCCCTGGGCGACGCCCTGGCCGTCGCCTGCCTGGAGGCGCGCGGTTTCGGGCCGCAGGATTTTGCCCGCTCGCACCCGGGCGGCGCGCTCGGCCGCCGTTTGCTCACCCACGTGCGCGACGTCATGCGCCAGGGCAATGCGCTGCCCATCGTCCTGGCCGGCACCCCGGTGTCGCAGGCGCTGGAAGTCATGTCGTCCAAGGGCATGGGCATGACGGTCGTGACCGACGCGCAGCACCATCCCCTGGGCATCTTCACCGACGGCGACCTGCGCCGTCTCATCGCGCGGCATGGCGACATCCGCAGCCTGACCGTCGAGTCGGGCATGACGCGCTCGCCGCGCAGCATCAATCCCGAGGCGCTGGCCGTCGAAGCCGCCCGGCAGATGGACGAACTACGGCTCAATCACATGCTGGTGATGGACAATGACGGCGCGCTGGTCGGCGCGTTGCACATGCATGATCTGATGGCCGCTAAAGTGGTATGACTATGAACCTCTCTGCTTCCGTGAATCACCCGGCCGAAGCGCTGGTGCTTGCCCGTATCCCCGCCATCGTGCGCGAACGCGCCGCGGCCGTGCGCCTGATGGTGTTCGACGTGGATGGCGTCCTGACCGACGGCAGCCTGTATTACGGCGAAGGCGGCGAACTGCAAAAACGTTTTCACGCCCTGGACGGCCACGGGATGCGGCTGCTGATGGAAAGCGGCCTGAAGGTGGCGCTGATCACGGGCCGCTCCGGCCCCATTGTCGCGCGGCGCGCGGCCGAGCTCGGCATCGCCGAGGTCATGCAGGGGGTGCGAGACAAGGGAACCGCCCTGACCGAACTTGCGCAGCGTTCGGGTGTCCAACTGAATCAAACCGGCTACATGGGCGATGACATCATCGACCTGCCGGCCTTGCAGCGCGCGGGCTTTGCGGCCAGCGTGCCGAACGCCCCCGGCTACGTCAGCCAGGCAGCCCACTGGGTCTCGACCCTGCCGGGCGGAAGCGGGGCCGTTCGTGAATGCTGCGATCTCCTGCTGGCCTCGCAAGGACGCCTTGGCGCGTTCCTGGCCTCGCCCGGGCTGCTGGGCCCCGGGGCCATCCAGTGATCGCACCCACCAGGACTACGCCCTCGCGGCGCACCCGATGAAAGAACGTTTTCCCTCCCTGATTGCGCTGTTCCTGCTGCTGGTGCTGGTCACCAGTTCGTGGTGGGCGGCCGATTACGCGCAACGGGCCATCCAGGTCGACCCGCCGCGCCGCGTCACCCATGAAATGGACTCCTGGTCGCGCAATTTCGTGATGCTGCGCACCGATCCCACGGGCAAGCCCATCAACCGCCTGGAAGGCGAGTACATGGAGCACTTCCCCGACGACGATTCGTATCACGTCACGACGCCGCGCGCCGTGGGCCAGCGCGAAACCAACCCGATCACCGTGGCCGTCTCCAAGACGGCCGTGATGGAGCAAGGCGGCAAGCGCATCGTCATGGACGGCGATGCCCATGTGCTGCGCCAGCCCGATGCCGAAAACGACATGCTGGACGTGCGCAGCCAGCAGCTCATCATCCTGCCCGATGACGACGTCGTCTATACCGACCTGCCGGCGGTGGTCCTGAAGGGCCGTTCGCGCATGACGGGCACGGGCATGCATTACAACAACAAGACGCGCCAATTGCAGGTTTCGGCATCGACCGATGTGGAAATCGCCGGTTCGGAAGGCAGACAGCAGCGCCGCACCGAGATTCCAGCCAACAACACTGACCAGAAAAAACCATGACCGACCTCCGGACCCTCCTTGCCCCGACGACCCGCCTGATGGGCGCCGTGCTGTTGACGGCCGGCGCGCTTGCGCCCGCATACGCGGCGGAACCGAAGGCGGCCACGCCGGCCGAAGAGCCCAGCACGCTCATCCTGTCGGACACGCTGCACTACGACGACGTGAAGAAGCAAAGCGTCTTCACCGGCAACGTCAACATGACGCGCGGCCTGATGACGCTGACGTCCGACACGTTGCAGATGAACGAAGATGCGCAGGGCAACCAGTACGGCACGGCCACCGCCAACAAGGGCAAGGTGGTCACCATCCGCCAGGAACGGCCGGAGAACTTCGAACTCATCGAAGGCAAGGGCCTGCGCGCCGAATACGACGGCACCAAAAGCACTTTCGACCTCATCGGCCAGGCGGTGGTGATCCGCTACGTCTGTGGGAAACCGTTCGATACCATTCGGGGCGAGCGGGTACGCTACAACGAGAAAAGCGGCACCTATGAAGCGCAGGGCGGTCCCAACTCCGCCGCGGCGGGCGGACGGGTGCGATCCCTGGCCGAACCCCGCGCCAAGCTGGACGCCGCCGTCGCCGAATGCCGCAAGCAGCAGGCAGCCAAGAAAGGGCGCTGAAGCGCTTCCCACGCAACACCAATCGCAGCCACGATGAACCAACCTTCAGTGCCGACCCCCGTGACCTCCGCCCCTTCGGGCGTCAAGCAGGGCAGCCTGCGCGCAACCGGACTGCGCAAGACCTATAACGGCCGCACCGTCGTGCAGGACGTGTCCCTGTCCGTGGTCAGCGGCGAAGTCGTCGGCCTGCTGGGTCCCAACGGCGCGGGCAAGACCACCAGTTTCTACATGATCGTGGGCCTGGTGCCGGCCGACGCCGGCCGGATCGAAATCGACGGCGCCGTCATCACCGCGATGCCGATCCACAAGCGCGCGCGCATGGGCCTTTCGTACCTGCCGCAGGACGCCTCGGTATTCCGCCGCCTGACGGTGGAACAGAACATCCGCGCGGTGCTCGAGCTGCAAGTCGGCCCCGATGGCCGCCCCCTGTCGACCGCAAAGATCAACGAGCAGATGGAGTCCCTGCTGGAAGAGCTGCAGATCGGGCACATCCGCAGCAACGCCGCGATCTCGCTGTCGGGCGGTGAACGACGCCGCGTGGAAATCGCGCGCGCGCTGGCCACCAGTCCGCGCTTCATCCTGCTGGACGAGCCCTTTGCCGGCGTGGACCCCATCGCCGTCATCGAGATCCAGCGCATCGTGCGCTTCCTCAAGGGCCGCGGCATCGGCGTGCTGATCACCGACCACAACGTGCGCGAAACGCTGGGCATCTGCGACCGCGCCTACATCATCAGCGAGGGCAAGGTGCTCACCGATGGCCATCCCGAGGAAATCGTGGGCGATCCTGCGGTTCGCCGCGTGTACCTGGGCGAACACTTCCGTATGTAACCGCCCATGAAAGACCCCGTAACGCACGCCCGGCGCCGCGGAGAACCGGGGCCATACGCCCTAGGGGTTCAGCCATAAAAATGCCATGGTCTTGCGGTAGGTCAGCTTGTTTTATCGGCCCGAGTCTATACACTAGTACTAAACGAACCTGCTTATTGAAGGAGAACGCCTAACGACCTCACCGCGCCTTTTGCGCACCTTTTTTCCTCTTTCAGAAGGAGAGCACACTATGAACCTGAGCATCTGCGGTCGTCACCTCGACGTCACCCCGGCCATCCGGGAATATGTCATGAACAAACTGGCGCGAGTGCTGCGGCATTTCGATCACGTCATCGATACCCAGGTCATGCTCTCAGTAGAGCCCCTGCGGCATAGAGCCGAAATCACCATGCGCCTGAGCGGCAAGGACATTCATTGTGAAGCAACCGATGAAAACCTCTATGCGGCCATCGATCTTCTTGCCGACAAAGTCGACCGTCAGGTCATCAAGCACAAGGACAAGGTCAGAAGTCATTCAGCAGAGTCCGTGAAGCGGCAAGCGGCGAGCCTCTCGCCACCCCAGCAGTAACGCGCCTCACGACCGCTCACCTGAGCGACTAGCAGTACAGCGATCCAACGATCCTGCCTAAGTCCCGGTGTCCCGCTCGACTTCGCGTCCAGCCGGGGCATCGGCAAACTCCCCCCTGCACTACCCCCTCCCCCCTGTTTTTCGTCCCATCCCGCGTTCCTGCGTGCACGGGCGGATCAGCGTTTTCCCTGGCTTTGCCGCGATGGGACCGCCGAGCGGCCCGGAATGCCCACAACGCCCCGCGATCGGTCTATGCTGTCGGTCTTGTGGCCCGGGCGTCGCGTCGTCCGACATGCCGGGCCGTTGATTGTTGCAGTGCGTCATATCACCCTATAATGACCCGATGAATCATTTGTCGCGCATCCTACCCGCCGGCAACGTCGTGCTCGATCTGCTCGCCACCAGCAAGAAGCGCGCGTTCGAACAGGCCGGCCTGCTTTTTGAAAACAACAACGGCCTGGCACGCGCGCTCGTGTTCGACAGCCTGTTCGCCCGCGAGCGTTTGGGGTCCACGGCGCTTGGCCAGGGCGTGGCCGTGCCGCACGGCCGCGTGAAAGGCCTGGAACAGGCGCTGGCGGCGTTCATCCGCCTGGCCCAGCCCATCACCTTCGACGCGCCCGACGGGCAACCCGTTTCGATGCTGTTGTGCCTGCTGGTGCCGGAAACGGCCACGCAGCAGCACCTGGACATCCTCGCCGAACTCGCCCAGCTCATGTCCAACAAGGCATTGCGCGAGGCGCTGGCCACCGAGCCCGATCCGGCGATCGTCCACAAGATGCTCACGACCGGCCAACTCTGATCCCACGCGAAAGTCGCTGCCATGCTCACGGTGCAGGAACTCGTCGACGACAACGCCGACAAAATCCCCTTCAACTGGATCTCGGGCCAGGGCGCGGCGGACCGCGCGATTCCCGATGACGGCATGGCGGCCGCCGACCTCGTCGGCCACCTGAACCTCATCCACCCGTCGCGCATCCAGGTGTTCGGCCAGGAAGAACTGGCGTATTACACGCGCTTCGACCTGCGCCGTCGCATGCACCACATGGACGAGCTGCTGATCGGCGGCGTGCCCGCCATCCTGCTGGCCGACGGACTGACGCCGCCGCAAGACCTGGTCGACCAGTGCGATCAGCACCAGGTGCCGCTCCTGTCCACGCCGGTCGCCGCCGCGCAGCTCATCGACCTGCTGCGCATCTACCTCGGCAAGAAGCTGGCGCCCACCACCACGGTGCATGGCGTCTTCCTGGACGTGCTGGGACTGGGCGTGCTGATCACGGGCGAATCGGGCCTGGGCAAGAGCGAACTGGCCCTGGAACTGATCTCGCGCGGGCACGGCCTGGTTGCCGACGACGCGGTCGAGTTCTCGCGCACCGCCCCCAACATGATCGAAGGCCACTGTCCGCAACTGCTCCAGAACCTGCTGGAAGTCCGTGGCCTGGGCCTGCTCGACATCCGCACCATCTTTGGCGAAACGTCCGTGCGCCGCAAGATGCGGCTCAAGCTCATCGTGCACCTGGTGCGCGCCACCGCGCAGGACAAGTTCGAACGCCTGCCGCTGCAGGACATCACGCAGGACATGCTGGGTCTGCCCGTGCGCAAGGTGATGCTGCAGGTGGCCGCGGGCCGCAACCTGGCCGTGCTGGTCGAAGCCGCGGTGCGCAACACCATCCTGAAGCTGCGCGGCATCGATACGCTGGGCGAGTTCATGGAACGCCAGGCCATGGCGATCCTCCAAAGCAGCAAATGAGCCCGCGTCGTCGCCCTGCGGCATCGTGAGCCTTTACGAGACCCTGGCCGACGAGATCGCCACGTCGATCGCCAGCGGCGTGCTGCGCGCCGGCGACAGACTGCCCTCGGTGCGCGATGCCTGTTCCGCGCGGGGCGTCAGTCCCTCCACGGTATTCCAGGCCTATTACCTGCTTGAAGCGCGCGGCCTCATCCGCGCCCAGCCGCGCTCGGGCTATTACGTCAACGCGCCGGCCGAATCGCTGCCGCCCGAACCCGGCGCTTCCTGTCCCGACGGCGAATCGACGGCGCTGGCCATCAGCGAACGGATCTTCGACATCCTGGGCTCGGTGCGCAACCGCGACGTCACGCCGCTGGGCTCCGCGTTCCCTTCCCCGCTGCTGTTTCCGCTGCCGCGCCTGGCGCAGGCCATGGCCACGCACCTGAAACGCCAGGATCCGCGCGACACCGTGGACGACCTGGCGCCTGGCAACCCGCGCCTGCGCCGGCAGATCGCGCTGCGCTACCTGATCGGCGGCATCAACCTGCCCGCCAGCGACATCGTCGTCACCAATGGCGCGCTCGAGGCGCTCAATCTCTGCCTGCAGGCGGTCACGCAGCCGGGCGACACCGTCATGGTCGAGGCGCCGACGTTCTACGGCGCGCTGCAGGCCCTGGAACGCCTCGGCCTCAAGGCGCTGGAAGTGCCCACGCATCCGCGAACCGGCATCGACCTGGACGCGATGCAGGCCGCCATCCTGCGCCATTCGCCGCGCGCCTGCTGGCTGATGACGCAATTCCAGAATCCGCTGGGTTGCCTGATGCCCGACGACAGGAAACGCCAACTCGTCGAGCTGCTCGCGCGGCACGACATCCCGCTGATCGAGGACGACGTCTACGGCGAACTGTATTTCGGCGCGGCGCGGCCCGTGCCCGCGAAGGCCTACGATACGCGTGGGCTGGTGCTGCATTGCTCGTCGTTCTCGAAATGCCTGGCGCCGGGCTACCGCATCGGCTGGGCCAGCGCGGGGCGCTACACGCAGCGCGTGCAACGCCTGAAGCTGTCGTCGACGCTGTCGGCGTCCGGTCCCGCGCAGGGCGCGATCGCCGAATACCTGGAACAAGGCGGCTACGATCGCCACCTGCGCCGGCTGCGCCAGACCCTGCAGGCGCAGCAGGAACGCATGGCCGACGCCATTGCGCAGGCCTTCCCCGCGGGCACGCGCGTGACGCGGCCGCAGGGCGGATTCTTTCTGTGGCTGGAGCTGCCCGCCGCCGTGGACGCGCTGGCGCTGCACCACCAGGCGCTGGCCCGCGGCATCAGCGTCGCGCCGGGCCCGATCTTCTCGGCCAGCGGACAGTTCGGCAGCGCGCTGCGCCTGAACTACGGCCACCCCTGGGATGCGGGCATCGACGCCGCGATCCGCACGCTGGGCGACCTGGCGCGCGCGGCGTGCGCTAGTTCAAGGTCGACGCCGCCCGCGCGCGCTTGACGTCCAGGGCGCTCACCGCGCCCGCCTCATTGCCCCAGCTATTGCGGATGTAGGTCACGACCATCGCGATGTCGTCGTCGTTGAGCACCTGTCCGAACGGCGGCATCCCGTGGGGACGCGGGTTCGCGGCCGTGGCGGGCGCAAAGCCGCCGTCGAGCACCATGCGGATGGCGTTGACCGGCGAAGGCGCGGTGACCGTCGGATTGCCCGCCAGCGCCGGCCATGCCGTGCCGCTGCCCGTGCCATCCGGCTGGTGGCATTGCGCGCATTGCTGGAGATAGCGCTTGCCGCCCAGTTCCATCGCCGCGGGCGCCGCGCTGGCGGTCCGCGCCGTCGCCGCCGGTGGCGTGGCGGGCAACGATTTGAGGTACACGCCGATGGCCAGGGCGTCCTCATCGCTCAGGTGCTGGGTGCTGCCCAGCACGACCTCCGCCATCGGCCCGCTGACGGTCGAATGCGCGGAGATGCCCGTCTTGAGCAGGGTGGCGATATCCTGCGCCGTCCAGCGCCCCATGCCGGTCTGCATCTCGTTCGTGAGCGGCGGCGCATACCAGTCAAGCACCGGGATCACGCCGCCCGCCAGCGCGTCGCCCGCGCGCGAGGCGCCCAGGCTGTTGCGCGGCGTGTGGCAGGCGGCGCAATGGCCTAGGCCGTCGACCAGGTAGCGGCCGCGATTCCACTGGACCGACTGGCCGGGATCGGGTTCCTGTACGCCGGGCTTGAAGTACAGCGCGCGCCAGGCGGCCAGCAGCACGCGCTGGTCGTAGGGGAAGTCCAGGTCGGCAGGCCGGCTGGCCTGTTTGACGGGCGAGACGCTGCGCAGATAGGCATACAGGGCATCGGAATCGCTGCGCGTGACGCGCGTGTATTCGGTGTACGGAAACGCCGGATACAGCAGCGTGCCATCTTTGGATTTGCCGTTGTGCAGCGCCTGCCAGAAGTCGTCGGCCGACCAGGCGCCGATGCCCGTCTCGGGGTCCGGCGTGATGTTGGGGCCGTAGACCGTGCCGAACGGTGTGGGAATCGGCGTGCCGCCGGCATACGCCTTGCCGCCGCGACTGGTGTGGCAGGCCATGCAGTTGCCGGCCAGCGCCAGATAGCGGCCGCGCTCGATGAGGGCCGTGCCGTCGGCCACCGCCGCGGCGGATCCGGTGCTGGCGTCGTCGCGCGTGCCCAGCCAGTACAGCCCGCCGGCCGCCGCGACGGCAGCCAGCAACAGGACGGCGAGGAGTCTTTTCATCAGCTTCATGTGCGCCCCCGTCTCAGCGCTGCGCCTGGCTGCCGCATTGCGCGGGAAGCCGGACCGAATCCGCGGCGTCGGGCACGTAGGGCTCGACGACGGGTTGCGACGACAGCCACGCCGCCAGGGCGCCGATGTCGGTGGGGGTAAGCGTGTTGGAAATGTCCGCCATGCAGTCCGGCGCCGCGGCCCGGCGCAGGCCGTTCTTCCAGCCGCCGATCTGCGCGCCGATATAGTCGCGCGGCAGTCCCAGCAGGCCGGGAATGGCTGGCAGCATGCCGCTCAGGGCCGCGCCGTGACAGGACGCGCAGGCGGGCAGGCCGCGCGCCGCGTCGCCCTCCATGGCGAGCCGGCGGCCGGCCTCCAGCGTGGCGGCGGACACGTCCGCGCGCGCGGGCGCCGGATACGGCACGTGCTGCTCGGAAAAGTAGGCGGCCATTTCGCGCAGGTAGTCGTCGGGCAGACCGGCCAGCAAATGCGTCATCGGCCGGTACTGCCGCCGCCCATCGCGGAAATTCAGGAGCTGGTGATAGAGATAGTCCTGCGGTTTGCCCGCCAGCCGCGGATAGTAGCCGTCGGCCCCCGCCCTGCCCTGCGCGCCGTGACAGGCCGTACAGGCCGCGACGCGCGCCGCCATGGTGTCCGGCTGCAGGCTTGGCTGCGCGGCCTCCTGCGCCGACGCGGGCGTAGCGATAAAGACAACAAACGCGGCTGCCAGAGTCCGGTGGAACGCCCAAAACCGCGGCAGTGAAACACGACGAGAGGAAATGAGGGCTAACATCTAGGTCGAATTCCAATCCCCGAATCGTGACGGCGGGGCGCGTAAAGTAGAACTGCGGTAGAACTGCGGTAGAACTGCGGTGGACCTGCTGAATCTCCGGCCCCAAGCTTACGTCAGGGCGCGCGGGGGGCAACAGGCGCAGATCTCGAGTTTATGGCCATATCAGATGCTATCCCGCCGGCATCGTCCTGGAAAAGCGTGCCACAATCATGTCCATGTTGAAAGTCGTCCTCGTCACCGGCATTTCCGGCTCCGGCAAATCCGTCGCGCTGCGCATGCTCGAAGACGCCAGCTACACCTGTGTCGACAACCTTCCCGTCCGCTTCCTGACCGAATTCATTGCCCAGGCGCGTGACGACGGCATGGAACGCGTGGCGGTCGCCATCGACGTGCGCTCTCCGGGCGAGCTGGCCGAACTGCCCGACGTGGTCACCGCGCTGCGCGCCATGGGCACCAGCCTGCGCGTGGTCTTCCTGGATGCCAACACGGCCACGCTGGTGCAGCGCTATTCGGAATCGCGCCGCCGCCATCCGCTGACCGACCGCCTGCAGCGCGGCGGGACGGCCCCGTCGCTGACCGAGTGCATCGCCCTTGAAAGAGAGCTGCTGGCGCCGCTGCGCGAACAGGAGCACGTCATCGACACGTCGGACCTGACGCCCGGTCAGTTGCGCGCCTGGATACGCGACCTGATCAAGGCCGACCGCGCGCCGCTGGTGCTGACGTTCGAATCGTTCGCCTACAAGCGCGGCGTGCCGGGCGACGCGGACCTGGTGTTCGACGTGCGCTGCCTGCCCAACCCCCACTACGACCGCAACCTGCGTCCGCTGACGGGCCGCGACGAACCCGTGGCGACGTGGCTGGCCGGGTACGCGCAGGTGGGCCAGATGATCGACGACATCGCCGGCTTCCTGAACCGCTGGCTGCCCATGTATACCCAGGACACCCGCAACTACCTGACCGTGGCCATCGGCTGCACCGGCGGCCAGCACCGCTCGGTCTACGTGGTGGAGCAACTGGCGCAGCGCTTCGCCGACCACGATCCCCTGCTGGTGCGCCACCGCACCCAACTGCCCGACGAATCCGCATGACGCTCTCCCGCCCACTGCATCTGATTTTC